>JADJGA010000016.1 GCA_016708265.1 Saprospiraceae bacterium | reverse complement strand
CATCAGCATAAGCACCACTGAAGATTGAAACAACATCAGCGGCATTTCTTGCTGGGGGGATTGGAGCAGGAACAGTTGGCTCTATTGGAGGTGCTCCACCTGCACTAAAAGTAATATTATCAAAATACGCCACATTATCCTGAGTTCTGCCTGCCAGATTAAAATCAGGGAATACAATAATTCTTCCTAAAGTACCATTCCCTGCAGGAGGATTAATAAAGTTAGAAAAGTCAAAACTTAATTCTTCCCATTGATTTACAAGGGTATTTGAAACTTTTATTTCACCCTGAGACCATCCGGTTTCTGTGTCAAACTTAATACCTACATTGCTGATAACAGATTTCCAGACCATAATTTTTACGATACGGTTACTATCATTCCACTGAAAAGTACCCAAATCTACCCCTTGCAGGGATTCGCAACCTGCCCAGGGTTGACCGGCTTGCAAAGCTGTAAATTTTGCAACTTTTGCAGAAGTGTTAATACCATTTGGGTCCGGATTGGCAATTATTTCCAGAGGCGGATTGGTATTGTTTTCAAAAACGTTCCAGCTCCAGTTGGCACCATACTCACCTGTTTCAAAAGTGATCGGTGCATTTTGAGCTGAACTCCACGATGATAGCCCAAGCATCATCAAAAGAATAAAAAAGTTTTTCATAATAATGAATTTTAAGTTTTAAAAAATTAATCAATTCACAAAGCAATATCAATACGCTCTGGCTTTATTATTAAATCACGTACAGCTTTTTTTGGTGTCCTGTCACCTTTGAATAATCCCCAGTGTTTTTCAGGTTCCAAAGGTTCAGGAGATCCTTTCCATTCTTCATCAAATGCTTCGAAAACAAATGTAAGAATATTTTCAGTATTTGTCCAATTCATGAGGTCATCATAATATATTTTCTGATTCTCCTCATTTACAATTCCGGGATCTATGCCTTTACCGTTGGAATTTGTAGACCAGCCTGCTTCAGTAATTACAACAGGAATATCCGGATATTTTTGAACCACAGCATAATAATTGTCTATGGTATATTCAAGAGATTCGTGAATATGTTTGTATTCCCAGACAGGATAGGTATGAATGGAAATAAAATCAATAAGCTCAGCCAAAGGTTCTAATTTATGTAACCAGGGCACATAATTTTCACAAAAAGTAACGGGTTGCCATGTTGATTTCTTAACCATTTTCACATATTCTATTACATTGCTCACAGAAACATAGTGGTCTGTCCAATCCACGCAAGCTTCATTTCCTACTGAAAGCGAAAAAATAATATCCTGGTACTTATTTCCAATATCAATCAGCTTTTTAATTTTTTTTATATTGTTGCTGCGATTCAATTTCAAATGATCTTCCGGAAAAACACCGCCTCCCCACGGGCAACCAAAATTGTTCAATTCGGCTTCTATGAAAGCTCCCATCATGACTTTGAAATCCAGTTTCTCTTTTCTTATAACTTCCAAAACTGTTTCTCCGTGTTCATCACAATCATACAGCCGAAGGTATTTCCAATTATTTTTCAGAATCAGTAAATCCTCTTTAACTTCTTCATAAGAGGGACAAATTCCACCGGGATACTGTCCTTCCCTGAAACCTGAATAGCAAATCCCATTACCATAAGGCAGTCCTAATCTCTTAAAACTATCCATTTCAGAATTTTAGTTTTTCATTCTTATCCCAAATTCCCCAATATGCACCAACTACTCCTTCAGCACCCACTTTCCACGATTCATCAAATGAAGAAAAATAAAATATCGGGATATTCTCATTGGCCGACCATAATTGTGTATTGATAAAATAATCTCTTGCAGCTTTTATGGATGGGACAGAGCCCTGCAAACTTTCACCCTTGCTTGGCCAACCGGTTTCAGTAATGATTACTTCTTTACCATTACCTGCTGCTTTTGCCTGATGATACATTGCCTTCATATAGTCCAAGGAGTTTTCAAACGGACATCCTTCCCAAAACGGATAACAATTGCAAAGTATTACATCACACAACTCAGTGATTGCAGGCCTGTGAGAAAATTCATAATATGCATCCACATACGCTACCGGTATATCTGGAATTTCTGCTTTCACTTTTTTAATGAAGTCTATCAGTTGTTCTTCGGTTAAATCTTTACGGTACAATACTTCATTGCCTACGGCAGCAATATCCACCAGTCCCTCCTTTGCTAATTTTATTAAACCTGCGATTTCACGCTGATTGATTTCATCATCATTGCCTAGCCATGCACCGACCAATGATTTTATGCCAAGGTTTTTGGCTACTTTGGGTATCCATTCATTTCCTTCTGTGCAGGAAAATGAACGAACCCATTTTGTATGCGGCTTTAATAGTTCCATGCGCCGTCTTACCTGTGCTTCTGAAATAATATCACCCGGCTTTTGCCCTTCTTCGTACAAACTGAAACAAAAGCCATGCACACCGTTCTGCAATATTTCAGCAAATAAGTCTTTTAATGTTTCTTCTGATTCACCTGCCACATAGCTGCCTTCGGATTGAGGTCGCAGAGAAAGTAAATGGTCACTTCTGTATGTCATAGTTATAGGTTTTAAAATTTAAGTTTATCGTCTTTATCCCATATTCCCCAACGGGCACCAACTGCTCCTTCTTCTTTTACTTTCCAGCTTTCATCAAATGATGAGAAGTAAAACAACTCAATATTTTTACTATTTGCCCATTCCTGAACGGCTATAAAATACTTCATCGCATTAAGCATGGATGGTTCAGCGGCTTCCACTGTTTGTCCTGTGGTATGCCAGCCTGTTTCTGTTACAATTACTTTTTTTCCGTTGGTTGCCTTTTGTGTTAACTCCATCATATTATCTATATAGGAAATTGCATACAGGTTGTTTGCACCTTCCCAGAATGGATAACAGTTGGCTAATATAATATCGCATACATCGGTCAAAGCCGGTCTGTTCAGAAACTGATAATATGCATCTACGTATCCAACCGGAATGGATGCCGGCAAAGCTTGCCTTACCCTGTTTATATAATTTAATAATTCCTGCTCTGTAATTTCTTCCCGATGCAACACTTCATTACCTACTGCAGCAATATCTACAAAACCCGCCTTTGCCAAATTAATAAGCGATTGGATTTCCTTTTCATTCCTTTCCTTATCATTACTAATCCAGGCTCCTACCAGGGTTTTTAATTCTTTTTGGCGGGCAATTTCAGGAATCAGTTCATTTCCGTTGGTACAGGAGAAGGATCTTATCCATTTAGTGTGAGGAGTAACTATATCAAGTCTTCTGATAATTTGTGTTTCTGATAAAGAATCGCCTGTATCCTGGCCTTCTGCATAGGGGCTAAAGCATAATCCATGTATGCCGTTATTTAATAACGCTGTTAACTGTAGCCGGATTTCGGTTTCATTTTTTGAACTTAAGTTTAAGCCGGTAATCGTATTTAAAGCGTTTCCACTTAATGAAATCAGTTTGCCCGGAATATAAGCAGATGATTGTTTTTTTGCCGGAGTTTTTCTTGATGCTAATACTTGTTTTATCTCATTTGCCTTTTTCTCGGTTAGATCATAATTCCACATCACCCACATAGCCCCCAATGTTCCCAGGATCGGGATGCCTGAAAAAAATAACCTCAAGCCGGTAACTGCGCCTTCTGTTTGTGTTGCTGCACTTGCGTCAAATCCTACCAGTGACATAATAAGACCGGTTAATAACCCTGCAATGGCAAAACCAAATTTCACCATCCACCAGTAAATGGCACCGAAGATCCCTTCTCTTCGTTTTCCTGAAGTCAGCTCATCCATATCGCAAACATCAGCTGTCATGGACATCATTAATGTAAACAAACTGCCAATGCCAAAGGAGAAAAAAGGTAAGGCAAACAAAAACATATAGGGTTTGCCTGGAACAAAAAGAAACCAAAACAATATATATCCGAAAAGAGAAATAGCCTGGCAAATCAGAAAAGCTCTCTTTTTCTCAATTTTTTTTGCCATCCAGGCCACTATTGGTATTACAACAAAAGTGGTGGCTAAAGCACCTACACTTCCAAAAAGGGTTGGCCATATACCAGCCTCTGCTGAATTTCCATTAAAAAGGTAGTAAACAACTATAAAAAAAGTAAACCCGGCAACAGTATTAAACGCATTAAAAATCAGGAAGGTGGCAATACAAAGTTTCCTGAAGGGTTTAATAAGAAAAGCTTCTTTGAAACTTTTAAGAATTTCTATTAAACTGCCTCCAATTGTTTTGATGGTGAGAGACTTTAAACTTGTATCATTTTTAGTTGACTTGCTTTTAATAAAAATGGCCGGAATCATTGCCAGTATCATACAGGAAACCCCTACCCATATGGCCAGCGTTCTGGTAGCCGTATCCGCATTGGGAAACCATTTTGGATCGTACATAACTACCCAGAACCAGGGTGCAATAACCCATGCCCATTGCCCAATCCATTGAGCAACCGCCATAATACTTGTTCGTTCATGAAAATCATCACTCATTTCATATCCCATAGCCACATACGGAACGCTAAAAAGTGTTAAACCCAGGTAGAAAATAAATGACCATAAAAGGAAAAAAATGAAATTGAACATTACACCGTTTTCCCGGTATAATTGCCACATGACTACAAAGGAAATTCCCATCATGATGGCTCCGATAAATACATAATGTCTGCGTCTTCCCCATTTAGATCGGGTGTTATCAGATATATAACCCATAATAGGATCTGTAAACGCATCAAATACTCTTGGCAGAAAAAACAAAATTCCCCACATCCAGCCGGGAAACTTTAAATCCTGCACCAACACCACCATAAAAATGCCCAGGGCTGCAGGAAACATCTGGTTGGCCAGCATACCTAATCCAAAAGCAAGTTTTTGCCCCATTGGAACCTTATTAATCGAGACTGAATTATTATTTGACATTTTAAAGTGTTTTAATTGTACGTTATTTAAGATCTGATAACTATAGTTTGTAATGCTTTCGCACTGATCGAAAGGTTAATATCTCTATTGTTTATGCTTAATTTAAGCGTTTGAACTTTATCTGTTGGATTAAAAATAACTACAGCCACAGATCCATCGGGATTTTGAGCTGCCGTAATCATCAATTCGCTGTCAGGATTTTCAAAACCAATCCTCACGGCACCCGGACGAATAAATTTGCTGAAGTGTGCCATCACATAATACAGTGGAGTGAAATACACTTCATCTTTCTCAGGGTCAACAATCACTGGAGCTGTACACCAGTTTTTAAACCAGTTGGGGCCTCCCTGTTTATCCAGTACCATATTCCAGTCTATCCAGCCATCAACCCAATTGTTAAGACAACCAATAATATCACCGGCATAGCGATATACCGGAACGTATTTAGGATGCAGATACTTATCTTTTTCAGGTGCCCAATCCCATCCCCAGTCTGTTACTTCTTTGCTCCAGTACCATTTATCATCTTTCCATTTGGGAATTTCTGCATCTACGCATGATTCTGTATTGATCAAATATTTAGTGGGAGCCAGTTTATGAGTGTGTTGTAGTGATGCGGGGAAATAATCGTAGGTACTGGCATACCAATGCACAGCCATACCTGCAAAATATTTTGAAGAAGCCTCATCACTATACATCACATTAGCCCACTTTTCCAGTTCCTCGCCGCGGTTTTGATCGTAACCCAGAATTTTCACGGTTGACAATCCATTCTTTTCAAAATGTGGCCCCAGATAATCTTTTACAAACTCCGTCATCTCTTCCGGAGTAAAGTACATGCTTTCCCAGTTGTTGCCATTACCTAATGGTTCATTCTCCACGGTTACACCCCAGATATCAATGCCTTCCTTTTTATATTCACTGATATATTTTGAAAAATACAAAGCCCATGTATCTCGGTATTTTGGCAATAGTTTTCCTCCACGCCAGTCATTGTTATCTTTCATCCATGGTGGTGCAGTCCAGGGAGAGGAAATAATTTTGAAACCCTCTTTGGATATTTTCATCGCTGCTTTAATCATCGGTATTAAATCATTTCTATCAGGTTCAATAGAAAAGCTGTCCAGGTTTTTATCACCGGGTTTCATCGCATAAGCATAATTGCTCAATGAAAAATCACAGGAGTTTATATGTGTTCTGGTTAAAGAATAACGGGCGCCATCTTCACCAAAGTAGGCCTGTAAAATTTTATCCCTGTTTTCGGGGCTTAATTTCTTGAGCAGGGAGGCAGATGCTTCAGTAAATGAACCACCAAATCCGGTGATGGTCTGAAATTTTTCATCGGGATTTATTCTAATTTCGATTGGATTTTCCGCTTTCGAAATCGCTTCTATCTTTTTCAATGAATTACCCTGTGCAGAAGTTTCATATACTTCAACAGTTACATTATCATTTTCTTTACAACTATTCAATGAAATTGCCATGATCAGAATTATTGTGAAAAATCGAAGATTATTAACTGCTTTCATGATTGTTTGGTTAATATCAGTTCTTTAATATTTTTTTCGGCACAACTACATCTGTCCATAAGGATTGCTCGCTGCCACTATAAGTTTTTGTAATGGGCTTTTCATTTCGGGTTAATCCTTTAAATACACCCTCGTCCACCAAATTCCAGATGGCAAATTTTGCCTGTGATTGTAAATCTATCAATCCAAAATGATTTTCAGAATGCAATGGGTTGGCGCTGTTTTTCCAGTTTTCATCAAAGGCTTCAAAATAAAAACAGGAAATACCTTCTTTATTTGTCCACTCCCGAATGAGTTTATAATACTGAGCTGATTTGTATTCGTCCACTGCTTTTGAGCCTTGAATACCGTATAATTGATTACAAACTGTAGCCCAGCCGGTTTCGCCGATATGAACCGGCTTTTTTACACCAAGTGAATTCATATAGTTCACCACACTTTGGTATTGAGCTATTGCATAATCCCTTGCCCTCAACATTGCAGCATCAATCTTGTCTTTGTCCGTCAATGACTGCTCGGTTTCTTTGATTCCCCAAAAGACAGGATGGTAATGGGTATCATGCATTGGATATGTATGCATGGAAATATAATCAACCGCTTTAATCAATTCATTCAAATCAGAAACATGATATTCCTGTCCTCCTCCACCCCAGGATGCAAAATTGTCAGAGCTGGTGATCCAAATTTCTTTATTCAGTTTTCCTTCTTTCTTAAGGTTTTGTAAGTGATTTACCCATTTCAAAATGATATTGGGAGTTACAAAATAACTGCTCGCCCAGTTTACCATGGCTTCATTGCCAACAGCAATGATTTTGATTATATCCGGATATTGATTTGCTAATCGCACAGCCTCGGCAATTTCTACAGCATTGCGTTCACTTTCTTCGGTGTGAATGGGAGGATTTGAAGTCCATGCATTTTTACAGTCGATCCATGCACCCAGCATCACATACATTTCAAAACCTTTTTGTTCCATTTTTAATTCTGAAATTGCTGTTAACAAGTTGGCGATTTCTTTATGATGCACATTGTAAGTCCTTATAACTTTTATTTTCATTGCGGCTAAAATTCGCATGTCTTCTTTTATCTCTGAAACAGATGGTTCAACGTCCCTGCTGGGTGTTCTATATCCGCCATAACAGATTGCCTGATAATCAGGATTTCCTAAAATTGTCGCAGCTGTAATTTTTTCTTCAACTGGTCTGGCTGAACAGGAAACAAAGAAGAATAATATGATGTAAAAGTACATGCTCATTTTCTCAGATTATTTTCATTTAAATACACTTTGATATGATCTATTTCACCGGTTCTCTGAGAAATCTTGCTGCTTATTTGCTCGTTGAGCTCAGAAGTTGAAAAAGATTCCTGAGCACCATTGATGTAGTACACTTCAATCTTATTTGATTTGGCTGATTTATAAATAATAGGCACCTGGCAAACTGTAAATGCCAAGCTATTGGGTTCTAGTAATACATTTTTTAAACGGCCATCAGCCAAAAAAATGTTGCATTTGTTTTCCTTTTGTAAGAATTCACTCTTACTTAGTAAATGTGGTTCAAATACCAATTTGCCATCTTTCATTTTTACACCTAATTCACCTATTCTTGTCAAAATATCTTCTTTCACTTGTCCGGTCATTCCCGGCTGCTGTGCACCTTTATGCATTGGTGTATGTGAATAAGGCGTGAAGGGGAAGGCCCCATAAACTTGCGGTGATTTATGAACTCCGATTCCATCATTGACATCATAGTAATGTTTAACTAATCGATCAATTGTTTCTATATCAGCATTTTCTTTGATGGCTCTCAGACAAGTTTCCTGTACAGCAAGCGATAGCTTTGACACCATGTGCCAGTAAATAGAACCTAATCCTTCAAAGGCATAGAAAGTACCTGATCTTCCTGTAAATTCCTTATGGTTGAAAACGTCTTCAAAAATTTTAAGAATCAATCTCTTTTCAGTAGCCGCAAGAGTTTTGTATTCTATTTCATTAAGATTGTCCAGGGCTGCATCCAGGTCTCCTGAATTTATAAAATTTCCGTTGAAATGGAAACCTCCTTTAATGTCCTTTTCAATAATCTGAACATTATTATCAGCAACCAGTTTTTGTAACAACTGCGATTCTCCGACTGACACGGCAGGGGATATTATTTCTTTCAAGAAATCCTTTCAGGTTTTTGTTCGGATAAAGTATATAGCTGTTCTGATCTTTTCTGTAAAGCGAACTTTGTTCTAATGCATCCAGCAATTGCAAACTTTCAGTTGCCGTTAATTGTTCAGAACTTAACACCGCAACCTGGCCTTCCAGCATTTCGCTGAGATAAGATATTTTCAATTCATCATTTTCAAAACTCAGCAGGTTGTAAGCATGATATAATTTATCTTTTCTTTTATTGGCTTTTATAGAGTGCTCAATAAATTGGAGTGATGATTTTACAAAAGCAGAAAGCTCAGCAGCGGTAAGGCTCTCTTTCTTACCCGAAAAACCATTGTCGTAGATTTTATTTCTGAAATTGCTGCCTGCATTACCTAAGGCATCTGTAATAACTTTTCTAATTTTGGTGTCGATTGAAGAATTCAGCAAACCCGAATGGCTTGAGAAAACATTTGACAATTGTGCGAAAAGCAAATGCAACTCGGCGGAAATGGAAACAGATTCAGATTGAGCATTTTCAACTACATTCAAGAATAACTTAAGGAATCTTCGCAAATAATAAAGCGTAACCATGGACACTCCATTGCCTACCAATGCATTGTTGGCATCATTCCACTCCGGACGCTGTGTATTCATCCAGATGCCCCCTTCGGGCACAAAGTTGGAAAGCTTGGAAAGAATGGTTGCTAAAATCTTCTCAGCAAAGTTTACACGGTAAACATCACCGTCTACGGTAAGCAATGCACCATCAGCACCTTTTTGTTTGATTTGTTCTTTAATGATTTTTTCATTATGGTGATCAAACTCAATCGTATCTTTTGGGTTATTTACAATATACTGGTATGATTTGATCCGGTACGGTACATTGGCATAGACAAAATTGTTCAATTCCAACATTTTTTCAATAGCGCCCGCTTGATGTTGCTCAGCAAATTCTAAAAACTTCAGCAAGTAGACGATCTGATGATCACCCCAATAACCGATATAGGGACCATGGATTATCCGGCTCAATAGTTTCCCAGTCAAACCCATCTTTTGTTACCCTGTACGGATTATAGCCGTCAAAAAGTGGAAGCATTTAAAAACTTGGAGATCATTCCATCAATAAATTCAGGATAGGAATGAGCTAATGCTTCCCAGTTCTGAAATATATCACGCCAGTTACCCTGGTAATCTAAAATTTTTGAGCCATCAATTTCGCTTCTTGTATTAATGGAAAATTGATTCCATGGCCGGCTGGGATCACCATGCCTGCGACTGAATTTCAATGGAAGATATTCGGTTGCTAATCGTAAGAAATCGGGATTATTGAATTGCCCGGCAATTTTTTTGAGGTCAAACAAAGAAAATATTTCGTTGAGTTGGGTCAAACCAGTTTGTGCTTCTTCAAATACTTTCTTGCTGGCCTTTTTCAGGTAATTATTAAAATCCCATTTTTCAATTTGATAGTTTTTATCGAAAATACCTCCACGCATGATGTTGAACAATACATTGGAGTAGTGCCTTGTATCTTTTAAATGATCCGCTGTGTATTGAAAACTATCCGCTGCACCTGTTAACTCCTGTAAATGCAAGGTTCCTGCTGCTACATCAGCAAGAACTTTAGAAGATAGTTCCTTATCATTTTTTATTTGTTCAGAAAGGGCAATAACAGCAGCCTGATTTTGATTAACATTCGCAACAATCATCCATTTTTTTTCTACTCCTGCTGCAATTTTCAGTGTTGAAACCAGAATATAAGCGCCTTTCTCCCCTTTTACATCTTCTTCCTGTTGGATGGATTGGTTGTTCCTGAAATGTTGAAGTTGATTGGAAGATAATAGATACAATGGTTTATCCAAACCGGCACTCCAAACTACATTTGCTTTTAATGCTTCTGCAGGTTCAGCTTTATCAACAATGATTGCACTTAATGCATAGATGGCAATTCCTGTTTGGGGAATCAGTTCAGAACGTTTATAAGCATCTGCCAGATTACTGGTTGTGGTTTGCAAATCGGTTGGCTAACCATATGGCATGATGTTCTGTATGCCATCAACCAATTGTAGTTCAACTATCCCTCCGGAAAGATTAATTAGTTTTGATTGTCTTACAAATCCATACAAATTACTGCAGCTCCATTCATATTGAAAGCAGAGTTGAAGATCATGATTGATTTCTTCAAAAAGTATTTTGTTGCACAATTTGTTTTGATACAGATTTCTGCTCAGCCTAAAACGACCTTCACTGCGAACCGAAAACGGCTCCCATAAAAAATTTTCATTATTTTTGCAACACGAATAATAGTTTTACTTCCGGGTTATTTCAGAAGACCCGGTTATTTTATCATCGGTATAATAAGGAAACAGAGCATATTCTGATTGTTTTCGACCTGCAGTTAACCCTCCGTTGCTGGAAATAAACATCCAGTGGTTCGAATCACTTACGATGCTCATGAAAAATGGACGCCTGGTATCAACATGTGATATCCTGTAATAAATTTCATTATCAATTTCTACAGAATCAAGGTTTATTTTTACATCCGTGGCCATATCAAATATTCAAAATTTAGTTATTAAAGCTTAAAATCCTATGGGTCAAAAATAATTTTATAGTTTTTACCCATAGCAACAACATAATCGACAATTAATACAAAAAAAAGCATTTTTCCCATAAATTACATTCAAGACTTAACCAATTGGGAAAAAATGATCATACAAAGCTTAAGAAAAGTCTTAGTTTTGCTTATAAACTTTTACATAATCAACATACATTGATTGTGGAAAAGGTGTTCGGATGTCGAAAACCAACAAAATTACTCCAACTGCCACATTTAACAATATGTAAAAGGTTGGTTATATACCCATTCACCTGTAAGCTTTTCTGGTGTAAGTCGCTGAAACAAGTAATTATCAACAAAGAAATCAATATAATCTTCTCCCCATTCAACTGCATAGATATGATAATCAGTATCAAATCTTCCGGATGCTAATGAATAGGGTTTGCCAATGGAATTACCGCCGGAGTATCCAGGACCATGCAGTGTGCCATATGTTATGGAAGGTTGCTGACCTCTTTGCTCCATGATATCAATTTCGCCACACTGTGGCCATGGGGTTGAATCAATATTTGATCCCAGCATCCAGAAAGCAGGCCAAACACCTGGGCCATGTGTAGTTTTTCAGGCGCGCTTCAAACTGACCGTATTTTGGGAAAATAAACCCTTGGTGTTTATCCTTGCCGAAGTATAACTATCACCGGACTGATAGCAGTAAGTACCAAATTACCTTGCCATCCACGGAGACATTTTTGTGGCTTATTTGTATAAGATTGCAATTCCTGATTTCCCCATCCGTTCTGTCCTGTACCTGTCGAAATTCCATTTGGAACCGTCTGGTAATTGACCGGCAGGACCATCAAATTCATCACCCATGTCAATTGCCAATTTCGCTGTTCCAGTTTTTGAATTTCATCCTTTTTGGCATCCGGTTATCAGCATTGAAACTAGAAATAATGCAAACATTGCGAAATGAATGCTTTTGTTTTCTATAAGTTTTATTGATTTCATATTTAAGCTTTTGGTTGGATTTTTTGATAAAACATCAATGGCCTTTATGTCTAATTAAAATCTATTTATGAAAATATATATTATCAGCATAAAAGAAGGTATTGTGTTATTCACATCCACAAAACGATTTGCCATAAAGCGTTTCGTGAACTTAAGCCTGAAAAACTTGAAAGAGGAATTTCAAGACTTATCCATTGTTGGGACTGTGAAACAGAAAAGTTCTGGTGTTGAGGCCTGTCCCACCTCCTGATTTATCCACCAGCTCTATTCTAAACTGAGTATTCCCTGTTATTGTCGAGGGAATGAAAATATCTGCGTGAAATGGGTCATCGCACTGGCATTCAGAGTAGGAGAACTAAATTGAATTCCTGCAAAATTGAAATCCGTGTAGTGCAAATACGGTCTCCATTGACTTCAAAATCAGCTGAAAGAGTAGTTTGATAAGGCTGCCAATATCCATTGTAATAATCTACAGGAATATTAGTATAAGTATCGCTGAAAATTGAGCTAACATTCACAGAAGCGAGATTAGGTATAGGTGCAGACTGAAACGTTCCTTTTGAATCTATTTTCAGTGAGCCTTTTTTGCAACACCACCTACTGAAGCTGTAATATCGCTAGTGCCCGGCCCTCCAATAACTGAAATTTTTCCTGAAGCATTAACAGTTGCAATAGTTGGATTAGATGATTTAAACTCAAAATATGCCGGAGCAGCATTCACCGTCTGATTGATTCCATTTTGGAAGATTGAAAGATGTGGTCAGTCCACCCAATATTTAGTAATGCCTATAAATGGTGCTTGACCAGATCCTGGCCACTAAGAATCATGAATTGTGGATAGGCCAGATTCCCAGTTTTTCAAACCTGACTTCATCAATCCAGAAAGCATAACCTTTTCCATTTTCCGGGTCGGCGGAGTAATAAAATAGACCTTTTTCGGTATTAAGTTTTGATGCATCTGGTATTGGTATTATAACTTTCTTCCAGTTACTATAACGGTTAAATTGCTTAAATTGACCTTGGTATTTGATTCTGCCAAGTCATTTCCTAATCCAATAACTCCAATGGTGGCAGCTTGAGAACCTTTTAAGTAAAAGGTCAAAGCATTGTAGCCGGATAAATTCCTGCCTGGTTTGCTTAAAAATACTCCACCTGCATAAGATCCTTGTGGACTGTTAGCATCCGGCACCTCGAATCTCATGGACTGCGTTTTGTGCCTCCATAGCTTAACTGATCATCCACCCGAAAGCTTTCACATCAGAACCACCAAAAGCAGCATAAGCAAGATCACCGGTGAAATCATCAATAAAAACGTCTACTAAACTCGGATATGAGGGAGCTTAAGACTTTCGCATATTCTTTGTACATCCAATTACAAGGATAAT
>JADJGA010000015.1 GCA_016708265.1 Saprospiraceae bacterium | reverse complement strand
TCCGATAAATACATAATGTCTGCGTCTGCCCCATTTAGATCCGTTATTTATCAGATATATAACCCGCGGCAGGATCTTGTAAACGCATCAAAAAAAAATAGCAGAAAAAACAAAATTCCATCCAGCCGGGAAACTTTACAAATCCTGCACCAACACCACCATAAAAATGCCCGGGGCTGCAAAGGGACGTCTGATTTGGCCAGCATACCTAATCCAAAAATGATTTGCCCATTGAGAACCTTATTCATCAGAGACTGAATTATTAGCCTGGCATTTTAAATGTGTTTTAATTGTACCGTTATTTAAGATCCAATAACTATAGTTTTGTAATAACACTTGCTGATCGAAAGGTTAATATCTCTAATGTTTATGCATGCGTTTGAAAGCGTTTGAACTTTATCTGTTGGATTAAAAATAACTGCAACCACAGATCCGTGATTTTGAGCTGCTGCAACTATCAATTTCCGCTGTCAGGATTTTCAAAGCCAATCCTAACAGCACCCGGACGAATAAATTTTGCTGAAGTGTGCCATCACATAATAAAGTGGTGTGAAATACCTTCATCTTTCTCAAGTTAACAATCACTGGAAGAACTGTACGCAGTTTTGGAAACGGATTTCAGAACCACTCTGTTTATCCAGTACCCATATTCAATCTGTGTCAGCTTCATCAACCCAATTATTGAACAACCAATAATATCACCGGCATGGCGATATACCGGAACGTATTTAGGATGCAGATACTTATCTTTTCAGATTTTAATCCATCTGATCTGTAGCTTCTTTGCTCCATACCATTTATCATTTTCCATTTGGGAGTTCTGCGTCTACACACGATTCTGTACTTATCAAATATTGATGGGGAGCCTGTTTTCTGGGTGTGTTGCAGTGATACAGGAAATAATCGGCTGTGCTGGCATACCCATGCACAGCCATCCCTCACAAATACTTTGAAGAAGCCTCATGTCTATACATCACACTAGCCCAATTTTCCAGTTCTTCGCCACGGTTTTTGATCACATATGGCAATTTTTCACGATTTGGCAATCCGTTCTTTTCAAAACTGTATTCTGAAATAATCTTTTACAAACTCCGTACATCTCTTACGGAGTAAAATTTTGTACATAACTTTCCCAGTTGTTTCTAATACCTAATGGTTCATTATCACAATTTTACCCAGATATCAATGCCTTCGTTTTTATATTAATTAGTATATTTTCGAAAAATGCAAGTCCATATTTCTCGGTATTGTGGCAATAATTTCCCTCCGCCAGTTATTGTTATCTTTCGTAATGTGGTGGTACAGTCCATGGTGAGCTTAATGATTTTGAAACCCTCTTTGGACTTTTCATCGCCGTGACCTTTAATCATTGGTATTATTTAATTTCTATCAAGGTTCAATAGAAAAGCTAACCGGGTTTTTATCACCGGGTTCATTGCATGATCATAATTTCTCAATGAAAAATCACAGGAGTTTATATGGGTTCTGGTTAAGGAATATTAGGCATCGTCTTCACCAAAGTAGGCCTGTAGGGTGATTTTATCCCGGTTTTCGGGACACAGTTTCTTGAAGAGGATGCCGATGCTTCAGTAAATGAACCATCGAACTAACGGTGACAGTCTGAAATTTTTCATCAGGATTTATTCTAATTTCGATTGGATTTTCCGCTTTCGAAAATCACTTCCTATCTTTTTCAATGTAGATTTACCTTGTTAGAAGTTTCATATACTTCAACAGTTACATTGTCATTTTCTTTACAACTATTCAATAGAATTGCCATGATCAGAAATGTTGTGAAAAATCGGAAATTATTTACTGCTTTCATGATTGTTTGGTTAATATCAGTTCTTTAATGTTTTTTCCGCTCACTACATCTCTCCATAAAGATTGCTCGCTGCCACTATAAGTTTTGTAATGGGCTTTTCATTTCGGGTTAATCCTTTAAATACACCTCATCCACCAAATTCCAGATGGCAAATTTTGCCTGTGATTGTAAATCCTATCAATCCAAAATGATTTTCAGAATGCAATGGGTTGGCGCTGTTTTTCCAGTTTTCATCAAAGGCTTCAAAATAAAAACGGGAATACCTTCTGTTTTGTCCCTCCCTAATGAGTTTATAATACTGAGCTGATTTGTATTCGTCCACTGCTTTTGAGCCTTGAATACCGTATAATTGATTACAAACTGTAGGCCAGCCAGTTTCTCAGATATGAACAACTTGTTTACACCAAGTGATTTCATATAGTTCACCACGCTTTGATATTGAGCTATTACACAATCCCTTGCCCTCAACATTGCAGCATCAATCTTATCTTTGTCCGTCAATGACTGCTCGGTTTCTTTGATTCCCCAAAAGACAGGATTGTAATGGTTATCATGCATTGGATATGTATGCATGGAAATATAATCAACCGCTTTAATCAATTCATTCAAATCAGAAACATGATATTCCTGTCCTCCTCCGCCCCAGGATGCAAAAGTGTCGGGCTGGTGATCAAATTTCTTTATTCAGTTTTCCTTCTTTCTTAAGGTTTTGTAAAATGGTTACCCATTTCAAAAGGATATTGGGGTTACAAAATAACTGCTCGCCCAGTTTACCATGGCTTCATTGCCAACAGCTATGATTTTGATTATATCCGGATATTGATTTGCTAATCCACTGCCTCAGCAATTTCTACAGCATTGCGTTCACTTTCTTCGGTGTGAATGGGAGGATTTGAAGTCCATGCATTTTTACAGTCGATCCATGCTCCCAGCATCACATACATTCAAAACCTTTTTGTTCCATTTTTAATTCTAATTGCTGTTAACGGGTTTTCGATTTCTTTATAATGCACATTATAAGTCCTGATCACTTTTATTTTCATTGCGGCTAAAATTCGCATATCTTCTTTTTTCTCGAACAGATGGTTCAACCCCTGCTGGGTGATCTATATCCGCCATAACAGATTGCCTGATAATCAGGATTTCCTAAAATTGTCGCAGCTGTAATTTTTCTTCAACTGGTCTGGCTGAACGGAAACAAGAAGAATAATATGATGTAAAAGTACCTGCTCATTTTCTCAGATTATTTTCATTTAAATACACTTTGATATGATCTATTTACCCGGTTCTCTGAGAAATCTTGCTGCTTATTTGCTCGTTGAGCTCAGAAGTTGAAAAAGATTCCTGAGCACCATTGATGTAGTACACTTCAATCTTATTTGATTTGGCTGATTTATAAATAATAGGCCCTGGCAAACTGTCAATGCCAAGCTGTTGGGTTCTAGTAATTACATTTTTAAACGGCCATCAGCTAAAAAAATGTTGCATTTGTTTCCTTTTGTAAAATTCACTCTTACTTAGTAAATGTGGTTCAAATACCAATTTGCCATCTTTCATTTTTACACCTAATTCACCTATTCTTGTCAAAATATCTTCTTTCACTTGTCCGGTCATTTCCCGGCTGCTGTGCACCTTTATGCATTGGTGTATGTGAATAAGGCGTGAAGGGGAAGGCCCCATAAACTTGCGGTGATTTATGAACTCCGATTCCATCATTGACATCATAGTAATGTTTAACTAATCGATCAATTGTTTCTATATCAGCATTTTCTTTGATGGCTCTCAGACAAGTTTCCTGTACAGCAAGCGATAGCTTTGACACCCATGTGCCAGTAAATAGAACCTAATCCTTCAAAGGCATAGAAAGTACCTGATCTTCCTGTAAATTCCTTATGGTTGAAAACGTCTTCAAAATTTTAAGAATCAATCTCTTTTCAGTAGCCGCAAGAGTTTTGTATTCTATTTCATTAAGATTGTCCAGGGCTGCATCCAGGTCTCCTGAATTTATAAAATTTCCGTTGAAATGGAAACCTCCTTTAATGTCCTTTTCAATAATCTGAACATTATTATCAGCAACCAGTTTTTGTAACAACTGCGATTCTCCGACTGACACGGCAGGGATATTATTTCTTTCAAGAAATCCTTTCAGGTTTTTGTTCGGATAAAGTATATAGCTGTTCTGATCTTTTCTGTAAAGCGAACTTTGTTCTAATGCATCCAGCAATTGCAAACTTTCAGTTGCCGTTAATTGTTCAGAACTTAACACCGCAACCTGGCCTTCCAGCATTTCGCTGAGATAAGATATTTTCAATTCATCATTTTCAAAACTCAGCAGGTTGTAAGCATGATATAATTTATCTTTTCTTTTATTGGCTTTTATAGAGTGCTCAATAAATTGGAGTGATGATTTTACAAAAGCAGAAAGCTCAGCAGCAGTAAGGCTCTCTTTCTTACCCGAAAACCATTGTCGTAGATTTTATTTCTGAAATTGCTGCCTGCATTACCTAAGGCATCTGTAATAACTTTTCTAATTTTGGTGTCGATTGAAGAATTCAGCAAACCCGAATGGCTTGAGAAAACATTTGACAATTGTGCGAAAAGCAAATGCAACTCGGCGGAAATGGAAACAGATTCAGATTGAGCATTTTCAACTACATTCAAGAATAACTTAAGTAACCTTCGCAAATAATAAGCGTAACCATGGACACTCCATTGCCTACCAATGCATTGTTGGCATCATTCCACTCCGGACGCTGTGTATTCATCCAGATGCCCCCTTCGGGCACAAAGTTGGAAAGCTTGGAAAGAATGGTTGCTAAAATCTTCTCAGCAAAGTTTACACGGTAAACATCACCGTCTACGGTAAGCAATGCACCATCAGCACCTTTTTGTTTGATTTGTTCTTTAATGATTTTTTCATTATGGTGATCAAACTCAATCGTATCTTTTGGTTATTTACAATATACTGGTATGATTTGATCCGGTACGGTACATTGGCATAAACAAAATTGTTCAATTCCAACATTTTTTCAATAGCGCCCGCTTGATGTTGCTCAGCAAATTCTAAAAACTTCAGCAAGTAGACGATCTGATGATCACCCCAATAACCGATATAGGACCATGGATTATCCGGCTCAATAGTTTCCCAGTCAAACCCATCTTTTGTTACCCTGTACGGATTATAGCCGTCAAAAGTGGAAGCATTTAAAACTTGGAGATCATTCCATCAATAAATTCAGGATAGGAATGAGCTAATGCTTCCCAGTTCTGAAATATATCACGCCAGTTACCCTGGTAATCTAAAATTTTGAGCCATCAATTTCGCTTCTTGTATTAATGGAAAATTGATTCCATGGCCGGCTGGGATCACCATGCCTGCGACTGAATTTCAATGGAAGATATTCGGTTGCTAATCGTAAGAAATCAGGATTATTGAATTGCCCGGCAATTTTTTGAGGTCAAACAAAGAAAATATTTCGTTGAGTTGGGTCAAACCAGTTTGTGCTTCTTCAAATACTTTCTTGCTGGCCTTTTTCAGGTAATTATTAAAATCCCATTTTTCAATTTGATAGTTTTTATCGAAAATACCTCCACGCATGATGTTGAACAATACATTGGAGTAGTGCCTTGTATCTTTTAAATGATCCGCTGTGTATTGAAAACTATCCGCTGCACCTGTTAACTCCTGTAAATGCAAGGTTCCTGCTGCTACATCAGCAAGAACTTTAGTAGATAGTTCCTTATCATTTTTTATTTGTTCAGAAAGGGCAATAACAGCAGCCTGATTTTGATTAACATTCGCAACAATCATCCATTTTTTTTCTACTCCTGCTGCAATTTTCAGTGTTGAAACCAGAATATAAGCGCCTTTCTCCCTTTTTACATCTTCTTCCTGTTGGATGGATTGGTTGTTCCTGAAATGTTGAAGTTGATTGGAAGATAATAGATACAATGGTTTATCCAAACCGGCACTCCAAACTACATTTGCTTTTAATGCTTCTGCAGGTTCAGCTTTATCAACAATGATTGCACTTAATGCATAGATGGCAATTCCTGTTTGGGGAATAAGTTCAGAACGTTTATAAGCATCTGCCAGATTACTGGTTGTGGTTTGCAAATCGGTTGGCAAACCATATGGCATGATGTTCTGTATTCCATCAACCAATTGTAGTTCAACTATCCCTCCGGAAAGATTAATTAGTTTTGATTGTCTTACAAATCCATACAAATTACTGCAGCTCCATTCATATTGAAAGCAGAGTTGAAGATCATGATTGATTTCTTCAAAAAGTATTTTGTTGCACAATTTGTTTTGATACAGATTTCTGCTCAGCCTAAAACGACCTTCACTGCGAACCGAAAACGGCTCCCATAAAAAATTTTCATTATTTTTTGCAACACGAATAATAGTTTTACTTCCGGTTATTTCAGAAGACTCGGTTATTTTATCATCGGTATAATAAGGAAACAGAGCATATTCTGATTGTTTTCGACCTGCAGTTAACCCTCCATTGCTGGAAATAAACATCCAGTGGTTCGAATCACTTACGATGCTCATGAAAAATGGACGCATGGTATCAACATGTGATATCCTGTAATAAATTTCATTATCAATTTCTACAGAATCAAGGTTTATTTTTACATCCGCGGCCATATCAAATATTCAAAATTTAGTTATTAAAGCTTAAAATCCTATGGGTCAAAAATAATTTTATAGTTTTTACCCATAGCAACAACATAATCGACAATTAATACAAAAAAAAGCATTTTTCCCATAAATTACATTCAAGACTTAACCAATTGGGAAAAAATGATCATACAAAGCTTAAGAAAAGTCTTAGTTTTGCTTATAAACTTTTACATAATCAACATACATTGATTGTGGAAAAGGTGTTCCGGATGTCGGAAAACCAACAAAATTACCCCCAACTGCCACATTTAACAATATGTAAAAAGGTTGGTTATATACCCATTCACCTGTAAGCTTTTCTGGTGTAAGTCGCTGAAACAAGTAATTATCAACAAAGAAATCAATATAATCTTCTCCCCATTCAACTGCATAGATATGATAATCAGTATCAAATCTTCCGGATGCTAATGAATAGGGTTTGCCAATGGAATTACCGCCGGAGTATCCAGGACCATGCAGTGTGCCATATGTTATGGAAGGTTGCTGACCTCTTTGCTCCATGATATCAATTTCGCCACACTGTGGCCATGGGGTTGAATCAATATTTGATCCCAGCATCCAGAAAGCAGGCCAAACACCTGGTCCATGTGTAGTTTTCAGGCGCGCTTCAAACCGACCGTATTTTTGGGAAAATAAACCCTTGGTGTTTATCCTTGCCGAAGTATAACTATCACCGGACCTGATAGCAGTAAGTACCAAATTACCTTTGCCATCCACGGAGACATTTTGTGGCTTATTTGTATAAGATTGCAATTCCTGATTTCCCCATCCGTTCTGTCCTGTACCTAAGTCGAAATTCCATTTGGAACCGTCTGGTAATTGACCGGCAGGACCATCAAATTCATCACTCCATGTCAATTGCCAATTTCGCTGTTCCAGTTTTTGAATTTCATCCTTTTGGCATCCGGTTATCAGCATTGAAACTATAAATAATGCAAACATTGCGAAATGAATGCTTTTGTTTTCTATAAGTTTTATTGATTTCATATTTAAGCTTTTTGGTTGGATTTTTTGATAAAAACATCAATGGCCTTTATGTCTAATTAAAATCTATTTATGAAAATATATATTATCAGCATAAAAAGAAGGTATTGTGTTATTCACATCCACAAAAACGATTTGCCATAAAGCGTTTCGTGAACTTAAGCCTGAAAAACTTGAAAGAGGAATTTCAAGACTTATCCATTGCTGGGACTGTGAAACAGAAAAAGTTCTGGTGTTGAGGCCTGTCCCACCTCCCGATTTATCCACCAGCTCTATTCTAAACTGAGTATTCCTGTTATTGTCGAGGGAATGAAAATATCTGCGTGAAAATGAGTCATCGCACTTGCATTCAGGGTAGGAGAACTAAATTGAATTCCTACAAAATTGAAATCAGTGTAATTTAAAATCCGGTCTCCGTTGACTTCAAAATCAGCTGAAAGAGTAGTTTGATAAGGCTGCCAATATCCATTGTAATAATCTACAGGAATATTAGTATAAGTATCGCTGAAAATTGAGCTAACATTCACAGAAGCGAGATTAGGTATAGGTGCAGACTGAAACGTTCCTTTTGAATCTATTTTCAGTGAGCCTTTTGCTGCAACACCACCTACTGAAGCTGTAATATCGCTAGTGCCCGGTCCTCCAATAACTGAAATTTTTCCTGAAGCATTAACAGTTGCAATAGTTGGATTAGATGATTTAAACTCAAAATATGCCGGAGCAGCATTCACCGTCTGATTGATTCCATTTGGAAGATTGAAAGATGTAGTCAGTCCACCCAATATTTTAGTAATGCCTATAAATGCTGTTTCGACCAGATCCTGGCCATTAAGAATCATGAATTGTGGATAGGCCAGATCTCCCAGTTTTTCAAACCTGACTTCATCAATCCAGAAAGTATAACCTTTTCCATTTTCCGGGCCGGCGGAGTAATAAAATAGACCTTTTTCGGCATTAAGTTTTGAGGCATCTGGTATTGGTATTATAACTTTCTTCCAGTTACTATTAACGGTTAAATTGCTTAAATTGACCTGGTATTTGGATTCTCCCAAGTCATTTCCTAATCCAACAACTCCAATGGTGGCAGCTTGAGAACCTTTAATGTAAAAGGTCAAAGCATTGTAGCCGGATAAATTCCTGCCGGTTTTGCTAAAAAAGACACCACCTGCATAAGAGCCTTGTGGACTGTTAGCATCCGGCACCTCGAATCTCATGGACTGCTTTGTGCCTCCATAGCTTAGCTGATTATCCACCTGAAAAGCTTTCACATCAGAACCACCAAAAGCAGCATAAGCAAGATCACCGGTGAAATCATCAATAAAAACGTCTGCCAAACTCGGATATGAGGGAGCCTGAAGATTTTCAATATCTCTTGTACATCCAATTACAAGGATAATCAAAAATCCCAAAAATAATTTAATACTACTATTGTTTGTGTTTTCTTTTCATATATATCCTATTTCCTTTGTTAATTAATTATTTACCTAAATTAATTTGAACGTAGGTCATATTTCCCATTCATTACCATCGGGAAATCCTATTGCGTTAGGATCCGGGACCCAATTGCCGGCTGCATCAATTGTTTTAACGGGCGAATACCTGGGTGAGTACTTATTTAGCGTTCTGTGGGTACCTCTAATTCCTACTTTTGTTCCTGGCAGCATATACCAGTCAGGTTTTCCAAGTTCTACAGAGAAATCGGCAATCAATTGAATTGGGAAAGTAAGGTTAAAATCACGGTGGTAATCAAATGGTCCCCAGTCATTGAACTTGCCGATAGCAATCAGTTTTGTTTTCTTAAATATTGTTCGCAAGTCAAAACCATAACGGTCAATAGTCCTTGCATCACTACCATTTGCCTGGCCGTTTCCGACATACAGATTCGCTATTACTCCAAGGTTTGGATTTATTTTTGATACTATGCGGGTATTTGCCTCCCATAGATCCAGTGCAGGAGTTGCTCCGGGAAATACAAAAGAAGTCCTTCCATTTCCTAATATACCGATGGCAGCATCCTGTGTTGTGGGCAGGTGTCTATAAACAAAATCAGCGCTGATGGCAAATTTTGCATCCTCAGCACGGTCATTGTCCCACTCATACATCCAGGTGCCTGGTGTTGGGTCGTAGGTTATCAGAAGTTCTCCTGCTACAGTTTCCCTGTTAGATCTTACAGAAAAAGGGTCATCCAGAATATTTCTTGGCCTGCCAGGAGCTAACACATATGCTGGTATTGGTCCTTCAATTGGTTTTTGGTATAAAAAGTTGGGAGCAACTTGCACCTTGCCTATATTTACAGTGAAACCACTAAGTACATTATACATATTGCCGCTGCCAATGTCTTTCAACCTCCAGCCTGTAAATGTCCTTGTCTGGTCAACTCCACCATTGGCAACAAGACCCATGTATGAAGCAAGGCCATACCATTGCAGTAATCCTTTGATATAAGTGAGTTTGATCTTACCACCGAAATTGTCTTCTGAACTGATCTGATCAATATACACTTTATCATCTCTCATTAATTGAAATTCCCTGCCATTAAGTGGCTGCCCCTGCCCAAAGTCCACCCAGGTCAAAGCCAAATGAACCAAATTTTCTTGAAACACTTAAGGCTGCTTTCCTTGTTTTAGGTGTAGGTACGGCAAATGAGCTTTGCAAGCCGCTACGTTGTGCAATGTCTTCATGAAACATACCTGTTATATCAAATTTTGCAAGTTTTCTGGTGTATTTTAGCAGTACGGCCGGGTTGGCACCCCACCAAAGTTCAGGACCAAAAGCAAGCTTGAAACCTTTGGTGGCTTTTTTACCTTCCAATTCAAAACCAAATGGGGCTTCTCCATTGTAAATATCTATATTAGGACCATAGTTTGATTCCGGGTAAAGCCCAAAAAAATCACCTTCATAACCCCAATGATAATGCCCGGTCCGGTAAAACCGGTAAGCTTAAATAGTCTGGCATCCCAGTTATAGCTTGCTCTGTATAATTGAATTCGGTTATTTGAACTAATTTGTTGTGTTCCTGTGGGTGTATTAACCGTAATTCTTCTGCCCCTGTTTTCGTAAAACACTTCATCAATTGGATTCTCTGCTACATTACCTAATATATTAAACTGAACATTAGCAGTCATGTTAGGAGCAGGCTTTGCAGTTACACCTATATTGAAAGACTGCATGTGGTCAAATCCTAAACTGCTCGGGTAACCACTGGTAGCAGGATCATCCTTTTCGGGAGTAGAGATCAGGCTGCCTCCTGTATTGTAAGTGCTGAAGTTGACCTGTAAATCGCTAACGTATAGTTTGCCTTTGTCCTCAGATTGCATTGCTGCTTTATCCCCCCTTGCACGCAATGCCGCATCGGCAATTTGAATATTATCGAGGAAATTAATTTGCGACTTAGCTCCAGTATTGTAAGGATTAAAGCTGTGTACTTCTTTCAATGCATAATAAGCTGCACGGGGATATAACTCGTAAGTACCCCTTTCATTGGTTTTGCCTTTGGCACAAACACCAAACCACTCTTCGTTCATGTTGTTTTCGCCTTCTTTGTAATCGTTCTGGTAGCCACCGTTTGACCAGGATGCAGTTGGATCATGTTCATCAAGGTTAATTGTTTGTCCTGTTTTCCACCAGCCATCGCTAAACTGGAAAGTAAATCCACCAAGACTGTTTCCGTTTTTACCCATACCTGCAGCATTGGCATAAATTTCCTTCCAGTTGCTTACCAGGACTTTTGCCTGGTATTCCTGATCTTCCTTATTAGCCAGTGTATTATATGCATCGGAGCCAAACTCAGTAAGCACTACCGGCTTGTCAAATTCCTTTTTCACCCTGTCATATAAATCAGTAAAAGTAAGACCACGATAGGTATTGATACCGAGTATATCAATATCAATGCATTCTTTGGCAATAATATCGAGGAAAAGCACGTCCCCATTGCAAATAGCTACAGGATGATTTTTACTTATAGACTTCATTTCTTTCACTCCATCATTAAATAGTTTATATAAATGATAGGCATCTTGTGTTGACTTGCGGTCTTGTACCGGGATGTTTTCCGTCTCGGCACCCCTCCAGAATAGACCATAATTGTTTTCATTGCCTAAAAGATAAAGCAACAGACCCGGTGTTTCCCTGTATTGGTTCACCATATCTTTTACTTCTTTCAGGAGCAACTCCCTGACTGCCAGATTTGAATAATCGGTGTTAGCCTCCCATTTACCCTTTACAGTAAGACCATAACGGCCAAATGAGTGATTTAACATAGTGTAAATTCCATAATTCTTATATATGTATTCTATCCATTTAGCAGGTACTCCTGTATATTGGCGAATGGTGTTTACACCCATGTTTTGAAGCAAAGGCATTTCATAATCCAAGGCAGCCTTTATCATATCGTCTGACTGCTGCCATAAACTGTAAGAATAATTGGTGCCAACCGGGAAATAATCCCAGTTCATACCATTAATAAAGAAATCATTGCCATTAACGGACAGTTTTATACCATCAGAGCCATCCTTTACAACAACTTTGTTTACCTGTGCAAATAATGCCGTGGTTAATAAAAAAAGGGCAAAAACAAAAACAGACTTTTTCATAGTTGAATATTTTAATATTAAAACCTTATTGTCTCCTGGCTAAATTAATGGTTGATTTATTAATCATTTTCCGGCTTTCAATATCCTCATATAATCCAGTGCAGGCAAGGGATAAAAGCATTTTAGGCTTCATGACTTGAAACAATAAGAAAACAGGGGTAATAAAAGCGGAAAGTATAAATATTTGAACAACCGAACCCATACAAATCATTTAAAAAATGAAAGAATTAGTTTCTTTGTGTTATTTAGACACAAAGTTAATTTTATTATTTCCTGTTTTCCAAATTTTTTAGGTTTTTTTTTAGGTTGAAGGGGAAATAATTTAGTTTTGCAGTTTATTATGGCTATGAATGAATATATCAGGCAGTTATTAAGTTCAGGAGAACATGATTTTCTCCCTTCATTATCAGTAGATTGTGTGATACTGGGTTTTCACGAAAATCAATTGAAAGTTCTTTTGCTCAAACACCGTTATATGGATATTTGGGCACTTCCCGGAGGATTTATTTATAAAGATGAGTCAACAGATGCAGCAGCGATGAGGGTGTTGAGAGAAAGGACCGGATTAAATGAAATTTTCCTACGGCAATTTTATATTTTGGCGAACCTGAACGGTCACAAAGAGAATTTCATATCCGTGACCTGGAAAAGGATGGAATAAATGTTAATGATGATCATTGGATTTTACAGAGATTTGTTACAATTGGATATTATGCCCTGGTGGATTTTTCAAAAGTAAACCTCCTGCCAGATACAATCGCTGAAAAAAGTATGTGGTGGGATATTCATGATTTGCCTGAATTTATGCTGGACCACAGAGAAATTCTTGATAAAGCACTTCAAACATTGCGCTTACAATTAAACTATCTGCCTATTGGATATAATTTATTGCCAGAAAAATTTACAATGACAGAGCTTCAGATATTGTATGAAACCATTCTTGATAAAAAACTGGATAAGAGAAATTTTCAAAGAAAAATCCTCGGCTATAAAATATTGAAGAGTTTAAAAGAAAAGAAAAAAGGCATGCCTCATAAGTCACCTTATTTGTATTCTTTCGAACTGGAAAAATACAATGATGCACTCAATAAAGGCTTCAATGCCAGATGGTAATGTTAATTATCTCTCCTCCAACTCAAATTCGCCTTTCAGAGGCAGATTGTCCGATGAATTACCGACAAATACCTGAAATTTGCCTGTTTCCGGTCCCCATGTCTCATCCAGTCTAAAAAAAGCGAGATCAGCGTGAGTGATGGTAAATTCTACTTTTTTGCTTTCGCCTTTTGCCAATAATATTTTTTCAAATCCCTTGAGTTGAAGTACCGGTCTGGAAACTCCTTTGCCTGCCATATCCCGGATGTATATCTGAACAACTTCTTCCCCTGCATATTCTCCCGTATTTTTTATAGTTGTTTTGACAGTAAGCTTATCATTCATTCTAATTTTTTCACTGCTAAGCTTAAGATCCCTGAATTTGAAGGTAGTATAGCTAAGTCCGTATCCAAAAGCATAAAGAGGTGAATTGGGTATATCACGGTATTTAGATGTCAGACTATCCGGTTTAGGGTCATAAGGACGACCCGAACTGAGTTGTTCATAGAATATAGGTATCTGCCCTGCATGGTAGGGATAAGAAGCGGGCAATTTCCCGGAGGGGTTATAATTGCCAAAAAGTACATCTGCAATGGCATTTCCGGACTCTGATCCAAGGAGCCAGCAATTGAGTATTGCATCAGCATGATCTATGGCATCAGTCAGCACCAACGGACGACCGGTGAATAATGTGAGAACAACCGGTTTTCCTGTTTTCTTGATTTCACGTAGTAATTCGAGTTGCAGTCCTTTGAGCGATATATCGGCATAACTTCGGCATTCACCCGACATATAAGCGGTTTCGCCCAGCGCCAATACTACGATATCAGCTTTTTTTGCGGCAGCAATAGCCTTTTTAAAACCACTTCTGTCAGTATTATTGATAAGCACCGGGGCGGAAAAATTACTCTCTTTATTATCCAGGAGTCTGCAACCTTCAGAATACAAAATCTCATATTTATTTCCAGCTATTTTGCGAATACCTTCCAGCAATGATACTGCTGAATTGGGAGCAACATCTCCTCTCCAGTTGCCAAGAGGTGAATCTTTATCATTTGCCAGAGGACCAATAACGGCTATACGTTTCACCTTACCGGTCAAAGGCAGGGTTTTGTTTTTGTTTTTCAGAAGTACAACAGATCTTTTTGCAGCATCGCGGGAAGCAGCCAGATGTTCCGGATGCATTGTCAGTTCTTTTTCTTTCTTTTTGTTACAGTACTGATATGGATTATCAAACAATCCGAGCCGGTATTTGATCAGCAAAATACGGCTTACCATTTCATCGATCTGGCCTATGCTTATTTTCTTATCTTCCAAAAGTTTTTTTATCTGGTTTATATATATCCTGCCTTCCATATCCATATCTATACCGGCATCAACACCATGAAAACCAACATCGTACTGAGATTCAACATTACCATGATATATCATTTCACCCAAAGAATTCCAGTCTGAGACTACGAATCCTTTGAAACCCCATTCTCCGCGAAGAATATCGGTCTGTAACCAACGGTTTCCGGATGCAGGTACTCCGTTTATCGTATTGAATGATGACATAAATGTCGCTACCCCGGCATCAACAGCAGCTTTATATGGTCGCAGATAAACTTCGCGCAGCATACGCTCAGACATATCAACAGCAGCATAATCTCTGCCTCCGAAAGATGCTCCATAAGCTGCAAAATGCTTGGCACATGCTGCTATTGTATTGTCCCTTGAAAGGTCATCACCCTGGAAACCATGCACACGGGCTTTCGCAGCCTGTTCTCCAAGATACACATCTTCACCTGCACCCTCCATGATCCTTCCCCATCGCGGATCACGTGAAATATCTACCATTGGAGCAAATGTCCAATGAATTCCGTTAGCTGCCGCCTCAATGGCAGCTATTCTTGCACTTTTCTCCATCAATGCCCTGTCAAAACTGGCTGCTTCACCGAGAGGTATCGGGAAAATTGTCTTAAAACCATGAATGACATCATATCCAAAGATCAGGGGTATCCCCAGTCTCGATTTTTCAATTGCGATTTTCTGCAGTCTCATAGTTTCATCAGCACCGAGAACATTCAGAAAACTGCCTATCAGACCATTTGCAACCATTTCGTCAAAACTTTCATTCCTCTCGGATTTAATGCCCGGACCGGTTTTATGGTATGGATTTGAAAATTGATTGAGCTGACCTATTTTTTCCTCCAATGTCATTTTGGAGATCAGTTCTTTGACTTTCCTGTTTAAAGGATCTTCAGGTTTAATGGTGCTTGCTTGCGCTTTGCCTGCAAATACTATAACCAAACTGATAATACCAAGATATTTAAACAATAATTTTACCGGGTTAAGATTTTTTATTTTCATTTTTCAATTCATTTAAATTGATAAAAATTACATAAAATTTTACACATATTGATCTTATAATATATAAGTGTCGGATTTTAAATTAAAGAATTTATATAATCAGACTTTACAACATCATATACATCTTTACTGAACATATATAATTTGGCAGGAATGTGTTTTACATCCGTTTGCCTTTCCTTTAGCTCTATCAGATATTTCATTCGTAAAGCTTTGCGCCTGAAATTTCTTCGGTCATATTTATCATTCATGATCACTTCGTATACTCTTTGCAGCTGTGAGATGGAGAATTTTGTTGGCAGCAGTTCAAAAGCAATCGGTTCGTGTGCCAGTTTCAGTCTCAGGGAATCAAGAGCTTTATCAAGTATTAATTTATGATCATAAGCCAGTTCCTTGACCTCATTTACCGGATACCAGGCTACATTTCTATCTTTTTTTACTAGTTTAATTTTATTTTTGTCTAACATTGAAAAGTAAGATGTTGTGATAACTCTTGAATCGGGATTTTTTCCGATAGATTCTATCCATAATACATCATTTTTTGCTTTTAATCTGTCGGGATGATAAAAAGTGTGAAATTGCTCCATATAAATATTTTCAAGTCCGGTCAGATTAAATAAAATCCTCTTAGCTGCATCATCAAGGTCTTCATGCCGGTAAATGTGATTGCCGGTAAGAGTTAAATCTGAAAAAACTACTTCATTATTATCATCAAATAAAGTTCTTTCTACAAGTAGTACATTCAGATTTTCAAAATCAAATCCAAAAATTACACAATCTACTGATATGTGATCGTCCTCTATAAATTCAGTCATTTTCGCATTTAACTTTAATTTTGAAAAAGGTGTAAAAATAATGAATAAAATATAAAATCATAAATAAGACTTACTCGTTTTTAAAAAATAAATTCCCAAACTTTATAATTCTATTAGTTATTTTTCTATTTATATCTGTTTAATGAATCCATTGCACCTAAAACAAAGAATAATGGTGCATTCCAGTTTATAGCTACTTCATTGGTCGAATAGCTGCATTCAGCATCGGAAAATGATTTAGCAGGAAACTCTGAACGTTTAATCTGAGGACAGTCATTTAAAACTATAGTGTTTGGTCCCCCGGCCAAAAAACCAGGACAAGGATCTGATATTCCATCTGCGCCTGAAGGTCTGTGATGGATATTCATGATTCTTTTTCTCCAAAACCCGTTACAAAACAATATCCAGTCGCATTTCGTCCAAGTAAATAATCAACATCGCACTGAACAGACGCTAAATATTTTATATCTCCGCTGATCTTATATGCGATCAGTTTAATAATTGCCATGTTACCTACATCTGAATTACTGCCCCATTTAAAAAAATCAAGACTTACTCTATAAGGAGAATTTTCCGAAACATTAACCAGTTTGTCTGCATATCCTAGCAGTATTTTTTGAGCTATTTTCTTATATTCAGCAGCTTTGGGCTTGTCAGAAAGTGAAAGTGATAAAATCCCTGTCATTCCTGAATAATCCCATGATGGAACCATAACTTTATGTGCTTCCAAAAGCTTTTTCGGGATCAGTGACAAATCATTATCAGCTAATGCTAGTTCTGTAGCCGCCCAGAAAAATTCGTCATCAAGTTCAGTGTCATCATAAGCACCTGTTGAAATATCCGAAGGATTTTTATAATATAATGCAGGGTTGGCTTTTGCCCAAGAATATGCTTTTTTTGCTGCTTCGAGACAAACTTTACCAAGGGTTTTTAATTGAGGAAATTCACTTCTCTCAAATACCCTGGATGCCATACCCATAGTTGCAGCAAAATCGAGAGAAGCTGCAGTAGATTTTGAAACAACATACCTGGGATCAGTTGCTTTTTCCGGCATTATAAAATCACAGAAATTTTTATTTGTCAGCTTGTGATAAACACCACCATCCAGCGGGTCCTGCATCGTCAGCATCCATCGAAGGTTCACTAAAAGTTCATCCAATACGTCTGGAATTTTATTGTGGCTTTCCGGTATATTGATTTTTAAATTTTTGCAATACTCAGGATACATCTGGTGAAAAAGCAGTAAAGTGTATGTACTGATTGCACTGTTGACAATGTATTTATTATAATCCCCGGCATCGTACCAGCCACCCGGACTGGAAATTATAAATCCTTCGGGTCTTTTATCAGAGGCTGCTGAAGAGTGCACAATTACTGAAGTATCAGGATGACCTCCCCGCCTTGCCCATTTACCTGCAAATTCCTTAGTTAGCTCAAAACCCGACCTGTTCAGGTAAAATGCTTTTAATGATGCTTTTGTAATATCATTATAAATCTCATTACTGATTTCAAATTCATAGGAACAGATTGTTTCATTTATACAAATCCGGTATTTGCCGGCAGTGATAAGCTTAGAAAAGTCAGCGATACAAATACTGTCCCCCGACAGTTGCCAGTATTTAAACTGACCAGGTTTTCCCGAAAAAACAACTCTGCCGTTTTTAACATTAACAACATCAAACTTATCGGTTTTAAAACGTAGTAATGCAATTTTAACGGAATTGGGTTGATAACCAACCTGATTTACAAGTATTTGATCAAGGGTATCTGGTTTTAATTTTTCGTTGTTTTTTTGTTTTACTGCAGAAGAAGTACAATAATTGCTAAGTATTACTGCCAGTATTAAAAACAAAGTTGTATAAGTCTTCAAGTTTTTATCCATTTAAGTTAATATCAATTTGTATGGTTTTTTTTAGCTTAAATTTTTTACAAGTATTTTAAATGATCCTTTTTTTTTCAAACCTGATAAGCCTGATCAATGTTAAAATTTTAATTGCCTAGCTCAACTATTACTGAATGTGAGGTGCCATCCTCAAAAACTGGTATTAAGTTTGAAATAAATATTTTTCCATCGATAACCACACTCTTAATTCCTTTACTGACATGGTTTTTATTCACAAACTTGATTTTATAGAATACACCTCTGAATTTACGTGTTACTTCAAATCCATCCCAGTTTTTAGGAATACAGGGATTGATTTTTAATCCATCATATTCGGGTTGAATACCTAAAATAAACTGACTGATCGTATAGAAATTCCAGGATGCAGTACCTGTTAACCATGAGTTTTTGGCTTCACCTGGTTTAAATGCATCTTTGCCTGCAATCATTTGTGAATATACATATGGCTCCGTTTTATGCAATTCGCTGATATCTTCCAGATACGAAGGGCAAATCTTCCTGAAATATTCCCAGGCCTGATCCCCTCGTCCAAGTTTTGTCTCCCCAATCATGATCCAGGGATTATTGTGACAGAAAATACCTGCATTTTCTTTGTATCCGGGTGGATAACTCGATATTTCACCGTATTCTATGTAATATTTCCTGTAAGCAGGGTTGTTCAATACAATCCCGAATTGCGTATCGAGATGTTCTTTTACCGAATCCAATGCGATTTCACAAAGACCTTCTTCTTTGCCAATACCTGCCATTGTGCACATTCCGTTTGATTCTATAAATATTTTACCTTCATCATTTTCATTACTGCCTATTTTATTACCATAATAATCATATGCGCGGATAAACCATTTGCCATCCCAGCCATGTTTTTTAATAGCAGCAATCATTGTGTCAACATGTGTTTTGGCCCGGGAAGCTTCATTTTCCTTGCCAAGTTTTTGACACAGCTCTATATATTCTCCACCGTATATGACAAAAAGACCTGCAATCATTAGTGATTCAGCCTTTGTTCCTTCCGATTTGTTCTCAGTCGTCTGGAATGATTCATTTGGATCGTTTGAAAAACAATTGAGATTCAGGCAGTCATTCCAGTCGGCCCTGCCAATAAGCGGCAATCCATGAGGGCCTGTATTATTTACTACATGATCAAAGGAAACAGTTAGATGATCAAATAATGACCTGGCAATGGATATATCGTTATCGAAAGGAACTATTTCATCCAGAATGCTGAAATCTCCCGTTTCTTTAATATAACTTACTGTCCCAAAAATAAGCCAGAGCGGATCGTCATTAAATCCGCTGCCGATATCATTATTACCCCGTTTATTTAGGGGTTGGTACTGATGATAGCAGGCACCATCAGGAAATTGAGTAGAAGCAATATCTAATATACGTTCACGTGCCCTTTCCGGAATTTGGTGCACAAAGCCAATCAAATCCTGATTTGAATCTCTAAAACCCATTCCCCGTCCAATTCCACTTTCAAAAAATGAAGCCGACCGTGAAAAGCAAAAAGTGATCATACACTGGTATTGATTCCAGATATTTACCATCCTGTCGAGTTTTTCATAACCGGAATGTAATGAGTAAACACTTAAAAGTTTATCCCAATAGGAATGCAATTCTGCAAATACAGCATCTACTTTTGCAGATGTATCAAATCTGTCAATAGTTTTTTTAGCTATTGTTTTATTGATTATATTCTCAGATTCCCATTTTTCTTCTTCTTTGTTTTCAACATAACCCAAAACGAATACAAAATCTTTTGATTCACCAGGTTTCAATTCAATTTCAATATGATGAGAAGCTATTGGTGACCAGCCATGAGCTTTTGAATTTTTTGATTTTCCTTCCAACACAACCTGAGGCTCATCAAAACCATTGTAAAGACCGAAGAATGAATCCCGGTCGGTATCAAAACCTTTAAGTGGTGTATTTACTGAATAAAATGCGTAATGATTGCGACGTTCGCGGTACTCGGTTTTATGGTAGATAACCGATCCTTCAATTTCAACCTCTCCTGTTGAAAAGTTACGTTGGAAGTTTTCCATGTCTGTCGCTGCGTTCCAAAAACACCATTCGGTAAATGAAAACAGTTTCAGTTTTTTTACATCAGAAGTGTTGTTGGTCACAGTCATCTTTTGTACTTCCGCGAGGGTTTTCAGGGGAACAAAAAGAGAAGCTTAACATTGACTCCGTCTTTGCTCCTTCAATTGAAGTATAATTCATCCCATGTCTGCATTCGTAATTATCAAGGGGGGTTTTACATGGCTTCCATCCCGGAGACCATAATGTTTCACCATCTTTTATATAGAAATAACGACCACCGTTATCCATGGGTACGTTGTTGTATCGGTAGCGGGTTAAACGCCGGTATTTAGCATCCTTATAGAAAGAATATCCTCCGGCAGTATTTGAGATAAGTGAAAAGAAATCTTCAGTTCCAAGGTAATTTATCCAGTGCCATGGTGTCTGAGGATTGGTTATCACATATTCCCGGTTTTTATCATCAAAATAGCCAAACTTCATATTTATTTTTTTTCTGTTCTTAAAGACATCTGTCAAAAAGAGATTTAAGCAAGTTAGTTTATTCGTCTATTATTCAATTCATTTGTGATTTCATCCATTTTCGTTTGAGTCAAAGGATAGAGTGTCATAAAACCGGCTGCAATGAATGCAATAATCGCAGGTATCCAGCTCATAAGCATGATAATACCCGGAATAGCACCCTGAATAGCAATTTCATCCTGTCCGTTATAATGAAATGAAGCTAGTACAAATCCGATAATTGCACCTGCAATACCACCTCCGAATTTGGTCGCAAAAGATCCGGCAGAGTACACAAGTCCTGTTGCTCTTCGTTTGTTTTTATATTCTGAATAGTCGGCTGCATCACCCAGCATTGCAAAAAACAATGTCGGAAATACAGCGGCTCCCATCTCTGATATTATTCCTAAAGTAAAAATGGCGATATTGTTATCGGGACCACAGAAAAACAGCAATGAATTTACAACTCCTGAGAATATCAATGCATAGATGAACAGATTACGTTTCCCAAATTTTTTCCCTAACGGAGAAGTTAGCATAGCTCCTGCAATTGACGCAAGCATTAATCCCACCATAAATGTAGCTGCCAGTAACTGATTGTTTAAGTAGTGTGTAAAATAAATTACAACTATACCTTGCTTTATTGAATTATAAACATTAAATAACAATCCGATAATAAATAGGAATATGAGCGGTCTACAAGACCCAGCGATTATTCCTGGTTGAACTACATCCAACCCTAAATTATCTATGTACTTAATGTTGGTTTTTATTTTTTCCGGAGGGAGATATTTGGGAACAAAAAATAGATTTTTTGATTGTTCTTTTTGCCATGTCCTTATTTTGTGAATAGTCTACTTTTTTATTCGAAATAATTCACGTTTTAAGGTTTTAATTGGTCTGACGACATAGTTTTTCCATAACCTTATTTATAGGTTTTTGAAGTTATTATGAGTTTTTTGAAGTATTTTTTGGTGATATAGCAAACTATCAGGTGAACGTATCCGGGCAATTCCTGACAACTATCATCCTGCCTACTTTACACATGACACTGGCATGGATTTATTCCGGTTAGCCTCTCGAGTCGTTGCAGATTTGTTTCCGGTAGCTGTTCCTTTTTATTATTGCATCTATTGTTTTGTCCGGTTCAATATATTGCAAATCAAGTTTTCGTCTGGTAGTGTGGTTATAAATGCCAAATCTTCTGATTTTTATAAAGCGTTGGGGTAAAATATGCAGTGTAAACCTTCGCAAAACTCAACTCCATCAAGGGTAACCGGTTTCTTCATTGCATTATCCCGATAGTCTTTTGCAATGAAAGTCACTTTACCATTGGCAATATTGAGGATACGTTGATTGGTAATAGCTACACGATGAGTGTATTGCCCAAGATATTTCACCACGTGTACTGACCCTGCCAGCGACGGCTCGCAATACACCACCCACTTTGTTTTGTAGCTTTTTTTGTATTTGTTCAGAAAACACAGATAGTTCTTTTCGTTTTCGCAAGGCTCTTTTGAGACTATCAAGCAGCCTCCCTTTAAATGATTCACTTATTTGATGGACAGGATATAGATAGTTGCCTGAATGTCCGATTTTCTTCCACTTTCCTGTTATAGTAAATCCTGCTGCCGGAACAATACAATGTATGTGGGATGTAGCGAAAGGTTTTGACCCCATGTGTGGAGTACTCCAACTGCCCCGCTCAGAACTCCGTAATGTGTGTACCCAAATGATAACAGCGTCTGCCATACTGCTGAAAATAATAGATCATAATACATTTTTTGGTTATGTAAACCAATAGCGTTCAATTGATGTGGTGCTGTAAATATGATGTGGTAATGTTTAACCGGCAATGTACTTTGAATTAAGTCTTCAATCCAGTTTGCCTGTTTCGCTGACTGACACTTCGGGCAATGCCTGTCGCCACAACTGTTATAACTGTAGCGTACAGTGCCACATCTATCACATACTTCTTCATGCCCGCCTAATGTGGCTGTCCGGCATTGTGATATTTTGTCAAGCACTTTGATTTGTAATGGGGTAATATTTCCCCTCAGCTTACTTCCAAAGTGTTTTACTACATCTGCAAGTTCATATTTTGTCCGCATTGCTCCTGATCTTGTAAAGTCTGTCCAGGGGACTATGTGCTTTTACCAAATCACATTGAGCTATATGCAAATAGATCATCGTGGTCGTGATTTCTGAATGCCCAAGTAATTCCTTCAGCGTTACAATATTCACACCTTGTTCCAACAAATGTGTAGCATACGTATGCCGTAGTGAATGCAGGTTTACTTCTTTGCTTATTGATGTCTTTTTTAAATTTTCCCGCATAACCCATGAAAGTCCTCTCACGCTGTATCGCCCATCTTGTTCCTTGCCATTAAATAACCATATGTGCGGATTTTCTGCTTTGAGATATTTCTTCAGTCCAATAGCCATACTTTCTGCCAGAGGTACTATCCGGTCTTTTTGTATTTACTCTGCCGTATATGTATAGTTTTTCGTTCAAAATCAATATCTGATATCCTCAGGTTTATAACTTCCTGCCCTCGTAGTCCGGCTGAGTATATCAACGTAAGTAATATTCTTTGTTTTAGTAATGTCGGTGCTGCAAAAGTTCTTTCAACTCTTGCTGGTTAAGAATCACAGGGAGCTTGGTGTCTTTTTTTAATGAAGGCAATGCAATGGCATTTTATTCATCCCCATCAACCGAAAATAATATCGCAATCCATATACCATATGCTTAAAACTGCTTCGTGATGGTGATCTCGGATCCCGTGCCAACCCAACCAGGTATTCATTTATCTCCTCTTCTTCAATTTGCTCAGGAAGTCTGCCAAAATTATTTACTACTAATGCTATTCGTCGAATATAATTATTTAACGTACTTTTGCTTTGTCCTCGCAATGTTACTTGTTGTTCCATTTTGTGGACCACGTTTTTAAACTCTGGAACAAGCTCAATTGCCTGTTCTACAACTGTAAAGCCCGATTTCTTTCTCATATTCAAATTTTTTTTGTTATTAATTCCGAATATTAAGAAAGAATCGGGTATTTTTGCAGTACTATCCCGCTTTTGCGGGATTTAGTTCAACAAGGAGTATAATCCACGGCTTGTTTCCGGTCAGGTCTTTTATGTCTTTCTTTAAATTTGCTTTTTGGTTTTTAGGAGGTTGAACTCTTTCCTTTGTGGAAAAGAATGTTATAAGCATAAAAAAAGACAGGAAAATTGACATAAGGTAAATGGCATTGCTGTAACCCCTTTTCTGATCTATTATAGAAATCTTATTTGCCTCAATGTTTTCTTCTCCTGTCAAAATGAAAGAATATTCTTTTTGGGCCTCTATTGAAAAACTTTTTCCCTGAGTGGGTATGTTGCCAGTATCATCAGCCGGATTTTCAGACCAGGCAAACAAGGCAATCCCATCTTTAGTCTTTATATTAACATTTTCAATGTCCTCATTTGCAGATACCGTAATCTGGTATTTTTTATCTTCCAGTTTTTCAACATTAATTACCGGATCAATATTACCAAAAAAAGCTACTAAAAACAATAATGCACCCTGAACAACCATGCCTCCAATGAATGCACCTACCATCCGGAAAGAACCAAGGTTTGTCCGTTCTTTATCGTTACCGGTCATTACAGCCATTAATGCACCATATGGAATATTATTGGCTGTGTAAACAAGTGTAAAAGAATGTACATGGTGTATGCGTAAATAACTTTCCCCATCAGGCTTAAATCAGGACTTGTAAATAACAAGGATAATACTATCCCTAAAGGAAGTGCTGTCCATAAAATCCAGGGTCGGAATTTACCATATCTGGAATTTGTTCTATCGCATATTATTCCCATGATAACATCAGTAATTCCATCCCCAAATCTTGCTATCAGGAAAAGCAATCCTACTGCAGCCGGATTTATTCCAAAAACATCCGTATAAAAAATAAATAGAAAAGTAGCTACTCCCTCCATGCAATATTTGCAGCACCATCTCCTAATGCATACCCAACTTTTTCTTTTAAACTTAAATTTTCCATAATGTTCTAAATATTTTTGACTTTTCCGGGTACTAAAATAAACTAAGATCCCAATTTATTGTTTCGAGACTATTCTAATTTCTGACTTATGGTCAATAGCAAAAGAAATATCAATTGTAATCAATTCTGTTTTCAGTAAAAAATGCTTAATATCCGAAACAACAGGATTAAATTAGCCTTATGAGGATTACCTTAAATTGATCAAACCCTTATGCTAAGTGCACGTCTTAAAAATAAAGCCTGATCAACTTAACATAATAATATGTACACTAATCAGGCTTTTCACTTTCAAACCATTAACTAACTAAACAATTGTTTACATTCACCTGATAATCAAAATATTAATCAATTTTTTTAATTCTGTTTGGTTATGAATATTTAAATTTTTATGATTATTTCATTTGTAAACAATCAATTAAGCCATTTTATCTCAAATCCTGGTCTTTTTTGTCAGGTTTGACTGCTATTTATTTTTAAATTCACATTTCAGAAAGAA
>JADJGA010000014.1 GCA_016708265.1 Saprospiraceae bacterium | reverse complement strand
TATCTGCGTAATCTGCGGGACAAAAACTTTAGCCTTTTCTTTTTCCCGCAGATTACGCAGAAATATTCCTGATAAAATCTTGAATCACATTTCGCAGATATACGCAGAAATATCGACAATCACTATTTATTGATTAAAAAATAAGGTAAGTCCTATTTTTATGCCCATGGTAATTTTTATTTTGATGCAAAAACAGGATACACCCAAAAATCAACATTTCTAAATCATAATTTATTGGATACTTTGTTAAATAAACTTTATTTTATTAAAAACCTTAAGCTGAAACCATTGTTAATTAAGTAATTTAAAAACTAAACATTATGAAATATTTAAATCTAATTATAATCTTAGATTGGTGACTGATCTTTAATTGCTCAGAGAATATTGTTTTTCAAAAGCCTTCTGCTGAAATATTGGCATTGGCTGATTATGAAAGAGCTCCTTCAGTATCAATGATACAAAAAGAATACATGTTGCTGCAATACAGGAATACATATAAAAGCCTTGACGATCTCAATCAGGCAGAAATGAAGCTTGGAGGACTATGGGCAAATCCATTAACTAATACTTCATCAACAGTTTCTTATATTAACAATCTGAAAATCAGGAAAATAAAGAGCACAACGTGCAACCTGTTCAGGTAACAGGATTACCTGAAAAACTATGGATCACAAATATTTCATAGGCTCGGATGATACTAAATAGTCTTCACAAATACAACAGGAAATGGAGGAATTATGGGTAGTGATGTTGCTTCTGCAAGCCACTTAACCAAATCAGATGCAGTATTGAACGCTAATCTTGGCAGCCCGTTCAGTTGGTATAAGGATAATCAATCACTGTTGGTAGAACAATACCTGAATCACGTCCATCATTGCTAGATTCGTGGGATTTACCCAACGGCCCCTTGTACCACTTGTCGATGGTAATGTCTCACAAAACAGAACATATCAGGATCCGCTAAAAATAAAACTGACGAAATAAATTTTACTACACTGACAACTTGAATTATACAAAAAGTAAAATATAATGGTGCAAAAACGCTTTTCAGGACAAAAGACCTTTATGTAGGCCAGTCTTTTCTTCCGATGGCAATTATATTATGCTCACTTACCATTTCCCTCCATTTTCTTATATTGTGCCTTCAGCAGGTTTCACAGAAGAGCTCATAGTTTATGACCTGAACGGAAAGAAATAAAATTGGTAAATGATGTTCCTCTTACTGAAATAATGCCAAAAGGATTGTCTGCGGTGAGAAAAGGGAAAGAAATATGGGATGAGAGCTGATAAACCTGCTTTTTTGTTTTTGTTGTTGCACTCGACGAGGGAGATCCCGCCCAGAAAGTCAATTTTAGAGACGAAATTCTAGCTGATGCTCTTTTCTGATGAACCAGAATCACTGGTAAAAACAGCAGAGATTTGGTGAGTAACCTGTGATGACAATACTGCAATTGTTTCTGATTCCTGGTATGATACGAGAAATGTGAAGACTTTATCTTTATAAATCCTTTTGATCCGGGACAAAGTTTCGCCAAAATTATATTTGACAGGAATTAATCAGGATATTTATAGTGATCCCGGACGATTTGAGACTAAGGGAAAATGAGTATGCCAGGGATGTATTGGCTAAATTGAAAAAGGGAACTTATTCCTAATAGGAGTAGGTTACTACAAAAGAAGGTCAATCCCCATTTATAGATGAATTCTAGTCTTAATAATTTCAAACCAGAAGACTTTATCAGTCTACCTTACAAACAGAAAAGAAGATATTTTTCTCATTGGAAGATTTTAAGAACGGTAATGCTTTGTCTATACAATCAAAAATGAATATCCAATGATATTTCAGAAATTTCAGGCAAAAGATAAACTCCAGCAGATCACTTTCAATAAAAACCTTCGAATCAATAAAAGATGTTGGAAAAACAGGTTATTAAGTACAAAAAGGGCAGATGGTGTAGAGCTGTCGGGTACTTTATATCTTCCGATCGCTATGTATAAGAAGAATAAAACAAACTGCCCCCTCATCTGGGTTTATCCAGAGGAATTCCGTAAGACAAAAACAGTGCAGGTCAAACTTCTATAAATCCGAATGAGTTTACTTTTCCCTATTACGGTCTATTTGTTTACTATGTTACTAAAGGCTATGTGTACTTGATGATGCCTCTTTCCGATAATTGGGAAGAGATATGAACCAAATGATAATTTACTAGAGCAGCTTGTATCCAATGCCAAAGCAGCAATTGATGCAGTAGAGGCCTGGGATATATGAACTAAAGTTGCTGTGGGAGGGCATTCATGTGGGGCTTTATGACTGCAAATCTCCTGACACATTCCGGATCTTTTGTATGCGGTATAGCACGCAGCGGAGCTTATAACAGGACATTGACCCCATTTGGTTTTCAGTCCGAATAGAGAAATTACTCGGATGTTCTTGGTGTTTATAATTCCATGTCACCATTTTATACAGGCCAACTTGATGAAAAAAACCGTTATTAAGTTGATACATGGGGAAGCTGATAACAACCCCGGCACATTCACCTTCAAACCTGAAAGGCATTTTCAGGCTTTGAGAAGGACTGGGTGCAATGGCGAGAATGGTTATACTGCCAAAGGAAAGCTATGGATATGAGGTAAAGGAAAATATCCTTCATTTACTCTGGAGCAGGAGCAGTTTCTGGATAAGTATCTTAAAAATAATAAAAAGTCCTTTTGCATTGATGCAAAGGACTTTAAATATGAAGTTGTTTTAAATTAGTTGTTTAAAAAATGTCTTATCTCATTGATATTTAAGTAAATACTCTAAAACAACATTGATAAATTTTGAGCAAATTTTTCTAAAATAAAACATTTTTTTATTTAAATTTCTTTACTTTTGAGCCGTCAGGCAATAATCCCGACGATAAATGTAAGCGACGTGAAATTAAACTCGCAACCAATTAAGCTTTAAATCAACAAGCGAGTATTGTTCTTAATACGAAAATTATACCTACAAGGTTTCTAAAATTTCCTGCTTCTCCTTGCTCAGACTCCCGACGATAAACGTCGATCGGGTACAGTCCTGAACTATAATTTTTAAAAACTGCTATAAAATTATCTATCTTGATATTCGGAAGCTTAATCCGTAGCCCTTCTTCTTATCTTCGATTTTAAGTAAAAAGGCAAATAAGATCGCCAATATACCAAATCCTGTAAAAGATGATCATAGGAAGAGTATAATTGTAAGTATTGACGGTCTGATTATCAACAGTCACCCGACCGGTAATGCACAGGTATTCAAACCCAGCCTATCAATGCAGGAACTCCCATTAAACCCCCAGCTCTGAACCCAGAATATTAATGAATATGTAGTACCGAGTTGTTTCTCAGGGATGTTCTTCGGAACCGATGGCCACATAGCAGAAGGTACAAGAAAACCCTATTCCCAGCAAAATTATTGGGAAAATATTTCAATGATCCAATGGCTAAGAAAAGGAATTGAAAACGGAGCATGAACAAAAACAATTATAATGAACCGATTATCATTATTGTTGCTCCTTTTCCTTTCTGTCATACAGATTTCCAAAGAAAGGAGTAAGAAATATAGTACTGAAAGGACGCAAAGCCGTATCAATCCTGCCCAATCTTCATCAACACCAAATTTTTTGAACCATCAGATCCGTAGCATATTAAAAATGGAAATACCAGCAGAGTAAAACAGAAAACGTGTACAAATCGCAATATACCACCAGCCTTTGTTTGTTATTATATCCAATATGTCTTTGATCTTAAATGCTTTCATCATCGACCTTCATTATCTTTATCATAAGCTGCCTGAGATGTATCAAAGCTTTTATCCTGAAAGTATAAAAGAAGAATGAAATCAATCCGACATGCCATGATCAGTCCAAACAGTAAAGGCATCGAAATGTTCCGAAATATTTAGCAATCGGAAGTGATTACCTATTCCAGTCTCTGTACCACTCTGCAGTTGCTATTTCGACCCATCAAGAGCCATTTTTTCCTTTGAACCACTTTAGCTATGATTTTAGAAACCGTGGATCCCCATACTTCCAACACCAACCCTAAAAATAGCAACCAATTCCAGCTTTAAAAACCTGAGCTTTGATTCAAACAATAACAGATCCCAGACCTGTCTGTCAAGACTATGAGTAGAATCAACCCACATTTGATTAAATCCTAACTACTATAAGTCCGGTTGCCATCGTTCCTGTAAATCTTACACCCATTTTGGTCCAGAATGATCCCAACTATGATAAAAAGAATAAAATACATTGAACCAGCCATAAGCACTGGTAAAAACCCATATTCTCGCTGTTCCAGGATAGTTGCTGTTCAAGAAGTCCTTTCAAGGGGTGCCATAAACATCAGCCAGATAATAGCCACATAACATGGTAAATGCTACCACTGCCAACGTTGTCCAGCGTGTTACTGGTGAGTCACGCAAGGTTTGGATTAATTTTTTCAGTCATAAATTTATTTTTTAAAAAAATATAATAATACAAATACAACCTACAAACTTAAGGGATATTTTGATAAGAAGGATATAATTATTGAAAAATCACACATCTAACTGCAATTGGCAATTTTGGAACCGCTATCCCCTTAATCCCCATCAAAAGTGTATTAATATGTTTATGAGGATTTTTTGACGTACTATGGTCAAAATAGGAAATATAGGAAAAATGTGGATCCAACGGGATTCGAACCCGTGACCCCTTGATCGCTAAACGGCATCAGCCAACTGACCTATAGCCCCATGCCAGAGTGCAAAGGTAAGTAAAAAAATTTCTAGTACAATATTTGAGGTTTACCTCTGCTACTTTAAATATACAATTTTATTGTTCTGTCCGTTAACGCTACTGCCTAAAATCACTTTATTGTCGATATCTACTCCCTTTACCTTTCATATATGCAAGAATAGTTTCATCCTCCTCTGTGACAATATCCTGCTCCCTGTAATCAGGTTCATTGACAAACCAAACAATTTAATTGCAGAAATACTTCCTGAATTCAATTGATAGATCATATCATTGAGCATCTGGATCTGGGGTATGTCAATATATGCAGTACCACCTTTGGAATTTTATTTCAAGATTGGAATTGATTTGAAATTTAAATTTTCTTTGGGGCTGGGACTAATTATTATACTGTTATCCGCAATTATATTTGACTCGCCAATGAACCATCTTCAGACTTCACATTGATATATCAATCAGACTATCCTGTGTTTCCTAGGCTTTAAGAGATAATCAGGCAGAACATTTAATTTGGCAAGGATGTCACCATTCCTGTTCATGAGAACTTCTGTAGGAACAGCGTCTATGAGGATCACTTTTTGAAAACATTGTTTTTACTTTGTCACTATGGTTTGCGAATAACCAAAAGTACATATATTAAGTAAAAGCAATACAACTAATACTTTTTCATATTCATGGGTTTTATAATATGAATATCAAAATTGTACCAAATTTAAAAAGTACTCATTTTGATATACTCAACTTACAAACGATTTAATATCTGTAATAGTTCCATGATGGTGAAAAAGTCAACCAACTGGAAAAAAATGAAAACCAATCAGTTTTTTTGACCAATCCCTTTTCTTCCAGGCCCCTTATCACTTTATCCATAACTCCGTTTATGAATTCTTTGCTTTTGTCGGTGGAATATTCCTTTTGAGAGTTCTACATATTCATTTAATGTCACATTGCAAGGGATCGATTCAAAATATAAAACTTCAGCAAGGCTCATTTTAATAAATATCATATCGACATTTGCAATACGTTCTTTATCCCATTTCAATAGATTTGGAATAACATACTTTTCGAGTTCATCATTTATAGTAAGACATTTTTTAACAGTTTTTCCCCAGATCACTGATCGTTTCGTCAGTAGGATAATAAGGTTCAATAAAATCTCCTTCAAAATCATTTCTTTAAGAATTTTTTCACTGTACCTATTACTACCGATTTTTCACTGCTCCACTGATAGTACCTGTCATCGACCAGTTCAACAAAACTTCACTCTGCTCTGAGGTACCTGTACATTTCGAGGAGAATCTCTTCATCGTCTGTCTGGAGATTTACGGCTTGTGCCAGTAGGCAATATAAAGTTCGGTTTCAGAAAAACTTTATACAATGTCCTGATGACATCAGGATCGGGCCGAATTCACTGAATTTCAACGTTTCAAATCTTTGTTTGAGATCCTTGTTGTTTGCACAAGTCCTTTTATGATAGTGTTGTGATAAAGTGTGCTTAAATGATTTGTCATCATCTGTGGGGAGATACTTTGATACACGTTTGGTTTCGTCTTCTACTGAAACCTTTAGTCATTTCAACTATAAGATATAAATTGAGTAGAAATAGCTCTCTATCGAACCTTGACTGAATCATGATAAAACTTTAAAACTTCTTCATTCTTTAATTCTTTATCTCGGCTTTTGAGAATAAAGAGCCTGCATCACCTTTACTCTGATACTTCTTCTACTTAGCATGGGATTCCATTCTTTTACACTATGCAAAGAAAGTGTATTTTTAAAACAAAACAAACAATGTCTGTATTTATTAACAATATTATACATATATCAATATTAAACGATCAAAACGAATAAAGTGCCACATATTTCAAAAAAAATTATTTACAAATTAAACACAATTTTTTAAAATTAATTTTGTTTTATAATACATTTCGTATTTTGCGAAATATAAAAAATGAATTTTATTTATAATTATTAATCAATTGAAAATGGAAATTAAAATTTTAGGAACCGGATGTCAGAAATGCAAAACTTGGAAAATGACACAGGAAGTCGTTGAAGAAAACAATTTTAATGCAACGATTACCAAAGTAGAAGATATAATGCTGATCATGAATTATGGCATTCTTCAACTCCCGGCCTGGTAATAAAATGAAAAGTCGCTTTAAGTGGAAGATTACCTTCTAAAGATGAAATCAAAAACATATTGAAAATACGGCAATGAGTAGTTTCAGCAAATATGAGCCTGGCATTGAAGAGATTGCTGTAATAGCAAAGGCAATTCAAGCATCCTGTGAGAGGTATATCTTAAAGAAGCTCTCAAAGATGAATACATGTTGTTATAGTGGAAACCTTGTGGATGAATTGCCAATTAGTCGCAGCACCTTTCTCAGCATTTGAAGGAATTAAAGTACGCAGGTCTGATACAAGGTGAAATAGAAGCACCATATATAAAATACTGCTTAACAGGGAAAACTGGGAAAAAAGCAAAGGAATTATTTTCAGAATTTTTAATCTTTCAAAATAAAAATAGTAGAATATGAAAAATCATCAACAAAATCGTCATTACAGTTGCAATTTTCTTTTATGGAGGTCTGGCATTAAATGCATATATTGATGCAAACAATTCAAATCCCTTACTTAATGAAAAATCCAATACAAAATTTTTCCAATGAAAATGTAAAGCATGCTAAACCAATACTTTACATCTACAATTTTCATTCTACCAGGAGATGCATTTCCTGTGTTGCAATTGAGAATACAACTACTCAGGCATTGGAAAAAGTATTTTAAAAAGAAGTTGAAGAAGGCAGGATCAAAAGATTTATTATCAATGTAGAGGAAAAGGAAAATAAAAAACTGGTTGAAAAATATGAGGTATATGGAACAGCACTGTATCTGGTAAGATCATTCAAGGGTAAAGAAAACACAATAGACCTTACTGCAGAGGGATTCAAATATGCTAAAAACAAGCTGGAAAAATTATTGGAAGTACTGAAGGAAAAATTTCAGAGAATTTAAAATAAGCTGATAATTAAAAAAGATAAACCTATGAATAAAAGTATTTTCATTATGCTGATATTGTTTTTATACAATTATGCATCTTTAGTCAGACAGTTGGTGATACGTTAATTTCAAATAATCCCCAAAATCTAAAGCTAAAAGTTTATTATTTTCACATTACAGACAGATGTTCTGCATGTTATTCAATTGAAGAGAATCTCAGGGCTACTATTTTCACGCATTTCAAAAAGGAAATAAAAAGGGGATCGTCGATCTTCATATCCTCAACTGTGAATTGCCGGAAAACCAAAAGCTGGTAAAAATATACTGCTTATGGCTCAACTTTGGTAGTGACAGGATATAAAATGGCAAAGAACTCGAAACTGAAGAATTGTCAGCCTGGGCTTTTAAAAAATCAGGGAACAAAAAGGTTTTGTTAAAGAGCTTAGAAAAACTAAATGATCATCTGAGATCATAATTAAAATTACAATTTTTAAGGTTAAAAATTATGGAATATTTACAAAATTTGCTTGATAATACAAGCATGCCATTGTTTTCTGCATTCCTGCTTGGGTTGATGACAGCTATCAGTCCATGTCCTCTTGCGACAAATATAACTGCAATAGCCTACATCGGTAAAAAATATCGAGAATAAGAGAAAAGTATTTATTAATGGTTTGTTTTATACGCTGGAAGAGCTATCAGTTATGTTACCATAGGTATTATTCTATTTTTCGGAGCCAGTAAGTTTCATATTGCCAGTTTTTTCAATCAAACGGAGAAAAATTCCTGGGCCCTTTGCTTATCATTATCGGTATTTTTATGCTGGGTGTTTTCAAATTCAATTTCCCGGGTATTGGCAAAATAACTGATAAATTTAATCAGATGAAGACAAACCGGCTAAGTTCACTTTTGATGGGGATGCTTTTTGCACTTGCGTTTTGTCCATATAGTGGAGTTTTGTATTTTGGGCATGCTCATTCCTATGACTATTTCAAGTATATCAGACCTTTTCCTGCCTTTTGTATTTGCAATTGCAACAGGCCTCCTGGTTATTGTCTTTGCATATCTGATTGCATTTACCTTTTCGGAAGTTGGCAGTTTTTTTCAACAAACTCAAAACATTTGAAAAATGGTTCAGAAAAATAGTTGCATTTGTATTCATAACTGTTGGGATATATTATATGTATATTTTTTTCTTTTCAAATTAATTTAGGTCAACATGGAAAACAATATTAAAGTTCTTATCCTATGTACCGGAAATTCATGCAGGAGCCAGATGGCACACGGATTCCTGCAGTCCTTTAATAGAAATCTTAATGTTCATTCTGCCGGCACTAAAGCATCAGGTTATATTAATGAAAAGCGATAGTTGTGATGAAAGAAGTCGGAATTGATATCAGTACTCATACATCTGATCCTGTTGAAAAGTATCTGAATGAAGAATGGGATTATGTGATCACTGTGTGTGGAGGTGCTAATGAAGAATGTCCAGTTTTCCATGGAATAGTTAAGAACAGGCTTCACATGGGATTTGATGACCCCAGCCATGCAATTGGAACTGAAGAATTTATCTGGAGTGAATTCCGGAGAGTAAGAGATAAGATTTGGAAGGAATTTGCTAATTTGCTAATTTGCTAATTTGAAAATGTACTAATATGAGAATTAGATAATGTGTTAATTTGGTATTTTGCTAATTAACTATTTCTCACATTTGCTAATTTGTTAATTAATATAAGGTAAATATGTTGGATGAAAAGGGAAATGTGATTGTTGAAAAAAGCTTGGATTTGCTTTACGAATTATTGAGTTTACAGAATTACTTGAAAGTCAGAGAAAATATGTTATTGCAAATCAATTATTGAAAAGTGGGACTTCAATTGGTGCAAATATCAGAGAAGCACAGAATGTTGAAAGCAAAGCTGATTTCATACACAAAATGAAAATTGCTGGTAAAGAAGCCGATGAAACTGAATATTGGTTACTACTTTGTAAATTTTCAAAAACTCATCCATTCGATGAAAACATATAGAATGATTTAAGTGAAATAAAGAAAATACTTAATAAAATAATCGCATCTTCAAAAAAGAGAATGTGAAAATGTGAGAATTCGAGAATGTGAGAATTCGAGAATGATTGAATGTGTCCCGAAAGCTTTCGGGATCGAGAATGTGACAATGTGGTAATTTGCTAATTAATAAATTCTCACATTTACAAATTAATTTGCTAATTAACTAATTTGCTAATTAACTAAATAAAAAACTATGCCATCTCAAAAAAAATTAAAATTTCTGGACAGATATCTTACTTTGTGGATATTCTTAGCCATGTTTGCAGGAGTATTTTTGGGCTGGTTAAGTCCTGACATTGCCGGATTCTGGAATAAACTTTCATCTGGTAATTACAAGATACCGATTGCAATCGGTTTGATAGTGATGATGTATCCACCACTCGCAAAAGTCAAATATGAAGAACTTGGAGATGTTTTAGAAACACTAAAATCCTGGTATTATCTCTGGTACAGAACTGGATAATCGACCAATTCTTATGTTTCTCCTTGCTATTGTATTTTACGTTTTAATGTAGATTACATGTATGGCCTGATTCTTATCGGGTTGGCCCGGTGCATTGCAATGGTAATAGTTTGGAATGATCTTGCTAAAGGTGACACAGAATATGCTGCCGGACTTGTAGCATTTAATTCAATATTTCAGGTTTTGTTTTTTCTGTTTATGCTTACATTTTTATTGCTGTTTTGCCCGGTTGGTTTGGATTGCCTGTAAATGATGTGGTTGCAAATATTACAATCGGACAGATAGCTGAGAGTGTTTTTATTTATCTGGGCATTCCTTTATAGCAGGATTTTGACAAGATATTTATTGGTTAAAGCTAAAGGAAAGGATTGGTATAATAAAAAAATTCATTCCTGCAATCAGTCCGCTTACTCTATATGCATTGCTTTTCACAATATTCGTGATGTTCTCACTCAAAGGTGAACTCATAGTAAAAATACCATTTGATGTTATCAGAATTGCTATTCCTCTTATAATTTATTTTGTATTGATGTTTGTATTATCTTTTCTTATGAGTAAAAGATTCGGGGCGAATTATAAACAATCTACAACTCTCTCATTTACTGCTGCCAGCAATAATTTCGAACTTGCAATAGCGGTGGCAATTTCAGTTTTTGGCATCAATTCAGGTGAGGCATTTACTGCTGTGATCGGCCCTTTGGTTGAGGTGCCTGTGATGATAGCTTTGGTCAGTCTTGCATTTTGGTTTAAGAGAAAGCTGTTTTAATGTGATAATTTGAAAATTTGAAATGTGCCAATGTGTCATTGAGATAATGTGCCAATTTGAAAATTTGAAAATTAGTTAATATGAGAGATGATAAAGAAAAATGTTATTGTTCAGAAAAGTTTTGAGTTTGCATTAAAAATAATTGAGTTTACAGAAACACTTGAAAATCAAAGAAAATATGTTCTTGCAAATCAATTATTGAAAAGTGGACTTCAATAGGTGCAAATATCAGAGGAGCACAGAATGTTGAAAGCAAAGCTGATTTCATACATAAAATGAAAATTGCAGCAAAAGAAGGAGATGAAACTGAATAGTGGTTATTACTATTCAAGTTTTCAAAAGTACTTCTATTCGATGAAAGCATCCTGAATGAATTGAGTGAAATAAACAAAATACTAAATAAAATAATCGTATCATCAAAAAAGAGAATTTGAGAATGTGTTAATTTGCTAATTATCACATTTGCTAATTGCTAATTCTCACATTGGCTAATTAACTAATTAATAATATGGAAACAAAAAAAGAACTAAAAATCCTGGTCTGGATTGGAATAATATTTGGTGCAGCATTCTTTTTACCTATTGAAAGTGCAAGGTTTAACACTGCAATTGCTGCAACATTGGATCTTGTGAAATGGTATGCCCGTGAGCATGTGATTTTATGCTTATTACCTGCTTTTTTTATTGCAGGGGTTATCTCGGTATTTGTGAGTCAGGGTTCAATTTTAAGATACTTTGGAGCAAACGCAAAAATGGCTGGCTTACACAGTTGCTGCCAGCTCAGGAACTATTCTGGCAGTATGCAGTTGCACTATTTTGCCATTGTTCTCAAGCATTCACAAGAGAGGAGCAGGATTAGGACCGGCTATTGCCTTTCTATATTCTGGGCCCTGAATAAATATACTTGCCATCATTTTAACGGCAAGGATACTCGATTGCAAATGGGTATAGCCAGGACTATTGGTGCTGTATCTTTCAGTGTAATAATCGGATTGATAATGGCATTTATTTACCGCAAAGAAGAGAAAGTCAAAAAGGAAGAACAGATGAACATTCAGTTACCTCCTGAAAAGCGTCCGATGTGGCAAACTTCATTTCACTTTTTTACACTTGTTTTGATACTGGTATTTGCAAACTGGGGAAAGCCATCCATAGATGACACATCAAGTGCCTGGTACTATTTATGGGCATACAAATGGTACATTACCGGATTTTTTTCATTGATGCTAGGCTTTTCACTAATTTATGTGCTAAAAATAAAATGGCAGTGGGTTTTGATGGCAGGATTTGCGACAATTGCTTCCAGCGATATTAGCAACAAATCTTATTGAAAACTCAAAACTGGCACCACTTTTTCCGATGATGGTTGGGATAGCAGGTTTGAGTATTATTACGCTTTTGGACAAACAGGATGATGAAAACCGGGAATGGACAATTTCAACCTGGGATTTTGCAAAGCAAATTTGCCATTGCTGGCAATAGGAGTTGTAACAGCCGGATTCCTGCTAGGATCAACACATGATGGTCAAACAATTGCCGGAGTGATACCAAATGAATGGATACAATGGCTTGTGGGTGGCAATTCAGTTTTTTCCAATTTATTTGCATCAGTTGTCGGGGCATTTATGTATTTTGCAACCCTTACAGAAGTTCCCATTCTTCAGGGGCTGATTGCATCCGGTATGGGAAAAGGCCCTGCTTTGGCTTTATTACTTGCCGGTCCATCACTTTCCCTTCCAAATATGCTTGTTATACAAAAATGTTTTGGGAACTCAGAAGACAGTTGTTTATGTGACCCTGGTAGTGGCAATGGCAACAATTTCAGGTATGTTTTACGGATGGCTATAACTAAAAAGTTTAAACTTATTTACTGATCTATAATTATACAATTTCCTTTGATTTCGACTCGAACTTCCTTCGTTGCTAATTATTGCCGGATTTGTTGAACCCTGATAATTATGTAATACAACATTATCCAGTATCAGTTTGCCATTATTTTCAATAGCTCCTGCATTTAACCCTTGCAGAATGGATATGAAACACCCTTTTAAAATCAGTCCATCACCGGTTGAGGGTGCTGAGTTTTGGATAGTTGATCCTGTACCATTTGAGAATATGTGAATATTTTTAGTTAAATCACTTTCAATCACAACATGTTTATTTATAACCAGATTTTCATTTCCGAGATCAATGGTATCATTCATTATTGATGAATTGAATCTGATAGTATCACCGGTATTTGAACAATTAATAGCAGCAAAAAGAGAACCTGCACCTTGAGAATATGTATTATCCACTTTCAGTCTGCAGAAATTATTTAAGCAGGTTTTAATTTTCCATGTTTGAAGACTGCCTCCATCATTGGTTGCAAGATCTTGGATCTGAAGTCTCCACTGACCTTGACCTGTTGATTATTGAAAGTTAATAATGTATTGAAGGTTTATATGTTCCCCCATCAGTAGGGGGCACTGAATATCTAAATTTGCAGATTGGTCAAAATTGATATTGAAATTATCATTACTTCCACATTTCCGATCCATAATTACAACATTCACATTTGAGGGAGTATATAATGTAAATTTCAGATCACCTATATAAGTATGTAGACCAGTTAGACTTAAAACATCAAGGTCGTTTATTATTCCTAAGTCTGTAATGGGCAGATAAGAATTGACTGTTGGAGTTCCTGACGGTGAAATAATTACAGGAACATCTATACTATTATAAACAAAACATGATTCAGTAACAAAGGAAAAAAATGCTGACCAATTGCCATTTCCGCAGGGTGAAATTGGTTTTACCCTCCAGTAAAATGTTGAAAGACCTTCAAGCATCTGAGAGACTTGCAAGTTATTGGTAGCAGAATTCGTATTTACTATTAAAGTACTGAAGTCTGAAATTCGGGATACCTGTATTTCATAAGATGCCGCACCTGCTATTGTATTCCAGCTTAATTGAGGTTTTATGCTTATGTTTGTCGAGTTATTGGCAGGAGATAATAGTGTAATAGATGACGCAGCAACATCAATTACAATCAAACTTAACATCGAATTCTTTACTATAGATCCGGATGTACCAATGACCTGAATATTGTAAGAGCCTGAAATGCCATCAATATTTGAAATTGTCAGGATACTGCTTTGCCCGGGAATGACCGGATTAGTTGAAAAACTATAGTTTACTCCCGAAGGTAGTCCTGCAACGCTTAAAGTTACCGGTTGACTGAATCCCAAAATACTCAATACATTCACAGCAATGTCTCCACTCTGTTGCGGACAAAGCATAAGTGACGCCGGATCTAATTGCAGACTAAATGATGGAACTCCTGTATTAATTGTAATATTTGCATTATTGATATCAAAGAAAATATTGCCAACAGCCTTAACCATTATCCTTGCTGATGTAGTCAAACCCTCAGGGACAGTAATTTCCTGCGTACCATCATTTGGTGTAGAACTTAGCAAAGTAACAGGAAAAGTATTTCCCCCATCATATGATAATAAAATGCTGACATTTGCGGTATTTATCCCATTTGAAACAGTACCTGCCACATCCCAGGTAATGGTTTTCATTTCTCCTTCCAGCCATGTAGTTGCATTATTCTGTGATGTTATTACAAATGGATCGGCAGCACTCACAGTTGTCACTGTAAGATTTATTTCTGAATTGCAACCTGCTACTCCTGTAAAATCCCGTGCAACTCCCCTGAAGTTCATGGTTCTTGAAACAGATGGAAGAACCTGCCAGGTATTTGCTGTATTATTAAGAATATTCGCTAATGGAGGAAAATATCTCGATGGAGAAGTTGTGGCACTGATACTTCTAAACATCGGACCTGTCGTATTTGTAGCTGCTGGAGGCATTGTCTGAGCCGGAGCAGAATATGCATCCATTTCATCCCACAAATATGTAATTGGATCACTGTTTGGATCACTAGCCGATAAAGTTAAAACAAAGGGTGTAGACTTAGGAATTGTATAGTTAGGTTGTGAAACAACATTTGGAGCATTATTTGCAAAAGTGCCAACTATTTGTGCACAACCATTTCCTGAACCTGTCAGAAATGTTTTAATTTCCTGAAGACTTTTGGAATGAAAATAAGGGTCACTGTTATTTTGAACATCGGGACTGCAAATTCCTGCATATCCCATAATTGTAGAAGCACTTCCTGGTCCATAGCTGTACTGGCATTCCTGTTACAGTTATTGTATTGAGTATGGTTTCCGCCAAACTGGTGTCCCATCTCATGAGTGACATAATCAATTACAAAAGGGTCTCCAACCGGATTTGGTCTGCCTGTGTATCCTTTAGCCTTTGATCCAGAACTGCATACAACATTTAATCCTGCTATTCCACCATCTCCAGTTCCAAAAACATGGCCTATATCATAATTGGCAGATCCGATAACATTTGTGCAATTTGTCTGATTTCCTGAAAGATCAGTTCCGTATGGGTCACCATCATTAGTATACCCATCTGTAGCACTATTATAGTAAAAAACTTGATCTGTATTGGCTATTAAAATCAATCTTACAGCAAGTTCAGGTTCATATACTTCATTTACCCTGTTGATTGCAGTAACAACCTGCGACATCACAAGTCCTGACTGAGCAGAACTAGTTGCCCCAAAATAATTGCTGTATTCTCCAGTTGTAGCCTGTGCAAGCCTGTAACTCCTTAGCTGGCAATCTCCTATTCTTAGCCCTGATTCAATTTCAGATGGATTGTGGTCGTGATCATCAGGCAAATAACCACAATGCCATGAACTTGTATTTTTTAGGTCTTCTTTTTTATAAACAATTCTGGTTTCTTTATCATCCCTCTGGAAATAATCAATATATAATTTACCTTCATTAAGTGATGATATCACTCCCCTGAACCCCTGCAAAGTATAATCTATTCTGATGCTTTTTAACTGATCTGAAATCGAAACACCATAAAATGTTCTTATATCGGGATATTGCAGAGCCAATTCAGGTTCCATCATATAGTATTCTACAACTTTGAATTTTTCAGTATTGCCATCCGGCAATCCAACATTGATTATCTGATCAGATTTTGCAACATCTTTCTCCGATTCTTTTGGAGAACTCCACAGAATAGTTTTCATCATTTCGTCATCAAAATTGTAAATGACATACTTTTCCGGAATAATATCCCTGATCCCTTTATTTTCAATCTGAGCCAAAGTAACAACGTTCCATGATTGACCGAATAAGGTAAAAACCTGTATTATTACCAGAAAAAGCAGAAAAAATCTTTTGTCCATTAAGTCCCATTTTTGAAAATGCAAAAATAGAAATTCAATTATTTATATTGTAAAAATTGGCCTGAAAATCAACTATAAAAAATTACATTTTTAATTAAAAAACGAAACAGGATTTTTAAATACAAAAGTAATTGAATATCAACATAAATATTTTAATGATGCATCAATAGATCAAAATGTTGATTTTAGAAGATGAATTCTTTTATATGACTCAAACATTTTTAAACAATATCACCACCCTACCCCATAATCTTCTCCAAAATTGCTGGAGCCTCCCCAAAAACTGCCATGTTGCCGGTCAAAATAAATAGCATTTACCGGACCGCTGGTTTTTTCTCTGAAAGTTAGTTTGTATCCCATATTGCTAAGGTCTTTTCTTATCCATTTTGGGATTTGTTCGTTCAGGATCAATGAACCTATGAGTTTTTCGTGATCACCAAAACTTGAAAACATCTGGTTTGTGATAAAACCCGAGCTTCAAGATAAGCTTCGTACTGTCATATTGAATTCAACCATGTTGAGGAAAACTGGAGTAAAAGCTGATCCTGTTCATCTCCCCTGCTTTGCAAATGAAAGAAAAGGTTTACCGTCTTTAAGAGCAAGTGTCGGAGTTAAAGTTACCCTTGGACGCTTTCCCGGGGCAACAACATTGTAAGGATTTTCTTTTTCATCTAAAACAAAACTCTGCATTCTCTGACTCATCCTGATACCTGTATTGCCAGCAATACATGCCGGGATCCATCCCCCGCTCGGAGTCATTGAAACCACCCATCCATTTTCATCAGCTGCTTCGACTGATGTGGTTCCTGCAGTGAAACTTTTTATATAATCCTCATCAAATTGGTCAAAATTGAAGCCTTGTTCATTATCAGAATTATTAATCGATTTTTTAAAGGGATTTACCTTGTCTTCATAAGGATATGGGTCTCCGGGTTTGACTCCCGGTTCATTTTTGTCAAAATTGATAAGTTCACTTCTTTCTTTTGCATATAGTTTTGAAAGCAGTCCTTTTATCGGTTCTTCAGGTGGAAAAGCAGGATCACCATAATAGAAATCACGGTCTGCAAAAGCCAGATTCATAGCCTGATAAAGAGTATGAATGTACCTGGTTGAATTGTAGCCCATGCTTTTAAATCAAAATTTTCAAGGATGTTGAGTATTTGTAGCATTACTGGACCCTGAGACCATTGCTGAAGTTTATATACATCAATACCCTTATAATTTGACATAAGAGGCTCTTCAATTTTGACTTGCCATTCTTCCATATCTTTAAGAGTGATCAATCCTCCCTGTTCCTGACATCCCTTAACAAACTCCTGACCAATATCACCTTTATAAAACCTGTCATACGCTGCATAGATGGCTTCTTTCCTGGATTTACCTGATTTAATTGCATTTTGTTCTGCTTCAACCAGTTTTCTGAGTGTTGCAAGCAGATCTTTCTGAACAAATATTTCTCCCGGATAAGGTGCTTCACGGATTTGTCCTTCGTGAGGAAGAAAAACTTTTTTCGAATAAGTCCATTCTTTGATCAGTTTCTTATCACGTTCTATTGCGTTGGCAGTCTGAGCTTCTATAGGATAGCCTTCTGCCATTTCCAAAGCCGGAGTCAGAACTTCTTTTAAACTCATAGTGCCGTATTCTGCAAGCATAACCATAAGTCCACCCGGAGTTCCCGGAGTAATTGCTGCAAGAGCGCCATATTGGGGAGGATATTTATATCCCTTATTCTTAAAGAATTCAGGTTTAGCTCCAGTTGGTGCGACTCCCAGAGCATTTATTGCTATCACCTTTTTAGTGACTGGATTATAGATCAGGGCCTGGGTTTCACCACCCCAGCTCAAAACATCCCACATAGTGCAGGTAGGAGCCAGCATGGCACAGGAAGCATCCAGAGCATTTCCACCTTTGGCAAAATCATTGCTCCCGCTGTAGCTGCTAAAGGTTTTCCCGTAATGGCCATCCAATGCCTGCCATGAAGAGGTGGTTTTTGAGTCACGACAGGGAGTGTATTAAATGACTGGGTATAAACGTTGCTATTTAGAATAACTAAAAAGCAGATCAAAAAAAAATCCTTCATTTTCAATTTTTATTTATCAGTTTATTGGTTTACAAAATGTCCCATTAAATGCAAATTTAATATAAAGATCTTTTGTTTTTTATTAAAATGATCAATATCTGATTTTTTTAACTATAAATCTGTTGTGAAAAAACTTGATTTCATGAAAAATTTAGAGTAATTTTGTTTTCTATACATGAGTATTATCAATAAATAAATGATTATGTATAAAGTTTGCAGGATATTATTTTTGGCTCTTTTTGAGATTTTTCTGTGTTTTTATCATACAAGACTATCAGCACAGAAACCTTCAGGTAATGATTCCCACACACTTATAATTTATGCTATCCCGTCAGTTGACGAAATAGACTGGACTTCTCCCGGTTCTTTATCATATTCTGCTGAAAGTTCTTTTCTATTATCAGAAAAATGTGATTATGCCATGGGACATATGTTCGTTCAGCTCATTTCACCATTATTAAAAGAGCCTTTGTATGCAGGAATGGCAGTTAAATCAAGAAAAGGTCTTGAAAAACTTGTACTTATCGATAAAATAGGTTTGGGTGTATTGATGGTTGAGAATGAAGGTTATCTTGAAAAATAATAAGTTAATAAAGATTATTGCCAGACATAGCAAAAATAAAAAAATTTCCGCAATTAGGATTTCAATAAATGAAACTGCAATGAAGAGAGTTCTGCAATTTATTGAAAAATTCGACAAGACTGATGAATTTGGATACAGACCATCCAATTATTACGGAGGAGTATTTTGGCCTCTTTACGAAAACGAGGGAGCAGGTTGTTCAGCATTTTCTATGTCAATTCTTCACCTTGCCGGTTTTTCAATGGAAGAACTTGAGAAATGGAAAGTTGAAGTAAAATTGCCGATGACATTAATTGGTGGGAAATTGAATAATGGTAAAAAAGTTAAATTCAGAGAAGTAATAGAAACTGATCAGTGGTATGTCGGACAAGGGTTGCCCGGTAAAGATTATATAAGTTTTTCAACTTATGATCCCTCACTTTTGTATAAATGGATAAATCTGGAGCTATCCAAAAATCTCAATGATGTAAAAAACAAAAATAATGTTAGTTTAAATAATATGCCTGTCATGGAAATAGATTATTCTGATAAATTGATATCAGAAAATGCTCCGATCTTTATATCAAGGCCTGAACCGCATATTTTTATTAATTATTTTTTTTCAAATCGTAATTCAAAGAAATAAATACAATTTTCTTCAGATTCCCTAACATGGACGAGCCAGCACCAAATTTAATACTTAACTAACTAACCCCTGTCCAATAAATAAAAACTTGTTTTTCAGAACCTGAAATTTATTTATACCTGCAATTAATTTAACGCACAAAATTGCCGTAAGAGATAATGCCAACAGCGGCTAAAACAGTTATAAAAATTAAGCCGAAGCTGTTAAACAGGAATATTCAAGCTGCTTTTAAGCAACTTAAGACTATTGCCCTCATCATTTTTCGATTTAGCAACATGTGGCTAAAGCCCTGCATTCCGGTTTGTTTTGAGACAGTCAGTTGAAACTGACTGTAATATTCAGCAACTCCAGGAATCCGGCATTTTGCCTTTGCTGGTGATTTTACTAATACTGGGGTCGATGGAACCCATTGTTAAAACTATTCTATCACAATTTTCCTGACAGTTTTTGAGTTTTGTGTTAAAACTTCAACTATATAAATACCAGCTTTAAGACTTTTAATATCGACCGCACTTTCATTTATAGCATATAAAATAATTTTTCCCTGCATATCATAAACTTCTATCTTTTTAATTGCTGAATCTGAATCAACATATAATCTGTCAAAAGCCGGATTAGGATAAACAAGAACTTTTTCTGATTCTCTCTCAATGACTTTGCTGGTATAATCAAGCTGCAGAACTAAAATATCCTTTCTGTAAGCCATGCCTACCCATAATCTGTCCTGACTATCAACAAATAATGACCTGCAAATCCATTGATCGATATTAAATTTGCTTAAAGGTACCTCAAGACTGTCTGTATCTGATATTCTGATCAGTTTATTGTCAAAAACTGTCCAACCATAGCCTTTAGAATCGACAGCTACTTTATTGGTAGACACTCCGGCCGGAAAGTAATTTCTAAAATCTTTCAACTGGTCATTGTCTATTTTTGCTATGCCTCCATATGATGGTTGTGCCCATATAGAATTTTTGGAGAAATTGCAAGATCATATATATTTTCAGTAAGTTTAGAATTGAGATACTTTTTATAGACACCTGCTTTCAACCTTGTAAGGCCCTTGAAGGTAGTAAGCCATATATTGCCTGAAGTATCTTTTTTGATCCTGTATATAATTTCACTCGGCAAACCATTGGAGCTGCTCTTAGTAAAAGTAAATGTTTTGCCATGATCGGTAGATTTACCCAAACCCTTATTATTTGTAATATCTGATCCGATATAGATATCACCGTTATTCAGGATACATATAGAATTATAATCACTCAGGCCGGAATTAACAGTCGATTTCTGATTATTTGCAAGACGCAGCAAACCTTTCCATTCTGTTATTATAAGCAAGCTATCTTTACCTTCATAAAATATATCTCCGACACGACAAAATGAACAAGAAAGATTTAATTTTATGACCGAATCATTTCTGTACACAAACAATTCATCAGAATTATCAAAAAAATATATTTCACCATTTGATCCTTCGGCATAACCATTTATTTCTGATTCCATTTCAGGGCTTGAAATGAATTTATGACTTATTATCTGGGAGTTCAGGATCAAGGGCAAAAAAACTAAAGCTAAGACAAGATTTTTCATATTTTAAAATATTAATATTTGAAAATTACACACACAAATTTAGAAAATAAATTTTAATAATCCTTTATTCTCGCATCTTTTCCGGCTTATTCACCCAAATTTCCCTGCATTTGGCCTGGGTGGTATTGCTGAAAAATATATGATGCACATACGGGATGATATCTTTGTTTTTCACTATCAACTCATCTTTTGACCAGTCAATATTGAGTATCTTTTCATCTAGATTCACCTTATAAATTTCATCGAATATAAGATATGAAATTAATATAATTAGGGATTATGATCGAAGTCACCAATTTCAAATATCCAATATTTAATTAGAAATTTTTATAACCCTAATTTTTTTTATTAACTCAATATCTTTTAATATTTCCCTGTAACTTTTTGTACCTTCATACTTCCTACAATCAAAACTAAAGCAGATATCATCAAATTGATAATTTGATCGGAAATGTAAAGATTTTACAGTATAATCAATTCTATCATCTGTCATGTTAGGAAATTCAATAAATGAACGTGTTATAAAATCAAAATCTCTATTTGCAATTATTTTTTTATCTAATAAAGGATATTTACCCCACCATGGAGTATCTCCATAGAGATGTCCATTATCTATATCTCTTTTATGTCCACTTTTATCTCTTCTTTTACCCTCATAAATTGGAACACAAAATAATCTGTTGTCAACATATTTTAAATCTTTCCATTTAACCCTCGAAAAGGTATTTTTATAATCTAATTCAATTGTTTCAAAAACAAATCCAATCTTTTCAGGTAATACTATTCTATATTTTCCTACTCTAGTGATTACATCAACAGAATTTTTATCTTCTCTTTGATTACAAGCTAATAAGACAAGAAATAAAATCAAAAAACATAAAAGTATATTTCTGTTTTTTACCATAATTAATATTTATTTTTCATCATTTCGACAATCAAGGAGCTATTTTAATGACCTGAATTTTCTTAATTAATTCAATATCTTTTAATATTTCCCAGTAACTTTTCGAGCCTTCAAATTTTCCTATAGTAAAACTAAAATTGATGTCATTAAAAACATAATTTAATAGAACAACAAGCACTTTTATTGTGTAATCATTCCTTGTATCGGTAGTATTAGGAAAATTAATAAATGAACATGTTACAAAATCATAATATTTATGTTCAATGATCTCTTTATTGAGCACAGGATGTTTACCCCATTCTGGAGTATCTCCAAATAGAAAACCATCTGAAATATCACGTTTTTCTCCAGCTTTACCTAATCGTGTACCTTGATAAATCGGCGCACAATGTAAACTATTGTCACTATTTGTTGAATCAATCCATATTATCCGCGAAAATGTATTTTTATAATCCAATTCTAAAGATTCAAAAACAAATCCAATATTTTCAGGTAATATTATTCTATATTTTCCAACTCTAGTGATTACATCAATTGAATTTAGTTCTTCTCTTTGATTACAAGCTAATAAGACAAGAAATAAAATCGAAAAACTTAAAAGTATACTTTTATTTTTTTTCATTTTCAATATTTTTTTTCCATCAATTCTACAATCCAGGAAAAATATTTATTTGTTCTTATAATAAGTCCCTCAATAGTTTCATCACAATTGGATTCACATTGACCACATGAGCTAAGATAACCAAAATTAGTTTCAAGTACAGGACCTGCTGTCCGAAGTTTCCAAAACTTCGGACAAATATAATATATCACCTCGGTATATATCCTTCAGTTGAGCCAAAATCTATTAATTCAACCTCTAATATATAATTATCAATTTCCAGATAATTCCTTGCACTGCTATACAAATAATCTTCCTGCTTTTCAACTATATTTTCTACCACAGGATTATTATGTATATAGGTCAATTTTTGACTAATAAATTTAGGATTCAATAACACTTTTGGTTGATTTTTTTGTTGCCATACCTGATATTTTGTATTATTACTATTGTATTTCGCATGATATTGAAAAACAACTTTCATCCACTCCTTTCTGCTTTCTTTTGTATCATTTAAAATAAATTCAAGTAATTTCTTTGATGTAAATTTCTTAAAATCCCTTATTATACCCGATAAACCCTCACTCCCATCTACAGCTCTACATATCAAATGAATATGGCTACTCATTACAACATATGCATTAATTATCAATCCTTTATTCTTTTGGCAATATTTGAATGAGTCTATAATTATATCTCTGCATTCCTGTCTTGTAAATACATCAACCCAACCAACAACAGTAAAGGTTAAAAAATATGTTTCATACTGGTCACCAATTTTATATCCTTTTGTATCACCTTGCATTTTTTTTCAAAAATAACTAATCATTACATTTTTTCAAAATATTTATGTGAAGTTGTACAGAAAATAAAGCCTTATCAAATTGACAATATGCGTCGTAAGTTATGCAAACTTACGACAGCGAATCTTTGCACATAAGAAAAATAATTAATATTTATTTGATAGAAATACAGAATTCTATTAGTTTTGTAAAATTATAATAAACTTTTAACACCTTGTTACTTTAAAATCATTTAACATGAAAAACATCTTATTATTTATTAATTTAATAGTTGTATTTTTTTCAACATCATGCCTCTCTCAGGATATTAGATTGGTCAAAGATTTGGTACCGGGGACTGGAAATGGAGTATATTATGATGCCGAAACAATAATTTCTTTGGATGATATTGTTGTTTTTGAAAATGGTGAATTATCTGATAATAAACGAAAGAATTATGTAACAGACGGAACGAAAGAAAATACTTATATGATTTTTGATTCACTTAAAATAAGGGATTATTTGATATTTTCAGATACCACATTGTTTTTAACATGTACCAATAATAATGATTATTATTTAATTAAATATAATAAATCCGATACTAATGCGAAAGAAATTCTTAAAGATTGGGATGAAATTTACAATTTAACATTGTATAAAAATATGATTTACTTTACCGGGCAAAAGCGTTTTAACGATGCACTATCTTTTTTTAAATATAATCCGTTAACTGAAGAAGTTAGCATACTTTTTAATTTAACAGGAGTGCGATTTAATACTGATATTGTTGAATTTGATAATTTCCTTTACTTGATTGCTAATTATAACAACAAGGTATATTTAATGAAATCGGATGGAAAAAGTAATATACCTGATCTTATATATCAGATAAACACTAAAGATTATTTTATTTATAGAACAAATCTTATGGCTGTAGGGAATCACCTTTTTTTCTGGCACAAAGATGATAATGGAAAGTACAATTTATATAGATCGGATGGTAAAATTAATGGTACTTCAGTTATCAGCAGTTCTTTTATTGATGATATAAGTGATATCAAAAGTAAAAATAAATTGGAAATTGGTTTTAAAGGGAAATATTATTTCAGTGCAGCATTAGTAGGTAATCAAAATTATCCTAACGAATTGTATGTATCTGACGGTACTACCGGAGGAACAAAAAAGATACCGGTTGACGGACTCCCCGAAATTTATGTACTTCCGCGATATCTGACAATATATAAGGATGAACTATATGTGTATGGTAAATATTCAAATGCATCCTGGAGTGGATTTTACGGTGTTTTAAAATTGAACGAAAACACTATGACTTTAAGCAGTATATTTGATCCTGAACTAATGAAAAACACTTGTGAAGGTTATGGTGAATATCTGACTATTTTTATGGATTCTTTAGTGTTTGTATCAGGAAACCTTGATTATCCTAAAGAAATTTGGATATCAAATCCTAAAGATAAGACTTATCATCTCATTTCTGATACTTATTACGATGCAGGAATTACCAGACCAATACATCTGACTCCTGCCGGAGACAAGTTATTCTTTTTTGCATTGCACCCGGAGTATGGACATGAACTTTTTGTTTATTCAAATGAAGCTGCAAGTGCAGTGAAGGATAAAAATATGGAAACAGAAGAACTGATCATATCACCTAATCCTGCTGATAATACTATTTTACTTGATGTTGGTGAGCCAATACTATCTTTAGAAATCTATAATGCATTTGGCAAAAAATTGTTAAATCAATTCAATGTAAGCAATAATGAATTATCAATAGGTCATTTAGGAAATGGAATATACTTCGCTAAGGTAAAAACAAAAGAAAGGATGTATGGAGCTAAGTTTATAAAAATATAATAGCTGCAATCCTGGTGATTAATATCCGTCTTAAGTTATGCAAACTTAAGACAGCAAAGGGAAGGACAAAAAATATGGCTATATCTTCTATTTTATGTTTCACTTATCGATGCTTTTATCACTAAAATGAAAATTTAAACATTAGAGGATAAAGTTTCAATCAGTTGTTATTTCAACAGTTAATATTTGATCGCAAATTAAATCAATTACATAATTACAAATATCGCCTTCAGTCATTTCATCCAAATTATAAAACCAATTAAAATGTTTAACAAAAGATTTCCATTCGAAATTCTTATCATTTAATGCTGAACATAATTCCAATAAAATTTCTTTTTTAATTAATCTTTTCTCTAGAAATGCTTTTTTGAGATATTCTTTAACTTGAAAATTATCTAATCCAGAATTACCATCAAAATAAGATAATGCAGTGAATAAATTTTTCATCATCTAATAGGATACATTGTAATAATTTCAAATACATCTGGATTTGAACACCTGCTGTCCGAAGTTTCCAAAACTTCGGACAAATATAATCTAGCATTGTACATTTTTTTTGCCAAAAGTAAATAATTTTTATTTTTTTTTCAAAAATTTTGTGTGAAGTTATAAATAAAAAAAATGCCTGATCAAGTTGATTAATATGCGTCGTAAGTTATGCAAACTTACGACAGCGGATTTTTAAGGTTCCCTAAAATAGCTTTAATTAACAAATTTCCATTTTTGTTTTTTTTAATTAGCATTACAGATCAGATTTTTTACTCAGAAATTCATGAATAGCAAATGCAGAGCTAATAAATAGCCCTGCATTCCATAAAACTATTATTACTGCTATGTAAATATAATCTGGGTTCTGTCTCCATCACACATTTCGTAGAACTTGCCTACGGTGATAATATCAACCACATCGTCCCAAAGGTCTTCTTTTTTCAATCCGAACATTTCGACAGCAAGTTTGCATGCAAATACTTCACCCCCACCTGCTGTAAACATTTCAAGAAATTCTCCAACCGGAGGAATATCAAGTTTGGCCATACCACTTTTCATCATTGCTGAAACTCCTGCTTCAACTCCGGGCAACACACCAAGTAAGGACGGAAAAGGAAGTCCACCGGGCATTCTCATTGCAGGGTTACCAACGGTAGCTGTATGCAAACTGTTCATTTGCTTCTTTGTTATGGCATCAAGTCCAAAGAAAGTGAAGAATAGCTTTGCTTCCATACCTTCCATTACGGCACCATTAGCCATCACTAGTGCTGCCATAACATCTTCCAGTGCACCTTTTGCACAAATGATACAAACCTTTTGTAAAGGTTTTTTTTCTGTTTTTTCCATAATTATTATTTTTAATATTTGTCAATAGAATTTGAGTTCCGGAGAATACTAAACACAACTTGTGGGTTTTGGCAATCCTGCATATTTTGAAGACATTTTAAGAGGTCCTTTGGGAAACAAAGCATAAAACTGTTTGATGTCAACAATTCCTGAATTTCCTACTTTCCTGATGGTAAGTGTATCTCCTCCATTTACAGTCTTTCTTAAAAAATTTAAAACCTCAAAATGTTTGTCTGTCAATTCCAGTTCATCTTCTGCTGCAAGTGCCCTTGCTACTTCTTCATTCCATTGAGACGGATCAACTAAAAATCCATCTTCGTCAATTTTTACGCTGTTTCCAGCAACATTCAATTCTTTCATATTTGTTTGCTTTTTTATTATTAATAAACTTAATTCATATTTTTTGATAAATTTTTCATAAAAGTAACCCCAAATCCCAGCGCTTTTTTCATTTCAGGAGTATTGATCTCCCTCATTACTTTCCAAACTGAGTAGGGTTGTATATCTTTTGTCTCAATACTCGAATATACGTGAATAGCATTGTCAATTGATTTCAACATTTCAGGTTGTGTTAAATCCTTGACAGTATTAATTATCAGCATAATATTGTCAGCAAGATCCTTTAGTTCCTGTGGTTTTAAGCCGGTTACAATTTTATCGATGATTGGTACAACATTTTTTATAAATTCAAAATATCCTTTATCTTCAAATTCTGCCAGTTTTTTGGTAACATCAATAATCGTCTCATTAAATATCGGACCAACTTCTTTGGCAAGATCGAAAGCCATTTCAAAAATATTCATCACCTCTCTGAAATTTTTAATATTTCTCAGAAATGCAATCAGCAGTTCAGTAACTTCTTCAGGATTTATTTGAACCTGACGTTTGTCCAGTTCTTCTACTGCTGTATCATAAAAATCTTTACCGATAATTGCAAGATCACCTGTAAGATCATCCAGTCCCTGTGTCGTAAGACGCTGTCTGTTGACATAGTCCAGCACGATGTCAATTTTTGCTTCTAAAGCGTCCAGTCTTTTATTAATTGCTTGTTCGTCCATCATCAGCAGATTAATTGGTTTGTTTTTGTTTACCTGCCATCGACATATGAGCTTCGATTGGCATTTCTTTCCTTTCAGAAGAATATGCCAATATATCCACCTGAAAAGTATCTTACCATAATGATTTATCTTAGTATTTTTAAGCAAACCAAAAGGTCCGATCCCAGGAGCGGGAATGTACCCGGCAATGGTTCAGTATCGTAATTGAAGTCAATTAAAGCTCCTTTACCATAGCCTGTTTCGATATAACAGTTGGCATGCCCGTCAAATTTGGCTTTCATTGGACGTCCTTCTATCGCACTCAAAAAGTTCTCTGTAAGGATCTCTGCGGCAAAATGTGCCACTGACCCTGCTTTTGAAGTTGGCAGATTAGCTGCATCACCAATTACAAATATATTTTCAAAATCTTTTGACTGAAGAGTGTATTTATCGGTTTTTGCATAATTCATATCATCTCCCAGGCCACTTCTCTTTACCATCTCATTGCCCATATTTACCGGAACAATTGTGAGTATATCAAAGGGGACTTCCTGGCCATCATATGACAATATCTTCTTATTGTCGTTATCAACGCTTTCAAGGTAGAATTCAGGTATTATGCTGATATTCTTCTCTTCAAGCAGGGCTGAAAGCATTTTAGTCGCTACAGGTTTTGTAAATGCTCCTGACATAGGAGTCACATAAGTGATTTTAACTTTCTCCCTGATCCCTTTTTTTGTGAAATAAGCTTCAGCCAGGAACACAAATTCGAGAGGAGCAACAGGGCATTTATAAGGTATCTCAGAAATGCACATTACCAGATTTCCACCTTCCCACTCTTTGAATTTTTTTGTAGCGCAACTGCACCTTCTATACTGTAAAAATCAAATATATCATTATACCAAAGTTTATCCTTCAATCCAGGTGTCATATCCGGCCTGGTCTCAGTTCCTGTTGCCAGAATGAGATAATCATATTGTAATACTTTTCCTCCTTCCAGGTAAACTTTATTTTCTTTCCCGTCTATTCTGTCAATAGAGTTAAAAATAACATTTACTCCTGGAGGAAGAAATCGTATTTTGGTTTAGTTACATCCTGTTTGGTATATATTCCAAAAGGAATAAACAAAAATCCTGGTTGATAATAATGTGTCTTATACTGGTCGACAATCGTAAATTCCCATTCATTAAGGTCAAGTATTTTGTACAATTTGTTCAGCATCATTGTACCTGCTGTCCCAGCCCCTAATATCAATAATTTCTTCATTTTACAATTATAATTTTAGTTTTTAGATAAAATAATTTTATTGGATGCAAAAGTATAGTCAGTATTTCTAAAACTAAAAATATAGATATGACATAGTACAGTTTATGATATATGTCATATCTTTGAGGCAAAATAATATTTTGATGTATTGCTCGTGCGAATCATGTCATATAAACAATACTTTCTTCACATTGATCCAGGAAGCAGGAGTTGATAAGTTTTGTCATTCAAGGTCAGAGATTAAAATTCCATCAGGAAAAACATTCATAAATCAAGGTGATGAAATAAAAAGTTTTAAATATCTTAAAGATGGATTGATAAAACTACACAGGCTTGATATTAATGGCAAAGATCAGATAATTTTTTTTGGCAGACCTTTAGATTATATCAGTATACAAAATACATTTTCCGAAAAAACCTACAATTATTCTGTCACCGCAATTGAGAATAGTACTGTATGTATATTTGATATTAATGTCATGAAAGATCTGATTCAGACTAACGGAAAATTTGCAATAAAAATGCTTGAAATTTCAAGTATGGCATTGAACAGGATTATCGACAATTCCCTTGAACTTATCAGCAAAACCATGTATGGCAAAGTAGCCAGTCTGCTGCTCTTTTTTAGTGAAAAAGTTTATCTTAAAGATAGTTTCGATTTACCGGTTTCAAGAAAGGAAATAGCACAATATACAGGCCTTTCAATCGAAACTGTGATAAGAGTGATCTCAGAATTCCGTAAAGATGGGATTATAAAAGTATTTGGTAAAAGAATTGAAATTGTGAATAAGCCCGGATTAATTTCACTTAATGAACATAATTGATTCTGAATAAAATGTGTCAGGATTTATAAATACCATTGAGACTCACTTCGGAATCAAACAGAACAAATTCGGCTTTCTTCTCTTTTAGAAAACTACTGATCTTTTCATTATTTAAATCCTTGATCACTGTATTATTATAAATGACAAATATTGTATTTTGGTTTTTAACAAAGCCCAATCCCATCGCACCGTTTTCAAATGAGATACGTTGGATATCATCAAAATGCCTGTTCACTTTTGGATGGGACTGTAAAAACAAATTGTTTTTCAATCCTGAGTTTATCAGATCCAGATCACTGATTATTAATCCATTGATTAGTGAGGTCAGGCTTGTTGAAAAGTTGTCTGATAGGGCTAAGGATAATTCTTCTCCCGGATTGTAATATTTTTCTTTTTGAAAATAGAATGAGCTGAAATACAATCCTTTAGGATGGTAGATTTTGTGAATCCTTTTTGCAGTACCAGGGTCATAAGCCATAAATCCCCCAAAAAGATTGGCTGCCACAGAAGCAAGATTAATACCAAACCCAAGTTTTAATTCAATTTCCTCCACAAAGTCGAATATCTGTTTTTTATCCTGATTGACTTTATGAAGCTCATTGATCGCTGATATCAAAGCTGTTATTGATGCCTCAATATTCCCCAAACCTGAATTGAAAGGTATCCTGTTGCTAATATTGAATACAGTTCCAGCTCCAATATTAAACTTTTCTGCAAAGGCATTACCTGCTTTAATGAGCTTGTCAATTACATTTTGTTCATCATCCCTTGAATGGGAGAAACTATCAATTTTTATACCTTTAATTGAAGGATCATTTCTCGCAATAATTTCATTGTAAGGATGTTCGATCGAAACTGAAAGATTTTTCAGTCCTAATGAATAAAAAGAAACTGAAGCAGGACTTGTGAATTTTATACCTGTATTGATTGACACATTCAAAATTTTTGATCAAAGACTGAGTAATTTAACAAGTTGCTGGCTGTGTTCTTTTGTTTTTACATCTTTCACAATATCTTCAATCACTCCATTTTCACCTATCACAAAAGTTGTCCTCATTATACCCATATATTCACGGCCATACATTTTTTTAGGTCCGTATACTCCATATGCTTTTGCAATATTCAAGTCAACATCAGCTATCAGTTCAAATGGAATATTGTGTTTTTCCCTGAATTTGCAATGGCTGTCAGCAGAATCAGGACTTACACCTACAATTTTATAATTTTTACTGTGCCAGAATTCAAAGTTTTCAGACAGATTTTCAGCCTGAACAGTACATCCTGAGGTAAAATCCTTGGGATAAAAATACAATATCAGCTTGCTATCCCTTAAATCTGACAATCTGATTTGTTTGGAATCCTGATTGATACCTGAAAACTCGGGCGCTTTATCTCCTTTAATTAAATGACTCATGATTTTTTATTTTGTAAATGTTTTGTTGTATTCGGCAGCATTACCTTTAGTATCAGTTACAATCAATTTTAAAGAATGTTTACCTGGTTTGAGATTTTTGTCAAATTTGTGAGTAAGATTTTTGTATTTTTTATCATATTCAAATAATACCCATTCTCCGTTGATGTACCCATCAGCTTTAAGATGTGGTACTGTCAGACCTGAACTGAAGTTATCTGTCACAGAAAAAATTATTCTGTCTGATTTCTTCATATTTGATTTTAAATTCCTTGGTTTAAGTGTTGGTTTTATGCTGTCTGCCATGATCTTATAAGTTCCTTCTTCACCTATTTTGGCATACATATAACCGTCCTTAAATATTCCTCCTATGTTTTTCCTTTTGCCTCCATCAATGCGGACTATGCACATTTTATCAATATACTTATCCGTTTTTATTGGTTTGATATAAAGATCAATACTGTTTTTAAATGCATCTTTATTAATGGAAATGTCAATGCTGTGTGAATATCCTGAACTGTCCTTTTTGATCACTGATAAATATGTATTTTTAAAAAAACAATTATCACCAGCCCTGATGATATAATCCGGATCAGATATTTCATATTTTTGTCCAAGGGTGATGAAGTGGTTATAAATCAATGTATCGGATTTCAACATCACACTATCTTTGATCAAATTGAATTTCAGAACAGACTTATTTCCATCAAAGTCTTCAGCTATAATTTCAATCTTTCTTGAGATGTTAGTATCAAGTTTTATCACAGCCCTATCAGATTTTAAACTGTAAATATTCAAGTCATTCCCGGGCAATGTAAACAGACGGTGATAAATATATCCAGTTCTCAAAAATTCCGGGTGGTCTATGTGGGCTTTATATGATGACAGTTGTTTTCCATCAATGTTTTCCATATTAAAAGCAAAAACGGGAAAACTGTCAATTATCAGAGTTATTTTAAAAATTCCGTTATGGTTTGTGGATCCATTTACCATATCATAGCCCATTATTTCAATCCCGACATTATCAGCTCCAAATTTTATCGTATCAGAACCAATTGTAAATGAATCAGGTTTAGATTTTTTTATATTGTAAACTTTAGAATTAATAGGGTTGAAATCGTGATCAATCCCCACAATTTTTATTTTTTGCAGCACAGGGGGAATTGTATCCCTGACTTTAATTCCAAATAGCTGAGGATTATAACTATTGCCGGAAATGGTGTTCAGTATCTCAAAATGCAGGTGAGGTCCGTTTGAAGCCCCTGAATTGCCTATGTAACCAATTATCTGTCCTTGTACCACTGGGAAATTTAAAGAATCGAGATTTAATTCAAAGGTTTGGTTCAAAATCTGGTAATCTCTTACGAATCTTTCAATATCAGGACTAAACCTGTCAAGATGGGCATAAAGGCTTGAATATCCGTTTGGATGATCAATTATCAGCAGATTCCCATAACCATCCGGAGCAACACTTATTCTTCTGATGATTCCATCCATTATTGCTATGGTATAATTTTCTTTTACTGCCCTGTTGATTTTCAGATCTATGCCATTGTGAAAGTGATTCGGCCTTAGTTCTCCGTATAATCCGCTAAACCTAAGCTCATGCAGAACAGGAGATATAAACTGTGCTTTGAGATTAAGAATAAATACCAGGGAAAAAATAATATTTAAGAAAAACCTCACTTCTCTCTTCTTCAACTCCATAAAGATTAAATATTTTTTACTATTTGGTCCATTAATTGTTTGCTTGCATCATAAGGTGTCAATGAACCTTGTAGTATCTGATTTTTTATTTCATTGATGTGTCCGGTCATTTCTGAACGGGTTTCTATCAACTGCATAAATTTGTTTACAAAAATACTTTGGAACCATTTGACATTTTGTGATTTTCTGTTTTCTTCTAAATATCCGTTTTTAATTATCAAATCCTTATATTGTAAAACGGTATCCCAAAGATCAGCAATTCCAAAATTTTCGATAGCAGATGTCAGTAATATTTTCTTTCCCATTTATTGTCTTTTATGGGTAAATATTGCAGTATCCCTGAATATTGGCTCATGGTATGTTTTGCATTGACAATATTATCACTGTCATATTTATTTATGACTATAATATCTGCCAGTTCCATTATTCCCCTTTTTATTCCCTGCAATTCGTCACCACTCCCCGGTTGCAATATTAGGATAAACAGGTCAGTCATGGCAGCAACCTCTATTTCGGACTGGCCCACACCTACAGTTTCCACAAAAACCGGATCAAAACCGGCATTTTCAACTATCATTATTGTCTCCCGGGTATATTTACCTACACCACCAAGTGTATTTCCTGCAGGTGAAGTTCTGATAAAAGACTGAGGAGAATTTGAGAGTTCCTGCATTCTTGTCTTATCACCCAGAATACTTCCGTTGCTCAATTCACTGGAAGGATCGACTGTAAGAACTGCAGGTTTAATATTCTGAGATATCAGATTCATTCCAAGACTTTCAAGCAGAGAGCTTTTCCTGCTCCTGGAGCACCGCTTATGCCAATTCTTAAGCTCTGCTTTTTATTCTGCAGGCACAATTCTATAAGTTTTTCAGCTTGTGGCCTGAATTCTTCTCCCTCACTCTCTACAAGAGTAATTGCTTTGCTCAATTCAAAACGGTTACCCGAAACGACCTGTTGGTACAATTCGTTAACATCTGGCAATTTCCATTTGCTAAGCTTGATATCCGGGTTAAAAACACTCATATTGCAATTCTAATAAATATCATAACTTTTTTTTTGTGAAAGTATTATTCAAGTTATCAGATTTACCGAAATGAAATTGAATAAGGCTAATTTCTAATAGCATTACTTTATACATCCATGGGATTGTAACCGATATTATAAGATTTTTTTCTTTAATTAGAAGATAATGGAGAATCCTGAGACTAATCTGGAGCATGTGATCAAGCTGGTACTTAAAAATGCTAGAATGTTTTTTTGAAATTATTTTACTGTTTTCCAACCATTTGGTGAAATAATTCGTCTTTTGTATACATTATCAAATAAATATTCATATAAATGAAGGCATTGATCTATTTATTAAGTATTTTTTCTTTGATGTTCTTTTCATGTGGCAAATCAGAATTTGGATTTGATATTCTTTATTCTAATTCATTTGAAACAACACAAGATACAACAGGTATAGGTGGATATTGCTTTTTGGATTTAGTTAAGGATGCTCCCCCCAGTGGTGGAAACCAATCGTTATCGGTTTCATGCGGATGTTATGCACCACTTGCTAATTTTAAAATAGGACCTTTTTCAAGTAATAATAATGTCAAACTTTCATTTTGGGGCAAAGGAAAAGATATTGGAGGATCAGTTTCAATGAATATTGAATCTGATTATATTAACTTAAACATACCTGGAAATAATACATCATGGAGATATTATTCTTCAGACGAAATACTGCATTGTCCTGCAGGAAAAGAAATTTCAATCACTTTGTCGGCAGGAGGCAAAGCCTCAGGACAAATTACAGTTGATATGCTGAAAGTTGAAAAAGTCGATTAGGTGAATTAATAAGATCAGCATATTTTTCGACTCGGTTGCAAACCGAGCCGATCGGAGTATTGAAAAATAAATAACAACGGGAGTTTATTTCATCAGCTCAAAATGCATCCTTCTACTTAATCAAAAAGATAAGTGCATTTTTTCGATCCGGTTACATACTGGGTTGATCGGAGTTTAAAAAAGCAAATAGAAAGTTTTATTCATATTAATATTTTATGGCAATTTGTTAATCACTTTAAAATCATTATTTAAGAAAAGTTCATTTTTTATTAATTTATCAGATTTTTTACTGTTGAAATAAATGAACATATCATTATCAATTAGTATTCTGACCTTACCCGGCTCGCACTTTTCAAGACTCACAAATTCCCAATACTTATTCTTTTCCATATCCATAAGTATGAAAGTATTGTCAATGTTATTCAGATCACAATTCTTTTTTATGTGGATTTTAATAATATTTGAGTTATTAAACAATCCCACTCCTACACAATCCTCGAGTGAGGATTTCTGCCAAATATTCTTTTTTATCTCTATATCAAATATAGCACCCTGACTGGGAAGTTTGATATCTTCTGTAAATTGCCCACCCCACATCATGCTAATATATTTTTTATTCTTTGTTACTCCAGTACCACTACCAATACCATCTCTGATCAATGTCGCTAAAATACTACCATCACGATCATACACTGTAATTTCAGTCTTGGCATTTTCAATATTTTCATCAAGTGTAAAAATTGAAATCTCATTTATAAATACTTCACCATGTTGCCTTCCCATCCATGAAATCCATTTATGACTATTCTTTTTATTATTTACAATTGTACCCATAATACTATTAAAGCTGGTTTCACCTGCCTTAATTTTCATTAATGAAATGTTTTCAATTAATTTTGATTCTTTTAGAGGATAAACCCATTTAATTGGTTTTTGATCATTTGATTTGATATAAAGGGCTATTTTCTCATTTATATTTGAAATAATTTGATTTTGATCTGCTTTAGGAATATGCAGAGTAAAATTAGGATAGTAGGTTTTTCCATCAAGATGTATGGGAAAATCATCATAAAAATCTTTCGGTATTTTTATTGTATCAAGACTTTGATCTTTCTTTTTGTTTACTGAACTTAAATCCTTACCTATATTTTTTGAAACATCCTTGTTCTCAAATTCTGCATTTTGGTTTTCCTCTGTTTTACCAATGATTTTTTCATTTGAATTTTTATAATTTTTCCCTGTACAACCCAAAATCCCCAACAACACTGCTAAAATAAATATATTAAATATTATTTTCATATTAAAAGCTTTAGATATTACTGTGCAAAAACCATACCAAAAAATCATATAAACATACATACATGTATACTTAAATAACCATTTACATATATAATAAACGATTATATTAAATTTATGATTTGCTAAGTGGTTAAATGAAAAATTTAATTTTTTTGCTAAAAGCAAATGAATAATAAAATCCAATGATTCAACTTATTTCTAAATCATCTTTTTCATTAAAAGTTTAAAATATTTTGACTTAATAAACTCACCCCTACAAAATCCCATACATTTTCATGGTTTATGATAAGTAAAGTGGTGTCAGAATAATTTGAAATGTAAGTAAGCAGAAATTAAAATTCAAAATTATTATAATATTTTTGAATTATGTTTCAAAAATTTATAAGTTGTGAATAGTTAGATTTTAATTTGTCTACAATCGAATATTACGGGAAAATAATGCCATAAAATATTTTGTTTGAATATAGATTAGTGGTTGTTTATATCATTTTTCAAAAAAGTTTAAATATTTTGCAGTTTTTTCAGTTTTGATAGAAAGTGATAACATCAAATGGCATTTAAGACATCTGAAATTTTTAAAATTCTCTGTATTCAAGTCAAACATAAGGTTCCTGATTTACTTATCAAATACCTGATATTTGATACACGAAGGATCATTTTTCCTGAAAGTTCATTGTTTTTTGCCCTGCCAGGAGCGAGAAGGGATGGGCATTCATTTATAGACGAAGCCTACACAAAAGGAGTGAGAGCATTTGTTGTTGATAAAAAATACAATTACAGCAAATTTACTGAATCGGTTTTTTTTGGTGTTGATGATACATTAAGTGCTCTGCAGGAATTAGTAAAGCATCATCGTTCCAGATTCAGCATACCCGTGATTGGGATTACAGGCAGCAATGGAAAAACAATACTTAAAGAATGGATCTCTCATATTCTATCACCTGAATTCAATATTGTAAAAAGTCCGGGAAGTTATAATTCTCAGATCGGTGTTCCTCTTTCAGTCTGGAATATTGATGGATTGACTGATATTGCTGTTTTTGAAGCAGGCATTTCCAGGTCAGGAGAAATGGAGATACTACAGCAGATCATACAACCGAATATAGGTGTGTTCACTAATCTCGGAGATGCACACAGCGATGGTTTTGATGATATAAACCACAAACTGGAAGAAAAGATAAAATTATTCAGTGCCTGTGATACAATTATTTGCTGTGAGGATGACTTACCGGTCTCAGAAACTTTGAGAAAAAAATATGGTAAAGACAGGATAATAAGCTGGTCTGTGCTGGATAATCCTGAATCAATCCTTAAAGTAAGAAAAATCGAAAGTCAGAATACAGGATTTTTGTTAAGTTTTTCATTATGGGGAGAAAATAAAACATTGACTGTGCCATTTTCAGATAAAGTTTCCGTGAGACTGATAGTTAATGTATATATTGCTTCGGTTTATGCCGGAGCAAAACATGAAATGATCGGAAAAAAACTGATGGAACTCTCTTATCCCAAAATGAGGATGGAAATTGAGAGGGGGATCAATGAATGTACACTGATCAATGATTCCTATAATTCCGATATTGAAAGTATAAGCAATGCATTGAATTATATTAAAAACCTGGAAAACAATAAAAGCAGGACTCTGATAATTTCTGATTTTTTCGGTTTAAAGCAGGAATCAAAGGAAGTATACATCTCTCTTAAGAACATGATAAAAGAAAGCAGGATAAGTAAATTGATCCTGATAGGTGAAGAGATTATCCATTTAAAGGAATACTTAGCTTCAGATCTCGAAACATTTATTTATCACAATACCGGTCAATTTATCCAAAACATTGATAATCATATATTTTATAATGAAAATATACTTATAAAGGGTTCCAGAAGATTTGAGTTTGAAAGGATCTTCAACAAATTGTCAGAAAGCCTTAATAAAACCCAACTGATCATTGACTTTGAAGCTTTGGACCATAACATAAATGTTTACAGGTCGTATCTGAATGCTTCAACAAAAATTATGGCTGTAGTGAAAGCTTCAGGTTATGGTGCCGGAGCAATAAAACTCGCAGAGCATTTTCAGAAAATAGGTATTGATTATTTATCTGTTGCATTTATAGATGAGGGCATTGAACTCAGAAAAGCAGGTATCAGTCTGCCGGTTATGATCTTCAACCCTGATTATGATTACCTTGATGAAATGATCAATTACGACCTGGAGCCAGTAATTTATAGCTTTCATCAGTTTGAAAAAGTTCTGGAAAAGGGTATTGAGAGTTTTAAGTTTCATATAAAACTCGATACCGGCATGAAAAGGCTGGGATTTGAACATGAAGATATTGACAAACTTACTAAATATCTTGAAGAACACAGAAATTATAAGGTTGTTTCAGTGTTTTCCCATCTTGCAGCTTCCAACGATCCTGAAAAAGATAATTTCACTATCAGGCAGATGGAAACTTTTTCATCAATGTATGAAAAGATTAGCTCATCACTCGGTTATTATCCTCTTAAACACATTCTGAATAGTTCGGGAATTGTACGGTTTTCTCAATTTCAGTTTGACATGGTAAGACTGGGCAGCGGTATGCACGGTGTGGATATAAGCCATATAATCAGCGATAAACTTGAAGCAGTCCACATCTTAAAAACAATGATCAGCCAGATCAAGCATCTCAGTCCGGGTCAAGGTCTGGGTTATGGATTAAAAGACATATCGGATAAAGATCGTACGGTTGCCATAATTCCTGTGGGATATGCTGACGGATTGCTCCGGCAGGCAGGTAATGGAAGGTACAAGGTATGGATCAATGGAAGTTATGCTCCTGTAATTGCTGATGTCAATATGGACATGAGTTTTATCGATATCACCGGTATTGAATCAGTACATCCTGGTGATTTTGTGGAAGTGTTCGGAAAAAATGCTAAAATTGAAGACCTCGCAAATGCAGGTAACACAATTTTCTATGAGATAATAAGCCGCATTTCAATAAGGATCAAGAGGATATATTCAGCAGGATAAAGAAGAAACACAATTATATTAGTTACATAACATGAATATGTGATGAACAATATTTGAATTTAATATGCCTTTAGTTTAATTTTGCATAACTAATGGTAAAATAATAAAGAGCTTTTTTTGAGTGATCAATTCTTCTCTGATATAAATAAATAACAAAGTGATTAAAGTTGCAATTTATGAAGACAATACCGGACTCAGGGAAGTACTGGCTACTCTAATCAGAGAATCTGAAGAAACTGAGCTTGCCGGTGAATTCGGACATTGCCTCGATGTTATTCAGAATACACGGGTATTTAATCCTGATGTGATAATTATGGATATAGATATGCCGGGCAAATCCGGAATTGAAGGAGTAAAAGAAGTAAAATCTGCTTTTCCTGAAATCGAGATAATCATGAATACTGTATTTGATGATGACGAACGGATTTTTTTAGCAGTTCAGGCTGGTGCAACGGGATATTTGCTGAAAAAGAGTTCATTATCTCAGATCATTTCAAGCATTGTTGATGTGAAAAAAGGAGGAGCCCCAATGTCACCTACAATAGCAAGAAAGGTTTTATCATTGCCATTTGCAAATTTTGGAAAAACTAATGAATCCAATGATTATAACTTATCAAAAAGAGAATATGAAATATTGGAATTGCTTTCGAATGGATTTAGTTATAAAATGATTGCAAATGAAATAAATCTGAGTATTGATACAATACGAACCCACATAAAAAAAATATACGAAAAATTGCATGTAAATTCTGCTACTGAAGCAATTAATATGTTTTATTTGAAAAATAAAACATAATATTTTTAGATTTGTAACAATCTTTAAATAATGAATTTTATACCTATAAGTTTTAGATATTTAATACTTCTTTTTATTATTTCCCCGGCAGTTGTGAAAACTCAGCCGCCTTTACCTGTTTTTGAAAAATTGGGACCGGAACAGGGATTTAAAAATAGTGAAGTTTTTGATATTCTGAAATCCAGTTCTGGTTATATTTGGGTTGCAACAAGCAACGGACTGGTAAGATATGACGGACATAGTTTTTTATATTTTAATTCAGATCCTGAAAACAAGTATTCCATATCAGGAGATTATGTAAAATCAGTTTGTGAAGATGATTATGGCAGATTGTGGTTAGTAGCATCAGATCAGATAAACGTGCTCGATGTCAAAAGAAATATTTTCTATCAGCCCAAACTTGAAACAAATAATGGAGTTGAAAAACCATATGATGTAGAAAACATAGTTTACAATCCCAAAGACAAAAAAGTCTGGTTTATGACTACTATTGGCTTATACTGCAATAGAGGAAATGAAATTAGACCTGTCAAAAAAACCATTAGTAATAAAATTCCATTTAAAGGCCAAATTGCACTTGACAGGGATACTAATCTAATGATTATTACCAATGTAGGATTATTCCAACTTGATAAAGATCAAAAGCTTATCAACACTATCAATAGAAATTACAATAAAGAAGTTTCAAAAGTTAACAATGATTTTATATCTTTTTATAATGATGGAAATCATTTATATGCAGGTATGTATTTTAATGGTCTTGCAGAATATGAATCAAAAGGTCCAAAAAATTATTTTTTTGATAAAAACACAATAAATACAGTTTACTGTTTAAATGATTTCCCTGCCAGCAACATTCACCTTTTATTAGGGACCAGTTCAGGATTATTGTTATTTAATAAATCAAATAAAACATTTTCTTCAATCTCATTAGGTGACATTTATCCGGGAAATACGGTGCAGGATAGAATATATTGCGTTAAGATTTTCAATAACGATGAAATCTGGATCGGCGGAAACAGATTTATAGGCAAGTTTGATTTCAAAAAAAATATTTTTTCTAAAAAAAACCTGCAGTTGATTACAGGTAAAAACCTGGAAATATCAGATGTCCAGTTTGACCCTATTTTTAAAAATGACAGCATTGCATGGATATTTTCACGATACAACGGTTTGTTCAAATATGATATGGTAAGAAATAAGAAATTGCCTCTGCCAAAGTATCTTGAAAAATTTGCTGACATCGATGTTGCAGATTTCAAATTGAAAGCTAATGGAGATATTTGGATTTTGAATGTTAAACATGGAATAACCGCCTATAATTTAAGGAATGACAGAATAATATACAAACAAGCCAAAGAAAAAATATTTTACGATCTGGATTTTGATAAAAACGGAAATTTATGGCTTGGCAATTTCAGCGGCTTATGGCTCCTGAATCTTAAAAATGGTATAATTTCGCAAGATACAATTCTGAGAAACTATTTAAACAAAAATCACTATAACCATTTTCCACTAGACCTTGATACAGATTCAAATGGGAATATCTGGATGCTTTTTGATTTAAAAGGGAAGAGCAGAGTCATAGTTTACAATCCTGAAAAAGGCAGGATCAGTGTTGATATTAACCATAAATGCAACCTTTTTAATCAAAAAAATCTAATTGAAGGCATTAAAATTTCAGATAGTGGTTCAGTTTATCTGTATGGTTCAAAATGTGTAGTCAGGATTCCAAATGGTCATTACAATAGCTTAATATCAGAACACAATTGCTTTCATAATAATGAGCATGTTTTTGATATTGAAGAATCAAAAAACAATATATGGTGGAGCAGTTTAGGAAAAGTTACACAAAGTTTAAAAAGTACTTTTAATACTATCACAGAATTAAACTATTCCAACACCAATATGCCTGTTCCAATTTCAGCCCCTTACATAAAATATTCTAAATCCACAGGCAGATTTTATGTATTTGCAAACAATGAAATTGCTATTTTGAAAAATACATCTTTCAGTGATAATCAAACGTTTAATCCATTTTTATCAAATCTGTTTATAAACAATTCAAGAGTTAATAATCTGGATTCCATTATCAATAATTTAGTATTGCCATTTGGCAAAAATTCCTTAACATTTGAGTTTTCGAATTTTTGTTATACTAATTCAAATCTTAACAAGTATTACTTTAAGCTAAAAAAGGGAAATACTGAACAAAAAAACTGGGAACAAACAGATAAAAACAGAATAGACTTTCGAAATCTAGATCATGGCAGATATACATTAACTGTGACTTCTGAAAATTTTCTGGGACTGAATTCGAACAAAGATTTAGTTATATACTTCAGGATTAAACCTCCTTTCCTGGAATCATTTTGGTTCTATTTATTATTTATTTTGGCTGTAGGAGCTTTTTTCTATGGATTATTCAGATATCGGGTGTTTCAAATGCAAAAACTTGAAAAACTAAGACTTTCAATAGCAAGGGATCTGCATGATGACATCGGTAGCCATTTGTCTCAAATTAAGATCTTAAGTGAAATCGAATCAAGGAAATCAGATACTCCGGAAGCTTATAAAAAAATTAGCTCCGGACTAAATGATGTCATGAGAAATATGTCCGAAATAGTTTGGAATATTAATCCAAAATATAACAAACTTTCTGATGTAATAATCAGAATTCAGGAATTTGCAATAGAAACACTTGAACCTATCAATATCAATTTAAATTTCAAATTAGAAAAAACAAGCGATAATTTTAATCTTGAATTTTTGGAGAAAAGACATATTTACCTTATTTTTAAAGAAGCCGTCATAAATATTGCTAAATATTCCAAGGCTGAAAATGTTGTATTTAGTGTGAAGAAAGAAAATAAACTGACAAATATAAAAATAGAGGATGATGGCAATGGATTTGATCTTATTTTCACAAAAAGAGGAAACGGTCTGTCAAATATGAAAAACAGGGCAAAAAGTATAAAAAGTCATCTTGTAATTGATTCATCATCACAAGGTACAATCATTACCCTCATTTTAAAACCAAAAAGCAGATTTAAAGATCAGTTTTGATTATCCGGAACCATTTTTTTTAAGCTATTCCAAAATCACATGATTTTTCAATAACACTCACATCATCATGTGATCTAAGAAATTTTCAATATTAATATTTGTATTTAATTTTGCACTGTAATATTAAATATTGAGATTATGGTTAAATTCTTTATTTTTGTTTTGTTAAGTGGATTCCTGGTATTACCTTTAAAAAGCCAGTGCAATCTACAAAATTTGAATGCACACGGATACTTTCATTCAGAATGCAATAATTATCAGTTTCAATCTGTAATTGGCAGCATGAATAATGTATTCGGACAATGCGGACAATTTACATTTAGTCCCCCTTTTACTGTTAATTCAGGTTCTACCGGAACACTGGATTTTAATCTTAAAGGAGTCATCTTGTTTCCTGTTCCGACTAATGATTATCTGACAATCCAAATGCCGGTCATTGACAATTATAAAATTCTGTTATTCAATTCAATAGGAATTTTTGTCAGGGAAATATCACTTTCAGGAATTGATGAGTACACACTGGACATGAGAGATTCGAGTCCTGGTTATTATTTTATCAAAGTAATAAATTCCAAAAACTTATATATTAATTGTAAAATCACAAAATTGTAGAAAATGAAAACATTATTTATCTTATTGCTTACTTTTACTATTTCATCAGGGATTATTTCACAGGGATTCAATTATCAATCGATAGTCAGGAATTCAAGTGGAGCACCTCAAACAAATACAACAGTATTTTTGAAATTCAATATTTTAAATGAAACCAATACATTGTTATATTCTGAAACTCAACAGCCCGTAACTGACCAGTTTGGTTGGATTTCTGTGAATGTAGGAAACGGTTCTCCGGTATTTGGAGTATTTAAAGAAATTGATTGGTCAGAAAGCTTTAAATTTCTGGAAGTAGAATGTGGAGAAAGTCCCAATGGGCCATACAATTCCCTGGGCACTTCACAAATCAATAATAGTATTTTTGCCGGACCTAAAGGAGACAAGGGTGATAAAGGAGAACAAGGCTCCGTAGGTCCGCAAGGCCCGCAAGGAGAAGCCGGGGAGGACGGCACAGGAGTCAATATTGTGGGTACTGTAAATAATGCAGATTCATTAGATGATGACTATAACGGAAGTCCAGGTGACATGGTTTTTACCGAAGATTCAGGTATTGGATATATTTGGAATGGTGAAGAATGGATACAAATCGGACAAATCCAGGGACCTGCCGGTCCACAGGGGCTCCAGGGTGATCAGGGAATTGCAGGAGCAACCGGGCCTCAGGGGCCACAGGGAGAACAAGGATTGACAGGACCACAGGGAGAAATCGGTCCACAGGGTTTCCAAGGCCAGCAAGGTGAACAAGGACTGCCGGGACCGCAGGGCAGTACGGGTCAGCAAGGTGAACAAGGATTGCCGGGACCACAGGGTAGCCAAGGCCCGCAAGGAGCAACTGGTGCTCAGGGACCTCAGGGCCCACAAGGAGCACAAGGAGCTCAGGGTCCTCAAGGACTTCAAGGACCAGTGGGTGCAACAGGACCTCAAGGTCCTCAAGGACCTCAAGGACCTGCAGGTAGCTATACAGCAGGTACTGGTATTACTATCGCATCAAATACAATTAGTGCTCAGAATACCAATCCCCTTTGGAATGCAAATCAACTTCAAGGCAGGAATATTTGGGACATTGCACCTCAGGCAGGGCAAGTATTGGCTTGGTCTCCGACTGGCAGCAATAATCCAAATACCTGGCAACCCTTTACTATAACAGGATCCAAGTGGACTGAATCCGCAGGTGCTTTGTATCCTACAGGCGGAAAAAACATAGAACCATTTTCTACAAACGCTTGGGATCTGGGATCATCAAATTTTAGGTTTAAGAATATATACCTGATCAACCAGCCCAATGTTGGATCTGATAAACGTATCAAGGAGAATATCAAGCCGTTGGCTTACGGATTGGATGCTATCATGAGATTCCAGCCGGTACAATACAATCTGATCGGAAATGATAAAAACGATGTATCTCTGGGGCTCATAGCACAAGAAGTAAGACTCATTATACCTGAAATTGTGTCTGTAGAAACTGTGGCAAAAAAAGACCCAAATGACCACAGGGCAATAGATCCGCGAACCCCGGAAGGAATGCAAAGTATCAGATACGGAGATTTGATTCCTGTGTTAATCAATGCCATAAAGGAACTGAACCAAAAAATAGAAATCCTGGAAAATGCACTGAAAGATAAAAAATAAAGCTTTATCTGATTTAAGACATTAGATTATTTACAATTATTTTTAAATCAATTGCTTTATGAAACTTATATGGATTAATGTCTTCATTATTTTAATTTTTTTAATAGTCAGGGTCCCCGGATTCACTCAGAGCAGAGAAGTAAAATCGCGTGTAGATACCGAAGACCCTGATGTTTGCTGTACATGCAATGTTTCCGATCATTGTCAGCCACATCCTCTTGCAGGAACTAGCGGACATGATGATTTTGGTTATATGGTTGAAGAAATTTGGGGACCAAGACGTGAGCTTGAAATTCAAGGTAAAACATTTTATATATTTAATGCTACTGATATTCAAATACAAATAATAACCGAAGCTATTGAAATTTTGCCTGTTGAATATATTAATATGCTTCCACATAACTTTAGAGTAGGTAATCCAAATAGACCATATGGTATCACTTCAGCCGGAAGAGTTATCGGAGGGTCAAAATTCTGTATGCCGTACAGGGAAGAAAACATCATGTATGAAAGCATAGTATTCCATGAAGGTGTTTTTACAACAGAGAATAAAAAGCATCGAACTGTTTTGCATGAATGCGGTCACTTTTTTGTAAGGAAATTTTCAGTTGTAGAAAGAATGAATCCCGAACAAATAGCATTATCAGCTGAGTATTTGGCAAATGATTATGAAGGAGCGACCACTAGTCATTCTGAGACTGTTGCCCAGTCATTTATGTATTTTTTTCATCAAATGTATTTTGATGGCAATACAAGAAGAGCTGTTCCAAAAACCGTGGATGAAATTGTTCATCAACCAGCCAGGGGTTATAAAAGATGGATGCATAGCTTTGTTAAACCTGTAATACTTGAAACATCATCTCTATAATTAAAATTAAATGGAAATGAAGTATCAAATGCAATATAAATTATTTCTGATATTCTCAATAATTATCTTTTTTAATTTACCTGAGTTAAATAGTCAGGATATTTCTGCATTTAAAAAATCAAAACCTGTAAAAGTAAATGGTAGTTTTAATGGTTCTGCTTCCTATTTTAACTCCGGACAGAATAGCAATTCACCTTTTGGATACAATATAGGTGCATCATTAAATTTCAATTTTTTCAATATCTTTCAGGTCCCGCTAAACTTTGCTTACAGTGATTATCAAACATCTTTTTCAACTACATCTTTTAAAAGGTTCGGAATTAGCCCAAGCTATAAATGGATCAAACTCCATGGGGGTTACAGATCCTTTTCAATATCGCAATATCTTGCTTCCGGATCAACTATTTTAGGAGGTGGACTGGAATTGAGCCCTAAAAATTTTAATCTGTTAGTATTTGGTGGTGAATTAAAAGAAAACTACACGATAGAGCAAAATTCGTTTCCTGAACTTGAAAATTATGACATCAAATTCTATAAAAGAATGATGTATGGAATAAAATTAAGCTTTGGCAAGCCACAAAACCGTATTTCTTTGATGGGATTCAAAGCAAAAGATAAAATTAATTCAGGCTCAACAGATACACTTATTAAATATAAATACTACCCCAAAGAAAATTTCGGCTTTGGGATAGAAACCAATAATACTTTTTTTAAAATAATAACATTGCAGACAAACATAGCTACCTCTGTAAATACTCCGAATGCATTTGGCGATTCGATAGAAACAGATATAAATACTCAAAAATGGTTAAACAGGATCAAAATAATAACCGGTGTAAATAATACGAGTCGCTATGCTTTTGCTTATGACGCAAAACTGGGAGTAAGGATCAATAAGTTTAATATAGGACTTAAATATCAACATATTGACCCCTTTTATTCAACACTTGGAGTTAGTTTCCTGCAACAAAATATTGAAAACTATTTGATAGATTTAAATGGAAATTTTTTAAAAGGAAAATTGTCCTTTTTTGCCAATAGCGGAATTCAATATTATAATAATTCCGGATTTACAGGACAAAGACAAAGAAAATTGGCATTAAGCGCAAACTTGAATTGGAATTTAAATGAAAAGATAAATCTAAATGCCGGATATAATAATTTTGTTCAAAACTCCGACCCTAAAATAAGTGAAATAGTTGATTCATTTAGAATTACGACTAATAACAGTGGATTTAACGGTTCTCTAAACTATAAACCTGCAAAAAAAAGTCCTCATCTATTGAGCCTTTACTTCTCTGATCAACAATTTGATCTTGTAAATGGAGATGTTATCACTTCTTCAAGTTCCTCTATCAATAGTAACCTGAATTATAAATATTCAAGTAAAAACAAATGGACTTTTGGTGGTGGTTTGCAATTCCAGAAAACATCAATTACCGGTGCTTATGCTACACAGAGATATGGAATACTGCTAAATGCATCGATACCACTGATAAAAAATCTGAATTTTAGAACCAATTCCGGATTCAGGTTCAATACAACCGACAATACAAAAGATGGATTTGTTTTTAATTTTGGCTCAAATCTTGACTGGACAATTGCAAAAAGCCACAAAATCACCTTTTCCTCCTCATGGATGCTTAGAAAAACAACAAAGCTGAAATCGAAAAATGAATACAGAATGAGGTTAGGTTACAATTTTTATTTTTAATTCTTAAAATTTTAGGAAAATGAAATTTCATAATGTAAAATCTTTAGCAATTTTAGTATTTATTATTTTTGTTCATTTTCTAGCAAGGTCTCAGAATCATCTGACGATCAATTTAGCCTCTTCAGATGTCCTTACCGGTTCATTGGAAAATTTACAGGAGAGTGTTTTAATCAACGTTATCAACACCTCAGGGGTATCGCAAAATGTGTTTTTTGTGCTCAATATGCAAGGATTATCGGGTGAAGGCTCGGGCTTACATATTGATAACCAACTGAGTGCAAATGGAGCAGAAATCGAGATTCCTCCGGGAGGACGAGTTTTTACTTTGGACCAACTGATAAATGAATTCCAGAATCAAACTATTGATGATTTTACCATCTCTCCCTCTGCGTTGGCAGGCAGGATTCAACTTACACGACAATTGCCACAAGGTGATTACAGGATTTGTCTTGAAGCCAGAGATGTTATCACTCAGCAATTGCTTTCTCTGCCGGGTGAAAATAATTGCTTAAATTTCAGCGTTCAGTACAGAAATCCACCGGTTATTCAGTCTCCTGTCAATAATTCTTGGTTACAAGACAATGAAACAGACGAACTCACATTTTCCTGGAATCTTGATTTAAATCCCGGCATTGATGATGATTTCACCCTGGAATTGATCCATTTGCCAACTGAAGAAATTGCAGCCGATTTCTTTGAACAGGGCAATCCATCCGAACTGTTTGACATGTATGACAGGGTTATAAGAGCTGAACACATAGGAACTTATTCTTATAACACTCTCACAGCAGATGATTTGCAAGATATGGAAAATGGTTTTTATGCTGTAAGAGTAAGCATAAATTCTTCTCTTAATTATCTTAACAACGGACAAAGTCAAATAGTAGTTTTTTATTATGGTCCGGTCAATCAATGTCTGAATCCCTCCTTTAATGCTTCCTTTGTTTATCCCTCTCCAGGCGACACCTTACCCTTTTATAATATTTTCCCAATTGTCAGATTTCAACCTTCATGTGATAATCTGAGGAGGATGGAAGGTCAGCTAAACACCTTCATCCAGCATGGAAGTTCAGGGGGTTTATTGACAAGCACAATTAATTACAACCCAAACTGGACATCGGGACCAGGTCCCTCTCTTTTTTTACACAATTATTTTAGTGTTCATTTTCCGTCTTCTTTAGATTTCTATTATCCTTTTGGGTCAGAATACGAACAGTATCAACCGTTTTTATATGATCAGAACAGCGCTTTTACAAGGGGCGACAGGTTTGGTTATTCTGGCTTGGTCAGATTATATTACAAATCATTACAAGACCATAATATATACAATCAGACCATAAATTTAAATGAATTCTTTTCATCAAATCCCTGTGTTTTTGGTATGCCTAAACCTATTTTGGACGAGCCCGAAAACGATGCTGTATTTTCATCAGGCAATGTTGATTTTAGTTTTTCAACAGGAAATGTAAGTGGAAATCCACTTCCTCTTTTTAAAATTTTCAAAATAGAAGGTGATAATCCTCCAATAGTACCCAATTTGGTCACAAGGGAAAAATGCGTACTTCAGGTAGCAACTAACATATCATTTGATAATAACTCAATTGTTTTTTGTACTTTAAAAAAAATACAGGGAAATCCTTATGATAACAGGGATGTTTTCAATGAAGATAACCCAAACTGGGAGCCATTTTCCGGCACCTTTGATGCGACTCCTGCCAGATTATTTGATCAAGACAACTGGATAAATGATGTTTATAAAGACATAAATATCAGCCACCAATTCAGCCAAAATGATACTTATTACTGGAGAGTGGTCTGGCTCAAAAACCCGGATCAGTTCACAACATTATCTCCTTGTCAGACGGGTTCAGTAATTAGTGATGCAGACATTTATCACCAAAGTGCAATTCGTCGATTTTCTATAGAGGCAGGTGAGATAGCAGATCCTGCCGCATCAAGAGAGATGATTTACTGTGCCCAAATGTATGATATGGAAGAAGATGATGATGAGGCTGAAGGCGAAAATTCTGAATCTGAATGTTCCTCGCCATGTGACTTTCCTCGTATTACTGACAATACTGCTTCAGGTGGAGTTTATGGCTCAAATACTTTTACTGTTGCCGGATTTGCGGTGGAAGTGACAGAAGCCGGCATCGGAACTTCGAGCAATGGTACAGGAGCAATAGTAATACCATTTCTCAATAATATAAAAGTACGAATTAATTTTTCAGGAGTTCAACTTAATGCTGCACGACAAATGATCGGAGGAACAATAACACCGGTTAGAGACCAGTCTTTCCCATTGAGCAGCCATACATCATCAGTTGGGAGAATTCTTGGGATGGATGAAACTTCGGCTGATGCAATGGAAGCATCTATTGAGGCCGGAGGCAAATTACTAAGCCTTTTGGCAAGTGGATCACAGGTAAGTTTGCCAATCGGAATTGATAAAGAGGTAGGTGAAAACAGAATAATTATCGGTGTTACAAATATGACATTTAAAAAAGATACTGCTCACATGGATATTGTGGTTAATATCAGAATTCCAACGATGCAGGAATTGAATGGCTTTATTTCTTTAGGTGCACAGGTTTGTATTACAAATGAAGGTTTAGGAAATGATGTCAGGTTATACCTGCCGCAGGATCAGGTATTTCCATTGGGATCAACTAATGAATTCAGGATCAAGGGAGCTTTTGAAAATCCATCAATATCAAACATTACCTCCGTTGAGTGGGATTGCAACGGTTTCAAAGCCCTAAATCTGGCAGGATCTATCAGATTTACGAGAGAATGGTTGTTGCCTGAAGATGAACGCGGGAATATAAAAGAAACAGGACAGGTAGAAGCGAGGTTTGCCGGGAGATATACCAACGGTGGAAATATATTGATAAGACTGGATATGGACAATTTCCAAATACCGGGTGCCGAAGGTTGGGGATTCACCCCAGCCAGAAATGTTTGGATTGATTTGTCAGATATTCAAAATCCGGAAGGAATGAGATCTGCCTTACCTGACGGGTACCTTCATCCTGCATTCTCCGGAAGCGGCATGGAGAATACCTGGAAAGGTTTTTATATGGAAGAACTGAGCGTTAAAACTCCTGAGCATCTGCAAGGTCCTGATCACAACAGATTGACATTTGCACTTCGCAATATGTTTATTGACAATACTGGCTTAACTTTCAGGGCATCGGCAGAAAACATTTTAAGATGGGATGGAAATGGAGACATGAATGGTTGGGCAGCTTCATTGGATACCGTATTTTTGGATATAGTTCAGAATAATTTTGAGGCTTTTGGATTTAGTGGCAAATTAGGTCTTCCCATTGCTGACGCTACTCAATACATGAAATATCGTGCAGCCCTGGAGCACCATGATGGAAATTTTAACCTTGTAGTTTCAGTCAAACCAGCTGAAAACTTAAGGATTCCGGTATCAATGGCAATGGCTACAATTAGGACGGGAAGTTATATCACATTGTCTATTGGATCAGAAAGTTTTATAGAAGCAAATCTTTGTGCTTCACTAAGTATAAGTAATAGCAATTTGAGTGAAAGACCTATGTCAGGTTCACTTAATATGCCTCAGATTGTGATACAGAATTTAAGAGTCAATTCCGAAACAGGATTTGATACAACAGCATTTGCATACTCTTTGACCGGTCTGGGAGATTTTGGTGGTCCTGGCGGAGGTAGATCCGAAGGTGGAGATGCCTGGTTCGATAATGATGAGTCCCTATTTTTTTTACCTGCCGAAAGCAGTGAATCTACATTGTCAGGATTTCCAATAGGGCTGGATCATTTTAGTTTTTCAAATGATAAAATAACCATTCAGCCCCGACTTACTTTAACAGGCAGCGAAGGTGGATTTTCAGCTGCAGCAAAGGTCTCACTTCTAATAAATATGGATCTCACTGCCTCGCCTCAACGATTTGATGTCACTGGTGTACAATTGGAACGAATCGACTTAAATATAGAATCATCTGATGTCACACTGGCTGGATATCTTGAATTTTATAAGACTCCAACCCTTGAAGGTGTACGAGGTGGATTGACGGTGGGACTGAATCTCGGAATGAGAATAGGTATTGATATAAACGCTGATTTTGGCACATATAAAGAGGCTGCTGCTTCAACATTCAATACTCCCCAGTGGTATTCTTTCTTTTATGTAGATGGAACAGTTATCTTTACCCCAGGCATTACATTATTTTCTGGAGTCTCCCTATATGGACTTGGTGGTGGATTTTATCATCATATGCGGAGAACAGGCGCATTGCCAAGTGGAGGCAGTGTTATGACACCATCAAGTGCACCACCCAGACCCAGAGAATCGATGCCATATGAACCCCATTTTGCTACTGATCTGGGATTGAAATTCATGGTCATCCTTGGATCCAATGACAATGGTCAAGCTTATAATCTCGATGTAGAATTAGAAGCTACATTTAGTTTTGCTCATGGACTCACTATGATACAACTTACAGGTTCTTTTAGAGTCATGTCTGATGGTATCAGCATAGCTACCCTCGGAAGAGAAGGCAATAGCCCGGTAGCAGGATATGTAAGACTTACGCTCAACACACCGGCTGCTGCACCTGCTACATTCAATGGACAATTTTTCGTAAAACTCAAAGTGCCTACATCTTCGCCTATCTTATATGGATTAGGTTCTGTACCAAATCCACCATCTGGTTGGACTGCAGATCATGCTATGGTCTGGGCTACTTTCAAAGCATCACCTGAAGAAAATTACTTTTGGATGGGGACACCAACCAATCGATGTGGAGTAGCATTGGGCATCGGTGGTCAAAATCTTGCTGAGGTCACTACCTACCTTATGATTGGGGATGGAGTACCTACTGTCATGCCAGAGCCCCATGCTGATTTTGTACGAATATTTAATCGGGGTCTGAATGCGAGTACCACAGGTGATCCAGGAGCATTTTTGGCTGGGAATCCAAGACCAGTTCCTACAGGATCAGGGTTTGCCTTTGGCATGACTATGCGTATGGGTTTTGATGCAGAGTTCTTTCCATTTTTCTTCGCTTTAAACGCTGTTATGGGTTTTGATATCAATATTACTAAAGCCCTTGAAGGAGACCGAACATGCGCTGGCACCGGCATGATTCCCGGCTCTGATGGTTGGTATGCCATGGGACAAATGTATGCGGGCATAGAAGGAAGATTTGGCATTAGAATCAATTTGTTTTTCGATGTGATTGAAGCAAATATTTTATCAGCAGGTGCTGCACTCATTCTTCAGGGTGGACTCCCCAATCCGGAATGGATATCGGGCAGAGGAAGCATGTATTATGATATATGTGATGGCCTGGCATCCGGAAATTGTAGTTTCAATTTGGAAGCAGGCACAGTATGTCACCCAGTGCATACAGGCAATCCATTTGGAGATGTGACACTTATACAAGATGTCACACCTCACGATGGCAGCACTGATGTATCAGTATATACAACTTGTGCAGTAGCCTTTTCTATGGAAATGAATAGAATATATGAAATACCTGAATATGTTTCGCAAATAGACCCACCATCGATAAGAAGAATACAACCCTATATGTATTCATTTTCTTTGATAAAAAATGGCACTACAGCCAACATTACAGGTAGCAGTTCGTGGTCTGAAGAAAACAATATCTATACCTTCGATCCAATAGATGCTTTATATGGAGATACACAATATAATATAAGAGTAGAAGCAAGGTTAAGAGAAAACGGCAATGACCTGAGATTGAGAGGAAGTGTTTTTAGTGAAGTTCGTACTTCCAATTTTACGACTGGTCCTGAGCCTGATCACGTAGTAGAAGAAAATTTGAATTTCACTTATCCATATAGAAATCAGCATAACTTTTTGAAAGGAGAAACGCAAGAAAACTTCGGATATATTCGATTACTCAATGGCAGAAATACATTCTTGACTTCTGAAGGCGATGTTAGTGAATACAATACTACCTTCACTGCCAAGTTCACTTCAGAAGACAATGAAGTCATTACTAAGGATGCTTACATACTTGATGGCACCAGAGTTATTGCCTTTAATGTGACAGATCTGAATCCTGATAAGATTTATTGCCTGCAGATCATACGAAAAGATGTTCCTGTAAGAAGGAACAATAGCAGTCAAGGGATTGTTTTTAGTGCTTCAAGTATGGGATCTATTTCTAATCTAACACTTCAATCCGGGATACAAAACTTGCATTCCATTCTTGGCTTAAGCACAGTAAACAGTAATCAATTCAAGAAAATTACATTACCAGGTGGTCAAGTGGGACAGTATGAGAGAGAAATATTTAGCTACTACTTCAAGACATCTAAATATAATACATGGTATGATAAATTGAAAATGAATAGCAATTGGCAAGTAGCAGAAAATAGCTTTGGTGAATTAAAATGGTTAGACTTTGAAAATGATTTCAATGAGAACTTAGAATGGGTGGATCGTCGTGCATTTAAGGTAGGCGAAAATACTACATCAAGGGAGTTCACACCAAGGGTAAAATTCTATTTGAAAGATGAATATCCTGATGAGTTTGATCCATATGCTGACAGTGGAGAAATTGGTTCTAATCTGTACCTTCGAGACGTAGTAAGAAGAAACATAGTAGCTCCATGGATAACAGTTAACATGATTAGATTGCAAGCTATAACAGATTTACGTTTAGTCAATCCTTTTATAACAGTTCCCGCTCTTGCCAATACATGGCAATCAAGACTATATGCCAGCAATATAACCTGGCATACTACTGCTCCTATATTAAGTCCATTAAATCGGGGTACGATCAATGGAGCATTTGGAGTGACAGAATCCTTATCATCAGGTGCAACAGGTACTGCTTCTTCCATCTATAAACCTGCATTAAGTGGAATTAAAGGTCATTTGACATTAACTACCACTACCCCACCAAAGACAGGTATCACATATGCTCCTCATATGCGGGGCTGGCAGCATTATCGACAATTGAAAAGTGTGATTACAACTTTTGTGCATTCCAACATGAATCCAGTTCCATTTACTGCTCCATTTACATTGTACAATAATTATTTCAACACCACACAGAGAAACATAGTCATCGACATTCTTTCCCGGGATAATATTGTAGCAAGCAGGATGACCAATGGCAAACAAGAATTTGGTGCCTATTATGTATTTCCATCACAAAATGGTGTTGATATCCAAGGCACCATAAAGAGTATTTCATTTACTAAAACCACTACAATTCCTAAAAAGAAATGAAAAAAGTAAGTTTGTTTTTAATGATCAACATCTGTTTTTTAATAAGTGTCAAAAGTCAGGATACTCTGGATCATGCCATTAAGCTTAGTGGAGTTCACTTTGGAAATGGGCGAGTAGTCTTACGTTGGGTTCCTACGACTCCCTCAGCATGGGAATTGGGAAACTACTATGGGTATAAATTAGAAAGAGCAGAACTCAGTAAGAACGCAGATGACACCCTAAAATGGCAAACAATTGCTCCAGCATTGAAGCCCCTTAACCTGGAACAATGGAAAAATTTGGTAGCATCAAACAGAGATGATATCTACCTGCAAGCCGCAGGACAAACCATTCTCGGCGAGAAGCAAAAATTCAACTTACAAAATATCAATGACGTTTTTAAGTCTGCCGATCAATTCAATAATTTGTATTCAGCTTGCATGCTTTCTTGTGAATTTAGCGCATTGGCAGCTAAATCTGCTGCACTTCGATATGAGGATCAAGTGGATATCGGAAAGATTTTTATCTACAGGATTTCTTCTATATGTCCGGATACCAGTATATCGATAACCCCAAGTGCAGTTACTATCAATACCGAAAGCACTGAAGAATGGCCTAAAGTATTTTTCGAAAAAACATATGAAGGTGAAAAAAATGTGCAACTGTACTGGAATAGAGAATTTTTCCAACCATACTACTCTGCATACAACGTATATCGGGGTGAAGATGGAAAAAACTTCAAAAAATTGAACGAAATACCATTTGCTTATAGAGCATACAAGGACGACAAGCTAATGATGTTCAGGGATTCACTACCGACAAATTACAAAGCATATTTTTATAAAATTGAAGGACTAACATCCTATGGTACATCTGGTCCGATGTCAGAAGTGATTATATTGCAGGGCAAAGACCGAACTCCACCAACTGCTCCATACAATATTACTACCAAATATCTTGGCAATAACAGAATGCAGATAAACTGGGAAGTTGATCCAACCCAATCAGACATTGCAGGATTTCGTATCTCTAAATCAGATGAAAAAGAAAAGGAGTACATCGAAATTACTAAGTCAGTACTTCCTCCTGTTACAAGAACATACATTGATTCTACCTGCAATGACCTAATCAACAACTATTACTTTATAGGTATATTTGATAATGAAGGCAATGTCAACGTGTCAATGCCACAATATGGAACCATCATTGATTCGATACCACCAAATGCCCCAAAAGGGTTGACAGGCATAATAGATACAAATGGAATTGTTACTGTTAAGTGGAATTTGGGTATGGAACCTGACCTCAAAGGATACCTTGTTCATTATTCCAACGATAAAAGACACACATTTATTAACATTACTGATCATCCATTGCAGGACACAGTATGGAGAGATACTATACCACTAAATGTTTTGACTGAGAATATTTATTATAAAGTTGTGGCAATAGATCAGCGATCCAATTACTCAAAGTATTCTGAAGTATTAATGCTTAAAAAACCCGATTTGGTGCCACCGGCATCTCCTGTTTTTATTGGTTCAAGGGTAACTGAAACCGGAATTGAATTAGAATGGTACAACAGTTCCTCTATTGATGTATTCAAAAATTATTTAGTAAGACAGAAAAACGGAACAAATATATACGAGATAATACATGCTGAAGGTATTTTGAATAAACAAGGATATTATAAAGACTTGTCGGTTATTCCTGGAGAAAAGTATAATTATCAGGTATATGCAGTGGATGATGCTGGTCTTGAATCTGAAAGGGTGGGAACAATAACTGTTACAGCTTATGTGAAAAAAATACTTCCTCCTATTGAAATGATAACTTTGACACATGACGAAAAGACAAATAGGGTGAAATTATTATGGGACTACAAGGATTTTAAAAATTATAGATTTATCATTTACCAATCTGTTAACGACCATCCATATTTAACATATAAATCAGTAAACGGGGAAAATATATTCATTGACAAATCCTATAAAAAAGGCGATATTATCCGATTTAAAGTAAAAGCTATAAATGAAAAAGAATGGCAATCGGATTTTAGTAAAGAGGTAATATTTAATTTTTAACTTTTAAAACTTACTGTTCAAAGTTTTCATTTAATATCAATATGAAATTTTGAATTGCACTGATGTTACAATTTTAATTATCAATATAAATCCTATTCTTTATTATAATACTTAATATTTCAGTTGGTCTATACCAAATATTAGTCCAAATTTTCTTTTGTTTTTAGTATAAAAGGAAATAATGGAAAACTGAAATATACAAATCGAAAATTCGTTTTACTCTGTATCCGGAAATCAAATCCTGAATTATTAATTTTACCTAAAAATGATTCAGATTTAAAAAAATGTTTTTGGTTTTACAAATGAAACATCTAATAGCAATAATTATAATACTTTGGTCTACCAGTGCACAAACTCAAAATTATGATATAAACATTCTCAGAAATATCAATCTGAACCGCAACAGGGACCTGGACCCAACTTTCCATTTTTTTTCCAACAGTGTAAATACTGTTGCTATTGCCACACCATTGATAGTTTACTCAGCCGGGTTGATCGGAAAAAATAAAGATATAAAAAGAAAGGGGATAGTGATGGTGGAATCCATAATAGTATCAACAGTTGTATCAAAATCAATGAAATTTATAATCAACAGGGAAAGGCCATTTGTAACTTATCCTTACCTGGAAAAACGTTCAGATGGTGGTTCTCCCTCATTCCCTTCCGGACATACTGAAGCGGCATTTGCAACTGCTACTTCACTGAGCCTTGCATTCCCAAAATGGTATGTTATTGTACCTTCTTATATTTATGCCGGATCAGTGGGATATTCACGCATGCATCTGGGTGTCCACTATCCCAGCGATGTTGTGGTAGGTGCTTTGGTTGGCACAGCCTCTTCATATTTCACTTATAGAGGTAATAAGTGGCTGCAGGGGAGGAAGAAGAATTCGATTAAAGACCAAGTTTTGGGAGACTGATGATTAATTAGTTTTTTAAACTTGATATATGGTAATAGAAAAAAAGACCCGGACAGTATTGCCCGGGTCTTTTTTTCACTTGTCGCTATTTCTCTTTTCCTTTGTTCAGATGTTCAAGGTATTCTTCAAACTCTGTCCATTTGCCTTCAGCAGCCAGTTTAGCCTGTTTTGGCCATGTGCCAGGATCAGCGAGGCTGAATTTTGGTCCGCCTTTGTCGAGTATTTCCTGTATTTTTTCTACCGGGGTCTCTGAAAGTTCCTTCCAGGTCTTAATACCTGCTTCATGAAGCAGTATTTCAATTTTCGGGCCAACTCCTTCGATTGCTTTCAGGTCGTTGGGATCCCATCTTTTGAGAACTCCCATTTTTATAAGGATCTTTTCTACTTTGCTGTCGGTTTCTTCCGATGTCTGGTTTGTTCTGCCGGTATCGAGTTTTTTCTGCATGTCAATCAGGTCATCCCATCGTCCGTCACGTGCCAGAAGTGCCTGACCTGACCATGTTGTAGGGTCTATCATTGAATATTTATTGCCTTCCTTATCGAGGAGAGAGCGTAAATAATCGGCATTTTTTGATGCCAGATCTGTCAAGGTCAAAATGCCGTTCTTTTTGAGCAGTTCTTCCATTTTGGGACCTATACCTTCAATTACCTGCAGGTTGTCCTCTTTTAGAGCCGCAAATTTATTGGCTGAAATCCCTGAAGCAAAAGCAAGTCCTGCTTCTCCTTCGGTAGTGAACGTCTGCATTTTTGTAATACCCTTATATTCCTTTTCGTAGGCTTCAAGTTCCCTGATCCTTCCCTTAAGTATAGATATTTCACTTACATAATCACTTTTAAGTGACTTACATTTTTTAAGTTCTTCTTCCAAACCTATATGTTTGATCCTGAGATCATTATATTCTTTGTAAAGTTTATCGTAAAGTTGTTTGAATTTTGCCCAGAGCAACCATCCCAGGAGCAATCCAAGAAGAAATGGAAGTAACCATGATAATAATACGCACCACCATGGAATATTGCAAAAACTAGCTAGTGTAATCATGATAAAATATTTTATTTATTTAATAATTTTTAATTCAACTCTTCGGTTTTTAGCCCTGTTATCCAGGCTTGTATTAGGAACAAACGGAGCTTTTTCGCCCTTACTTTCAGAAATCACCTGTGTTGCCGGAACTCCCTTCTTAAGAAGATATGTTTTTATTATATCTGCTCTGTTCTGTCCCAGGATCAGATTCGGCTGATCGGGACCGATGTTGTCAGTGTGTCCGGAAAGTGATACTTTTTCACCTGTAACTTTGACTACTTCAGCAACTTCGTCAAGATAAGCCTCAATTTCTTTTGAATTGAGCTTTTTAACTGAATTAGGCGGAAAATAGATCAGTGCAGTATTTGCAATTTCTTTGACCTGTTTCTGGTTAAGTGCGTTATTAAATAAAGCACTTGCAAACAGTCCTGTCTTTTCTCCTGGCTTTTCATCAACCACTGTGCTAAGCAGCCTGATTTTTTCATCGGGAATTTCAGGGAACAATTTCCTGATCTCTTTTGCGCGGGCAATTCCGAGATTTTCTTCATTGCCGGTGTTTTTCTCACTGAGGCGGTAATAGCCTGTGATTTCGAGGATCTCATCATCTTTCAGAGATGAAATAATGGAATCCCTGTAGGCCTTAAAACCATCACCTTTCACTGCAAGTGGTGAACTCCAGTTAAAGGCAAGTGGCAGATCTGGTTTTTCTAATGTTTTGGTATCACTGCTATCACCATTCACAGGCATTTTTGATTCAATGGCAAGTCCGTTTTCATCACAACAATTATTTTTACCACTGTTCCACAGCCAGAAATAAATGATACCCAATATCAACCAAAGTAAAATAATTAGGTATTTCATATCACAATATTTATTAAAAAATAAAAATAGCCGGAACTTCCTATCAAAACTTAATTTGATGCGCTAAATATACGAATAAAATCGGTAATTATAAAATTTTATTGAGATTTTTTATCCTTATTTAACTTTATTGAGATAAACTGATTCAATTTAGCTTTAAGATTGAATTTTGATAATTATTTGAAATGAAAACTTTGAATGATTAATGCATGCGCGTCTATTTCCAGAATTCATCATTCCAGATGATGCACTTTGATTCAGAGCTGTTCACCATGAGTTCTGCAAGCTGGGTTTCTGTTGCTTTTTCCTGGATCAGATTGAATAAAACTCTTTCTTCAAACCTGATATGTTCCTCCAGTTCCTTTTCTATAAATTTTAGAATTGCTGAGGGTTCTGAAGCGGTATTGAACAGCAATTCAAGCCTGAAATGTTCACTTAAGACTCTTTTGATCAGTTCGTGGTCTTCTTCCAAAACCGGAAACAGGTATTTTTCTTCCAGTTTAAAATGATTCTTCAGATTGTTTTCCCAAACAAAATCAGCATAAGTCTTTATCCTGAGTATATCAATTTTCTTTTTAAAACCTTCCTTTATATGCCAGCAGAGCAAAAGAGCCTGAATGGTGTTCATGCTTAGGTACTTTAATGCCTCATGCCTTTTTTTTGTAACGGATTTTTCCATTCATCAATACTCATTATAGAGATTTCATTTATTATATGAAACCGGAATATTTAAGATCAAATGCTGATCCTCGTTCAATTTAAGCAGTTGCCTGATTTGTTCATTTTCCATGTAAACCCTCGGCCTGGCAAGAAAACCTTCAGAGGCACAAAAAATCATGATATTCTGAGCAACAATCCCAGCATCAATAGCAGCCCAACGCAATTTTTCAGATTCCTCTCCTTTCTTGAATCGTGAAATATCTGAAACTAAAAGTATTATCTGCCTTGAGCCCTTAACGAATTCCTGGGTTGTAGCTATCAGATCTGTGTGATCTCCCGAAACTACCAATTCAATCTGATGATCTTTTGGATTGTAAATATAGACACCGGCTTTCAGAAACAAATATAAATCAATGTCCTGGGAATTATAGGAACTGGCAGCTGTTCTTTTACCTGATTCAGGCCTGTTGATCCCATTTGCTGCCCAGAGCAGGTCTGAAATATCTTTTATTTTCATTTCAGAAGTATCATAGGAAGAGGCAGAAGTTCTGTGAGCTAAAGCCTGCATGACCGGAATGCCTCTCAAAGTATCAGGAGGAGTTAGTTTGATGATCTGAGGAGGCTGTGCATTAGTTAATATATTCAAAGAGAATAAAAACAGGATGATTAGATTTTTTTTCATAATTTATTTATTTTACTTGATTTATATATTTCGACAAAAATACAGGTTTGTATTATTCATTTATCCACAATACTGAGTTATTTGTTCCATGTTCATTTTCCTCCCAGAATTTATTCTCCGGATCAGGAATCCAGTTTCCATCTACAACAAATTTATATAAGTATTTTCCTGGTTTTAACTTGACGGGAAAATTCCATTTTCCGTTTTCCTTTAACATCCTGATACCCTTTGGGATCCCAGTTATTAAAATTTCCTGCTATGCGAACTTTTTTAGCATCCAGATAATGTATTGAGACTGAAATGAATGATTGGGTTTTAAAACAAGAACTGAGTTGATATAATCTCCGGAACCTGATTTATATGGATTTCCGGGATCTGTGATCCAGTTTCCGTCAACCTTATATTTGTACTGATGCATTTTGTCCGGTAAAACGTATTTCAATTCCCATCCTGCCGGAGTTTTATTCATTAAAAGTTCATTGTCCCTCCAGTTATTGAACGTACCAACAAGAGTTACAGTTTTCGCATCTTTGAATCCATTGAGATAAAAAATATGGCTTTCTCCTATTTCAAGAATTGAATTCTGATTGCCGTCTGTATCATATCTCCATGATTTATTTCCCGGATCTGTGATCCATTGACCATCAACCACGAATTTATAAAAATGTGTGCCTTCATTTATAAATACCGGAATTTCCCAGGCTTCATCAGTTTTGGACATTTTTAATTGTGCAGGATCCCAATTATTAAAGTTTCCTGCCTGAAATATAAAAAAATGCAATTCCGTCTCGATATTTAAAATTCTTATTGGATTTAAAATTGTTTACTCCAAATGAGCCTGATTCAGTAATAATTTTGTTGTTTTCTGTCAATATGGATTCAATGTTTTTCAAATCATCTCTTGTAATATTGATAATTCCCCTGACTTACTTATTTCTTTCGATATTTCGATAATTGATGATGACAACTGCTTAATCTTCCAGATTATGCTGTCATAAACGAAGTCTTTGTTAATTTTGAAAGCTTCAGACAAAAATGCACTGTCAAGGTCAAACAATCTGTAAACATCTTTCAATTGTTCCGAATTCCAATTTTTATCTAATTTAAAAACTATCCTGCCATTGTCGATATAACAGATGGTTTTGGTGTCAATTTGGGCGAACTGATCTCTTGAAATAAAAGCAAAATGTAAATTGGCTATTTTTTTTAGCATTTTGAAAGATTAATCTTGTTTTATAAAAGTAATTCCAAATTGTCTTTTAACAAAATTTATGGAAATAATCCCCTGGCTGATAAAGTTATATCCCAATATTCCGTCAATATAATTCCCATAAACCATACTTAAATGTCCAAGATCTGCAATTATTGTTTCCATTCTTTATTTGGTATTTTCAAATTTAAAATTTCCCATAATTCCATGCAACACTTCAAAATTTCCTGTACCGGCACCCCTAAGAATTGTTCTGCCCCTTACGGCTATTGTTTTTAAAACTTTTTTTGAACAATAGCTGCTCAGAGAATTCATTTCTGCTCCGGTATCGAAACAAAATAACAATTTCTTATCATTGATTTTCCCTGTCAGAAAAAGTATATTGTTCAAAAATTCAATTTTTTGAGTGCAGTGTGTTTTTAAAATGGCTTTGGAGTTTACCCGGCTGCCATTTCTGTCAATTCTGAATAACTGGAGCAAATTATTGTTGCCATCAAAGATAATTTCGAAATTCCTGATCATGTTAAAACCGAAAAGTCCAAGAATTCTGACACCTGCCCGGTTTTCGAGGTGATTCAGATTGGCAACATCAGCCTGAATTTTTGTATATTTCAAGTCGGAAAATTCAAGACTGTCTATTAACACCTGATCTACTGCATTTACGTTTCCGGTTATTCCAAATGATTTTTGGGTACCTGATGTTTTATAGTCCCTGAAATAAGTTCTGTTGAGCAGGAGATTGCTGGCTCCGGTGTCAAAAATAAAATTGCCCACCTGACCATCAAGCTTAACTTCGATAAGGAACAGTCTGCCTGCTCTCTTCAAAGGAATATTCAAAGAGTCGAAGTCAGCATTTTTTATTTTATAAATTTTCTGCCCATCACATGAAGTATAGTTGTCAAAACTATTAACGTCCTCATTATCAAAATTGAAAGAATTGAAAGCAGACTGTCCCTGAGCCTTAAAGTATGAAGTAAAACCAATTATAAAAATAAACAGCTGGATTATGCCGGCATTGTTCCAAAAACTCATACTTGGCATTAAGGTAAAAGTTTTTTTTAAGAAATCCCAGGATAATATAGACAGCTTAATGATCAACTTAATTTAGCTTATTGAACAAAAGACGTTTTATATAATTATTTATAAAAAAAGTAAAACCTTAATTATTTATTTTTACGTATAAATTGCAGCAGTAAAACGATCTGTAAAGATACACATATAATGAATAAAACCTTTGTTTTTATTCGATTATTTAATAATGGATCTGTTTTATAAATGATTTATTTAAGTACATCAGAGTATTCAGGATTTCTTTCTAAAACTTTCTTAACAAACGGACAGACCGGTATTATTTTTAATTCTTTTTCCCGGGCATACTGAACAGCATCTGCGACCATTTTTTTACCATATCCCAGCCCGTTAAAGGCCTCATCTACTTCGGCATGATCAATGACGATGGTCTTTTCATCTGAAAAGTAAAAAGTCATTTTTGCTGCTAGATCATCATTTACTTCAAGATAAAAATATCCGTTTTTCCCATTTAACTTCAATCCGTTTTTTGCAATCATCTCCGTTGTTTATATTTAAATACAATTGTAATTGTCAATTGTTTGATTTCATAATTGAAAGCAAATTTTTCAATTTTACATAAGCAATTCCTGAAGACAGATCAGATACTGCATATGGAATTATCAATGAATCTTTATGTACCAACGAACCACATGAATATACTACATTTGGTACATATCCGTCACGTTCATTTTCATTTGGTTTAAGAAGAGGTTCATGAAGTCTTGCAATGATTTTTACCGGATTTTCAAGATCAAGTAAAATAGCTCCTATCGAATATTGTCTCATGGGGCCGACACCATGAGTAAGAACCAGCCATCCTTCACTTGTTTCGATTGGTGAACCACAATTCCCAATCTGAAACAATTCCCAGGGCATTGTCGGTTCCTCAATAATAATGGATTCCTGCCAGAAATGAAGGTGATCGGAAAACATGATACGGTTGTTTTCACCATCCTGACGGGAGAGCATGGCATACTTACCCCTTATTTTCCGGGGAAAAAGTGCCATACCTTTATTTTGAACTGCTTTTCCATTCAAAGTGATAATGTCAAAATTAAGAAAATCTTTGGTAGCCAGCAAGTGCGGAAGGATAGTAATTCCATTGTATGCAGTATAAGTTGCATAATAAGTAATTTCACCGTTATCTTCCTGGAACCTGACAAACCTCGCATCTTCTATTCCCCGGCTTTCATTATCTGAGACCGGAAATATCACACGTTCGGAAATTTCATTCTTTTCATTAAATTTTATAAAATAATTTGAATTTGCAAGCCAGAGTATGTTTTTTATTTCTTCATCGTTACCCCTTTCTTTCAAATTAAGGTGAAGTGATTCAATACTTGCTTTTAATTCTAATAAAGAAAATTTTAATGGCAACATTTCAAACACCCTGGCAGTTCGATCACTCCATGTCTTCATATCCTTTAATTTGAGCTGAAACAAATGACTGTCATAATACTTGTCATTGCTGATTTTTGGAGTTTCTACGAATTTACTGAGATTATCAAGAAGAAATGTTCCATTTTCATTTAAAATACCAGTGCGAAAAACAATTGATGAAATGTGTCCTTCACCGGTTGCACGAAGACTCAGAATAAAACGCAGATTACCTGCTTCCACACCTGTCTGGTCAGGATGAGGAATGATAGACGGATTGAAAAGTGCAGCGGATTCAATAGAGTATTCCATTGTAAAATAGGCACCTATGAGAAGTTTTTTTGTATTGCTGATAACATTTTTGAGAGTGAAGTATTCAGATATTATATTAAAATTATTAATAAAAATATCATCAACATTCTTGTGTCTGCCAGAGAAATTTTCATTTACATTTTGCAGCAAAAGAGCAGCTTCCTTTTCATTTATTCTTTGTACCCTCTCAAATATTTTTGGAATTCTCGATATATTTCCCGGTAAATTAATTCGTGTTATCACACGTGACATATCACGAAAGATTTTCGTTTTATTAATTTCTACAATCGGTTTTTTTACAGTGATATTACTCATAATTTGATTCAAACATTTATTCAGATTTATTGAAATAATCAAAAACAGGTTTTGATTTTTATAACTTTAATATATTTTTATAGACTTCAATATATGCTTCTGTCATTCTTTGCTTACTGAATTTTGAAAGAGCCCATTCCCTGCATTGTGACCTGTCAATATATCCGATATCCCTGACTGCTTCAACAGCCTCCTCAATTGTTTTTACCAAAAAACCACATTTGCCCGATACTATCAATTCCGGCATTGAACCCAGATTGAAAGCAACCACGGGGGTTCCGCACATCAAAGATTCCGCTACACTCAGACCAAAAGGTTCCCTGAAACTTATAGGATGCAAAAGGGCATACGCTTCACCAAGAAGTTTGTCTCTTTCTACTGGTCCGGAATTGCCAACATAAACAATATCATCGTTATTGATAAAAGGTTTTACTTTGTTGTCAAAATATTCCTGATCCTGGATCAAACCCGAAATAATCAGCTGCCTCCCCGATTTTTTTGCTATCTGAATAGATTCATGAGTGCCTTTTTCAGGGTGAATTCTGCCGAAAAACAATAAATACTCCTTTGATAATTTCCTGAAAGCAAAATCATTGGAATTTATTCCATTGTATACAGTTGCAATATAATCAAGTTCAGGACTTCTGTCAGAATTACTTATAGATACATAAAAGTTACTTCTGTTGTATTTTTTGTAAACAGGAATTATTTTTGGTGACGAGAAACCATGAATTGTAGTGAGCATTGGAGTTTTTATAAGGCCAGAATAAGTCAGAGGCAGAAAATCATAGTTGTTATGAATAAGATCAAAATTTTCAGCCTGCTCCATTAAATTACTGATATGCAGACATTCCCACACCTTGGCATCGATATTTGGGTTTTCATTGATTGCTTCTTCTGTTACAAATTGCAGCTTCCCTTTAGTAACTGAATTTCCGGTAGCAAACAAAGTGACATCAATTTTTTTTTCTATCAATCCTTCCGCTATGTTGGATGCTACCTGTTCCCACGGTCCATATCTTGCTGGTGGAGTTCTCCAGGCAACAGGAGATAATATTGCAATTTTCATAATTAAATTGCTGGTCTTGAATTATTCAGACAACTATCGACCAGGTTCTCAATATTAGCCGTACCAACACACATTACGGTATCAGCACCTCCCCAATAGATTTTGACACTTCCGTCCGGTTCGGGTACTGCTGCACAAGTGAAAACAACATTATGGACATAGCCTGTGATTTCAAAGACTTCTTCCGGCTGCAAAATCCAATCATCTCCAACAGCAATTACTCTGGACGGATCTGTCAAATCGAGAAGTGCCGTTCCCAATCTGTAAATACCTCCCGACATGGTAGAAAATACTCCATGGTAAATTATCAGCCAGCCACGTGTTGTTTTGATCGGGGGTGCACCGGGACCTATCTTCATTTCATCCCAATGATAATTTAAAGGTTTTATTAATAATTTTGATTCTCCCCAATATTTCAGATCAGGTGAAAATGAAATCCATATCGACCAGGGGGATATTTCTGAATGTGGACGATCGAGACGGGCATATAATCCATTAAACTTTTCCGGAAATATTACCACATTGCGGTGATCGGCCTGAGTGATCATAGAAATGCGGGTAACAGTTTTAAAATCTGATGTTTTTGCCAGACCAATCCTCACACCATACTTTGAATAAGCACTGTATGTTATCAAATACTCCCCGTCAAAAAAAGTGATCCTTGGATCCTCTATTCCATATTCTTCATAATCTTTGAAATATCCTTCTGTTGATGGAACCATAAATGGCATTGTATCGACCTTGAAATTGTATCCATCTGAACTTTCAGCTTTACCCAATATACTCCTGCCATTCTTTTTATGAGAACGGAAAATCATTAAGTATTTTCCATTGTATTTTGTGACAGCGGCATTATGTACAGTTGAGACCGAATATGGTACATCTTCTTTAGTCAGTATTGGATTGCCGGAATATCTTTTTATCAACATAATTTTTTTAATCTGCTAAACTAATATATCTATTTTTTCAAATTCTTCAAATGCCTGAAGAACAGTTAAATGGGAAATCAAATATGCCAGTGAACTTTCAGCACCCTGATTACGATTTACTCCATATCTCTCAAATCCATCACAACATCCTTTTGTTTCAAAATCAAATAAACTCATCCTGAGATCATTTTCTCCGAGAAACCACATAAAGCAGGAAAACAATTTATTGATATACTCCTTATCTTTTGTAAGATGAAAAGCCTGATGGTACATTAAAACCATAGCAAGGGCATCCAGTGGTTGTTGTGCGAAAACTGACCTTTCTCCATCTTTTTTGTACCATTTTTCATTTCCAACAATGGATAAATAATCTTCCTTAAAGGTGACCGATGTAAGAAAGTCCATTGATTCGATCGCTATTTGCGTAATTTTTTCATCCTGAAGTATCTCCGCTGAATGCAATAGTGATAAAGGCAGTATTCCATTATCATATGCAAAAAGTGCTTCGAACCATTTCCAGTTTTCAATGCTGTTTTCTTCAAAATGTCTGATAAGTTTTTCGGCAAGGTTTTTTAGGATTCCTTTCATTGATTCATCTGAAGGGTTGCTTTTGAGATAATAGCTTATTCCCAGAATTGTATTTGCAATTCCCCTGATAGATTGAAGTTTTTCAAAGTTTTGAGATGCATCAAAGAAAACCACTTTTCCGGTTTGATAATATGCATCATTAGGGGCATTTCCCAGCAGGTACCCGAGTGCCCAGATAGCTCTTCCGAAAGAATCTTCCGATCCGACTTCATCGAGGAAATTCCGGTTAAAACTCAGGAAATTCCTGAAAGTTCCATCTTTATTCTGCATATAGTTGATATAACTAAGGTATATAGGAGCCAGATTAATTGCAGTTTCATCTTTTAATTGCTTGTAGGCCATCAATACCATCAGCAAAGCTCTTGCATTATCGTCAAGGCAATATCCTTCCTTTAAATTGGGAATACCGAATTTTGCATGTTGAATGATGCCGGTATCATCTGTCAGCCTTTTGATATGATCCAGCGAAAAAGGTGGCATAACAAGAGGATCAATTATAGTTTCCTTTTTAACAAATACTTTAGGGTTATCTTTAATGATTTGTGCAGCCAGATCATTATACTTACCCCCTGATTTAGGCCAGGTGATTGTCTTGCCGTAATCGAATGCCTTTTTGCGCAGGTCTTTTAAGACTTCAGGATTGTCAAGTAAATCCATGAAAATCTTTGACAGTTCTTCCGAATCATTAAAGTTAAAAAGCCTTCCTATTCCTCCGGATAGCAGTTCGGCAGCATGCCAGTAAGGTGTTGAAACAACAGCCGATCCTACACCCACTGCATAGGAAAGGGTGCCACTTGTTATCTGAGCTTCATTTAGGTAGGGTGTGATATAAATATCAGACGCTGATAAATATTTGAATAATTCCTTCTGATTAATAAATTCATTTATAAAAACAACATGGCTGTCAAGTTTAAGACTTTTAACCATACGCTGAAGAAAATTACGATACTCTTCACCGGAATGACGAACAACATTTGGATGGGTCTTGCCCAGAACCATATATAAAACATCCGGATATTTTTCAATGACTTTTGGTAAAGCTTTGATAACTGTTTCAATTCCTTTATTTCTGCTCAGAATCCCAAAAGTCAGAAATAGTTTTCTGTTTTCCAGTTTGAATTCCTTTTTTGACATTTCATGATTGAATTGAATATCCGGAACTCCATGTTCTATGTAGACTATTTTATCCTTGTCAACATTATAAATTCCGGTCAGAAATTCAATTGCTTTATGACTCATTACGACTACCTTATGAGCCATTTTGCATAATTCCTGCAATACTGCTTTTTCAGTATATGAAGGTGATTTTACAATTGTATGCAATGTAACTATCAATGGGATTTCAAGCCTGTGAAGTAACGGAAGGATGTAAATGCCGTTCTGACCACCATATATTCCGAATTCATGCTCCAGAACACAAATATCAGCACCGCTTAGATTAATAAATTTGACAGCTTCCAGATAATCACGCTGATGCTCCTGTCTGATAACCAGTTTTACTTCTTCAGGATAATCATAAGTCTGCTCATGGTCATTCATCGCCACAATAAATCCTTCAACCTTATTATCAGTTGTTTCATTATTTGTAACCATTGATTTATAAAGATTCATGGTAAAGGTCCCAATACCACATTCCCGGGGTGGATATGTACCAATATATACAATTTTCATGATTGAAATATATAATTTTGAAAAAAAGATTATTGAAAGCCAATTATTAATTACGAAAACCCAAATAAATTAAATCTTTTTTTAATAAATAGTATCGTAAATAAATTATAAAAATTGACTATTTAATTTAATCAAACATAAGTGCTGCGAAAATTTCCTTTCATAACTTATTGAAAAAAAATACACTTTAAATGGCAAAAAGAAAAAAGCGAAAAAAGCAAGATTCTGAATTTCATTTAAAATTTCCGGGAAAAATCAACATACTTATGGTTCGGTAATGTTTGTGTGGTTATTGTCTTAGTCTTGTTGTATTTTTCAAGTCAGACATACCGTCTCATTATCATTTTCAATTACTATTTGTTTTTCCACTACTGAATAATTCAAATAATGAATTATGTAAATCATTGATCTCTAAAATGCAGATCCTGATTAGTAATTACAAATATAGCATTATTTAAGCAATTATTCTAATAACCAGATAATTACTTTTAAATTTCTTTAATAAAGGAAAAAAATACAGATATTTACAAAATTAGTTTCACTAATTAATATAAAAAAAGGGTAAAATCTAAAGTAAATATTTTACAAAGGAATTTTTTATCTCAGGATTCCCTTTTAATTTTTCCCCTATTGTATGAAAAATAAATTCCGAATATACTTAAAAATGAGAAACTGATAAATCCCCATTTAACAGCTTTTAAAAATACAGCATCTGGTACAGTCTCAATAGCCTGCCCACCAAACATCCCTGCAAAGAACAAAGTAGCTATTGTCATACTGATAATCTGTCCTATAACCCTCATGGTTGAAGCTGATCCTGATGCAAGGCCATAATTAGACTGCTCGACTGAGCTCATTATAGTATTCATATTCGGAGACGAGAAAAATGCAAATCCAAGTCCCACCCATAACAAAATGAAAACTATCATCCAGACAGGAGTTGCAGCACCAAGAAATGAAAAAGATATCAGACCTAATGTACACATACTCATTCCAAGAGTAGAAAGATAGCGTGGTTGGATGAAATCAGAAAGCCTTCCGGTAACAGGAGAAAAAACAGCCATCATAACAGGTTGTGCAATCACAATAGTACCCGCTTCATAAGGAGACATTCCTTTTACTTTCTGAAGGTAAAGACTTAAGAGAAATATTATTGCAAAAGTAGCACTGTAATTGATAAGTGCTGCCAGGTTAGAAAATGCAAAAAGCCGGTTTTGAGTGTAAAGTTTTGTTTCGAGTACAGGCATGTGTGACCTGGATTCTATTAGCCAGAAAAATACCAGAGCCACTATACCGCTTCCCAGCATTAGCCAACCATAAATGGCAGGAATTTTAGAGGATCCGTAAACAAGCAAAACCAATCCTGTCATATAAAAAAAAGAGCCTTTTAAGTTTATTTTTGTTAATGCCTTGTGCGGTTGAATATCCTTGTCCAAAAAAAGAAAACCAATTATACTTATTAAAACTCCTAATACAGTTGCTACATAAAAGATTGATCTCCATCCGAAGAACTCGGTCAGAAGTCCACCTGCAAATGGACCGAAAGCAAGACCAAGATACACAGCCGAAACTGATAATCCTAATACTCTGCCTCTGTATTTGGGCAAAAATGTTGATACAAGTATGGCCGGACCGGTTGTACTGGTAAATGCGGTACCTATACCCTGAATATATCTGAAAGCAATGAGCCACATACCTGACCATGCTATGCCGCTCAAAAATGATGACAATGTGAAAATTATCACTCCGGTTTTAAACAGTTTTCTTGTACCCGCAAGATCTCCAAATCTTCCTACCGGAAGCAAAAACATTGCTGTAGCCAGGAGAAAGGATGTTACCACCCAGCTTAATGTTATGGCATCCAGACTGAAACTCTTTTCAATAGAAGGTAATGCGATATTTACCGAAGAAATCAGAAATGTACTCATAAATGAAGTACACGCTATTATTGCAATTATTGTTATCTGTTTTTTTGTCCAGTGCATCTATTTATTTTATCATCAAATTCAGAAAGTAAAAATAGTGAAAAAAACGGTCTGATTCAAAAATAAGAGTTAATGTTTTTGTGAGAAAACTCAATATTTTTTAGCATTTGATTCTGAAGCCCAATATTGAAAGGTGTTGAAAGAAATAGGTTCAAAGTATAATTAAAATATGAGTAAGGAAAATGATACATGATTTTTAAAAATCCTCAATTGAAAAATGTGAAAATGTATAATATTTACGTCCATGTAAAAAAATATTACAATTATTACCACAGGTAATCATTAAGCTTTATTTTTACCAGATAGGTTTATCAAGAGTATTATTGGTTTAATTAATCATCTTATATAATAATATGCCGCGATTTGACCATATACCATTATTAAGAATATTTGTGCTATATGCTGGCGGGTTAGCATTTGCAGAATACTTTTGTAAGTTTGTTGATTTTCCCGTTCATACTATTCTCCAGGTACTTCTGATCCTGGCAGTTCTATCATTTCTGAGTCTCAAACTTGAATTTTCAAGATGGTTTTCAGTATTTGCAGCTTTGTTTTTGTTCACTTCAGGAATTTTTCTGCATCAGAATTTTGATGAAAGGAATAGTAACACTCACTTCACAAAATTCTATAACAAGGAAAGTGATTACCTGAAAGTAAAGATACTCAATGCCGTAAAATCAAGTAATGGGGCTAAGCTGAAATGCCAGGTAATTGAATGTATAAGAAAAGATACTTCATTCTTTGTAAATGGCAATTTACTTGTTTTTTCTGATTCAGTTCCCGTTACAAAACAGTATCAGTATGGAGATATCCTCATTTTCAAATCAAAGATCACTCCGATACCAGGTGAAAACAACCCTCATGCTTTTGACCCTGCCAGTTATTATCATTTCTTCAATATACATTACCAATGTTTTATAAATGGCGGAAGATTTTATCATCAGGCAAACGACAGGGAATTTATAGTAAAAAGGGCATTTGAATTGCTGAACCGAAATATCCAAAAAACATTGCTGTCAATTATACCCGATAAGGCTAATGCAAATCTTGCTATTTCGATAATACTCGGAGACAGGCAGGAACTTGACAAAGAGATTTTAACCTCGTTCTCAATCACCGGATTGACACATATGCTGTCCGTTTCAGGAATGCATGTAGGTATAGTAGCATTGATTTTGAATTGGCTCTTTTCCGCTATAAAAAGTAATGGAGTATTTTACAAATTATTGAAATTAGTACTGCAGATAGCAGGGATATGGTTTTATTCCTTTCTGACAGGAAATGAACCAGCTATCCTGAGGGCTGCATTCATGATCTCATTAGTTCTCATCGGTTTTAATATGAAAAAGTATATCAGTTCGCTCAATATCCTGTTCGGGTCGGCTCTTATACTTCTTTTTTTTAACCCGTTTCAGATGTTCCAGCTCAGCTTTATGTTTTCTTACGCTGCAATGCTGGGGATATTTATTTTTTATAAACCAATTTATGATTTGGTTAATGCTGAAAGTTTTGTTATCACCAGGTATATTTGGCAAATAACAAGCTTGTCAGTATCCTCACAGGTCTTCCTGTATCCCTTATTGATTTACTATTTTCATAATGGTCCTACTCTGTTTATTTTAACATCATTTATAGCAACACCAATGTCATTTGCAGCTATATTTTTAGGATTTTTTGGGGTATTTGCTGATTTGATTTTTCATGGTTTAGCAAGCTTGACTGGCAGGTTATTAAGCCTGAGCTTTGACATCTCATTGTATCTTATCGATTTTTTTGCCTCTATTTCTGCCAATACCGGAGATTATTTTTACATCGGAAATGCTGACCTGTTACTTATTTACATGATTATAGCAAGCCTTTCGTTATATTTTTTTTCTAAAAATAAATTGTCATTCACTTTTATTTTTGTATTGGCAATTTTGCTAATAACAAATCAGTTTTTCAGAATAAAATATGCCAAGTCAACAGATGAAATGGTAATATTCCATTCAAAAAAGAATGTTGTGGCCGACTTTTATATTGATGGGAACTGTTACAATTTTTCCAAAAATAAATTGTCAGATCAGGAGTATGTTTTTACAAACAGAAATTACAGATTGTACAGGAGTGTAAATAACACAGTTGATCTGCCCGATTCAATCCTGACCGAGTATTTTCGATGGAAATCAAATATATTGACAACAAAGGAAAAAACAATAGTTTTTCTTAAAAACAAAAATGATCTCATCCCTTTTGCTGAAAGTAAAATTGATGTTCTGGTACTAAGCGAAAACATAAGCTATGATCTCAGACCGGTTATGGACAATTTCGAAATTGCCCAAATAGTGCTCAGCAACAACATCGATTATAAGCAAAGAAATTATATAAAAAGATATCTTGCAAATTCAGAAATACCGATATGGGATGTCAACGAGAAAGGAGCATTTATGTATAAACTGAATTGAAATTTCATTGATCAAAATTAACTTAAATCAATATGTTTAACGAAAAAGAAAGAAAAGGGATACTTGCGGTGATATTTTTAATATTCATCATAGCTGTTATCACAAGCTTGAGAAAATGTACTTTTTCAAACTCTGACAACAAATTGATATCAAATGGAGAATCACAAACTATTTCATTGTTGGAACTGAAAAACAAGCAGTACAAACAAAAATACATAAAATATGATAAAAAATACAGCAGGGATCTTTATAATGAAAATGACACAAAATCATATAAAATAGCAGCATTTGACCCAAATACCGTCACTGAAAACCAGCTAAAAGACATGGGCATCAGCCATATAGCAGCATCAAACTGGATTAAATATCTTAAAAAAGGAGGGAAATTCTATAAAAAAGAGGATCTGCAGAAAATATTCGGACTTAAACCAGATGCTTATGAAAAGATCAGTCCTTATGCAATCATTAAAAGCTATGTAAAACCATCTAAAACATTGGATTCAGTTTCAATCTTCAAAACCGAAAGAAATGCATACCAGCCAAAAAAAGAAAAAGAAAAAGTGTTAGTTGACATCAATAACTGTACGGATCTGGATCTGGTGGAACTAAATGGTATTGGAGAAAAACTGTCTGTGAGGATCATAAAATACAGGGACAAACTTGGAGGATTTGTCAGGATCGAACAGTTGAAGGAGGTCTATGGCCTGCCACCGGAAACCTATGAATTGATCAAAGACCAGATAATAATTGACCCAAAAATGATCAAAAAGATAAGGATCAATCTGGCGGATGCCTATATTCTGAGCGGATTTCCATATATTCCAAGGAGGGAAGCATACCAGATCGTAAATTATCGAAGTCAACATGGCAATTTTCGCAGTATTGATGACTTAAAAAAGATCAGAAGCCTTGATGAAGCATTTATTCAAAAGATTGAGCCATATCTAGATTTTGGGGAGTAAAACATGTTTAATTTCATATTGGGGCATCTCAGAAGTGAGGCTAGTCCTGTAAAAAACGAATAGAAAAAAGCAATTTTTTATGGATACATTATCGTCTTATTCGGCTACATTTTGTATTATCGTCGAAATCAACGATATTTCGATATTTAAAATTTTAATAAGAAACTCCTCAAGTTCAAAGTCTTCTTACCCTACTCCATTTGTGAATCTAAATATAATTTAAATTGTAAAATTCAAATCAATTATGTATTTTTGTATCTTACACATAATCTCCCGATATGTACGATAAAGATACTGCCTACAAGAAAATATCAGAACTGGTAATCAGATTCGGAGAGCAATTTGATAGCTACAAAAAGTCCGAATATAACGAATCTCTCACAAGGCGTGATTTTATCGATCCATTCTTCAGGGCTTTGGGATGGGATATCAATAATGAAAACGGATATGCTGAAAGTTACAGGGAAGTGATACATGAAGACAGAGTCAAAGTAGGACAGGGAACAAAGGCTCCTGACTATTCCTTCCGGTTGCCAGGAGGCAAAAAACTGTTTTTCGTGGAAGCAAAAAAACCTCATGTTGATATAAAGGATGATATCCATCCTGCATACCAGATAAGGAGATACGGATGGAGCGCAAGACTTGCAATATCAATAATAACGGATTTTGAGGAATTCTCTGTTTACGATTGTACTAAAAAACCTAAACTTACTGATAAAGCATCGGTATCGAGAATAAAATACCTGACTTACAAGGATTTTCTCAATGAATTTGACTTTATATGGGATGCATTCAGCAAGGAAAAAGTGCTCAAGGGCAGTTTTGACAAATTCGTGCAGAGCGACACCAATAAACGAGGAACAACTACTGTTGATAAGGAATTTCTGCTATCACTCGATAACTGGCGGACATATCTGGCTACTTCCATAAGCTGGAGAAATAAAGATCTCGATGTTGATGAGATCAACTTTGTTGTACAGCAAACTATTGACAGGATAATTTTTCTTCGAATTGCAGAAGACAGGGGAGTCGAACCATACAGCCAATTAAAGGAAGCATTAAGAAGCGGAGACTATTATCAAAACCTGTTCCGGCAATTCGAAAGAGCAGATGATAAATACAACTCAGGACTTTTCAATTTTAAAAAAGATACCATAAGCAGGAATATAGTAGTCGATAATAAGGTGATAAAAAATATCATCAATGAATTATACTATCCCGAAAGTCCTTACGAATTTTCAGTTCTTTCGGTAGAAATTCTGGGAAGCGCTTATGAGCAATTTCTCGGCAAGACCATCACAATAGACAAGGCACACAGGGCAAAAATAGAAGAGAAACCCGAAGTCAGAAAAGCAGGTGGGGTATATTACACTCCACAATACATAGTAGAATATATAGTACAAAATACGGTGGGTAAGCTGATAGAGGGCAAAAAACCTAAGGATATCAGCGGTATCAGGATAGTGGATCCTGCATGTGGCAGCGGTAGTTTTCTGATAGGTGCATATCAGTACCTGCTCGATTATCATAGGGATTATTATACCGAAAACGGAAAGCTGAGCAAGGGCACTAAAGACAATCCCCTGACTCCCGATGGCAATCTGACCACTGCTGAGAAGAAGAGGATATTGCTCAACAACTTATATGGAGTCGATATAGATGTCAATGCAGTGGAGGTGACAAAACTCAGTCTGCTGCTGAAATGCATGGAAGGAGAGACAGAAGCAACTATTGCCACACAGCTCAAACTATTCAACGAGAGGATACTTCCTACTCTAGACGACAATATAAAGAGTGGCAACAGCCTGATAGATACCGATTTCTATGACGGACAACTCGACTTCGAACCTGATGCAGAAAAAAAGATAAAACCATTCAACTGGCAAAAAGCATTTCCCGAGGTATTTAAAAATGGTGGCTTTGATGCTGTGATTGGGAATCCACCTTATGTTCAAATTGTCAATCAAAGTAAAGAAAGTTTAAATTACTATCTCTCAAAATATTCAGCCAATTCAGATCTTTATTCTATTTTTATTGAAAGAAGTTTTTTGCTATTAAAAACAAATTCATTACTTGGATATATTGTACCTAGCTTATTTATTAAAGGAGTTCGATATGATAATTTAAGGAATTTGATCAATATAAATAGCATTAACATCAATTTGAAAGAAATGGGTGATGGAGTATTTGAAACCGTTCAAATGCCTACATGTATAGTTTTACTTCAAAAAGGGAAAAACATAAATGAAAAAGACTTTTTTGATAATGGAATAATGAATTATTTTAATAAGGTAGAAACAATATTATTAGAGCAAACTTCGACAATTAGAAGGGGACTGGAAATTGGAAAAGACAAACTAATTCAAAATGGAGAGATAAAATGTATTACAGGTTCCAATTTATCAAGGTATTTCATCAATTACACAAGTTATATTTCAGAAGTTACATTTCAGGAGTTTTATAAAAATGTTGAAATATTTTCATCACCAAAAATCATCATCAGAGAAACAGGGGATAGATTTTATGCTTCTATTGATTATTTGAATGTAATTAACACGAGAAGCATATATAATATAAAATTGACATCCACGAATATCGAATATAGTTTGATTTTGGGAATCATAAATTCAAAACTTTTCTACTTTTATTTTAAACAGTTTATTTCACCAGAAACAAAAATATTTCCAAAACTTAGGATTGCTCAATTAAGAAAATTGCCCATTGCAATAGATATAAAAAACAATTACAAACCTCAAATTACTCAGTTCGTCGACCAACTTCTCCAACTCAACAACGAAAAGCAGGAAGTGAAGCTGCAAACGAGGCTGGAGCAGATTCAAACCAAGATAGAATATTGTGAAAACCGTATTGATCAGCTTGTTTATCAGTTGTATGGGTTGAAGGAGGAGGAGATAGCTATAATTGAGAATGGATAATGAAAAGTGAAAATTAGGGTTTATATTCTAAAATTCATTATGATAACATGATGATTTTGTTTGGTACTGTACTATAAAAATTGGAAAATTAATTGTTTTATCATTGTGGGGGGATTTTTTTGCATTTTTAAAATGAACCTAAAAATAACAAATTTAAGAAAAAATAACGAATAATAATAATAACTATAACAAAATTACCAATAAAATGAACTTATATGATTTCTCTTAAAAACCTTTTATTTCAATTAATAATCCTTAGTTCTGTTTTAAATCTTTGGGGTCAACCAAATTATTCAATTGGAACAAAGTGGGTCTATAATCATTTTGGAGAAACAAGAACAATAGAAGTTGTCAAAGATACTGTTATAGAAGGGAAGAATTGCCAGAAAATTAATGGAACTTGTGTGTGTGGGATTTATAAACCAAAATATATATACCGGGAAAATAATAAATTGTTTTTGTATGATATCATTGAAAATAAATTTCAATTATTATATGATTTTAGTTTGACTAAAAATCATAGTTGGAAAATTCCTGATATTCATTATAATTTAGATTCAATTACAATTAAAATTGATTCGACGGGTATTAAAAATTTTAATGGAGTAGATTTTGAAATTCAATATATTTCATATCCATCAAAATTTGAATTTGGAGATTTTATAATTAAAGGAATAGGAAGTAATAATAGTTTCTACCCAATTTATCGATATTGTGAGCCTAAATCAGGTCCTTTACTTTGTTTTCAAAATGAATCTTTTGCTTTAAATATGGAGGGTGAAGGAATATGTGAAACTAATAATTATTCGAATATTGATGATGTATTTATTTATCCTAATCCATTCAGGGAAAGTTTCAAGGTGGAATTGAAGTATACAATTCCACTATTTATAACAATTTATAATTCAGTTGGAAAAATAGTACTTTACAGGAAATTTTATAACTTAGTCAATGATTTGACAATCGATACATTTAGTTTAAATTCAGGTTTATATATTGTAGTTCTAACTACGAACAAAAATAGGTTTACGAAAAAAATTATAAAAATCAACTAACCTGATGCTTAATAAAAAGTTATTATTTGTCTGATTTTCATTTGCTCGGTCAGCTTGTATATCAGTTGTATGGGTTGACGGAGGAGGAGATAGCTGTGATTGAGAATGGAAAATGAAAAATGAAAAATGAAAAGTGAAAAATGAAAAATTAAAAATAATTGTAAATTTTTAATTTAGAATTTGAATTTTGAGAAGATATAAAAAGAAACTAGCCCACATTTGAGAGCTTTGTCAAACTGAAGATGCTATCTGCAGTGCTGGTAAATGTGCTGCAAAGGTAAATACAAAACAAAAGATATTAAAAAGGGAGAAATTTTCATATTTATTTTAATGGAATGATAAACACTTACATAAAAATAATGATTAATGGAAGCATCACATAAAGATATCAATAAAACTTTCAAAACCATTAATAAATTGTTCCTCATAGGGAATGGATTTGATCTGGCATTAGGATTGGAAACCAAATATTCCGACTTTCTTTTATGGTTAGTTAAAAAATATATAAAAAAATGTTTAGAGGAAGAATACTATATTTCTTCTGATAGTTATTTATGCCAATATGAATCAGAATTAATAAACGTTAAAGTTGATTCTGAATTAAAAATTGAAGTAATTAAAAGTATTGAAGACATTCAAAAGGTTAAAAGTAAATATAATTTAGAATTAACTTTTAAACCTGATTACGGAATATTAAATAGAATTTTTAATTTGATAGATTCAAATTGGGTCGATATTGAAACAGAATATTTTAATATTTTCAAAAGTATATTAAATACTTTTTATCTGGAATTAAAAGAGAAAGATAAAAAGGAAAGGATAATTGAACTTAATAAAGAATTGGATTTTATAAGCAGTGAACTTAAAGAATATTTGAACGGACAAATTATATCCTTGGATACTTTAAGTAAGCAAAAATTTGTGAATCAATTTTTAGATTCTGTAAAGATTGATGATGAAATTTTCTTTGATACATATAAGGAAAATAGGATCACAGATTTTAAAATCGGTACTACCTATTTTTTGAATTTCAACTATACAGACACTCTTGATTATGTTTGTGATTTTAATCCATTATTTATTTTCAATCAAATACATGGAAATAAAAAGGATGAAATAATCTTTGGCTATGGAGATGAAATGGATAAATCCTATAAAGACATTGAGGAATTAAATGATAATGAGTTATTAAGACATATCAAATCATTTAGTTATTTCAGGAGATCAAATTACAGGCATTTATTGTCTTTTCTGGATTCAGGAGAATTTCAGGTTTGTATTTATGGGCATTCATGTGGATTATCGGACAGAGTAATGCTTAATGAGATTTTTGAACACAAAAACTGTCATTCTATAAGAGTATATTTTTACAAGGATGAAAAAGAATATATTGAGAAAACCATGAATATTTCCCGGCATTTTACAAGCAATAAACTTATGAGGCAAAAGATCATAAATTTTAATCCGAAAAACAAGATTCCACAGTTAAAAAAGATATAAATTAGCAGATAACTAAATCAGAAAATGAAATAAATTTTAAATAAAGCTATTTCACAATTATAAGGAATTAAAAAATATTATGTTTTTATCTATGTAGATGAAAGTGGTGATGTAGGTCTAAATAATAGCCCAAATAAAATAGTAGAAATATAAAAAAAGGGCAGCCTAAGCTGTCCCGGGGGAATCCTACATTACTTATCTACCTCTCGGTTGACCACTTGGGTGTTTCAGATTCAATTCAAAGATAATATAAAATAAGCATCTAGGCAAGTATTCACCAACAACAAAGTCAAATTCAGTTGGTGATAAAACCTTCTGAGGTGAAATGTATTATCATATCTATACAACAATTCTAATACCATTTTTTTGAATAAAACACTCAAAACATATATTTCAAAAACCAATTGTGTATATCTTTACTCAAAATTTTTACGCAATTGAAAATTCATAATTTATTGCGTCTATTCAATAAATATAATAGGGGAAAGCGCATATTTTGAGTTTTAATGGTTGCGTAAATGCAGACGTTACACAGCATAAAAATGAATGACTTAAAACAATATAAAGAACTTTGTGAAATATGGACTGAACAGTGGTATCAGTACAATACTGACAAGCAGTATTATGAAGGGAGAACTAACGGCACAATTCCAAACAGAGCAAAGGGATTAGAAGAACTATTCAGAAAATTGTTAAATGCGAACAAAGATTTTCTAATCAATCGAGTATCAGAAAACAGAATAAACGAATCAATTGATGAATTATGTTTTATAATTGACCATGTCAGAAGTGAAGGTGTGATAAATTACCAAACTCAAACAAATCTCAAAGAACTTCTTGAAATTGGTCAATCCTTGGTCGATAGTAAACTTAATTCTCAACAAAATTTACAAGTGAGTTATATACTTGATACAATTTTAGATACATACTGGCATCAAACCTCGAAAGACAATGTATCAGAAGAAATTAGAACCTTTTATGCAAACTTGTGCTCTTCGATATTAAATGCGGATAATTCAAACAGCTTAAGTGATAATAGCTATTTTAAACACTGCATATATTTTATTATGATGTCAGATCACATATTTAACGACAAACAATTTATCAAGATAAAGAATCAACTAAATAGATACATTGAAACCTTGTATGGTGAAGATCATCATTTGAGCAAAAGATGGAAAAGTAGACAAAATGAAATTGAACATAACCAAAAATAACGCTGTGTAATAAATAGGAATATGAGCGGTCTACAAGACCCAGCGATTATTCCTGGTTGAACTACATCCAACCCTAAATTATCTATGTACTTAATGTTGGTTTTTATTTTTTCCGGAGGGAGATATTTGGGAACAAAAAATAGATTTTTTTGATTGTTCTTTTTGCCATGTCCTTATTTTGTGAATAGTCTACTTTTTTATTCGAAATAATTCACGTTTTAAGGTTTTAATTGGTCTGACGACATAGTTTTTCCATAACCTTATTTATAGGTTTTTGAAGTTATTATGAGTTTTTTGAAGTATTTTTTTGGTGATATAGCAAACTATCAGGTGAACGTATCCGGGGCAATTCCCTGACAACTATCATCCTGCCTACTTTACACACATGACACTGGCATGGATTTATTCCGGTTAGCCTCTCGAGTCGTTGCAGATTTGTTTCCGGTAGCTGTTCCTTTTTATTATTGCATCTATTGTTTTGTCCGGTTCAATATATTGCAAATCAAGTTTTCGTCTGGTAGTGTGGTTATAAATGCCAAATCTTCTGATTTTTATAAAGCGTTGGGGTAAAATATGCAGTGTAAACCTTCGCAAAACTCAACTCCATCAAGGGTAACCGGTTTCTTCATTGCATTATCCCGATAGTCTTTTGCAATGAAAGTCACTTTACCATTGGCAATATTGAGGATACGTTGATTGGTAATAGCTACACGATGAGTGTATTGCCCAAGATATTTCACCACGTGTACTGACCCTGCCAGCGACGGCTCGCAATACACCACCCACTTTGTTTTGTAGCTTTTTTGTATTTGTTCAGAAAACACAGATAGTTCTTTTCGTTTTCGCAAGGCTCTTTTGAGACTATCAAGCAGCCTCCCTTTAAATGATTCACTTATTTGATGGACAGGATATAGATAGTTGCCTGAATGTCCGATTTTCTTCCACTTTCCTGTTATAGTAAATCCTGCTGCCGGAACAATACAATGTATGTGTGGATGTAGCGAAAGGTTTTGACCCCATGTGTGGAGTACTCCAACTGCCCCGCTCAGAACTCCGTAATGTGTGTACCCAAATGATAACAGCGTCTGCCATACTGCTGAAAATAATAGATCATAATACATTTTTTGGTTATGTAAACCAATAGCGTTCAATTGATGTGGTGCTGTAAATATGATGTGGTAATGTTTAACCGGCAATGTACTTTGAATTAAGTCTTCAATCCAGTTTGCCTGTTTCGCTGACTGACACTTCGGGCAATGCCTGTCGCCACAACTGTTATAACTGTAGCGTACAGGTGCCACATCTATCACATACTTCTTCATGCCCGCCTAATGTGGCTGTCCGGCATTGTGATATTTTGTCAAGCACTTTGATTTGTAATGGGGTAATATTTCCCCTCAGCTTACTTCCAAAGTGTTTTACTACATCTGCAAGTTCATATTTTGTCCGCATTGCTCCTGATCTTGTAAAGTCTGTCCAGGGACTATGTGCTTTTACCAAATCACATTGAGCTATATGCAAATAGATCATCGTGGTCGTGATTTCTGAATGCCCAAGTAATTCCTTCCAGCGTTACAATATTCACACCTTGTTCCAACAAATGTGTAGCATACGTATGCCGTAGTGAATGCAGGTTTTACTTTGCTTATTGATGTCTTTTCTAAATTTTCCCGCATAACCCATGAAAGTCCTCTCACGCTGTATCGCCCATCTTGTTCCTTGCCATTAAATAACCATATGTGCGGATTTTCTGCTTTGAGATATTTCTTCAGTCCAATAGCCATACTTTCTGCCAGAGGTACTATCCGGTCTTTTTTGTATTTACTCTGCCGTATATGTATAGTTTTTCGTTCAAAATCAATATCTGATATCCTCAGGTTTATAACTTCCTGCCCTCGTAGTCCGGCTGAGTATATCAACGTAAGTAATATTCTTTGTTTTAGTAATGTCGGTGCTGCAAAAAGTTCTTTCAACTCTTGCTGGTTAAGAATCACAGGGAGCTTGGTGTCTTTTTTTAATGAAGGCAATGCAATGGCATTTTTATTCATCCCCATCAACCGAAAATAATATCGCAATCCATATACCATATGCTTAAAACTGCTTCGTGATGGTGATCTCGGATCCCGTGCCAACCCAACCAGGTATTCATTTATCTCCTCTTCTTCAATTTGCTCAGGAAGTCTGCCAAAATTATTTACTACTAATGCTATTCGTCGAATATAATTATTTAACGTACTTTGCTTTGTCCTCGCAATGTTACTTGTTGTTCCATTTTGTAATTACGTTTTTAAACTCTGGAACAAGCTCAATTGCCTGTTCTACAACTGTAAAGCCCGATTTCTTTCTCATATTCAAATTTTTTTTGTTATTAATTCCGAATATTAAGAAAGAATCGGGTATTTTTGCAGTACTATCCCGCTTTTGCGGGATTTAGTTCAACAATAGATAAGAAGTAATAGCTCCTTCGTCGCTACTACTCTTATCATCATCCGTTAGTTTGAGGTTCATTAGATCAAAAAAGTCAAATTCAGTTAGTGATAAAAGTTAACAAAAAAGTGTGAAAAAGTGCAAAAATACAGGCCTTTGGTGCAAGTTTGATGCATTTTTTATAGAAATTTAGAAAAAAAAGTCATAAAAATGTGCATATATTTATATACTTAATATATATTTGTATTATAAAAATACCACTTCACTAAATGATCATATAAAAATACCCCGCAAATCTCGGAAGGATATGCGGGGCGTTTACGAAAAAAATCACAGATTAAAACTTCATGGAGTAGATTTGATTGTACAAGTCAGAATCTGCTCCATATTTTGAAGAAATATGTTGCTTAATTCTGTTAGTACGATCTTTCAACTCCCTGTACTTAGCCAATCTTTCCTTCTTAATAGATATCAATTGTGATTTCTTTGTCGCAATTGCATTATTAATAGAATTGATTGCAGCAAGTTTAGCATTCAAACTCTCCAGTTTGAATTTTTCAGGTCCGGGACTATAATTCTTAAATCCCGAAATTATCGTTACGTAATCCGTAAAATTCTTAGTCATTGCTGCGTAAGATTTTTCGGAATTTCTTCTCGGCTTCTTCTCTTCAGAAGTTGCACATCGCTTGTAGGTACAGATACCGTTGTGGAGTTTATCATCCTCCCCCAAATAGTATCCAGCAGTTTGAATTCAATCGATTCATGTCCGTATTGCCATGCTGCTGCATATTTCAATCCGGAAAACAAACGGGTGATCGAATCCGGCCCCTTGTAAAAAAGGGACTTTCTCTCGGCAACCAAAGACCTGTACTCATCCATAAGCTGAGTTTCGGTATTATTGGTATCTACCAGTGCATCAAGGAAATTTTGAAAATATTCAAGGCTTTCCTCTTGCCTTGGAGGATTGAAACCCTCAAGTTCCCTGAGGATCACTAATACGTCCTGGCCCCTCCTGAGCCGGGATGCAAATGAAAGTGCAATCATACAAAATCATTTAAAGATTAAAAAACGTTACAAACACAAATGCCGAACTTCATATTGACATTAGAACTTTCAGCGTTGTCTACCTCGAGCTTCATAAGCCATCTTTCGATCATTTTTTTCTGATTGTGATTTGTTAAAGTTCCCAGTTGAATGATTCTTTTGATTGCAAAACATTTATTTTATAGGATCAATTAAGGCTTCAAAGATTTCAATCCTGAATTCTAAACTGATCAATCCATATACAATTTATTCGCATTCGAAGAGTAAAATCCCTCGTAAGCGAAATAACTTACTATCTCCTTCCAATAATTTCAAATATATCCTTTTTACTTTCCAATACAATTTAAAGTAGGGTTAAATCAAACACAAGTCCACCGGCACCTGCAAATGAATCTATTGTTTTGATGTTCCCCAGGCTGTTGTTAGCTTTGCCTTTGTTGGTGTTTTCACCAACAAAAAACCTGTTGGTGAAACAGTGGCCAAATACCATAAAATCAGATTGAAAAACCTCCTGTACCAGCAAATTAGTCTATTGCTAAGTTGTAAACTTTGCAATAGAAAACTTAATATCGCAAACTTTCAATTAAACTAAGCTGTAGAAAACTTAAAATCATAAACTTTGAATAAAGTTATGCTACAGTAAATCTAATATCACGAACTTTTAAAAAATGTAAGCTATAGAAAGTTTAATATCGCGAACTTCACAAAAAAAGTAAGCTATAATAAATTAAATATCGCAAACATTTATTCAAAACAAACGATAGTAAAAAAAATACAGCTGACAAAAATATTAGCTTTACCATAATACAATTACTATGTTCGATTTATTTGCTGAATAAGTACAGTCAAAAAGAATATGTTAAAAAGCCTGTCATACTTTTATGCAGACAAAAACCATCAATCCTAAATTTACAATCTTAATGTTATTCTGAAAATTATCTTAGCCTTATAACTCAATCCTGAGCCTGGCATGTTTCCACATTGTGGAAGGTTGGTCAATAATTTTTTAGATATTACAATCCTTTGATCATAAATTATTCATGGATTAATATTGCAAATATACATATAAATTTTTATGATGTGAAAAATTGAAAAAATTTTTTTTAATTATTTTTCTTGCTAAAAATATATTTTACACAGCAAAATATTTTAACACTTTTTTTAATATATTTAATTGAGAGTACATTTTTAAATATACATAGTTTCAAAACTACAGCCTAATAAATACAAATTCTTGGAAAGTAACATATTGCCAGAGCAATTTCTTTTTTCTCTTTGTGAAAATAGTTATAAGTAGATATCTTTGTGATTTTGAATAGTTAATTAAACTTTAAAATAACATATAACAAATGATATGAATAAATGCTTTATAACAGATTGTGAGATAAGTTCTTACAATACTCATTCAAATTTTTTTGAATATAAAGTGACATTTTATGACAAACAATACAGATTCATGTTTGAAATCAATCATAATAACAATGATTTTGTAGAAAATAACAAACATATTTTGAAAGGCATGCTTTTAAATAATATGAGTAAATTGATCACTGAGAGAGTATTGTCTAACAATATATTGGAGAAAATTATTAATGAAAGTAATACTCCTAAAACACCTAATGAAAAATTCAATAATTTACTTATATATTTACATTCTATCCAAGCATACGAGGGCAGTGTAATTCAATTTTCATTTTTATTATTGAATTTAAATAAACTATATTTCAAAAATCATGGGGAAGCAATATTTTATTTAATGACCCTAAGAAAGCAAGATATGATTGAAGGAATAGAAGTTTCTTCAGCTATTGAGAAATCACTCGAGAATATTAGGTTGACATTTACAGGATTAACAAAGGTCATTGAACTGTCAGAATATAAAAATAACTCCATAAATTGTTTTATTGCAATGTCTTTTTCATCAGATTTTGTTGATTTAAGAAATTCAATAAAAAATGCAATTCGAAAAACCGGTTATAAACCAATTTTAATTGATGAGCTTAACTATAATTCTGATATAACTATAAATGATGCTTTAATTTCAGAAATAAAAAAATGTAAATTTCTTGTGGCTGATTTTACACAACACAAACATGGAGTTTATTTTGAAGCTGGTTATGCCTTAGGTTTAAAAAAGCCTGTAATCTACTTGTGTGATGAAAATGATTTTTCAAATTCTCATTTTGATACAAACCATTATCCTCATATAATTTATAGTGATTATGTAGATTTGGAAAAAAACTAATAACAAAAATAGAAGCTTGGATTGAGTAAAAATAAAATTTCAAAACATAGTACTTCGCAATTAAATATTCTGTTCATAAATCAATTCATGAATGATGAAGAAATAAATTTGATGAAACCTATATATTACAAATGAAAAAAGATGTTTTTTGTGTACACATTAAATTTACACAAGAAGCAAAGTTAAAGTCATAAACATAAATAGACAGCGGAATAGGTGCAGCCTACTCCAAACAGTAGGCAATCCAGCCGGTACATTATATCAAGGAAAAAGAAATAAAATAATTCTTTCTTACAATTTTGTTTTAACTTTGTCATATATCAGAGTTTGAGCTTTGTTTTCCCCTTTTTAGGAAACAATGCTTAAACGTTATACATAACCAAAGTTTTAAAATACTTAAATATCCATTAAACCGTTTACAAAAGAACTGACAAACTATTATATTTTGACGCATTCAAAAATGTATTATATGCTATGAAAAATATTTTACAACTAATATTAATCTCAATTCTTCTCATTTCAAGTTCAAATATAAAAAGTCAGGACTTATTCTTTTCTCAATTTGAAAACGCGCCATTAAATTTAAATCCGGGTTTAACTGGAAATTTTGATGGCAAAGCCAGATTTTTTTTCAATTATCGAAATCAATGGCCTTCAATTTTAAAAGATTATTCTCCCAAAACAGGATCATTATCAATTGATTCAAAGTTTGTAATTGGAATTGCTAACAATATAGGTGTTGGAATTAATACTGTAGTTGACAGATCTGGTTCACTAAACTATCAAACCAATCAATACAACTTTCTTTCTTCAATTATACATAATTTTGGGGATGGGCAAAATGCAGATCATTCCATTTCGTTTGGTATAAAATTTAGCTTAGTAAACCAGAAAATTGATTGGGAAAATGCTAGCTGGCCTGGTGAAACAGATCCCCCGGAATTATATAACTCAAAAATTCGCTATTTAAATATTTCTTCTGGCGTTGTATGGCAATATCATTCAGATTCAAGATTTTCCTTACAACTTGGTTCTTCGATTCATAATATTAATAAGCCAAACATTTCCTTTCATAAATTGAATGAACATAATCTTACAATTGGTTTCAGCCTGCACGGACATTCAGAAGTTCCGGTTATAAGAAATGTATCTTTAGTTGCATCATTTTTGTTTTCTAAACAAGGTCCTTTTGATATAATAGTAATTGGATTGAACAGTAAGTGGTATTTCAAACCTGATAACTTCACAAATTTTCTTCAAATTGGGCTTTATGGAAAATCAGGTAAAGATTATTCTGGAAAAAGATCTTTTAACACTTATGTATTGACAGCTATGTTAGAACTAAATAGATTTTCAGTTGGATTTTCATATGATCATTTTCTCCAAATTGATGATGGAGCTTATGAACTTTCGATAGGCTATATTATAAATAAGAAAATCCTAAATACTCAAAATATAGTTTCGACTGAATAAAGGGCATTGCATTATAAATGCCTGAAACTTTTTGCTTCCTCTTGATATTCTAATATCTCTTTCAGCAGCATGAATATCAACTGAAACTTACAAATCTTATAAAAATGCAAACAGTTGATTTCTGTTTTTTATCATTGACCTTTGAAAAGCATAGGACTTTAGATACTGATGCATATCAATAAACTGCAATAACAATCTATTTAGTCTTTGTCGGTGCAATAGGCATTTTTAACATCGGTATAATTTTTCATGTTGTTCATTTTTTATTGCAAACTTCCCTTTGTTTCTTTTTTTTCAATATGGATTTGGTTGAATAGATACACTAAAGTGTAAAAAACCAAAAAACAAAAGAAGTCAATAGAAATTTCTTAGCTTGATTCTGACTTTATCTCTGATTTCATCTTCTAAATGACTTTTTAAAAAAATTGGTTCATTTGAACCTTCGATATAAGATATATCTATAACTTCTTTATCGCCTTCTGCCTTAATTTCTTCATATGTTTCTTCTGCAGTTTCCGCAAATGAATTATCTCTCAAATTGCATTGTCCGGATTTATCGATTACATTGATCCATATAGTCTGTGAAGCGCATAACTTGAAAGTTGTTTTTATTAGTTTTGCTTTTTTAGTTTCGAAAACAGGAATTATTTTTACATGTCCTGATGTATCAGTTTCTGTCCTGGTTTCGATTTGAATTTCCTTTTCATAATTAGTAACATTCTCACTTTTCGATTCGGAAAAACTGATAAAACCTTCATGAACTGATACTTCACAATCAGGCAAAAAACCGTCATCAGGAGGTAGAGGTTTGATGAATCTCGAAGAACCAAGATCAAAATCATGGCACCTGTAATAGACTATGCCTTTTTCTAAAGCTTCATTTAAAAGCAAACTAATATCATTATAGTAAATATTTCCACCATTTTTTTCTGCATTTGCAAAGAAATAATATGCCTTTCTTGCATTTTCCTTCATTCCGGTTTTATCTAAAGCCTTCATCTCTGTCATTCCGTTTTGATAATAGTAATCCACAATTTTAAAATCAATATCCTTTTTGTAAGTACATAGATCATTGTAATGCTCAGTAATCAAATATCCTGAATTTATATTCGCATTTCCTATCACTTCAAGATTCAGATATAATTGATCCTGAATTCTTTTCCACTTTTTTACATCTGGTGAATTTAGTTCCTGATGAGTCTCATTTATCTCTTTTTTGACAAATTCTTCAGCAGAAATTTGCAGGATTTTCTTATTGAATTCAGTATTTTTTCCTTTTCTGATCTCATTGGATGCTAACTGTATTGCCATTTTATAATAGCCATTTTTCAAGGCTACCTCTGGGGTTTGACATGAATTTATTGCAAAAGCTAAAAATATTAGAGCCACTATTCTGTACATATTCTTAATTTTAAATAAAAATATGTCAATTATCACAATTATGCCCAATCGAAAAATGAGTTTAAGAAATATTTAACACTCCAATCTGGTACTATTCATTGGTATTAAAAAAGTGAAATTTGAAAAATGCTCGCAGTATATTACTATGAGTAAATTTCAAATTTGAATTAAACTTAATTCGTCACTATTTAGGAAAAACGCTTATTTAGCTCCTTACTTCAAATACTTATCCAGCCATCCAAAAAACCCCCGGAATGATGAAGAGTTTACCTGATTTACAATTCAGTTATTACAGACTGAATAAAACCCTGGTTCTTCTAAAAGATTATATAAAAGAAAATTATCAATTTTAAACCTGGGTGAAGTCAAAAAGTACTTCATAGTCCTTATATTTTACTTCAATGCAATTTGGCTAACTATTGAACATTCTATCAAATATTTTCCATTTATCAAAATTTTAAAAATATTCCTGCTACTTTTTACTTTCTTCGCTTTTACACCTTATTTTTGAACTAAAAAAGAGCAGGTTTTTGGACAAACTTCTGTTTAAGGCAGTGCTGATTGGAGTCTTTAGTGCAAGAAATAAATGACACGACAATGAAAAATAAAATTTACATACTGATTTTAATCTGCTTTATAACAGCAGCAACCAAGAGATCATTTTCTCAAAATTATCTTTCTCTATTTGGAGACACTTCTACAACTTGGGACATTATTCCTCATGGATATTGTGATGCAGTTGTCAGCGAGACAATTATGGTTGATGGTGACACGACAATTGGTGCAAACACTTATAAGGTAATTTCTGGACTAAAAGGATTTATAAGAGAAGACACAACTCAAGGTAAAGCTTGGTTCTACGACTCTTACAACAACACAGAATATTTAGTAATGGACTTATCCCTGAATCTTGGTGACTCATTTAATCTTTACAATTTTAACAATGTGGCAAACCCATTCCTTGTTGACAGTGTTTTTTATGTTAGTAGTAAAAAACATGTGAGACTTAATGCTTGGACATCAATTTGCGGATCAGAAGAAAAAATAACTTTCATAGAAGGTAGTGGAACAACTGCAAGTTTTATTTACCATAGAGTTTTGTTTGGAAGTTGGGTGTACTCCTACATGCTTTGTCAACACAAGAATGGAGTAAAAGTCGCAGGAAATAATTTATTCATGGATACTTGTTATGTTTATTCAGTTGGTATTGAAGAATACAATTCTGATTTAATTGCAGTTAAAGTTTTTCCTAATCCAACTTTTGACGAATTGACTATTGAAACAATAAATAGTTCTTCAAAAAATCTCCAGTTTTCACTATTCAATTTATTGGGAGAGAAGATTATCTTTCAGGAATTAGCTAATAAGTTGTCGACAATAGATGTTTCGTCTTTACAAAAGGGAGTTTTTTTTGTTGTTGTTAGTGATGGTAATTCAAACTATATTCAGAAGGTAATCAAGCAATAAAGCTATATGGTGAACACTCTGGCAGCAGCAAACATCTAAGGCTTCATAATGTCTGCAGGTCAAACTATGAAACTAGTATTGAGCGTTAGCTGTGGTAGTTGGCAAAAAGGGATTATAGAATTATCGACGATAGTAATGATTTCTTTTACATTTTTTAAGGTTTCACATAGAAATTAATTTCATATTTAGTTAGCAAATATTCCTATTTTTGATTACTTCAAATATTTCCCCAACCAGTCAAAAAACTCCCTTTGCCAGACTATAGCATTCTGAGGCTTGGTGATCCAGTGGTTTTCTTCAGGGAAAAGCACAAGTTTTGAAGGCACTCCGAGTATCTGAGCTGCATTGAATGCCTGCATGGATTGTGTGTACGATATCCGGTAATCCTTTTCTCCATGCATTATCAGTATCGGGGTATCCCATTTATCAGACATCAGGTGAGGTGATGCAGCATAAGACCTTTTCACTACAGGGTTATTTTTCTCCCAGTATGCTCCTCCGTAATCAAAATCCGGAAACCAAAGTTCTTCGGTTTCGAGGTATTGCGCATCAAAATTAAAAATACCTGAATGTGCTATGAATGCCTTAAATCTTTTATTGTGCATGCCTGCCAGATAAAATACCGAATATCCACCATAGCTCGCACCAACAGCACCGAGCTTTGTAGGATCGACAAATGGCTCTTTTGCCACAGCATCTATTGCACTCAAATAATCTTTAATATTCTGTCCACCGTAATCTCCGCTGATCTGTTCCAGCCATTTCATTCCGAATCCTGTCACTCCCCGCCTGTTTGGAGCCACTATGATGTAACCATTTGCAGCCATGATCTGAAAATTCCATCTGTATGACCAGAACTGTCCTACCATTCCCTGCGGACCCCCCTGACAATACAGCAGAGTCGGATATTTTTTTGCCGGATCAAAGTCAGGAGGATAAATTATCCAGGTCAGCATATCCTGTCCATCTGTGGTTTTAATCATCCTTTTCTCAACTTTTGCCATCTTAAGCTTTGCAAGCAACTCACTGTTTACAAAAGATATCTCTTTATCTTTTCCTGTTTTAATATCGACCTGATATATCTCAATTGGCTTTGACATACTTTGCTTAAACGCAAACAACTTATCACCTGTAAACCTGAGTTTACTATAATTATGAATGCCTTCAGTTATTCTTTTTGCTTTATTCTCACTCAGACCGACTGAAAAAATCTCCTGCGATCCGAACCAGTCAGTTGTGAAATAAATAGTTTTATCATCATCACTCCAAGTGATATTGTAAGCATTGGCATCAAAATCAGTAAGCAACTCTGTTTTTGCACCTGATTTCATGTCCAGCACAAACAACCTGTGTTTATCTGCTTCATAACCATCTCTTTTCATGCTTTCCCAAGCCATCTTTGATCCATCATTTGAAAATACAGGATTCATATCGTAGCCCATCATTCCTTCTGTGAGATTTATTGTCTTTTTAGATCCGATATCATATCGATATAAATCTGAGTTGGTCGATTTGCTGTATTGCAAACCCTTCAGTTTACGACAAGTATAAACTATGGATTTACTGTCAGGACTCCAGGTGATGTGTTCCATTCCTGCAAATGGTCTGACAGGTGATTCCCATTGCTCATCTTTCATTATATCAATCCCTTCAGTTATGTTTCCGCTATAGGGTGCTACAAAAACATGAGAATAAGATTCAACCCATGTATCCCAGTGTCTGTACATGAGTTCATCTATTATGCGGACATTTGCTTTTGGCTTATCGGGATAAGTCTGGGTCTGGGTTTTTGCAACATCTGCAGTGTAAAGTATATTTTTTGAGTCAGGAGAATAGAAAAAACCGTTTATTCCTCCTATTATCTTTGATATCTGTTTACGGTCTTTACCTTCAGTATTCATTTCAAATAACTGCATTTCATCATTATCATCAGGATATAGAAATCCGAAAGTTTTTCCGTCAGGTTTCCAGCAAATATTGGATTCACTTTTAGTTGTGAAACTCAATTGCTTTTTCTCATATGTACTGGCATCAATTATAAATATCTCTGAATTGCCTTTATTTTCATCTAAATCATAGAATGTCACTGTCATTAAAATGCTTTTTTTATCGGGCGAAACCAGAAATTCACCTATCCTTCCGAAATACCAAAGTGCTTCCGGAGTCATGAGTCCGTCTTTGATTTCCGGAACTTTTTGTGTGATGAGAACTTGTTTGGGAGTATCTGTATTTTTTTTACATGAAATTGTAAAAATTATCACTAAAGTGAATAGAATAAACTTTTGCATAATAATTTTCTTTTAATAATTGTCAGATTCATAAGCTATAAAATAATGCCAAAAATAGTTATTTCTGACAATAAAAATAGCATAAAAACAAAAATCAGTTATAAAAATATTTTAAGTTAATTCCTTAAGTTTTGCTTGTTCAGAAAATATCCTTGTAAGTTTTCCGTATATATTCTTCAACAACCGGTCTTAAATATTAAAACTATTTTTAATTTTGCATATTATGGAATTTTTATATCCTGGTTTTCTTTGGGCTTTACTGACAGTTTCAATTCCTGTCATCATCCATCTTTTCTATTTCAGAAGGTTCAGAAAGGTATATTTCTCCAATATCAAATTTCTGAAAGAAATAAAAGAAGAAACCACTAATACAAATAAACTAAAAAACCTGCTTATCCTGCTTTCAAGGATACTTGCCATCATTTTCCTTGTCATGGCATTTGCGCAACCCTATCTGCCAAAAGGTGAAAATGTAAGCAAAGGAGCTACAGCAGTAAGTATTTATATAGACAATTCTTTTAGTATGCAGTCAATAAGTGAGGATGTATCTCTCATTGAAAAAGCAAAAAAAACAGCCAGGGATATTGTTGAAGGATATTCAGAAAATTCCAATTTTCAGATCATCACTAATGAATTATATGGAGAAGACCAGAGATGGATCGATAAAAAAAACGCACTTGAAAAAATCAACAGTATCACCCTGAACCCTAAGATACAGAGCATTAAAAACATAATGAACAGACAAAACCAGGCATTTACATTGAATGGAGCTGAGAACAAACACGTGTACTGGATATCTGATTTCCAGAGATCTGTTTTTGATATCAATACCGAAGCTTCCGATTCAACCGTAGAATACAATCTTGTAATACTGCAGGCAGTCCGGGAAAAAATATCAGTATTGACAGTTGCTATTGGGAAAAACCTTTGACACTTAACAATTATGTCAATAAGCTTTTTATAAAAATGACAAACAATAGTGAAGAAGATGCTGAAAATATCCCTTTAAGTCTTGAGTATAACAAAGAGATTCTGCCATTGGGCAAATTCAATATCAGGGCTAATTCCACTGTCATCGACACTATAGATATCAGGATAAAATCGAAAGGATGGAATGAAGCTAAAATCAGTCTCAAAGACTACCCTGTGATTTTCGACGATGATTATTATTTCACTTTCAATGTGCCTGAAAAAATCAAAGTTCTGAATATCAATGAATCCAAAGGAATAAATAGATATCTGAGTTCAGCATTTGGTTCAGATCAGTATTTTGAGTTCGATTATACTGATATCAACAAAGTAGATTATTCATCCCTCAGCAAAAATCAGCTTGTGATACTTGAAGATATTGAAAGTATTTCAACAGGGCTGTCCGGATCTCTTATAAATGCCATGAAAAACGGACTAAATGTGTTGATGTTTCCCGGTAAAAATGCAAACATAGCCTCTCTCAACAGTTTTCTTAGTTCTGTTAATTCAAACATATTCAGCGAATACCAGGAGGTGACACTTGAAGCTAATAATCTGAATCAGAGTGAATTTGTACTACAGGACGTTTTCGATAAAATATCAGGAAATATTCCCCTGTTACAGTAAAAGGAAAGTTCAGAATGTCCAACTTACAGACAAGAAATAAATATGATGTCATTAAGTTCAAGAACGGAGAAAGCCTGATATCAAGATATGAGATCGGAAATGGACAATTATTTTTAAGTGCAGCTCCATTTGCAGTTGAAATAAATGACCTGGCCCGAAACCCTGATATTTTTGTTCCGATGCTCTTTAAAATGTCAATTTCCAATACCGGTGCTGAAAAACTTTCGAATACCATCGGCCTGGACAAGATAATTGAATTGCCAAAAATGGACTTAAAGAAAGACAGCTATCTAAAAATAGTCAGCAAAGATCAGGAGTTCATTCCAAAACAAATACCTACATCAACAAACCTTTTGCTTGATGAAGGAGGCAATATTCAAAAATCAGGTTTCTATGACGTAATGCAGGCTGATAGCATAATTAGTAAAATAGCTTATAATTATAACAGACAGGAATCAAAACTCGAATATGCAGATGTAGATCAGATATCAGAAAAACTAAATAAAAATGTAAAAATTTTTGACAATAAAAACAAAAATTATAATTTTACTAAAATGATCAATGCCAAACAGAGAGGTGAGGAATTGTGGAGGTGGGCAGTTATATTTGCTTTATTGTTTTTAGCATTTGAAATACTCCTGTTAAGATTCTGGAAAACCTGATAATTATTGATTATGAATATATTATTAAAAAATGTAGTAGTCCTCGATAAAAACTCCGAATGGAATACTAAGAAAGTGGATGTCCATATTTCTAATGGTAAGATTCTTAATATCGGTGATTTTCCTGAGCCGGAAAACACAAAAATCTATGATCTGGAAGGGGCACATGTGTCACCGGGCTGGTTCGATATAGGCACACGACTGACGGACCCGGGATATGAGAGTATAGATGATATGAATTCCCTTGCTAATTCTGCGATCAAAGGGGGATTTACCGGCCTTGCAGTGTTTCCAAATACTGAACCTTCTAATGACAATAAAAGTATAGTACAGACAATCATCAATAAGTCAAAAGAAATGGCTGTCGATCTTTACCCGGTAGCAGCTATATCGAAAGGATGCAAAGGCACAGAAATGTCGGAGATGATGGATCTGCATGCTCATGGAGCAATTGCATTTTCAGACGGCAAGATCCCGGTTGCTCATCCAGGTGTTTTATCGCGTGCCCTGCGTTATACTTCAATTTTACCAACACCTGTAATAAATCATCCTGAAGATAACAATATAAGTGAGAACGGAATAATTAATGAAGGAGAAATGAGTGTTTATCTCGGCATGAAAGGCAGACCAGTTCTGGCAGAGTATATTATGCTTGTAAGGGATATTTCTCTTTGTGAATACAATGATGCTCATATCATAAGTCACATGATCAGTGCTTCGGATTCTGTTAAACTTGTTAGAGAAGCGAAAAAAAAGAAACTAAAGATAAATGCAACAGTATCTTACCACAACCTTGTAGCAAGCGAAAATGTTTTGAAGGAATTTGATTCAATGCACAAGGTTCTTCCACCTCTCAGAACAAAATCCGATATCAACTCCCTGATCAGCGGATTGAAAGACTGCACGATAGATGCTATAGTATCAAACCATTATCCCCTTGATGTTGAAGACAAGAAGAAAGCATTTTTTGATACAAAATTCGGTGCTTTAGGGCTGGAAAGCATGTTTGTTGTTTTAAATTATCACCTGAGCAGTAAACTTGATCTTGAACTTATCATTGAAAAGATATCTAACAGTCCGAGAGAAATACTCGGATTACCTTTAGTAACAATAAAACAGGGCGAATCAGCCAATTTAACTATATTCACAAGTGAAGGTATTTCAACTTTCACTGAACAGGATATCAAGTCGAAGTCTAAAAATTCTCCGTTTATCGGCGACAAGATAAAGGGGAAAGTATTGGGTACAATCAATAAGGGCAAGGTGAACTGGAATTAAAGAATTTTAGAAAATCATACTTCTAATTAAGATGGTTCTTTTCAATTCTCAGACATGATCTTCTTTGCTTTAAATCTAACTTTTCTAAGATTTTATCATCTGCCTGATGAAATTTTTAATAAATATTCCAATATATTTTTGTTTATTCTAATCTGTTTAGGTATAATTTCTTAATTATTCCGGCAGGAAAATAACGTTTCAAATATTATATTTTTAGTATTTTTACAAAAATAAATTATATTCAATGTTAATTATAAGTAAAACTATCAGAAAAATAATTTTGGGAAGTATTACGCTTTTTTTTGTAATAACCTATAACCTTACAGTTCAGTCACAAAAAATTGTGTACATTCCAAATTACCTGAAAGATACAAATAATGTTGATGGCAGACAATTCAGTTGGGATAAAACTTATCAAAGTGAAAACTTTATTCTTATTTGGGGAGATGATGTTGGGAAAAATCCTAAAATTCACCCGGACCCGGACCTACAGTTTGATCCTGTCGCTGTTTTGGACACAATGGAATATATTTACTCAGCCTTTAAAAAAATAGCTTTTGGATGATTCTCCAGGTACCAAAATGGCAAAGTATAAAACAATAATTGTAATGTACAATACCTGGGGTCCAATAGCGCTCAAGGCTGGGCAAATGGCGGTGATGCAGATGGAGTTATTGGAGCATTCTGGGTTCATCCGAACGGAATAAGAGATGGAGGTATAGCAGCACATGAATTCACTCATAGTCTTCAAGCTCAGAACAATATAGATTACCGTGCAACTAATGGCTTAGGTGGAGCATGGTACAATGCAGGAATATTTTGGGAAACTCATGCAAATTATATGCGAAATTTGCTTTATCCTAAAGCTGTTGGGGCATGGGGCATGGATGTTTATCATCTTGAAACTTGGGGAGACTGGAAAAATACTTATGAAAATTATCAACTTTTAATGGCAATTCATTTATCTGAGGGTTCTGATATGATAAGCAGATTATGGAAAGAATCTGATAGCTATGAATATCCTTTACAGACCTACAAACGTATTTCTAATTATTCACAGTCTCAGTTCAATGATAGTTTGTATCAATATGCTAAAAGAATGGCATGTTATGATTTTGAATTTAATAATTGGGGAAATTTCTTCAGAGAAGCCAGATACAATGATCTAAAATATAGCTGGATGTCAATCCAAAGTACATTTAACATACTCAAAGCCATTCCTGGTTCACCCAACCGATATGAAATACCAGTAGAACAAGCTCCAGAAGAATATGCCTATAATATAATTCTTTTACATGTTGAATCAGATAGCTGTGCTGTTATTATAAAATTCAAAGGACATAGTGAAACAAATGAACATGCTGGCTGGAGATATGGATTTGTAACTGAAAAAAATGATGGGAAGGTCAGCAGATATAGTGAAACTTACAATTCAGATGAGAAAGAGATTCATTTTACCTTGGATAACGATGAATCAAAAATGTATTTTGTTGTCATGGGAGCTCCAAAAACCAATATTACGACAAACAGCACTAATGATACATGGAATGGATATCCTAAACATTTCAGATTCCCATATGAAATAGCTATTACTGGAGCTTTTCCTGAAGGTCATCAGGATCCAAGTCTTTTTAGGGCTTATTTAAAATCTAATGGCACTAATCATTTAAATGGTGGTGGATGGGTAGACAATAACAGTAACGTCAGTCCATCTGTATATATAGGTCTCATCAATGGTCCTTGGGAATTCAACAATTTCAGGAAATGTTGTTATTGATAAAACTGCATTAGTGGTTAATTCAATTATAAATGAAAATGCAATAGTTACAGATAATGGTTTTGTTAACAATTCAAATCTTTCGGGAAATGCAACTGTAAGAGGTCATGCCTATACAGAAAATGTGAAAATGTCCGGTTCAGCAATAGCCGGAATGCGGGCAAAGATCTGGAATTATAAATTGTCTGGAACAGCAGAAGTAGGTGGAGATGTAATTGTATATAATGAAAATGGAGAGTGTGATAATGGAGTTCAATATTTACTTACTAATTATTATGATAACAAACTGCTGGATTGCGACGGTAAAACAGCTGATCATCCGGATAATAAGGATGTTAATAACCAAATCTTTCCATTCAATAAAGACATAATGAATATGAAATGTCATTGCTATAATCTTCCCGACTGCAATACTTCTTCAGCAGGAAATTTGTATTTCCCTGAATTTGAATTTTATGGTCCAAATCCTACAAAAAATTCTATTTCATTTGGCTTAAAAGAAAATTTCAATAGTTCTATCAGTGCTGAAATAATTGATATTACTGGGAAAATAATTAAAAACATTTATCCTTTAAATGAAAAAACTTGTTTTTCTTTTGATCTGAGAGGACTTCCTGCAGGATTCTATTTTATTAGTTTGAAAAAAAATAGATTAATATCAGGAGTTTATAAAATTGTGAAAATGGAATAAAAATATGATCGGGAATTGCATTTAACCCCATTGTAAATATATCATTTAAGACAAAATACGATTTTTTAGATATATTAATTTTTAACAAATTAATATTTATTATTGCACTTATAAATATGTTTTTTATTTATAATAGAAATAAATATATATGTTTGCAATTTTTTTAATAAAACTTCTTTATCATGGCTAAAATCAAATTTGAATATATCTGGAGAGACGGATATGAACCTGAAGCAAACTTCAGGGAAAAACAAAGATCATAGAAATGGATTTTTTCGACGGCGATGTTTCCAGACTTCCTGAATGGTCGTTCGATGGCAGTTCTACCAGGCAGGCAGAAGGACATTTTTCTGATCTCATACTGAAACCATGCAGGTCATATCCTGATCCTGCAAGGGCAGATGGTTTTTTGATAATCTGCGAAGTCTATAATCCTGATGGTACCCCTCATAAATCAAACACAAGACAGCTCGTGGAAGATGATCCTGAACTCTGGATCGGTTTTGAACAGGAATATGTCATAATGCATGAAGGCAGGCCACTTGGATTCCCCAAGGATGGTTATCCGGCACCACAGGGACCATATTATTGCGCGGTGGGAAAAGGTAATGTTGAAGGTAGAGATTTTGTTGAAGAACACATGGATCAATGTCTCGATGCAGACCTTGATATCACCGGTATTAATGCTGAAGTGATGCTTGGCCAGTGGGAATTCCAGGTTTTTACAGTTGGTTCATTGAAAGCAGCAGATGACCTGATGATTGCCCGCTATCTTCTTCATAAGTTGGGAGAATACTATGATTATAAAATTGATATTCACCCTAAGCCTATTAAAGGAGACTGGAATGGTAGCGGGATGCATACAAATTTCAGCACTAAAGAGATGAGAGAGAAGGGAGGCAAGATCATGATGGGAGCTATATGCGATGCTCTCGAAGAAACTCATAAAGAGCATATGGAAGTATATGGTGCACACAACGAACAAAGGCTCACAGGTAAACATGAAACACAGAGTATTGATAAATTCAGCTACGGAGTAAGCGACAGGGGTGCATCGGTTAGAATTCCGGCATCTACTGCTATCACCTGGACAGGTCACCTGGAAGACAGAAGACCGGCATCAAATGCAGATCCATATTTGATACTGAGTAAAATACAAAAGACACTTAAGTCTATCGAATGGGATAAATTATAATTTTAAATGGGGCTAATTTAGCCCCTTCTTTTTTGTTCAAAAAAACACCATCTTTTTGTAAACTTTATGTTTATGATCTGTTACTTTTGAAAAAAAAGGTATATTTTTGTCATTTTGTGATAAATATTAAAAAAATGGAATTTAAAAATATACTTATCGAAATTAACGAAGGAGTTGCTGTTCTCACTATCAATCGTCCTTCAGCCCTGAATGCATTGAATTCAGATGTTTTCAGTGAACTTGATACTTTTTTCTCAGATTTTGCCTACACCATCAAAGACCTCAAAGGAGTTGTAATAACAGGCTGTGGTGACAAAGCATTTGTAGCCGGAGCAGATATAACTGAATTCCTTGATATGAATGCAGAGCAGGGCTCGGCAAAATCCAGGACCGGAATGGAAGTTTTATTCAAAATAGAGAATTTTCCAAAGCCGGTAATTGCTGCTGTAAATGGCTTTTCATTAGGCGGAGGCAACGAACTGGCAATGGCTTGCCATATGATCATAGCTACCGAAAAATCCAAATTCGGCCAACCAGAGATGAATCTTGGGCTGATTACCGGTTATGGAGGTACACAGCGATTGCCGAGATATATTGGCAAAGCAAAGGCAATGGAACTTCTCCTAACAGGTGATATCATCACAGCGCAGGAAGCAAAAAACTTAGGACTGGTAAATCATATAACCGAAAATGCCGTTGAGAAAGCAATTGAAATAATAAAGAAGATCGGGGCTAAAAGTCCGTTTGCCATAGCAAAGATGATCGGAGCCGTAAATGCCTATTATGACAAAAATGCTGATGGCTATGAAGTGGAAATAGACTACTTCGGTCAGACCATCGGCAGCCATGACGGTCAGGAAGGAAGCAAAGCATTTACTGAAAAAAGAAAACCGGAGTTTAAGGGGAAGTAAGGTACTAATTTTCTATAGTATATAAATAAAAATACTTTTTGATTTATTTGAAATCAATATCATAATTTATTTTACTTTTCTCAAATGTCTTTAGAACCGGATATTTCATCTTAAGGTTTTCAATGAATTCTTTTTCCTGTTCAATTGCTTCGGCTTCTGATATTGTCGAATCAGGATTCATGGGGTCATAGCTGAAGAAACGATAAAACATGAAATCTTCAAACCCATTTCTGAAGTTGTACAATTGCTTTCGTTGTTGTGATTCTACAGGATCGAGATATATTTCTGCTCTGCGTTTGTTAACTTCATCTATTAATTTTTTTTCTATCGATGGAATACAATATTTTGTATGATGAGCATATCCGATGTTGGAGAGGTAATACGATTTTGTAACGTCAGATTCTATATTATTTTCAATATATGAATCAACAAGCGAAGCAAAAGTCCTGTTGTCAAAATTACCTTTCATCACTTCTGTTTGTAACAAATCAATCCATTCTTTATTTTCATAGCGACTGAAATGTAAAAACATGACTTTTAAGTTTTCCATAGGCCATGAGCCGATAGTTAATTCAGAAATTTCTTTGTATTCTTTATATAATTTCAGGATTGAATCATAATTTGATTCATCAGCATTTTTTATACCAGATCTATTATTCCTGCTTCCCTGATCCGATTCTGACATCAGGTAGATTTTCCTGATCAGGGTAGAATCGATTTTCCCTGCAAAAGAAATGTTTTCCAAAGATGGATCAACTTTGAAAAAATCAAGATATGATGTTTTAAAAATTGTATCCTGATTTTGAAGATATTCAATTCCTTCATTCAGGGGATGCTTATTTGAACTAACTTTTTGGGATGCTATCAGAAATTTTCGTATCAACAGTGAATCCATCACTTTATATTTTGTGATCAACTTACCTGCATTCATATAATCCCTGAAAAATGGTACTTTATAGTCAAATGCATTACAATACTCAGCTAAAGCTTCTTTAAATTTTTTGTCGATTATCAGGTTTTCAGCCTTATCAATATGTTCATAATAACTTTTCAGTTTCAGGTTTTGAACAACAGGCAATTCGACAAGGGATCTCACTTTTTCGGAATTGTCAGGTTCTGAAAACTCAGTATTTTCAACAGGTTTATAAAAATATTTTGCCTGGGATTGGCTGATCTTTTTAAGGGAGAAATTGTCAAAACGACATCCTATTCCTTTCCATGGCCGGACTTCTATAGCATCGGTCAATTTATCATTATTTCCAATAATTATGAACTTGTAATCCTTTTCTGCCTTGAAATCAATAACAATTGGAACCCATTTATTTCTTTTATCGTAGGTGAAGTTATTGATATAAAACTGTAATGGCAAAAACACGTTCATCTTTCTGAGTCCTATTATAATTTTAGGATCTGACAGGTTAATTTCAGAAAAGAACAGGCCGATATGATTAGCTACTACAAATTCTACTTTTTTTGGTGGAATATTGTCACTTTGAATTTTATAAACGAATGAAAGTCTGTAAAAAGAGTCTTTATTTACTGTTTGAAATAATTTCCCCTGTGTAAGGTTTTTTGTTGAAATGTTAGGAGTAATAAGATAAGAATCTCCTTCATAAGGTCTTTTAAAATCTAAAAGGTTATAAGCTTTTCTTAATGTATATTCAAGAGTATCACCTGTTTTCAGATCTATTAATACATCTTTCAAAAGTTTATTAGTATCTTGTGATAATAATTCTTTTTTATAAAGTGAGAATTTAGGACCATAATTTGATTTGAATTTTTTATGATACAACAAGGATTTCCAATTATTGTAATACCATGAAGTATCTTTTTTATCAAATGTTATTTCCTCAAAACCACCATCCTGAATCAGTTCCTGAGAGTTTATTTCTAAACAGAATAGTAAAACAATTGATATGATGATTATGGTGGGGATTATGGCTTTCATTATTAAGAAATTTAATTGAAAACTCTATGTAGTAAAAACGTGATTTCCGTTATTTATATTTTAAAGGCAACCAAATTACTCTTGGATGGTCGAACTCTATGACTTCGATCCAATAAATTATAAATTTTATAACCTGTCCAGCTTAGGCAGAATTCCTATCTAATAGGATATTTGGATTGAAAAGAATTTCATTTGGTATTTCTTACTCTAAAACCACTTTATAAACACTGGTCTTTTCTTCATTTTTTATCATGATGAAGTAAATGCCTGGTTTAAGATCAGCAGTATTTATAATGATCTCTTTTGTCTGAGCAATGCAATTGAGATGTTTTATCGTTTTACCAATCACATCAGTCAATTCTATCTGACATTCAGAATTATTTTCTAATGATATGTTTATATGATCGCTTGCAGGATTGGGATACACCGTGTAATCTGTTCCTTCAGGTTCAGTTTCTTTAGTATTTACGAGGTGGGTATTATAGAAGTTTTGCGCATATTCAGCATTTGATTTCAGGTTTTGTTCACTTGTGCCACCGATCACTGCAAAACTGATATTCATACTGTCACCTGCCGGAAGTTTATAAGGACCATTTGACAACAAACTGCTCCAGTCGGCTTTTTTTTCCGATTGAAACTGGTTTAAAATACCTGCGATATAATCAAATTTTTTATTCTCTGAAAATGCATCTACAGCATCAGTTATACCTGTATAATTGATTTTTTCCTCTCCCAGGCTTAACAGTTTTATCCCGATGTATATCCCGTTATTGTACTGATATATCATTTTGTTCTGCTCATCTTTTTTAATGTAATTGCCGAGGTAATCACCGATATCCAGATCCATGAAAAGTGCGGGCCACAATGTGTTCAGGGATTCATTACCCTTATTCCTGATCTTATAATCCATGATCACAAATTCACGATTAGGAAAAACCGGATCAGAATAGGTTTTCTGCTCGATTACAATCCCTTTCGGGGTCGGATGTAATGCATCGGAATATGAGGTTTTTATTTCCTGGGAACCCTGGAAAGCATCTGCTTTAAAGAATATACCGAGGTTTTTAAAATCTTTCCTGTGTTGATTCTCAGAATTGTCAGCAATATAATCCTGACTGTTCGCCAGCATAAAAGATCCGTAGAACAAAGTGTTTTCCCCTGATTCGGGATATATCAGGCCATTCCCGAAACCATCGGGATTTTCAAAACCAAGACTTCCGTCTCCTGTTACACTGAATAACATGCTGTTGTTATCATGATTTGCAATACCAATTCCTTCACGAATCTCTTTCAGTATCCAGTTTTCTTTGTCAAAAGTCAGTGCCAAAGGCTTTGAATCTGTCAGGAATTCAAAGATCTGCATCTGCCTGTCATTGAATATTCTGAATTTTTCTTCCCCCGATTCAGTCATAATGCTCACATCGACTGGCATAGAATAGACTCTGCCTGTCTGAAATTGTGAAATGGTGAGTTTAGTTTTAAAACTCCCGTTATTTTCCGTAAAATTCCAATCATATAGATAAACCGGGTGGAAATCACCATATATCCATTGGTCAAAAAAATAATCCAGATCCGTTTGAGATATTTGTTCGCATATCTGTTTGAAATCTTCTGTAACTGCTGTGCTGAATCTTTTATCACTATTACCATAAGCTTTCAGTATTTGAAAAAACATGTCATGTCCCACAACATTTCTGAGCATATGAAGTACCCATGCAGCTTTATTGTAGCTCAAACCCTGATTGAATATCCTTCCCTGATCGTCTATATTATCAACATAGATCTTTCCTCTGCCCAGATAACGCTTGTTATTCATAGTACTATGGAGTGCTTCTCTGCCTGATTTATACTCCTGCCAAAGTGCTTCACTGTACGTCGCAAATCCTTCATTGAGCCAGATATGATGAAAGTCATCACAAGTGATCATATCTCCCCACCATTGGTGTGCCAGTTCGTGGGCAATAAGAAATTCATAAGGACCAAGCATGCTCGAAATAGTCTGGTGTTCCATTCCACCATTCCAGGGGAACTCGGCATGACCATATTTTTCATTTATAAATGGGTAGAGTCCAAACATTTCCGAAAAAGCTTCAAGCATGTCAATAGTTACCTCATATTTGGGTTTGTTGACATCGAAAGAAGATGGCACAATATAGTTTACTACCGGCATAGAATCATTCAGTGTATACCTGAAATAATCCGTTGATATGATATAAGGGTGTATAGCAAGAGAAACAAGATAAGAGACAATTGGATAATTTTCTTTCCACACATAGGTGGTTGAATTTCCTGAAACTGTCTCATTCAGCAGTTTACCATTTGAAACTACTTTAAGATCAGATGGTACTGTCACTTTCATAATAACGGAATCGGCCTTATCATCAGGAAAATTCTTACACGGCCACCAGTCCATTGAACCATAAGGCTGGCTGAGAGTCCAGATCATCGGTAAGCCATCTTTGGTATCAAAATGAAAAGCAGCTCCCGGAGTTCCTGAATAATTCACTGTAATTTCAATCTTATCTCCAGGAAAATAATTTTTATCAAGTTTTATATTCAGCAAATTATTCTTATGTTCGAAACTGAGATTTTTTCCACCGGTGCTGATACTGCTTACAAATAAAGAACTATTGAGGTCAATTTCAAGACTTGCTGTGGTATTTATGATAATGCTGCGAATAAGTACAGATCCTGAAATCGTCTTTGATGACGGAAAAACCTGAAGGTCAATGCTGTAAAACATCACATCAAAATCTTCCTGAGCAATGGATCCTCTTGAATTTAAAAAATCAGCATCCTGTCCAATTTTTGACCTGCTGCAATAGTGTGATCCTTCTTCCTGTGCAATACTGCTTGTGAAGGAAAAAATAAAAACCAGGATAAATATCAGATATCTATATCTCATCTTTTTGATGCCGGGGAATAGTTTTCCGACTATTTCTGAATAATGATTTTCGTTGATGCAAATATTTTACCTGAATTCAGCGTCAATAAATATGTACCGTTTTCAAATGATGTCAGATCGAGTTCAAAACTGTGATCTCCTGATCCATATTTTCCAAGATGCCCTTTGTGCAATGCATTTCCCTTTAAATCAGTTATCAAATACGAGACCATTAAAGTGTTTTTTAATTCAAAACTAACTTCAACCATGCCTTTGCCCGGATTTGGCGTAATATTCTTAATCTTTAATGTTTCTTCGACCTTTCTTATAAAATTCAGCCCTGATGAATGATCTTTTCCATCCAAAGGTATTATGGACATATAGATATTTATGTCCCCGTCATTTTTCCTCCCGTCTGACCAGAAAGGAATAGCGTGATGTGCTGTTGTAACAGTTTTATTGTATTCTCCTACACCAAAATCTTCTGTTTTATCACCAATAGTAGTGAAATCTGTAGCATTTGAGGTAACAGGAAATTGTAAGCTAAAATCAAGACTGTCAGGATTATTTGAATAGGTTATAAAATAATCAGTATTGGTGTTATTCTCCAGGTCTTTTCTTTTATCATAAAAACTTAAAACCGGAATACCCTTTAAATTGACATCAATTGTCGAATAAAACTGATCGGAATTATTCTTTTTGTCATTATTGATAATATTCGGAGAAGACCAGGTATTACCTAGGTCATCAGAATAACTGAGATAAATATCATAACCACCTGCAGATATTGAATCAATACCCGGACCGGTCCAGCTTGCATATATTCTGCCTGAATTTGGCCCGGCACTTTTATCAACAGCGATATAAGGGCAGGGATAGTATCTGTCAGATGAAACTCCAACAATATCGGCATCATCACTTCCTCCTGTGTATCCCGGATAATAGATCTTGCTTACCTCCCGCGGTTCAGAAAATGTCAATCCACCATCTGTTGATAAAGTATTGAAAAAATAATAATTCAGTGAATCATAAGAACCGACAAAACCTATAAATACATTGCCATCTGCATCGACATCAATTGATGAAAACTGAACAAAATAAAAACTATCAGAACTCACAGTCACCGGATTATAAACAAATGAGGTATCTGATGGGTGATATGTATCGACTTTTATATTACCTTTTTCTGACCCTTGTTCGAGTGAAAAATCTACGTATGCCATATAAACATTGCCTTTATACTGGCTATCTCCTGTATCAGCAGCCATCCATTGTTTGTCAAGAAAATGATCAATACCTTCCAATGTAAAAAGATCAAATGCTTTACTTTCAAAGTAAATATTTGCATCCCAGTTAGCTCCACCATCTTTAGAAACAGCATGATAAATGATAGCTTTACCTTTAAAAGTAATGAAATCTGTAAGAGCTAATACAATATAGGTCAGATGCAGATCTCCCTTGCTATCAAATACCAGGACCGGATCTCCTCCTCCCAAAACCAGATAATCAGTATTAACTATCCCGTCAAAAGAGCTTTTTTGCCAGGTATTCCCAAAATCCCTGGTATAGTAAGTTGAAATACTCAAAGGTGAATCTTGTTGAGGATTATATGAAAAATTAATTGCAGATACTATAATATTGTTTGAATCTGAGGGATTGATAGCTGCAAAAAGTTCAGATTCAGCACCTTTATCATTATCAGCTACTTGTTTTTCTCCTATGGCTCCCCTTAAAGCCTGATCATTATTTGCAATCTTTTTAAGGTCTTCCACTTTAGTTTTCCCCAGTTTCATAAATGATTTCTCATTAAGAGTATATTTCAGCAGCTCTTTCGCCCTGTTTTGAGAATATACTGATAATGCAGTGATTAAAATTACAACAACGACAAAATAAAATTTTTGAATTTTCATGATTTGAAATTTGTTTAAAAAAATTCATTTAAAGTTCTGGTTAGAAAGCTTTAAAATGCATCCATGATAACTACTGACTTTTAGCAAGATAAAGTGCTCCTCCAATACTGTGTCCAGACGCTCCAGTAACTAAACTTATAACATTAGGTTGCTCCAAAATCCATAAATATCCAAGCTAAGCCATTAACAATGCTTCTCTAAAATCTATTAACGAGATATCAGGCACAATTATACAGCAAATTATTCTTAAATGCCAAATTTATTCACGAAAAAGTCATTTCAGGAAATGAAGTAAATTCATTTCAAATACAATATGAGGTTTTTGAGTTTGTATCTATATTTTGACCAGTTTTCTGCGATACCAATCTCCATCCTGCATTTTTATCAGCACAGTATAAATACCATTTTGTAATTCAGAAATATTCATTTCCAGAAAATTGTCACTATATGACTTGACAACATCTCCTGAAATATTGAAAATATCAACTTTTAAAATAAGTTTATTTGAACTAATACTAAAATAGTCTTTAGCCGGAATTGGATAGAGTGTCAACTTTGCTTTTTTGAGTGAAAACTCATTATTGATCGATAGCCCACATTCGAGGGTATTAACATATTTCCAGATATCATTATTGAGTAAAAAAGATACTTCTGCATCATCCGGAGCATCTCCCATCCTCACCCAGACTAAATTTTTACCCGGAACAACATTGAGGAATTGACCGTTCTTACCCAAAGCGGATATCATATCTTCGGGTGCGTCTGGAGCCATAGGCCCCGGAAATTTGATCTGAGATTGTGGTACCATAAAAGTTGAACTGCCATTCAACCACCAAAGGTACCCATAGGCTTCATTGATTGACTGTGACCTGTGAGTCATCTGATTGAAATATGCAGTATCTGTCATGATTTGCAAACCATCCCAATTGCCTTTATTCAGGATCAGCAATCCGAACCTGGCCATATTACGGGCTGTGCTGTAAAACACATTATTATAGCCTGAAGGAAAAAATAAACCGGAAATACCTGTTCTATTTCTGAGTTTCTGATTTATATAATTGTTCAAAGTTGCACCTGTAGCATTTTGTATTACTTTATCAAGCAGGGTATAAGGAGCATTGTGATATGACCATCGCGTTCCGGCATCAGCCTTGTAAATAAGACAAGTATCAATAGTACAATAAGGATCAGGGACTCCATCATCAAGTCCCGAGGTCATAGTAAGCTGGTTTCTGATAGTTATCTTATCTTCCTGAGCCTGGGTACAGTTTGTCCATCCATTTCCGAGGTATTTTGAACTTTTATCGGAAATATTCAAATATCCTTCCTGCTGAGCCAATCCTACCATAAATGCTGTCAGGGTTTTTCCTGCAGAAGCCCAGTACCACAGAGAACTGGCATCATGAGTTCCGAAATATTTCTCAAGTACTATTTTACCGTCTTTCAACAGGACAAATGACTTAGTGTTTTTGCTTTCTAAAAAACTATAAAGTTCCTCAATTTTATCACCACAGAAATTCATTGATTTTGGTGATAATGTATCCCAGGTATCACCAGTGACCGGTGGGAAATACAAATTTTGAGAAAATGCATTAAAAGAGATTATAATAAAACAAATTGCTAAAAGATTTGACTTCATATAATCGTTTTAAACTTTGACAAATATCCAAAAGAAAAGTTTAAACCAAAGTTATACTGATTTTTTAGATTGTTTACTTTAATGAAAGGGATAAGTAAATAATATCCTTCTTATGTAATTATGAGAATTTAAAATTATAAAAGATTTAATCAGGGGGCCAATCTGTTGATGGTCCAATTTTCACCAGATCTTTCATATAAAAACCTGTCATGCAGCCTGCTCTCTCCACCCTGCCAGAATTCGATCCTGTGAGGAACAATGCGATAGCCTCCCCAGAAATCAGGTAAAGGAATTTTACCATCTTTAAATTTATTCTTTATCTCTTCAAGCTTGGCCATTAGTATTGACCTAGATGAAATAATACTGCTCTGATTTGACACCCATGCTCCCATCTGACTTCCTGCAGGTCTTGATGCAAAATACTTCAATGATTCAACTTTGGAAATTTTCTCAGCTTTACCTTCAATTATGATCTGCCTTTCTAAAGGTAACCACAAAAACATTGCAGAAACAAACGGATTCAATTTAATCTGCTGAGCTTTTCTGCTGTTGTAATTTGTAAAAAAAACAAAACCGGATTTGTCATAATACTTGAGCAAAACACTTCGCAGACTTGGTATGCCATCTGCTCCCACAGTTGCCAGAGACATAGAATTAGGGTCTAAATCAATTTCCTTTATTGCAATTTTAAACCACGCATCAAACTGATCGAAAGGATCATTTTTCAAATCTTTCTGATCAAGTTTTTCTCTTTTAAATTCCCTTCTAAGCTCATGTATGTCCATTCAAACTCTTTTTTAAACATTTAGTATAGGTTCTTCCAGTCCTATATTATTCACAAGTGTTAGTTTAGCGGTTTGGAGTACCAGTTTTTTTAAATCACTGATTTTCATATGAAATATTGTACTATCCTGATTCCCTGACGCATTCAACACTTTTGAATAGCCAATTATCATGGTCCAGCCGTGAAGAGAAAGAAAGAGAGGGTCCAGATTGTTATTAATACTTCCGTCAGCTTTGCCTCTTAGTATTTCCTTTGCTGACAGCTTGAATAGCAGGTTATGAATATCCTGCATTTTTTTAAAATAAATACTTTCCTTGATAGCTTCGGAAAGTTTCTTTTCATTGCCAGACCTCACTAATGAAAAATAATTCAGCAAGGCCTCATTATAAAGAAAATTATCAGTCGAAAAATCCATAAATTTATCAAGAAGCGATAATGTTGATATCAATCCTGATTTATTCTTACACTTCTCTGTAACCTGGTAATACCCGTTGAGTAATTTTTGGAAACCCCTGAAAGTTATTGCCATATACAAATTTTCCTTGCTCTGGAAATAAGCATATAGTGTCACTTTTGTGATACCCGCTACACTAGCCACTTCTTCCATTTTGGCATTTTTATAACCTACTTCACTAAAGACCTTTTCCGCAGCAGTGATTATAGATTCTTCTTTTGAAATTCTTTTATCTTCTTTCATGATAAATTTAGTTTTTCAGTTGGTTTGTTTATTTTTTTTCAATTGATTCAATTTAAATTTTTGATTTGAATACAAAGTTAGTTAAATTTTTAATCCGGTGTTAAATATTTTATATCATTGAGAAACAATCCATGTGGAGGTACGCTCCAGCTTTTATCCAGCCTTTCCTGATTTTTCAACGCTGTTTCAAGTTCTTCCAGTGATGTTTTACCAAGACCAATATTGATGCAGGCACCTACTATCAACCTAACCATACCTCTTAAAAATCTGTCTGATATGATATTCAGTGAATAATCTTCACCACCAGCCGAACTTATCCATTTAATTTCCTGAATATTACATATCATGGTTTTAACATCTGTATGCGCTTTACAAAAAGGATAAAATTCCTTGTGTTTTTTTAATATTTCAGCAGCTTTGATCATAAGTTCAAAATCAGCTTTTGCCAATGCCGGAAAATAAAAGCTGAATCCGGACTTGAAGGGGTTTTTAACAACATGTAAATTGTAAATGTATGATCTTGAAATCGCATCAAACCTGCAATGAAAATCATCGGGGACCTGAAAAATACTGTGCAAGGCTATCTGATCCGGTAACATTTTATTGAGGCTATATATAAACCCATCTCTTAAATCTTCACGATAATCAAAATGGAATACAAAATCTGAAGCATGAACTCCTGAATCAGTTCTGCAACAACCTGTTATGTCGATCCTGGTATTATATCTCTGTTTTAATACCTGTTCAATTTTATCCTGAATTGTGTTTTCGCTGTCCTGGCTTTGCCAACCAAAATAATTATTACCATTGAATGAAAGCCTTACTGCAAATCTCATAGTCAATTTTTACTAAGTTTTTTTAGCCGATTAGTATTCAGGAAACAAAATTATAAAAATAATACCTTAAGTTCATTTTTTTTGAAAATTTATATAAAAATGAAATGTTAAAAATCAAAAAATGTTGTCGCTTTATTCTGTATTTTGAATTAATTGGTATATTTTTGGCTTTTATTATACTTTGCCCATGAAAATATTGTTTGTTTGCTATGGTAATATTTGCAGATCTCCGCTTGCCGAAGGAGTTCTGAGAACTAAAGCATTGAATGACGGACTTAATATCGAATTTGACTCAGCAGCAACAAGCAATTGGCATACAGGGGAAAAGCCCGATAAAAGGGGCATAAAAACTGCAGCATTGCATGGTATTGATATTTCAACTCACAAGGCAAAGCAGGTTAAAATATCTGATTTTGATGAATTTGATTTAATAGTCGCTATGGATAAATCGAATTATTCTGACCTGATGAATTTGTCAGGAGATAGCAATGATTCAAAAAAAATCAAATTATTTTTAAACCTTGCATACCCAAATTGCAATGCAGATGTGCATGATCCATACTATGACGGAAAATTCGGAGAGGTTTTTGATGTATTGAATGATGCAGGTGACATAATTATTGATAAACTAAAACATAAACTATGAATTTAATCACTATCAAACAATTTCCTGATGAAGTAATAGCCAGACTTTATCATCACAGGTTGGAAGAAGAAGGGATAAACAGTGTTATTTCTAATGCAATATCCAGTACTTTATTTCCTATTGGTGCTGGCACTTTTTCCTTACAGATCCTGGAAGAGGATTTTGAAAAGGCAATTAAAATAATTTATGAACTGGATGAGTTAAACAAAGGGGAATAAATCCCCCCTTGCGCATTTATCTGGTTTTACATTAAAACTCCTCAGCATGTATTTGCCCCGGTTCTTTTTTAGTATGATCTTTATATTGCTGACTATATAATACCTCTTTCATGGAATGTATCATATTTGGATTTCCACATAAGAAAATATGAGTATTCTCAGGTTTTGGTTCAAATTTAATTTTTTCATGAAAATTTTTATCTTCCCAGATACTTTGAATAAACCTAGTATCACCTGACCAGCCGGCAGGTTCCTTTTCAGGCTCTGTAATCGTAGGATAATATGTAAATTTTTTAAACATTGAATCCAGTAGCTTCAACTCTGAAAAATAACCAAGATCCCAACTGTTTGAGGCTCCCTGAACAACTACAATATTGCCTTTTCTGTGCAGGGCATCAGTCCTCAGCATACTCATATATGGAGCAACTCCTGTACCGGTTGCTATTAATATCACATTTTGATCTTCATTTACCTGCTCAAGAGTAAACATACCAGTGGGTTTCTGGCTCATATAAACCCTTTCGCCAATTTCGATATTGAATAAACGAGGAGTTAGCGAACCTGAACGGACTATTGAAATGTAAAATTCTATATACTCATCAGTTGATGATGAAGCTATTGAATATGCCCTTTTTATAAGTTTATCGGGTTCCTGAGCATTGTATTCGTCAGTAGACTCAGGTGCCCTCACGGCAGATCCGTACATTCCCAGCACAACAAATTGTCCGGCTTTGAAAGGGGGAAAATTCCATTCATCCGGTTTAATCCTGATGATCCTCATGGAGGGAGAAACCTTAATTACATTGGTTACTAAACTATTAAGTAAATTTTCTGCCATATATATAAATTTTTATATTGAAACAAATAGAAATTCCTTTTGTTGCATACATTCAATCTTATAAAAAAATGCAAAGTTAATCAGAAATTCGGGTAAAAAAAGGACAGCCATTTGAAAATAACTGCCCTTTTCAAAATTAGTCTTTTAATGCATCAACACATGAAATAGAAGCAAGGTTAACAATGTTTCTGACACTTGTAGTTCTTGTTACCATTTGAATAGGTTTATCAAATCCTTCCATAATTGGACCTATCACATGTGCTTTACTCAATTTCTGTATCAACCCGATACTAATATTGGCAGAATTGAGGTCAGGACAAACAAGTAAGTTTGGCAATTCTCTCAATTCAGTGAAAGGATAAAGGAAATGCAATCTTTCAAGGTCGAGAGCAAAATCCGGCATCATCGGACCATCTATCATAATATCCGGATAAATCTGCTTTATCAGCTTGATAGCTTCAGATATTTTATTGGTTTCTTCATTTCTTACTGATCCAAAATTTGAATATGATAGCATAGCTACACGTGGTACAAATCCAAACCTTTGAAGAGCTTCCACACTGTTGCGTACAATATCAACGAGATCTGAAACACTTGGATTTATGTTAACGGCAGTATCAGCTAAAAAATAGTTCCTGTTCTCATCCTTGATCCAATGTAATCCTGAAACAACCTGATTCACCCCTTTTTGTGTTCCTATTATCTCAAGAGCTGGCTTCAAAACAAATTGATAAGCTGCTTCTGCACCTCCTACAGTAGTATCAGCTAAACCAAGCTTAACCATCATTGCTGCAAAATAGTACCTGTCCTGCATATCAAGTGCAGCCTTACGTTTGGTGATTCCTTTTCTCTGTCTGAGTTTATAATATTCGTCTGCAAAATACTCCATTTTATCGCAGTTAAGATATTCAATAATCTCAATTCCTTCGGTGGAATGATGGAGTTCTTTGAATATTTCCACAATTTTTTCTTTATCCTTAACAAGTAAAACAGGTGTGGCAATATTTTCTTCAACCATTTCTGAAGCAGCCCAGATGACCTTGTGATTTTCTCCTTCAGGAAATACTATCCTCTTTTTGGTTTTACTTGCCATGGCGAGGATATTCCTCATCATATTCCTGCTCCAGTCGATCTTTGCCAGCAATGATTCCCTGTATTTATTAATATCAATCATTTTACGTGCAACCCCGGTTTTCATTGCCGCTTCTGCAACAGCAGATGCCCCGTTTGGCAATACTCTTGGATCAAAAGGTTTAGGAATAATATAATCCGGACCAAAAGTAAGAAAATCGTTATTATATTTTTTTCTGACTTCTTCAGGTACTTCTTCCTTCGCTAGGTTGGCCAATGCATAAACCATTGCAATCTTCATTTCATCATTTATAGTTGTACTTTCGACATCCATGGCACCTCTGAAAATAAACGGGAATCCCAGTACATTATTTATCTGATTGGGATAATCACTTCTTCCAGTTGCAACAATTGCATCTGGCCTTGCTTCTTTTGCATCTTCATATTTTATTTCAGGATTCGGATTTGCCATTGCAAAAATCAATGGTTTTGGAGCCATTTTTTTACACATTTCTTTTGTAAGCAGTCCTTTAACAGAAAAACCTGTAAATATATCTGCCCCTTCGATTATATCGTCAAGAGTCCTGGCATCTGTATTCCTGTAAAACGGCTTTTTATATTTATTTGTATCCTCATCACCTCTTCCATTCCATAATACTCCCTTTGTATCAAGCATATAGATCTTTTCAGGATCAGCTCCCAATTTGATATACAAATTTGCACTGGAAATACCTGCTGCCCCTGCTCCAACTATCACAAATTTTACATCTCCGATTTTCTTACCGACAAGTTCCAAACCATTTAGTATGCCTGCAGCTGAGATAATTGCTGTTCCATGCTGATCATCATGAAATACAGGAATTTTCATTATTTTTTTCAATTCTTCCTCAACATAAAAACATTCAGGTGCTTTAATGTCTTCAAGGTTGATGCCACCAAATGTTGGTTCCATCGTTTTGACAACATTTACCAATTCCTGTGGGTCAGAAATATCAAGTTCAATATCAAAGACATCAATATCCGCAAATTTCTTGAATAATATCCCTTTTCCTTCCATTACAGGTTTACCTGCAATGGCACCAATATTTCCCAGGCCTAAAACAGCTGTTCCGTTTGATACTACGGCAACAAGATTTCCCTTGGCAGTATAATCATAAGCTTTGTGAGGGTCTTTTTCGATTTCAAGACAAGGATATGCTACACCCGGAGTATATGCATACGAAAGATCTTTTTGAGTTGTGAATGGTTTTGTAGGTATGACTTCAATCTTACCTTTTCTTCCCATTGAATGATAATCGAGAGATTCTTTTTCAAATCTCTTTTCAGTTAAATTTACATCTGCCATAATTTATAGATTTTTTACAAAATTATTTTTTTTATAGCTTTCAGAACTCTTTGTACCAAAACTATGAGTTATATTTATTCCGGTTATAAATTACATATCATTAAAGTTGGTTTTCCTCTTTTGAAAAAATATTCTTCCCTTTTCCAGGTTTAAAAATAACAAAAACAAAATATAATTACATTTTAAAATAATATTCGATTTTAAAAAAGGAAAAAAAGAAATAATTTACCAGATTTTTTGAGTATTTTATATGTTTATTTATTAAATAATGCTTTATTACTTGAGAATTTACCTTTTTAATGATAAAATTCTCTATTTTTACCGTTTTTTTGCAAAAAATTTATTTAGAACAATTTATAAATAGAAGTTTAAAATGGCATTTTTTAATTTTTTCACGCAGGAGCTGGCGATAGATTTAGGGACTGCAAACACATTGATCATCCAGGACAACAAGGTTGTAGTGGAAGAACCCTCAATAGTAGCTATAGATTTAAAGAAAAACGAGGTAGTAGCTGTTGGTACCAAGGCAATGCAAATGCACGAGAAAACACACAAAAACCTCAAGACCGTCAGACCACTGAAAGATGGTGTAATTGCTGATTTTCAGGCAGCAGAAGCCATGATCGAAGGGCTTATAAATATGATAAGCGACAAGAAAAGATTTTTTACTCACCTGAAAATTGTGATTTGTATCCCTTCCGGTATAACTGAAGTTGAAAAAAGAGCTGTTTTTGATTCAGCGGATCATGTGGATGCAAAAGAAACATATCTGATTTATGAACCTATGGCTGCGGCTTTGGGAATAGGCCTGGATGTTGAAGCACCTGAAGGAAATCTGGTCATTGATATTGGAGGAGGAACAACTGAAATTGCAGTTATAGCACTTTCCGGAATAGTCGTTGATCAGTCAATCAGAACTGCCGGAGATGAATTTACGACAGACATCATAGACTATCTGAAGAAAGAGTATAATCTGCTGGTTGGCGAAAGAACAGCTGAAGAAGCTAAAATCAGAGTCGGTTCAGCAATTGAAGATCTTGTAAATCCGCCAGATGCAATTTCAGTAAATGGCAGAGATCTCGTTACCGGCATTCCAAAACAAATTGAAATTAATCATAAGGATATTGCTAAAGCGCTTGACAATTCTTTAAGAAAAGTTGAGGAATCAGTTTTAAAAGTTCTTGAAGACACACCCCCTGAACTTTCTTCTGATATATACAGGAGAGGAATATATCTGACTGGTGGAGGTGCATTGTTAAGAGGGCTGGATGTCAGATTATCCAGAATTACCAAATTGAATGTTCAGGTTGCCGAAGACCCTTTGAGAGCCGTTGTACGGGGTACAGGAATGGCACTTAAAAATTCTTCCAGATATTCTTTCTTGATGGATAGGAAAAATATATAAATCCTTTTTTTTGAATGAGGAATATTCTTATTTTTTTAAGTAAATACAACTCACTGTTCGTTTTTATTATACTGGAATTAATTTGCCTTAACCTGATAATAAATTACAATAACAGACAAAAAGAAATATTTCTCTACTCGTCTAATTTGTTTTCGGCGTATGTATTGAAAGAATACAATAAATATCTAGATTACATTAGTCTTACAGAGATCAATAAAAAATTGAAGGAAGATAATGCTTTATTGATAGAGAACTATTTTAACAGAAAGTACAGGGAAATTCCTTTATATACAAATTCTGATTCGATTGTTGATATATATTCAGTGATCCCGGCAGGTATATGCAATAAAAGTATCGATAAAAGAAACAACAGGATAACTATTGACAGAGGCAGTGTCGCTGGTATTAAGAAAGGTATGGGAGTCCTTGATGCAAAAGGGATTATAGGGGTTGTAAATATGGTTAATAAAAATTATGCATCCATAATACCTTTGAACAATACCGTTTCCAGAACAAGTGTAATTGTTAAAAACAAGGAATACTACGGGATTTTGAAATGGGATCCTTATGATTACAGAAGAAGCACACTAACTACAATTCCAAAACATGCTAATGTTGCTGTTGGAGACAGTATTATTACAAGCGGGTTTTCAACTATTTATCCAAAAGGTATTTTTGTAGGAAAAGTTGAAAAGATTAATATTGAACAAGGGTCAAGTTACCTCAGTATCACGGTAAAACTGATAAATGACCTTGCAATTGTTCAAAATGTGTATATAATCGACAATAAATCAAAAAATGAGAGACTGGAAATTGAAAATCAATTTTAATATAAATGACTGGTGAAATTATAAAAATATTCAGACGATTTTTAATAATCTCAATTATTCAGATTTTGATCCTGAAATACATAAATATTGCCTGGGATGGTGAAGTTTATATCAGACTGTTTATTTACCCATTATTCATCATGCTGATCCCAATTAATATACCACGCACATTGATTATTTTGCTTGCTTTTGGTTTCGGTTTGCTTATTGATATGTTTTATGATACTCCGGGTCTTCATACATTTGCCTTTGTTTTCATTGCATGGTCCAGAAAATTAATCTTAAAGCTTCTGGAGCCTATCGAAGGGTACAAGATTGATTCTTCATTGACTATGTATAATTTTGGTTTCACTTGGTTTTTATCTTATTCAAGTATTTTATTGCTTATAAATATTTTTCTATACTTTTTATTTGAAGCTTTCGCATTTCAATATATACCTGATGTACTAATCAAAACAATTTTGAGTTTTATTCTTTCTGAGCTTTTAATAATATTGTATGCTGTAATTTTAAACCCTAAATAAATTGTTTAAAAGATTCGAAAAATATCGGGTAATTCAATTTTTTATATTGCTGGTTTCAGTTATCCTGCTAATGAAAGCTGCTCAACTGCAAATATTTGATTCTTCTTTTAGAACAAAAGAAAAGAATATCACGCTTCATAGAAACTGGCAAATACCAGGCAGAGGTCTGATATATGACCGTAAAGGGAAACTCCTGGTCAAAAATGAACCAATTTACCTGTTGAAAGTGATTTACAATGAACTCAATCCAAAAATGGACACTGCCGAACTATGTAAATTGCTAAATATCTCCAAAAAAGATTTGATTCGACGCTTGAATATTGATTGGACGGATTACAGATTAAGCAAAAATAAACCCTTCATTTTCTTATCAAGAATTGACCCGGAGATATATGCTAAATTCAGCGAACATCTTTTTGAGTTTCCAGGATTTTACCCTGAAATTAAAAGTATAAGGAGTTATTTGTACCCCAATGCAGCACATGTATTAGGGTATATGGGGGAAGCAGATGAAAAAAAAATATCAGAATCTGAAGGCAAATATATTCTTGGGGATATGCTTGGAATCACAGGAATCGAACAGGCATATGAAAATGAACTCAAGGGGATAAAAGGAGTAAGTTTTGAGCTTAAAGACAACACAGGAAAAATCCTGGAACCTTATAAAAACGGTGAACTTGACACTCCTGCAGTAGCAGGATTTGACCTGTACAGTTCAATCGACATTGATCTGCAGGCTTTCGGTGAATTATTGATGCAAAATAAAAGAGGAGCAATTGTTGCTATAGAACCATCTTCCGGGGAAATTCTGGCATTAATAAGCAGCCCCGGATACGATCCGACTGATTTATCTGTAAAATCTGACCGAAGCACTGTTTTTAAAAAGCTTTTATATGACTCTATAAATAAACCACTTTTAAACAGGGCAATAACTTCAAAATATCCTCCCGGGTCTATATTTAAACCTGTGCTCGGACTTGTTGCCATGCAGATGGGCGTGACAGAACCTGACAGATTTATTGCCTGTAATGGTTATTACATTTATAAAACCAGATATAATATCTGGAAATACAAGTGTCACCACCACGGAGCACCACATAATATTTCAATAGCACTTCAGCATTCATGTAATTCTTATTTTTTCCAGCTGGCAAGAGACGGCATTGAAAAATATGGATATACAAAACCAGGCTTAGGGCTGGATACAATAGTGTATTATCTTAAAGAATTTGGCCTTGGCCGCCGACTTGGAATTGATCTTAAAAATGAAAGCAAAGGTTTTGTGCCAAGTGCAGCATATTATGATAATATATACAAAAAACAAAGAGCAAAGTGGAGGTCAACATATATTATGTCATTAGGTATTGGGCAGGGAGAATTGGAATTTACAACTTTACAAATTGCAAATATAGCAGCAACTATAAGTAACAGAGGATTTTATTATACACCACATTTAGCCCGGGCATTTGGTCAAAATCACAAAATACCCATAAAATATCGAACAAAAAACAGAATTAATATCAACAGGAATTATTATAATTCTATTATAGATGGAATGGAACTCGCAGTAATGGATGGAACAGCTCTGCATACTTATGTTCCGGGTTTGTCAATCTGCGGAAAAACCGGTACAAGCGAGAATTTTACAATAATAAAAGGTAAAAGAGTCCAGTTAGAGGACAACTCTGTTTTTATGGGATTCGCTCCCAAATACAATCCAAAAATTGCAATAGCTGTCTATGTTGAAAATGCCGGTTTTGGAGGAGATGTTGCTGCACCTCTCGGAAGTCTCATGATTGAAAAGTATCTGAATGGTGAAATAGCATTTTACAGGGAGTGGCTGCAAAGAAAACTGATTTCTATGGATCTCATATCAAAATCACCTGTTGTTCCCGGGGAAAAAACAAATGAGATCAAAAAAGACTCTTCATTGATTAAAAAAGACACTATCAATTTATGATTATATCCTGCATAGTAGCCATTGACAAAAATAATGTAATAGGTAAAGACAATAAAATGCCCTGGCATTTGTCTTCAGATCTGAAGTATTTCAGAAAAACGACGACGGGACATTGTATCATAATGGGAAGAAAGAATTTCGAATCTATAGGAAAACCATTACCAAGCAGGACAAATATAATTGTCACCCGAAATAAAAGTTATTTCCATTCAGCTTGTATAATTGCAGATTCAATTGAAAAAGCCCTTACTTCAGCATTTGAACTAAATGAATCCGAAGTATTCATTACAGGAGGAGCAGAGATATACAGGCAAACAATTGATTATTGGGATAAACTTTATCTCACTGAAATTGATGCTGAATACCCCGGTGATGTTTTTTTCCCTGAAATAGATCTCAGCCAATGGCAACTTATCTCCGATACAACTGTCGAAATATCTGATGAAAATAAACACAAATTGAATTTCAAAGTCTATGAAAGGATAAATGGATTATGATCAGAGAAGATTTTTTATATTACTTATGGAAACTCAGAAAGTTCAATTTTCAAAGCCTATGTACCACTGAAGGTCTTGATGTCAAGATCGAGAAGTTTGGAGATCAAAACACAGATTCCGGGCCGGATTTCAGCAATGCAAAGTTGAAGATCGGAGATACAACCTGGTATGGCAATATTGAGATGCATGTATTTTCATCAGATTGGGAAAAGCACTCACACCATATTGATCCATCCTATAACAATGTAATTTTACATGTTGTCTATGAACATGATCAAAACATTAAAACCGAATCAGGTTTTATTATACCTTGCCTCGAATTAAAACACAGGATTGATAAAACTGATATCAAAAACTACAAATTGCTCAGGTTTAACAATAACTGGATCCCATGCGAAAAAATGATAGGTAAAATAAATGAAATAACAAAAACCACCACTATAGAAAAAGCTGTTACTGAAAGGCTGTTTAGAAAAGCCAGGCAATTGAAAGATATTCTTGATAAAAAACAAAACAACTGGACTGAGTCTTTCTATATCTATCTTTCACGCTATTTCGGTATGAGTATAAATGCTGATGCTTTTGAAATGCTTGCTGAATCCTGTCCTCTCAACTTGATCCTAAAGGAGAGCGATGATATTTTGAAAATTGAAGCATTGTTGTTTGGTCAGGCAGGATTCTTAAATAATGATTTCAAGGATGATTACCCAAATAAGCTCAAAACAGAATACAAACATTACAAAGCAAAATACAATCTGAAATCAATTCCAGTCTCAGTATGGAAATATTCGAGGCTCAGGCCTTATAACTTTCCTGCAATAAGAATTGCCCAGCTTGCAAATCTAATATATCAAAATCAGAATTTACTTGAAAAGACACTACAACAAAAAACTATTGAAAATCTCAGGAAAATATTCAATTCAGATGCATCCCGATACTGGTCTGATCATTTCAGTTTTGATATTCTATCTTCAAAGAAAAAAAAGACAATTGGCAGATCTTCTCTTGACATACTTTTAATCAATACCGTGATCCCAACAATATTTTTATACGGATACCTGAATGGATCTGAATATCATAAAGATTTAGCAATAAACCTGTTAACAGAAATTCCTTCTGAAAACAATTCAATAATAAAAAAATGGCACACTCTTGGTTTTGATATAAAAACAGCATTTGACAGTCAGGCACTTCTCGAATTAAAATCAAATAATTGCGATCTTCAGAAATGTCTGGAATGTCCCATAGGATATGAAATTATGAAGATCAAATAAATAAAATGATATGGTAAGAAATTGGGTATTAAAAATTTTGTTGCTTCCTGTAGCTTTGATCTATGGTTTTTTTGCTGAGTTATATTCGAAATTATACGACCTCAAGTTCTTGATGCCAATAAAATTCACTCTGCCGGTAATTAGCATAGGCAATCTGAGTGTTGGTGGAACAGGTAAAACTCCACATACTGAATATCTGATTAATTTACTTAAACCATTCATTAGAATATCGGTATTAAGCCGTGGATATAAAAGGACGAGCAAGGGATTTCAGGAAGTATTGCCTGACTCTGATGTCAAAAATGCCGGTGACGAACCTTTGCTGTTCCGGAAAAAATATCCCGATATTAAAGTTTTTGTTGCAGAATCAAGAGTTGAAGGAATATCTCAGATGCTTATGAAATCACCTGATATTCAAACTGTATTACTGGATGATGCATTTCAGCACAGGGAAATTGATCCTGGTTTGAGTATTCTTCTTACCGAATATGACTATCCATTTTTTGATGATTTTTTCCTCCCATTCGGAAGATTGAGGGAATGGAGATCTGCCTACAAGAGGGCAGATACTATAATTGTCACAAAATGTCCACTTGACCTTGACGAAGAGAAAAAAAATGAGTTTTTGCTCAGACTATCTCCTTTAAAGTCACAGAAAGTATTTTTTAGTTTTTATCAGTATTTTCAGCCTTATTTTATGTATGATATATATAAAAGGACTGAAATAAAAAAAGATCAGCCAATACTGCTTATAAGTGCTTTAGCTTCTGCTTCCTATTTAATATCTTATCTGCAAAAAACCGGATGTGACTTGCATTCTATGGAATTCAATGATCATCATGAATTCTCTTTTGATGAAATTGAAAATTTAAAAAGAGTTTTCTCTGAACTTAAAGGGGAAAACAAAATAATACTAACCACCGAAAAGGATGCAATGAGACTTAATGATTATAGAAACTATATCCTAACCAACAATCTGCCTGTTTTTGTGTTGCCTGTATCTGTTAATTTCCTGTTTGATCAAAAAAGGCAATTTGACAACTACATTAAAGATTTTCTCCTCCAATTCAAATCATGATAGCTTTCTCTATATTGTGCTTTAATCAGAAAAAATGCAGTTTTTAAACTGTTATAGTTTGGTTTATTGCTATAAACCCTTAACCTGAAAAATTCTTATAAATTTTTCACTCAATGAGCTTCTTATAAACTTAAAAGTTTAAAACTTTGTAAGTTTATAAAAAATAATATGCCTATCTTTGAAGTCTAATTTAAAAAAAGATAAATGAAAAGGGCATCTTTATTGATTTTATGTTTTACAGCTTATTTTTGGGCATTACATGCACAAATACCAATTCAGCCCGAAAATGATCTTATCCGGCATTATTCTGACAGACTTGATATTAAATATAATACGAAAAAATCAAATAACACCTCTTTACCAAATTCCTTAGTGGATTTGTCCTTAAAATCAAAGTATACTTTAGATTCTGTTAAAAATATCTCTGTCAGAGAAATCGAAAATCTAAAATATATACTCGCTGACTTTAACGAATGGAATAAAGAATTGAATATCAATGAAATTATACCAATAATTGAAGAAAAAAAAAGGAAGGGACTTTTAGGTATATTCTATAAAAATCCTGCAACTTTTTATTCTGCAAATACTGAAAACTTCTTTATTCAGGTTGATCCGGTCGTAAATATTTCGGCAGGAAAAGATATAAAAAATGACAGACTGGTATTTCAGAACTCCAGAGGTTTCTCAATTTCAGGACAGGTAGATAAAAAAATATATTTTTATACCTCACTTCTTGAGACCCAGCAGAGTTTTTTAAATCATCTGGACAAAAAAATCAACAGGGATCTTACTGTCCCGGGGCAAGGGCTTTATAAACCTTTCAACAGCAGTATTCTGGATAATGTGATCGGATATGACTTTATGAATGCACAGGCTAATGTCGGTTTTAATATTTCAAAAAGCATAAATACACAGATCGGACATGGAAAATTTAAAATAGGAAACGGGATAAGATCACTGTTTCTATCTGATTATAGCCACAATTACTTTTATTTGAAATTTGACACCAGAGTATGGAAATTCCATTACCAAAATATATTTGCTGAATTATCTGCTGTCAGCCACCGACAAGTTGGCTCAGACGATATAATCCCAAAAAAATATATGGCAGCCCATTATCTGAAATATAGCCCTGCCAGAAATTTTGAAATTGGACTTTTTGAAACTGTTATCCTTAACAGGGACAATCACTTCGAACTGCAATATCTGAATCCCGTAATATTGTACAGGACAGTTGAACATTTCGTAGGTAGTCCAGACAATGTTCTTGTAGGGATTGACTGGAAGTATAATTTCCTTAAGAGATTTTCTTTTTATGGACAGTTTTTACTCGACGAATTCAATTTCAAAATTCTTAATGAAGACAAAACATGGTGGGCTAATAAATATGGTTTGCAGTTGGGCCTAAAATACATTGATTTGCTTAATATCGACCAGCTGGACTTTCAGGTGGAAACCAATATTGTACGGCCATATACTTATTCGCATACTGACAGTCTGAATAGTTACAGCCATTTCAATCAGGCTTTGGCACATCCATTAGGAGCAAATTTTAAGGAACTGATCTTTAGTCTTAATTATAAACCGTTTAAGAATTTTTTCGCGTATGCAAATGCCATTTTTGCAACTCAGGGTGAAGATAAGGGTAACAGAAGTTATGGAGCAAATATACTAAAATCAAATACCTCACGGCCACTGGATGCCGATGGAAAATTAATTGACTACGGTTATTTCATAGGATACGGTAACAAAAATAAAAAGTCACAATACAAACTAAATCTCAGTTATATGATTTTTCATAATTATTTCGTTGATTTTGATATAATCTATTATTCCGATCATTTTGAAAACGAACTGAAATCAGAAGAACTCTATTTTGGAGGTGGTTTGCGATTCAATATTAATAGAACTACTCCGGATTACTAGTAAATATTTGAATTGTATCAGAAAAAATCATATTTTTGCACCCCAAATATAAGTAATATCGTAATATGTCTGAAATTAATACAAATCCTGATTCCTTTAATGATGATGAAATCACCCTTAAAGAGATAATTCTTAAAATAAAGGATTATTTCACTGAAGTCGTCAAACATTGGAAAATAGTTTTGCTTGTTACATTTCTGTTTCTATCTTACCTGGCTTATAAATCAATAAAATCAGAATACTCATATAAGGCAAAACTGACATTTATGATAAACCAGACTGAAGGCAGCAGTCTATCAGGATTGGGTGGTATATTGGGTCAATTTGGTTTTGGTGAAAAAAGTGAATTCAACAAGAATAAAATAATGATTCTCAACAAATCTAGAAGGATTGTTGAAAAAGCAATATTTGAAAAAGTCAAAATAAACGGAAAGGAAGATTTCCTGGCCAATCACATAATAATTAATCAGGACACATTAGGCAGATGGGCATCAGTCCCCCTTTATATGAAACCATTTGCAAAAGAAAATCCACTGAAAGGATTTTTATTTAAAAACGGGAACTTTGAAAAATTCAATGATCTTGAAAATTCTGCCCTCAAAAGCGTTTTCAATTTAATAGCCGGTGATCCTGATACCGGGGGTGCAGGAGTGATGACAAATGGTTTTGATAAAGAGAGTGGAATAATGCATATTTCCACCAATACAACCAATCCTGAATTGTCAATTGCAATTACAAACAAAGTATTCGATAATTTAAGCAGGTTTTATATAGAAAAAACAATTGAAAAACAAAAAGCCACCTATGACGTGTTAAAAGCCAAAACTGATTCCATTTTTGCTCTGCTTCAGGGTAAAGAAGCAGGTGCTGCAGCGATCGAAGACAGAAATATAGCATCTTGGGGAAGTACCACAAAGCTGCCTTCAAGAAGACATACAAGAGACATCCAGAAGCTCACAATAATGTATTCGGAAACTCTGAAAAATCTTGAAATATCTGATTTTGCAGTCAGGAATCAAATGCCGTTTGTACAGCCCATAGACAGGCCGATAATGCCAATTTCAGGCGTAAAAACCTCGATAGTAAAATCTATGATGATAGGACTTTTCCTGGGAATTTTCATAAGTACTCTATTTATCATATTTAGAAAAATAATTCGGGAAGCTTTGGATAATTAACATTAGAATTAATAATATCAATTTATGTATAAAGAATTAAAAAACAGAGAATATAAAATATGTGTGGTCGGATTAGGCTATGTAGGCTTGCCTCTTGCCCTCGAATTTGCAAAATATTTTGATGTAATAGGGTTTGATATAAATAAAGCCCGTGTTGAATTAATGAAAAAAGGCATAGATCCATCGGAAGAACTGGAGTCGAAAGAATTTGAAGATAAAAGCATTGTTTACACATCTGATATTGAAGATATAAAAGAAGCAAAATTTTATATAGTGGGAGTCCCGACTCCTGTCGATGAACATGCAGTACCGGATTTAAGGCCTCTGCTCAGTGCATCAGAAACAATCGGGAAAGTCATAAAAAAGGGAGATTATGTTGTGTATGAATCAACAGTTTATCCCGGTTCTACCGAAGAGGACTGTGTTCCTTTGATTGAAAAGTTTTCAGGACTTAGTTTTTGTACTGATTTCAAGGTTGGTTATTCACCTGAAAGAATAAACCCTGGTGACAAGGAAAGGCCGGTTCATAAAATCCTGAAAATAGTCTCAGGATGCGATAAGGAATCAGCAGATGAAATAGAAAAAGTCTATGCGGAAGCTATCACTGCCGGCATTTATAAAGCATCGAGCATAAAAGTGGCAGAAGCAGCGAAAATAATTGAAAACACTCAGCGGGATCTTAATATTTCCCTTATGAACGAACTTTCAATTATATTCGATAAAATTGGAATTGACACCATGGAAGTCATTGAAGCCGCTGCAACAAAATGGAATTTTATAAAGTTCTATCCCGGTCTGGTTGGAGGTCATTGCATTGGTGTGGACCCTTATTATCTGGTTTACAAGGCAAAACAACTGGGATACGACCCTCAGGTGATATTAAGCGGACGGAGAATTAATGACGGAATGCCTGCTTATGTCGCAAAAAAACTGGTCCAGACACTGATCCAGAATGGTAAAAATCCAAAAGAATCAAAAGTACTGATTATGGGTGTTACATTCAAAGAAAATGTATCTGACATAAGAAACTCTAAAATTGCCAACCTTGCTCAGGAATTGATTGATTATTCTGTTGAAGTTGATCTGGTTGATCCTTATGCATCACCAGAAGATTTTCATCATGAATATAAGATAAAAATGAAAACCAAAAATGATAAGGACTATGATGCTATAATAGTTGCAGTTAATCATAATAAATATAAGGATTTGGATTTTGCTTTTTTCAAATCAATCATGAAAAATAATCCTGTCCTTTTTGATTTAAAGGCAATTTACCGCTATCCTGAAGATAAAAGTTTAACATACTGGAGACTCTGATAATGATTTCAAAATCAGTTTTAAAATATAATATCAATCATGAAGGCGAACAATGGCATGTCGTATATACATATACAAGGCATGAGAAAAGAGTAGCTGAAGAACTTTTAAATAAAGGTTATGAGGTATATCTTCCACTTGTAAATAGAATCAGAAGGTATGAGAGGAAGATTAAAAGATATGAAGTTCCACTGATCAATAATTATGTTTTTGTCAAAATATTAAAAGAACACTATATCAATATTCTGAATACTCTGGGAGTTATCAAATTTCTTAAAAACTCAGGAAAAATATCAGTTATCCCTCAATTTGAAATTGATTATCTGAAACTAATCACCGGTGAAATTCAAAACGTAGAAGCACAATTGCTGAATAATGAGAATTTGGCGGGTAAAGAAGTGATGATCACTGAAGGACCGTTATTTGGGTTAAAAGGCAGAGTGCTCGAAAAATCAAATAATAACACTCTGATAGTTACACTGGAAAATGTAGGTTATGCCTTAAAATTCGAAGTAGATACCAGAATAATAAAATTCACTGATAAATTAAAACTCTGATTCCCCTCATGAAACTACAAATGGTAGACCTTTCGGGTCAGTATAAAAAAATAAAAAATGAAATTGACAAGGCTGTAATTGATGTTATCGAATCATCAGTTTTTATAAATGGTCCAAAAGTTAAGGAATTTCAAAAAAATCTGGAAGAGTATCTTGGAGTAAGCCATGTTATTCCTGTCGCTAACGGTACAGATGCTTTGCAGATTGCTCTGATAGCTCTTGAACTGAATCAGGGCGATGAGATCATTGTACCTGCATTTACTTATGTGGCAACTGCTGAAGTAATTGCACTGTTAGGATTGACCCCTGTGATGGTAGATGTTGATCCTGATACATTCAATCTGACAGGTGAAATATTTGAAAAGGCAATAACAGAAAAAACCAAAGCTGTTGTACCTGTACATTTGTTCGGACAAAGTGCTGATATGGAAGCAATCATTAAAATTGCTGCTAAGCATGGTATATATGTTATTGAAGACAATGCCCAGGCTATAGGATCACTTTATACATTTAGTAATGGAGAAAAAAAACAAGCAGGAACTATAGGCAACATAGGTACAACTTCCTTTTTTCCTGCAAAAAATCTGGGAGCCTATGGTGATGCAGGAGCTATATTTACAAATGACGACACTCTGGCTACTTCTCTGAGGGTCATAGCGAATCATGGACAGAGCAGACAATATTATCACGATAAAATCGGTGTAAATTCCAGGCTGGATTCGATCCAGGCTGCAATACTTGATGTGAAATTAAAATACCTTGATGATTATGCTTTGGCACGTGAAAAAGCAGCAACATATTATGATAAGGCTCTTTCAGAAATTGACCACATCCAAACTCCTCACAGATGCAAGAATTCGACACACGTATTTCATCAATATACTTTAAGGATAAAAAACGGCAAAAGAGATGCACTAAAACAATGCCTCGACAATGAAGGTATTCCAAATAATATCTATTACCCGGTTCCATTATATGAACAGAAAGCATTCAGACATCTGTCAGGAGCAGTTGATTATTTGCCTGTGACTGATATGCTTTGCAAGCAAGTATTATCACTACCAATACATACAGAAATGACACCTGAAATTCAGGATTATATAATTTCAGCTATATTGAAATTCTTTAAACAGTAAAACTAAGAATTATTACTTTATTGATTAAATTTGCTTTTTGCCAAAAAGGCTAAAAATTGTTATTGCAAATTTTATCAAAAATATGTCAGCATTAAGAATATGCCTAAAAGCTTAATTTTATCATTCTTTGTTTTTTGCTCAATTGAATTAATTTCACAGAATTATACTCAGAAAATAATCCCTGACGATCCAAGAACAGGTGTGTTTTTCGGAAGATACTTAGATTTGAATGACAATACTGCTTTTATAAGTGCCTACCTCGATTATGAAAACGGGACCTCTTCAGGATCTTTATATGTTTTTGATCTCAATTTCAATAAATTCGGACAAACATCAAAACTATTCCCTGATGATGGGGCTGTCGAAGATTATTTTAGTTACTCTGTTTCTTCTTATGGAAATTACCTTATTACAGGTGCACATCATGACAGCGATCTTGGTGCGAGCAGTGGATCAGCTTATATTTTGAAAAAAAATGAAGGCAAATGGGATTTCTTCCAGAAAATTGTTCCCTCGGATGGTAAGGAAGCTGATGAATTTGGTAATACAGTAGCTATGTATGAAGACAATGCTGTTTCATGTGCATACCTTGACGATGATAAAGGCACTAACAGCGGAAGCATATATACCCTGAAACTGGTTAATAATAACTGGGAAATAATATCTAAAATTTATGCTTCTGATCCTGAGCCTCAGTCTCTTTTCGGACTTACTCTTGACCTTTACAAAAACTATCTGATAATCGGAGCACCTTTCTATAATGGAACTAAAAATGATATTGGCAAAGCCTATATCTTTGAATATAATGGCAATGAATGGAAAGAAATTGCAGCACTTTTACCGGATGAACTTGATGATCTGGATCAGTTTGGCTCAACAGTAAAAATCACTGATGAATATGCTTTTGTTTCTGCAATAAAAGATGATGACAAAGGAGATAATAGCGGTGCTGTATACATTTATGCCAGAAATTTTGAGCAAAAATGGAAATTGAGCCAGAAAATTTCTGCTCCTGACGGATCTCAGGGTGATGGTTTTGGTATAGCTCTCGAGGCAAATGACACAGTTCTATTTGTTGGCTCCTATTTTGATGATGATAACGGAACCAACAGCGGCTCCGTATATTTGTATAAAAAAGAAGGAGCATTCTGGGTTTACTCAAAAAAAATAACTCCTTCTGACGGAGATGAAAGTGATGCTTTCGGTTCCTGTCTGGCATTTAATGAACACGGGTTGCTGGTTGGAGCATACTCTGATGATGATAATGGGTTTTTCTCCGGAGCGGTATATTATTTCTCATTAAAAGACCTTAATACAGTTTCATTAAAAAGTGTCCGGGTTGCAGATGACATTAGGGTTTATCCAACACTAACTGAAGAATTTGTAACTCTTGAAAATAATTTATGGATAGGCGATTTGGAATTTGATATTTTTAGTCTTAATGGTACCAAAGTATTTTCCGGTATCTTCAGGGGACAAAAAGAAACAATTGATATTTCCGGATTAGTTGAAGGTTTATATATTCTGAAAGTTCAATCTTCAGAATTTTGCATGTTTTTTAAGTTCATCAGGGTTTAAAGATATTATCAGGAGAAACTTTTTTTTACTTCAATTATTATTATTCAGGTAATTGTATTTTCTTTACAAAAAAAATCCGGTTATGCCATATAAAGCTTTATTCTCTGTGGTTTTATTGTTTTTTATGAATTTGTCATGGGGACAGGTTGTTATAAATGAATATTCTGCATCAAATTTAAGGTCTTATCCTGATAATTACGGGAAATATGAGGATTGGATAGAACTATATAATCCAGGTGCCCAAACTCTGGATATCAGCGGATGGTATCTTTCTGACAAAGAATCTAAGCCAAAAAAATGGAAAATACCGGCAGGAACAGTGATACAAGCGAAGGGATTTATAATATTCTGGACATCCGGTAGAGATGAATCAGGGGATGGCCATTTTCATACAAATTTTAAATTCACACAGACCGATGGTGATGAATTTGTTGTTCTGGCTAACAAATCAGGAACAATCATCGAAAAATATCCTCTTACCCTTACCAGACTTACACATTCTGTCTGTAAAAAAACTGACGGAGATACCCAGTTGATGGTTTGTACCGAACCAACACCAGGATATTCCAACAATAATTCTCCGAAATATAAAGGATATACCCCTAAACCAATGATAAACGGAACAGCGGGTTTTTATAAGGATTCCGTTAAAGTATCTGTACAAGAGATAGCGGGATATATGATAAGATATACTCTGGACGGATCAATGCCAAACAGTGATTCTCCCTTATTTCAAGGCAATCTGAAAATAAAAAATACATCCATTCTAAAAGTGAGGTGTTTTTCTTCAGACCCTGCAATTTTGCCTGGATTTATAGATTTTAAAACGATTTTTATAAATGAGCCTACTTCAACACTTCCTATTTTTAGTGTATCAGGTGGGGAAGATGTCATACAGCTAGCGGAAGGTCAGAGAGAACTTAACCCAATTGCTTCTATCGAAGTTTTCAGTCCTGCAGGAATCCTGACCAGCACATCTTTCGGAGAATTAGACAGCCATGGACAGGATAGCTGGGTTAATCCACAGAGGAGTATTGACTGGATTTCAAGGGATGAAATGGGTTATAATTCAGGAATGATACAAAAACTCTTTAACTATTCTGACAGGGAAGACTACCAGAGGATAATATTCAGGGCATCCGGTGATGATAATTACCCTGCTATAGAAGATGAAGCTCACGAAGGTAGCACCCATATCAGGGATGAATTTGTTCATACCCTCATTCAAAAAGGTGGCATGAATCTCGATGTAAGAGCAGTTGAACGCGCAATCCTTTATCTTAACGGAAATTACTGGGGAGTGTATGCCATCAGGGAAAAACCAGACGATCATGACTATACTGATTTCAGATACAAGCAGGATAAATATGACCTTCAGTTTTTAAAAACATGGGGTTCCAGTTGGGCAGAATACGGTGGAATCGATGCCATGAAAGACTGGGCAACCTTAAGAGATTATATTCTTACCCAGGATGTAAGCAACAGTGTGATATATAAAAATATCACCGATCAACTTGATGTAGTAAGCCTCATGGATTACATGATCGCAAATTTGAGTGTTGTCTCTTCAGACTGGATGAATTACAATACAGGCTGGTGGAGAGGCCTCAATCCGGAAGGATCTCATAAAAAATGGGCTTATATAATGTGGGACAATGACGCTACTTTTAATTACTATATCAATTATTCCGGAGTTCCTGACCGTTCTCCCAATGCGAAAGCATGTGACTTAAATGGTATAAGTGATTATATGGATATTTTCTTTCCGCAGGATACGACTCAGGTCATAAATCCTAAAGATTCTATATTCTGGGAAGGGGAATGGTATTATTGGGGTCCAGATACTTTTGATGTGTATCCCGACCTGGGAAGACATGAGAAAATATTCCTTCGTTTGCTGGAGGAAAATCAGGAATTCAGAAATTTATATTTTGCGAGATATGCCGATATGATAAATAAAGCTTTCAGTTGTGAAAATATGCTCACAAAACTAGACAGTATGGTAAATATTATAAGACCTGAAATGCCAAGGCACATTAACAAATGGGGAAGATCGATGACCGAATGGGAAGACAATGTCACGAAACTCAGGGATTTCGTCTCTGAACGATGTACAAAAATTGATGATGGACTTGCCGAATGTTATGATCTGACAGGGCCTTTTGAAGTAACAATAATGACTGATCCCCCTTCATCAGGAACCATACGTCTTAATACCCAGACTCACACTTCTTTACCGTGGAAAGGATCATACTTTGGAAATATGACCAATGAACTTGAGATAAGTCCTTCGGGAAATAAAAAATTCCAGTTTTGGAAAAGCAAATCAGGCAAATCGACTTTCACCAATTCGGGAGAAAATAGGACAAAAGTTACACTGATAGCCAGGGATACTATTATAGCCGTATTTGAAGGAGCATTAGCTGTAAATGATGATTCAGCACTACCTCTGAATCTATCACCAAATCCTGCAAATGATATCATAAACATATCATTGTCCGAAAGCTATATAGATAATTTGGTGTATGAAATATATAATGCTGGTGGGAAACTTATCAAAAAAGGAACAAAAGAAAATGTAAGATCATATTTCAATTTGGATATAAGTGATTTGCTTGCAGGGAGTTACCTGGTGAGATGTAAAACCGGGGAAAAAATCTACGGAAACAAATTGATAATAATCAGGTAACTGAACTATAAATATAAATCACTGAAATCACACATCTTCCAAAAACCACTGGATATGAGTGCAATATGAACAAACAAGGCATGTAGCACTCCTGTTGGCCCAGTCTAAGTTGAAAAAAGTGGCAAGTGTTGTATTTAGCTGAACTCGTCTGGAATAAAATTTGTCATTGCCGCAAACAGGGCATTTTAATTCATTACCCTTAATCACATAATATTTGGGTTCCGATTTAGAAAATATACCCATAATATTTATTTTTATTTTGTTTGAATACTGAAAGACCTGTAAAATAATTGCAAATTGTAAATTCCTAATTCACCTCTGTCCCCCAAACTATCAATCAATTCAGCGAAAAACTTCCTATTTCCTGGATCACTTCATAATGATCAAGCTGGAAATATTCATATGCAAGTTCATATTCAACTGGTATTGAATTCATTATATCAATGATCTCATCTTCCTTTTCTACACGTAGTACAAGCCAGAATACAGCCTCTTCATTGCTCAGAGACAATGATATCAGTCTGCCCGTTGAATTCATGTGGGCAATTATCAGATTCTCAATTTCCTCGAGATTGCCATCCTCTTCAACATCAGGATTATAATAATCCAGTTCCACCATATAATGCAATTCCATATCCTCTAAAATTTATTAAGTTTCAAATATAAATCAAAAGTAATTTTTTTTTAATTAACTGCTAAAGATTTAAGTTTTTTTTTGACTTTTTATTCAATATATGCTACGAAATTGAACTCAAATCTGCAATCAACAGATTGAGCAGTAACACTTTTAAACTGAAGTTCAACATCTATTTCATAATTATCACTCAGCAAAATTTCCCTCACATCTTCTCCTGTACTCAGGAGTTTCAGTTCTCCCTTCTGACTCCAGGGCACCTCATCCCGGTAGTAAACTTCCTTTCTGTTCTCATACTCGCCCTTCTTATATACCCAAACTGAAAGATCGTATATCACTCCAAAATTATAGTCGAAATCCAGGGACTGAAACCTGCCTTTACCGGCATAAAATTCAGTAAGATCATCAATGACCATTCCTCTTTGCTGAAGATTTGCCTTTAGAAAACTAGGAATATCTCTGATAATAAAATGATGTGTAGCAACCGGATCTTTCCCGGCAGGAATAGAAAACCTTGCTTCCTGATAGATTTCAAATACAGGAGCTTTTGTCTTGCAGGAAATCATTCCAACACTAAAGAATGCTATTACTATTAAATATCTGATCACAAAAACACTTTATTTAAAATTATAAGCAACAATCACTTAAACGATTTAACATCAAAATTATTAACTTAATATTATTGAATAAGTTTTATTAGCCAAGCTTAAATTTTCGCAATAATAAATAATACCTTAATTTTGTGCTTCTTTTACAAACTCAGTTACACATTATTATTAAATGGAAAAAATTACCGAAAAAGATTCTTTGTACAGACATCTTGATAAAATGTCAACAAATGAATTGCTTGTCAGCATAAATATTGAAGACAGAAAAGTACCCGAAGCAGTGGCAAAAGCTATTCCACAAATAGAAAACGCAGTAAATGCAATATATTTCCGGCTGAAAAACGGAGGAAGACTGTTCTACATAGGTGCCGGAACTAGTGGCAGACTTGGAATCGTGGATGCATCTGAGATCCCTCCAACATTCGGAGCACCTTACGATTTGATAATCGGCATCATTGCCGGAGGTGACAGAGCTATAAGGCGGGCAGTGGAATGGGCTGAAGATGATACTGAGCAGGCATGGAAAGACATGACAGAGCATGGAGTTGACGAGAATGATTTTGTTGTTGGTATTGCGGCATCCGGGACAACTCCCTACGTGATAGGTGGACTGAAAACCGCAAGGGAAAAAGGATTGGGCACTGCATCAATAAGCTGCAACCCTGATGCTCCGGTTTCACAACATGCTGATTTTCCAATCGAAGTGATAGTCGGTCCTGAATTTGTCACAGGAAGCAGCAGAATGAAAGCAGGTACTGCACAAAAGCTTGTACTCAATATGATAACAACTTCTGTGATGATCAAACTCGGACATGTTGAGGATAACAAAATGGTTGACATGCAGATAACAAATGTTAAGCTGAAAGACAGGGGAACAAAGATGATAATGAAAAAAACCGGTTTAGAAGATTATGATACAGCAGCAGGACTGCTTGAAAGATATGGAAGTGTAAGAAATGCTGTTAAGAATTATAAAAGCCGCAAAAAATGATAAGCCCCTTAAAGTGTAAGAGGCTCATCATATATTTTCGTTAAAAAATGTGGGTATATTTTACATATAATGCCTCAGCTATCATCCACCTGTCATTTACAAGTATCGATTTTCCTTCTGCATCATAGCCCGAAATAGATTTTATATCCTTATCCCATCTTGCATCAAGCAATAAATTAATGGAAAGTCCTTTTATCAATTCATAACTAAAATTATTGACCCAGATCACATCCATATAGTCAAATCCATGATTATCACCAAGATAATTATAAAATAAACTCAGATCGCTGGACACATTCAGTTTTTTCATAAATGTATTCTTGTACAAAGCTCTGGCATTTGCTCCCAGTTCATGCTTGATGTTGTCAAAATCACTTGCGCTTCTCCAGGGATTTCCATGAACTCCCAGTTTTGCAATTTCATCATCCATAACAATTATTGACTTATAAGAAGCAGGAGAAATAAATACTGACAATTTATCATTGAACTTATAATCGATACCGGGGGATAAAGTGACGGTTGCAGGAGACAGGAACGAAGCCTGCAGGAAATTACCTTCCTTTGAAGAAAGGGAAAAATCACTGTAGGTTTTCAATACAAGTGATTCAAATGTACCCAAAACTGCAACATACAATTTATCCTTTACTTTGAATCCGGCTTTAGACCCAAATCTCAGAATATCTATATTCTTTGTAAATGGATTTTCGATGCTGCCCAGCCTTTGCATTGCCATTTGCCATGACAAAAGATTTTCCCATGCTATTTTGCTTTTTGCATAGTTGGCAAATAAACTTGTCACCGAACCGAATGCAAGCCTGTTCTCCCCTCCCCCGACTTTAGGATTGATAAGAGCAAGTTGGGAAAGATCCAGGCCCAGAGCACCACCTTTGACCCACTGAGTGTCAGCCTTTATCAATTGTTTGTTGATTTCTGCAAGTCTTGCATTATCAGCTTGTCCTGTTAAAAAGTTGACCACAAAAGTCAATGTGACGAAAAAGAATAAAGTTTTTTTGATCATAGTTCAGATTTTTAATGATTATCAAATAAAGTTAAAATATTTAATGCAAAATGTAAAATCATAATTCGTAATCCCTTTGTTTCTGCAATCATTACTTCAATTGATTGTCACGCAAAGGTGTTAAGACGCAAATCCCAGAGACGTAAAGAAATGCACATACTCCTCCATTCCATAGCTAAACCATTCAACCATTACAATCAAAAATCGTAAGTCGTAAATAGTATACCCAACCCAGTCACACTCAAACCTTACTCCACACTATCACTAAAAGTCCTCCGCAGCAAAGGTCTCCAGATCTCTTGCTGTCTTACGAAACTCAAATACCGTAATTCGTAATTCCATCTTTCCACAATAAATAAATGTAAAATCGTAAATCGTACTTCGTAAATCGTAAATCCTTCTCCATACTCTTAGTTTTTCATTTTCACAACCACTTCATTATCACTCAGTTTGCTTAAAGGAATTACTATCTTTGTATTATCTTTATGCAGAATGATATTGAAATTATCTTTTTCAATTATTTCACCCTCGTAATTTCCGATGATCACATAATCTCCTATCTGGTACTTATTATTCAGGTAAAATGATGAGATGATATTTGCAAGTATTGGTTTTGATGCCAATCCATATGCAAGGGCAAATGCAAATACAATTCCACCTATCACAAGGCTAAGGTTGGTAGAAAGGAATTCCACATTAACCTTTATCTGGAGCATTACACTGATAAAAACATTGATAAGCACAAAATAAAATACCAGATTCGAAATGATGGTTGCGGAAGGCATTGCCAATGATTTTGCAATATTGAATACAAGTACTTTCAGCCAGTTCGCTACAAGCAATCCTCCTACTAAAAGGATAAAAGCAATCAAAAGATTTGGTACAAAATTAATGATCGAAACTATCAGATTTGACAACATAGGCATATTGAGAATATCTGTAGATACCACAAGAAAAATAAGTACTATGAAATAATAAAAGAACTTACCAATTATACTGCTGATTTTGAAATCTATATTGAATTTATCTACAAAGTCTATTTTTTTAATGTTCGCACTGAGATTATCCACTTTTGTACGTGATAATGCTTTGCTGATTATTTTTGAAACAATTTTTGCAATTAAAAAACCAATTATCAGCAGTACTATCGCAGAAACAAGATTTGGAAGGAAAAGCATTATTTTACCTAATATCTCACTTAGATATTTTGCTCCATCCCAGGTTAATAAATTTATCATCAGCTGTTGATTTTTATTATTGTTTTTACAAGTTTTTCCGTAAATAAATCCATAGTTTCACCTATAGTTTTAAATAGATTTTTATTCTTTTCTATATTCTCATTTACTTTACTAGGAGCTTCCCCGAATTTTTTCAATTTATATTTTTCCAATTGCTTAAAATTATTTTCCTCCATTGTTTTTCATTTATTCAGTATACATTTCATCGTAAATCCTCAGACTTTTCTCCTTAGCTCTCTTAAGTATCATTTTAACAGCACTTTCTGATTTCCCAAGCATATCTGAAATCTCTCTTACTGAAAGATCTCCCTGATACTTCATTATCAGTATTGATTTGTCCTTTACCGGTATTGCATCAAGAATTTTATCAAGTCGTTCAACTTTAATTTCAAGAAGTTTTTGTTCTTCAATATTATTTATATCTGCTAACTGATTGCCTGCTTTGGTATCGTCTATACTGTCAGTCATGAGTTTACCATCTTTTCTGATAACATCAATGCAGTAGTTATAAGTAATTGAATAAAGCCAGGTTGAAAACTTAGAATCTTTCTTAAAAGTCGATAAATTGAGCAGTACCTTTATAAAAATATCCTGCAATGCATCCTGACACAATTCAGGGTCACTGAGCATTGAAAGGCATTTGCCGTAAATCTTGTCTTTATACCTATTATACAAGGTATCAAAGTATTTATTCTCCTGTGTCAGAAGGTATTCACTAATCAATGTTTCATCACTTGCCTTTGCAAATGATAATTTATTGAAGATTGCCCTGAAAATGCTGATTAATCCCAAAAGTTTAGACGTTTACTTTGTTGAAAAGATACTTTTTTTATTGGAATTAAAATCTTTCTGAGATCAGTTCTTTGATAGAGATCAATATAGCTTCAATTTCAATAGGCTCCAGGTCTTTTATTTTAGCTATTTCTTCTATCTCCAGATGTTCAAAATAATACAGATCATAAATTGACTGATATTTGATTGGCAACTTAATCAGTTCATCAAAAATTTTATCATTCAATTCTTCATCAGGGGTATCAATTTCTTCTATCTGATCCCTGTCTCCAACATATAATGATAAAAATTCTTCATTATAATTATTATCCAAATCGTAATCATCCATTTCTTCGTTCATAACATAGTCCCCGTCAGCATCCGTTGTATATACCTCTTCAAGTTCTCCAAGTTCATGATCAACGAGTTGTTCATAGCTTATCTCACCCCTGAATTTGTCATTATTCTCCAGTATTTCATTCAGTACTTTATCTGCTTCCTGGATATTCCAAACGTTAAAATCCCGGACATTTGCGATATCAGCCTGAAATCTTCCAAATACCTGAAGTATAACCTCACTGACTACATCTTTTACAAATACATTATTGAAGGCTTTTATATTTGCCATTTTTGCAGAATAAACCCTCCTTTTAATATATCCGATCATATCAGGCAATGTTGATGTTATCAGTGATTTAAAAAGTTCAGTTTTTGCTGTATCATCAAGATTTAAAAGTTCAGTCTCTTTTATTGATATAGCACCAACAAATGAGTTTTTCTTACTGACAGAATACTTTTTCCGAATTTTTTCAACCTCATTGTTCAATATTTCTGAAAACTTATCAAAGACTCCAGGCACAAGCGATTTTATTGTTTCTCCCGACTGCGAATGAGTTATAGTTCCGGTTGTAAGATTGGCAGACAACGTAATCTTCAGATTGTTAATATCACCAGCCAGATTAATATCAATTGAGTCTCCTGTACGATATTTTAAGGGAATATAACTGATCTTACTTAACAATAGTTCCAGTTGATGTTCAAGAAATGATCTTTCATCCTTTTTTGTCAGTATATCCAAATTTTCAATATTGTAATTCATCACATTAGTTTTGGAAGTATTCAAAATCAATTCTTCATTTAATTGTCAATTTTAAAAAAAGATATTTACAATTAAATCTGTACAAATTTAATATAAAAAATCCACTGACAAAAATAATGCAGCGGAATTATTCAGTTTTTTTATCAAACTGAATTAATAAGTAAAAAAAATACTTCCTTAATTAAAATGCATTAGCAAATTATCCTGAAAAACTCATGAGAATTTTTCACTCAATGAACTCCTTTTAAACTTGCAAAGATTTAAAACTTAAATGAAAGAAGCAGATAGTTGTGATTTTTCTGCAGCTAACGAAAATAGGGGTATCCCATTTTTCATTTAATGCAATCACCTGAAAATTGGGATACACCTCAAAAATCCATGAGCAGATTTTTTACCATCCTTTACAATTGAATAGTTACAAATGTATTTTGATCCTACTTTTTATCCTCATCAAGAATTTTTTCCCTTTCCTTCTGATATTCCGATTCTGTAATGAGTTTTTCTTCAAATAGTTGCTTTAATTCCCTCAGTCTTTCTGCTTTGGATTTAGTTTCTAATTTCGGAGCAGCTATAGATTTATTATCATATTGATCGTCACGCATATAAGGATAAAGTTCATAATAATGCTCTGGATAATATTTCATTGTCCAAAGAAAAACCGGCCATACAAATATACCTCCTATTACAGCCCCGACGTCAACTTCCTCAGTTCTTGAGAAAAAAGTATTGAGTGGTTCATACCCTTCTTTTTCAAGTCTTAATGTGGTTTTGCTTCCGACAATTTTAGTGTCTGTGTAATTATACGGAGTAGACCCTACATGTCTGCCATCAACATACAATTTTGCTCCTAAAGGATCTGAGGTTATAAGAGTGGAGCTGGCACAACCTGATAAAAAGAAAAGTGCAGCAATCATTAATACTGAGAATTGCCAATAAATTGATTTAGGTTTCATATATTCTATTTTTTAAATTAAAAAATCAATTTCCAAAAATACAACAATTGTTCCTTAACGTAAAAAAAAATCAAAATTTAATAAAACATTAACACCTGTAAAAACTATAGAAACTATTCATTAACTAAATCTATTGAGTTCAACATTCAGAACATGTTGATCATTCTGATAATAGATGAAGTGAATCTGATCTGTGCGTTTTCCAAATACCTTAAAAATTAACTCTTTTGATTATAGCAGAAATATGGTTAAAAAATACATCAATCTGAAAATTTATATTCTTGGACTTAAATCTTCCCAATGAGATATAAAATTTTTAGTTTGATCTAAAAATTGAGATATTTCATTATTTAAATCCTGAAATGTCACTATTTAGCTGCTGGAGTTCATCAATTTCATCATTTATCTCACCGATATCCATATTATAAAAATAGTACCAAACTCCAGCCCCGATTGCAAATGAAAGAGATATTCTGATAAAGTATCCTGTAACATTATTAGGATGACCTTTAATTATGTCAATCAAAATAAATGTCAGTAAAGGGAAAAAGAGCATATAAAAATTTCTCAGCATTCTTGCACGATCAAGGGATACCTTTATACCTTCTGAGACATATTGTATCCTTCCTTTTAAAAATTCAGGATCTTCAGGTTCAATTTTCGAAGGTGACTTGCTTTTTATATTTCTCTTAAGACTCATTTTAATATTGTAATTAAAATAAAAATAGTACAATATTAATAGAAACAGAAATGCAAAACCAAAACTGAATTTAAAAATAAAAATGTGCAGGATAAAACTTATAGCACAAGCGGAAAACAAATAAAAAAATATTAACCGGTAAATAAATGATGATCTCGAATTTTTCAGAGTCTCATAAATGGATTCAACACGGATATGAATATCCCTGAATTTGCTGGTATTGTTATCTACAGTACCGGGACTGATGATCTTTTCAGTAAATTGCTGATATTTATCGTTAATTTCCATAATAATCAATTATTATACAAAGATATAAATATAAATTGTTATTTTAATAAATGAAATATTTAAAATTTAATATTTTAAGCAAAGTTGTTTAAAAAATGAAGTGGAGGATATAGCGATACCGACATTTTTTTGTCATACAGATTAAAGTTACACTCTTAAATTTTATATCCGACTTTTTTTTGTCTACGATTCAACAAAATTGATTTATCTTCGTTTTTAATCCAAAATTGAGATATGTTCAAATACTTTATTCTAATAGCATTTTTATTCCGCATAATTCCCATACAAAGCCAGGAAATAATTGATGAGGCTCCGCCAAGCAATCTGGAAGTTGACCTTGAATCCGAATTCATACTGGCAATGCAGGATGAAGTGCTTGAGAAATATGATGATGCAATTGAGAAATTTAAAAATCTCATAAAAAAAACTCCGGGAGAAGGCATTGCAGAATATCACATCGCAAAGATATTATTGAAACAAAATAAAACTGAAGATGCCTTGTTCCAGGCAAAAAAGGCAGTTGAAAAGAATCCTTCAAATATTTATTTCAAAGAGATTCTAAAAGAAATCTATGAAAATACCAGGGATTATAAATCGGCTGCAGACCTGATGTTAACGATTATTCCCACTCATAAATTTGACAGGAAAGAATACTATGAACTGGCTGAATTGTACAGCAAGGCTAATGAAACTGACAAGGCTATTGAAGTACTTGAAAAACTGGATAAAACAGCTGGTTTTGATTTACAGACTGAATTCTACAAAGTCAGCTTGCTTCTGAAAGCAAAAGATTACGAAAAAGCAAAAAAGGTCATTGAGCTTCTTGATAAAAAAATGCCTGGTAACATTGAAATACTTCAAAAAATGACAATGGTATACCGGTCAATGAATGATACAAAAAAAATTGATGATATTTACAAAAAGATATTAAAAATTGATCCTCAAAATCCTCAGGCACTATCATATTTTTCCACCCAAAAGAAAGCAAACCAAAGTGAAAAAAACTACATATCCGATCTATATCCGTATCTGAATAATACAGAGATCGGTGTTGATGAAAAAATTCTGACCCTTGCGCCATATGTTGAAAATATATCAAAAGACCATCCGCTTCTGAATGACCTTATACATGCTGCAGAAATCCTTATAAAGCTGTACCCCCATAATGCCAGAACAAATGCTCTTTATGCAGATCTCCTTTATAATGCAGAGCAGACCCTCAAAAGCATAGACTATTACAGGGAATCACTCAAATATGAAAAAAGCAATTTCATGATCTGGAAACAACTTATGGTCATTTATACCACAATTGAAGACTGGAACAATCTGGCAAAACTGAGTACAGAAGCTATCGATTACTATCCAAATCACTCTGTAGCATATTACTATGCCGGCAGAGCATATATCAGCCTCAATCAGGTCAGTAAAGCAATTGAATATCTGGACGAAAGCTTATTATTAGCTCAGAAAAACGAAAAGTTCAGAAATGAGATAATGCTTATGAAAGCTAACGCTTTTATTATTGAAGGCAAAACATCAGATGCCTCATCAATTCTCAATACAACAGACGAAAGCATTAAAGCTAATCATCCATTTTACTTTGAACTTAAAGGTGATATCGAAATGAAGACCGGCAATAAAGAAAAAGCATTAGAATACTGGAAAAAATCATATGATACAGGAAATAATTCAAAACGATTATCAGATAAACTTAAAAATCAATAACAATGAAGCAAATTCTAATAGTCCTGATATTTTTGACATCATCATTAACATACGCTCAATTCGATAATTTTTTCGAAAAAAGTACACTTAGAATGGATTATAACCATAGTGGCAATTTTGATTCTGAAAATTATGCATTTACATGTTTCAAAAAAGAACCTTTCTGGGGCGGATCCTTCAAAAATCTGCTTGAAGATTTCGAATACGGAAAGTATTTTCTTAAGGTCACTGATGCAAAAACAGGCAATTTGTTATATTCAAGAGGGTATGGAAGTCTTTTTCATGAATGGAGTACAACAGATGAAGCAAAAGAAATAACTAAAAGCTTTGAAGAAACAGTAGTTATGCCTTTCCCAAATAAAAAAATCATAATTACTCTGTATTCAAGAAATAGGCAGATGATATTTGAAGAAAAATTCAATATCGGATTTGACCCTGAAAAAACCGGTTATTACACAAAAAACGATCATTCAGCTCCTGTAATTGAAATTCAGAAATCAGGACCTCCGGAAACAAATGTAGATATCGTTATCCTTCCCGAAGGTTATACCGATTCGGAATTGGGAAAATTTGTCAGCGATTGCCAAACTTTAATGAAGCAGCTGTTTTCATATCAACCTTTTACAGACCTTCAAAATAAATTCAACACATATGCAGTCTGGACTCCATCTCAAGAACCGGGAAGTGATGATCCTAATGGCAAAAAAGAAGTGAATTCGGCTTTTAATTCAAGTTTCAACACTCTGTATTCAGACCGCTACTGCATGACATTATCACATCATAAAGTCAGGGATTTTGCTGCAAATGCTCCTTACGATCAGATCTACATCCTTGTAAATACTGACAAATATGGAGGAGGTGCCATTTATAATTTCTATTCTGTCAGTGTGAGCGGCAATCTGAGTTCACCAAAGGTGTTTATTCATGAATTCGGTCATGCTTTTGCCGGACTTGCCGATGAATATGCATATGAAGACTCATTCGAAAATATGTATGAAAAAGGTGTGGAACCCTGGGAACCAAATATAACTACAATGGTCAACTTCGATAAAAAATGGAAAAAGATAATTGAAAAAGATATTCCGGTACCAACTCCTGCAACCAAAGAATATACAGATAAACACGGAGTATTTGAAGGTGCAGGATATCTCATGAAAGGTGTTTACAGACCTAAGCAGGATTGCCTGATGAGATCATTCAAAGGTGATCTTTTCTGCAAAGTTTGTAGCAAAGCCATTGAAGATATGGTAAGGTTCTATGGAGAATAATTACTTTCATCCACGTATTTAAACAATTAGTCGATTAGAAAATTTTAATTCCTGAATTAATAATACTTTTGATTCGAGTTGAATTTAGCATTATATTAATCGTTTGGGTTTTTTATGAAAAAAATTAAATTTCAAATAATCATAAATTATTTAAAAAAGACTTAATTATGTCATTATTAAAAATTGAGAATGTTGTTAAGAGATTTCAATCTAAAGCTGCAGTGGATGGTATCTCTATGGAAATTGAGAAAGGAACGATTTTTGGCCTATTAGGGCCTAATGGAGCAGGAAAAACCACTTTGATCAGGATGATAACCCGTATTCTGCATGCTGATGAAGGAAAAATTTTTCTTAACGGTGAAGAACTCAATGATATGCATCCATCCCAAATTGGATATATGCCTGAAGAGAGGGGACTATATAAAAAAATGAAAGTCGGAGAACAATTGATGTATCTCGCACAACTAAGGGGAATGTCTTACGATAATGCCAGAAAATCTATTGGTGATTGGCTGACACGCTTCGAAATGAAAGACTGGTGGAATAAAAAAATCGATGAATTATCGAAAGGCATGCAACAAAAAGTCCAGTTTGTATCCACTATTACCCATGATCCAAAACTGATCGTACTTGATGAACCATTCACAGGTCTGGATCCCGTAAACACGGAAATGATGAAAAACGAGATCATAAATCTTAAAAACAACGGAGCAACTATAATTTTTTCTACTCACAGAATGGAACAGGTAGAAGAAATATGTGAAGAAATTGCCCTGATAAATCTCGGCAAAGTTATCCTCAACGGAAATGTAACCGATATAAGAAATACTTACAAAGAAAATAAATTCATACTCGAATTCAACAAGCTACCTGGCAAAGATCTTTCATCGGATTTTGAAATTGTAAGTTCTGATGAAAAAAATATGATCATCAGGCTAAAAGAAAATCAAACTTCAACACAACTTCTGCAACAACTTATAAGTGACGGAGCTGAGATCAGATCTTTCAATGAATCTCTTCCGTCGCTGAACGAAATTTTTATTAAATTAGTAACAGAAAATAAATAGCCATGCATAAACTCTGGTTGATAATAAAAAGGGAATACCTCGTGAGAGTAAGAAAAAAATCATTTTTACTAGTCACATTACTTGCTCCTATTGCATTTGCAACAATTACATTTGGCATAGGATTTATGACAGCCTACATGTCAGAAAAATCAGAAAAAAAGATCCTGGTCAGGGATGATTCGGGTATCTTTGAAAAGCACAGAAAGGATAATAACAAGTCTCACATCTATACTTTTACCAATGAACCCCTGGATTCAATCAATGCCACCTATTCAGACAAAGGTTTTGATATTTTTACATATATCCCTTCTTATAATGATACTTCGAAAAATTTCAAAATACAGTACCATTCAGTTGAAAATCCGGGAATCATAACGATAGAAAAAATCGAATCAGATATAGCCGGGGCATTTAAGGAATACAAAATCGAAAAATCCAAAATAGACAGAGCTGTTCTTGAAAGTTTCTTTGTAGATATAACACTGCAAAATGCTGATGAAATAGTTGAAGGGAAAGACAGTACCGGCAAACTTCCCCTTATCATAGCCACTGCCCTGGCATTTGTGATGGGATTTCTGCTCTATATGGTGATCTTTATCTTTGGGAGCCTTGTTATGAGAAGTGTTATGGAAGAAAAAGTAAACAGGATAGTGGAGGTCATGATCTCATCAGTCAGGCCTTTTCAGTTAATGATGGGCAAGGTGATAGGTGTTGGAGGAGTTGGCCTCACCCAGTTATTTATATGGATCATTTTCATACCTATGATTATGGCTATCGCCAATGCCATTTTCGGAACTGTACCTCAGGCAGGCATGACCGGAATGCAGACACAGGTTAACCCTGCTGATTTCAATGAATTCTCAATGCAGCAATTTATTGATGTCTTTTTCTCAATGAACTGGGGTCTTATCCTGCCATCATTTATACTCTTTTTCCTTGGAGGATATTTCCTGTACTCATCGATGTTTGCAGCTGTCGGTGCTGCAATTGGTGATGATCAGGGCGAAAGCCAGAGTTTAATATGGCCAATATCAGTACCAGTTATTCTTGGATTTATCATTATGATGAACAGTGTTGAAAATCCAAACAGCCCGATGGCAATTTTTGGGTCAATTTTTCCATTGTTCTCTCCTTTGGTAATGCCTGCGAGGTTGCCCTTCAATCCTCCTGTCTGGCAGGTCATCATTTCTTTAATTGTGCTGTTCCTGACATGTATTCTTTTTATATGGATAAGTGCAAAAATTTACAGGGGAGGAATATTGCTTTATGGAAAAAAACTTACCCTGAAAGAAATGGGTAAGATCCTTATAAACAAACTGTAATTATGAGTTAATAGTTTTGTGATTTAAATACTTCTGTTTTAAACTTTAAACAATGAAAAAAACAGGCTTGTTTGTTTTCATATTATTGCTGGTTTCAGGAATAAACAGTCAGGCTATTAAAACATATAATGCCACAAGGACTTTAATTTCACCAAAAATAGACGGAGACACTGACGAAGAACCATGGGACAAACTGGAGTGGGAAGGCAGTTTTATCCAGCTGGAACCTCATGAGGGTTCAGAACCCTCACAGCAAACTCTTTTTAAGCTTATTTATGACAATGATAATATCTATGTGGCTATAAAATGCCTTGAAACTGACCCTGCCCTAATAAATAACAGATTATCAAGAAGGGATGAATGGGAAGGTGATATGGCAGGTGTCCATTTCGACAGCTATCACGACAAAAGAACCGGATTTGTTTTTGTGGTATCAGCCAGCGGAGTTAAAAACGATTGTATATTAAATGACGAGACTGACTCTTCCGACGATTCTTTTGATCCGGTGTGGTATGTCAAAACAAAATCCCGGCATGACGGATGGTACGCTGAATTCAGAATTCCTCTTAGCCAGCTGAGATTCAGCAATAATAGCGACCAGGTCTGGGGATTCAATGTGGTCAGAAGCATATACAGAAATGAGGAATTTTCTTGCTGGAGCCCTGCATCAAAAAAAAATCACGGATATGTCAATCAATATGGACTTTTGAAGGGAATTCAAAACATAAAACCCAGAAAGCAGATTGAACTTGCTCCTTTTACAGTTGGCAAATATGAAAGCTATGAAAAAGAAGAAGGCAATCCTTTTGCGGATGGATCAGATATCAGTTTTGATGCCGGTATAGACGGAAAAATTGGTATAACTAACGATATTATTATGGATTTTGCAATCAACCCCGATTTTGGACAGGTTGAAGCAGATCCGTCTGAAATTAATCTCTCGGAATTTGAGACATACTTTCAGGAGAAAAGACCTTTTTTTGTTGAAGGTAAAAATATCACCAACTTTCAGCTCACCATGGGTGACAGCCCCTGGTCAACTGATAATCTTTTTTATTCAAGAAGGATAGGCAGATATCCACAGCTTAGCCCTCAATTGCAGGATGGTGAATATTCAAAAATTCCCCAGAATACCCGTATACTTGGTGCCTTCAAAGTAAGCGGCAAGACCAAAAAAGGCTTTTCAGTCGGAATCATTGAAAATTTAACAAACAGCACAAAAGCATTAATAGACAATAATGGTACAAGAAGGAAAGAAATAGTTGAACCGCTGACAAATTATTTCATAACACGTGTACAAAAAGATTTCAAAAAAGGCAACACACTGCTTGGAGCCATGTTTACTTCCACATACAGGGATTTAAACGATGAAAACAAAGCATATCTGCCATTGTCAGCAATTACGGGAGGTATCGATTTTACCCAGTATTGGAAAGACAAAAAGTACTTTATCAGTTTAATGATGGCTGGCAGTCAAATATCCGGTACAAAAGAATCCATAAGAGACCTACAGCTTTCTTCGAGGAGGTATTTTCAAAGACCAGATGTGGAATATTTTCGATATGATCCCCAAAAGACAAGTTTATCAGGAACAGGTGGCACTTTATTGATCGGAAAACAGGTAAATGACGGACTGAGATATGTTGCAAATGTTACATGGCGATCACCCGGATTTGAAACAAATGATGTAGGATTTCTTCGCGAAGCCAATAACATATTTGAATTTATATGGGTCGGATATATAATTAATAAACCATTCTCTGTCTTCAGAACTGTCCAGTTCAATTCAAACCAGTGGTCAGGACTTGATTTCAACGGAAACCTGTTGTTTAAAGGAGGAAATATCAATACAAACCTGACCTTCAAAAAATTGTGGAGACTGGGCTTCGGTATCAATTATGAGGGGAATAATATTGCAAATACTTTTCTCAGAGGTGGTCCTTCCATGTATGTTCCTGGCAACTGGAACTACTGGTTCAATATAGGAAGCAATCCGAAGAAAAAACTGACAGCGACTGCCGGAGCATCTATAAATGACGGATTTAAGAATTATTTAAATGCAGTGAACTATTTTGCAAACATCACATACAAACCTGTCAATTCATTCAATCTGTCCATGATGCCTTCATTTACCACTTATGATACTGAACTGCAATATGTTGACTCGTATACTTATCTGAATGATGATAAATATATTTTCGGAAACCTCGATCAGAAAACATTCAACCTGACCATCAGAGTAAATTATAATATAACACCTGATCTTTCAGTACAGTATTACGGTTCTCCGTTCATCAGCAGTGTTTTGTTTAACAAATTCAAAAATATCACCGATCCAAAAGCTGATGACTATTTCGACAGATTTCATGTGTATAATTCAAATGAAATATTTTATGAAAGAGGAGTAGGATATCTTATAGATGAATCCAATGATGGTATATACGACTACAGTTTTTCTGATCCTGACTTTAATTTCAGGCAGTTTCGATCCAATTTGGTAGTCAGATGGGAATTTATCCCGGGTTCGACAATGTTTTTGGCATGGAGTCAAAGCAAGACAGATTTTGAAGAATCCAGTACCGAATTCAACTTCAAAGAAAACTTTAAGAAGCTTTTCAAAGTTACACCTCATGATATATTTCTGTTGAAAATTTCTTACAGGATACAGGCTGGGAAATTTATATGAATGAGTGATTGAGTTATTGAGTTATTGAATTATTGAGTTATTGAGTTATTGAGTTATTGAATTATTGAGTTATTGAGTTATTGAATTATTGAGTTATTGAGTGAGTTATTGAGTATTGAGTTATTGTAAGATGTATGCTTTTTTTTAATGGATAAACATTTTTATATTCTTACTTCAGTTGGGAAACTGAGGGTTTTTCAGAAACATAAATTTGAAAACAGGCCTGTCATAGTCTTTTTGCACGACTCACTGGGATGCATCGAACTATGGAGAGATTTTCCCGAAAAACTATGCAATAAGGTAAAATGCAATCTCCTGATCTATGACAGACAGGGTTATGGTACGTCATCAGGTTTGTCTAATCCTGTACGGGGTAACAGCTATTTGGAAACCGAAGCTGATATACTCAAAGAGATACTTACGTCATTGAATATCAAAGATATAATATTAAGTGGACACAGTGACGGGGGATCGATTGCCCTGATCTACGGTGCCAAATATCCTGAAGGAGTGTCGGGAATAATTACAGAAGGAGCTCATATTTTTGTTGAAAATGAAACTATTAGCGGAATAAAAGCAGCTCTGGAAATCTATAAAACCACAGAACTTAAACTGAAACTGGAAAAATACCATTCAGGCAATACTGAAGCTATGTTCCGGGCATGGACAGATACCTGGCTATCGGAGGAATTCAGAAACTGGAATATTACCCATTTTTTACCTCAAATAAATTGTCCTGTACTGGCCATACAGGGGGAAAATGACGAATACGGTACCTATAAACAGATAGAAGGTATTTCAGCTAAGGTTTCGGGCAAAGTATCAGAATTTATTGTTCCTAATGCAACACACAGTCCTCATAACGATTTTCCGGAAATGTTGCTTGATGTATCAGCAAGATTTATAGAAGGATTATCCGGATAATTCAACAAATTCTTCCATTGTCAGCAGGGGATTGGCTCATGCCCAAAACCGACAAGTTTCTTTGGTATTTTCAGGTTAAACTTTTTTCTATTGAAATTGTTTTTTTCAGCATTAGAAGGTTTTTTTTAACTTATTTTTGGATCAAACCAGGAATGACGCAGAGAATGACCAGGAAAAACTTATTTCTATTGTATTTATGTCCAAATTTTATTTTATAACTGTCACTTTCCTGACAATAATTCAGTTTTCGGTACTTAAGGCACAAAATTTTCCTGATGATAGTTTAATGCATAAGGAAATTGATGAATTGATCATTACAGCTACACGAAATGAAAGGCAATTGAGTAATGTAACTGTACCTGCACTTTTGATCAATTCAAGAAACATACAGCTATCAGGCAGTTTGAGACTAAATGAAATTCTTGAGGAACAGACAGGATTGTTCCTCGCATCAGGTACCGGTAGCACATCAGTTGGAGGAGGAGTTTTTGGAAATGGTATCCAGATTCAGGGAATGGCTCCCGATTATACACTTATAATGCTGGACGGTGAGCCCTTGATCGGCAGACATGGAGGTATAATTGACCTGTCGAGATTTACAATTGGTAATATCAGAAGGATTGAAGTCATAAAAGGACCATCTTCTGCTCTCTACGGCAGTGAAGCAATGGGTGGAGTCATCAATATTATAACCGAAGAGCGAAGGAAAAAATATTTTTCTGGTGGTATCGGGTTGGGAAGCTTCTTAAAATCTGATATCTATGCTTCTGCCAATCTTGATAACAAGAAATCAACACTCTATCTTTTTGGAAATTTCAATTCTTCGCAGGGATATGATCTGAATAAATCATCAGTTGAGAAAACAATGGACCCAAACAGGAGTGCATCATTTCATGTTAAATTCCTGCACAGATTTACAGAAAAGGCCAGACTTACATGGAATAACAGGTTCTTCCAGGGTATCCAAAAATCTTATTTTGCAATTAATAGTGAAGAAATAAACATATCCGGATCAGGTAAGACTACGGAATTCAATATCAATCCAACTTTTACTAATTATTTTACAGGCAATCTGCGGTCTACCTTAAAATTCTACCTGAGTTATTACAGTTACCTGCAGGATCTTAAACATATCGGTAGTTCGGAACAATATTATAAAGACGATTTTAAACATGGTTACTATAAGATTGAGGAACAACTCGATTGGAATTTCAGTGAAAACCAACATTTGACAGCAGGAATCGGATATAATTTTCAGACTGTTGAGACCTCACGATACAGATCAGATAAAACTCTCAATGTCGCATATTTTTTACTTCAGCACGATTGGAAAAAAAGTGAGAGGTGGACTGTAATTACTGGTTTGAGGTATGACATTAATTCAGCATACTCAAACAGACTTACTCCTAAGATTTCAGCACAATACAGGATCAGCGACAGACATAAAATCAATTTTTCGTACGGAAGCGGATTCAAATCCCCTGATTTCAGGCAATTGTATTTATACTTTGTCAATCCTGCCGCACAGGGTTACAGGGTTTATGGTGCCAGTGAATTTTCAGTCGAGGAACTTGAAAAACAACTTGCTCAGGGATTGGTGACAAAAATTCTTCCGGAAGCTTATCTTATCAGGAAATTGGATCCGGAAGTGTCTCACGGGTTCAATTTCGGTACAAATTATAAGTTTAAATCTTTTAATATTGATGTTAACATTTTTTATAATAATGTAAGAGATCTTATCAATTATATTCCGGTAGCATATACCAATAATAATTCCCTGGTTTTCAGTTATATGAATATAAAAAAAGCATTTACCGGCGGAATAGAATTCAATATAGGGGGCACAATCAGGAAATCAATTGACTGGAATTCAGGCTATCAGTTTCTTTTGACCGGGGATCAGGATATTGTCAGTAACATACTAGATGATAAGGTTTTCGGAAGAGATGAACCACTCGGTGCAAGCAGAAGGATGACTCTCTCAGATTATGGTGGTCTAATTGGAAGAAGTCCCCACATGTTCAATTTTAAGATTAATTATAACGATGCAAAGACCGGTTTTGGAGGATCTGTTAGATTGATTTACAGAAGCAAGTGGGGTGTTATAGACCTAGACGGTAATGGTTTTGCCAATATGAATGATGAATATGCCAAAGGAAACACATTGCTCAATTTCAGCGTACAGAAGAGACTGAGTGAAAACATTACAGCACAATTTAGCGTTAACAATATTTTAAATCAGACCGATGCCCTAAATATACCTCATAATCCAGGCATAAACGTGCTCGGTTCAATACAATGGAATTTTTAATTTTTTACTAAACAAAACAATAATTTATTATGCTTAAGAATATTTTTTATCCAGGTAGTCTTCGTTTTACAGGAATTTTACAAATGAGTATTTTTGTGTTTACGGTATTATTTTTTGTTTCATGTGACAAAGAAGTTGAACCTGCACCAGTAAAGACTACTGATCTTTTAACGGATGCTAATCCTCAGACAGGAAAATATACATATTTCAGTTTTAAAACCGGATCGACAATAGCAGAAAGCGAAGTACAGACCGCTAAGTGGGATTTTGGTTTAAAATTGACAACATTTAATGTCAATAGTGGTATTAGTGGTCCGGGCAGTGCAGGAGTATTGATCCAGAATGGTATATTCGATGAAATGAAGGAAGCACCCGAGGGAGGATATCGTGTTGATCAGACTGGCAATCCTGCAATTAAATCTGAAGATTGGGGTGTTTATAATAGTACTAGTCATACATTTGCACCAATTGCTGGTAAAGTCTTTATTTTCAAAACTTCGGATGGTAAATATGCAAAAATGGAGATTCTTAGTGCTACTCCTGTTGATTCTAACGGAAATCCTGTAACACCACCTACTTTTCCTGTTAAGATAAAATATGCGGTGAGGTATGTCTATCAGGACAATGGAACAAGAACATTTTAGTATTTATAGCGCAGCAATGATGTTCAGCTTTATAGGTTAATGACTTTAAAGCCAATTTAGATTTTCTCTGGGTGCAGTATCTATGGCTGCCATATAAAAATGTGTTATGAGAACATTCATTGGTTTTGAACACTTATGAAATAAGGGAGTGAAACTAAGTGCTCAGCTTAGTTTACTCCTATAAATTGTTGTCTTCAAAGGCACAACACAACACTTATATAAAGCTTAATTTCAATTACTTATAAAAATCAATGTTCTGATTGTTTTTATTTTGAGTAATTCAGACTTCAGGTGGAATAAACTTTTTTTTGGGTGGTAAAAACAACATAAATTACAAAATAAGAATAACTCCAATTATTGGCTGAAAAGTAAAATTTTAGTTTTAACTTTGTTTTGAAAAGAAAACTTTCGGGACAAAGGAGAAAAGACTATAAAAATTTTTTTCTTTATTTCGAAAAAAATATATTTGTGTTTTCTCTCAACTTATATTTTGACTTTTTCTGTCCAATAAATGGGGAGTACCTAAAAATGCCTGGAATCGTACATTAAAAACAACGATAATTAAATGAGATATCAAAAATCGGCAGTCTTTATTTTTCTATTATTGATTGTATTTAGTCAAACCTTCGCTCAAAAAACAGCTGTCAGAGAAATTCTTTGGACTACAGACTGGAGTCCTGATGGGAAATTTATTGCGATTGGAGGTAACATTGATTCCCTGAAAATTTATAGTGAAAAGAATCTAAAGCTATACAAATCATTTCCTGTAAAAAACACGATAACTCGTGTAGAATGGCATCCATCAAAAAGCATTATTGCATTAGCAACACAATTATCGGAAGACAAATCGGCTATTATTAATCTGGAAACCAATAAAAAGATTGAATTGAATGGTATAGCTCCCGATGGAGCAAGAGGAATAGACTGGAATTATACAGGTGAATATTTAGCTGTTGCGGACAATGAAGGACAAGTATTGATTTACAATATAAAAGGTGAATTGATAAGAAAGTTTATGAATGAAAACAATTCTACTAAAGGCATTACAGCTATTGATTGGCACCCTCACAAAAATATTCTTACAACGGTTAGTAATAAAATACGTATTTTTGACTTTGATGGAAATTTGCTAAAATCAATAAAGCACAGACCTGAAGAAGTATTGATGTTAAGTGTTGCCTGGCACAAATCGGGCACTTTTTTTGTTACAGGTGACTATGGTGATGAAAAAGATAAATCATTACTTCAATACTGGGATGAACAATGTGACCTTTTAGAATCAATTGACATCAGCAAAGGTGAATACAGAAATTTGACCTGGAACCCAAAAGGGAACAGATTGGCATCAGCAAGTGATGCATTAAGAATTTGGGATATAAATGGCAATCTTATTTATGAAGGTAAGTCTGAAGACTATTTATGGGGTGTATCCTGGAATAAAAAAGGAAACAGAATTGTTACATCAAGTCTGGAGCAAAGAATTATACTGTGGAACAATAAAGCAGAAGCATTATTAACCCTGGAATAAAAAACTCAGCACATATTAACTAAAAATCCCTGAACTATTATGTGTATAAGGCTAAATTGCTGTTGATATGCCTGACCTGATTTAACTGCATACCTGCGATAGCGGGTACAAAATCGAAGAAAATGATTTTATGCAGAATTTTAAGGTGACAAATTAAATATAACGTGGAAGATATAAAAAGATAAGTAATAAAAAACATTAATATGGATTCAACTCAATAATCACTGAAAATAAAAACAATGAAAAATAATCTTCTCCTCCTTTTTGCAGTTCTCCTTTGCAGCAATCTTATTGGACAAGCATTTGAAATCGGACATACTACAATTACCTTGGTTGATAAAACCCGAAATAACCGAAATATTACTACTGAAATATATTATCCGGCTGATGTTCCGGGAAATAATGTACCGGTTGCAAATGCTAACCATGATAAATTTCCTGTAATTAGTTTCGGACATGGTTTTGTAATGTCATGGGACGCATATAAGAATATTTGGGATGCCCTTGTACCAGAGGGATTTATTATTGCATTTCCAAAGACAGAATCAGGTTTAACTCCCTCACATATTGAGTTTGGAAAAGACATCGCTTTTGTAATTTCTGAATTAAATGCGCTTGGTCAGATAAATTCTTCTTTGTTTTATAATCGTATTGACTCTATGAATTGCGTTATGGGACATAGCATGGGAGGAGGTTCTGCTTTTCTTGCCGCACAGTTCAATCCTGCAATAAAAACCTTAGCGACTCTCGCACCTGCCGAAACAAATCCTTCTGCTATACTGGCAGCAACTGGCCTTAATATTCCTTCACTTATATTTGCAGGAGGTAATGATTGTGTTACTCCCCCTCCGGCTAATCAAATACCTATGTATGGCTCTTTGCTAAGCAGTTGCAAGACTTTCATTAGTATTAGTGGTGGAAGCCATTGCCAGATGGCTGATAATAATTTATTGTGCAGTTTTGGGGAATCAACATGCAAACCTCAGCCAACTATTACACGTAAGGAACAGCATGATGTTATTAACAGATATTTACTGCCCTGGTTAAAATACGAATTGAAAGGTGATTGCTTGAAAGGTGCTCAATTTGATTCGCTGATTGCCACTGACACAAATATCCTTTTTGAAAAAACATGTGTGCTTTGCAATCCTGATTCTTATATTGAAACCGCTGTAACTTTCAATATTGAAATATTTCCCAATCCTTTCAATGATCAGATATTTATTCAGTGTGATCAATCAATAAAAAGTATAATTATTATTGATTTGTATTCAATGAATGGAAGCAAATTATTTTCTCAAAATTTTTCAAACATCAAGACAAATGAAAAAATAAAAATAAATTTAAAAGAATATTTACCGGCAGGAATTTATTTGTTGAAAATGACTGTTGCCGGACAACACTTTGCAAGAAAAATAATAAGGCAATGAAAATAATTTTATTGAATATGAGGATAGGTTTTATGTACTTAATTGTGAGTGTATGTATTTGCTTTCAAATACAAACTTATGGCCAGCTCAGACTGGATGATATTAAAATGGAACAAATTCAGCAAAGAAAAATCAGGAAATACATTGCATGCCTGATTGCTGAGAACAAGCATCAATTTAGCGATATACATCCCTCCTGGAATAGTGTAAAAGATTTATCTCCATATAGAAAAAACGAAATAAATTTTTTCCTGAATGATAATTTAGAGGATATCTGGCAAGGTTATTTGTCCGCAAATCCCTCAAAATCATGGAATGGTAAGAATATATCATTTGGATTGCTATTACAGAAAGTCCCTGACAATATTTATTATAATCACGATCCGGTAATAAAAGTTGATACAGGGCAAATTTATTTTTTAAACCTTAAACTTCTGTTCGGAATTTATAATCTGCCGGTTGCATTTGAGATCATTAAGATAGATACAACAGAAAAAGTATTAGAATTCAGCTATATCGAAGGGAATAAATCGAGTGGAGTTCAGAAAATTAAATTTCTGGATATTGGAAGTGAACGTACCAAAGTAATTCATGTAAGTTATTATAAAAGTGATTCTCATTTTCGTGATAAATGGATATATCCCTTTTTACATAAAATTATTGTAAATGATTTTCACAGAAATATGCGGATATTGCTGAATTTAAAAAAAATAAAACCTGTGTACCTTTGACATCTGATAAATTTTACTATACTTTTATAAAAGATAAAAATGAATTGTAAATTTACAGTTGGGAAAAACATTACTTATATCTTCGAAATCCAGGAAATATACGCTGATGGCAACAATGATAAAAATAGATGGTCTTAAAAAAAAGTTTGGAGAATTTACAGCTGTTGATGGTATAAGTTTTGATATTCAAAAAAATGAAATATTTGGTTTGCTGGGCCCAAACGGAGCCGGAAAAACAACAGTGATCACGATGATATGCGGACTATTGCAAGCCACTGAAGGAAAAATAAGCTTTGAAGGCAGCAGCAGTAATGACTACAAGTCTCTCATCGGATACTGCCCGCAGGAAAATATTTTCTACCCTAGACTCACCTGTTTCGAACAATTGATGTTCATAGGCCAAATGTATGGACTTACATCTAAAACCGTGAAGAAGAGAGCTGCAGAATTGCTGAAAATGCTTGGGCTGGAGGACAAAACAAATATCCTGGCTGCAAACTTATCGGGTGGAATGAAACGCAGGCTCAACATTTGCCTGGCTCTTATCCATAACCCTGAAATACTTGTCCTTGATGAACCTGAAGCAGGATTAGATCCTCAAAGCCGGATTTTGGTCCGGGATTTTATTAAGGCTTTCGGGAGGGAGAAAACCATCATACTGACAACTCACAACATGGATGAGGCCGACCGGCTTTCAGATCGGGTAGCGATTATCGACCGGGGGAAATTGTTGTTATTGGATACACCACAAAACCTGAAAAGAACTGTCGGAGAGGGTGATATTCTCGAACTTGTTTTGGAAAATTGCGAAGAAAGTGCTTTAAACATTTTTGCTGAAAAATTAGCATTGCTGTCTATGATTGTGAAAATAAATCCTGATTCTGTCACAATAAAACATTCCAGCATAATAGAGCAATTGCCAAAAATCAAGAATCTGGCAGAAACAAATGGATTGGTGATCTCTGAGATCAAACTTCGTGAAAACACACTTGAAGATGTGTTTATTCATTTAACAGGAAGAAAACTGCGTCAATGAAAACATTAAGCATAATCATAAAAAGCCTCAAAGAACAAATAAGAAGCTATTGGATCCTCCTGCTATCCTTGTCCATGGGTCCTTTCTTCATTTTTGTTTATTTTCTCATCACAGAAACATCTAAACCACAGTATGATGTGCTTATCCTGAATAATGATACCGGACAACTTATCAATGACACCAAAATAAATCATGGCATTGACCTAATAGCTTATTTAAAAAGTTTTAAGACTGATTCAACAGCAATTCCATTCACTTTCAATACTGTAAAAGATAAGATATCCGGTATTGAAAATATTAAGGACAAAAAAGCCGATGCACTGATAGTCATAAATGAATCATTTTCCGGTGATATTGAAAAAAGAAAGCTTAATGACAGTACAAGAGTTCCGGGTATTGAATTTTTTGGTGACCTTACCAATACCAATTATCTGATAAGTGCTGTTTGGACAAATGAAATCATAAATGAATATGCCCTGCTTGTAACAGGAAACAAAAGGTTAATACAAGTGACAGAAACAGCGCTGGGAGTATCTGCATCAATAAGTGAATTTGATATGCTGGTACCCGGAATACTCATCGTTTCATTGATCATGCTTATGTTCACAGCAAGTATAGCTTTTGTATCAGAGGTTGAAAACAGGACTATCATGCGCTTAAAACTCTCAAAACTAAGTGTTTTTGAATTCTTAAGCGGTATAAGCATAGTACAGTTAATTGTTGGTATTGCTTCAGTATTTCTTACATTGCTGACTGCAATAATTCTTGGATTTCATTACAAAGGGTCTTTATCGGTATTGATCATGATAGCAAGTCTGACGAGTTTGTCAATAATAGCATTCAGCCTGATAATTGCTGCAATAACCAGATCGGCAAATGAAGTCCTTGTAGTCGGGAATTTTCCGATGTTTCTTTTTATGTTTTTCACTGGAGCCGCATTTCCTCTGCAAAGCGATGCTTTGTTTACCATTGCAGGCTATCCGATTAATATCCAGGGATTAATGACACCAACTCATGCTATATCCGCATTGAATAAAACCCTTATAATGGATATGCATCTATCCAGTATAATACCTGAAATTATATCAATAGTCATACTTACAATCCTGTATTTTATAATCGGTGGTATCCTTTTTAAGAAAAGGCACCTGAAACTTGCCTGATTATATTGTACTCAAAAACAAAAATTGTTTGCACTACCTATACCTCTTGAAGTTATTACCAATAAGGCTTAGAATGTCATTTGTATTATTACAGATGAGGACTTATATCAGACCTAGAAAGGCGATTATTTTGAAATTATTGTTGACGAATATCATTATCCGGTCAATATTAAGGGAAAATATCTTTACCGAAGCGGATGCACCAGGCAAGAATTATTAGGTATTACACAACACAAATTTCTATTGCAGAGGAATCAATGGGATTGTGTTCCTGCTCCATTTGGTTCTGTTGACAATTTTTAAAAGGAAACCCTTATTGAACTCAACCGTGTAAAAAAGCATTATGGCGATTTCGACCTTTGGGAATTGTCTTTTTTGAATGGGATCAGACTGAAAAATCAATAAGAATTTTTCACTCTTGAGCGGAGTAATTGCTAAATCACTTTAATATTTTTTACCAAATTGATATCTTATCGTCTTTTATATATATTTTTGCATGGAACGATGAATAAAACACTATATCATTAGCTGCAAAGGAGATAAAAACAAAAAATCTAAATAAATATTTATAAATTAAATGAGTAAAACTATGGAAAGTAAAAATGGAAAAGTAGTCCTGATTACAGGGGCAAACAAAGGAATTGGCAAGGAAATTGCACGTCAACTAGGTTTACTCGGATATATAGTTGTAATCACAGCGCGTGACCAAAAGGCAGGCGCAAGGGCGGTTGAAGAGCTTGTTGCAGCAGGTTGCGATGCTCATACTGTGCCACTCGAAGTTACCAGTGCCGACGATATAGCCAATCTTGCGAGGTATCTTGCAAAGAATTATGGTAAACTTGACGTGTTGGTAAATAACGCCGGAATTGCTATAGAATGGGACGGTAAACCAACCGATTCCGAAAAGATTCGACGTACACTAGAAGTCAATCTTATCGCACCCTATGCAATTACAGAAGCATTAGTGCCTCTGCTTTCAGTTAGTGACGACGCAAGGGTAATTAACCATTCGTCGCAATTAGGCTCTATTGATGCAGCTGAGAATATGTGGCAGTATGTTTCGTCGTTCATGACCATAGGATATTCAACATCTAAGGCTGGTCTAAATATGCTTACACAGATTCAATCCAAAACACTGGGAGTTAAGGGAATTGCAGTTGCTGCAGCACATCCGGGTTGGGTAAAGACTGATCTTGGTACAGATGCTGCCCCAATGGAAGTTGGAGAGGGAGCAAGTACAGTAGTTAGTCTCGTGACAATTGCCCGTGACCAGTTTCCTCATGGACAGTTAGTTCACAAAGGTGTGCGCATACCTTGGTAGAGCCCATTTTAATTGAAAAGATATGCAGCCAACACTTTAGGTTTCCCAGCTTTAGACGGGGTAGGCTGTTGGATCACCGACAATGAAACCCTTGATGAACATAACCGTGTAAAAAAAGCACTTGGAGTTTTCTACTTTTGAATAGTTTAGTGGCAATTATAAAGACAACAGACACTCATAAACAGACAGAAATTATGCGACAAAAACTGAATTTAATAACGCTTGGCGTTGACGACTTTGAGAAATCGTTAGCCTTTTACGAAAAAGGGCTTGGTTGGAAAAAGTCCGACAAGAGTTTGGACGGTTTAGCCCTATTTGACTTAGGAGGAATTATTTTGGCTTTACACCCACGACATGATCTTGCGGACGACACGACATTGACATACGAATCGACAACATTTTCAGGGCTGACAATTTCACACAACACAAAATCTGAAAAAGAAGTTGAAGACATTTTAAAAACGGTTGCAAAACATGGTGCAACAATTGTAAAACCAGCACAAAAAGTTTATTGGGGCGGTTACAGCGGTTATTTTAAAGACTTGGACGGACATTTATTTGAAGTTGCTTACAATCCGTTTTGGGAACTTGACGAAAACGACAACGTTAAACTGTAATGACAGCAGCGCAGACAATAAAAGCATTGACAATAATTCCGGGTGTTGGAAAATCTATCGCAACAGACTTATACAACCTAGGTATTAGACATATTGACGACTTAAAAGGCAAAGACCCACAAGTACTTTTTGACAACTCAAACCAATTTGCTGGTTGCATTCAAGACAGATGTTTGCTTTATGTTTTTAGGTGTTCCGTATATTTTGCAGAAACACCGACAAACAAACAAGACAGCGAGAAACTAAAATGGTGGACTTGGAAAGACAAAAAATAAATGCCACTAATATCTAAGGCTTCGTAGCGTCCGCAGGACGTACTATGAAGCCGCTGCTTTTTTTGAATAGGCTCAGCCTGAAAAATCCATGTGAATTTTTCACTCATTGAGCCGAGGAATTGCTAAATATTAGAACACAGTAAGTATCTAAAATATATCTTGTTCCCAAGGTTCATTATAAAGAATACCTTTAGAAAAAGGCTTGCTTCAACTTGGTTTTATTCATCATTGCATTACTCACATTAATATTTTTTTACAAATTGATATCTTATCGTCTTTTAAATTTATTTTTGCATGCAACGGTGAATAAAACACTAAAACGTTAGGCAAAATTGTAAAAGACTGTACCACACAAATGATGAACATATATGAACAGGCTAATAATTTTTTTGATATTGAGTATTCCTGTAATTTTGATCTCCCGAAGAACAATTTTTGACTATAAAAGTCATGGATTTTATAGGTTCTTCAGTTGGGAGTGTATAATTTGGCTTATCGCTACTAACTATAAATATTGGTTTAGTGATCCTTTTTCTATTAATCAGCTTTTTTCATGGATTTTTCTAATAGTATCAGCTTACCTTGTTATTACTGGAGTGATTCTTATGAAAAAAATGGGAAAACCAAAAAGTGACAGAAATGAAAAATCGCTTTATAAATTTGAAAAAACGACTGAATTGATAGAACAGGGGATTTTTAAATATATAAGGCACCCTCTTTATTCTTCATTAATTTTTCTAACCTGGGGAATCTTATTAAAAAGTACTTCGTTTGAGTTATTAGCCGTATCTATAATCTCAACACTATTTCTTTATTTGACAGCAATATTTGATGAAAAAGAGTGTATTCATTTCTTTGGAGATAAATACATTGAATACATGAAAAGAAGTAAAATGTTTATCCCATACCTATTATAAACAACTTTGCTAAACACCTAAGGATTCGATGTGTCACTAACAATGAAACACTTGTTGAACGCAACCGTATAAAAAAAGCACGATTGAGTTTTAGACCTTCGGAAATAGTCTTTTTTGAATCGGATCGGACTGAAAATTCAATTTTATTGATCCAAAAATGTGTTAAAGTTTCCTATTTTAAAATAAAAGTTGATTTTATGTTTTATATTTGAACTATCTTAAAATCAGCATTATGAAAAGGTTATTTAGTATTGCATGTTTATTCTTTTCTCTTTCTCAAATATCATTCACTCAAAACTGCATTCCGGTAGCAATTGTATTCACAACTCAGGCTCAAGTTGATGCATTTCCAACAGATTATCCCGGTTGTACTATTATAGATGGAAATGTTGGAATTACCGGAGATGATATAACCAATTTGAATGGATTAAGTCAAATTACCCAGATTAATGGGAGTGTGCAGATATTGAATGCAGGTTCATTGACCTCTTTGTCTGGATTTAGTAATCTTTCAAGTATCGGAGGATCTTTGATCATGCAAAACTCCAATAATTTGTCCAATTTGTTTGGCTTTGTAAATCTAACCTCAATTGGAGGCTCTTTGATTATAAATAAATGTAGTTTGTTGACTAATTGTTCAGGATTCGAAAATCTAACCTCAATTGGAGGTTCACTATTCTTATCTGATATACCATTAATAAATTTTTCAGGATTGTATTTCTTAACCAATATTGGAGGCAATTTATTTATTAATATACCAACTGTTTCCAATTTTATTGGGTTTACAAACCTTAATTCAATTGGTGGAAATTTTGAGTTTTACATTTTTAATAATTTTTCAAGTTCAGGAATGAGTAGTTTACATACAATTGGTGGAAATTTATCAGTATTAAAGTATGAAACTGGAATATTACAATTAAATGGGATTCAAAATTTACAAAGCATAGGAGGAGATATTTATTTAAGAGGTAATATTTCAAATTTAAGTGATCTTTATAATTTGAATACGATAACTGGAGATTTAATATTTGAAAATAATGACATTGTTTCTGATTTAGATGGATTCAACAATTTGTTAAATATTAATGGATATTTATTATTGAGCTCTTTTGATTTACTCACAAATATTTCGGGTTTTCAAAATCTTCAAAATTGTGGCACTTTATATATAAAATATAATACATTTTTATCAAGTATTTCAGGATTTGACCATCCAATTAACATTAATAATGTTTCTTTTGAAAATAATTCATTTTTATCGTCTTGTGCTATTGAACCAATTTGCAACAGGATTTGGCAAGGAGGCGGTTCAGTGAATATCTATAATAATGCTCCCGATTGTAATTCGGTATCTGAAGTTGAACAAAACTGTGGTGCTGCTCCAGATACTGATAGTGATGGAGTAAATGACTTTACAGATAATTGCCCAATTGTGTCAAATTCTGATCAGGCAGATTGCAATAATAACGGAATAGGAGATAAATGTGACAATGGTTCAGATTCAGATGGTGATGGTGTTTTTGATAACACTGACAATTGCCCTTGTGATTCAAATTCGGATCAGGCAGATGCAAACAATAATGGAATAGGAGATAAATGTGACTTTAATTCAGATACTGATGGTGACGGATATTTTGATCCTAATGATAATTGTCCGGGAACTTCAAATTCTGATCAAACAGACTGGAACAGTGACGGTATTGGTGATGCCTGTCAGGATTCAGATAATGATGGATTTTTCGATTTGAACGATAATTGTAAGATTACATCCAATCCAGGTCAGGAAGATAATGATGGAGATGGCATCGGAGATGTTTGTGATAATTGTGTTCAGATAGTTAATATTGATCAATCTGATAACGATGGTGATGGCATAGGGGATGAATGTGATAATTGTCTTAACACACTTAATTCTGACCAGGCAGATGCCGATAATGATGGAAGAGGTGATATTTGCGATAATTGTCCTAATGTAATAAATCCTGACCAGACTGACTGTAATAATAATGGAATAGGTGATGCATGTGAGCTATTAGATAGTGACTGTGATGGTGTGTTTGATACTGCTGATAATTGCCCAAATGTTCCAAATCCATTTCAAACAGATCAGAATAGCAACGGCATAGGTGATGCATGTGAAGACTTTCCAAAGGTTGGGATAAATACTGAAAATCCACCGGCATCAGAATTACATTTATCAAACGGAGCATTGTATATTGACAATCCGGAAAAAGGTATAATACTGAGAAACTATCAGGGACAATGTTTTCTATTGAAAATGAATGGAAATTCATTGCAAGTAGTTCCTGTTGATTGTCCATAATTTTTTATTCATTTAAGACTTTTAACAAAAAAAACTAAACTATGGAATGGAAATGTTCATGTAAAACTACTAATGATGAGCATTTAAATAAATGTTCAAACTGTGGTAGGGCTAAACCTAAATATTTTGGAATTAAAATCCATTTTGCCCCTAATGAAGTCTTTGATAACAAAAGGCTTGCTATTTTGCAATTAAAAATTGGATTAAAATTCCTTGAATCGGGACAAGAAAAACTTGATAGATTAGAAAAATCAAAACAAGATTATAAAAATAATGATAAAGTTCCTGAACATATTATTTCCTTAAGGGATGATTTAAAAAAGAGTAGTTATCAAGATTGCAAAAATTGTTATAAAATTATTAATGAAGCAGAAAAAATTGAAAGTAATGCTGGTTTTGAAAATGAAGACGGAATTAATGTAAATTCTATTTCAATTAGATCAGACTGCCATTATTTAATTGGTAGTCTATTTTTTTCAGTTAATAATTTTGAAGAAGCAGTAACCCATTTTCAAAAATCCTTCGACCTTGATCCTAATCAGTTTTCAATTTTTAAACTCGCTCAATCGACAATCAATTTACCAGTGGAGGGTAAAAGCATTTTCAATAGCAAAAAAACAGATCAAGCTAAAGAAAATAAAAGGCAGCAAGAAATAGATTTATTGAAATTAACAATTAAATATTCGCCTTTCTCTGAACTTGGTCTTTTATCAGCCAAGATTCTCTTAGAAAAATATAACTATATTATTTCAATGGATGATTTGAAATAAATACTTATTAAATTTAATATGCCAGAAGCCGAAAATGTTGATGTCATAGTAATTAGATGTGATGACACTACTAATAAATAAAAATGCAGCCAAAAGTATTATTTAGAACGTTTCTAAACATCTGTATGCAAATTGTATGCAAATAAAAAAAGAGCTATGAAAAAAACATTCACAACTCTTTGATTATCATGTCGGGATGACTGGATTCGAACCAGCGACCCCACGCCCCCCAGACGTGTACTCTAACCCGGGCTGAGCTACATCCCGTAGTTCAGATTGCAAAGATAATAGTAATTGTCAATATTTCCAAGGAATATTTGTAAAGAAATGGTTATAAGGTTTATGAGGTTTATGAGGTTTATGAGGTTTATGAGGTTTAGAGGGTTTAGGGAGTTTAGGAGGTTTAGATAGTTTATGAGGTTTATATGGTTTATGGAGTTTATAAGGTTTATTAATAATTGAATTTTCCTGTCTTGTTACCATATCACCATCATGAATTAACAATTGACAATTAACAATTGACAATTAACAATTGACAATTAACAATTGACAATTAACAATTAATTCGTAATTGATTAAAACCCCAGCAACAGTCTGATATTGAAAGGATTTTTATCATCTGCGACATCAGGAGTATAGTCAAATCCGATACCAAATGGGATTTCAAACTGACGGAAGTAAACATTGTCAAACAGCAATTCTATGCCTGCTGATCTT
>JADJGA010000013.1 GCA_016708265.1 Saprospiraceae bacterium | reverse complement strand
GTTGTGATCAGATAAAACCACCGAGATATATACTCATATCACTGATATATCAATATGGAAAATCAAAAGTCCGCTTGATTACCTGTGATGTCAACTTTCATGTCCTGAATTCTGCATCCTGTCGTACCTCCAGGTAACCAGCCTTACCTGTACGATGAAAAGCAAAGCAAGGATCACCATGCCTGCAACAAAGAAACGCGATAGAAATATGGATAAATAATTTGCAGCAAAGTTATGGTAATAATCACGGATCATATCAAATCTAAATCCTGAGGCATCAGTGAATATAACCATAGAAAACATGACTGCTGATATCAGACCGATAAAAATCCATCCCTTCCATGAGATCAGAGGTTCTGCTTTCCTGGCAGGCTGTAGTTCTGTCTGATGTACTTTCTGCATCAAAGCCAGCACAAATCCTTCACCGGGACTGTCGGGAGTAATAGCCCTGATAGCCTTTTTCAGCAGTTTGTCTGCTGAATTATCGATATTTGAGTTCATATTCTTTACTGCTTTCATATTCCAGTTTTCCTTTCAGCTCATCATAAAGTTTTTGCCTGCTTCTGAAAAGCCTGACTTTTACATTTGATTCCAGTCATGCCTGTTATCTCTGCTATTTCCTTCACCGGCATATCTTCATAATACAAAGTTATGATTATTCTTTCGGTTTCCGGCAATATGAGGAGCGAATCGAGGGATAATTTTTTCATCTTCTGTCATGTTCAGTCCGGGAGTCATAAAACCGATCTGCAGGTTTTCATTGCTTCCCGTTAGTTTCGCTGTATTTCTTCTGCGATCTCAACCTGTTGACAGACTCATTATATGCTATCCTGTATATCCAGGTTGAAAATTTCGACTTGCTGTTAAAAGATCTCAGCGATTTAAAAGCCTTCAGAAAAACATCCTGAGCTGTCTCCTCAGCTTCTTCCCTGTTTTTAAGTATCCTCAGAGCAAGGGTGAATACAATGGAGTTATACTTTCTGACTATCTGTTCAAAAGAATTAAGATCACCGCTGAGGGTCTTTTCTATCAGTATTATATCTTCCGTCGATCCCATCGTTATTTAGACAAGTAAAAGTGTGCTGTGGTTACAATTTTGTAAAATTATTATTTTTTTGTAACCAAACCTGAGATTGAGGTGTCAAACCTGTAAATTTAATTATTCACAATAAAAAAATCAAAAAATGGAAGGTGTATTAGTTTCAATGAGTTTCTTTATAGTAATTTTTGGCATAGTCTATCTTTATTTTTCAACCAGGCACAAGGAGCGTATGGCCCTGATAGATAAAGGCATCGATGCGAGCATTTTCTTTACTCCCAAAACTCCAAGCACAACTCCGGTGTGGAAGATTTTGATCCTGAATCTTTCTCTTATATCTATGGGTGTTGGACTGGGAATAATTATTGGAAGTGTTCTTGAAAAATTTACAGTGATGGGAGATGCTGCATATCCTGCTTCTGTCTTCCTGGTCAGCGGTCTCGGTCTGCTTATAGGTTTTTTCTTGACAAAGAATATCGATAAATAGACCTGTTAATAAAAATCAATGGCAACGACCCTGCACCTTACGAATGATCCTTAATCTGAGTTGCAGGCTTTATTATAAAACGGGTTTAAATCTGTTCAATTTGAGGCCTGATTATAAAGGAGATGAAAATAATAGAACAGCGATGAAGGCCATATTTTTAAAAAAAAATCGCTGATTACATACTTGAAATCAAAACTCTGAGACTTTATTCAATGTTATTCCTTCCTTTGACTGCTCCTGTATTATCCATAATTGTTAATCTCACGCAAAGGCGCTAAGTCGTAAAATGTTGCATAATCAATTTCTTTCCTGCGATTTTACTTCAGAATAACCCTTTATTTATATTATAACTCTCTATTATGTGCCTGATCATGTCCGGTGCTAATCATTATCTGAATGCGGTTAAGATACTTTACTCAAGGCATCAGCTATTTTCCGGTCGTTGCTTAATCTGGGAACTTTATTCTGTCCACCAAGTTTACCAATTGATTTCATATAATCCGGAATGCATTTTTTTCCCTAATACCCCGATTTTAAGCTTTTGCAGAACTTTGCCTTTGATCAGGTCATTGTAATAGATATTTTGTCTGCACATTTCTTCATTCAGGCTTCGTGAGAACCCGGTTAAATCTCCGGGTAGTTCGCCGAATTCTACAAACCATTCGTGATACGGTTCAGAATTATCAGGAGGATTGATCTGCGGTGCAACTGTAAATTCCACGATGCTGCATTTGAATTTTGATGCTGTTATTGTCATAGCCTCTTCCACTTCTTTACTGATCACATGTTCTCCAAAAGCTGAAATGTAATGATCGACTCTGCCTGTCACCAAAATCTTATAAGGTTTTATACTTTTGAAGCGGACAATATCCCCTATTATGTATCCCCCAGGCCGGCATTGTTGTTGACTATCAGTGCATAATCACATCTGTCTTACAGAATCCAGCATAATTCTGTGTTCTTCCTGATTTTGCATCTTATCTGCGGGTAAAATTCATAAAAAAATTCCGGAATTTGTATTCAGCAACAAGCCATCATCACCTGGCTCGTCCTGCCAGGCAAAAATCCTCGGAGGCAGGATAAGTTTCCGGAGTATCGATGTCAGCACCGGTCAATTCCTGAGTTTGGTTCTGTATGGTTCGTAATTTACTCCTGCCATAAATAAAAGACCTGGTTTGGAAAACTTCCTTTACTGTTTTTTTTCCGGTTACTGAAAGCAATTTTTCAAAATACATCTGCACCCAGGGTGGAATTCCGCTTATAAGCCTGAGATCTTCATTTCGGGTCTCTTCAACAATTTTTTCGACTTTTTTTTCCCAGTCTTCTGTACAGTTTGTATCCCAGGAAGGAAGCTGACTTGATTTTACCCAAAACGGTATTTCATGATAAACTATGCCGGAAAGCCTTCCTGCAGGAACTAAACCCTTTCATATCCAGAACCGGTGAGCCTGACAGGAATATTACCTTACCATCAAAAATGCGTGCATTTTTTTTAAGATGAAAGTAATTCATCAGTGCAGCCCGGGCAGTATTGAGGTGGTTCGGCATGCTGTCTTTTGTAATAGGTATGTACTTTACCCCGCTGGTTGTACCTGAAGTTTTGGCAAAATATTTGGGCACTCCGGGCCAGAGTATATCTTTTTTACCATTTATGATCTCATCGATATAATGCCGGTAATCCTCATAATCCCTGACAGGAATATTTCTCTTAAAGTCTTCGTAATTATGTATTTCAGAAAATGAATGTTCAATCCCGAATACTGTATTTTTTGCCTTTGAAACGAGTAGCTTCATCAAGCTATTCTGATCCTTCAAAGCGTTCTTTTTATCACTTTGAATTTTATGTGCAATGAATGATGCTGCTATTCTGATCACAAATGATTTTAGTCCCATAGAAATATTGAGTTTTAATAACAAATATATGAAAAATTATCGAATTAGCAAATTAGCCAATTTGCAAATTGTGGAATCAGGAGTTGGAGTTAAACGGTTTAGGAGGTTTAGAGGGTTTAGGTAAATTGAAAATGGAAAATTAGCTCATTAATGAATTATCAAATTATCAAATTAGCTAATTATCAAATTATCATCTCAACTCCAGATCCCTGATCCTGTTACCTATTGTTATATGCTTCATTTCGTTTTCAAGGCTGAGGAAATTCTTTTTTTCTGCTTTACGCGTAAATTCACCATTGCGCAGCAAATGTATTTCATCGCAGGTTTCATTCAAAGTTGAAAAAATATGAGAGGAGATGATCACTGTTTTTCCCAGTTCTTTCAGTTTGTGGATGATATCGGTGATGATCATATTGCTTTGAATGTCAACCCCGTTGAAGGGTTCATCGAGAATGAAATACTGGTTTTCCTGTAGTAAAATAGCGGTTAGAGCCAGTTTTTTCTTCATTCCGGTTGAATATGTTGAAGCATACTGATTGAGAGGCAGATCAAAGACATTCTTTTTATTTAAGTCAGACAAGGATTTTTTTCTTGCATTGCAAAGTAACTGAAGATATTCTTCACCAGTGATCTTCGTAAAGAAAAAAGGCTCAGTCAGCAGAAGTCCAAGATGGTTTTTTAATGGTTTCAGCTCAGAATCAATAATACCATCGTAATTCTCCAGTCCTGCCAGACATCTGAAGAGTGTGGTCTTTCCTGCTCCGTTTTCACCCACAATGCCATAAACTTTGCTGTTATTGAACCTCAAACTGATATTTTTGAGCACTTCTTTTGGACCAAAACTTTTATTAAGATCTTTTACTTCAATCATATCAGATAGTTGTAGAGTCTTTAACAGACTGTTTAAAAAAATAGGAATTACAATGATAAGAAGTGGTGGAAAATATACACTTAAAGCTATCAAAATACCATGTATAAAACTGATCTCATTTGGATATGCAGAGTATTTTGCGAGTATGATTGTTATCAGAAATGCATATCCTGTCAGTAAAAATATCAGCAACAAACCGCTATTTTCTATTTTATAAATTGAAAGTGCAATAATCACAGGCAGGCAAAGAATTGTGGAATAGAGAATCGCTGTTTTTATTTTTTGTAATAAAAAACCTTGTGCATCCATGCTGAATGACCAGACAAAAAACTCATTTTCAGATTTAAAATAATAACTGTATGTCGTCAGGAAGATAAGTAAAAATGAAAAAATACCCAGATTGTAATTGTCAACGGAAATTGCTATCACTGTCAGTATATAAGCTACTATAACAATTAAAAATGTATTTCTGAATCCCACAGTAAATTCAAAAAGGATGTCTTGAAAATGGGGTAGGGATGGTGATATTATAGCCGGTACTGAAAGAAGTAAGTGCCATCAGAAATGAAAGAAACAGTAATCCTACAGAAAATATGTAAAATGACCTTAAGATCAGGAAAAGAATAAAAGGGAATGCAATGATCAGATTTTCAATGATCCTGACCCTTAAGAAATGAGTAATGGAAAAAACCGTTTTAAGGAAATCAACCCTTTTTGTGTCATTCAATCTGGATATCAGACTCAAAGCTGAAAATACATAAATATAAGGGGCGAATTCAGTTTTGTAAAACAAGTAAGAAGAAAAACCTGCGAATCCGGCTATAAGCAGCAAAATCCCTGCATATGGATTAATGCCATAGTCATCAAGTGTTCTGGACGTGATCTTTAACTGGAGTTTGAAGTATTCTGCCACCTGATTCGGATGTTTTTCGCTGAAATAACATCTTAATTTATACTTTTATTATTTGCCGGACTTTGATTCTCTCAATTTACCGGTATCACCTGCCATTTCAAGGCCTGCGATTATACTACTGTCACTAAAAATAACATTATCATGTTTATCAGTGACTACAAGAGTCAAATGTGCGTCTATACTTTCGGCAATTCTCCTGTCCATAGAGCCTTTAACCGGAGCCTTAAGAAGGCCTGCCTGATTTCTTGTCGCTACAATGTTATAGGTATGTTTTTGTCTTTAATACGGATCCTAATTTCATTTTCCCCGGAGTTCTCAAATTCCAGCTTTGCTTTGGTATAGGTGGCAAACCTGTGTATTTCACCATTATGATAAAAGAAGCCCAGAAATCCTGTGAATGACTTGCCAATCCATGGAATGTTCGCAACTGACAACATGAATGAACTGTTCTTTGAATCGAAATGATTAGTTTGCATCCATATCCACTCTGATGGCATAGAACTACCCCAGTCTTTTTCAATATATCCCAGTCCATTATCAAAATTTTCTTTTTTACCATTTTTTGTTATGCTGCCCGATAAATCATGATTCAGACTAACGACACCATGATAGCATTCCATGAAAGGAACAAACCTGTACCATCCCATGATACCAGAGTTAAGTATTTTTTTGCCGGGTAATTTTATATTATTACGCATTTCAACCTGACCGAAAACATGAGTACTGTCATCTTCAACATTCAGTATGATTTTCTTCTCCGAGAAATAGTTTTGCCCTATTTTAACAGCAAACTCTTCAGAAGAAAAATAAAACTGATCTATAGGAAAAGAATAATAAATTGTCTGAGCTGTTTTTCCGTCAATTATCTGTATAAATGCATGCTGATCTTTTCCATCAGATGAAAGTGATATTCCGGGAATTACACTTAGAATAGAACTGCCATCTGCAGAAACCATCTTGAAATACCAGCCTTCAAAATATTTTTTGTTTTTCTGTTTCCTGAAACATTTCTGGATGCTTCAATTTTTTTGATAGGTATCCGGGAATTGATCTGTGCTTTGAAAATTGTATGGGATTGCTCAGTTCCTGGGATATTGTAATATTTATTACAGAAAAAAATGACAAAGACAGAAAAAATAGTTTCAGGATCACTTTCATGAAATATATTTTAAAAAATATTAATATATAAAATTTATAATATTAATTTATTATGGTTGGTTCCAGATTACGGAAACGATTATTTCATTTCTTCTGCCGGTTAACTGGAAAGGTGGATTGTAACCGAGAAACCTGAAATTGCCATGATATCTTATCTTTTTTATCCTCAAGGATTTTTTAAGTTTTGAGAGTATTCTGAAATATCCTCATCTGAGGCAAAGCCTCCGAACCTGATGGCAGCAATATACTCTTCTTTTGTCTTTTCAATTTTGACTTCAGGATTATTTGGTTTTGGTAAATTGTTTTCATTGTATTCAGCAGGCATTACAAAACTCATGCTTGAAACAGTATCATTAAAATCCATTTGAACAGGAGTTGTCATTGCAATTTTTTCTTCTGTTTCGTTATTTCCAAAATATAATCTGCCAGTTTTCTGAATCCCGGTGTCGACAGTTCTTTATATGTTCTCACACCTGAATTTATAGTTGCGAAAAGAGCAGATGGATAGAACCTTATCTCAAAACTCTTTTCTTTAAGCACAACAGTGTACTTACGTTGTTCAGTCTTATTCGTTGACACTAATAAAAATATTTGAAATCCAATAAATATCAGGATAATAATAGCAAAAATAATCAGAAGAATTTTCATAACAGTAAATTTTGATCAAAAGAGTAATTTAAATTTTATATCAGCTTTATAAACTGATGTTTCTTAAGTATTAGTTTTAAACTCACCAAAGCTATAACCTTATAATATTACAATAAGTTTATTTGTTACAATAAAATTTAAGGTAATGAAAAAAAGTTAAAATATTTATCTGTTAATGTGCTCATTTGAATAGTGAATAATTTCTATATGCGTGGTACTATATTCAATACCTTACTGATCTGAATCATACTTGTGATTGGATTGTGATACTTTCACAATTCACACATGTTTTCGTCAAAGAAACCTGCTTATCAAATCTTTGTCCGGAATCATACAGGCATCTTTTTGCCGAAAACCCCTGTACCTGTATTTTGCTACCAGATCATAAAAGAAATCTCTGACTGGTTCAGGTATATATTTAAATGCGTAAAACAATTTCCAGTAGCCTCCCATATTGTGAAGCAAAATGATTCCGGCTGTGGATTTTTGGTAGCATTTATCATCTTTTATCAAGACAAATGAATTAAAATCATTTTCAGGGAGACCATATTTTTTGAGCAATTGCTGCCCGTTTTCAGACTGTAAAGAAGCAAATAAAAACTTTTTCTGAGTGTCCCTTTTAATAATAAAGCGAACAATGCTGCTGCACAGATTGCAGACTCCATCGAACAGGATAATGCTATGATTTTCAATGTTTCTCATCAACCTGATTTTGACTTATGATCATTTCCATTGGCAGATATTTGATCCCGTTTTGTATCATCATGTTACCCATCTCAATAAACCCAAGTTTTTTATAAACCGGAATGGAATATGGAGATGCATGCACATAATACCTTTTGAGATCAGGGTCCTTTAATAAACTGTTTTTTAAAGCCAGATCAAATAATTTTCTGGCAATACCCTGTTTATGAAATGATTTGTCAACAAAAAGCAGGGAGATCCTACTATTTTGCCGTATTTCAATCATACCTGCCAATTTATTTCTTAAAGTTGCAATCAGAATATTTCTGTTTTCCTTTTGCCTTGCAGCTATGTTTTCAGGTTCTATCCATTCATAAAAATACTGATTCCCTTCATCAGAATAGTCAGGAGCCACGAACTCATCATACACTTTTCTGATCAGCTGATTTATCTCGTATTCGAAACCTTCCTCGTATGGAGTGATAATCAAATTATTCATAAATAATAGATAATATATTAATATAATACTTAATATAAAAATTAAATTTTTATTTACAGCAGATAACAAACAAAGTTAAGACATATTTATTAATGCAGTAAGGAATTTTATAAATAGAAGTGATATGATTTTTAATCATGTGAATTATCTTCTGTTTAATGAATCCAAATTATTTAAATGTTATTTCATTTTATGTTTTAAAACATATACTTTCCTTAACTTTGCATTCCATTTTCTAAATGTTACATATATGGAAAATATTTACATTAAAATTAAAGAGTTATCTGAAAAATATAAGGACTATACAGCCCAAAACCTTTCAAAACTGGTAAAGATCAGATCATTAAGTACTCAGGAAAAAGAGGTTCAGCAGGAATTGAAAAGACAGATGGAAGAAGCCGGATTTGATGAAGTAAAGATCGACGGACTGGGAAATGTAATAGGCAGAATTGGAAACGGTAAAAAGATACTTGCGATAGACGGTCACATGGACACTGTCGATGTTGGAAATCTGCAAAACTGGACATTTGATCCGTTCGGAGGTGAGATAAGAGATGGTTTTGTTCATGGAAGGGGAACTGTAGATCAGGAAGGAGGACCTGCAGCATTTGTCACCACTGGCAGGATTCTGAAAGAGCTTGGATTTGATAAAGATATGACAATTTATTTTGTAGGCAGTGTCATGGAAGAGGACTGTGACGGACTTTGCTGGAAATATATTATTGAAGAAGATAAGATAAAACCTGATTTTGTAATTAGTACTGAACCAACTAATCTTAAAATCTATCGGGGACATCGGGGCAGGATGGAAATGCATGTTCATTTTTATGGTATCTCCTCTCATGGTTCAGCTCCTGAAAGAGGAAAAAATGCCATTTACATGGCAGCTGAAACAGCTCTTGAAATAGAAAAACTGAATGACATGCTTGCATACGATGAATTCCTTGGCAAAGGCAGTGTTACAATTTCAGAAATAATCTCTGGAAGTCCTTCTCTATGTGCTGTAGCAGATTATGCAAGGATACATCTGGACAGACGACTGACTTGGGGAGAGACCAAAGAGTCTGCTGTAAAGGAAATTGAGGAACTGATAAAAAATAAAAATGCCAGAGTTGAGATTCTGGATTATTCTGAAAAAGCTTATACTGGCTTGAAATATGGTATGGAAAAGTATTATCCTACATGGAAAATGCTCGAAGATTCTGAGATTGTTAAAACAGGTGCACAAGCTTTTGAAAATCTATTTGGAGCTAAGCCCGAAATTGATAAATGGACATTCTCTACAAACGGGATCATGACCTGTGGGGTTTATGGAATTCCAACAATCGGTTTTGGACCGGGAAACGAAGTTCTGGCTCATGCTCCTGATGAAAAAGTGGCAATTAATGACCTGGTTATAGCATCAGCTTTTTATGCTGCTTTTGCGTTTGAAATCAGTGAACAGTGATCAATGAACAGTGAATAGTCGACATATGACATTGTTACCATGCTACCCTTTACCAATTAACCATTAACAACTAACCATTAACAATTAATATGAATTTAGAAAATAGAATTAATAATCTTAGAAACCTTAAATCTGGTTTGCATGGCAAAGATTTTCTCCTCACCTGGGAAAAGAGTGAGGATGAATTAAAAATGATACTTGAAGTTGCTTCTTTATTGAAGGATTTGAGAGGACAGAATATTTCTCCCCGTGTTTTTGATTCCGGTCTCGCAATATCCAATTTCAGAGACAATTCTACCCGTACACGTTTTTCATTTGCTTCAGCAGCAAATCTGCTTGGACTGACAGTTGCAGATCTTGATGAAGAAAAATCACAGATCGCTCATGGTGAGACTGTCAGGGAAACTGCCAACATGATCTCATTTCTTTCTGATTTTATCGGCATCAGGGATGATATTTTCCTTGGAGAAGGCAACAAATATATGAGAGAGGTTGGAAATGCCCTGGATGAAGGATATGAATCGGGAGTTTTACCTGTCAGACCGGGAATAATCAATCTCCAGTGTGATATCGATCATCCGACTCAATCTATGGCTGACCTGTTGCATCTTAAAAATACTTATGGATCGCTGGATGCTTTAAAGGGGAAAAAGATAGTAATGAGCTGGGCTTATTCTCCAAGTTACGGGAAACCAATGTCTGTACCACAGGGAATAATCGGATTGATGTCGCGATTCGGAATGAACATTGAACTGGCTTACCCTGAAGGATATGATCTCATACCAGAAGTTGTGGATCTTGCACGGAAAAATTCTGCAGAAAATGGAGGTTCATTTAATGTCAGTCATTCCATGAAAGAAGCGATGAAAGAGGCAGATATAGTTTATCCGAAGAGCTGGGCACCTTTCCATATCATGCAGCAGCGGACAGAGTTGCTCAAAAATGCTGACAGATCCGGATTAAAAGATCTTGAACTGGTTTGTCTTGCCAATAATGCAAAATTTAAAGACTGGGAGTACAATGCTGAAATGATGAATGTAACAAAAAATAAGGATGCTCTTTACTTGCATTGCCTGCCGGCAGATATCAGCGGTGTTTCATGCAGGGAAGGGGAAGTAAATGCAGAAGTATTTGAAAAATACAGACTTAGAACCTATATTGAAGCCGGTTATAAACCATATATCATCGCAGCGATGATGTTTACAAACCGGTTTGAAAAACCAGCTGATGTCTTACACGGTATTTTAAACAGAGGTAATAAAAGGGTTTTTTAAGTGAAAAGATAGTGAAAAGTTAAAAGTGAAAAGTTAATAGTTACATGGTAATAGTTAAAAATTGAAAGGATAAAAGTAGTTAAATCTTCTGCGGACTGCTGACTGCCGACTTGACCTACCTTCTTATAAAACTACCCTTTGATAATTCAGGCAATATTTCACTATTCTCAATTACCATTTCACCATTTCTGATCACAGTTTCAGCTTTTCCCTGGTTTTGAAGCTTTCATAAATATTAATGTCAGTTTTCTGGTGGTGAGTTTTTGATGAAATTACATTTTCTGGTTCAGGATCCCAGATAACTATATCGGCATCCATTCCGACTTCGATTTTTCCTTTGGATTTCAATCCAAACAATTCTGCGGGTTTTGTACTGCAAAGTTCTACCCATTTGTTCAATGATATTTTATCATTCAGTATACCATATGTCTAAAGCAATTCAAGTCTGTGTTCAACTCCTCCGGCTCCATTTGGTATCTTCCTGAAATCATCTTTCCCCTTGTATTTTTGTTCAAGTGTAAACGGGCAGTGATCTGTTCCGACAGTATCTATCAGTCCTGAATTCAGAGCTTCCCACAATGCTTCATTATCTTCTTTTTTTCGTAAAGGTGGGCTCATCACATACGGTGATGTATCTTCAAATGATCCCTGGTACCTCGAGTCTTCGAGGAGCAAATACTGTGGGCAGGTTTCGGCAAAAACGGCTTGTCCCGCATTTTTAGACTGTTCAATATATTTTAGAGACTCTTTAGTTGAAACATGAACTATGTATATAGGGCAATTATATTGGCCGGCAAGTGCAATAGCTGATTTTACAGCATTTGCTTCGGCTTCAGGTGGCCTGGATAGTGGATGATATGAAGGTTTATTAAAACCTTTATCATAGAATTCAGTTCTTTTTTCTTCAATTTCTTTTCCTGTTTCACAATGAATAGTTACCATTCCACCAAGCCTGCCAACCGTTTTCAATACTTTTTCGAAAACATCCGCATTTAACCCGACGGTATCGAGATACGCGAGATAAACCTTGAATGAACTTATACCTTCCGCAATACATTGAGCAATTTCCTCTTCTATACCATGATGCCAGTCAACCGGACTGACATGGAATGAATAATCTGTGACCGATGCTCAGCTTCATTTTTTCTTTGATGTAATGCTTCAACCAAAGACTGTGATTTATAAGGAGTGACAAAATCCAGCAGGGTAGTGGTGCCACCAAAAATTGCCGCCCTGCTGCCGGAATAAAAATCATCGCTTGAAAATCCTCCTGGCACAGGCAGATGCATATGAACGTGTGGATCAATCCCTCCCGGAATTAGAAACTTACCCTCAGCATTTAGCACCTTTACATTTTTAGGAATATCAATATTGGCCCTTATAAAAGCGATTTTTCCATTTTTTATGAAAATATCTGCTTTTTCTGTCCTGTAAGCATTTATTATGGTTCCGTTTTTTATCAGCAATTCCATAATTCAGAACAGATTTTTTTCATAAAGGCCATCCTGTAACTCCGAGAATCCCTGTTTTTTAAGATATTGGGCATATTTTTTGCTATTCCCAGAGGCAAGGACTTTTTTAAATCCGTTTCTCATAAATTTGTTCATAACCCTCAGGTAGATATGTTTACCATTTTTATAATCACGGTATTGAGGTATGACATAATCAAGATCTACAATTAACGTGTCATTATTCTTGTTTTTAGCCAGGAAGACTCCTGCTACTGCCATATTTCTCAGAATGAAAAAACTGATATATTTTTCTTCAGGATCAAATACAAAACCAGGGAAGAACTTCTGTATTTCAGCCTTATGAAATTCGAGAAAACGTGGCAGATATTTGTTATCCTGACTGATTTCAAGAGTTTCAAATAATTCTTTTTTACTGTATATCTTCGACAGGTAATAAAGATCAACAAGTACAATAAAACCATTCAATATACCTACAGGGTAAGCTCCGAATGTAAACCCATAAACAGAAAAGATCAATGCACCGATCAGATTGACCCATCGGAATTTCACAATCGAACTGATCATCATTGATATAGCGATGATAACCGATGCTGCATAACCGAAATATTGTATCACTGAATTTTCCATTTGCACTAACTGATTGTGATCATTCTGATTCTGTTAAACATTTAACAAAGATGGGATATTTAGGTTCTGATAATGTAGTCAAAGAATTATATTTTAATAATTATTAGAGATTTACGTGAATCAATGGTCGGAAATTATATGAATTTGATAAATAGCCACTAAGACTCAAAAGCAAAAAGATTCACAAAAAAAACTAATCTTGATTGACCTGGTTATTAACATAATCATTCACATCCTATAAGCAAACTTTCCTGCATAGTAACCTTCCCACCTTTCTACCATTCTACCTTTCATTTCCTCATCCTTTCCCACAGCTTCACTGATAATTTCCTTGATCGTTCAAGTATTTCATTTTCATCAGTAGTGGTGATCTGTCTGTTTTCCAGGATCAATCTTCCATCCGAAATAACATGTTTTATATGATTTGAATTAATACCAAACAGGAAATGACCTAAAAAATTGGATGAATTGAATTCAGTAGGTGAGTCATAGTCCAATACGACAAGATTGTTGTCTGCATCTCCTGAATAATGATTGTTGCCGAGATAGCGATGTACATTTCTGAATCTCTGATATGCAGGATTCCAGAACACCAGAATCATTTAGTCTGTTAACCACTCTTTTGCCATGATTTTTTATGCAATGATCCTGATCAGCAAGGTCTTCAGCTACATGAATATGGATGCCTGAATCATGTTTTTTCATCAAATCAACGGCACTTGTTAAGGTCTCATCCCCAACTGTAAATGAAGCATGCAGCCCTACGAGTCCCTGGTTTTTTTGTAAATAAAAATCTGTTTCTTCAAGTCCTTTTTCTGCTATTTCCAGTCCATCGCGATCAGTTATCTCATAACACAGCAGATGTGATACTCCGACTTCATCAAATGCTTTAGCAATAGTTTGAAGTGAATTATGGACAAAGGTTGGTGATGCATGATGGTCGATCACAAATGTGGATCCGGCTTTTGCACAAGCCATTGCTGTTGTCAGGGCACTGTACCTGACCATCTCTTCATCAAGGCATTTGTCAAGATTCCACCAGATGTACTGAAGTATTTCAAGAAAATTGGCAGGATTTTTTTTTGGTGCTCCCATTCCCCTTGCAAGTGAGGAATATGCATGGTGATGCCCGACGGCAAATGATTTTGTGACGTATTTACCCTTACAATCTATTATTTTACTATCTTTATCATGTAGCGGTAATTCATTATCAGACTGGAATGAAATTTTGCTTTCTACACCTTGTCCGACAATAATATCGGTTTTTATGAACTCAAGTGTTTTCCAGTCTATGTAAGTTGCGTTTTTTAAATAGATCATTTCTGCAATATTAAAACAAACACAAAGATAAGCCTATTTAATCAAAATTAGAAAAGTATAATCAAGCATATCATATTTAATGATTTTGAATACACTCAATCTTATCCACTTTTGTCAGGCAAACAATGAGACAGATGGCTTGATTTAGTAGAAACCTCAATATTTTTTTGCTCTTGTTTTAAATCAATTATTTTTTTAACTTAGCAGGGTCTTGTCTTGTATCAAATATTGATAGTATCCTTAATTCTTTATCATCAAATTCATATATTAGAAAATAATCTTTTACGATTTTAATTCTTGCTTTCTCATTATCAGTTTTTCTACCTAATTGCGGATAATTTGCTAATATTTCTACTGCTTGAATGAAAAGCCTGTTTAATTTTTTGCTGTAAACTTTAGATTTATTTCGTTCATTCCAATACAAGAGTATGGCTTCTCTATCTTGTTGAGCTCATTTAGCCCAAATTATTTGTCTAACCATTCCTCAATCTGTTCATTTGCCTGATTGTGTGTTAAAAAATCTCCTTTTTTGATCTGATTTCTGGCCTCGGATACAGCATTGTTCATTTCTGCTGATAGAACATAAGGTGATTCAATATCTTCGAGTTCAATATCTATAAGCCGGTAAGTCTCTTTCAAAAGGTCTTCATTTTCTATTAGCTGAATCTTATCAATTATTCTTTTCTTAAGTTCTATCGCTGTCATAATACAGAATTTATTTTAAAAACATTATATTTTAAAGTTTTGTTCCTTTCAATACAAATTAGCACTTGTGGTTTTTCACGCAAAGGCCAAAGATGCGAAACAAATATAATATTGAACAATTATAATTCTTAGGGGCAAGTTTTTTCACTTTTCACAGTTTACTGATCACTGTTCATTTTCAATTATCCATTTTTTTGAGTTAAAAGTTAATAGTTAAAAGTGAAAAGTTTCTTAAATTACGAATTACGAATTTTCAATTTAAACTGACAGTCAGACAACCGACAACAGATTAACCGACAACAGATTCTCTATTCTTCACTTTCAATTTTCAATTGTCAATTTTCCTGATCAGTGGTAGCTTCGTCCTTTTTACTCCATCGAAAGCTGTGAAAGCATTGGCTACAGCAGCAGCAGTAGGTACAAGTCCTATTTCTCCTATGCCTTTTGCTCCGTATGGTCCGACAGCATCTTTCACTTCAACTCCCCGGACTATGATTTCAGGAGTTTCATGTGCTCTCAATACCTGAAGGTCTTTCATCCTGTCACTTAACAGGAATCCATCTTTCATAGGCAGATCTTCAGTTAGGGCATAACCAAGACCCATGTGAACACCACCTTCTATCTGGCCTTCAAAAAGCATCGGATTCATTATTTTACCGGCATCATGAGCAGCTATCATTTTTTTGATCTTGCCGCTATCATCCAGAATGCATAGCTGTGCTGCATAACCGTATGAATAATGTATCACAGGTTCTCTGTCAGTAACTCCGGGTTTTGTTGTCCAGTCGCAGGTGAATTGACCGAAATATGATTTACCTGACAATTCATCCAGACTTTGGGCTTCCAGATCTTTTTTCATTGCCTTTGATGCATTGATTATAGCAAGTCCTAGCAGTGCCGTTGCCCTCGATGAAGTTGTCATCCCTGTTTTTAACTGAGCTTCTGTATCGACCTGTACCTCAATTATTCCGGGAGAAATGCCAGTCTCTTCACATAAAGTCTGCAATGCCATATTGTGAACACCCTGACCCATCTCAGTCCATCCATGCCTGATGATTATTTTATCCTTTGACTTGATTTCAATAATGACCTTTGATTCATCAATCATTCCGTTTCCGACTCCTGAATTCTTGATCCCACATGCTAAACCTGCATACCTGGAATTGTAAAAATCGTCTTTGATCGCTTCAAGACATGCCCTGATCCCGACTCCAAAGACTTTTTGTCCTGTGCAGGTCATTAAACCATCGGTCAAAGCATTATCATACCTGAATTTCCATCGGTCAAATCCTGCCTGCCTGCAAATATCATCGATACAGCTTTCAAGTGCAAAAGTCACCTGGTTTGCACCAAAACCACGCATTGCACCGCTTGGGATGTTATTGGTGTAAACGGTCTTCGCTTCAATATCAACTACAGGTATAAAATAACCTCCGGCTGCATGACCTGCAACCCGTTCCATTACTTTTGTGCCGACTGAAGCATATGCTCCTGTGTCACCTGTAGCTCTTAGTTTAAGTGCTGTCAATTTTCCGTTTTCATCAGCTCCCAGTTCCATTTCCATGAAAACCGGATGTCGTTTCGGATGCAGTCTGATAGATTCTTCCCTTGTCAGGGTTATTTTAACAGGCTTTTGAAGCAAAAAAGCAAACAAAGCTGTTTGTCCCTGTATGCTCAGGTCTTCCTTGCCTCCGAACCCACCTCCGTTTGGCACTAAAGTCACCCTGACATGCTCCTCCGGAATGCCAAGGATCATAGCTATCTGTCTCCTGTCTTCATAGACTCCCTGACTCTGGCTTAATAGCTCTATTCCTCCTATTCCGGCAGGGATCGCTATCGCAGCCTCTTTTTCAAGGAAAGCATGTTCAACCCTCTGAGTCTGATAAAAATCACCGGATCTGTATTTTGAATTCAGGAGCGCATCGTCAGCATTTCCAGTTGTGAATTTCGTAGTATTGAAATTATTTGGTTTGTCAGGATGTACTCTTTCTCCTTCTATAGCCAAAACACATCGCTTACCGGACTATAAACTTCATATTCAATATTGATAAGACTTAATGCTTTCCTCGCGATTTCATCAGAATCAGCAACAACCCCTGCTATCACATCTCCGATATAATGAGTAGTTTCTCCTGTACCGATCATAACCGGCCAGTCCTGATAAATAAGTCCGACCTTTCTTTCTCCGGGAATATCCCCAGCAGTGAAAATCCTGTGAACTCCTTCAAGTTGTGATGCTTTCTCTGTATTGATAATCAATATTTTAGCCTTTGGATGGTCGCTGAATTTCAATGCGGCAAACAGCATTTCGTCTAGATAAATATCATCAACAAAATTGTGTTTCCCGACTGCGGTTTCATAGGAATTATATTTTGGATGAGAGATCCCTATTTTGCCGGAAGTTTTTGTTATCTCAAGCTGTTCATTGTTTCTGATTTTTTCTGCAGCAAGAAGGATAGCTTCTTCTATTTTTTTATATCCGGTGCATCTGCAAAGATGTTGTTTCAGCGCATTCTGAATTTCCTGCAAAGTTGGATTCGGATTTTCCTGGAGGAGTATTTTTGTACGGCTGATAAAACCGGGAGTACAAAAACCACACTGGACTGCTCCTTTATTAACATAAGCTTTGGCTATGGTATCCCTCACATATTCCGGAAAGCCTTCCATAGTGAGAACTTCTGTTCCCTCCAGTTTTTTCATTTTAATAGCACAGGCTAATTTGGCCTTTTTATCGATTTCAACCGTACATGCCCCGCAGGTTGCCTGCCCTGAACAACCGTCTTTGGGAGAAGTGATATGCAGGTCCAATCTCAGAAAATCAAGTAATGTTCTTTCTGGGTCTCCTTCATAATTTACTGTTTTGCCGTTTAAAATGAAAAAGATCATCTCATTAATTTTTTTAAATTACGTATATCAGGTTCAATTGAATCGGGGATATTGAGGATTTTTTTGACTGAGTTCAGGTCTTTTAAACCGCTACCTGTCAGTAAAACGACATTTTTAGATCTATCAGGAAGTTTATTCATTTTTTTATATGACATTACTCCTGCAAATGCAGCGCTTGCTGCAGGTTCAGAGAACAGACCTGTATTTCTTGACAGAATTCTCGAGGCTTCAAGTATTTCATCATCAGAGACAGTCAGATATTCACCTTTATATTTATTGATAAAATGTTTTGTCATATAAAAATTCCTTGGAATATCAACCGAAATGGAATCTGCAATAGTTGTTGCCTGCTTAATTTTAAATTCGGAGGAATTAATATTTCTGATCAGATTGTCACTTTTTTCTGATTGTACCATTACAATTACTGGCATTCTTTCTATTATTCCTAATTCCAGCAGATCTTCGAATCCTTTATATACTCCTGAAATTATACACCCGTCACCCACAGGAACAAAGATCCTGTCAGGAATATTAAAATCCAGTTGGTCAAATAATTCAAAAGAGACTGTTTTTTTCCTTCAATTGTCAGTGGATTAAATGCAGTATTCCTGTTGTACCAGCCAAATTCCTTTGTTGCTTCGATGCTAAGATCAAAAGCATCATCATAGTTGCCTTTGACAGGGATCAACACTGCACCATACATGAGGATCTGGGTGAGTTTAGCCAGAGGTGCTGATTCCGGCACAAGAATTACAGCTCTCTGTTCCTGTGAAGCACAGATTCCTGCCAGAGATGACCCGGCATTGCCTGTAGATGCAGTGATAATGGTTTTTATTGCATTTTCCTTTGCATATGCAGATACAGTAGCTGAAGCCCTGTCTTTAAATGAATAAGTAGGGTTTTGGGAATCATCTTTTAAAAATATTTTAAACCCGAAATCCCTGCCATCTATTTTATTGATCTCATAAAGAGGTGTATTGCCAATCCTCATATTTGGAAGACTATCCTTTTTTTCAAAGGGCATCAAAGGTATAAAACTACTTTTCTTAAGAGTACTGAAATCAGTATTTTTTAAATTATCATAATCATAAATCGTTTTAAGAACTCCTTTTGGTGGGATTTCACCAGCATTCAAAGCATTACATGCAGGACAAAGATACATTATTTCAGAATTACTGTATTCTGATCCGCAATCTGTACAAAGGTATTTGAATTTTAATGTCATTAATTAATTTACGAATTACTATTTAAAAATTACTAATTACTAATTACTATTTTTCATTTTTCATTTTTCATTTCACTAACCCTGTTCTTTCATTAAACTCCCTGATCATCTCATCCCACCTGTCAACCTGATTAAAGAGTTGAGACCAGATATTCCTGTCATACCATAGCTGATTCAGATCTTCAACTTCTTTGCCTTGTTGTTCAATCCAAGTGAAATATTTTAAATTGTGAATTGCTTTTCTGTCATTGTAGCCTAACTCTTTCATTGTATCAGCTGTGGTGCCATATATGCATTTTTCAAAATCCTTAACTGCCTGTATTTCAGAATACCTGCCCTTTTCCTCATTTAATTCGTCGAGGCGGGATCGATACATCTCAGCAGAATCGGTGGCTATCGAAAATATTACATCTTCGCCTGTCATTTCGTAATACTTAGCAGTTTTAATAGCTGAAAGAATATTTCCAATGCCTGATATCCCTATTAAATGCAGGTTGTCGATCACCTCTTGCGAAATTCCGCATGATTTAAGATAGTTATGTCCTTCTTTTTCATTAAACAGCCTGAAAATTCTCATACAATCTTCATCATCAATAGCCGTAATGACATCAGTATTTTTAACATTATGAACCCATGGAACATGTTTATCACCGATTCCTTCAATCCTGTGTCCTCCAAATCCATTCATCAAAAGGGTAGGGCACTGCAGGGCTTCACAAGCAACAACTTTAATATGCGGAGCAAAGGTTCTCAGATAATCACCTGCTGCAATTGTTCCGGCAGAGCCTGTTGCTGAAATGTAGGCTGCAAGTTTGCTGTCTTTGCTTTTTATTTCATTGAAAACCTCCTCTATTGCTTTTCCGGTTGTATTATAATGCCAGGCTGCATTTCCGAATTCATCAAACTGATTGAAGATTATACAATCAGGTCTGGTAGCTTTTATCTCCCAG
>JADJGA010000012.1:345000-1285981 GCA_016708265.1 Saprospiraceae bacterium | reverse complement strand
ATAATAGCTTTTTATTTCATAATTACTAGTCTTTTATTTCCAAAGCCTAATAATCCAAGACCCATCTGATTTTTTGTACCATAAACGAGTAACTCCTTCCATTTCTTGAATTATCCCAGGACGAAACTCTGAATTCAATTTATACCTAACTTCTTCACTTCCTATTTTTTCTAAATACCAAATAATCTTTTCTATTTTTGGTATTATTTTCAAGTTCAAGAATTTTATTTAATTGTTCAATAGATAATAGAGTCAATAATTCATTTATTTTTCTTTTACATCCTCCATTTTTAATTATTTGTTAAGTATAATTTCTCCCACTAATAATTGCGATACTTCCATTACCTTCATATTCTAAATTTAAACCTCTACAATCCATTTATTACCTTCTTCGTTTACTTCCAAATGATTGTCCGGCTTTTATATGCTTAATAAATTGAGTTGCAAGAAATTCACTAAATGCTTCATTTTACTTAAAGAATCATCGTTTATTGAAGTATATTTACCTGCCGAAAAATTTTCACAAACAAACGCAAAACTTAAGTAGTATCGGTAGTTATAATCCAAAGTTTGCTATTAATGAATGAATATAATCAACAATGTCGAGGTTAATTACATCATATGGCTGATAAATATTGAACCATTCCACATTATGAAGAATTTCTTTGTGATTTTAAATCAGATTCCATTGTGAACTATTTCTCTGTATCACCATTAATTGTCAAATAAGTCCTGGCAGGTGCATTAGGTCAGAATAATCATTTTGACATGAAATTATTACTAAAAACAAAACAAGGGTTTATAAAATTTCAAATTTTTCATTTTAGGCTATGTTTGTAATTTATGTTTAATGATATTCTCACAGTTTTATTTCCTGATTGGCTTAACTATATAGATTTCTTCAAAAATCATCACTACCTCAATTTTCTATTTGCATTTTAAGTCAGTATAGTTATTAAAGTAATTAAAAATATCAGAATTTATATATTTTTTGATGTTACAATGTATAATTATTTTTAAAAACAAAAAATTAATATATTTTTGATGAAATATCACTATCACAAATATGGTGCATAAGGCTTCCAAAGTATTAACAATATTATAAGCAAATATTAATCTTTTAAATACAGGTATACACATTTAAAAATTCTATGGATGTCTTTAACAGAATTATGTACGTTCATTCTAATACCGTCGTAAAAACATTAAAATGGCCAAAATTTAAAATGAAGTAGTTTCGATTTTTCTTTCTTTAGACTTTAGGTTTGAGATCATCATTGTAAATTTTAATTCATAAATTAACCTTTCTATTGGCTCCTAACGGTTCTCTTACCATCTGCCAACACATTTCATTTTGCTGCTGGCTGGTTTTGTATGCTTTTTCCAAATCTTCATGGTAATTCATCACTTCATCTAATTTATCAAGTATATTTTAGATTAAATCTTGTGTCTCTGTGCTTTTTTATAGCCTGAATTTGGAATATTCAATTTTACACAGCAAAATCTTTTTTGTATATGTCTATTTAGGTCAGTTTAGATTTAAAGATCTACAATATATTTCTCTTATATTGAACAGCTTCACTATTTTTTTATGATTATTTGATGTGTAAGGTCTTCCTGTTTGTACCTCTAAAAATAATGTTTATTTGATCGGATTTTCTTCATCCAGACTTTCAAAAACTATAAGATCTATTAATGCTCCAATAAATCTTATAATCTTTGGATTGTAAGGAAAATTAGTGTGAAAGGTATATAGTTCGCTTACACTACCGAAATGCTTGAATGATGCCTTTGAATGGCACTTTTAGTATCATCTTCACAACATACTTTCAATATTCCAATTCATTAACTGCTTTGACATGTTCTTCTCTAATAATTATTTTTCCTTAAATTTTCCAATTCTTTATTTTAAACCTTTTATTAAATTTTTGATCAGAGATCTCATTTATATTGATTTTTAATTCATTCAATTGTTCTTTCAAATAATCCATATTTTTATCCTTAGAGATTAATTCAGTTCTTAGACTATTTATATCTTCTTTTTATCTTTTACTTGGCTATAAAAACTATATGCAAATTATCAATACTAAAATGCCGGGAAAATTACTAGGAAAAAGTTGTGCTAACATACATACTACTATTTTTTAAATTTCAATAAAAATACTTTGAACTCTATTGTAAAAGATATAATAAATAAAACAAAGTTTCTTCTTGTTTTTAAAGCAGTCTACTATTTTTTATATTCAATTTTTTAAGAATTTTACCTGTAGAAAGAGTTAATTTAAGTCTCTTAAAGAGTAAACTCCTTGATTAAAAAATTAAAACCAATTTGAGATTTCATATATAAATAAGGCCAACCAAATCTTTGTTTAGGTTTAAGCTTTTGGTTCTAGTGCTCTCTCAACACCTTCCGCTGCAATAACATTTCATTTTGCTGCTGGCTGTTTTTAACATTTTCCAAATCATCAGCAATATTTCACTGTCTATCTAATTTGATGACAATTTGTTGTTGTTCTGAAATAGAGGAAGGAGGTATTGTCAATTCTTTTATTTGATTAAGATATAAACAAGGTTGAGCCAGTTCCTCATGAGCGAGTTGAAATATCATTTTGGAGTAATGGTGAACCTGAAAATCCTTTGACAAAATCAGCCATTGAATTATCAAATGGCTTAATTAATGCTACACTCCTTACCAATGCAAATATTTTATTTTCTTTTAATATTGCTGAAACGCCCAAATTGTTGCACCAACACTTACTATTAATATGTCATTTTTTCCTCTTCATCATGTTGATTCTATTGATTTTGGAAATGTTCTTCTGAAATATAATCCAAATTATCAAAATCAAAATATCCGTCTCGAATATTTTTATTGATACACATTCTACCTGCATTTATCCTTGGTGGTGTTTGATGTTCACCATCAGTAATCTGTTTTGAGATTTCTCCTAATCTGCACCATTCCCAACTTTCAGGAATTTCAAAAAGAATTTCATTTTCCTTTTTTTATTGCAGGTAGTAGTTTTTCTTTTTCAGTTTTCTTCTTTAACCAGCCTTTCCTTTTCAGCTTTTATCTTTTCAGTAATTCAATTGCTGGTTCAACATCAGGATTATTATCTCTCCATTTTGCAGTTAATTTACCCTGCATGGCTTCATACGCAAAAATGCCTGATTTGAGCTGTTTTATATGTCTAATTGGAGTTAACTTAAAATGTTCTGTTTTTTTAGAAATCTGGAGGTTTACAAATTGTTCCCCTTGTGGAAAACGGCTTATTAATTTCCAAAGTATGGCAATTTGTAGTTCCTAAATGATTTTAATCCTATTGCTTCTTTAGATGTTCCTGCTTTGGTATTCTTTACAATATCTTCTTTAAATGTTTCAAAGATTAAATGATAAAATTTATATCAATTGAAAAATTAACTGGGTCTTTGGGAGTAATTATAAAACACAAATCACTTGAAATAAATTTGCCATTTACATAGTGAGTTCTTCCAAGTGAACCAGATGCAGCAGCAGCGAAGATTAAAGCTTCAACATTCATGTAAATTCATTATGAGTTTTCCACCTGAGGATGCTGTATTAAAATCATATTCACTGGGTGTGCATTTTGAACTTTGCAAACTGCCTTTTCAAAAATCAAACAACCTACTGATTTTAATTAAACTCATTTCACAGCATCTTTTAACTGGTTCCAAAAGTCCTGACTTTTCCCAAAAGATTTTTTCCAGCATCAGCATCAGTTCTGAACTGTTTTATTCGTGAGTTTTCTTCCTGTTTGCTCTGGATTTTCATATCCAGATCATAATTCCTGTCAATAATGGTTTTAATATCCAATCTTCCAGCAAATCTCACTTCTGTCCCGTTGTTCCACCATTTCTTAATAGGGTCAAATTCATGAACCTGAATTGCCTTGGTTTTACTGTAATTTTCTGTCCTTCAGGGGAACGGTGTCTTGTAATACCAGATTTCTTTTTGTTCTCTTGTAAAAATAGCAGTTTGTTGGTGACAGTGGCATATAACTTGAAACACTGAATTTGGTAAGCGGATAATGGTATGCAGGTTAAAATCTTCCATTAACTTTTGCCTTACCCTTTGTTTTACTCCATCACCCGTTAAAGAACCATCAGGTAAAAAACAATTCTGCTCTTCCCACCCTTGTTTAAGCAAGGAATCATCAGAATTAAAAAGAGGTTCAAATTTTCTTTGAAAGGAAATTCTGAGGAAAGTTATTTTCTGTTGTTATTATTGCCAATACCACCAAAAGGTGGATTGGCGTCAATAATATCAACCCTGTCTTTCCGGCGATATGCACTAATGGTTTATCCAGCGAATCCTCTTGAAAATAATATTGGGAACTTCAATGTCGTTTAAAATTAAATCTGGTTACCGACAATAAATAAGGAAGTATCTTATACTCCCAACCTGTAACATTCTGCGAAATGCTTCTTAAATCCTCAATGTTTGTGCTTTCTTTTAAGATGCTCAATTACTGTGATAAAACCCCAGTACCATTGGCAGGGTCAAGCATTTTTTTCTCCACCTTGGGTCAATTATCTCAGTTATCAGAAGTGTAACTGCCCTTGGGGTGTAAAACTCACCACTTTCCCCTGCAATTCTTGCAAATCCCTTTTAAAATGGTTTCCATAGTAATTCACCAAAAGATGACGTTCTTTTGGCAACATTAAAATCCAGTTCATTGAGTTTGTTCAGCACTTCTCGCGGATATTAATCTGGCTTTTCATGTAATTGTTGTTCCCTTCTAAAAACTTCCTCATAATCACTGCCCCGCTATTGCCTGTTGCAAGGCTGGATTTCAAGTGTGGGGAACAGCTCCTGTCCACAAATTCCAGCACCATCACCTGTTATTCCCCATCATCACCAGCCCATGTATCCCAGTGTAATTCATCAGGAATAGACTTCTTATAATTGTCATCAATTAATTCAAGTTCTTGTCCTAGTCTGGAGAAAATCTTCAGAAAAAGCATCCATCCCAATTGTTCTATTCTTTGAGCATCACCTATTTAATCCGGTGTCTCACATACTATTCTGCGGATGCCATCACCGCAGCCCTTTGAGGTTTGTCATTATTCTATGTTCTTGTATTTTTTATTAATTTCCTTTTTGTATCTTCCCTTTTTCAACCTACTATTTTCTGTACGCTGCTTTAGTTTTTTCTCATCTTCCCTTTTGTACCTTGCTTTTGCACAATGCTTCTAGTTTTTATAATCTCTTTGAACCATGCCTTTTAATCATTCCTTGCACCCTGCTTTAGCTTTTTCTCATATCATCTTTTGCACCTTGCTTTTGCACAATGCTTTAGCTTTTATAATCTCTTTGAACCCATGTGCCTTTTGGACTATTCCTTTTTGCACCCTGCTTTAGCTTTTTCTTGTATCATCTTTTGCACCTTCCTTTTAGCACCCTGCTCTAGCTTTTTCTAGTCTTTTTTGTTGCACTCAGCCTTTTAGCACCCTGCTTTAGCTGTGCAAAATAATTTGAATATATTCTCTGGCTTTAGCCTTTTAACAATCAACATTTAATGTTAACGGCTAAAGCCGGATTTCTCCATGTTCTTTCTTTGATCACTACTCCTAAAGGGCGGCAAAATTCCAGTTTATCATTATTTTATGTTCCATATTTTAATTAATTCACTCATTTCCTTTTGTGCACCCTCGCTTTTTGCACCTTGCCTTAACTTCTTCAATCTCTTTTGTTCTTCCTCTTCAGTTTTCGGCACCCTGCTTTAGTTTTTATCATTCTTCTTTGAAACTACGTCTTTTTGACCATTCCTTTTTGCAACCTGCTTTAGCTTTTTTCTCTCATATCATCTTTTTAATTTTCTTAGCACCCTGCTTTAGCTAAAAGCAAATAATTTTAATTTATTCTGGTAGCTTTGAGTTTTTAAATAATATAAAGGTTATTTAAAGTTAACGGCTAAAGCCGGATTGTTGTACCTTCTTTGATCACCACCTAAAGGCGGTGCAAAAATCTTATTTCTATTGCCCTTTCTAAATCATTTCATTTTAAGGCTTTAAAAACGTTTATCATTATTCTATGATCTGTATTTTTAATTAATTCATTTGATTTTCTGAACCCTGGTTTTAGTTTTTCTCATCTTCCTATTTTAACTCCTCCCTTTTTGCACCCCTGCTTTAGTTATGCTAACTAATTTGGAACACAATTCCTGGCTTAGCCTTCATAATCTGGAAATCCATATTTTGTTATAAACTCATTATATTCATCATCCCAGGTCTTTTCATGATGCTCTTCTCTCTGGATTTTGTATATAACTTGTGACTTTTTCAACATTGGATCTACTAACGCTAACCGCAAAATACTCTTTTCCAGGTGAGTTTTAACCCGCTATGTCTCGCTTTGCTAAACCAGAAAGACGATTCTCCTTTTTATTAACTGCATAACATTGTCAACTGATTGACTATTTCTCAGCCTGAACAAACAACAAATGAACATGGTTATTGTAACCTCCGACCGTATCTATAAATACTTTTTTCTATTGCATTTTATGAATGTGTTGGAACAAAATTTTCCTAATATCTTGATCCAAATAGTCTCTGTTTTTTACTGTCCAAACAGCATGAATCCAAATTTTAACAAATGACATAATTTGTGATTTTTTAACTTATTTTTCTTTATAAATATTTTTTCTCAGCTAACGGCTAAAGCCGATCTGTTGTTTTTTCATTCGATCACCACTTAAAGGGCGGTGCAAAACCGTACTTTTATTGCACTTCTTTCTTAATTTTTTTCATTGTGGGGCTTTGAAAATTATATTTGTTGACACTTTCTAAATCATTTCATTGTAAGCCCCAGAAAAATTCAAGTTTGTCATTATTCTATGTTCTGTATTTTATTAATTTCTTTTTTTATCATCTCTTTTTGCACCCTGCTTTAGTTTTTCAATCTTTTTGAACCCTGTTTTTTGCACCTGCTTTAGCTGTGTGACAAATAATTTGTATATTCCTGGCTTTAGCCTTTAATGTTGCATTTCAAGTTAACGGCTAAAGCCGGATCTGTGCTTTTTACTCACCACCCTAAAGGGCAGCAAAAAAATCTATTTTGTTGTCATTTCTTTGATCATCACCCTAAAGAGCGGTGCAAAAATCTATTTGTTGTCATTTCTTTGATCATCACCCTCCTAAAGAGCGGTGGAAAATCCATTTTGTTGTGTATTATTAGTCACCACCCTAATGGGTGGTGCAAAAATCTTATATTTGTCATTTTCTTAACTATCTCATTAAATAGTCCTGTCATACCTCTATCCAATTTGATAACATAAACCCTTTTCTTGTCTGTTGTTTTATACAATTCAATTTCCAATTCTTTCACTGCTTCCTGATATTTCGCTTTGCTGCCAAACCGATTGACAATCTCAATCGGAGAACCATATTCTGTAAAAAGGTTGAACCCGCAGAACCTTTTATATTTTCGATGTTGCTGACCCTTCATCAGCATATTTATCCATAGAGATTCCAATACTTTTTACCTTGTTCACCATATTTGGTAAAGTAGTTCCTTTTTTCACATTATTGGCCTTTCCTTTCTTGTCATTGAGGTTATCATGTTTCACATGGGCATATCAGGTCAAATATGTCAACATCCCTGTTTACGGCATTTCAAAGTATCCACCAAAAACACCATGATCTTCCAGCTCCTTAATTATTGGCTCCTTTTTATCTGTTGAACTCCATGATTTCAGAAAAATCTTCCAATGTAGTAAACTGACCCTTAATGATTTCTTGGAATGGTCTTTCATGCTCACAGTAATGGGTTTTCCATGCTGGTCAAAATATAAATCCCTTGCCGATCAATGCAGGAAACATCAACACCATTTATATACACTTTCTTTCTCTTAGTGTTGATGAGGGAATTTGTATCAAAGGTGATTCTGATTCAGGATGTTCAATATGATCTTCCCTGTTTCTTCCATCTATGATTGGAATATCATTTTCTTCTCTCCTCATCTACAATATTAGTTAAATCAGTGTCCTCAGATACAGTTTAACCCTGATTGGGTCACACAAAATTTTATCATAAACAAATCAGTGGTATTTCTGAAATCATGATATTAAAGTAAAGCTTGTTAAATCTTTCATTGATGCGGTCTCCTTCCAATTATCTGCTTGAACTTGGTCATAGAAAGGATATTGGCATCCAGGACAATCACTTGCAGGTTTGTGCATCAATTTCTGTAGTCATCAATTCTGAAGTGGTTCGTATTACAGGAAAGATCTCTCCTAGGTGTAGTAAAATTTTCCAGCTCACATTTCCTCTCATCATTCGCACTTGTGATCTGCATGATGTACTTATAGTTGTAATTTCATAATATCCGAATCTAGGTTTGATAATGCCATTCCCATTCTTTCAGCATGGTCAATGTCTGAACAGAAAACAATGGTTTTTGCATATCTGTCAAAACCGGTAAGGAATTCTGAGTTTTCTTGCAACAGTCTCTGTCCTTTCATCTATAACCAGGTTTTATCAAAATCCTTTCTATTGTATATCCTGTCTTCAACCAAAATCACCTGCCTTTGTCTTTTTTTCCCGATTCTGGTCTCCATCCTTCCATGTCTACATTTAATCCAACCCCTGATGACCCGGTATGGTGCAAGGAATCCATCATCAATTCCCTGTTTTAGGGAGTAGGTATAAATAGGGTCACCAAAATATCTAATGTTGCTGGTTTCTTGTTTCTTTGGTGTTGCTGCTAAACCTATATGGGTAGCATTAAGCCAAATATGTTAGTATTTCCCTCCAGCACTATCTTCTTGGCACTTCCCCTGTGGCACTTATCAATCACAATCAGGTCAAAGAATCCCGGAGAAAACTGTTTATAGGCATTGGCTTCCTCATCAGCTCCGGATAAACCTTGATAAAGTGCCAGGTAAATTCTCATAACTCTTGTCTATCATCCTGTGTTTAACCACAGTCATTTTATCCTTAAAGTGTTTGAACTTCTCTGCGGGTCTGGTCTATCAAAGCATTTCTGTCAGCAAGGAAAAGGATACGCTTTTAGTTCCACTTTTCCAAAGCCTGTGAATGATCTGAAATGTAGGTATATGTTTTCCTTAGTACCTGTTGCCATCACCAGAAGTATTCTGTTTGACCATTCGCAATGGCTTCAACTGTTCTGTTAATGGCAATTTGGTGATAGTATCTTGGCTTCTTCCGAACCATCAAAGAAATAATCCTGTGATGCTATTTTTTCAGCTCTCCAGGGTTTTAACCCTTTGTATTTCTTTTGTAGTATTTCTGCTATATAGTTCCAGGTGAAGGAAAGGAATCCATATCAAGTTCTGATTCAATATTTCTCTGATGCTCCTGTCGTGTTACAGGAATCCATCACCATTGCTAGAACACACATGGAATATCAAGAATTTTTGCATAATCCGGAGCCTGTTGTATTCCCGGTTTGATTAACGTTTATTGTCCTTGGCTTCAATTATGGCAATTGGAATATTGGGTTTGTAATACAGAATATAATCTGCACGCTTTCTTTGTCCTCTTGCAGTCAGTTTACCCTTAACATATATTTTCCCATCTGTAAAGAATACTTCTCCCTGAATTGGATTAGTTTATCCCAACCTGCCTTTTCCAATGCAGGAGTAATTAGTTTTGTACAAATATCCCTTTCTGATAATTTCCTTTTGTCAATCATAATAATTCAGACTATGACGTTATTCTCACCAACAGAATTTTTAGCTCCAAAATACTAAAGCTATTTGACTATTTTAGTATAAAATATCCCACTTTGCTGGAAATACACACAAATATAATAGAAATAACTTAACATAGCATCGAATGAATCCTTAATTTATTAGTCTGAAAGAAAAAATATCTGGTGAACAGTTCCTTTTCGGTTTAATCCTCCAAAAAACCAATAAACATTATCGAATATTAATATATCATTCATTAAATGCTGGCTTTTAACACAAAAGATATTATAAAAAAATAATTTTTTTATCAAATATTTTTTATTTCAAAATACTATTTAACTTTTTGCGCTGTTGTATCAAAAAATCTCAAAATTTGATAATTAATTGAATACAAATTAACTCAAAATTTGGTGTTAAATTATTAAAAAACTAGTGAAATCAGAATTCCATATTTACCGATATGGTTGGTACAACAGGAAAAACAGATTTAATTAGGACTGTAAACCACTAGAAAATTTCACTGCCGGACTTATTGGAAAAACTGGATTATGTGTATTTCATATTTTCAGTTTAAAAACTTAATCGTACTAATTGTATTTGATGCAGGCTTGTTCAAAAACAAAATGTACTGCTTAAGAAAAATAAAGAACAATTTGGAAACTGAGCAGCACTATGAATTAAAACCAGATCTACTCAGAAATAAAAAACAGGACTGTATGAAATGCAAATGGAACTATTTAGAGAAATAATGGGACTGTGTGAAAATAATACAGAACAATTTGGAAATAGACATGCACTGTGTGAAAAAAATAAAGAACAATTTGGAAATAGACCTGCACTGTGTGAAAAAAAACAGTGCTGTCAGGTAAAAAGACAATGCCTGTGTAAAAGTACACAGAGCAGTCAAATAAAAAGACAGTAACTGTGTGAAATGCAAATAGCTCTGTCAGAAATTAAATTTTTATGATTGATACCGATTTTTTGAAAGCAAAAAACAGTATATCAACATTGATAAAATTTGGGAATTTAATTTAAACCCATATTAGAAATATTGCAATTATGAAGGGACATCCTACTTGTCTAAAACCATTAACCGGAATAAAAGGCAGGTATAAACCTGATTTTTGCAATCGAGTTTTTTTATTTATTTTTTTAACTTAAATTTTTGATTATGTCAAATTTTTCTTATGCATCCCGTTTGCGGGCAGCACAGGACGTCCTGACAGTCCTGAAACCAATGGAGGATTACATTCCTCTTCGTCAGGAAGAGAGTGTTGAAGGCATAGATACCTTCATCAAATCACTGGTTGAAACCAATAATTTGTAACTAATCTCACCAAGGAGAAGAAATTGTTGGTCAAGGAGCGCAGGGATTATTTTTTATACAGGACAAAATTCTGTAATGAATATTTTCACTGCGCTGAAGCTACTATTAAGTACCAGTACGGAAAAATTCCGGTCAGATTGAATTACTTGAGAAAATATCCAAAAGGATGAAATCTGTCAGAGCTGAGAAAGCCATTATTACTGCACCACCTTCTGAGGACGGTACTGTTACTCAACAGGTATCTCAAACTCAGGTTGTAAAACAGGGTGAGAAGACTTTTGCATCATTGACAAAAACTTCAATGATTACGTTACTACAGTTGCAGCATTTGAAGGTTATCTTCCTGCAAAATGAATTGCTAAAAATTGAGAAATTGAATGAATTATCAGCAAACTTCATTCAGTAAATAATGAGATCGCTTTGAAGTTGCTGGAACTGAGATCAATGAAGCACCAAAGAGCCGAGATGTACGATGAATTGAGAGATCGCGTAAGACGCATTAAACTGAACATTCGTGCTAAATATGGTGCGAATTCGAGTGTTTATAAGCAAATTCGCACCAAGATAGTGTAGACGGGTGAAGATCACCCTGAGCGTCCGGCATACTCTGCAAAGTGTGCCGGATGCTCTAAATAAAAACTTTTCTTAAATTGTGCCTCAGGATTGAAACTGCAAAGATATACCATCCAAAGCGTTTTCCACATAGATTTTTGAATTTTGTTATAAATAAAATGATTTTGCTTTTAAATGCAGGAGATTTTTTGTGCTCACTCAAATGTTCGAGCCTTGCTGCCCCTTTTGCTGCAATATTGCCTATGCCCTTCCTGCTCCATCGGGACAGGCTGTTAATGAGGTGCTTCAACCTTGTCTAATCCTTTATGCAACGAACAGAAACTCCGTCCGACCGGTATTCATTGCCCGTTTGAACTCCCAATGTAAAGTACAAGTACCATGTAGTGTAACCACTGACAGTACTGCCCAAGTAGTTCCCGATCAGATATCGTTACCCTCAATGTAGACCAAGCCATCGAAATCGTTTCGGTGGTCAGCTATTGGCAATTTAAGCGGCGAAGCAAATGCCCTCTAGCGTTGTTGGAGCTCCAACTTAATCGTTCGGTATCTAGTTCCGTTTTGGTTGGCAGCCGGAATCCATCCGGACATGGGTTGTTGATCCCATTTATACCTTGCCACCAATTATCGTTTTGTGGAGAAACGCCAATCATAGGGATAGTTTGTACCATGATGAAATTAGCATGTCGGCATATCGCTATTGCTCAGAGTAGTCGTTGTAGGAGATGTCCTCACCTGGTGTCCGTCATCCAATCGTCCCCACTGGAATAAATCACCAAAAGAAGCTTCATCAGTACTGCTGGTTGCCACCTGAGTAGCGCCAGATTGCGGTCGGCCAGCATCTCCCTTCACTCATGACAGTTCCATAGGTAACCGATGAGCCTTTATAATTAAATGTGACTGTTGAAGTACCACATGTAAAGGAGGACTAATTGTTCCGCAATACTCATGCCATGATCCTGAAAATAATAATTTGGACATCCTGAAGATGTATTGAATATCATCAAACCATCTGTAGGTGAAACAATAGCATCTCTTTGATAAATCGTCATTCTTGGAGGTAAAAAGCCTTTTGATTTACTCTCAACATCCAATATGGCAGAAGAATGAGGTTCTGCTCCGGTTTGATTGATCCCAACACTCTGGGGAAAAATGAAAAATGTGCACCCAAGTGATAGAATTATCATTGTAATTTTATTTTCATTTTGTTAAATTTAAATTTAAAATTAAATCTAAAGTGTACACAGAAATAAATCTGAATATATATTACTCTGTACATTATAAATCAACAAAATAAAACTATTTATTTGTTATATCAAAATAAAAATCAACTTTATTTCTAACGGTTCACAACTGAATAGTATCACATTTCAAGTAGAATAATTTATTTGCAATAATACACCAACTAAGGTAAAAATAATTCAGCACTTCATTATATATCGATGCATATACTAAACATGCGATATGTCATAAATATAATTTACCACTGCTGTTATTGCCCGACAGTAACTAAGGGACGGAAATAATTAAAATACGGATGGATATAAGCAATTGACTAATTGACACATATTTTATTACTCAAAATGTAAAATTTTTAATTGTAAAAACACCAACAATGGCAAAATTGAAAAACTGTCCAGCTATATAAAGACAGGTCGCAGTAAAAATTTATGAAAGCTTTAGGTATCTGCAACCATACTTGACAAGTGAGCCTGTGGAATAGATTGAACGTAATGAAGGTAGTGAAGCATTTTGGAATATTATAAATTGCATCCAAAATTAAGTTATTTCTTTAATTATTTGTCAACACTTATTACATTAGCATAAATTTTCAATCTAAATCCTATGCTAATACAATTTACAGTCAGGTATCATACAAATCCGGGACAATCAATACTTATTGCAGGTAACCATAAGATACTGGGGAACAATGTTACATCAGGAGTTTTCCCTTTAATGTACCTCGATAATGAAAACTGGAGAGTAACAATAGAAATTGACATTCAGAAAAAACCGGTCTTGAATACAGGTATATTCTCAAAGATGATAACACCGGTATCGAACTTCACGAATGGAGGGAGAGGAAACTCATGCTGGATCCGGCACACAACAGCAGTTCAATTGAGGTTTATGATACATGGAGCAGCCCGGGTACTATCGACAATTGTTTTGAAACCTCTATGTTCGATTATATTTTGCCCAAACAAAAGACGCAAAAGTTGCCTGTTTCGGACTTCACCCACAGATTTGAAGTTAATGCTCCACTGTTAAAGACCTCTGAGACCATTATTTTAACCGGAAATTGCACAGAACTTGGCAACTGCGATCCGGTGCTGGCACCACAAATGAAGCGATTCGAAAAAACAGGTTTGCTCTGGAACTTGATCTTTCCGGTGTAAATCAGGGTATTGAGTATAAATACGGCATCTTTGATATAGCAGATAACAGGTTTGTAAGGTATGAGGAGGGATTCAGCAGATATGTCCCACCCTCTGCCGGCAAGTCCTCCAGAATATACTGCATTGATGAAAATATTAACAGGCCAACTGATGAATTCTGGAGAGGAGCCGGAGTTGCCATCCCTGTATTTTCTCTCCGCACAAAAGACAGTCTCGGAGTTGGAGAATTTCCTGATCTTAAACTCATGGCAGACTGGGCAAAAAAGGCAAAGATGAGCCTTATCCAGATATTGCCTGTAAATGACACCACAGCCAATAACGATAAATTTGACACATATCCTTATGCAGGGATATCAGTTTTTGCATTGCATCCTCAATTCCTGAAAATTTCTGCTTTGCCTTATAAAATGCCGGAAACTTTTCATAAACAATTGAAGGAAAGGTCTGCAGAATTGAATTCAAGTCCGACAGTGCCATATGAGGAAATGATAAATTCAAAATGGGAATTCATCAGGAAATTTTCAAAAGTATAGGAAAGAATTCCTTGAAGATGAGGAATTCAGGACTTTCTTCAAAGCAAATGAACACTGGCTTGTGCCTTATGCTGTTTTTTTGTGTTAAACGCAATGAAAACAGTACACCCGATTTTCAAAATGGTCTGACTTCAATAATTATGATAAGGCTGCAACAGAAAAGTTTGCAGAAGATAATGAAACCGTTCAGATTAACTATTTTGTTCAGTACCATCTTCACCTTCAGCTTTCAGAAGCAGCAAAATACCTGCACAGCCAGGGAATAGTCCTCAAAGGTGATATCCCGATTGGTATTTACAGGTATAGTTGCGATGCATGGGTAGAGCCTGAATTATTCAATATGGACATGCAGGCAGGAGCTCCCCCTGATAGTTTTGCCATCAAAGGACAGAACTGGGGTTTTCCAACGTATAACTGGGATAAAATGGCCGAAAATGACTTTAAATGGTGGAAAGACCGTTTTCAGCAGATGTCTCATTATTTTGACAGTTTCAGGATAGACCACATACTCGGTTTTTTCAGGATATGGCAGATACCAATGGATGCTGTTGAAGGAATAATGGGTTCATTTATGCCTGCCATTCCTGTTCACATCAATGAATTCAGGGAAAGGGGCATTTACTTCGATTATCACAGGTTTTGCAGTCCGTTTATTACCGATGAAATTTTATGGAGGGTTTTCGGAGATAATATGTATTGGATCAAAGAAAAATTCATGGATTATTACTATGACAGATTTTTCTTTAAACCGGAATTTGATACTCAAAAAAAGATCGTCCAACACTTTGAGAATAACGGAGGAGATGATAACTTAAAATTTGGATTGTTCGACCTGTTATCAAATTTCCTGTTCATTGAAGTTGAAGGCAGCGGACAGACTCAGTTCCACCCAAGATATGGGTTTGGAAGCACCATGTCATTCCAGTATCTTGATGAGTATACAAAAAACCAGCTTTACCAGATCTATGATAATTATTTTTATGTCAGGCAGGATGCCTTCTGGGAAGTAAAAGGTATGCAGAAATTGCCGGCTATCAAACGTGCTACAAATATGCTTATCTGTGGCGAAGACCTTGGGATGGTACCCGGGATGTGTTCCGCAGGTTATGAAGCAGCTTGGTATTCTCAGCCTTGAAGTCCAGAGAATGCCCAAGAATCCGAAAACTATGTTTTTCCATCCCGATGATGCACCATACATGAGCGTTGTGTCCCCTTCAAGTCATGACACATCGACTCTCAGAGGCTGGTGGGAAGAAGACAGGGAGGTGAAGCAAAAATTTTACAACAATATGCTTGGAGAATGGGGTGAAGCTCCTGATGTGATGACTGCCGATATTTTAAAGAAGATCATCAATCAGCATTTCTACAGTAAAGCTATGCTGGCAATTTTCCCGATACAGGATTACCTTGGCATCAGTGAAAAACTCCGGCATCCGGACGTAAATGCAGAAAGGATAAATATTCCCGCTAAATTCCCTCATTTCTGGAATTACAGAATGCATATTTCACTTGAAGACCTGTTAAATGAGAAAGACTTTAATGCTGAACTTGCAGATATGGTCAAACAGTCGGGCAGATTTAAAAACCAATAATTCATTTTAAATGAAAAAACATTTGCTGATCCTATTGATTTCGATATACTCTGTAATTTCAATATTTTCACAGCAACTGACATTGGTTGAAAATGGAAAAAGCGACTATTCAATAATAATTTCGAAAATGCTGGTAAACATGAAAGGACAGCCGCTTTTATCCTGCAGGACTATATTGAAAAATTGTCAAGCTGCAGATTACCGGTTACAGATGATACAAAAAGAAAATCAGATCATGAGATTCTTATTGGAAACACTAGTAGGTACAAAAAAAAGAAAAAGGATCTATATGATCTCAGAAAAGATGGTTACAGGATCAAAACAAGCGACAGCAAACTGATCATAACCGGGGAAGTGAAAAAGGAATAATATATGGAGCAACCGGTTTTCTGGAAGATCATCTGGGGGGCAGGAAACTCACTCCTGATGCTGAGTATATACCTGAATCTAAAACTATATCAATATCCGCAATTGATGACGTTCAGATTCCCCCTGCGGACATTAGAATAGTGCATTGCGAATTCACAAAAGACTCTCTTTACTCATATTTCAGAAAAATTGCCAGCATTGAAGATATATGGAATGATGGTCAATATCATGGCTATTATGTTCATACTTTTTCCAGAAGTATTCCGCCCGATAAATACTTCACATCACATCCTGAGTATTTTGCTCTTATCAATGGCAAAAGGGTTCCTTATGGTCAACTCTGTCTCACAAATGCTGATGTACTGGAAATCGTAAAAAAAGATATCGGTGATCAGATCAGTAAACATCCGGGACTGCAGTACTGGTCAGTTAGCCAGAATGACAATTATTATCACTGCGAATGCGATGAATGCAGGGCAATAAATGAAGAAGAAGGATCACCTTCAGGTCTGATGCTGCGATTTGTCAATGAAGTTGCTAAAGAGTTCCCTGACAGAACAATTACGACTCTTGCATATCAGTATACCAGGAAACCTCCACTGAAGACTAAGCCTATGAAAAATGTAATGGTCACTCTATGTACAATAGAACTGAACAGAAGCAAACCAATAGAATCTGATCCGGCAAGCGCTGATTTTGTGAAGGAAATACAGGACTGGGCAAAGATATCTGGCAATATCAAGATCTGGGATTACGAAACACAGTTCACGAACTCATTCGGACCATTCCCACTGTACAATACTTTAAAACCCAATATACAATTTTTTACAAAAAATAATGTAAATGCACATTTCCAGCAATGCAACGGAAAGCACAGCGAAAATCTGAGTGAATTGAAATGTTATGTTCTGAGCAAACTGCTGTGGAATCCAAAAGCTAATGATAATTCAATAATAAATGAGTTTTTATTTGGTTTTTATGGTGATGCAGCCCCTTACATCAGAATATATTTCGATAAATTACATCTGGAGACCAGAAAATCAGGGATAAGTCTCGACATTTATGGCACTCCCGTCTGGCTTGCGGATAATATCTTGTCAGACAGCAATATGGCAATGTATAATGAATACTTCGATAAAGCAGAAAAAGCAGTTAGTGAAGAAATGAAATTATATAACAGGGTCAGAGCTGCCCGGTTACCGCTGATGTTCTCAGCCATTGAAATAGCAAAAACAGATCTCTTTGGAAAACGTGGGTGGTATATTGAAAATGAGGGTAAATTTTTAAAAAAACCCGAAATGAATAAAATGCTGGAAAATTTTTACAGCATTTGCAAACATGATTCCATCACCAGCCTGAATGAGAAAGGTTTGTCACCCGAATTTTACTATCAGAACACACTCAGAAATATCGATGTACAGATTGAAGGAAATATCGCATTCAGGAAAAAAGTAACATGTACTCCTCCTCCTGATCCCAGATATACAGGGATGGGCGATCAAATTCTTACAAATGGTGTTAGAGGAAGTGAAGATTATAAAATAAACTGGCTTGGATGGGAAGGTATGGATTGTGAGATCGGAATAGACCTCGACAGTATCCGGTCATTTAAGCAAATTTCTATCAGTACACTACATATGCCTGATGTATGGATATTACACCCGGTATCTGTAAAATGCCTTGTTTCTGAAGATGGCTACCTGTATACTGAATTAGCTGAGATTAAATCTGATCCGGAACTTAAATACCAAACTGACATCAGGAATTTTACCTTCAGTGACACAAAGATCAAAGCAAGATATATAAAATTTCAGCTCAGGTCTAACATCCAATTGCCTCAGTGGCATGCATACAAGGGTAATAAAGCCTGGATATTTTTAGATGAGATATTAGTGAGATAAAACTTATTTTCTAACTACCCGGTTTTTAAATGAGACTTTAATACTACCGGCATGGGATGAAATATGGTGATTACTTAAAGGAAAAAATTTTAGTAAATTCCGTCCTGAACGATCGGAACTCATTTTAACCAGGGCAGGAAACAGAATTAAATTTTCTGCGAAAATCTGCGTGACGATTGAATTACTTTATATTGTTTTTTTCTACGCAAATCTGCGGGAAATAAAAGAGCAAGTCTTTCTATTCCGCAGATACCGCAGATCTAAAACGCAGATGAACGCAGATATTTCAGATATGATTATATACACCAATTTCAACAGAACCTGAGTAGTTACCTTATTTTTAATTGATCTGGCCAGACATTGAGATTAATTTAACTTGATTTTTTGCAATATTTACTGTATATTCGCAAGATCATATTTTAATTTTAATAAATAAATCAATTGCAATGAAAACCAGGATACTCAAAATTTTTGTGGTCATTTTTTTTGGCTTACATGCTAATGCACAATTAATATTAAATCAATCAAATACAGCTTTTAATCCGGGACCGATAAAAGCTATTGCTGGTGACACTTCCGGGTTTAAAATGCCATTACCCGGAAATAATCAGGTATGGGATTATTCAGGTATCGGGAATTCAGGTGCTTCATCATGGGGTTACATTACTCCCGATAGTCCGGATTTTGAAAGTGCAACATTTGCTGATACAAATTTATCTTCGGTTCTGATTCCGGGAAGTTATTATCACTACGATACCTATTATGAAACCGATGAAACAGGAGCAAACAGTCTTGGATATGAAGTATTTTTACAGAGATATGGCATAGGCTCTCTCACAGGTAATGTGCTCGATTCTTGCAATTTTCCGAAACAGGTGTGGAAGTATTCAAGTCCTTCTTATTTATTAAAGTTTCCCTCAACAATGAGCACCTCATTTCATTCCAATACAAGAAGTGCAGTTAATTTTTTACTTTCAATAAAGGCATATTCACTGAAAAATGTCCCTTGCCAGAAAGTCACAAACAATGTGCGTCATGATACAATTGTCGGATGGGGAAAAATGCAGGTACCGACCATTAACGGACCAAGTTTATCTTATGATGTACTAATGTTGAAGAGAACAGTTATATCTAAAGACAGTTTCTATATGAACGGCATTCCTGCACCTGCTGCATTACTTAATGCATTTGGCTTATCTCAGGGACAAACTACGATAACAAACCGATATATTTTCTGGAGAGAGAATGCAAGATACTCATTGATGCTAATAAATTTTGGATCCAATAATTTTACAAAGCCTTCAAGTATTTATTACGACGGGGAAGCAAAATCCAATCCAAATCAAATAAATCAAAATTTGAATAATATAATCAGCATTTCCCCAAATCCCAATCAGGGAGAATTCTATATTAACTCTGAATTATCAGACAATACAGAGTATGATATAGTAGTATTTAATATGATGGGACAAATTGTTTATTCTGAAAAATCAGTAATTGCCGGAAATGATCAGATAAGGATAAATGACAGAAATATAAAAAAGGGAACATATTTCATCAGAGTTAAAAACAAAAACCGAACTGAAATATCTAAATTCATAGTAAATTAAAAGCCTAATTAAGTTTAGTTTTCTTGATACTATAATTTCAAAACTGCAATTAAAAGAAAAATAAATACTTATATGTTATTAGTTTAATACCTTTGAGATTTAATCTTTATAATTTGATATGAAGCTACTTACGAAAGATATTCTGGTATTTATAGCTGTAATTTTACTTTGGTCATGCGGATCCTCCAAAACTTATTCATACAGAAAAGAAATTAATAAATTCAGAGTCGACTATAAAAAGAATTTTCTGAAAGAAGAAAGAAGCCCCCTGAAGCGAAATGATCTGAAAGATCTTGATTTTTTCCCTATAGATACCAATTTCAGGGTCAAAGCATCATTTAAACTGTTCAATGATGCAGACACACTTAATTTTAAAACATCATCAGGAAAAACAAAACAATTTACTCCTTATGCAGTCTTATTTTTTGAAATAAAGAGTATTCCATGTTCACTGTATGTTTATAACAGTTTGCAGCTTTCCGGTGATGCCAAATATGTCAATTATCTTTTTCTGCCTTTTACAGATATCACAAATGGAAATGAAACATACGGAGGAGGCAGGTATATAGACCTTGACAAAAGAGATTTTAACTTCGGATCGATAATCCTTGATTTCAATAAATCTTACAATCCCTGGTGTGCCTTTGGAGAAGGCTTTAACTGTCCTATCCCACCCCGTGAAAATGAACTTGAAGTTGAAATCAGAGCTGGTGAAAAGAAATTTGGAAGGTAGGAAGGTTGAATTACGAATTATCAATTACGAATTAGGAATTAGGAATTACGAATTAAGAATTATCAATTATAAAAGACGATCCCGATCAGTCGGGTCAATTGCACATTTTCAATTTTCAATTTTCAATTATCAATTAATATGCAACTCATTGATCGTAAAAACTTCATAAAGACAGGGCTGGCTGGTTTCGCAGCTCTGATACTTCCAGGATCTTTTTATGCCTTTGCAGCACCTCCTGATAAAAAAGTCAGACTTGGATTCATAGCATTGGGTTTAAGAGGTCAATCTCTGCTCCAGGAATTTATTCAGAGAAATGATACTGAAATAATTGCTTTAGCAGATCCGGACCAGAGGATGATAAATGGTGCTCTGCAAATTGTAAAAAAATACAATAAAAAAGTTCCGGAAGTTTATTCAAACGGGAATTATGATTACAGGAATCTGCTGGAAAGAAAAGATTTAGATGCAGTAGTTATAGCATCACCCTGGGAATGGCACAAAATCCAGGCTGTGGATGCTATGAATGCAGGAAAAATAGTAGGTCTTGAAGTCTGCGGGGCTATGAGTCTCAATGAATGCTGGGAATATGTAGATACGTATGAAAAGACCCGCGTACCTATTATGATAATGGAGAATGTTTGCTACCGCAGGGATGTTATGGCTGTTTTAAATATGGTTCGACTTGGAATGTTTGGTGAACTTATACACGGCCAGGGAGGATATGAACATGATCTCCGTGGGGTATTGTTCAATGATGGTGTGACTCCCTATAATTCAGGAGTGGAATTTGGTGAAAAAGGCTACAGCGAAGCGAAATGGAGAACAAACCATTATATAAAGAGAAATGGTGAACTCTACCCTACCCATGGACTCGGACCTTTAGCAGTCAAATTTGACATAAACAGGGGTAACAGGATGGTCAGGCTCTCTTCTTTCTCCTCAAAATCAAGAGGATTGAATAAATACATCAGGGAACATGAAAAAGGCGGTGCCGGTCACCCAAATGCAAATATAAAATTCAAACAGGGGGATGTAGTCACAACTCAGATACAATGTGAGAATGGTGAAACACTCCTGCTTACCCATGACACTTCCCTGCAAAGGCCTTACAATCTTGGATTCAGGGTTCAGGGTACTGAAGGGCTCTGGCAGGACTATGGATGGGGAGACAATGACCAGGGATTTATTTATTTTGAAAAACAGATGAAACACAGCCACAGATGGGACAGCACTCAATCCTGGCTTGAAAAGTATGACCATCCACTCTGGAAAAAATATTCCAAAGCTGCTGAAGATTCAGGACATGGTGGGATGGATTTCTTTGTGTGCAACAGTTTTATCGAAAGCATCAAAAGAAACATTGAATTTCCGCTTGATGTCTATGACCTGGCTTCCTGGTATTCAATCACCCCTTTGAGTGAAAAGTCAATTTCGGAAAATAAGGTAGTGGAAATTCCAGATTTCACTCGAGGAAAATACAAAGAAAGAAAACCGGTATTGGGATTTACAGATGAGTTTTAATAATTAACCCGAAATTAATACTTCAAAGTTGATTTAAAATTGAACTTAAGGACTGTGCGATCCCGACATTTATCGTCGGGAGTTTGAGCTGGAGATACAGGAAGCTGTAAAAAAAAGAATGTATTTTTTATCAAATCAATATAAATTAAATACATTTGGATTAATTTGCAGCAGTTTGCGTCTTTATATCGTAGAGTGAACAAAAGATTGCCTTTTAAACAACCTCATAAAGTCAAATAAAATGATTGTTTTTATTAACTAGAAAACTTAGTTTAAAAATCAAAGTAAATATAATACTTACCTATATATCAATGAGATACAACCGTTTTTAACTAACTATTTTAAACAAACTCTTCATTAAAAACTTATCTTATAGCTGATTGAGGGCAAAAAGGAAATACATAAATGTACTTGAAATCAGAACTCAGCAATTGTTTCTTCATACTGCCATAAGTCATATAGAACGGATTCTTTCTGTTCATTACGTTGTAAATTCCGAATTTTATTTCATGACCCACATTGGTACTCTGGAATTTTGTTTCCAGTCCAATATCAATCCGGTGGTAATAAGGAAGTTCCCAGTTGTTGAGCTTTTCATATATCAACTGATTGTCTGGTGTAAGTTGAGTCGGAAGTGTATATGGATTGCCACTGCCATATATATTCTCAAAGAAAAGGTTCATCTTATCATTCATCTTATAGAAAAGTATGAAATTGACCATATGTCTTCTTGAAAAGCGGTAATCAAACCATTGTCCATTAAAAATATTATCAAAGGATCTGAGTGAGTATGAATAAGTGTAATTTAGCCATGATTTGAACCTTTTTGAATTGAATTCCATCTGTGTTTCAATTCCGTACATTTTAGCCAGACCAACTGGAACAGAGCCTTCCCATTCTGAATTTTCAGATATCACGAAGTAACTCCCTTCTTTATATGAAACAGTATTGGTCGCTGTCTTATAATATGCTTCAATGTTTAATTTAATATTTTTACTGATATCGGACTCCAGTCCAATATTATAATGCCAAACTGATTCCGGTGCAAGTATTGCTGTTGAAGGCAATAGTATCTCTGATGGCAAGCCAAGAGAATTATTTGTAAGAGTGTGGATACTTTGCGACATTTTTCCAAGGGAAAGCTTAAAATGCCTAATTTATTAATACGCTGACGAAAATCAATTCGTGGTTCGAAAGAGGAATACATTTTCCCTGAAGTCATAACAAAAGCCTGATGCAAACCAAAATTGAAACTGGTCTTCCTTGTAAGTTTGACCTTATCTTCAAAATATACTCTGTGTTCAATAGTTTTATTAGAATAATTGTCAATTTCAAATCTAATATCTTCAATATCCGGTAACTGATAAGGTGCCTGGTCCAAAGTCCTTGAAGTCTGGTAAACAAATGGATTTGTGCTCCTTCGGGATCCATGATAGCCCCATTTCAGATCTCCGGATGCCAAAGCAAGATCAAAATCAAGTTTAATTCCCATTTCATCAATTTCAGAATCAAAAATTTTGCCTTCATAGAAATACTGAACCGGTTTGTTCTGGAGCAAACTGGAGGAATATGAATATGACTTTAAATTAAAATTGCTGTAATAAAATGTTGTATTCACAAAGAGGCGTTTGCCGGGCTGGAGTGTGCCACTGAGCTGATAATAAATTATTACCCCATTTCCAGTCACTATCGCTCTTGCTGATGACAGAATCCTGTTCAATATCCTGATATGAATTAAATGAATTTTCAAAGTTGTCACCTCCCCTGTAATAACTAAGGAACAAATGATTTTTATCGTTTAAATGAAAATTGAATTTAAAATTAAGATCATAAAAATAATAATTGAATTTCTTAATTTCTTTGTCACTGCTGATAAGTTCAGATATTGAATTATTCCAAATATCAACAAATGTCCTCCTGAAACTAATGATCATGCTGCTTTTATCATTTACTATCGGCCCTTCAAGCAATCCCTTTATAGTAAGCAAACCAAGATCTAGCTCTCCTCCGAATTTTTTATTATTGCCATCCCTTGTACTGATATCAAGGACTGAACCAAGACTTCCTCCATATCTTGCAGGGAAATTTCCTTTCAAAAAAGTACTGTTTTTGATAAGACTGGAATTAAAAACACTGAAGAGTCCTATGGCATGCTGTGCATTATATACCGGAACTCCGTCCAGAATGATCTCATTATCTCCTGCACTGCTTCCTCTGACATGAATACCTCCAAATCCATCCGCTCCGGTCAATACACCAGGCTGTATATGAGTAAGCCTTAAAATATCATCCTCTCCGAACAAATGCACCATTTTATCAATTCTGTCGATATTAATAACATCCGGTTCATAGAATTCCATACGGTTATTGTATTGTCTTTTGTCAGTTATCAATACCTCTTTCAGCTCCTTTGATGGTTCAGGATTCAGACTGACATTTGCAGTAAGATCTTTTTGAAGATCAATTTCAAGTATATACTTGTAGTAACCCAGATAGGAAAAATTAACCTTGTTTTTGCCTTTGTACAATTCAAGGATAAAAAAACCATGCTCATTTGAGACTGTGCCTTTTGAAAAGTCGTCAAGATAGATGTTAGTATAGATTAGCTTTTCTCCCGTTCTACTATCAATTGTATAACCTTTTATAAAGTATTTTTCTTTATTGTCAATTCCTGGCTTATAAATGACTATCTGACGATCTACCACATCATATTTCAGAGCTGAACCTTGAAGAAGGAAATCGAGAATTTCCTTCAAACTGTAATCCGGAGAATAAAAATTGATAGTTTTTTCGGGAATATCGCTGATCTTAAACACGATATTGACGGCTGATTTTTTGCTCAGGTCGACCAGAACATTAGAGAGGTCCCTGTTGGTTGCCCTGTAATTCACCTTCCTGTCTAAAACATTTTCCTGCGCAGTAACAGCTGCGAAAGATATAACTGCAACAACAATAGAGAAAAGTAGTTTCTGCATCCGTATTTAATAAGCCTACAGATAAAAACATCAAAAACAGTACCAAGTTTAAAATAATCCTGCAATTACTGATAAAAATAAAAAAAGCACCAAAAGATGGTGCTTTGATTTATAATAATATCAACTTGAAAAAATTTAATCAGAGACAATTAACTTCAAACTTGTCCGGAGAAATTTCAACAATATTTATTTTGTACAATTTTTTTATAGTTTTAAAATAATAATCAATATTATCACCAGCAACTCCCGGCGAAGTATATCCTTTCATTCCTGAAACAGCACCACATTTAACATCTATTTGACAATCAAACATTTGGGACAATCGTTCAAAAACAAAGCTCAATTCTGCATTTTGAAAAGTAAGAAATTCAGCCCTCAGATCGGGGTTTAACTGCACTTTCTCACTTTTGGTAAATCTCTGATTTTGAGGATTATAAACGGCACTCTGACCTTTCTTTAAAGTAACATACTCACCATCCTTAGCATAAAACTCTACAATTCCGGTAAAGACATTTACTTCAATTGTTTTATTATTAACATTAATTACCTGAAAAGAAGTACCAACAACTTTAATAGTATTGTCAGCAGTTTTAATTATAAAAGGCCTATTCTGATCATACCGGACATTGAAAAAAGCTGAACCTTCAAGAAAAACTGTACGATCAGTGACAGCAAAATCCTTAGAATACTTTAAACAGGAATTCCTGTTGACAAAAATCCTGGAACCGTCAGGTAATTTATTAAAAACCACCTCATTCTGCGCTTTTATAATCGTACCGGATAGTGAACTGTTTAAGAAAACTGCCGCAACAGAAAATACGACAAGCAATACTGCAGCAACAGCAATCGCTAATTTCAGATTAATGCTTATTAATTTTTTTTTCAGCTTTAATTTCAAAATTAACAACAGGCTTATCTATGATATTGAAAATTTCTTCTTTTAAAACTGATTTACTAAAACTTACCGGAGGTTTACTGATATCAGAACTTTTATCCCATATTACTTTTATCTGATCAAAAATTTCTTTGTATCCTTTTTCTTCATTAATTTGCTTTTCAAGCAATGCTCTTTCATCAAAAGAAGCATTTCCTGATAATACTTTATGAAAAAATAATATTTTATTAGAGTCTTCCATAATCCTTGTACATATAAGACAATAAAATCACAATATCCCCCTATTAGTGATCAATTTTTTTTCTTAAAATTTTTAATGCTTTACTTATCTGATTTTCAACTGTTTTTATAGATATCTCAAGACTTTCAGCGATTTCCTTATAAGATTTTTCATCATAACGGCTCAAAAGAAACACAGTCCGGCATTTAAAAGGCAATTGGTCTATGGCTTTTTTGATTCTTTCATTTAGTTCTTCGACTACCATATCCGTATGCTGATCCCCATTTTCATAAATAAATTCTTCATCTTCAACTTCAAAAAACTGGACTTTAGTTTTTATCTTGTTCAATGATTTATTATAGGCAGCTTTTCTTAAATATAGTTTTAGAGAAGTATTTATATTGTTGAGATGGTCTTTATTATTCCATAAAGTCAGGAAAAGATCTTGAATAACATCACGTGTATCTTCTTCATTTTTTAATATATATAAAATCTCTCTCGATAAATAATCAAAGTATTTATCGTAAAGCAGACTCAATGCTTTTTTTGGGTCTTCACGGAATAATATCAAAATTCTTTCGTCTTCCAATTACAAGTTATATAGTTACAATATTTGTTTTCTCACCAAAATATCGGGCAAAGCTTTTCATTTCATTAGCCAGCTCTGTATTTTTAGTAGCCCTGTAATACATTTCAGAAAGCGAATTCATGGTCTGAAAAACGAACCTGTCCATTTCAATCACCTGCATATCCTTAGTCCACAGATCAAGCTCAAGTGTATCTCTGTTTTTTTTATCAAATAGTGTAAGGAAAAAAGCCTTGCTCTGTTTAAATTCCGCATCTTCCGGATTACCTGCATCCCAGCTGATTTTTTCAGGCATTTTCTCATCATCAAGTTCAACTTCCAGAACGATCCTGTTTTTTATCACAATTGTATAAATTTGTAGTTCAAAAATTAATAACAGCAAATAATATTGTACAAATGTATTTAAATGAATTAAAAAAGCTCAAATTATTTCCATTTTTATATAAATAAAGTATTTTTACACTCTTTTTTGAATTAATTTTGAATGACATGGACAGTTTTCTTATCGCAAATAATCAGTTCAGGAATTATACACCAGAACATTATCTTTCAGTGATCTTATTCCTGGTAATTGGGATATTTTTCATTTACATGGGAAGGGTATGGTTAAAATCTGATAGAAAACATTGTTTCATTTATGGACTGATGATGTTCATTTTCTTGTTTCAGGTAGCTAAAGTACCGATATACATGTATGTCGGGATATTCGACAAAACAACTGATTTGCCTTTACACCTATGCAATATTTCTCCGATCTTTATGTTTTTTGCCTATTATTTCAGAAACAGACTGGCATGGAGTGTGTTTTTTCTATGGATCATGGCCGGAACTTTCCAGTCATTGTTAACCCCTACTCTGACTGAATCATTTCCTCACTACGAATGGTGGAGATACTGGATCATTCATGTATGGCTTGTTACCGGTGCTTTCTACGGCATTTTCGTTCTCGGTTACCGGATGAAATTCAAAGATATTTTCTATGGTTTATTCTGGATCAATGTGCTGGCATTTTCAGTATATTTTATTGATGTGCTCATAGGTGCAAATTACATGTATATGGTTGCCAAACCTGACGGAAAAACCATGTATGACCTTTTGGGAGACTGGCCCTATTATATACTGCAACTGGAATTTGTAGCGCTTTTGTTATTTTCGCTGATATATCTGCCATTCTATATATTTGGCAAGGTTCAGAAAACCGGTATTCAGGTTGAAGCACAGGTCAAGTGATAATTAAAAACAGGATAAAATAGAAATTAGAAGTTATTATTTAAGTTAAATTCTATTAAAACAAGAAGACAATACTGAAACAAGTTTATGAAAATATTCAGAGCTGAATTCAATAATAATTATTTAACATATACTTTCGGATATGCTGAATATGCACTGATGGAATCAACCGGTGAATTGCATTTGCTCTATAAACAAGGATTTCTACCTTTTTCAGCTAATATATCACTTCCACACCCGGTTTTTTATCTTGCACGAAGTCTGAGAGTAAATTCTTCATTATTTTCTGATTCAAGCGAAAACCGCAGGGTCAACAGGAAAGTTTCGGAATTTGAACCTACTATTGAAAGACTTCCACTGACAAAACAACTTATTAAAGATGAGAAATTCCTGAATTTCTGTCTGTCATATGCAGAAGAAAGATTTACAAACAATGCAATGAACAGAGAAAGACTGGAGTATATTTTTGGACTGGGAATTGCAACCGATATTTTTAAATTCACAAGAAAAAATGAAGATGAAGCTTTTGCTTACGTATTGGCAGCAGTCGATGCAGATTCACTACATTTCTGGTTTTCATTTTATGACACAAGCTACCTGAAAGATATTCCCGTCGGAAAATGGCTTATGTGGAGAATGATAAAATGGGCTCAGGAAAATTCTATTAGCTATATTTATCTGGGAACTACATATGGTGAAAAATCATTATATAAAGTAAGGGATTTTAACGGACTTGAATTCTTTGATGGCACATTTTGGAATGATGACATGGAACTGCTCAGGCAAAAATGTAAAACTGATACTTTATTACCAAATGCTGATGTATTTAAATTGACTCAAAATGCCAATGAATTCATAGATAAGCTCAAAACTTCAGTTTGAAATAATCATTTTCGCAGGAATAAGCATCCTATCTAAGTATGATAGTGATTTTTCCAATGCTGATCATAAAAAATGTCTTCAATTATTTGAAGAAATACCGATTCAAAATAAGATTTGTTCGATAGAATTAAATACTTTTGCACATCGTAATATTTAATATTGAATTATTTAATTTTTAACATTTATTATAATGAAAAAAGTAACTGTAATCGGAGCCGGCAATGTTGGGGCAACTGTAGCTAATGTATTGGCACATAAAGATCTGGTAAATGAAATCGTCCTTCTTGATATTATGGGGGATTTTGCAAGAGGTAAAGCTCTTGATACCTGGCAGCAGGCACCTATAGATTTTTATTCGACCAGAATTAAAGGAACAGATAATTATGCAGATACTGCAAATTCAGATATAGTTGTGATTACAGCCGGATTGCCCAGAAAGCCCGGGATGAGCCGCGATGACCTGATTTCAACAAATGCAAAAATAGTAAGCTCTGTTGTGAATTCAATTCTTCAATATTCAAAAGATCCGATCATCATTGTAGTATCCAATCCACTGGATGTTATGACATATGCAGCTCATAAAACCTCCGGTCTGGACAGGACGAAAGTCTTCGGTATGGCAGGCATACTCGATACGGCAAGATTTACAGCATTTATTGCAGAAGAACTGAATGTATCTCCAAAAGATATTCATACACTCCTGTTAGGAGGCCACGGTGATACAATGGTGCCACTACCAAGATATACAACAATTGCAGGAATTCCCCTGACTGAAATCATGGATGATGCTACGATCAACAGGCTGGTTGACAGGGCAAAAGGAGGAGGAGGTGAACTCGTTAAACTTATGGGTACATCTGCATGGTATGCTCCCGGAGCTGCTGCAGCACAAATGGTAGAATCAATTCTGAAAGGTGATGGCAGGATTTTTCCTTGCTGCGTAAAGCTCGAAGGAGAATACGGAATGGACAATATATATCTTGGAGTTCCGGTTCAATTAGGAGAAAATGGTATCAGCAGGATCATTGAAATAAAACTCAACGACAGCGAGACGGCACTTTTGAAAGACTCGGCACAGGCGGTGAAGGTCGTTATGGATGCCTATGATGCTTTGAATCTGAGCTGAAGAATATAAGATTTACGATTTACAAAGTACGATTTAATTGTTAATTGTCAATTGTTAATTGTCAATTCATGATGTTGTTTAAAAATATAAGGATAGGACTGTACGGTCCCGATACCGATCGGGAGTCCGAGCTGCAGAATACAGGATATTTTACCGAAACCTTGCAGGTAAAATTTCCGTAATTCAAACCATCTCCCAATCGGTGACAACACCAACACAGACTAATCTTTATATGCACGGAGTACCAATGAGTTTTGCATCTAAAGAACAAATTGACATACCTTTTATAGTATGGGTATCTGATAGTTCAAAACAGCTAAAGCCTAATAAAACATTGTCTCAAAATCATATCTTCCACAGTGTATTAAATTTTTAAGCATTGACAGCAAAGTATATGATGAAAATATGAATATTTATAAATAATATGAAAGAAAAAACTGCTGGAACAGATATTAAACATAGTTAGTTCAAGTACAATACAAAAATCAATACATTCCAAAGTATGCTAAAAAAGCAAATTCAAAAAAAGGCAGGTTTATATCATTATTCTTTATTTATTATTCTTATTGTTGTGGTGGGCATAAGCAGTGGCTGGGATTTTAAATTTGATAGTAAAAGTGATAAAATCAACATTGATCTAAAATTAATAAGGGAGATATTTCCTGAAGCCAATAACTGGATTGAAACAAACGAAAATGTTTTCAAGGTATTATCCCCTAATGATACAACGGGCATGGGTATACTGGTTAGCAAGAATCATGGTTATGGTGGAAGAGTCCCTTTATTTATAGGAATGAAAGGAGATACCATTATAAAGATTCAACTACTTGCCAATAACGAAACAACTGAATTTATGGAATACATAAAGCAAGATAAACTATTGAGCAAATGGGAAGGAATGAATATAAACAAAGTATCTTATGCGGAAGTTGATGCCGTTTCAGGGGCTACAGAATCGAGCATTGCAATTATTCGAGGTGTAAGACAGGGAGCAGCCCAATATTTAAAAGAAGAAAAAACCCAATTGAAAAGAGATATTTCAAGCATTGCAAAAGATTCTCTGTTTCTTTTGGTGATACTATTATCCATATTTATGTCGCATGTCAATTCTATTAAAAAATATCGTTGGATATATCTTGTAATAGTATTTTTGGTTATAGGGATATATACAGGAAAGGTTCTTTCTGTTAAATTACTCTATGGCTGGTTAACAAATGGAATCGCATGGAGAACAAACTGGCAATCAACAACATTATTAATAATGGCTTTAACAATGCCACTTTTTGATAAGGCAAAATTTTATTGTAATTATCTATGTCCAATGGGAGCATTTCAGGAATTGATAAATAAAATATCTCCTGCAAAAAAACGAAACATCAATTTAAAAAGCAGCCCGCTGTCTTTGAGTGAAATATATCTTGCACTGATATTGATAAGCCTTGTTTTAGGATTTAAAATAGAGCTAAGTTATCTGGAACCCTTTATGGTATTTATAATTAAAGTGGCGGGAGCAGTATTGTTTGCCTTTGCTTCTGTCATAGCAATTATGTCATTATTTTTTAATAAACCATGGTGTGCCTTTTGCCCGACAGGATGTTTAATAAACAAAGTACATAATAAATAGAATCAAGAAAATAAAAATGACATGAATAAATCAAAAATTTTAAATATTATTATGGCAATCATTATTTTGGTATTGCTCCTTGCGGGTAGGGATTCAGTAACCCCAGCCGCGAGGATTAAAAGTCTTTTTAAGAAAACAACCCATGTAAATACAAGTGAAAAGGTATATACAAAAAGATCTCTGGGAGAAAAAAATCTGGTATTTCCTGAGCCGGCAATGGTAATCGGAAGTTATGATAAGGATGGTGTACCAAACATAATGACAGCAGCATGGTTTGGAGTGGCAAACTCAAAGCCTTTGAAAGTTTCTGTATCGTTAAGACCTGCCACCTATTCGTACCATTGCATAATGGCCAATATGGCATTTACCGTAAATGTACCCGATGCTTCACTTATAAGTTATGTGACTTTTGCAGGAAAATATTCTGGAAAAGATATGAATAAATTTGAAGAGACGGGTCTTACGCCAGTAAAATCAGAATATGTCAATGCACCCTATATTAAGGAGTTTCCCATAGTATTAGAGTGCAAAGTAACCGAATACCATGATTTAGGCTCGCACCGGCAATTTATAGGACAGGTTATAGATGCTAAAATTGACGATAGGCTTTTGAATGAAGATGGAGAGGTAGACATGGATTTATTTAATCCAATAATTTATGGACAGGGGAAATACTATTCGGGACTTGATCTTATTCAAAATATTAATGAAATAGTACCTAAAGTAAAGAATTGACATGGAATAGAGTTACAAAATGTATGGATAAGTATTAGCACAAATAAATGATGAACAAGATTTTAATATTCTGTCAAGTAATCTATATCCTTAAATCTTGTAAAACATGATCATTAAATACACGAGGCATATAAATCATTTGTCTTAATCTGGTCCCTAATATTAATTAAATAAGAGTCCATATCGTAAACTTCAGAAATTTATCCATATAAAAGAAAAAGTTTATTACAAATAAAATCAACATATGATGATTTGTGAAAAAACTTGTATATTTGACGAAAAAACAAGAAAGTTAAAACCCGGGCAGATAATTAAGTAATTGGCTAATTTAAGAAATTACACATCACGACTTTTTAATCTTCATCTACAAATAATTAAAATTATGAAAAGAGCAGTTCTCATTTTAACACTTTTTACTTTGACAGTACAATTTTCATTCGGACAGTCAAAGGACGAAATTGAAATTAGAAGATTAGACCAACTTGAAAGTACATCTATTTACAAGGCGGACACTGCAACACTTCTCAAACTTTGGGCAAAAGATTTTGTTGTCAATAACCCTTATGGAGAAATAGTAACTGTTCCTCAAATTTTAAGTTTCATTAGAAGCGGACAAATAGACTATTCAACAGTTGAACGGGTAATCGAACGGGTCACATTTACTCAAAATATTGCAATTACTATGGGACACGAAGTTGTTACTCCACAAAACCTGACAAATAACGCAGGGAAAATTGTTACACGCCGATACACTCATATCTGGATAAAAACAAAGGGAAAATGGCGTTTGACAGCGAGACAAGCGACAATTTACACAGTAAAGTAACTTGCCCCGATTACTATGACTTAACCAAATAATTGTATGCATTTCGTAAAAAAACGGTATTATTTTGAGAAAAAAAGGTATTTTTGATAAATAATTATGGAAAGTTTTATTCTATAAATTATGGTATATATTCAGAGGTGATATATTATATTTGTTCGAAGTTTTGGATTCGTCCGTCTTTTGACGGAAACTTCTGATAGCAGCAAACAGATTTAATAAATTACCAAAAGGTATACATAGCCAGCAAATTCAGCAAGTACTAAGTCTGCATCCCCGATTTGTACAATTAGAATTAACAAAAAACTTTTCTAATCAAGCAAAGAAGTGTATTTCAAATGTTGGTCCAGTTAAATTTAAAAATAATTGAAATTCAACAGCATATTTAAACATTAGTCAGAATTAGAATGAAAAAACAAACATTTACAATATTAATTATTATTCTGATTTCACTTTGGTTAAGCGCATGTAAATCAGTTATTGTAAAACCAAACAACTTCAGCTTTAATGGAATAACATTATATCCAAACAATACTTACGATTTAGTATATGCTGAACACGATGTATCAGGAGTAAGTTTAAATTTCGGTAAATATTATTACGTAGGAGACACATTAGTTCTAATATTGGATAAACAAAACTATTTAGATAAATTAACTAAACCGACTTCTTCAAAATGTCAAGAAGAGGTAGTTACTTTAAATTTTAAAGAATATCTTTCATCATACAATCCAACAAGTTCAATGTCAACGTATTGGTTCGGCTTATCAATAATGGGAATTTCAAAGAGTAATGACACCTTGAATCTCTGGAGTACTAATACATTGGGAAAAGAAACTGACTTAAATCAAATAACACTTACTAAGGATAAAGTCAATAATATTAATAAATTATGGGTAGAGATTTTCAATACTCCAACTACTGATCCAATATTTTTACCAAATGAGTTTGGATGTGTAAATATCACAATACCAATAATAAATGTGATTTGGGCTCATGTCAGTAATAAACATGTGATGTGGGGAATGGATAAATTCATAGTAAGAGAATCGAAAAATATGTATAAAATAGAAGCAATTATCAGGAACAAGAAATATAAAATAAAAAAAAAGTAACAAAGCAATAAACCATCCTGTCGGCTAAACACCAACACGTAGTGGATGCGAGCCGTTCTACAATACCCACCTTATTTGCAAAATCATGCTTTTTTTCCCGTAATCTCAATTCTATAAGAGTCTTTGATCAACTGACTGTACAATTTATTGCTTTGGAGTATCTCCTCATTTCCAAGTATTATGAAATGCTCCTTTGCCCGGGTGATGACGACGTTGAGTTTGCGGTCCAGATCATTTTTATCAGAATTGATTATCTGCTCGAACCTGGGTATTGAATTGACAGCCATGGAGTAAATTATTATGTCTCTTGCAGAACCCTGGTATCTCTCTACTGTATCGATCGATATTTTTTCGGTATCAATACCTGCTTTTAATAATTTGTTTTTTATGGTTGCGATTTGTGCCCTGAAGGTGGTTATCACTCCTATTGAATCATTTTCAAGATCAAGTCCGTTCAACTTGTATATTTGTATCCATTCGCTTATCAGCTTTACAATTTTATCAGCTTCGTCTTCATTGTTCTTTGCGAAAATCTCAGATTTTTTAGTCTCAGATGGTAAATATACCAGCCTTTGATCTATCAATTTTTTCTGAAGTTCATTATCAGGTATTAGCATTCTTTTGACAGTAAGACGATCGATAGCATCTATAGTTTTAAGTTTATTGTCATAGAAAATGCTATTTGGAAATACCATTATTGTTTCATGCATCCTGCCCTGTTCATCAAGCATGCCGTAAGCCCATTCCCATTTATTTTCAATTGCCCTCGAAAACATCCTTTCGAATAATGAATTGCTCAGGTCAGTCAGGCCTATCGATTTAAGGTCTTTGTTATCAACAATTGTTGTTTCTTTTGACTGTGAGACCACCGCAGGCAGTTGCATGTGATCACCTACCAGGACAAATCTCATGAAATTGGGCAATATTGATATGATCATTGGTTCCAGCAGCTGAGATGCTTCATCGACAATTATCGTATTGAAATTTTTTATTCTGAATATCTCTTCTTTTCCAAGCAATGAACTGACTGTAGATATAAAAATGCTTGTCTCTTTAATCAGTTCTTTCAGTTTAGATCTCGTTTTCAGGTTTCTGACATGACTATCGAGCAATTTGTCATGATATTTTTCATCACAGGAATACCTGCTTCCTATCCTTATATAATTTACTCCTGAATTTTCGGAAATATTTTCGACAGCTTCGCACAATTCATCAACTGCCCTGTTGGTATATGCTACCAGCATAATGTTCTCATTGTTTTTCAGAAGTCGCTCAACAGCAGCTCTGATGATCTTACTTGTTTTGCCTGTACCCGGAGGCCCCCAAAGCAGGAAATAATCTTCACAAGCGACTATCCTGTCCACCATTTTCGATTGTTTTTCAGTCAATTCATTTTCAATCACTATTGCAGGAGTTATTTCAGGCTGCAAAGGTGGTTTCACTGTGAGTATGATATCTCTTTTTTGTTGCGGGTAACTGAAAAACTTGATCAGGCCTGTATGCATTTTTGAAAAACCGGTATCCAGGTAATCATGTTCCAGATTCCAGAGTGTGTTTTTTGTTTCAAATTGCAGATTCCTGATCCTGGTTCTTAGTTTTACAATTATTCTATCTGGCAACAGGTCTGTTATCGTACATTTGAAGATCTGACTTTCAATCTGGCTGTTGCTTTTTAAATTATACGGGTAAAGCAAAACAATGTCACCTTTTCTGAAATTGGCCAGTTCATTTGTAGTTATTGTCTTTTCCAAAGTTGCTGTCGAACTGTCTTCAACACTCAATTCGATGAGTTTAAGTTGTTGTAGAATTGAGAACTGATCAGATTTTTGCTTTTCATTCAATAACCACAGTGTGGATTGTCCTGTAGTGATTCCTTCCCTGTAATATCCCGTTTTTGAATACTTCTGCTCTCTTGCAATGAAAGATGCGAAATGCCCGTAATATGCTTTTTCAACATCATTCATTGATCTGATTATTTCATCCAGTTTTCCGAGGTCTCTTGAAATAAATCCCGAAGCACCAGGAAAATTTTCAGGATTTACAATATCAAATACAGTACTACTGGTCCGCCCATTAATGATCTTCTCTTCTATTTCTACAATATCATTTCGGATTGATATAGCCTCACGTTGCTGTGCACTTATGGTCGGAGCAAAACGGATATTGGTTTTATCCAGTGCTGAATACAATATAAAGTTTATAGGCTTGAGGTCAAAATTATAAACCGATCTGATCATAAGTTCATAAAGCAGGGTCTGAGTATAGTGATTAGTATTGAGTCCATAGACATTTGGCATGAACAATTTGCCTGATTTCAACTCGATAATAGCTGCTTCATTGGATTTTTTTTTCTGATGAAACACGTCAAGTCTGCCCTGCAGTCCAAATACCGGAGAATAAAAACTTGGTTCAAGTATACATTTTTCAACATCGAGGTAAATGCTTTTAAAATCTTCCGATATGACCCGTTTTACATTGTCGAAATGAGTTTTTAATGTTACTATCACTGATTTCAATTCACTGTCTTCCATAAGTGAAAACCGGATAGGATCAAGCTGGAATATTTCATTGACTACATCATCAAATTGTATATCAGGATTTGTGATGATCTCATCAAGGAAATAATTGACGATATTTCCAATTGTAATATGGATTGAAAAGGGATCAAGCGAAAGTTTATTGAGCAAATAATATTTTGAGTGGCCTCCGAAGGGTTTGAAGCATTCAGCTATTGCAGTGACATCAACAAGGTAATCAGGCTGTAGTATGATCATCTGGGGCATTAATATTCTATGTAAACCAGTGAGATTACTACCAGAACATCTCCGGTTTCGATCTTGTGATTTATATAATCAATTGCATTTTTAAAAGTTTCAAGATTGTCAACCCTCATTACAAGTTCTAAAGTAGGATCGTCATCATCTACCACAATATACTCTTCACTGTTCTTTTTCGATATGAGATTATAGCGACCATGCAGTTTCTTTTTGACAATTTCATTACTTTTGATTTGATAATCAGGTCTTTTTATTAAACTGATATTATTCCCCAAATTCCTTAATCCAGCCAGCTTCAGCAGTTCCTTTAAATTATGTTTTCCGATATCAAACAAGATATCTGCAGCAATATTCTTTTTTTTGTCGTATTCTTTCCTGTAAATATGCAGGTCATTTAAAATGTCTTTCTTCAATCTGTACTTAATACCCAAATATGAAATTCTGGCAAAGACTGTGTTAAAAACAAGTCCTTCGCCTGATGTAAGTTTAGATATAAGTCCACAAAATATATCGTATTGATAATCTAAAAACCCGGCTTTTTCATCCAATGTAGTTTCAGCCATTTGATTCAATGACTTCAGATATGAATCACATTCTTTTTTGGATAATACAGTCATTTGTTTGAAAATTTAAGTTCTTTGTGTTAGCAAAGATAAAAAAATCTTCTCTTTTTAAGGTTTTTACAAAGATTATATATTATGGTTTAAAAATTTTAAGAAAACACTGTGCGATCCCGATTGCAAGCGGGAGTTTGAGCTGGAGAAAGCAGGAAATTTTACCGAAGCCTTGGAGGTAAAATTTACGTAATTGAAAATGTGATAACTTGTTGTTTTATAATAGATAAAGGTTCGCGAGTTTAATTTCGCACGTCCCGCCTTGGCGGATTGCTTCTTTTTGACGGATCAAAAAGAAGAAAAAATTAATTACAAAATATGGTTTACTGATTACAAAATATGGTCTTAAATAAACCAATTAGTCAATAATGAATTTGTTTAAACAACAACAAGACATTACTGTTTTAAAACACATATTTTAAACTACTGCTATATATTTCAATTTTACCACTTAGGCTCTCGAAGATTCACACAAAGTAAACCTGCTTTTCCTACCCTATAAGCATTCCGGCAATAGTAGCTGACAAAAGTGAAGCAAGTGTACCACCTAACAGAGCTTTCAAACCAAATTCCGACAGTGTTTTTCTTTGGCCCGGTGCCAGTGAACCAATTCCGCCAATCTGTATACCTATAGATGCAAAGTTGGCAAATCCGCACAGCATGTACGTAGCCATTATAATAGATTTTTCGTAATTCAGGTGAACTGCATTTGCGGCATTTTTCAATTCCGTAAGCTGAATGTAACCCACAAATTCACTTGCTGCAAGCTTAATTCCCAGCAACTGACCCATAAGCGTGATATCTTTTGTTGCAATGCCCATCAACCACATCAGTGGAGCAAAGATAGTTCCCAGAATTGCTTCAAGAGAAAACTTATCATAAATGGTGTTTGCTGCCAGCCAGTCGTTGAAATTGGTGATATCCCCTACCCAACCCAGAATTCCGTTTAGCATCGCAATAAATGCAAGAAAAACAAGAAGCATTGCTGCTACATTGGCAGCAAGTTTAAGCCCTTCTGTGGTACCATTCGCAATTGCATCAAGAACATTGGAACCAATTTTATCAAGGCTCACTCTTATTTCCGTATCAATCTTCTCAGTCTGAGGAAATAACATTTTAGAAACCACTATTGCTCCCGGTGCAGCCATTACGGAAGCTGCAAGTAAATGCTTTGCATATACCAATCTGAGCGCAGGGTCTTCTCCCCCCAGAAATCCGATATATGCAGCCAATACACCACCGGCAAGAGTTGCCATACCTCCGATCATTACAAGTAATATTTCCGATTTTGTCATCTTTTCAAGATATGCCTTGATCATAAGAGGAGCTTCAGTTTGACCGAGAAAAATATTACCTGCAACAGAAAGACTCTCAGGACCCGAAACCTTCAGCATTTTTGTCAGTATCCATGCCATTCCCCTGACTACAATCTGTATTACTCCCAGATAGAACAATAAAGAGGTAAGAGCGGAAAAAAATATTATCGTTGGCAGGATCTGAAATACAAATACAAATCCTGTGGTTTCTACATTCATCAGGCCACCAAATAAAAACTCGCTCCCTGCGCGGGTAAAATCCAGGATACTTATGAACATCTGGCCGACATACTCAAAAATAATTCTTACTGCCGGTACTTTCATCACTCCTATTGCCAGTAGCAACTGCCCTGTCAATCCTGCACCAACGGTCTTCCATCGGATAGCTTTCCTGTTGGAACTGAATATAAAGGCAATAAAAAGCACAACTATCATGCCCAGGATTCCCTTCCACAACGATTCTATTCCAAATCCTTTGCTCGCTATTATGTCAACTACATTCTTACCAGCTTCGAATGCCGGTTGAGCGATGGGCTTGATCGTGTCCTGTGCAAATGACAGGACTGAGCTTAATAAAAATGAAAATACAAATAAAAATCTCATAACTTGCCTTTTATTTTATAATTCAAAAATAATTCAGGGTGTGAAATTACTAATAATATAATATTTATTAATATATTTTTATTTTTTATTTGTATTTTGTTTAATATGTTTATTTTTGTGCTGACAATTGAATCAGCATGTTAATCAAGCCTTATCTTATCGGAATTACAGGTGGGAGCGGAAGTGGAAAGACTTCTTTAATAAAGAAACTGAGGGAACATTTTTCTGCTGATGAATTGTGCATTATTTCGCAGGATGACTATTATAAACCACGACACCTCCAACATGTCGATGAAAACGGGGTTAAAAACTTTGATCTCCCTGAGTCAATTGAACACGAACAATTGGCAATCGATATAAAAAAACTCATTCATTATCAGACTGTAAAAAGAACTGAATACGTTTTTAATAACGAGACTAAAAAACCTAAGACACTGATATTTAAGCCTGCTCCGCTAATTATTATCGAAGGTCTTTTGTTTTTTATTTTGAAAAAATGCTGGACAAACCTTATGATCTGAGAATTTTTATTAATGCTAAAGACAATATCAGGGTTATCAGACGTATAAAGAGAGACAGGATTGAACGGAACTATCCTCTGGAAGACGTTCTGTACAGATATGAACAACACGTTATGCCTGCTTATGAAAAATTTATTGAACCCTATGTGAGAAGAGCTGATCTGGTGATCAACAACAATCAGGATTTTGACTCTGCCCTTGAAGTGCTGAAAGGTTTCATAGTTCAGTATCTTAACAAACATGCTCATTTTTATACAGAGAATTGAACTTTATTTTCAAAATTGCGTTATTAAACAAAAGAGATATTATGGTATCTTTTGGTAACTACCAATAAAGGTGAAAGCTGTTGAAATAATCACGAACAAATTCAATTGAGAATTGAAAATTGAAAATTCGTAATTGTCCCGAGCGATCGGGATCGTAATTCATAATTCGTAATTGATAATTCTCTGCAGACTTTAACTCTTTGGTAAGTACATAGTGAGTTTATTATTATTAATTTATTTGGGGTGCTGTTAAAACATGGCTGAGATCAAACCCATTGAACCTGAACGGGTAATTCCGAACAGGGAAATAAATGATCCTTCTGTTTTGGTTTTCCCAGTTAATCTTTATTATAAAATGAAAAAAATCATTTCGATATTATTATTTGTTGCTATAAGCTTATCAATAAGTGCACAATTCAGCATAACTGTGAATGTTACTGATGAAAGCGCTTCTGTCCTGTCGTTCGTTCCGGTAAATCTTGCCAACACAAACTATTCAGGAGAAACCGATGAAAATGGCAATTTTGCTTTTTCAGAAATTCCTGCCGGAAGGTACGTCCTTCAGATTAGCTATTTGGGTTTTTATGATTACGAGTTTGAGGTTCTGCTTTTGTCTGATCAAAAACTTGATGTCGTCTTAAAAAAGAAATCCATCCAGCTACAGGATATTTATATCAATGGCACAAGAACAGATGATAAAATGCCTTTCACATACAAGAATATTGGCAAAGAAATAATTGAAAAAAAGAATTTCGGAGAAGATATTCCATATTTGCTTGGCCACACTCCTTCTGTTGTTTCTACTTCTGATGGTGGTTCTGGTATTGGATACACAGGTATCAGGATACGTGGAAGCGATGCGACCCGAATAAATGTAACTGTCAACAATATTCCGATAAATGATTCAGAATCGCAGCAGGTTTACTGGGTTGATCTTCCGGATCTGGCCGGTTCAGCTGAGAGCATCCAGATACAAAGAGGTGTAGGCACATCAACCAATGGTGCGGGAGCATTTGGAGCAAGTATAAATATCCTCACCAATCAGATCAGATATGATCCCCATGTGTCAGTTGACGCGAGCTACGGAAGTTTCAATTCAAAGAAAATCACAGCAAAAGCGGGCACAGGCCTGATGAATGAAAAGTACTCAATCGATCTCCGGTATTCTCTTCTCGGTTCAGATGGATATATTGACAGGGCTGAGGCTGCTTTGAATTCATTTTTTGTTTCAGCAGCTTCTGTTGGAAGGACCAGCTCTTTAAGATTCAATGCCTTGTTTGGCAAGGAAAAAACTTATCAGGCATGGGATGGTGTGCCTGTGCAATATAAGGATATCGATTCACTGCGAAAATTCAATGTACAGGGAACGGATTACTTCCGCCTGAATCCACCTTACGATAATCAGATCGATGATTACACCCAGAATCATTTTCAACTGTTTTACAACAAAAAATATTCAGATGTACTGGTATTGAACCTTGCCGGTCATTTAACACGAGGTTATGGATTTTATGAGCAGTATAAGGCTGATGAAGACCTTTCGGAATATAAACTCGACACAAGCAAAGTCAGATATTCAGATTTGGTCAGACAAAAATGGCTAAGCAACTATTTCTATGGATTTGTTTATAACCTTAAATACAGTTCAGACTATCAAAATATAGTTTTCGGCGGAGCCTTGAACAATTATGATGGTGATCATTTCGGAGTAGTAAGAACGATATTGAAATTGCCGGCCTATGAAGAAAATGAAGTTTATTACCTTAACACTGGCAAGAAAACTGATTTCAATACTTACTTAAAGTATCTTATTTCTCCGTCAGAAAAGCTGAATGCTTTCATTGATCTTCAGTACCGGTATATACGATATACTATCAAGGGAGATGACGATGACGGGAGAGAACACAATATAAGCGACAAACTGCATTTTTTCAATCCAAAGGTCGGTATTAGTTTTAACTTCTCAAAGAATTTTAATTTTTATACTTCTTATGCAGTTTCAAACAAAGAACCTAACAGGGTCGATTATATCAATGTGTCTGAAAATACAGTGCCAAAACCTGAAAAGCTTTACGACCTTGAAACAGGCTTCAGGTATAATTCAAAAAATATGAGCTTGCAGAGCAATCTGTATTATATGAATTACAAAAACCAGCTTGTTCTGACAGGAAAATTAGACAATGTCGGAAATCCAATAAGGGAAAATGTTGAGAAGAGTTACAGGCTTGGAATTGAAAATGAAATAGAATTCAGAATAAGGGAATTTCTCAGTGCAGATGCTAATCTGACATTGAGTAAAAATAAAATCCGGGAATTCAAAGAGCTGATATCTGTTTGGGATGAACCATATATACCCGAACAATATATTCATTTGAATAAAGATATAAGCTATTCTCCGGGTGTTACGGCAGGAGCCGGAATCTCACTTGATTTTCTCAGATTGAAAGAAGCAGGTTCAAAAAACAGCCTTATGCTGAATATAGCTCAAAAATACGTAGCCAAACAGTACCTGGACAATACCGGAAATGATATAGCAGCATTGGATCCATATTACTTCACTGACCTGTCCTTATCATATAAAATGAGTACAAGCTTTATTGAAAATCTCGAAATATCATTCAAGATAGGAAATTTATTCAGCCACCAATATGAGAGCAACGGATATGCATCGCAATTTCGATCCGCAGGCTACGATCCCCGGCCAGATGATCCGTTTACTATAAAAAACAGGAATGATTACTATTACTATATAGGCCTTTTTCCGCAGGCACTTCGAAATTATATGATCAGGGTTAAGATTGACCTGCAGTGATTTTAATTGTGTATTGTTAAGCATTTGCAAATAAACATATACCTTTATGAATTATTTTTAATCCAGATTTATTTAGGGCTGATTTTAAACAATAAGGGATTTTAAAAAGAAAAGTATCCGGTCAGCATGAACACTCAAAAAAGGGAATATTAGAATGAAAAATATATTAAGGCTTATCAGGCAAGCTCTTAAAGGTGATGAATCCCTTGATTATACAGGCATTTCAATTAACAAAGCATTGGTATTGTTATCGGTACCAATGGTAATTGAAATGATATTCGAATCATTATTTGCATTAGCCGATGCTTTCTTCGTTGCAAAATACGTAGGTATTAATGGAATGGCAACTGTAGGCCTTACTGAATCTGTACTAACAATCATTTATTCACTTGCCTGGGGTATCAGTATAGCAGCAACAGCTATTGTATCGAGAAAAATAGGTGAAAAAAAGCCTGAAGAAGCCTCTAAATCATTGATGCAGATAATAAATATTTCATTATTTCTTGGTCTTTTACTTGCCTTTTTCGGATATATTTATTCTGAGGACATACTCAGGCTGATGGGTGCCAGTGAAGATGTTATTTCACAAGGCATAGGATATACAAAAATCCAGTTTCTTAGCAGTCCGATAATCATTCTGCTCTTTTCGCTTGGGGGAGCATTAAGAGGTGCCGGGAACGCTTCAAAAGCCATGAATATCATGATAATAGCCAATATTATCAATATTGTCCTTGATTTTCTTTTTGTTCCGGTCTTAAAAATGGGAGTGGAGGGAGCAGCGATTGCTACAATGATAGGACGCGGGATTGGAGTGGTATTGCAGTTAGTCTATATTCTATCGCATAGACATAAGCTCAATATTAATCTAAAATCATGGCATATCGATCTGCATCACTCATGGGAGATAGTGAAAATCGCTGCAGGAGGAGCAGGACAATTCATAATTCAGTCTGCCAGCTGGGTATTCCTGATAAGGATACTTTCAGATTTTGGATCCGAAGTGGTGGCAGGATATACGATTGCAATCAGGATCATTGTTTTCACCATTCTGCCTTCCTGGGGCCTTGCAAATGCTGCATCCACACTTGTAGGACAAAATCTGGGGGCAGGAAAACCAGACAGAGCTTCTTCTTCAGCCTGGAGAGCCGGATATTTCAATATGATATTTCTAGGCATAGTAGCTATTTTCTTTTTCATTTATGCAGAGCCTCTTGTCAGAATTTTCAATGATAATCCAAAAGCCGTTGAAACAGCAGTGTTGTGCCTTCAAATACTTTGTGCGGGATATATCTTTTTTGGATTTGGAATGGTTATGTCTCAGGCTATTAATGGTTCCGGTGACACATATACACCTTCAGTACTGAATGTTATCTGCTTTTGGCTCATAGAAATTCCACTTGCATATTATCTTGCAAAATATCTTGGCATGGAAGAAAAGGGTGTTTTCTGGTCCATAGTGATAAGTGAATCGATTCTTGCAGTTCTGGCAATGATTTATTTCAAAACAGGAAGATGGCAGAAGAACAAACTCAGTTTTTAATTTTACTTTTAATGCTACAAAGTAAATAATTCAAATTTTAGCAAAACAATTGGTATTTTCTTTTATTACTTCTATCCTGTTGTAGCAAGAAATACCATAAATCAGTAAAATTATTTTTGTTATCCAAATTAAATTCTAATTTCAGCCACCCCATTATTTGGATTAGTTTCAAATACTCCAAATCTGGTTCTTTTTATTCGAAAAAGCTGTAAATTGCAATGATTAATAGAATTACCTTCTTGAATTCCGGATTCTATTTATATGTATTCATTTAATTTTTATTCAGATCAAAAAACTATAATTATGAAAAGAACTGTCTTAATAATCATTTCAGTGTTATTGCCGATAAGTATGGCAATATATTCCTGCAAATCAAATACTCAGGACAAAGCCGGCACAGAGCTGGCTGAAAAAATGATGGAACAAGCCACCGGCTCAGATATTGAACTTGAAAACGGAGGGGCTAATGTTACTATCGAGGGAAATGGGGAAAAAGTACAGATAAATCAGCAAGCAAGGGAATGGCCTTCTGAAATCTTACCTGAAGTTCCTCAGATAGCTGATGGAGAAGTAATACGTGTGGTCAAAAGTGAAACTAATGAAAATTTCACATGGAATGTATATTACAAGCCGGTTCCGATAGAGACTATCAATACCTATGCAGACGAAATGAAAGCAAATGGATTTGAAATAATGAAAATGCAAATGCCTAAAGGTGGCCAGGTAACAGGACAGAAAGGAGAACTGGTGATCTTTTGCATTTACGGAGATGAAACATGTATGATCAGTGTCCAGCAACCCAAGTAAATAATTCTCATGTGGCAATAAATAGCTCCAATTAATTATTTTATTATAAATCAGTCATGATTTTGCAATCATGGCTAATACTTAAAACTTGTCCGTATGGATCCTTGTTTGATATTATTATAATTTATGTAAGTGTAAAACATGGTTCTATTAAATTATGCCTAAAAATACACCATACTGATTTTTAAGACACTAAGTAATTCAATAAACAGCAGCAGAATGTCTGGCTATCCCAAGGGATAGAATATTAATAACCCGCGGTGAAACCGCGGGAATTTCAAAATATCCAAATGCGAACTCCGTAGCGGGTTCAATATCATTTATAAAGAAAAATTCAACCACTTTCAGGGTTGTTTTTACCTTCTTATCACACCCACGGTTTCGTTTCACTTCACCGTGGGCTATTGATGTTAAACTCCTATCGGAGTTTATTGCCAAACATCGGTTTAATATTCGACAATCCCTAACCTGGACAAGCCAGAACCAAAAAGTATAATGATTTAAGAGCAACGATTAACGATTTATGAATTCCAATTTTAGGAAACTGTATTTTAGAACTTGCACAGTTTTAAACCTTTGCAAGTTTATAGGAGCACTTCAAGTGAAAAAGTGTTATAAATTTTTCATGTTAACCCTCAACGTTAGAAACCGATTATCTTTGATTCTGGCATGTCTAGGTTATGAATAATGGAAAAAATATTTTGCAGATTGCATAAAATTAAAATCTTTAATTATAATTTATTGATTTAAATGCGTTTATTTTGCAATTCAAAAATAAATTTTTTCATGGCTTTCAACTTAAATGACTATATTACAGTATTTTTAACGATTTTTGCTATCATAGATATAGTTGGTTCAATTCCTGTTTTAATAAATATTAAGAAAAAACAAGGACACATTCACTCAGAAAAAGTCGTTATATTTGTACTGATATTGTTGCTGGTATTTTTATTTCTTGGTGAAAATTTGTTGAAATTGGTAGGAGTGGATCTGGCATCATTTGCAATAGCAGGAGCAATTGTAATTTTTATTATTGGATTAGAGATGATAATTGGTAGAGAAATAATGAAGTCGGACAGTGATTATGATACTGCAGAGATAGTACCAATCGCATTTCCATTGATAGCTGGTGCTGGAACTATAACAACTGTCATATCATTGAAAGCTGCTTATAGTAATACTGTAATATTTACGGGTATTTTTCTGAATTTAGTTCTGGTGTATATCATCCTGAAGCTTCTGCCATATATAGAAGGAAAAGTTGGAAAGGCAACAATTAATGTTTTGAGAAGGATTTTCGGAGTATTGCTTATTGCTATTTCTGTAAAGATATTTACAACAAATATTGCATCTATTTTTAAAACGACTATTAATTTTTAAAAAAAATATAGAAAATTTATTAATTATAAAGATAATATGTAAATTTGAGTTTTGATTGCTATTGATATTAAAAAAAAATTTAGTTATGAAAGTTTTAATTAACGCTATTCTTGTTTTGCTGACTTTGATGCTCGTTTATTTCCTTTATCAGAGTATCTCTGAACCAATTAACTTCATTGATCAGAAACTTTACAGAGAGAAATTTGTCATTGACAGATTGAAGGACATCAGGACCTCTCAGGAAATTTACAGGGAAATTACCGGAAAATTTGCCGGAAATTTTGATACTCTTATAAATACTTTGAAAACGAAACCTATTCCTATAATCAAGATAATAGGAAATCCGGATGAGATCAAATCTGTAAAGGACGTAAAATATGAAACAGTATACTTAAGTGCTATTGATTCAATCAATAAACTTGAAATTAATCTTGATTCTTTGAAATTCATTCCGTTTGGAGGTGGCAAGATTTTTGAAATTCAGGCCGCTGAGATTGAATACCAGAAGACTAAAGTTAATGTAGTTGAAGTGGGAGCCAGATATAAGGACTTTATGGGGGCTTTTGGTGACATTCGCTTTAAAAAATATGAAAAGGGATTTTCACCAGATAATTTATTAAAATTCGGAGACCTCGGTGCTCCAAACATAACCGGAAACTGGGAATGATCACTTTTGAAATTACAGAAGATAATCTATTTACAAATAATGAATTATATAAATTGTCCCTGTTGATCAGCGGGGACAATTTTCTTTTTGCACTTACAGGCTTATCCAATGGAAAAATAAAATCAATAAGAGAGTTTTCACTTTCTTGCAATGATTATGATTTCAAATATGAAAAACTAACAAAAATCATCAGTGATTACAATTATAACTCATCTCTTGTTTCCAGGAAAAATGTAAGTTTTATTTCAAAAGAGTTTTCTATAGTACCTTTTAAAATTGGAAATAAAATTGATGTGAATACTTTAATGTCATCTGTTTCCATAAAACAATATCTCGATGATTATAAAATTTTCAGGTCAGAAATTTCATCGATCGAATCAAATATTTTTTTCCCGGTCAATTTAGATATTATAAGGGTTTTGGATAAAAAATTTGACAGCTATGCGATCCACCACGGAATCGATTATCTGACAGAAAAAGTGAATAAATTTGTTTCTGATCCTGATTTCATGCTCTGCAATTTTACTGAGAACAGTATACAGACTTTGGTATTTAAAAACAGTGAACTGATTTCTGCTATGGTTTTTATTAATTCATCAAGGGATGATATTCTTTACAATATACTTTCAGTTTATTATAAAAACGGCTTGCTTCTGAATTCTATGAAACTATATCTTTCAGGTAGGATTGAAAGAAATTCGGTATTATATAATGTACTCCGGGATCACATTAAATTTGTTGACTTTGTCTCTTTTGACAGTTCAATTCACTTTACTGAAAAATTCAAAGATACTCCGGGTCATATGTTTTTTGATATTTACTTACTATCCAAATGCGTATAATCAGCGGCAACTTTAAAGGCCGGCGTTTTAATCCACCTCTCAGTAAGACTTCAACAAGGCCAACCATGGATATGGCTAAAGAAGGGATATTCAATATCATTTCAAATTATTTTGATTTTGAGGAAGCAAAAGTACTGGACCTTTTCGGAGGCACCGGAAGTATAAGTTTTGAATTTCTGTCAAGAGATTGCAGGGAAGTGACTATTGTGGAAAATAATCCTGTGCTGGTCAGGTTTATAAGTTCAGTTAGCAATACACTTGACACAGAAAATAACTTGAAAATTGTCAAAGATGATGCTTTAAAATTTATAAAAAAAACTTATGATACTTTCAATTTGATTTTTGCTGACCCACCTTATAATTACAGATATTATAATGATTTGGTGAATGAAATATTCAATAGGAATCTTCTCGAACCTGAAGGAATATTTATAATAGAACATGATAAAACTCAGGAATTCTCAAAACATGTATTCTTTTCTGACTTAAGGATATATGGCACTAACAGATTTAGTTTCTTTTCAAAAAAAACACCATAATGTATCAGTCTTTCCTGATCATCAGCGTTCCATATTCCTGATCTCCGTGTCTTTCTTTATATGATTCAAAAAGTTTTTCAGATTCATAATCTAACCCTGTGCTTTCATCATACTTTCCGGATAATTCCCTCTGTCTGTATACTTCATACAGACTAATAGCAACAGAAACTGAAATATTAAGGCTTTGTACCATACCAACCTGAGGAATTATATAATTGCCGTCCAGATATTGCAAAACTTCATCAGAAATCCCAGAATGTTCATTTCCAAAAACTAAAGCAACTGAGCTTGTCACATCAATATCATAAAGTGAAACTGAGGAGCTGCTGAGGTGAGTTCCCAAAACCTTATTGTATTTTTTTCTGATATCATTAAAGCATTTTTCTGCATCCTTATACAGGTAAACATCAACCCATTTTCTGGCACTGGCAGCGGCATTTTTACCCAGCATAAGGTTTTCATCACTTAATCTCTCGTCATTATATAAGACATATATCTCCGGAATTCCAACTGAATCGCATGTTCTCAACACTGCACCCAGATTGTGTGGATCATGTACATTATTCAATACTATAGTCAGATCTGTCTGCCGTTTACAGGCAACCGACAATATTTTATTCAATCTTTCCTCTGTCATTATAATATATCCCGTTAGAAGAAAATCAGTTTATCACTACTGACTTTATATTAACAAACTCTTTAATTCCAATTTCAGCCATTTCCCGCCCAAAACCTGATTTCTTTATGCCACCGAAAGGAATACGCGGATCGGAAGCAACCATTTTATTTACGGCTATCGTACCTGTTTCAATATCTTTAATAAGTTTTCCTGCCTTTTTCATATCTCTTGTCCATAGTGACACAGCCAATCCGTAACGGCTGGAATTTACGAGTCCGGGAATTTCTGAAACAGAGGCAAATTTAGTCAATAATGCTACGGGACCAAAAATCTCTTCATCATGTTTGATCATTTCGGTTTTATCAATTTCAATTACAATCGGTGAACAACCAGTTGCTGTACTATCCACAGCTACATACAAAAATTTAGCATTTGAAAATTTTAATTTTTCTATTTGGTCTGTTAAATTCCTTTTTAGATCTGGTCTGGCAAGACATGATATCTGTGTTGACGGATCAAGTGGATCTCCCGATTTAAGTGATGAAATCTTTTCTATCAGCATCTCTTTGACCTGATCATAAATTCCTTCCTGAACTAACAATCTTTTAGCTGCGATACATATCTGCCCATTGTTACTCATTCTGGAAATAATAAATTGCTCAATCGCTTTAGGTAAATCAGCATCATCACATATTATAAAGGGATCAGTACCTCCCAGTTCCAGAACGGATTTTTTAATATTTTTCCCGGCTAATGAACCTACAATGCTCCCGGCTTTCTCACTTCCGGTCAATGATACTCCCTGTATGAAATTGTGGGCTATGACTTGTTCTACCTGATTTATATCAATAAAAAGATTCTGATAAACATTGCAATTAGGCGGAAAAAGAGTAAAAATCTTTTCAATTTCCAATGCACAGAGAGGTACATTCGGAGCGTGCTTCACAAAAATGATATTCCCGGCAAGCATTGCCGGGACAGCAAATCTGAAAACCTGCCAAAAAGGAAAATTCCAGGGCATAATACCTAAAATACCTCCAAGGGGCTCAAAGGAAATATATGATGAAGTATATCCGGCTTCAATTTTTTATCTTTCAGACATTTTGATGCATTATCACAATGAAAATCAATCATCCAGGCCACTTTTTCAATCTCTGAAACAGATTCCCTGACTGGTTTTCCCATTTCCCTGGAAATAAGTTCACCCAGGACAAATTTATTTTCTCTTAGATATCCTGAAATTGGTTTGATCAGTTTTGATCGTTTATTTACACTCAGTTTTTTCCAATAAGTGTAGTATACTTTTTGTCCTTCAGCAATTTTATTGCTGATCTCCTGATCTGATATAAAAGGATAATGCCCTAAAACTTCCCCGGTATAAGGATTAACAGAATGAAAACCTGTCATCTCAATTTAACAAATTTATTATTCTCAAAACCAATGATATACAATTTTTTATTTTCAAAATAACCGGAAGAGTTAACTTCTGGATTTGCATTTTCGACTTCCTGATTTTTCCTTAAGAGTCTATATCCAGTTGTGAGCATCTCAATTTCCTTATTTTCAATAGCTTCATCGAATTTACTGCCATGTTCAATAAGATTTGTGCCCAGATATGACATCATGTCAAATCCTTCGTACGCTTCAGATTCCGGAAACACATTGAACTGTTTATAAAAATCAGATTTAAATTCCTTTATCAGATAATCAGTGTCATCAAGAAAATTAGGTGATACTATCCTGATATTCAAACTTTTGAAAAGATCATAACTAATTTTTTCAGAATTAAGCATAATAGGCATTCCATAAACTTCGATCTGATACGATCCTTTTTCCAGATTGATCTTCCTGAGACATGAAAAGAGAAAATCTTCATCCCTGAATGACCAGTTTGGCAATATTATAACTTTTCTCTTACCCGCTCCGCTAAAAATCTGTTTTAAAACAGGATTTTCAGATTCGAGTGTTACCTGATTTATATATACTGTATTATAATCCTTTGGCAAACTTATGTTTTTATTATGAATGCTTTGAATATTTTTAATTCTTGACCTGCTTGATGCTTCATCAAGCCCCACTAAATATATCTCATCAGCATTGAACCGCTCATCGATGTCCTGTACCATTTTCTCAAAATAAGTCTCCAGTGAAGGCTTAAGCTGTATATAATAAGGATTATTGCCGGCAGAATTGGGTATTGCTTTCCAGGGTGAAACAATTGTAATTCCATTTTCACTGCAAAACTCATTGATCCTTTTTAACTGCTCCTTTTCATTAGGTCCTATGATTAAGTCTGGTTTATCTTTCTCGGCTATTGCCAGGTAATCTTTTGTCCTGTCAGAATCAACAGGTGCATCATAGACATTGACAACCAGATTTGCTCCCTTCTCTTTAAGTTCTACCAAAGCCATTATCATTCCTGCATAATAATGAAGCATACTGTTGGTGGAACTCTGTTCGATATCTTCCAGATTGCCAACCACTGTGTAGGAATCCATTGGAATCAAAATGTCTACTTTATAGGATTCTTTAAAATCTTTGCTGTTATCAACTGACTCTTTATCAGACTGTTCTTTGACTTCTTCTATTTTCTCAATATCTATCCACTCCAGAGTATCAGGTTTGACAATATCTGTAACTGTATCATTTTTCCCATTTTCAGGAAAATAGATCTTAGATGAAGAATTATCATTACCTGAAGGTTTCAGAACCGTACAGGACGATAACAAAAAAGCAAATAAAAGCAACATAAAAAATCTATTCCCATTCAATTGTTGCAGGAGGTTTGGTGCTGATATCATATACTACCCTGTTTATTCCTTTTATATTATTAATAATTTTATTCGAAACTTTGGCAAGCAATCTGTGCGGAAGATCATGCCAGTCAGCTGTCATACCATCCACGCTGTTGACTGCCCTTAATGCTACAACATACTCGTAAGTACGTTCATCCCCCATCACCCCCACACTTCTGGAATCGAGCAGAATAGCTCCTGCCTGCCATATTTTATGATAATATCCTGATTCCTTAAGTTCTGAAATGAAGACATCATCAGCTTCCTGACATAAACGCACTTTTTCCCTTGTTATTTCCCCGAGTATCCTTATTGATAATCCGGGACCTGGGAAAGGATGCCTGTTCAATATCTCAGGTATTAATCCAAGTTCACCTCCTACCTTCCTGACTTCATCCTTGAAAAGCATTTTAAGAGGTTCAATAATTTTGAGTTTCAGTTTTTCAGGTAGTCCACCAACATTGTGATGGGATTTGATAGTTACTGAAGGACCGTGAACTGAAACTGATTCTATTACATCAGGATAAATGGTACCCTGGGCGAGCCATGTAACATTTGTAATCTTATGAGCTTCTTCATCAAAAACATCAATGAATGTCTTGCCGACTATTTTTCTTTTTTGTTCAGGATTTACAGCTCCTTCCAGCGAATCTAAAAATCTGTCTTTGGCATCTATTCCCTTAATATTCAACCCCAGGTTTTTATATGAATCCAGTACCTGTTCAAATTCACCCTTCCTGAGTAGTCCGTTATCGACAAAAATACAATTGAGGTTTTTACCAATTGCTTTGTGTAATAACAGAGCTGCAACAGAAGAATCAACTCCACCTGATAAGCCTAATACAACTTTATCATCTTTCAAAACAGTTTTCAGCTCTTCGATTTTATTGACAACAAACTGTTTAGGTGACCATTCAGGGTTACAACCGGCAATATCAAACAGAAAATATCTGAAAAAGTCAATACCATTTTCTGTATGAGTGACTTCCGGATGAAACTGCAGTCCGTAAATGGGTCGGCTGAAAGCGTTTTCCTTTGATCTGAATATCGCAACGGGTATTGATTTAGTATGACCTACAGACTCGAATTGCGCTGGTAATTTATTGATTGTGTCAGCATGCGACATCCAAACCGTATTCCCTTCCTTAAGTCCTTCAAATAAGGCATCATTAATTGTTTTATACAAATGGGATCTTCCGTATTCCCTCTTATCTGAAGCTTTGACTTCTCCTCCAAAATAATGACATATCAACTGAGCACCATAACAAATAGCCAGAATCGGATACCTGCCCGCTAAATTATCCAAATCAATAGTCAACGCATTTTCATCTCTTACTGAAAACGGACTCCCTGATAATATAACTGCTGATATATCTTCTCTGGGATTGAATTTATTTAAGGGCAATATCTCACAAAAAACATTCAACTCCCTCACCCTCCTCGCTATCAGTTGTGTGTACTGTGAACCAAAATCCAGAATGATTACTTTTTTCATTTTTTGACTTGTATTTAAACTCAGACTTCCGAAACACAAAAAAAACTGAAAGTCCGGATTGAATCAGGATGCAAATTTAGGTAAATTAGTTTAATTCACTTTATTAAATCAATTAAAAGTGAAGATAATATTGGAATTACATATATGAATTTTTTATTTTTATACTCTCCTCAAATAAAAATAGCTTATGAATTAAATGATGCATGAAATTGATGATGGCACAGCTTAAAAATTTTAAGTCATTGAACAAATTAAATATAACTTTTCGACTTATTAAGGTATCATATTGACATTTAAAGTCATTTCTCAATTATACTTCTATTTTCTTTCAGCTACATAATCTCTGATGCAATTGCAAGTATCTGTACTCCTTCTAATGTTCTTTCCTTGCTTACAAATGAGAAATTGATCCTCATTGTATTTTTACCTGAACCATCACAATGGAATAATCCACCTGCCACAAAAGCTACATTTTGCTTCAATGTGATGTCGAACAATTCAGATGCATCGCACCATTCCGGCAAAGTGACAAAGAGAAAAATCCCACCATCGGGTTTTGTCCAACTTACATATTCAGGCATGTATTTTTCAAAACATTCGAGTATAAAGTCTCTTTTTCTTTGTATAGTTGTGGTTTTCTTCAGATTTGAATCAAAAAAGTCCCCTTGCCATATATTCTGCAACGACTGCCTGATCAAATACCGGAGAACAAAGGTCAGATGATTGCTTGGCAACGGCTATTTTCCTGACCACATCCAGTGGCCCGATTATATATCCAATCCTGAATCCTGGAGCGAATGTCTTTGAAAATGTTCCGAACAACAAAACATGTTCATTGTCCATTGAATATAACATAGGAATATGATCTCCTTCATATCGTATTTCACGGTATGGACTGTCTTCGATGATCAGTAAATCATATTTTCGGGCAAGGAATATCAGTTCTTCACGCTGTTTTAATGATAATGTCTCTCCCGACGGATTCTGGAAAATCCGGAACAGTATAAATAAACTTTGGTTTTTTACCCTTTGCTATTACATCTTTTATAACTTTTTCCATGTCACTAAAATCCCTGACTCCCACAATATCAGCCTGATAGGACCAGAATGACTGCAGTGCTCCAAGATATGACGGTAAGCCACATAGAACAATATCTCCGGGATTTATAAGGACTTTAGTAGTAAGGTCGATAGCCTGCTGACTTGAAGTAGTAATTATTATATTCTCATAAGTAATGTCCAGACCCTCTTTTGTATATCTTTCTGCCAGGATTTTCCTGAGTTTGATATTGCCTTCAGAAGCAGCATATTGAAGTACGGATGTACCTTCATTATCCATGACATCTCTCATGATGTCCTTAAGATCTTCGATAGGAAAAGTGGCAGGATTAGGGTATCCACCTGCAAATGAGATCAGTTTATTGATATCGGCAGTCCTTAATAGTTCCCTGATCGGGGATTTTCTCATATTAAGGGCATTTTCAGAATATAGTTTATCGTAAAACATCTTCAAGTGTTATTGATTTACCGGTTTTGTCATCTCTGTATTTCACGATCACCGGTGTATATAAATGAATTCCAAGCTTATTTCCATGACCTTTGGTAATTGGTCTACTACCGGCAACCACAACTGCATTTTCAGGTACAACCAAAGGTTTACCCTGCTCTTTTGAGATAAATTCTCCACTCACATTATCAAACAGTGCAGTTGAAGCATTGAGGATAACCCCGGAACCAATTACTGCACTTTCCTTTATTATAGTTCCTTCATAAATTCCGCAATTTCCACCAATAAAGACATTATCTTCCACGATAACAGGCAATGCACCCACAGGTTCCAGAACTCCACCTATCTGTGAGGCTGCAGACAAATGCACTCCTTTACCTATCTGTGCACATGACCCAACCAGTGCATGGGAATCTATCATCGTACCGGAATCAACATAAGCCCCTACATTTATATACGAAGGAGGCATGATCACAGTACCCTTTTGCAACATAAGCTCCTGCCCTTACAGAAGTCCCTCCCGGAACCATTCTAACACTGCTATAGATTTCAATATCCAGAACAGGCATGGTATCCTTATCGAAATAATTCCATCCCCCACCCTCATATTCTTTCATGATGCCTATTCTGAATCCCCACAATATAGCCGATTTAATCCAGGTATTTACTATCCATTCACCGTTTACTTTTTCAGCTACCCTGATTTGACCCGATTCCAGAGCAGTTCTGATCTTAATAAAAACATCAAGTGACAATTCCCTGTCTTCAGATTCGCATGTTTCTAAAAACATCTTTTGCAAATCGTCCATTATAAAAGTTTTAATTCCTTGAAGGTACTCATTGATCAGTCTGGCAGTAGTTTCCTGAGCCTTGTATAGGGGTGGCCTGAGCACATTTTCTATCAATCCGAGCTGACTCAGAGCTTCCTTCGCAGGTATAGGATTGCTCTCGATAAAACAATTTCTGAATAATGATGCAAGTCTGTGGTGAATAGAAGCAGCATTAGTTATACTTCCAGCCTGCAGATTTTCAACAAGACTCACCATTTTTTCAGGTGCCACATTCGATGCAACACTTATTACACCATGAGCACCGGTTGACATGAGTGATAATACTTCATCATCATTTCCTGAAAGTATTATAAAATCATCAGGTGCATTCCTGATTATATCACTTATCTGTGCATAATTTCCTGATGCTTCCTTGATGCCAGTGATATTGCCTATTTCAGCAAGTTTTAGACAGGTTTGAGCAGTCATATTAACTCCTGTTCTGCCCGGCACATTATACATTATAACAGGTTTATCTGTTGACTCTGCTATCGCCTTGAAATGATTGTACAATCCCTCCTGGGTCGGTTTGTTGTAATAGGGAGTGACCACAAGGAATGCATCAACACCAACTTTGGCAAGCATTTCCATATTTTTGATAGTCTGTTTTGTGCTGTTCAGCCCTGCCCCGGCTACAACGGGAGTTTTGCCTCTGGCTTCTTCATTGGTTATCCTCAGCAATTCCATTTTCTCATCATCCTCCAGGCAAGGTGTTTCACCGGTTGTGCCCAATGGTACAAGGAAATGAATTTCAGCCATTATTTGTCTCTTTACAAGTGCTCTGAATGCATCATAATCCACCTGAAGATCCTGTTTGAAAGGGGTGACAAGTGCCGTACCGCAACCTTTTAGTTTATTGATTTTCATGATATTTGATTTAAAATTAAGAATAGATTTTGTAATTATTTAGGTTAAAAAAAAAAAAAAAAATAAAAAATTAACCACGGGCCCCCACCCCACACCCCACCAAACCCCAACAGCCACCAAAAACAAAAAAAAAAAAAAAAAAAAAAAAAAACTTTGCGTGGCCCCCAAAAAAAACCCCCTTCCCCCTTTTTTTTATTAAAAAAATAAAAAAAAAAAAACAATTTTAAACTAAATAGTTACTTTATTATTTCATTGAATTTTCATTGAGTAGAGTTTTAAAGTCAAAGACTCCATTATGGTTTTCTGTCCATATCGCTGCGTTACCGCACCTTCAGCAAATCCCTTTCTCGAAAATGCCTCATGCCTGAGTATTATCCTGTCTATTTCGGATTCAAAACCCAGTTCATGTATACCGGGAATATTTCCTGCCCTCACAGAACTTATTTCAATTTTCTTACCTGTTTGTTTACTTACAATATCAGCTATCGTTTTTGCTGTCCCTGAAGGCGCATCGAGTTTTTGATTGTGATGCAATTCTATCAGATACGGATCATAATCAGAAAGTGAGGTAGTGAAAGCAGATGTTATTTCAGCCAGTCTGAATAAAATGTTTACTCCGATTGAAAAATTACTCGCATAAACAAGTGTTGTGTTTTTCTGACTAAAATAGTTTATCACATCAGTTTTAATACTATCCCATCCGGTTGTTCCAATAACGACTGACCTAAAATTATCAGCCAGAAATTTATAATTATCCCTGATAGCCTGAGGAGTAGTGAAATCAATGCAAACAGAAACCTTAGCGATATCAATAGCAACCGATTTAACATCTTCGGTAGTTATATAGCTGATCTGTTTATTCTGCAGAATGCCTTCGATCATCCTGCCCATTTTGCCGTATCCCGAAATGACTATATTCATTATATTAAATTAAAAAAGTTCATCGTGAAGAGTTTGCATAACTCTGCTGAGATCATCCCTGCTGACAACAAAGCTTACATTGATATCAGATCCGCCTGCTGAGATCATATCCACTGAAAAATTGTCCATACAGGAAAAAATCTTTTTCATTATTCCCTTTGTTTCCCGTAATTCTTCACCTACAACTGAAACCTGGGATTTATCTGTATAAATATTTACACATGCAAAATGATCTAATTCCTCTGATATACCTTCCATATCTGTGAAATTTTCAATTGCAACTGCCATACCAGATTCGGAGATGCTTATCAGGTCGATGAGAACCCGGTATTTATTGAAAATCCTGAAAACACTGTTAAGAAAATCATGAGTGCTGAGTGATCTATCAGAAACTATGTTAAGCAATGTAATATTTTCCTTACATGTAACTGATTTAATTCCCTTTTCAGAAACAGTACCTGCATCAAGTATCAATGTTCCCGGATTTTCAGGATTTCTCGAATTCAGTACTCTGACAGGGATATTACTGCTCCTTGCCGGCTGAATTGTAAGAGGATGGAGGACTTTTGCACCGAAAAACGATAGTTCTTCTGCCACTTCAAATGACATCTGGGTGATGCTTTTGGTATTACTGACTTTTCTTGGATCGGTTGTATGAATACCGTCAACATCTGTCCAAATCTCTATCATTTCAGCATTTAAAGCCATTCCGATGAGTGTTGCCGTAAGGTCCGAACCCTCCCTTCCAAGAAGTGATGGAAACCCGTCCTTTGCTGTTGAAATAAATCCCTGTGTCAGTACAATCTGATGGCCCGCGAAAGCTTTTCAATAACAGGAGGAGTTTTCATGATTATCATGTTCTGGTCAGCTTTACCTTTCAGGTAATTATTGTCAGTAATAATAAAATCACGCGCAAAAACTTTGTTGCAAAGCAATCCTGCATTATTAAGCGCATTGTGAACCACTATATTTGACAGAAGTTATCCCATCCCAATGATTTCAGCCTGCCTCCTGTCTGATATTTCAGCAAGAAAGCTTATTGCTTTTGTGACTTCCTTCAATGAGGAAAGTATATTTTCAATTTCTGTTACAGCTTCACTTAACTTGCTTTTGTCATTTCCAAACAATTCTTCACAAAGGGCGATATGCCTTGACCCAAGCTTTTCTATCAGGTCAACTACTCCGTCATAATCTCCTTTTGCCGCTCTGTCACATATTTCTGTCAGAATATTTGTTACCTGCGAAAGCGCTGAAACGACAACTACAGGTTTCTTATCAAGCCTGGTTTTTACAATTCCAATAAATCTGTTAATGGCCGGGGCATCTGCAACCGATGTGCCCCCGAATTTCATTACTATCATGATACTTTCATTTTATATAGCCTGCCTCAAGTAAAAATTCAGCATTAAGGATTGCCGCTCCCGCAGCTCCACGGATTGTATTATGACCAAATGCACTCATTTTGTAATCCAGTATACTGCATTCCCTTAGATTTCCGACTGTAACTGTCATTCCATTACCGCTGTTTGCATCAAGAAGAGGTTGTGGCCTGTAAGGGCTGTCAAAATATACCAGTACTTTTTCAGGAGAAGAAGCCAGTCCAAGCCCTTTAAAATTCCTAAGGGAACTGATTATCTCATCCTTTGTAGCTTTTGTTTTAGTTTCAAACGAAAACGACATACTGTGACCATCCCTGACAGGAACACGGTTGCAACTTGCAGAAACCTTAAAATCAGCAAAATCAATCTTATTGCCACTCAGTACACCTAGTATTTTCTGAGCTTCAGTCTCGACTTTTTTCTCTTCATCAGCTATGTGTGGAATTACATTCCCTAAGATATCCAGTGACGGCACTCCCGGATAGCCGGCACCCGAAATAGCCTGCATAGTGGTCACCATCACCTTTGATAAACCGAAATCTCTGTGTATAGGGAATAAGGCCATAGCCATAACAACGATAGCACAGTTGGGATTTGTTACGATGAAACCACCTGATCTGTTGTAGCTTTGCTGAGAATGAATGAGTTTAAAATGCTCTTTATTGACTTCAGGGATCACAAGAGGAACATTATCAACCATCCTGTGATTTTTTGAATTGCTTACCACAGCAAATCCATTTTCAGCATAAAAGGTTTCAGCTTCTCCGGCAACAGATGAATCAAGACCTGAAAAAAGGATTTTAGCATCCAGAGGATCTCCAATTTTTTTAATTGTGATATTTCCTGTTTTTTCTGAATACGGAACAGCTTCTTTCCAGTTTACACGGTCTCTATATCGCTGACCTGCTGAATTTTCAGAAGCGACCAATTCATAGATTTCAAAAATAGGATGATCTCTGAGCAGGGAAATAAATTTTTGCCCTACAGCCCCTGTACAACCTAATATTCCAACTTTAATCTTCATTTTTCCTGAACTTTTTATTTTGTAATATATTGATTTATAAACATTAACAGCCTCATAAAGTTCATCTGTCCTTATCTGTTCATTTTCGGTATGAGCAAAGAATATCGAACCTGGCCCATAAAGCATTCTTTTACCCAGATTTGTCAGAACCGGAGCATCACTTCCATATGAAACAATGTTATTTCCTTCAAAATCGAGGGTCTCAAAATTAATCGGGGCATCACCACCGAGAAGTGTGACCTTTATCTTGTCATCATTCATATTCATCAGTTTGTCTGTAACAAACCGGTCTGAATTAAATGTAGTCCTGAAATAAATCCTGAAAAAAACATGGTCCGGACCACATTGACAGCATTCGGAGCATTTATACCACTTATATTATAGGTGGTTTCACCTAATTTTTCATCGTGAGGAAAGTCAATATCTGCAAGTTCATTCAAAAACTTCCGGAATCGTTCAACAGCATCATCTCCAAGATGAGGATATCCTGAATGAGCACTTTTACCTGAAATAAGCACTTCAAACCGCTTAGTCCCCTTCCCTGCCCTGATAATTTTGTTTTCTGTGGGTTCTCCAACTATAACATATTCACATCCCTCAATCAGCTTATTTGCAATATTTGCTCCCTTTGAACCTACCTCTTCTCCAGAAAGCAAAAGTAATCCGAAACCGGAATTGCCTTCTTTCTTAAGTTCAAGGCAGGCTTCAAACATTGAAGCTATCTGTCCTTTTGCATCGCAGGCACCACGACCATAAATTATATCACCCTCAAATTTAGGAGAAATATAAGGTGGAACAGTATCCAGATGCGTGCAAAAGATTACTTTTGGGATTCCCCATCTTATAAAAACATTGTAAGTACCATCACCGACATCCTGCAATTCTATTGTATTATTATCATTCCTGAAATTATCTCTGATAAAAAAAGCAAGTCCTGCTTCCATACCGGAAGTAGAATCTATCTCCATCAGCTTTAATAAATTTTCAATCATGATATTCTCCTGAATTATTTTAATTAAATATGAAGAGTACTTAGAAATTGATACAATTGATAGAATATTATCTTCAATTTGCAAAACTAAAAACAATCTGTACATTGCAGAAGGTTTTTTTTAAATTATTATAATATTCAAATTGATAATTCAGATAACAATTATAAACTGAAGCTTTGCATTATCCTTATCAAATTAAAAGATAATTTTGACAAGGATAAATGCATATTTTATTTTATCAAAGTAGAAAAAATGGATATTAAAAAAATGCCGGTTGCTTTTTTTGACTCAGGTATAGGAGGATTGTCGGTTTTAAGAACTGCAATAGGTAAGATTACCAAATGAAAACTACATCTACTATGCGGATACAAAAAATGTGCCTTACGGAACCAAATCTAAAGAAGATATAGTAAGATATATTTTTGAAGCAGTAGAGTTTTTAGCATCGAAAGACATTAAATTACTTGTTGTTGCCTGCAATACTGCCACGAGTGCAGCCATAAATGAGCTCAGGGCTCATTATGATTTTCCGATAATCGGCATGGAACCTGCAGTTAAACCTGCAATAGAAAAGAATAAATGCAAGAGGATACTTGTGACTGCAACCTCATTTACCCTTAGGGAACGAAAACTTGAAAGTCTGATTGCTGACCTCGACAAAAAAAATGTAGTAGATAAGCTGGCGTTGGATAAACTTGTAGGCTATGCAGAAAATTTCGATTTCAACTCTGCAGAAGTGAAGAATTATCTGAAAGATCAGTTAGATTCAGTGTTGATTGAAGATTATGAGACAATAGTGCTTGGTTGCACACATTTTATTTTTTACAAAAAAATGATGAAGGAATTATTGCCTCTTTACAAAACTTAAAGTAAAACCGTGATTCATTCGTCTACTTTATTCATGAGCACGGTAATAACATATGATATGTCTGAAAAAGCCAGGGAGAGCAAAATATCTAACACCTTTGACAAATATGGCAAAAAACTGTTTGCATTTATCAAAGATAAAGTACATCTGATTGAAGATGCAGAAGATATATTGCAGGAGGTTTGGTATCAATTCTCGCGTCTTTCAAATATTGACGAACTGGAAAGTGTAAGCGGATGGTTGTATTCAGTATCAAGAAATAAGATCACCGACCTTTACAGAAAAAATAAATCTGAAAATCTTGAAGATCTGAGATCTGAAAACGAAGATGCAGATTACCTGATCAATGACATTTTGCTGGCTGATCACAGTGCAAATCCTGAAATATCATTATTTAAAGAAATGTTCTGGGATGTATTGTTTGAAGCACTGGAAGAAATTCCTGAATCACAGAAGCTGGTTTTTATTTTAAATGAAATTGAAGATAAGACTTTGCAGGAAATTGCTGATGAATCAGGAGAAAACATAAAAACGATCATCAGCCGGAAAGCTTACGCTGTTAAACACTTAAGAAAGAAATTATCACCTTTATACACAGAATTTTTTAACTAATCAATAAATTATTATGGATCACAGATTTAAATGCAGAAGAGGTTTTTTTATATTAATTCCGATAGCCATTTTCTTTGCTGTTACGGCAGTAGTAATGCTGTTATGGAATGCAATTTTGCCAGTCGTTTTAGGAATTAAAGCAATATCTTACTGGCAGGCAGGAGGTATTTTGGTACTGAGCAGGATCCTGTTTGGCAACTTTGGATTCGGCAAACACAGGTGGCATCATTCACGGGAAATGAGAGAAAGATTTTTTCACATGACAGATGAGGAAAAGCAGGAATTCAAAGAAAAATGGAAAGAAAGAAAGTGTTGCTAATTTACGTTCTTTTCAAAGAAATCCGGTAAGTAAAAAGAGGTAAGCTGATAAAGTTTGCCTCTTTTTAATTATTTGAAAAAAGAAATTGTAACTGGAAACTCAGCATTATATAACCTGGTAATTAAATGTCGCAGTTATGCCTTTTTCTTTATAAAAACTATTTTCGACAACATATTGATTTTAATTTTTTTGATCATTATAAATGTTTTGAATCAAACATTGGGAGGAACGTATTGATATCGACTGCTGTGAAATTCTTCTTAATTTAGATTCTTTTAGTTACAATTTTAACAACTTCTTTAAAAACCATTTACATTAAAGAACGTTTATTTCAGGAATTTTTAATTCTGATAACTTATTAATTCAATATTATTACATTTTTGTTAGATTCAGGTATAATTTTACATTTTTATTATCAGACAATCAAATACAATAAATATGCAAACACGAAAACTTGGCAATCTTGAAGTATCAGCAATCGGACTAGGATGTATGGGTATGAGTTTCGGCTATGGTAAAATTGCCGACAAAAATGAAATGATTTCAATAATTCGTAAATCATTTGAAAATGGTGTCACTTTTTTTGATACTGCCGAAATTTATGGACCATTTACGAATGAAGAACTTGTTGGTGAAGCCTTAGAACCAATCAGACAAAATGTTATTATTGCTACTAAATTTGGCTTCGACATTCAAAATTTTCCCAAATTAAATAGTCGGCCTGATAATATAAGAAAAGTTGCGGAAGCATCACTAAAAAGACTAAGAACTGAAACTATCGATTTATTTTATCAACACAGAGTCGATCCTGATGTTCCTATAGAAGATGTAGCTGGTACAGTTAAGGAACTGATTGACCAGGGTAAAGTTAAAAATTTTGGGCTATCTGAACAGAGTGCAAATACTATTCGGAAAGCACATGCTGTTCAAAAGGTTACAGCCGTTCAGAGCGAATATTCATTATGGTGGCGCGAACCCGAAACGAAAATTTTTCCTGTACTTGAAGAACTTGGAATTGGCCTGGTGCCTTTCAGCCCACTGGGAAGAGGTTTTCTGACCGGGAAAATTGATGAAACAACAACATTTGAAAACACAGATTTTCGCAGCTCTGTGCCAAGATTTTCACCAGAAAATATTAAAGCAAATAAAGAATTAGTACTGCTGTTAGAGAAATTTGCAAAAATTAAAAATGCTACACCTGCACAAATTGCACTTGCATGGATCTTAGCACAAAAACCCTGGATTGTTCCAATTCCTGGAACCACAAAATTTGAACGAATAATAGAAAACATCAGTGCTGTGAATGTTGGATTTACCACAGATGAATTAAATGAAATTGAAATTTCGACTTTAAAAATAAAATTGCAGGGACATAGATATTCAGAGAGCAGTGAAAAAATGATTGACAAATAATTATCTTCTTTAAATAATGTCTGAATCAATGAAAAAAAATTCAATTATAAAAACAAAGCAAATCACTATGGCAAATGTATCTATTTATTTAAACTTCATGGGAAATGCTGAAGAAGCATTTAATCACTACAAAAAAGTTTTCAGAACAGAATTTTCTGCACCAATTATGAGAATGAAAGATATTCCGGCTCAACCCGGGATGCCTGAACTTTCAGAAGTGGACAAGAACAAAGTAATGCATGCTGCAATGCCCATACTTGGTATGACAGAAATTATGGCAACTGATATGCTTGAAAGCATGGGTCATAAATTGATTGAGGGCAACAATATGACTATCAGTTTAAATCCCGACTCTAAGGAAGAAGCTGATCAATTATTCAAAGAATTATCTGAAGATGGGGTGGAATGTGTTGCACCTCATGATGAATTCTGGGGTTATTGGGGTACCTGTAAGGATAAGTTTGGGATTCGCCGGATGTTTAATGTTTCAAACCGGGTGTAAGATCAGTAATCAGAAAATAAAAATCAATAAAATGGATCACAACAGCATAACATTACATCGAGTACTTCAGGCATCTCAGGAAAAAATATATCGTGCATTTACAGATGCAAATGCAATGGCATCCTGGATCCCTCCAAATGGTTTTTTATGCATCGTTAATAGCAAGGATGTAAAACCAGGAGGAAATACCATATGTCTTTTATCAATTTTTCTACAGGAAATGGCCATTCGTTCGGTGGAACTTACATAGAATTAATACCTAATGAATTCATAAAATATACCGACAAATTTGATGACCCCAACTTGCCGGGAGAGATGGTCACCTCAGTATGGATTAAAAAGGTCTCTTGCGGCACAGAACTTAAAATTACACAGGAAGGCATACCTTCAGTCATACCAACAGAAATGTGTTATCTGGGATGGCAGGAGTCGCTGGAAAAATTGAAAAAATTAGTTGAACCTGAAATTCCGGATTAGTAATTAAGTAACATTTTTGATCAGATTTAAAATTTGTCATTAGTTTATCCAACATCAAAGTGTTTGTTCAGACACCTTTTGCTTGTATTGATGCCATCTTGAACTAATTTTAAAGAATTTTGCAGTTATAATGCAAAAAAACAAATATAAAGTGTAGGATTGTTCAAACTAGGTAATTTTGCATTGCTTTCGCAAATGCTCTCCGGTTGTGCAAAGTTTTCACAACTTCGGATAAATAATGCAATATATTACCCTGCATTTTTTTAATCAAATATAACTATTTACCATTTATTTGCAAATATCCGTTTGAAGATATTTTAAACAACAAATAGCTGAGGCTTTATTTTTGTGTATTTATGGATGGGCAGAAGATATTGACAACTGAGAAAGTTGTGAAGATGTGATAATTAGCAAATTAGTAAATATGGGAATGTGTCCCTTAGGTTTTCAGATTAAGAATTAACTAATTTGGAAATGTATTAGTTTTCCAATCTGGTAATTCATGAATTCAAATTATCTGCATGATTATTGAAATTCCAAAAATTTGTTATATCTTTGGTATAAATGATATTCAATGAAAGTGAGGATAATATTACATTTTGGACAGGCATATTGTGTCACGGATGCAAAACGTGACAATCGAGTGTCAATGACAAAACTGAAACTATTTTAATGAGTGCAATTTTTTTCTACGCTATGGTAAATAATTTTTACTTTTGTACTTTAATAAATTATAGAGCAATACTCATGAAAGAAAACATTGATAAACAACTCCAATCCAGAAACATCAAAGCTACCGCAATGCGGCAATTGGTTTTGCAGGTTTTAACCGAACAAAAAACGACCATCTGCCTGGCCGAATTGGAGCAAAAATTTTATAAAGCTGATAAATCAACTTTGTACCGTACCCTTAAAACATTTGAAGAAAATAAACTTATTCATAGCATTGACGATGGCACAGGTTCAGTCAAATATGCTTTGTGCAGAGAAACTTGTGACTGCCATCCCGATGACCTTCACGTTCATTTTACATGTACTGTGTGTATGAAGACCTATTGCCTTACTGATATTCCGGTTCCGAAAATTAATCTACCTGTTAAATTTCAACTCGAAAGTGTGAATATGGTGGTGAAAGGTGTTTGTTCTAATTGCTAGAAATAAACTTTGCAACCAGGTTGCACAAACTTTATCGTATCTTTATCGTTTATAAAATTGTATTGTTATTGGAACATGATTTTAAGAGTACAACATATAGCAAAGTTATTTATCTTTTTGGCAGGGCTGATCATTTTGACTCATGCTATTGTGCCACACCATCACCATTTTGAGCTAACCCATTCATCAGCTAAGGAGTCAACCTGTGAAAGTAATGCTCATTGTAAAAACAATGAAAACCGGGATGCCCATTGTCATGGATTTAATATTCTGGTATCCGGAACGATATCGAAATCTACTTTAAATAATTCTTTATCTGGATATTTCAGTTTCTTCTTGTTTGGAATCTTTTCCAATTTTGAGATTCAGTCGGTCAAAAACCTTCTATCCACAATTTTTGACTATCAGATCATTTTTTTAAAACAATTCTTTTCTACCGCCCAATCACTTCGGGCTCCTCCTGCAATCACATAACTTTTGTTTGAATTAACTGACTGGCAAACAAGCCAGGCCTAATGTTTTATTAGTCTTTTTGTAATGAAACGAAAATTAGTTTTAATATGTCAAATTTACATATGGGCATAATAAAATAGATGGAGAATTCCATCCGTCACCTTTAAAATTAAAGTTTTAGACGAATGAAAAAGAAGAAGTTAAGCAAGCAGCAATTGAGGAAAAATCAAATAAATAAAGATAAAAAATTTAATAGAATCACGATAATTAGTTTCAGTTTATTGTTCATCATGGCAATTTCTATTCTGACATTTTACAACTTCGGGTGCGATACCAGGTTTTTATATCACAAATGGGTCTGGTATGGAAATGAAATTCCCGGCGAATGGGCTTGTATGAACGACGACAATTTACAATTGCATAAAACTTCAAAAGTAGCTTATAAGAATAATGATTATTATTTTTGTAGTCAGAACTGCTTTAATCATCTAGTAAAGAACTTTAGTAAATTTGCAATTGTACCTGATGCCATTTCAGGTGATTCTATTAACAAGGCCGATGCATTAATTGGACTAAGAGAAAAAGGAAAGCCTGAATTAATATACTTTAAAAATAAGCAAACATTTAAAAGATATTATGAAAAAAATAAATAAAGTATTAATAATAAAATTATTATGAAATGATAGAACAAATCATTCGATTTTCGATAAAGAACAAGATAATTATCGGGTTATTTACCATTGCCTTGGCGGCTTGGGGTACATATTCGCTTGTTCACCTGCCCATTGATGCAGTTCCCGATATTACAAACAATCAGGTACAGGTTATTTCCCGTGCACCATCACTGGCGGTGCAGGAAGTAGAAAGTTTCATCACCGCACCCGTAGAGGTTTCGGTAGCCAATATCCCAGATGTGTTAGAGCTGCGCTCTATTTCCCGATTGGGATTGTCAGTTGTTACCGTAGTCTTTAAAGACAATGTTGATATTTATTGGGCAAGGCAACAGATTGGCGAACGACTCAGGGAAGCCGAAGACCAAATACCACAGGGGTTGGCAAAAATTGAAATGGCACCAATTTCAACAGGTTTGGGCGAGATATTTCAATATACCCTCGAAATAAAAGATGGGTATAAAGATAAATTTACAATTATGGACTTGCGTACCTATCAGGATTGGATTGTACGCCGCCAGATGCTTGGTACGCCCGGTGTGGCTGATGTGAACAGTTACGGCGGATTAGTAAAGCAATATGAAATTGCAGTAAACCCCGAGCGTATACGGGCTATAAACCTTTCATTGACCGATATTTTCGAAGCCCTCGAAAACAATAACGAAAACACTGGGAGTGCCTATATTGATAAAAAGCCTGAAGCCTATTTCATTCGTGGTATTGGCTTGGTTAAAACACTCGACGACATTGAAAACATTGTTGTAAAAACCGTAAACGATATTCCCGTTTTGGTGCGTGATGTAGCGACTGTACAATTCGGACATGCAACCCGATACGGAGCGTTGGTATCCGATACCACCGAAGCTGTAGGTGGGGTGGTGATGATGCTCAAGGGGGCTAATGCCCACGAGGTCATTCAGCAAGTAAAAACAAAAATCACATCCATTCAAAAGTCATTGCCCGAAGGAATTGAAATTACCCCATACCTCGATCGTACCGATTTGGTTGACCGTGCCATAGGCACAGTTACCCGAAACCTGCTCGAAGGGGCTTTAATCGTTATTTTTATTCTGGTTTTACTGCTTGGTAATTTCAGGGCGGGCTTGGTTGTTGCTTCAGTAATACCGCTTGCCATGCTTTTTGCAATCGGTATGATGCAGCTTTTTGGTTCTTGCGTTAGTGGGTATCGAAGGCAAAATGTTCCGCCCTATGGGTCAGGTAGTAAGCTTTGCCATTCTCGGTGCATTAATTCTCTCACTAACATGGGTTCCTATGATTTCGTCATTATTCCTAAGCAAAAACACCGAACACAAACGGAATATTTCCGATAAGATTATGGATTTCCTACACAAGGTTTTTAATCCTGTAATAGCATTTGCACTTCGCCGTAAATTGGCAATTGTCGTTACTTCAGTACTGCTGTTTATTGGTAGTTTCTACCTGTTTACCCGTTTGGGTGGCGAGTTTATTCCACAGCTTGAAGAAGGCGACCTTGCAGGTTTGGTAATTACCTTACAGGGTGGTTCACCAGCAAATACTGTTGAAGAGGTGAAAAGTGCCAATACCATTTTGCGTAATAACTTTCCTGAAATAAAACATTTGGTTTGTAAAATCGGCCCGGGCGAAATACCTACCGACCCAACACCAATGGAAACAGGAGATTATATAATTACCCTTAAACCCAAAAGCGAATGGACAAGTGCCGAAACCCGTGAAGAACTGGTTGAGAAAATGGAAGAAAAACTGGCTGTTTTGGCAGGTGTAAAATTCGAGTTTTCGCAACCTATCCAACTTCGATTTAATGAGTTGATGACGGGTTCACGGCAGGATGTAGCCATAAAACTGTTTGGCGACAACCTCGATACCCTCTCCCTTAAAGCTTCTCAAATAGAAGAGTTCATTCAAAATATTGAAGGTGTCACAGACATAAACGTTGAAAAAGTAACGGGCTTGGCTCAAATTCAGGTCGAGTACAATCGACCTCGTATGGCTCAGTATGGAATCTCGGTTACGGACATAAACAACATTTTAAAGGCAGCCTTTGCAGGTAGTTCGGCAGGTGTGGTATTCGACGAGGAAAAACGTTTTGACCTAGTGGTACGACTCGACAAAGCCAACCGTCGTGACATTTCTGATGTTAAAAACCTAAGTATTGCCCTACCCGATGGCCGCCTAATTTCACTCGACCAGTTGGCAAGTGTGGAGATTAAAACTGGCCCTGCCCAAGTGTCGCGCGAAAACACAAAACGCCGTTTAACCATTGGTTTTAACGTGCGTGGACGTGATGTGGAAAGCGTGGTTAAAGATGCCCATTCAAAACTCGACAGTGACCTTACGTTGCCTATCGGGTATTACACTACATTTGGCGGACAGTTCGAAAACCTTATTGCTGCCCGTGAGCGTCTGGCAATTGCCGTACCTGTGGCTCTTTTGCTTATTTTCGTATTGCTGTTTTTTACTTTCCATTCATTCAAACAAACCGTTCTCATTTATACGGCTGTGCCAATGGCTGCCATAGGCGGTGTAGTGGCCCTGTGGTTAAGGGATATGAATTTTTCTATTTCCGCAGGTGTTGGCTTTATAGCCTTGTTCGGTGTTGCCGTTCTCAATGGCATTGTACTTATTTCCGAGTTTAACCGCCTCGAAAAAGAGGGTGTTACCGACATTACCGAACGTGTATTGCTAGGATTAAAAACACGTTTACGCCCCGTACTTATGACGGCTGCCGTGGCTTCGCTTGGTTTTCTTCCTATGGCTTTATCATCCTCGGCTGGTGCCGAAGTACAAAAACCTTTGGCAACTGTTGTTATTGGCGGACTTATAACGTCAACGCTTTTAACATTGGTGGTTTTGCCTGTACTCTATATCATTTTCAGCAAACGCAATTTCAGGATTTTATCTAAAAAAAGAAAATTGAATACTGGCGGGTTGGCAATGATTTTAGTCCTTTTAGGTACTTTCATTTTTAGCAAAACTGAAGCACAGCAAACCAAACCAATAACTTTGCAGAATGCCTTACAGTTAGCTTTAGACAGCAATTTGGTGGTTCGTTCCGCAGCTTATTCGGTCGAAGTACAAAGAGCAATGAAAGGGGCTTCGTGGGATATTCCCAAAACTTCTATCGAAGGGCAATACGGGCAGTTTAACTCTTATTCCAAAGACAATAGTTTTACCGTTTCGCAGTCGTTCGCTTTTCCGCCGGTTTACATCAATCAAAACAAGCTGGCAAATGCAAATATAAAGAGCAGCGAATGGCAACAAAAAGCCACACAGCTCGAAATAACCACGCAGGTAAAACAAGTGTATTGGCAATTGGCTTATATGTATTCTAAGCAAAAATTATTGATGTATCAGGATAGTTTGTTTGCTGGTTTTCTGAGAGCTGCCGACCTTAGGGCAAAAACAGGTGAAACAAACCGCCTCGAAATGATTACCGCCCGTTCGCAAAGCCTTGAAATTAAAAACCAATTGCAGCAAACAACCGCAGACATTGATATTTTTAACCGCAAGATGCAAACACTTATAAATACCGATATTGCTTTCTATCCGGTGGATACAGTACTTCGCCGTTCGGGGTATGTTTCTCTTTCCAACACTTCCGCAGTTTCTGCCAATCCATCATTAGGCTACACACAACAACAGGTTGAAGTTGCACGTATTGAGAAAAAATTGGAACAAAGCCGAATGATGCCCGATTTTAGCGTTGGTTACTTTAGTCAGACCATGCAAGGTGTACAAGATGTTGACGGTATTCCCAGGACATTCGGCATGGGCGACCGTTTTATAGGTGTTCATGCGGGTATCTTCATTCCGTTATGGTTTGCTCCTTATACTTCAAAAACAAAGGCAGCAAAAATCAAACAGCAGATAGCAAGTACCAATGCCGAGTATTACACCAAATCGCTTTCGGGCAGTTATCTGGCACTTTTGAGCGAATATGGCAAATTCAACAACAGCGTTGAGTTTTACGAAAAACAAGCCGTTCCTGAAGCCAATTTGATTATCGAGCAAACCACACTTAGCTACAAAGCGGGTGCAATGGACTATCTCGATTATATCCTTTCGCTTAACCGTGCATTGTCTATCAAACAAAACTATCTCGATGCACTCAACGGCTACAACCAAACCATTATTTCAATTGATTTTATTACAGGTAAAACATTTTAATTATAAAAAATATGAGAACAATAAAATATATTATCATTCTTTTAGTAATGATTAGTGCAGCTAGTTTCACGGGCTGCAACGAGAAAAAACTCGATGAACACGGACATGAGGCAGGAACTCATGCAGAAAGTAACGAAAAGGAAAGCCCTGAACAGCATAAACCGGGAAAGTCTGAAGAAGAAAGCGAACACGAAGAATTGCCCGATGACATCGTGGAACTGAATGCAGAACAAATTAAACTTGCTGGTATTACACTGGGTAAAGTCGAGAATGCGTCAGGTAAGCGGAATAATAAAAGCCAACGGTATAGTTACCACAGCACCGCAAAATTCAGCTTCGGTTAGCGTTCCTTTGGGCGGGTTTGTAAAATCGTCAAACCTGTTACCTGGCAATGCCGTTTCTAAAGGTCAAACGCTTGCTATTATAGAAAATACCGAATTTGTTGACTTGCAGCAAAATTACCTCGATATAAAGTACAAATACGAGTTTTCCGAAGCCGAATACAAACGCCACGCAGAACTTTATAAGAACAATGTGTATTCCGAAAAAAACGTGCAACAAACCACGTCCGAATACCGCAGCCTCAAAGCACAACTAAAAGGTATAGGACAAAAATTAAAGGTTATAGGCGTTAATCCTGCCACACTTACTGAAGATAGGATATCAGCTACCATTGCCCTTATTTCGCCTATCAGTGGTTATGTAAAAATGACAAATATCAGCATGGGCAAATATGTTTCGCCTACCGATGTATTGTTTGAAATTGTGGGTACCGATAATTTATTGCTCGAACTGAGTTTGTTCGAAAAAGATGCAAAACACCATTTCAATCGGACAGTTTGCGCATTTCTCTATCAACAATGATGCTCATGAACATAAGGCTGTAATATATCAGGTAGGTAAATCAATAAACACCGATAAAACCTTCAAGGTATATGCAACCATTAAGCAACCATGCCCAAATGTGTTACCCGGAATGTATGTACTTGCACATATCGACAAAACAAACAAAAAGGTTACTGCCTTACCTGCCAATGCCTTGGTAACTTTCGATAACAAATATTACATTTTTGCTTTCGAGAAAGATAAGAAAGAAGGTGGAAAACCATTTACAGAATACCGCCTTATCGAAGTTACCAAAGGCGATACCAACGATGGTTTTGCCGAAATACTGTTACCCGCAAGTTTCAACATACAAAACACCAAAATCGTAACCAAAGGGGCATACAAGTTACTTTCAGCAAAAAAGAACGCAGGTGAAATGACTTGCGGTTGATAACACACATAAAAAAAATAATTATGAAAGAAATAAAAGCATTTGTAAAGCCCTTCAAAGTAAATGATATTTTAAATCAATTACTGGAGGCCGGTTACCCGAATTTATCAGTTTCTATGGCCGAGGGCACAGGACATTTTAAAGGAGACGATCCTTCAATTTCTACCCATTTCTCAATTACAGACAGTAAAGTTGCTAAAATTGAAATTGTATGCAACGATATTGATGTTAACAAGATTGTTGAAATTATTTCACAAAAAGGCCGTACAGGTAATCCAGGTGATGGGATTGTTTATGTAACCGATGTTGAGAAAGTTTACAAAGTGAATACAGGTTTAGAAAATGGAATAGCCTAATGTAAGTTTAAAGACTGCCCGTCAACAGGGCGGTCTTTATTAAAACAGTACAGTCAGCTAATTTACAACGAAAATATTAGGATGTCTGTAAAGCGATAAATACCGCAACTATGAAAAAATACACCTTAAAAAATCTTGACTGTGCTTCATGTGCTTCAAAGATTGAAGACAACCTGACAAAATTGGATGAAGTGAAATTTGTAAACGTGAATTTTGCAAATTCTACCATGACAATTGATACGGATAATCTGGAAAAAGTGAAAGCCAAAATAAAAGAGATTGAGCCGGAAGTTGAAATTGAAGATGCCAACAAAGAAAAAACAATAGTCTCAACAAGCGAACTTGCCGAAAACAAATGGACAATAATAAAAGCTGTCTCAGGTCTTCTTCTTTTGCTAACAGGAATAATATTTGAAAAAGAGATACACAATACGCCTTTTCACATTGCGGAGTATTTAGTGTTCGGTACTGGTTATCTGATTGTGGGTTGGAAAGTTATTTCATCGGCTGTAAAAAATATCATTAGAGGAAAGTTTTTTGACGAACAGTTTTTAATGACCATAGCTACACTTGGAGCTTTTGCAATTGACCAAATGCCCGAAGCAGTGGCGGTAATGTTATTTTACGTAACTGGTGAATTGTTTCAGGATATTGCTGTTGGCCGTTCCCGTAAATCCATCAAAGCGTTGCTCGAAATAAAACCAGAATTTGCTAATTTATTAGAAGATGGAGAGGCAACTAAGGTTTCACCCGAAAGTGTGAAGGTTGGTGATACAATTATTATAAAAGCCGGAGAAAAAGTCCCTCTTGATGGTGAAATAATTAATGGAAATTCATTTGTTGACACTTCTGCTTTAACCGGCGAAAGTATTCCAAGGAAAGTGAAGGAAAAAGATACTGTTTTATCCGGGATGATTAATCAAACAGGAGTACTAACAATCAAGGTAACAAAATTATTCAGTGAATCCTCTGTGTCAAAAATTTTGGAACTGGTTGAAAACGCATCATCTAAAAAAGCCGAAACCGAAAAGTTCATTACCACCTTTGCAAAATACTACACGCCGGTGGTGGTTATCGGGGCATTGTTGTTGGCCATTATACCACCACTGTTGATTAGTGGACAAACATTTGCCGATTGGATTTACCGTGCCTTGGTTGTGTTGGTCATTTCATGTCCCTGTGCATTGGTTATAAGCATCCCATTAGGATACTTTGGTGGTATCGGCAGTGCTTCAAGAAAAGGGATACTGGTAAAAGGCTCAAACTTTCTGGATGCTTTAACACAGGTAAAAACCGTGGTATTTGATAAAACCGGTACGCTTACAAAAGGTGAGTTTAAGGTTACTGAGATTGTTACCTCCAACGGTTTTTCTAAAGAACAAGTTTTAGAATATGCTGCTTATGCAGAAACCAATTCAAACCACCTGGTTGCTAAATCAATTTCAGAAGCTTTTGGAAAAGCCCCAGATATCACACGAATTAAACAAGTTGAAGAAATTTCAGGGCATGGTATCAAAGCTGTCATAGATAGTAAAACAGTTCTTGCAGGTAATGATAAATTAATGCATAGAGAAAGTATTGAACACCCGGTTTGCAACGTGGAAGGAACAGTGGTACATGTAGCTATTGATAATACTTATGCAGGGTACATAATTATTTCGGACACCCTGAAAGATGATGCCATTGAAGCAATAGAAAAACTAAAAACAAAGAATATTCAAACGGTAATGCTTACCGGTGATAACAAATTTGCAGCAGCAGCCTTTGCCAAAAAATTAGGTATTGACAAATACTTCTATGAACTGCTACCCAAAGATAAAGTAAAGCACATCGAAACATTAATAGCCGAAAATAAGGGCGGGAAAGTAGCTTTTGTGGGCGATGGAATAAACGATGCTCCTGTAATTGCCCGCGCTGATGTAGGAATAGCCATGGGAGCGCTTGGTTCTGATGCTGCAATTGAGACTGCCGATGTTGTGCTGATGACCGATTCCCCTTCAAAAATAGTTGAAGCCATTGATGTTGCCCGAAAAACAAGGAATATCGTTTGGCAGAATATCTTTTTTGCTATGGGCGTAAAGCTGATTTTTATAATTCTTGAGTATTTGGAATTGCTACCATGTGGGAAGCGGTATTCGGAGATATGGGTGTTGCTTTAATTGCGGTTTTTAATGCTATAAGGATTTAAAAAGTTAAATGCAATAATATGAGCCAGAAAATATTAACATCAATATCTTTTTTGTTTGGCAGGTCTTTGTGAAATCGGGTGTGGTTACCTGGTTTGGTTATGCCTTCGTCAATAAAAACATTGATAGTATAATGTCGTAGGGGGGTTTATTCTCATTTTACTGGGAATAGTGGACACAGTGCAAATTGCTAATTTAGGATGTCTTTATGCCGCATAGGGTGGTGTTTTACTATTCTTTCAAATCTTTGGGGTTTGAATTAGATGGTTTTGTTCTAGATAAAATTGATATTAATGTCAGAATATAACCATCTGTTTAACTAAAATCAATTAGTTCATTTTCGTTGAATGGGGTCAAAAGTCGCGAGCATTTTCTTGAATCTTTCAAAACTTTAATAATAATATACTTCAGTAGTTGCAAACTCCTCTCAACAACGATAATTGGATATCTGTTATCAAGCCAATTTCGACTATTTTATCCCTATTGCTTGTATTGATGCCATCTTGAACAAATTTTTCAAGAATTTTGCAGTTATAGTGCAAAAAAAAACAATGCAAAATGTTTGCATTTATGAAAAGTGGAGTAATTTCACATTTCCAAACCTGAATTCAAAATAAGGAAACATTTTTTTAAAGAACATCCAGCAAGCTCGGGATAGCTTGCCGGACGTTCAAGGTGATTTTTCACCCGGTTACACTACTTTGGTGCGAATTTGCTTATAAACACTCGAATTCGCACCATATTTAGCCCGAATGTTCAGTTTGATACGCTTTACGCGATCTCTCAATTCATCATACATCTCTGCTCTTTGTTGCTTCATTGATCTTAGTTCCAGCAACTTTAAAGCGATCTCATTATTCACTGAATGAAGTTTTGCTGATAATTCATTCAATTTCTCAATTTTTAGCAATTCATTTGCAGGAAGATATCCTTCAAATGCTGCAACTGTGGTAACATAATCATTGAAGTTTTTTGTCAATGATGCAAAAGTCTTCTCACCCTGTTTTACAACCTGAGTTTCAGTTACCTGTTGAGTAACAGTACCGTCCTCAGAGGGTGGTGCATTAGTAATGGCTTTCTCAGCTCTGACAGATTTCATCCTTTTGGATATTTCCTCAAGCAATTCAATCTGTCCGGAATTTTTTCCGTACTGGTACTTAATATTAGCTTTCAGCGCAGTGAGAATATTCATTACAGAATTTTGTCCTGTATAACAACTATCCCTGCGTTCCTTGACCAATAATTTTTTCTCCTTGGTGAGATTAGTCACCGAATTATTGGTAGCTACTACTGATTGGATGAAGGTATCCATACCCTCAACGCTTTCTTCCTGACGAAGAGGAATGTAATCCTCCATTGGTTTCAGGACTGTCAGGACGTCCTGTGCTGCCCGCAAACGGATGCATAAGAAAAATTTGTCATAATTTACAAATTTTTAGGTTATATAATAAAAATTCCACTCGATTGCAAAAAATCAGGTTTATACCTGCTTGTTATACCGATTAAGGTTTTAGACAAGTTGGATGTCCCTTCATAATTGCAATATTTCTTATCCGGGTTTATAGTAAATCCCCAAATTTTTTTAATGTTGATATACTTTTTTTTGCTTTCAAAAAATCGGTATCAATCATAAAAATTTAATTTCTGACAGAGCTATTTGCATTTCACACAGTTACCGTCTTTTTATTTGACTGCTCTGTGTACTTTTACACAGGCACTGTCTTTTTACCTGACATCACTATTTTTTTTCCACGTGCGTTTTAAAAGTTCTATATTTTTTCACACAGTGCATGTCTTTTTTAAAATTGTTCTATTTTATTTTCACACAGTGCATGTCTATTTTAAAATTGTTCTATTTTTATTTCACACAGTGCATGTCTATTTTAAAATTGTTCTATATTTATTTCACACAGTGCATGTCTTTTTTAAAATTGTTCTATATTTATTTCACACAGTGCATGTCTTTTTTAAAATTGTTCTATATTTTTTTTACACAGTACTGTTTTGTTTTAAAATTGTACTGTATGCATTTCACACAGTACTTGTCTATTTTAAAATAGTTCTGTATTTTTTTTACACAGAGCAATTTTAGTTTCATACAAACCTGTTTGTATTTCACACAGCCCTATTTATTTTTAAAATAAGCCTGTATTAATTACAAATAGCCTGGTTTAGTTTTTTAACTGAAAAATGTGCAAAACACATATCACAGTTACTTTCTCATATTTTCTAGCGGTGGAACGTTTTTTTGCAGTCCTTTTTAATTTGACCACCTGTAATAACCCATATCTGTAAATATGGGATCCTGATTACTCTTTGTTTTTTTTTACATATAAAATTAAATTGCGAGTCAATTTGTATTCAATTAATTATCAGAATTTTTTGAGATTTTTTTAATACAACAATGCAAAATTAAACAATTATTTTTATTCATCCAAAATTTTTAACAAAAAATATTTAATTTTAATACTTTTTGTGTTGTTAACCAGCCTTGAACATATGCAAATTTAGATGTCACAACTATTTTTTGAATCTTTAGCTGATTTAGCGAATGGCAAATTATCACTTGATAGGGTGTCCTTTAGGTAGTCAAAGGTAAAAGTAAACAGGTTTTTTGGATTGGTTCTACCTCGTAGAGGAGTCAATGAGGAAAACCAAAAGTCTGTTTGTGCAATTTTTTATACACATAAACACTCATAAATTTAAGGAATTCAAAAACAATTCATTAAATTTGCATTGGATGAACTAAGGCTGGTAGATGAAACCCGATTTTCAATTTTGATATTTATATGTTGCAAATTTCCTTTTTACAATGAATACAAAAGAACAGGCATTAATAAAAGTACAGGAACTTGTAAAACGCTTCAACGAACAATATCCTGCCTACAAAAAGACGGAATATAACGAAACTCAAACCCGCAGGGATTTTATTGACCCCATGTTCAAGGCACTTGGATGGGATATTGATAATGAAAATGCATATGGTGAGAGCTACAGGGAAGTAATTCATGAAGATAAAGTCAAAATAGGAAGTGCTACCAAAGCACCTGACTATTCTTTTCGACTGGGAGGAGGCAAGCGATTGTTTTTTGTAGAAGCAAAAAAGCCAAGCGTAACGATCAAAGACGATATATACCCTGCCTACCAGGTACGTCGGTATGGTTGGAGCGCACAACTGAACCTGAGCATAATTCCCGATTTCGAAGAATTTGCCATCTACGACTGCACAAAGAAACCTAACCCTACCGACAAAGCGAGTGTTGCCAGGGTGAAATATATCACATTCGGAGACTATGAGAAAGAATGGGATTTCCTGTGGGATACCTTCAGCAAGGAATCAGTGCTGAAAGGCAATCTGGACAGGTTCATATCCGGAACAGCCAATAAAAAGGGTACGGCAACGGTCGACAAGGAATTCCTGAACTCCCTGGATCAATGGAGAACACTGCTGGCAGAGATAATAGCAAAAGAAAACCGACAACTGAATGAAGATGAACTAAACTTTATAGTTCAGCAAACCCTGGACAGGATAATATTTCTCCGGATTGCCGAAGACAGGAGCATAGAACCATACGGCTCATTAAAAGAATGCCTCGTTCATGGTATATTTTTTCAGAACCTGTTCAAGCTTTTTCAGCAGGCTGATGCCAAATATAACAGCGGATTGTTTGATTTCAAAAAAGACCCTTACAGCAAGGACCTCCTGCTAAACAATAAAACCCTGAAGACTATCATCAATCAATTGTATTATCCGGAGTGCCCCTATGAGTTTTCTGTGCTCAGTGTCGAAATACTCGGCAGTGCTTACGAGCAATTCCTCGGCAAGACCATCACGATCAATAACCGTGGCAAAGCTGTGACTGAGCTGAAACCGGAGGTTCGCAAAGCAGGAGGAGTGTATTACACACCGCAATATATAGTGGACTACATAGTAGAAAATACTGTAGGCAAACTATGCGGAAATAAAACTCCGAAAGAAGTAAGTGAAATAAAAATTGTGGACCCTGCCTGTGGTAGCGGCAGTTTTCTGCTTGGTGCATACCAGTATCTGCTCAACTGGCACAAGGACTACTATACAGCCGGCCCAAATATAACAAACAGGAAAAATCTGCTCACTCCCGAAGGTAATCTGACCACAGCCGAAAAGAAACGGATATTGCTAAACAACATTCATGGGGTGGATATAGACCTGAATGCCGTAGAGGTGACCAAATTGTCATTGCTTCTGAAATGCCTGGAGGGTGAGACTCAGGCAAGCATAGCATACCAGATGACTATGTTTCATGAACGGGTGCTGCCCACACTCGATGATAATATAAAAAGCGGCAACAGCCTCATAGATACCGATTACTACGACAACATCCTTGATTTCGGTGAAGAAAAAAAGATAAAACCCTTTAACTGGCAAAAAGCCTTTCCGGAAGTTTTCAAAAAAGGTGGATTTGATGCGGTGATTGGGAATCCTCCGTATGTGAAAATTCAAACAATGCAGGATAGCAATTCGGTAGGAATTTTTGAATATTTTAAAAGCAATTATATTAGTACAAGTAAGGGTAATTACGACTTATATGTAATTTTTATAGAAAAAGCATACAAATTATTAAATAAAAAAGGCATTTTAGGATTTATACAACCTCACAAATTTTTTCAAGCAGATTTCGGGGTGGGTATTCGTGAATTTATTACAAAAAAGAAAGCAATAAATAAAATTGTACATTTTGGAGCAAATCAAATATTTGAAGGAGCCACAACTTATACTTGCTTACTATTTTTAGATAAAAATCAGAATTCAGAATTTAAATATATTGAAGTTACCAATCCTGAGGAATGGTCTAACAACAAAGCTTTTGAAATTTCATTTTTATGTAAACAACCAATTAATAGTGAAAAATGGTCTTTTGTAAATAAATCGAAACAAAAACTTATTGAAAAATTAAATCTAATCCCTCAAAACTTAGGTGATTTAACTCGAAAAATTTTTGTTGGCTTACAAACAAGTGCTGACAAAATATATGTTTTAGAAGTTATTGAATGGAAAGAAAATACAGTTGTTTGTTATTCCCATGCATTAAATAGGAATATTGAAATTGAGAAAGGATTAATAAAACCCTTCTTGATGGGAAAAGATGTAAAAAGATATCAAACTTCTAAACCAAGAAATGTCGTTATTTTCCCATATAATATTTATAACGGGAAAGCTGAATGTATGGAGAAAAATTTCATTAAAGAAAATTTTCCCTTGGGATGGAATTACATTCAGGAAAATAAACGAGAATTGGAAAATAGGGAAAAGGGCAAAATGAAAAATGACAAATTTTATGCCTATATCTATCCTAAGAATTTAACAGAATTTGAAGTTGAAAAGATTATGACACCATATTTGGCAAATGGAGCAAATTTTACATTTGATAAAGATAAATTATATCATACCACTAAAGTATTTAGCATTGCTTTTAATAATTATTTAAGGTGCGATGAAAAATACATTTTAGGTTTATTAAATTCCAATTTAATGAATTTTCATATTTCAAGCGAAGGAACTGTCTTTAGAGGTGGTTATCAAACATTCAATACTCAATATATTAATGGTTTTAGGGTTAAACAAATCGATTTCTCTAACAAAAAAGAAACCGAATCCCACAACCAAATAATCTCAATTGTTGATCAGCTTCTTCAACTCAACAAAGATTTGCAAGGTACACCTTTACAGACACAAAAGGATCAAATAAAGCGCAGGATCGACTACTACGAAGACAAGATCAATGAACTGGTATATAAGCTATACGATTTGACGGAGGATGAGATCCGCATAATTAAGGGGGAGTAAATTTGGATACAATTTTGTGCTACAGCAGATAATGCTTATTTTTGTAAGATGGGAGAACATTAGGAGTTGATTATTCAAAAATTGTGGCAAAATTGGAAGAAATTAAATGTTAAACATTATTTTCAAACAAATTAAATATCAATGATATGCAAATACACTTAATCAATATTTTTAAACAACTAAGAAATAATAATTTAATAAAAGCAGTCAGTATATGGAAAATCTTAATTCTACTGAGCAGGATATTTTTAATGGAAAAATAACCTCTATCGACACAGTAAAAGAATTGTGGTCAAGAACATACAACACAGAAGGGAAACCTGACTGGTCGCACATTCTGCCCTTTTACGATGATAACATTTATTTCAGGGATTCAATTCAGGGAATACACGGAATCGAAGAATTCACAGCAATGACTGAAAGGCTGACAAAACGTTCAAAAGACCTGAAGATGAATATTGTTAATTCTTCTATGGAAGGCAATATTGTATTCATAGAATGGGAGATGACCCTTAGTTTCAAAAAATATCCCAGTTCCATATTATATGGGGCGAGCCGGCTGACCTTAAGTAATGAAGGAAAAATATTGGAGCAAAGAGATTACTACGACCTATGGGGTGATATTTTTGATAATATTCCAAGATTCGGGAAAGCTTACAGAAGGTTTATGATAAAAAAATTCGGGTAAATAATAGCGTATGAAAAAAAATGAAAAATTCTTTAAATACTTCAAAGAATATCAATGGTCTGACATATTTGCGATGATCAGAAACAATCGTTCTGATCCCAGAATTTGCTACGATGATTTTAAGAACAAACTTGTTGTCATATCAGGTGCAACATCGGGAATTGGCTACCACACAGCCCGGAAATATGCATCCCACGGAGCAAACTTACTTTGTATAAATCGCAATATTGAGAAATCAGAAGCTCTTTGCCGTGAAATCGAAAGCGAATTTGATGTGAAATGCGATTTCAAAATTGCTGATTTGAGTGTTTTGAAAGATATCAACCGGGTTGCTGAAGAACTGGCCTCTCTTAACACCCCTATCGATGTATTGATACACAATGCAGGTATTTATCTGACCAAAAGAGAATTAACTGTTGACGGACTTGAGAAAGTCTTTGTGGTTCACCACCTTTCTTCTTTCATTATTAATCATCATTTACAGGAAAAATTAAAATCGCAGGAAAAAGCAAGAATTATTATGGTTAGTTCCGAAGGCCACCGATTTGCAGCCTGGGGATTGAGGCTCGATGATCTGAATTGGGGAAAACGAAGATATTCAGGTCTTAAAAGCTATGGCTCTGCAAAACTGGCCCAACTTTTATCGATGACAGTATTTGTTGAACACTTCAAAAATACTGGTGTAACTATAAATTCAATGCATCCCGGAGCAGTGAAAACTGAAACAGGTCAGGAAAACGGACCTGTTTACCGCTGGTTTAAAAGGAATTTTTTTGATAAATCATTAAAATCTCCTGAAATATCGGCTGAAGCATTATATTACCTTGGGGTTTCAAAGGAAATAGATTCAGTTAGCGGAAAATTCTTTAATTTAACCACCGAAGAAATACCGGCACCCCCGGCATTGGATAAAAAAGTTGCGTATGAACTTTGGGAGAAAAATCTTGAATTTGCCGGATTAAAAAAGTAAGAATTAATGTTGAATTAATCAATCGATGTCTATGGAAAAAATTAGTTTATCTGAAAATACTTACAATACCATAGTTGTTGGGGGTGGCATTGCCGGATTGACATCTGCAGCCTATCTTTCACGTTCAGGTCAAAAAGTATTGCTTATCGAAAAAAACAGGGAACTTGGCGGGCTAGTCAATTCATTTACCCGCGATGGCTTTCATTTTGAAGCCGGAGTAAGGGCTTTGGAAGATGCAGGTATCATTTTCCCGATGTTGAAGGATTTAGGCATTCAGCTTGAGGTAGTTAAAAGCCCTGTTTCTGTTGGTATCGAAAATGAAATAATAAATATTGAAACTATAGATGATATAATGAAATACAGGGAACTCCTTTTGAATTTCTTCCCTGAAAGCGAAAGTGAAATTGATGATGTGTTAAAAGTAATTCGCAAAATAATGAAACATATGGAAGTGCTTTACGGCATTGAGAATCCTGTGTTTAAAGATTTAAAGCGTGATAGGAAGTTTTTGTTTAGCAAACTGTTACCATGGCTGCCGAAATTTCTTTTTACTGTTGGGAAAATAAACCGGATGAACATGCCTGTTGAAGATTACTTGAAAACAATAGTAAAAAATCCTTCTCTCAGGGATATGATCTCACAACACTTCTTCAAAAATACACCTGCTTTTTTTGCATTGAGTTATTTTTCCTTATATCTGGATTATTTCTATCCCAAAGGTGGAGTGGGAAAACTATCTGAAGTCTTGAAAAACAAAATACTTGAAAGTGGAGGTGAAATAAAGACTGAAACAAAAATCACTGAAGTGTTGGCAGATGAATGTCTTGTCCTGGATCAGAACAACATCAGTTATAAATACAATGATCTTATCTGGGCTGCTGATTTAAAAACATTTTATAGAATCGTAAAAACAAATGGGTTTTTGTCAAAAATTAAAACAAAAATCGAGGATACAAAAAGTACAATGCTTAAAAACCGGGGCACAGATTCTGTTTTTTCCCTGTTTTTAGAGGTAGATGTGCCAATTGAAACTTTCAGGAAAATTGCGCATGGACATTTCTTCTATACTCCATCAAAGATAGGATTGGGAGAAACTCATCGTGGAGAACTATATGGACTGTTAAATAATTTTGAAAAAGTCAATAAAGATGACATTTTAAGATGGCTCGAAAAATTTACCGCATTAAACACATATGAAATTTCTATTCCCGGATTAAAAGATCCTGAATTGGTTCCTGAAGGTAAGACCGGTATGATTATCAGTTTACTTGCTGAATATGATCTATTTAAAGAAATTCAAAAAGCAGGCTGGCTCGATGAGTTTAATTCTGAACTTGAAAATCGTATTATTGAAGTGATCTCCGGTTCTGTTTACCCGATGTTAAAAGACAATATTATTGGACGATTTTCTTTCAGCCCCTTAAGTATAGAGAACAGAGTAGGCAGTTCGGAAGGAGCAATTGTTGGCTGGGCTTTTAATAAAACTATGCCGGTTGTAAATAAAATTCAAATTTCAGATCGTTCTGTACTGACACCCATACCAAAAATTTATCAGGCGGGACAATGGGCTTACAGTCCTGCAGGTGTGCCAATGTCGATACTTACAGGTAAACTGGCAGCAGATAAAGTACTGAAAAAAAAATAAAAAATAGTTTTATTTACGTGATACCTGTAACGTTTAATTGCCAGAAATAGAAGATTTTTTTATTATAAACATCATAAAAAAACAAATGAAAATAGTAATATTTGGAGCGAGCGGCAAGACCGGTTCATTGCTGGTTGAAGAAGCATTAGCATCAGGTCATGAAGTAACAGCATATGTTCGCAAACCTGAATCAGTAAAATCAGATCATATCAATTTAAAAGTTGTTGCAGGTGATCTAAATGAAAAAGATAAACTTAGAAAAGTCATAACTGGCTCAGATGCATGTATTTCAACTCTTGGTGGTAACTCACTTACAAAGCACAGTCATGAAATCATCCGGGGAATTGACAATATCGTAAGTATTATGGAAGAGGAAAGTGTATCACGCTTCATTTATATGTCAAGTTTTGGTGCCGGTGAAAGTCGAAATTACATGCCCCAACCTGCCCGTTTTCTGATTGTTGATTTCATGCTTCATGTACCATTGGCTGATCATAATACAAATGAAAGACGGATTAAAGGAAGCAACCTGAAGTGGACTATTGTCCGCCCGGGAGGATTAACCAATGGACCAAAAACAGGAAATCTGAAACATGGTTGTGAACATACAAAACTCAAAGGTAGCTCGGGCATATCAAGGGCAAATGTGGCCTCCTTTCTTCTTGATCAGCTTACTTCTAAAGAATATTTGAATAAAAGCGTTTGGTTGCATGATTAGTCTGATCGGGATATTTACATTTACCATTTGATTTAGAATATAAATTTCAATTTCATCAAACTTGACCAGGGATTATTTCTAAGCAAAAAATGGCTAAAGATCCGTAAACATATATAGTCAACAAATAAAATGAGATTCCTAATTATCTTTATTTCAGTTTTGCTCATCATCCATATTAGTAATGCACAAAAATCAACTGACACAAATATGAATAATATTGATTATCAGCACAAAATACCTCCCGGTATTGAATCAAAATTTATACAATCAATCCTGGGCTTTATTGGAATGAAAAAAATGATGGAGAAGAAAATGATCACAAACAGTTTCGAAAAATATCCTGCAGTGTTACCTAAATCATTCTCCGGGAACTTTATTGTAAAGGAAATTGAACAAAACAGAAGGAAGGTATGGACTATTTCTCCAAAAGATAATAATTCTGATGTTGTAATTTTGTATCTACATGGTGGTGCTTATATGGCTAATATCAGCAAACAACACTGGGGTCTGATTTCTAAATTAATCAAAAAGACCGGTGCTGTAATCGTAGTTCCTGACTATCCCCTGGCACCTGAAGCAACTTATAAGGAAACATATTGTTTTATTGATGATTTATATTTGACATTGACTACAGAACATCCCACAAAACGTATTATTATCATGGGTGATTCTGCAGGTGGTGGTTTAGCATTGGGATTTGCCCAGCATTTAAGGAACAATAAAATAAATCAGCCTGATCAGATTATTACTTTTTCTCCCTGGTTAGATGTCTCAATGACCAATCCAAATATAGAATCAATTGACAAAAAAGATAAGATATTAAGCATTAGTGGTCTTAAAAATGCTGGAAAAAAATATGCAGGAAACTTAGACTTAATGGACTACCGGATAAGCCCCATATACGGAGATTTAACCGGAATGTGCAGAATCTCTATTTTTACAGGGACAAAAGACATATTAAATGCTGATGCTAAAAAATGCAAACAGCTTATGAATGATCAGAGTATCAGATTTAATTATTATGAGTATCCGGAAATGTTTCATGATTGGGTTATTATTTCAAGTTTAAAGGAATCAGGAGACGTAATAGACAAAGTTGATAAGCTTGTAAATGGTTCTGAATAAAAACTGCTGACAAAGATTAACAATAATTTTTGAAATAAAAGAATATGAAAACGATATTTGTAGGACTACTTTCACTGATTTCACTGATCTATCTGATAAATCCAACTGCAGGAGTATTTGAATTACTTCCTGATAATTTACCTTTTATTGGCAATATTGATGAAGGTCTGGCAGCCTGGATCCTGTACAGCAGCATTGAATATTTCAGAGGTAAAAAAATTGGAATTTTCGGACAAAGAAAAGAAGAGGATTAAGTTGTGTAAAACAAATTGTATCAATAATTCAAATATAAAAAAAAGAATATTTATGGATGGTCGATGACAGTGACATCAATCCAATATATCATGAATTTTAAATTCATAACAGATATGATTGCAGTTGCAAACCGCAACCATCCCGGGAACTTTAGTAATGAACTTCTACATTTTCTTTTACCTCATTCAAGGTTGAATACTTTGCTGATTTTATCAATATTAAACAGTTCAATTGCTTTGATGATTGATAGTTCTGTATTTCTGAGCGTAATGACATAAAGTCTTCCAAGCTCTGTTCTATTATGAAATTGCGTTTCCTTCCCAACTCAAAAAGATACAAATAAATTATCTTATTATTATAGAATTCGTATTTCAAATATCGTAATTCATACATCCTCACTCCCCTACCTCAGCAGCAGCACCTGCCCTTTTATGGTTTTTACCCAGCAGGGTGATTCGATGACTATGCTGTAAAGATAAACTCCTGCTGGAGCAGGCTGATTCCTGAAGGTGCCATCCCAGAAGTTACTACCGATCGATGAAAATACCTTCTCACCCCACCGATCGAAAATATTGGTTGAAAGTATGCTTACTCTGGGTATTTTTCTGCCCTGATCGGCAAGGTAAATCCGGAAGGTCCTGTTCAATTCCTCATTCTGATCATCAGGGATAAATGCTTCGGGGATCAGGTATGCTGTGGAATCACCTATTTCAAATGAAAATTCATAGCTGCATCCTGTATTGTCGCTGACCATGAGCACATAATTGCCTTTTTCAGCCGATACCAGGTCTTCCTGTGTACTGCCTGTATTCCAGAGATAATGATATGGGGGATTATTACCCTCAGTGCTTATGTCTATTCCTCCGCTTTTGCAGCCAAGGTCACTCAGGACATTATTGGTGACTTCGAGTTCGCTTTTTGCCACAGCGATATTCACGATACTGTCGCAGTGATAGATATTCTTGAGGATGATATGGTATTCACCGGCTGCTTCGATGTGTTGATCACCTATTTTTATGCTTTGCCCGGTACACAACACAGTATCTATTGTTTTGCTGTTTTTCATCGCAATTTTGAGATTCAGTTCTACCAGGCTGTCGCATCCCGATGAGGATACTAGTGTGAAGTTGTATTGTCCTGACTGGTTCAATACATTACCTGCAATGCTTATGCTTTCTCCCTCACAGATGAGAGTATCGATATTCGTCTTTTTTACTGGCAGTTCTTTCACAATATAACTTACGATAGAATCGCAGCCAAACCGGTTTTTCAGATCAAAACCATATGTGCCTGACTTGCTGATCACCTTGTCTCTGATGGTAAGAGTATGACCCTCGCAGAAACTCGTGTCGATATTCATTTTATCAGGTTCGATCCGGGATACATTGTAGATGACTATGCTGTCGCAACCATTTATATTTTTCAATATAAAGCTGTATGTGCCTTCTGAAACAATATTTTGACCCTGAAGGTATATTGATGACCCACTACGGAAGAATGTATCAACCATAGGATACTCACGGTCTATTACCCTGAGGGTTAGATCGATTGTGCTGTCGCAACCGGCTGAGCTTGTCAGTGAGACGATGAAATGCCCGCTCTGATCGAAAACCTGATCTCCGATTTCTACAAACTGACCTTCACAAAGTATGGTATCGAACTTCTGCTTATAGACCGGCAACACACTCAGATTCAGCACAACAACGCTGTCCACTCCATAAGAAGCTATGAGTGTATCTCTGTATGTGCCACTCTCATAGTATGTGGTATCTCCGAAAGCATATCCCTCACTTTTGCAAACCGATGCTATGACTGTATCCCGGGCAGGTATCTGGAAAATATATGCGGCACCGGAAATTGTGTGATATGTATTATCTGTATCAGCACCTGCAATGAATGTTTCTCCATCCTGATCGACACTTATACCAAATCTTTCATATTTTGTATCACCAACCGGCGGCTGAATGGTGTATTCCAACTGCCAATGACCATCTATGAAAGTATAGAAATAAACTTTCCCTCTGAAAGAATTATCCTGAGTTTCAGAGTGGCCAATAAGCAGGATATTATTTTTAAAACTTATGGAATTACCATACAGCCCGGCAGTTTTGTTAGTTGGTTCAGTTATTGTCTGATACAATTCATATTTATCACCATGCAACTCATAAATATAAACTTTTCCTCTAATATCTTTTGAAAGGATTGCTCCAATAACTAAAAATCTTTCATCTTCTGATATGGCAGTGCCAATTCCAAACCTGCTATTGTATTGTGCATGAGGGTTATGATGGGTAATTTTTTGAAAAAAAAACCATTTTTCTCCAGAACGTTTATAAATGTTGACACTCCCATCATCAAGGCCATATTCGCTGTCCCTGTCAAATCCAATAATTGAAAAATTCTCTGAGATATTGATCCTGCTTGTGTTGGGATGAGGCAATAATACACTATGTTTAAATTTAATACTATCTATAAGGGTCAATTTATTGCCCAGATACTTATAAAAGAGATCAATAATATAGGTTTGGGGCATTCCAAATTCTTTTTCAATTTTTGATTTTCTGATCACCAACCATTCACCGTTATATCCAAAGCTCTCTATTTGTTCTGAAGGCATTGATGAAACTGAATCTTTTGTTTGCTTTTCAATATCATTTATCATCAGTTTGTTAGTTAAGTAATCATCATTATCAATATGATATATTAATTCATTATAGAAAAATAGCTTTCCTTTATTCAAGTATGATCCTAAATTTCCCCAAACGTAAAGACCATGGAACTGATCAGTTGGATTAATTCTATTACTAAAGTTCCATTTATTATTAATTTTACGGAGGATTTCTATAGTATATTGATATGTTTGCCAATGATCATCATTTCTAATTATAGCTGCATAATTACCTGAAATATTAACCGTATTACCGTAATTCCATGATTTATTTGGGTCATTAGCTAAAATCTTCTGCATCTGAGCCGGTAAGTCAGATATACTGATAGACATTAATATGATGGCTAAAACAATTTGTCTATACACAATTTTGGATTTGACATGAAGGAAAAGGAGTTAAAATTAGAAGAATCTCAATTTTAACCCCATTTTGAAATAAACTTAAATTTTAACAAATTTCCTGATCCCTGTTATTCCTGCTGAATTATCACAAAGACGGATAAGATACATCCCATTTTTTAAATCAGAAATATTGATATCAATATCCCACATCGGAGTATTTATTGATCGCAATGAGCGGCCATTAACATCGAAAATCTGAATTTCAATATCATTTGATGTTTCTGTCAGTATTTTCACATTGATCATATCATCAGTCAGATTTGGTTCTACCATGAAGTCAAGTTCCTGCAACTGTTCGTTTACCAAACCGAAATCATGAGATTCATCATCACCATTAGAATTTACTAAAGGCAACTGACTTTCACAATAATAAGGTGAAAAGCAATTATTACCCTCTGCCATTGTATGATAGGCAGGATTGCAAATTGGGAGAAGACGTTTACAGTTGTCCACATCAAACCGCCAATGCTTTGTGATCCATTTTTGAAAAGACAAATCAGAACCGACTATTTCAAACATGATTTTACAGGCAGGAGCCGGAGGCCCTTCGAAAGTACAAATAAATGCATGGCCTGTATGCCCATATTGCGGGCTGAGAAATGTATTTAAATCATTGATAAGATCGTACATATTTGGCATGTTATTCGGACAGGATTCTTCATGATGCAAATTATACGGGAAATGAAAAATACCATAAGGATTATCATTTTTGCTTAAGTAAAAACAATTACCATTGCCGTCAACCATTTTAATTATTGTAAGATCATGTTCATATTGATTTCCAATAATATTCCAACACATATCTAATGTCTTACAATAATCAATTTTAGAATGGCATAAATTAGTTGGACAATCAGGAATATTATCTACGTTAATGTTAACAGTAAATTCTTGACTCCCACAAGTACCCATTACCAAAAATTTCAATTCTATTGTAGCATATCCTCCTTGTATAAAATAATGTACATTCCACCCAGCAACTTCATGATGAGTTATAGGATTGAACCATCTTACGTTTTGAATACCAGAGATACAATTGTTTGGGTCTGTTTCATCAAAAGTAACATTGAAAATCCAATTCCCACATTCTACACCATCTTGTTGAGTACCAATTGCTTTGTAACTAACCCAGGAATTTGCACCACAGCATGAAAGACTTACTTGGCCTGGTACATTAAATGACCCTAAACCATACATAATGTGCGGATTACATATTACAGATAGATAGATAGATAGATAGATAGATAGATAGATGAGAAAATAACTTTTTCATAATATAAAAATTTAAAGTATCAATAAATCGAAATTACATAGCAAATAAACGAAAAAATAATCAGAATTCCAAATTTATTAACATATATTTTGAGGTGAAAGGGTGAAAGGAAATGGTTAATTGTTAATGATAAATTGTAAATCATTCATTAAATCAATAACTCAATAATTCAATCATTCATTAACTCAATAATTCATTAACTCAAAAATCGTAAATCATACTTTGTAAATCGTAAATCATCATCTCCTATCCCAGCAGTATTTCCAAAACTATATTTGTCTGCATATTAGCGACTATGCCAACTCTGGGAGCCAAAGGTCGACAGTTTTCGGATATTTCCATCAATTCATCTCCGCAGATGATCAATTTATCATATCTTTTTTCAGCTATCAGATTATTCTTACCATGTATGGTTGATGTCTGGTGACATCGATACGAAATATCATGAATCCTGCTAAAGCTGGACAGGTTTTGAATTCATAAAAGATATGATCGCAGTTGCAAACCGCAACCATCCCTGCGATGTTTACAGGTAGAAGGGGTTTGTCCTTCTCTATAAAATTTATGCCTTAGGCATTATCAATGCCAGTTATTTAATATCGTTATTGGAGAACCGCCCTGAAAGGGCATCAGTTTATAGTATCTTGTATGCCGAATGTGCAATAAACAAGTCTATTTCACCCAGATTCTATTCGAACTCTGATTATGACAGTCATTACATTTTCCGCTTACCATCTTTTGTTCCATAAAATTTGTAATACTTTTCCCCACAACTACTGCATAAAGCCCTGCACTAAAATCAATAACCTCGGTGGTAAAAAAATTGCCGTATCCATCTCCTTCGATTGTATATTTGAGAGTTCCGGTTCCATTAACTCCCGTATAAAGCTTAACAGTTGCATTTGGAATTGGATTAGTCTTCTGGCTGTCAAAAACAGATCCTGCAACATTAAACCAACCCTTCCCCGGACCACCCTTCACATGACATTTCATACAATTCTGACCCATATTATGACTTCTAAATTCCCCACTTTTGCTGATATTCGTAACGCTTTGTCCTGAGTCATCTTTTCCACAGGATGTAAGACCAAAAATAACAAACAATGCAAAAATTCCGGCAACACAAATATTTTTATACATTTTAATAATATTTAGATAAATTTAAGGTAAAACCATTTCTATAATATACCCTGCTATGCTAATATTTCAGACATATATAATGGAAGTAGCAAATTTAATTACAACCCATATCCAATTTTGATTGGTTATCATTATTTGGAAAACAATTTCCGGACAATATAAATCCCGGCTTATATCTCAATAAATTAGCATCATAAAGTCCATTTTCAAGAAAATCAGTAAGCTGATCAACTTCTAAGTCGGAAAGGTTTAAAGGACCAAAAAACGGATCAATTTTGGATGCCGGAATTAAAGGATTTTCGGGCAAACCATTATTAAAATACTTCACAACATCTTTTAAACTTGTTTTGCTTGAACCATGGAAATAAAATCCAACATCCTTCAAATTGTACAATTGAGGTACTTTGAACTTGTATAAGTCATTGTCATTTAATGTAAAACTGGCTCTTCCGTTGGATCTGCCATCATTAGTTTTATAAACCAGGTAATTCATCTGATCAAGATTTTTTACACCAATAGCTGCAAAACGCTGACCATTAAGGGAAGGACTGTTATGGCAATTTACACATTTCGCTTTGCCAAAAAATAAAAGTGCGCCTTCTTTCTGATCATCTGTCATTGCATTATTGTCACCTTTAAGCCATTTCTGAAATGGAGCTTCATTAGTCAGAATAGTTCTGAAATAAGCCGCTATTGCATCACTGGCAGTTCGCATTGTGTATCTTTCATTTACAGGAACCGTTGGGAAGGCTTTATTAAACAGATTTGTATATCCTAGTTTATCCATCAACTCTTTATTTATAACCTGTCTGTGTACTACTAAAGCTCTTGGTATAACAGCTTCCAGACCTTCACGATTTTCTTTATTTATTTTTGTCAGTGTATCTGCAACACCCCACAATGATTCAGTACCAACATTCAAACCAAACGAACCAAAAGAACCGTTCCAAAGTGGATTTCTCACATACGCAAGATTTACCATTGGCAAAGGCCTTGCTCCCTGTGCATCAACCTCTGTACCATCATACCATGGGTTGATAGCACGTCCTTCACCATGTGATCCGAAGCCAAGTGCTCCATCAGCAATTCCCTGAAACCTGCCAGCAGTAAAAGTTTTTTCAGGAACATGGCAGGAGCTACACGAATATGTTTCCATTGACATAGTTTTTTTGGGACTCACACCTATACCGGTTTCGAAAAACAACATTTCTCCGAGTACCGCTTTTGCTTGTGTAATTGGATTTTTAACATCCTGATTCGGGAGATTTTCATAATCATCGCTTTCAGGCATAATATACCATTTGGCATCTCCGGTGTTACTATATTGATTCAGGAGTGTTTTTAATTCCTGATCCCTGTCTGCTACTGGATTATCATCTGTGCAGCTGTAGATGAAAACAAAATTTACTAAAATTATAAAGGCTAAATATTTCATGATTATAGTTTTAATAATTGTTAAAAGTTATAATGATACAAATTTACATATTTTAAGACAAAAAAAATATTTTATTGCCCCTATTTTTTAAATAATTTTGATCTAAATTATACTACATCTAAATAAGAACCAGAATGTTAAGTGCAAAAATGTACTGATTTGCCAATTCACTACATGCTGAAACCATAAAAAAGAGGCTGTCAAAAATATTTCTGACAGCCTCTATTTTTTTAGAAAATATACTGCCTCATCATTTCTTATTTATGATCTTCTCCACTTCATCCATATAATAATTCATGGCTGCCATGGTCTTTTCAAATGGAACTGATGTAGTCATGTCAACTCCGGTATCTTTTAACAGGTCAATAGGATATTTTGATGAACCTGAAGAAAGGAATTTGATGTATTTATCGACAGCTCCCGGTTTTCCATTTATGATATCCTGTGATAATGACATAGAAGCCGTAAAAGATGTAGCATACTGATATACATAGAAATTGTAATAGAAATGCGGAATATAAGCCCACTCAATTTCATAAAGGTCATCGATGTGACAAACACCGTCTTTGTGCCCATAATACCTGTACAATATATCTTTATACAATGAATTAAGTACATCAGCTGTGAGAGGATTTCCTTTTTCGACTTCCTCATGGATTTTCAGTTCAAATTCTGCAAACTGGGTCTGCCTGAAAAGTGTAGTTCTGAATCCATCCAGGATACTCATCAATAAAGATAGTTTTATTTGGTCATCACTTGTTTCATCCAGGACTAATTTATCAAGTAATCTTTCATTGAGTGTGGAAGCAACTTCAGCAACAAAAATACTATAGTCAGCATTCACAAAATCTTGATTTTTATTTGAAAGGTAACTGTGCATCGCATGTCCGAATTCATGAGCCAGTGTTGTCACATCATCAAACTGATCATTGTAATTCATCAATACATATGGATGCACATCATAAGCTGAACCATTGCTATAAGCCCCACTTCTTTTACCTTTATTAGGATATACATCGACCCAGCCTTCATTGAATGCCTTTTCCACAACAGCAGCATAATCTTTACCGAGCAATGCTGCAGACCTAATAACCAGGGCTTGACCGTGTCCATAATAATACTTCATATCGTTTCCCGATACTCCGGACATATAAATATCACTGTACTTTAGAGTGTCAACACCAAGAATTCTCTTTTTTATTCCTAAATACCTGTGAAATGCTGGCAGGCTTTTATTTATATTGTCTATCAAGCTGTAATAAACTTCATCGGGTACATTATTTTTTGAACTTGAAGCCTGAAGTGAACTTTTGTAGCCTCTTGCATTTTTCGTAAAAATATCAGCATTTACATTTGAATAAAGTTGAGTTGCAAAAGTGCTTTTAAATTTTGTATGAGCATCCCAGAATGCTTTAAAAACTATTTCCCTGTCTTTTCTGTTTTCGGTTGTCCTGTATTTGCCATAAGCAGATTTGTCAAGATAAACCTTATTGCCATCAGAAAGAGTAACTGTTGGAAATGGCATTTCCGCATTTGAGAATATCCCGTAAATATCCGAAGGAGCCTGTGCAAGTTTACCTGCCTCTGCAATTATTCTCTCTTCCTTTGTTGAAAGGATATATTTTTTTTGCCTCTGGAGATTATCAAAAAACTGAGCATACTTCTTAAGATTCTTATCCGCTTTAATGAATTTATCAATTTTTTCCTTTGGGATAGCCGACAGTTCAGGGCTTACAAAACTCAGCTTTGCTGCAACAGCAGAAAACTTTTGTGCAATTTCCTGTGTCATCCCCTGATAGAATGTATTGGCAGTATTCTGGTCGGATTTCATAGATGCATAGGTTGATAATCTTGTCAGTTGCTTGTAAAAATTGCTTTGTTTTTCGAGAAAAGTATACAGAGTTTTGGATGATTCTCCAAGTTTACCTTTGTATTTCAACAATTCATCAGCTATTGGAAGTTGAGCTGCCAATTCTTTTTTCCATGCTTCATCAGATACGTAAATGTCTTTTAAGTTCCATTTGAACTTGTCATCAATATTTTCACGGTCCATTTGCGAAAATGCCTGCTGAACCATCAGTACGGGGCTTATCATCATAATTGTAAATAGTGAAATGTTTAAAAATGTTTTTACTAAATTGTTCATATTAAAATTATTATATATTAAATAAATATTAAATGGATGTTAATTACACTTATATCTGTTTTAAATAGCTATATATTTTGTCTTTGATAAATAAAATTTAAAAATAATCCATTCTAATTCAGATTTTGCTAAAATCAAATGAAAGTTCAGGATATTTCCCCTTTGTATCTTTATAAAAATCCTTCAGGATTATCATCTCCTCTTCAAATGTAGGTGCAGGATCATGTGGGGTATCAAAAGTCACTGTTTTCCTTGGAAAATCAAAAGCCACCAGCAAAATCCTGATACCGGTATTTTTTGCTATGGTATAAAAACCAGTTTTGAGCTTATCTACTTTCCTCCTTGTGCCTTCAGGTGCGATATTGAAATAAATTCTCTCCTTGTTGTTGATTAGATCCTCAATCTGTTTTGACACACTTGATGTTTTCTTACTTGGATCTCTCTCAACAGGATAACCCCCAAGATATCTCATCAGGATCCCAAGTGGAAATTTGAATAAGCTTGATTTTCCTACAAAGGAAATATCAAGTCCCATTTTCCACCTTGTGAATATACCCAGCGGAAAATCCCAGGCTGAGGTATGATGTAAGACTACTACCATCAGTTTGGCATCATTAGGTTTATTGCCTACAGTTTTCCATCCCCATATCTTTAACAATAAAGATCCTATTAATTTTTTCATAAAATGGCTTTTTATTTATTATCTTCTTCTTCCAATCCCAAGAACTCCAAGTAAACCCCTTGACAATTCTCTTGCAACAGTCCTGCCTATCTGACGGACTGTGGTATTGGAAATAAATGATTCAATAACGCTTTTTTCTTTCCTTACAGTTCTGGGCTGTTCATTTCTTTCTTCCTCTTGTTCATCAAGTTGTCTCTGACTTGCCCTTTCCAGCTTTTCAGACAAAATTTCATACGCACTTTCCCTGTCTATACTTTTATTATAATGACTTAATATTTCAGACCTGTCAACAATATCATCAATTTCACTTTCTGTCAAAACGTCCATTCTTGATTGAGGTGCACGCAGATAAGTATAAGCCAGAGCAGTCGGAATACCTTTTTCATTTAATACTGTAACGATTGCTTCACCTATTCCAAGACCCGTGATAAGTTCATCGACCTTATAAAACTCTGATATGGGATAATTTTCAGATGCTTTCTGGATGGCTTTCCTGTCTTTAGCAGTAAATGCCCTCAGTGAGTGCTGTATTTTCATACCAAGCTGGCTTAAGACATCATCAGGAATATCAGTTGGTACCTGAGTGACAAAAAATACCCCCACCCCTTTTGACCTTATCAGTTTTACAATCACTTCTATCTGATCCAGCAGAGCCTTGCTTGCTTCTTCAAAGACAAGATGTGCCTCATCTATAAATATCACCAGCTTTGGTTTTTCGACATCTCCGGCTTCAGGGAATGTAGAGTAAATTTCTGCCAGCAATTGTAGCATAAAAGTTGAAAAAAGCTTTGGTCGGTCCTGCAGATCTGAAAGTCGTAAGACCGAAACAACACCCCTGCCTTCACTGTCAATATTGATAAGATCATGTACATCGAAAGAAGGCTCACCAAAGAAAACATCGGCACCCTGTTGCTCAAGTTCAACTATTTTTCTCAAAATTGTACCAAGAGAAACAGTCGACAATTTACCGTAAAGTCCTTCAAATTCTGCCTGACCCTCAGAACTTACAAACTGAAGAACCTTTTTGAAGTCTTTTAAATCAATCAAAGGAATGCGCTTATCATCGCAATATTTAAACACAACAGCAACCATTCCCGCCTGGACGTCGTTGAGATTCAGAATTTTTGAAAACAAAACAGGTCCGAATTCAGTCACTGTTGCTCTCAGCCTGACACCTTTTTCTTCAGACAATGAAAGCAATTCTACAGGACTGCTGCCAGGTATAAAAGGCATACCTATCTTATCGTGCCTTTCGATTATTTTTGCATTCATTTCTCCTTTCCTGGCTATTCCGCTAAGGTCTCCCTTGATATCCATGACCAGGGAAGGCACTCCATTGGCAGAAAGCTGTTCTGCAATTATCTGAAGGGTTTTTGTTTTTCCGGTTCCCGTTGCCCCGGCAATCAATCCATGCCGATTGAATGTTTTAAGGGGTAATCTTATAAATGTGTTCGTAAAGACTTCCTCTCCAAGTTTTACCGCGCCGAGAACTATGGATTCACCTTTGAAAGTGTAAGATGAAGATATATGTTCAATAAATTTCTTTTTGTCCATTTAATTGAAATTAAATAATTGGTTAATTATAAATAACTTAATTAATTTAAAAATATTTAAAAATGTAAAAATAGATATTTTTTTAATACGTTTATTTAACTTTATATGCTAAATTTTGAATAAACATGCAATTTAAGGCAATTACGTTTTTAATCATTCTATTTTCTCTCACCTCATCCGCTCAGGATAGTAAAGTCTTCGGAGTTTTAAGAGAAGCACTAAGCAATGATCCGCTTGAACTGGTAACTATCTATATTGAAGGGACAACAGATGCAGTTTATTCAGATGCAAATGGTTATTATTCAATCAATGTTCCATCCAAAAAGGAATTTAATCTTATATTTTCAAGACTGGGATTTAAAAAAACAACATACCATTTTGAAGACCTCCAAAAGGGAGATAATCACCAGATCAACATTTTTTTAGCACCCGAAGACAGTAAGTATGAAGTGATAATTACCGAAAGCAGGGTTGCTGATGTAGGAATGATTAGGGAAAATATCGACGAATTAAAGCTCCTGCCTATCACATCAGGTAATTTTGAAAGTGTTTTACCGAGCATTGCATTGGGCACATCTTCAGGTACAGGAGGTGAATTGTCTTCTCAATACAATGTCAGAGGTGGCAACTATGATGAAAACATGGTATATATAAATGATTTTGAAGTGTACAGGCCTCAGTTGATTCAAAATTCTGAACAGGAAGGTCTGAGTTTTCCCAATCCAGATCTTATTAAAAACCTTTCGTTTTCTTCGGGTGGATTTGAACCAAAATATGGTGATAAAATGTCATCGGTTCTTGACATACAATACAAAAGACCAACTGACTGGAAATCTTCAGTATCATTGAGTATGCTTGGAATAAATGCACATACTGAGGCATCTGTAAAAGCTGGAAAAAATAAATGGAATAAACTGAATATCCTGGCAGGACTGAGATACAAGGACAACAGGTACCTGCTCAGCAGCCAAAACAAAAAAGGTGAATATCAGCCAACATTTATTGACTTTCAAACTTATCTGACTTACAATATAACCAAAGACATACAGATTGCCTACCTTGGCAATTACAACAGTAATGTCTTCAGGCTGATACCTCTCAGCAGCCAGGAAGTTACCGGCACAATAAACACTGCAATAAGATTTACAACCTATTTTGAAGGAAATGAGATTGATAAGTTCAACAACGGCCTGAATGGGATCGCGTTGAATTATGTACCTGACCGGAAAAAAAATCCCCTATACCTTAAACTAATGGGTTCATCATACATCGGGTATGAAAAGCAAAACTTTGACATTATAGGTCAGTACAGATTAAGCCAGATAGAAACTGATTTTGGCAAAGACAATTCAGGCAAGGAGATCCAGCTTCTGGGAGTTGGCACTCAACATAAATATACAAGGGATCTTCTTTATTCTCAGATCTTCAATATTAAGCATCTCGGCGGAATTGAATTTGGAAAGACATCGCCCGAAGGCATTGAGAGTTCACATTTCCTCCAATGGGGCATTGAAATGCAATCACTGAGTTTTATCGATAAGATCAATGAATGGGAAAGGCTGGATTCGATGGATTATTCCCTACCCTATACTGATTCAGTTGTTTCTTTGAGTTTTGTTCTGAAAAGTAAAAATGAGCTTACAAAAGAAAATTACAGTGCTTTCCTTTCGGATACATATTACAGAAAAACAGAAAAATTTGAGTTGAAATCAACCGGAGGTGTCAGGATGACTTATGTTTCTTACAATAATGAATTCCTGTTTAGTCCAAGAGTTCAGGTATCAGTCAAACCTCTTAAATGGAAAAAAGATATTGCACTTAAGATAGCAGGAGGTATATATTATCAGCCAGCCTTCTATAAGGAACACAGACAGCCTGACGGTGTGTTGAACATGGATCTGAAATCACAAAGGTCATATCATATTCTTGGTGGGCTGAGCTATGATTTCTACTGGAGAAAGATAAGTGATAAAAAAATGAGACTGATCACTGAACTATATTATAAGAAACTTGAGAATATGGTCTCATATGACTATGACAATGTCAGAATTGTTTACTCAGGCCTGAACAATTCATCGGGATATATTGCAGGAATTGATCTGAGGATCAACGGTGAGTTTGTACCTGATGCAGAATCATGGATAAATATTTCAGTTATGCAGGCACGTGAAAAACTGAATGGAATACAGCACAAAAAATGGGCAGATACAATTTTAGTTAATACAGAATATGTACCATTGCCTACGGACAGACTTGTCAATGTAGCATTCTTTTTCCAGGATTATCTAAAAAACAATAAGAATTTCAAGGTTCACTTTATTCTTAATGTGGGGACAGGGCTTCCGTTTGGATTCAAAGATGACAATACCGAAATAAGAAATAACTTCCGATTTTCACCATACAGAAGGGTTGATGTAGGATTTTCATATTTAATATGGGATAAAGAAAGAAAATCTTCAAATCCTCTTCATCCTTTACGATTTTGCAACAATGCCTGGGTAAGCTTTGAGATCTTTAATATTCTGGGCATAAATAATCAGTCATCAGTTAACTGGGTCAGAACTATAACAGGAGGACACTATGCTATTAAAAATACTTTGACATCACGGAGACTGAACCTGAGGTTTAAAATAGATTTTTAGAAAATTTTAATCTTCCTTATAGTTGAGATCTACTTGCTTCGGTACCAGCATTGATGCATCTCCTTTAACCCGGATAATTTCCCTTACAATAGTAGAACTTATATGGCTGTGCTTCGGTTTGGTCATAAAGAGCACAGTTTCAATATCTTTGTTTAACTCTGAATTCAACTGGGCAATAGTTTTCTCATAATCAAAATCAGAAGCATTTCTGAGTCCCCTTATTATAAAATTTGCACCTACTTTTTTACAAAAATCGACAGTCAATCCATCAAATTCCTGAACTTCAATTTTCTTATTTTTTTCAAAGACATCCCTGATCCATTTTATTCTCACATCAAGGGGGAATAATTTATTTTTGCTTGTGTTGACACCAATTGCAATGATCACTTTATCAAAAAGCCTGGCAGCCCTTTTTATCAAACTCACATGTCCTATGGTTATCGGATCAAAGGATCCCGGAAAAACAGCTACTTTCATTTATGATAATTGTAAATTGTTATTTATTATTTGTAAAAAGTAACACTGTAGTTTTTTTAATATCAATCTTCTTAATCATTAACGTATTCATTCATTCAATCATTCATTCACTCAATCACTCAATAATTCAATCACTCAATCATTCACTCAATAATTCAATCACTCAATCACTCAATAATTCATTCACTCAATCATTCACTCACTCAATAATTCAATCACTCAATAATTCAATCACTCATTCAATCACTCAATCATTCAATAATTCAATCACTCATTCAATCACTCAATCATTCAATCACTCAATCATTCAATAATTCATTCATTCAAATCGTAATTCTCAAGCAAATCACTCTTCCCTATCAGAAACTTTTGTATTGAATTCTGCTTCTGCAATATATTTATCTGCTTTGACTATTTTGAGCATCTCTTCGGGATTGATCTTGTTTTTATCAAACCTTATAAGCCACATATTTTCTGTATCCGGAATTTTTCGCATCAGTCGGACACCATATTCTTTGTACTCCTGCAGCCAGGTAGACAGTATCATGCCATCTCCTGTTTTTATTATGATCTGATTTTCAATTATAGTTTCCGGTTTTACTACTGTTGCAGGTTTCTCTGTTTGAGTCCATCCTTCCGCACCAGCTTCAAATGTGTCGAGTTTTGTCATTATCTCTTTTAGTTTATCCGGAAATTTACTTTTTCCCTTCACGGTTTTTGTTTTGCCATTTTCGCTGAATGAAATGGTAACAGTAGCAGCATCCACAAGTTCCATACCGTAATCATCATTAAATCTCCAGAATTTATTTTCCTTGAAAATTTTTATAATCTCGTTATAGGATTTGCCGTCAAGTTGTTTTTCAAATTTACCATTTTTTTCCGAGAAACGCACGCCATTGAACTTTGCAAGACCTGTATTAAAAATTGTAAGTGTATAGATAGGACATTGGCCAAAACAAGGACCTTTACTATATACGATTACAGGAACAGCCTTTGACTGATCTGTTTCCATTTTGGAAGTATTACAGGCTGATAAAATAATGAAAGGTATTAAAATAAAAAATATTCTCTTCATCTGTTGTAAATTATTGTTATTGATTTAATTAAACACTAAGTAAATTTTTATAAATAAGTCTTTTCTGATTTCTGATAAAACAATTTCAAATTATATATTCGAATTAAAAGTCAAAAATAGCAAGTTTTCGGAAATCATATAATTTATCTGATCTAAGATAAAAAATATAAATCCCGGATGAGAAAAACTTTTTCTCAATGTGATAACTGTTCTGTCCCGGATTTATTACAGAATCATACACTTTTTTCCCTGACATATTGAAAACTGAAAAATTAAGCTTTTTATGATTGGGTTTTTCTGTCAATAAAACAATGTGATCATTATTCTGGTAAACATCAAAATCCTGGATGAAATTGTCTGAAGTATCTGCCGAAAAACACAGATTGTCAGAACCAAGCAATTGTGGCCGATATTGAAGGATACTTTTCTCAATGCGCGCAATCTGTTCTGAAGTAAACATCAGACTACAATTTTCATCTGTGTAATCCATATAATTCATATACATATCGCTTGACCCACATGAAAAATGCCTTCCCAACGGGCATCCGAAATAAGGGTTCACTTGCTGTGGAGTATCCCCCACTCCATCGTCTTCTTCGCACTCATTATCCTTATTGCCCCATATATGCAAAAGTGAAAAATAATGGCCTAATTCATGAATAAGTGTCTTGCCCTTTATTGTAAACTTCAATTCATCAGGATCCAATACTATCCCTTCTTCATCTTTCAATTCCGGTAATATGCCTGGAAATGTGCTCGTACCTTTCACATAAGCCAGGTCTCCTACCCATACATTTATATATTTGTCACTATCCCACTGATCAGAGCCTCCGGATGCAGAATGTTTTATCTTTCTCCTTCTTATATCAAATTCAAGAAGTTCATCACCAAAATTGGGGATTTCTGTTTCTTTAAAAATGATCCCCTTTTCTATCTTTCCATTTATATTTCTGCTTCCGATGCAGAATCTGATATTGCTTGTACCTGCAAGGTGACGAAATTCCTCAGGTACTCTGTTGAGATCATAATTGGAACCTGCGAATGCTTCGTTGAGTTTATCAACCTGGTTATAGATCTCTGAAATTCCAACTTTGTCAGGATCACCAGAAAAATTGAATACATGAAAAACGAGCGGGATCGTTATTTCATCCCTGTAACCAAGATTATGATTATAAATGGAATCGATTTCTGAATTTGTACAAAACTTCAATAAATCACTTTCGCTTAATCCCATTTTTTTTATATCATCAGCGAAGCCACAGGTTTGGTGCTGGGCAATACACTGTGATAAAATCATGAGGCTGATAAGCGTAAATAGCAATTTCATGACAAAATAACGCAATTATAGCAAATTTATTCTTAATGGAAATTCAAGAATATTGGATTTGTTTTTAAATACGATGGATGAATAGTTTAAATTCCCTCTCCCATATCTCAAAAAACCTGACCAAACATTGGGGCAGAAGTTATGATTTCTCAAATCAATAAAACATTAGAGTTAACATTAAAGAATTTAATTGATGATGTTGTTTGAAAATATAAGTTTTAAAACCACTTGTATATTATTGATTTTTACGTAAATACACTATTGAATATTTGTTTTATTTTAGACCCTAATTTGTAATTATAGACTTTAATGTGTTATTTAAATTTCTCTACTTTTTGAGCCGTCAAAAAGTAGCAAAAAACTCGTGCGAAATTAAACTCGCAAACCTTTTATAAACATTAAACAACAAGTTATAGCGTTTTCAATTACGGAAATTTTACCTACAAGGTTTCGATAAAATTTCCTGCATTTTCGAGCTCAGACATAATTTCGCACAGTCCTTTCGTATATTTTTAAACAACTTCGATATAAATCAGATGTATTTTTATGATGCTGATTTGCCACAGGTATAGACGATGTGTTGATTAGTTGATGTGATCATTAGTTGATGTGTTGATTAGCTGATTTACTGATGTTTGATATCGTCTTTAAAATCACTGACTCTATGTTTTCTGCGATCCTGACAAGTAAAAAAAACACTGCAAAATGGATAATTTCAAAATGTGATTTTTATACTAAGTGGCTATAAATAAAAGTGCTAAAATTCTTGGAAAATTGAATTATTTTTTGTATTATTGCATTATTAATATGATAACATGAACCTATTGCTTAGCATATTGATTTTAGCTTGCTACCTTGCTACCTTGCTACCTTGCTACCTTGCTACCTTGCTACCTTGCTACCTTGCTACCTTGCTATCGTTCAAAAAAATATGCTCATTATAAATTTGATGAGAGGTGGTATTATTGTCCTAAACCTTTCAGATATCTGTCCGATCCTCCATTTTACTGAAGTGAGATTTAGAAATTTTAAAACTTTGAGTTGATTGATTTTTTTTAATTTTTAAATCTTTGTTTATGAAAACAATAAAATTTATTTCGATTTTTATTTTACTTTGTGGATTTACTTTTGCTTTGGTACAGTGTACTAAGGATGAAGCCACCAAAAGCGAATTGAAAGGTTCTAAAATTGAATATCGTACAAGTAACCCTTGTGCACCTGATTTAGGAAACAATCCAAATTGTGATAGTGTTTCTTTTGATTACTTTGTAAGTATTCCTATGTATCCTGGATGTCAGTTCAGAGTGCAGTTTTTATACTGGGAGTGCATTGATGGGTTAGGGAATATTGCTTACCATTTATCAGATTATCAGATCATTTCTCACGATTGCCCTCAATACAATACTGACCTTCAAAATGCTATGAACAATGGGACTATTAATATTTTTAACATTGCATTTGGAAAACAGATATGGAATGCTATAACTGTGTTGTTGCTTAATAGTACTTCTCCTTCGTTGGGAGCCATAACCCTTGAGTATTACGTGGCATCATGTGCTAAAGAATGTTATTGGAAATCGAGGACCGGATTTTGGCTTGGTAAACGATATTCATGTGGAGAGAATTGCTGTATAGCACAGCGAAATTATAATAAAATAAATGGAGTTTGGATTTTAACAAATAGTAAAACAAATTTCCCATTGGATCCATGCTATGGAGCAAGACCTGTGGATTGTCCTGTTGGAAGAGATGAATGGTAAACAGATTGTACACCTCAATGTGAAGTATTGATTTTTTAATCTAATCAAAGGCTGCAGGAATTTTTCTGCAGCCTTTACAAAATTTATATATATGAAACAATATTACATACTGTTTATAATAGCGATGTTTTCATCTATCCAGTTGCTTTGTCAACCAATTCCAAAAGAGCTGAATCTCATAGGAATCAAGGAAAGTTGGAAATACCTTCCAAAAGATACAAATTTTATCAAATCATCACTGGACACAAGATCTACACCATATTCAGGAAGAATTCCTCATGTTTTGGAGGTTGATAATAAAAATCTTTTGATTTTAGAAACTGTTATGGGACAGACACCATGGAGAGGAGTAGAAGGATGTTTGTTACACAGTATAAATATGGAGAATGGAAATTTAAACTGGATTTTTCACAATAATACTTATACCGGAAATACACATAGAGAAGCATTTGTATATAGCCAAATAATTAAAAATGATAACGATAATTATGAAATCTTGGGACTGCGAGATGTAAAACCTTTGGATACTACCAGATTTTATATTGGATTTTACGGTACTCCGGTAAAAAGAGTTATTGACAGTAAAGACGGTAATTTATTAAGTGTGCAATGTAGTGAAGACACAACCAAGTATGAGCAAAATTTCTTTGGTTATGGAAATATTTCAATGGTAAATTCCGAAGGTATAATTAGAAGGGTAGCCCTTAGTTGGTTTTTTGAAGACAGCATTTTAAAAGACAAGGTTGAATTTTGCACTTTGGATGAAGAATTTGCGATCGTACTTCCATGCGCTGATTCTGTAGTACACAATACGGGGATACCAACTCTTGAACCAACTTTGTTTTATAAGCCGCAATTATTGAGACTTACACAGGATACAATGCTTATCTTGTTTGGCATCAAAAATCCTGCAAATGACAGTTTTTCTCCTTCTAGACTTGAGATGTATTTTGTTGATCTGGGTTCGGATGTAAATGTGGTAAAAACAGTCGATGTGACGGAAGATGTTTATTATCCACAGGGAGGCTGGAATAGTGAAATTTTCTTAATGACTCAAGATGCAAATATTGTGTTAGCACAGCAAATTGATTATTTATCAACTTCAAATTCTTTTATATGGCTATCATGGTATGACAAAAATGGAAATAAAATAGCCAAAGTTAATAAGCTCAGGTATGAAAATTATTTTTACAGAAATTTTATCATTGTTGGAGAGAACGACGGGATTTTGTATATAGCAGCCCGACATGATGATGAGGATATTGAGGGTTATGATATACTGAAAATATATCCAGGACAGGATAATATTCAAAAATGTGGGGAAATTAAAATATCAGCAATAGATTTATATGAATTCAGAATATCGATTGCGAAATTGTTACCAGATGATAAAATATTTTTAGGTTTTTGGGCAAGTGAGCGGGTGGATGGCAAGGATTATAATTATCAGTACTACTATTGTTTCAATTCTGTTGACCTTGGAATTACTACAAAAATTGAAGACATTAATCTACTCTCAAAAAACATCGAAATCTACCCAAATCCAGCAAGTGATAATATAATATTATCATGCGAAAAAACAGAAGCAGCTTATTTCGAATTAATCGATAAGCTTGGCAGGATAGTTTCTCAGGAAAAAACAGTAGAATGTGAGGAAAAAACTGTCGATATATCGGGATTCCATTCAGGTCTTTACTTTGTCAGGCTCATGGATGAATCAGGGATAATAGTCGGGACAGGGAAGTTTGTTAAAGAGTAATTGTTAATTGTCAATTGTTAATTGTCAATTATTTGATGTGGTGATTTGTTGACGTGTTGATATATTGATGTGAGTTTGCAGTTAGCAATTCAAGCGATATAAATGTCATCATTACTGTTTCGGGATCATGAACTATCTTGACGGAAATGGGCATTCAGGGAGAATTAATTTTAATCCCGGTAAATAGGAGAGTTTTAAATTTTAAATTTATATGTGGATTCAGGAATACAGATATATTAATAAAATTCCTTAATTTCAAAAGTTGAATTTATTCCAATCCGAAATCCTGAATTTTTTTTTAATTCAAAAACTGAATTATCTCGTTGATATTTGGTTCAAGGATTATCTCTGTCCTCCTGTTTTTTGATTTATTGGCTTCTGAAGTATTCGGCAGCAGAGGCATGAACTGGCTCCGGCCTGCTGCAGTTATTTTCTGCGACATCACTCCGTTCTCTTCAAGTACTTTTACGACTGCCACGGCACGCTGTACACTCAGATCCCAGTTTCTTGAAGGGCTGCCATCGGTATCAGTATGGCCTTCTACAAGTATTGAAAATCCGGTCTCCGATTTTATGGCTCCTGCTATTTTTATTATAATTGCCTTGCCTTTGGCATCAAGTCTATCACTGCCCTTTTCGAAAAGAAGGTCCTGACTCATAGTAATATACAATTTACCATCACTCCTCTTTTCTATCAATATTTCATCATTTGAATAACCAACAAGCAGGTCAGATATCTTTTTTCTTATATCTGCCAGTTTTTTATCTTTAAGCTCCAGCAAAGTATTGAGAGAGTCTATTTTCTTTTCCCTAAGTTTGAGATCACCGTGGAGCAATTCCTGAGCTAGCTTTTTATTATTCAAGTCAGTTTCAAGTTTTTTTAGAGTCTTTTCTTTTTCAGCCAGCAGTTTTTGCTTATCTGCCAGTTCTTCATTCAAGCTTGACCTGTCAATGAAAGCTTTTTCAAGCATTTTTTTGTTTTCTGACAGCATTTTGTCATAATCGGACTGGCACTTACTGTACAGGTCTTTTGATGCAGTGAGCTTAGTATTCAGTTCGAACAGAAGTTCTTCGGTCGTAGCTATTTTCTGTTTTTGTTCTTCTATTTCCTTTTTATCTTTCTGACTCTGGTCCTTCAGATACCGCAGTGATTCATTTTCCCTGTACAATTTATTTTTTTCATCCACAACATTCTGATATTTTGACGGCAAAACACACGAAAAACCAAAGAAAACCAATACAAATAAATAAGAATATAATTTCAACATAATATTTTTTTTGCAAATATATAATATATTGTCATCTTTATCAATTATACATATTATTTTTGCTGATTAAAATTTAAAATATGAATTTAAGAACAAAAGTTTGGATCTTTATATTACTTATCACTGTATTTTTCTCTTGTGAAACTGCACCAACTGAAAAAAGAACTGAAAGCAGAACACAATCAGGAACTGAAAGAAAAAAGCAATCCATATCAGTTTCAAAAGATACTGAAGTTGCAGTAGAATATGATTACAACACTGATGATTGGGAAGAAATCTCATTTGCAGATGATTCAATACTGCTTGATTTGAGATATGCTCAGACCAATAATTTTGTAAAGAAGAAGCTTTACAATTGCCCCAGATGTTTTCTAAGACCTGATATTGCCGGGAAATTAAATTCCGTCAACAATGATTTGATGAAAAAGGGATATAAACTAAAGGTTTATGATTGTTACAGACCAAAACCGGTTCAGGAAGAATTGTGGAAAATTATGCCGGATGAAGATTATGTTGCTGCTCCATGGAAGGGATCAATGCACAACAGAGGTATTGCTGTAGACCTGACTATAGCTGATAAAAACAATAAAGAACTTGATATGGGAACACCGTTTGATTTTTTTGGAGAAGAAGCTCATTTTACATATACAGATTTTCCTCCACAAGTTCTTGTAAACAGACAATTACTCAAAAGTACAATGGAAAAATACGGTTTCCAATCGATAAGGACTGAATGGTGGCACTATTCTGTTTCAACAAGAAGCTATCCGATAAGTGAATGGCAATGGCAATGCAATTAAGCATGCCATCACCACAAATTATTCACTTGTTTAGTGATCAAAAATTACAAGAAACTATTATTTTGATACTTTTATAAATTTAGATACGAATGATTCATTTCTCACTTTAACGATAAACTGATATATACCACCGGGAAGTTTGTATAAATTTTCCAGTGTTTTGCTGTATTTGGTATTTGCCTTAACTTCAATATTCTCCTCTGTCAGATAAACTTTACCATAAATGTCTGTAATATAAATTGAAATAGTCTCATCCGATTTTCCAATATATTCAAAATTCAGAACAGATGATGCAGGGTTTGGGAAAATGCTGAATCCAAGATTCATTTTGATGTCAATAAGCACTTCTTTGCTGAAAAAACTTGAATCCAGTGAAATAGCTTTTACCTTATATCTGTATGTTCCTATTCTTGTCACATCATAATCACTGACCTGATATGTACTTCTTTCAGACTTATTGGAATTTACCATATCTATAAGTTTGAAAACATCTCCTGTGCCAAGATTTCTTAAAACTTCAAAATGGGTGACATTTTCTTCATTTCTGGTATTCCATGAAATGAGATTGTAGTTATTCATATTGACACCGTTTATATCGTTAAACCCAAAAGGAATACCGGAAATGTTTTTATAACCTGCATCATAAAATACTTCAGCCTGATTATTAATTGTAAACCATTGCGTGGTATTCGCACCATTTTCATGAGTTACATCCGAATCGATATTATCATTTGAACCAACATCCGGCAATGTGAATATATAATTTGAAGGCAATGAGAATTTAAGATAATAATTATCTGCCGGAACATCAGAAAATGTATAACTACCTAAATAATCTGTAGTCTGTGTAGCAAACAGCTGTGAGCCATTAAATAATTGAACAACGATACCTTCCAGCTTTGTTTCATTTGATGTTCTAAGACCATCTCCGTTCAGATCAATCCATGTTATCCCTTTGACTGCATGATTTTTATAAAATCCTCCATCGAGATTTGTTATACTTCCTCCTGAAAGCAGAACAAATGAATTGGATGTGTTGAGTCCGTATGCATCAGTTATATCACTGTCAGTCTCTTCATTAGCTCCTGTATTTGGTGTGACATGCTGATATCCCGAATTTTGAATACCTACTATTTCGACATAATATTCTCCGGGGTTTGTACAGAATGACCAGTAACCACTTCCACAAGTTGAATTTGGATTATAGGTAGAATATGTCTGATCCCATATCATCCAGTTAGCTCCGTTCTTTCTCCACAATCTGACCAAGACACCATCAATTCCACCCTCAGTATTGTCATATACGTTGTTTCTAATGACATCATTCCAGATCAGATCTCCAACAGTAGCACATCGGAATAATCCAAAATCCCATGTCATATCATCTTCACCAGGGTTTAAATCAATAGTCTTAGTTGTATTTACTCCATTTGAATTATCTGCATCACTGTCAACTCCATCATTACCACCTACGTTAGCTATTGTTATATTATAGCCTGAAGGAGGGACGACCTTTATGTAATAATTTGCAGGTGCTAAATTATCAAATAAATACTCTCCCAGAACATTAGTCGTTGTGGTCTTATCAAAAACAAATATACCATTAGTCCATTTGTAAAGATTGAGTGTTACATTAGGAATTCCCGGTTCATTTGGTTGTTGAATCCCATCTCCATCCACATCTTCCCATACAAAATTACCAAGGCTACCAAAAAACAAAAGGCCAGCATCATAGCTTAGATTTACTTCTCCGCTCTCAAGATCTTCACAAACAGTCAATCCTGTAGATACCAAAGGATCACTGTCTTTATCATCAGTTCCAATATTTTCTTTGGTAAATGAATAATTGGCCGGAGCTGTGAATTTTATCCTGTATGACCCGGGTTTCAGATTAACAAACAGATATTGTCCTTCCGGATTAGTGTATTGTGTTGATATATTATTACCTGAACAATCCTGTAAAACAACCTGAACATTTTCAAATCCAGGTTCTCCTGTATCCTGAATTCCATTTCCATTTTCATCAAGCCATACCTTGTCACCAATGGATCCTAGTTTATAAATGCCTGCATCAAAAGTCAGGTTTGTTTCCCCACTTGTAAGAGATTCACATATGGTAATTCCGTTTGAAATATCAGCATCACTATCCTGGCTATCAGAACCCAAATCAGCAGTTGTAAAATAATAATCAACCGGCAGATAAAATCTTATCCTGTAATTCCCGGGCACAAGATCATCAAAAATGTAGTTGCCATTTGCATTGGTCTGTTTTGATGTGATAAATGTACCTCCACATGTTTCAAGATCAACTTGAACTCCCTGAACTCCTGGTTCATTTTGATCCTGAATTCCATTTCCATTTTTATCGTGCCACACTTTATCACCAATTTTAGCACTTCTATAAAGACCTATATCATATGTAAGGTTTATTTCACCACTTTCTAAAAACTCACACACAGTATAACCGTCTGGATTCAAATCGCTGTCAAGAAGATCATTCCCGGAATCAGCTGTAGTAACTATATAACCTGAAGGCTTGATAATACCTATCTTATAATTCCCCGGGAGCAGATTGTCAAATAAATAAGAACCATTTGACTGCGTGTTGATTGTATCTAGCGAAATTCCATTACAATTATAAAGTATTACAGGTACATTTGCAAGACCGGACTCTCCAGTATCCTGCAATCCGTTTGCATTAAGGTCTTCCCATACAAAATCACCTATTTGGGCAGGTAAATAAACTCCCGCATCGTAAGACGGATTTTTTTCGCCACTCGTCAATTGTTCACATTGTGTTTTCCCATCACTCGTACCGGCATCACTGTCTTTATTTGAATCATTTCCAACATTTTTGGTAATGAACTTGTAGCTTCCGTTCAATAAGAACTTAATCCTGTAATTGCCTGGATTTAATCCATTGAATTCATATTTTCCAAACTCGTTGGTGATTGTAGTTGCTACTAAATTATCATTGCAATCTAGCAACTGCACACTAAAATCAGGAAGTCCTGGTTCGCCTGGTTCCTGCAATCCATTTCCATTTTTATCCACCCAGACTGTATCTCCAATACTGACCTGCCTGTAGAAACCTGCATCAATTGTACTATCTTTCTCATATTTAGCTAAATCTATGAGATGAGCAAAACCTGTAATCAAATCTGCATCACTATCATATAAATCATTACTAATGTTTTGTCTGGTGGGTAGAAAACCTGCAGGTTTGTTGAATTGAACATAAAAGTTACCTTCTTTAAGTCCATAAAAATAATACTGTCCCAAATTATCCGTGTAACTTGTATCTTTTGGAGCCAGGTTACCATCATAAAGTATGACCATAACACTGGAGATGCCTGGTTCACCTGAGTTTTGTATTCCATTGTAATCCATATCTTCCCACACATAATTACCTATCAGACCGCAATCCTTTTCAGAGACAACTACTGTTTTGGTATCAGAACAAGCCTTTGAATCCGTGACTGTTACCTGATAATTCCCCGCTGGAATATTATTTAAGACAGTGCCAGTAAATCCATTTTGCCATAAGTAGCTATAAGGCGGAGTGCCTCCTGAAGCTGTAGCAGTTGCTGATCCGTTACTTATTGTACAATCTGCCTGTGTTGAGCTTACTGTTAATGATGGTTTTGGGAAAACACTGACCAAAATACTTTTTTCTAGTGATTTACAGTTATTTATATCTGAAACTGTTACTGAATAGACAGTATTTACAGATGGGGAAACCTTTATAGACTGAGTAATCGCACCAGTATTCCAGATAAAAGAATAAGGTGCCTTTCCTCCTGATGCCTGAGCAGTTAAAATTATACTATCCTGCTGACACATTTCAATATTTTGAGGTAAATTCAAATTAGGTAATTGATGTACCGTAACTCTTACTGTGTCAGTGGACATACAGCCATAGGCATCAATTACAGTTACCCGGTAGGTGGTTGTAACATTTGGAGATACCCTGAAACTTTTTCCTGAGCCAAGGTTATGGTCCCAGAAATAAGTGACCAAATTTGAACATTTGACGTCTGCCGCAATTGTTACTGAGTCTCCCAAGCACATAGAAATATTATTAGGATCGCTTATTGCTGGACAATCTGTAAATTCACATAACCAGACATCTCCTAAACGGTAATCAATTGAACTGTCTTCTGAAGTAAATTCAATGCAAATCTCCTTTATATTTTCCTTATTAAGTGCTGAAAATCCCGGGATAGTTTCAAACAATACTTCTTTATCGTAAATTACAGTTGTACCCAATCCAGGCAGTTTAATCTTTGTTGAAGCTACATTATTATTTATATCTTTTATTGTTAAGTCTAAAAGTACCTCTCCCTGATCAATTCCCAAATCTTTAAATTTAAAATACTGAAAATGGGAAATATCAAAATTCAAACCCATATTATTGCGATTATACAATAATTTTGCTCTGGAGATTGCTCCAACATCATTGCTGTGAGAAAAATATTCATCAGTATAATTAATTTGCAATGCAGCAGGATTAACACCTGATTTATATTCAAATTCCACATTTCTATAATTTCCGATAATACCGCTGGCAGAAAAATCAATTTTATACAGAGGTCCAGGACTGAAAGGATCAACATGCAATTGTGTTGCCGGAGGAGTTGACCCATGAGCAAAATTATCAACTTCAACATGATTTTCCTGTCCAACTCCATTTTTTACTCTTACTGTAATTTGCCCTTCCGCATTAAAACCCCAATCATCTGTCACTGTCACATTATAAGTACTAGTTGAATTAGGCGTTACGGTTTTGATTTCACCTGTACCTAATCCATTATCCCACTGATAAGAAAAAGGACCTTTACCAAAATATGTTACAGCCTTAAGGTCAACACTCTCCCCATGACAAATTGCTATATTATTTCCCAGAAAGACCTGCAAATTGCCCCTGTAACCACTGGTTATATAAAAACTATTTGATGCCGAATTAATAATGAGGAAATCTGAATAACCGGTTAAATCAACATCAGAATCCAAATTCTCATCAAATCCTTTATTCTGGTGAGTGTATGTTAATCCTGCAAATTTATTGAATTTGACCCTGAATTTCCCGTTTGGAATCAAATTAAATACGTAATTTCCATCAGGACCAGTTACTCCGGATGCGACAAGATTATTGAATTCATTATAAAGCTGAAGCGTAATCCCCTGAAATCCATTCTCTCCTGCTTGTCTGATGCCATCCTCACTGTAATCCAGCCAGGTAAAAATTGTAATACTTGATAGCGGAGCAGGAGGACTGTTTAAAATGGATGTTAAATCATCTTTATAGTGAACTTCAGTATGGGTTTTATACTTGCCTTCAGCATTCAGATCAGAATAAAAAAACACTGCCAAAGTTAATGAGATAACAATTGATAATCTATGTATCATTTTTCGGTTTATTTTAGGGTTCCTTGTAAATGTTACAAAAATAGATTATAATACAGATATTTGTATCAAAGTATGAGGGTATTTTTTAATTGGCAAAAAGAGCTTATATATAATGATATTCAAGAAATATCCATACGAATTATTTAAATACTTTTCAGGATGTAATTTAAGCAAATAAACGACATATAAATAATACAATATATATATTACTACAATTTTATATATTACATAAAATTATAATATAAAATCTATTTTTATTAAAATTGTCCTTTTTTAATTAATCTTCAAGTTTTATAATACCTAATGGAGATTCCAGGCAAACTGTATCCTGAACATTATCAATCTCTGAGATTTCTGTCTATCTCATCATATAGAATTTTCTTAAGATCATCAACTGACATCAGAAGCAATTCTTCGTTGGTTGGGAATGGATCAATACGACCTTTTAGTCGTGATTGACTTTGCTTTGATAAAGCCCTTTTATCACCACGGAAATAACTTGCAAAAGTTTCAAAAACAGTTTCAACATTTATTGGTGAGGTTTGGTAAACTTTCTTCCTTTTATTGTCATATATTCTGACATCGCCCCTGACAAATGCACTTTTAAATCTTCCTAGTTCAAAAACAGTTGCACTGACATTAATTTCTTTTTCTTTTTTAATATCATTGCCCAAAGAGTCCTTTTTAACATTTCCCCTTTCGTCCCTGACATATTCGAATCCGTCTTTTACTAAGGCTGTTTCTGTATACTCCCTTTCCTTTTCTTTTTCAGGAGTAATAGCAATTTCCTTGATATTGATATTTACCTGGTAATCAAATTCCACATTTGCATTGTCTTCGGTGGTGTAGAACTTGTACCATTTCCTGTTCAATTCATTGGTATTAATATTCTTAATCTCATAATAAAAGTTTTTTGGCAAGATCACATCAGATAAATTCTTGACATCGATCAATACTCTTTCCTGAGCCAGTTCATATACTTTCCTTTTTAAAATATCAGCATCCTTATAGTTCTGATAGAAATTCCTAAGCTGTTCGAATTCCTGAAATGCAATTCTGCCGGCGTTTTTATCCCCCTGTTCAGCCCGTTCCAGATTTTCTGTTGCAGAGTCATAAAGAAATTTAGCTGCTCCTTCTTTTGATTCAAGAATCAAAGGATCAACTTTTACAAATTTAAATTCTGCTTTATATCCATCCATACTGGTCAAAGGAAGCAAAGGTTTGATTTTTCTTTGCCTGTCATCAATTCTATTAAGAATGTCATAGACCTCCATCCAGTAATTGCCGTTTTTTTCAATTTTCAGGTATTGGATCCTGTTCATATCATTTTCAGTTATTTTGGCAAATGAAGATTCGATAGCCTGAACGTACTTATCCTTTTTATTTTTTTTTCCTTTAATTTTATTTACTGAATAATTTATTGCCTGGTCGTATTTTCCCTCATCAACAAGTTTACTTACTGAAGTACATGAAATTACGAATATTGCTAAGAGTAAAAAAAGTAGATTCTTCATATATAAAAGATTTTAGGTTTTAAATATTAAAAATTTATTGGTTGATTTGACAATTTAATGACACTTAAAGTTTGATACAAGTTACAAAAGTAAGATTTATTAACATTATTTTAGGATTTTTCAATTAAAAAATTAAAATATCTAAATCACTTATTTTAAATTCAATATATTATTTAAAAATCAATTTCACTCGTTGATTATTGCATATATAATTTTTATTTTAAATATTTAATCGTACCTTTGCACTTCAATAATTTTTTAAGAAAATAATGGAAGGAAAAGAAAGGATAATTTCGGTAAAGATTGAAGACCAGATGAAAAGTGCCTACATCGATTATTCAATGTCGGTTATTGTTGCCAGGGCTTTACCGGATGTAAGAGACGGATTAAAACCTGTTCACAGAAGAGTGCTATACGGGATGTATGAACTTGGGGTTTTGCACAACAGAGCATATAAAAAGTCTGCCAGAATAGTTGGGGAAGTTCTCGGAAAATATCATCCTCATGGTGATACTTCAGTATATGATGCTATGGTAAGAATGGCTCAGCCCTGGTCTTTAAGATATCCTCTGGTTGAAGGTCAGGGAAACTTTGGTTCTATGGACGGAGATAGTCCTGCAGCCATGAGGTACACAGAAGCAAGGCTTACAGAAATTGCGGAGGATATAATTTCTGACATAAAGAAAGACACAGTAAATTTTCAGTCAAATTTTGATGATAGCCTTACAGAACCAATGGTTATGCCTTCAAGAATTCCTAATCTGATTGTAAACGGAGCATCAGGAATTGCTGTTGGTATGGCAACTAATATGCTTCCACACAATCTGAATGAGGTGGTTGATGGTATTATAGCTACAATAGATGACCCCGATATCGCAGCTGAAGACATAATAAATTATATAAAAGGCCCTGATTTCCCTACCGGCGGAATTATTCATGGTTATGAAGGGATCAAAGATTATCTGACAACAGGAAAAGGAAGGATCGTTGTAAGGTCAAAAGTTGAAATCGAGGAAAGCGAAACAGGAAAAGATAAAATAGTAATTACTGAAATACCCTATCAGGTAAATAAAGCTGCCCTTGTCGGGAAAATTGCTGACCTTGTAAATGAGGGCGTAATTAAAGGCATCTCTAACGTTAATGACGAGAGCGACAGGAAGGGTTTGAGAATTGTGGTAGATATTAAAAAAGATGCACTGCCACAGGTTGTCCTCAGTCAATTATTCAGTTATACATTGCTGCAAACTTCCTATACAGTAAACAACACAGTTTTGGTAGATGGCAGACCCGACAAGCTAAACATGCTGCAGCTGATAAAGGAATTCATAAAATTCAGGATCGAAGTTATTGTCAGACGGACAAAATTTGATTTGCAGAAAGCAGAAGAGCGGGCTCATATACTTGAAGGATTGCTAATAGCTCTGAACAACATAGATGAAGTCATAAGAATAATAAGAAGTTCACAGACAGTGCAGGAAGCAAGCACTGGTCTTCAGACTACCTTTGAACTGAGTGAAATACAGGCAAAGGCCATTCTTGAAATGAGGTTACAAAAATTGGTAAGCCTTGAAATCCATAAGATACAGGAAGAATATGATGAATTGCAGAAAACGATAGCATATCTGAAATCAGTACTGGAAAGTGAAGAACTTCAGAAAAGCATAGTCAAAGATGAGCTTAGTGAGGTGAAAGAAAAGTACGGTGATGCAAGAAGGACAAGCATTGAATTTGCTGAAGGTGAAATTAATATCGAGGACCTTATACCCAATTGTAAAGTCGTGGTCACTATTTCGAATCTTGGATATATCAAAAGGACCAATGTAGAAGAGTATAAATCACAGGGAAGAGGCGGCAAAGGTAGTCTTGGTGCAAAAACTCGGCAATCGGATATTATTGAACATATGTTTATTGCCAAAAATCATGATTATCTGTTACTTTTCACTCAGAAAGGAATTTGTCACTGGCTGAGGGTATATGAAATTCCGGAAGGATCAAAAGTTAGTACAGGCAGGGTGATAAGGAATATGGTAAATATGTCGGAAGATGATAAGATAAGGGCATATATCCCGGTAAAAAATCTGAAAGATAAAGAATTCCTGGACAATCACTTTCTGATCTTCGGTACTTTACAGGGAAAGATCAAGAAAACCCCTCTTACATCATTTTCAAAGCCAAGAACAAATGGCATTATCGCTATTTCAATAAATGATAATGATGAGTTGCTTGAAGTCAAAATGACTGATGGAGATAATGAAATCATTGTTGCAAATGACCGGGGCTACGCTATCAGATTTCATGAATCTACAGTTCGGTCAATGGGGCGAAATGCAGCGGGCGTAAAAGCCATGAACCTGAAAGAGGATTCTCAGGTCGTAGGATTGATCACAATGAAACAGGAAGAAACAGATAGTAATGTTTTTGTTGTATCAGAAAATGGAATGGGGAAAAGATCCTTACTTGAAGATTACAGGATGACGAACAGAGGTGGCAAAGGAGTCAAAACTATGCAAATAACACAGAAGACTGGCAAATTGGTAGCTATTAAAGCTGTTTCTGAATTTGACAGTTTAATGATCACCACCAGTTCAGGGGTTGTAATTCGTACTCCCATCACATCAATCCGTATTATGGGAAGGGCTACACAGGGAGTTAAAGTAATAAATCTGGACCCTGTAGATATGATCGCAGATATAGCGCTTATTTTTAATGATAATAAAGAAAAAATTATTGAAGAAGAATAAATAAAATTTTAACATTTTATTAAATAACTTTGCGCAATTTATTTCGTCTTAATAATTGATTATTTTTTAAAATTAAATTAATACAAATTGACATGAAAAAATTATTTTTTATTTTACTGGGAGTAATGCTTACTATAGCATCCGTTCAGGCCCAGGATTCAAAAACAATGTATAAGAAAGCTAAAAAGCTTTTAAGTAATTATTATTTCAATCCTTTAGAAAATGCAAAAGACCTTGCAGAAGCATCGGATCTGATAAACCAGGTTTTACTTGATACTGCAAGCCAGTCAGACTGGAAAATATGGCATGCGAAAGGTCAGATTTTCAATGAAGTAATAGGTAATGAGGTAAAAATGAAAATCCTAAACCCAAACTATGCTATTAAAAATGTGGGATCGGCTATAGAAGCTTATGAGTCTTTGAAAAAAGCCATGGCCCTGGCAGATAAACCTAAATTTAAAGAAGAATGCCTTAAACTCATGGTAGAAACTGAAAATCACCTGAATAATGTTGCTGCATATGAATTTCAGGACAAAAACTATCAGAGTGCATTCGAAAACTTTTCACGTACTGTTGAGGCATATGAATTGTTCAAAGCCAATAATCAGGAGAAAGACAGCAGATTATTTGACCCTAAAGTCAGGAGCGAACAAAAATTATACACTGGATATTCAGCTTTTTATGGTGAGAAAAAGGAAAACGCTGCTAAATATTTTAAGGAACTAGCTGATGAAAATACTGACCAGCCATTTGTATACGAAGCTTTGTATACGATATATAATGAAATGCAGAATCCGACTGACGCATTAAAATATCTCAATGCAGGAAGAAGCAGATTCCCGGATGATACTGGCTTATTATATGCTGAGATAAACTATTATATCAAGGAAGGAAAATTGGATGTTCTGATTGATAAATTGAAAAAAGCTATTGAAATTGACCCTAAAAACGTATCAGTTTATACAACCTTAGGTAGTGTTTATGATCAGTTGAACACCAAGGCATTTGAAACCGGAGATACTGTTCAGATGAAGAGCAATTTTGATAACGCATTGAAATATTTCAATAGTGCTTTGGAACTGGATCCTAATAATTTCGATGCTATTTATTCTATTGGAGCATTATATTACAATTCAGCTGCAAACTATACCAAAGAAATAAATAAATTTGCAAATGATTTTTCAACAGCAGGAACCAAAAAATACAATGAACTAAAAGCAAAAATGCTTGAGCTTTTTGGAATTGCAAAACCATATTTTGAAAAAGCATATGGTATTAATGAAAAAGATCTTGGAGTTCTTCAGGCTTTAAGTGAGATTTTTGCCCGACAGGATAAACTTGAAGAAGCTAAGTTCTACAGAACCAAACTTGAAGAAGCCAAAGCAGAACAAGGAAAATAATGAATAATAAAAAAAAAGAGCTTTTCAATGAAAAGCTCTTTTTTTTTACCAGCCACCACCGGCTCCACCTCCACTGAATCCACCTCCTCCAAAACCTCCGAAGCTACCACCACCAAAACCTCCTCCTCCCGATCCGCTTCCTAAGCCTCCTCCACCGAGGAACCAGCCTCCACCGGTATTATAAGTACCACCACCATAATATCCTCCTCCATCATTGCAATCACCTCTTTTTTTGCATCTGTAAATTGCTATAGAAATAAAGATAACAAGGAAGAAAATGATGAATAAAAATATTAAAATAAACTTAAAAGAATTTTTATCAGCAGCTTGGTTATCGGCTGTATATTCACCTGATACCAATTGTATTATTACGTCAGTTCCCTTTTCAATCCCCTGATAGTACTGCCCATCCCTGAATGCGGGAGTAATTACATTCTCGATTATCCTTTTCAGCATCGCATCGGGAAGTACACCTTCCATTCCGCTTCCTGACTGGATAAACATCTTTCGGTCATCAAATGCGATATAAAGTAAAACACCATTATCCTTGTCTTTATCACCTATACCCCAGCTTTTGGCTAATTTATATGAGTAACCGAAAACATCTTCATCTTCAGTTGAACCATCTATAACAACTACAATGGCTGAACTGCTTGTATCATTGAAAGTTTTAAGTTTTGATTCAAGTGAAGTTCTTTCAAATTCCGATAATAAACCCTTATAATCAGCAACTGCTGATGTAGGCTTAGATGGTATTTCTTTAGCATTAAGCTCAAAGACAATAAAAATACTTAAAACAAGCCAAAAGGCCTTAAGAATATGAAATTTCATCTGGAAGTTCATTTATGTCATAAAAATCTTTATACGGGAAAAACTGTTTTAACTTTTCTCCTGCAAGGTGGATAGCTGTGCAAATTCCGTCAGCTTTTTTACCGGACTTAAAGTTATTTTCTATTATTATTTTTACTTCCTCCCAAAAATTTTCCGGAACTACCGAATTAATTCCTTCGTCACCAATTATCGCGAACAATTTCTTTTTTGGAACAAAGTAAAACAGTACACCGTTTCGTTCTTTTGTTTCATCCATTTTCAGTCTGTAGAAAGTATCTACAGCTGAATCCAGAAGCTTACCTTTAAGTTTTTTCTCAAAATGAACTCTGATCTCACCAGAAGTGTCCTTTTCGGCTTCCTTTATAGCAGTAATAATTTTAATGTCATCTTCCTTTGAAAAGAATTTTCTTGGAAAGAAAAACGCTTTTATTGATTTCATCCGTTTATTTTTTAATTGTTTTTTAATTGTCGGATGGAACCTTTGATGATTAAAATAATTATTAGTGTTTTCGATTAAATGATTATTTTAATCATGTCGGTTTCATAAAACAAACCTGTTTTAAAACTTTACCTCAGGTGCTTTATCAGAACCTTTGTCTGCTTCAAAATATGGTCTGGATTTGAAACCAAAAACTCCTGCAAACAGGTTGTTTGGGAATTTCTTTACTTTGACATTGTATGTTTTGACTGATTCGTTGAATTCGTCCCTGGCAACCTTAATCCTGTTCTCAGTACCTTCAAGCTGTGACTGAAGTTCAAGGAAATTCTGATTAGCTTTCAGGTCAGGATATTTTTCTACTGTTACCAGCAGCCTGCTTAATGCAGAAGTCAATCCACCCTGTGCATCCTGAAACTGTTTCAGTGATTCAGCATTCATGTTATTAGCATCAATATTTACGCTTGTAGCTTTTGCCCGTGCATTGACAACTTCTGTTAATGTTGATTTTTCAAAATCAGCATAACCTTTAACTGTATTTACAAGATTAGGTATAAGGTCAGCCCTTCTCTGGTATGCACTTTGTACCTTAGCCCATGTATTCTCAACATTTTGTTGCTTGTCTACGAGTCCGTTGTATGCATTGCATCCACCAAAAAACAAAATAAGTGCAAAAATTATCAATACAATTGCAGTCGAATTTTTCATAGTTTTAAAGATTTAGTTAAAAAAAATTATATTCAATAAACAAATATATTACAAAATTTCTGATAACAACTAAGTTTTTTAGATAAATCATAGCATATCTCCGATTTATAGTTCAATTTTTATCTTTTAAAGCTTTAATTAGATACCGAGTATTTATTCAAAAGAATTTGTATAAAAGATCGATTTAGTTAGCTTTGCACTTTTAAAATTATAAATATATGATAACTTTAATTCCTCTGATCACTGGCTTTACAGGAGCCATAACTCATGTACTGTCAGGTCCAGATCATCTTGCTGCAGTCACTCCATTTTCATTTGAGGAAAAGAAGAAAGCCTGGAAGATAGGTCTATTCTGGGGACTGGGACATCTGACAGGAATGCTGCTTATTGGCATGCTTTTTTTGGTTTTTAAGGAATTTTTTAATCTGGAAAGGTTTTCCGGTTACAGCGAATTCCTCGTAGGGTTTATTTTAATTGGAATTGGTACCTGGGCTATTTTCAAAGCTTTGAAACATATAAATAGAAGGAAGATCCCCCACATACATGAAAATACCAAACCATTCATTCATATTCATGACGATGGTATTACTCTTCACGAACATCACCACTCTCATGAAAATATTAAATCGGAAAAAAAAATAACCAATACATTATCGGCATTTGTTGTAGGAACTATTCATGGATTCGCAGGGATTGCCCACTTTATTTTGTTTTTGCCGGTACTCGGATTTTCTTCAGTTTCGCAGATACTTGCCTATATTATCGGATTCGGATTTGGAACTATTTTTGCAATGGTATCATATACCTACATTTTAAGCAAAATCACTGATTTTCTAAAAGCAGAAGTCATTGATAAAAGGATGAAGTACTTACGGATCATCAGTGGAATTCTTGCAATCGTTGTAGGCTTGTACTGGATTTTTATAAATTGATTTTTTATTGGTTTATTTTCCCGGGAATTTTTGACATAGCTCTTTCAGTCATTGCAGTAATTGTAAGGGCCGGGTTAACACCCGGGTTGGCAGAAATTGCCGAACCATCACAAACATAGATATTTTCATAACCGAACAAACGATGATCTTTATCGATTACACCTTCATTTTCACTGGCTCCGATAACTGCTCCCCCAAGTATATGCGCAGTACTTGGTATTCCGGACAAAGACTCCAGAATGAATGTCATTGGTTTTCCTTTTATCAATCCGGCATAATTCCTTGCCAGTGAATGTGCATTTTTCAGAAAAGCATTTGGGGGATCTCCATCCTGCAATTTTGTCTTAGGGAAAAACTTTCCTCTGATCATCTGCAATTTCCCTTCAAGATCCTCCATATAAAGCAATACAATGGTTTGTTTGGCAAAATTACGTACAAAATACACTTTAGTCCATTTGCCGAAGCTTTTAAGTACTTCACCTATTAATTTCATATAGCGCAAAAAGAATTTTGGCTCCGTGATCATTGGCAGTGCCCCTGATCTCCAAAATCCGGATCCCGAACCGTACCTTACGGTTTCAAGATGGCTGTTATCATCAGTATTCCAAATAGCACCGATAGCTATCCCCTTACTCATATCAATGTTTTTATCGGGTGTTGTCACGAATATCAATGCTTCATTATTACTTCTTACATCTTTGCCTGCCATTTCACTTATATTTTTAAATTTGCGTGACTTGAGCTTTAATAAAAGCGGTACTGTACCCAATACTCCACCGGAAAAGACAATTCCTTTTGCTTTTATATTGTGCTTTTGCCCAAAATAAGAAGCTGTTTTCCTGAATTCAACTCTGTAACCATCACCTTCGGGAGTTATATCGGTAACATAGTTTTGTGCCAGAATTTCTGCACCAGCTTTCTGCGCAAGAAATAAGTAATTCTTATCCAGAGTATTTTTTGCACCATGATTACACCCCGTCATACATTTACCGCAGTAAGTACAGCCTATCCTGTCCGGTCCTTCACCTTCAAAATATGGATCTTTTACTGTATTTTCAGGGTCTCCGAAATAAATTCCTACATTTGTATGATTAAAATACTCCCTTTTATTATATTGATCTGATAGTTTTAACAGAAAATTTTCCCCATCGTAAAGTTCTGGGTTTTTCTTAACACCCAACATTTTTTCTGCCTTTTTATAGAAAGGCATCAATTCATTTTTCCAATCCAGTAAATCTTTCCAGGATCCTGATTTGAAAAAATTATCAGCAGGTACAGGAAGAGTATTTGCATATACCAGTGAACCTCCTCCCACTCCAACTCCGGAAACAACAGATAAATGCCTGAAAAAAGTAAGTTTAAAAATGCCTTTGAAGCCTATAAATGGCAGCCAAAGCCATTTTTTCAGATTCCAGTTGGTTTCAGCAAAATCTCCGGGTTTTTTCCAGTTCCCTTTTTCTATGACCAAAACCGAATAACCCTTTTCGGCAAGACGTAATGCTGAAACAGAGCCTCCGAAGCCTGAACCTACAATTATATAATCATATTCGTTTTTCATATGTTTAAATTTTAACAGCGACAAGTAAATGAAACAAATTTATAACAATTCGCAATATAAATTCAATAATTTAACGAAACAAAAAATATTTCTTTTGGGATAGTGAAGAATGGTTCTTAAAATCTAGATGAGTATCCCATTAATAGTAAATAGTTTTTAAAACAAAAGACTGAAAGGATTGATTATGGAAACAGTTTACTTAAATGTTGCCAGAGTATACATGTATTTGATATTAACCGAAATTACCGGATAATTGTATTTTCCTGCTCTGTTGTAGAAATTAAAAAATGGCACAAAATCATTAACAGCATCCTCTCCGATATCTTCTACAGAAACACCTCCTATCCCCAAACCTAATAAATAACTCATTTTAAAATTCTGATTTAATCTGAAATACTGTCCTAAAGATATCTGAAATCCCTGCATTGTCTTGGTTTTTTCATACTTAACAATTTCCGAATAGTTTTCCGGGTAAAATACCGTGCTTGATCTTTGCTCAGTAACGTATCTGTGAATTCCGTTAAGTCCCATTATAAATGGAGCATTCCTTCTTGACTGCAACATCCATTCTATTCCGTATTTGAGTCTGTATCCGTTTGCAGATTCTGCATGAACACTGTTAAATATATATCCTGTCTCTACTACAAATTTTAATTTTGGGGTAAGGCCAATATTAAAATTTACCTGAGCACCACTGAATGAATTGATAAGGGCACTTGGGCTTATCCCAACTGAGAACCTGTCAAAAAACAAGGTATCATTTGTCACCTGACCATGTAAATATTGCTTGCTTATTAAAATGATAATACAAACAAAAACTATTTTCTTTATCATAATCTGATTGTAGAAATTAATTTAATATTATCAATATCAGAATAGTCATACACCCTGATCTGGTCTGTTCCAACAATATACAATAACTTTTCACGAAGAATTACATCATAAGACTGAAATCCATAGAGTTCTGTTATTACCTTTGGTTTTAACTTATCGGTGACATCAAGAACTTTAACCCCCTTTTCTTTTTCACAAACGAACAAATAATTATTGTCAATAGCCAGTCCTTTGGGAATTTGCAATGGAAACTGAGTTAAAAGAACAGGATTTTCTATTTTTGTAACATCATAAATCCTTAATTCATTTACGCTGATATCCCTGAAACATCTGCCATCATCTTCTGCAGTAAATGGGCTCAGAGTAACATATGCGTAATTTCCACTTACAATAACAGGGTCAAAAGAACAAACAAACTCTCCTCCAAAATATGAAACTGAAGTTTTCCTGACCGGAATGCCTTTATTGTTCAGTTCAAAAATATATAACTGCTGCGAAGATCCGATAAACAAGATTCCCTCCCTGTGAAAAATATTTTCGATCCTGAATCCAACATCCTGTTTATCAATCTGAACCGGATTATTTCTGTCAGAAATATCAAAAGTCGTCAGTTCTTCATTGTTAATTGCATACATAAAATCATTGAGAATAAGTAATCTCGAATAAGAACCTGAAATGGAATCAATTCCATTATCCTTTTCAAGGCCACATGCACTCGCAAGAAATATTACGAACAAAAAATAAAGCAGTTTTTTCATTGTTAAATTTTTACACTTTAAATAATATTATAATATGATTTAATATGCTTCACATAAGGGGTTAACCAGTAATTTTTTCTCCCATCCTATATGTATTCCATTTTTTTTATCAACGCAGGAAAACATACCTTTATACCCAACAGGCCTTGGCTCTTTAAGAGGACTGTCAATATAAAGGTCTTTTATAAAATTTACTACTTTGATATTATTAAAATCAGTTATATCAATAACAAGCAAATGAACACTATTGTCTGCATAAAGAGTTTTACCGTTTATAATAAACTCCAGATTGCCCGGAATTTTCCAGAAATGTACTTTCCTCGGTTTAAACGGATCACTATTATCAATAACATGAATTCCTTCATATTTTTCATTTATAAATAAAAACTTTCCAGCCAGAACAATATTTCCTAAATCATTGAAAGGCATTGTATCTGTTCTGTAAACCCGCGTGAAATCTGTTGATGATATATAAACAGGAGACATTCCCTCTACAATAACATCTTCCTTCTCACAGGCTATGAAAGAAAAAACACTAATTAAAAATATCCAGGCACTAAACTTTAATTTACTCATGAGACACTTATTATTATTTGCAAAGATATACTATTTATAACAGTTTTCTTTATAAACAGAACCATATAATACTTGACGAATTTAAGTCATCAAAGGTTGGTGCACACTTAATCAAATCATTTAAGCACAAAAAAGTGTCGTCACGACTACAATTATAATTTTTAGAACTATTCTAAATATAGAAAAAACTATAAATGACAATAATATATAATATTTATAGTAATATTTATATAATTGCATTTAAGTACTTTAATGCAATTTTAAATTTTAATTGCTGAGAAGGTAGAAACGTATGGAAATTTAATTTTCACAAAAACAAAAGTATAATAAATCAAATATCAATATAGTTTGAAAATAATTTATTCTATAATAATATAATTTGACATTTTATTCTGCACAATTTAATATAACCACATATAATTTGGTTATTGTCCTAATTTTTAAACCAATACAAAATAATATTTAGAACCAATCCATTTTAAGGGCATATGTTGCAAAATAAAATTTCATGGTTTACTTTTGTATGATTAAATTAATTATAAATTAATAAAATGGATAACAAGATTAAAACTATTGTTGACAGATATGACAGACATTCAGACCGGTTGATGGACATTCTTCATGAAGTTCAGGATTTGAAAGGACACATATCAGGCGAAGATATTGATGATATTTCAAAATTTCTTGGAATTGCAGGTGGAGATGTGAGAATGACTATTTCATTCTATCATTTTTTCAGGACAGACAAAAGTGCAAAATATAACATCTATCTTAACAACAGTATTGTCTCGAAAATGTATGGGTGTGATAAAATTGCCGGAGCTTTTGAAAAGGCTACCAAAACACATTTCAATTCAATTTCAGAAGATGGTATGTTTGGATTGTATTATACCTCTGATATTGGGATGGGTGACCAGGAGCCTGCTGCGATAATAAATAACGTGGTATTTCCAAAAATCACAACTTACCGGGTAAGGGAGATTATTGCTGAATTTATAAATGGGAAATCAGTGACTGATCTGATCAACAGCTACGGTGAAGGGCATAATCAGGACAATCTTATTCACAGTATGACTACAAATAACCTTTTGAGAAGAGGCAGGGTAATATTTTCTTCTCATAAAGAAGGTTTAGCCCTTGAGAAAGTAGTACAGATGACTCCTGACGAAGTTATTGAAGAAGTTAAAGAATCAAATTTAAGGGGAAGAGGCGGAGCAGGATTTCCTACAGGATTGAAATGGATGTATTGCCGCAAAGTAGATTCCAATGAGAAATATGTCATGTGCAATGCTGATGAAGGTGAACCAGGTACATTTAAAGACAGGGTTATCCTGACAGAAGTGCCGCAGTTACTTTTTGAAGGTATGGCAATTGCAGGTTATGCTATAGGAGCTTCCCAGGGAATATTATATTTAAGGTATGAATACAAATATCTTGTTAAATATCTTGAATCTGAATTGCATAAAGCCAGGAAAAAAGGAATACTTGGGAAAAATATCAAAGGAAAGAAAGATTTCAATTTTGATATCAGAATCCAGTTAGGAGCAGGTGCTTATGTTTGTGGTGAAGAGACTGCTTTAATTGAGTCATGTGAGGGCAAAAGAGGAGAGCCAAGAAACCGGCCTCCATTCCCGATTGAAAGAGGCTTTCTGAATAAGCCTACAATAATCAATAACGTTGAATCACTTTGTACAATTCCAAAGATTATTGAAAAAGGCGCAAAATGGTACAGTTCAATGGGTACTCAGCAATCTGCAGGTACAAAAGTATTGAGTATTTCCGGTGATGTATTGTATCCAGGTGTTTTTGAAGTGGAATGGGGAATGACCATAAAGGAAGTGCTGGAAATGGCTGGTGGCTATGATGCAAAAGCAGTTTTGGTTGGAGGTCCATCTGGAAAATTGATTGGGAAGCATCAATTTTCATGGAATTTAGGGTATGAAAATATGAGTACAGGTGGTGCAATCATAGTATTCAATAAAACACGCGATATCCTTGATATTGTAGAGAATTTTATGGAGTTTTTCATTGATGAAAGTTGTGGATCCTGTGCTCCTTGCCGATATCTGACAGTCATTTTAAAAAATAAGCTGAAAAAAATAAAAGATGGTTTTGGTGTAGATTCCGACCTGCAAGAATTAGAACACTGGGCTAATCAGATGAAAAAAGCTAACAGGTGCGGCCTTGGGCAGTCAGCTGCCAACCCGATACTCTCAAGCCTTGAAAACTTCAGGGAAGAATATGAAAAATTAATCAATAAGGACAAAAAATTCTCAACAGGATTTGATCTTGACAAGGCAATACAAGCAGGTGCTAAGGCTGTCTCAAGATTTCCGGTTGCATAAATTGAAATTGTTGATATAAAAATTGATGAAATACAATAAAAATAATAAAATGGAAAATAAAATTTCTTTTACAATTGATGGACTTCAATGCTATGCAAATCCAGGACAAAATATTGTTGAAGCTGCAGAAGAAAATGGCATCTATATTCCTACTTTATGTCATTTGAAAGGCGTTATTCCCTCAGGTTCATGCAGAATATGCAATGTTAAGATTAATGGAAGATTTATGACGGCATGCACGACAACAGTCAATTCTCAAATGACAATTGAAAACAATACACCGGAAATAGATGAACTTCGCAAGATCATAATAGAGACGATATTCGTTTCAGGTAATCATTATTGCCCTGCATGTGAAAAAAGCGGAAACTGCATGCTGCAGGCTTTAGGTTATAAATACAGGATAATGATACCAAGATTTCCTTTTACATTTGAAGAAAAAGAAATCGATGCTACAAGTCCTAAAATGATCATTGAAAGAAACAGATGTGTTTTGTGCAAAAGATGTGTAAGAACAATTACCAATAAAGATGGTAAACACTACTTTGCATTTGAAAACAGAGGGCATCACGGCAGAATTATCATCGATAAAGACCTTGCGCTGAATATGACAGATGAAGAGGCAAAAAAGGCAATGGAGAATTGTCCGGTTGGTAGTTTGCTGCTAAAAGAGAAAGGATTCAACGAAGCAATTGGTACAAGGAAGTATGATAAAATTCCTATTGATCAGCAAATTGGATAAGAATTAAGTGATTTAAAGTAAATTAACAATTAAAAAATATTATAATAATGAGTAAACCTAAAATTGCTACAGCTTCACTGGCAGGATGTTTTGGTTGTCATATGTCTATTCTTGATATAGATGAAAGGATACTTGAACTTATAGAACTAGTAGATTTTGACAAATCACCGGTCGATGATATTAAAAAATTTACAGGTGAAGTAGATATAGGAATTATTGAAGGAGGATGTTGTAATTCAGAAAATGTGCATGTCCTCAAGGATTTCAGAAAACATTGTCGTATACTGGTTTCTCTGGGAGAATGTGCAATGATGGGAGGATTACCTGCCATGAGAAATAATATTCCTATTGAAGAATGCATCAACGAAGCATACCTGGACGGACCTTCAACTTATAATCCTGAGGGAATAATCCCTAATGATCCTGAACTTCCTATTATTTTAGATAAAGTTTATCCTTGTCATGAAATAGTAAAAATAGATTACTTCCTTCCCGGATGTCCTCCAAGAGCTGATCTGATATGGGATGCATTGCTTACACTTGCCACAGGCAAGGATTTTGAACTTGCATATGATGCATTTAAATATGATTAATCAATTATTTTAACTATATTTGTAATAAAATTAAAAGAAAATTAAGTTATGAAAGTAACAATAGAACCGGTAACAAGAGTCGAGGGGCATGGAAAAGTAACAATTTACCTTGATGAAAACAATAAAGTTAAGCAAAGCAGACTACACATTGTAGAATTCAGAGGTTTTGAAAGATTTGTGCAGGGAAGACCATATTGGGAAGCTCCTGTTTTGGTACAACGACTTTGTGGTATTTGCCCTGTTAGTCACCATCTGGCTGCAGCAAAGGCAATTGATGTTATTGTTGGAGCAGGTACTGGAGATGGCCTGACACCAACCGGAGAAAAGATGAGAAGGTTGATGCATTACGGTCAGTTCTTTCAGTCTCACGTATTGCATTTCTTTCACCTTGCATCACCTGATCTGTTGTTCGGAATTGATGGTGCTCCTGAAATCAGAAACATCATTGGTGTGGCTAAACAACATAAAGATCTTGCAGTTATGGGTGTGATGATGAGGAAATTCGGACAGGAGATAATTAAAGTGACTGCAGGTAAAAAAATTCATGGTACAGGTGCTATACCCGGAGGAATAAACAAGCACCTCACACATGAAGAAAGAGATTATTTCCTGACAGGTGAGCACATACAGAATATTGATCAGATGATTCAATGGTCATTGGATGCCCTGGAATTCCTGAAAAATTATCACAGGAACAATACAGATTTTATTGACAATTTTGCTTCATTCCCGTCAAGCCATTTAAGCCTGGTAAGAAAAGACGGAGCACTGGATCTTTATCATGGTGTTCTGAGGGCTGTTGACACAAATGGTGACAGAATACTTGACGATGTAGATTATCAGAATTATACTGATTATATTGTGGAAGGAGTTAAGAAGTGGAGTTATATGAAATTCCCTTACCTGAAACATCTTGGTCCGGAAAAAGGATGGTACAGAGTCGGCCCACTTGCAAGACTAAATGTATGTGATTTTATACCTACCCCTCTTGCACAAAAAGAATTTGAAGAATTCAGAGCCTATACTAAAGGCAAACCTAACAATATGACAATGCATTATCATTGGGCCAGGTTGATAGAGACACTGCATGCTGCCGAAATGATCAAAGAATTGCTTAGTGATCCTGATCTTTACAAAGGTGAACTTGTAATAAAAGGACAAAAGAAAAGTGAGGGTGTTGGTCTTATTGAAGCACCAAGGGGAACTTTATTCCACCATTACAGGATCAATGAAAATGATCAGATCACAATGGCTAACCTGATAGTATCAACTACAAATAATAATGACCCTATGAATATGGCCGTTAATGAAGCAGCAAAATCTCTGATGACAGATCAACCAACAATCACGGAAGGGATGATGAACGGAGTTGAGGTTGCAATCAGAGCATATGATCCGTGTTTGAGTTGTGCAACACATGCTTTGGGCCAAATGCCGCTGAAAATCACTCTGAAGGATAACAATAACGAGATACTGGACATTAAAAGTACTTAAAAGTAATTACTCTGATGAATGAAGTAAGGATATTGTTCTACGGATACGGTAATCCGGGTAGAATGGATGATGGATTGGGGTGCAGATTTGTAGAAATATTCTCACAGTGGACAAAAGAACAAAATATTTCAAATATTGAGTTTGATTGCAATTATCAGTTAAATATTGAAGATGCGCATACAATTTCTGAAAAAGATTTAGTTATTTTTGCAGATGCATCACAGGAAGAAATTGAGGATTTTATTTTAACAGAAGTAGATGAATCTTCTGACATGAGTTTTACATCTCATGAAGCATCACCCGGATATATTTTTCATCTATGTCAAAAACTGTTCAATAAATCTCCAAAAACATACTTACTTCATATCAAAGGATATGAATGGAGTTTTCAGGAAGGTATGACCAGCAATGCAGTGTCTAATCTTAATAACTGCATCGAATACATGAAAACACTTTTTGCAGAAAATACTGGTATAATAGATAATTTTAAAAAATCAACACATAAAATACTATAATTATGGATCTTTCAACAAAATATCTGGGAATTGAACTGAAAAACCCGTTAATAGTAAGCAGTTCCAAATTGACAAAAGATTTTGACACAATAAAATTCTGTGCTGAAATGGGTGCGGGTGCTATTGTTATGAAATCTGTATTTGAAGAACAAATGCTTGCTGACGAAAACCTGCTACACGATCAGGATTCGAAATACTTCTGGTATCCTGAAGCAATCGAGCATATACATCAGCACTCAAAAGAACAGGGAATAGGTAAAATGCTTGAGTTAATTTCAAATGTCAAAGCTAAGCTAAACGTGCCTGTCATTGCAAGCATTAATTGTGTTTCTGACATGGAATGGCCCAGGTTTACTTCAAAATTTGAAGAAGCAGGGGCAGATGCCATAGAACTGAATATAGCATTGATACCATTCGATAAATACACCACATGTGATGAAGTTAACAGAAGATATATAGATATTCTGAAAAGTGTAAAAAGCAATACAAAATTGCCTGTAAGCATCAAAATGGGAAGTTATTTTACCAACCTCATATCCATGGCTAACAGGATGGATGAAGAAGGAGTTGACGGACTTGTATTGTTCAACAGATTCTACAGGCCTGATATCAATATCGAAACAGAAGAGATCATCAAGACCAATATTTTAAGTGGTCCGTCAGAAGTTACAAAATCCCTGAGATGGGTAGCACTTCTGGCACCGATGCTTAAATGTGACCTTGCTGCAGGAACGGGAATTCACGACTATACCGGTGTAGTGAAACAACTATTGGTTGGAGCAAAAGCAACTCAGATATGTTCTACTTTATTCAAAAACGGTATAGCATATATCGAGACTATTTTATTTGAAATGGAGCAGTGGATGGACAGACATGATTATAAATCGATAGCTGATTTCCACGGTAATATCCAGAAAAAATACGGCAGAGACATCACTAAGTTTGAGAGAATACAGTTCATGAGCAAAGATTCATAAACAATCATTATCAGATAAAAAAAAGCTCCTTCCGGAGCTTTTTTTTTGCCTTTATTTTATTATGACTTTCTTAAAGGAAGTATTTTCCTTTCCGGAATACTTAACAAAATAAATACCCGGATTAAAATTGCTTACATCTATAAGATGAGATGTAGTGCTAAGCTTTTCTGTTTTTAATATCTTTCCCTCTATATTATAAAGTTCATAGTAACCGTTGCCATCAGTCATGAGACTAAAATAATCTTCAGCAGGATTAGGATAAACAGAAATATCAATACCGGATAACTCCTTTGTGCCAACTATACTTGAAAATTCAAATTTAGTAGCCTGAGTTACTTCTTTTGTCACATCATCCTGAAGGAATACTACAAACTCACAATTATCCTTAATATATCCTGACAGTGAAAAATCAAAAGTAAATGTCTGTGGATTTGCGGTTGAAAAATCTACTGTAGTCCCATTTCCATCCGGAAACATAGCCCTGCAGACAAAATCAAGCTCATTTTGATTGAACCATGTCACAGGTATATTTGATTGTGTAAGTACAGCATGAAGTTTCACAGGTGTAAATGCATTGAAAGTCTCTTCCACATTTATTGTTGCTCTGTAATTACTTCCTTCAACGTGAACAACATTTAAATCTACTTCATGGAATCCGGGTTTTGCATATCTTTTTTCATAAAGTGGTAAATAAGAAGCATAAATACTTGTATTTGCATTTCCTCCATTTACCCTGGATGAACCGTCAGCATTTCCATCAAAAACCATAGTTGGAAAAGCATCAACACTATAATAATTTTCTCTTGCAGTTGCACTGGCATTAACATAATTATCTCCGTTATGATATGCAATGGCTGCGGCATTCTTTTTATTGACATCTATCATATCTCTCAATCCCATTGCAGCTCCCGGACAATATACACACCAGGTACCTGTGAATTCCTCCATTAAAACCAGATCTCTCTCAACTCCACCTGCAATAGTGACTGTGTCTGAGTTTGAACTATGAGAATATCCTAATCCTTTTTCGTGAGCCCTTGCCTGATATATATAAGTACTGGGCCATGGATTAATATCAACATATTCAAGTCCGGTAGTATTTAAAACTACTTTATCGTTTCTCATTACTGCAAATAAATTTGCATTAGAGTTTAGAGTATCCCAAAAAACATACACATTCTTTCCATCCAGGTTGGCTGTGAGGTTGATCGGAGCTTTAGGTGCAGAAAGAGAGTCAAATTTGAAATCATCAATATAATATCCTGATGCTCCTGCCCCATTGTCATTCCATCCGTAGAAATTAATACCATCAAGTTTTTTAGTGGTACCTGCTCCGCTCGTTCCTTTACTCCATGAATAGCTGACAACTTCGTTACTGTCAATATAAAGAGTTGCAAAATCATCATCGATATCTACAATCATTTTCAGTTTTATCCATTCATCATGTTTGAAATCGACAGTAGCAGTTGATGTGCCATTTGCATCGACAATTAGTTTTCCATTTTTTACATAGGCCTGAAAATTCCATACACTATTATTACCATTGAAATCCCCGAGTAAATTAAAGTATCCAAGTTTTCCTGTTTCAACCAACATTTGCCATTCAACCCCGTAACGCCCTGACTTTCTATCCTTAAAATTAAAGACAAGATCATTGCTATTTATAACATAGACAGATTTAGTTCCACTTTTGGCTTTTGTCGCGGAAACTTTAGGATCTTCTGCACTTCCGGGAGTTGCAGACCATGTAGTCCAGGGATCCCCTGCCTGCTTGGCAATTCCGGTACCTGCATTGTAGGCTTCAAAATCAGAAGAATAAATGCTCAACTGAGAATAAGCTGAACCTAACAACGCTAAAAAAGTAACTACAAGTAAGAGTTTTTTCATAAAATAAAGTTTGTTATTAAAAAAAAATGAATTCAGGTCGTAAAAGTATAAAAATTTAAATAAAAAATATTCTTTTATTTAATATTTATGGTATTAATGGTAACAAAGAACAGATGTTAACTGATCATTTGGTAGTTATTACATATTATTAAATGACTTTAAAAGGTATTGTGAAATGTAAAACATTTTGTTATTTGGTTCGAAAATAAATATATTTATGTTTTCTCTCACCTTAAATTTTGACTTCATATTGTACTACATTTGGGGAGTACTGTAGTACATGTATTTTGTCGGGTGAAAATATATCTTAAAAACTTGGTATTTTTCCAACATCATTTTTTTCATTAAATTCCATACAGGGAACAAATATTTTACCAATTGCGTTAATTATAAAAACCTCCCTGTCTTATGAAACTTATAATGCAAATCTATGTTATAATTCTATTACCAGTCTTTTTATTTTGCCAAAATAAAAATGTATCAGCTAATAAAGTCGATCCCCAATATTCTGTCAATAAATCAATAGAATATAGTATTCGGGGGAATGAAAAAACATCCTCGGGTAATTATATAGGTGCTATGACTGCTTACAATAAAGCCATCGAATTAAATCCTAAGAATGCAGATGCTTTTTTAGACAGAGGTGAATTAAAAGAACTCCAAGGTGACAAACAAGGTGCTATGAAAGATTACAATAAAGCCATCGAATTAGACCCAAATCATTTTTTCTATTTAAGAAGAGCTTATTTAAAAGACGGGCTTAAGGACTATCAGGGAGCATTGATAGATTACAACAAAGTTATAGAATTAAATCCTTCTGCTCATGTGTACAATTTAAGGGCTGTTTCAAAATATTTTTTGGGTGACCATCAGGGGGCAATGAAAGATTACAACAAAGCTATCGAATTATACCCTGGGTTTGAAGAAGTATACTCTAACCGAGGTATTCTAAAAAGCGATCTTGGTGACAAACACGGTGCTATGCAAGATTATAACAAAGCCATCGATTTAAATCCAGAAATTACTACTGTTTATAATAACAGAGGTATTCTAAAAAGCGATTTAGGCGATTATCGTGGGGCTCTAATTGATTTTAATAAAGTCATATCCATTGATCCAAAATTTGCCAAAACTTACTATTTAAGAGGATTGACGGAAATTAAATTAAATGAAATTATAGGTGCTTGTAATGATTTCAATAAAGCAGGTGAATTAGGGTATTTTGAAGCATACGAAATGATAAAAATCAACTGCAATTGATTTTTATACAGCATTATCTGTAAAGTTTTTGATAGAAACAAGTTTTTCATAAAATTGCACTCTTGAACCACACCTGTCAAATTTTGGAAATGTTAGGTTTGCCAAGTCACTAACCAACTATATGGATTGTTTATGGTTGATAAAATATTCTAAATTTCAATGTCAGCAGTTTCAAAAAGTGGATCTACTTCATGAAATTTTGATAATGAAACTGTGAAAATTTATTCTTTTCAAAAAATCGGAAATAGACAAAGGCAGGAAGACAGCATTAATTTTTCTTCTGACAATAAGCTATTTGCAATATGTGATTGAGTTGGAGAGTGCAATGAGGGTCAACTTGGTAGCATGACAGTAATAAATAATATAAAAAATTTGTATATATTTAATAGACTTACTTATAATTCTGAAGATATTAAACGTATCATCAAAAATGTATCAAACGATTTAAATAAAACAGGATATGATAATATAGCTCCTACTTTAGCACTTCTGTTTTTATCAAAAAATAAGGCATTTATTTCACATTTTGGTAATACAAGAATTTATTTTATAAGCAAAAGGAACAATAAATGTTACGTGACTGAAGATCATTCAATTGTTTAGGAACTCTTTAATGATGGAATTATTAAACTAAAAAAGAGATGAGAAAACATCCTTTCCGTCACTGTATCACAAAATCACTCAACCCTTAATACCGCTGGATTCTAATATTATTGAAGTCGAAACAATTAATGATATTGAATGAGGAGATATGTTTTCTTATGTACAGATGGAGTTTTGAAAAATTACAATGATGCAGAAATTATGTCTCTGCTCACTGATGGAGCCTTTGATTTTGAATCTATTTGTAAATCTTTCGAAAATACTTCAAGAGCCCTCTCGAAAGATAACAGTACTGCTATTTTAATTGAGGTGTGAGTATTTTTGACCCGAATTAATTTGAAAGTTGATACTAATAATGAGGAGGAGAAATCATATTAATCTTACTAAAGCTGATTTTTTATGTCTTCAGTCCGATTATATCATGGCTATTACATATTAGCTAATCTGAATATTTTTTATTTATATATACCAAGGTAAAAGTCTGGTTTATATTGAGATTTTTTTTCTGTAAGCAACTCAAATCTAATTATTACTTAATGATTTTGATTTTTGATTAATTACTTTTATCTTTAGTCTATAATAGATTTGAAAAGACAAAATTCAGTGTTATTTTCATTATTGGTCCCTTTTATATACTCTTAGCTCTTAAATAAAATTAAAAAAAACCCTTAATAATCAAAGTGTTATCAAGGGCTATAGTAGCGGGGAATGCGCTATTTTATTATATAACTGTACACAATTGTAATATATATATATAGTATATTACAAATACATATATATTTTTATTTTCACAAATATACACAAATGTACACCATATTACAAAAAAAAACGACAACTATTTTTTTATTGGTTGTCGTTTTTGTAATTTTGCTTTATTATTAAAGCAATATGGAAACAATTACAAATATAAAAAATCCTAAAGGAAAAATTAAAATTCTTGAAGTAAACTTCAATTTAAAATCCAAAAAAGATAGTAATAAAAAAGTTTTGATTTTGGCAGTCTTCAGACATAAAGGCGAAAAGCTTGTCTATTCTACCAGGCACAAAATTGAACCTAAATACTGGGAAGACAAAAAGCAAAAACCAAAAATCAGTTATCCTTTATATAAAAGTATCAATAATGATCTTGAGCAAATAAAAAACCATATTACGGAAATAATAAATTCAAACCATGAAATAGCTATTTCTGATTTAAAAATGCAATTAGATATAAAACTAAACAGGATTATTGAACCTGAACAAAACCATCAAATTAATTTTATTCACTGTTTTCAAGACCATATAAAAAAAATGATTCAAATTGAATATGATCATAAATACAATTATAGGACTATTCAAAAATTCAAAACTGTTTTAAGAAACCTTTTTAAGTACAAAGGATATAATATAGAATTTTCTGAAATTCTGAATTATAAAGATATAGAATTTCCATTTGATGAAATAGACCTGGAATTTAAAGAAAAATATATGAAATTCAGATATGAATTTACTGGAGCAAAAAGCCAAAACACTTTGAACACCGAAATAGTAATTATAAGTAAAATTCTTGAAACTTCATATATTGAAAAACTTCATCAAAATACTATATTTCAAAATGAAAAATTTAAAATATCCAGAGTAGATACAAGTAAACTTGCACTAACAGAAGAAGACCTGGAATTATTAAGTAATTTTGATTTTTCATTCAACAAACGAATGGAAAGAGTAATTGACTGGTTTTTGATTTCCTGTTATACCGCATTACGTTGGAGTGATTTTAGTAAAATTGAACCGGAACACATTATTAAGGATGAAGAAGAATATTATTTGAGAAAATTAACTTATAAAACCAGTACTGATGTTTATATTCCAATAGATCATAAATTTCTCAATCTGATTAAAAATATGATTATAAAAGTATTAACATTACAAACCAGGAATTTAACAGAGTTTTAAAAAGGCTCTTGAGTATGCAGGATTGACAAAGGAAATATTTATAAATGAAAATGTCAAAGGTGAATCCAAAGAAGTAAAATACAGAATTTGTGATATTATTTCAGCACACGATGGTAGACGCACATGGGCAACTATCAATTATTTGAAAGGTTATGCAATTGGTCTTTTAATGCAGGTAACTGGACACACCAAAGAAGAAACATTCCTGAAGTATGTTAATGCAAGCAATCTGCAGAAAGCAAAAAAATTAAAAGAATTAATGAATAAATAAACAGCACTCATATTTTTTGTATGCAAACACCAGATTATAATAAAATAGTTCTTGAGGGTATTTTTGATCCAGAGTATAGAAAATACATTTTAGAATATATTATGCAGGAATTTAAAAACATTTTTGAAAATGAAAATGGTTGTATAATATTTTATGAAAAGTGTTTGAATATTATCAAAAACTTTGAACATGAAATTCAAGAAAAACATAATGAAGAATTTGCCAAAATACATAATGAACTGGGATCAGGTATTGACATTAATGAAAACATGAATAAATTGAGCAAATTAAATATTGAAAAAATATATATCGATGTCGGTTATGGTATAATAACTTTGCAAAAATTAAGACACTTCAAAAATGGGTTAGAAAGTTTTTATAATCACTTTGTACCAGGTAAACAAATTGAAACTGAAAAATCCATCGAGCATAAAGAAGAACAAGATGAACAACCAAAAACATTTGAGGAAATGTTTGATCCTGCAGAAGCTTCAGGATGGTTTTTAAATATTTTAATTGATTTAGAAATTATAACTAAAAATTTTGAGTATTATAAACGTCAAAAATTAACAAAAGGAATATTTTTCTTACTAATAAATAACTTTAGATTTTACATGAAAGTTGGAATTAAGCAAGACACATTAGTAAATCTAATTAATCAAAAAATTTCTGGTTTAAAATTAGACAGAAGCGAATTAAATAAAACATATATAAAAATAGATAATGACAAATTATTATTATCTGATATAAAACAAAGAATTTCTACATTTTCATCAGGTAGAAAATAAAGAAAAATTTGAAAATAATGTGCCATTTCTTCACATAAAAAATAAATTTATGGAAGAAAAATTATTCGTTTCATTAACATTGCCGGAGTTAAAAGGAATTATTATTGATTGTGTAAATGCTTGTTTACGCAATAATACAAAACAATCCACATATACACCAGAAACAACTTTTCAAATAGTCAGTAAAAGAGATGCTGCAAAGTATTTAGGAATTTCCCAAAGCATGATAAATAAACTAATGGCTTCAGGGAAATTGAATTATTCTAAAATAGGAAAAAAAGTTGTTTTTGATATTGAAGACTTGAAGAAATTAATTGAACATTAAAAAGCCTGCCATTATGAAAAGAAAACATGACAGGCTTTTGAATGATTCCAAAAGCAAGGGTAAATCATTTTTACCAATCAGAAGAAATTGCAGCCTAAACATTTTAATGGAACATTACTTTGATTGCTATTGTCCTGACCTCATGTCATTAAATGATTATGACCGATTCTTTGAAGCTACATATTTAAGTATCAATAAAACTGGTTTGGTATGGAAAATATGACAATGTCCACCGGAATAGATGTTTCAGATATTCAAAACGAAGCTAAAAAACTATTGCATCAAAATTCAGAATCAGAAAAAAAAATAGGCTTGTTCACTCTTAAACCAATTCCGGACTGGATTGAAGAAGCGAAAAACAGTCCTATTCCAAAAATGTTATTTTCAGAATTTTGGTTTGAGGTTGAATTATGTATCTTATTTTCTGATACCAATATGGGAAAATCAATTTTATCCATGCAGATAGCAGATAGCATCAGCAAAGGTAAATCAATACCAGGATTTAAACTTGAATCTGAAAAACAAAAGGTATTGTTTTATGACTTTGAGTTAAACGCTAAGCAGATTGAAAACCGGTATTCAAATAATTTTGAGAATCACTATCAATTTGATCATAATCTGATAAGAATTGAAATAAATCCTGATTCTGAAATTCCTGAAAACATCAGTTTTGAAGAATATCTGTTTTTATCCATTGAAAAAACGATCCTGGATACCGGAGCTAAGATTTTAATAATTGATAATATCACTTATCTAAAGAATGGAACGGAAACGGCGAAGGATGCATTACCATTAATGAAGCATCTGAAAGCTCTGAAGAACAAATATAAACTTTCGATATTAGCACTGGCACACACACCAAAAAGGGACTTATCAAAACCAATCACACGTAACGATCTGCAGGGATCAAAAATGCTTATAAACTTTTGTGATTCTTCTTTTGCAATAGGTGAAAGCCATAATGATAAAGGATTGAGATATTTGAAGCAGATCAAATCCAGGAACACTGAAATTATCTTTGATAGTGAAAATGTACTTGTATGCCAGGTATGTAAGCCAAATAATTTTCTTCAGTTTGAATTTTTGAATTATGGGATTGAAAGAGATTATTTAAAACAGCATACAGATAAAGACAAAGAAAGCATGAAAGATAATATTATTGATTTAAAACAAAAAGGAAATAGCTTCAGAGAAATTGGAAATAAACTTGGCATTTCGCACCAAACAGTTAAACGGATATGGGATAAAAGTACAAAATTGTAACACCCTGTAACATCTGTAACACCCTGTTACAGTGTTACACTTTGTTACAAGTATTAAACTAAAATAAAAAAGAAATGACAGACCATAGATTTGTTTTAGAACCGTACAAAGGCATGAAAACAAGACATATTTGCCCACAGTGCAACAATAAGGAACTAACCTTATATATTGACACCAAAACAGGTAATCACCTTGCTGAAGACGTTGGAAAGTGTAACAGGTTACAAAAATGCGGTTATCATTACACACCTAAGCAATATTTTGACAACAATCCTGAAGCAAGACCGAAAGAGACTAATTCTTTATATTTAGATAATAAAAATAATTATTCCGGATTTCAAAGCTACCAGGATTTAACAAAAGTAAATGAGTCCAGACAAAAAGAAACCGGATCATTTATAAAAGCTGAAATACTACATGACAGTCTGAAGAATTATGAAAATAATAATTTTATAAAATATCTGCAAAGTCTTTTTCCAATTGAAATAGTTCAAGGCATTATTAAAAAATATTTAATTGGAACTTCAGGTTATTGGAACGGATCGACAATTTTTTGGCAAATAGACCAACAAGGGAAAATTCATGCCGGTAAAGTAATATTATACGATCCCGAAACCGGCAAACGAATAAAACAGCCATTTAATTATATTCACTGGATACATAAAATAATGAAACTACCAGGATTTGAATTAAGACAATGCTTTTATGGATTGCACCTTATAAATGATCCCAAACCAATTGCTTTATGTGAATCTGAAAAAACGGCAATCATTGCCAGTGAATATTTACCACAATTTAACTGGATTGCTTCAGGTGGACTGCAAAACATAAACGAAAACAATTTATTATATTTAAAGGGTAAAACAGTTTATTTATTCCCTGATGCAAATGGATACGAAGCCTGGATTAAAAAAAGCAAATGATTTTTCTCATATATGCAATTTTACAGTTTCTACATTATTGCAGGACAAAGCAACCGATTTACAAAAAAATAAAGGTTATGACATTGCTGATTTTTTGATTTTGAATAACTACAAAGAATATATAGCAACCAAGCAAAGCATTAACAACACTTTTTTACCTGAACATACTTTATCTGAAAACTTGGAACAGGAAATTAAAGAAATTGAATCTATTTTAAAATCTATTGTGATACCTGATCATCCGGTTGAACTAAAATATTATATTATTCAATATCCAAAAAATTTTATTGATCAATACTTAGCAGCGGTCAAAGAATTTGCAGGGAATCCTGTATTTCTAAAATATTTAAAAATGATACAAGAATTTATACAAGTTATTTCAAATAATTATTCATTGAGGGGTACGGGGGTATGCTAAATACTTTGAGCTGTTCGGTGTCCATCCTTGCACTCAGAAAGTACAATGTATGGCGAAATTGCCAAATTCATTCAATAAAAATTAAATAGAAAAAATATGAAAGGTAGAATACCTAAACCAGATGAAATAAAAAAATTACAAGGCACATTTAGGAATGATAGAAAAAGAGAAAATGTACCTGAATCAACAAGATTAATTAGTCCAGGAGAACCACCAGATTTTTTTGATGCTGATGAAAAAAGAGAGTTTGAATTTATTACCAGGTCATTGGTCAGGATGAATGTTTTACAAGATATAGACTTGAATATAGTAATGGCATATTGCATTGAAGCAGCTTCATATTTCAAAATAATGAAATTCCTGAAAGAAAATGGCAATACATATCAGTCAAATGGTATTGATAAGCCAAGACCGGAAGTAATTATTGCCAGGAATAACCTGGATAGGATGTTAATGATTGGTGCTAAATTAGGATTTTCTCCTGCAGACCGACAAAGATTAACAATTGAAAATAAAATAATGCCAGAAGATGATCCGATGGCAAAGTATTTACCCTGATTTTCTTAAGTATTAATATTTAAATAGTAGAATTTTTTAGTAATTTGGATTGATAAATTAGAATAATTATTTTCTATTTTGAATTATTTTTAAAATTATAAAAATATAAAAAATATAAATTAAATTTGAAAATTAATATATACAATTCAAAAAAATTGTTTAGCAAGTAGATTTTTTGACTTCAAATTCTATATTAGTAAGAAATTAAAATTTAAATATTATGAAAAAATTATCTTGGATATTTACAATAATTGGTGCTATATTAGGCATCGTTATACTTTTTGCAACTCTGTTTGATTCTACTGGAGCACCTCAACAGGCTGCTGGAGCAGCAATAGCGGTAGCGTTTGCAGTCATTCCTTATTGTATTGCAAGAGCAATTTCTGAACTCCAATCAGTTAAAGATACCAACCAATAAAATCTGTTCATAAAAAAAGTGAAGCAGCAATAAGGGTTTTGTGGCAATTCAATCATTCTGTCTTGCTCAAACTTCGGTGATGGTGGACAGGAAAGTAGACCGCAATCCTTACTGCTGCTACACTCAAACGTTAGGCACAACATAAGAAAACAAATGATAAATCTATAAATATGATTAAGACACTAAAAGTAAAAAATTAATTAAATATATCAAGAATTAAACGTTTAAAAATTATTTTTTAATCAATAAAGAATAAATGCAGATGAGCGAAATAATAAAAATTAAAGTTTTATCAACCTTAACAGCACAAAAATTTGATTTATTGGAAATAAATGTCCCTAAGTACCCAACTTTGATTAAAGGAAAATTAGCAGAAGAAATTGTTGTTCAAGTTGTACATTCCTTAAATAATGTTGCAGTTATTGAAGGAAATATTATAAAACATCAATTTGCCTATACAATAAATAAAGATGATATAAAAATTAAAATTGGAACAATTGAGTTTTATATAGCTAATGATGTGGAATCAGGTGAATTTGTTCAGAAAATTAATCAACTAAGAGCTTTTAATCAACAAATTAATAATCATAACGCAAATATCATAAGTAAAAAAAACACAAAAACTGTTTATTTTTTGTTTGGTCTTATCTTTGGTGTATTAATTATATTTAAAGTATTAACTGGTATTATTGATTATTTTGAACAAAAAAAATTGGTTAAAGAGGAAAAACAAAAAATGATAGAGAATGAAAAAAAAGCGGCAGAGGCTATTAAAAAAGATAGTATTTACAAATTATCACCAGAATACAAAGCAAGACGCATTGTAGAAATCAAAGATTCAATTAATGCAGTAAAAGAAAAACAAAAAGATTCAATTAATGCAGTAAAAGAAAAACAGGCAGAGGAAGCAAGGTGGAATAATTCAAAAGCTGGTAGAATATATAAATCACACCCTGAATGGTCAAAAGAAGATTGCATAAGATTAGCAAATAGGCAAATATGGATTGGAATGAGTATATATATGCTGAAATATTTGAGAGGATTACCTGATTCAGCAAATAAATCAGATTATGGGTATGGTGTAAGTTGGCAATGGTGTTGGTTCGATTATTCACCATCTTGTTTCTATGATGATAATAATGATGGTATTATAGATTCGTATAATTAAAATATATTAAAAGTGATGTAAAAAGATTTTATTTTTTTTATTTAGTCTAAATCTGTATTGTATTTAACGACAACCAAAACGACAACCACAAAAAACAAAAGACGCTAATATACTGATTATTAACGTCTTTTTTTTTAATTAGTAGCGGGGAATGGACTTGAACCAATGACCTCCGGGTTATGAGCCCGGCGAGCTACCAACTGCTCCACCCCGCGATGTTATTTCTTCAAACATATTCAGTCTGTACTGACAGCATTGTTTGAATTGGAATGCAAAGGTAAACTAAAATAATGAAAAATCCAAATTTTTTATATAATTATTTAGAATTAGTATGATGTCACTTTATTTATTAAAAAAATTTGAGCTTACATTTTTAATTCCCTTATCTTTGCATTCAGTTTCGAATTGACCAAACAATTCCATTTTTTTAACAAAATAAATTTTTATGATTAAGAAGAAAGTAATAATTATCGGTGCAGCCGGTAGAGATTTTCATAACTTCAATACTTATTTCAGGGGAAAGGAAGAATATGATGTAGTTGCATTTACTGCGGCTCAAATACCTGATATCGATAACAGGATGTATCCGGCTTCATTAGCAGGAGAACTCTATCCTAAGGGAATTCCTATTGTATCTGAAGATAAGCTAACTGCTTTGATTAAAGAGCACAAAGCTGATTTTTGCGTATTTTCTTATAGTGATGTTACCTATAATAAAGTTATGTCAATTGGTGCTCAGGTAAATGCTGCAGGTGCAAGCTTTATGCTACTGGGACCTGAACATACTATGGTTAAAAGTACTAAACCTGTGATCGCTGTATGTGCTGTAAGAACCGGAGTTGGAAAAAGCCAAACCACAAGAAAAGTTATTGAATTGCTTATGGAACAGGGTCTTAAAGTGGTAGCTATAAGACATCCAATGCCATACGGAGATCTGGAATTGCAAAAAGTGCAAAGATTTGCCAAACTGGATGATCTGAAAAAACACAAATGTACTATTGAAGAAATGGAAGAATATGAACCTCATATTGTTCGGGGAAATGTGATCTATGCTGGTGTCGATTACGAAGCTATACTCCGTGACGCAGAGAAAGATCCGGATGGTTGTGATGTGATAGTCTGGGATGGTGGAAATAACGATTTCTCATTTTATACGACAGATCTATATTTAACACTTTTAGATCCGCTGAGACCTGGACATGAGAGAAATTATTATCCGGGAGAGATAAATGTCAGGATTGCTGATGCGCTGATAATAAATAAAATTGATAGTGCTTATCCGGAAGGAATTCAGAAAGTCAGGGAAAGTGCAGAAGCACTTAATCCGGGTGCAGTAGTAATTGAAGCAGCTTCACCTATCAGAGTAGACAATCCGGATGTAATCAGAGGTAAGAGGGTTTTAGTTGTAGAGGATGGTCCTACACTTACACATGGTGGCATGAAAATAGGAGCCGGAGTAGTTGCTGCAAAAAAATACGGAGCTTCGGAAATGGTTGACCCAAGGCCATTCCTGAAAGGTAAACTTAAGGAGACATTCGATATTTATCCTGAAATAGGTACTCTGCTTCCTGCAATGGGATACAGTGATCAGCAGTTAGCTGATCTCGAATCTACAATCAATAATACTGATTGCGATTCTGTGATCATCGGAACACCAATTGACTTGTCAAGGATTATCAAGATAACCAAGCCATATACAAGAGTTTACTATGACCTGCAATGCATAGGAGAACCAGACCTGAAAGATACCATAGCAGATTTTGTAAAGAAATTTGTTAAAAAATGATCTTTAAAGCCGCTGAAAAGCGGCTTTTTTTATTCTTTATCAATATGTAATTCTGAATCATTAATATTTCGATTTTTAAATGTATTAATCTACATTTTTGGTTTAAAAATTGTCTTTCAGAATTACATTTTTATTCTTACATTCTTTCATTTGACACAAACACCACTTGCCCAAAAGAAATGCATTCATCATTAGGTGATAAACGATTGTGAAAGAAAAGTTGGTATTCATATTTCAATTTCTGATAGATCAATTCGACAATCAGTCCATTCTGGAATACACCACCGGAAAAGGCAAGTTTTTGTATTCCTGCTTTCCTGGCTACATAAGCAATGTAATCAACAATCGAAATGTGAAATTTGGCAGCTATCTCGGTCCTGACAGTTTCATTGTCCAGGTCATATAAAACTCCCGTGAAAATCAATTTTAAAATATCATCAGCGTTATCATTTGGTTTGAAATATGATTTGTCATAATCTTCATTTTTATGCAAAAAGCATTCCGCCTGAGTTTCGAGCATCATTGCAGCCTGCCCCTCGTATGTCTGATGATCAATATCAAATAGCAATGAGGATACAGCATCGAATACCCTGCCTATGCTGGAGGACATAAGATTGTTTTCCTCATTCAGCAGTTTATTATAAATCTTCCATTCATTATCAGAGAATTTATTTTTCAGGTATTTTTCAGCTCCTTCAATTGTATGAGATATCGACAATGCCGAAATCCGTGGTTCTCTGACCATTTTATCACCGAGTATAAAATCGAAGTATGGAAGATGATCGTGCCTGACAATTTCCTTATTTTCAAAAACAAAAAATTCTCCTCCCCATATCTGTCCGTCATCACCATATCCGGTACCGTCAAAGATAACTCCCAGCACTTTATCGTTGTGAGAATGAAGGTTGTATTCTCCCATTACGGCTGCAAAATGAGCTTTATGGTGTTGAATACTGATTATTTCAGCATTGTATTTTTGAGCAAGTTCCATGCCATAGATGTGAGAAAAATATGCCGGATGTTTATCTATCAATACAATTTCAGGTTTGACTCTGAGCAATTTTATGAAATGGCCGAGTGTATAAGTATAATTCAACTGTGAATCATAGACATCGGTATTTCCAAGGAACTGGCTGATGTATATCTGTCCGTTATTTATGAGAGTGAAAACACTTTTCAGCATAGCTCCGGTAGCAATTATCTTCTTTCCAGGTAGTTTTAAGTTGTTGTCGATATATGAAGGAGCAATTCCCCTTGACCTCCTTATGACTATCCTCTGGTTTGATCTTCCGGAATATTTGATCACACTGTCGTCCTGAGGAACAACGATATCACGATTGTTAAGCACAAGTATATCTGAGATTTTCATCAGCTCTTCCTTTGCTTTATTATTGTCGAAAATTATAGTTGAGCCGCTTATATTTCCGCTTGTGGCAACGACAGGAGCATTGAATTTTTTCAACAGCTGGTCAAATAATGGTGTGTATGGCAGCATCACCCCTACTCTGTTCAGTCCGTGGCAAATTCCATCCACATATATCTTTTCCCGCAATGATTCCCTGAATTTTAACAGAACAATCGGTGACCATTTGCTTTTTAATTCTTTGGCTTCTATTTCAGTCAGGAATGTATCTTCAGATATCATGGCAATGTCCGGATACATCAATGCCAATGGTTTATCCGGCCTATTTTTGCGATGCCTTAAGTTTTCAATTGCCAGTTTGTTATTAGCATCACATGTGGTCAAAAAACCACCTATTCCTTTAATGGAAACTATCTTGCCTTTTTTCCACTGCCCGACTACATAATCAACAATTTTATCCTGATTTATTTCAACAGTTTCTCCATCATAAACTTCCATTTTTATTCCGCATTTAGGACAGCTATTTGTTTGCGAGTAATATCTTCTGTCCAATACTTCATCGTATTCCTGCTGGCAATCAGGGCACATTTTAAATTCCCCCATAGTTGTGTTCTCTCGATCATAAGGAAGAGCGCTGATAATGGAGAATCTGGGTCCGCAATTTGTACATGTTAAAAATGGATATTGAAATCTTTTATCTTTCTCAGAATATAGCTCATTCAGACAATCTTCGCAGATTGTAAAATCCGGAGCGAACAATAATTTTGGTTCAGCATTGCTGTCACTTTCAACAATTTTGAAACTGTTAAATATCTTGTCAGCTGTCGGATTTACTTCCAATTCAGTGATATGAGACATTTCAGGGGCATTTTCTTTGATCGACCTGACAAAATCATCGATCTGTTCCTGATTTCCATTGATAATTATGTTTACACCATCATTGCCATTACTCACAAAGCCTAAGATATTGTGTTCAATAGCCAGCTTATATATAAACGGACGAAATCCGACTCCCTGAACAATTCCCTGTATATGTATATGATATGTCATTGTAAGGTGTTAATCAGCAAATTCTTGGCAATTGCTCACCAATAGGCATATTGACCACTCTTTTCCCTCCCATACTGCTGTTAATCAATACTTTACCCAAATGCTGATCCAATACTTCTCCGATTAATGCTGCATTCTCACAATATTCAATTTTTTTCAGTGTTTTCAGCACTTCATCAGCAATTTCATTTTCAACAAATGCAAGAAAAATTCCTTCATTAGCCACGAATAACGGATCAATGCCTAAAATCTCACATGCTGCATTCACCTGGATATCGACAGGCAGAGATCTTTCATTCAATAAAATTCCAAAACCTGAATCTCTGCTTATTTCATTCAGGGTTGCTGCGACTCCACCACGAGTTGGATCTCTTAGAAGTAAAATATCAGAGCCAAATTTTTCAATAAGTTCTTTTACAGCAAAATTAAGATTTCTGGTATCGCTTTCAATGCTTGTTTCAAATTCCAGCCCTTTACGAACTGACATTATTGCCATACCATGAGTTGCAATATTTCCGCTTACAATTATTCTATTTCCGGGTTTTATTCGATTGATATCGATATTAGCCCCATGATATACTTTTCCTACACCAGTAGTATTTATAAATATTTTATCTCCCTTACCCTTTTCTACAACCTTTGTATCTCCTGTCACTATTTGTATACCTGCCTTTTCAGATGCATATTTGATTCCTATAAGAACATCCCAGAATTCCTCCATTTTCATCCCTTCTTCAATAATAAATGCCAATGAAATGTATTGGGCTTCAGCTCCACACATTGCCAGGTCATTGACTGTTCCGTTCACTGCCAGTTCTCCGATATCTCCACCGGGGAAAAATATGGGAGATATAACAAAGCTATCGGTTGAAAATGCATATTCTCCGGACAAATCCAGCAATGCACCGTCATGCCTGGTTTTGAGTTTATCGTTGTTCAGTATATTGAAAATAGTCTTATCAAGAAGTCTGTTTGTCAGCAATCCACCGGATCCATGACTTAAGGTTATGATGTCATAGTCAAGTACAGGCATTGGGCAGTTGAGTTTCATTGTGAGCTTACTCATAATTTTCAGTTGTCGGTTGTCAGTTAATCTGTTGTCGGTTGTCGTTTTTTCGGTTCCTTTTTACAATGTAATTTATGTTTTCCAGTTACTTTGAACATATTCGATAAATTTATATATTTTTCCTCCCAGTTTATCATATTCTTTTATCAAATCAGTTAATTCAATGTTAAATTCCGGATACAAATTTTCTAATTTTTTCAAATGGTTGAGAGTTTCATTATTGCTTGAATATGCAAATGTAAGAAATTTGATAAAATCTTTTAAATACTGATTTCTTCCATAACCTTCTACTATATTTGAATTAATTGAATCAGAAGATCTTCTAAGCTGGCTGCCCAATTCATACAATTCATGCTTGGGAAGTTTTAAAGTGAATCTGTGAGTTTTCAAAAACAAATCAAAAGATTCTTTATAGATTTCTAATTCTTTATAAGTCTTTGCCATTTTAATATTATTGTATTAAATCTCAAATTTGTACTCAACATCTAATAACTGACATTCCACTCAAGAAAAACAGACAAACTGACAACGGACAACTGATTAACCTTACCAAATAATCTTAAAAAATTCTCCATTTTCAATTTTCAATTGTCCATTATCTATTCTCCATTTTCAATTTTCAATTATAATAGTTGTAATAAGCCGCACACGCTCCTTCAGAAGACACCATAGGTGCACCGAGAGGATTCTCGGGATTGCAGATTTTTCCGAAAGCAGGACATTCATGGGGTTTTTTTATTCCTTTCAATACACTTCCTGCAATGCAGAGTTCACTCTCATTTGCTTTTTCAATTGAGATTTTGAATTTAAGATTAGCGTCGAAATCACTATATTCGTGTTTCAGTTCATAACCTGATGATGGAATATTTCCAATACCTCTCCACTCCCTGTCCTTTTCTTCAAAGACCTCGAATATTATCTTTTTTGCAGAAGGAGTTCCTTCAGGTTTCACAACCCGGGCATAAGCATTGGAAACACCATATTCTCCTGCTTCAAGCATTTCTACTGCCATTTTTATTCCATTCAGCATTTCCACAGGTTCAAAACCAGTTGCAATAATTGGAACTTTATACTTTTCTCCAAGGGAATAGTATTGGCCTAATCCCATTATAGCAAGTACATGACCTGCTCCCAAAAATGCATCAATCCTGGTTTCCTCGTCATCCATAATAGCTTCAATAGCAGGAGGGACAAGAACATGCGATACCAGAATAGAGTAATTATTTAATCCCAATTGTTTAGCCTGCAATACAGAAATTGCATTTGCCGGAGCAGTTGTCTCAAATCCAACTGCAAAAAATACAACTTCTCTATCCGGATTTTCTTTTGCAATTTTCACAGCATCTGAAGGAGAATATAAAATCCTGACATCAGCTCCTTCTGCCTTTATCTGAAGTAATGATTTTTCAGAACCAGGCACTCTTATCATATCACCGAATGAACATAAGATCACATTTTTTTTCTCAGCCAGATAAATTGCTTTATCAATCAAATTCAAAGGCGTGACGCAAACCGGACATCCCGGTCCATGGATCATGGTGATTTCTGAAGGGAGCAAATCCAATATCCCGTATTTGACAAGGCTGTGAGTCTGGCCTCCGCAGACCTCCATGATCTTCCATGGTTTTGTAACTTTAGATTTTATATCTTTGATTACTTTTAATGCAAGTATGGAATCTCTGTATTCGGTCAGGTATTTCATATCGATTTAAACATTTCCGTTAATTGAAAATACAAACATAAAAAAATTAAAGAAAAATTACTGCCTAATGATCAAAAATAAAAAAGCCCATCCAAAATTCGAACAGGCTTTTAATTTTAGCATTACAATAATCACTTCAGAATATCACATACTGTACTGTAAATATCAACAAGACTATTTCTAACATCATTACTCAATTCAGTACTCATGGGCACTATTTCTCCTATTGTCACGGTGATCAGAGATATTTCCGGCAATTCTTCATTGAATTCCATTGCTTCTATCATATCTTTCAGTCCAACGTCATGAGAACTGAGTGTACGGGGAAAATCTTTCGCAAATTTGGGATAAAGAACTTTTACAGTTCCAATAGTATTACCATCCATAGTAGCATCAATCATAATCACTTTTTTGTATGAAGCGATTAAAGGCATAAGATCAAAACTTCCTGTTGCTCCATCTACAATATCGGCATTTTCGGGTAATTCCTTTTTGCTGAGAAAATGTATAGCATGTACTCCAATTCCTTCATCACCCATAAGATAATTGCCAATACCCAATATCAGGATTCTTTCATTATTGTCTTTATTATCATAATCTATATACCTATAAAAATACTTTTCAAGCTCACGAATATCTTCTCCTATCATAGTTTTAGCTTACTTACTTATTTCTTCTTCATTTATTCCATCCCACATCTGACCTGAAGCTTTTTCTATGATATCTTCGTCAGTTTCATTAATCCTTTCTGATCTGACAAATTTATATCCACTTATCATAGCTGAAGTTTCACCTCTGGCTTCGATATAATCATGATATAAAACCAGATATATATGTATTACTGCAAATGCAATAAAAATCCATGTAAAAAGGTGATGCCAGTATCTTAAAGCTATGTCTCCACCAAACCATGATTTTAAAAATACAAACATCTGCGGCAAAAACCATGTGGCAGTGTCCGACATAAGGGCTAATCCGGTAATTATCTGAAAAAGAAAAAGATTGTACATAATAAAATAAGCAAATGCAGCCAGATAATTGTGACCTATACTGATATTTGAGAGTTTATGCTCTTTGTCTTTTTGTAACAGCACGTCAACTTTAGCAACATAGATCATATTTTTTAATCCTTTTTTCGTGTAAGGGAAAAAAGTCTTCCAGCTAGCAAATTTATTTCCAACAAAAGACCAATAAGATCTAAAAAAAAGAAAACCCATGAATATATATGCTGTAATAAAATGAACAGCACGGATTATTCCAAATAAATAAGTATTGGTTGCTTCAACATTCCTGCTTATTGCAGGAGGATTAGCAATCAGCAACCCTGTTATAGCCAATATAGGAATCGATAAGGCAGTAACCCAGTGAAACAATCTGACAGGCAACTCCCAGATATAAGCTCGTTTATAATTGAATGTAGCTATTGACATAATTACGATTTAATTGTTATGAAAAAATCAAAAAATTAAACTGCACAAACACCATCAACCTGAATCTGGCTTAAAATCTTGCCATTTTCATCATAAAGATGTACAGCACATGCCAGGCAAGGGTCAAATGAATGTATGGTTCGCAATATTTCAACAGGATTCTTTGGATCAGCGATTGGAGTTCCTATTAATGCAGCTTCATAAGGAGACATTTGTCCTTGAGGGTCTCTTGGTGAAGCATTCCATGTAGTCGGCACGATCATCTGATAATTTGCAGTTTTACCATCTTTAATGACTATCCAATGCGATAATCCTCCTCTTGGAGCTTCCTGAATACCAACCCCTTTAGCCTCTTTTGGCCAGGTAGAGGGATCCCACTTGTCCATATTTGCCATTTTCGTATCACCATTCCTGATGTTAGTCAATAATGAATTATAGAACTCAAGCCCCCATTTGCTTGTCAGAACAGTTTCAAGGCCTCTTGCTGCTGTTCTGCCAAGTGTTGAAAACAATGCAGTTACCGGCACATTTAACTTAGCCAGTGTAGCATCAACTAAATCTTTATAATCTGTCATGCCTTTAGCATATCCAATCAATACTCTTGCCAGTGGACCAACTTCCATTGGTTTACCCTGCCATCTTGGTGTTTTCACAAAGCTATATTCTTTATTGACATCAAGCATATCATAAGGAGGTTTAGGTCCGGTATAATTTATATCGGTTTCCCCCATCCAGGGATGTAAGCCTTTATCTTTTCCTCCTTTGTAATTATACCATGAGTTCTTAACGAATTCCTGTATACCATTTGCATCTGTAAAATCAATTTCATGTATTTTTGAAATATCGCCATTCAAAATTACACCTGATGGGAATTTGTAGGAATCTTTATTGCTCAATCCATTTGTAGGTAAGTCTCCAAAAGAAAGGAAATTTTTGTAGCTGGAACCACCTATAGCTCCCCAATCTTTGTAGAAAGACGCTATTGCCAATAAGTCAGGTATATAAACCTGGTTGACAAATGTATCAGCATCTTTCAGAAGTTTGCCAAGATAAGCCAGTTTGTCAGTATTCAAGCCACCTGCATCTTCTACATTTATCGGACTACCCATTCCTCCTACAACAAAATGAGGATGAGGATTTTTCCCACCAAGAATTGTATGAACCTTAACTATTTCCTTTTGCCATTCGAGAGCTTCCAGATAATGTGCAACAGCCATCAGATTGGCTTCAGCCGGCAATTTCATGGCCGGATGTCCCCAATACCCATTAGCAAATATTCCCAGTTGTCCGCTTTCTACAAATTTCTTAATTCTGTTTTTTATATCGGAAAAATAACCGGGAGAACTCTTGGGCCAGCTTGAAATACTTTGAGCAAGAGCTGAAGTCTTAGCCGGATCAGCATCAAGTACTTTTGTGACATCTACCCAGTCAAGTGCATGAAGATGATAGAAGTGAACAACATGGTCATGTACATATTGAGCTGTAAGAATTATATTACGTGCAAGTTCTGCATTCTGAGGCACCACTATGCCGAGAGCATTTTCAACTGCCCTGATAGAAGCAATGGCATGAACTGTAGTACATACACCACAGGCACGCTGCACAAATGCCCAAACATCCCTGGGATCTCTTCCTTCCACTATTTTTTCAATTCCTCTGATCATTGTTGAAGAACTGTAAGCATTTACCACTTTGCCATTCTGAATCTCGGCTTCGATGCGTAAATGCCCCTCAATGCGGGTAATAGGGTCAATAACTATTCTGTTTGCCATAATTTATTGTTTTCTATGATTATTCAATTATATTTTTTTCATCAATTCTTCCTCCTTCTTCATTTAAAGTTAGTTCTTTTCTTTTCGCAATATTTGTACCTATTGCATGAACTGCAGCACCTCCAACAGCAGCCCCCAGAACAATTTTACCAATAGTATCTGCTGTTTTCTCGATACCAAAACCAGGAATATTTACAATTCGCTCAACAAATGGTCCATTATCCCAAAATCCGCTTTCACTGCAACCAATACATGGATGTCCGGATTTTATAGGAAAACTTACACCATTATTCCATTCCATGAATCCGCAGGCATTGTATGAGATCGGTCCCCGACAACCAGCTTTGTATAGGCAATATCCCTTTTTAGCTTCATCACTGTCAAAAGTTTCAGCGTACAGACCAGCATCAAAATAAGGTCGTCTGTAGCAACTGTCATGAACTCTTTTGCCAAAAAATTGCTTTGGACGTCCCATATTGTCCAATTCAGGCAATGATCCGAAAGTGACATAATGAACAACTACTCCAACCATTACTTCACCTATAGGCGGACATCCCGGAACCCTTATTATAGGTTTGTTTTTAATAATGTCTGAAACAGGTGCTGAACCTGTAGGATTAGGCGAAGCAGCCTGAATTCCACCCCATGATGAACAACTGCCAAAAGTAAGAATAGCGGCTGCCCCTTCAGCGGATTCTTTGAGTATTTCAACTGCTGTGCGGCCTGCAATTGTACAGTAAATTCCATCATCTTTTGTTGGAATAGCTCCTTCAACGACCAGTATGTATTTGCCAAAGTTGTCTTTCATGGACTTTTGCTTAGCTTCTTCGGCATTATGTCCTGATGCAGCCATTAGGGTATCAGTATAATCCAATGAAATACTGTCAAAAAGAATATCAGCAACCAAAGGATGGTCAGAACGGATGAATGATTCTGAACAACCGGTACATTCCTGAAAATGCTCCCAGATCACAGGTATTCTTTTTTTTGTTTCAAGTGCTTTTGCAACCTGTCCAACCATGCTGGATTCCAATCCCATAAATGCAGACATATATGTCACAAATCTGAGAAAATCTTTACGAGTATATCCCTTTTTAAGGATAAAATCGAGGTAGGTTTCGTTTTTGTTAATATCTCCCATATTATTAAGTTTTCAATAAAAAGTGAAATTTCGCATGCAAAATATTGGAATTTTTAGAATAATAAATCTTTTTTAAAAAATTCTAATGAAATTTATATTTAGTTTAATTATAAATAGAATAACTTAATTATGGCATTAAAGACGTTTTGCCAAATATTATTCTTTTTGATTGAAATTCTATGCAAACTTTTAAAATAATATTTCATTATTTTTTATTACCATAAATTATACTTTGGAATTTGAAAAATCATTAACTTTTCCTTATGCTCATAAATGAACAAGTTTGGGCTAAAAAAACATAAAAAAAATGAACAAAATTAAGAAACAGATTTGAAGTGTTTTGAATACATTTATTTGTTGAAAATAAACATTTACCAATAATTATTCAATGTATTTAAATTTCAGAGAGGATAAAAATATTACTGATCCCAAAATTTTAAACTCAGAAAACAATGAAATCTTTAAATATATACTATCAGGGTAGATTTATTATTGATATGAAAAATAAAGTCGCATTTAAATTTTGCGACATATTTTTTAAAAGGACAGGAAATTACAATCATTGTGGAGCTGTTGTGCGATCGTAATACACCATTTACTACAGGCAAAAATCATTGATAAAATATCATAAATCTTTACTTTATGAAAATCCAATTACATCATTATTTATGTGACTTGCTTTCTATAGCTTTGAGAATTTCTTCGTCTGACTTACCCAGGTATTCAAGTGAAGATTTCACATCATCGGCAAGATCTGAATTTGGATATTTCCTGAGAAATTCATCATAAACCTGCCTCGCTTCATCTATCCTCTTTAACTCATTGTCGAGGATAAAAGCCTTCATAAACATTGAGGTCTGAACTTTCTCAAAATCAGGATATTTCAACAATATCCAGTCATATAATTCAAGAGTTTTAACAAACATTTTTATATTTTGTGATACCTGGGCAGCCATGTACAAATATTTCGGTGAAGATTTATCTTCCGGATTTACCAGAGCATAAATCTCACAATTATTTATGTAATTTCTTGCTTCCACGAGGTTTATATTGCCAGTTTTTTCAATATCCTTATATATATTATCGGCAATGGATTTAAGATAATTGTCAAAATTTAATTTTTTGCCTGCTATTTCTTTTCCAAATGCCTTCATAAATTTTTTGTCCTCAGGATATTTCTCAGCATACAATAGCTTCATCGTTTTGCTAATTTCCTTATTTCCATTTTCCTCTATTAATCGGATGAACTCAAATATCCTCTCCTTGTGATTGTCCAGTTCATAATTTTTAAGCAATTCATATAAGTAATATGATGAAATTGATGGTCTTTTGACACCGCTGAAGAAATCAAGTGCCCTTTCTGTAATTATTTTCTTTTCTGTTAATTCCAGACTTGTATCTTTCAGCAGATCGATGTATTTCATGTTCAGTTCATCAATTAATTCTGTCTGATTTTCCTTTTTGATCTTATCCTCCAGGCTCAGAATTTCAGGAGTGATATTTTTATTACTATTTTTACAACCAAAAAACAATAATGCTATAAAAACAATCCCTAAATTAAAAATCTTCATATAATTACTTTTTATAATATATTATTTTAGTTCAAATGCCGGATCGTTGTCGACTTTCTGATAAGGTGGCTTTTTCAGTTTGAACAAAGACAGGTTGAAATATCGACCCGGATACAACCTCAGATCCTGAAGTAAAAGATTTGTATGCTTTACTGTCATATTAAGATCATCATACAACTTATCGTCTTTTATCAGTTTACCCAGGGTGCCTTTCCCATCTTCAATGCCTGTCAGCAAACCATCAATTTTTTTTACTGCCTGATCGGTGTCATTAAGGACATATTCAAGTTTCTCGAGATTCTGATTAAGACTAGCTATTGTTTTTTTACCATCTTCAACAAGAGTATCAACTCCTGAATTTTTTATTGATCCGGTAATTGAATTAATATTGCTGATAATTGCATTTATCTTAGCATCGTTTGATTTCAAAGCCTGGGTAAGTTTTTGAATATTTTCAAAAGAGGCACTCAGGTTTCTCTCATTTCCTTTTATCAGAGCATCCAAATTGGCAGTAATACTCGACAGATTCGATATTATGGCTTTAGTGTCATTTATAATTTTTTCGCCTCCTTCGTCATTTTTCAATGAATCGACAACTCCAATCAATCCGCTGCTTAACTTTTTAAAATAAATATCGAGTTCAGTCTGAGGAAGCATGGACCCTAGCATACTGAGAACTTCTCCTTTCAGAAAATCACCGCTTTGTGCACAATCATTGCCCTCACAAAAACCCTTAATCTCTATCATGATCACTTTGCCACCAACCAGTCCGGAACTGGATATTATTGCCAATGAATTTTTTGGAACCTGGATTTTCTCACTGACATCAATAGTAACTATCAGCTTGGTATAATCTTCCGGATCTATTTTGATTTTGATAACCGAACCAACCTTAAATCCATTTACTAAAACAGGCGATGCAACTTCGAGCTGATCAACATTCTCATACCTGATATAGAAAGTATTATTTCTTTCAAAAACATTTTTACCTTTTAAAAACTGATAACCCCATACAAATATCACAAACACCACCAAAGTCAAAATCCCAATTTTTACTTCACGTCTCATCGATAATTTTTTTTATAATCCCGGAAAAATGTCTTACCGGATTTATCTTCATGAATTCAAAAATATACATTTAATAATAAAACAATTAATAAAAAAAGAAATTGTTTTAAGGTGCAAAGTTAATAATTATTTTGGTATTGAGAGGCAAGTTAGATGAGATTATATGCTAAAGTTGTTTTAAATTAGTTTTTAAAAATGTTTATATCTCATTGATATTTATGTAAATTCTCCATTAATAAATTGATAAATTTTTAACCACATTTTATCTAAAATAAAAACAATTTTTATGTTTAACTTTCTCATCTTTTTGTGCCGACAAAAAGAAGCAATCCCGACGATAATTGTCAGGATTGCACAATCCTGAACTGTAATTTTTACACAACTTCGCTTTTTATAAAAATGGATATCAGGTAAATTATGCCATAAAATTCAAAATGGTGTTCCAATTGAGAATTCTGGATGATAAATAAAAAAAGAAAATGCTGATCACGCTTTTTAGAGTGAGAAAATGTAAGAAATCAATTCCAAAATCAGCCAGTCAGCCTTCAGGATATTTTAAGAAAGTAGAGAAACACGCCGGGACTCTTAGCAGATTTTCTATTTTCCTTGCATTACGGTTATTGTTTTCCAGAAGCCTTCTGTGATCAATTAAACATGAAATCAGCCAATTGCTTCTCATTATACAATAAAATTTTTACAATACTAAACATTTTTTTACGTCTATATCAATAAAATATACGAAAATTCAAATTTATATTATAATTTTGCTTAATATATAACTATATATTTATAAAAATGAAAAGAAAAATAGCTCTGAGCTTAATATCAATCATGTTTGTTTTGTATGCCAAGGCACAGCTCACTTCAGTTTTTACTGACAAAGATTTGATATTCAAGGAAGCAATAAATCATTATACCTTTGATAATGCAGATCTCGCTGACAATTTGTTTAAAAGATATACTGAAAGGACCAAAGGGGATATCAGTACTGATCTTTTTAAAATGGAGTCGAAGCTATATGAATTGATCATTGCGTTTGAAACAGGGAAACCATATGCTGAAGAGCTTTTAACAGAGTTTGAGAAGTATTATTCATCATGTATTTTAATGAATGATGCATACATAGCACAGGGCAATTATTATTTCAGGCAAAAAGATTATCCGTCTGCAATGATCACTTATGAAAAAATTGATCTCGATGGTCTGGAGTATTACAAAGAAGATGAAGTTAAGTTTAGACTTGCATATTCTTACTTTGTAAAGAGGCAATTTGACAAAGCATCATATCTTTTTAAAGATTTAAGCCTTACAAACCGTAAGTATTTTTACCCTTCAAACTATTATTATGGTCTTTGTATGTTTCTTAACTCAGATTTTGAAAGGGCAATTAACAGCTTTTCAATAATTCAAAACACCGAAGAATACAAAAACTATATCCCATATTACCTTGTACAGCTTTATTTCAATCAGGGTGAGTATGACAAAGCTATCGAAGTAGGAGAAGAAAAGCTTAAAATGACTGAAGTTGAGAATTATTATATAATACATCAATTAGTTGGCCAGGCTTATTTTCAGAAAAAAGACTATGAAAAAGCATTACCACATCTTGAGATTTACGAAAAAAACACTGAAAAACTTACAGAATCCGATTTTTACCATCTTGGTTTCCTTTACCACCAGGCTGGAAAATGCAAGGATGCAATAAGATGCATGTCAGAACTCACAAATCTGAAAACTGAAATAGGCCAAAACGCTAATTACTATATAGCCGATTGCTATCTTATAACCGGGGATAAAGAATCTGCAAGGACAGCATTTAAAAATGCAGGAGGTATGGATTTTAACCAGTTCATTAAAGAAGAAAGTATTCTGAACTACGGTAAATTATCATCTGAAATGGGTTATGACCGTGAAGCCATCAATTCTCTGATGCAGATCACCGATAGCTCTCCATATTATCTGGAAACACAGGGAGTATTAAAGAACATCTTTATAAATACAAAAGACTATTCTGTTGCTCAGGCAACGCTGGAAGAATTAAATGATGTTTCGTCATATTTATTTGAAGCATACCAGATAGTTTCATACTACAAGGCCCTCCAGGAAATCAATGACGGGCAGTACGATAAAGCCGAAGAAGATCTTATGAAAGCTGAGAAGATCAGCAGAGACATAAATACGTCGATACAATCACAGTACTGGCTTGGTGACCTGATGCATAAAAAAGGAGATTACGAACAGAGCAACAAGTATTTTGACAAGTATTTTATACTTATAAAGGGCATAGAAAGCTTTAAAGAGCTTACACTGCCTCCTTTTGCACATTATATACAAGGATATAACTATTACAAATTGAAAAATTATCCTGCCAGCATCCAGCATTTTCAGAGCACAGTTACCAAATTCAAAGAATTTAAATCAGTTGATGTTAAATTAAAAAACAGGATGACTGATGATGCTTACATCAGGCTGGGAGATGCATATTTTTACAGCAGACAACTTAAAGAGTCATTGAATAACTATAATACTGCAATTACAAGAAAATCCGACAATTCGGATTACGCCCTGTTCCAGAAAGCTATGATAATGGGACTGGACAAAAAGGAATTTGAAAAGTTAGCAATTCTTAATGACCTGATATCAAATTACAGATCATCAGGTATCAGGCCATTAGCCATTTTTGAACTGGCAACAACATATAATGACATAAATCAGTTCGAAAAAGCCTATGAACAGTATTCTGCCATCATAAAAGAATATAAATCTGAAACCAATATCGCAAACAAGGCATTTCTTAAAATGGGTCTGTTAAGTTACAACAAGGGGGACATAGAAACATCCATAAATAATTACAAATCAGCACTTAGCAATAATCCTAATGCTGAAACTAAAAAAGAAGCACTTTTAGCTCTTGAAGAGATCTATGTCAATGATAAGAAAAATACCGATGAGTTTATAAGTTATCTGCAAACTATCCCCGATGTAAAAATTGAGGGACTGTACAGGGATTCACTGAATTTTATCACTGCTAAACTCCAATTTGAAAATGACAGTGTTGATGGAGCATTGAAATCTCTCAACAACTACCTGGATAAATATGATAAGGGATATTATGCTCTGGATGCACGTTATTACAGAGCTGAATCATATCTTAGAAAGAAAAACTACAGTATGGCTCTCAAGGATTTTGAGTTTATAATAGCTCAGGGATTTAATAATTTTTATGAATCCTCACTCTACAAAGCTGCTGTGATTAACTTCAACCACCTGAAAAATTATAACAAAGCTCTTAATTACTATAAAGATCTTGTAAATATTGTAAAAGATGAGAACCGAAAATATGAAGTTCAGCTCGGTATTATGAGAAGCGCTTTTATGGTCAACGACTTTGAAAATGTAACAAATTACGGAAATTTTATAATCAGTAACCAGCTTACAACAGACAAGGAAAAATCGGCAGCGCATTATTATATAGGAAAGGTAGCAGAAGTAAATAAAAAATACGATGTTGCCCTGCTTCATCTGAATAAAGTGATAAAAGAAAATCCAAACAGCAATCTGGCTGCTGAGTCACGTTACCTTATATCAAAAGTTTATTTTAACAGAAAAGAATTAGATCTTTCAAAAAAAATGATCACTGATGCAAGTGCGAAAAACAGCGCATATCCATATTGGGTGGCAAAAGGCCTGATTCTATTGTCAGACATTTCCATGCAGAAAAATGATATTTTTAATGCAAAAGCTGCTTTGGAAGCTGTACAGGAAAACTTCAGGGAAGATAAAGAAATATTAAAAGAAGTAGAAGAAAAACTAGCTATCATAACAGGGATTGAAGCCACAAAAAGCAGAATCGAAAGTGAAAGCGAAGAAGGTATTATTAAAATGGAAACACCTAAATAATTAATGAATTACGAATTATAAATTACGAATTACGAATTATAAATTACGAATTACGAATTGGGATTTGAGAATTTGGAATGTAGTTGTAAAAATATACGAAAAAATGGAAAAAAGTCAAAACTTAACAAATAGTGCAGTATGCAAGTTTATTCAGCGAAAGCAGTATGAAAAGTCTTAAATCAATCCTGAAATCATTCTGGACTTTAATTCTAGTTCTTAAAGTGTTTTTCAATTAAATGAATGGTTATTAGTTAAAATAAATAAAAAAAAGCAGAAAATATATATATTATGAAGAAAATACTAGGTGCCTTAGCAATTATTTTTCTTATTTATTCAGTTAATGGGCAGGAAAGTGAATTGAAATTCGATGATGTCCAGGTCATCAAGGATTTCACTGCTGAAATCGGAAATTTCAACAAAGTTAATGTAGATCCAGTTCTACCTGTCTATGATATCAAAAGCCGTATTTATGAATACAAAGTCAGATCCATACCCGCAAAGATGGAATATGATAAACCAAAAATACGGCCATTAGCACTGAAACCAGAAAACCCAAAGGAATTTAACAGGTATTATGTCAAACTGGGTTATGGATTGCCACAGTTATTGAATATTGATGCTTCTGCATATTTTCAAAGAAAATCTTTATCAGGCGATGCAGGCATCAGACACATTTCTGCAAATAATGAAAATAGTACAAAAGATCAGAACATTTCTGTTTCACAACTGGATATTGACCTGAAAAATATAAATAAAATAAACAATCAGATACTTGAATTCAAATCAAATATAAATAACTCTTATATTTATTTATATGGATATAAACCAGGTGACTCTATCATTGCTGCTGATACAAAAAGAAGGTATCTCAGTGCAGAAATATCAGGTTCGTTTACTGCAAATGAACTAACAGATAAAATTGGCAATAAAACAGAAATAGGATTTAAAACCCTGCAATTCAATGCAAAAGATGTCAGTGAAAACAATCTCATAATAAAGAATACCACATCATATAAGTTAAATGAAAACAGCTTTGTCGAACTACCTGCTGAGGTGGATTATGTACTGGGTTCAAAGAGTTATATTTTCAATCTGAAGCCTTATTTTATATACAGTTCAAGACCTTTAAACCTGAAAGCCGGTTTTCAGGCAGGAATATCGCAGGACAAAAAGCTTCTTGCTCCATATATCGAGATCTCATCGAATCTGTTTCATAACTTTATAGAGATTTTTGCAGCATACAATTCAGATTTTTACAATAATACAGACTTTTTAAAAACAAGTATCAATCCATTTCTGAGTTTCAGTGAAGATGAGGTCACAACTTCAAAATTTAGCAATATAACCGTTGGATTGCGAAATAGCCTTGAGGGTGCCAGATTGGAAGTAAAAGCTACTTATATGAAATTTGAAAATCATCTTTTTTTCAAAAGTGCTGATAACAGGACTTTTAAAGGAGTCTATGATGACGGAACCAATGTTAAAATAGAAGCTATGGCATCTTACAAACCTGTTAAAAAATTTGAGATAGGTGGTTCAGTGATCAAAAACATCTATAAACTCGATAATTTTGATAAGCCCTGGTATACTCCAGATCTTTCAGCAAATATCTTTTCAAAAGCACAGCTTTTATCAGACAGAATAATTGTGGGAGGAGAATTGTATTTTGGTTCAGCCCCCTGGTATGAAGATACTTCAGGAAACAATAAAAAATTAGATCCTTTGTTTGATCTCAACGGGAGTATAAAATTTATGATCACAAAAAAAAGTGGATTTTTTATAAATGTGAACAATATATTTGCACAAAAATATCAGAGATGGTACGACTATCCCAATTATGGATTAAATTTCCTGGTAGGGCTGGAGATCAGATTCTGATCAATTCTTAATATTGGTCTCTTTAACAAGAAAATATGGTCTTTTCTTGCTTTGAATATATAGTTTTCCAACATATTCTCCGATAATTCCAAGAAGGATCATATTCACTCCTCCTATAAAGAGTATGCTTACTAATACTGATGTCCACCCTTTTACAGTTTCATTGGTAAAAATTGACATATACAGTGCATAAATTCCGTAAAGAGCAGATAAAACACTGAGAGATATTCCTAACAGAATTGCAAGTTTGAGGGGTTTTATTGAAAATGAAGTGATACCATCAATTGCAAAATTGATCATTTTCCCTATTGAATACTTGGTTTTCCCGGAAAAGCGTTTATTAGGAATATATTCAATACCTGCCTGTTTATATCCGATCCAGCTGATTAAACCCCGGTAAAAAAGGTGATACTCAGTTATATCATTGACTAAAATTTTTACAATTCTTTTGTCCAGCAATCTGAAATCAGCCGATCCTTCATTTATTTCTATATCTGAAAGACTATTTATCAATTTGTAAAAGAGAGAAGATGTTACCCTTTTAAAAAACGAAACATTCTCTACATCTTTTCTCATTGTATAGACTATATCATATCCTTCTTCCCACTTTTTTATCAATTGAGGTAACAATTCCGGAGGATGCTGCATATCTCCGTCCATGCTGATCACACAATCGCCCGATGCATACTCCAGACCAGCCCTCAACGCACTCTGATGACCGAAATTCCTTGAGAATGAAACATATTTTACATGTGGGTCTTTATCTGCAAGATTCTGAATGATGTTCAAAGTATTGTCTTTACTATTGTCATCGACAAATACAATTTCAATATTATACTCTGACAATACTGAACTAACTGAGTCATAAATTAATTTGACATTTCCCTCTTCATTATAACAGGGAATTACAATACTGATCTGAAATTTATTGTTTTTTAACATAAAGCTTTATTTATTAATTTTCGAATGGAAAAAAAGGGGGGGGTGGTTTTTTATATGTATAAATTTTTTTTTTTTTTTTTTTTTTTGGGGGTTAAGGGGGAAGGTTTTTTTTTTTTTTTTTTTTTTTTTTTTTTTTTTTTTTTTTGGTTTTTTTTGTTTTTGTTGGGTTTTTTTCGTGCCTTCGTGGTTAACTTTAATTTTCAACCCTTGATTTGCATTCTCAATTTTACTATATTGATAATACTTACATTCTGTTTTTTATTATATTTCCAGTTCCAATCCATCATAAGCTAAAAATACATTGTTCGGAAGCCGGCTTTCAGAATCTGCAAAATGTGCAAATCTGTGACTAAGATGCGTCAGATAAACTTTTTCCGGTTTTATCTTTTCAGCCAGTTGAAGAGCCTCAGGAAGATTAAAATGCAACTTATGCTCTCTGACAGGTAACAGTGCATTTATCACTAATATTTTGATTCCTGCCAATTTCATGATCTCACTATCTTCGATATATTTAAAATCTGTGAGGTATGCAAAATCACCTATTCTGAATCCAAGCACAGGCATTTCTCCATGAAAACCATTTATTATTTCTATTTTCAACCCATCAATTACTATATCTTCACTTACAATTATCAATTCAAATTTAGGTGTTCCGGGGTATGGTTTTTCTTCAAATGAATAGTAAAATCTTTTTTTTATATCTATGATTGTATCTTCATTACCATAGATCTTCATTACCCTACCCTGTGAATAATTATAAGGACGTACATCATCAAGTCCCCCGATATGATCATTATGCTTATGCGTGACCAAAACAAAATCGATTTTTTTTAAATTATGTACCAGTGCCTGTTGTCTGAAATCAGGGCCGCAATCTATTATAAAGCTAGTATTAACAGCAGTAATATAAATTGAACTCCTAAGTCTTTTATCTCTTGGGTCATCTGATAAACATGTGGCACAGGTGCATGTTGGTACCGGCACCCCTAGTGACGGGCCTGTTCCGAGAAATAGAACTCTCACTCTTCTTCTGATTTAATGCTTTTCAAATTATGCTTTATCAACCCTGATTTTATCAATTCCTTGTACAGCCTCAGCGAAACAGGGCTTAACATACCGGTTTCAATTTCAATGTTATACATTATTTCAAGCAAAGCATTTATCTTCATGTCAATCTGCAGGAATTTATTGACAATAACTATCTTCCTGTTAAGAACAACAGCATGACCGGAAACGAAATTACCTTTCTCAAAACGCACTTTATATGCCGATTCTGTAAGCAATCCTACTATTTTGTTGAGATTGGATTTATTATATTTGATCATTCTCTGTTAATTGATAAAACAAAAATATGACATTTAACAAAAAAGCTGTCATAAATTTACATTAAAGTCGTTAAATTTATAATTTTACACTCTGAAATGGGATTATTCTTAAAATTTCAAACTTATGCCAATCAAAAAAACAATTATTACCTTTATCTGCATTTCCTTATTTTTAATCATCTCTGACGTTATCTTGGCACAAAAATTCGGTGGTGGTATAACTCTTGGATTTAATGCTTCACAGATTGATGGAGACGATATGGCCGGGTATCATAAGATCGGATGGAACTCAGGCTTAAATACAAGTTACAATCTCAATGATCCCTGGCAGATAAATGTAGATTTCCTTTTCAGTCAAAGAGGAAGTCAGTCTCAGTTGATTCCCGATGATACTGAATCCCTTAGAAAGATAACATTGAATTATATCGAATTGCCTGTTTATATAGCATATCAGGACTGGAAAATTGAGGATGATTTTTACAAAGTACAGGGTTTTGCAGGTTTGTCAGCAGGCAGGCTTTTTTCAGTTAAAAACGCTTTGGGTGATGATGACATTAACGGTGACAACTTCCTTAAAAATGATCTCAGCTACGTTTTGGGTGCAAAATTTATGTTCTCAAAGCATTTAGGCATGACAGGCAGATATACAAGGTCATTTATAAAAATGTATAAAAACCCGGAAGACGGATCCAGGAGTCTATTAAGCTATTTTTTAAATTTCTCATTATTCTATAAAATACTATAAATTCATTTATTAAAATACACAAATATGAAACCAATTTTATTCATCTTTTTAACTCTCATGATTTTTAACTCCTGCAAAAACGGGGACAAAAAAACACAAATGAAAACAAATGGAGAACCAGTTTATCTGGAACCGTCAATTGATGTTAAAAAGGAGTTGACTAAATATACAAATGTCAAATTAACTGCTGATCTGAGTTCTTTATCTGAAAATGAAAAGCAGATGCTCAGATTATTTATCAAAGCTGCTGAGATTATGGATACTCTTTTCTGGTATGAGGCTTATGGAGACAGGGAAGAAATTCTCGGTAAAATATCTGATCCCGACCTTAGGAAGTATACAGAAATTAACTATGGCCCGTGGGACAGATTAAATGGCAATGCTTCATTTATCAAGGAAATCGGTAATAAACCAGCGGGGGCAAATTATTACCCTGAAGACATGACAAAAGAAGAATTTGAAAAATCAACCCTGGCAGACAAAGAAAATCTTTATACTTTTATAAGGAGGGATGCCGAAGGAAATCTCATCAGTGTACCTTACCATATTCAGTTTAAAGAACAGGTGAACAGGGCTGCTGACCTGTTGATACAGGCAAGTAAACTAACTACTGATGCGGGATTGATCAGGTACCTTACTCTGAGGGCTAGTGCTCTTAAAGATGACAATTATTTTAACAGTGATATTGCCTGGATGGATATGAAAACAAATAAGTTTGATCTTGTAATTGGTCCGATTGAAAACTATGAAGACCAGATTTTCGGTTACAAGACCGCTCATGAAGCTTATGTACTTGTCAAAGATATGGAATGGAGCGAAAAACTGAAAAAATTTGCAAAATTCATGCCCGAACTTCAGAGCGGACTTCCTGTCCCGGCTAAATACAAGGCCGAGAAACCAGGTGGTGATGCACAGTTAAATGCATACGATATATTGTATTATGCCGGAGATTGCAATGCTGGAAGCAAAACAATAGCAATTAATTTGCCCAATGATGAAAAAGTACAGCTCGAAAAAGGTACAAGAAGACTACAGCTCAAAAATGCCATGAAAGCAAAATTCGACAATATTCTGATGCCCATCGCAGAAGTTCTGATCGAAGGTGAACAAAAGAAAAATATAAATTTCGATGCTTTCTTTTCAAATACAATGTTCCATGAAGTTGCTCATGGCCTTGGAATAAAGAATACACTGACAGGAAAAGGTCCGGTCAGAAAAGTACTAAAAGATTACTATTCTACTATCGAAGAAGGCAAAGCTGACATTCTCGGTCTTTATATGATCCAGCAATTGCATAAAAAGGGTGAAATAAAAGGAGAACTTAAGGAATTTTATACAACATTCATGGCAGGGATCATAAGATCAATCAGGTTTGGCACTTCGTCTGCCCACGGCAAGGCCAATATGGTCTGTTTCAATTTTTTCAATGAACAGGGTGCATTCTCAAGATCAAAGGAATCAGGGAAGTATATGATCAATATTGAAAAATTTGAAGCTGCTATAAAGGCATTGTCAAATCAGATCCTGGTTTTGCAGGGGGATGGAGACTATGAAAAAGTCAGGAAGTTTATTGATAAATACAATGTTATGAATGATACCCTTAAAAAAGACATTGAGATATTGAAACAAAAATCTATACCGGTTGATGTTGTTTTTGAACAGGGAGTTAAAACATTAGGGCTGTAGAAATAAAAAGTAACTAAGATTGAACAGATTGTTTACTAAGTTTCTGATTGTTTTATTCACCATCATTAATTATTGTAATGCTGACTCAGCAATTGCACAAAGTTTCAATTTTGCATTGTTTTCGGATCTGCATATTCAGATTTCCAATCCGGAAGCATCAGGTGACCTTGAAAATGCAGTTGAAAGCGTTAATAATACTGCCGGTATTGATTTCATAATAGTTTCGGGAGACATAACAGAAACGGGAGATCTTTTGTCTTTAAAAGAAGCTAAAACACTGCTGGACAAACTGAAAAAACCATATTATATAATTGCCGGCAATCATGAAACAAAATGGAGTGAATCAGGGTATACTGATTTTTCAAAGGTTTTTGGAGATGACAAATTCAGTTTTACTCATAACGGCATTAAATTTATCGGTTTCACTACAGGACCAGTTATAAAAATGGGAGATGGACATATTTCTCCTCAGGATATCGCCTGGGTGAAGAAAGAACTTTCAGAAATACCTGAAGATATGCCGGTTATTGCTGTCACTCATTATCCACTTCTTGCCGGAGATGTTGATAACTGGTATGAAATGACTGATATTTTACGGAAGTATAATGTCCAGTTAGTACTTGGAGGCCATTATCACAAGAATTCTGCAGTGAATTATGATGGGTTAAGTGGCATACTCAACCGGTCGACCCTTAAGACCAAAGGTGATTCAGGAGGTTTTAATATTTACAGTATTTCTGATACAATAAGGATCTATACAAAATTAAATGATAGAGAACCTGAAATTTGGATGTCTGTACCAATGGAACATAAAGAATACAATGACCCGGATCAGACATTAAGACCTGACTTCAGTATAAATCAGTATGCTAAAAACATTAAGGTTAAATGGCAATATGATATCGGAGCAGCTATTTTCACCACTGCTGCTGTAAATTCACACAGTGTTTATTTTGGTGATGACAATGGAGAATTTCATTGCTTAAGATCAAAGAACGGGAAACAAAAATGGTCTTATAAAACAGGTAGCAGAATAATTTCTTCTCCTGCAATTTCAGAAAGGCATGTGGTTTTTGGTTCAACTGATGGTTTTATAAATTGCCTGGATGCAGAAAACGGAAAACTGATATGGAAAAATGAAACATCAGCTGCTGTTATGGGATGCCCGCTTATAAGCAATGATACGGTATTTATCGGAGGAAGTGATGGTAAATTCTCCGCTTTAAATCTAAATAACGGCAAGACAATGTGGATTTACGACGATATAAAGGGTTATATTGAAACGAAACCTGTAATTGCAGGTGGTAAAATTATGTTTGGAGCATGGGATTCAAATTTCTATGCCCTGAATCAACACAATGGAAGTCTCGCCTGGATATGGAATAACGGCAACTCCAGGATACATTTTTCACCGGCAGCGGTTCATCCTGTTGTATCAGGTGAAAAAGTCTTTATTACCGCTCCGGACAGGTATTTTACGGCCCTGGACGTGTCAACTGGAAAAGAAATATGGAGAACAAAGGAACACCAGGTAAGGGAGACAATCGGAATTTCAGCCGATAAATCAAAAGTTTATAGCCGGTATATGACCGATTACGTCATTGCAATGGATGCAAATGCTGATGACCCTCAGTTACTATGGAAATCGAATGCCGGTTTTGGTTATGACCACAATCCCAGTATGCTAATAGAAAACAATGGTACAATAATTTTTGGAACAAAAAACGGCCTGCTTTGTGGAATAAATTCCGAAAATGGTGATGTTTTATGGAAATACAAGACCGGAAATTCAATTATCAATACCATCACTCCGTTTGCAAAAAATGAATTTATCATGACAACAACCGGAGGTATAATAGCAAGAGTAAAATACTGAAGTTATTTAAAAATATATGTTTAAATAACTTTTATATCATTGATGATTAAGCAAATACATTATTGACCAATTGTTTTTTTTAAACCATATTTTATTATTAAATTTCTCTACTTTTTGATCCGTCAAAAAGTAGCAATCCCGACGATAAATGTCGGGACGTGCTAAATTAAACTCGCAAACCTTTTTTTGATTATAAAACTACCAGTTATAACGTTTTCAATCACGGAAATTTTACCTACAAGGTTTCGGTAAAATATCCTGCTCTCTCCAGCTCAAACTCCCGACGATAAATGTCGGGATCGCACAGTCCTAACCTTGATTTTTTAAATGCAATTATATTCAATTTGGAATAGTATTGTATGCAAGAATACTATAAACATTTATTTTATCAACCGGAAAACAGGAGATTGCGAATAAGAAAACATTGTTTTGTTAATCTTTTGAAAAACTGTATTCAACTGCTACTACCCATGTAGGATTTTCTTTCCAAAAACTGTATGAATAAGTTTCCAGAGAAAATGATTTAAATTTAAACATAAGCATTGGACCGAAATCGATGGTCGGATCTTCTTTATTCGGGTATAGAAATTGCATTCCACCTCCCGCACCAAAATATTTGTTAACCTGGAAATTAAATTTTGTCCAATCCCAGAAATAGTAATCATTTAATCCATTAAGATCAATTGTAAATTGTGTCTCACTTGAAAGTGAAAAGCGATTAAATCTTATGTCAGAAATTAATCCGGGAGATAAACTGACAGACTCACCGATAACTAAGCCAACTACTGGCACAATTTCATAATCTGTCTTACCAGATCCTGAAAAGGACCTTCCCAAATATAATGAAAAGGCATTTTTCTCTTCATAATTGAATCTCGCCTCAATATAATAGTCATTCTCATAATAATATAATTGAGGGATTATCAATACATCTTCTCCCTTACTCCACTGAACAGCAGTGTATATTCCGGCATACTTTATAAAGCCGTCATTGTTCTGACCAAAACCAAAATTTGTTATGAAAATAAATATTATTATAAAATATTGCTTTTTCATGGTGACTGATTTGAAATGTGTTAAAACCAAAGGTTTAAGAGTGCTTAAAATTCAGTTTATGCAAGTACAAACTTACATATTTTTTTTCATTTAAATTACATACTGTCCTAATGAATTTCCCATATTTGCAACAAACCAAAAATTATTAAAGATTTGTTCTTACTTCTTCTTGTGCAGGTTCATCAAAATGGGATTGAATAATTGCTGTCTGCCATTTTTTAACAAAGTTTTATCTCTTCCTTTTGTTGAAAAAATAATTTGATATAGAAGTTGGGTATATGCCATTTTGACTATAAAGATTATTATACTGCTTGAAACAGTAATCATATTTGTGGAAATTTCAATGTTTTGCTTAAATTCAACCCGTTTCGGGTTGTTTTGTGCTTTTCATAAGGCTATGGGTTTCACCCATAGTTATTGAAATAAAATCCCTTTTTGTGATTATTTGCTTTGCTAAAAACTTTAATTGGCTAAATATCGGTAACCATATAGTAATCAAAAGGAAGACTAATAATCATTATTTGTGCAAAACAAGGATTGGGAATTATAACTATTTAATTTATATCCTTTGAGACACCTAAGTGTTTCTTAAAATCCCGAAAACGATCAAAATCGTGGTAAAAATATTTTTAACCCTTGATTCGCATTGTTAATATCCATTTTCTAATTTCCGTCATAAAGGTATATTCCCATGTTTTTTAGGTGGCAACAAAGCTTTTTTATTTTCAAGCATAGCGAAAGCTTTAATGAGTTTCATCCTTGTTTCTTTTGGTAAAATCACTTCATCGATGTATCCTCTTGCAGCAGCGATATAAGGATTTTCAAAAAGTGTCCTGTATTCAATTTCTTTAGATTTAAGCATTTCAGCAGGATTCTCTGCTTCGTTTATTTCTTTCCTGAAGATAATCTCTGATGCACCCCTGGCACCCATAACAGCAATTTCAGCCGATGGAAGTGCAAAATTGAAATCTGCACCAATATGTTTTGAATTCATAACATCATAAGCTCCCCCATAGGCTTTTCTTGTTATAACCGTTATCCTGGGAACCGTTGCTTCACTAAAAGCATACAATAGCTTTGCTCCATTGGTGATAATAGCATTCCATTCCTGATCTGTGCCGGGAAGAAATCCCGGGACATCTTCAAAAATAAGTAGTGGTATATTGAAACTATCACAAAAACGCACAAACCTTGCACCCTTTTTTGAACTGTCAACATCCAGTACACCAGCAAGACTTTGGGGCTGATTTGCAACAATACCGATACTTCTGCCTGCAAGACGGGCAAATCCGACAACAATATTTGTGGCAAAATTCTCATGTATTTCGAAAAAAGTCTGTTCATCAACCACATTGTTGATCACATCTCTGATATCATAAGGTTTATTTGGATTATCAGGAACAATATCACAAAGAATTTCCCTGCATTCCCTTTCTATCAGAAATGGCAATCTTGGAGTTTTAGATTTCCAGTTTTGAGGTATATAGCTGATTAACTTCTTTGTTTTCTCAATTGTATCAACATCATTATTACCAATCAAATGAGTTACCCCTGATTTTGTTGCATGAGTATATGCTCCACCCAGATCTTCAGATGTAACATCTTCATTTGTTACTGTTTTTACAACATTAGGACCCGTAACGAACATGTAAGAGGTTTGGTCAGTCATTATTATGAAATCAGTGATGGCCGGTGAATAAACAGCACCTCCTGCACATGGCCCCATTATTAACGATATCTGAGGAATGACCCCTGAAGCCAGGGTATTCCTGTAGAATATATCTGCATAACCACCGAGTGAGACTACCCCTTCCTGTATTCTGGCACCACCAGAATCATTTATTCCAATTACCGGAGCTCCGTTTTCAACAGCAAGGTCCATGATCTTTACAATTTTTTCAGCATGAGCTTCGGAAAGTGAACCTCCAAAAACTGTAAAATCCTGAGAAAATACAAAAACCAGCCTTCCTTCAATTGTTCCGTAACCTGTGATCACCCCATCACCAGGAAACTTTTGTTTGTCCATTCCGAAATTTGTAGCCCTGTGTTCAACAAGCATCCCTATTTCCTCAAAAGAGCCATTATCAAGGAGAATTTCTATTCTTTCCCTTGCTGTAAGTTTTCCAGCCTTATGTTGTTTTTCAGCCCGTTCTTTTCCCCCACCCTCTAAGGCATTTTCACGTTTTTGTAAAAGCAATTGCCGTTTGTTATCCATAATGATCAATTTTGAAAAATAAGGGTGTTTCCCAAAAATGCATTAATCTTAAAATTCTTTGGGTTTTGCCCTGAACCCTAAAGGGAATCCCAAAGAATTTTAATTATCAATCTTTTGATATAGATGCAAAAATGTGATACACCCAAAAATCATAATATTTCCGGCACTAAAATAATATATTTATTCGTGCATCAAGACAAAAAAATATTAATTCAGAAAATTTTCAGTTCATTTTGGCAATAGGAGCAAATTATCATGTAAATAGTATACACAATTATAGCTTCGATACAAAAAAATCCCGGCTAACTAATCAGAATTAATTTTAAAATCTATGTAACTACTCAGGTTCGAATTATTGTTTTGTCATGATTTTCCATCAATTAGTTTAACGTAATTTTCCTATATATCTTAATAGCACCAAATAATATCATGAAGCAATGGAATGAACACTATAATTATTTTGGTGATTAGTATTTATTTTAAATTTATTTTTTTAATCGATGAAATTATTTGAAAAATTAAAAAAAATATTATAATTTAGCAGTCTTATCTAACTTAAAGTGAGAGTAATTGTTACCAAATAACAAGCAAGGCACTATGTTAAGATCAATCATTACCACAATATACCTGATTGTGTTTATTTTTACATGCTATTCTCAGAAATTTGAATGGGCAGGAGCTTTTAGTGGTGCTGACATAATTTCAGGCAGATCAATTACAGTTGATGATAACGGAAATGTATTCACTACAGGGGGCTTTAAGGGAACAATTGATTTTGATCCTGGAGTCGGTATATATAATTTGATATCGAATACTGAATTTGATGCTTTTATCACAAAAATGGATAAGGACGGCAATTTGTTATGGGCAAAAAGTTTTGGAGGAGCATCAAATTCGAATTTATTTTTTATGAATAATGGGGGCTATAGTATTACTACTGATAAAGGTGGCAACGTATATATATGCGGTGCCTTTGAGAATACAGTAGATTTTGACCCTGGGTCAGGTGTTTACAATTTGACTTCTTTAGGATATAAGGATATGTTTATTATGAAATTGGATCTTTCTGGCAATTTTATTTGGGCTAAAAGCTATGGGGTAAAATCAGGTGATGACACGGCCACATCGATTGCAATAGACAATGGAAGTGTTTTTGTTACAGGTGATTTGTCATATAATACATTCGTGATGAAGCTTGATACTTCAGGCATTTTTTATTGGTCCAAAAAGATGGTTGGTTCTACTAATATTGGACTCTCAATATGTATAGACATATCTGGAAATATTCTTATAACAGGTCATTATGATGACTTTATTGGTGGTCCAATAGATTTTGACCCTGGAATTGGAGTTTATACTTTACCCTATTTTTGGAATTTTGGATGTGATATATTTATAGAAAAATTAGATAGCAATGGCAATTTTTTATGGGTTAAGGGAATTGGGGAATATAGTGAGGATGTAGGTTTTTCTATAACGACTGATCATTATGGAAATGTTTATACAACAGGTTATTTTTCAGGAAAAGTAGATTTTAATCCTGGTGCTGGTGTTTATAATTTAAAAGTTCAAACAATTGGGAAATATATGCATATATTTTGAAATTAGACAGCAATGGCAATTTCTTATGGGCAAAGAGTTTTAAAACAAATCATCAAGTTATTGGGTGCACAATTAAAACTGACAAATATGGTGATGTATATACTTCAGGATTTTTCAATGGTGAGGTGGATTTTGACCCCGGACCAGGTATTTATAATTTGGGATCCTTTTTATTACCATTAACTTATAATATTTTCATATCTAAACTGGATTCAAATGGTGATTATGTCTGGACTTTGGACTTTGGAAAATACACTCATTATGGCTGGTATCCAGATAATTCTTTCTTTTTAGACAAATCTAACAATTTATATTTAATAGGTTGCTTTAATATATCAGGGGATTTTGATCCAGGACCTGATACTTTCAATTTAATAGTTCCTATACAAAGCTATGATATAGTTGATATATTTGTCCTCAAACTAAGCCAGTGTCAGGCATCAGCCGACACCTTGAAGGTAAGCACATGCCACAGCTACACCTGGTTCGACGGCAAGACCTATACCAAGAGTACAGACACCGCAAAATACATCATAGAAAACAAAGCAGGCTGCGACAGCATCATCACCCTTAATCTGACCATACTGAAGCCTGACAGCACTACCGTCTACCATGAAGCCTGCAAAAACTATGAGTGGAAAGGCAATACTCTTGCTCAAAGCGGTATATATCAGTATGATACTTTAAATGTACAAGGTTGCGACAGCACTGTATTACTAAATCTTACAATCACCAAGCCTGATACAATATCAATCTCATATGCTACATGTGATAGCTACATCTGGCACAATTATCAGTATGAGCAGAGCGGTATATATTTTTTCGATACCATCAGCACGCGTGGATGCGACAGCACTGTCATGCTCAATTTGACGATCAACGACAGCAAAAAATCAGAAAGCTTTCAGACAAGTTGCGACAGCTACCTCTGGAACGGTAACACCTACACCCAATCCGGTATCTACCAATACAAAACCCAGACAATCTCAGGATGCGACAGTACCATCACCCTCAATCTCACAATAAACAAATCAAACAATATCGCTCTCTCACAGTCTGCCTGCGACAGCTATACCTGGAATGGAAATAATTATGACCAAAGCGGATCATATACATATCAGACAATAAATAGTGCAGGTTGTGATAGTATGGTTACCATTAACCTCATAATTACCGACCATATCGAAAGATCAGATACAATAAATATCTGCGAGGGAGATTCCATAAAGATATTCGGAAACTGGATAGCGAAAGAAGGAGAAATATCAGAGATATTTACAAGTTCAGCTGGCTGCGACAGCATACAGACATACAATATATCAGTCAGACCATTGCCTTCAGGACAGATTGCGGGCAGAATTTGCGAAGGAGATAGTGTCTATATCATAGACCGATGGTTTGATACACCAGGAACATTCACAGTAAAAAAGCCAATACTACCGGTTGCGACAGCCTGATTGATGTGAACATCAGCTTGATCAAAAACAAGATCAGTCACGACACACTGAGACTATGCAGAGGAGATACACTTATCTACAATGGACAGCCGATAACAACACAGACAGACATACAGAAAAATCTCACATCAGCCGAACTGTGCGACAGCCTGGTATATGTGCATGTCAGAATGCTCGAACCAGTGAAAACTTCACATGAGGTAAAGCTATGCCCGGGGGATTCATTATATATCGCAGGTAACTGGATAAACACCGAAGGTAAGGTAGAAGAAATTTATCTGGGATCAAACGGCTGTGATTCCACAGCGATCACAAATATCAGATTGATAGCAGAACCCGAAGAGCCAAAGATGGAGATAGATTGCGAATCGGGGGAGATAAACCTGAGCATCAGTGCTACGGATGACTGGCAGATACAGTGGGACAATGGATCAAATTCAGAACAAACAACATACAAAGATAAGCCAGATGCAAAAGTCCGGTTAACAGCGATAGAGGGATGTGAAAGGCAATTTACAATCACTTTGCCTCAAATTCCAAATATCACCCTGATAAAACAACCCAATGACACGATTATAAACTCTACAGAGACATTGAAAATTGATCTGGGTCTTGATCTTTCAGAGTGGAAAATTGTCTGGACACCAAATGGAGTATTGGATTGTGATACATGTTCGCAGGTCAATATTACAATCGATCAGAATACTGAATTTGTGATAAATCTAAAACACACAAGTGGATGTGACTATCAAATAAAATTCAGGGTGAATATTGAGAAAAGCAAACTAAATATACCAAATATTTTTTCACCTGACGGAGATGGACATAATGACAACTGGGAAATAAAGTTACCACCGGGTATTGAAATCCTGCAATGCAGCATCTATGACAGATGGGGAGAACGAATATATTCAAGATCAGGTACGATACATTGGGATGGTACATTTAAAGGCAAAAAAGTCATGTCCGGAGTTTATGTATATGTGATTGAGTATATTGAAAATGGGGAGAAAATGTTCATAACAGGCGATGTTACGCTCGTCAGATAGAACAGGAGATAGAAAACTGGAAAATGACTTATCACATTGGGCTATCCCCTGATCGGCTCGGTAACGCCTAATGCGTCATTGCATCCTGCAACCGAGTCGCAAATATGCTAATAATAAAATTTTAATCTAATATAACTTATCTTTTCAATTCCCTAAATCCCATTTATAAATACTTGAATTTCAATTTACATAATTCATTTTATCCATGCAACTAAGTCATTAATATTGCTAACTTCGGCAGATATTGATTAGCATTTTTTAGTTCCATTTTTTATTAAAGCTACAACTTAAAATAATCAATGTTTTAGCATATTTTATCTCGGTTACAAACCGAGACAATCAACAGGGTTAAACAAGACAAACCTGGCATTACTGCCCTTCAATTCCCCTGACGCTAAAGGTCAGGACAGACCTAAACGGGGCAATGCTGCTTTGCATTCCTTAAAGGAATTTAATGCACTAATAATGAAAGCCTGTACTAAAAAATATGTCAGACGCTCCTAATTATCATCACACCTGCTCCGCCTCCGCCATTGCATAGAGTTGCCAAACCTGTTTTCTTACCTTTTGCCTTAAGTGCATGCGCAAGAGTAACAACTATTCTGGCTCCGGAGGCACCAAGAGGATGCCCAAGAGACACAGCTCCACCATTAACATTAACTATGGAATTGTCGATTCCCATTGACTTATTGAATGCAAGGGTTACTACTGCAAATGCTTCATTTACCTCCCACAGATCAATGTCTTCTTTTTTTAATCCTGACTGTTTTAATATCTTGTTAGCAGCCTTGACAGGTGCAGTTGTAAATCTTTCAGGTTCATGTGCCGCATCCCCATAAGCTATAATTTCTGCAATCGGATTCAGGTTGAATTCTTTCACTGCTGACTCTGATGCGAGCACCAATGCAGCAGCTCCGTCATTTATAGTTGAAGCATTAGCAGCAGTTACAGTTCCCTCTTTAGTGAAAACCGCCCTCAGTGAAGGTATTTTTTCGAAGCTTACTTTTTTGAATTCTTCATCTGTATCGATCACGGTAATATTTCCTTTTTTGTCTTTTAGTTCTACAGGTTCTATTTCATTCTTAAAAAAACCATTTTCTGTGGCAAAAGCAGATCTTTTGTATGATTCGATAGCAAAATTGTCCTGTTCCTCCCTTGAAATATTATATTCAGCAGCGGTTTCATCAGCATATACACCCATAGGTTTTTTTCCATAAGCATCAAGCAAACCATCATTTATCAATCCGTCTATCAGGACACCATCTCCGTATTTGTATCCGTATCTGGCTTTAGGCAAATAAAAAGGTATATTGCTCATGCTTTCCATACCTCCTGCTACTATTAATTTAGCCTGCCCGAGTTGAATAGCCTGTGCTCCAAATGCAATAGCTTTCATACCGGAAGCACAAACCTTATTTATAGTTGTACAAGGGGCATTGATTGAAATACCTGCTTTTAATGCTGCCTGTCTTGCAGGTGCCTGGCCACTACTTGCCTGGACAACATTGCCAAAGAAAACTTCATCGATCTGATCACCGGTAACACCAGCTTTATTGAGGGCACCTCTGATAGCTATACTTCCAAGTTCTGTTGCTGATAATTCGGATAATACCCCACCAAAACTGCCTAGAGGGGTTCTGACTGCTGATATAATAAAGACTTTTTCCATTTGAATGTAGTTTAGTTATGCGATTAAAATAAAAAACACCCTAAAAGTAGGGTGTTTTTTTATATTTAGAAAGAAATTTAAGATGATTTAAATCAATTTGAACTGAAAACAAATAATACTCCGGTTATTCGGGTTCAAATCCAAGTATCACACTGAATTTTCCATAACTTGACCATTTTGAACTTTCATCGACATCCTTGTCAATTCCGAATCCATAATCAAATCCAAGCAACCCAAACATAGGCAGATATGCCCTGAGTCCAACTCCAAAAGACCGTTTAACATCGAATGGATTGAAATCCCTGAATTTACTCCAGCTGTTTCCGGCTTGTGCAAACAACAGACCATATATTGTAGAAGATGGATTAAGCGTGACCGGATATCTTAGTTCGACAGTATACTTACTGAATATTGGGGCACCTCCTGCAGCATTCTGGTTGAAGTCCGTAGTTTCATATCCTCGGAGAGAATAAATATCCTTACCCAGAATATTTGCAGAATAATTTGATAATCCATCTCCTCCGATTTCATATCTCTCAAATGGGATCAGACCGATATCTTTGTCATATGAACCTAAAAATCCCATCTTAATTGAGGACATAAATACCAGATTGCCTATTATATTGAAGTACCATTCAGATTCTATTTTCCATTTATGATATTCAAGCCAGTTAAACTTTAATCTGTTTACTTCGTTTCTTATTGCTATTTCTTTATCTGAATCAGACAAAACAGTACCATCTCCTTTTTTGCTCTGCAGTGTTTCAATTACACCCTGTTTTTCTTCTTCAGTAAGTGTATAATCTACTGTTCTGAACATGCTATAAGGAGGAGTTACTTTAAGAGAAAGAAGAATCTTGGAACCAGACCTAGGATAAATAGGTTCACTTATTGAGCTCCGCAACAGGGAAAGATTAAGGCTCAAATTGTTGAAAGTTCCCGAATTAACAGCAAAATTACCATCTGTAAATTCTTCCAATTCCAGTTTTTCCATATTGAGAGTAATATTGGTAAGGAAGTAATCATCAGGCCATTTCAAAGGAATACCAAGTCCGGCAAATCCTCTGGTAGAAGCGAAAAAGCCACTTCCTGTAGCACCATACTTGGAATAAACACCACCGACAGTAAGCGAATTTCTCGTCCTCCCTCCAAACCAGGGTTCAGTAAAGGAAAAGTTAATAGATTTGTAGTAATTGTTGGATTGTACTCTCAGGGACAATTTCTGACCGTCACCTTGTGGTAAAGGATTCCAGGAACTACGGTTAGATACATTCTCAATTGAAAAATTATTGAAAACAACACCCAGTGTACCAAGTAAACCACCATACCCGGAGTATCCTGCAGACATTTCAAGCTGATCAGATGGCTTTTCTTCAACGGTATATTCAATGTCAACAGTACCCTGCTGGGGATTTACCGGGGTATTTATACCAAGGCTTTCAGGGTTGAAATAACCTAAATTAATGATTTCTCTCTGTGAGCGAATAATATCAGACCTGCTGAATTTTTCACCTGGAAACGTCCTCAATTCACGTCTTACAATTTTCTCATTTGTCCTGTCATTTCCTTTTATCACCACTTTATCAATCGTGGCCTGAGGTCCTTCATAGATCCTCATTTCAATATCGATTTTAGCACTGTCAACGGCAACCTCATTGGGATCAACTCTGAAAAACAAGTATCCTTTATCCATGTACAAAGAGCTAACATCTCTACCGTCAAGACTAAATTTTAATCTTTTATCCAGAAGTTCACTATTATAAACATCACCTTTTTGAATACCCAGTACCCTGTTAAGGACATCATCGGCATAAATTGAATTCCCTTTCCATGTGATGTTATTAAACCTGTATTTATCACCTTCAAAAATCCTGAGCTGTATTGCCAGATTACCGTTTTTAGTCCTTCCGATAGTATCTGCTATTATCCTTGCATCTCTGAAGCCCAATTTGTTATAATATGCAATTATGCTTTTTTTATCTTCCTCAAACTCACTTTCTATAAACTTGGATTTCTTAAAGATAGTCCCGACTTTTTTAACTTTTTTCATTTTTTTTCTCAGGGTCTTATCATTAACATCTTTATTGCCAACGAAATATATATCATCAACTCTAACCCTTTCATTTTTCTTAATATCGATCAACAGTTTTACCGTGTTGGCTTTTTCTTCATCAGGTGATTCTTTAATGTCGACTTTTGTATTAAGAAATCCTTTCCCGAAATAAAACTCTTTTATTTTATTTTCAGCCAGAATTTTAACATCGTCTGTGATAATTCCTCCTTTAACAAGGACGCCTTTCAATTCATCATTAAGATCTTCATGGCTTGATTTCTTGACGCCTTTATATGAAAAACGGGATAATGTTGGTCTTTCCTTAAGATTAATTTCTAAAAAAACTATTTCTCCAATAGTCTTTTCAATGCTGATCCTGACATCAGTAAAAAGCTTAATTTTCCACAGTGCTTTGATAGCTCCAGAAATATCCTGTCCAGGAATCACTATTTTTTTTCCCACCATCAATCCTGCATATCCGGCTATTGCATTAGGGTCCCTGTCTTTCACTCCAACTATACTGACTCCTCCAATTTCAAACTCCTTAGGGCTGGAATAATCCAACACTGAATAAGTTTCCACTTTAAAACTGTCATTTTCAATTTGGGCTATTGTAATAAATGGAAAAAATAAAGTCAGGAAAAATAATACTACTAATTTATTCATTAAAATTAAATTTTTTTATACTGTGTTATCAATTGATATTAACGAGGATTTTTTCAAAAGTGTTGTCAGGTTTCAACATTAAATTAACAATAAACCTATTTATTCACCTGTTCACTTGTTTTTCCGAATCTTCTCTCTCTGTGCTGATAATCATATATTGCTTCATAAAGAGATTCTTTTTTAAAATCAGGCCATTTGATATCTGTAAAATAAAACTCTGAGTAGGCTGCTTCCCATAGCAGAAAGTTACTAATCCTTAATTCACCGCTGGTTCTTATGATCAATTCCGGGTCGGGATATTTTGCTGTGCTCAAATACATTTTAAAATCTTTCTCATCCAGTCTATTTTCTGCATGATCATGAGCTAGCATGTTAGCGGCATTCACAATATCCCACCTGCCGCTATAGTTTAAAGCAAGGACAAGTGTCATCCGGTCATTATCTTTTGTATCTTCTATTCCTTTTATCAAAGAATTATAACTCTTTGAAGGTAATGCACTTATATCTCCGATGGCCTCAAGCTTTATATTGTTTTTCATCAGGTTTTTTAATTCATTGTCTATAGTATTAACAATTAAAGTCATTAAAGCATTTACTTCATACTCAGGTCTGTTCCAGTTTTCGGTAGAAAACGCGAATAATGTGAGATATTTAACTCCTAATTCTGCACAAGTCTCTGTAATCTCTCTGACTGTTTTAACCCCTTCCCTGTGGCCAAGAACCCTTGGCATTCCCTTGGATTTTGCCCATCGTCCGTTTCCATCCATTATAATTGCTATATGGTTAGGTATCAGGCTATTATCTATTTTATATGATCCTGACATACTTTCACTTTATTCTCATGTTTACACAGTTCTGTTCTGATTCAAAAAAATTTATGCAAATATATTATAACTATTGTTTTAAAAAAGTGTAAAGATACAAAAATATTGATTCTCTCAAATTTACGATACCTAATTTATTTGGAAGTGATACTAGTATGAAGGTATATACCACAAATAACGAAATAAAAATTAAATACCTGATAAAAGATGAATTCCAATAATTATCGGAATTTTTCAAAGGCTGTACCTTAGAATTCAGTCGTAATATAAGCCTGACTTCTTACTAAAATATTAAGAATGTGAAATTTATTGAACACACAGGATGAAATGAAAAATTGTTCATGCAAAATTACCTTTTTCTTCTTGTGGTTCTTTTGGTTTGTCTATTACTTCTTTGCAGATATTTTATTAGTTCAAGAAAAAAAATAAGGATTATAGCTCCCCCGACTGAAGCAATCAAATTGCCAAAAAAACCTTCAACAATAGGAATTCCGGTGAGTTTGACCACCCAGTTTCCAATAAAACCACCTATAACTCCAACTACTATATTGCCAAAAAAACCAAATCCTTCCCCTCCGAGTAGTCTGCTTGCAACATATCCGCTCAGAGCACCAAAAAAAATTGTCAGGACTATTGACCAATCCATTGAGCCTAAAGACCAATCCATATTTCTAATTTAATATTATTTAGTTTTAAAAGATCAAATTCCGGAAACACTTAAAAGCAATTATACTTATAAAATAAACAAAGTGCAAATATGGAAAATAATCTCCAGAACAAACAATTATACATATAAAAAATCAATTAAACAAAAAATCCAGGTTTAAAAAAACTTTAGCCGGATATTTTTTAGGTGATTTCAGTAATTATTTATCACCTGGTTGAGTTTATCAGCAATTTATGAAATTTAAAGGTACTTAAATCACACAAAAAAAGTATATATGCTCCATCCATCAAGTAAGTTACATTAATAGAGATGTCGCCCTGACCATTGAATGTTAGTGAATTATCAAATACTTTACTCCCAAGCAAATCAAAAATATAAACCTTAAATGTTTTGTTCTTAAAATCAGGATTGCTAAGATTAACCATTTCTTTAGCTGGATTTGGATACAGAAATAAAGAATCATCGGTTAAATTTTCAGTATTTGAGGCACTGCAACCAATAAAAATCCTATCTGAAGTCACTTTGCATTCATTATTACTTACTTCAAGGGAATAATAACCATCCCCAAATTGATCGCAAAATAAATATGAGCTATTAGAGACTGGCACATCATTGAAATACCAGAAATAGCTGTATAGCGGACTATTGAAGTTGCCGACTAAAATAGTGTCGTTGGAAAGAAAAATCTGAGGTTCAGGAAGAGGGCTTACTGAAATTGTAAGTGTATCTGAATAAACAACAGGATTTTTGGCACACTTCTCTCCCAAATCCATAATGCAACTGATTATTGAACCATCTTCAAGTTCATCTGTCGAAAAAACTGGGCCATATGCTGTCAAATTGCCATCTACAAACCAGGTATAGGTATCGTAAATACCTCCTTCTAGTGGATTAGCGGTAAATGTGACTCTTTCGCAGGCAAGCACTGATTGAGAAGATGCCTCTATTTTCAAAGAAGCATCTATGACAGGATTCACAAGCATTGTCACAGGATTTGAAAGAGCATCAGCATACAAAAGACATTCAGCATTTGAAGTTATTTTGCATCTTACAACTGATCCGTCAGTCAGACTTTCTGAATTGAAAAAATCCGAATTTACTGACTGCAATTCATCATTAACATACCATTGATATGATGGTGCTGAGCCTCCATTCATAGTAAGTGATGAAAATGAAACATTTTTTCCAGCACAGACCGGATTCTCTGAAGCAGCAATTGAAACTGAAGGGGTAACTTTCGATTTAACCCAAATAAAAATATCATTTGAAATAACTGCAGGAACGTTTGTACATCCTTCAGTTATTAAAATTTCAGCATAAATTTTAGATCCATTATTGAGTTCATCAGTATTGAAAACTGCAGAATTTTGTTGTTGAAGTTGTCCATTTACATACCACCTATAAGCAGGTTCGTTCCCACAATTAAAAGAGGACGCAGTAAATATAACATTCTCTCCTAAACATATTGAATCTTTCGTAGAAGTAATAACAACTGAAGGATTTAGAATTGGTTTTACAATAATTGATAAAAACTCAGATATAGCAGTTGCCTGATTTGCACAATATGCATTTGAAGTCATAACAACATGGACTTTTGATCCATTTGTCAAAGAATTTGTAGTAAAAACCTGCGAATTTCCTGATTGTAACTGATCATCAATAAACCATTTATATGAAGGTGATGTGCCTCCATTTAAAGGAGTTGCAGTAAAAGTTACATTTTGTCCGGCACAAACGACAGTATCGGATGCGTTGATTTTAACAGATACAGGCAACATAGGAGTAACCGAAACGATAATAGTATTAGAAGTATCTTTTAATACTGCCGGACACTGGGCAGTTGAGGTCATTACACAAAAAACTTTCGAATCATTGATAAATGTATTTGATGAAAAATATCTCGAATTAATAACTGACTTCAGGACTCCATCCACATACCAATTGTAAACAGGCATTATCCCACCATCAATTGGAGTTGCAGTAAATGTGATATTTTCTCCATTGCAAACAGAAGTTTTAGAAGCTACAATATTCACTACCGGGCTCAATGGCGGATTTACATAAACAATAACAGGCAATGAGCTGCTACTGCAATCAGACTGATTTTTAACTGTCACAAAATAGGAATTTGACTCCGGTGGTGAAATCGTTATACTGCTGGTTGTCTGTCCTGTATTCCAAATATAGGTACATCCAGGGCAAGGATCAGTTGAAAGAGTGATCTCTTCTCCTGAACAAATTGAACCGGAACCCGATATATTTACTACCGGTAATTGATCAATAGAGTATTTAATGGTTCTGATGTCTTTTCCGGTTCCATCACAATTTGAATATCCGGTGATAAATATTTTGTTGCAACTATTTATTGTCATTGCTGAAGCAACATCTGGTCCTGTTGAGCAACCATAGCAATTATAAATCATACTCCAGGAGATATCTCCGTCATTTGTATAATTTATTGTGTTTATATCTCCTGCCGAATTATAGCCGGTAACAAAAATACCTGTTTGAGCATTCCCTGCTCCTAAAGCCATGGATACAGGATAATCGCTGACACCACTTGCCGGGGCAGAGAATTTTTCCCATAGCATGGTGCCTGCAGAATTGTATTTTGCTACGAGAAATTTGTGCTGACCCCATGATTTATGATCTGCAACTGTATAAACGCTTAGAGAATTGTCTACTTTTACGTCAGCACCCTTTATTTTTTCAGCTTCAGTGAATTTAGTCCAGGCTGGTGTTCCATTTAAATGTAAAAACTTTGCAATACTCATCCTGAAAGGTATATCAATATTATTATTATCACTTTCTGAACTTATCACATAAATACTTCCATTAGCATCACAAATCATTTTGTCCGGAACACCTCCAACCTGCGAGTATCCATTAGTTGCAGTATTGTATTTAAAAACCTGGTTGCCCTGATTAGCAGACAATTCATAAATTTTATATTTGCCATTTAATGCATTTCCGGCAGAAACAACAATATTCCCGAAATTATTTAATAAAATATGTGTTGATTTTCCCGATTCAAGGTTTTTGGTCCACTGCAGGAAACCAGATGAATTGTATTTCAGCACAATACATTGTTGAGATGAGCCAGTATTAATGGTTGAACCACAAACATAGATATTCCCAACTTGATCTGAGACTAAATTGTACCCAATATCATCCTGACCAGATGGTCCATCATAAACTGCCATCCATTGCTGAATGCCTTCTGAATTATATTTGATAGTCACAATATCATATCCGGTATCATAACCTGATTTATTTCCTCTGCTCCGGCCTGTAACAATAGCATTTCCTGAATCATCAAGTTCTATTGCAAATGCTTCATCGAGCAAATTTGCGCTGCCATTGTAGCTTTGACTCCAGAGAATAGTTCCGTTCGAACTGTACTTGACAGTTGCATAATCACCCGAATTAGAAAATTCACAAACACCTGTCACATAAGTATTTTCATCTTCATCGATAGCAATGTCATTTCCATAATCATTACCTATATAGCCATTGTATTTAGTTGCCCATTCCTGGTATGGTTGAGAATAAGCCTTACTAATATAGAATAATAATATTGTAGTGATGAGAACTGAAATCTTTATAAAGTACATTTTTGTGTTCTGCATGTCAACCTTTCTATTTCTGATAATTTAAAATCATTTGAACAAATCATTTTTATTAAATATCTGATCACTCTGTATTATAGTTAAGATAATACCGATAACTTGAAACTGCAATTATTGTACCATTTAAAATTTCAATGAAGGAAACTAACAATTAAAATGAGTTTTTGCAGTATATTTGTATTTAACTATTATTTCTGTCATATAATAAATAATGCAATGTCTGCAAAATCGCCTTTTAAAATTACCATAATATCATTTACAATTATTTGGTTTTTTAATCTTAAGATGCTTGCGCAGGATTTCAAGACCAGCAATTTGCCTATTTTTTTAATCAACACAAGATATGACCCTATAACCGGTAAATATGAAGAAATACTGGATGATCCCAGGATTATAGCAGACCTGAAAATCGTCAGAAGGCCAGGCAAAGATGCTCGTAACTATATTACAGATCAAAACACAGTCGAATTCCTTAATTACAATGGTAAAATTGACATTGAGATAAGAGGCTCTTCATCCCAGGTATTACCAAAAAAACAGTATGGTTTTTCGACAAAATTATCAAATGGAATAACAAATAACAATGTCAGTCTGCTGGATATGCCTGCAGATAATGACTGGATACTCAATTCACTTGCTTTTGACCCTTCCCTGGTACGGGATTTCTTTTGTTACAACCTTTATAATGACATGGGCAATTATACAACACGAACTCAATATTGTGAGGTTGTTTTAAACGGAAAATATCTAGGTTTGTATATTTTGCAGGAAAAACTAAAACAAGGCACCGAAAGAATCAATGTTACAAAAATCAAAAGCTCCGATATTAACCTACCTGAGCTTTCAGGAGGTTACATCATCAAAGCAGATAAAATTGATAGTTGGGCTGAGGTGGGATGGACTATGAAATCTTACTACCCTCCGGATAATGATGTCGAATACGTTGCTGTACTGCCAAAATATGATGAAATCAAAACACAGCAACTAGCGTACATAAAAAATGTTTTTCTAAATCTAGAGACACAGGCTAAATTAAGGAATATCGATATAATAACCGGATTTCCATCGATAATAGACATTCAGAGTTTTGTAGATTATATGCTGATTAGTGAATTATCGGCAAATGTGGATTCATACCAGTACAGTACCTTTTTCAATAAGGAAAGAGATGGCAAATTGAGAGCAGGTCCAATATGGGACAGCAATCTGACATTTGGTAATGACCTGTTCTTTTGGGGACTAGACCGAAGCTGGTTCAATACCTGGCAATTTGATAACGGGGATAATGAAGGATCATATTATTGGAAGGACCTTTTCAATACAACCAGATACAAGTGTTATCTTACCAAAAGATGGAAAGAACTACGCTTGCCTGGCAATGTATTTGACATAAACAAAATGTACTCCCTCCTAGATTCGGCAAAAATAAAGATTTCAGAAGCTTCAGTTAATGAAAACATCCGCTGGGGTACTGTTCCAAATATTAACGGAGAGATTCAGCAAATTAAAAATTTTATCTCCGACAGGATCAACTGGATGAACATTCAGTTCGGTTCGACTACTGCCTGTGAAGGTGTTTCTGTGCCTCCGGTTGTAATCAGCAAAATACATTACAATCCTTCAACTTCGACAAACTACCCTGCCAGCTGGAGTCAGGAGTTTATTGAGATCAGCAATATTTCAGATCAGGATCAGGATCTCACCGGAGTCTTCTTTTCGGGTATTGGATTTTCTTATCTGTTTCCAAAAAATTCGAAAATAAAAGCCCATAATTCATTGTTTCTCGCAAGGGACACATCAGTCTTCAGAAAAAAATACAATAGGACTGCTTTTGGAAAATTCAATATCAATCTGCCTGATAATTCACAAAAACTAATACTCTCTGATGCCTGGGGAAATAGTATAGACTTTGTTGAATACAGTTCTTCTATACCATGGCCGGATGCTTTTCAAAACGGTAATTATTTAAATCTCAAAGATAAAAACACAGATAATAATGATCCTTTGAATTGGGAGATACAACCTGACAATTTCTTAGTTAATACCATGGACGAGGGAATGACTGAGAAACAATTGATATATCCTAACCCTACAAGAGGAGTGATCACACTGCCTGCCGGAGTAACATCAGGTAATATTGAATTATATAATTCATTCGGGCAAAAAATAAAGCATATTAAAACGGATGAAAGCATAATAGACCTAACAGGTAATTTGCCGGGTATTTATTTTCTAATTATTAAAGGGAATTCTATTGATACAAGCTATAAAATCATTTTACAATAGTGTTTAAAAAATAATAAAACTTTCGAAAATAAAATAAATTGAAAGATTATGGAACAACTTACATTAACAACTCCGGCATTTTTATTCTCTGCAATATCACTGATAATGCTGGCATTCACCAACAGATTCATAGCATATTCCAATATTGTCAGGTCGCTACATGACAAATTTCTGGTGAGCAAAGATGAAATAATAATAAAACAAATCAAAAATCTTCGTAGGAGACTTTACCTAACAAGATCTATGCAAATACTCGGAATCACAAGTTTACTGCTTTGTGTGATCACTATGTTTCTGATTTACATAGGCTACCAAAATCTTGCAGTTTATCTATTCGGAACAGCTTTATTGCTTTTGATTATGTCATTTATCCTTTCGATAATTGAAATACAAATGTCGACAGGAGCTTTAGAGCTTCATCTGAGGGATATCGAAGAGCATCTTGACGAATGAAAAGACATTATCTTTACTTCCGTATTTTAAAATGGACAATTTATTTTACCTGGAACTATAAAATACTACCAGAATTTTTAATTCAATCAATGATATATTCAAAATTAAAATGTATTTTATCTAATACATTGAAGTCAATTGGCAGTTTGAATTTTAAAACCTAAAGAAATAACCCTGCCTGGCTGTGGATAATTCTTTATAGTCTCATATTCTATATTGAGGATATTCTCAAAACTTAAAAATGCTTTTAGCAGACATCTTTTTAAGGCTAAATCATAAACAAAATCGGCATCCAGCTTTAACCAAGAATCTATAAATTCAGAGCCATCGAAACTGGAAACTACTTTTCCTGTGTATTGTTCAGACAACCTGAAGAAAAATCTCTTTCCCGTAATGCGTTGATGAAACTGACCAATATGTACCGGAAAATAAATATTCATCATATTGCTTATGCCTTTCTCTTCATCTGATACGGAAGTTCTATTATATTTATATATGCCCGTAATATCTAGTTTTAATTTATTTACAATAAAAATAACTGTGGCTTCAAAATCCATTCCATATGCCTGAGATTTGTCGATATTCTGAGCAGCCCATATACCATTTTCAGGCAACCACATTATGTTGTCGGTGACTTTTTTATAATAAGCAGATATTTCGGTTTTGATCCTTTTGTCATGATTGAAAACATGCTTTATATCAACAAAAAAAGATTTTTCAGGTCTTATTTCCGAATTTACATTCTTATTCCAGAATCTGTCATTATATGATGGTACCCTGAAATTTCTCCCGGTTTTGAATATTATCCTGCTTTTATCACCCGTTGAATAAGAAAATAAAAGATATGGAGATACAGGCAATAATTCAGATCTGAAAATTCCGCTGCTGAATTTTAACTCCATGGCCAACCTATCGATTCTTCTGTCAAATCCTCCGCTGACATAAAAAGTGTTTTCAAGATCAACTCTATAAACAGTACTGTTAATTGAATTCAATTTATTTACCAGACTTAAAGAAGGGTTGAACACTCTGTCATTTTTCAATCTGATATCCAACCCGCTTTCCAAGCCATATATCTTACTGGCAGAGCTTTCTCCTATTTTATTATTGTGATAATCAAGCCGGTCATAAAAAAAACCTGTCCTGAATTTCAGGTATATCGAATTAAGGGTTTTATAAAAATGTATGCCGGTTTTAATGCTTTCATCATCCTGAAATGCATCAGAATAGCTTTCATATCTGGATGGAGGAATTTTTCTTGTACTAAGATTATATGAAGAAAAAAAACTCACGACATTATCGCCACTGACAAAAGCAGAATTATAATTTAGATTGAAAATTTCTGAAGCTGAATTTGTAATACTTTTCACTTCACTTCCAGCATCATACTCATAATTATTGCTGTTATTCTGAATTCGTGCTTCGAAATTATGAAAAAATCTGTTTCCCCTGAAATTGCCTGATGCTGCTAAAGCAATATTATTCAGGATGTTATAATTAATACTTGCAGTCAATCCATTCTTTCTTCTGAAATTGTCACTTTTGAAATTGACAACACCTCCGATTGCCCCATAAGAGTAATCATTTTCAATGAATTGTAAGTTAATCTGTGAATTCAGAGCCAAAACTGACAGATCGGAAATACCAAGCATAGAATTATTAATGTCAAAATCATTCCATTTGACTGCAGTCTGAGCACTGCTGCTGCCTCTTAAGGAAAATGAACTAAATAATCCGACACCATAAGTACGGGAAAAAACAGATGAAAACCGGCTAAGCAATGTTGCAGCTGAAGATGACAACTGATTTTCATATCCCACAGAATCAAACAATTCATTATCAGACCTAATACCCTGGCTATACTTGTCGATTATGGTGATTACCGGAATCTCAATGGTGTCTGTCATAGTTTGAGCAAAAACACTTGCATTTGCCCATATTAAACAAACAAAAAATATCAGTTCAGTTCTCATCAAAGCATTAAATCACTTTTGCATAAGGAATGTTAAGGTTTTGAATTATACTTAATAAATCATTAGATTAACATTGATTTATTAAGACAATAATACTTAATTATACCTGATATCAGAATGTAAACCTGGCCCCGATATTGAAATTGCGTTGCAAGCCCAAAAAGACCTGTGCACGTTCTGCTGAATGCCCGTTAATAATATTACCCTTTGAGTCTTTGATAATATATCCGTTCTCCGGACTATTATCGGCTGCATCTTGTATATAGAGAGTATTTAAAACATTGTTTAAATATCCGAACAATGTTATCCCGAATCTTGATTTCAAAGGTAAGTCATAATTGAAACTAATATCAAGAACAGTTGAATACGGTACCTTCCAACTTTGAATAAGCTTACCGTCGTCACCGGTTTCTTCACTGATTCTAGATGTTATATCCCATTTTGAATAATAATCTCTCATATGTCTTGCCGATAGTTGAATCTGTGAGCCTTTGAATGGTTTCCATAGTGCAGAAAGCTTCAACTGGGTTCCCGGCGAAAATCCGGTTTTTAAATTGAGCAAATAATAATCAGTTAGTACTTCAGTTTTCGATCCGGTTTCATATGTTATATATGATCCGGTGACTTTATTTGTAAATTTGTTGTCTGATACAGAACCGGAAAAAATAATATCGATATTTTTATGTAGCCGGTACATCAAATCCAGTTCTATTCCCTTGTAAGTCGAATTAATTCCGGTCACATAGTTCAGGTCTTTAACACCAGAGGCATTCAGCATATAAAAACTCTTTATCTGGTTATTCCAAGATGTGATATACAAACCAGCCCTGGACTTAAATCTCTGATCAGGTGTTGAATACATAAAACCAAGCTCGTAGTTCAAAAAGTACTCATTTTTTATTTCACTTGCAATAGCTCCCTCCTGAGAATTGATGACATCATTGAAAACAGGTGGTCTCAATGAAAAACCTATACTGCCATACGCAGCCATTTGATCATTAATTATATATTTAGCTCCAAGTTTTGATTGGTAACTACTTAAAATACCTGATTTTAAATATAACAAACTGTCCTTCTGGAAATCTTTTTTGCCTTTTCTGAATTTATCCTGTAAACTATAAACAGCTCCGGACCAGCCAAACATTACATTGAAAGCTATATCGTCATTTGAAAATTCTGTCTGTATGAATGTTCCTGTATTTCCAATGTTTTTAACATAATTGTATCCTGTTGTATCGCCTAACTTTGCCTGAAAATCAATATTTCTCAGTTCACTTGAGTTGTCAGTAAAATATTTTCCTCCCAGTAAATCCCTTAATTCACCGAATTGTGCTGACTGAGATTTCTTTATATCTAATCCAATCGTTGTATTCAGATTTCTGCTCCATGAATAAATAAACTTGGAAATACCCCCTAAAGTCATTCTATTATCGACATTATTTATTAGTACACCTTGACTTTCAACAGCATTGGAAGAAATGGTATTGTTAAAATCGATGATTCCTGAAGGATTCTGAGAGTAATCCCAGATCAATTCACCGGCATATCCGGTCCTTCCACCTTTGCCACCTATATAATAAAGAGAAGTCAATTGTGACAATCTGTTACTCCATTGTGCTGACCACAGCAGACTTGCCATAGGTTTAAAATTGTAATCTTCATTAACATTCTGAAAATCAGCGTAATTTCTATCAGTTTCATTTCCATTTCTGAATTGCTTACCTGCATAAGAAGAAGTAATAGTATTCCAGTCAGGATTGAATAAATTTCCAGATGATGTTTCCCTGATTTTAGAAAAAGCTTCCTGATTGTAATCATCGATTTTTTCAGCCAGCTTTTTACTATATGAACCTATATTTTGCTGTCGCAGATTCTGAGCATGGTTTTGAGGAGATGCAAAGGCATAAAGATCAAGAGTGTGAGCGCTATTAATTCTTAATCTTGAACCAAGGTAAAAATTCCACTGATCATGCCAGGTTTTATCAATTATTCCTTCTCCGGCTTTTTTAATGATGCCCATACTAAGTGAAAATCTTTTATTTATCATTCCTGAATTTACCAGTGCTGATGCCTTAAATGTATTTCCGCTGCCATAAGCAAGTTTAAGTGATCCACTTTGTGATTCCGAACCATTCCCTGTGAGGAGATTAAATGAACCGGCAATATTTCTCCCATTCTGCAACCCGGCTCCAATGCCTTTCTGAAGTTGAATAGTCCTGGCAACATCAGTCAAAGATCCCCAGTCAGACCAGGATATTATACCATTAAATGGATCATTAACCGGAATTCCATTTACAAAAAAACCTGTATTGTCCTGATCAAAACCACGAATGGAGATCCGGTGATCACCCTCTCCTCCACCCTGCGTGGAAATAAAAACTGATGAAAGACTATTCAAAGAATTAACATCATCTGCAAAATATAGTTTCTCTGATTTTTCATCATATATTGTATCAAAATGGATAGTAGCTTTTGTATTGGTAACAAGGTCCGCAAAACTTTCAGTATGATCCTGATCAGTTGTTCTCTTTTCAATTCTGATCTTTCCAGCTTCAGTATCCCCTTTAACGTTTACTTCTACGATAGAATTCCCGAACTCAAAATATGATATCAATAATCTGGTTTTACCATCTTTTACATTTTTCAATTGAAATTTCCCTTTACTATCGGTTAATGTGCCATTATAAGTACCATCAATGGAAACAGAAGCACCCATAATTGCAGCTCCGGAATTATCAATCACAGTACCGGTCAATGTATTCTGGCTTTTTGCATAAAGTGATATAGTAACAAAGAATATAAATAAAACAATTTTTTTCATGTTGAACATTTGTAATCGATGCTTTTAATGTAAATATTTACGAAATTGAAATTAAAAAAAGCAAAGATAATTTTATTTAAGAAATATTTTAAAAATTTATTTACCACAAAAAATAAATACCAACCCCCCTTTTATGAAGTCAGGTATAGTGTAAAGGTTAAAACGAAAAAAATATCAAAATGTTAAAATTATCTGATTTGTGACAATTAATTTTTTCTGATATGTAATTAATTAATATCTTTACAGTTGATTTTTCACCTTTTATAACTCATTATTATGATTAGATCAATTCTTGTTGCTATACTTGTTTTTTCTGCTTTGCTGATCAATTCCCAGATTGTTATTACAGAAATTTTGTATAATGACGGTGGGCAGGCTGATAGTTTGGAATTCATTGAAATTTTAAATAACAGTAATGATTCAGTATCCTTAAAGGATTTCAAAATTAAAGGAAGAACAATGTTCTTTACATTTCCTGACAAAAAACTGAAACCAGGAAGTTTTATTACTATTTGCAATAATTCGGCTGCATTTAAGAAGTATTTCGGGTTTGATACATATCAGTGGAGTGCAGGAGGCCTAAACAACAATTTTGATTCTTTATCACTTATTAAAAATACAGGGGAAACCCTGGATATTGTAAATTATCTTGAAGACGGAGAATGGCCTTCACTTGCAGATGGTAAAGGTTATTCACTATCACTATGCGATCCTGCAAAAGACAACAATAAAGGATTAAACTGGCAGGCATCACCTGTTTATGCCGGATTTAAATATCATGGTACTGAGATACACGCTAATCCCGGAAAAAACAATTATTGCTCATTTGATATCCAGTTACTAAAACAAACTGATGGTGCAGGTAATTTGATAAATAAAAATAAAAATGCTTTTGTCGATGGTACCGTTTGTGGTTCAAATTTTAACCAGGCAGGATTACAATTTTCTATTGTTGACTACAATAATGAAGGAGTCTGGATATTTAGTAGCAGGAACTTTTCATATAATTTTCACGAAGGCGATAAAGTTGAATTATGGGGCAAATTCGAAGATTTCAATGGATTAGGACAAATATACCTTGATTCAATTGTTTTGATACAAATTGATAGTGTAAAAATAAATCCAAAACTCATAACTAAATTTAATGAAGAGGATGAAGGAAATCTGGTCAGTTTAGAGAATGTAAAAATTTTGAATTATAGTCAGTGGCTAAATAGCGGCTCAGGATTTAATGTTGATGTGACAAATCTACTGGATACCTTTACAATCAGAATCGATAAAGATGTAAACATATATGGTAAACAAGCCCCGTCAGGTACTTTCAGTGTGACAGGATTACTAGGTCAATACGATAAAACAAGCCCATTCCTGGATGGTTATCAGTTATTTCCAAGATATGTTGAAGATATATCTCCATATAATACCAGCGCTTATCCTCTTAAATCAATTGGAGAAATGACTCAATCTGACGATAAGGGAACTGCAATTTCAAAAGGCATTTTTTGTGAATTAAGAGGAATTGTTTATGGAATAAATCTCAGGCCAAATAGCTTACAGTTCACAATGATAGACTTTGAAAACAATGGAATTGGAATATTCAGCAGTGCTAAAAATTATGGATATGCCGTGAAAGAAGGTGATCTGATTGCAGTAAGGGGTAAAATTGATCAGTTCAACGGATTATTACAAATGGCTCTTGATACCGTGATTCTTCTTGGAGGAATTAATCAGTTAATAGAACCTGATGTTGTCAATACATTAAATGAAACCACAGAATCCCAACTGGTAAGAATAATGAATTTAACACTTAAAGATCCGACTCAATGGAAAGGTACAGGTGAAAGTGTGAATATAACTGTAACAGACGGTATCCGGGAATTTGTGATGAGAATCGATAATGATTGCGATCTTTCAACTAAGCAGGCTCCCGGTTACAATTTCAATCTTACAGGAATCGGAGGGCAATTTGATTCATCAAGTCCATACCTCGAAGGATACCAGATATTTCCAAGATATTCGCAGGATATTGAAAAAACTTCAGCTTTACAATATAATGAAAATGCAATTCATATATTTCCAAATCCAACGTCAGATCATATATACATTGTAGATTCTGAGAATTCTGTCATCTCATATGAATTAATGACAATTCATGGTCAATTGCTTAGCAAATACAGCAAAAGCGAATTAATAGACATTACGATGATTAATACCGGTATTTATATTCTGAAAATCAATACATCACTTGGTGTAATTTATAAAAGAATTATAAAGGAATGATTGTATGCTTCCATTAGTAAGCAGTATGCAGTCTGTTGGCAAAAATAGTCAGTCAACAGTAAAGATTGAAGAACGTGACTGACAACTTAAATGCTTGTAACATATAGAATTTTAACCAATAAGTAATATTTGAATTTATATCAGTTTCAAAATATAATAAATAAATATAAAATTTTTATTAATTTAATATTAATTTAATATATGATGTTTATATTTGCAAAGTTTTTTTTATTAAACCAATCATTTACTAACCCGTAGGAATTGAAAGTGACATTTTTAACAGTTCATTCATTTTTGTGTGTTAAATGTCATCGTTGATTCTTACAAAAAAACAAAACTCAAATCTTATGAAGACGAAAATCTTACAATTGATTATTTTACTGCTTGTCGGCTTTTTTGCCAATGCTCAGGTAACAACCAGTAGTATGACAGGAAAAGTCACCGACGACAAAGGTGAAGCACTGATAGGTGCCACTGTAATTGCAACACACACGCCTTCCGGAACACAGTATGGGACAATAACCTCAAATTCTGGTCGATTTAACCTCATCGGTATGAGGGTTGGGGGTCCTTATGAAGTATTGGTTACTTATATAGGATTTCAGGAATATACTCATAAAAATGTATTTTTGAACCTCGGAGTAACAGCTGACATAAATACCAAAATGATGATTACAACCACAGAACTGGGTGAAGTAATAGTTACAGCTAATAAGAATGACCTGTTCAGCTCTGACAGAAACGGAGCAGCTTCTACTTTCAACAGGGATGCTTTGTCTTCCATACCTTCTCTTAACAGAACCATCAATGATGTATCCCGATACAACGTTTACAGCAACGGAAGAGGTTCATTTTCAGGCCAGGATTCAAGATTCAGCAGTTTTACAATTGACGGATCCGTTTTCAACAATGGATTCGGACTTGGTTCTTCAGCAAATGCCGGAGGACGAACAGGAACAACTGCTATATCATTTGATGCCCTTGAAGAAGTTCAGTATAACATCACTCCTTATGACGTTAAACAATCAGGTTTTGCAGGAGCAGGTATAAATGCCGTGACAAAATCAGGTACAAACGATGTTAAAGGATCTGCATATTACTTTACCAAAAACAATGCTCTAACTGGTACCACTGTGAATAAAAACACACTGGCACCTTTTACTATTGATGAAAAAACTTTGGGACTTACAGTTGGCGGAGCCATTATTAAGAACAAATTATTCTATTTCATCAGTGGAGAAAAATTTACAAGCTCTAAACCTGCATTGGACTGGTCAATCAACAGAGGACAGACAACGGGAAATGTATCGAGAGTGACTGAAGCTGACATGCAGGACCTTGCTAATTTTATGAAAACAAATTTCAATTATGATATAGGAGCTTTTGACGGATACAATCAGGAAATTACGAGTACAAAGGGACTTATCAGATTGGATTACAACATTAATCAGAAGAATAAATTATCTCTCCGTTATTCTCATCATAATTCAGAATCAAGCCAGAGGATAAGTGACAGTAATAGTAGTAATACTGCAGGTTATGGAAACAGAACAAACAGGGCAGATGCAATATCACCTGAAAATTCAGGTTATTTCATCCAGGATAATACAAGGTCAGTGGCTCTTGAATTAAACTCACTCCTGAATTCAAAAATGTCAAATAATGTTATTGTTGGTTTCAATAAGCAAATAGAAGACAGAACGTACAGAACGGACATATTCCCAACCATTGATATTTTAAAAGATGGTAAGACTTATACATCAATTGGTTTTGACCCTTTCACACCTAATAATAAACTGAATTACTCTACATTAAATGTGACAGATAACTTTAGTTATTATTTAGGTAAACACCAGTTGACTTTGGGAGCTTCATATGAATACTTCATATCAAACAATGTGTTCTTCCCTGCATCAAATGGAGTTTATACTTATAATTCTATTGCAGATTTTAAAACAGCTGCGTTGCAATTTAAAAATGATCCAACCAATCCAGTTTCTCCTGTATCACTTGCCAGGTATAACTTGAGATATTCATTACTTCCAGACGGAGTTGAGCCATTACAGGTATTAAAAACTTCAACTTTCGCAGCATATCTTCAGGATGAGTTTCAGGTAAGTGACAAATTGAAAATAACTGCAGGTCTAAGAGCTGATTATATGTTATATGATAATTCAACTGCAAAAGATTTTGACAATACTATTGTTAAAGCTTTAGTATATAAAGATGAAGATGGTAAGGACCTTACAGTTAGTACAGGAGAATTTCCTAAAGCCAGCATTAATTTGTCACCAAGGTTTGGCTTTAATTATGATGTATTAGGTAATAAGACATTACAGATTAGGGGAGGAACTGGTATTTTTGTTTCCAGAATACCTCAGGTTTTAGTTTCAAATCAGCTAGGAAATAATGGTGTAAATACAGCTGTACTAAGATTTGATAATACCACAGCTTATCCATTCCGTTTAAATCCTGCAGACTTACCTGAAGCTGTTCGTCCTCCAAAAACTACAGATATCTCAAAATTGCCTCCATATGTAATAAATGCTTCATCTGAAAATTTAAAATATCCTACATTATGGAAATCAAGTTTAGGTGTTGATAAAAGTTTTAATTACGGACTTAGTATAACTGTTGAAGGGATTTACAATAAAAACTTACAGGCTTTAAGATATATTGATGCTAATCTTAAAGCAGCAGACAGAAAATTTACTGGTGTTGATACAAGAGACAGATTCCCATCTTCAAGATATATCAATGCAGCCACAACTAATGTTTTTGTCTTAAGAAATACTGATATTGGATATTCTTATTCTTTTGTTACAAAACTTGAAAAAAGATCAGAAAAAGGATTTGGTGGTTTTATCGGATATACTTATGGAACAGCCAGAGATATTCAGTCAGTAGGCAGTACAGTACAGGCAAATATGGCCACAGTTGTGGGACAGAATTATCTTGTTGAATCTAACAGCGATGAGTATTTACAGCATAGAGTTGTTGGTTTCCTGAATTATAAAATAAATTATGGTAATAAGATAGGTGGTGGTACCACATTTTCACTTGGTATGGTTTCCAACTCCGGAGGACCTGTTTCCTATGTTTTTGGAAATGACTTCAATGGTGATGGTCAGACAAACGATCTTATTTTTGTACCGCTAAAAGCTACTGATTTTACTTTTGCTGAAGTCACAGCCGGATCTAAAAAATTCTCTCCGGCAGAACAACAAGCTGCTTTTGAATCCTTTATTACCAAAAATGAATACTTAAATTCTATAAGGGGAAAGTATGCTGAAAGAAATGGTGCAGTATTTCCATGGTACACAAGATTTGATTTTACGCTGGCAAAGGAAATATTTGTGAAAGTTGGTAATAAAAAGAATAAATTTGAAGTCAGATTTGATGTTTTCAACATAGGAAATTTATTAAACAGCGAATGGGGTGTTGGAAATCAGACAACAACATCTTCTCCTCTGACTTTATCAAGTGTAGATGCTAATGGCTTACCAACATATAAGCTCGCAACACAGGTTATTAAAGGACAAACAGTTTTGTTGACTGATTCATTTGTCAAATCTGAAAACGTTGATAATGTTTGGCAGGCACAAATAGGATTAAGATATACTTTTGAATAATAAATAAAAAAAGTAAAAAACAGAAAACCAGGCTTAAGTTATAAGCCTGGTTTTTTTTATAAAAAATGGACCTACCGTTGTAAGTCCATTTTAAAACAAAGGTCTCTAAGAAAACTAAATCTTGTCAGACCCTAAATATCGGTTATCTGGGTTCTGAATTTATCTTTATTTTGGTTATTGAAAACAACATAGTTATTTACGGTTTACGATTTACGGTTTACGATTTTGGGTTAATGTTTACGATTTTGGATTTTTATCTTTTATTGTTTTTATTGATTTAACTATAATTGCCAATAATTCATCACCCTCTTCCTCTAATGTTTGAATTTGAACATCAAACTTGGAGTTAAAATATCGCAGTAATTCAAGAAAATATATTGATTCATCCAATTCTTCCTCTACAATTTTTAATTTATTTATAAAATCAGCAGTAGATTTCGCTCTGCAAGCAGCTCTGTAGTTTGCTCCAGGCGAACTTGATGATCTTATTAGTTGATTTGAATATGGTATATTTATTGCATCCGTCGGTAATTCCTTTATTAACAAAGCTGCATTAATTGCAAACTTTTTGAACCTCTTTTTTAAATCTTCACTATTCATTATAAATAATTAAGTCGATCCTCTTAAATCGTACTTCGTAAATCGTACTTCGTAAATCATACTTCGTACTTCGTAAATCATTTATTCTTTAACTTGTTAATTATTTCCATCAATTCTGTTTCGCTGTACACCAATACTTCTCTTGGCTTTGAACCTTTACTTGGACCTACCATTCCAAGATTTTCCATCTGATCTACTATTCTTCCTGCCCTGTTGTATCCGATCTGCATTTTTCTCTGCAAAAGCGATGTTGAACCATATTGTTCAGCGATTATTATCTTCGCTGCATCGACAAACATCTCATCAAGGTCTCCGTAGCTAAGACTTGAAAAATCCATGCTGTCATCAGTTTTGTATTCGGGCAGATAAAATGGCTCTGAATATCCTTGCTGATGTCTGATATGATCTACTACATTCTCTATCTCTGCAGTATCAATAAATGCTCCCTGTACTCTTAGAATACTTGCTCCGCCCAGAGAGATCAACATATCCCCCCGACCTACAAGCTGATCTGCACCTCCGGTATCAAGGATAGTTCTGGAATCGACCTTGGATGCAACTTTGAATGCTATTCTTGCCGGGAAATTTGCTTTAATCACCCCTGTTATAATATTTACCGAAGGTCGCTGTGTGGCAAGAACAAGGTGAATGCCTACAGCTCTTGACAATTGAGCAAGCCTCGCAATAGGTAGTTCCACTTCTTTGCCTGCCGTCATTATGAGGTCTGCAAATTCATCGATGACCAAAATGATATATGGTAAATACTTGTGTCCGTTCTTTGGGTTCAATCTTCTCTCCCTGAATTTCGCATTGTACTCTTTCAGATTCCTTGTCTTTGCGTGTTTTAGCAGGTTGTACCTCTCTTCCATTTCTATTATCAGGGAATTCAATGTATAAACTATTTTGTCGGTTTCAGTGACAATAGCCTCCTTTTCATCCGGTAAAAATCCAAGAAAATGTTTATCCATTCCATTATAAGGAAATAACTCAACTTTCTTAGGATCAATTAATATAAATTTGACTTCTGATGGATGTTTTTTATATAGTAGAGAGACAATTATTGAATTTATACCCACTGACTTACCCTGACCTGTAGCTCCTGCAACCAACAAGTGCGGCATCTTAGCCAGGTCGGCTATAAAGACTTCATTAGAAACAGTCTTTCCCAATGCTATAGGAAGATCCATAGTGGATTCTATAAATTTCTTTGATTTCAGAATATCTTTCAAACCAACCGTTTGTTTATTCTGATTTGGAACCTCTATTCCGATTGTACCTTTACCCGGGATTGGAGCTATGATCCTGATGCCTAACGCTGCAAGACTCAATGCAATATCATTTTCAAGGCTTTTGATTTTGCTGATTTTGATTCCGGGAGCTGGAATAATCTCATAAAGAGTGACAGTTGGCCCTATTGTTGCCCTGATCTTAACAATTTCTATCTTATAATTCCTTAGTGTATTTACTATCTGATCTTTATTGGCTTCCAGTTCAGCCCTGTCAATAGTTATATTCTCTGAATCATAATCCTCAACAATTCAACATCAGGATATCTGTAATTGGATAACTCTTTTTTGGGATCATATGGTTCAAGAAATATCTCTTCTTCATTATCAGTAATGACTTTGATTGTGTCAAAATCATCTTTTGAGATAAGATCAATGTTCTCACCTGATCCTGTGACCCTTGTTTTTGAAGCAAAGTCTTCATTACCGGGAATTTCAATATCAAGCTCCGTATTATCTATTTCCACCGGATCCACATCTATCACACTATGGTCAATATCAAAGTCAATTGCTGAATTGCTATCTCCTCTGAAAGAAGGAGGATTGAATGTAGGAATAATTTCTGAGTCTTCTTTAGCACTGTTCTCAATGTCCCCTGCGACCTGACCAGAATTAGCTTTGAACCTGTTTCTGAGGAACAAAACGGGAAAATTTAAATTCAGATTGCCTGTCGAAAACTTCATGGTTTCAAACTTAGGATTAAAAAACCATATAAGCACAGCAAATAAAATAAAGATCAACAGCAATAACAGTCCTACTGAACCGATAAAGTTGACCATCCAAAGGTTGACTGAACTTCCAAATGCGCCACCCCAGCTAAATTCCTTTTCTCCCAGAAAATATGCAAGAATTATAGATGTAAATGCTATAACATACAAAGTATTAGTAAGAAACATCAGGAAAGCAGATATATTCTTTCTGAATAATATTACAAACCCCAGCCTGAAAAAAATAAGTACGAAAAGCAATGAAGGAACACCAAAGCCCCAGTATATAAAAGCATTAGATACCAAAGCTCCCAATCTTCCAAGCCAGTTACTGACACTAATGTCGCTGTTAAAAAGCATATCAGTGGAAAATCTCAGAACCTTGTCCTGATCAGCTTTCCACGACAGGAAATATGATGTGAAGGAAATTAAGAAGATAGAAGCTCACTAATATGAGCATTATACCTGCGATTTTTCTAAATCTTTCATCCGTGAGACGAATACTTTTAGATTTATTTGTTTTCTTGTTTTTACTTGCAGAGACCATTTTAATTCGTTTTAATTAAACGTATTAATAATTTTATGCAAATATAAGATTATTATTTTCATATTGCATAATTATTTAATATGTTTTTTACTAAATAATAATTAAATAAATATTGCATATATGTATCATGTTTGAGAATTAAAGAATTATATTTGTAACAATTAAAAGTATTTTGAAATTTTTATTTAAAATAAATCGTACTTCGTAAATCGTACATCGTACTTAGCTTTTATTTTTACTTATTATAATTAATCAATTTTTAAATGGGCATTCGCTTTTTTAATAATATATACAAGGAAACATACAAATATTTAATAATTTCGCGTTTTATTTTTTTAAAGTCATTATATTAAATCAGAATATGGGCAAATTAGCAGTTATAGCTTTGGGAGGAAATGCAATTTCCAGGAACAATCAGGTTGGCACTATAGAAGAGCAGGAAGAAAATGTAAGAGAAACACTCAAAAATATTTTATTCCTGATCAAAGCAGAATATAATATTGTATTAACACATGGGAACGGGCCTCAGGTTGGCAATATACTAATGAGAAATGATGCAGGTGAACAGTTATATAATATTGAACCAATGCCTCTTGATATATGTGTGGCTGATTCACAGGGAGGAATTGGTTATCTGATAGAGAGGGTATTGAGAAATCTTTTAAAGGAGGAAGGAATTCAGAAAGATATTATTACAGTTGTAACACAGGTTGTAGTTGACAAAAATGATTCAGCATTTAAGAACAGCAGCAAAAGAGTAGGTAAGATTTACTCTCAGGCAGAAGCCGATTTGCTTGCAAAGCAAAAAGGCTGGGAATTCAGAGAGACTGGAAAAGAACCTGGAACATACAGAAGAGTTGTCCCCTCTCCGACCCCAATTTCCATTTTCAATAAAGATTCTATTTCTTCAATGGCAAAAAACGGGACTATAATTATAGCTGTTGGAGGTGGTGGTATCCCTGTTTATATAGACGAAAAAGGCATGCTGAGAGGGATTGAGGCTGTAATTGACAAAGACATGGCCTCATCATTGCTAGCAAGGAATATAAATGCAGATGAATTTTATATTTTGACAGATGTACCTTATATATACCTTAATTATACTAAGCCTGATGAGGAAATAGCAGAATTTCTCAATGTGGCAGATGCAGAAAAATATCTCAATTCAGGACAATTTGGTGAAGGTAGTATGGCACCTAAGATAAGAGCTGCGATCGATTTCGTAAAAAAAGGAGGGCAAAAGAGTGTAATAACTGAAGCAACAAAACTGGAGGATAAAAAATTCGGCAGCAAAATAACAATGAATTACGATTGAAAACATAATAAACTATAAAAATGAAAAGGAAAATTAGAAAAGAGATAGCAAAGTCACTAAAAGGACAGAATTTTTTGAAACTGCTTGATTTTTCGTCAGAGCAGATCAAATATTTACTTTGGCTTTCAGAAAGACTGAAAGAAATGAAGTATGCTGGTAAAGAAAAGAGGTTTTTGAAGGGTAAAAACATTGCTTTAATATTTGAAAAGACTTCAACCAGAACAAGATGCGCATTTGAAGTTGCAGCATTTGATCAGGGAGCTCATGTTACTTATCTTGGTCCATCAGGTAGTCAGATAGGCCACAAGGAGTCAATGGAAGATACCGCAAGAGTGCTTGGTGGCATGTATGATGGGATTGAATACCGTGGATTCGGACAAAAAATTGTAGAGACCTTAGGTGATTATGCGGGAGTTCCTGTCTGGAACGGACTAACTGATGAGTTTCATCCAACTCAGGTACTTGCAGATGCTCTGACAATGAAAGAGCATTGCAATAAAAAATACAAAGACATGAAATTCGCTTACCTGGGTGATGCAAGAAATAATATGGGGAATTCACTTATGGTGATGGGTGCAAAGTTAGGTATGGATGTAAGAATTGGTGCCCCTGCAAGCTTATTTCCAAATAAAGATCTGGTGGACGAAGCAATGGCAATTGCTGAAAAAACAAATGCAAAAATCACTTTGACAGAAAATATCGCTGAGGCCGTGCATAAATGTGATTTCGTCATCACTGACGTTTGGGTATCAATGGGCGAACCTACTGAAGTATGGGAATCAAGGATCGACTTGCTGAAACCATATCAGATAAACAGTGAAGTAATGAAACTGACTGAAAATAAAAATGCAAAATTCATGCATTGCCTGCCTGCATTCCACAACAGGAAAACAAAACTTGGGGAGGAGATTTTTCAAAAATTCGGACTGGATGGACTTGAAGTCACTGAAGATGTTTTCGAATCAGAAGCCTCAATAGTATTTGAAGAAGCAGAGAACAGAATGCACACTATAAAAGCCGTGATGGTTGCCACATTAAGTGAGCACCTGATAATTTAATATTGAGTAGCCCAGGAATATTACTGGAATTAAGCTAAACAGATTCAGAATGCTTTTGATTTTAATCTGCCATTGCAAACTAAATGGTATGTAATTTACGTTTTTATTATTCATCAACATAACATCGTAGTTGAAGATATTAGACAAATATATAATAAGAAGTTTTTTTGCACCTTATATAATATCATTTCTGATAGCAGAATTCATTCTTATAATGCAGTTCATGTGGAAATATATCGATGATTTTGCCGGTCGAGGACTGAGTTTATTTGACTTCATGAAATTGTTGTTATACTATGGGGCCACAGTTATTCCGATGGCTGTGCCGATCACAATTTTGATTTCTTCAGTTATGGTTTATGGAAATCTTGGTGAAAAATATGAACTTTCCAGTATGAAAACAGCTGGCATTTCATTGATCAGGATTTTTTTTCCCGGATTGATTGTAGCAGTGTTTACATTCGGATTTTCAATTTTTGTTTCAAATTATTTAAAACCAAAAGCTGCATATAATTTCCTTGAGACTTTCACATCGCTGAAAAGGAAAAAGCCCACCTTAAATATCCAGGAGAAAGTTTTTAATAAGGAATTTGACGGGTTTACGATACAGGTCAATAAAAAGGATAAGGACGGAAGGAGGATCGAGGGAGTGAAGATTTACAATGTCAATGACAGGACAAGTGAGAATTACAATGTGCTGACTGCCAGGAACGGTGAGATATTCACAACTGATGATGGCAGGTATTTTATCATGAGACTATATGATGGAAATCAGTATATTGAACGAAAAAATTCCTCACTGAAAAGATCAAGCGAAAATACTTTTCCGCTTATCAGATACAGTTTTGATACTCTTGAAAAAGCCTTTGACCTGACACTTTTTTACAATGATAATTCCGGCAATTTCTTCTCAAAGAGAAGGGATGTGATGAATTCTATTCAGCTGATGGAAGAGATAGATACTTTCAGGAATAAAATAATTGCTGAAAAAACATTTCTGAGACCAAATTTTACTTCTATTCTGGATACCAGGATCAAACAGGAAATCAAAGAAGACAGATCGATGATGAGGCCTCATAATATTTCCGATTTTCAAAGAGCTGAAATGAAGCGAACTTATTCCAACACTTATGATCAATATATAAATAGAGAGCTTAAAGCATATAGTTCCTTTTCTGAGACAATTGATTCTTCAAGAAGATATGAGTTGTTGGAGATGAGTGCTGAAAATGTAAGCTATCAGAAAAACATGATCAGTAATTCCATTTCAAACATAGATAGATACAAAGAATACAAAAACTACTGGGAACTGGGACTGCATCAACAATACAGCTGGGCTTTGATATGTATTGTCTTCCTTTTTATCGGTGCACCATTGGGGTCGATCATCAGAAAGGGGGTTATGGAGTTCCTGTCCTGGTTGCAATAATGTTTTTTATGGCTTTCATACTCCTTAGCATCTCCGGTGAAAAATTCAACAGAGCCTCTGTTCTGAATCCAATTATTAATGCATGGCTGCCTGTGTTAATCTTGTTGCCGCTAAGTATTTATGTTACAATCAAAGCACTTAATGATTCAAAGATAGCAAATATTGGAAGTAATTAGTGACAAATCGCATGATATTTAAAAAAATAGAAAAATCATTTTTTTCGTCATTTAGAAATTTTAAAAGGAACTGAATCATCAAAAAAATATCTATAATGTATTTTCACCGATAAAAATTTTAGATTTTAATTTTTAAAACTATTTTTACATTTTTTAAATTATTGTATAATCATTATTCAAAGGATTATGATTTAAAAATCAATAATTATTATAGATTAATTATTACATAAAACTTAATTATTTGACATTTATGAAAAGAAGACATTTATTTATTCTGGGCATCTTACTAAATAGTTTACTACTGAATGCTCAGGACATGTGGTTCGATGCCGGGATCAAAGGTGCATGGGGACCTACAATATTGATGAATCAGAATACTATGACTGATAATGTACTCGATCAGAAACTGAATACTGGTTTTGGTGTAGGTGGGAAATTCGGATTTAATTTCGGATACATCCATGGAATTACTTTTGATCTTATGTACAGTAACGGTCATCAGCTCTATGATAATGTTGAAAATGTAAACAATGATATTGATGTAAAATGGAAAACATATGATCTCTATGTTTTGTACAGAATGTACAGGACTATCAACTACCTTGAACTAGGTCCAAAATTTTCTAAAGTTCAGAGTTTTACAAACAATGATGTAGAAACCAGTCAATATTATGTTAAGAATTATCCTTCTGCAGTTTTAGGCTTTGGCTGGTATGCTTTTGGCAGGAAAACTTTTACAGGCACTATCGGGCTCAGATTCGAGTATGCTTTCAATGACATCATCAGCAAGGAAGGAAAGGATCTGGGATACCCTGTGAATCCGTTTAAGACAGTTGCATATGAAAATTACAAGACGACAAATCCTCTTATTGCTCAACTGGTTTTTGAACTGAACTGGGGATTAGGGTATTTTGCTAAAACAGCTTGCGGAGGCAGAAGACATTTTTTCAGTTTCGATTAAAACTTTAAATGTTAAATTAGTAATTTCAGGAACTAATGATTATCTATCATTGTTGATTATTCGACATTTTTATTAACATTTTAAAAAATAAAATTATTATGGGATTATTTTCATTTCTAAAAAATGCAGGTGCAAAACTTTTTGGCAAAAAAAGCTGAAAAAAAACGAAGAAGAGGTAAAAATTGACAGGATCATAGCTTTAAAAGAAGCAGTTCTTGGACTTGGATTGCCTATTACAGATTTCGATGTCGATATTGAGGGTGATAATGTAAAAGTATTCGGAACGGTTGAATCACAGGAAGTAAGGGAAAAGGTAATTCTTACGCTCGGCAATGTTGAGGGTGTAGCAACAGTTACTGACGAGATCAATGTGATTGTTCCTGAACCTGAAGCTGTATTCTATGAAGTCAAAAGCGGAGATTCATTATCTAAAATTTCAAAAAATGCATTATGGTGATGCTATGAAATACAACATCATTTTTGAAGCTAACAAACCTATGTTGAAAGATGTAAATCTGATTTATCCCGGACAAGTACTGAGGATACCTGCACTAAAAGATTAATTCGAAATACAAATGTTAAAAAAAGAGCTTGCAATAGTAAGCTCTTTTTATTTTAATAAATTGACATTTAATATTTAAGTTTTGCTCTCCTTGTGCAACAGTTTGAATATTATTATGTTTATTACTGTAACTATTGCTTATTCAAATGGTATTTAAACACAAATCAAAGATACTTGTGACAATCACTGTTACAGTAATGTTGGCAGCATGTTCCTGGAGTGATCTCAATTCCGAAATACAGGGTAACTGGAACATAGTGAATGCAAGCAGAAACGGAAGACCCACCTCAACATTTGAAGATGGATATATCAGGATTTGGAATAATGACTCACTCGAGACTAATATTACCGGTGATTTAATAAAAACCAATTTTAAATTACAAAAAAAATGATTTTAACCGATGACATATTACCGGTTTTAAACGTTGTTAATATTGAAAAGGATACTATGACTTTTCAGTTTGTAATTAACGAAACTCATTTTCATTTAGTGCTGTCAAAATCCTGATCATGAAATCATCATTACTATCTTCGAAATATATTTTAGTACTATATTTTTTTTTCTTGACCATCTCACTTTATTCACTTGATATAAGTGTAAATAAAGCAGCATTTAATTATAAAAATTCAAAATACCTAGAAGTTTATTTACAGGTACTCGGAAATACTGTGACCTTTAAAGACCTTGCAAGTTTAAAAAAACAAGCATCTGTAGAACTGACCATATTAATAAAAAAAGATAGTCAAATTTACAATTTTGAAAAATTCGTCCTGAACAGTCCTGAGGGTGACAATGCGAAGGATTTCATTGATATCAGAAGGTTTAAAATAGAAAATGGCAAATATGAGCTTTCTGTTGAAGCAAAAGATCTCAATTTTGTAGAAAATACTTATTATAGTTCCTTTAATTTTTCAGTGAATTTCAGTGAGAAATTAAGTATATCTGATTTTCAGCTACTTGCCAAAATTGAAAAAAATAGTGACTCTTCAAATCCCTTTGTCAAGAATGGCTATTATCTCGAGCCGACTCTATTCAGTTTCCTGCCGAAAAGCATTGATACCCTTGGAATATATTTTGAGATTTATAATGCACAAGATATGCCGAAAGGCAGTAAATTGAAGCTAAGTATTAATTCAGAATTCAGAAATGAGAATTCAAAAGAACTCATAGTTAAGCAACTGGCACTGAATCCCGGAGAACTTGTTCCGGTACTAACAAAACTTGATATTAAAGGATTGACTTCCGGCAATTATCATCTTAAAGCTGAAATATTTGACCAGTTCGGTGTTTCACGGCTTTCTTCATCAATAAATTTCCAGAGGAGCAATCCAGTAGGTGGAAATGAAACAAATAATGCATCCAGAAGCTTTGAAAATTCATTTGTTCATAATTTGAGTAATGACAGTCTGTTATATTCGCTTAAAGCAATAGTTCCTATAATATCAGGTTCACAATCAGATGCACTTAACAGCATAATTACTGATAAAAAAGTATTCTGAAGGCAAATATTTCCTTTGGAGATACTGGTTTGAAAAAATGGCATTTCACCTGAAACAGCCTATAACCAATACATGAAATATGCCTATGCTGTCGACAAAACATATAGATCGCAGGTTGGATACGGTTTTGAAACAGACAGAGGATATATTTATTTAAAGTATGGGATGCCAACTGATCTTGTTACCCGCGAAAGTGAACCTACTGCCCCACCCTATGAAATATGGTTTTATGATCACATAGATCAGGGAAAGCAAAAAAACGTTAGATTTATTTTCTACATTCCTTCACTTGCTCACAATGATTATGAATTACTTCATTCGACATGTATCGGTGAAAAAAATAATCCTAAATGGTTTTATGACCTTTATAGTAAAAGGAATGATTCCAGCATTGTAAATATGCAACCTGCCCAGATACAGGAATTTTACAATTCTCTGAGGAATAGTTTTGACAACAATGCTGTGAAGATTTGGGAAGAATTTAAATAATCGCTTAGCTGTTAAAATTGAAAATCCAGTAAAAAACATATCGATGAAAAACTCTGTTTTTACTTTTCTGTTTTCTGTTTTTCATTTATTACCTTAGCACAACAAACATCAATCAGGGGGAATGTTTATGATGATGAAACGGGAGAAACAATAATATACGCAAATGTTTATCTGGATGATGATACTCCACGGACAACAACCGATATAGAAGGATTTTTCAGCATTTCAAACCTTAAGCCCGGTAGTCATGAACTGAGGATCAGTTTCCTTGGATATGAAACATTTGTATATAATTTTGAGATTAAAAGTGGTCAGACTATTTATCAGAAAATACTCCTCAAAACTGCCGGAGTGAATCTGCAATCTGTTGATATTACAGCAAACAAACAACGCAGGCAAAACGAGACCCAAATCTCAAAGATACAGGTAACTCCAAAGCAATTGAAAGCGATGCCGTCTGTTGGAGGGTCTGCCGACCTGGTGCAATACCTGCAGGTTATGCCCGGAATTATCTCAACGGGAGATCAGGGTGGACAGATATTTATAAGAGGTGGATCTCCTGTACAAAATAAGATCACTTTAGACGGTCTGACCATAATCAACCCCTTTCATTTTATAGGTTCCTTTTCGGTTTTTGAAACTGAAGCAATACAGAATGTAGATATACACACAGGGGGTTTCAATGCAGAATATGGTGGAAGGATATCCGCTATTGTAAATATAAAGACAAAAGATGGCAACAGAAAGCACCTGGCAGGCCATGTATCTGCAAATCCGTTCATGGCCAAAGCACTGATTGAAGGTCCCTTTTTTAAACTGAGGGATGAAAAAAACTTCAGTGGATCATTTTTGCTGACCGGAAAAAATTCATTAATAGACCGGACTTCAAAAGTCCTTGGAGGAGGAAGTAAGATCAATGCATTTGGTTTTAATTTTCAGGACAATTACATCAATCCTAAAGTTACTGACCTGTCGTGGAACAATTATGGCGGAGGGCTAAACTTCAGGATAGTACCTGGTACAAGCAATCTGATTTTAGATGCCCTGTTTGGTTATTCGGCCTATGATACCAGGATCACAGACCTGAGTTCAAAAGAAAGGTACAGTACAATAACAGATTTCACCACAAATTTCAATTTTACTTATTTCTCTGATACCTATAAATTCGATTATGGATTTGATATCAATACAGTTCATACGGATTTCGTATTTAATAATTTCTTTAATCAGACTATCAGGGAATTTCAAAATACTACCAATTTAGCTGCTTATCTTAAATTCAGGAAGAATTTTAAAAGATTGCTTTTAGAACCGGGTATAAGGGTCAATTACTATGCTTCCCTTGGTGTAATTGTACCTGAACCAAGATTGAGTTTCAAGTATAATTTTACCAATAAATTCCGAATAAAAGGAAGTGCAGGAAAATATAGCCAGAACATACTAAGTACTACCAATGATAAGGATGTCGTAAATTATTTTATCGGTTTTATTTCAAGCCCTGAAGAGACTTTATATTCCTATGTAGAAGGAAAAAACATAAATGATAAACTTCAGAAAGCTTCTCATGCGGTACTCGGATTTGAGTATGATTTGAACAACCGTATTGAATTCAATATAGAAACCTACTACAAGAATTTTGAACAACTGGCAGTGATAAACCGGAATAAAAGAAAAACACTGACCCTAATTTTGTGGTTGAAACCGGAAAAGCTTATGGTATAGATTTTTCAACAAAATATGAAACACCAAAAATTTATATTTGGCTCACATATTCTCTTGGATTTGTTGACAGGAATGATGGAGAACAGATATATCCGCCTGTTTATGACCGCAGACACAATATCAATTTCATGACTAACTATAACTTTGGTAAAGATAATTCCTGGCAAGTTGCTGTCCGTTGGAATCTTGGTTCCGGATTCCCGTTTACAAAAACTCAGGGATTTTATAATCAGATGTTTTTCGAAGAAGGAGTCGACACGGACTATTCTACAGTCAATCCTGATGAAATCGGAATAATTTATTCTGGAGAAAGGAACGGAGGCAGACTTCCATATTATCACAGGCTTGATATTTCCATGCAAAAACCGATTCATTTTTCTAAATCTATATCTGCTGAGATCTAACTGCAAGTATAGTAAATGTATACAATAGGGCAAACATATTCTACCTTGACAGGATTAATAAGGAAAGAGTTGACCAGCTTCCGGTTTTGCCGGCATTGGGGATTAAATTTGATTTTTAATCTTCATTGGTGATTTTCTGAACTGCCCTTATGTGACTGAAGAAAACCTTGGCTATTGCCCTTAAAATAATAAAAACAGGAATAGCTAAGACCATACCGACCATTCCATAAACTTTGGCACCGACAAGGATCACAACGAAAATCTCAAGAGGATGTGCCCTGATTTTATCAGAATATATGGATGGCTGAATTATGTAATTATCAAGAGTCTGCATAGCCATAAATGTGACACCGACAATAATGATCCTGTTTAAAATCACACTGTAAAAATCAAAACCTATATTGCTTGTAAAAACAATAAGCACACCAAACGCAGCACCCATTACCGGGCCGATGTAAGGGATAAGATTTAATAAAGCAGCAAAAAAGGCAATAATGAGTGCATCTTTTATGCCGAACAGGGTCAAAACAATATATACAAACAGAAACAAAATGAAGCATCTGAAGCGCGATGCCGCTGAAATATCTTCTCAACAGGCTGCTTATTTCGTTTATTATCAAGGTTATCTGATCTGTGTATTTCTCAGGCACTAATGATATGATGATGTTTGTAAACATCCTGTGGTCCTTCAGAAAAAGAATGTTATAAAAATTGTCGATCCGAACCTGACCAGAAAATTGCTTGCAAGATTGAAAAGGTTAGAAAAAATACCTGAAATTTTATCAAAATTGAAAGTCTTGAAAATCAGTTCCCTGGCTTTTGAAGATTCAAGATCGTCGGGCTTTACTATGTTATATTCGATCAGAAATTTCCTGGCCTGATCAAATGGTTTTGAAGAGGTTCAAATACAAGATTATAGTCGAGATGAGTCAGAACATCGATCTGATGCAGTAACGGCGGCAAAATGATAACAAAAAACAGTGAAAACATCAATAAAAATATCAGAATTACTATAACAGCACCGAGACTGCTTCCAAATTTCAACTTTTGAATTTCAGTTTCTCCATTATGAAATTCATGATCGGCATGCCCATCATCGAAAATACCCATGCCAGATGAAATAGAGAATTATATTCATCATATAAAATATACAAACAGCAAGATGCTTATTGAAAGTATTGCGGCTATGATCTGATTTGTTGATTTTAACCTCATCTGTCAATTTTTGAGAATGCTAAGGTAATAAGCTTCTTGAACTTTATCAATTTTACTAAAAATAAATTATAATCAACTAAATATTTTTGTCCATATTTGCAAAACTAATGACATGATTGTGAAAACAGATCAAAATAAACAACTGAAGAACTATGAAATTTTTAAATGACAATATCAGGCAACAGCTTTCTGACATGATCGGTGAATTGATAGAAGATGTGAATATTTTGCCTTAAAAGTGATTCAGGCTGCAGAACCTGTAAGGACACAATTCAGTACTTGGAACGAAATTTCCGGATTAAATCCAAAATATCCTCACAGTTTATGACACAGAAAATGAGCAGACAACAATTTGAAAAATTCAATATTCTCAGAGTTCCTGCTATTTTGATCCTGAAAAAAGATGAAGATACAACCGGGGTGAGGTTTTATGGTATCCCATCTGGTTATGAAGTTCATTCACTCATATCTGCGATAAAACAAGCTTCCGGTATTAGAAAAGAGATAAGTGAATCCTTGCTTTCAAGGATAAAAAAAATAATTTCTCCGGTTCACATCCAGATTTTTGTCACTCCTACCTGCCCGAATTGTCCTGATGCAGTTATAAATGGCCAATCTATCGCATTTTTAATTCCAAATAATTTGTGAAGCAATTGAAGCAGGATCCTTCCCTGAATTTTCAAAAAAATACAATGTACGTGGAGTTCCCAAAATAATTATCAATCAAACTCACGAATTGGACGGACCACAATCCCTTGCAGAACTCATTGAAGTCATTGAAAAAATATAGATCCTATCTATATTATTTAGATTAATACTTAATTGCTATTTCCTGATAAAATAAATCAATTCTGCTTTTATTTATTTTAATTTTGTGTAGGAGAATTTAAGACTGAATTCACTGATTTTATTTTTCCGGAGATAGGTGTTGTTTGATTTTTATTTATTAAAAATACCCTGCTAATGAAAAATCATTTTCCTCCTCTATTTGTTTTTTTCTTCTTTGTTGTATATTAGGATTTCCCGGTTGTGATCTTTTGAAGATGAAGAACATTGCCAGTACACAAGTAATGAATCTAAGTACTGGACACCTTCAAAAATCCTGCAGTTGCCAGAAAATATCCGGACAATTGGTATATTTATTTTGCATTTGAAAGAAGTTTTAACTTAAATAGTTTATTCAGAATTGAAAAATGTTTGCCCAATTGGTGTCATTGATTTAAGGGTGAATATATTTGAATACCTTTATATAAAAAGCCATTGATTTATTGGTTATCAATTTACGAAATTAAAAATGTAAAAGGAAAAAGATTAAAAATCTTTATGCAAAATCAAAAATTTATCAGAAAAACAGATTCAGAGCTCTATGCAAATTATTTAATAGCTTTGGATGGATTGCTTGAAGATGGCCAAGGGAATATGGAGTAACTTGTTATGCTACTTTTCTTGATAAAGATTTTCCCGATTTATTTGGAGCAGAAGAATGGGCAAAATATAGTATACAAGAAGTGGAATTCAAAGCAAATTTCGTAAAGTGGGAATAGAAAATTATCTGAAAAATATCATAATGAAACTAAAATTTGACTCTCAAAATAACACAATAAATCCATGATCATGAAATTTAAATACTTAATTTATTTCTTTTTTTTTAGTTTTATCATTATCCTTGACTGGTTGCGATCTTTTCGGAGATGAAGAACATTGCCTGTACACAAGTAATGAATCTAAAATATGGACTCCAGGAAATAATCCTGCAGTGGCAGACTATGGAAACATTGAATCGCCTGATTATAAAGCAGACTACTATAATGTTTACTTTGCATTTAACAGAACGAGTGGGGTGAATAGTTTATTTAAAATAGAAAATTCCTGTCCAGTAGGCGTCATTGATTTTAAAGTGAATATAGTTGAAAAACTTTTCATAGATACTAAGCCTTTTGTCTATAACTTTGCTGTTTATCAAATTAAAGTAGTGAAAGGAAAAAAAATTCTAGATTTATTTGGAGAAAAAAAGTTTGTAAGAAAAACAGATACAGAGCTTTATGTTGATTACGTAGTACCATTAGATGGACTTCTTGAAGAGGGCCCCAGAGAGTACACAGCAGTGTGTTATGCTAATTTTGATTATAGTAATTTCTCTGATTTGTTAGAAGCTGAAGAATGGGCTAAAAATAATATTGTAAAAGTAGAATACAAAGCAAATTTCGTAAAATGGGACTAAAAAAATCACTGATGAAAATTATATTAATAATAAAATTTGACCTTAAAAATAAAACTACAAACCCATAATTATGAAAATTAAATATTTAAATTATTTCTTCTTTTTTCTAGTTTTATCACTATCTATGAATGGTTGTGACCTATTTGAAGACGAAGAACATTGCCAATACACAAGTAATGAATCTAAAATCTGGACACCGTCAAATAATCCTGCTGTGGCTATTAAAGATCAAGATAATAGGTATACGATATATTTTTGTTTTGAAAGAAGCTTAAACACGAATTCCTTATTTAAATTGGAAAATGTTTGTCCTTTTGGTTTTATTGATTTAAAAGTAAACATTGTTGAAAAACCTGGTATTCCAAGGCCTTATGCTTATAATTTGGAAATTTATAAAATTGAAAACATAAAAGGAAAAAAATGAGAAATCGTCTTTTTTCAAAAGTTTTTGCCAGAAAAACAGATACAGAACTTTATGTTAATCATACAATTGTAATTGCAGATGGGCTTCCAAAAGATGGTCCCTGTAGAGTATGCATTAATTTGTAAAGCTGAATATACACCCTTATTTTTTGATAACATTCTTCAGGCAGAAGATTGGATAAAAAACAGTTATATTAAAGTAGAATATAAAGCGCTTTATTCAAGATGGGATTAATCAAGTCAGCAATTTCAATCATTTAAAAACATTTATCTTAAACTTTCTTTTTAATCAAAAAACAAATAAATATGAAATCCTTGCAAAAATCAATTATAGTTTTAATACTGTTAGCCTCTGGTATTAACGTTATTTGTGGTCAATACAGTTACAATTCAGGTTTTAAAACAGCTTATTCATCTTTGTCAAATGATGATTCTGACAAAAAATTCTTTATCGGCATAACTGCAGGAGCCGGTCTTTCAACATGCCGTTATGATTACAATAGTATTACACCTCCTCCTTCATTCAGCTTCAGGATTGTACCAGCAGCAGGCTTGTCTGTGGATTGGAGGATGTCAAGGTCTTTTTCAATGCAGATGAACATAATGTACAAGGAGAAAGGCGACAAAATAGACATGAGCAAATGGATAGATGACATACTTAAAAGTGATACTGTCCAGTCAGATGGAAAAATCACAGCAGATGGCAGCATAACAACAAAACTTGCTTATATCGAAGCATCATTGATACCTACAATAACCATTGCCAACCTTGTTGAGATCGGAGCAGGTGGATTTTTAGGATATGGCCTGAGCGGAAAAGAGATAACTGATTATTCTATAAAATATGAAAACTATGGATTTCCCTTTCCTGACGAAACTTATAATGAAGAAAGAAAGGTTAAATATATTCTGATAGCACCAGAGGAAGTTTTAGAAAACGAATTATATATCAATCAGATAGATTATGGCCTTATTGGCCATCTTGGAGTGAGGGTAAATCCATTCAAAGTATCACTTTCAGCAAGCTACAGTTTAAAGCAATGGGAACCGGATTCAAAACTATCCAGCTTATTTATCGAAAGTTTTGATCACACTTACAATCTATCCGCTCATTTGACTTTGTCCTGGTTTTTCTAAAGTAAAAAATTAAAAATTAAAGGCATTTTTTAAATCATCAATTAATTTCAACAATTTATGGAAGAACGAGGATTACCCGTAGCATTAAAAAACATGATCGGATCTGAGGAAATTGATTTTGAAGTTAAAGCAGCACATGCAAAACCCTTGAGGTCAGCTTGGTTTTTTATTCTATTTGGAGCAGTATGGACTGCTTTCTCGATGATATTTGTCATAGCTTTTCTGGGTCCATTGTTCCTCGGTCAGGAAGTGAATTTTGAAAGCAATGGAGTCCCAACCACCGCAAGTCCTGACAATTTAAGCCCGATAATCCTCCCTGCAGTTATAATTGGTATTTTTGTACTAATAGGAATAATTTTTATGGCATGGGGCACTGCTTCTCTCTTCGTGAGAGGAGGGTATTTTATAGGGACACCGACAAGGTTAATTGCATTTAATAATGGTAACCTCAGATCTATTGACTGGGAACAATTCTCAGGAGATATAGAAGTGACCGGTACCGAGCAAAAAGGAAATCTATCACTCAGAATGCGTACAGGAAACATGGTAAGCAGAAAAAATGGGCCTTCAGAATATGTTCCTGAAGTGATCCATCTGTCAGGGATTCCTGATGTCTATGAGATTGAAAGAATTTGCAGAAAAAGGATAAAAGAGAATGACCCTACTCCGGTAGTTGAAATAAATAAAGAATACTAATATTTTATGAAAACTAATTCAAAATTCAAACTATTTAATTTTATAATCTTTGCCTTTTACATTAACTCTTGTAGGGTGTGGTAAAACAGATGAAATAACGAATTTTACAAGCATTCCTTGCAAAAATGAAATAATTGATTTAGGCACTGTTTTCCTAAGTCCAGAAACACTTGAATTTAACTGCTATAGTGGTAAAGAAAAAATATACTTTAAAAATGATATAGAAGAAGAAATCATGTTTGAACCACTTTTTGGTGAATTATCTCATAGTTTCAACAAATGGAGTTTTGATTTGGAGTGTGATGAAGGTGATACTAATAGATACAAATTCATAAATGAACAATATTCTGTAAGTTTTACATGTAAAGTATTAAATCTGAATTTTTATTACAATTTATTTTCTTTTCACTCTTTTAAATACCCAAAATTGTTGAATTTTGCATGTTTTCATTATTTGAAACCTCCACTGACAATATTATTGATACTAGTACTACTTTACAAATTTTAACAAGTTTTAAGAAAAATGAAGAATTGCTGGGAGAAGAATTTAAAAACTTAACTTCTTTTAATAATTCTTCCTTTAAAGAAAAAATCGTTTTAAATAATAAATCATTTGAAAATGTATATTGTGTTTTAAAATCTGAAAATAAATTGTTAACTGAATTATATTTTGCCAAAGAAATTGGATTAGTGGGATTTAAAGACTTAGATTCAAAATTGTGGGTAATCGATAGAATTGAATAAAAATACTTTCTATAAATTGGTTTTTACCTTTAACACAAATTATCTTAAATGTTTATTCCATTTAAAGAATTTTCAGGATGTGGATTAAAGATAATGATCCTACTCCACCTCAAATGCCAGAAAATGTGTGAGATAAACTAAAAATTCTATTTAAATCAATTATATATTAAACACAGTTAATATTCAAAGAATTGTGGCATTTTAAACAATATTTACCTTTGTTTTTTTCGGAATTCACACATCATGAGCTATTATATTGATCTTCATAAAATTAAACTTCCAGATTACAGAGAAAAACTGAGAACCGCTGATCTTCTTCCTTCCAGGAGATTATTAAAAGATAATATCGATGCTAAATTTATGGAATTTGACAATCTCGGTATAAAAAACCTGGGGGCACTTAAATCCACTCTTGGTAATAAAAAGAAATTTGCAGAATTATTACAAAATCCAGTTTTTGACGAGAATTACCTCAGAGTTTTACTCAGGGAAATAAACAGTATGCTTCCTTCTCCAAATAAATTCAAGGATTTTCCCGGGCTCAGACCTGAAACGATTTCAAAACTTGAAAATGCTGGTATTAAAAACACATTTACACTTTTTGATCACATAAAAAATAAATCAGACAGAGAAAAACTTCAAAAAGCAACCGGTATTGAAATGTCTGAAATTATGATGTTAACCAGTCTGACAGATCTTTCAAGAATAAAATGGGGCAGTGCTGTTTTTGTAAGTATGATTAATGATATGGGTATAAATAGTGTTCAAAAACTTGCAAATACCGATTATAATATTTTGAATGAACAAGTAAGAATTTTTAACAATGAAAGACACTATTTCAAAGGTAACATAGGCAAACATGACATCAAACTATTTGTAGAAGCAGCCAAAGACGTAAGTCCGGAAGTAGAATATTAAAACATTAATTATGAACAGGGATTTTATAATAGTACAGAATGCACATACCAACAACCTTAAAAACATAGACGTTGAAATTCCAAAACACAAATTTGTGGTTTTCACAGGGATTTCGGGTTCAGGAAAATCTTCACTGCTTTTCGATACAATCTATACTGAAGCACAAAGACAACTGATAGAAACTTTCAGTACTTTTGCACGTACCAGGATGCCAAAACTTTCCAGACCTGATGTTGATGATATACTCAACCTTTCGACAGCAATAGTGATCGATCAGAAACGTATGGGCAATAATCTGCGCAGCACTGTTGGAACAGCAACAGAGATCAATACCTACCTGCGGATATTATATTCCAGAACAGCAAAACCGTTTATCGGACCTTCTTTTTATTTTTCATTCAACCATCCCGAAGGCATGTGTCCTGAGTGTAATGGGCTTGGAAAACAAATAAAAATTGACCTTGATATATTTCTGAACAGAGATTTGTCTATTCATGATGGGGCTATAACCCATCCGCATTACAAGGCTGGAGGATTTCTATGGAAAGAACTGATTACAATGAACATAATTGATACTATTAAACCTTTGAAAGAATTTTCAGAAGAAGAACTTGATCTTTTATTGTATTCTGCACCATTTGAAATTAAGGATGCCAGACAAAAGCTGGCATATAACCGTAATTTTGAAGGCATAGCCAGAAAACTTGAAAAAGCAGTTGCAGGCAGAGCAGATGACGAAACTGCCGATGACGAAAAAAAATGCCTATACAAAGTATTTTAAATACAATACTTGCGCAGAATGCAATGGAGACAGGATAAATAAGCGTGCAATGGCACCTTTGATCAAAGGATTGTCCATTAATGAGATTTGTCGGATGGAACTCACTGATATCCTGCCATTTTTATCAGATATCGATGATGAAATATCAAAACCCGTCTTAAGAAAAGCTCTATTCCTGCTCGAACAACTGATAGAAATAGGAGTAGGTTATCTTTCTCTGACCGTGCTGTCAGTACACTTTCCGGAGGTGAATCGCAAAGAGTCAAGATGGCCCGGCAGCTGGACTGCAATCTTGTCGACATGATTTATGTACTTGATGAACCATCCATCGGACTGCATCCGCGTGATTCTGAAAAACTGCTGAAAATTCTTAAAACCTTAAGAGATAAGGGCAACAGTGTTTTTGTTGTGGAACACGATCCTGATATCATAAAAGCAGCAGAATGGATAATAGATATTGGCCCTGAAGCAGGTATACATGGAGGCAAAATTGTTTATAACGGTGCACCCGGAGGTTTGATCAAAACTGAAAGCATAACTGGAAAATATAGGCTTATAGCAGAAAGAATCCCGCTGAATTTTATGAGATTCAGAATGCCAATGCTAACAATCTGAAAAATGTATCTGCAAAAATACCAAAAGGAGTATTGACATGTGTGACAGAGTAGGCAGGAAGCGGAAAAAGCAGCCTGATTCATGAATGCTTCTCAAAACAACATCCTGAAGCCATATTGATCGATCAGACACCGATCGGAAAGACATCACGGGGAAATGCAGCTACTTTCATAGGCGTTTTTGACCTGATCAGAAAAGAATTTTCACTGGCTACCGGTAAGGAAGCATCATTATTTAGCTTCAATTCCAAAGGAGCGTGTCCGAAATGTAATGGACAGGGTGTTCTTACATTTGAGCTGCATTTCCTCGATTCAGTAAAAACAATGTGCGATGAATGTGAAGGAAGAAGGTACAATTTCGATGTCCTGGAGCTAAAGTTTAATGGTAACAGTATTGCTGATATACTTGATATGACAATTGATCAGGCTTATGATTTTTTCATTGATCCAAAGATAAGAAAGCATTTATCGGTCCTGAAAGAAGTAGGACTTGGTTATCTCAGACTTGGGCAATCTCTTAGTACTCTCTCAGGAGGTGAAGCGCAGAGACTTAAAATAGCCAATGAGCTAACTAAAGAAAGTAATATTTATATAATGGATGAACCCACAACAGGGCTACACATGTCTGATATTGACAATTTCTACCGCATAATCAGAAAACTGGTAGACAAAAATAACACTGTAGTAATAATTGAGCACAATCTGGATATTATAAAATATGCTGACTGGATAATCGATCTTGGGCCGGAAGGAGGAAAAAATGGAGGTGAACTTATTTTTCAGGGCACACCTGAAAGTATTGTTAACAATAAAAAATCATATACTGGATCTTTCCTGAAAAATTTATTGTGAATAGGTGGTTAAATTCACAAGTAAATAAAATATTTGTCGTTAAATATTGTTAAATATTGTACTTCATTATTATAAATCTGATATTTCATAAAGTATACAGTTAATAAACAAAAATAATCAACCATTTTAATTTAAAGTATATAATCATGAGAACAATTTTACTAAGTATTGTCGCTATATTTTTTGTATCATTCGAAATGAATGCTCAGATTGATACCACTCAATCTATAAATTTGCTTGATGAATTTTCAAATTCAGATAATGAAAACATGGATCTGCTTCCGGAAAAATTTCTCTTCACGCAGAGAATTATGTGGGGTAAAAAAGGATTGATGAGGAATTTCAACAGATTTGAACTGACTCCTGAGAAAAGACAAAATGAATTAAAAGTACGAAGAGCAATGCTGGTGACTCACCAGGCTCTGGGGTTTGCTACCTTAGGGGGAATGATAGCCCAGGAATTGTCGGAGCAAAACTATATAAGGGCAATTATGACACCAAAGTCGCACATGAAGCTCTGGCAGTTGGGGTCAATATCGGGTATTTTACCACAGCAGGACTGTCACTTTTTGCTCCTCCCAAAATGCTTAATGAACGTAAGGGCTACAGCAGTATAAAATTGCATAAAGCTTTGTCAGTTATACATCTTTCGAGCATGATCGCTACAAATATTTTAGCAGGTCAGTTAGAGTCTCATCCTGATCTCCGCCCATATCACAGGGCAGCGGCTTTTACTGCGTTTGGTTCATTTGCACTGGCAATGATAGTGATCAAATTCTGAAGAAAACCAAGTGGGAATTGACTTAAACCCAAAGGTTAAAACTTTAACTTAATTTTATTTTATAATATATAAATAACATATAATGAGATATTTAATTATTTTTTTTATTTTCATTTACTTAAATCCAGGAGTAACTGCACAAGCTTCAAACCAGAAAAAAATATTTGCCGATAAGAAGCGATCTGAGATCATTTACGCAATGGATCATCCTCTTCATTCCTGGACCGGTGTCAGCAAAGATGTCAATTCTGTGATATTGATCGATCAGAACTCCGGAATTATAAGCCAGGTAGCTGTGTCTGTGAAAATAGCATCATTTGACAGTGAAAATGCAAACAGGGACTCACATGCCATCGAGGTTACTGAAGCAATCAAATATCCCCTTATAAAATTCAACAGCTCCCAAATAAAACAGGATGGTAACAAACTGACAGTAAGTGGAACACTTAATTTCCATGGTGTAAATCAGCCAATTACATTCGTTGCCGAGAAAAAAAATATTGGGAGCAATATCGAAGTTACAGGTGGTTTTAGCATAAAAATGACTCAATTCAAGGTTGATCCTCCCTCTCTGATGGGTATAGCCACTGATGACGAAATAAAACTTACATTTAATATAGGCTGTATTTTAAATGAAATCCTGACTTCTAAGAACAGTTTTTGACATAAGAATTGAGTGTGATACTTTAACTTAAGATACCAAATTATCTCTGGATTTTGAAGTTAAAAATTAAATTTTTTTGGTATAAGACTAACTTAATATTACATTTGTATAATTTACATTCGTAACAAAAATTTAAGCATTCATCCACAGCTTTTTTGTGTTAACGATTATTAATCGGATAAGCTAAATTATACTTCTTATGGAATCAGCAAATTACAAAGTTTACAATTATCGCTGGATACTCCTGGCAGCATTTATGTTGATCATTGCGATAAATCAGCTTTTATGGATAACTTTTGCTTCTGTAACAAGTGAGGCAACAGTTTACTACCAGGTCAGCGATTTGCAGATCGGAATGCTTTCAATGTGTTTTATGCTTGTTTTCATTGTTGTTTCTATTCCGGCATCCTGGATAATTGATACTTATGGCATCAGGATCGGTGTTGGTACAGGGGCTGTTCTGACAGGATTTTTTGGCCTGACTCGCGGTATATTTTCTGATAACTACGATCTTGTGCTTATATCACAGATAGGGATTGCTATAGGGCAACCTTTCCTTCTGAATGCTATTACAAAAATGGCTGCAAACTGGTTTCCGGTTAAAGATCGGGCTACTGCATCCGGAATGGGCACATTATCGATGTATATAGGTATTTCTGTTGGAATGCTTTTGACGCCCTTTCTTACAAAGGGAAATGGAATGAATGGAATGCTTTTAATTTACGGGGTAATTTCAATCATTGCCGCTTTTAGTTTTATTTTGCTGGCAAGGGACAAGCCTCCTACAGCTCCCTGTTCAGCAGAACAGGAAGAACGTTCTCTTGCCTTGGATGGCTTAAAGGAAATGCTTCAAAACAAACAATTTTACTTGTTGCTTTTAATATTTTTTATCGGACTTGGTGTATTCAATAGCCTGGCTACATGGATTGAAGACATTCTTAAACCAAGAGGATTTTCTCCAATTCAGGCTGGAATTATTGGAGGGTTGATGATATTTGGAGGGATAGTCGGAGCACTCATTCTTCCTATACTTTCTGATCATTTTAAAAACAGGATCCTCTTCATAAAACTAGCGTTGATTGGAGCTACAATCGGGCTTATTGGTTTAACATTCGGCACAAGTTACTGGATATTAATATCATCAGGAGTTGTTCTTGGATTTTTTCTTCTGAGTTCTGGTCGGATCGGATTCCAGTATGGTGCTGAAATAACTTTCCCTGCTCCGGAAGGCACATCAAATGGTTTGCTGTTGCTTGCAGGTCAGATATCTGGTATAGCATTTATTTTTGCAATGGACAGCTTTAAATCACCGGTCAATGGTTCGATGGACAAACCTCTAGTTGTACTTATCGTATTGATGGTATTGAGTTTATTTATATCATTCCGCCTGAAAGAATCACTTTTGATGAGCGACAAAAAAAAAGAATAAAATGAACACCCGCACAAAAAACATGAAATTTGGTTTGCTTGCGTATTTTATACTCTCCGGTTTATTTATATTAAATACTCAGAAAAATTTATGCGCTCAGGAAGAAATTCCGGATTCAATTGTGACTCTTCGAATTCAGAATATTCAAAACATACTTGAAAAAAACAAAAGAAATGCAGACATCTGGAATTACGGCTGGATTAGCGCATATAGTGCAGGTACTGCTGTTCAGGGGTTGATTTATTTCACAAATGAAAACGAGAGGACAAAACAGGATATGGCTTTAGGCGCTGCAACCACATTGCTTGCAGGTTTATTCCAGGTTATAGATCCTTTGGAGATTGGATGTAAAGCTAAAAATCTCAAAAAAATATCCGGAGATACTCCCGGGGAAAGGCAACAAAAATTAATTTTTGCAGAGGAGACTTTTATGAATGTAGCAAAGCGCGAAAAATCAGGAAAATCATGGAAGATACACGCATTGAACGGAGCAGTTAATTTAGGCAGCGGATTGATAACGTGGCTTGGTTTTAAACGGTCAGTCTGGGATGGAATTGTTAATTTTGCAATGAACTCGGCTATTTCAGAACTTCAGATCCTGACTCAGCCCACGAGGACATTGAAAGCATATAATTTATATAAACAAAAATATGATTTGGAAATTGGTCTGTATTCCAGAAAACCTAAACCTGCTTATTATATGGGTGCCGGCCTTAGTGGAATTTCAATGAAGATAGTTTTTTAACTCTGCCAATTAAACCAAATAGTAAAGATATAATATATGAATTTACCAATTATGAATAGTGATCATCTTTGAAGTCAGTAGAGAGGAAATATTACAATATTAAAAAAATGAATTTATTTAACTTTAATTTTAAAAACTTTGAATAATATGTACAATACAAATAACTTGCGTCCACTGGGAAATACCAATATGTTGGTTACTCCAATTGGACTTGGCACCTGGCAATTCAGCAAACAAAAAAATATGGCAGGTAAATTCTGGCCGACCCTCGACGATGACCTGATAGAAAAGCTTGTTTCACTTTCACTGGAAGGAGGCATCAACTGGTTCGATACAGCAGAAGTATATGGAAATGGTGCTTCTGAAAAAGCATTATCCAAAGCCTTGCAAAAAACCGGAAAAAAGCAGGGCGATTTCCTTATTGCAACTAAATGGTGGCCGATGTTTCGCTTTGCTTCGAATATCCTCAAAACCATCGATGAGCGTATCAATGCCCTTTCCCCCTATCCTATCGACCTGTACCAGGTGCATCAACCATGGGGCTTTTCAAATGAAATAAGTGAAATGACAGCTATGGCTAAATTGCTGGAAAGAAAGATAATAAAAAATATTGGAGTGAGCAATTTTTCAGCACAAAAAATGAAAAATGCATGGGAAACTCTCGATAAAAAAGGAATTCCTCTAGCCTCAAACCAGGTATTGTACAACTTACTGAATCGAAAGATCGAAACAAACGGAGTAATGGAAATGGCAAAGAAACTTGGCATATCGATAATAGCATATTCACCGTTAGCTCAGGGACTGGTTACAGGTAAGTTTCATGACAATCCTGAACTTCTGAAAAATATTGGATTCAGGAAATATAGTTCCCAGTTTAAGCCCGGTGGACTTGCCAAAAGCTTGCCGGTTGTAATGCTTGTGAAAGAGCTTGCACTCAAATATAATGTAAGCCCTTCGCAAATAGCACTCAATTGGCTGATCAATTATCATGGCAATACAGTTGTTGCAATTCCGGGAGCCACGAAAGAAAGTCATGCTAAGGAAAATACAGGAGCAATGTCATTCAGACTTTCTGATGAAGATATGGCAAGACTGGATAAGGAAAGTTCGATTTTTAAATAATTGGGAGAAAGTGAATATTATAATTTCATTTAGTGCTTTATTTTTGTTCTGAACTATCAGGCATATAAAAGATCACATCATGATTAAGAAAATAAATACTGAAAAGGAACAACCCAATAACCCATTGCATGGTGTTAAGCTTGCGGATATGCTTGAACACCTTGTTGATCATTATGGATGGGAAAAACTCGGATCAAATATCAGAATTAACTGTTTTACCAAAGACCCATCCATTAAATCGAGCCTTAAGTTTTTAAGAACTACTCCCTGGGCAAGAGATAAAGTGGAGCAACTTTATTTAAAAATGATTGAGAAATAGCTATTTATTAATGATTATAAGTATTACAAATTATCGGGCTATAATTTGCAGGATTAACAAATAAAAATGACCACATATGACATCAAAAAAATTCCTCCTCATTATCATTGCAATTACTTCATTTTTTTTATCATGCGGTAAGCAATCCGGAAAAAACATAAATCAAGATAATCAATCTGGTGAAATACTAAAAATTGGACTGATGCTTGACTCATTCAATATCGCTGCAGCCAGGTCAGACTATGATAAGTATTTTGCTTTCATGGCAGAAGATGCGGTATTCATCGGAACTGATGCTACAGAATACTGGACAAAATCAGAATTCATGAAATGGGCAAAGCCATATTTCGACAAAAAAAAGACATGGGATTTCAGATCAGTCGAAAGGCATATTTATTTTGATAAACAGCAGGATATCGCATGGTTTGATGAACTGCTTGATACCCAGATGAAAATATGCAGGGGATCAGGTATTGTCACAAAAGCAGGTGAAAACTGGAAAATCAAGCAGTATGTGCTTTCAATGACCATTCCAAACAGTAAAACAAAAGATGTTGTTAAACTGAAAGCTTCAGAGGAAGATAATATTTTGGAGGGAAAACGGTAAAAAGGTAATATGGTAATATGGTAATATGGTAAATGGAAAATTTAAAATGATCCGATAATGATCAGGGGAAAAATCAAAAAATCGTACGTCGTAAATCGTACTTCCTAATTCTGAATCGTACTTCTTAAATATTATTATCGATAAATATCAATTTTCTTGAATAACATAAATCTTTATTATATTTTGATATTGAAAATCGCAGTATAAATCATAAATAGACAAAAAACAGTGAAATTAAAATTTCATAAAATGCACGGATTAGGCAATGATTTCATCATGCTTAAAAATCCAGATGTTCGGAAGAAAGATTGTCTGAGCTTGCAATAAAGCTCTGCAACAGACATGAGGGAATAGGAGCAGATGGTATTATTATTATACTTCCTTCCAAAAAATCTGATATACGAATGAGAATAATCAATGCTGACGGATCAGAAGCAGATATGTGTGGCAATGGAATCCGTTGTTTTGCGAAATATGTGTATGAAAAAAGATCATCGCAAAAACAATATTTAAAATTGAGACACCAGCAGGCATAATGATACCTGAATTACTGATTGAAAATGATATAGTTGCAGCAGTCAAAGTAAACATGGGTGCTCCTGAGTTCAAAAGATCAGCAATACCAATGACCGGCAATGAAATAGAAGCATTAGATTATGAAATATCAATTCGGGAACAAAAAATAAAAGCTACCAGCCTCCTGATGGGTGTTCCTCATACTATGATTTTTGTAAAAAATGTTGATGAAACAGATATTGCAGGAATTGGTGAAAGTATCGAAAAACATCCGGATTTCCCCAATGGCACTAATGTAAATTTTATTGAGATAATTAATGAAAATGAAATAAAGATCCGTACCTGGGAGCGTGGTGCAGGTCAGACCCTCGCTTGCGGTTCAGGAAGTTGTGCTTCAGTAGTTGCATCAGCCCTGAAAAATGAAACAAGTAAAAATGTCACTGTTCATCTTAAACTTGGAGACCTTCTAATAGATTGGAAAGATGACGTCATTTACATGACCGGACCAGCTACCTATGTTTATTCAGGCGAAATTGAGATAAAAGTTAAAAGTGAAGAGTGAAAAACGAAAAGTGAAAGTGAAAAATGAAAAATGAAAATGGCAGTCTTTTGTGTGTAGTCAGCAGTCAAGAGTCTGAGTACATATAAAAACATTAAACATTTTTTAAAAGACAAACAGAGAACTGAATAACGGACAACTGACAACAGATTAAAAGAAAAGCTTGTCCTTCTACTGACGGATGAAAAATGAAAAATGAAAAATTTACTTATATTTCCAAAATAAAAATCTGATCATGAAACATGTTTTTAATCCTTTTTTTTGACAATTTTCTTATCATGTACTCTTCCTGTTGATAAAGAAGCCCTTAAAAAGGAGGTTTTCAGTGTTGAAAAATCATTCGAAAAAATGGCAGCAGATAGTGGAATTGCAAAAGCATTTTATTTTTATGCCGCTGATAGTGCTGTTATTAAACGTGAGAATGATACTCTGATCATCGGCAGGGAAAATATCAGGAATTATTACAGCAAGACTGAGGATAAAAGCACCAAAGTGAACTGGACTGCAGACTTCATAGATGTTTCTGAATGCGGCACTTTGGCCTATACTTACGGTAAGTATATCTGGCAGATAAAAGACAAAAAAGGTAAAATAACTGAATACAAAGGTATTTTTCACACAATCTGGAAAAAACAAAGTGATAAACCCTGGAAATATGTGTGGGATTGAAGTTATGAATGAAAAGTGAAAAATGAAAAATGAATATTGAAAAATATTAAATTTAAAATTCAAAATCTTAAATTGTAAGTCAAATTAAACATCCTAAACTCTCTAAACTTCTGCAATAATGATAGACCTAAACAAACTCGAACTAAAAGAAATAATTAAAGGGTATAAGGCAAGGTTTGTGCATACCGAAAATAACACACTTGCATTCTGGGAAATAGACGAGGGAGCTGTTATGCCGGCTCATTCACATCCTAATGAACAATCAAGTCAGGTCATGGAAGGCAGATTTGAGTTGACTATCGGGTCAGAAACAATGATTTATGAGAAGGGACTTGTAGCGATTATTCCCCTGGAGTTATACATTCAGGTTTGGCAATTACTTCATGTAAAATTCTCGATGTATTTTATCCTATAAGAGAAGATTATAAAAAATTATGAAAATATCACGATAAAAAAAAGCGTTAGTCGGAGGAAGCACTAATGGGATTGGCAGGATGGAAATAGCTGTTCAGTTTTCCAGATGTGGAGCAGATGTCACTCTTATGGCAAGGAATGAATTAAAATTGCAAAACACACTTGATGAACTCGATACTTCATTGGGTCAGAAGCATTCATATCTGATAGCCGACTTTACTGATTTTAAATCATACAAATCAATTATATCAGCATATTTTGATAAAAATGTTGTGGATATTCTTGTCAATAATACACAAGGTCCGGAAGCCGGAGATATATTGGAAAAAAGTTTTTCAGACTACCAGGCTGCATTTGATCTGTTGTTCCAGACCGTTAGTTTTACTACCCTGTCTGCTTTGACCGGCATGAAAAAAAATTCCTATGGCAGGATTATCAACGTTTCTTCTCTAACAGTGAAAGAACCAAAAAACCACCTGGTGTTGTCAAATACAATCCGGACAGCCCTGATCAGCTGGTCAAAATCATTGTCAGTAGAACTGGCTCCGGATAATATTACAGTCAATAGCATCCTAACAGGTTACTTCAATACAGAAAGGCTTAATACCCTTATCAAATCTCAGGCTCTTCAGAAAAATATCAGTTTTGAATCAATGAAAGAACAGATAATCCAGACTGTTCCAATGAAGAGATTCGGCAATCCGGAGGAATACGCATACCTGGCTGCTTTTCTTGCTTCTGATTTTGCTTCATACATAACAGGTACCAATATTCCGATTGATGGAGGTTTGCTTAAATCAATATAACTTTGACAAGTCTGAATTTGCAAATTTACCACAAAAACAGATTTTTATATTGAAATAGCAAAATATTTGTTTCACAATGTATTGCAAAGCAATAGTCCCGCAATTTGAAAACATTTTCAATCAAATGGTGTTTGATTAAGAAATATTATCAAAATGGTAAAAACAAAAAAAGGCAAGGCATTAAATGACTTTTCCGGTGATTTTGAACAAGATACAAAAACTGAGGTAAATACAGAAACTGTTTCTGAGCAAAAACTTCAAACCAGTCATAAATCAACGTCTCATAGTTTTAGTTTTTTAAGAATTGCTGACAAAGGAAAGGATTATATTTTTCAGTTCCTTATGCTTTTTCTGCCATCTCAGCAGGATTTTTTGTTGAAAATAAACGCGGACAATATATAGAAAATCAAAATGAAAAGCAGTATGCCCGGTCACTTTATGAAGATCTTAAAACAGATACAGCTGTAATACAAAGAGTTCTTACATATAAAATATGGAGTTCTGAAAAAATGGACAGCCTGCTCAACATACTCCAATCAGGCGAAATTGAAAAAAACAATGAGCTGATATATTATTTTGAGAGGTTGATGATCATAAATGACCTGTTTACTTCGCAGGATGTAACATACAAACAATTGCAGAGTTCAGGAAATTTCAGATTTTTTGATAACAATGAGCTATACAGGGAAATTTCTGATTATTACAATCTTTACAACAGGTACCTTAGTATAATTGAAAATACAAATATTGAACATAATTCATTGACTGAAATGGAAGCCAGGTTGTTCGATGCCAGAGATCTCGCTTCGTTGTATAATCCAAAACCGACAAATGCAAATACTGTATATCTCAGGCCTGCAAAAAAATTTAACGCTATAAATCAGGATCCTTTTTATCTCAACTATTTTTATATTAAAGCTGCTGACAGAAATGAATTGCTTAAATCTTCAGTCACATGGCTTTCCTGGCTGAAAGATAAATCAACAAAAATATTATTGAATTTAAAACAAGAGTATGATCTTGATTGATAACTAAATCGTTTTCCAATTAAAAATATTTAAAAATGACAAAGACAAGAATAGAAGCATTCAGCGACGGAGTGATAGCGATTATAATTACAATTATGGTTCTGGAGCTTAAGATACCTCATGGATCTGAACTGGCTGATCTTTTCGAATTATGGCCTGTTTTTATAAGTTATGTACTTAGTTTCGCATTTGTAGGCATTTATTGGGCAAATCATCATCACCTCCTGCATACAGTCAGACAAATTAACAGCAGGCTGATATGGGCAAATCTAACGCTTTTATTTTTCCTTTCAATTATACCTTTTACAACAGGATGGATGGGAGAAAATCATTTTGAAAATATTCCGGTTGCAGTTTATGCTTTAAATCTTCTGATGAGTGCTGTTTCATATTTCATCCTGCAGCAGGTGATCATGGCTGATATGGGGCACAGCAACAGCATGATCGATGCATTAAACAAACAAAAACAAAAAGGAATAATATCATTAATGCTATATGTAATTGCCATTCCATGTGCATTATTTTATCCGGTTATTTCAGCAGTATTGTTTGCTATTGTATCAATACTTTGGGTAATTCCGGACAAGAATATAGAGAAAGCCCTGAAAGAAACATAGTAGAAAGTCAGCTAAAAAACTTTCCAACCTCTGGATCAGTTACTACGTCTTAGTATTTATTATAATCTGATAAAATATCTATGAAAAATTTTAACATCTTTCTGATCGTTTTCTTTATGCCATTCATTTTATTCAATTGCTCAAAGAGCACTGATAATGAATATACTCCTGTTAAAAAACTAAATCTGGATTCATTAACACTTGAGTCTTCCCTCAAAGGATGGGAGTTATATAGCTGGCAAAATGGAAATGAATACAATTACTCTTTATTGATAGGCACTAACAGACTAAAAACTTATGAAGAAGTAATATCGAATGAAATAACAGTATTTGGAATTGATTCTTTAAAATTGCTGCTCGCAAAACTACCTGAAGGAGAATATATATTCTGGGTTGGAAAATCCTGGCTCAGTTCAATCTGGAAAGAAAACTACAAAAATCTGGGTTTACCTGATGAAAAAACAGTAAATGAAATCAAAAGCTATTGCATCCAAAAGAAACTTCAATTGGTTATCTCCCAATAATTGCTGACCAACACTCAAATTCGTTTTTATAGAAATTTCTTATTTATTTTAAAATACTTTCCTTTTATTGTATAACATTGAGGATTTTCATCTAACCCTGACAAAAGAAACAATTCATAAAATATTCATAAAAACCCTTTTTGAAATACAATTTGAAATATTATTTTGATTTTATACGATATAATTAAAACAAAATACCACTATTAGTTGTAGTTTGAAAATATAAACTATATAACAGTATTTTCTAACAATTAAAATTTAAATCAATATGAATATTTCTGTATTGGGAACAGGTTCAGTAGGTCAGGCTTTAGCTACAAAATTAGTTTCACTTGGGCATAAAGTGTTTATGGGAACAAGAAACATTGAAAACAGTCTCAATAAAACAGAACCTGACGGTTGGGGAAATCCCGCTGTTGGTGGCTGGATAAAGAACAACCCTGAAGTTCAGTTATGTACATACAAAGAAGCAGTACAAAAAGGAAATGATCTGGTAGTATTTGCAATGAATGGGAATGCTGCTTTCGACTGCCTTAATGCTGTAGGTGAGGATCTTCTCAATGGAAAAACCATGATTGACATTTCCAATCCTCTTGACTTTAGCAAAGGCTTCCCTCCAAGTTTAACTATATGCAATACAGATAGCCTTTCAGAAAAAATACAGACAAAATATCCAAAACTGAAGGTCGTGAAATCTCTCAATACCATGAGCAATCCGGTAATGGTAAATCCTTCACTGGTATCTGGTGATCACAGTGTATTTGTAAGTGGCAATGACGAAACTGCAAAATCCCAGGTTGTTTCCTTATTAAACAGCTTTGGATGGAAAAATGAAAACATTATTGAACTTGGAGATATCACTACTGCAAGAGGAACAGAAATGATGTTGCCGGTTTGGGTGAGATTGTTCGGGAAACTTCAAACTCCACTTTTCAATTTCAATGTTAATATTGCGAAATAATAAATTGGTATTAATCACTGATGCTGTTCACCTAGGATAACACATTTCTTTTGGAAGACAATATCTGGTTGGATTGCCTCAGTGATTTTTACAAAAGCTTATTTCTTATTTTTCTTATGATAAGTTATTAATATCAGTAAATAGTTTTCATTTTCCTGAATAACTTTCCTTCTCCTGTTTTCTTGATTTTAACCTCAGGGAGCTGATGCCAAGAAAGACAGTTATGAAAGTCAACAGAGCGAAAACTATCTGGTATCCTTTTATACCGTTTTGGTATCCCGTTGTAAAAGCCCCAATGAGGGCTGAAGCTATTATCTGACCAAGGCTTATCATTATCGTAAGGACTCCCTGTGCAGATGCCCTTTCCCCGGCAGAGACTTCATTTAGCATAATATATCTCAAAGATGAACCTGCCAGAACAGACAGTCCCATGCCCAGCATAACACCTGCAAAGTAAAAAATGTATTTTGTCAAATTGACTGCAAACAATAATGAAAGTCCGATTGCCATCAATATAAATGCAATATTGATTATAATCCTAGAACCATACTTATCTATCAATCTTCCTGAAACTGGTGATGAAATTGCCATTGTGAAAACGACCGGAAGCAACATAAAACTGGCAGTAGAAGGTTCAACTCCGAATAATTTCACAGTCATGGCAGGAACAAAAACAAAAGCTGCCTGGTACAAACCGGTTCCAAATGCCAGAAAACCTACTATTCTAACCTGTTTGAGATAGAAAAGATTTGTATCCACAACCGGATGTTTTGACCTTTTTCAATAATAATAAAAACTAAAATGCAAGTAATCCGACTGCTAAGAAAGGGATAAAATGATGTTGATAAAATCGCCTCCCAGAAACCTGAGGTTTTAAGATTATTTAATGCTATAGTAATTCCACTTAGAAACAAACCCAGTGAAATAATACCGGGCCAATCTATGATTTTAGAATCAGAATTTCTTTTAGCTGGCAAAAGTTTTATGCTTCCCAAAATAACTATGACCACAAAAGGAATATTTATTAAAAATAAAGAATTCCAGGAGAAAAATTTTAACATCAGTCCGGCAATAACTGGTCCGGTAAAAACGCAAGTCCAAATACCATGCCTATTAAACCGAGAGCCCTCCCTCTTTTTTCCTGAGGGAAAATATCTCCAACTGTTGCAGATGCGACAGGAAAAATACCACTTGCTCCGAAACCCTGAATTGCCCTGCCTATCAATAGTGCTTCAATATTATGAGCCATAGCTGCAATCAATGATCCAAAACCAAAAATCAAAACTGCAAGGATATAAAAAGGCCGTCTTCCATAACGATCTGATAATCTTGCAAATAAGGAGATGCCCATCAGACTGAACAAAATATAAATAGAAAATATCCACGACACCTGATGTTCATCCAGCCCCAATGCCTTATGAATAGAAGGAATTGCAGGGCCAACAATTGAAATATCCAATGCTCCCATTAGCACTCCTACAAATAATAAACCGAGAATAAGATTGTTTTTTTTCATAATTGTATAAAAAATTAAATTTCAATTAAATAAAACAATTTGAAATTATTTAAGTTGCTCAAAATTACAATTATCATGGATTATATTAAATTTCCAATTGAGATTCGTATGAGAAGCTGTTAAAAAAGCATATACTTATTTGTCAGATTGAATTATAGCAATATATTTTTGTTTTATTTACAACACTTTAAGTTCCGATAGCTATCGTAATTGCTTGAAATAGAATAAATAGTCTCTTTAAATTTCCTCCAGTGAGTGACAATTTACAATGTAAGTATTATAAAGAGGCATCAAAATTCCAATCAGTTCATCCTTAAAATTTTCTTATAATTTGCAAATCTCAGAAATGAACAATTGTAAATTATTTTAATCCTGCATTCAGACCAGGTGAGCCAAGTCATAAAGTCCATTTTCCTTACAAAGAGAATTTTGAAACCACAAGATAAATAACAAATCATTTGATATTCAACAATTCACAGGGATGATTTATAAAAGCAGAATTCAAGCCTCAACAAGCTTGCCAAACTTTATTTCTCATCCATGAACGTATACCTGTAGTCATTTGCAGTGACGAATCTCTCCTTAATAGTTCTGGGAGACACCCATCTGTAGAGGTTGAGCAATGAACCAGCTTTGTCATTTGTACCTGACCCTCTTGCACCTCCGAATGGTTGCTGTCCTACTACTGCACCTGTCGGTTTATCGTTGATATAGAAGTTTCCTGCAGAATTCCTCAATTCATCAAGTGCTATTTCAATTGCTCTTCTGTCAACAGAAAAAACAGCACCTGTTAGACCATAAACCGAAGTTTTGTCCAGAAGTCTTAGAGTCTCCAGATACTTCTCATCATCATAAACATATATAGTCAGTACAGGTCCGAATATCTCTTCAACCATTGTTCTGTAATGTGGATTTTCAGTTTTGATGACTGTTGGCTGTATGAAATATCCCTGGGATTTATCATAATTTCCACCTATGATGACTTCTGCGTCTTTATCAGCTTTTGCCTGGTCAATATAGCTGGTTATTGAATCAAATGCTGACTCATCTATAACTGCATTGATAAAATTGGTAAAATCCTCGACAGTTCCCATTTTTATTGTTTCAATGCCTTCCTTCAGATGCAAATAAACTTCATTCCACATACTGCGAGGAATATAAGCCCTGGATGCTGCAGAACATTTTTGTCCCTGGTATTCAAAAGCTCCTCGCAGCAGAGCTGCTGAAACCTGTGATGGAATAGCTGATGAATGTGCTATGACAAAATCCTTACCACCAGTCTCCCCTACTACCCTTGGGAAAGATTTATAATCTTCCAGATTTTGGGCAATTTTTCGCCAGATTGTACTGAAAGTATTATTTGAACCTGTAAAGTGCAATCCTGCAAAATTTTATCGGAAAATATCACATCTCCGGCAATACTGCCACCAACATTTACCATATTTATAACACCGTCAGGTAATCCTGCCTCTTTAAGTATTTCCATGATCAGCCAAGCTGAATATATCTGAGTTCTTGCAGGTTTCCATACTACAGTATTTCCCAAAATTGCAGGTGCAGCAGGCAAATTGCCGGCAATTGAAGTGAAATTAAAAGGAGTCAGGGCAAATACAAATCCTTCAAGCGGCCTGTAATCCATCCTGTTCCATGTCGCATACGGACTGATAGGCTGGTCTTTATATATCTGGGTCATGAAGTTGACATTGAACCTGAAAAAATCAGCAAGTTCGCATACACAATCTATCTCAGCCTGAAAAACATTTTTTGACTGTCCGAGCATTGTAGCTGCATTCATTCTGGCTCTGTAAGGTCCTGCAATAAGATCGGCGGCCTTCAGAAAAATAGATGCTCTGTCTTCCCATGGCATGAACTCCCAGTCTTTCTTGGCTTTCATTGCTGCATCTATAGCTTCATATACATGTCCTGCATCTCCGATATGATACTGACCAAGTATATGGTTTAATTCGTGTGGAGGCCTGATGTCTTCGGTTTTGCCTGTTCTCACCTCTCTTCCCCCAATGAACATAGGAATATCCCATTTCTCATTCTTAAGCTGGGTTAGCATTTTTTTGATTTCAGATCTTTCGGGTGAACCCTGGTGCATAATTGAGAATTGGTTCATTTACCGGTTCAGGTACTCTGTAAATTGCATTTGACATATGAAACATTTAAAAATATTAAAAATAATCAATGAAATAACTCATAATTAAAATTAACAATACGGTAACTTTTTAGTTTAAATCTAAATAACAATTTAATGATATATGTACATAAAAAATTATAAATCAAAGCTCTGTCTGATTATATTTATTTTTGAAGTTGTTTGCCAAATCAAACAACAATTTTCTTAAGTTTGCATAAATATATTATTAAATTCTTTTTATGGAAATAACAATATCTGAAATCATTAGAGATGCTTGTCCTGCATTAGCTTTGGGAATTATTGAATGCAAAACTATAAATAGCCTCACAACCGAGTCCTTGTGGGACGAAATGAACATTGAAGTTTCCAGGATAAAAGCTGATTTTACCATTGAACACATCAATCAAGGTATCGCAATAAGGGAAACAAGAAATGCATATAAGAAACTTGGCAAAGACCCAAATCGGTACCGACCTTCTGCAGAAGCTCTATGTAGAAGGATTGTCAGGGGAATTCCAATTTACAGGGTCAATACCTTAGTTGATATTATAAATCTGGTTTCTATAAGGAGTGGTTTTTCGATCGGTGCTTTTGATATGCATAAGATCAATGGTGACCTGATCCTTGATGTTGGCAGAAGGGATGATGAATTTGAAGCTATAGGAAGAGGAATTATGAATATCGAAGGATTGCCGGTTTACAGGGATGAAACCGGAGGTATCGGAACACCAACCAGCGATTGTGATCGTACAAAAATAACTTTGGAAACTACCCACATGGTGATAATAATTAATGCATATAGTGGCAAAAAAGGTCTGGTAGAGACATTAGATCATTGCGTCGGATTGCTGAAAAAATATGCTTCAGCAGACAATATCCTTATAGATTACCTTTGATTTGAGCAACTAAAATATTTTAATAAACCCCAAATTTGCTAATTGGCTAATTCCACCGACTCTCAAGCGAACACTTCAATAATTTTTAGTTTTTCACTTTTACTTTTTCACTATTAGTTCTTCACAAAACTCTCCCTGATGCTTTCCAGATATTTGACTACATATTTACCCATGATGTCGAATTCAATATTCACGATACTGCCCGGCCGGAAAAACCTGAAATTGGTGTTTTCGAAAGTATAAGGTATTATAGCTACCGAAAACTGTGTTCCGAAAGGTTCAACAAGTGTCAGGCTAACACCGTTAACTGCTATACTGCCTTTATTGACCATCAGATTGGAGGAGGTTTCATCCCTCACTTCAAAGGTGTAATACCATGACCCGTTTTCTTCCTTAACACTGATACATTTTGCTGTAGTATCAACATGTCCCTGCACAAAATGCCCATCCATCCTCATTTCAGCGCTTACCGACCTTTCAAGATTTACATGATCACCGGTTTTGAGCAGACCAAGATTAGACCTTATCAATGTTTCCTTGATAGCTGTAACCTTATATACTTTTTTATCCTTTTCCACTACAGTCAGACAAACACCGTTATGAGAAATACTCTGGTCGATATGTATTTCGTCCAGAAATTTACATGAAACAAAAAAATGCACATTGGTATTTTCCGTTTCTATTTTTTCAATTTTCCCTATTGATTCAATTATTCCTGAAAACATGTTTTTTTTGTTTATTTGGTTTATAAAAGTTTATGTGGTTTATAAGGTTTATTTGGTTTATAAAAGATAGAGTGTTTTCTGTTATTTTTAGTATTTTGTAAATCGAACATCTTAATCTTAAATTGTGGTCCCCCCTCATTTCATTTTGGTTTTTGCTTCGTTCCAGAGATCATCCATTTCCCATAATGTCATTTCATTAAGTGGTTTTGGAGCACTCTCTTCTATATATTCAAATCTTGATTTGAACTTCATATTAATTTTTTCCAATGCAGTTTCCGGATCGACACCAATGAATCGGCCATAGTTGACCAGTGCAAAAAGGACATCACCAAATTCTTCTTCAATATGATCTTTAGCATGATGGTTATCGACAGCTTCTTTCAACTCGCCTATTTCTTCTTCAACTTTTGCCCAAACCTGCTCTGTATTTTCCCATTCAAATTTGACCTGGGCTGTCTTATCCTGCATCCTGTATGCTTTTATCAGAGCAGGTAATCCTGTCGGGACGCCTGATAAAACTGATTTTTTGCCCTCATGTTTTTTGATCTGCTCCCAGTTTTTTTTCACATCTTCAGCATTTGCAACTTCCGTATCTCCATATATATGAGGATGTCTTGATATCATTTTTTTATTCAGTTTTTCTACTATACTTCCAATATCAAATCTGCCTTTCTCTTCCCCAATTTTTGCATAAAATACGATATGCAGCAGTATATCACCCAGTTCCTCTTCTATTTCATCCCAATCTTCCCTGATCACGGCATCAGCAAGTTCATAAACCTCTTCAAGAGTAAGATTTCTCAGTGTATGTACAGTTTGCTTCATATCCCAGGGACAATTTGTCCTTAAGGTATCCATTATTTTCAATAATTCAACAAAATTGTTTACTTTTTTTTCCATAAGCATAATATCCAAAACTAAATAACGTATATTTGTAATTAATTCAAATCGCAAAGTAAATAAAATGTCAGAATTTATATATACTCTAATAATTGTTTTTGCAATTTTCATGGTATCATTTCTTCTTCTTAATTTCAAATTTTTTCTGAAAGGAGAAGAATTTAAAAAGACATGTTCTACTACCGGTGAAAAATGTGCATGCAGTGATGAAAAATCCGAAGAAAAAGAATGCGACAACAGAATAATTACGAAGTGATATTATCTTTTTATTCTTTTTTCAATTAAAAGATTCAAACAAATTATAAGAGAAAATATCAGTACTGTTATATATAATATTAGCATTATCAGGTTTTAAATAAGTTGGCAAAGGTAAATATTCCAAATATTTAATAACAGATTAATTCAAATTTTTTAACCATTAAATTATTAAAACATGAACGGAGCTCATTTTCACCTGGCATTTAATCACTTGCCTATTATTTTCCCGATTGTTGGTTTAATTGTTTTAGCCGGAGGTTTTATTTTTAAATCAGAAGTCATCAAACGGGTTGCTTTTTTTATTTTCATTTTTGGTGCTTTATTTACTATACCTGCATTTGGATCGGGAGAAGGTGCAGAAGAGGTAATTGAAAACTTGCCTGGAATAGATAAGGAATTTATACTTGCCCATGAAGAAAAGGCGGAATTATTTGCTATACTGTCGTATTTACTGGGTGCATTTTCTTTATTTGCTTTGTGGGCAAACTGGAAAAAGAAAGCCTTTTCAAATATAATCGCTATCGTTTTATTTGTTTTTGCTGTTGTATCGATTTATTTTGCAAAAGTAACAGGGACTACAGGTGGAGAGATAAGACATACAGAAATCAGAAGTGATTTTTCAAAAGTGAATTCTTCTGAAGCCGGAGAAACAAAGAATCTGGAAGGAGAGGATGAGTAAAACTTATATTCTTAATGTGACTTATTAAAAATAAAACGTATTAATTATAAAATAAACGAATTTATAATAAGTTTACTAACTATATAAAATAAATATTATTTAATTTAAAAACTTTGTAAATATGAAAAAATTCAATTATTTATATGCTATCATGAGCATCCTCCTTGTTACATTTGCTTTTACTTCATGTACAGAGGATAAAGTACCACCCACTGTTTCCTTGCTTTCAGGTACGGGTTTTTTAACTTCCGACGGGACAATAGAACCAGCAGCAAATTTTAAAGTTCAGGTGAAAGGAGCCAAAGGAGATGTTAACATGAAAACTCTGATTGTTTATGAAAACGGAACCAAGCTTGCACTTGAAAGGATCATTGACGGCTTAAATGCGAATCCATCTTTACTGATCGGGGCTGATGGTGAAGCTTTTACAAAAGCTATCACAATTAAAGGACAGGATGCAGGAACGTCTGATTACCTCTTTGTTGTTGAGGATGAAAATCTATTAAAAGACACAGTTGAGATTAGTCTTACAATTTCCACAAGTTTTAATGTAAATGTACCAAGTTTAAAGGTTTATAATGCAGATGCCCCAGCCGGATTTTTTGGTAGTGTTGATTTACAAAAAGGAGCAGCAGTTGCTTCAGAGAACAATCCGGATGGTGACGTTCAGGATTTTGGTGTGGTTGACGATCTAACAGATGGATCATGGCAAAAGAAAATAAAACCGGAAAATGGTACTGAAATGGTAATTCCGTTAGCAGCAGCCGATTTTGACAAAATAACTGATCTCGAGACATTGATTGCAGCATATACCGCTGGCACAAAAGCAGCTGAAGCTGGAGTTACAGTCAATAAGTTGTTTTTATTTAAATCCCCATCAGCTGTCGCAGGAAAATTTGATTACTTTATAATGAAAACATTAGAAGTTGTAGAGACACCTCCTTTGGGCCAACCAGGAGGAGATAACAAAGATTTTTATATTTTTAATTTGAAAGGGAAAAAATATTAATCTATAAAAATTGTTGAAAATGCCTCTAAGGAGGCATTTTTTTTTGTAAATAGTTCATAAATAATTGGGAAATTAAAAATAAATTTTATCTTTGCGCCCGCTAATGAAGATTTTCGTAATTAAACTTAGTAAAACAATTAAAAATGAGCGTACAAATAGATTCAAAAAAGAAGAAAGAAATTTTTAAGGAATACGGTAAATCAGAAACAAATACCGGTTCAATAGAAGGACAAGTTGCACTGTTGACTGAAGAAATTAAAATTCTGACCGGCCACTTGAATTTAAACAAAAAAGATCAGGTCAGCAGAAGGGCACTTTTAACAAAAGTAGGAAAAAGGAAAAGATTTTTGAAGTATCTTATGAGTAAAGATATACTACAGTACAGAGCTTTAATAGATAAATTAGGTATAAGAAAATAATTGTACTGAAAAATCAAATTAAAAAAGGCTTTCTCAAAACCTGAAATAGATTCGTTTCATGTTGATTTTATAACATGTAATTCATTTAACCATTGACTGATTTAGATTAACATCTTTGCTTTCAAGCATATTGAAAGGTTTATGGTGTATATATGATCAAAATTAAATTTTAAATAAAAATAAGCATGAATAACAATTTAGGAGTTTCAACTTCATTTTTTCTTCCGGATGGAAGGGAAGTTACAATTGAAACAGGCAAGTTAGCCAAACAGGCTGATGGTTCAGTTGTATTAAGAACTGGTGATACAGTTATACTGGCAACCGTTACTTCGAGTACTGAAGCAAAAGAAAATCAGGCATTTTTTCCGTTATCGGTTGATTATCAGGAAAAATTTTCTGCGGCAGGAAGAATACCCGGAAGTTTTTTCCGCAGAGAAGGTAAATTATCCGATTATGAAGTTTTAATATCAAGATTGGTTGACAGAGCTCTGAGACCGTTGTTTCCTGACAATTACATGAACGAAACTCAAGTTTTTATAAATTTATTATCTGCTGACAAAGAAACAAGCCCTGATGCTTTAGCAGCGCTAGCAGCATCTGCAGCATTGATGGTTTCAAATATTCCATGGGATGGACCTATTTCCGAAGTACGAGTAGCAAAGATCGATGGAGAATTTAAAATAAATCCTCTCAAATCAGATATGGGAAAAGCCTCACTTGATCTAATTGTTGCAGCTTCGTTTGACAACGTTATGATGGTTGAAGGAGAAGCTGACGAAGTAAGTGAAAATGAAATTGTTGAAGCAATAAAATATGCCCATGATGCAATTAAAGTTCAGGTGGAAGCTCAACTAAAGTTAGCTCAAATTGTAGGAGAGAAAGCCCTAATCAAAAGAGAAACTATTTCTGAAAATGAAGATCCTGATTTAAAAGTTGAGATTGGCAATTTTATAAAAATGCCACTGAAAGAAATTGCAAAAGGTTCTTTCGGCAAATCAGAAAGAAAAAGCAAAATTAAAATTATTGAAAAGGAATTAAACGAATCTCTTATCACTTCAAAAGGTGAAGAATGGTTGAATGAAAATAAAACTCTTGTTTTTGCATATTTTGAAAAAATAAAAAAGGAAGTTTTCAGAGAAGTAATTTTATCTGAAAATATCAGGCTTGACGGAAGAAAATTAAATGAAATAAGAGATATATGGTCAGAGGTTGATACACTTCCTGCCAGTCATGGATCAGCTATATTCACAAGGGGTGAGACACAGGTTCTTTCAGTACTGACTTTAGGAACTAAACTCGATCAGATAATGGTTGATAATGCATTAAATTCATATTATGATAATTTTATGTTGCATTATTCATTTCCCGGATTTTCGGTTGGAGAAGTGAAACCTAACAGAGGACCTGGAAGAAGAGAAATTGGACACGGCAATCTTGCAGGCCGGTCTATAAGGAAAGTGCTTCCTGATGATTTCCCTTACACAATAAGAATAACTTCCGATGTGCTTGAATCAAACGGATCATCATCAATGGCTACTGTTTGCAGTGCATCAATGGCTCTGATGGATGCCGGTGTTCCTATGAAACAGGGAGTAAGCGGTATAGCTATGGGTTTGGTCACAGATGGATCACGATTTGCTGTACTTTCAGATATACTTGGTGATGAAGATGCTATTGGTGATATGGATTTTAAGGTCACAGGTACTGAAAATGGAATTGTTGCTTGCCAGATGGATATTAAAATAGATGGCCTTCCGTATGAAATTCTGGAAAAAGCACTGCTTCAGGCAAAAGAAGGAAGAATGCACATCTTGAATGAAATGAATAAATGTATTGCAAAACCTAATGCAGATTTAAAACCTCATGCACCAAGGATAACAGTATTGACAATAGAAACCAGTCAGATTGGGGAAGTTATCGGACCTGGAGGTAAAGTAATTCAGGAAATTCAGAAAACCACAAACACAACCATAAATATTTCTGAAGAAGATAATAAAGGTATTATTCATATTTTCAGCAACAATAAAGAAGATATTGAAAAAGCTGTTGCTGCAATTTCAAATATCACATATATCCCTCAAATTGGAGATGAATATGATGCTGTTGTCAAAACAATTATGCCATTTGGTGTATTTGTTGAATTCCTGGGAAAAAGAAGCGGATTGATACATGTATCTGAACTTTCACATACCAGAATTGAAAATGTAGAATCAGCAGTCAGCATAGGAGATACATTCAAGGTCAAATACATTGGAGTTGATCCTAAAACAAAGAAAATGAGGTTAAGCCGCAAAGCTATGATCCCAAGACCTGAATACAACAAAGACGGAGGAGATGCAGAAAGGGGACCAAAAAAAGAAGTACGAAGGTTTGACGACAGAAGGAATCAGGACAAAGACTAGCAAAAAAAAAGCAGGAAGAAATTCCTGCTTTTTTTATTCTGTCAATATTTTGTCTTTTACTGTAAACAGTCTTTGACGTAAAACCTCAGTTTCCTTGATTTTCTCACCAATATTTGCTTTGACATTTTTTAAATTCTGAAAAACATATTCCACATTTTCCACACCTTCTATTATCCTCTTTTTCATGATCATATCTGATATAAAATTATCAAAGAACATCCCGAATTCATTTTCAAATGCAACCAGTACTACATCCAGATTTTTATAGCTTATATCCAACTCCCTGAGCATTTTACCAAGATCATTAAGCATCAGCCTGCTTTCAACATTGAATTCTTTGGCTTTTTTCAAAGCAACTTCTTTAGAATTTCCTGCCATGAATTGTTTTTTCCTGTTCCAGGTTATACTGCTTTCAACATCCCTGAGAGCAGCACTGAAAAGGGTCAGAGTACTAAAAATACGGTCTGAAAGTTCATAAGACCTGTTAAGCTTCCGGAGTTTAATATCCGCTTCTTCTGTTTCTTTCCGGACATTCAATAATGCCATTCCCTGATTTGAATTTTCGGTCATCAACTCATTTTCTCTGTTTTCCATCATAACCTGTAGTTCCTGTTTCAATACTCCAAGTTCACTGATTTTTCTGTTTAATATTTCCAGTTCAAAAACAGATGCTGATTTTTCAGCTTTCAGACTATCATATTGTTTAGACAATTGGTAATACTCATTACGTTTATTTTCCAGCTCAAATTTTTTATCTACAAAAATGGAACTTATAAGGCCTTTTACCGAAAATGACTGCAATTCTTCAATTTCTATATTCTTCTTTTCCAACAATTCCAAAGTTTCCCTAACATTTAAATCAATAGATTGAGCAGATCTTTCTGCCCGGACTATTTCATTCTCAATAAAACTTAATTGATTGATCTGTACGACAAGCTCCTGGATTTTTTCCTTTATTGTTGACACAATTTATAGTTTATTTGATCAGAATTGATTTATTGTATATATAACAATTAATCAATCGCTGGATTTTTATGCAAAATAAACAGAAAAATCAATTCTCAGCTACAAATACATCTAAATTCATCTTAAAATTGGCTATAATCAAATTAAATTGAATAATTTTACACAATAATTGTAAACTATAAAATAGAATATGATTATATTATTATAAAATTATATATTATTAAAAATAAAAAATCATTTTTTATGGGAATATTCAGTGAAATTAAAAGATTAATATTTGGTGCTAAAGCAGTAACTAATGAATCAATCAAAAAAACAACAGAAAAATTGCATGACAGCACTGAACATCTGCTCGATGTAAACGAAGATTTTTTAAGATCAAGAGAAAAAGGTGGTTCAGCTTCAAACGTTCCAATGGAAAACACTGATGAAGGTTCTAAGAAATCAGTTTTAGATGAAATAAAAGACAGTGAGATTTACAAGAAAACCAGTGAAACACTGGATATGGTTGGAGATTCAATACTTGATACCGGAGAGAAATTCATGGAAAAATCTAAAGAATTCATTGATGGTCCGGGAAAGAAGGCTGCTGATAAATTTGGGGAGGTTTCAGAGAAAGTTGGTGAAAAGATCTTTGAAGGAGGAAAAGTATTATTTGATAAAGCCTCTGACCTTGTAAGCGATCTTGGTGAGAAATTGGATGAGACAATTCAGAAAGCAGAAAAATTTGCAAAAGAAGAAAAGAAGGACAAAAGCGAATTTGCTGAGACAGATTTTAAAGTCAAAGCATCAGAATTGAATGATAAGGAAGATTTTTTTAATAAAGCTGACAGATTTTCTTCCGGAGATTTTTCTGATTTCCCTAAGACTACTATAGAAAAGGGCACATCTGAAAAACAAAAAACCAATAAGGAAATATCCGGTTTTGATGATACAGATAACGACGGAGACTCTTTGATCGATGATGCAAAAATAGTTGAGGAAGAAAAGGAAGAAAAAAAATCATAAAAAAAGATTTTCCTCAGGCAACGTTTCATTTGATATTGATATCAGATAAACAAGTCTGATGATTTATTAAAAGGTAGGATTTGTCAGATAAAGATATAATTGCCGGCTGTTTGAGAAATGACCGTTATAGTCAGATGCAATTATTTGACAAATATAAAAAATCAATGAAATCCCTTTGTTTAAGATATTTAGGGGATAATGAAGAAGCAGATGACGTGTTGCAGGAAGGATTTATTCTGATGTTTGAAAAGCTGAATTCATACAAGTTCGAAGGATCTTTTGAAGGATGGATTCGCAGAATAATGACTAATATTTGTCTTAAGCATCTGATTGAGAAGAAAAAGTTCAAGATTGAGAATATCGAGGACACTACCGATTTCAAGGAAGAGTATATTGATATTGAATCAGATTTGACAACACAGGAGCTAATGAACGGACTTATGAAACTGCCTTATGGTTACAGAACTGTTTTTAATATGTATGTTATAGAAGGATATAGCCATAAGGAAATTGGAGAGAAACTTAAAATTGAAGAAAGCAGTTCCAGGTCACAGTTAGCAAAAGCTAAGGTTTTTTTAAGAAAAATTTTAAAGGACAGAGATTTTATCTAATGGATAAATTAGAAAAAGTATATAAAGAAAAAATATATGACTTTCAGAGTGAAGTGAGTTATTCTGTCTGGACAAACATATCTGCATCTCTTGACCAGAATAAGAGGAACAGGAGGATTATTGTTTTTATGATTATTTTGACTGTTTTGATTCTTTTAATATCAGGAGTTTATTATTTTATACTTTCATCCAATAAATCTGTAACTCCTAAGAATGAAAAAACATCTATTCTTGCTGTTACGGACAATTCCGGAAGTTTTAAGGATATTTCTACCCCAAATGTTGAAATTGCAGAAATTGAAGAAAATCAGATAAACGGGCAATCAAAGGATAATAATTCGGATCAGAAGGATGTATCATATCTGTTCTCGAATCTGGGTAGTTCAGGTTTATTTTCGTCTAAAGAACTTTTGTTTCCTGAAGAATCAAAGATCAACACCAATAATTCAAGTGCAATTTCTGAAATTGAAAATATTCCTATGTTGCCTTTTGAATTTAATACTATACAAGGGGGAAAAACTAATAAAACTAAATATTTATCTAATAATAATTCTGAATCACAAACTGTTTATCATAGAAGAAAGGGAATACTTGATGACTGTTTTCCAAGCAAAATTAATTCATGGTTACTTGAAGCATATGCATCACCGCTTTATGGGGCTAAATCTTTGAAAGGTGATAACGAAGTTTTAAAAGATTCACGAAAAAATTCAGAGAATCCACTGCTGTCTTACAGTACCGGTTTAAGGATAGGTTACAATTACAAAGGTGCAGTTTTAAAAACCGGATTTGATTTCACTTCAATCAATGAAAAATTCAGAATTATACTGAAAAATGTTATCAGCACTCAAACGATCATTACCATTGATACTATTAAACATTCTGACGGCACTTTCACTATCACCAGAGACACTACGATTAAAGAAATTTACGGAGAAGAGGATATCAAAAAATTCAATTCATACAGGATGTTGGGTATACCTCTGATAATTGGATATGAATTGAAATACCAGCGACATTCTTTTGGATTGAATGCCGGTGTAATTATTAATATGCTTTTAAGAAAATCAGGTTCAATATTGAATAAAGATGGAAAAATAACAAACCTTGAGGATAAAGGAGATGAAGTATTTATGAACAGGACTGGTGCTTCTCTTTATTCAAGTTTATTTTATGCGTACTCAATTAATGATCAGTTTGCTGTTTTTGCAGAGCCTGTATTCACATATAGTTTGTTTCCGATTACAAAAAAGGAATATGACCTTAAGCAAAAGTATTTTACTTATGGTATATCATTTGGAGGAAGGTATTTATTTTAGTAAAAATAATTAATTTTTAATGACAGGCAGCTAATTCTTTTGATTCGATATCTACTAAATATTATCTGAATGAAATTATGAAAAACTACTTTTACATATCACTTATAACTCTGATCTTCACATCGTGTTTGAAAGAACATGACATATTTTATCCTTATAAGAAAGATAAGCTTGCAGTGTTGGAATCCTTAAAAGGAGAGAATCAATATATGGTTTTTAAAAATTCAGGAGGAATCAAAATCATAGAAGCAAATGGTTTTATCATTTCAGTTGATGAAAATTCATTCAGCTCCACAACCGATAGTGTTATAATACAATGGAGACAAATAAACTCAACACGGAAAATAATAGCAGACAGATTTACTATGATTGAGAAATCTAATTATTTAATTTCTCCTACAACTATTATTGATTTTAAATTTAAGGATAAAAAAGGAAAAGAAATTTTCCCACTGCAAAACAAATATATAAGTTTTAGTGTGCCTGACACAATTTTTGAAAATCTTGGAATTTTCAGATATGATAAAAATAAATGGATACTTTCAAAATCTGGACAGGATCTTATTTCAAAACATAGCTGGACTTTTGATAGTAATGGAACTACAGTAAATAAAAATGGCTATTTATTTAAAACACAAATACCGGGTATAGTAAGTTTGGGAAAATACCTGGACAAAAACTGGAAATCTGATGAAATATTAATCGACATGCATGAATCTTATAATGTAAGTAATTCGGTTGTTCAGATGGTTTTTCCGGATCTGAAGTTTAATATAGAATTGGAATGGGACAATGAAAAGCAGGCTTTTAAAATACCAGAAAATTTTTTATTGCCTAATAACAAACTGAATATCATTATTTTATCAGAAGATAAAGATCATAATCCATATTTTGGTATGAAATATGCAGTGATTACAGATGATCGCAAAATTAAAGTTGAAGTTTTCAAATCAAAAATAGAAGACATTAAAGAGATTTTAGATAAGATATAAAGATTTATGTAAATGGGAGCGCCTGTCTGAAGTAAAAGAATTTCGGGCAGGCTTTTTTTTCATTTTTTTATTACTGTTAAATAATGAATTGATTTGAATGCTAGCTTTCCAAATCCATTACTAACAAAATAATGCTTCCTAAATCAATAAGCCGTAATTTAAAAATCACAAATCAAAAATCGTAAGTCGTACTTTGTAAATTATTAATCACGCTCCCCAATTTCATCCCAGACCATTTTAGGAAATTCTTCCCCATGATGAAAACAAGCTCCTATTACTGTTTACATAGTTTTTTAATCTGACATTTGCCGGATTTTGAAGTGAACTGTCAGAATCAAGTATTTCCTGACACACAGTCCTTGCTAGTTTTAAAATCTTTTCATCCTCAAGAATATTAGATATTTTAAGATCAAGCAAACCGCTTTGCCTGACACCTTCCATATCTCCCGGCCCTCTTAACTGCATATCTACCTCAGATATTTCAAAGCCATTGTTTGTCCGGACCATTGTGTTTATCCTTTCCTTTGCATCTTTTGATAGCTTATAAGAACTCATAAGAATGCAGTAAGACTGTTCGGCTCCCCTGCCTACCCTGCCCCTCAACTGATGCAATTGTGACAATCCAAACCTTTCTGCATTTTCAATTACCATGACTGTGGCATTAGGAACATCGACACCAACTTCTATAACAGTAGTGCTCACTAGTATTTGAGTCCTACCTTCTTTAAATCTCTGCATTTCGAAGTCTTTATCAGGCGATTTCATCTTACCATGCACTATACTCATCTGATATTCGGGTCTTGGAAAATGATGGAGCATACTTTCATAACCATCCTGAAGATTTTGCAGATCCATTTTCTCTGATTCCTCTATTAACGGATAAACTACGTAAATTTGTCTTCCTAAAGAGATCTGGTTTCCAAGAAACTTAATCAATTTCAGTCTTTTAGATTCATTTAAATGGATAGTATCTATGTTCTTTCTGCCTGGAGGAAGTTCATCAATCACTGAGACATCCAAATCTCCATATATTGTCATAGAAAGTGTTCTGGGTATTGGTGTAGCTGTCATTACAAGAATATGCGGAGGCAGTGGTTTGGATTTATGCCAGAGGCTTGCTCTTTGTTTGACTCCAAACCGGTGTTGTTCGTCAATAATCGCTAATCCAAGATTGTGAAATTTAACCCACGACTCAATAACGGCATGTGTTCCGACAAGAATATCTATTGAACCTGCTTCAAGTGAAGCTAGCAGTGATTTCCTGACATTACCTTTTATATTTCCTGATAAAAATCCGATATTAATACCAAGACCTTTGATTAGTTCACTTATTGAATTAAAATGCTGCTGTGCAAGAATTTCGGTAGGAGCCATAATACATGTCTGGTATCCGTTATCAATCCCTATGAGCATTGTCATCAAAGCTACAATAGTCTTACCGCTTCCAACATCTCCCTGCAGCAACCTGTTCATTTGAATCCCGGATCTGAGATCAGACCGGATCTCTTTAGTAACACGCTTTTGCGCTCCTGTAAGTTCAAATTTAAGTTTTTCAGAGTAAAATTCATTAAACTTCTGTCCAACCTGACCAAAAACATATCCCTTGATCTTTTTTTTCCTTATTATTTTATTTAACAATAACCTTAATTGCAAAAAGAATAATTCCTCAAATTTCAAGCGGGTTTTTGCTGCATCCAGTTGTTCATCATTTTTAGGAAAATGTATCTGAAATAATGCTTTTTTTCTTGTTATGAGATTTAGCCTTTTAATGATATATTCAGGCAAAAATTCCTCAATTTCACTCAACTCAATCCTGAACATTAGATTCTCCATCAATTTGGCTAATGCCCTACTATTTAATCCTCCTGAATTCAATTTCTCGGTTGTACTGTAAACAGGGGAAAGAATTGATTTTCTGTTTACACTATCTTCTGTAACAGGTTCCAATTCAGGGTGTATCATTTTTTTTGTTCCAAATCCACTTTCGATTTTGCCGAAAATGATATATTCTTTACCATTTTCAATCACAGGGTCAATCCATTTGACACCCTGAAACCATAACAACTCAATCATTCCTGTGTCATCTACTGCAACAGCTTGTAACCGGCTCCTGTTATTTGCTCCCTTAATTATCTGCTTATCAATGATCCTGCATTTCAACTGGAACAATGCTGAACCTTCATTTATTTCATTTATTCTTCGAAATGTAGTTCTGTCAACATACCTGAAAGGGAAATGCACAAGCAAATCCTGGAAAAAAGATATTCCAAGTTCTTTCTTTAAAAGCTCAGCTCTTTTAGGCCCAACTCCTTTAAGGAATTCAATTGGAGTAAACAATATATCATTCTCTGAGTTCAAAAAAATCAATTTTGTGGGTAAAATTACGTTAATTATTGTAACAAATTTTATTTTTCTTTCGTCAACATAATATAATACAATAATGGAAGCCTTTTTACTGGCATACAAGGACAAATTTTACAGATATGCATTGCGTCTAACCGGTGACGACAATGATGCTGAGGATATTATGCAGGAACTGGCAATAAAAATATGGGAATCAGGAATTGAATTCGATAAAATAGAAAACAAAGAAGCCTGGTGTATGTCGGTAACAAGGAATATGTGCATTGATAAAATCAGGAGCAATAAAAAAAAGAACTTTGAAAGCCTTGATTCAGTTTCCTTCAAAGAAAGTGATCATTCGATAAGACCTGACCAAGAGCTTGAAACAAAAGACCTGACCTGCAAACTAAAAAAGCTTATCAATTCAATGCCTGAAAACTATAAGACTGTGATCCAGCTTCGTGAAATTGAAGAAATGAGTTATAAAGAAATATCTGAGATCATGCAGACAGATATCCAGAATGTCAAAGTTTTCCTTTTCAGGGCAAGAAAATTGCTTCAGCAGTTAATCTTTGATGCAAAATTACAATTACAGTAATACCGAAAAATATGAAAAACAGCAATATTGATGATTTGATAAAAAAATATTGGGAAGGAGAAACATCTCTTGAGGAAGAAAGCGAGATTAAAAAGATATTGAAAAACAATGAAAATCAGGAATATGCTGAACTGAAAACGATGTTTGCATTTTTTGATGCTGAAAAAGATATCAGATATCCGGGAATCATTAAAAGCAAAAAAAACAAAATAGTCAAAGGTAGTTTTATAAAAAGCATAGCAGTTGCGGCTTCAATAATTTTGCTTATAGGTGCCGGAATTTATTTTTATACTGATAATACAAACAAGAAAATTGTAAATATTAGCTCCGGGGAAATTCAGGATCCTGAAGAAGCTTTAAAAATAACTAAAGAGGCACTAGCTTTTTTATCTGTCAATTATAATAAAGGCCAGGAATCGATATCCGGCACAATTGGAAATCTTGAAAAACTCGATATCATTAAATCAAATTAAATCAGATAAACCATGAAAAAATTATTTTTATTAATATTAAATTTAGCACTTTTTGCAACTGCAGTTTCTTTTGCCCAGTCAAATGCTATTGACAAATTATTTACAGATAAAACCACTAATGAAGACTTCAATTATGTGTCTATTAGTGCAAATATGCTTAGTTCAATCTCGAAATCAAACGAGAACAATGCTGAGATCAAAGAAATAATAGCCAGCCTTAAAGGATTAAAAGTTCTCAAAACTGAAAAGAATCCACTGGAGTTTTATAATTCAGCAAGACTAAAAATTGGATTAGGAGGATATGAGGAATTGATGTCAGTAAAAGAAAAGGGTTCAAATGTAATCTTTTTTAGCACCGGATCACAGGGGAATATTGTAAAAGAGTTGATACTACTCGTTGGAAATAAACAAAATGCAGTTTTAATGAGCTTCACAGGAAATATCAATATCGATAAAATATCAAAAATAGGTAAGGCTTTTAATATCGAAGGAGCTGACAAACTTGACAAACTGCAAAACAGATAGAACTGATTTTAAATAGCTTTCGCACAAAAATGACCTGATTTTTCAACCATGAATATCAGGTCATTTTTAATTTATCCTGAATCTGATTCTTTCCTGTTTTATTTGTTAAATGATCTTGCAGAAACAAAAATATCTTTAAATACTTCATACTGGATCAAAAACAAGTCATTATTTTCATCCCTGGCAATATATCTTAGCACTGACTCATTCAAATATTTGTTGATCCCATCCTTATCCTCATCAACTTCATTATCCAGATTCGGTATCATAAAAATATCAAGTTTTTTCGATTTACCGGTTTTTAGCTTTAGTCCAATCTCCACAATTGGCAAACGAGTGAGAATATCTTCCCTTCCCTCTATGTTATTAGCTATATACTCACAACCTTTATTTTCGAATCCTAACAGGTATGCCTTTGCAAAATCATTATTTACTCTTGTATTTGATTTTTTTAAGTCTTCAAATGCAGGCTGTATGGTGAAACCATAATTTATTCGCTTAAGCAAAAAGGAATTATCTTTATCGAAAAAATATTTCATACTTACCTCATCTATTTCATCCGGTTTGATATTATAAACAATCCTGTCTCTCCATTCATCCTGGGTATATGAAAAACGAACTCTCAAATTGCCTTTAAAACCAGGTAATGAAAGCACAAGAGGACTTGCAGAACCTTCCATAAGGTAGTATGTTCCTATACTATTTTCGGGTGAATCCCCAACATAAAATTTCTTTATCGCTTCACCGCTTTTATCGTATAACTCCACTTTTATTCCATTGTACATCAGCGATTTCATAATATTTTCCACTGCCGCATCTGGTGGCACATAATCAATTTTCACATTTTTAACAGCTGATAATAAATTTGCTACTGCAGTAGAACTTGCAATGTATTTGTCATTTACATACCAGACATTTTTTTTCCTGTTAAGCTGTATCCGCTCTCCATCTCTTTTGAATAACAATACTTTTTCCACATTTTCTATATCCTCAACAGCAAATTCACGGAATGAAAAATCATAATTCCTGTTCTTTTTGTCAGAGCCGGCTTTTATAACAAAAAAGGCCACTAGAGCCAGTACAATTACTGCAATTATTAATACAATTCTGCTTTTACTCATTTATATTTTGAAATTAAATCATTTTTAATGGTGACAAACTGTCTTTCTATTTCATTCTGTTTTTCATTTATAGCCTTGATTTCCCTTTCTTCATTTTCAAGAAAACCATCCAGTTTTGCGAAATTATCATCAATTCTTCTTTTAATTGATATAACGTAATTTTTAACCTTTTCGGCTACTTCTGCCTTAATTTTGTTTCTGCCCTTTTCTAATTCTGAGATAAAGCCATTGAGTATCTTATTGCGCTTCAAACCGATTCCGACCCCTGCAAAAATAAATCCAATTGCAGTGATGGCCCCACCGGTTATATCGAATACAACACCATGCATAAGTGCTGTAATTACAATGCCTATTGCTGCCAATCCACTGCCTTTGAGAAGATCGGGGGAGACATTGCTGTCCCTTGTCAGCATTTCTTTGTTATAAAAGTTTTCTTCCTGATGTATGAACCTGTAAAATGTATCAATCAATTCTGAGAGAATGTTTGCCCTTTTATCGGCCAGATCACTAAAAATGTGATGATCATTTGGCAGAATAGTCTTGCTGTTATGTAATTTAGCATCCACCAGCTTAGCCATCATCTGAATATTTTCAGCTATGTCTTTTATTCCATCATTGATAGATTTCCCTATTACATCTTTTAGGTCTTTCTCCAGTTCAGAAGTATACTCTCTCAGCCAGTTGCTCAAATTCTCCTTTTTATCAAAAATTGACAAAAAAGAACTTGAGATTATTGAAAAGAAACCAAGTTTATCACTTAATATTTCCTTGTATTTTTGAGAAATATTATCATACTTTGCTACCAGATTTTCAATCAGCACTTCTGTTTGATAATTTGTTTTAATTTCCTGCTGGTCAAGAATACCCCTGATCTCATGGCGGAAAATCAGATCCGCTTCGTACTGTTCTTTTCTGATTATCATCCCCTGACAAAGCTTTGAATTTATATTGAGCAGTGTATCTACAGAAGCTTCAAGTTTCAGATAAGTTGCTTTACCATTAGTTATGTGTTTTTCTATATATTGCCGGAGTTCAATAAAACCGCTATTATTAGTCTGTCCTTCTATTTCATCTTTAGCTGATACGGCGAAAACCACCGGATCTATGATATTCTTCTTACGGGCATAGTCTTTCACCCCATTAAAATTGATAGCAAGATCTTCAGAATTCATCAGATCTTTTTGTTGCAATACAAAGACAACTTTTTTCTTCCATTCATCCTTAACATAATCAAAGAATTCCCATGCTGATTGCCTGTAAGGATTTTTGGCTTCGAAAACAAATATGATCAGGTCACTTACAGGAATGAATTTTTCAGTTATCTCCTGGTGATGTTCAATTATTGTATTTGTTCCGGGAGTATCTACTACTGCAATTTCCTTTAATATCTCATTATCCTGATAAATCCTTTTCAAAAACTGAGAGACAAATTCCTCTCTTTCAGGCAATCCGTATACAATTTGTTGTATGGTATCGGTCATTGGAGATGGTGCTACTTTACATATCGTTTTGCCAGGATCCAGCAATGCATTGATAAATGAACTTTTACCTGACTTGACCTCCCCTACAATAACAAACATATAAGGTTCGTCCAGTCTACTAATAACATCCTGAGTTATGTTTGTTTCGGGAGTATATTTTACTCTTTCGAGAAGCTTTTTCAGCTCAATTGCAAAAAATTGAATTTCCTTTTTTTCTGCTTTTATTTCTTTATCAAAATCAATCATACTGATTTTTTTTGCGAAATTAATATAAATGGCAATTCTATCTTAATATTTGACAATCAATTAGCATTTTTTAACAAATTGACTTAATTGCAGACTATCAGGGTGATGTGTTTTAATTAAATGACACTATATCATTGTTGGATAAAAATTTGATGATTACTGATATAAATGTTATCTTTACGGTTTTTAAATCTTCCATTATGGATAACAGGGACATCGAAATTAAAAAGAATATTGATGCTAATAAATTGTTGATAAATAAGATCTCACAAAAATCAGAACAGATTTTCCTTGGAGGTGGAGAAAAAAAAATCAAACATCAGCATGAATCCAATAAGCTTACTGCCAGAGAAAGAATAAATTATCTTATTGATACAGGTACCAGGTTTTTTGAATTAGGACTGTTTGCTGCTTATGAAATGTATGAAGAACATGGTGGTTGCCCTGCTGCGGGTGTTATTATCGGCATAGGCTATGTTGAAAAAAGACAATGTGTTATTGTAGCCAATGATGCTACAGTAAAAGCAGGTGCCTGGTTTCCCATGACCGGTAAGAAAAACCTAAGAGCACAGGAAATAGCCCTTGAAAATAATATTCCTATCATTTATCTTGTTGACAGCGCCGGTGTCTATTTACCTATGCAGGATGAAATTTTCCCTGACAAAGAACATTTTGGAAGAATATTCAGAAACAATGCTATAATGTCTTCCAAAGGGATTTACCAGATAGCTGCTATTATGGGTAGCTGTGTTGCCGGAGGAGCTTATCTGCCTATAATGTCTGATGAATCGATAATCATTGAAAAGTCAGGATCGATATTCCTTGCAGGCCCATTTCTTGTTAAGGCAGCAATAGGCGAAGAAACCGACAATGAAACACTTGGAGGAGCAAAAACACAAACCGATATTTCTGGAATAGTTGATTATAAAGTTAAAACTGATGAAGAGGCACTTGACCTAATACGAAATATAATCGGCAAAACAGGTATAAATGAAAAAGCAGGTTTAAACAGGATTACTCCGTCTCTTCCTAAAAGAAATATTCAGGAAATTTTATCAATTCTACCTGTTGACAGAACCAAACCTTACAGCATGAAAGAACTTCTCGAATGTCTTACAGATAATTCAGAATTAACTTACTTTAAGGATGGTTACGGAAAAACTATTATTACAGCATATGCAAATATTGACGGCTGGGCTGTTGGAATAGTGGCTAATGAACGACTTGTAGTGAAATCTGAAACAGGAGAAATGCAGTTTGGGGGAGTCATTTATTCAGATTCTGCCGATAAAGCTGCCCGGTTTATAATTTCATGTAATCAGAAAAAAATACCGCTGATATTTTTGCATGATGTCACTGGTTTTATGGTTGGTAAAAGAGCTGAACATGGAGGTATAATTAAAGATGGTGCCAAAATGGTCAATGCAGTTTCAAATTCAACTGTACCAAAAATAACAATAATAGTTGGCAATTCCTATGGAGCCGGAAATTACGCTATGTGTGGAAAAGCATATGACCCCAGATTTATTTATGCCTGGCCTACAGCTAAAATCGCTGTTATGGGTGGAGCGCAGGCAGCCAAAGTTTTAACTCAGATACAGGTTGCAGCTATGAAAAAGCAGGGTAAAGAACCGGATCCGGATACTCAGAATGAACTTTTTGAGATGACTAAAAGCAGATATGAAAGTCATACAACTCCATATTATGCTGCGGCCCGAATGTGGGTCGATGAAATAATCAATCCGCTCGAAACAAGATTGTATATCTCTAAAGCTCTTGAAGCTGCCAATAATGCAAAAATAGAAAAATTCAATGTTGGAGTAATTCAAACATAAATTTATCTCTTAAATAGGAAATTATATTTTTTTTACTGACTTTGTATTATTTTGTCCACTCTCTTAGGAATAAGGCATTTTACTGTGAAGTACAAATAAAAATAATGAAGTTAATAGCAAAAACATATGAAGGACTTGAACCAGTATTGCAAAAAGAGCTGGAGGAGCTTGGAGCCAATAATATATTAGCAGGTAAAAGAGCAGTGACATATGATGGAGACAAAGAATTGCTGTACAGGTCGAACCTTCATTTGAGAACAGCAATTAAAATTCTTGTACATATTGAACACTTTGAAGCGAAGAATGAAGATCAGTTATACAACAAAGCAAAAGACTTTGACTGGTTTCAGTATCTTAATCTATCACAGACATTTTCTATTGAAACAAGCGTTAATTCTGAAATATTCAGACATTCAAAATATGTAGCCTATAGAGTTAAGGATGCTATTGCAGATAAATTCACTGATAAAAAAGGTCGGAGACCTAATGTAAATACTTATAATCCCGATGTAAAATTCAATATTAAAATATTCAATGATCAGGTGGAAATCTCTCTTGACAGTTCAGGAGATTCATTGCATATGAGGGGCTATAAAGTTGAAGGACTTACTGCTCCTCTGAGCGAAGTACTGGCTGCCGGGATATTGTTGAATTCAAATTTCCAGGAGTTCACAGATTTCCTCGACCCGATGTGTGGTAGTGGAACTTTGGTCACTGAAGCATTAATGATAAATACCAGTACAGCACCCAATATTTTCCGGGAACGATTTGGTTTCATGAGCTGGAGAGATTTTGAATACTCTCTCTGGGAAAGATTAAAAACAGAGGCAAAAGAAAAAACTACCAAACCAACCATATCTTTTAAAGGAATGGATATTGATAGAAAAGCTGTGTTTGCATCAAAAAAGAATTTATCAATGCTACCGCATGGTGACATGGTAAATATTGAGAACGGAGATTTTTTTAAGTATAATAAATGCCCGGAACACCGGTTTCTCATGTTTAATCCTCCCTATGATCTCAGAATTCAGACAGACGAGATAATCAATTTCTATATGGAAATAGGGAATAAGCTTAAAAAGGAATTTGTTCCTGCTACAGCCTGGATATTTTCTGCCAATCTTGAAGCTTTAAAACATGTTGGATTAAAGCATACAGCCAAGGTCAAGCTAATGAATGCAAAACTTCCGGCTGAGCTTAGAAAATATGATGTATATTGATTAATTTTGATTTTTTGGCTTTATTTTATCAAATTTATTCCAGTTTTGAATTTTTATAGTAAAATACAGAATTATGATGAAATCGATTTATATCTGCTTTGGGTTAATATTGGTCTTTCAGTTATTTTTTTCTAACTATTCATCAGGTCAGTCTTTTCAAATGCCTCGAATAATTGCATATTATCACGGTGACACAGGTGAAGTTGAAAAATATGAAGTAGAAAAGTTAACACATATTATTTACAGCTTTCTGCATCTAAAGGGAAATTTTCTGTATGACACACCATCAGATAGTGCCCAATTGTCAAAACTCATCAAATTAAAGCAAAGAAACCCCGGGCTAAAAGTTCTGATATCGTTAGGCGGCTGGGGTGGTTGCGAAACATGTCCTGTGGTCTTTTCAACAAATGGTGGCAGGCAGGATTTCAGCAACTCTGTAAATTCACTTTTATTAAAATACGGAGCTGACGGCATTGATCTGGACTGGGAGTATCCTGCTTTACCATCAATACCCGGTCACCCCTATTCTTCTGATGACAAGCAAAACTTCACTGCTCTTTTAAAAGTGCTCAGGGGAAAAATCGGAGAAAATTATGAAATCAGTTTTGCTGCAGGAGGATTTGAAGATTTCCTTACCAAGTCAGTAGAATGGGAAAAAGTAATGCCACTGGTCAATTATGTAAACCTGATGAATTATGATATTGTCAACGGAAACAGCACTCATACCGGGCATCATACACCACTTTACAGCAATAGCGCACAAAATGAGTCAACTGATTTTACCGTGAATTTTCTGAGAAAAAAAGGAATACCCTCTGAAAAGATCATTATAGGTGCTGCTTTTTACGGAAGGCTGTTCAGCGAAGTCGACAGTATAAACAATGGCATTTACAGGTCAGGCAAATTCAAATCGTATGTAAATTATAAGGATATTAACAAAATAATAAATGCTGCTGAAGGATATGAATTCTTTTATGATGAAGAAGCCAAGGCATGCTGGGCATATAACATGGAAAGTAAAATATTTGGGACATTTGATGATAAAATTTCAGTTAAAATTAAAGCTCAATATGTTCTTGATAATAAACTGGGCGGTATAATGTTTTGGTCTTTAAATGGTGATGTTTATTCCGGAGGATTACTTGAAACTATTTATAACGTTATTAATGAACGTAAAAAGCATTAAAAAATAATTTAATATAATTTATAATGCGATTCTCCTCTCAATCAATTATTATAAAATCATCAGTCCTGATAATTGGTTTAATCTGTTTTATGGTGTTTTATGCACACATTGAAACCAGATGGATAAAAACAAATCACATCATTATAACAGATAAAGACATTCCTCCTTCTTTTGAGAATTTTAATATCGTTTTTATTTCAGATATTCATCACGGCCCTCTTTTTTCGATTGAAAGAGTCATAAAACTTGTAAATAAAATAAACAGGCTCAAACCGGAAATTATTATTCTTGGAGGAGATTATGTCCACAGAGATGCTAAGTATATTAAACCGGTTTTTAAGGAACTCAGAAAATTGAGATCGCAATCAGGTGTTTTCGCTGTATTGGGGAACCATGATCATTGGGAAGATGCTGATCTGACTAAAGAAATGATTCATGAGAGCAGTTTTTATTTGTGTGACAATTCTTCAAACTGGCTAAAAAAAGGCAATGACAGAATAAAGATTGGTGGAGTCGGTGATCTGTGGGAAGCTGAACAAATCCCTGATAATACTATTAATGATCTTAAAACAGATGATTTTTGCATTCTGATATCTCACAACCCTGACTATATTGAAAAACTGAATACTGATAAAGTTGATCTTACTTTATCCGGACACACTCACGGGGGTCAGATAACATTTTTAGGATTATGGGCTCCAGTCCTCCCTTCAAAATATGGTCAGAAATACAGGTATGGAATAAAGCATTTCAAGAATTTTAAATCATATATTACATCAGGAATTGGAACAATATCACCATCAGTTCGATTCTTCTGCAGACCGGAAATTGTAGTTATTAAATTAAAATCTAAATAAGCCTGAACAAAACTATTCCTTAACACTTATTATTACTAATTATCGTTATTTACCGATACTAACATATTTACACGATTTACAATTTAATGAACTGGACAAGAAGATATTGAACTAAATAATCGAATTATATGAAAAGTTTTATTCCAATAAAGTATTTATTTTTACTTATTGCATTTATGCTGTTAACTTCATTTTACCTGAAATCTCAAGATGCTATTTCAGCCAAAAAAAGCATATCTGCATATAAAATAACATCACCCATCAAAATTGATGGAAAGGCAGATGAAGTCAACTGGCAATCAGCCGAACCAGCTAAAGACTTTTCTCAGTATTATCCGGATAATTTACCTATCGAAGACCAAAATCTAAAAACAGAAGTCAGAGTTTTGTATGATGATTCAGGGCTTTACATTTTGGCCAGAATGTATGACAAGAACCCTGACAGCATTTTTGCCCAGATGACATCAAGGGATAATGAAGGAGTTGCCGACAATTTTACTGTGAGATTAAATCCATATAATGATGCTCAACAGGAGTTTGTATTCCGGGTTTCAGCCTCTGGTGTTCAATTCGATGAATTATATACTATTGATAATGAATCTGATGAAAGTTGGGATGCTATCTGGAGCAGTGCTGTTTCCAAAGATAGTAAGGGATGGATTGCAGAAATAAAAATACCATTTTCTGCAATTCGGTTTCCGAAATCATCCAGCAATATCTGGTCAATAAACTTTATGAGGAAAGTTCAGAGAAGTCGTAAGGTTTTCAGTTGGGTATTTATAGACAGAAGCATTAGTAATACAATGTTATTTACTGGTTCACTAACTGGCATAGAAAATATAAGCCCCCCTACCCGATTATTTCTTATTCCCTATACATCTGCATATTATAACAGATTTGACGGTAAATCAGGAACAGATTTCAAAGCCGGAGCAGATATAAAATGGGGTATTTCAGATAATTTTACACTTGATGCAATACTCATACCTGATTTTGGTCAAACTGCTTTTGATGATGTGGAATTTGTTCTTGGCCCTTTCGAACAGGAGTTTGAAGAGAGAAGACCATTTTTTACTGAAGGAATAGATCTTTTCAGCAAAGGTGATTTAGTTTACACGAGAAGGATCGGTCAGATATCAGATTATTTTCCTGAACTTGGCCAGAATGATTCAATAATTGAGTTTCCCGGACAGGCAAACCTGATCAATGCTTTAAAGATATCAGGAAGAACATCAAAAGGCCTGGGTATCGGAATAGCAAATGCTGTAACCGAAAAAGCTGAAGTCAAGATTAAAAATCTGTCAACTAATAAAATTCGTTCAGAGATTCAGTCTCCATTTTCAAATTACAATATCATGGTTATTGATCAGCGATATGGAAAAAACAACTCTTTCACTTTTATTAATACGAATACGTTCAGAAAAGGGAATTTTAGGGATGCTAATGTAAGTGCTCTTTTATCTGATACTTATTTTAGTGACAATAAGTATAATATAAAAAACGAAGTCAAATTCAGTTACTTAAATGATATTAAAAGCAACAATGGTATATGGTTAAGTACAAGTGTCGGTGAGATAAAGGGCAAACATGGATATAGTGCAGCAATCCGATATGTCTCGAAGGATTATAATATAAATGACCTTGGATTCAATTACTATCGAAATTATAGTGACTATCAACTTAACTACAACTACAAATTACTCAATTCGACCAAAATTTTTAATTCTCTGAATATTAATATTAATATGAACAGCAGATTTAACAATGAGACAAAAAAACCTGAATTTGCCGGAGTCTTTGTAAACATTAATTCTCAGAATAAGAAAAACAATTATTTTGGATTTAATTTCGGGGGAAATCCATTTACCACTTATGATCATTATGAACCAAGGCAGGCTGGCAGATACATGAAAAACTTCAGGGATATATTCTTTTGGTTCGGTATATCACCAAATTACAATAAAAAATTCATTGTGGAATTCTTTCCAGATATCTATTTTAAAGAAGTCAGAGGTATGTGGGGTTATGAACTGAATATTGAACCGAGATACAGGATAAATGATAAGCTTGTATTGAGTGCATCTATAGAATTTGAAAAAAATTATAAAGATTACGGATTTGCCGGGTTAGAAAACTCAGAAATAGTTATTGGGGAAAGAAATCAGATTTCAACTGAAAATGAATTGAAAGTGGAATACAACTACAGTCCAAAAAGTGCATCGCACCTTGTATTCAGACATTACTGGACTACTGTTGAATACTTGGATTTTTTCACTTTAGAAGGAAATGGCGATTATAAAGATACTGACTTAGCCCTGGACGAAAACTTCTCATATAATAACTGGAATATTGACCTAAGCTGGAATTACTGGTTTGCTCCGGGATCTCAGCTAACTTTTCTGTACCGCCATTCAATTGATAGTTTTGAAGGAAAATACAACAGTAACTTATACCGGAATATAGATAATTTGCTTTCTCAGCCACAATCTCATACTGTTTCACTGAGACTATCATATTTCCTCGATTATAATACTGTTAAAAAAGGCTATAAAGGGGTTTAATTTACCTGATCTGAAAAATTTTATCATTTGATGTAGAGATTAAAAACCTGTTTATTGGTTATTCAATTATTATTTCTAAATTTGTTTTATGAATAATAATTAACCTATTTGAAAGTGTCAAACTTAAATAATAGAAAACCAATTTATTATAATTATACCCATCTGATTAGTACTTTACTTAAGTCTAAGTTTTTTGGAATTGCTTTAATTTGTTTTTTAATTTATTCCGAATTAATTGCTGCAGAACTTCCCCCTATCATTACTTACTCTACTTCTGATTATCGGGCAGGAAACCAAAACTGGAAAATATCCCAGGATTCAAATAATTTTTTGTACTTCGCAAATAATGAAGGTCTCCTGGAATTTAATGGTGCACAATGGTCCTTATATCCTTCGCCCAATGAAACAATAATCAGGTCTGTAAAAGTCATTGATAATAAAGTATTTACCGGATGTTATATGGAGTTTGGATACTGGGAGCGTCAGACAACAGGACAGCTTAAATATAAGTCTCTGTCGAGAAAGATTAAGGATAAGTTATTGCCGGATGAACATTTTTGGGAAATAACTGCAATTAATGAGTGGGTTTTATTTCAGTCATTACACAGAATATACCTGTACAATTTAAAAACCGGGGCATATAAAATAATCAAGCCAAAAAATGGTGTTTGGAGAGTATTTGTATTAAATAATTCAATTTATTATCAAAGTTTAAATGAAGGTCTTTATCAAATTAAAAATGGGATTTCCATTTTAATAAGCAGTAATAAAATTTTAGCAAACAAGCAGATTTGCAATATTTTTCAAAAAGGAACTAATTTATGGGTACAAACAGAAAAAGAAGGGTTATTCATTTTTGGTGATGGCAAATTACAAAAATACAAAGGAAAAAACAGTGACATTTTCAATCAAAACGACATTTTTTCGTTTGCTATGCTATCTGACAGCAGCATCGTTTTAGGAACTATCTCAAATGGAGTCTTTATTATTTCAAAAGATTTCAATTTAAAATATCATATCACACAGAATAATGGACTAAGCAATAACACTGCCTTATCTGTTTTTGAAGATAATGAAAAAAATCTTTGGGTTGGACTTGACAATGGAATAAACTGTTTGAATCTAAATTCATTTTTTGAATGTTTTGTTGATAAATCAGGGGTTCTGGGTACGGTTTATTCTTCAATATTATTTAAAGGAATTTTATATCTTGGAACCAACCAGGGACTATTTTTCAAAAAAAATAATTCCAATAGTAAATTTGAACTGATCAAAGGCACCAAAGGCCAGGTATGGTCACTTTTTGAATATGGTGGGACTTTATTCTGTGGACACAATAAAGGAACATTTATAATCGACAAGTTTTCTGCAAGTAATATTTACTCAAAATCCGGAACATGGAAATTTAATTATGTACCAGGCCGTAAAGATTTAATTATGCAAGGTCATTACAATGGCTTAACAATTCTAAAAAATGAATCAGGCAAATGGAGTTTTCTAAATAAAGTCAGGAATTATGATATTTCATCAAGGTACTTTGAAATAGATAATGATTTATACGTATATGTAAGCCATGAATATAAAGGAATATTACGCTTAAAATTAGATAATAAATTATCATATGTTTCAAAATCATATCATTATACAAATCCTGCAAAAGGGAAGAATGCTGGCTTGATAAATTTCTCCGGCAATATTTTATATTTTTCGAAAGCAGGATTTTTTAAGTTGGATGAAAAAACAAAAATTTTTAATTTTGAAAAAAAGTTCAATTCTAAATATAAAAAAAGCAATTATATATCCGGTAAAATAACTTCAGATGTGGATAATAAATTATGGATATTTACATCACAAGGTTTGGACTACTTTTATATGGATAACATTGATCCTCTTTTGAAAAATGAACGGCTGTATATCAATCCGGAATTCACAAAAACAATTACAGGCTATGAAAACATTCAAAAACTTAGCGGATCTGATTACCTGATTGGTACAACAGATGGTTTTTTGATCTTTGATGTAAGTAAATTTCATTATTCATCTGACAAAGTAATCATAAATAATGTATCAGTCATTTCTTCTGAAAATAAAAGTACTCCTTTAGAGTTCAACAAGAGCTTTTCCCTTGACTATAAATCCAACAATTTAAAAATTTCATTCAATATACCAAAATACAATAAATATATTCAAACTGAATATAAATATTACCTGCAAGGTTATAGTGACAAGTGGACTGACTGGCAGGCTGAGCCAACAGTGCTTTTTAGAAAATTACCTCCCGGGAAATATGTATTTAAAGTGATGGGCAGAAGTGGTGATGATAGTACAATTACTCAAACATCATTGACATTCACAATAAAAAAAGCTTTTTATGCCTCTAATTTTGCTTTTGGTTTTTATAGTATATTGCTGCTATTTTTTGCATACATGGTAAACAAATCATACTCAAATTTTTATACCAGACAGCAAAATAAACTGATTGCAGAGCATAACTTAAAAATGGAAATTCAGCAATTGGAAAATGAACAAAAATTGATTAAGTCGAGAAATATTGAATTGACTCAAAACGTTGATGAAAAAATCAAAGAACTTGCAATATCAAATCTTGATCTGATCCGAAAAAATGAACTTTTAAAATTGATAAAGGATGATATAAAAAAACATAAAGACACTCCTAATTTAAGCAGATTCAAGTCTCTTCTATCAGATATTAATGAAAATATACTTGGTAGAGATTCCTGGAATACTTTCAAATTGTCATTTGACAGTATTGATAAGGATTTTATTAAGAAACTGCACACTGCTCATCCGTCACTTTCGCCAAGTGATTTAAAGCTTTGCGCTTATTTGAGGTTAAATCTTTCTTCAAAAGAAATAGCCCCAATTTTAAATATTTCTATCCGTAGTGTTGAAATAAAAAGATACAGATTAAGAAAAAAGCTAAATCTGAATCATGACGAAGGTCTTGCCAGCTACATAATAAATTTTTAAAGTATATTGCACCTATACATTACTACAACATCTAACATTATATTAATTAACTTTAAATCTCAATGACCACGTCATTTACCTGTGCAAAGCTCACAAAATCGACAAAATATGGTGAATTAAGCTATTCTTAAAATATATTTAAATGTATATTTTTTGTTGAGGTTAATAATTAACATGAACTAAATGATTTTTATTATCTTGCAATCTCATTCTTAAATTTAATTTGAGAATCTGGAGTATTAATCAATTTTTTAAAAAAAAATGAAAGACTATGAACAAAATGCAGTTTTTAAAGAAGTTTGGTAAATTAATCTTCTTTTTATTGGCATTTTTCATCTCAATGGTCTCACTGCAGGCGCAAAGGCTTGTAAGCGGGGTTGTTACGGCAGATGGAGAACCGCTGATCGGTGCCAATGTTTTAATGAAAGGTACTACTGATGGTACATCTACTGATCTGGATGGAAAATTCAGTTTAATGGTACCTACCGGTATCAACACCCTGGTAGTTTCATACCTTGGCTTTGATACTAAAGAAGTAAGTATAACCTCTAATTCATTGACTATTTTTCTGGAAGCAGGAAAAACCACACTTGAAGAAGTAGTTGTGGTAGGTTACGGCACCCAGAAGAAAAGCGTCGTTACAGGTGCAATTTCAAGCCTCAAAGCTCAGGAAATTGAAAATTTGCCTAATTTAGGTCGTGTGGAACATGTTTTACAGGGGAAAACCTCAGGTGTTTATATTGCAGCAAATGCAGGTCAGCCTGGTTCTTCATCGACCATCAGGGTAAGAGGTATAACTTCCTTCAATGGTTATGGAGGTAATAACCCATTATGGGTAGTTGACGGGGTTGCGATAAATGATGATATCGGATTCCTGAATCAGTCCGATATCGAATCAATAGAAGTTTTGAAAGATGCAGCTTCACTTGCCATTTATGGTGCACGTTCAGCATCCGGTGTTATACTTGTAACTACTAAAAAAGGTAAGAAAGGAAATATTAATGTTGGTTACAATGGAAGCTATGGTTTTGCTTCACCGGCAAAAACCCTGAAATTACTAAATGCTACTGAGTATGCTGCTTTGATGAATGAGAAATCAATTAATGCAGGAGGAGATGTTTTATACACTAATCTATCCTCTCTCGGTTTAGGTACGGACTGGCAAAAAGCCATTTTCAACGATAATGCACCGAAAAACTCCCACGAAATTAATATCAGTGGAGGAAATGATATTTCAAATTTTTATTTATCATTTGGATCGCAGGATATTCAGGGAATAGTGATGCCTGAAATTTCAAATTACAACAAGAAAAATTTCCGTTTAAATTCAACGCACAAACTTTCAAAGATCTTCACAGTAGGACAATCTTTGGGCTACAGCCATCAAAAATCAGTAGGTATCGGAAATACAAACAGTGAATATGGTGGACCTTTGAGTTCAGCGATAAATCTGGATCCTATCACTCCGCTTATTGAGACTGATCCTGTCAGAGCCAATAACTCAAGTTATTACCCCTCCACTGCATTCAGAGATGAGAATGGAAATCCTTATGGTATTTCTGTTGGCATACCAACCACTGTCGGACAGGAAATGACAAACCCTCTGGCTTATGCAAAAACAAGGTTAGGTAATTATGGATATGGAGATGATTTCGTAGGAAATGCATATCTTGAGATCAACGTCTTAAAAAATCTTAAGGTAAGATCAACTCTTGGTGGAAAATTAGCTTATTGGGGTGATCAGGGATTTAATCCTGTATATTTTCTAAATGCATCAACAGGCAGTATAAAAAATAGCCTGACAAGAAATATGAATAAATTATTTGCCTGGAATGTTGAAAACATACTGACATACAATAAGCAAATTAACAGTCATGATTTTACAGTATTACTGGGTCAGGGAGCTTATGAAGATGATAATCCTTTTGCTGTTTCCGTAACTCATTCAGGTCTTCCGACAAATGATTATCAGGAAGCATCATTTAATTACAGTATTCCTGCAGCTGATAAAACAGGATATTCATGGACAGCAGAACCTCACAGAGTAAGCAGTTTGTTTTCAAGAGTAAACTACAATTATGGTGAAAGATATTTGTTTACAGGTATTTTGCGTAGAGATGGATCTACAAATTTTGGTTCTAATAATAAATACGGTATATTTCCATCATTTTCTCTTGGATGGGTAATATCTGAAGAAGGTTTCTGGAATGATAATTCAGTATTGAGTTTTCTGAAACTACGTGGAGGATACGGAGTAACGGGAAATGACCGACTTGGAAAATTCTCATATCTGTCTACTATAGGTGGTGGAAGAAACTATACTTTTGGTGCTGATGGAATTAATATCTTTTCAGGATCAAGTCCAAACGCACCTTCTAATCCTGACTTAAAATGGGAAGAGACCAGGCAAACAAATTTTGGATTTGAATCAAGATTGTTTGAAAGCCTGAGGCTGACATTTGACTGGTACCAGAAACAAACTATAGGTATATTGCAGGAGGTTGTGCTTCCTGGTTATGTTGGATCATCAGGGAATCCTTTTGATAATGTGGCTGATATGAAAAATACTGGTATAGAACTTGAGCTTAGCTATAAAAAACAGATAAATGACCTCAATTTAGGAATAAGCGGTAATTTTTCAACTCTAAAAAATGAAGTTACTTATCTTGGAAATGGTATTGAATTTATTACAACACAAACTGCAGGCTTTCAGTCAATGGGACCTGTCACCAGAACTCAGGTTGGACAAGCTTACAATTCATTCTATGGATTGCAGACTGATGGAATTTTTCAGAACTTAACTGAAATCAATTCTTATAAAAATTCTGACGGCACTTTAATCCAGCCTAAGGCTAAACCAGGTGATTTCAAATGGGTAGATTCAAACAACGATGGGAAAATAAATGATGATGACAAAGTATTCCTCGGTAGTCCTATTCCAAAATATACTTTTGGTTTGACTTTGAATGCTGATTATAAAGGCTTCGATGTAATGGCATTCGCACAAGGAATGGCTGGAAATAAAATATTCCAGGGGCTGAGAAGGCTTGACATCCTTAATGGAAATTATCAGACTGTTGCACTTTCCCGCTGGCATGGAGAAGGCACTTCAACAGATTATCCAAGACTTACAAATCTGGATGATAACGGAAATTTTGGAAACATGTCAAATTTCTATTTGCAAAAAGGAGATTATCTTAGGTTAAAACTTGTTCAGATCGGTTATTCTTTACCAAAAAATCTGACAGGAAAAATAGGAATTGACAAAGTAAGATTATATGTAAGTGGCGAAAATCTGATCACATTGACCAAATACACAGGTTTTGATCCTGAAATTGGTGGTGATATTTCAGGAATTGACAGGGGATATTACCCTCAGGCAAGAGCATTCAATTTTGGTATTAATTTACAATTTTAAAAAAAGAGAATATGAAAAAACACATGTTTAAAACGATATTATTAAGTACTTTCATGGTTTTATTGATTTCCTCATGCAGTGACAGTTTTCTGGATGTTAATCCGGAAGGCAAACCTCTTGAAAGTGCTTATTACAAAAATCAGGATGAGGCTTTTGCTGGTCTGGTCTCGGTTTACGATCTGCTACGCAAAAATTCAGGTGGTTTTGAAAATATGATCACAATGATGAATGCAGGCTCAGACGATCATTTCGCTGGGGGTGGTGGAGCAACTGATGGTGTTGGCATACAATCATTCTCAAATTACACACAGAATGGTACTACAATTCCAAGAAGTTTCTGGAGCGATTATTATCAGGGAATCTTCAGAGCAAATGTCCTATTGCAGAAATTACCTGATGTCTCAATGGATAATACCGTAAAAGCAAGGTTTGAAGCAGAGACAAAAGCGCTCAGAGCTTTTTATTATTTTAATCTTGTAAGTATGTTTAAAAATGTACCCCTGATATTAGAGCCATTAACACCAACTAATATTTATGATCAAAAACAAGCTAGTCCTGCTGATGTCTATAAACAAATTGAAGATGATTTATTGGCAGCTATTCCAGTTTTGCCAGTTTCAGTTCCTGCATCAGATAAAGGCAGACTTACCAAAGTGGCTGCAATGGCAATTCTTGGTAAAGTATACTTATATCAGGGAAAAAATGCATTGGCTGCAGCTCAGTTTGCTGATGTAAACGGAACTCCTGGGCAGGCAAATCAATATGGCAATAAACTTCTTACTGATTTTAACGATCTGTGGGTTGTTGCCAATAAATTCAATTCTGAATCCATATTAGAAGCAAGTCACACAAGTGTAGGCAGTTCTCATTGGGGAATTTGGGGTAGCAGTTCTGATGAAGGAAATACTGTAAATGTCATGGTCGGTCCAAGAGGTTATGTTAAATCCGGTGCCAATGCTCCGAGTTTGCCTTCAGGATGGAGTTTTAACGTGATTACACAGGATCTCTATGATGTAATGAAAGGTGACCCACGTTTTGATGCAACTGTTCTCGATATTAAAGCATTAAAGGCTGCCGGAGAAGTTAATTACACAGAAGGCTATCAGGATACCGGGTATTTCCTGAATAAATTTACACCCCGAACTTCAGATGTTTCGACAGGAACAGGAGATGCAGTTTTGAATTACAGGCAGAATACCTATATTATAAGATTAGCTGATACTTATCTGATGGAAGCTGAGGCACTGGGTGCAACAGGTGCAAGGGCTCAAGCCTTATTGGATGTTGTACGAGCGAGAGTAGGTCTTCCTTCAGTACCAGTAACATTGACTGCTATCAAAGCCGAACGTAGAAAAGAACTTGCAGGAGAGGGATTCAGATTTTTTGATTTGGTACGTTGGGGAGATGCCAATGCAAAATTAGGCAGCAGAGGCTTTAAATCAGGAAAAAATGAAATTTTCCCGATTCCATTTAAAGAATTGGAAAATACTCAGATAGTACAAAATCCTGGCTATAATTAATTATTAAATAAATTATAATATGAAAAATGTAAAAATATTATTAGGTGGCTTATTAATGCTTTTTATGGCATTTAGCTGCTCAACTCCTAACGGAATTGATGAAGACTTATCTTTTCTTGGCAGTTCTGTTTCAGCTAACCATAACGGGATTTTGTCAATCAGTACTGATAATTCCGGTTTAGTTGTGATTACGCCTGTCGGGGAAGGTGTTTCCTCCGCAAAAGTAACTTATGGACATGGTTCTGCTACACCGGTTACTCTGAAACCCGGTTTAAGTACATCACATAATTATCCTGAAGGAAGCTATACCGTTGGAGTGAATTATTATGATATTGCTGGAAGAGAGACAGTAAAAACTTACCCTCTTCAACTTATTTATGTTGCACCTGCCAATGTTACAACTACCCGCAATTTAGATGGCCCAATTATGACATTGACTGCTAAAGCTGATTTCGCTAATGGATTTCAGGTAAAATGGGGAGACGGAGGAACTAATGAAACTCCTACAAATATGACAGGAAGTCTTGGAGGCACTTTTACTGTTGCACCACATACATATGCGCCCGGGAATTATACATTGACTGTGATTGCTTTAAGTGGAGGAGCTGCAAAAACAACAGTTACGTATCCGGTAACTGTTTTTGCACCTTTCTCACTACCGATCACGTATGAAAATCCAATACAAAATTATAATATCGGTGGCACATTTGGAGATGTAAAAGTTGAGCAAATACCAAATCCTTTTATGGATGGAATAAATACTTCTGCAACTGTCAGAAAGTATACTAAAGCAAACGGAGCACCGGGATGGGGTGGAACATGGACACCAATGAGCGAACCAGCAGGAGTGCCCATAGATATGAATAAAGGATCAAAAATTAAAGTAATGGTTTATGCAACTGAATCAGGAAAATCATTGAATGTAGAACTCGAACAGGCAAGTGGTGGTCTTGCAAATCAGGTTATCAAAGTTCCTGTTTCAAAGGCAAACGAATGGGTAGAGTTGACATTTGATTTTGGAGCTTTGGGTGTTCCTGCAGGAACTACTTTTAAACAACTTGTTTTCAGGTACAATGATAGTTCCGATGGAGCCGGCGAAGTCATATATTTAGATAATATTTCTCAATCTAATTAATATCATTAAAAAAAATACAGATGAAGACAAAAATTAAATTATTATTCCTCCTTTTCCCTTTATTAAGCATATTCATTTTGTCTTGCGGGGAAGAGGACTACAGTCTTGGAGACCTTAAGGCTCCTTCTGAACTGGTTCTCACAACTACTATCGCCGGTCAAAATACTGCAAATCCAAATGGAGATGGATCAGGTGATGTTACTATCACAGCTGTTTCTAAAGATGTATTAGCATATAAAATAGATTTCGGTAATACTCCTTCTCCTAACTATGTGCCACTTGTTAATGGAACTGTTACCAAAAAATATACTTCACTTGGTACAAATACGTACAAGATCACTGTAATAGCATATGGAAGCGGAGGTACATCCACGATAGCAACAAAAAATATCACAGTTAAGAGTGATTTTAAACCTGTAGATGAGATAGTCACAAATCTGACAAATAATGGTTCAAAGACCTGGATTGTTGATAAAAGCGTACCAGGCCATTTTGGTGTAGGTCCATGGGATAACCGTGAACCTGTTTGGTGGCAGGCTGGAGTAAATGAAAAAGTAAATTGCTGCCCTTGTTTCTATACAACAACATTCAATTTCACAAAATCTGGTAACAATTATACTCTTCAGGTAACAAACCCTGACGGAGCATTCACAAAAACCGGATCATTGACAAAATTGCCAGGAATTCCTGCATCCGGAGATGAAGGTTGTTATCCATACGGAGGTGCAACAAATGCATTTGCTTTTATTCCAAGCTCTGGAGAGAATCCCGGTTCGACAAACACAATTATCAAATTGGGTGGCAATAATATCTACATTGGGTATGGTTCATGTCTCGATGAATATGAGATTTTATCGCTAAATGCAACTTCTATGAAGATTCGTGTTCAGGGAACTGAAACAGGAAATGCATGGTATATGACTTTGATACCTAAATCGTAATTATAACGTTAAAGCATATAGTAGCTCCGGGTTACTATATGCTTTTTTTTTACACATTTTAATCAAAAAAACATGAAAATGATTTCATTCATTTTTATTTTCCTGCTCACTTTTATAGGCTGCGAAAAAACAACTGAAAACGATTTGTCTCAACCTTCCAATTTGACTTTGGATATAGTGATAGCGGGGAAATCAGATCAGTATCCAAACGGAGATGGCAGCGGTTTAATTAAAGTAACTGCAAAAGCTGAAAATGCGAAAAATTATAAATTCCTTATTGGAGAAGAAGTTATTGAATCGGAAGATGGAAAAATAGAATATACTTTCAATAAAAAAGGCTTGAACGAATATACAATTCATGTTTCTGCTTATAACCAAAACAAATTTGTATCACAGGAGAAAAAATTCGTCATTTATGTAGTGAGTAAATTGGTTTGGTCAGATGAATTTGATAAAGGAATTATTGATCTGTCAAAATGGGAACATGAAGTAAATGGTGATGGGGGTGGCAATAATGAATTGCAGTATTATACTGATTCTCAGAAGAATTCATTTGTACAAAACGGCAAACTCATAATTAAAGCGATTAATGAAAAATTTGAAAACAAAGATTATACATCTGCAAGATTGAGATCCAAATTTAAAGGTGATTGGCTGTACGGAAAAATTGAAGTAAGCGCAAAAGTTCCAACCGGTTTAGGCACATGGCCTGCGATATGGATGCTTCCTACAGATTGGGTTTATGGTGGCTGGCCAAAAAGCGGAGAAATAGATATCATGGAACATGTCGGTTATGATCCAAATATCATACACGGCTCAATTCACACCAACGCTTATAATCACATAATGGGAACACAAAAATCTGCCAAACTTTCAATACCAACTGCTACAAGCGATTTTCATATTTATGCTATTGATTGGTTTGAAGACCATATAGACTTTTATATAGACAACAACAAATACTTTACGTTCCTGAATGAAAATAAAAGCTGGTCAACCTGGCCTTTTGATAAAAAATTCCATTTAATACTGAATTTGGCTGTAGGAGGTAACTGGGGAGGAGTAAAAGGAGTCAATCCTGCCGATTTTCCTGCTCAGATGGAAATAGATTATGTCAGGGTTTATCAATAAGCAGAAAGTCACTTACATGAAAAAAGTGCTATATATCTTATTTACTTTATTGTCATTTTTCAATATAACTCTCGGACAGTCTTTAAAATTGATGACTTACAATATCCGGCTTAATACAGAATCAGACGGAATAAACAAATGGGACAACAGAAAAGAATACCTGTGTGACCAAATCATTTTTTACTACCCCGATATTCTTGGAGTCCAGGAAGCGCTGCCTGAGCAGGTAATTTATATGGATAGTCAGTTATCCGGATATAATTACTTCGGTAAGGCAAGGGAAGAAGAAGGAAAAGGTGAATCTTCCGGATTATTCTACAATTCAGATCGCTTTACACTATTCGAAGATAGTACTTTCTGGCTTTCGGAAACTCCCGAAAAAGTATCCCGGGGCTGGGATGCTGCCTGCAACAGAGTTTGTACTTATGGCCTATTTTATGATAAAAAAAATAACAACTTCTTTTGGGTCTTCAATACACATCTTGATCATGTTGGTGAAATTGCGAGAACCAAAGGCATAGAATTGATCCTTGAGAAGCTAAATGTGCTTAATGCTAATAATTACCCTGTATTCCTGATGGGAGATTTCAATTCGAACCCGGATTCTGAAAGAATAAAAAAACTGAAGAGTATAATGAATGACTCAAGAGATATTTCAGTGAACAGACCTTTTGGACCCGCAGGTTCATTCAATGGATTCAAACATGATATGGCTGTATCAGATCTGATAGATTATATTTTCGTTTCGAAGCAAAGCACATACAGTGTTTTAAAGTATGCTGTTTTAACTGACAGCAAGGATTTAAGATATCCATCTGACCATTTTCCCGTTTTAATTGAATTAAGCTATAATAAATGAAATTTAGTTTTTTGATGAGCATATTTTTTATAATAATTATTTCAGCATTTTGTTCTTTCAATTGCAATGAGATGCCTTATGACATAATACCTGACAATAAGGACACTTCAGGAATTAATGAAATCGATCTATGGATAACCAGTAAAGATGGTAATCAGTTACTAGTCAAACAAACCGATAAGCTTAATTTCAAATCAGAAAATAATTATTATGAAACCATAGAAATAGATTCTGTAATTAAATATCAGACTATTGAAGGATTCGGTTATACTCTTACAGGTGGAAGTGCAAAAGTTTTAAATAAATTGAACTCAGAGGTGAAACTTCAACTGATTGAGGAATTATTTGGCAAAAAAGATAATTCAATATCAGTTAGTTATCTGAGACTTAGTATTGGAGCCTCTGATCTGAATGAATTTCCCTTTTCTTATAATGACTTGAAGGATGATGAAACTGATCCCCTCCTTGAAAGATTTTCATTGTCATACGACCTTATTGATTTAATTCCGCTTATAAAAGAGATATTAAAAGTCAATCCTGAAATTAAATTTTTAGGATCTCCATGGTCTCCACCAAGCTGGATGAAAGATAATAAAAATTTCAAGGGAGGTAGTCTCTTACCGCAGTATTTTGATGTTTATGCAGAGTATTTTGTGAAATACATAAAAACTATGGCTGAACATGGCATCAACATTGACGCAGTGACCCCACAAAACGAACCTCTGCATCCCGGAAACAATCCAAGTTTGCTAATGACAGCTGTTGAACAGGCAAAGTTTATAAAAAACAATTTGGGTCCTGCTTTCAAAACTAATAATTTAAATACAAAAATAATAATTTACGACCACAATTGTGATCGTCCTGATTATCCAAAAACCATACTCGATGACCCTGAAGCACGAAAATATGTTGACGGGACTGCATTTCATCTTTATGCGGGCGATATCAGCACGCTTTCATATATTCACGACCTATATCCTGAAAAAAACCTTTACTTCACTGAGCAATACACAGCTTCTAACGGAGATTTTGGCGGTGATCTCAGCTGGCATCTCAAGAATGTCATAATCGGTTCAATGAGAAATTGGAGCAAAGTAGCTCTTGAATGGAATCTTGCAAATGATCCTGATTTCAAACCTCATACAGATGGAGGTTGTACAACATGCAAAGGAGCAATAACAGTACTGAGTAAAGATGCATTTAAGCGAAATGTCAGTTATTATATTATTGCACATGCTTCAAAATTTGTTCCTCCGGGTTCGGTGAGGATTTTGTCCACTTTAAAAGGAAATCTTCAAAATGTAGCTTTTTTGACACCTTCAGGAGAAAAAATCCTTATTGTCTTGAATAGTGGTTCAGGTACAGAGATTTTTAACATTAAATACAATGATAAATGGGCAACAACTTCGCTGAGAGCAGGATATGTTGCCACTTACATCTGGAAATAATAAGAATGAAAAGTATTGGCCTTTAAAATTCATTTGCAAGAAACCTCTAAAAATTAACAAATAATAAATATATCATTATGAAAAACACATTTTTATATATATCATTACTTTTAATATCCACTTTTATGCTTCAAAACTGCAAACAAGAAAAAAAGCAATTTAATCTTGGAAAAAGCTCAGTCACTGTATTTACGACTGCTGATAGTACATCTCTCAGGATTACAAAAACTGATGAGCTAAATTTTTCAGAGTTAAAACAACCTCTTGAAACACAAACCTGCATTTTTGTTGAACCGGACAAAACATTTCAGACCTTCATGGGTATTGGTGGAGCTATTACAGATGCCAGTGCTGAAGTTTTCTCTAAAATTCCCTTAGACAAACAGGAAGAATTTATGAAAGCATATTACGATAATGAATCAGGACTCAGATATACTATTATTCGTACTAATATCAATAGTTGCGATTTTAGTTCTGACATGTACACTTATGTTGAGGATGGAGATAAAGAACTGACTTCATTCAATATAGAACATGACAGAAAATATAAGATCCCACTGATAAAAAAGGCATTTGAAAGATCTCCACAAAGCAGATTGTTCATCAGTCCATGGAGTCCTCCTGCATATATGAAATCGAATAAAGATATGCTTAAAGGTGGAAAATTACTTCCTGAGTATTATGGTTCCTGGGCAAATTATTATGTGAAATTCATAGAGAGTTATAAAGCTGAAGGAATCAACATCTGGGGACTTACTATTCAGAATGAGCCCATGGCGACACAGCGTTGGGAATCCTGCATATTCACGGCTGAAGAAGAAAGAGATTTCCTCAAAAACCATCTCGGCCCTACCCTTCATAAAAAAGGCCTGGGGGACAAAAAAATAATTATCTGGGATCATAACCGTGACCTCATCACACAAAGAGCAAATACTATACTAAATGATAGTGAGGCTGCAAAATTTGTATGGGGTGTCGGATTTCACTGGTATGAAAACTGGTCAGGTGGAGAAATGATGTTTGGCAATGTCGGGGAAGTAAACCGTTTATTCCCTGATAAAAACCTTATTTTCACTGAAGGTTGTGCTGATAGTTTTAATCCTGATAAGATCCAGAGATGGGAAAATGGTGAATTGTATGGTGAGTCAATGATAAATGACTTTAACTGTGGAACAGTTGCATGGACTGACTGGAATATTTTACTGGATGAAAAAGGTGGTCCTAATCATGTTGGCAATTTTTGTTTTGCTCCGATTCATTTTGATACTGGAACTGGTCAACTTATTTATACCCCATCGTATTATTACATAGGTCATTTTTCAAAATTCATTAAAGACGGGGCAAAAAGAGTGAGCAGTGTGGCAAGCAGAAGTCAGTTGCTTACGACCTCATTTCTGAATCCTGATGGGAAAATTATAACTGTGGTGATGAACAAAAATGATACGAAAATTACTTATTTCTTATGTGTCGGGACCAAAGCGGCTGAAGTTACTATATTGCCTCATTCAATTCAAACTTTAATATATTAAACATTAACATGCTGTGATTTTAAATATAAAAACCCTTTTTACAATACAATTATTACTGTACAAAATTATATTTCTATGTGTTTTTGGTGCATCATTTTTTGTTTCAAATGCCCAGTTATTAACTGTCAATGGTAAAGAAATAATAAATACTACTAATAATAAAGAGGTTGTTCTTAACGCCATGAATTTCGGTAATTGGATGGTGATGGAGGGTTGTATGATGAATTCCAGCAATCAGGCACCCGATCAGCACACCTGGAAAAAGAAGTTAACCGAACTGATAGGGAGTCAAAATACCACAATATTTTATAATACCTGGCTTGCAAATCATGTCACGAAGAAAGATATCATCCAAATAAAGGACTGGGGTTTTAATTCCGTGAGAGTTCCCATCCATTACGATTATTTTGTTAATAAGGGTGCGGGAATTATCTGGAATGATCAGGGATTTATATTACTGGATAGCATAATTGCATGGTGTAGTGCTGAAGGAATTTATGCTGTTTTGGATTTACATGCTGCACCTGGGGGGCAGAGCGACAATGCAATCTCGGATTACGACAATACCAAACCATCGCTTTGGGAGAGTGAATCGAACAAAACTAAAACGGTAGAACTTTGGAAAAGGATTTCAGAAAGATATAAAAATGAGCCATGGGTAGCTGGCTATGATCTTATTAACGAGCCGGCATGGAATTTGCCAAATGGAACAGATTTACGAAATATTTATCAAAGAATAACAAATGCTATCAGAAATAACGGAGACAATCATATAATATTCATAGAAGGCAACTGGTACTCAAATGACTATACAGGACTTACTCCGGCATGGGATGATAACATGGTGTATGTTTTCCACAAATACTGGTCAGATGCTTCAAACATCGACATTAAATGGATAACTGACTTTCGTGAAGCACAAAATAGACCAATCTGGTGTGGAGAACATGGAGAAAACAGTAACGATCATTTTACGAAAATAGTGGAGACTTTTAATGAAAATAAAATTGGGTTTTCATGGTGGCCTATGAAAAAATTCGAAAGTATAAATTGCTTTGCCAATGCAAAATTTCCTCCCGGTTATTCAGATCTGTTGAATTATCTTGGTGGTACTAATCCAAATTTAAATCCTGACATTGCATTTAATACATTAATTCAATTAGCAGAAAATGTCAAAATAGAGAATTGCAAAATTCAGACAGAAGTATTACGATCAGTTTTTGTTCAACCCGGAAACAGGGAAATTGAACCGTTCTCATCAACTCCGTTTTATATAGGTAATTCTGCACCCACAAGGCTTTATGCTCCCAACTATGATCAGGGAATGAACGGATATGCATATGCTGATGTAGCATGGGAGGATGTACGCCTTACCACAGGATACTACACCGCGTGGAACAATGGCTGGGTTTATCGTAATAACGGTGTTGATATTGAGGCGACTAATGATCCCTTGTCAAATGGACATACAGTTGGTTGGTTTGTTGGCGGAGAATGGATGAAATATACCATAAATAATAATGTGCCAGGAACTTACCTGCTTGAATTCAGGATTGCTAATGGAAATACCGAACCTGGTATTCTTCAAATTCAAAATGAAGTCGGAACTGAAATCTTGTCAACAGTAGAAATTCCTCCGACAGGAGGCTGGTCATCATGGCAAACCATTACCAGTACATGCTCGTTTGGCACCATAGGTAAGCAGGTTATCAGAATAGTTAATATATCAGGAGAATTTAACATAAGTTCAGTAAATTTTGTCTATAAGAACACAACGGTCATAACACCAGTTTCAGTGGATGTAGTATCAAATATTATTTATTTAAGAGGAAATAACAATAAATATGTTACCTACTCAAATGATGGCAATTTGCTCACAAGTAGTAATCTGACTACTGGCACCAGTGAGCAATTTTTAATAGTTGATGCAGGTGAAGGATTGACTGCGCTGAAGGGTAATAATGGCAACTTCGTAACTTTAAATCCTTCAGACAATAAATTGTATTGTAATTCTTCGTCGATAGGGGATCAACAAAAGTTTAAGCTCAATAATTTAAGTGGGGCATATTCAATTCTGGGATATAATGGCTTATATGTGTCATCAGAAAATGGTGCTTCATCAGGTATGACTTGCACCCGAAGTGTACCGGCAGGATGGGAGTTTTTTAACTGGGGCATTACCGGAACAATACCATTAAATACAAAATCCATAGGAAGCATTGAAAAAAAATATAGTATATTTCCAAATCCTGCTCAAAAAACAATCAGAATAAACTCTTTATTTGAAGAAAAATGCAAAATAGTTATTTTCGATGTAAGTGGTAAGCCTGTTTTTAATTCTGAAATCAATAGTAAAGAAGCACATCTGGATATCTCAAAATTAAAAGCGGGGATATATTTTATAAAAATCTTTGGATCACAAAAAATTGAGACAATTAAATTCGCTAAAGCTTATTGATAGCTTTATAAAGGCAATTGTCGGTTGATTTTTTTTCATTAAAATAATATTTCAGACTTAATGATTGTGTTTATTTAGGTTATAAAATGAGAATAACAATTTCATAATAGTATAAAAAAAATTGTACTACTTTTGTCAAAGTATAAATCCTTTAACTTTTATCAATACAATTCATATGAATTCGAAAAACATCAGAATACTCATCATCAATATTTTTATGCTGTGTTTATTTTCAGTTGTCAACGGACAGGACACGGTTTGGGTAAATACTATCAATTACAATTCAAACATACGCGATACCATAATCAATTTTCCGACTGGGGATCATAACCAATACGAAAAAATACTCATGTACTATTCCATGCGATGCAAAGATGGTCTGGTATCCACAACAAGCGATAGAAACAAAGGTTGCGGAGAGTGGGATTATCTTTGCAATACGAGTATAATTGACTCGTCATATATTGATTCTTTAAAAGCTACTCATCCAAACTTTATCATAGAAGGATTCACGGAAAATTTTTTCCTTTATACATCTAAACCTACATATAATTATTATGAATATATTCTTGATAATATTAGTATTCTATCTCAGTCTAATGTAAACTATACATCTTTAGGTACTCAATCCGGGGATAAAGAAATTGATCTGGCTCTTACACCATCATACAAATCTTATTATTTATATACTCCAGCTGAATTATCGGGTATTACATCAATAATGGGACTCCAACTGAATTCAAAAAACACAGGTACATTAAAATTTTTAAGGATAAGGCTCGGAACGACTTCAGAAAGCAAATTAACTACAAGTTCGATAAAAAACATAAATTTCGAAATGGTTCTGAACCGGGATGTTTTTTTCAGTCAGGAAGGAAAATCTGAACTTATATTCCACCAGCCCTATTCGGCAGCAGGCAATAAAAATTTAGTGATTGAAATCAGTTTTACATCAACCGGAAGCGCAATTGGTGCTCTTGCTTTGAAAGCTACTTCAGTATCGAATGAATCAGTGCTGGGAATTAAAGCGTCTGATTCTTACATTGATTTCAAGGATCAGGGTACTGCAGAATTATCAGTAAATGGTATGGCAGACATTAAGAATGAAATATCTGTCTCATTTTGGGCAAAAGGCAATGCCAGTGTTTTGCCCAACAACAATTCAGCATTCTATGCAGTTGATGCTTCAGGAAACAGACAGCTAAATGTTCATCTTCCCTGGTCTAATTCAAGGATATATTGGGATTGCGGAGGTGATGGATCAGGATATGACAGAATTGACAAAGCCAGCAATCCTGGAGAATTTGAAGAAAAATGGAACCACTGGGTTTTTACAAAAAATACTGTTACAGGCAACATGAAGATTTACCTCAACGGAGCGATATGGCATTCTGGAACCGGTAAGAAAAGACCGATCAGCATTTCAAAATTTGTGTTGGGAGCAGATATTGGCAATACTATCCCCTACTCAGGTTTTATCGACAATTTTGCTTTGTGGAACAAAGAACTGACAGTAGCCGAAATTATGTCAATAATGTACAATGAAGCACCTTCGGTGAATGCTGTGTACGACAATCTTGTTGCATATTACGATTTAAATGAGGCAGAAGGGAAAATAATCAATGATGGTTCAAAATTCAAATTGACCGGACAATTTTCAAAAGAACCATCATGGAAAACATTCAGAGGATTCAACATTTTCAAAGAATATCAAAACCCTGGCTTCAGGCCTGATATATCTTTGATAACAGGGGTTTTTAACATTAGCTCAACGCAAACATCTGTCCGTGATTCAGTGATGAATGATCCATACAAAGTAAGGACATTTTCCCTGCAAAATGGCAACCTTACCGAAGGAACACCATTATACTACTGGTCTTCAGGTTTTTTTCCGGTTTATGATGAATTCGGGAATATAACAGGTGAAGTAGAATTTCCTGAAGAAGGTGAATTGACATTTGAAACTCTTTTATATTACCGGAAATCTCCTGCAAAATATGAGTTATTGTCCTTTGTAACACCTTATGGCATTGGTCTGGATTTCGGCCTGGGTGGAAAAACATGGATTTTTGATGTGACCGATTATGGTCCGATATTAAAAAACAACAAAAGGCTGTTAATATCAAACGGAGGAGAATGGCAGGAAGAGCTTTATGTAAAATTCGCATTTATAAAAGGTAAACCTGCAAGAAATGTGCTCAAAGTTCATCAGGTATGGCCTGCAAAAGACTATTTTTATACTTCCATTTTAAATAATGATCATCTTGAAACCAGAACTTTATCCGTTGAAGCTGATGTAAAATCAATGAAAGCAAGAGTTGTTACCACAGGTCACGGTCAGGAAGGTGAGTTCATACCAAGGGTACATTCACTGAATATAAACGGAGGAAATCCTGAATTTGTATGGGAAGTATGGAAGGAATGTGCAGACAATCCCATTTATCCGCAGGGGGGTACATGGGTCTATGACAGGGCAGGATGGTGTCCGGGAGCTCCCAGCGATCTGCAGGAATTTGAAATTATGCCTTTTGTAAATCAAGATAACAGTTTTAGCCTGAACTATGGATTAAATTCAGCTGAGGGCTCGAGCACCTATCTTGTAAATACACAAATTGTAAAATATGGCGAAGCCAACTTTGATACAGATGCAGCTGTGGAGGATATAATCTCACCTTCCGAAAAAACGATTTATAACAGGATAAACCCTGTTTGCAGTAATCCAATTATTAAAATAAAGAATAATGGAAAATCACCAATAAAAGATTTAATCATAAGGTATGGTATTGAAGGTAAGACTTTTCAGACATATAACTGGACCGGTAATCTTGAATTTTTAAAATCTGAAATTATCAATCTTCCCAACTTGCCTTTTTCAGATTGGAATGAATCAGGAAAATTCACAGTAAATATCGATAAGGTGAATGACAAAACAGATAATTATGCTCAAAATAACATTCTCTCATCAGAATATGTAAAAGTTCCTGATCTCAAGGGGAATGTATTAATATCCCTGATAACAAATGCGGCTAAAGAAGAAACAAGCTGGATCCTTAAAAATGATTCGGGGGAAATAATAGGCAAAAGCAAACAAAACATGTCATCTTTTACGGAATATAGAGATACAATAAAAAATCTTCAAGGCTGCTACAAGCTTCAGTTCATTGACTCAGACGAGGATGGTATAAGCTGGTGGGCAAATAATGACGGTGCGGGTGTAATCAGGATAAAGGGTGAAAATACAAACTGGATCACTTTTCAGACTGATTTCGGAAGGGAGCTCACTTTCAATTTCACTGCAGGAATCTCAACATCTGTTGATGACAAATTAGATGAATATTACCTGTCACTTTCCCCAAATCCGATAACTGATGAATTCCAGCTTGAATTGAAAGGAATCAGCGGACAAACTCATGTTAGCATTTATAGTAATTTAGGAATTACTATATCAAAAGAAACAAAAAACAATCATGACAATGATCATTATGTTTATACCGGAGATATGAGCAATTACAAATCGGGAATTTATTATATACAAGTAAACAACAAATCTTTTAACCGCTTGTTCAAGGTAATTAAACTGTAACAAGAGATGCTATTACCCCACTATGTGAAGTTTGCAACTTCACACAAACATAAAACTAATTATCAATTGCTTGCAATTATTATTTGTTGTTTTATATCCGAGGGTGTTTAAAAAGTCCAATTTACTTAGTTTCGTGCAATGACGCTAAGACGCAAAGTTCAGCAAATTAGACTAATATGCATTACATTAATATCAATTTGATAAAAACTATGTGCTTTTTAAACACTCTCAGTTGGGGAAAATGTTTTTTTTAACCCAAGCTTTGATTAATTATCCTTTTATTACATTATATCTCATTATTAAAGATTTGTCTCAATAATTCGATAAATTCAAGCCCTACTGTTATATTAATATACTACGATTTTCGAGTATAAAACATTTCCATCAATCATTTTCAAGAACAATAAATACATCCCTTGTTTATCCGGAGATAAAAGCTTTATGTTATCCTTTGTTTCAATAGCATTTAAAACTGATTCATAAACTACTTTTCCGTTCAAATCCACTATTTTCACACTGTGAACAGACTCCAATGAAAGATTACATTTTAAATCAAACTCAGTTGCCGGTTTAACAGGATTAGGATAAGTGTATAAGTCGAATTCAAGTTTATTTTCAGTTTCAGTAGCGATTATATCTTCTTGAGGCGGAGCAATGCTACCACTTCTCCAACCCGTATTTGGAGTACTGAATGCACTTGGATTTGATCCATTTGAACTTGCAGAAGATTTTACCCAATAATAATATATAACATTGACCGCAGCGCTATAATCATTATATGTCATACTTGTTTGCCAGCTACCCAAAGCAGTTGCCGTTCCTGAGTTACTGGTAGTATTCCTGTAAACGCGGAAATAATTTCCTGACGTGCCACTCCAGGTAACACGAACTCTATTATTATATGTACCATCGCTTGCTTGAACATTTGTTGGTATAGTAACTCCCGATCTGAATCCTGTATTTGGTGTGCTAAACGTACTTGGATTTGATCCATTTGAACTTGCAGAAGATTTTACCCAATAATAATAAGTAACATTGACAGTTGCTGAGAAATCATTGTAAGTCATAGATGTCTGCCAACTACCAAGTGCTGTTGCAGTACCTGAATTATTTGTTGTATTCCTGTATACTCTAAAATAATTACCTGTTGTACCACTCCAGGTTACAAAAACTTTATCGCTATATGTGCCATCGCTTGCTTGAACATTTGTGGGCAAAGCAATTTCGCTTTTCCATCCTGTATCAGCAACGCTGAATCCACTGGAGCTGGAACCGTTAACATCCAAAGCCGCTTTTACCCAGTAATAATAGGTAACATTTACAGTTGCTGAGAAATCATTGAAAGTCATTGATGTCTGCCAACTATCAAGTGCTGTTGCAGTACCTGAATTATTTGTTGTATTCCTGTATACTCTAAAATAATTACCAGGTGTACCACTCCAGGATATCAAAACTTTATCGCTATAAGTACCATCGCTTGCCTGGACATTAACTGGAATTGTAACCTGACTTTTCCACCCAGAATCAGACGTACTGAATGCACTGCTGTTTGTACCATTTACATCAGAAGCTGCCTTTACCCAATAATAATATGTTGTATTAGGTACAGCAGTAAGGTCACTAAAATTAGTTGCTGTTTGCCAGTTTCCTACTGCAGTTGCTGATGAACTGCTATTTGTTGTATTACGGTAAACAAGGAAATAATTACCTGCTGTACCATTCCATGAAACGAAAACTTTATCACTATATGTTCCATCGCTTGCTTGAACATTTACAGGTATTGAAACCCCGTTACTATTATAATATACAAAACTCTCCCACAAGCCCCTTCCATAAGTAGCGGCTCTTAGTTTACTTAGATCGGGACTTGTATTGTTGTAATATATTTCAATTTCTCCAATCTGTACGTTCGGTAATCCTGTGTTAAAAGGTATCCAGTTATCAGCACCCTTCTTAAAGTAAATTCCAATTTCTGTACCTACATAAAGTTGAACCTCAGCAGTTATCTGTTTATTCTGTGCTATTGAATAAACCGGTAACTGAGGCAAGCCGGTCGAAATACTTGTCCATGTACTACCACCATTTGTAGATTGATAAACTCTGTTTGAGTTATAATGACTGAATGTAACCCATACAGTAGATGGATCATTTGAATTTACCGCTATTGCAGTAATATAAGACGATGAAACAGGAAGACTCCCTGTAATATTTGTCCAGGCTCCACCTCCGTTTGTTGTTTTATAAATATGAGTCCTATCAGCGCAATAAATGACCTGAACATTTGAAGGTGCGATAGCCATTGACCGTATTTTATCGGATGAGCTAATATTTGATATTTTTGTCCAGTTAGTTCCCTGATTTGTGGATTTCCAGATATCTCCGTATCCTGAATAAAGAGTACTTTGGTTAACAGGATCAATAATATATGGAGTGACCCATGCTCCTGAACCAGCACTTGAAGGAGTTATAGTAGAAGAAGATTGCCAATGGTTAGTTGTCCTCTTAATATCACCATAATACAAACTTCCATATTGTATATTCACATTAGTGTAATTAATCAGACATTCCATTCCATCTCCACCTATGACATCACTCCAAGTCGAGCCTGAACGGAGTTTGGTGCCATTGTCTTGTAATCCGGTAATAACCTCTGTAGAAACAGTTTGTGAAACTCCCAGCTTATACATCTGACTTATCACCAGTCCATTTGATTTATCAGTCCAGTTTGTACCATTGTTTGTAGATTTATACAATCCTCCGTCATTACATTCATAAAGATGTCCATCACTTCTATATTTCAAATTATGCTTATCTGCGTGTACAGCCGGAGCTCCAGATCCAGTCCAATGATTCACAATAGTCCATGTTGTACCACCATTTGTTGATCGCCAAGTATTTACTCCCCCTACTAAAACAGTATTAGCATCAGATGGTGAAGCTGCTATTGCAAGATCATACCAACCTTGCCCTCCAGAATCACCACCATTACTATTCCATCCAAGAAGATTTAAGGTTGATCCAGAAAATACCTGACTAAATGAAGTGCCACTGTTTGATGATTTATAAACTCCATATAAGCCATTGTCAGTTCCTGCTACAACAGCATAAACGAAAGTAGTCTGATTTGGTGAGACTGCAAGTTCGACTCTCCTTCCACTTGTTAGATTTAGAGATTGTATCCAGTTTGAACCACCATTTGTGGAATACCAAATAGCACCTGTTTTTGTAGAACCATACAAAGTATTAAAGTTGTCTGGTTTATATTCCAAATCGATAAAATTATTTGAGCTCAGAAATGTCCAGTTGCTACCTCCATTAGTAGTCTTATAAACACCGCCAGAAGTTGCAGCAACTAGTATCTGGTTGTTGTTTGGATCAATCAATAACCTGTTGACCATTTTACCGGAAGAAAGAGAAAAGCTAAGACTGGTTGAATTCCATGTGCTTCCCGCATTCGTAGATTTTAATACTCCTATGCTGTAATTGTCTGAAGCATCACGATCGCCGGTTGCAATATATATAGTATTCGATGTTGAATAATCAGATGTAACAGCAATATCACTAACTCCCATTACATTATTATTATCTGTCAGGCAACTCCAAGAGGAGCCGTCGTTGGTTGTGAGCCACAATCCTCCGGCAGGAGCACCTACCCAATAAATATTTGAATTTGTCGGATGAAATGCAACACAATTCAATCTGCCTATTCCAGCATAGCCACCTGATGATGAACTGGTACCCATGCTGCTCCAATTAGCATTTGTTGCACGCGATTCAACAGGTAATGAAGCTATATACCTTTCATATATCTGCTGAGCTGAATTGGGAGGAAGAAAGCCGGTCTGCAAATCAGCTTTATATTGCATGTTATATTCCCATCTTCGAAACTGTTTCCATCCGTAAGCTTTTTTTCTTTCCCCATTCTCTAAATAAAATCCATCCGTTCCAACATTTTTTGGATCCCAGTAATCATTGAAAGCTTTTTGATAATCGAAAAAACTCAAAGTTTTGCCTGAAGATTCAGTTTGTATCTTTTCCATCCAGGGCTGTCCAAATACAAAATCAGAACTCAATAAAACTAATATTGAGAATAATGTCCTAAATAAAATTTTCTTGTGCATTGATATAAATTTAAAGCAAGTATGATAAGCTAAGTGAATAATATTTATAACAAAATATCTGAAATTATCCAGATATATAGTAACTGATGCATGAGATTTAAAAAATGCTGCTCTGCAAAAATAATAATTTGTCATTAAAACAAAAAATAATTTCATTTATTATTTATTCTAACCAAAAACATATTAAAATAAACGAATATATTTATACTAATAGTTAATGAATGAAGTTTTTTGAAAATAAATGTTTTAAAACGCTAGTATATTAATGATATATAAGTAAATGCACTATAAAATATATGTTTTATTTGGAACCTATTTTGTAAATTCTAAACTTTATATTTTTTTTAAAATTTCTCTACTTTTTGTGCCGATAAAAAGTAGCAATCCCGACGATAAATGTCGGGACGTGCGAAATTAAACTCGCAAACCCTTTTTTACTTGTAGAACAACAAGTTATAACGTTTTCAATTACGGAGATTTTACCTACAAGGTTTCGGTAAAATTTCCTGCATTCTGCAGCTCAGACTCACGTTCGTTATCGGGATCGCACAGTCCTGAGTTTTAGTTTTTAAACAAGTTCAATACTTTAAAATAACTACCAGAAATCATTCATCCTTTAATATTTACTTTTTACTATGGCTTTAAACCTATTGAATCAAGCCACCTAAATGTTATAAGAATTTTAATGTTGGTCAATAAAACATTCAAAGGCTAAAAATACTAAATTGTAAGCCAAATTTCAGAAGTTACACATCTTTTTATTCGACAACGTTCAAAATCCCTTTGATGTTAATTGTAGCTCCATTATTCAATGTCACCTTTTTTGCATTTGCAGTCTCAGATATCTCAATCACTGGTTGAAATGTGGCAGGTTTAATGATGACAACATTTGTAATAATTGGAATTTTACCTACATCCCAGTTTGTTGAGGTAAACCAACTTGTGGAAGTAGACCCATCCCATGTGAACTTATCAGTTGCATCGACTGTATAATCTTCAGTTTCTCCATATGAAGCATTATCACAAGGTCCTGCTCCTGAATAAAATGAACCTCTTACTCTTAAAACATGAGAACCTAAAGCACCTGTCAACGGTATTGTTATCTGAGTGGTTGTTGTTGTATTTGCTGCACATGTATAATCACTAAGCAATTTTTCAGCCTGTTCAAATATCATGTTATCATTTAAATCAAGCCAGATATTTAATTTTAACGGATTGTAAGACATAAGAAAACTTGCATCATATACTCCACCCTGTAAAACTTTTGTACTCAAATTTGTGAAATCAGAATAATGAGAAGCTCCGCTGGAGTTATCAATCTTATTCAATATAAAGCGTTTGATATGTGTTCCTTCATCTCCATTAGTATAAGACGGCAAACAATAAGTTGACCAGGATTTAGGATTATTTATTCCGGCATTTGTATTAAATACAGTATTAGCCCCATGTCCATTGTAATCATAAACAAAGAAATAATAAACTGTTGAAGGACTTAAACCAGTCACTGTTACAGAGTTTCCTGTTCCGTTATATATTACTTGCTCATTCCCAGAATAAACAGTATTAGCAACCGGATCAGTTCCGTTAACAGGCGGAGTAAAACTATTACTGGTTTTTATTTTTACGATCCTGGATTCTCCAGTACCATTAGTCCATGATAAAGTTATTTTATTTGTGGTTACACCGTAGAACAGGATATCTCTTGACTGATTGACATCCGGAGGAGGGGTTGTGAAAACTTTTTCATTTCCATAAGCTACTGAATACCCATTTCTGGCATAAGCCCTTACATAATATGTGGTGTTAGGAACTAAAGCACTCAAATTACTAACATAAGAACCAGTTCCAGTGCCATTTTCTGTTTTTCCAAAATTTCTGCTCAAAGTTGGGTTTGAAGAGATATCCCAAACTACACCACGTGAAGTAACAGTACTACCATTATCACTCGTTACATTCCCACCACTTTCAGCAGTAAAAAAAGCAATATTAGTAACATCTGTTGTTGTTACCACAGGAAATTGGGTTAAGGTCGTAAATGACAATTGTTGACCGTAACTTATACCATCTCCATTTATGGCATATGCCCTGACATAATAAGTAGTATTTGGTGACAAATTCGGCATTATACTGGAGAAACTACCGGTTCCTGTCCCATCGACAGTATATCCCCAATTTTTATCCAAAGTAGGATTTTGATGAATATCCCATACTATTCCCTTGCTAACTACTGCAGAACTTCCCTGATCAGTTATGTTTCCACCGCTCTCTGCAGAGTTGTATTGAATATTACTTATAACCGTTGTAGTCAAGGTTGGCAGATTTTTAAATATTATTCCATAATCTTCAGCCTGGCCATATTGAGGATTATAACAAGGCCCTGTTATTGTATTATAATCACACATAACTCGCATTCTTAAAAGTTGATTCAGAGGAGGATTTGAAATTGTAGTAAAGTTTATTTGTTGCGTACCACTAACTTTATTAGGGGAAGAATAAACAGCTTCATTGGCATCAAGAAAGTCTCCGTCATTATTATAGTCAATATAAAATTTCCAATATTCAGAATAACCAGTCCCCAGTTCTACAGTCAATTGATATTGGGTATTTGGTCTTAGCTCAGTATTATCGGTAGATATAAAATTCATATAACCTGAAGTTGGATTATCCTGATATGGCTGTCCTGAGGTTCTGTTTATAGTATTGAGAATGACATGATAAATCCCCATTCCATAGGAAGCAAGAAGTTGGGTGGCAGGTGTACAGCTGGCATTTACTTCATTATAAATGCTAATGTAAGAGTTAATTGACTTTGAATTACTTCCATTTACATTGCTGACTGTCAGACTTACAGTATAAAAGCCTGTCGTTGTAAACTTCACTTCAGGATATTGCGAATTCATATCTGTACCATTCTCATATGTAAATGTTGCAGGTGTGATTGTCCATGTCCAGGTGTTGGGGGCATATGCTGAAAGGTCTTCAAACATAACAAGTTCATTAACTATTGTTGACGTATTATCAGCCCTGAAATTCGCAACAGGAGGAGTTGAAGTTTCATCGTAATAAAGATCAGTCTCCCACAATCCACGTCCATAAGTCCCTGCCCGTAGCCTGCTCTCAGTATTACCATAATAAATTTCCATTTCCCGTACATCAACAACAGGCAAACCTCCATCAAAAGCTATCCAGTCAGCTAAAGTAGCATCTTTGTAGAAAACCCCTGTTTTTGTTCCGACATAAATTCCTTCATTTGCGAATTTATCAATTGCAAGGCAATTCAGGTTTGTCCCTGATGGCAATGTACCTGTTATATTCGACCAGCTTAAGCCCTTATTTCCCGATTTATAAACTTTTTCAGATTGAATCATATAGACTATTTCAGGATCTGTAGGATGACAAATAACATCATCTATGTTAGCATTTCCGTTTGGTAAATTCGCACTTAAATCTGTCCAGGTAGGTGTAGCAGCATTAATATTGTCACTCCTGAAAAGAGTATTATTTTCTTTAACTCCGTAAAATACATTAATATCTGCCAGTGATTGATCTATATATGAGAAGTTCGAATTATTTACTCCACCAAGCATATCAGAGATTTTTGTCCATGTTGGAGGATTGCTTTTGACATTATTTGTTCTCCAGATATTTTTATATCCAAAGAACATAGTATTTGGGTCAGTAAAATGAAGCATATATGGAGTTACCCAGGCACCATTTTCAGTAATACCGTTTGTTCCTTCTGCTGCAATTGATGTCCAGCCACCAAATCCACCTGTATGCGATCTTTTAATGTTTTGTATATAAGTAGTATATGCATAGTTTTCATCTGAATAATCAAATGCTGATTCCATTCCATCTCCACCTGATACAGTGCTGAATACTCCATCTTTATAAATTGAACTTCCATTATCCTGATATCCATTGAAAACAAGGTTTCTTCTTTGTGCAGCTTGCCCAATCCTGTAAGTCTGAGCGATGCTTAATCCTCCGCTAATATTTGTCCAGGTATTAAAATAGTCAATTGAGTAGTGCAAGCCACCATCATGACCCTCAAATATCCATCCGTTCAATGGATTTCGTGCAATTACATGCTGATCTGCATGAACCTGATTTGACCAATGAGCTTTCTTTTGGAAACTTACTCCTCCATCATTGCTTAAATGGATATTTATAGATCCAACCAGTATTTTATTGGCATTTGAGGGATGACCAACATAAAAGGTCGTAAGTGGCCTGAGATTTATTGTCACCATCATTATAGCCCAAAATGTTTGGATGGTTGGATGGGGTCATTCTCGAAGAAATTTAAACCCTTAATCAGTCGATTTGAAAATTCCATGAAAATTGCCGAACCTCCTGTCAAAAGACAGAAAACGGAATTAGGTTCAGCCGCAGTGACTCCCAGTACCATTCTGTTGCAAGCAAATTAATCCTGTGGAAATCTCTGTCCAGGTTTCACCTCCATTAGTTGACCTGTAAAATTATCCGTTTCCGTGGCATAAACATAATTTGGGTCTGTTGGATGAAAAATCATGTCCTTATAGTGGTTTGAATTAGAAGATTTTAAAGTCCACGTACCCCACTGTTTGTTGTTTTATATATTCCATCACTAGTTGCTGCTAATAAAGTACTGTTAACACCGGGATACATGATCATCTTACCAACTGTTCTATTGCCCATGCCAGTATTTGACTGGGTCCAAGTAACTCCCCCATCTGTTGATTTAAAAACACCAAGTCCAGGTGCATCTCCGGCATCTCTATCTCCTGTCCCAATATACATAATAGAAGGATTAGTCGGATCAACCACAATACTTGAAACTCCTAAAGTGGGCAATTGATCTGTATTTGAAAAATAAGTTATTCCACCATCATTTGTCTCCCACAATCCCCCTGATGGAGCTCCAATCCAAAAGATATCTTCATCAGTTGGGTGAAATGCTATGGCATTTACTCTTCCCGTACCTGTCTCCTGACCCGAAACATTGACAGGAAAAACAGTTGGTCCTAATTCTATCCAATTTCCTGCATTTGTAAAAGGCCCCCTTTCTTTTATTTCTTTTTTATATCTGTTATAAGCAGAAAAGATTTTGTCAGGATTAAGAAATCCATTTTCATCAAAATCACCTTTGTTCTTCCATGCCCATCTTTCAAAAATCTTATAGCCTGATCCTTTTGCCTTCTCATGTTTTTCAAAATAAAGATCATATGCTCTTTTGATGTCAAAATAATTTGGATTTTCCTTTTGCATCAGATCAAACCAATGCGGATTATTTCTTAATTCGATTTCAGTCCATTTTATTTCCTGCGAGAATAAAGGACTAAAATACACCAATAAAATCAATAATGCCAAAGGGGAAAGCAATCTTTTCATATTAAATCTGGTTTTAACTATAAACAATTTAAGTTAAAAACAAAAGTAAATAAATTAAAAAAAAACCAAAAAAAATTGGCAATAATCTTAATGTAATAAATCAAATCTTGATTCATTTTTAAGGTAAATGCAATTTGACTTATTCATTTTATGAACGTTGATTCAATGAAGATTTTCATTCTTAAAAAACCTAATTTTAAAAAATAATATTGAGGGACCAATACATTACTGCAATTATTTATTTTATTTTCAATCAGCCATAATGTTGCAATCATAGTGTGACCAAGGCGTCATCACAATAAACAATTTTTGTATGCAACATTATGAAAGCAAAATTTTATAAGCTTCATATAGCTCAAATAAAAAATTTAAATAATATTTTTAATTTATTTTGAACCCAAACATGATTTTCCACTAATAAATGACTAATAATATTTATTTAACAACTGATATTTTTTTAACTAATTTTATCTCATTACCAAAATTGATACGAATAAAATAAAACCCTGAAGGAACTTCCTTAATGTTAAACTCATAATACCCTGATTCAGATTGTCCTGAAATGTGCTTCAGTTCTCTACCTAAGCAATCAAATAATGAAATATCCAAATTCTTATCTAATTTTTCATTAATTGAAATATTTAAATTATCTCTTACAGGATTAGGCCAAATCACAAGTTCATCATTTAGTTCATCAACTGCCAGAACCGGATCTATCTTTTGATAAGAATTAAAAAATGCTATCATATTGAGCAAGGCGGGATAAACGCATTGTCCGTGATCGGCTGAAGAAAGAACATCCTGCTTGCTGACTTTAAGGGCTCCACCTGCTCTCATCAGTGAATCTGTGTAAACTGCATTTCTATATGTAACCTGGTCATCGGCTTTGCAATATATCATTTTAACAGGAGCCTGAGGTATCCAGTTGCAAACATCCATTCGTGTCAGGGCTATTTGAAGAGGATTATTCGGATCATTGATTATATCATCACGAACTTCATCCCTGAACATTTTTTTTGGCAATATTTTACCGCCATTTGCTGAAAGCAGAGCTATCATAGCATCATTCAATTCAAACAGATCGATATTCTCAGCTTCGAAATTTCTGATCAATGAAGCAAATTCGGGTTTAAATATGTCTTCTAAAGTTGTTGTTCCCAAAAGATCAAAGTGAGCATATTTAGCTGAAAGAAATACACTCCCAAGATATCCGCAAAAAAAGTATTCATTATCACCCATAGTAAAAGCTTTCATTTCTCTGGAAATACTGTAAGGCCCTGACATCGGAGCCGCTGCAGTCAGAACCATTTTGTCAATGTCTTTTATCTTACGTTGTTCAATTGCAAATGCAGTTGCCATAGCTGAATGGCCACCCTGTGAATATCCGGTCACAAAAACCTGATCATTAAAGTAAAAGGCTCTGTTCCTGGATAATGAATAACATGCATTTATAAGATCAATTCCGGCCCAGGCTTCTGATTCAGGGTTAACATACGGATGTATCCCTTTAGAAATTCCAAGGCCGATATAATCAGGTGCCACACAATGATATCCATAAGATGCAATAGCTATTGCTATCATTTGCTCACCTGAGCCTTTGGAAGGAACATCATTCCTGTCAGCAACTGTTCCATGGTCATATACGGCTACCGGAAATTTATAAGCAGGGTTTTTGCCACTGCAATTATTCCGGAAGCAGTATCTTTCTGAAGGTTCATTTTTTTGCTTGTATAAATTATATTATATACATCAACATCATATTTTGCAGGTATGAAAAGAGTATTTGATATTTCCTGCTTTGTCATAGTTTTGACCTTCTGATAAGAAACAATCTCCTGAGCATTTAAGCTGGAAAAATATAACAGACAAATAATATTAAAAAAAAACAAGTTTAAAATTTTCATCGCTATTTATTTTAAAGAAACAATATTCCAATATACAAAGATATTACAAATAAAGATAATTAATAGTTCAAAGAAAATAAAATATTGGCAATATTTATTTTTAATTTTCAGTATGAACCCGACTTTTTATGTATGTATCATCTAATGTAAATTATTCGAGCGATTGAGCTTAATAATAAAGTAAATAGTTTCTGAAACTATGATCAGTGAAAAAGAAAACATACAACAAAACCTGTCTTGCAGAAGCGGGATTTATTTACTCATTTTCACAGGGCCAAGCATATTCTTAGGATCGAGTATTTCATCAAGTTTTTCTTTTGACATCAGTTTATGTTCCATTACCAGGTTATAGACACTTTTTCCTGTTTCAAGTGCTTCTTTGGCAAGATTAGTAGAAACTTCATAGCCTAAAACCGGATTCAGGGCAGTTACCAGTCCTATACTGTTGTAAACCATCTGACGGCATACTTCCTCATTGGCTGTTATCCCGCTTATACACCTGTAATTGAGCGTATTCATTCCGTTTTTCAATAGCTCAATATTCTCAAACAATGAATTGACAATGATAGGTTCCATAACATTGAGTTCGAGCTGTCCGGCTTCTGCAGCCATAGTTATTGTGAGGTCATTGCCTATGACTCTGAATGCAATCTGATTTACAACTTCAGGTATTACGGGGTTTACTTTACCCGGCATGATAGTACTCCCTGGCTGCATAGGAGGAAGGTTTATTTCATTAAATCCGGCACGTGGGCCTGATGACAATAACCTGAGATCATTACAAATCTTCGAGAGTTTCACAGCAAGCCTTTTCAGTGCTGAGGAATACATTATAAATGCACCGGTATCCTGTGTAGCTTCTACTAGGTTTGCTGCAAGTACTACTGGAAACCCTGTAATTTCAGCTAGGTGCCTTGTAACCAAAGCACTGTATTTAGGGTCAGCATTTATACCTGTTCCAATTGCGGTACCCCCCATATTGACTTCAAGAAAAAGCTGGACATTATGATTCAAACGGTCAATTTCCTCAGTAAGCATTACAGCATAAGCCTCAAATTCCTGACCCAGGGTCATAGGTACAGCATCCTGCAACTGGGTTCTTCCCATTTTGATCACGTGATTGAATTCTTTAGCCTTGTTTTTAAATGAAATAATTAATTCCTTCAGCACTTCGATTATTTTAATATTGCTTTTAAGCAAAGCTATTTTTATTGAAGTGGGATAGGCATCATTTGTGGATTGTGAAAGATTTACATGATTGTTGGGATGACAGTACCGGTATTCACCTTTTTTATAACCCATGATCTCTAAAGCCCTGTTCGCAATAACTTCGTTTGCATTCATATTTGTTGAAGTACCTGCCCCACCCTGTATCATGTCGACCACAAAATGGTTCAGGAACCTCCCGTTTGCAATTTCAACACAAGCCTGGATAATAGAATCTGCCAATGGTTTATCTAAAAGCTTAAGCTCGAAATTTGCCTTAGCAGCAGCCATTTTCACTTGCGCCAGTGCCTCAATAAATAAAGGATAGAAATGAAGCTGAACCCCGGATATATTAAAATTTTCCATTGCTCTGAGAGTCTGAATCCCATAATAGTACTCATAAGGAACTTCCCTGTCGCCAAGCAAATCGTGTTCAGTACGGGTTTTAACTGACTCATACTGAGAAGCTGTAGTGAACATTCGTGTGTTATTATATCTCATCCTTCGGGAAATAACTTTCACGATATTCGAAAATATCTTTAATGTAATAGAACCATGTGACACGAAAAAATCTCTTCCTATTTCAAATATCAGTGCTTCATCATTTGCTCTTGCACTGGTACTGTGACTTGAACCTTCAGTAAGTGCCCCTTCGCCAAGAAAATCATATTTTCCGAACAAACTCAGCTTCTGCTCTGCATTATACATTGATTTTTTCAAAAGTTCAATATGACCTTCATATATAAGAAAGATCTTTCCCCTGGGATCAGCATCCCTGAATAAGTAATCTCCTGAATTGTAAGATTTTAATACCAATGCATCAGCAACTTCTTTTAGTTCATTTTCTTCAAGACCATTGAACAATTCGATATGACGGATAAAATCTAAAATTTGTACAGAATTCATATTGTTTCACAAGTTTTTATATTTCTAAATGGATTCAAAAAACAAAGATATGAAGAACAGTTCAATTTTTTACCTATTTTGACTTTATGAAGTCTATATGTGTATCCCAAATTTGCATTAAAATTAAAATTATAATAAACGAAAAAATGATCAATACCCTATTTTTTTGATCAAGAAATAGTAAGGTGTTGTAATTATAGATATATCTGCAAAAGTGATTCAGGATTTTAATTGTAATTTTTTATGTATATATACGGTAAAAGGAAAAGACCAAAGGTGTTTTTTCTCGCAGATTACGCAGATTGAGCACGCAGAATGACGCAGATTTATCGGGAGGCAAACTACCACATTTTCAAATTAACAAATTAACAAATTTTCAAAATAAAGCATTTTACCTATTCCGAAACAAATTTCCTGTATTTCTCTTCCCAGGCAATTTTGAATTCGTTTTTAAGATTCTCAAAAGTCTCTTTAACGGAAATGATTTTCGTTGCAAGGTGTGCATTTGTACCTGCGAATGCATAACCGTTTTTCATGTTGCCTTTCATGGCACTTTGCAGAGCAGCAAAAATGCAATATTGAGTTTTCTCTACATCACAGGTTTTAATGCATTTATATGGACATTTGACAGGTTTTTTCTCACCTGCCTTCATGCGGCTTATAAAATCATTGTGTATTGCCCTGCCAGGCATTCCTACCGGACTGACAATTATCTCAATATCTTCTGCCCTTGAGTCTATATATTGTTGCTTAAAATTATCGGAGGCATCGCATTCAGTGGTGGTGACAAACCTTGTGCCAAGTTGAACACCATCAGCTCCCAGCTCCATGATCTTCAGAATATCGGCTCCGGTGTATATTCCTCCGGCTGCAATTACAGGTATTGCCTGCTTATACTTTTCTTCATAAACTTGTACCGACTTTTTAACTTCTGGTATAAGGTTTTCAATGGCAAATGCAGGATCCTCTATTTGCTCCAGTTTAAATCCCAGATGACCTCCGGCTTTTGGTCCTTCAACAACAAAAGCATCGGGCAAATAATCATAAGCTTCTTTCCATTTTCTGCAAATCAGATCTGCAGCTCGGCCAGAGGAAACAATGGGAACTAACTTTGTTTTTGAATTCTCAGTCAGGAACATTGGCAGGTTTAATGGCAATCCTGCTCCGGAAAAAATAATGTCAATTTTCTCAGAAATTGCAGTCTTAACCATATCGGCAAAATTATTAAGAGCAACCATTATATTTACCCCTAATATGCCATCAGTCAGTTCTTTAGCTTTGCGGATTTCCCGTTCCAGAGCATCGATACTTGCCTGTGTATAATTTCTTGAGAAGTTTTTTCATTGAGGCATAATCCTACTGCAGCAATTACACCTATACCTCCCTGATTTGCCACAGCAGATGCTAAGCCTGATTTTGAAATTCCAACCCCATACCTCCCTGAATGATTGGAATGCCTATAGTGAGATCACCAATTTTTAATTCTTTCATTATTCTTTTTTATGCAATTTATAATTATTAAACGTAAAAGCCACATAAAAAGGTATATATTTTGAAAAAATAATATAATGTGATGAAAATATTTCAAATTACATTATTTTAATTCTGTTTGTAATTATAATATTTTATTATTTTTGAACAGAATACTTTAAAATATTTTACTTGCAGTATATTTTTTAGATTTTTTCGGATAACATGTTTTGCAGAATAATTCAAATAAAGAGCAAAATCAAAAAATAATTCGTTCTATTACTGATAATCTGAATCAAAACTATAATTTTGTACGTTGATCAATAACTTCTTTGCGTCTTCTATGGATACCCTCACAAATTCAGGAATCATGAAACAATCATTACTTACATTTTTTGCGGTCATATATTCATTTATCATGTTAACCGGACAGCAAAGGGTTGACTATGAGATCACTGCCTTACTGGACACAACAAAACATACTATAACTGCTCAGCAGATAATAAGCTATCATAACAATAGTGATACTGAGCTTAATGAGATTTTTGTGCATTTATGGGCAAATGCTTTCAGGTCAAAGACAACTTCATTCGCTGATAGGCTGCTCAAAAGCGGAAATCCTGATCTTTATTTTCTGAAACCCGATGAATTGGGTGGTTACACGGAATTGCTCTTCAGACAGAATGGTCAGATCCTTGAAACTGTACCTGTCGACAATGATGAAGAGATAATGATTATAAAACTTAAAACCCCTTTAAAATCAGGAAATTCAACATCAATAAGTGTAAATTATGTTTTAAAAGTGCCTAAAGATATTCTGGGTTTCGGATTTTCAGATAATTTTCATATTCTTGCTAACTGGTATCCTAAAGTTGCAGTCTATCAAAATAATAAATGGGATTACCATCATTTCAATTCATCCAACCTTTTTTATTCTGATTTCGGCAATTACTCTGTAACAATTATAGCTCCTTCATCTATGACTTTGATAGCTTCTGGAGCAGAGAGGGAATTTCCAATCAACACGGAATTTAAAGGAAGCCTTATTAACCAAAATGATGGTTTTCAGAAAAAGCAGCATATAGCTTCTGATGTAACTGATTTCAGCTGGATAGCGACAGGGAATAAACTGAAAAAGGCAAAACTACAGGTAATTGAGATTCAAGAAAAATTGGTCACTAATATTTATTATTCTGAAACAGATAGTTTTTACTATCCTTTAACGATTAACGGTATTAGAAACACACTTATTTTCTTTGACATTCAAATGAAAGCCGGAATACCGGAAAACCTGAATATAATCATCGGTAAAGGAATTAAAATACCATCTTCATTTCAGGATATTATTACTTTGAATTATTCTAAATTCAAAAGGGATGTTTATAATGACAGGGATTTCCTGGTCAAAAATATGATGAAGCAAAACCTTCAGAATTCTTTCAGCATTAATTCACCAGAGTACCCTGGCTTGTTGAAGGCATGAGCAAGTATTACCAGACTATATTTCTAACATCAGGTTTAACTGATATATCTGAAAAGAACGATGATTTTTTGACAATTCAAGATAAGATAGAAGAAGTTTTATCTGATTGTATTCATAAATCAGCCTCTCTCAATATCAATGAATACAAGATAAAATTTCAAAAGTTAAAATTTCTAGAATTTCAGACTGATATCAATATGAATTATTTGGCAAGCATGACTGGCAAAAATCTATTTGATACGACTATGTTCAATTTTTTTGAAAAATATAAAAAATCTCATATCACACCTGAAATTTTTCATTCTTTCCTTGATACAAATCTAAAAACTGATCATACCTGGTTTTTTGACGGAGCTATGAATGATCGGGGTGCATTTGCATATAGGATCGAAAGTGTAAGGAAAGAGGGCAATCAGATGAAAATTAAAGTAAACAACAATGGTCCTTTTGCTATGCCATACAAGCTGGAGTTACTTGACAGCAGTATAATATTGAATACAATAAATGAGCAGGGTCATATCGGGATGAAGGAATTCACTTTTAATCAATCTGGAGGCAATAAAATTGTAATTGATAGAGAAAATACCATTTTAAAAAGCAGAACCTCGAAAACATTATATTTCATCAAAAACAGGTTTAAAAATCTTGAATTGTTTAATTTTTACAGAAATACGGGTCCCACACATGAAATATATCCAATGATAGGTTATAATAAACATGACGAATTTTTGATAGGTACTTATATAAGAAGGGTTGATGATAGAAAATTCAATGGTAATATTTTTGCATTTTATGGTACTGGTTCAGAATCCTTTGTCAGTGATTTTAACTTGTCTTACAATTCTTCTGATTGTTGCACCAACAACTTTCTGAGTTTACACTTTTCAGGAGCAACTTATCATAGAAATAAGGGAAAGATTTTAATCTAAGATATTTCAGACTTTCTCCTGATATCACATATCTTTATCATACCAGTGATTATCGCTACAATCAAATACGATACAGATTTGATTTGATTAAAGATCAATCTGTTGGATCAGAAGGGATAGAAGACTATTTCAGGTATATCAATTCATTAACTTTTAATTATCAGTGGGGTAATATAATTTTACCATTCAGCATCAATGTACAACTTGAACATCAGTATTACAATTATTACGAAAAAAGGCATTACCTTATGATCAATTCCGAATTGAATTCATGGTATATGTACAAAAAAGACAGGTATTTGAAATTCAGACTTTATGGAGCAACTTATTTATATAACACACACACCAAAAGCACAGGCACTCATCCCGGAACTCTCAGTCTCATCGGTTATAATATAAATGATTATTCATATAATGACACACGGTTTTTCGACAGGTCAGCTCAGGATGGATTTGGTATCAGGCAATTGATTACAACTACCGGTGGTTTTAAGACAGGTATCAGCAATTCTTACGGAATCGGCCAAAGCAATAAATATGTAGCTGCAATGAACTTAAGGATGGATCTGCCATTCAATATATTCATCAAACCGTTCTTTGATATCGGAATTTATGGTGATCTGCCAACACTAGCCGAAGGATACAGTAATAAACTCATTTATTCGGGTGGTTTTCTGATTGAAACCCCCTTTATTGAAATATATTTACCATTATTCAATTCAAGTGTTGTGGAAGATATTTCCAATGAGAATAAAAGTCCGTTCTGGAGTAAATTCAGTTTCAGTATCAATCTGAATTTTATTAAAAGGGATAATAAATGCAAACCAGTTATTTAAACGATAAAACTAAAAATTAATATTTTTACTTATTTCAAAAAAATATGTAATTTTGCGCTCATAATTCCTGACATGTAGTTTTTACTTCATTTTTATTAACCTATAAAATGTTTTTCTATGAGTTTACTTAAAGATCATCCAAAGGGATTGTTGGTAGCTTTCTTTACAAATATGGGAGAGCGATTCGGCTTCTATACCATGATGGCAATTCTCGTAATGTTCCTGCAGGCACGTTATGGTTTGACTGCTGATGAAGCCGGCAGCTACTATTCGTGGTTTTACTATGCTATATATGCATTAGCCCTGATAGGTGGATTGCTTGCTGACTGGTCGAAGAAATACAAACTTGTCATTCTGATCGGACAGATTATAATGTTTGCCGGATACTGTATAATTGCTATTCCGGGTTCAGCATTATGGGTGTCTCTTGCAGCCCTGTTTACAATTGCTCTTGGTAACGGATTGTTTAAAGGCAATCTGCAGGCTGTTGTAGGACAGATGTATGATGATGAAAAATACAAAAAATTCAGAGACGGAGCTTTTATGATATTTTATATGGGTATCAATATCGGAGCATTTTTTGCACCATTTGTGGCTAAGGGAATTAAAGACTGGTGGCTGAAAACAAACGGATACATTGAAAATGCAAATCTTCCTTCATTATGTCATCAGTATCTCAATGGCACTCTGAAAGATGCAACACAACTACAGTCGCTTGCAGATGCTGCTATCTTACCTGATGGTGGAAAATCTGCGGCTGACCTGACCAGTTTTGCTAATGACTACATAACTGTTTTTTCCACTGGATTCAATTATGCTTTTGGAATAGCAGCAGGAGCAATGATTGTCAGCCTTATTGTATATCTTGTATTCAACAAAATGCTTCCTTCGAAATATAAAATAGCCCAGGAGGCAAAGAAAAATAATATTGTTGCAGATACAAAACCTGCATTGAGTCTTTCAGGCAATTTGAAAGCTGCGATTATTTCCATTGGACTGATGGCAGTAGTAGCTTTTCTATTTCATATAGCTGATAAATACACTGATATATCGGACATAAATTACAAATTGGGGCTTGCAGTGGGATTATTTGTAGGATTTGTTACACTAATTTTTCAGCTATCAAATAAAGAAGAAAAACCCAGGGTTGTTGCTTTGACCCTTGTTTTTGTGGTGGTTATCTTCTTCTGGATGTCCTTCCACCAGAATGGTTTGACCTGGACTCTTTTTGCCAGGGATTATACAAATGTACTGGTAGGACCGGTCACTAATCTGTTTTTTAATATCTGGTCGATGCTGTCAGTTATAGGTGTCATAGCAGGATGTGCACTTTTATTCTTCAATAAAAATTCAAAACTGAAAATACTGGGAGGAGTATTATTTGCAGTATGTGCATATCTTGTTTATTATTTTGCAAGTAATGCTGGTGCTGAAAATACAATTTCACCGGAAGTTTTCCAGTCATTCAACCCATTGTTTATAGTTGCTCTAACTCCTTTGGTGATGGGATTTTTTGCATGGTTGAACAAAAGAGGCAAAGAGCCATCATCACCAAGAAAGATAGGTATCGGAATGATAATAGCTTCATTTGGATTTATTCTTATACTGATAGCTTCAATCGGACTTGTCTCACCGCAGACTATGGCCGGAGCTGCCGTAGCTGAAGTTGACAGGGTATCACCTTACTGGCTTATGAGCAGTTACCTGATCATGACAATAGCGGAATTGTTCTTAAGCCCTATTGGCTTGTCATTTGTTGCTAAAGTTGCTCCTCAAAGATTCCAGGGATTGATGCAGGGTGGATGGTTGCTCGCTACAGCAACTGGAAATAAACTGCTGTTCGTGGGAACCCTGATGTGGGATAAAATTGAGCTATATATGTTATGGGGTATTTTTATAGTTTGCTGTATATTAGCTGCCATTTTTGTCTTCTCTATTATGAAAAGGCTAGAAAATGCTACAAAATAGATTTATTAAATAAATTGAAGGAGGCTGTCTTCGGGCAGCCTTTTTGTTATAGGTGATGGAGAGATGAAAGGTTTTATTTTACGAATTACGATTTACGGAGAACGATTTTTGTACGATTTAATGAATTTTTGATTTTAATGAATGTTAGAGTTATTGAATTATTTAACCCTTTTACGCTGATGCTTTACCACCATTATAACATATTTCCATTTTACCTTGTTCCCCTGTTACCTCATGTCCCCAACGAAGTTGGTGGATGTTACCCTGTCACCCTGTTACCTTGCTACCCAGTTACCATAAAAAATTAACAATTAATGCCAAATCCATTCGGAAATAGAAGATACAATTCATACAGCGAGTATTTCAGGAAAACATTCGGTACACGGGTACAGAAAGTATCAATCGATGCAGGATTCACCTGTCCTAATCGTGATGGAACGAAAGGAACCGGAGGATGCACCTACTGCAATAACGATGCTTTCAATCCATCGTACTGTACACCTGAAAAAAGCATAACACTTCAGATTGAACAGGGTATTGAATTCCACAGGGTTCGCTACAGGAGAGCCAAAAACTTTCTTGCTTATTTCCAGGTTTTCTCAAATACTTATGCTGAGCTGGAACTCCTGAAGAAAATGTATGATGAAGCTCTATCCTGCCCCGGAGTCACAGGATTGGTGATAGGTACCAGGCCTGATTGCATCGATGATGCCAAACTGGAATACTTTTCGCAACTGGCTGAAAAATACTATATTATCATTGAATACGGAATAGAGTCCTGCTATGATGAAACCCTGGCCAGAATTAACAGGGGGCATACCTATGAGGAATCTGCAGATGCAATCAGGAAAACAGCAGCCTATGGATTGCACACAGGAGCACATCTGATCTTTGGATTGCCAGGAGAAAGCCATGAGCAGATGATGGCCGAGGCTGCAATAGTTTCAGAATTACAACTAAGCACGATCAAATTCCACCAGCTTCAGATAATAAAGGGCACAAAAATGGCTTATGACTACAGAAAAACTCTGGAACAATTCGAATTATTCACAAAGGATGAATATATAGATTTTGTAATACGATTTACAGAGCGGCTCAATCCTGCTATCGTGATTGAAAGATTTACAAGCGAAGCCCCACCCCGGCTGCAGGCAGGACCGACATTCGGCAATATCAGGTCAACAAAAATGCAGATACTGATAGAAGAAGAAATGGAACGGAGGGATACATGGCAGGGGAAATATGCAGCAAGCAAACCTCACAATTAGACAATTTGAAAATGTGGCAATTTGAAAATTTACTGATGTGATAATGTGCTGATTGACTTGTGGTCGGTGAAAAACACCAACGACGGCTATTGTACTTAAGATATTTTGGAAAGTGTTAGAGTGATTTTCAACACATATCTGGATAGTTTCTTTTACATATTCAATATGTTTTGCACAGACAAAAACAAAAACATCAGCATAAGTGTTTGAAAATTGCTATATTCGCATTTTATATCAAATCTTAAAATCAATAAAGGGCAATAGATGTTAAAAGACCTTACTGAAGGAAAAGTAAGCAAACAGATCCTGGAATTTGCTATTCCAATGCTTCTGGGAAATGTATTTCAACAACTTTATAATATAGTTGACAGTGTTGTTGTGGGCAAATTTATTGGTGATACTGCTTTGGCAGCGGTAGGAGCATCATTTCCGATCATTTTCCTGCTGATATCCCTTGGTTTTGGTGTTACAATGGGAGGCACCATTTCTATATCGCATTTTTTCGGAGCAGGGCAAAATGAAAATGTCAGAAAAACTGTAGATACAATGAACATTTTCATACTGATAGTATCAATTGTTTTTGCAATTATCGGGATAGTATTCAGTGACAGCATATTCAGGTTGATCCAATTGCCGGAAGAAGTTATTCCAATGGCATCAGAATACCTCAGAGTGTATATGTATGGATTGCCATTTTTCTTCGGATTTGTCAATATAAGTGCAACTTTAAGAGGAGTTGGAGATTCTAAAACCCCGCTATACCTTTTGGTCATATCGACAATTATTAATATTATCCTTGTCCTTTATTTTGTACTGGGTTTAAAAAGGGTGTCGGATCTGCGGCTTTGGCAACTGTGATATCTCAGGCATTTGCATATTTTGCAGCTTTGTTATATGCTCAGAAAGAATGAATTACTAAAATTGAAGGTAAAGAATATAACTTTCGACTGGCCTATTTTTAAAAAATCCATTAAAATAGGAATACCATCAGGAATACAGCATGTGATGTTTTCAATTGGGATGATGGCAATTTTGCTATAGTAAACAAATTTGGAGTAAAAGGTAATAGCAGCTTATTCAGGTGCAATGAGACTGGATTCTCTTGCGGTAATTCCTTCAATGAACCTTGCAAATGCACTGTCAACATTCGTTGGCCAGAATATGGGAGCAGGAAAGGTATCAAGAATAAAGGAAGGATTGAATACTACCTTAAAACTCTCAATAGCAATATCTCTTGCTATTACGGTTTTGTTTTACTTTTTGGGACAGGATTTTATGAAAATGTTTACTAATGATGCTCAGGTTGCTTTTTTTCGGAAATGAATACCTTGTCATATCAAGTTCATTTTACATAGTTTTTTCAGGGTTATTTTGCTATAGCGCTGTGATGCGGGGTGCAGGCGATGTTGTGATACCGATGTTTATAACGATTATCTCTCTTTGGCTTATAAGGATACCTTTTGCTTATTTTTTGGCACCTTATATAGCCGAAAATGCCGTATGGTGGTCTGCTCCTGTCGGTTGGACTATCGGTCTGATTCTCACGTATATTTATTACAAGACTGGACGCTGGCATGCACGGTTTAAGTTGATTTAATAGCTTCGAAGGTAAGAAGGTAGAATGGTAGAAAGGTAGGATGGTAGAAAGGTGACTAGGTTGAAAGGTTTCATGGTATTAAATTTTAAACGATTTTCTATTAGAGCATAATTGAAATTTTTTCTTTTAAAAAATATTCAATATATCTATATCCTTCACAATATACATCTCAGACATCAAAAACTCATTAAAAACATCTGCCAAATAATATTCCGGAATCCTGGCTTCTCTTATTTTTAATGATTTCAAATTATTGATCAAATGCAATTAATTGCGAAAAATTTAGGGTAATAGCTTTAAAAATTGTCTATTTTTATTAGAGGAAATTATTTGATTTTGAGGTCATTTGATTTTGTTGACGATATTTTCTGTTAATTAAATAAATGGCAACGATTGATATTGAACTAATTTCCAAACCAAACTGACAATTGATAATAAAAAAGAAATATTATGAGAACTTTTTCGCCAGGCAGACTCAGCTTTAATCATTTCTCATTCATAATTTTTAGGAAACTTCTATTTATTTTTATAGCATTTTTAGTTGCAATAAATATCGGCTTTAATCAGGATCCTGGTTTAGCCTGGGCTAAACAATTAGGTGGTCCCGGACTTAATGTCGGTAAATCTGTTTCTGTGGATGCATCAGGCAATGTTTATACTGCCGGATACTTTGATGGCACAGTGGATTTCAATCCTGGCCCTGCATGTTATTACCTTACATCAAATGGATGTAAAGATATTTATATTTCCAAACTTGATGCTTCCGGCAATTTTTGCTGGGCAGTCAGTATTGGTGGCTGCGGAGACGATTTAGCGTATTCTCTGGACTGGAATACAAATGGGAGTATTTCAGTGACAGGATCTTTCGAAGGGATGGTAGATTTTAATCCCGGTTCTTCATGCAATTTTCTGACATCAACAGGTTGCATTGATGTTTTCATTCTGAACATTAATACATATGGCAACTACTGCTGGGCAAAAAATGTTGGAGGCTGCAGCAATGATATTGGTAAATCAATAAAATCCGATCCGTGGGGCAATATTTACATATGTGGCAGTTTCTGTGCAACTGCAGATTTCAATCCGGGCCCGGGTACATTCAATCTGTGTGCAGGTGGCTATCAGGACGGTTTTATAATGAAACTAGACCCCACAGGCAATTTCTGCTGGGCCAGGAAACTTGGTATTTATTGGGATGACAGCGCCAATTCCATTGCTGTTGATAATTCCGGAAATGTTTCTGTTACGGGTTATTATGCTGGAACTGTTTGTGTCGAGACATTATATGGACCCGTCTGGCTTCCTGATTATGGCGGATATGAGATATTTATTGTTAAGTTGAATTCCGCAGGTAATTTCTTATGGGCAAAAGGTATAGGTGGCAATTATGATGATATCGGGCAATCCATTTTTGCTGACAATCAGGGAAACATACTGATAACTGGATCCTTTTCTGAAGCAGTTGATTTTGATCCGGGGGTAGGAACCTGTATTCTTGTTTCTTCATGTTCTACAGATATTTTTGTATTGAAACTAAGCCCTAACGGTGATTTTACCTGGGCCAAAAGCTTTGGGGGCACTGGAAATGATTCAGGATATGGCATAACAGGAGATGGATCAGGAAATGTCTATACCACCGGATTTTTTGAAAACTGTTGCGACTTCGATCCCGGACCCAATTCATGTTTTCTGAACTCATGCGGAAGTCAGGATATTTTCATACTGAAATTGGATTGCAATGGGTTCTTCAGATGGGCTAAACAATTTGGAAGTTTCAATCAGGATGCAGGTTTTTCGATTGATTTAGACTACTCAAACAATGTACTTTCAACCGGATTTTTCAAGAATACAGTTGATTTTGATCCGGGTAACGGCACATTTTATTTAACATCAGCCGGCAATGCAGATGCATATGTTTTGAAACTGGGTTATTGTAATCCATGCATGCCTGTCTCCATCATCTGTCATCCTCAAAGTCAGATTGCTTCTTTAGGCAGTCAGGCTGTTTTTAGTGTTTCAGTAACAGGGACTCCCCCATTTACATTTCAATGGAAAAAGAATGGTTTTATAATACCCGGAGCAAACAGCAGTACCTACATAACACCTGTCCTGAGTTTTTCTGATAATGGAAGCGTTTATAGTTGTGTGGTTACAAATTGCAGTAGTTCATATTGTGCATACAGCAATATTGCCTTGTTGACTGTGATGAACACGTGCTTTACACCTACTGTTCAGGCTTCATGTATAGCATTTTCCAATATAATGCCAAATCAGATGAGCTTAAACTGGATTAATGGCAACGGCACTCACAGAATAGTAGTAGCCAAAGCTGCCTGTAATATCTTCGGATATCCGGTTGATAATGTCAGCTATAATGCTAATTCAGCATTTGGTTGGGGAAATACTATTGCCCCGGGGGAATTTGTAGTTTATAATGGTTCAGGTTCAGGAGTTACCGTCACAAACCTGGCACCAAATACTACTTATTATTTCAGAGTATTTGAATACAGTTGTTGCAATCCTCAGTATCTGAGCTGCTATTCATATGGGAATCCGGCTAGCAGGAAAACATCAGGTTCCTGCCCTCCTCCAGGAATCCAGGCTTATTACATACATTTTTCGGAAATTTCAGTGCAGGAAATGACTGTAAACTGGAAAAATGGCAGTGGCACTAACAGGATAGTTGTTGCTAAAGCCTGGAGTGATATAACCGGCATACCAAACAATGGAACAAATTATCTTGCAAACAACAAATTCGGTTACGGAAGTATGCTTGGACAGGGTGAATTCGTAGTATATAACGGCAATGGGAATTTTGTGAATGTAAAAAATCTGGCATCAAGCACACGATACTACTTCAAGGTATTTGAATATTGCTGTGATCCTCCTCAATATCTATGTTCAGGGGCATTTGGCAATTCCAGTTATCAGGAAACAGGATCTTATTGTTTTGGACCTACCATTCAGGCAAGCGATATAAACTTTTCAGAAATATGGCCAACTCAAATGACACTTAACTGGACTAAGGGTAATGGAGAAAAGCGGATTGTAGTAGTAAAATGCGGAAGCAATATAACAGGCACTCCTGTCAACGGATTGTCTTACCAGTCAAATCCTTATTTCGGACTTGGATCAAAGATCGCAAACGGTGAATATGTCATCTATAATGGAACAGGCAATTCAACAACCTTAACCGGCCTGGAACCAGGCAGGATATATCATTTTAAGGTCTTTGAATACAATTGTTTTAAAGAACAATATCTTGAGTTAAATGCAAATGGCAATCCTGCTTATCAGATCACTCCGAGTTCATGTAGCCCACCAACAGTCCAGGCTTCTGACATTACATTCTCAGGAGCAACTTCTGATCAACTTACAATAAAATGGAAGAACGGGAACGGGACCAAAAGGCTTGTTGTCTGTAAAGTAAACGGAGCAATTACCAAATCACCCCTGAATGGTACAGAATACCAGGGAAATACTATTTTCAAATGCGGTGATTATATTGGTCCTGGTGAATATGTGGTTTATAACGGAAGCGGGAACAGCGTTACAGTAACAAATCTAATAGAAGGGAAAACTTACTTTTTCCAGGTTTTTGAATATACCTGTTATCCTCCTTATTATTTAACAACAACTGCTTACAATAATCCCAACGGATATACTCTGGGAGCAATAGTGCCCACAGTCAGATCTGTAATTGCTAACAATGTTTTGAAAAACCAGCCTGCTTTACCTGAAGTATTCAAGTTTTATGACGATCAGACTCCTTATACCTCAAATGACCCTGTGAGGATTTGTGCTGACGGATCTACATCTACATATTTAAAACTAAATGTTTCCGCCACTACCGGGATAGGTTTGCAGATCACTGACAATACAGGGAAAGTAGTTGCAGATGAAAAGTCATCTGTTGATTTTTCAAAATATGGCACAATAGGAAAACTTATAGTTATTGATGCAAATAATATCGAGATTGCATATACTCATCCCCAGTTCATGGAAATACAGGATAAGTTATACCGTGAACTTGTAATGAAAATAACTTTCAATGGTGTTCCGATATCGGGCATCAGTATTCCATTATATATTTACAGGGCCCCGGTATTGCTGGTACCGGGACTGTGGAACGACGAAATGGATAAAATATACAATGAAGTGATGGTTTCTAAAACCCAGACTTCAGACATTATGCTTGTAACTGATTATTTTGAGAGTTCATCTGCCAGCTTCATCAATAATAGTATAGTGGTACCTGAAGGTATCATGAGTCTGCTTATAAAGGCCAGAAATAAAAAATATTCAGCCGGGAAAGTTGATATTATCGGTCATGGAATGGGAGGCACATTGTCCAGGTACTATTTGCAGGAACTTGGTGATATTAAATACAGAAATGACATCAACAGGATGATAACCGTCAATAGCCCGCACAACGGTACCCAGGCAGCTAATATGATCCTTAATTCCAATGCTTCAGCTACTCAAAACCTTTTGAACTTACTGGGTTATGATACAGGTGCCGGTGCAATAGCAGATCTAAGAGCCAACAGTATTGCCAATTCCACGTTAAATTCAACAGTCATCCGTCATCACAGCGTGCCATTATACACATTAACCAGTGCTATTCCATATTCTATCCTGAATACACAGAGTTCAGAATGGGACAGACTTATATTTTACTATACATACTGGAATAATCCGATTGTATTCAATAATCTGGGAATTACAGACCCTGAAAGTCTTGCAAAGTATTTGTATTTTGATGAAACAGGAGATCTTTTTGTTCCTTCATCTTCGCAGAAAGGAGGAATTCCGCTTACGAATGACCTGCCTTTTGTAACTACCCATACCAATTCTAAAAATGATTCAGGTATAATTTCGCTTTTAAAATCAAAACTTTCAGAGAATCCAAATGATCCGGGTAAATTCTGGAAGAACGGTTTCGGAAGTGATCAGCAATTGCCTGTAAGGACTTTCATTCTGGAGCCTGACAACAATAGTCTGATTGCATCATTGAATGACTCTGTAACTATTATTGCTCCTGTCAACAATTCAACTTATTTTTCCGGTGACAGCATCCTTGTTACCTGCAAAGGAACAGATGGTATAAAAAGTATATTTATGGCTGCAGGTGGAAACCAGAGAATTTTTGATTTCTGGCAGGCTGATACCGACTCCCTTAGCAATTACCTTCACATTCCTCAAGATTTTACCGGCAAGGCAGTTATTTATTGTTCAGGAAGAAATAACAATACCTTCATTGATGATCATACTGTTTATGTAAATATTATTCCTAAAGCTGGGCTTGACAGCATAGAACTGAAACCTGAAAATATTCTGGTGGGAACAGGAAGTACAAAAGCTTTCAATGTATATGGATACTATAACGACGGGATAAAAAGGAAGATAACCGGGATATCTGGAATTGTAAATGAAGTAAGTGATAAAAATATTGCAGACATTTCCGGATCATTCAAAATACTGGGCAAGGAGGTTGGAACCACAAAATTGAAGTCTTCATATCTGGGAAAAAAGACAGCATCCAGATCATGGTTTATTATTCTGAAGTTACAGGTAGGGCAAATTTTGCTGTCAATAACAATGCAGTCTGTCAGGGTGGAATACTGCAATTTGAAAATACTTCGACCGGTGAACCGGATTCATTGCTATGGTCCTTCGAAGGAGGAAATCCTTCAGTGGCAAATTCTCAACAACAGTTTGTTGAATATAACTCTCCGGGAGTTTACGATGCATATCTGATAGCATATTACAAAGAAAGGAGAGATACTTTTCTTTTAAATGACTACATCAATGTCATTGCCGCAACTCAACCTGTTATTACTGCCGAAGGCACAACAACATTTTGTGAGGGAGAAACATTGAAACTAATTTCAGGTCCTGGTACCTTATATAACTGGAATAACGGATTAAAAACGCAAAGTATAGATGTAAATGTAACAGGAGAATATTTTGTAAATGTAACAAATGAATACGGATGTACAGCAGTTTCAGACACTGTTTCAATCACCTTCAACCCAATAGTAACCCCATCAGTTAGTATCACCTCTTTTGAGACAAATATTTGTGCAGGAGAGATTATTAACTTCGCTGCTTCAGCTCAGAATGGAGGCAACAATCCTGTTTATCAGTGGTATATAAATGGAGTGATTCAACCAGGAGATACATCAGTATTTTCAACTTCTCAAATAGCAAATATATCACAGGTTTATTGTATCCTTATTTCTGACGCTCCGTGTGTTACACAATCAACCGCTCTGTCAAATTTCATTTCGGTAACTGTAAATCCGGTTAAAACACCATTTATAGAACTGGAAGTAAATAAAATTTCAAGTTGCAAGGGAGAAAATGTAATTATAAATACTAACATTGAAAACGGAGGATCAGCTCCTGTATATCGTTGGTATATTAACGGTGAAAAGCAGACTGAGAATTCAGGTATATTATCCTCAGCAACACTTAATGACGGATCAAAAATATATTGTGAGATGATATCTGATGCCGAATGCCTTAGCGATACAATTTCAATTTCAGATACGATAACTCTCGAAATAAATCCGGTATTAACTCCTCATATTTCAATATTATCATCTGCAATAAATGTATGCTCAGATGATACAATTACTTTTACAGCATTATCTGAAAATGGTGGAAATAATACGTCATTTCAGTGGTTTGTAAACGGCATTCCGCAACAAGTCAATTCAGCCACATTTAAAACAGATGACCTGATAAACGGAGCGCAGGTATTTTGTATGCTCACTTCAGATGCCAAATGCCTAACTCAATCTACCGCAATTTCCAATTTTATACCAATTACAGTGTCTCCTGTTTTGACTCCTTCAGTATCGGTTACTGCATCATCTACTTCAGTATATTCATGCGATCTTGTTACATTTACAGCTACTCCGGTGAATGGAGGTGAATCTCCTGTCATTACCTGGTATGTTGATGGTATTTTTGCAGGATTTGGTCCAACTTTGAACAGTTCATCATTGCTAAACGGCACACAAGTATACTGTAAATTGAAGTCAGATGCTTCATGTCTTAGTGTTAACAATGTAATTTCAAACATATTATCAATTGCTGTAAATCCGCTGCCACAACCACTCGTTAAAATTGCAAATGATACAATTTATTCACCAAATTACAGGGATCATAAATATAGCTATACATGGTATTTCAAGGGAAACAGGATAGCTTCAACTCCTTACCTTCTTTGCAGTCAGTTTGGCAGTGGTTCATATTACCTTGTTGTTGAATATGGAAATTGTTCTGTGACTTCAAATACAGTGGAAATAAACTGTACTGTTGGAACAGGAGAAACCGAATATGGAAACAATTTCATTGTATTTCCTAATCCAGCGAACAAAATTCTGAATGTTGAGGGAGAGGTTTTATCTGAAAAGCAACTGAATGTCACCTTGTTGAACGTACTGGGCATTGTTATTCAAAAGAATACAGCAAATGCTGTGCATCAGAAATTCAGGACTCAGTTCAATGTGGAAAATCTGCCAGTTGGAATGTATTTTGTTGTTGTAAGTTCAAATAGTTTCAGGAAAATAGTCAGGGTGGAAAAAGTAGAATAAAATAAACCGAATAATCGGTATTATATTTGCTTTAACTTAAAGATGCAGAATTGTTTTTAAGGAAATAATTTTAACGAATTCACCAATAAATATTGCTTTTTGAAAAAAAAGTACGGGTTTTATAATTCAGCAAGCAATTAGCTGTATATTTGGAATTCATTTATAAAAACAATGGTATAATTATTTTGTTAATATAAAAAATATTTCAAATGAAACACTTGCTAATACTTTACATTATGATGTTTGGATTATTCTCAAATGCGCAAAATCCCGAGGCTTATAAACTCTATAACAATAAGGGGAAAGAGATCAAATTTTCAAAAATGACCGATGATATTGCCGAAGCTGATGTAGTCCTATTTGGTGAATTACACAACAACAGCATGAATCACTGGCTTGAACTTCAGGTAGCAAAAGCATTATTTGATAAAAAGAAGTTAATTCAACTTGGGGCTGAAATGTTTGAAGCTGACGATCAATTGGCTATTGACGAGTATTTCCAGGGATTATTCAAGGAAAACAACTTTGAGAAAGAAGTCAAATTATGGAATAACTATAAAACTGATTACAAACCACTTCTCGATTTTGCTAAAACCAATAAGCTTGACTTTATTGCAACTAACATTCCGCGTCGATATGCAAGCATGGTCCCGAAGGATGGATTTGAAGGACTTGAAACTTTGAGTGATGCTGCAAAAAAATACATTGCTCCATTGCCCGTACAGTTCGATACCTTGGTCCCAAACTATAAGGAAATGCTCGAAATGGATATGGGTCATGCTATGAACAAAGTTAATTTTGCCAAAGCTCAGGCTATTAAAGACGCAACAATGGCTTATTTCATTACTGAAAATTTGAAACCAGGCCATACTTTTATCCATTATAACGGAGAATTTCATTCCAAACTCTATGGAGCTATCAGCTGGTATCTCAGAATTTACAAACCGGAAGTTAAGATAGTGACAATTTCCACACAGGAAGCTGACAATACTGATTTCAAGGACGAATACAAAGCTCAGGGCGATTTTATATTTGTAATACCTTCAGATATGACAAAGACATATTAAATTTTTGGATAGCTTTTTTAAATGCTTTTACTTAAATGTCTTAATTATTGATAGAAAGTCTTTTTCATAAGTAGATATTAAAACGAATTTTTGCAAAAAAAATAAACTAAATATTTATCCATTATTTCTATAATGCTTAAAAACTAATTTATATCATGACAAAAATGCGACTATTCCTGGTGATTTTTATATTTGGAACATTACAAACTTTATATAGCCAGGATAAATTGATACATCATAGTGTCAGTGCAACTCTTGATCCCTCCAGTTCATTTATTGATGTTGAAGACAATATCAGACTTAATAAAGAAGGTGATGAGACAATTGTGTTCGAATTAAATTCATCTCTAAACATTTATTCCACAAGTAAAAACATAAAAATAATACTTCTCAAAAGTCAGGCAAAATCACCAGATGTAGGCATGGACAGAGATGATATTGATAAACCTTCAAATGTTAAACTTAATAAATGGCAGATCAGACTTAATAGTGGGGAGAGGAATTTCTCGATAAAATATCATGGAAAAATAGAATCACCGATTGAGCAGAGCATGGAAAATTATCAGAGGGGTTTCAGTGAATCACCCGGAATTATAAGTGATACTGGAGTGTACCTGGCAGGAAGTACATTTTGGATTCCCACAATATCAGATGCTTATTTTTCTTTTGACATGAAAGTGAATTTACCTGATGGCTGGTCTTCTGTATCACAGGGTCAAAGGACTATTCATGAAGAGTCAAAAGGCAAGCATATCGATAAATGGTCTAGTCCTGAACCACAGGAAGAGATTTTTCTGATTGCTGCAAAATTTCATGAGTATTCTGCATTCATGAACAATGGAGTGGCATCCATGGCATTTCTCCGTACCAAAGATGATGCATTGGCAGGCAAATACCTTGAAGTAACAGAGCAATACATGAGCATGTATGAAGAAATGATAGGCAAATTTCCTTATTCTAAATTTGCTCTGATAGAAAATTTCTGGGAAACCGGCTACGGTATGCCTTCATTTACTCTACTGGGCGAAAAGATAATCAGATTTCCTTTTATTCTTCATTCGTCATACCCACATGAACTGCTGCACAACTGGTGGGGAAATAGCGTTTATATTGATTTTGAGACAGGAAACTGGTGTGAGGGCCTGACAGCATACCTGGCTGATCACCTTATAAAGGAACAAAGAGAACAGGCAGCGGAATACAGAAGATCAACTCTTCAAAAATATGCAGATTTTGTGAATGATCATAATGACTTTCCACTTTCAAAATTTTCTTCAAGACATGATGCCAGCAGTGAAGCTATCGGATACGGCAAGTCCTTAATGTTTTTTCATATGCTCAGGAATAGTATTGGAGATGAGAATTTTTTGAAAGGATTACGTGATTTTTACTCAAATCATAAATATGCAAAAGCCGGATTTGCCGACATTAGAAATTCGATGCAAAAATTTACAGACAAGGATCTGGTTGAATTTTTCAACTTATGGATAGAAAAACCCGGAGCTCCTGAATTGCTTCTATCAAATGCTGAAATGAATCAAAATGGCCAGTTAAGTATTGAAATTCAGCAAATACAAAAAGCTGCTATTTATGATCTTGAAATACCGGTTTATATTACAACAAGCCAGGGAACACAGAAAGAAACTGTTAATTTGAACCAGGGAACTAAAAGCTTTTCTTTCAATTTAAAAGGAAATCCTGTAAAGCTGGAAATTGACCCATATTATGATCTTTTCCGGACAGTTGATCCTGATGAAGTTCCACCTGCCCTTTCAAAAATACTGGCAAGCAGGCAAAACCTGATAATTCTTCCTTCGGATGTTTCAACATCACAAAAGGAATTATACATCGAATTTGCAGAAAAATGGATCAAGAGCGACAATGATAGCTACAAAATAGTCTTCGACAATGAAATTGCCGGAATTCCTGAAACGGAAACAGGCTGGATTTTTGGAAGAACTAATAAATTTTATCATTTAATTGAAAATCAACTTAATACCTATAATGATTTTTTACCATCTGAATTAAAGAATTTAATTTCTGATAAACAATCAAGCATTGCCAAAGAACTGATAGTAACAGTTTTTGAACCGGAAAATCACAATAAGCAATTGGCATTTATTGAATTAAGCAATAAAACTGCAGTAGATGGCCTGATAAGGAAACTGCCTCACTATGGGAAATACAGCTACCTTGGATTTGAGGGAGATGAACCGGTAAATGTACTGAAAGGACAATGGGAAGTGATAAAATCACCATTGAGCAGGACTATTGATAATTCACTGCAAGTGCAATCAGTACCTGAAAAGAGGAAAGCTCTCGGTGAATTAAAACCTGTTTTTTCAAAAACAAGAATGAAAGACCATGTGGAACATCTTGCTTCACCTGAAATGAACGGAAGAGGATTGGGTACTCCTGAACTTGATAAAGCAGCAGAATATATCGCTGATCTGTTCAGACAATACGGATTAAAACCCTTGAATTCATCATATTTTCAGGAATTCACTCATACATTTCCTGAAAAAGGACAGATGAAACTTAAAAATGTTGTCGGAATTATTGAGGGTATTGATCCAAAATTATCAGAACAATTGGTAGTGCTTTCGGCTCATTATGACCATCTGGGAATGGGATGGCCAGATGTGAGACCAGGTAACGAGGGAAAAATCCATTTCGGAGCTGATGATAATGCAAGCGGTGTATCAATAATGCTTGAATTGGCAAAAACATTTGGCAATACATTGAAACCAGCCAGAACAATAATATTTGTTGCATTTACCGGAGAAGAAGCGGGACTTGTTGGTTCAAGATACTTTGTTAAAAATTTCAGTTCTTTGATCAATGGCAGCCCCTTTGCTAATGTAAATCTGGATACAGATGGGAGACTATTTGACAAAAAACTGCTTGTTCTTAATGCAAATTCTGCCAGGGAATGGAAATTCATTTTCATGGGAACTGATTATACCACAGGGGTGAGAAGTGAAATAGTGGAAAAAGACATGGATGCAAGTGATCAGAAGGCATTTATTGAAAATGGAATACCTGCTGTTCAGATTTTTGCCGGTCCAAATGAAGATTATCATAAACCCACAGATACACCTGATAAAATTGATTATGAAGGAATGGTAAAAATAGCAGCTGTCGTAAAAGAGGTTATAGAATATCTGAGTGACAGGAAGGAACCAATGAATTTTACCGGAACACAGGACAATAGTGTTAAATCAAATGATCCTAACCTTAAGAGAAGTGCTTCAACGGGAGCTATGCCTGATTTCTCATACAACGGTCAAGGTATGAAAGTCGGTTCAGTAAGTGCTGGCAGTGCCGGAGAAAAAGGAGGTCTTTTAAAAGATGATGTCATAGTCAGAATAAACGAAACAGATATAATTGATCTCAAACAATATTCTGCTGAACTTAAGAAGTTTTCACCTGGAGATGAAGTAATACTTACCATTAAAAGAGGAGTAGAAATAATGAAAATCAATGTAAAACTAGGTGCCAGGTAATGATTTGAAGCATTTCATAAGGTTTATGCATCATTATTAATGATTTAAATCAGAATGGTATGATTTTGGATACCATTTAATATTAACCATCGTTTAAAATGTAACAAACTTTTTCTAGATATGAAATCATCAATTATACTTTCAAAGTTCCGGATTTTTATTATCCCAATAATGATCCTTTTTTTTATTTCCTGCAAAGACCAGGGAACAGAATCAAACAAAATAAATCCTTCTTCTGCTGTAATTAAGATCATCCTGGATCATAAAGTTGGAGATCAGGAATTTAAAATGAATGAAATGATCTATAAGTCAAAAGCAGGTTATCCTTACGATATAAAAACATTAAGATATTTTTTATCAGAGTTCGCATTTTATATAGATACTTCAGAAGCACTTAGGATTGACACATTTCACTATGTTGAAACTGCAGATGCTTATAAAGATACTAAAACACTGATATTAAGCAATATCCCTGCTGGCAAATACAGCGGCATGTCTTTTATTCACGGACTTGACGAGACTTATAACAGACCGATTGGTGGAATGGAGCCTCACAGCCTGCCTAATGAAGTCAAGGAATACCTTGATATGTACTGGCCATGGCAGCAAGATGGTCAATATCATCATATGAAGTATGAAGGGTTTTATGTCATTGGCAAAGACACTTTATCATTCAAATTGCATACAGGGCCGACAAATGGAAATGACAATTTTATTAAAGTCACTAAACTTGATTTTACACCACTCGATTTAATGGCAGGAGATACACTTTCAATAAATCTGGTGATGGATATGAGCAAATGGATAGATAATGATATTATTTATGATTTTCATAAATTTGGTAAAGGTATTATGAAAAACCAGGAAGCTCAGGATATTCTTAAAGCAAATGGTAAAAGTGTTTATACAATTGAAAAAGCTGAAATAATAAAAAGAAAATAATTTATTTTTTGGAAATATTACTAAAATATTGTAACTTTGAAAAGAAATTGAATTAAGTAACGTATAATTATATAAATTAAAATTTAATCATATGAAAAATCTATTGATTTTTGGAGTTTTTTTACTATTTTTATCATCATGTACCAGTGATCTGAATACTTCCAGGAAATTCAATCCAACTGACTTTCAGTACTCCGTACAGATCCCTCAGAGAGACTTTGCTCTTAATATTCCTGATGACAATAAAATGACAGTTGAGGGTGTTGAACTGGGAAAACTTTTGTTTTCTGAAAAACTACTATCCTCTGACAAACAATTATCATGCACATCATGCCATAATCCTGATAAGGCATTTGCAAGTAACAACAGGTTTGATGAGGGATTCAAGGGAATTAAAATGAAATCCAATACTATGTCACTGGAAAACATGGTTTTCAGTTCACATGTTGGATGGAAAGGAAAGTTTAGTTCGTTGGAAGAAGCCATTTTTAATACTATTCAGGATCCAAATGAATTTAATGAAAAATGGGATAATGTTATAATAAAACTGAAAGATGCTGGTTATAGCAACAAGTTTTTCGATGCTTTCGGAACCACTGATTTCACATCAGAACATGTAACTAAAGCTCTTGCACAATATTTGCGAAGCAATGTTTCAGTCAATTCAAAATTTGACAGGGCTTATTATTTAAATGATGCCGAGGCAAGATTTACTCCTCTCGAATCACAGGGTTTTGAACTGTTTATGAGCGAAGTTGGAGATTGTTTCCACTGCCACAGGGTTGGACCATTCTCAGATGACAGGATGCATAATAATGGTCTGGACTCAAAACCGGAACTAGGCTATGCTGAAGTTACAAAAGATGAAAATGACAAGGGAAAATTCAAGACTGTCAGCCTTAGAAATATTGCTCTCACTGCCCCATATATGCATGATGGCAGATTTCAGACTCTTGAAGAAGTACTTAATTTCTATGATGGCCACGTTCAGTTCTCCCCTACTCTGGATCCTAATATGCTGCATTTAGGGCCGATTGCGCTCACGGCTCAGGAAAAACAAGCACTTATAGCCTTTCTCAATACATTAACCGACGAAAAATACATAAAAAAATAAAAAGCTTAGAGAATATAAAAAAGCCCTGAAAAATGATTTCGGGGCTTTTTTTATGTGAATAATTATTATAAATTTCTGGAATTATTTGATTTGATATTAAAAAGTTGTACTTTTGAATAGAATTTAAAATAAAGTAGTGTAATTAAAATGCATTATATATTCTGAAAACAAAATCGATTATATATTAATTACTTAAATAAAAGTTTTATGAAATCTCAAATTTTCCTGATTGTCATTTTTGCTTTGTTTAGTTGCTCACCTAAGTATTTTAATGAAACACAACAAGGAAATATGTTCTTGAGAAATAGCAAAGTATATTTCCAGAAAGAATTCAATCATCCTATTTCTTTTTCTTCAGCTGCAGAAGGAATAAAGTCATTCAATACTCCAAATGGTGGATTCCAGGTTAAACTTGAAAATGATAATACCCTGAAGGGAGTAATGGTAAATTACCAATTGAATTGGCTCATAACGGATGATAAAAGATTTAAAATTCCACCAATTTTCAAAAAACCAATTAATGCAAGTTTTGAAATAGAAAAAACTCAGGGTTCTTATAAAGTGACTGTAAACAACATCTGGATAGCAACTGAGCCTAAAGCAAAACAAAAAAATTTGACTATTGAAAGCCTTGTTGCTAAAAAGGACGGATGTTGCTTTATTAAGAATAAGAAAAATATTAAAATACTTGAACTTATTGATAAAAATTTCAGTACAATATTTTTAAGCAGATCAGGAGGTGGTGATTTGAGATTCTGATCTGATTCAATTCAGATATTATTTATCATGGTTTTAATTTTGTATTATTCAATAAAAAAAAGTGAGTTTAAGTTATCATTAGTATAATTGTTATTATTTTTGATAATAAATAATTGTCTTGTTTTTTTTAGATTTTTTTAATAAAATAAAAGAGCATAGAAATTTATAATAAAAATAGATATATTGCTGATTTATTTCTAAATATATATTAATTTAGTTTTATATATTTATAGCTATTCTTTATTTGATTCAATAATTTGAAATGAAAAAATTGATTAAATCAAATTTGAACTATGCCGGAACCCAATGTCTGACACTTTTTATTTTATCTCTTATCTTTGTCTTTTACTCATGTAATACAAATTCAGAAAATCTAAAATCAGAATCTGCAGAAGACTCAACTGAAATACATACCCTTGCTGATACTTTGATTTCAAAAGATTCAGCATCTAATCAAACTGACATCACCGAGGAGTATTCAGAAAATATACCAAACCTTGCTTTTGGAAGATTATCATTTGGAATGACCCTTAATGATGTCAATAGACTTAATAAAAATCCTCAGAAACTAGGGAAATACACCTATAACTTTACTTATTTTTTTAATGGAAGCCGGGAATTATATGGGCTGACATTATTTTCGAACTGTGTCAAAACAATCCAATACGAAGATGGATTGCAAGGTCCTTACTCAAATCTCTTTAACATAATTTCGATAAAGTATGGAAAACCCTCAGGCTCAAAAGCTGTTCCTTCAATTTTTGAAGTAATGAATGCCGGAACATACTGGACAAATAAATGGAAGAAGGGAGAAAAGGAAATTAAACTTGGAATCAGACAGAGAAAACAAGATAGCTTTGATGTGATCTGCAGAATTATGAACATCCCTATGGAAAAAGCTGAAATTAAACGTATATACAGAATAAAAAACAAAGATATTTTAAAGGCTGCTGATAAGTTTTAAATGTAAAATTTAAGTTGTCATTTTATTTTTTTAGGATATTTTTTTTAATATTTCAGAAAGACAAATTTTAATAATTCTTTACAAAACCATTCTGAATATGAAAAACTTAATTACGTTAGCATTAATTCTAATTATTAATTCCACCTTAATAAGCCAGGCGGTTTATGACAGGAGCGCAATGACTATCTTATCTTTCGATTTTAAAGAAAATCATAGTCAGATACTTTCAAATTCTTTTTCTAAAATTCAACCTCCGGAAAAATATTTTTTTAACATAGCTGATAAAAATATACTTGCTCCGAATTTTAAAAGAATTCCTGTTACAAAAGGGCTGGAGTTCATGTATTTTATACCTGACCAAAATATTATTAATAGCTTAAAGGAGCAAAAGATTGGACAAAAGATACTATCAATTTGGTTCAACCGGCAGCCTGATGGTACATTCAACACTGAAATACTTAAAGAAAGAGGCTTGTACAATGCTAATGATAATGACTTAATTATTGCATCATCCTCAAAACGGGGAACTGCCACCCTGATGGATATGGGTTTAAAACTGGTGAATCAGTCCTATATTATGGTATTTGATTTCTTTGATGTAATGACGATGGAAGAATACTATGTTCGGAAAGAAATTCCGGCTGACAAAAGATTGAGCAACGGTTTTAAAGCAAAAGTACGATGCTACTTATATAAGCTGGAGTTTGGCGAGGCAGTTGCATCTGAATTCTTCCAGAAATACTGGATTTCAGACACAGACCCTGACAAAAACAAAAAGAAAAATGATTTTGATAATGCAGATTTTTCCTTTGAAGTAGTTTCAAATCATTATACAGAAGTTGAAGCCAGTCAGACCAATCCATCTAGCACAAATTCGTCGGTAAAGCAAAAGTCACAGGAGGAATTAATGGATGACCTTGTGAAAACTACTCTTGAGAACATTTCAGGGCAGATTGAGAACAAAAATCAGGAATTAAGAGTAAAAGCTATGGTCATGGATACAAGACCTATAGCCTCTAAGATAGGTAAAAAAGAAGGGCTTGGTTTTGATCAGCGATATTTTGTTTTTGAAAACAGGATGAAGAAAGACGGAACAGTTTACCCAAAAAGAATAGCAGTTGTGAAATCAATGAAAGTAGTTGATAACCGGACAATAACTTCAGGTGAATCTGATCCTTCCCTTTTTTATCAGATTGCAGGCAGAAAAGTAGATAAAATGGGTATGTACCTGGAGCAAAAAAATGATGCAGGACTGAATCTGTACCTTGGCTACAATTATGAAGGATTGACAGGAGCGACTGCAAGGCTTGAATTTTATATTTCAAAATTTATGGGTGATCTTGTGGGTAAAGGAAAGTCAGGGAAAGGTTTGACTTCATTAAAGCTTTACATTGACGGAGGTTATGGTTCGGGTAAGTATTTTTATGAATCTATTGAAAATGAATATACTTTTACAAGGGTAAGTCTTGGTCTGAATAAAGATTTCTATCCTCTAAAATTTATTCACTGGGGTCCATACCTTGGATACGGACTTGAATTTGCAGAGCAGGATGAATCCGAAGATCAGATTGAATCAGACTTTGTTGAGGGGGGTATCAGAGTAGGATTAAATCTTTCCTATAGAACTCAGATATTGTGGTCATATCACTATAATTATTTAATAAGTTCAAAGAAAATGGATAAAGACAAAGTGGTTCTAGATGAAAATTTCGATTACAAAGGTATTTTCCCCGAAAGAATGGGTCAGGGTGCCAGTATCGGTTTAAGATTTATGTTTTAATTTACTAAATAAAAAATTCAGGATTATGAAAAATCAAATAATTTATTCATTGCTGTTTTTGTGTTCATTGTCACTTTTGGTTTCATGTTCAACTACTAATAAAGACAGGAAAATGGCTGGTTATATCAGTGGAAATTATGAAGTAGAATGCATGGGTACCGGCATGGATGGAACACAACTTGTAAAAGTCTGGGGTTTTGGCACAAATCCGGATAAAGCTGCTTACCAGGCTAGAAAAAATGCAATCCATGCTGTTTTATTCAAAGGAATAAATGCGGGAAAACCTGGATGTATGACGAGACCTATCGTAACTCAGCCCGGAGCTGAAGATATGCACAAGGAGTTTTTCAATACTTTTTTTTCTGATGGAGGACGTTATCTTAACTTTGTATCACAAGCCAATGATGGTTCTGTAGACAGGGTAAGGATATCATCAAAAGAATATAAAGTTGGTTCAGTGGTTTCTGTTCGTCATGCAGCATTACGTGAAGAACTTGAAGCAGCCGGTATTATAAAAAAATTAGGTCAGGGTTTTTAAATTAAATTATTATGTTAAAAAAATTAATTCTCCTAAATGCAATGGTTTTACTTGTATTGAGTTTATATTCGCAGGCTAAAAAACCAACAATCATGGTAGTACCCAGTGACAACTGGTGTATCAAAAACGGGTATACAATGACTTATGATGAACTAGGTACTCTCAAGACTTTACCAGATTATAAACTGGCTTTACAGAATGAAACAGATCTGTTGATGACAATTGCCAAGATCAACACAATGATGTCAGACCGGGGTTTTCCTCTTGTAAATCTTGAGAGTGCCTTAAAAAACATGGAACAGGAAAGTGCAGAAGTTTCTATGCTAACAAGTAAGGCAGGCGGTAATATTGCTGAAAATCCTATCGATGTTTTGCAGAGAAGTGCAAATGCAGATATTATTATTCAGCTTACATATGTTATCAATCAGCAGGGTCCTCAAAGATCTATAACATTTCTGCTGCAGGGACTGGATGCCTATACAAACAAACAAATAGCAGGCGCACAGGGTACCGGTGAACCATCGTTTGCAACACAGACGCCTGTTTTGCTTGAAGAAGCTGTCCTTGCACATATTGATGATTTCAATTCCAGACTACAGGCACATTTTGATGACCTTTTTGCCAATGGCCGTGAGATTGTATTTCAGGCAAGAATATTTGATACTTCAAATATTGACCTTGAGGAAGAGTTTTTATTTAACAATGAAAGACTTGAACTTGGTGAAATAATTGAAGACTGGGTCAGCAAAAATACTGTTCAGGGAAGATTCAGCACACCAAACTATACTCAGAATGTTATTCGTTTTGACCAGGTAAGAATTCCCTTATATGATGACCGTGGCAGGGCCAACGATACAAGACGCTGGCTGCGTGACCTTAGAACCTTATTGAATGGCAATCCATTTAACCAGCAATGCAAGAGCTATACCAGAGGTCTTGGAGAAGTATGGTTGATCATCGGAGAAAAATAAAATTTTATCATGAAGATTTTAATAATATTTATTCTTAGTTTAATACCCTTTTTGGGAAAAACACAAAATAACCTGGGTAAGGCAGATGATTATGGGAGGATCAGCCTGGATGTTTTTATTCCTGATCAGATTGAAGGAATCCCTTCTCATGCCAAAAGTTTGCTAATAAACAAATTAACTCAGGCGGTGACAAAAAAAGGTATGGGTGGATCAGGAGCAAGTCCACGATTTCTTTTGACTGCAAACATGGATGTATTAAGCAAAGATGTTATCCCGACTACTCCTGTAAATGAAGCATATACCTTTGAAGTATCCCTTTTTATTGTGGATTTTATCGATAGAAATATTGTTTCATCAACTTCTTTTACCACTAAAGGAGCAGGAACTAATAAAAACAAAGCTTATACAAATGGATTAAGAGGAGTTGATCTCAAAAATTCAAATGTTGATCAGTTTCTGGATGAGGGAAAGAGAAAAATTATTGAGTATTACAATTCCCGGTGCGATTTTGTGATAACAAGAGCTAAAGCACTTGCAGCACAAAAACAATTTGAAAATGCGCTTAATATACTGACATCTATACCTGAAGTTTCAAAAGAATGTTATATGAGTGCAATGAAAGAAGTTGGACCAATTTATCAGGATTTTGCAGATTTTAATTGTCAGGTCTTGATAAATGTTGCTACATCCTGCTGGGCAGCAAGACCTAACTCAGAAGGAGCACAACTGGCAGGCTCGGTATTGTCACAAATCGATCCGGATTCAAAGTGTTATGCAGAGTCAAGAATATTGATAAGCAAAATGGAACAAAAAGTACTAAAAGATGAAAATCGTGACTGGAAATTCATTGAAAAAGTTTTTGAAAATGAAGTAATGCTTGAATCTCTTAGAATACGTGCATGGAGAGATGTCGGTGTTGCATGGGGTAAAGGCCAGCAACCTACTTATAATGATATAGTCTGGATATTCAGGTAAATAAATGGATAATTTTATTGAAAAGGGGAATTAAAGTTGTGGATTAAAAAAATTGAAACTTTAGAAAAATGCAACACTCCTAAAAGCAACTTTACTTTTTTCAACATCAGTTCAGTTATCAAACCTGGAATTTATTAAATTGAAACAAAAAAGCTCCGGAAATTTCCGAAGCTTTTTTAATATCATTATTACTTTCTCTTATTCATTACTTGGAGGGAAAATCAATCTATCTGCATCTTTCCCATAAGATGAGTTCGGAAATTCATCCTTTAATCTCTTAAGGTATTTTGCTGCTTCTTCATTTTTGGATTCAGATTTGTACAATAATGCCAGCTTATGAAGATAATAAGGTGTAAGAAGGTCGTTAGCATCTTTATCGACAGCAATTTTATAGTATTTTTTAGCATTATCAAAATCATTTAATTCTGAATATGCATCACCCATAGCTCCATATTTAGGAATTGCAGTCAACAGGTCGTCCTCACTGAAATCCTTAAGATAATCTATTGCTTCCTGATATTTTCCAATGTTCAGATAGCTTATGCCTGCATAATATTTGGCAAGATTCCCGGCTTTTGTTCCGCTATACTCATCTATGATATCAATAAATCCTATAAATCCTTCTCCCGGTTTCTCAAGTGCAAGAGCAAAAGAATCTCTTTCGAACTGAAGTTCTGCCTGACGCATTTCAGTGACAGCTTCTTTTTCTTTAGGAGCCAGGTACAAATATTTATATGCAAAAAATGCAGCCACTAATAGCAATAATGCTCCTGCCGCATAAATCAAATAATTCTGATATTTTTCAAGGAAACTTTGCTTGTAATCAGTTGATTCTATAACGTCAACCATTACTTCATCTTCAACAACTTCCTTAACTTTGTTTTTTTCTTTTTTTGCCATTTTCATTGATTTTTTAAAACAGAGCGCAAAATTAAGTAAAGTTTGCAAATAATTACAAAAATATTACCTAAAGTTATTAATCATATATAAATATTTTAAAAAAAACTCATATATTTAGCTGAAAAGCCAAATACAATATGACAAGGAAGTTACATTAAGACAATAGCTGTAATTATAATTTTCATTGATTGAGATTTGAAATCCAAGCATTTTTATCAATCTGACTTCATTTTATATTGATTTTTAAAGCATAAACTTTTAAAATAAAACATTCCATTTTTGAAATTTTGAAATAAACTATTACCTTAGCAAAAAATCAAATAACAAAATTGCAGTTAAAGCAAATCAATATCGTTCAATATAAAAATCTGAAGGATCTGGAATTCATCCCCCACCCCAATATAAATGCATTTGTGGGCCTTAACGGTATGGGCAAAACAAACATTCTTGATGCCATTCATTACTTATGTCTATCTAAAAGCAATTTCACAAGAATAGAGAAAAATAATATCCTTTTTGGATGCGATTTCTTTCGACTCAGAGGTATATTCAATATTGATAATTCTGAAAATGAATTCATTATAAAATATAAAATCAACACAAATAAAGTAATTGAGCACGATAAAAAGGCACTTGACAAAATAACAGATCACATTGGAAAACTACCTGTAGTTATTATCACTCCCAATGACAAAAATGACCTGCTGGAAAACAGTTCAGACAGACGGAATTTTATGAACAAAGCCTTGTCACAGACCAACAGACGCTATCTTGATGCTTTGGTTGAATATAATAAGCTTCTGCATCACAGGAATGCATATCTGAAAAGCACAAATCCCAATCAGGTTGATGTTTTGTTGCTCGAAACTTATGATCACAAAATGCAGCCCTTAGTTTTGTTTATAATGCAGGAGAGACAGCTTTTTATTGAAAAAATCAAAACAGACTTTTTCAGAAGTTATAATGATATCTCGGAAGGAAAGGAAACCCCGGATATTGAGTATGTTTGCCAGATACAGAAAGATGATTTCCTGGTATTGACAAAACAGAATCTTCACAAAGACATCATTCTTAAAAGAAGTACCATAGGTATTCATAAGGATGACCTTGTTTTTTCTCTTGACGGCACCAGTCTAAAGCAATTTGGCTCCCAGGGACAACTCAAGTCATTTTTACTTTCAATCAGGTTAGCAGAGTTTTCATTTCTTAAAATTGAGAAAAAAATAAATCCCATACTGATACTTGATGATATTTTTGACAAGCTGGACAAAATAAGACTCAAAAAACTTGTTTCAATGCTATTCAATAAGCAATTCGGCCAGGTTTTCATTTCTGATACTGATCTGACCAGAATAAAAAGTGTATTTGCAGAAACTAAAATCGATCACAGAATTTTCGAGATTCAAGAAGGCAAAATCATTAAAACCTATGATTAAAAAAAGAAATAAAAACGAGGAAAAATTATCTGACTCTCTCGGCAATTATGTAAACCAGGACATGATTAAGTCACGTTTTCATGAGGTCGGTATAAGTAAAATTTGGCAAGAACTAATGGGGGAAATGATTGCAAACTATACATCTTCAATAAAAGTTACAGGCACCAAGCTGATCCTGGTAATTTCTTCAGCACCGTTAAAGCATGAATTAGCTTACAATAAAGAAAATCTCATAAATATGATCAATGAAAAAATTGGCTATGAGTTTATTAATGAAATAATTATACGGTAAGGAAAGGTTGGAAGGTAACAAGGTAGGATGGTTGGATGGTTGGAAGGTTGGAAGGTTGAAAGGATTTAGTACAAGTATTTCTTTGCATAACCTGGATTTGTGTCTTTGCGCCCGATATTTATCGGGATTAAGTGACAATCTGTTGAGGGAATTTCAAGAAGGGGGGGAGTATTCGCCAAAATCCGAAACTTAGATAAAACAACGGTTTACTAGTTTTTTGTCAGATTTTGATAAAATTTATTTATTGTCTTATAACATTTCACTTGTTAAACAGTTAAAAATTAATAGCAATTTTGTTTTTTTTAAATGATAAATACAGGAAATAAAATAGTAATAATTGGAGCCGGACCTGCAGGGCTCAGCCTATCTGCCTCATTAATGATAGCAGGTGTTGATCACATAATCCTTGAAAAAATCGATAAACCAGGAGGCCAGACAGGGTATATCAATAATAGCCTGGATGACCTGATCATTGGAAATATCAACAATGGGAAAAAACTGACAAAAAAATTTAAAGAATTTGTTACCAAGCACCGGTTACCGGTACTGTACAACTGTAATGTCATGAGTATTGATTTAATAAACAAATCAGTCATTTATGAAAATAAAAATGCAAATACAGAAATAAAATTCAATATCCTTGTTGTTGCATCAGGAAGCAGGTTGAAAATTGATAATTCTTTTAATGGTCTGGGATATGATGATCATATTTACCACAGGATTAGCAGAAATATAGATGATTTTAAAGGCAAAACAAGCTCTGTTATAGGTAATGGTGATAATGCTGCTATTGCAGCTTTAAAACTAAGCGAAATTTCAGACAGGGTATTTCTCATAAACAGGTCGGACAAATGGAAAGCAAGAAAAGACCTGATTGCCAGGATTAATAAAACCAACAATATTGAAACTATCATAAATCATAGCCTTAAATCATTGCATGGCAGAGATCGTCTTGAAGAGATCAGAGTATCAAATGACAAAGTTGACAAAATAATAAAATGTGACAAACTTGTTTTTAAGATTGGTTATCTCCCAAACACTGAATTCCTGAGTGGGCATATTGATTTGACAGAAAACGGTTATATGATCTGCGATGAAAATTTCAGATCCTCTGATTGCAGTATTTATGGAATTGGTGATGTGCTATCTTCATCATTCAAAAGGATAAGCGTAGCCATTGGACACGGAACCCAGCTAGCGAGCATTTTAATCAGAGATCATTTTTAAAAACTGATAAATCAAAATGGTTTGTACCTTTTTTTGATGATTTTAAAATGACCAGAGTACCTTTTATCCAGTAAAGCAATTCCAAACTGGAATAAATCCAATATACAGGATACCCGCTTATGATTACAGATTTCATTCCATGCGCTGTTCATGCCGGCAGACCAATGAATATCATCAATTATAAAAATTGTTTCATCTGTACAATGTGTCAGGATTTTATTAAAATACCCTAATGTTGCATCCATATTGTGATTACCATCCAAATATACGATTTCAATCCTGGGATTTTTAGCCAGAATATTGTTCAATACCTCATCAAATTCTCCAATATATTGAATTATATTTGACATTCCAAGGTGCTGAAAATTCTTTTCCGCTATCTGAGCTACTGATTTGTTCCCTTCCACTGTATGAACGACAGTACCATTATCTGAAGCTGCCAGATACAGGGCAGAAATCCCAAGTGAAGTACCCAGTTCAAGGATAAAACCCGGATTTGCCTGAATTGTAGTATTGTACAAAATATTGCATTTCCATGCCGGAGATAATGAAGATTTTGCTATTTCGCTGACTAATTTTCTTCCCAGCCCATTTTTCCCGGCCCCCATTTCATTAAAATCTATCACACTATTATCCTTCATCAAATCATTTCTGATATTTTCTATTTGTTGAAAAACCAGATTTCCTGATTTTTTTTCTAAAATATCATATACCAGCTTTGAAAGCCCGGTATCAGGCAATTGTTTGAAATTTTTAGCTGCAAAATAAAAAACTGCTAAGTCAATTAACTTACGAAAAAATTTACCTGTCAATGTAAAATGATTATTTTTCTGTAAATATGCTGTTTACCTGTATCTACATGAATAATATATAAACCTGCGTTAAGATTACTAATCATCAATTTGATCGAATTATCAAAATCATACAATTCAATATCATGCTGTTTAATACCGTTAATATCAAGAATACTGACATTTTTAATGTCAGTATCAAAACCTCTTTTTTCGAGAACTACGTAATCTTTTGCAGGGTTTGGATAAACTAACAGCACTTCATCTGATACTTCTTCCGTCGCCACCGAAGTCTCATTGATGAAAACCTGAACTTTTTTTATGCAGCCATTATCATCAGTTATTGTTGCAGTATACCATCCTTTTGCAAGATTAAATGCCTGAGCACCAATCTGATCTTTTGCATTTCCATCCCATACTATTTTATATGGAGATACTCCTCCTTCAATCAACAAAATAGCAGAACCATCTGAACTTCCCTTGTGTGCATCCATTGTAACAATCTTAACATTTATCTCATCAGGTTGGGTGAGAAATACCGTATCCGTTAAAAATATACATCCATTGCTATCAGTTACTGAAGCCTGGTAATTGCCGGCTACAAGTTTTATTACTTTACTTCCTGAATATGACCCTTCATTCCAAGTTATTAAATATGGTTTTACACCACCTTCTACTTCAATTTCAATAATTCCTGTATTATCACCATAGCAAAAGATTTCATTTACTTTTACGTCTGAGATTTGGATTCCTGGAGGCTGATCGATAATGATATCATCGCTGGTTCCAACACAACCGTAATTATCAGTAACAGTGACATTGTAAATCCCGGCAGGCAGCTTATCTATAATATCTTGTGGTTCCGGATTTACATTCCTGATTCCTGCACTCCAGTTAAAATCAAAAGGATTATTATCTGATCCGGTTACAGCTTTAATTTTGCCATCTGCATCTCCGTAACATGATATTTCATTCAAAAGTTGCAATTCTACATTGAGAGGTATATTCAGACTCTTTATTTCAATATTATTAAGAACAAATTTACATCCAAGGTCATCAGTTACTGTAACACTATACGATCCGGCATTCAGACTGTCAATATAACTTTCATTGCTGGATTCGCTCCAGAAATAATAATAGTTCTGATATCCTTTCTCTGCTTTTAAGGAAATGTAACCCTCTTCAGATCTGGCACAGGCTGCATCCACTATGCTGTCAACCTTAACTTCAATATTGTCAATTGTAATAATATCAATATCATCTTTTAACACTTGACACCCATGTAAGTCACTGGCATACAATACATATTTTCCTGATTTAAGGTTATAGATATCATCATCAAAACTTATGAAATCATCGTGATCATAACTTAACCACTGAAAACTGTACGGTGCAACACCACCTTTAGCATAAATCTCAATGCTTCCATTTTCTTCTCCAATACAGGTAACATGATCTATGGATGTTACCTGAATTGCAAACTCATCGGGTTCAGTAAGTATAATAGGACCATATCTCTGACTACAATTATCAGAATCAGTAATAGTGCAGAAATATTGACCTGCTTTCAAATTTGAGTTTAAAGCAGAATTATTTCCATTGCTCCAGTGGTAATTATAGGGAGGTTTACCATTAGTCACCTTCAATTCAATCCTGCCATCATTATTTCCTTTGCAGGAAGGCTCTATCAATTGGAGTACACCGGTGTTAAAAGATGCTAGTGCCTTTATTTCATATGCATCAGAGATTTCAACACATCCGATAGAATCAGTTACCGTGACATTATATAAGCCTGAACCAAGGTTATTTATATTTTTTGTGTAACTATTATTATTCCAGTTATAAGTATAGGGAGGAAGACCTCCCCAAACAGAGATTTCTATCTCTCCATCATTTTTGCCATTGCACTGCGTGTGTTTTATTACAGATGCATCAATGAGCATGTTGCCATTCTGATGGATATAATATAACGGAGTGATTAAACCACATCCTGTCTGATCAGTTACAAGGCAACTATAATTGCCTTCTCCAACATCAACCAGAATGCTGTCAGTTGAACCATTTGACCATAGAAAATTGTAAGGTGGAATTCCATCCTGAACTGACAGAATAATATTACCGTCATTTCTCCCGCGACAAAATTCACTCTTTATACTTATCAAGTTAACTGTCAATGGTTTTTCTCCTTCAGCATCATCAAGCATGCCATTACAATTCTCATCTTCAAAATTGCATTTTATCTCCTCAGCATTTGGGTTTGTATAAAAATCACCATCATCACAATCCAGGTTGTTTTTAACGTACTGTACCGGATCAGGCAGGCAAATAAAAACACCTACAGTATCTTTCCCAAATCCATCACCGTCCCTGTCAGGATAAAAAGTATAATCAGTGACGATAGGATTGACTGCATTATAAAAAACTATATCGTCTAAAGCAATATCCCCGTAACTTCTGTCTTTCCTGACTTTGCCAACGAACCTGAAAATACATATTTTACCCTCATACGTTTTCAGGTCTATTTCCTGTTTTATCCACTTACTGCCCTGATTTCCCTCAATCTTGAACAATGGATTCCAATTCACCCCACCATTTTCAGATATTTCCAATGTTAATGATGCAATATCAACACCATACATATTATAATAAAAACTCATATCACATCCGCTTAGAGATTCATTAATTTTTAAACATGTTGACTGCAATATTGACACAGTATCATTTTCACATTGACCGGCTGAACTTTCAAGGTAAATATACTTGCCATTTCCGTACACATCACTGTCAGGACCTGTATTTTCAGTGTTTGTAGCTTTATCCTGTACAAGCCATTTTTTATCATAATCATAATTGTTAAACCATAATTCAGATCGCAGACAATCCTGAAAGCAAGGGTCTTCACAAAGGTCATTATTGTCAAATGTTTCTCTCAATGTGGGGGTATTGCATAATGTCCTGGTTTTGTTATCGCATGAAAAAGCAGATAGGTAATTGTAGCATTTTGATTGCAATGCTATTGAATACTCTGTATCAGGCACCAGATTTTCAATGTTATAACTTCCTGAGCTAAACATACTGAAAGTTTTAATCTGATTATTACCGACAAGTCTTATAAATACTGAATCGATATATTCACTTGTTTTCCAGTTTACAGCCAGAGTTTCATCATCGGTTGGAATTATTGTAACTCTTGAAGGGATAGGGCAAATGACAGGAGCAAATTCTATATTAAAGTACTTAAGGATCCCGACATTGTTTTTTACCTTATCTGTTATCTCAAGTGTCCAAAGACCTTTTGGAGATGTCTCGTCATAAACAGATGAGATTGCATCCTTTGGCAGAAATTCTCCTGTAAAACCAGTTTTGGAATCTGTAAGCTTTTCGCATGCATTATCAGAAAAAGCAAGTACCTCAGTACATCCTGTATCATTTGGATTTCCGAATCCTATCAGGTTATTTACCTGAAGTGATTTAATCAGAAAAAAAGATTTACCCGATGGACTTGTAAGCTTTATATCGAGATCTGAAGTCCAGTCATGTTTGATTATCAGCCTGATCTTTTGAATAAATACATCTTCTCCAAGTTTTTTCGTTGGATAATCATCACACTGTATATAAAAATAAGTTTTTTCCTGCTGGGTATTACCGGCAGGATCCCTGATAGGAAGGTTCATATTACAAACAGAAGGGTTTGTAAGATTGGTAACAAAAGTATAGTCATTTGACCAGTTACTTTCAGCACTTTCACAAACAGACTTAATTTTAAAGAAATATTTGCTGTTGGGCAACAAATTCTGCATTACATAAAAATTAGTATCTATCAGGACAGAAGTATTTACTTCAGTATACTGTTCATCCTGAAGTCTCCATTTGATGATCCACCCACGGACCGATTCATTGTTTTTCCAGCTGATCCTGGCAGAATTAAGGGTTATGGATTTTATATTGATATTGGCGGGGAGGTCACAAGAACCTGCTTCATTTAGTCCAAAGCTGATTGTCGGTGCTGAAACAAAAATCAGTAAGAAAATAAGAAATGGCTTTGCTGTAAATTGCATATATTATTTTTTTTCTAATACGAAAATACAAAATTTGAGCTTAATATATATAAAGATGCAAGTTTTTTAAAAAAGTTAATTATTTTTTTATTTTTCTTAAAAAAAATACAATATAATTAAATATGATCAGTTTTTGCATCAATTATTAACTTTTTAAAAATCAAACCTTAAATGAAACAACTAGTTTTTTTATTTTTATTAGCAGGCTTTGTAGCTTGCAACAATACACCTAAAGGTGAACAGGCAGAAGTAACAACTATGGATACCACTTCTACAGAAGTACAGCCCCAGGCTGCAAATGGAAACAAGTACACTGTTGATGTTCAATCCACCTTACTGAATTATGAAGGGAGCAAACCAACAGGTAAACACAACGGAACAGTCAATCTTAAGTCAGGGATGCTAACATTTGAAAACGGACTTATTACATCAGGTAATGTTGTATTTGATATGAGCACTATTGATGATAAATCGACAAATGGTGAAATGAAAGCCAAACTTGAAGGACATTTGAAAAGTCCTGATTTCTTTGATGTTGCTCAATTTCCAGAAGCAAAGTTTGAACTGGTATCGATGACAGCACTGGAAAAACCTGAAAATGATCTTACACATAATCTGACAGGTAAGCTTACCATTAAAGGCATTTCCCAACAACTGACTCTTAAAGCGAAATTAACTGAAAATGGAAACCAGATCAGTATTGAAGCTCCTCAGTTTGTGTTTGACAGAACGCTTTTTGGGATAAAGTACAACAGTAAGAAATTTTTCTCTGCATTGAAAGATAAACTTATCTATGATGAAATTGGAATTTCATTTAAATTGGTAGCAAGCAAATAATAGAAAAATCAAGAATCAATAAAAAAACCTGGCTTAATCACCGGGTTTTTTTTTGTTTTATTCCAGCGAAAATATAAGTAAATCAATATACTATCTTAAGTTCACTAATTCGTGAGTTCACATTTCTCCATATCTGGAACAAATAGGACATTTCCCTGCATCATGACCTCTCGCAGGGCAGTATTCTCTGCCAAAAAAAATTATCTGAAGGTGTAATTTATTCCAGGATTCCTCAGGAAAAAGAGATTTAAGATCTGCTTCAGTTTGCAGGACATTCTTACCTGAACTCAGACCCCATCTTGCTGCCAGTCTGTGAATATGAGTGTCAACAGGAAATGCTGGAACATTAAAGGCTTGCGACATAACCACAGAAGCGGTTTTATGTCCTACTCCGGGAAGTGATTCAAGATCTTCAAAATTTGCCGGCACTTTACCATTAAATTTATTAATCAGAATTGCAGATAATTCATGTATGGCTTTGGATTTATTCACTGACAATCCAATAGGCTTTATAATATCTTTTATAGTATTGATCTCAAGCTTCACCATTTTATACGGATCATCAGCAAGGCTGAATAAATGTGGAGTTATTGAATTAACCTTTTTATCAGTTGACTGTGCTGACAGAAGTACAGCTACTAATAGAGTATAAGGATCCTGATGTTTTAGAGGAATATAAATCTGAGGGAACAGGTCATCCAGTATTTTTTCAATTTCCCTGGCTTTTTCTGAAAGTTCCATATTTTAGCAACTTGTGCAGTGATTACTGCATTTTTCTCCTGGAATTTCAAACTCTAAGGTCGTATGAAATATCTCAAATTTCACTAGTAGTCTCCGGACAGAGTCTTTCAATAATTCCAGATCAGTTAATGACACTTCATTTCCAACCTGTATGTGTGCAGTCAGTGCATTCTCGGAAGTGCTCAAGCCCCAGATATGAACATGGTGGATTCCCAAAACTCCATCTAAGGCAGTGATTTCATTTTCAATTTTCTCAATATCAATTCCTTCAGGCACTCCATCTACAGCCATCTTCACACTGTTCCTGAGTATCTTAAATGTCATGGTCATGATCACCAATGCAATTAAAATACTGAAAATTGGGTCAATAAGTGTCCACCCGGTAACATAAATAACAATACCTGAGATCACCACTCCAAATGAAATCAAAGCATCAGCGAGTAAATGAGTAAATGCAGCTTTCACATTGATGTCTTTGTGCTGCTCTTTATGGAACATCCAGCCTGTAAATCCATTGATAAAAATACCCATCCCTGCTACCACTATCATAGAAATACCATTTACTTCCACCGGATCAATAATTCTGTTTATACTTTCTCTTATAATCAAAAATACAGAAATTATCAGAAAAACAGAGTTCAATACTGCAGCAAGGATGGATGATTTCTTATATCCAAAGGTAAACTTCTTATTGGGCTTTATTCCTGATAGTAATATCCCTGCAAATGCAAGACTCAAGCTGAAAACATCGACAAAATTGTGACCGGCATCAGATATCATTGACATCGATCCGAAATATACCCCACTTACCAACTCAGTCAACGCATAAAAAATATTCAGACTTATAGCAATAAGAAAAGTATTTTTCAGATTGTATGAGTTGTGCGTATGTTTTTGAGTAGAGTTCATATTTGTAAATAATAAAAAGGAAACAAGAATTCAAAATCATTGTTCAGCAAATCAAAATAATACTAAATATAATTATCTTCCTATTTTCCTGAATTTTACTAATTTCAAATTTTTTATTTTCTAAAAAAGTCAGGAAAAGTATCAAACATAATTCATTATAATTAACTTTGTATTTCAGAAATACAAACAAAATGGCAAAAATAGTTGTACTTGGAGCAGGGATAGCAGGACATACTGCATCATCATACTTACACCACTATCTTGGTAGAAAACATGAGATAGTAGTTGTCTCTCCAAATTCCAATTTTCAGTGGGTACCATCAAATATATGGGTTGGAGTCGGTAGAATGAAACCGAAAGATGTAATTTTCCCATTAGCACCTCTTTATAAAAAGTGGCATATCGATTTTAAACAGGCAAAAGCCATTTCAATAAATCCTGAAGGAGAAGGATCGGATGGAAGGGCATTTGTTAAGGTAGAGTATGTCGATGAACAGAACAGGGGAAAACAAGAAAATATTGATTATGATTTCCTTGTTAATGCAACAGGCCCTTCACTAAGGTTTGACCTCACTGAGGGTTTAGGTCCGGTTAATGGAAATACCGTTTCAGTTTGTACATACGGTCATGCTGATGAAGCATGGAAGAGACTTCAGGCTTCATTTGATAAAATGAAACAAGGCATAAAACAGCATTTTGTGATAGGCATCGGTCATCCCGGGGCTACATGTCAGGGTGCAGCTTTTGAGTATATACTTAATGTTTACTTTGAGATAAAAAAAAGAGGTCTGGAAGAATTTGCCGATATAACATGGCTTACAAATGAGTATCAGCTCGGGGATTTTGCTATGGGCGGTGCCTATATAAAATTTGGAGGTTATGTCAGTCCTACAAAAGTGTTTACTGAATCATTTTTAGCAGAACGTGAAATTCACTGGGTTAAGCAAGCCGGAGTTCATAAAGTTGATAAAGACACAATTTATTATGAAACCCTGGATGGTAATTACCATGAGTTAAAATATGATTTTGCCATGCTGATTCCTGCATTTTCAGGTGCCGGGATGAAAGCATTTGACAAAGCTGGAAATGAAATTACGGCTAAGGTTTTCCGGCCAAATGGATTTATGATAGTAGATGCTGATTATTCTGCTAAACCTTTTGAAGAATGGAAAGCCTCGGATTGGCCTTCAAAATATCAGCATCCTGAGTATACCAATATCTTTGCTCCAGGTATAGCTTTTGCTCCACCTCATACAATCTCCAAACCTCAAACGAGTCCTAACGGTACAAGTATCACACCTGCACCTCCACGTACCGGCATGCCTTCGGGAGTTACCGGCAAGATAGTGGCGCAAAATATCAGAGACTGGATAAAAACAGGCAAACCAGAAATCAAGCATACCGCTTCGATGGCAAAAATGGGTGCTGCATGTATTGTATCCGCAGGTTATGGACTTACTGACGGCATTGCTGCTACAATGACTGTATTCCCTATTGTGCCTGACTGGGAAAAATATCCTGAATTTGGAAGATCAATTAAATATACCATGGGAGAACCTGGATTGGCAGGACATTGGCTCAAGTGGTTCATGCATTACATGTTCCTGCACAAAGCCAAGGGTTATCCATTCTGGTATTTATTGCCTGAATAATTTAGATAACGTAAAAAATCAATATAATGGAATTAAAAAACAGAGAAAGACATCTTGCGCGTGGTTACAGTGAATTTGCTTATGCACCTGTTCCAACAAAATTCACTAAAATGATGAGGAAAAACTGGATTTTCCAGGCTTACAGATGGCTGGTCCTGAATATTAAAATTTTAAGAATTGTAGCATTCGGACATTCTTAAGATAAAGTAATACAATATTAAATTCATTGTATTATGCCCAATGAAAATTAAATGCTATGACAGCGTTTTGATCAAAATTACAAGTCCGATAGCAGTAAAAATTATTCCCCAGTATTGCATTTTGATCCAAAAAAGAGAATGATCTTTCTTTAATTCAATTTCTTTGCCTGTTTCCTTATCTATCATTATCCTGCCATGTTCATGATTCCATTTTCTTCCAAAATACCAGCTAAAAAATCCTGCTCCAAAAAATCCAAAGACAAATGAAAAATCTTCATAATCAGCAGGCAATATTTTATAAAATACAAAAATAACTGCTGACAGTACTAATACCGATAATATGCCTTTTCCTTTCCAGATTAACATGATAATTGACTTTAATTGAAAATGTAAAGCTAAGAATATTTGATTAAAAAAACAAAAATATAAAAAAAAGTCTCCCCGGCAGGATTCGAACCTGCGACCCATTGATTAAGAGTCAATTGCTCTACCAGCTGAGCTACGGAGAGATGGTTTATTCAAATAAAATTTAAAAATTTATCTGCAGATGTTTAGTTTGTTCAATAAAATACCCTTGTCTGTATATACTTTAACTAAATATAAACCATTCGCTATGGCTTGAGGAACATAAAACTCAAAGCTATTTTTATCATCAGTTTTAATGTCAGTTAAAATTTTACCATCTAAACCTGATATTGAAATACGATTTATGATATTTTCAGAGAATATATTTACCTGATCAGAAGCAGGGTTTGGATAAATTACACTTTCATTTAATTGCAATTCAGGTATTTCATTAATAATATCAACTTTAGCACACAGCCATTTTTCAGGATCAAATACCAACGAATTTACTTTGAAACCAACATTAAAATTAAAAACCTGACCATCCTGGCTATTTTGCAGTACAACGATAGTATCCTTATTTTGACCTATCAATCTTACCGGAACTGGCATTTCAAAGAAAGATACTGAAGGATCTGACTGTTTTTGTTTGATTTTGATGCTAATATTTCCATCTGATTTTGAATCATATTCAAATGAGTAAATTGGAAATCCCTTGCCATAAATCCAGTCTTTAAAAAACTTATTCAGATCTTTTCCTGACTGATCTTCCACATGTTTTTGAAAATCTTCTGTCAGTGCATATCCATATATCAGTTTTGGGTCATGAATGTAACTCCTGATTGCCGCAAAAAAATCCTGATCTCCAATCACAGACCGAAGCATATGAAGAACATACGCGCCTTTGCTATACGATAAACTACCGCTGAATATCCTTCCAACAGATGTTGTATCATCGACAAAAACTGAACCGTTAGGTTGACTTACGGAACTGTTAAGATTATTTGATTTCCAGTTGAGCCATTTTTGAGGGTTTATACCAAAATCATAGGTAAGTCCTTCGATATACGTTGCAAACCCCTCATTCAACCAGATATCCTCCCAGCTACCACAGGTTATTTTATCACCAAACCATTGATGTGCCAACTCATGAGCAAGAAGACTATGCCCAAAACTTGATACAAATGTTATGGTGGAATGCTCCATTCCTCCACCCCAGCCGAACTGCGCATGGCCATATTTTTCTTTTATGTAAGGATATTCACCAAATAATTCAATAAATAACTGCATTGACGGAACTATATCACTGGTTTTAGTTTTCGCATAATCAAGGTTGCAGGGATAAACATACTCGAGAACCATCAGGGAATCACCATTTTCAAGCGGCACCCAATCTATGTACTCAGCATAATCTGCCACAGCAATAGCTATCAGATATGCAGGCTCCGGATAAATGTGTTTCCAGAAATGAGTAATATAACCATTTTCTTCTTCCTTACTTATCAACAAACCATTACTTCCCACTTTATAACCGACAGGGGTAGTAACATACATATCGATACTGTCTATCTTATCATTCAAAGTCTGTTTTGTAGGCCACCAGTCACGTGCCCCATAGGGTTCTGAAAGTGTCCACAGAACAGATTTTTGAGGGTCACATTGCATTGTGGCCACTTCGAAAGAACCAAATCCTGAACTTGTAGGATTCCCCTGATAAAAAATCGTTAAAGAATCGATACTTCCCTTTTTTATGATTTTTCCAATATCAATTTTTAATTCAAAATCACCGGTAAATTCTGCTTCAACCTCTTCCCCATGATAAAAAACAGAATCTACAAGCATTTCTGAATTGAAATCAAAATAAATACTGCCTGCATCCGCATTCATCAAAAATCTGGGAGTTACATTCCCCTGAATATATTCTTCTTCAGGATCAACTTCCAGGTCAAATCTGTAATACTTGAGGTCGTAATTACCAGTCTTGGAACTACTGGGATAAAAAGCCCTGTTTTGTAAATGTTCAGTACCCGGTTTCAAAGTTTTAATAAAACTTTCACCTTGTGCGTTAATTCTTATAACTGAGATTGTAAATACCAGCAAACCTGCCAGCAAAATGCAATTATTTCTGTTCATATATTCTTATTTAATTAAATGTTCAATTTTTTCTAAAGCTACATGAATTCCTTTAATATCAGTACCACCTGCTGTTGCAAAAAATGCCTGACCTCCACCTCCACCTTTAATTTCCTTTGCAATTTCCCTGATCAATGTTCCGGCATTTACTCCTTTTTCTGTCAGGCTATTGCTGACAGTAAGCATCAATTGAGGTTTTTCATTTGCAATAAATCCAAATAATATCATTACATCCCTGATTTCTTCCTCCAGATTATAAGACAGAGTTTTAATTGTCTTGCTGTCATCCAGTTCCAGCTGTTTTCTTATCACCCTGATCCCGTTAATAAGCTCTATACTATTTTTAAGTTCTTCCTTCAGTGAAGATGCTTTACCTGTCTTTAACACTTCGAGTTCTTTCCTGAGAATTTTTATTTCATTAAGGGTCTCTTCAATGCTTTTCTTAAGATTCTGTGGATTTTTATACAGGGATTTTACTTCTTTTAATTCATCCAATTCACTATTTATGTATTTTTCCGCTTCAAAGGCCGTGAAAGCCTCAATTCGTCTCACACCGGCAGCAATGGCACTTTCGCTTACAATTTTAAACAATCCTATCTGCCCTGTATTACGGACATGGCATCCGCCACATAACTCTATAGAATAATCTTCACCGAAGCTTATCATTCTGACAGTCTTACCATATTTTTCACCAAATATCATCATAGCACCGGCTTTTTTAGCCTCCTCAATTTCAAGCTCCCTGTTTTCTATCCTGCCAATATTTTGCCTGATCTTTGAATTTACTATATTCTCAACCTGTCTTATCTCATCATCTGACATTCTTTTAAAATGGCTGAAATCAAATCTTAAATACTTTTCATTTACAAGTGATCCTCTTTGCTGAATATGATTTCCCAAAACTTTTCTCAATGCTGCCTGCAAAAGATGAGTTGCAGAGTGATTGTTCTCAATAAGCTTCCTTCTTTCAATATCAACTATGGCTTCCATGGTACCTGAAATATTATCCGGTAATTTTTCGAGTATATGCACGATCAGCTCATTTTCTCTTTCAGTATTTATAACCTCAAGCTTTTCGTTGCCTGATATGATATATCCGGAATCTCCAACCTGGCCCCCACCCTCCGCATAAAAAGGCGTTTTCTGAAGGACCAGCTGATATAATTTCCTGTCTTTTACTACTATACTTCTGTATTTTACTACTGATGTATCCTTAACTACCTGATTATCATATCCGACAAAAGCAATCTCTTTATCTTCTCTGACCTGAACCCAATCTCCTCTTTCAACCTTAGCGTCAAGTTTTGATCTCATTTTTTGTTCCTGCAAAGCTAAGTCAAAGCCTTTATCATCAACTTCCAATTGTTTTTCCCTGGCGATAAGCCTTATTAGGTCTATAGGAAATCCATAGGTATCATAAAGTTCAAAAGCATCACTACCGGTGATAACCCCATCAACAGCATTAATAGTATCCATTCTTCTGAGTCCATGCTCTAAAGTAAGCAAGAACGATTTTTCTTCTTCTTTTACAACATTCTTTATAAAATCCCTTTGCATTTTCAATTCAGGAAAAATATCATCAAAATAATCTGCAAGTATATCTATCAATAAGTAAAGTATTGGTTCGGATCTGTTTAAAAAAGAATAATAATACCTGACAGCCCTTCTAAGTATCCTCCTGATCACATAACCTGCACCTGTATTTCCCGGCATTTCCCCGTCAGCTATGCTGAAAGCTACTGCTCTGATATGATCTGCCATTACTCTGATAGCCACATCACTCTTAGCTTCTATATTGTATATATTGGTATATTTAACACCGGTCTCCTTGCTTATAAAATCTATTAATCCCGAAAATATATCAGTTTCATAATTTGACTTTTTATTCTGTAGGACCATTGTAAGTCTTTCAAAGCCCATTCCTGTATCAACATGTCTGTCAGGAAGGGTTTCAAGTTCACCTCCTGCTTTTCGGTTAAACTGAATAAATACATTGTTCCAAATCTCAATTACCTGAGGATTGTCCATATTTACAAGATCTTTCCCTGATACTGATCTTCTTTCTTCATCATCTCTCAGGTCAACATGGATTTCTGAGCATGGTCCGCAGGGACCTGTTTCGCCCATCTCCCAGAAATTATCTTTTTTACCGAAATTAAGAATTCTGTCTTTTTCAACATACAAACTCCAGTAGTCAGCAGCTTCATCGTCACGTGAAAGTCCATCTTTGGCATCTCCACCAAAAACAGTTACATAAATCCTTTCTTTATCGATTTTGTAAACTTCAGTTAGTAATTCCCATGCCCATTGTATAGCTTCCTTTTTGAAATAATCTCCAAAAGACCAGTTTCCAAGCATTTCAAATAAGGTATGATGGTATGAATCCAGGCCAACATCTTCAAGGTCATTATGCTTACCTGAAACTCTGAGGCATTTTTGTGTATCTGCAATTCGCTTGTATTCGGGTTTTGAATTTCCCAGAAAATAATCCTTGAACTGGTTCATTCCAGCATTGACAAACATCAAAGTAGGGTCATTTTTATTGATCAATGGAGCTGATGGTACTATTTTATGCTGCTTACTCTCAAAAAAATCTAAAAAATTTCTTCTTATATCTTTAGAATTCATCCTGTTGTTTTTAATTAACAATTCACTTCTCTTTAATATACAACTATAAGAATATTAATTAAATTCTTATATATGAAAAAAAATAAAATATAATAAAAATTAATTTATTATGTTAAAAATTTGATTATTAAAAAATAACGCTTATTTTTGCAACGGATAATCCCCCATCCATGAGCATTTCTTAATAATCTTGCAAAAGTATTATAATCCATCAGGATTACAAATAAAAGTGTATGGAAAGAAAGAAATATTTTTATAACCCAAAGACTTTGTCTTTCGTTGAAGAAAAGATCTCATTGAAAGATAAGATCCTTAAAGTCTTCGGATTTGGAACAGCTGTATTATTTACTGCTGTTCTTTTACTTTTGATATCAACTGATTATATTACAACACCTAAAGAAAAAAAACTTCAGGAAAAATTTGACAAAGTCAACTATGACCTTGAAGCCATAACTATGGATATAACCAGTCTGAACAAATCAATAGACAAATTACAGGAACGTGATGCAAATGTGCACAGGGTAATTCTGGGAATTGATCCGATGGATGAAAATCTATGGAATACAGGAGTTGGCGGAACCAAAAAATATAAGAATTACATGAGTTTCAACAATTCCTCCACGATGATAAAGGAATCTCTGGAAAGGATTGAATTGCTAAAAAGAAAAGTTGACATGCAAAATGGTTCCCTTGATACTCTGGAAAGGCTTGCCAGAGTCAGGGCTAATAAACTTGCAGCCGTTCCTTCAATAAAACCAGTCAGAGAAGACAAACTCAGGAGCAGAATGGCTTACCTTTCAGGATATGGCTGGAGAACTCACCCTATCTTTAAAATCAGAAAGTTTCATAAAGGATTGGATTTCACAGCATCGGCAGGAACACCTATACAGGCTACAGGAAACGGTGTAGTACGTGAAGTAGTGAATAAAAGGGGTGGCTATGGAAAACATATATTAATTGACCATGGATATGGATATAAAACTTTATATGCCCATTTATCAAAAACAATGGTTAGGCCCGGCCAAAAAATAAAAAGAGGACAAACTATTGGTTTGATAGGAAATACAGGGACTTCAACAGCTCCCCATTGTCATTATGAAGTAATTTACAAAGGAAAACAGGTAAATCCGATTGACTATGTTTACGATGGAATGACTCCTGAAGAATATCAGCATTTTGTTGAAAAAGCATCGGTAGAAAATCAGGCTCTGGATTGATTTGGTTTGGAATTATCTTTGTTGATTAAAATATCGAAAGTTTAAAACCTTATAAGATAAGTAAATTTAAAGTTTTGATTATTTACAACATGGTGGATTATCAGGAGATGAACTTTCCAGTTCATGGAACCAGAAATCAAAATCACTGGATAAATGTCCGAATTTAAAAGCCCGCATCAAAAATAATACTGCAAATGCAATCATAAACACAGGATACAACTTTCTTAAAAAAGTCCTGAATCTGGCACTTACAAGATTGCCGCCAAATCCAAGAGCCATCATCATCGGCAAAGTGCCAAATCCAAATAAAATCATATATAAAATTCCATGAAAAACTGATCCGACTGTAATTGCAGCCATAATAGCCATATATACAAGGCCACAAGGTAAAAATCCATTTAGAATGCCAACATACAAAAAAGATAGAACTGAAGGATTTTTCATTGACAATGACAAGCTTTCTTTTATAAAAGCATTGAATTTTTTAAATCCCGGTATTTTTAAAGACTGGTATTCAATATCAATTGAAAATAAAGCAATTATTATCAATACTATGGCAAGACTAATCAATACCCATTTTTGAATTCCCATTGTAAAAAAACTCTTCCCAATCATTCCAAAAACTAAACCCATCAATGCATAAGTCATGATTCTTCCCAGATTGTAAGTCAGAATTTTCAAAAATGTTTCTTCTTTTGCCTGCATCCCTATCCTGTACGGTAAAGAGACAGCAATAGGACCACACATTCCGGCACAATGCATACTGCCTACAAGACCCATTAAAAAGGCTGTCCATAAAAACATCTCGTAAACTTATTTGAAGTAAAAATTATTTGAATCAAGATAATTCTTTCCCAATGACTGCCAGTCAACACTAACCTTCCATTTACCTCCTGCAAAATCAGAAACATCTATCTTTTGAACATGCAAGCTATCAGGGCTGACAGGTATTTTCAAATCCAGTTTTTGATTATTGACACGGTAAAACCAAATCTCTCCGGAAATACCATTAAATTCTTTAGGAAAAAAAATGTTTACAGATTTGCCGGCTTCTTCATACTCAATTCTGACTTTATTGGAGAGTGAATTAGAATTCCTCATTTTTTCTCCAATCAATTTTTCATATCCGATATCATAGTCGTAATAGTTATCTCTCTCAAGAGTATGATCAACAGTTTTTGAATAAAAAACCATATAGACCATTGCAATAACAAAAAAAGTATAAAACATGCCAATTGCCCATCCCCAGTGGAATCTGAATTTCATAATCATGAATAATTAAAAAAGTTAAATACAAAATAAGTCAAATGCTAATAATTTATATTGAATAAATTTTACAAAACTAACAAAATATTCTGAATTATCTTGGTTACCTGATTTTGACTTAACAACTCAAAACCAGGTGTGACAATTTATAGAAGTTATTTTTTAATGAGGTCCCAAAAATGTCGATTCTGCTTCATCAATAAGCTCTCCGTCAGAATAAACCTCAAAAACAACTGGTGTTTTGTATCCTTTCATCGAAGCTACAGGTATAGTTAGCAACATATTGCCCTTTGCCAGTTTAAATTCTTCAATTACATCAAACTTTCCAGGATTTACCTGAAGAATAGCATTATCGAAATTTTTAATTTTTATTTCCACATTTTTGATTTCTCCTGAAGTCTTATTAATGAGTTTGAATTCATAAAAATTCATGATCTTTGTAGAGTCATCCTGCGGATAAATGTATGTCATTCCAGGAGATTTCAATATAATTGCTTCAAGATCTACTCTTTTTGATGCAACAAATACAAAAATACTAAGTAAAACAGTCAATACCCCTATATATGCATACCCTCTCTTTGAAAGTTTAAAGGGTTTTCTTTCTTTAATACTTACTTCTGAAGAATATCTGATCAATCCTTTTGGTTTCTCCATTTTCAACATTACATCATTACATGCATCAATACAAGCTGTACAGTTTATACATTCAAGCTGAGTACCATTTCGGATATCAATCCCGGTAGGACAAACTTTCACACACATATCACAATCTATGCAATCACCGAAGTTAACATCTTTGTTATCAGCTGAATTCCTTTCCTTAATAGTCCCTCTTTTCTCACCTCTGACAAAGTCATAATGAACCACAATTGAATTATCAACAAGTAAAACACCCTGTAACCTTCCATAAGGGCATACATTTGTACAAACTTGCTCACGGAAAAAAGCAAAAATATAATAGAACATAACCGATAGTACGACCATAAAAGTCAACAAACCTTTATGGTCGGATGGATCAATAAATGCATTAAAAATCGAATCAATTCCTACTACCAATGAAAGCAATAAACATATGAAAATCACTGATAAAACAATAAAAATAACATGTTTTAGTGTTTTTTTCAATATTTTATTTCCGTGCCATGGAGAATTATTTAGTTTAACCTGAGCAGGAGCATCACCCTCAATTGCATATTCAATCCTACGAAAAACCATTTCCATAAAAACTGTCTGAGGACAAACCCAACCACAGAAAAGCCGGCCAAAAACAAAAGTGAAAAAAACTATAAAAACGAGGAAAAGGATCATCGCAATTGCAAATAAGTGTGTATCCTGCGGTGTAAATACAACACCTAAAATAATAAACTTCCGTTCAATTATATTCAACAAAAATAATGGCTCTCCTTTATACTTGAGAAATGGAAGGACAAAAAGGAGCAACAGGAAAATATAACTTACAATTATTCTTTTACTATACCACGGTCCTTTAGGTTTTTTTGGATTAATCCACTTTCTTTTACCTTTATCATCAACAGTTGTAATCCTGTCTCTGAAGTTTACGTCATTTTCCTGATTCATTGTCATTTTAATTTATTTTATATATTAAAACAATTTATAAAATTAAAAAAAGGCTGAACCATATTTCAATGGCACAGCCTTTTTCTTTTCAATTTAGAAAGTATCTAAGCTTTATTTAGGATCTCCCGGATATGCAAAAGGATTTTGAGGATTTGTACCTTTCAGCTTAACCAGAATGTAGCTTGCAACCTGCTGAATCTGTTGCGCTGACAATGTACCTTTCCAGGTCTGCATTCCCTTTTCAGGAACTCCATTAGAAATTGTTGTAAACAGGTTGTTAATTTCACCACCATGTATCCATTTATTATCAGTAAGATTTGGTCCAACCAATCCTCCACCGTCTGGCCTGTGACAAGGTATACAATTCTTGGTAAAAATCTGTAAACCAGCATCAAGTGTAGCAGCATCATCTTTAAGTACAACAGTAGATGCATCGATATTCAAGCCTGATTTTTTCAGATATTCATCAACATCAACTTTTGCAATCGCCATTTCTTCAGCATATTCTTTATCTGATGTCCAGTCTCCTGTAACATGATATCTGATCAGATAAATGACAGCAAAAAGAATTGTAAAATAAAACAACCACAACCACCATGGAGGGAGAACATTGTCGAGTTCTTTAATTCCGTCATAATTGTGATCCAGCATTACATCCTCCTCCTTTTCAACAGGGGTGGATTTGGTAAGAATTTGCATTAATTTTTTCCACATAGGATTTTATTTTTTTTTGTTAAAAATCAATTCTTAGTCTCAATATAATCATCTTCTTCCAATGGCAATCTGGCATCGTAATCATCATATGATTTTTTTCTCTTTAGTGTTACAATAAAAATAGCAATTAATAATACAAAAAAGAATATCATAAGAGCAATTCCTAAATTATTCATACCATCAGAACTGATTATATATTTTACTCTGTCTAACATTAATTTGGTGTTGTTTCAGATTTCTTAATATCAGTTCCTAATCTCTGAAGATATGCAATCATTGCAACAATCTCCTTATTCTCAAGTCCTTCAAGCTTAACTCCGTTATTTTTCAAATCCGTAGCAATAGCCTTTGCCTGTTCTTTAGCAATATCAGCTGCTTTCGTTTCAAATCCATCTGCATATGGTGTACCCAGCATTCTCAGAACATTAATCTTTCTTTCAAGCTTATCATAAGAAAGATCATTCTCCTGCAGCCAAGGGTATCTTGGCATTATCGATCCTGGTGATGTACTTCTCGGGTCAAACATATGGTCATAATGCCATTTGCTGGGATACTTTCCTCCAACTCTGTGTAAATCTAAACCGGTTCTTTTTGAACCCCAGAGGAATGGTCGGTCATAGATGTATTCCCCTGCTTTGGAATATTGACCGTATCTGGCTGTTTCAGACCTGAAAGGCCTTACTAGCTGCGAATGACAGTTAACACATCCTTCTCTGATATAAATATCCCTTCCTTCAATTTCAAGTGGTGTATATGGTTGAACCGAGGTTATTGTCGGAACATTTGATTTCACTAATATTGTAGGAATAATTTGCACCATTCCTCCAATTAAAACAGCCACAAAAGTCCAAAAATAAAAAGCACCTATTCTGCTTTCAATCCATCTGTGTCCCCTGTTTTCATGATGCACTTTTTCAAGAGCAGGTGCTTCAGCTTCTTCGTTCTTTGCGAATTTACCTGAAGCAGCTGTTTTCCATAAATTAAAGACAGCCAATAACAAACCTATAAAATATAGTGTACCACCAATTGCTCTTATGACGTACATTGGGATCAACTGCGTAACTGTGTCAAGAAAATTACCATACATCAGGGTTCCATCAGGATTGAATTGCTTCCAGCTCAATTGTTGAGTAATTCCGGACCAATACATAGGAGTTGCATAAACAATAATTCCTATAGTTGCCAGCCAGAAATGCCATTCAGCAAGCTTTATTGAATACAATTTTGTATTATATAATCTTGGGAAAAGGAAATAAAACATTCCAAATGTCAGCATTCCATTCCAGCCCAAAGCTCCAACATGCACATGTGCGATTGTCCAGTCAGTGAAGTGAGTGATTGCATTAACAGACTTTATTGACATCATTGGACCTTCAAATGTTGACATACCATATGCAGTGATAGCAACAACAAAGAATTTCAGAACAGGATCTTGTCTTACTTTGTCCCAGGCACCTCTAAGTGTCAGCAAACCATTAAGCATACCTCCCCAGGATGGTGCAATCAGCATAAGTGACATAACAGTGCCTAAAGACTGAGCCCAGTCAGGTAATGCTGAGTATAAAAGATGGTGTGGACCTGCCCAAATATAAATAAATATGAGTGTCCAGAAATGTATGATGGACAATTTATAAGAATATACAGGCCTGTTAGCAGCTTTTGGCACAAAATAATACATCAATCCAAGATATGGTGTTGTAAGGAAAAATGCCACGGCATTATGACCATACCACCATTGGATCAATGCATCATGAACACCGGCAAAAACAGGAATACTCTTAAATAATGAAACCGGGATCTCAAGGTTATTGCCAATATGAAGCATTGTAATTGCTATCCATCCAGCAATATAAAACCAGATGGCCACATAAATATGACTTTCTCTTCGCTTCAACAAAGTCATAATCAAATTAATTCCAAATGCGACCCATACAACAGCAATAGCCAGGTCAATAGGCCATTCCAATTCAGCATATTCATGTGAACTTGTGAGTCCAAGTGGTAAGGTTATGGCTGCAGCTACAATAATAAGCTGCCATCCCCAGAAGTGAATATTACTCAGCAATTTACTATACATTCTGGCCTTGACAAGCCTCTGAGTAGAATAATAAACCCCGGTAAAAATACCATTTCCTACAAATGCAAATATCACAGCATTTGTGTGCAGAGGTCGAAGTCTTCCAAAAGTCAGCCATGGTATATTCAGATTCAGGTCAGGATAAAATAACTGACAAGCTATAATGATACCAACTAAAAGTCCTACGACCGCAAATAATATCGATGCTATTGCAAACTTGCGCACGATATCATTGTCATAATAAAATCGATCAATTTTTGTCATTAGTTCCAGCGTTTTGTTAAAAAATAAATTATTTCTCTATCTCTTTTATATCAACTTCAGATATTTCATTTCTTACTTTAGGTTTATCATCATCAAATAAAATCCTCATTGCAGGTGTTTCATTATCATCAAACTGACCATTTTTAACTGAAATGAAAAAAGCAACCAGAAAACCAACTGCCACAACAGCTCCCATGAAAATCAACAAATAAATAGCTTCCACTGATTGTGATTAAAAATTTTGTGCCAAGATAATTATTAATCTTTATTCAACAAAATTATTATATATTATAAATCGTAATATGATTAAAATATTCGAGAACATTATTTATACTTTTTAGCTATTTGTATTCCTCTACCAAATAAAAAATCATATATAAAACATTAGATAATTTCAAATTAAATAATATTATAATATATTAATGTTTATAATAAATATAAATATAAATTTATAAAATAAATATATTAAATTCAGGAAATCTTCTTAAAATTATAAATCCATTAATTCATAAAGTTGGATAACTGATAAAATTTATAATTAGATTAAATCTAAATTAACGGTTTTAAACGGGATTTTTGAAAAGGAGAACTTAAACTTGATTTCTTAAAACAAATCATTTTTAAGAAAAATTACTCATTAGTTTTAACATCTTTAATTACAGTAGTTACCTTACCTTTGATCTTTATAAAAGCGATCATTGCAGCATCATTGATCTCAATTTTTTCAAAATCAAAGTTGTTAATCTTTCCATTTACAAACACTCCTTCCACCGGGCTATAATTTGACAGGTAATAAAGCAGGCTGTTACGGGCTTCATCCAAATTTTCCTGTATTGAATACCGGCATTGCCGGGCAATTTGGTCAAGGATTAAGCTTCCGGCCATCCAGTTGGCAGTTTTAAGAAGTACATTTTTTGTGTCTAACACATATTGAAGGTCTGAAAAGTATATCATTTTATTATCCTTGTCATATTTTGGAAAACCATATAAATAAATTGTCCCATTAACACTGCCTGTAAGATTTAAAGATATTATTACTTTTTGATCTTTATACCACATATCAACTTTCTGAACTTTAATTTTTTTTCCTTTCGCAGAAAATTCTAAATCTTTAAAATTTTTGGTAAGAACCTTACCAGCATTTTCATATGTCGAAATACCGGCAATTGTAGCCTCAAACACTTCAGGTATATTTTCTACAGGGTGCAATTTCAATTTCAATTTGTCAAACCTGTTCTCGGGTTTTGAACCAACCATTGTTAGCATTGTGCATTTTAAAGCCATATTCATTCTGACTATTGAATTATTCAGGACTGCTTTAGAGACATAAAGTTCAAGAGGATTTACTTTGAGCCATGTTTCATACTGATCGCTAGTCAGCATTGGCTTGCTGACTGATTCAAGCGCATCGAGTACATAAGGTTTAAAATCACTTGATTCTGCGATAGCATCATCTATTTTTCTGGAAATCTTCTTCTTAAAAATATTTATAGCAGGATTGATCAAATAGGTTACAGGAATCTTTTTACTACCAACTTCAATTTTAGGACTTTCGTCCCAGTCAAAATCAGTGATCTCAGAAACTGTTGACATTTTCCAATTGTTGAGTTCAACTTTGCTTTTCAGTTTTATTATGCCCTTCAGATGTAATACTCGTATATCATTCAGTCCGAGAAAATCAGTACCATATTTAAATCTTGTCCATATTTTTAAAGGAATTTCAGAATGGATATACCCTCCTTTATCTGAAAGTTTTATAATGCCGGTTTTCCAAATTTTCATTTCAATATTATCATCACTCATCACCGAATCAATATATATTAAATCTGTAAAAACTGCATTCAGTTGCTTTTCTATTTCACTCAGGGCAATATTGACAGGCATGCTGATGTAGGAAGTATTTGTGGTATAAACAAGAGGGGCATTATTTGATGGCTCCGGTTTCAATGCAGCAATTTTTTTCGAAGTCGAACAAGAATTGAATAATATTACAAAAAGTATTAAAATAAAAACTGTTATTAAACCTGTCATCTTCATTTGGTAAGTATATTGTAATTCAAAAAAAATTCAATTCTGACATCAACTGACTTTAAACTCTCCAGGTATTTCTATCACTTTAAACATAAAAAACCAGATAAAGTTAATAATCCATTTCAAAGATTAGAGTAAGTTTAGTGTAATTAACAATAAACGTATAACACAAAGATAATTATAATTTTGAAAACAATTTTTCAATTTAGAATAAAAAGATACAATACCTTAATCCACATTTTATAAGTATTGATTCACATTGAAGACATGGTAGGATAATATTAACCTGTTAAAACAATTTTTTTTTACTTTTGTGGTTTTAATATCTTAATAATTAAATCATTGCATTGTGGAAATATTACTTTTTTTTATAGTATCTTATATTTTACTGAGTATCAGTTTGTTTTTTCTATTTCCAAGAGTTGGAGTTGCCAATTGGAAAGGACTTATTCCTGTACTTAATTTTATTGAAATTGCCCGAATAATAGGGATGAAGGCTTGGAAAGTTGTATATCTTTTTTTACCTATCGTCAATTTCTTTGTGTTTGTAAGCATGGCAATTGATCTTGTAAAATCATTTGGAAAGTATTCCTTTGGATGGTCTGTGATGACTTTTTTCTATGCTCCTCTTTCTTTCTTTATTTTAGCATTTGATAAAAGCCTTAAATATGTTGGGCAAGCTGTCACAATGGAGAAGGATTTTCATCAAAGATTACTAAAAGCTAAAAAGGAAGGCAATTCAAACGATTTCAATAAAATAATGAATACAAATCCATTCAGAAGACCTGTCTGGAGAGAATGGGTTGAATCGCTGACATTTGCGATTTTTGCAGCTGCATTTATAAGAATGTTTCTCATTGAAGCCTATGTAATCCCTACCCCGTCTATGGAGGGAAGTTTAAAGGTTGGTGATTATCTTTTTGTTAGCAAAGCTCATTATGGAATAAGGACTCCTATGACGGCTGTAATGGTCCCTCTCTTACATAACAGAATTCCTTACTTTAACACAGAATCTTATGTTGCGAAACCAAATCTTCCATATTTCCGGTTTAAAAATGTTGAAAATGTTGAAAGGAATAAACTGATAGTATTTAACTGGCCGGCAGGAGACAGCATATATTTAACTTCTAGAAGATCATATTCTTATGCCCAGGTTCACCAGAATTTGGAGGAATATCTGAATTATGATCCTGAACTTAGAAAAAAGGTAAATGATAATGATATTATAGTCAGACCAATAGATAAAAAAGATCACTATATTAAACGTTGTGTTGCGCAGGCAGGTGATACCCTTATGATCAAAGACAGGGCAATTTATATCAACGGTCAATTACAGAAAGAGCCAACACATACACAGTTTAAATACATGGTAACCAAACCATTGAATATAAGCAAGAAAAAACTTACTGAATGGAATATTTCAGATACATATGGTCAGGGTATACTCTATTTCCTGGATTCAGAACAGGCAAAAAAAATAAATGAAGCAAGCGGAGAAACGATTTTGAAGCTTGCAGAAAATCCTGTAGATCCAAGCTTATTTCCAAATAACAATCAGTATTTCAACAGATGGAGCCTCGATAATTATGGACCAATCTGGATACCTGAACAGGGCGCTACTGTAAATTTGAATATGGCCAATTTACCACTATACCAAAGAATCATAGATGTCTATGAAAATAATGATCTTAAAATTGAAGGATCAAAGATCTTGATAAACGGTAAAGAAGCACGTTCATATACTTTCAGACAGGATTATTACTGGGCAATGGGTGATAACAGACACAATTCAGAAGACTCACGATTCTGGGGCTTTGTACCTCATGATCACATTGTTGGAAAACCATTGTTTATCTGGTTTTCTACAAAAGAAGGAAGCATGTCGAATGGAATTAACTGGGACAGACTGTTCAAATCTGCAGAAACCGTCTCGAAATAGAGTTGTACTGCTAATAGAAAAGAAGATTTATTACAGAAGATACAGGTGTTTAGTGCAATAATTGAAAATCAATAGATTTTTAAAAGTCAGTAATATTTTATATTATTGGACTATGTGTATTTATGATTTATCAATATATCAAGAAAGCATTATTTTAAACTGTGATAATTTTAAACCAAAACAGGCTAATAAGACAATAGTTGGAGAACAAAAAAAGTCTCGCTTTAATAAATAAAGCAGGACTTTAATATATAATTATTGATTTACCCCTAAAAATAGAGACAGTTCTAACTTCTTTAATTGTATAATATATTTAGAATTGAATAATATTAGAAAAGTCCTAAAAGACTATTTTATATTATTCATATGATATTCCTTGAAATGGATAAAATCTCCAAAATGCCTGGGATACTCTTTCTTGTACTCATACCAAACAATATCCAGCATAGTGACGATGCCGATCAATGTATTTGAATCATCAACAATAGGAATAGCTTCAAAAAGATTTTCAAGAAATATTTCAGCTACTGAACCTACCTTGTCTTCAGGATGTAACTTGACTACATTCTTGGTCATTACTTCCCCTACTTTGATATTGTCATAATCACTGTAGCACTTTTTGCACTCCCACAGGTCATAAAAAGATATTATTCCTATCAGTTTGCGATTATCGTCAATAACAGGAAGGTGTTCAATTTTAAACTTCTTTAAAACTCTTGAAGCTTCACCAATACTATCATCTTTTGTAATTGTGATAGGATCATTAGTCATAATAGACTTTACTTTTTCATTCATCATAATCTTTAGATTTTATTTCCTAAAAATACAAATTATTTTGTAAAAAAACAAAAACAAAGGTTAAAAAACTAATATTTTTAAAATTAATTTTCACAAAATTCAAACTATTTTTATATACCCTTTATTTATAATATATAAAATATTTTATTGCAGCAACAAACAAATAACTTAAGTATTTAAAATGTAGGGCAAATGAGAGGTTTCCTAAGAGGATTATCTCCCCATATATAAATTCCGGTCAGTTCAAATGCACCGTTCATTCCGGTAATTTTCCTGATCGATGAAATATTGACATCATAACTTATACCCAAAGTTAAATTCCTCTGTTCGAAAGACGATGAGATGATCACATCAGAAACTAAAGCTTTATCTAATGAATTTGTGCATCTGATAAAAGCTCCAAACTTCATTGAGTTTGATTCATAAGTATTATACTTTACCTGAAATTGTGACCCGGCTATTGCACTATAGATTCCGGATTGCATGCTGATGACCACAGATGGCAAAAGCTGTAATTGTCCGGATAAACTGATCTGGCCACCTGATAATACTGAAAGACGCATGTCCATTTTCTTTGATGACCTGGCCAACAGTGATACATCAGGCCGGTTAATATGTGACCCGGAGAAACCAACATAAACTGAATTAGTTTTACCCGAGAGAAAATAAAGAAGTCCAAGATTAATATCAGGAAATGATTTGTAGCCCAGCAATGTTTCTCCGTTCTGAATATTCCTGTCAAATGACTGACTTGACTTATCAAACTGAATTCCAAACAAATAGTCCCCTTCATCGGGGTAGAATTTTCCATACCCCAGCAGAGTTCCGATGACAATGTATTGAGACCTTGCCCTGTACTTATCGAAATTCAGAAGTTTTGAGTATGACAAACTCAGGTACCCTACAGTTTTCCCTAACCTTGCTATGCCGTAATCTTCATCAGTTACAAGTGCTCCAAATGAAAAATAATCATTATTAAAGGTATTTATTCTGGCATCAAAAAATATATCTTTCAAAGTGATTCTACTATCCGGTGAAATCCCGAAGTATTGATTCCTGTAAGCAGCACCGACACGGTATTTACCATTGAATACTCCTGTAGAAGCTGCATTACTATAGAACATATTATTGTAATGCTGTGAGAATAGAACATCCTGACATACCATATCAGAATAATAAATGCACATAAATAATATAACATAAAGCCCTGATCTCATCAATTGAAATTTTTCATCCCTTAAATTTTATTAATTCAATAATGTTACCATTCCCTTCAATATTTCTGATGTTCCATCCTGATGGAGAATTTCCAGCTTCCATGGAAAAGCACCCGCATTCAGTTTATTACCTTTAAATGTTCCGTCCCAACCTGAAGATTCATCGTTTACTTCAAAATTTTCTCTTTTATAGACCTCCCCACCCCAATTATCAAAAATAATAAATGAAATTATTCTGATTCCCGATTTTCCATAAACAAAGACCCTGCTGTTCTCATGATGAAAACTTTCAGGATTAAAAGCCGTTGGAACAAAAATATCTTTTTTCAGTTTTACCCTGATCAATAATTTGTCTTCGGCAGTACAGCCATTCGAATCGGTAATTATCAGCTTCACTTCTGTGTTGAAATTAATTTCTATCAATGGATCAGGACAATCATTGCAAGTTATCCTGACGCTTTCGGGAACAATCCATTGATAGCTAACCGGATCAATCTGATTCAATAATCCGGGAATTATCCTGATACTTGTCCCGAAGTCTGCTATAGTATCGTTCCCCAAATCAACTTTAAGAGGCAGCCCCTGAGAGACAACTATATTATTTATACTAAAAATACAGCCTTTGACATCTTTGATCATACCTGTATATATTCCGTTTTTAAGTCCAATAATTGTATTGGCTCCCTGAAAATCCTTATTGTTGACCCGGTAGGAATATGGTGGACTACCTCCTTCTGCACTGAACAGTATTTGGCCGTCATAACCATTAAAACAACTAACATCTGATGATTCTGCCACTCCAGTTAATGAAGTTTCGGGTTGATCAACAAAGAATGTGTCAGTTTCAGTACAATTATTGATATCTGTGACCTCAACTTTATGATATCCCGAAGCAAGATTTTCAATTGTGAGTTTTTTTAATGTGTCATTCCAAATTACAAAATATGGGGGTGATCCACCTGAGACGTTGATTTTAGCTTCTCCATCTTTTCCATCATGACATTTAACATCTGAAATTTTCAAGGCAAGATCAAGAGGAGGAGGCTCTGTAACAGAATAGGAATTTTCAGAAAAACAGCCTTTATTATCAACCACAGTCAATTTATATATCCCTGACCTAAGGTTTTTTGCAATTGAAGTATCACCGGTTTTAGCGTTTTCACTCCATTTAAATTGACATCCGCTACATCCCGGAATTTCAACCTCAATAAATGCATCGCTCCTGCCAAAACAACTGACATCTCTTCTGGATTTTACCTGAGTAGTCAAAGCAGGTGGATTGAAAACAGCAATACTGGCTTTCGATTCACATGAAAACTCATTTACTCCTGTAACAGTATAAATATCCCCCCCTTTAAGGTAATATGCATATTGCCCTGTTTGAGCAACCGGAGTATCCCATTTGAATGTAAATTTTGATTTATCTGTCTCCCTTGCACCGTAAAAAACTTTATCGACCCATGCAATGCCATCTGAAAAATCATGACAGGATGCAGGACTCTGCAAAAGCTCAAAAACAACGGGTTCCAACTCGACTATTTCTATATCTCTGGAATAGCTGCAGCCTGATTTATCAGTGACTGTCACTGAATATGTACCCTTAATCAGGTCCTTAAGTTCGTTGCCTGTAAATCCTCCTTTCCAGCTTATATCGTAGTTTGCAATATCAGGTATATTGAGATAAATACTTCCATTTTTACTACCATTACACAAAGTATCATTGCCTGAATATGTAATATCTAATCCTGATGAAGGTTCAGTGATGACAAAGCTTTTATTTATTGAACAGCCATGATGATCAGTAATCCTGAGCTTATAATTGCCTGCAGGCACATTGATAATATCTTTATTGAAAGAAATTCCGACGGGTGTTTCCCATAAGTATGAATATGGAGGACTTCCGCCAATGCAGTTAACAAATAACTTGCCGGTATTATATCCCTTACATTCGATATTTACAATCGAATCAATCAGTTTTAAATCTTCAGGTTCATTAATATTAACAGAGTCGGTAATAAAACAGTTATTGGAATCTACTACTGTAAGATAGTATTTTCCACTTGTGAGATTGCTTATATCCTGGCTGGTCATTACTAAATTGCTGACAGGTTCATACCAATTAAATCTGTAATTGCCCAAGCCTCCAACAACCTCTGTTTTTATTTCACCGTCATTTAATCCATAGCAACTGATATCTTTTTTAATAAATTCAACTGAAACCGGAGCAGGGCTGAGTATTTCAAAAACGAATGGTATTTCACAACCAAAACCGTCTTTAATAAAAATAGTATCCTCTCCTGAAGCAAGGTTTGAAAATGATCCGTTTGGCTGTTCAATACTTCCCAATCTGTAAGTATATGGAGCCTTGGTACCAAATGCTTCAAGTACTATTTCTCCATTATTATTTCCAAAACAATCGATATCTTTTCTGGATATAGTACGAACCTTAGGCGGTGGGCAAGGAAATGTTTCACATTGCCTTGTCAGTGAAGTGTTGGGACAATCTTTATCTGCAACTCTTACTTCCAGGAATACTTTTTCTGAAAATCCAAGTCCGGAAAAATCATAAATACGTGAATCATTTGGTAACCACGTACCTGAGTTGTTAATATTCAGCTCATATTTATCATTTATGTCAGCAGAAGACCATGAAAATCTGATGAAGTCAGTTGATACAGAATCACATTCAATTCCGGAAATCGATTCTGTTTCATTGACATCGGCAAATATAGAATCTCTCTCTTCGCATCCGTAGGTATCTTTGAGAATGATGGAATAATATCTGCTGGAAGCTGGAAAAATATCAGGAGACAAACAATCAATACATGAAATCCCTGTTCCGGGTTGCCAGTTAAATGAAAGACTGTAATTGGAATTGAATGCCAGATGCCAGGATTCGAGAGTATTTGTCCAACCCTCTTCATCTTTGTAAATAAACAATTCCCAGTCACCGTTGACTCTAACCCCTTCTATGTCCTGCCAGACACCTTCTGGTGCAAAATATCCCTGATAGTTAGGATTCAGTGGGAAATAATGCCCTAAAACAGAGTTTCCGTTGTTTATATTTTGTACTGCATTCAATTTAAAACAGGTATTTATCATTGAATCAACAGATGTTGTGCCTCCTGTTCTGAATCCATTATCAGTACTCAGTTCAACGAAACGATTATCAGGACTTACGAGATAGATATCGAGATCATAAAGATTTTTACCGTACAACTTATCGATACAAACCTCTTTGAGCATTTCAAGCTTAAGAAAACCCGGATTTATTCCATTAACTGCGATTGTTGAAGAAACAGAACTACCCTTAGAACCTGCTATTAAAAATTCTTTTTTATTCTGGAATAACTTATCAGAATCCGGATTGTATCCATCAGGAAGTTTAGCACCGACATTTACAGTTTTATCCTGACAAATGCGAATTGAATCCCGTAAATCAATCTTAGCCAGTTTATTATCAGTAATCCTTAGAATGATAGTATCCAGATTACACAGATCTTTTTGGTATTCAATAGCAATGGTCTCTTCATTTTCAGAAATATTATCTTCATATGCATTCAAGCTGAAACCAAACCTGGTTTCACCTTTTTTTATTATACCCTGCGATGGTATTGAATTATAATCAACAGACGAAGAGGCTAAGTTTCCCAAAGTAAGATCATTCAATAACTTAAGATTCAAATTGATATCTTCTTTTACAGGACTATTGAATTTGAAAGTGATCTTAGCTGGCTGACACCCTTCAGCTATTACTCCATCATAGGAAGGTGTTTCAACTATAACATTCATACCTGCAGCGCTAAAACTCCTGGCTTCCAGAAAAACTGCTGAATCATAGAGATTATCAACGACATCAGCGATGGCAATTTTTATCTTGTAGACCGTACAAGGCACCACTCTTGCACTAGCTGAAAAAACGTCCAGATATCCGTTATAAACCATAGTCTGACTCCCAAGAGTATTTATATTGTAAAATTCAACATTTTTCGAAGTACAGTTATTGAGATATGATGGATGTACATTATTGATGCTTACCACCTCATTTGTGCCAGGGATAAGTGCTATATTCCTGTTATCATAAAGACCTCCATCAGGATTTTGCCCTGAAATAAAAAAACCGAATACATCATTATACTTATCACAGGAATAAGCCGGATATTCTTCGGATGCAAAAACATATCTGAATGAAACAGAATCATAAAAAGGTTTGAAAGTTATTTCGAATCTTGAAATATCATTGAGTGATGTACTTCCAATCGCAGAGCTAAGCTCTGAATCTTTAAATGCAGTTCCTGAACTGGAGGAAGAATTTATTGTATTTGAATTTGGCAAAGAAGCCTGTGAAGCATCTCCGGTTGTCATTACTATGCCTCTATCAATAGAGATCGCATTCAATCCATTGCTGAAATAACCTGCAGATTTATTTTCGCCGTCATATTTTACGTCGAGCACTTCAACTCCTTCTCCAAGAAAAATATTCTTAATAAGATCCTCAGTTGTAAAATTTGTTGAATTGGACAATCTGACCTGTACCTGTGCATTTACAAACAGATCAATAAACAATAATCCGGTAATAATGATAAGACTCCTCATAATATATTACAAAGATATATCAATTGTTTTAATTTGGAAATAAATGATATCTGTTTTTTTATTATAGGACCTCATGCCAATACTTTCGTCATGGGTTATAAGACATATTTCATAAATCACAAAAAACACGATTTCATCTAATATTATTATATAGTCATCTAAAAATCATTGGCAATACAATTCTGAAGATTAATTTTGCAGTATATTTTTAAACTCTTAAAAAATTATAGTATGAGAAATTTCTTTTCCAGAGTATTTGCATCATGTCTTGGTGTTTTACTGTTCTTTTTTCTTTTGATTTTGATCTTTTTTATTGTTGGTGTCTCTGTCAATCAGAAGCCAACCATCAGTTCAAACTCCATAATGCATATAAAACTTGACGGAGAATTCAAGGAAAAAAGTGAAAATGCAGATAAATTTAAAGTTATTTTCGATGACATTGCCAATCCTGATCTGGGCAGTATAATAAAAGCTATTGAAGCAGCAAAGTCAGATTCCAAAATAAAGGGAATATATCTGGAATCGGGTTTCCCTGTTATGGGTTATTCAAGTGCAAATATGCTTCGTACAGCACTCAGTGACTTCAGAAGCAGCAAAAAATTTATTTATTCTTACGGTGAATTCTACACTCCTATGACCTATTATATCGCATCAGTGTCCGATTCGATTTTTCTTTCACCTGGTGGGATGGTTGAGATAACAGGATATGCAAATACAATACCATATTTTAAGGAGCTTTCTGATGAACTGGGCATAAAGTGGAATGTGTTTTATGCAGGACAGTTCAAGAGTGCGACAGAACCATTGAGGCTCAACAAAATGAGTGACCAGAACAGGAAACAGTTAAGGGAGTTTTATAATGGCCTGTATGAAAATGTGACTTCCAAGATCCTGAAGTCAAGAAAACTTGAAAAAACAAGCTACGAGGATTTTGTAAATAATTTCAAAGGCTTATTTGCTGAAAATGCAGTGAAATACAAACTTGTTGATGCTCTGATCTACAAAACTGACTTTAACAAAATGCTGAAATTAAAATCAGGATTAAAAGAAGATAAGGAATTGAAACTCGTTTCAGCTGATAAATATATCAGATTTGGTGGCAGTATAAAATCAGATCATCATAAAGATAAAATTGCTGTGCTGTATATGGATGGTGAAATTGTCAATTCAGGAAAAGATGCAGGTCAAATTTCTCCTGAAAAATTTGAGGATGCATTTGAAGATATAATGAGAAAAGACAATATTAAAGGTGTTGTATTAAGAGTGAATAGCCCGGGTGGCAGCGGTTCAGCTTCTGATGAAATCCTAGCCTATGTTGACAGAATTAAAGCAAAAGGTAAACCTGTTATAGTGTCAATGGGAGACTATGCTGCTTCGGGAGGATATTATATTTCATGTCATGCCGACAAGATAGTGGCTGATTCAAATTCATTGACCGGTTCTATCGGGGTATTTGCGGTAATTCCGGAATTAAAACAGATGTGGAATGATAAACTAAAAATACATTTTGATTCTGTGAAGACACACAAGATGAGCCTTGCAATATCCCCTACATTTGAAATGCAGGATGAAGCGAAAGTAATGATGCAGAGTTACATTGAGCAGTTTTATGACAAATTCCTTGGTGTAGTGGCTAAGGGAAGAAAAATGACCAAAGAACAGGTAAATGAGGTAGCTCAGGGAAGAATATGGCTTGGGTCGACAGCAAAAGAGCTTGGACTGGTAGATGAATTGGGAAATCTGGACAAAGCAATAAAAATATGTGCTGAAAAAGCTAAGATTAAAGATTATTCACTTACAAAATATCCAAGAATGACAGATAACCTGATGCAGGAGATCATAAGGAGTATAAATGAACAGGGTGACATAGAAGCAAAGCTTTTTAAATCAAAAGAAATAAGGCAGTTAAAACCTGTTATGGACATTATAAATGATAAATCGAGGATTGCTGAACCACAGGCTAAAATGCCTTTCCTTGTTGAATTCAAATAATAGATAAATAAAAAAAGCGTCGATCAGACGCTTTTTTTTTATCATTATTCCTTATGATTAATGGTGATGGTGGCCGGGGCTATGAACATGGCCGTGTTCCAGTTCCTCCTGAGTTGCTTTTCGAACTGAATTTATAACTCCTGTGAAATACAGATCCTGATCAGCCATTGGATGATTAAAATCCATTATGACACTGTCATTTTTTATCTCTGCAACTGTTCCATTGAACATATGCCCTGTGTTGTCCTGCATAGGAAGGATTTTTCCGAGCACCAATAGCTCCTCACTTTCCTTGCCATCAACCTGAAATATTGACTTAGGCAGTTCTACCAGGTTATCATCGCTTGACAGACCATATCCGTCTTCAGCATTGATCATAAACTGGAATTTATCATTAGCTGATTTTCCTTCCAGATATTCTTCAAATTTTGGGATCATCATTCCGACACCATAGATGAATTCCAGAGGGTGATCGTCGTCGGTTTTTTCTACAATCTGACTCTCAAAACCATTCGTGCGAAGTTCGTAGTTCAACGACACAACAGTATTATTTTCAATTTTCATATTAATCAATTTATTAAAAAATCGCAAAAGTAGATTAATTTTTAAAATTTTTAAATTTTATTAAATTTTTTCAATGGCTGTCCGTTGTTTTCGTAACTGCATACAAATTTTACTTGTAAATACTCTGCTGTCCGAAGTTTCCGTCAAAAGACGGACGAACCCAAAACTTCGGACAAATATAATACATTACTCATTGATATTCGTCGGAAGTCCAGATGATAAAAATCGGGATTAAACTTCAGACAGCGAAGGGATCTGCATCATCTAACCCAAAATGATCAACAGTTTCAATAGAAAATGTTCCCTCCCAATTTAACCTTTATTAGTGTTATCACCTTTAACGTTCAAATGGATAAAATGAACGTGTTATAATTTCATAGGTTGTTCATATTACTTGAATCATTTTATTCCGAATTTTGTTTGATAATGAAATTAACGTTTAGTGTCTCTATCAGACCCTGCAAATTCTCAACTTCAAAGACTATATCGAAATATGAAAAAGTTTTGACGTTATAAGGCATATCCATAGGACTTGAATTCCAGGGAGGTAATTCCTCAGTTGCTTTAAATACTTCACCATTTTTGTCCTTAATATCAAGATTTATTGCACAGTTATTTCTTATATTACCCTCCAAATTTTCATAGTAATAGTTCCACCAATACGTATATTCCAGGGGAGGATAAAGTACTAATTTTGATGATCTTCGAACTATATTTAAGGTCTTATCTTTTTCGCTGACAAAAATCGCATACTTCAATGATTTTACAACTAACCATTCTATAAACAAAGCCAAAAATATCAAAGCAGTATAGATTTTCCATTTTGAAATATTAAAGAAACTATAATTGCTTCCGAAGATTAGAAAAGCACCAATTATTAAAACCAAACCGGTAAGATAAAAAGGTTTATAGACCATGTCAAATTTGGAAGCAAAATACCTTTTATATTTATTTCTATCCTTTTTCAAAATCCTATAAACTAAAATTGTAAATCTTTAACATTCTAATTCATTTAGTATAATTGAATAGCACTGCTGAACCAAGTCTCAATATTCCCTTCTGTCCGAAGTTTCCGTCAAAAGACAGACGAATCCATAATTTCTTACAAATATATATAAAAATACCTTTCAGAAATTAAAAATCTAACTCTTTAGTAATAATTATCTGCAAGGGCTGGTTGAAAGCTTCGTACATCTCAGCATATCACCATTTTTTCAAAAAAAACGTCTATATTTCCATATTTTATTTTCAAAATCCTTACTTTAGCAAATTCATTTTTTTTAGTAAAAAGAAATTCATATAAAATGCAAATTTCTGAGCCCTATAAACCAAAAAATAAGATCAGGACACTGACTGCAACATCCCTGTTTGACGGGCATGATGCTTCAATCAATATTATGAGGCGCATTATTCAGGCTACAGGAGTGGAAGTAGTGCATCTGGGCCACAACAGGTCCGCAAACGAGATTGTCAAGGCAGCCATAGAGGAAAATGTACAGAGTATTGCCATTACTTCATATCAGGGCGGACATAGTGAGTTTTTCAAATATATATATGAGCTTTTGCTGAAAAACGGAGGAAAACATATTAAAGTTTTTGGTGGTGGAGGTGGCACTATCCTTCCTGAAGAAATAGCAGAACTTGAAAATTATGGTATAACTAAGATATATAGCCCTGATGATGGCAGAAAACTTGGTCTGCAGGGTATGATCAATGACCTGGTGGAAAAAAGTGATTTCCCACTTGGTCAGGAATTGACTTATAACATTGAAGAGTTAAAAGGATTCAACAGCCATGTGATATCTTCCTTCATCACTGCCATAGAGAACTTCCCTGAATTGCACAACGACCTGATAAGCAGAATAAATGAGCTGGCTATTCCTATAAGAATACCTGTGATCGGAATTACAGGAACAGGGGGAGCAGGTAAATCATCGATAGTTGATGAAATACTCAGAAGATTTCTTATCGATTTTCCTGAAAAAAGAATAGGCATCATTTCTGTTGACCCCTCAAGAAAAAAAAGTGGAGGAGCCCTGCTGGGTGACAGGATAAGAATGAATTTCCTTCTTTCGGAGAGAGTATTCATGAGATCAATGGCTACGAGGAGTTCAAATATATCACTATCGAAATATATCAAAGAGGCTTCAAACATCCTTAAAATTGCAGGATTTGACCTGATTATACTCGAATCTTCAGGCATAGGACAGGCAGATTCAGATATTGTGGATTATGCAGATTTGTCACTTTATGTTATGACACCGGAATATGGAGCTCCATCGCAACTGGAAAAAATTGACATGCTCGATTTTGCTGATGTGATTGCTATCAATAAATTTGACAAAAGAGGTGCTCTGGATGCTTTGAAATATGTAAGGAAGCAATACAGGAGAAATCACAATTTCTGGGAAGGTGACGATGAAGAACTTCCGGTCGTAGGCACAGTAGCATCACAGTTCAACGATACAGGCACAACCAATCTCTATAAACAGCTTTTGAAAGTGATAGAGAATAAAACTGGACTTGCCTTCGAATCTGAGATAAATAAGCTCATTGACAATGAACAGAACCAAGAGATCATACCCCCTACCCGGGTAAGATATCTTTCAGAGATTTCTGAAGAAAACAGAAAATACAATTCTTTAGTAAACCACCAGTCAGAAATAGCATCCAGTTTATATGCCCTGTCTAAAACATTGAAAATAGTTGAGGGTAAAGACTTTTCCGCAGAACTAAAATCTGAATTTGAGAAACTGGTTAAAGAATTAAAACCTGAATACCTGCAAAAAATTGATGAATGGGAGGATGTCAAAAGCACATTCGAAGCAGATGAATTTTCATATAAAGTACGTGGCAAAGTCATAAAAGTTAAGACATTTTCAGAGTCTCTTTCACATAGCAAAATTCCGAAAATTGCCACACCAAAATATAAAGACTGGGGCGATATCCTCAAATGGAGACTTCAGGAAAATTTTCCCGGTCAGTTTCCATTCACTTCTGGAGTTTATCCTTTCAAGAGAACTGAGGAAGACCCGACCAGGATGTTTGCAGGTGAAGGAACACCGGAAAGAACCAATAAGAGATTCCATTATGTATCGAGAGGAATGCAGGCAAAAAGGCTTAGCACTGCTTTTGATTCAGTGACTTTATACGGTGAAGATCCGGATCTGAGGCCTGATATATATGGAAAAATTGGCAATTCAGGAGTCAATGTCTGTTGTCTTGATGATGCGAAAAAGCTCTACTCCGGATTTGACCTTTGCGATCCAAAGACTTCTGTTTCGATGACAATCAATGGACCTGCTCCTACAATGACAGCATTTTTCATGAATGCAGCTATTGATCAGCAATGCGAAAAATATATAATCGAGAATGGACTGGAATACAAGGTGGAGGAAAAACTTGCTAAACTGTATAGAGTAATACCACGTCCCAGGTATAATGAAGACTTACCTGCCGGTCATAATGGTCTTGGATTATTGCTGCTGGGTGTGACCGGTGACCAGGTTTTACCAGCCGATATTTACAATGAATTAAAAAACAAAGCCTTATGTTCGGTCAGAGGTACTGTACAGGCAGATATACTCAAGGAAGACCAGGCACAGAATACTTGTATATATTCAATTGATTTCTCGCTGAAAATGATGGGTGACATACAGCAGTATTTCATTGACAATAGTATTAAGAACTTTTATTCCGTTTCGATATCCGGATATCATATCGCGGAAGCAGGTGCAAATCCGATCACTCAACTGGCACTTACATTAGCCAACGGTTTCACCTATGTCGAATATTATCTGGCAAGAGGAATGGATATAAATGAATTTGCACCTAACCTATCCTATTTTTTTTCAAATGGCATGGATGCTGAATATGCTGTAATAGGAAGGGTTGCAAGAAGAATATGGTCAAAAGCCATGAAATTAAAATATGGTGCAAACGAAAGGTCACAGATGCTGAAATATCATATCCAGACATCGGGCAGGTCATTGCATGCACAGGAAATTGAATTCAATGATATCAGGACCACACTTCAGGCTTTATACGCTATCTACGATAACTGCAATTCACTCCACACAAATGCCTACGATGAAGCAATCACTACTCCGACAGAAGAAAGTGTAAGAAGGGCACTTGCCATTCAGCTTATCATAAACAGGGAACTGGGGCTTGCCAATAATGAAAATCCCAACCAGGGTTCTTTCATTATCGAACAACTCACTGATCTGGTAGAAGAAGCAGTTTTGTATGAATTTGACAGGATTTCTGAACGCGGGGGAGTACTGGGTGCGATGGAAACAGGATATCAGAGAAGTAAAATCCAGGAAGAAAGTCTTTATTATGAAACCCTGAAGACAAACGGAGGATTGCCAATAGCAGGAGTAAATTACTTTTTATCTAGGGAGGGTTCGCCTGTAATAATACCTGAAGAAGTAATCCGTTCTACACCTGAAGAAAAACAAGCCCAGATTGATACACTGAAGCATTTGCACAGCGATAACAAGGAACTGGCTGACAGTCTGTTGAAAGATTTGCAGCACTCAGCAATAGAAGGCAAAAATATTTTCGATAAACTCATGGAAGTTGCAAAGTATTGTTCCCTCGGTGAGATCACTCATGCTCTCTTTGAAATTGGAGGAAAATACAGGAGGAGTATGTAGACAAATGTAAAATGAAAAATTAAAAATTAAAAATGTTGATGGTTAAAAGTATTGAAAATTTGCTACTACTAAATGCTGACCGAAGACTGACAACTGATTAACAGACAACTGACAACAGAAAACCGGATAAATAAAAAAATAAACTAATTAAATGAGAAACACTTATTTCGACTTGATTGAGCAAAGTTATTACTTTCCACAGGAAGGATTTGACCTTAGGGATGGATTTCTTACTTTTCATGGAGTTTCACTTAAATATTTGATAGAAAAACATGGCACACCTTTCAGATTTATATACTTGCCAAAAATAAGTGAACAGATAAAAAAAGCCAGGAATTTATTTAACAGGGCAATTAAAAATAATGGCTATAATGGCGATTATTATTATTGTTATTGTACTAAATGCAATCACTTTCATCATGTGATAGGAGAAGCCCTGAAACAAAAAGTCGATCTTGAAACTTCATCTTCTTTTGATATTGATTTGATTCTCAACCTGTATCATGAGAAAAAGATAGATAAAAACAGAAAGATAATTCACAATGGATATAAAACCGATGATTATCTGCGCAAGATTTTAGAATTGCAGGAATTCGGATTTAAAAATTCAATTATCATACTCGACAGTGTAAAAGAACTGGACAGAATCAAAAAACTTGAACCTAAAAAGAAGATCAAAATAGGTCTGAGAATGGCAATAAATGAAGAAGCACAATCTGCTTATTATACTTCCAGACTTGGTATAAGACACAATGAAATGCTGAGTTTTTTCAGGGAAAACATAAAAGATAACGATATTATTGAATTCAAAATGCTCCATTTCTTTGTTGATTCAGGTATTAAAGATACTCTGTATTACTGGGGTGAATTTCAAAAAGCCCTCAATCTGTATATTGATCTCAAAAAAGAATGTGAATCTCTGGACTCATTCAATCTCGGTGGAGGATTTCCAACAAGAAATCACCTTGGATTTGAATATAATTATGAATATCTTATCAATGAAATAATTGTCAATATTAAAGAAGCATGCACAAGAGAAGGAGTTAGTGAGCCTGATATATATACCGAATTCGGACGATATACCGTCGGAGAATCTGGTGCAATTATTTTTGAAGTGCTGGAACAAAAACAACAGAATGATACCGAGATCTGGTATATTGTCAACAATAGCCTGATGAATACAATTCCTGATTCCTGGTCTATACACGAAAAATTCATACTCCTTCCTATCAACAAATGGGATCTCGAATACCAGAGAGTTAATATAGGAGGTATCAGCTGCGATCATTCTGATTATTACAATTCGGAAGACCTTAACCAGGAGGTTTTATTGCCAAAATACACCAACGAAGATAAAGAACCTCTCTATCTCGGATTTTTCCATACAGGTGCATACCAGGATGCTATCAGTGGTTATGGTGGTATAAAGCATTGTCTGATCCCGGCACCAAAGCATGTCATCATTGACAGGGATGATAAAGGAAATATTATAGATTATGTTTACAGAGAAGAACAAAATGTTCATGAAATGTTTAAAATTTTAGGCTATCACACATGAAAAACTACGCAGGAATAGAGGATATTTACGCTCAATACGACACAGCATCGGTTCTTTTGCAATCTATACCATATGATGGTACAAGTACCTGGGGTAAAGGAGCTGACAACGGATTTGAAGAGTTTCTTGATGCAGCAGAGAATATGGAATTGTATGATATAGAAACCAACTCTGAAGTTTATAAAAAAGGGGTTTACATTTTGCCTCCTATAACTGAAAAAACCAGCCCGGAAGTTGTTTTTGAAGCTGTATATGCAAATACAAAAAAACTTCTGGAAACCGATAAATTCCTGACTTTTTTTGGTGGCGAACATTCAATCAGTATTGGAATAATAAAAGCTTACTACGAAAAATATAAAGACCTTACCGTCCTTCAGCTCGATGCTCATGCTGATCTGAGAGACAGCTACCTCGGATCCAAATACAATCATGCCTGTGCACTACATGATGCATCTAAAAACACAAACCTGATCCAGGTCGGTATTAGGAGTATGGATATTTGCGAAAAGGAGTTTTTAAATCCAAGAAAATGCTATTTTGCCCATCAGATATTTGACAATGAAGAATGGATGGAGAAATCGATCCGGAAAATGACGGAAGATGTTTACATCACATTTGATCTCGATGTCCTGGATCCATCAATTATGCCAGCAACCGGGACTCCTGAACCGGGAGGAATGGATTATAACACCATTATGAAGTATCTCAGGCAGGTGTTTTTAAATAGAAATGTAGTAGGATTTGACATTAATGAGTTAGCCCCTATTCAGGGACTTAAAGCGCCTCAGTTTCTGGTAAGCAAGCTTTATTATAAAATGCTGAGTTATAAATTTAAATATTAATTCAATTACGATTTACGAATTGTAGCAATCAGTGGACAACGATCAACGAACAAATAACAATTAACCATTTACAATTAACAATTAAATAAAATGAATAAAGGACCTATATCAAATTTTATACAGCATCATTACAGGCATTTCAATGCGGCTACACTTGTGGATGCTGCAAAAGCTTATGAAGATCAGCTCAGTCAGGGTAACAGGATGATGATCACTCTGGCAGGTGCAATGAGTACTGCTGAACTCGGAGTTTCTTTAGCTGAAATGATACGTCAGGACAAAGTACACATTATATCCTGTACTGGAGCAAACCTCGAAGAGGATATTATGAATCTTGTGGCTCACAGCCACTATAAAAGAGTGCCCGAGTACAGGGATTTTACTCCGCAGATGGAGTGGGATTTGCTTGAAAAAGGGCTGAACAGGGTTACTGACACCTGCATCCCTGAAGAGGAAGCTTTCAGAAGACTCCAGAAACATATTTTTAAGATATGGAAAGATGCAGAAGAAAAAGGGGAAAGATACTTCCCCCACGAGTATATGTACAAGATGCTGCTGTCGGGGATACTAGAACAATACTATGAAATTGACCCAAAAGACAGCTGGATGCTGGCTGCGGCAGAGAAAAATCTGCCCATCATAGTGCCCGGGTGGGAAGACAGTACTATGGGGAATATATTCGCATCCTACTGCATCAAAGGGGAATTAAATGCCAGAACCATGAAATCAGGTATTGAATATATGCAGTGGCTGGCAGATTTTTATACCGATAATACTAAAAACAGAGGTATCGGATTTTTCCAGATCGGAGGAGGAATAGCCGGAGATTTTCCTATTTGCGTTGTTCCCATGCTTTACCAGGATATGGAGAGAACAGATACGCCATTCTGGAGTTATTTCTGTCAGATATCGGACAGTACTACCAGTTATGGGTCCTATAGCGGAGCTGTGCCTAATGAGAAGATCACCTGGGGAAAACTTGGGATTGACACACCAAAATTTATTGTAGAATCGGATGCTTCGATTGTGGCTCCTCTTATATTTGCATATTTGCTTGGGTGGTAGATAAAAGAAATAATTTTTACAATAATTCATCAAATTTTAAGAAAAAAAATAAAACGTTTGAACCTTAATATTTTTATAACTTTAATTAGTAATAAAAATGGAAAATGAATGTATTAATCCAGACTCATTATTTAATTCTACACAATATGGATTTTCACAAATTGTAGTTTCAAATCCTGGAAAAATTGTGCATATATCAGGTCAGGTTGCATGGAATGAAAAAATGAAAATCTTTGGAAAAAACAATTTGGCAAAACAGACCCAGAAATCAATTGATAATTTAAAAATTGCAATTGAATCTGCAAATGGCTGTTTAAATGATATAGTAATGCTAAGAATTTATATAGTAAATTATAAAAAGGAAGATGGTCCGGTGATAAACAAGATTTTAAAAAACAATTTCGGAGTTGAAACTCCTCCGGCAAGTACCTGGATAAGTGTCGCAGGCCTTTCGAATGAAGATTTTCTAATTGAAATTGAAGCACAAGCAATTATATAGCATTTTATAATATTTACCCGAAATCAGAAAATTAATTAGATATGACAATAAGTTATTACTAATACATAGTTTGAAAAAAATTAATATTAATAATATACTATATATGTATTTAATTGATTAATAAATAACTAAGTCAATTCTTCAAAATGATTCTTTTTAATTACAATGGTTCTCCTATTAAAGTTAGCCTGTTTCTACAGCACAAAAATCCTGTTTAAAATTTTTAATTTCACAAAAGATTCCTTAAAAATTTCATATTTTTTATTTCCGACGCAACCCTTTTCAAAATAAGTAAGTATAGGCTATTGTAATTAAATTTATCACTTTAAAATTTTCAAACAATGATGAAACAAATTTTTAGTTTATTGTTTATTGCAACGATGGTGTTGTTTTCATGTACAAAAGATACAGATTTAATAGATGAGCAATCTGTGACGGATGCCGTTCTTGAATCAAGAACTGATACAAACGACTGTTTTCAGTTTGTATTTCCGGTTTCCTTTCTGTTACCTGACAACAGCACAGTTGAAGTTAACTCTATAGGAGAAGCTCAGGCTTTAAGAGATTCAACACAGGGAAAGATCAGATTGGCATTTCCGGTAGACATCATCAATTCAAGCGGAGAAACCGTTACGATTGCTGATCATGAGCAGATGCATTCTATTTTGCTTGATTGCGGATTTATTGAGCAACATGGAAAAGGAGGAAAACATGGAAAAGGAAAACACGATGGTAAAGGTGGAAAAGGAATGGGAGGATTTTTCAGACCAAATGATTGTTTCCAGTTCGTATTTCCTGTTTCGGTGCAATTACCTGACAGCAGTATAGTTCAGATAGATTCACTTGCAGAGGCTCAAAATCTTGAAAAATCTACAAATGGCAGAATTAAACTGGTATTCCCTTTCAGTATTATAAATTCTAATGGAGAAACAGTTGTTATAACAAATGGAGAGGAACTAAATGTGATCATGGAAAATTGCAGGCCGGCAAATGGTGGAGGATTTGGAAATGGAGGAGATCACGGGAATGGGAATCATGGTGGTAATGGTGGCAATAATGACCATCCAAAGTGCTTTGAAATAGTATTTCCTGTTAATATGGTTTTTTCTGATGGAGCAGTCAAAAGCTTCAGTGATGAAATATCAATGCAGGAAGCAATAAGAACCTGGATGAAAGCAAATCCGGGTAAAAAAGACAGACCTGAATTTCAGTTTCCAATAAAGGTTATAAAGAGTGGTGAAACAAATCCTACAGTTATTAATTCAAAAGAAGAATTAGAGGCTTTACGCAAGAATTGTTAAAAAAAAATGTTATTAATTAAGTGAAGTGCAGGGGTTTCCCTGCCTTCCTTTTTTAAAAAAAATGCCTTGACAGGGGAACCAAACATAAAACTTTTAATTGAACAGGTTAAAGCTTCAAACGAAGCAGCTGAATACAGGTTATTCAAGCTGTTTTTCCCCTACATAAAATCCATTTGCAATCGCTATAGCAACTCAGAAGACGAATCTAAAGAAATGCTTAATGACACATTTCTAAAGATAATTAAGAATATCGATAAATATGACCCTGATTTTGATTTTAAACCATGGATCAGAAAAGTATGTATAAACAGTTGTCTCTCTTACAATAGAAAATACTTTGAAAAGCAAATTGTTGTTCCGGTTGAAATTCTCAATGCAATAGAATTTTCTGACTCTGAAACATTAGCAGAACAGTTTAGTCCTGACGAAAGCCTTGCACTGCTGTTTGATTTGTCACCACAATACAGAACTGTTTTTAATCTTTATGTATTTGAGGAAATGAAACATCATGAAATAGCACAGGAATTAAATATATCAGTTGGAACTTCAAAATCTAATTTAAACAGAGCTAAAGCACAACTTCTGGAAATTATGAAATCAAAAAAACCCGATTTTTTCACTCATAAAAAGGTCTTTAATGGATAAATTTTTACAAATTTTCAAAGACAAAGTCAAAAAGATTAAGCATGCAGAAATGAATCAGGCAGACTGGGATGATTTTGTCAGGTTTAAAAATGCAAACAGCAGTACTTTTCAAAAAAGTACCAATAATTACAGCATGTCTAAAATTGCAATGATTGGGGCGGCATCATTGATTGGAGTTGTTGTTTTTGCTCTTTTTATAGTAAAACAATATAATCAAAAACCGGATAAATTTCTAAATGGGAAAAATGGAGAATATACATTTATTGATTCTGTAAAATCAGGTAAAAATACCATCATTGACACTTTCAATACTGAAAATAAGAATTATTCTACACAAAAAACCAATAATGTGGTCATCTCAGAGATTAAATCAAATGAAGATGATATTTCAGCAAATAATAATTATGAGCTGAAAAAATATGGTAAATCTTTTGGAAGTAAACAACATATAAAAACCGAAAATACTAAAAATGAAACAGGCTTAGCATACAATACCGGAAATAGTATGAACAACGAAACTTATCAGTATAAAAATGACACCATCCAAAAATTGGTAACATACAAAAATAATAAAAACAATAATAATTATTCAGTCCCTGTAAAAATGTCAAATGATAGCTCATTTTCAGTTGATGAACCGATATTTACTGAAAAATTGCCTGCATCTGAAATGGCTTATTTTTCACTCCAATCGAAAGGGTTGCCTGATACCACTTTCCTCAAAATGATAGTACCGGAAATAAAAAAAGTGAACGAAAACAGGTTTATTATTTCAGGCAAACTAGCGTATATTAAACCAGTAAATGACAGAATGGATGCAGAGAATATTTTTGCTAAAAGAATTTCAGGAGCATATTACTTAAGTAAAAGATTTAGGATTGGTGCTAACTATTCATTTTCTTCATATCGCACCACTATAAATAAAAAGGAAAAATACCCATACCTTGATGAGGTAAAACCGCATCACCCTGATTAATTCCTTGAAGACATCAAACTGCAGGCATCAATGAAAAGAATTGGAATTGATGCAAGTTTTGATATTTTAAGATTCAACAGATTTATTACTACTATTGGCACTGGTTTTCAGGGAGAAGTCTCTGTAAATTTTGATTTTAAGTTAAATGTACGTGACAGGTTCGGTAAACACTATTTTCAGGATCAGCAACATGAAATCATAAAGAAACCACGTTTTTTCATGAGCCCATATTTAGGTCTGGAATATCAAATTTTTGAAAGTTTCCGCATTTCAGGTGAAGTACAGTATGAACTCTCACTTTCAGAAATGCACGAAAAATATCTGAGTTTTGATGCCGGTGTTTCTTATTGTTTTTAAAAATATACATACTTATGATTAATTGTCTTAAAAAGCATGCTGCACTGAATCAAATGATTTGTACAATTTTCCTTACATAATATTGCATACAAAAATAGTATAATGTGATGACGCCTTGGTCACACCATGATTGCATCATCATGGCTGAATAAAATAAATAATTGCAACAATTTATTATCGCATCTGTATTAGACACAGTTTTTCAGTAGTATTATACTGGTAATTAATTTTATTTCAGATTTGCCAGTTGCAAATATATTATCTTAATTTTTCTTCAATTGGAATTTTTTTCACAATCATTGCTTCCTGAATTTCCTTGATCATTTCAGATTGTCTATTTATCATTACCTGCTGTTCATTCAGCTTATTTTCCAGATTTGCCAGCTTTTTATATTGCTCCGTTAACTTATCTATCATAGTCTGCTGTTCCTGTATTGCTTTTACCATTGGCATAATGAAATCAGTATATCGCAATGAGTAAACTTGATTTGAATTTCGTGGCACATCAATACCCGGAAAATCAAAACCACTTTGCTGAGCTGCGGTTTCTACATCCTGAGCTAAAAATCCAATAAATCTTTTCGATTTAATTCCTGAATGATCTATTTGTGATAACACAGAATCAGGTGTTCCCCAAATCCGGTGAAGCATTTCTGGATCTTCATTATAAGTTACTGGTTTTAACCTGCTTATGAAATTTAAGCCATGGACATTTTCTTCAACATTTGTTTTCATCCGGCTGTCTGAATATGCCGTAATTCCAGTAACCTGAGCTCTGATCTCCCCTACTGAGGTATTTCCTAGCAATACCTGGTTATCGTCAGTACATTGACCATCCTGAACATTATAACCCAAAACTGTAACATTAGTACGATCAGTGCCTATATTTATAGAGGAACCAATAAAAGTGCTGTTATAATGATTACCGTTTATTGCCGAATTACTGCCAATCGTTGTATTTAGACTACCTGTAGTATTACTGAAAAGAGCCTGGTAACCAATTGCAGTATTATTACTTCCAATAGTATTTGACCATAATGCATAAGTTCCGTTTGCTGTATTCTGATAACCTCCTGTATTAGTGTAAAGAGCCATATATCCATTTGCAGAATTATTTTCTCCATACGAATTTCCAAACAATGCCTTTGCTCCAGTTGCAGTATTGTTTGTACCTGAATTATTAACTGGAATTGTACTTCCTTTCAATGCTTCAGCTCCCAATGCAGTATTATTGGTTTCAAGACCTGAATCAAGATTACTTCCATAATACATGGAATTATATCCAATAGCAGTACTATTGCTGTTTCCTTTATTGCTATATAAAGAACCAGCTCCAATCGCCGTGTTGTTATTTCCAATAGTATTATCATTCAGTGATTGATATCCGTTGGCTGTATTTGACCAACCGGTTGAATTAGAGTATAAAGAAGCGTTTCCGGATGCAGTGTTATAGTTTCCTGTATTCAAGTTCAATGCATCATATCCTAGTGCAGTATTTGAATGTCCTGAAATGTTTGTATATAAAGAATTTGCTCCTAATGCTGTATTATAAAAACCGGTAATGTTTGAATATTGCGCAAATGTCCCAATTGCAGTATTATTACCACCTTCTGTATTAGAGTACAGGGATTGATAACCGTTAGCGGTGTTAAAAGCTGCTGAAGTGTTTGAATACAAGGCATCTACACCGGTGGCAGAATTAAAGTTTCCATTTTCATTGGAAAATAATGCTTTATCTCCCAATGCAGTATTCCACATACCAGTATTGTTACCGGATGATGAACTGCCTTTTAGTGCTTCAGCACCTACTGCAGTATTATAAGTTTCTGTAGATGTTTCGGTATTATTGGCAAAGTTCATTGCATTAAAGCCTATAGCTGTGCTTCGGTTACCTGCTTTATTTGTTTGATATGCCTGATACCCATAAACAGTATTGGAAGTACCTGTTGTATTGTCAGTTGCGGCATGAAATCCGGTGACTGTATTATAATTGCCGGTTGTACTAAAATACAAAGCACCTGTTCCGATAGCAATATTGTTATCGCCTGTAGTATTTGAAAACAGCGCATCATAGCCTAATGCTTCATTTGACAGACCTGTAGTATTTGAATACAAAGCATTGACTCCAACTGCAGTATTCCCGTATGCGGTAGTATTTGAGTATAATGATTTAGTTCCGATTGATGTATTTCCATAACCTGTTGTATTAGAATACAATGTCTGGTATCCGTTTGCTGTATTTGAATTTCCACTGGTATTAGAGAATAAAGATTCAACTCCATTGGCTATATTGAAATTACCGTTTTCATTATTAAACATAGCTTTGTCTCCAATCGCAGTATTCCAACCACCAGTATTGATGGATGGGTTTTCAGAGCCTCTTAATGCTTCAGTTCCAATAGCTGTATTGCTTCCGACTCCTTCAGTCATTGTGCTGTCAGCATAATACATTGCTCTGTATCCTACCGCAGTATTTCTTTGTTTTGAATTATTGAATAATAGCGCCGTATATCCGATAGCAGTATTAAAGCTACCAGTTTTATTATTCCGTAATGATCCCCTTCCATATGCTGAATTGCTATTGCCGGTAGTATTTTTGTACATAGATTCAGATCCAACTGCAACATTCGAAAACCCTGAAGAATTTAGACGTAATGTCCTATCACCAATTGCGATGTTTCTTGTGCCGGTATTATCTGCGGGATTATCACTCCCTTTGAGTGCTTCAGAGCCAATAGCAACATTATATGCAGTTGACTGAACTGAAGAACTGTCTGCATTATACATCGCCTGATAACCAATTGCAATGTTAAAGAGTTTTGCTTTATTGGAGTATAATGACTGAAAGCCAATTGCTGTTATAAAAGACCCAGTTCTATTATTTTTTGCTGCTTCATTTCCGACAATTGAATTTTCATGACCAGAAGTATTGTAGTATAGTGAACCAGCTCCAATCGAAGTGTTATTGAATCCATTTGAATTTAAATTCAAAGCTTCAAACCCGATGGCAGTATTTAAATTTCCTTCTGTATTTGAAAACATGGAATTCGCTCCCAAGGCAGTATTGTTAATGCCACTTAAGTTTGAATATAGAGAATTGCTTCCGTAAGCACAATTTGAGCTGCCTTCAAGATTGGAAAATAAAGCATAATATCCGGAGGCCGTATTGTTATCACCACTTGAATTATTTCCCATAGATGCTGATCCTATTGATGTATTATAACTGCCTGATGAGTTCTTTAACAATGAAGATTCTCCAATAGCAGTATTGTAGATACCAATATTATTCGCAGGATTTGTGCTACCTCTAAGAGCCATTGCCCCAACCGCTGTATTATATCTAAATAATCCAATTATTGTACTGTCAGCATAAAACATTGAGTTAAATCCAACTGCTGTATTGCTATTATTGGATTTGCTCCAAAACATTGCTGCACCTCCGATTGCAGTATTATGGGTCCCGGTTATGTTATTAAACAATGCCTGTCTGCCAATACCAGTATTCCAGTTTCCTGTTGTATTAGACCTAAGTGAACCTTGTCCTGTGGCAACATTGAAATTGCCTGATGTATTCATATTAAGAGCAACATTCCCAACTGCTGTATTTGAGAATCCTGTCGTATTGCTATATAAAGAAGTACCTCCAACACTGGTATTCATGAACCCTGAAGTGTTTTTTTTCAGCGCATTGTTACCTATTGCTGTGTTGAATGAACCTGTTGAATTAAATTGTAACGTACTGTCTCCCAACGCAGTATTCAAAATTCCTTCAACTTCGTTGTTTTCCAGGGATTTTAATCCTAAACCAATGCTATGACTTTCATTTATTAGTTCAAGCCGTGATTCTCCATTGATATTTTTTGTAAGAACCATTTTCTCCGTTCCTCCAATATCAAACCTGATTACATCTTCATCGGGACTTTTTTCAACCTGTACTTTTGTGTCATTATCCGTATCTGATAGCACAACAGGAGGCAAGGATAAATTAATCCAGGAAGAACCCGTATAATACCAGAAACTTGCAGTTGAAACATCGTATACGAGCAAACCTGATGCCGGAGTGCTGATTGAGACTCTTTCTGCCGATGTCATCCTCGGAATCAAAATTCCTCTTGTGGTACTCTTTACATCCAGCATGGCGCTGGCATCAGGAGCTGAATTGTCGTTGTTTATACCTACATTGCCCTGTGATGAGGCAAGATATGGTAAATTAATTAAAAAAATAATGTAAAAAATAAAACAGGAACAATTTTTCATCTTCATATTTTTAAAATAGATAATAATTTGAATTTTTATTTTCTGCCTATTTCTGAAAAAATATCAAACAGCCATAACAAAATAAAGATATCATCAGTATTATTATACTCTCCCTGAGTATACATATAGCGTGGATTGTTATCATTTGCTGACAAAAAATAACCTCTCCTTGAATAATACATATCTTTACCGGTTGCATAATCAATATCGTTTTTTTCTGTTCCGGAAAAATATATATTATGAAAATCCCTGAAAGCATAATCAATATTGATTTTTTGAGGAGTTTTTAGTTTCAAAAAATAAAAATTACCATCTTTAAATCTGTCTATTCCACCATGTTGAAAACGTATTTTGCTATTGTAGTATTCAACAAAATCACTTTTTTTGAACCGAAATATCTTACTAGCATTTGAGTTATTTTTCTGTCCGGAATCTAATGTTTTAGCGATCTTAAAATCAGGGTATTTATCTACTTCACTTAGAGTTGGTGGTTCTGCTTGTCTGTGAATACTGGTAATAAAACTATTCTCATTTTTTTTAGTTTCATAATTACTGGTATCAAACCTTGTATTTACCTGCGAAAAAACTATTTGAGGTACAAATCCGAGGAAGAGTGTTAGAACAAGTGTATTTAAATGATGATTCATAATTTTTTATTGTTAAAATATCAATTCAAAAAATTGTCTTTGAGTATCAGATAACATTAAATTATTTGTTTTGTAGTCCCAAATATGATCTTATCTCCTGTAATTCTGATTTCAATTGGTTTATTTCACCCTTTTGGTTTTCAATAATTATCTGCTGCTCCTGCACAGCCTTGACCAATGGCACTACGAACTCAGAGTACCGTAGGCTGTACAAGCAGTTGCCTTCTTCTGGTTTTTCAACCCCGCTGAAGTCATAGTTTACTTCCTGAGCTGCCTGCTCTACTTCCTGGGCTATGAATCCGGTCATACGGACTTCTTCTAAATCATATTTGGAATCCCACTCTTCCTGTTGGTCTTTACCAGCATACATCATTTGATTTTGTTTGTGGATATTCAGATTGTAGCTGACTGGTCTTAGTTTATTTATGAATGCAAGCCCGGGAATGTTTTCTGACACATTTTCCTTGATCCTGCTGTCACTATATGTACTCCATTCAACCTGGCCTCCAATCCATCCTACACTGGTGTTTCCTATTTCTACCATATTGCTGGTACTTGAAGCTCCTCCTGAATAGTATCCAATGCATGTATAATTGGTCAGTGTACCATTGTCAGGATATGCAACTAATCCTATCCCAGTATTATAGACTCCCGTGGTGTTGGAATAAAGGGAATGAAATCCATTGGCAGTGTTGCCACTTCCTGTGGTGTTGGAATAAAGGGCTTGATTGCCATTGGCAGTGTTATGGAATCCCTCTGTGTTGGAAGAAAGGGCATTAGATCCATTGGCAGTGTTTAAATATCCCGTGGTGTTGGAAGAAAGGGCACTCACTCCATTGGCAGTGTTGGAAGATCCTGTGGTGTTGGAATAAAGGGCTTGATTGCCATTGGCAGTGTTGTTGTTTCCCGAGGTGTTTGTAAAAAGGGAATGAAATCCATTGGCAGTGTTTCGCACTCCCCATGTGTTTGAATAAAGGGACTGAAATCCATTGGCAATGTTGTTATATCCCGTGGTGTTGGAAAAAAGGGCTTGAAATCCATTGGCAGTGTTGCTATTTCCCGAGGTGTTGTAAAAAAGGGACTGAAATCCATTGGCAGTATTGTAAGATCCTGTGGTGTTGGAATAAAGGGCATAAGATCCATTGGCAGTGTTGGAATTTCCCGTGGTGTTGGAATAAAGGGACTGAAATCCATTGGCAGTGTTTTCAATTCCCGTGGTGTTTGAATAAAGGGCACGCTCTCCATTGGCAGTATTGTCAGATCCTGTGGTGTTGGAATAAAGAGAATTCATTCCATTGGCAGTATTGGAAGATCCTGTGGTGTTGGAATAAAGGGCTTGATTGCCATTGGCAGTGTTGGAATATCCCGTGGTGTTGGAAAAAAGAGAATTCATTCCATTGGCAGTATTGTCAGATCCTGTGGTGTTGGAATAAAGGGCTTGATTGCCATTGGCAGTGTTGGAATATCCCGTGGTGTTGGAAAAAAGGACATAAGATCCATTGGCAATGTTGTTATATCCCGTGGTGTTGGAATAAAGGGACTGTAAGCCATTAGCCGTGTTGTCATTTCCTGTGGTGTTGGAATAAAGGGCACTCACTCCATTGGCAGTGTTTCTCACTCCTGCTGTGTTGGAATAAAGGGCCTGATCACCAATCGCGGTATTGTATTGTCCGGTATTGTTTGAAGCTGTGGTACTACCTCTGAGTGCTTCATAACCAACCGATGTGTTAAATGTTTCGTGTCCTGTAGTGCGATCATCAGCATAGTACATGGAATTATAACCTATAGCTGTACTACGCGAGTTTGCTTTGTTGGAATAAAGGGCATAAGATCCATTAGCAGTGTTACTACTTCCCGTGGTGTTGGAATAAAGGGACACATATCCATTGACCGTGTTTTCAATTCCCGAGGTGTTGGAATTAAGGGCACGAAATCCATTGGCAGTGTTGTTATTTCCCGTGGTGTTTGAATAAAGGGCACGATCTCCATTCGCAGTGTTATAATTTCCCGTGGTGTTGGAATAAAGGGCACGCTCTCCATTGGCAGTGTTTTGACTTCCCGTGGTGTTGAAATAAAGGGAATTTAAGCCAGTAGCTGTGTTGGAACCCCCAAAGGTGTTGTAAAAAAGGGCCTGAAATCCATTGGCAGTATTGTAAGATCCTGTGGTGTTGGAATAAAGGGCATAAGATCCATTGGCAGTGTTGATATTTCCTGTGGTGTTGGAATAAAGAGAATTCATTCCATTGGCAGTATTGTCAGATCCTGTGGTGTTGGAATAAAGGGCTTGATTGCCATTGGCAGTGTTGGAATATCCCGTGGTGTTGGAAAAAGGACATAAGATCCATTGGCAGTGTTGTAATCTCCTGTGGTGTTGGAATAAAGAGCATTAACTCCATTGGCAGTGTTTCTCACTCCTGCTGTGTTGGAATAAAGGGACTGTAAGCCATTAGCCGTGTTGTCATTTCCTGTGGTGTTGGAATAAAGAGAATTCATTCCATTGGCAGTGTTGGAATATCCTGTGGTGTTGGAAAAAAGGGCATACTGTCCATTTGCCGTGTTGTGATTTCCTGCGTTGTTGTGTGTAAGCGCACCATAGCCCATGGCAGTGTTGGAACCCCCCGTGGTATTGGAAGAGAGGGATTGATAACCTATACCAGTGTTATAATTTCCGGCAGTATTCGCAGACAGTGCCATATTGCCGATAGCTGTATTTCCTATTGTTAAAGTAGGATCAGTTACTAACAAAGCATTACTTCCTACAGCAAGATTGGTACCTGTGCCTATTTCCAGTCTGGGCTGACCGGTAGCGTTTTGGATGAGTGTCATCCTTTCACTTCCTGCCAGATCAAACCGGATGATGTCCTCATCTGTGACCTTTTCTACCTGGATTTTGGTATCGTTGTCAGCATCAGCAAGCATAATTGGCGGTTTCGACAAATTGATCCATGCAGAACTGGTATAATACCAGAAACTGCCGGTAGTCACATCATATACAAGCAAACCTGTAGCAGGTGATACAACTGCAATCCTCTCAGTAGTTGTCATCCTCGGTATGAGAATACCTTTGGTAGTACTCTTTACATCCAGCATCGCGCTGGCATCAGGAGCTGAATTGTCGTTGTTTATACCTACATTGCCCTGTGATGAGGCAAAAAAAGTGAAGTATGTCACTGTCACAATTACGAAAATGAACATTGATGTTTTCATGATTGATCGTTTTTATGAGTATGTTTTAAATGTTTTTGTCCGTTCAAAGTCAGTCTCAGATCTATTCCTGAACTTCATTATGGCATCAAACTGAAACTCACTCTCTTATTCATGATCATTTTCCACCCGGAATATCAAAATACAGGCATATCACTCAGTCCGGGCAGGAAGGGATTTCTTCATTATATATATACAAAGTTACTCTAAAACTAATCAAAAATCAAGGGCTTTTATTTGTTTAATGAGTTTTACATGGATTATTCGGGACTATTCCTTAATTTATTCATAAAACTTAATAACTGAGCAAGCTTGTTACCCGGAAAAGGTATATTGCCTTGTTACCTTAATATCTTACCCCCAATAAATAAAGTGACTTAAGCTTTTTATGCTGTTTCACTGCTTTTATCTCTGAGCTGCTGACTGTTCAAGTACCTGAAGCCTGCTCTCAAGAGATTGATATTTGTCAATTGTTGCCTCCAGTTTTTGATTCGCTGACTCGAGTTCTGCAATTCTACCCTGCAATGCTTTATTCTGCTCATTCAGCTCCTGTACGGCTTTTACCAATGGCACGACAAACTCTGCATATCTGAGTCCGTACATATCCTTGTCGTTTTTGGGTTTGTCAACTCCACTGAAGTTGAAATCAACTTCTTGTGCCGCCTGTTCCACTTCCTGGGCTATGAAACCGGTTGTAATGTCACTCAAAGGATCTCCGGTCAGCTGTTCTTCTCCTTTGGCAGCAAGCTCTGCTTTTCTCTGAGTAAGACCGGTAAAATCATTCACTGCAGATCTGTTTATACGGAAAGTAACCGGACGAAGCCTGGAAATAAAACTCAAACCCGGGACATTTTCCTGTATGTTTTCCTTAAATCTGCCGTCGCTGATGTTTGTCCAGTTTTGATAACCTCCAATTGAGGCAACATAAGTGTTTCCGATCCTGACCATATTAACTCCAGTAGCTGTAGCATCAATGCCCAGGCAGGTAGTATTATACAATCCTGTGGCATTGGGTCCGGTATTGTAACCTAGTGCTGTATTGTAACTGGTTGTAGTGTTGATTACCAAAGAATTTGCACCAACAGAAGTATTTTGAAATCCAGTTGTATTTCCATAAAGAGCAGATGCCCCATTTGCAGTATTGCTACTACCAGTTGTATTACCATAAAGAGCAGATGCCCCATTTGCAGTATTGCTACTACCATTGGAGTTAGTCCTAAGTGCAAGATATCCAGTTGATGAGTTATTGTCACCAGAGGTGTTTGAATACATCGCCTGGTCTCCAATTGCTGTATTGTACCTGCCTGTATTATTGGCAGGAGTTATGCTTCCTCTCAAAGCATCACATCCTATGGCTGTGTTATAAGTATTAGTAACTGTTGTGCTTTGATTATCACAATAATACATGGCCTGATATCCAATAGCAGTGCTTCTGCTATTAGCTATGTTATAATTAAGAGCAGATTTACCAATAGCAGTATTTAAATCACCAATAGTATTTGAATGAAGAGCATAGTAACCTTGTGCAGTGTTAGATGTACCTTCTGTATTGGAATAAAGAGCATGATATCCATTGACGGTATTGTATTCACCTATTGTATTTGAATAAAGGGCATCTGCTCCAATTGCTGTATTGTACGAACCAGATTTGTTAGAAAGCATTGCCTGATCTCCTATTGCTGTATTAAAAATCCCGGTATTATCAGCCATTGTTAAACTTCCTCTCAGAGCATCTGCTCCAACTGCTGTATTATAACTTCCCGATTCAACTTCAGTGTCATCGGCATATCTCATAGCATTATATCCGATGGCAGTGTTACGTGATTTGGCATGATTAAAATGTAATGCATAACTTCCAAGTGAGGTATTGTAATTACCTGTAGTGTTATCCAAAAGTGAAGCATTGCCAATTGCTGTATTATCTGAACCTGAGGTATTGTAACCAAGGACATTATTACCGATTCCTGTATTCCTGTCTCCTGTAGTATTGCTATATAATGAACCTGCACCCAGAGCAGTATTCTCTACTCCTGAAGTATTTGAAAATAATGCTCTATCTCCTAATGCAGAATTATTTATTCCGGTATTATTTGAAGGTGTCGAACTTCCTTTAAGTGCTTCATATCCGACGGCAGTGTTTTGCGATGCTATTCCCGTAGTTCTGCTATCAGCATAATACATTGCCTGGTAACCTATTGCTGTTGTCCGGTAATTTCCCCTGATGGAAAACAGAGCCTGATATCCATTGGCAGTATTTGAAGAACCGGTAGAATTATTATAAAGTGCCTGATATCCAGTGGCTGTATTATAATACCCTGTTGTATTGAAATATAATGTCTTGCTGCCAATAGCTGTATTGCCTGATGCATGATAAACCTGCGTAGATCCTGTACCATTATAATACAGTGCACTGTCTCCAACAGCTACAAGATTGCTCTTTTCAGTATTATAGTAAAGAGTCTTGCCTCCCAAACCGATGTTTGAATAACCAGTTGTATTGCTATAAAGTGATAAGATGCCTATCCCAATGTTAGAATCGCCTGAAGTACTCAAGTAAAGTGCTCCATAACCATTTGCTATATTATTGTCACCAGTCGTGTTGGTATAAAGTGCATAATTTCCATTTGCAGTATTGTAATTCCCTGTTGTATTATTTTCAAGTGCACGGGTGCCATGAGCAGTATTTCTTAGTCCTGTGCTATTTGAAGCCAAAGATCTGTAGCCAGTACTTGTGTTGTCACTTCCACTGGAATTTAAGTTTAATGCCTGATCTCCAATTGCAGTATTACTGGTACCTGTATTGTTTGCTGGTGTACTGCTACCTTCAAGTGCTTCAGCACCCAAAGCAGTGTTATAAGTACTTATTCCTGTTGTCGTACTATTTGCATTTCCCATCGCATTATAACCTATGGCTGTACTTCTTCCATTTGCTTTATTTGAATAAAGGGCATAATATCCTATAGCTGTGTTATAATCTCCGGTTGTGCTGTAATACAACGAACCATATCCTGTTGCCGTATTTTGCCGACCTGTGGTATTAGAGTATAAAGTAGCCGCACCCGTTGCTGTATTAAAATCTGCAGTAGTATTGGAAAACAATGCCTGGTCACCTACTGCGGTATTATACTGCCCGTTATTGTTTGCTGCGGTGGTACTACCTTTAAGTGCTTCATACCCTAATGCCGTATTAAAGGATTCCGGAGAGCCGGTTGCTATATTGTCAGCGTAATACATAGCCTGGTATCCAACGGCAGTACTCCTGCTTTTAGCTTTGTTACTGAATAAAGCATCCATACCTAAAGCGCAATTCCTGCTTCCACTCGTATTATTATACAAAGTACTCCTGCCAATAGAAGCATTATAATTCCCGGAAGTGTTAGAGAACATTGAAGCATCACCAACTGCAGTATTATATTTTCCTGTATTATTTGCTGCTGTTGCACTACCTCTGAGTGCCTCAGTACCAACAGCAGTGTTATAAGTAGCTGCTGCAGTTGTTGTATTATCTGCATAATACATTGCATAATAGCCGATAGCTGTGCTGCGGTAATTGGCAACATTGCTATATAATGCATTTGACCCATTAGCAGTGTTGTGATACCCTGTGGTATTAGAATAAAGGGAACTGGAGCCATTGGCAGTATTGTGATAACCTGTTGTATTGGAATACAGGGCTGATCTTCCATAAGCAGAGTTGGAATTTCCTGATGTATTCGAATTCATCGTCTGGTCTCCAACTGCTGTATTATATTGACCTGTATTGTCAGCAGAAGTACCACTGCCTTTCAATGATTCGTAACCCACAGCTGTGTTAAACGTTTCTCTTCCTGGTGTTCTGTCATCGGCATTTAGCATTGCAAGGTATCCGATTGCTGTACTCCTGTGATTAGCTGTGTTTTTTTTCAATGATGATATGCCAATCGCAGTATTATTTGAGCCTGTGGTGTTGTCATTCATAGCCCACATACCATAAGCAACATTTAGATCACCTGTCGAATTTGATAATAACGCATTTGCACCGTAGGCTGCATTGCCACTTCCTGTTCCAAGAAGAACAAATACAGATCCAGGTAACTGGCCTATTTTTGTATTGTAGCCGGGTTGGTACAATTCAATTCTTTCCGGTTTAATGACCATGTTTTCACTCCCACCCAGGTCCATACGGATAATATCCTCATCTGAAATTTTTTCTACCTGTATTTTTGTATCACCATCTGTATCTGCCAGTTTTGTCTGAACTGCAGGTACCTGCCATGTTGCGGTGGTAGTACCGGTAGCAGTTAGTACCCTTCCTGTTGCAGCCCCTGTAAAGCTCATGTCTGGAACTGTTATACTGGCATCAATGATTTCATTACTTCCAACCGCATTATTAGCCATTTCAGCATTACCGACTGCATTATCTGCCATCTTTAAATTGGTCACCGCATTGTCTGGACAATATTTCCTGAATTGACCGCATCAGTACCAAGATCAATATTTGCTATACTACCATTAATGACCTCAGAACTACCGACAGCATTATCATCCATTTCGGCATTGCCGACTGCATTGTCTGCCATCTTTATTTTGGTCACAGCATTGTCTGCCAGATCAGCCTGAAGAATAGTTCCATCAGCAATCTCTGCCGTAGTCACAGCATTTGAGGCAATCTGAAGGTTTGAAAAAGTGCCGCTCAGATCACCTCCGGAATTAGTGCCAGTGGTGATATCATCAGCAGGATTTATATCTCCTGTATTGCTGATAGTAGTTCCTGCTATTGAAATACCTGCTCCAGCCAGGTACGAAACATCAGGTCTGATCTCAATCCACGAAGAAATGAACCCATTGAAAAAAAAGAAATTCTTCACATCCGTATCAAACACCAGCAGTCCATTGGCCGGGGATGAAATCAGATTTCTTTGGGTAGTATTCATTCGGGGCACCAATATTCCAAGACTTGCGCTCTTCACATCGAGGATGGCACTGGCATCAGGGGTTGAATTGTCGTTGTTAATTCCTACATTGCCTTGGGATGTGGCAAAAAAAGCGAAGTGAATCACTATCGCAATCACGAAAATGAATCTTAAAGTTTTCATGGTAGTCGTTTTTATTAGTATGTTTGCAAAGTATATTATCTTGCTTATTTTTGCTTCAGAGTCAAACTCGAACAGCAATATTACATCCAACATAAACTCACTATATCAATCATGATCTTTTTCTGTCCGGCATATCAAAATCCGGAAATATCACTCTGGCAGGACAGGAATGGAATTCTTCTTTTCTGAATACAAAGTTACTTTAAAAAATTAAAAAATCAAAGTATTACATTTTTTTTGAAGAAGATTTTTTATTATTTTTGGTGGTTTCAAAATTTGGAAGTCATGAACGTAACATTTATTATAAGCACTGATGAATTTAGGGAGAGCTATTCCTGAAAATCAGTACTTAAACAGTATTTCATCAGGCAAAAGTTGATGACCCATTATACACAATGACATTATACTTTCAACATATAATTATGATGTTTGATTTATTGGAAGCTTTTTGAAGTTTTAAGGATAAAATGGAAATCACTTAATAGTATTTCTGCAATTTGTACATCCAAAAAAAAGAATTCACTGATATTTATTACATTTTTTTTATATTTTTGCTGAAAATGTAATATTTTAGTAAAAAAAGAGTATTAAATATTACAATTGATTAATCTAAATATTCAAAATTTCCTTATATGTCCGGAAGACTTTTTTATGCGTTATCAATATTGCTGGTTTTTTCACAGTTGTTTGCTCAGCAAAAATATGAAATTAACCAGTATAAAGGTTTACCTCAGAATTTAAAGATCAATGATATCGTCTTAGGAGATGGAATCAGTTCTTATGTTGCTACAGATGAAGGACTGTATTATGTTCCTTCCGTAGGTGTTGAATCCAGATCAATCATTCCAGGCAAGTATATTCAATCATTATCTGATTTTAAGAATAATTCATTTTATATAGGTGGAGATAACCTTTTTTCAAATTCATTAAAACCTTCTACCAATTATTACATCGGAGATAAAACAGTTAAGATATCCGCTCTTGAAAAAATCAAAGATGAATTATGGCTTGGCTCGAATGATGGCATTTATGTTGTAAATCTTAAAACAAATAAAGTCACAAGGCATTTTACTCCAAATAATTCAGTACTCGTGTCTAAACAAATAAACTTCATCCATTATGATGATCACGGTGTGACCTGGATAGGAACCCGTAACGGAATACTGAGAGTGCTGGGTGAAAACTGGAAAAACTACGAAAAAAATCATTCCTTCGAAGGTATTTTTGAAAATAGTGAAGGCCTTTGGGTATTGACTGATAAAGAATTGTGGAACATAGATAATATTAATCAGGCAAACAGGTGGTACAAATTAAATCTGAAAAAAGATCTGAAAAAAGGTGTTGTAAATGATCTGGTCATAGACTCACGAGGCAGGCTTATAATCGCTTCAGATATTCTTGTGAGATTTGACCCTTATAGTAACAATATTGAAAAATTTGGTAGTGATCTTGGTCTGATTGCGCAAAAATGCAATGCACTCGCAATTGATAAGGAGGACAGGGTATGGATAGGTACAAATGACAGTGGTCTGTATACTGTTGGATTCAAAGATCATCTGCAACAGACAAAGCAGAGAATTCCTCTTAATATTGTGCTTATAAGTCAGCAACCTACCTGTTTTGAAGAAAATGACGGAAGCATAAAACTGATGATCAAAGGGGGAACAAAAAATGTTAGCATTAATTGGTCAACAGGAGAAAGTGATGTGAGAAACCTTGAAAACCTGCTTGCAGGAGATTATAGTGTTACCGTGACAGAACCCAAAAAAGATACTATCATAAAATTCATAACCCTCAATCAGCCGACTAAACTGAGCATAATTGTAAACAAAATAAATAAAAACCCTACAGACAACAGAAGTTCTGTCAGTTTTGACATTACAGGAGGAACTCCCGGATTCAGACTCGAAATAGATGGAATAGTAACTGAGAATCCTGCTACAGATGTTTTCCCGGGACAGCATTTAGCAAAGGTAACTGATGTTTTTGGATGTTATGCAGAAACAGATTTCACTGTAGAAGGTGAATCTACATTTGCAGACTTTGAAGCTAAAGATATAAAAGTAGGTCAGGTACTGCAAATTGAAAACCTTTATTTCCTTGCAGATTCAGTTGAAATAACCAACTCATCAAAGCCGGTACTAGATGAGGTTTTTAATTTCCTGACTGAGAACCAGGATATTTTTGTAGAAATCGGTGGCCATACCAATAATATTCCTCCGGATGATTATTGCGACAGATTATCATCTATGAGGGCAAAAAATATTGCTGAATACCTGATAAACAGAGGTATGGACCGAAACAGGGTCAGTTTTAAAGGTTATGGCAAAAGATTTCCCATTGCTTCCAACGACACTGTTGATGGAAGGAGAAAGAATCAAAGAGTCGAACTCAAAATTCTCGGTATAGGTAAGAATTAAATAAATTATTATGTCCCGGAAGAGCATCATTTTCTTAAAACTTGCTTTTTTGCTATTGATACCTTATTTTTCAAGTGCACAACCTGAAAATAATGATAGTACAGATATGGACTCTTCGTATATGTATTTTACTGAAGATGAAGATTATAACGATGAATATTATTATGAAGAAAATTATGAATCAGAAAGAAATTTCAGCCGGATGGGAGACATAGGTTTTTCAGCAGCTTTTCCCATTTTTCAGAATAAAAGAAAATTTAAGCATAAGCCTTTGGGATTAGATCTTGCTTATTCCGTGCAAATTAAAGATAAAACACCACTATATGGATTGCTGGGATTGAATTATTCATTTTATGGCAGCGAAGCTTACACTTACTATAATGCAACTCCTGTTGATGGTTACGGTGATGAATGGGAAGAATCCTTTCTTACACATTTCCTGACATTATATACCGGAGGGAGATATTTCTCAAAGAGAAGTTATTCGATTTTTAATCCATATTGTCAGCTTGATTTGAGATTCCGGTATCTTTTTGGAATGATAAGCACAAAAAATATCGAATATGGAGAAACTGTTGATTCGAAGTCAAAAGGAGGAAATGGCAGTCTTGGATATGGCATCACATTAGGCAGCATCCTGGATATCAATTCCGATGATGTTTTTTTCAATTTTTCCGTCACTTTTGATGGCGGAGGAGGAATGAAATATTTCAACAGAAAAGATAACCCTGGTGATATATACTTCGTAACTGATTATTTCGATCAGACTTATTTTCCTAATTCATTCTTTAGCCTTAAGATAGGCCTGATATTTTATTGATGATGGAAAATATTGATGATATTCAACAAGATGAACTATACGGACAGGAATTTAATATTACTGTTGACAAAAAGCAAGCACCCCTGCGTATTGATAAATTTCTTCAAAACAGACTTTTCAATGTAACCCGTAATAAATTGCAGGGTGCCCTTACTAATGGTATAATAACCGTAAATGGACTTGAAGTCAAGTCAAATTATAAGATCAGGCCACTTGACCTCATTCACGGAATAATACCTAAAAAACACGACTTTAATGCGGAGATTGAAGGAGAAAACATACCCCTCAATGTAGTTTTTGAGGATGATGAAGTGATGATCATCAATAAACCTGCCGGCCTGGTTGTACATCCCGGAGTTTCAAATTATTCAGGAACACTTGTAAATGCTCTCAGGTATTATTTTGATGAAAAGAAATTGCCCGTAATGGAAGGCAACGAAGCTGACAGACCGGGTATTGTTCACAGAATTGACAAGAACACTTCAGGACTTCTACTGATAGCTAAAACCGAAGAAGCAATGACGAAGCTTGCTTCACAGTTTTTTCACCATACAATTGACAGGGAATATCTGGCTCTGGTATGGGGAAATTTTGAAGAAACATCCGGAACCATTGATGTCAATATTGGACGCGATCCCAATAACAGAAAACAAATGAAAGCATTTCATGAAAATGATGATGGGAAAAATGCTGTTACTCATTTTTCGGTTGTCGAAGATCTTTACTATGTCAGTTTGATCAAATGCAGGCTTGAGACTGGCAGAACTCATCAGATAAGGGTACATCTGAGATATTCCGGACATCCTGTTTTTAATGATGATTCCTATGGAGGAGACAGAATCATTAAAGGAACTATTTTTTCGAAATACAGCCAATTTGTAAAAAACTGCTTTGACTTGCTTGAAGGTCAGGCTCTGCATGCACATACTCTCGGATTCATACATCCTAAAACAGGTGAAAAAATGTTTTTCACATCAGAACTACCACCAAATTTTACAAATGTATTAGAAAAATGGAGGACTTATGTGAACAGCAGAAAAAAAGAGCAGTTGTAAAAAAATTCGGGTTTGATTGATATTTCCGGATTTTATTGTAGCGTTTTTGAACAATATTGCATATAGTTTTAAGATATCACAGATATATTTTGATTGATGATAATATATTTTCAAAAAAAAACTGCTTTTTGGAATTAATTTGATAAAATCATTGTTATATTTACAGGTTATTATATTATCTTCCTGTGCGACAATTAAAAATAGAGCATAAAATCACTAACAGAGAAAGTGTTTCTCTTGAAAAATACTTGGGTGACATAAGTAAGATAAGTATTCTATCCCCTGAAGAGGAAGTAAAACTTGCTGCAAGAGTAAGAAATGGCGATGCGGATGCTCTTGACCTCATGACAAAATCTAACCTCAGATTTGTTGTTTCTGTCGCTAAGCAATATCAAAATCAGGGTTTATCATTGAGTGACCTGATAAATGAAGGAAATGTAGGACTGATAAAAGCTGCAAAAAGATTCGATGAGACAAAAGGATTTAAATTCATATCCTACGCTGTATGGTGGATACGGCAATCAATATTGCAGGCAATAATTGAATACTCGCGAATCGTAAGACTCCCTGTCAACAAAGTTACAAGTTACAATAAGGTGCAACAGGCTTATTCAGCTTTCTACCAGGAATTCGAAAGAGAGCCCTCAATTGAGGAATTGTCTGAATTGCTTGATATGCCACAAAACCTGGTAAGTGAGTTGTTGAGCCTTAACAACAAACATTTATCCTTTGATTCCCCTCTTGGTGATGAAGAAGCTGATGCAACTTTAATGGATTTCTATGTGGAAACTGATTACGAACAAACTGATAATTCACTTTTGAGAGAGTCTATCAATAAGGATATTGACATTAAACTCAATATACTCTCTCCCAGAGAGAAAGAAGTACTAAAGGCGTTTTACGGATTGAGCGGAAATGAAGAACTCAATCTTGATGAAATCGGTGATATGTTTGGCCTTTCGGGTGAGCGTGTTCGTCAGATCAAAGAAAGAGCAATCCAGAAACTCCGACGGTCTTATAAAAGGAGTTTATTCAAATCCTGAGAAAACCTTGGCCGGGCAAGAAGGCAATCTAAAGAGTACGATTTACGATGCACGAAGTACGATTTACGATGTACGACGGTGTCCCTCCCCAAGAAGCTTGGGGATTGGTGGATTTACGAATTACTATTTGAAAATCATTAAATGAAATTCATTATATAATTTTAGCATTTGCTTTGGTATTGGCTACAATAAACATATTCTATTTCAACTTTTACCTAACCGAGAGTGTTTAAAAAGCACATAATTTTTATCAAATTGATATAAATGTAATGTATATTAGTCTAATTTGCTGAACTCTGCGTTTTAGCTCCCGATATTTATCGGGATTACGTGAAACTAAGTAAATTGGACTTTTTAAATACCATCAAAGTTTAAACACATAAAAATACGTTTTTTTGTATTGAACAATGATGAGTTATTCACATTAACTACCAGATATTTATTAATCTTCACCTAGTTATTTTGACCTGAGTGTTATAACCGGACATATTATCTCCTCCATTGAAATCCCACCATGCTGAAATGTATCATTATACATTTTGTTAAAGTGGCTGTAATTATTAGGGTAAAGGAAATAAAAATCTTCCTTGGCAAAAATATACCTTGAACTGATATTAGGTGATGGAAGTCCGGCCTCTTCGGGTTTATCGATAAGAAATACATCTCTATGACTGAACTGGAGATTTTTGCCTGATTTGTATCTCAGATTTGTTGTTGTTTCCTTATCTCCTATTACTTTTGAAGGTCGGTTTACCTTAATGGTTCCATGGTCAGTAGTGATAATTACCCTGACATTCTTTGTACTCAGGAATTGCAATGTTTGCAGTAGCGGAGAATTTTTGAACCATGTCAGGATCAATGACCTGTAGCCTTTCTCATCATCAGCCAGAGCTTTAAGAACATCGATTTCAGTACGGGCATGCGATATCATATCGATTATGTTGTAGACAAGTACAGCAAAGTCGTAATTTATCAGATCACTGGCATTCTCTAAAACCTGTTTTGCTGTTTTTGTATTTAGGATTTTAGTAAAATGAAATTTTATCTCTTTTCTCAGTCTCCTGTTTAACTGATCTTTTAAAAAATCTTCCTCATGCTGGTTTTTACCTCCTTCTTCAAAGTCATTTACCCACCAGTCCGGAAATCTTGCAGCAATCTCTTTAGGAAGCATACCGGCAAAAATAGAATTCCTGCTGTATTGTGTAGTTGAAGGTAAAATACTGAAGAAAAACTCTTCACTTTCCTTTTTAAACATTTCGAGGATGATAGGCTCAAAAACTTTCCAGTGATCAAACCGCAGGTTATCCAGCAAAATTACTATTGTCGGGATTCCATTTTCCATTTTGGGCAAAATAAGGGATTTGATCAGGTCATGCGACATCACAGGCCTGTCCTTATCTGTTTTTATCCATTTAAGATAGTTCCTTGAAATAAACTTTGAAAATTCAGAATTAGCATCATTTTTTTGAGTATTAAGTATCTCGGACATTTCGTGGACATTGCTGTTATCGAGTTTCAATTCCCACTTGACAAGTTTCAGGTAAGTGTTGGCCCATTCCTCGTAATTCATACCACTTGTGATATCCATTATTATACTTCTGAACTCCTGCTGATAATCAGTAGTAGCCTTTTCTTTTATAAGCCTATCATTATCAATTATCTTTTTCAATATCAACAATATCTGGTTTGGATTAACAGGCTTTATTAAGTAATCAGTGATCTGAGCACCAATTGCCTCCTCCATAATGCTTTCCGCCTCATTTTTTGTTATCATCACAACAGGAATTATTTGTCTGATATCCTTAATCTTACTCAAGGTTTCCAACCCTGATAACCCGGGCATAGACTCATCCAGAAATACTATATCTATATCATCGTCAGTTTGCAATTTTTCAAGTCCATCATAACCATTACTTACTGTTACAACTTCATATCCTTTTTTATTTAAAAAAAATAACTGAGGTTTAAGGGTTTCAATTTCATCATCAATCCACAAAATCTTAATACCGGACATATGTTTTTTTTAATCATTAATAATTCTAATTAAACGCAATACAAATTGTAATATTTTTATTTTTTAAAACTGATATATTATTAGTAGTATTTTAACATAATTTCAAGAAAATGCAGATAAAAAGATAATGATACAAAACCAAATTCGAATTCTTTTCTAAATCACATTTTTATTTAATTCATTCTTTAATTGGTATAAATAAAAGCATATTAATTATATTTGTGCTTTTTTTAATGCATAATTTAAACCGATATGAAAGACATAGTATTTGATTTAATTGATAAGGAATTAAAAAGACAAACACACGGGATAGAACTTATAGCTTCAGAGAATTTTGTTAGTGAAAATGTTCTCAAAGCAATGGGCAGTGTGATGACAAACAAATATGCTGAAGGATACCCGGGAGCAAGATATTATGGTGGTTGCGAAGTCGTGGATGAAACTGAAAATATAGCAATTGACAGGCTTAAAAAACTCTTTGGAGCAGTTTATGCCAACGTACAACCTCATTCAGGTGCACAGGCAAACGCTGCTGTGTTCATCGCATTGTTGCAGCCCGGAGATACAATTCTAGGCCTTGATCTTTCTCATGGAGGGCATCTGACTCATGGATCACCTGTCAATTTTTCGGGCAAGTATTTCAAACCAACTTTCTATGGAGTAGAAAAAGAGACAGGAGTCATTGATATGGATAAGGTTGCTGAGACAGCGAGGAAAGTTATGCCAAAATTGATAATAGCCGGAGCATCAGCATACTCAAGGGACTGGGATTTTAAAAGGTTCAGGGAAATAGCTGATGAAGTAGGCGCCTTTCTTTTAGCAGATATTGCACATCCTGCAGGACTGATAGCTACAAAAAAACTTACAGATCCACTTCCTTATGCACATTTTGTGACTTCAACAACTCATAAAACTCTAAGGGGCCCAAGGGGAGGTGTAATCATGATGGGTAAGAACTTTGACAATCCCTGGGGAAGAACAACTCAAAAAGGTGCTCCGATAAAAATGTCAGCAATCATCAACAGCGCTGTTTTTCCAGGTACTCAGGGAGGTCCGCTGGAGCATGTTATAGCATCAAAAGCAGTTGCATTTGGGGAAGCTCTTACTGCAGATTACAATCATTACATCGAGCAGGTAATCCTGAACGCTCAGGCTATGGCCAGAGCATTTGTTAATAAAGGTTACAATATCATATCGGGAGGTACCGATAATCACCTTATGCTAATTGACCTCAGGTCTAAGAATATCACCGGTAAAGAAGCAGAGAATTCATTAATAAAGGCAGATATCACAGTCAATAAAAATATGGTTCCTTTTGACGATCAAAGTCCGTTTGTCACCTCTGGTATCAGAGTCGGCACACCGGCAATAACTACAAGGGGATTGAAGGAAAATGACTGTATGCAGATAGTAGACTGGATAGACTTTGTTCTGATGAATCGCGATAATGAATCAAAAATTGAATCTGCAAAAAATTCAATTAATGAATACATGCAAAAATTTCCATTATATCCCGTTATTAACGGATAATTATATATTGCAATAGTTTATAATTTATTGATAATTATTTAAATCTGTCCTCATGATTTATTTTTTTGGTACCTCAAAAGAATTTATATATTATTTAATTTCTGAAAAAAAAATAGATGATGTTGATTTAAAGAAATTATCTTGGCTGTTTGGCAATGCAAGCCACATCGATGAACCAAACATCAAAGCAAATTTTATCGGGCCACGAAAAGAAATGATCACTCCCTGGAGTACTAATGCTGTGGAGATCTGCCAGAATATGGGAATCCCCGGAATCGAGAGGATTGAGATCTTTATAAATGAAAAACATAACACTCCGTTTGATTCTATGACTCAGCAGAAATACAGGGAGCTGAACTCTGAGACCCTTGCAATTCACGATGTCCCTGAACAAATTAAGCACATTGCCGATCTTAATGAATTTAATCACCAGCAGGGACTCGCTCTATCAGAGGATGAAATAGCCTATCTCAATGATCTTAGTAATAAATTGAACCGAAAACTCACTGATTCAGAGGTTTTTGGGTTTTCACAAATCAATTCTGAGCACTGCAGGCATAAGATATTTAACGGAGTTTTTGTTATAGACGGCAATGAAATGCCTTTGTCTTTGTTTCAGCTTATCAGAAAAACTTCAAATATTCACAAAAACAGGATAGTTTCCGCTTACTCAGATAATGTTGCATTTATTGACGGACCTGAAATAAAACAGTTTGCTCCCTCTGACCCTGTTAATCCCGGACCTTATGGAGAAAAAACTATCAAATCAATAATTTCCCTTAAAGCTGAAACACACAATTTCCCTACAACTGTCGAACCATTCAGCGGAGCTGCAACCGGATCAGGCGGAGAGATAAGAGACAGGATGGCTGGAGGCAAAGGCAGTTTCCCCCTTACAGGTTCAGCAGTTTATATGACCTCTTACAGCCGGATAAAAGAAGGAAGGGGATGGGAGCAGTACTCAGAACCAAGGGAGTGGTTGTATCAGAATCCGGTGGATATTTTGATTAAGGCATCGAACGGAGCAAGTGATTTCGGCAACAAGTTTGGACAGCCTCTGACCTGTGGGAGTCTTCTTACATTTGAATACTTTGATAAGGATAATAGTTTTGGTTATGATAAGGTGGTAATGCTTGCAGGAGGTGTGGGATATGCAAATCAGAATGACAGCCACAAGGATATTCCTGAAGAAGGTGATAATATAATTGTGATGGGAGGGGACAACTATCGTATTGGCATGGGTGGAGGAGCTGTTTCATCGGTTTCAACAGGGCAATTTACAAATGCTCTGGAACTAAATGCTGTGCAAAGGTCCAATCCTGAAATGCAGAAAAGAGTTTATAATGTGATCAGGGCTTTAAGCGAAATGGAAAAAAATCCGATTATTTCAATACATGATCATGGTGCAGGAGGGCATTTGAATTCATTATCAGAACTCATAGAACAAACAGGCGGGGTTATAGAAATAAACAAATTACCCGTTGGTGACCCTACCCTTTCATACAAGGAACTGCTTAGCAATGAATCTCAGGAAAGAATGGGGATGGTAATAAAAAATGAAAATATTGAGATTCTTAAAAAATTGTCGCTAAGAGAAAGAGCTCCACTTTATGAAGTCGGCAAAGTCAAAACCGATAAAAAGCTTATAATTGCTGATACAAAAACTAAAGATATCCCTTTTGAACTTGAACTGCATGACCTTTTCGGAAAACCTCCGGTGAGCATTTTGCAAGGCAAAAACTCGACAATCATATTTGAAAATCCACAATATACATATAATAATATTTATGAATATGTAAAACAATTACTACAAATAGAATCCGTGGCATGTAAGGACTGGCTCACAAATAAAGTCGACAGATCAGTTTCCGGTAAAGTGGCAATGCAACAAAATGCAGGGATATTGCACCTGCCACTTAACAACCTCAGTATAACTGCGCTGGATTTCGATGGAATCAGAGGAATTGCAAATGCTATAGGACATGCCCCCCTGGTAGCTCTTAAAGATCCTGAAGCAGGATCCAGGATTTCTGTTGCAGAAGCATTGACAAATATTATCTGGGCTCCGATTCAGGACGGAATAAAAGGAATTTCACTAAGCGCAAACTGGATGTGGCCTGCGAGGACAGAAAAAGAAAATGCAAGGTTGTATTTGGCTGTCAAAGCTATCAGTGATTTTGCGATTGAACTTGGAATAAACATTCCGACCGGCAAGGACAGCCTTTCGATGACACAAAAATACCCTGATGGCAAAGCAGTCCTGTCACCTGGCACAGTTATAATTTCGGCTATAGCTGAGGTTTCCGATATCAGAAAGGCAGTTACCCCGGTTTTACAGCCAGCAAATAGTTCGGAAATATTTTATATCGATTTTTCATCCGATGTGACAGGCATAGATTGCAGTTCATTTTCAACATTGTTTGGCAAACTGGGCAATAATCCGCCTGATATAAAAGATGCAAAATATTTTGTAAAAGTTTTTGAAACGGTGCAGGAATTGATAAATAATGGATATATACTTTCAGGGCATGATATCAGTGCAGGAGGGAAAATAACTTCACTCCTTGAGATGACATTTTCGAGTCAGGGTATGAGTATGGAACTGGATCTGTCGCACCTCGATGAAAATTCAATATTGGAATTTATCTTCAGCGAAAATCCCGGTATTTTCTTTCAGACAAAACAAACTGAAATTGTATCAGAGGTGCTTGACAAAAATAGAATAAGATTTGAACGGATTGGAAAAGTTTTATCATCGGATATACTAACTGTGAAGACCGGAAATTCAGTATTAGCATTTGATATAGCAGAGTACATGGATATATGGTATGAAACCTCTTATCTTTTTGATTCTCATCAGACTAAATCAGGCTTTGCAAAAGAAAGATATGACAACTATAAGCTGCAGCCCCTCGAATATCATTTTCCCTTAGATTTTTCAGGTTCAGTGCCAAAATCAACAGAACGCAGGATAAATGCTGCGGTCATAAGGGAAAAAGGTATAAACGGAGACAGGGAGATGGCATATGCCCTATATCTTGCAGGTTTCAATGTCATCGATGTACACATGACTGATCTGGTGGCAGGCAGGGAAGATCTCGAAAATATAAAAATGCTCGTCTTTCCGGGTGGTTTTTCCAATTCCGATGTGCTGGGGTCTGCAAAAGGCTGGGCAGGAGCATTTTTTTACAATGAAAAAGCAAGATCGGCAATTGAAAACTTTTACAAAAGAGATGATACAATGAGCCTTGGAGTTTGCAACGGATGCCAGCTTATGATGGAGCTTAACCTTGTTCATCCGGAATTAGCTAAGGGACCAAAAATGGATCATAATGTATCGGGAAAATTTGAATCAGCATTTCTGACTGTAAATATTGAAAAAACCAACTCGATCATGCTGAAAACCCTGGAAGGCAGCAGGCTTGGTGTATGGGTTGCTCATGGTGAGGGCAAATTCACTTTCCCTTCTACCGATGAAAATGATTTCAATATTGCACTTAAGTATAGTTACGATAAATATCCCGGCAATCCTAACGGCTCGCAATTCACAACAGCAGGTATTTGTTCCAATGACGGACGACATCTTGCCATGATGCCTCACCTTGAAAGATCAATCTTTTCGTGGCAATGGCCTTACTACCAGCAGGCTAGAAAAAGCGACCAGACCAGTCCATGGATAAACGCTTTTGTAAATGCAAGAATATGGCTGGAGGAGAAAATGAAGAATTGAGAATGAAAAAACTTGTCCGGCTATTGACGGATGAAAAATGAAAAATGAAGAGCGTGTCCTACTCTTGACAGATGAAGAAAGTATCCGTCTTTTGACGGATGAAGAGGAAGGGTGGAAAGCGGCTAGAATGAATAATTGACAATTAAGTCACCACATTGTCTGTAATTTGCGAGTTTAGGCTCGTATTTATTTTCATATCCCCATATAGTTTAGACTCAGTCTACCTAACAATACTATCTTTCAAATATCCACAATATAAATTTCAAAAACCAAAAATTATTCCAGTTTCCTATAAAAACATCATAATTATGGTAACCGATACTTATCCTTTTTTATTTACAAACTATGTATTGTCTTTAAGATTGCTAAGTTTTCTTAATTTTTTTTAAAAACTTTATTTATTATGGGAATACTGGAATCTTCTTTTGTTTATCGATGCAGGTACAATCTACTCCGAACCTGGGGTCTTAAATTAATTTTCCATATTTAGCATTTCACCATCAAAATTCTACCATTAGACCTTATATCCATTCCATTCAAACCTAATCAGGAATTTCATAAATCAATTTATCGTTACTTTGCTCCTGATATTATGTTTTAGTAATTATCCTGTTTTAAATTGATTAACTGTTGTAAAATTGATTTCTAATCATCGGAAAATTTTATCTTTGTACCTTGTTTTTACAGATCTTTAGAAATTAATTTACGAACAAAACATTTATTGATGAAAATATCTTATAACTGGATAAGCAATTATATTGACCTTCAAGGAATTAGCATTGAAGCTTTGAGTGATATTCTTACAACACTGGGACTGGAAGTGGCAAGCGTGGAAAAAACCGAGACTATCAAAGGTGGACTGAAAGGTGTAATGGTGGGTGAAGTAATTGAAGCCAAAAAACATCCGAATGCCGATAAGCTGTCGGTAACAAAAGTAGATATAGGAAAAGAAAGATTGCTCGATATTGTATGCGGAGCTCCAAATGTAGCTGCAGGGCAAAAAGTCCTTGTTGCCACTCCAGGCACGATAATTTATGGGAAAAATGACGAAAAATTCGAGATAAAGAAAGGAGTTATCAGAGGATTGCCATCAGAAGGAATGATTTGCGCGGAGGATGAATTGGGCATTGGTGAAGATCATACAGGAATAATAGTATTGCCCGCTGAAACCAAAACCGGTATGCCTGCAAAGGATTATTTCAGGATTGAGGAAGATTATGTTTTTGAAATTGAACTCACTCCGAATAGATCGGATGCTACATCGCATATAGGTGTTGCGCGCGACCTTGCAGCTTACCTGAAAATAAATCACGGACATACAGGACAGGTAAATCTTCCTGACATAAGTGACTTCGGGATAGATAATAATGATAAATCCATATCAGTAATTGTTGAAAACAGTGAAAGATGTCCGCGATATTCAGGGCTTACACTGACTGATCTGCAAATAAAGGAGTCTCCCTCATGGCTGAAAAACAGACTTCTATCTATAGGAGCCAGACCAATAAACAATATTGTCGATATCACAAATTTCGTATTGCATGAATTAGGACAACCGCTTCATGCTTTTGATGCTGAAAAAATATCAGGAAATACTCTGAGGATAAAAACTCTCAAAAAGGATACAAGTTTTGTCACACTCGATGAAACTGTGAGAAAACTCAGGGAAGAGGACCTGATGATTTGTGATGATAAATCTTCTCCTCTTTGCCTTGGTGGTGTATTTGGAGGTCTAGAATCAGGTGTTTCAGATAGCACTACATCTATATTCCTGGAATCAGCCTACTTCAATCCTAAAAGCATCAGGTTGTCGAGTATGAAACACAATCTCAGGACCGATGCTGCACTTATATTTGAAAAAGGAGCGGATCCAGATATGTCCCTTTTTGCTCTGAAAAGAGCTGCGATGCTGATCAGGGAACTGGCAGGGGCAAAAATCTCGTCTGAGATAACTGACATTTATCCTGTTAAAATTGAACTGGCACAAGTAGAGATAAAATATAAAAACGTAAACAGGCTTATTGGAATTGACCTCGATAATGAAGAAGTTAAAAAAATCCTGCATGCACTTAGTTTTAGAGTCATCTCTGAAACTGATATTTCTGTTATCGTCGAAATACCCGGAAACAAATATGATGTAACTAGAGAAGCAGATGTAATTGAAGAAATACTCAGAATTTACGGTTTGAATAAAGTGCCAATACCTGCTAAAGTTGCCATTTCAGTAAACCTGACAGAAACCAAAGAAAAATACAAGGTCCGAAATTATCTTTCAGAATACCTTTCTAACCAGGGTTTTTATGAAGCAATGAGCTTGTCATTAACAGAATCTGAGAAATACAACAGATTGTTAGAAATTGATAATGATAAGTATATATATATAAATAATACATCAAATGTCAATCTGAATATAATGCGGCCTGAAATGATGCTCTGTGGACTGGAAAACCTGAGATTCAATCTCAACAGGCAAAACAGGGATATTCCTATGTATGAATTTGGCAGATCATATCAGTATTCCGGTCAGGAAATCAAGGAAAGGGAATATCTTAGTTTTTATATGACAGGCAAGAAATTTGATGAATCATGGAATGCAGACAACAACAAAAAATTTGATTTTTATTCTCTTAAAGCTCATGTTGATAATATTTTTGCCAAGTTGAATTTATCGAAAATGCAGACCTCAGCAATTGAAATTGACAACAGGTTTGATTATGGCATACAGGTTATGAAGGGAAATCTTCCTTTGGGTTCTTATGGAAAAGTAAATCCTGAGCTGGCTAATGGCCTAGATGTGAAACAGGAAGTGTTTTATTGCGAACTCGACCTTGATAACCTTATCAAATTCAGTGAAAGTAAAATGCATGTTGAAGAGATCAGTAAATTTCCTACAAGTCGTCGGGATGTGGCTTTGGTAATTGATAAAAAAATAAGATTCGAAGATATCGAAAAAACAGCATCTAAGATCCTTAAAAAAATCTTAAAATCTGTTAATCTTTTTGATGTTTATAAAAATGATGAGCAACTGGGCAAGGACAAGATTTCTTATGCTATTTCGCTTGTATTTGAAGATAAAACCAGGACACTTCAAGATAAAGAGATAGAAAAAGAGTTAGGAAAATTCCTGTATGTTATGGAAAACGAATATGGAGCAAAAATAAGGAAATAAAGTCACCGGTTCTCAAACATTTGTTGGCAAAACATAGACTTTATTCCCAAATTTAAAATTACTATTTTTAAATATTTAAATTCTATGTTATGAAAAAATCAATCGTTTTTACCTTATTAGTATTACTTTCATTCATTTCTGTTACTTTAGCCCAGATCGATGATGGCTGGAGTGAAGCCGGCAATGCTGCCTACAATAGCAGCCTGAGATCCATCGCATTTACCACTGATCTCAAGGGCTATGCAGTTGGTTCAGGTGGTTCATTTCTTAAAACAGGTGACGGAGGATTAACATGGATTGCCTATAATACTGGTTTTAATTTCATTTTCAACAGAATCATCTTTTTAGATGAAGCAACAGGGTATCTTGTTGGAAATGTCAACCAAAATGAAGGAGGCAGGTTGCTAAAAACTACAGATGGAGGCAATACATGGACTTTATTGTATTCAGATGCTGTCAGATTTCATAATATTTTTTTCAATCAAACCGGTATGGCATGCATAGTAGCCTATGAGCGGTTTTATAAATCAACTGATGGAGGCCTGACATGGCCATTTGTTAAAATAAATGGCACTTATGATATCTATTCAGTTTATTTTAAAAATGCCAATGAAGGTTTCATTGCAGCTAACGGAGGAGGATTCAAAACCTCTGATGGAGGTATGACCTGGGCAGAATTTCAGGATGGGACTTACAATGATGTGGTGTTTACAGATAATAACAACGGGTTTATGTCTTCCAACAGTCAATATACAGTCCTAAAAACAACTAATGGTGGTACAAGCTGGTCAGAAACCAGCTCTACAAATATAGGATTTTGCAATAATATATATTTCAAAAACAGTCAAACCGGTTTTGCATGGTCTAATCAAAATACAGTACCCGGTAAAATTGCCCGAACCACTAATGGAGGAACAACCTGGACTCTAATTACCATTCCGACAAAAAACGCCATGATGGATATGACTGAAAAGCCAAATGGTGAGTTGTTTATGTCAGGTGGTGGTGGAAATATCCTGAAAAGTACAAACGGAACAAGCTGGACAATAGCCAGTGAAGGTCTGTTCAAAGGAATGCTACATGACATGTGTTTTGCTGCGAACAATACCATTTTTGCCTGTGGCGAAAATGGCACCATTGTAAAAAGCACAGACAATGCCAGTTCCTGGTCAAGACTCAATTCAGGAACAAGTGAAAGACTTTGGGGGATCTGTTCAACACCTTCCAACAATCTTTTCGCATTTGGAGACAATAAAACTGTCCTTAAGTCAATAAATAGCGGAACTACCTGGACAGTCTCAAATACAGGTTTTGATGAAACTGAAGCAAATCAGGGTGAAATTAAGTTCCTTAATGACAATATTGGTTTTATAGCTTTTGATGCAGTTTATAAAACAACCGATGGTGGAAAAACCTGGAAAAAAGTACTGGATACCCTTAATTCCTGGAGCATAGATCCCATCAACGATCAGGTCATATATGCTTCAGGTCTATGGGGTGTTTTTAAAAGCACAGATGGTGGAAATAAATGGCAGAACATAGATAAACAGAGCTCAGTATTCTGGGGTTTTGACTTTCTGGACGCAGAAAACGGACTTGCAGCATATCAGAATTCCTTCTCACACCTCACAAAGGATGGAGGAACAACATGGCAAAAAAAATATATAAGTGGGTTTGAACTAAGAGATGCTGCAATGGTAAATACGCAGACAATGTATGTGGTCGGTAAAAATGGAGCTGTAGCAAAAACCGTTGATGCAACAGAGAACTGGAATATGGTTAACAGCAATACACCAAGACATTTATTTGATATTTTCTTCGGTCCTGACGGAACCGGATATATTCTGGGAGAAGATGGGATGATACTCAGAAAACCCTTTGTGCAGACTTACGATCTGACTTTTGATGTGAAAGATAAAAATGGAACACCGGTTAATAATGCAATACTGACATTGAATGGATTTACTTATCCTGCCGGCACTTATGTTATAAAAGGACTTATTCCCGGCAATTATGAGTACAAAATCTCAGGTGCAGGTTATTGTGATGTGGAAGGATTCATTGTATTGATTTCAAACTATACTGAAAATGTGATTTTGGATAACTGCTTCAACCTGCTTTTCACTGTCACAAATATCTTTGATGACCCGATAGAAGGCGCAGAAATCGAATTTGGAGATTCAAAGATCATGACAAATAATTCAGGAATTGCAAAAATGAATTTCAAAGGAGGGATCAACATTAATTATAAAATTTCTGCTCCGGGTTTTATATCAATTACAGGCAAAACTAATGTAACAAAGGATACAAATTATGTATTTAAACTTCACACGGATCTCAAAGCTCCTGTTGCATTGATGGCAAGCGATATCACACACAACAGTTTCAAAGCTAACTGGAAAAACCCCGAAAACTTTGTCAAGGTCTTACTTTATGTTTCTGAAGACAATTTTGCTACTTACCTTGAAGGATATAATGGCTATGAATCGAAAGATACAAATGCACTTATCACCGGGTTAAAACAGGAAACTACATATTCATACAAACTGAAAGCAATTAATGATGACGGAGAATCTGGATTCTCTAATGTCATAACTCTGACAACAAGTACAAATAGTATAAATGATCTGCAACGACCATTAATTTTATCAATATTCCCTATACCTGCAGGCAATTCAATCAATATCAATTTTTTTGAAGCCAACAAAAGTGAAATAAGTATCACAGATATGCAGGGGAAAATCAGGATTTCAGGTAAAGTGGATATGACTGACCGATGGCAGCAGGACATAAGCATTCTTAATCCCGGCATCTATCTTATTAAGATTAATAATAATGGTGCTGTTTATACTTATAAGTTTGTAAAAATATAAATGTCCTTATATATAGTTTAACTATAAAAGTCAGGGAATTGTAAAACTGATCGGAATATAATGTAAAGACGCAATTTTGTCTTGATTTAAGTTTGACAAATTTGCGTCTTTATTCCTTATAGACTTTGAGTGAAAAAAAAGTCATGCATTTAAAAACCTTTTCATTTCTATAAATACTTCCGTGTTAACAATTGTTATTGATATTATTCCTGAACAGTTTTGAAATTCATAAGTTGTATAGCCTCTTTCACAGTTTTTACAGGCAGCTGACAGGCACCATCAATACAAACATAAATATTTGTTTCACCTTCAATAAATCTGTTTTTCATAAGGGGTAAGTCAGATTCTTTATCAGATGCAGCTATGATTGAATTCGGGATATAAAACTTATTGATTTCGGTAGCAAAATCAAATGCTTCTGGACCGGTAACGGATATTTCAAAAAAATCGGAACAAAAATCAGCATACAGAGCAAGCCAGTTGCTATAGGAAGACCCTGATGTTTTTAAATTTGGCAACATATTCTTTATCATCTGTTCTGAAATATCCCTGTAAACAGTATCACCAAAATAGTTACCCAGATAAAAAAGATTCCTTGCCATTATTGAATTACCTGATGAAATAACACCATCATAAGTTTCAGTAATTCTCGTTATCAGCCCTGTATCTACATCCGATGTGAAATAAAACATACCTGTTTCATTACTGAAAAAATGTTTCAACACATAACCTGTCAATTTTCGGGATAATTCCAGCCATTTTTCATCAAAAACCACCTGGTATAGTGAAATGAAAGCTTGAATGACAGCGGCATAATCTTCAAGGAAGCCATTTATTGTCGTCTTTCCTTTAGCATAATTATGAAAAAGGGAACCATCAGATTTAAGAAATACTTCCTCAATAAATTGTGCACTTTTCAAAGCAGCATCAAGATATTCCCTTTCTCCGGATGCTTTGTATGCATCCAGATATCCAGTCAGCATCAGAGCATTCCACGAACAAAGAGATTTATCATCAAGCTCTGGTCTATTTCTTTTTTTTCTTTTTCTTTTTGAGCTTTTTGCAGCCTTCAAGTTTTTTGCACTTTTTGCATTTGCCATCACATTTTTCCATATTCTGACTTTATTTTTTATTTCTTCTATACTTAAATTATGCTTTTCAGAAAAATCTTCATCGGTCTCAGTCCTTATTAAAACATACTTTTCGTCTTCCCATCTTCCAAATTCATTTATATTAAAATATTCACTAAATAAGGCAAAATCCTCTTCCAGCAACTCACTTAATTCTTCCTTAGTCCACACATAATACGCACCTTCCTCTTTAATTCCCTGCTCATTGACGCTGTCAGCATCCAAAGCTGAAAAGAAATTGCCGGACTCACCGGTCAGATCATTGTGAACAAAGTTTAATGTTTCTTCAACAACATCTTTATAAAGTTGCTTTCCAAAGTACGAATATGCCCTGGAATATAGACTTACGAGTTGTGCATTGTCATAAAGCATTTTCTCAAAATGAGGAATATGCCATTTCAGATCGGTACTGTATCGCGAAAATCCACCTTCAACTTGATCATAAATACCACCGAATGCCATTTTTTCAAGACTCAGGTCAATATACTCAAGAAGTTCAATATTATTATTGACTGCGAATTTGAGCAGGAATTCGATATTGCTGGGCAAAGGAAATTTTGGAGCATTTTTATATCCACCAAATTGGAGATCAAAGTGCCTTTCCAGATTCAGTAATATTTCAGTTAGAAAATCTTTAGTGAAAACATAACTCAGGGTTTCCTTAATTATAGTATCATTTTCCTGCAAACCCTGATTTATTTTTTCAGCATATTCCAAAATTTTCTCTGTTTCGACATAATACATTTCAGAAATCTGTACAAGCACATCTATCCATCTTCTCCTGGGAACATAAGACGCAGCCCAAACTGGTTTACCGTCAGGCAGTGCCACAACATTCAATGGCCATCCTCCCCTACCGGTAATCATTTGAAGGGCACTCATATAAATATGATCTATATCCGGCCTTTCTTCCCTATCAACTTTGATACAAATATAATTATCATTCATCGCTTTTGCAACATCTTCATTTTCAAAGCTTTCTTCCTCCATAACATGACACCAGTGACAGGAAGAATAACCTATTGAAATGATCAAAAGTTTATTTTCACTTTGTGCTTTTTGCAAGGTCTCATCATTCCAGGCATACCAGTTCACTGGATTATGAGCATGCTGCAGCAGGTAGGGACTTGTTTCCTGAATGAGATTGTTAGTATATTTATAATTCAGCATTTACAGAATTTCTTTGGAATCATTTCTTTATTTAGACTCATTATATTTAGAAAAACAGTAAGCTTATTGAAATGTTTATTTATCAGGCATAAAACAAATAATTTCAATACTTTTGCAGACAATTTAAAAAATCATGAAAAATAAAAACTCTAAAATCAATACAAAGCTTATTCATTCAGGAGCCATACATGACCAGTTTGGAAGTGTTGTTACTCCGATTTACCAGTCTTCGACTTTTTCATTCCTGAATGCAGATGACGGAGCTGATAAATTCGCAAAAAAAATTCCGGGTTATATTTATACAAGGATCGGGAATCCGACTATTACTGATCTGGAAACTGCAATGGCTGACCTTGAAAACGGATTCGGAGGCATAGCACTCGCATCAGGCATGGCTGCGGTCAATCTCATTTATATGGGTTTTTTGAAATCAGGTGATCATGTAGTTGCATCTGATGCAGTTTACGGGCCTTCAAGGGTAGTTCTGGAGACATTCTACAAACAATACAATGTGGAATCCTCATTTGTCAATACATCATCGCTTGAAGAAATTGAATCGCACATCAAACCAAATACTACACTTTTATATCTCGAAACACCCTCAAATCCGACAATGTCCATCACTGACATCAGGCAGGCATCGGAGATTGCACACAGAAAAAACATAGTAGTTGCTGTTGATAACACATTCTCAAGTCCTCTGCTGCAAAGACCACTCGATCTGGGAGCTGATATAGTATTGCATTCGATCACAAAGTTCATAAATGGACATGCCGATGTCGTAGGTGGTGTGGTTGTTGCCAAAACTGAGGAGCATTATAAAAAATTAAGAGGACTGATGATACTCACCGGAGCCAATATGGATCCTCATCAGGCATTTCTCACCAGGAGAGGGCTAAAAACTCTGTCTGTAAGAATAGAAAGAGCAGAAAAAAATGCTATGGAAATAGCAAAATACCTTGAAAATCATCCAAAACTACTCAAAGTTTCATACCCGGGTCTGGCTTCTCATCCGCAATTTGAACTGGCCAAGTCGCAGATGGAAGGATTTGGAGCTTTGATGGCTTTTGAACTGAAAGGAGGATTTGAAGCAGGAAAAAAACTGATGAACAATGTGCAACTCGCTATTCTGGCGGTCTCACTTGGTGGCATAGAAACTCTGATACAGCACCCTGCCAGCATGACTCATGCTTCGATGACTAAAGACTCAAGAGCAGAAGCAGGCATCACTGATGGACTAGTAAGATTATCTGTAGGGATCGAAGATGTGAGAGATATTATTGAAGATCTGGAGCAGGCTTTGGAGAAGGTGTGAAAGGTAGGAAGGTAGGAGGGTTAAATGGTAGTGAAGAATGAAAAATGAAAAATGAAAAATGAAAAACTTGCCAGGCTACTGACGTATGAAAAATTGACAGTGTTTAATTGATTCAGAATCTCTGCGTCTCTGAGTGAAACTAAAAAACTGATTATTTAGGATAATAAACCGATGAACAGAAAACTGACAACTGATTAGAGTGAAGAATGAAGAATGAAGAATGAAAAATGAAAAATGAAAAAACTTTGCGGATCATGTTTTCAGTTTGTTAAATTTGCGTCTCTGCGTCTCTACGTGAAATAAACAAGCTTTCCAAAACTAAATCTTATTTTTATAAATATCTGAGATTTTAGAGGTTTAAGGCATTAAAAAGCGTAGGAAAATATTACGATTTACAAGGGTTTTATTAAAGTATTAGTTTTTATACACCAAAAAGCTTTCGCAATCGAATTCGGAGATATAAAAATGAAACCCATCTGGAAGGATTTTTTCTGTGTCAAGTTCCGATAATATATTTTTAAGAAAATAGAAAAAGTTATACTTATATAATTTTAATAAATCATCAAAACAATCAGAATCGGCTAAAAATCATAATAATCCAAATAAAGTTGTACAGGTTCAAACCATTCAAAATAATTTATAAAATCATCAATTTCACAGATTATTTCTCCAATTACATGATACGAATGGTAATCATCAAACTTTTTCTTTTCATTATTACATAATAAAATGTCTATACAATAGTCATAATCATATACAAAATAAATTACATTTGAATCTTCATCGATTTTTTTATTTTCTAAAACGGTATTGATACCAAGCAATAAGGACTCTTTTAATTTATGCTTTAAAGTTTTTGTGTCGAGGTTAAAGGCATAAGCATTGTCAAAAAGCTCTTTAAATTTTATGTCATTTCTTAACTGCTCAATTGCCTTAAGTCTTTCATCTTTAAAATTTTCAGGTGTTAAGGGATAAGCTGAATCATCGACTTGAAATATAGTATTCTGACATTCAAATATCATTTTATCAATAATTTTATCAAATGTCAAATTTTTAATTATTTCGAATAATTGATCCCTCTTGCTTTTAAATAAAGTGTAACTCATACTAAATTTATTACTTCTAATCAATTGACAAGCCTGAAAAGCTTATCAGGTTTGTGATTATCGAATTAATCTTCTCTAATAATATTTGGTGCTTCTTCAAAGCGCATTCCGGTAAAACCTTCAGCTTCGATTGCATTTTTCAGTTTCTCAGAAACCATATAACCATTAAAACGGGGAAGACAAAACAAATCGAAGCACATTTCTTTTGAAAATACAGCTTTTTCGATTTTAAAAAATCTTTTAATGGGTACTGGTACTGTATTTAAAAAATAATTCATGAATTGATCATTAGAATTAAATTTAATTCTTTCGACTATATCAAATTGACCGGTCTTAAAATTAAATTCTGTAAATATAAAAGATGAATTAATGAAATCAATATACTTAAATGCAGTTTCGACAAGAACAAATCTTAAATAATCTGTAACAAATACTTTTTCTTTGCCATGAATTTGAAACAAATTCATCTTATACATTTGGAAGTTTTGGATCCCAAAGTTCAACAAAAATTCAAATAATTCTTTTTTGATAGTTATTCCTTGAAAGCAATCTCCCATTACTGAAGATTGTAACAAGTCTAAAAGAAAAGCATTTCTATTTATTTCCATAAGGGGCATATCAATTTCAAAGAAATGAATTTCCCCATTTTTAAATGATCCCAAATTTGTAAATGAATTTGGATCATTATAATTTAAATAATTCTCTGGAGTTAATATTTGTCGATTATCACAACCAGTAACTTTATCTAAAAACTCACCGTTTAAATTATAATATTTCATAATTGATATTATGGGAATATGATTTCATTTAATTTTTTTCCATTTAATAATTGTGTTCTTATAACTTCCTGTAGATTTTCCAAAAATAATTTCGCATCATCGGCTTCAGAAAAAGTGTCTTTATACTTATCTAAGCATTTTGTTAAATTTTCGTTATAAACCTTATGAGCTGCATCCCATCCATTATGAATAATTTTGTTTAGATTTATTCCGTTCCCTATGTTTAGCTTAGGCTCCAGCCTAAGCTGTTTATCAACTAATTCCAAATTCTCTTCAAAAATAAATGATTTATGCAAGAATGTGAAAGATTATTGAAAAAAAACGTAGACAGAAGAGCATACGCTTAACCACGGAAATTATTAATCAAAAAAAAACTTAGGTTCGTGTACCTAAGCTTTTTTATTCATGATCTATTTTTTCATTAATTTGCAATCAGGCTTTGGAAAATAAAATTTTATATCCTTGTAATGTTTCGCCACTCTTGTTTTAGATACACGTGAATCAGCTTTACTGAAACCATAGTGCCATAAATAATCACCATGTGCATCATCACCAAACTTCTCAAAGTAATCATTATTAGTAACTCTGGAATTCTTATAATATGTGACTAATACAACTTGATATTTATTAAATAAGGAATCAGCTATATAACACGCATAGTCGTCCAATTGCTTCTCTATGTCTTTGCTATGATGATATCCGTAAACAATATAATAATCTGATTTTATAACAACACTTGTATCTTCAAAAGATTTATATTCATTACATTGACCGTTATATCTGATTATTTGTATGCCGTTGATATGCCAATACAAATAATAACCAAAATAATAAATTAAAATCAAGGATAAAACTTTTGGTAAGATATTTATTAAAAATTTCATTTTTATATTTTAACACCTATATTATTAATTTATTTTGGACTTTGCCTAATTGTTCAGATTACCTTTTATTTTAAAAACACTTCTCAATTCAGTTCTGAAAGGTTGATAAGCCCATTTATGTTGTAATATCCACCAGCTTGCAAATCCAATCCCTATAACAGGATCAGGCTGCCGTTTTAAAAGATCACCTTTATCAAGTCCAAAGTTATGATACGTTTGGAAATAAAATGATCCTGACCATTCTTTTGATGAACTATTATATGTAAAATCACCCATGGAATAAACTAACATTTTCTCTGTGTCGTTAATTAAAATTTTTAATCCCGATATATATTCACCTGAACCAAATTGAGGACGATATTGTTCTTTAAAATCTGTCCAATTTACATTAGTCAAATTTCCATTTACTTTTTTCAACTCATCATTCAAGAATTTTCCGAAATCCCTTTGTTTAGCTTAGGCTCCAGCCTAAGCTGTTTATCAACTAATTCCAAATTCTCTTCAAAAATAAATGATTTATGCAAAAATGTTAAAGATTATTGAAAAAAAGCGTAGGCATTGGAGCCTACGCTTGTTTAAAGGTTATTTTGCTCCTTTACAAAAACTAATTTACGAAAATTTAATAACTTATGTTTAATTCTCTTCTTTTTCACAAAAAGTCCAAATCAAAGGGAGATAGTATTCTGCTCCAATTAAGTCTTCATTATACGTTATTAACTTTAGATTAAAAATAAAGTTTTTACAATTTTGATTTACAGATTTGTATTCATGAATTTCATGATCTTCAAATAATGACTTTTTATGAATAACTTTTAATTGATTCAAATTATCTTCTCCAAAGATATTTAATTCCAATTCCACATTAATAGGACCTTTTATTATCGTTGAATTATGCCAATATTCAATATGTAATGTATCAATAATATGAATACTATTTTTGTTTTTATAATCAAAATAATAAGAAGTTTTTATTGGAACTGAATCAAGATAACGTTTTTGTATTTTGAAATATCTATCAAGATCAACAGTTAATATTTTATTTTGAGTATTAAGCATATTAATAAATTTTCTCAGTATGGAAACATTGTTTTCATTGTCTAATACAGCAGGAAAAATATTAATATTCCTATCAATATCAATCCCTTTAAATTTTTGGTAAGAGCTTAATTCAAATTTTTGAATATCAGCAATACTATCTTTTATATACACAAAACTATCCAAGCATAATTCTGCAATAGGAAAACAAAACTTTTCATTTATGAAATAGATCGTATCGAAATTAGTAGAATCTTCCATCAACGCTTTTAAGAATTTATCTTTTTCTTTTGTTACATTTTCAAATAGTTTTTTATTTGAATTGCAGCTAAAAAATGAAAATGTAAATATTATCGCAATCGGAATACAAATTAAATTTAAGAAAACATTAATTTTCATAGCAAATTTATTAATCATTTTTTTGGACATAATTTGTCATATGCAAATACATAATAATATTGATAAATTTCATCATAAATTTTTGGATATACAATTTCAAAAGCAGATGAAATATTTCCAACATCTTCATAGCTATTTAGTGCACATCGTGTATAGTTTAAAGCATATTGACCGTTTCCGATTGACCTAGGATTAGATTCATTCATATATGCATTTGAAGGAATTCCCCGTAAGCAATTATTTGGCAATTGATCAAAATTAATAATTAAGGTTATATCAAAATAGTTTTTATTATGTCTATCTAAAACTTTGCCTGTAAGAATATTATTTGAACCCCAAGTTGCTTCAGGAAAATTTTTAAAGTAGTTTTTAATTGGTATTTGAGATTCTTTACCAGTGCATCTTGCAGTAAAATTGTAAATCCTAAAAAGATTCATAAATTTATCTATTTTTTGCTGATGAGTAGCTGTCTTCCAATCAATAGGGTCACCAGCCATATATTCAGTAAATGAATTATAAAAATCATCTTCTGTTTGATTTGAACTGCCACAGTTTGAGTTAATAATATCCGATAGAATTTCAGAAGTGGTTCTATTCTCAACTCCAAAATCATCTCCTAATTGGTCATTTTCTAATAGTCCAAGAATGACTTTTTGAGCCTCAATATCAAATGTAGTATTAATATCACATTTCAAGTTCAGATTATACATTAAATGCAATGGTATAGCTTGCTCATAATAGCTCCCATAATCATCACACCAGCCATGTCCCATTTTTTCTGTAAGATATTCCTTTTCTTCTTCTGAAAGATTTAATCCATAGTGAAATTCAAAATTAGCTAAAGCCTGAGCACACTCATCAGCCATATTTAGAGCTTCTTCATACCATCCATCATTTCCGTAACACCATTTTTCAAGATAAACAATACATGCCCAATCACTATCATTTCTCAACTTAAGTTGCTGGTCATTAGAAAAACTAACTTGCTGATTGTTTTTATTGTTTGGATTTATTTCCATAAAAGCACAATGGATCATAATATAACTATACCATCCCCAGAATTCTGATTTCACTCGTCGCCACCATCTTCCAAATCCTCCTCCACTACTTTTTCGAGGATCATCATATTCTTCCTCCTCATTATCGTCATCATCTCCATCACCAGTTTCACTATCTGAGGAAGAATCTCCGAATACATTACCTCCCCCAGGAGATGTCCAGCCACCATTAGGATCATCACCAAAATTATTCCAGTCTCCTAAATTACCACCTCCGGAAATGTAATCGCCCAGGTAAGTACAAAATTCAATCTCATAATAAATGCAATCATCATTTCTTAAACTTAAATTGCCATTAGTATCTGTATTAGATTCTATGTTTGTTGAATTATTTAAAATGAAATCAAGGAATTTATCATTCGAATTATTATATATTGCCATTTCATCAATTATAAAATTAGCAATTTCAATTTTAAAATTAGGTCTTGACTTAATCGAATCTGTGTTGATCACTTGTTCAATATCCCTTCTGAATACAAATTTAAAATACATTTTTTGATCAGGATATTGTAGGGACTTTGTTCCTACGAGCAATGCTTCCACATGTGTCCCATTTTCAAATCCAAAAGGAATAATGACTATCCCTTCATTATTTTCTGCATTTTGATAAACAAAAGAATAACTCCAAAAAGGAATACCAATCGTGTGGGTCAAACCCTCCACAAAATTCTCATTTTCATTCTGATTGGCAATCTGATTATAAGCAGTGGTGAGTAGCACAGGCATATTTGCGCTAATATTTCTAGGCATTATACTATTTGCCTTTTGACTTATCTTTGATTGATTTGAAAAATTGAAAAAATCTTTCTCTTTCGAGGTCCAGTTGTAGCTTGCTAATCCCGTAGAGTTGTCATCTATTAAAACATCCTTATTGCAGCCAGAAAACAAAAATAAGATGATTAAAAATATTTTATAGTTTTTAATAATATTTAATGCTTTAATTTTCAATGTTTTACTAACAGGGGGGGGGGTAATCAGATTTTTGAAATTTTAACTTTTCCATTATTCAAAAATTTAATGAGTAAATACATTAATTGTCAATATATTGTCCAGCAAATTCTGTGCCAAACATACTTAATATCAAAACTTTAACATTTCGAAGGTTTAATCGAACCTTATAGGCTTTGGAAAAAAAATATATTAATTCAGTCGTTGTTGGTGTTATCAACAACAAGATTTTTTTTTAAACAAAACTCTCATTCAAGTGGATAATATAAACATTTTAGACTCTTGTAAAATATAAATGTTTTTTTTATAAGTGAATAAGGTATTTATAAAAAGCATAGGAAAATCCTACGCTTATCTATAAGCACGCTTTGGAGAAAGTAAAAAAAAAATCCCGGTCATTGCCGGGATTTTCTGTTTTTCTATTTAAGCACTGCCAGTGCCGCGTCATAGTCAGGTTCCTGAACAATTTCCGGAACTTGCTCGGTATAGATCACCTTTTTATTCTCATCAAGTACGATCACAACCCTCGAATTTAATCCCGCAAGTGGTCCATCTATCATCCTCAGGCCATAATCCATTCCAAATTTGCCATCTTTGAAATCTGAAAGATTCACAACTTTATCGATACCTTCGGAGGTACAGAATCTTGAATGAGCAAATGGTAAATCTCTGGATATACACAGAACCGTAGTATTGTCAACATTAGCTGCCAATTGGTTGAACCTTCTCACAGAAGTAGCACAAACCCCTGTGTCAAGGCTTGGAAAAATATTCAGGACAAGGCGTCCGTTGAAATCCTTCAGACTTTTTGTTGAGAGATCAGTTGCTACAAGTTCGAAATCTTTAGCTGTTTCGCCTACAGAAGGTAAAATGCCATTAGTGTGGATAGTATTTCCTTTAAAAGTTATTTTTGCCATTTTTATAAAATTATTTGATTTAAATAAAATTAGAACATTCCAATCTGAAATATGTTGATAAAACCTCAAGTTTTTGCTAAGAAATTACTATTATTTTGTGATATTTGCAAAAACTATTTAAAAATGAATTTAAGAGAAGAAAGATGGTATTCAAAATGGGAAAAAATGCGTTCGTGGGGAAGAATTAAATATTCCCTTTTCAATGCATTTACAGTCTCAGTGTTAATTGCATTCTCAGGATATTTATTTGTTTATATCACAAATTATAAATTAAAAACATCTCATCTGAATTTTGCCCTGGTTTTGTTTTCACTTATGTTCGTATATAAGTTTGTCAAGCATTATTTTATGGACTGGCCTAAAAATGAGAAAACATATAATGAGTTCAAAAAATGAATTAATACAAATTTAATCTGAAAAACAGGCGTATACAAATTAAAAATATTACCTTTGCGCTTTTAAATAATTATCAAATAAATGGAAATAGCACTTATAGCCCATAACGGTAAAAAACCCGAAATGGTAAGGTTTATTATGGATCATGTTAAAATTTTGAAAAGTCTGGATATCCAGCTTGTCGCTACTGGAACAACAGGAAAATATGTCGAAGAAACCGGACTTAAAGTTACGAGGTATTTGTCAGGTCCGCTGGGAGGAGATGCTGAAATTGCGGCAAGAGTAGCCCAGGAGAAGACCAAAATGGTCATATTTTTCCGTGATCCTCTTGACAAACATCCTCACGAACCAGACATTTCTATGCTGATGCGTTTATGTGATGTACACAATGTGCCACTTGCAACAAACCCTGCAACTGCCACATTGCTTTTAAAAGGACTGATGGCAAAATAAATTAGAATAATTTAATACTCAAATACATGGTTTACAAGACATTTATTATTTTTCTTTTGTTAGTGATTGGTACAGGGTGTGCCTGCAAGAAGAAACAAGCTCAGGTCAGAGTACTAGACTCTGTAACAAAAATTGAAGATATAGCTTGCAAAAAATTCAATAATGATTTTGAAATTCAATTTAATCGTAAAGGAGATTATGCATTAGTCCAGAGCAGTTACAAACATACTAGTTCTCAGATCATGCCTCATCTGAGTTATTTTGTATACTCCGTATGCGATAAAAATATTATTATTGAAGATTCATTAAAATCAGGAAAAATAATATGGAGTGATAAATATTCAATTTTTGCCAGTGAAAAAGAACAGACATCCAGTGATTTGATAAGATCTTACAGATATGATCTGAAAAAAAGAAATTACAGATTTTTATAAAAAATGACTTCCCGTAAATGTTTTTGGAAGTACTTTTTCAATTATAAAGATAATGTGCGATAAATAAGTATTATTATTGTCGGTATTTTAGTCAGGGCTTGCCTGCCACATCAGGAAAGATTTTATAAACCCCTGAAGGTCACCATTAAGAACATAATCAGGATTATAAGCCGTAAATCCGGTCCGGTGATCTTTGACTCGTCTGTCATCCATTACATAAGATCTTATCTGTGATCCCCATTCATTTTTCATTTTCGAACTCTCAATTTTATCTTTCTCAACTCTTTTCTTTTCCAATTCCCGTTCGTAAAGCCTGGATTTAAGCATCTTCATTGCCTTGTCCCTGTTCATATGCTGTGAGCGTTCTTCCTGGCATTCAACAACTATTCCTGAAGGTAAATGTCTCACACGAACAGCGGATTCTGTTTTATTTACATGCTGTCCCCCTGCCCCACTGGACCTGAAAGTATCCCACTCCAGTTCAGCAGTATCCACGACAACTTCGATGCTGTCATCGATAAGAGGATGGACAAAAACTGAGGCAAATGATGTCATACGCTTGCCCTGGGCATTGAATGGGCTTACCCTGACGAGACGGTGAACTCCATTTTCGCTTTTCAGCATTCCAAAAGCATAATCACCTTCAATTTCAAGCTCTACCGATTTGATACCTGCTATATCACCATCAACCTTATTCAATAGATGGGCTTTGTATCCATTTTTCTCAGCCCACATGAGGTACATCCTGTACAGCATTTCTGCCCAGTCATTGCTTTCTGTTCCTCCTGCACCTGCATTAATTTCAAGAATGCATGATAATTCATCCTCCTGCTTATTAAGAGTAGTCTTGAACTCAACATCCTCAATTAATACTTTAGCAGAAATAAAATTCTCATCAAGTTCTTCCTCTGTCAATTCACCGTCTTTGTAAAACTGATATAGTGTTTCGAGGTCTTCAAGTGCTGTATTCAGCATGTTAAAATCGGATATTATATTTTTATTTGATTTGATGACTTTAAGTATAGATTCAGCACGTTTTGAATCATTCCAAAACTCCGGATCAAGGGATTGCTGTTCTTTATCTTCAAGTTCCAGAGTTCTTTTATCTACGTCAAAGATACCCCCTTATCAAAATCAAACGACTCTTCAGATCCTGAAGCTGTTCATTGGTCATTTGTCTTTCTTTTAATTATGAAATAAAGAACTTTTGCTGAAAACCTGCGATTATCATTTTTTCAACAAAAGTTCCTAATAAAACTCTAATTATTTAACTGGTTTTGCTGAATTTACTTCAATATAGAAAACCAGATTGGATTTTGCCGGGATAACCGGAGGTCTTCCTTCTTCACCATAAGCAGTTGAATATGGCAAAAATAAAATTGCTTTGTCTCCAACATTAAGGTATTGCATAGTTTCATCCCAACCTGGAATCATTTGGCCTTGTCCAACATTGAATTTAAGATCGTCTCCTCTTTTAAAAGAACCGTCAAATTCCTTTCCATCTTTTTCCAGAACACCATGATATGAGACACCTACCAAATCATTTTTATTAACTTTAGGCCCGGTCCCTTTCTCAACAACATAATATTGCACTCCTCCGGAAGTTTTTTGAAGTTTATCTTTCAATTTACCTGCTTTAAAATCTGCAAGTAATGCGGAAGTTAGTTTTTCAACTTCAGCTGCTTTGGGTTTTGCATCTTCCACTTTTTTTAGGGCTTCTGCATTTTTTTTCTCCTGTTCATTTTTCATTGCAGCTTCATCAAATATTCTTTCAAGTTTCACAAAATAGAATATGGTATCAATTTTTTCCATACCCGGGGACTTTTGTTCGGGTTTAATTGCAAGTTTGTAAAGTGCACTATCACCCATTTTCATTGTATAAAGCATTTCAACTACTGCTATTGTATTGCTATCTACTTCAACAACTTTTTCCATTGCCCAGGAAGCTGAATCTCTCTTGTCTGCAAGTATTGTACCTTCATTACCTTTTATTAACAGACTGAATTGAATGAAATCTCCCAATTTTGCTTTTTGACCTTTGCCACTTTTCAATAATATATATTCGCTCTTGCTAAATGGCAGTTTTATCACCTCAGACCCATCCTTTTTACAGGCGCTAATCATAAATACAACCGATAAAATAAAAATAATGTTTTTCATTCTTAAAAATTTAATTTGAATAATAAATAAATGTTATAAATATATATAATGTATATTTTACTCTATTTCAATATAAAATGCCAGATTGGATTTTTCAGGAATAACCGGAGGTCTTCCTGCTTCTCCATAAGCCAAATCATAGGGAATAAATAATATTGCTTTGTCACCATGACCTAACAAGAGCATTGCTTCATCCCATCCTTTTATCATCTGACCGCCTCCGGCAGTAAACTGCAATTTCTCACCGCGTCCAAATGAATTATCAAATGCCTTCGAATCAGCAATCAATGCTCCATAATAATCAACAGAAACCATCTCATTTGCCTGAATGATATTGCCCTTTGCTTTTTCTATAATATAATATTCCAATCCACTTTTGGTTTTAATTATTGAATTCTTCAATTCTCCGGCTTTATACTTATTTATAAGATCCGCTACTGTAATAGCGACCTTTGCTTCAATTTCCTTTCCTGCTTCCATTTTTTTAGCCTGATTCTTAGCTTCTTCCTCTTGCATTGCCTGCACGGTAAGTTCATCAATTATTTTCTCACATTTTAACACATATATCAGTGAATTTAAGTGTTCAAGTCCCTGAGGTTTATTACCCTCCTGAAATGGCACCAACATTCTCACGCTATCACCTACTTCTAATGAATAAACCAATTCAACTATCGGAATTGTAGTGCTGTCTATTTCTTTGATCCGATCCATGGCAAGTTGAGGAGCCTTTCTTCGGTCAGCAAGGACCTGTCCGTCATTTCCAAAAACTAAAAGACCAAACTGGATATATTCACCAATTTTCCCTTTCTGCCCTGTTCCTTTTTTTAAATATTCAAATTCAGCACCCGTCACCGGAAGTTTGACTTTCAGAGGTTCTGATTGAGCACTTATGCTAAATGTATAACCTAAAAGGATAAAGATTATTAAATAAGAAAAACGTTTTGTGTTCATCAAAAAATGTTTAAAAATTAAAAAAATCAATTCAAAATATCATTAAGTTGTATCAGGTAAATCAAATCAGAATCAGGAGGAATTGCTCCTTTTCCATCTTTACCATATGCCATCACGGAAGGAATAAAAAAAACAGCAATCATACTTTCATTCATAACTGATAATGCTTCATCCCATCCCTGTATTTCAACTTTATTTCCTGCTATTATTTCAACATCATCAGTTTTTAAATAGGAATTATCAAATTCTTTTTGATTGCTACTGACCATACCTATGAAATCAAATTTTACTTTTTGCCTCCTTCTTACATTATCTCCTATCCCATTTTTCAAAATATAGTATTCAATACCCTGTGGAGTCTTCTTTTTTCTACTTTTCCATTCTCCATTTGAGATACTAACTAATGTTTTTGATAATAAAGTACGGGCTTCTCTGTAAGTCTTATTATACTTTGTATTTTGTTCATAGTTGTTTTTAAACTGACTGCTTAAATATTCAAGTACTTGTTCTTCATTAATTATATCAAAAATCCTAACATAAAAAATCAAAGAATCAGAATCGGTCAAATCCTTCACCTTTTCATCCTCTTTTAATGGTATTTTCAGGATAGCACTGTCTCCTACTGCAAGCATTTGAAGTAACTCTGAAACCGGAGAAATATTTTGCATTGAAAAACTGTCTTTTTTTACCTGTTCCTTCAATAGCTGTTCGCTCTGTCTTTTATCAAGAAACACTTTACCCTTGTTGTCAATGAAAAGAAGACTATACAAAATATACTGATTCTCTTTAGCAAAAACTCCATTACCTTGAGTCACAATCCTGTAAAAACCTGAATTTCTTTTTAACGAAATAAAATCAGATTTGTGCTCACCGCATCCATAAAACAAAATACTATATAGCAATATTGCAGCGAATACCTTCATTTGAAATCTTAATTATGAACATATTGAGGCAATACCGCTTTAAACCTTGAAACGACATCTTCCAGTTTTGCAAAAGCTTGTCCACCTGCTGCATTCTTATGCCCTCCACCTTTAAAGTGTTTTTTTACAATTTCCTGAACTGAAAGATCTCCCTTAGACCTAAGAGATATTTTTACAATAGTTGGTTGTTCTGTAATCAATGCTGCAAGTCTTACATTTTTCATCATCAGCATATAATTGACCAGTCCTTCAGTATCCCCGCGTTGTATCTCATACTCCTTATAATCCTGTTTTGATAGTGCCATAATTGCGGTATCATACTCAGGAATTAATTCCATTTTTTGATTTATACTATATCCAATAAGTTTCAATTGCTTATCAGACAATGAGTTGTAAATATTATTCTGAAGTTCAGCAATATCAACTCCTTCTTCCATCAGTTTAGAGGCAATCTGGAATGTTTCTGAACTTGCGCTGTATTTAAAAGATCCGGTATCTGATATTATTCCTGTGAGCAGACATTCTGCGATTTTTTCATCGAGGAATATACAATTATTAAACAATCTGAAAAACCTGTAAACTAGTTCAGAAGTCGAACTTGATGATACATCTGAAAAAACGAAATCTGCAAAAGGTTCCGGGTCAAGATGATGATCAATGTGAATTTTAGGTACATTTTTTGAAATCACATGTTCCCCTAAAGCATCGATTCTGTCAAGACTGCTAAAATCAAGAAAAAACATTAACTGGCATCTTTTTATCAATTCCAGCGCTCTTTCTTTTTCAAAATCGTAAATTACAATGTCATCAGTGCGGGGAAGAAATGTTAAAATAGATGGGAATTCACTGGGAAAGATAATATCAACTTTATGTCCGAGTTTTTCAAGATAAAGTTTAACTCCGATAGATGACCCCATAGCATCTCCATCAGGATTCCTGTGAGAAAATACGATTATATCTTTTGGATAAGCCAGTAAATCTCTTATTTGCTGAATGTCTTCCATTTATTTTTTAAAATCGGCTGCAAAGGTAAGTATTTCCGAGTAATTAAAGATTTATTTTTTAATAAATTTTTAATGATTAGAATAGTTTCACTAAACTGTTTATCAGAAATTAGTTTAATTTTATTAATATTAATGTAAAAATCATCACAAATCATAAAACTCATCATAATCTTCAAAATCATAAACTTTAAAATCCTCCAGTTCTCTTCTGTCTTTTTTAGTAGGCCTTCCGCTTCCTTTATCCCTGTATTCTGTTCCCCTGTTGGCAAGATACCATAACTCAAATTTTTTAAGCTCTGATTCCGGTGTCAAATCAAAATAGCATTTCCTCGCCAGTTCAGCAGCAACTCTTTTTGAAATCAATTCATTAACCTGGAGTGAGAAATTGATGCCAGCCTTTCTGATTACCAGTATATCACCAATTTTTGTTTCCGCAGAGGGCTTTAAGGTAATTCCCTTATTATTTTTAACATATCCCGATTTGCATGAATCAGTTGCCAGTGTCCTTGTTTTGTAAAATCTTATACTCCAAAGCCATTTATCAACCCTAACCCCACGTAAACTATTCATTTTTTAAAGGAGGATATTGAAGCTTTATATCTTCAAGAGTATTAAGCACAGTTTTTGCAACAAAAAAATTCCTGTACCATTGTTTTTCTGATGGAACAATAAACCAGGGTATTGTGCTTTTATTTAAGACATCTTCATATGCATTCATATAGTCTTCCCACAATTCAGATTCCACCAGGTCATTAGGATTATGTTTCCATGCTTTCTCTGGATCAGACATTCTTTCATGCAGTTTTTCCAGTTGTTTTTCCCTGCTAAGATGCATATAAAATTTGAGTATTGTTGTGTTATTATCAAAGCTCAAAAGATTTTCGAAATTATTTATTGCATCAATGCGTTTTTGAACTTTATCCTCATCTATCCATTTATGAACCCTCTGAATCAGAACATCTTCATAATGTGAACGGTTAAATACCCTTATTTTACCCTTCCCGGGTACAACCTGATGAACTCTCCAAAGAAAGTCATGTGCCATTTCGTCGGGTGTAGGCTTTTTGAAGGCATAACTGCATACAACTCCGGGACTGATATCCTGAAATACAACCCTAGCTGTGCCATCCTTGCCACTACCATCCATGCCCTGCAACACTATCAGCAAAGCATGTGAACCATCAGCTTCAAAAACCCTGCTCAGTTCTCCTATTTTTTTTACCAGCTCAAGTGTTTTTTCTTCCAGTGATTCTTTATCAACATCATCAGGAGGTAAAGTTGAAATATTTTTGAGTTTTATCATATTAATAAATTTAAATCATCATTTTATTTCTTTTCACAAGATAGGAATTCAGTATTTGATAAAAACCCTGATTGATATCAGCATTTGTATAATCTATGTTGAACTGGAGACACTTATTAATGATAACATTCTGATATTCTGTCATTTTTTCAGTATAATGTTTTTTTATTTCATTTGCCTGCAATTTTATTCTTTCATCCGTTTCCATATCGATAAACAAATAAGGCCTGTTTTCATATTCAAGTTCCAGTTCCTTCTGTTTGTCAGTCACCTGAAATAAGATCACTTCATGTTTTTTGTATTTGAGGTGCAATAATGCCGAAAAAAGGCTTTCAAGATCCTCATCATTGCTCATAAAATCACTGAAAACAATTATCATAGAACGTTTGTGAGTATTTTCGGCAATTTCATGCAAAGCAGAACTTGCAAATGTCTTATGATTCAACTCAGGATTGGCTATCAGTTTTTGTAAATAACTCAACAGCATATTGTAATGCCTTGTATTGGATTTATTTTGAGTATGTACATTTACATTTTCATCAAATATTGATAAGCCAAAGGCATCTCTCTGCCTTTTAAGAAGGTTCATAAGTGATGCAGCGGCTAATGATGAAAATCGCAATTTATTAATACCTTTTGCCCCTGGTTTTTCTTCCGGAAAATACATTGAAGAAGAGCTGTCTATAACTATCTGACACCGCAGATTAGTTTCCTCTTCATATTTTTTTGAGTAAAGCTTATCTGTTCTGGCAAATAATTTCCAGTCAATATTTTTCATTGATTCCCCGATATTGTAAAGTCTGTGCTCAGCAAATTCGACCGAAAAGCCATGAAAGGGACTTTTATGAAGTCCGATAATAAAACCTTCTACTACCTGACGTGCAAACAAATCAAGATTTTCAATGCTTTTAAGATCGTAATCTTTGAAAAAATCCATATTCTGACTGGGATTAATCTGAAATTGTAAAAGAAGAAAAGAAAAGCCTATCAGTTTTTTATTACTTTTAGGCTTTGAAATTATTATTATTTTAGTAGTGATTCAACTTTTTCAAAGAAAAAAGTTTTCGATCCTGTTCCAACATGACGGTCAATTACTTCACCATCTTTCATAAACAATATTGTAGGAATGCTCCTGATGCCGAACTCAATTGATGTATCGGGATTGGAATCGACATCTAGTTTTCCTACTTTTATCTGAGGATACTGCGCTGCCATTTCCTCAATAATTGGACTTATCATTTTACACGGGCCACACCATACAGCCCAAAAATCTACAACAGAAACTCCTTTGAAATCAACAATTTCTTCCTTGAAGTTTGAATCAGTCAGTTCTAAAGCCATGATTTTAAAAAATTTTGAATAGTTAAAAAAACGATTTGATCAATTGTTAATAAAAATATTATTAATAAAAAAATTATTTTTTGGCAAACGATATATTTTCCATAACAAAAAAAACATTGTAAAGGTTCGGTTTCAGTTACTAAAGCAATTAATAAACAAATATGCTATCTGACTTCACAACCGTTTTCTGCTCCATCTTCTGGATTGACAAAATAGAGCTTTCCTTCGGCATTTTCTGCCATAAGGATCATTCCATTTGATTCAATACCTTTGATTTTTCTCGGTTTCAGATTTGTAAGCAATACTACTTTTTTGTCAATTATATTTTCAGGTTTAAAGTCTTGTGCGATACCTGATACAACCTCTCTGATTTCAGTTCCGATATCAACTGTCAATTTCAGAAGCTTATCTGAATTCTTAACATTTTCAGCTGTTTTAATTGTACCTGTTCTCATATTCAGTTTTGCGAAGTCTTCGAACTCAATATTTGATTTAACTATGTTTTCTTCAATTGAAACCTTTGTAACTGGATTATCTGAATTGATAACAGGAACCGGATTTTCAGATCTTTGATTCAATTTATCAATTTGTTTCTGAATAGTTTCATCATCAATTTTAGTGAAAATATGGACAGGCTCACCAATTTTATGACCCGGTTCAATCAGAAGTTCCCCAAGAGAAAGACTATCCAGAACTTCGAGCAATTCTCCTTTTTCTTTAATGCTGCTCAGGTTAAGCAATTCTCTTATCTTATCAGAAGTAAATGGCATAAATGGCCTGATCGCTACCGAAAGAGAGGTAATAATCTGAAGCAGCAAATTCATAAGTGCATTGACTCCTTCCGGTTCATCAGCTATAAGTTTCCAGGGTTCATTCAATTGCAACAGCTGATTTCCTTTTGTAGATATCTCCATCAAAATCCTTAAAGCCCCCCTGAAATCAAATTTACGTAAATGAAAATTTAACTCCTGCAAATCATCATGCAATCCCAGCAATTCAGTTTCGTGAAATCCTCCGAAATCCTGATCCCAAACTCCATTGAATATGCTGTCCTGATCAAACTCAGGTACTATGCCATTGTAGAATTTATGTGTCAATACAACTACACGGTTTATAAAATTTCCGATATTATTTACTAATTCAGTATTGTTGGTATCCTGAAAATTCTTCCATGTAAACTCACTATCCTTATGTTCAGGCATATTTCTGATCAGATTGTACCGCAGTACATCTATCTGATCCGGAAAATCATTTATATAATCATTTACCCACACTGCCCAGTTCCTGGATGTGGAAATTTTCTGTCCTTCCAGGTTCATGAACTGATTCGCTGGCACATTTACCGGTAAAATGTAATCACCTTTTGCTTTTAAAATAGCGGGAAAAATGAGGCAATGAAACACAATATTGTCCTTACCAATAAAGTGTATAAGCGCAGTATCTTTATCCTGCCAGTATGGCCTCCAGTCCCTTTTATTTTTTTCTGCCCAATATTTTGTAGCTGAAATATATCCTATAGGAGCATCCATCCAAACATAAAGCTTTTTACCTTCAGATTCAGGTATTTCATATGGCACATCAACACCCCAGTCAAGATCTCTGGTCATGGCCCTTGGTTGAAGTCCTCCATCAAGCCATGATTTGCACTGCCCGATAACATGACTTTTCCATTCTGATGGATCATGATGATCAGCAGAATCAAGAGTCCCTTCTGAAATGAATTTTCTTAACCAGGATTCATCTTTATTAAGAGGCAGGTACCAATGTCTGGTCTTTTTCAAAACAGGTTTCTCATTACTCAACACAGAAACCGGGTCTATCAATTCCATAGGGCTAAGTGAAGAGCCACACTTTTCGCATTGATCACCGTAAGCTTCTTCATAACCACATTTAGGACATTTACCTTTGATATACCTGTCAGCGAGAAAATGCTGTTCCTTAACATCGAAATATTGCTCACTCTCCTTTTCTTCAAAGACCCCTTTCCTGTACATATCACTGAAGAATTCCTGTGCTGTCTCATGGTGGAGTTCAGAAGAAGTTCTGTGATAGACATCAAAAGATATTCCCATTTTTTTAAAAGCTTCGATAAACATGTTATGGTACTTATCTACCAAAGCTTCCGGAGTTATGCCATCTTTACGGGCTTTAATAGTGATTGCAGCACCATTTTCATCAGACCCTCCAATATAAACCACATCCTTATCCATCAATCTGAGAAAACGCACATACATATCTGCACTCAGATATGCACCTGTCAGATGACCAATATGTAAGGGACCGTTTGCATAGGGCAAAGCAGAGGTAATGAGATAACGCTTAGGATAAAACACAATAATCAATCTTTAATGAAACAAACTGCAAAGATATATATAATTAATTAATTGACATGTAAATAGATTATAAATATGTAAAAAAACAATAATATAGCGAAATTTCGATCATTAAAAAAACTATTTGAAAGAGAATATTTGTTTTTTGAGCTGTAAAACTATAAAATCCTGATCTCTCATTTTAACTTTTATTGAAATGTTCCATTCAAATGATATGATCATGTGAAAATGTTAATTTTTTATTAAAATTAGCTTTGAACTAACTATAAATAATAAATATTGCGTCTTATATTTTAATTAGGTTTGTTGTACAATCAAAACATTAAAATTCAATTATTTGTTAGTCTTTTATTAATGTGTAGATTTGTTTTTTGTAAACTTTTGGAGTAAGGACCTTTTGTAATAACTTTTAAAGCTTTTATTATGTATTCAGTTAACAAGTATTTGATTTCAATGATTTTTGCAATTTTCGGTCTTGTATTAATTTTAAATAAATCCAACGCACAGAATTTTGGTAAAAACAAAGTCATTTATGAAAATTTTAATTTTAAAGTACTTGAAACCCCGACTTTCAATATTTACTATTATCTTAAGAACAAAGAGAGGATAAATGAAATAGGCCAATATGCCGAAATTTGGAATAAGCTTCATCAGGCAATTCTGATTGACACTCTGCCCGTCAAAAACCCGATAATCCTTTATAGTAATCATGCAGATTTTCAGCAGACCAATGCGATCAGCGGTGAAATAGGTGTAGGAACAGGGGGTGTCACAGAGGCTTTTAAAAACAGGGTTATAATGCCACTCACTTTCACAAATCAGCAGGACTATCATGTTCTGGGGCATGAACTGGTTCATGCTTTTCAGTATAATATGATACTTAACGGAGATTCTACTTCAATGCGTTCTTTTCAGAATTTACCTCTCTGGATGGTTGAAGGTATGGCAGAATATCTTTCCAAAGGTCGGAATGATCCTTACACATCAATGTGGATGAGGGATGCAATTCTGAATGATGATATTCCTGAGCTTAAAAGACTTGAATATCCTGAATATTTTCCTTACCGATACGGCCAGGCATTCTGGAGTTTTATTGCCGGAACATATGGAGATGAAGCCATTAGACCATTTTTCAAAAATACAGCAATTTTCGGCCTTGATATTGCCATTGATTCAACATTCAATCTATCGAAAAAAGAACTGAGTGAAAAATGGATCCAGTCACTGAAATCTCATTACAGGAATTATCTTAAATATGATAAAGTCAACAGTATAGGGCAAAACATCATATCAGAAAAAAATGCAGGCGAAATGAATGTCAGCCCTTCATTAAGTCCTAATGGCAAGTATGTAATATTTATTTCGGAAAAAGATATTTTTACCACTGACTGGTATCTGGCCAATGCAAATAATGGCAAAATAATAAGGAAAATTACGAGCCGCATCAAAGACGCCAATATTGATGATTACAACTTCCTGGAATCTTCAGGAACATGGTCTCCTAAAAGCGATAAATTTGCATTTGTGGCTTTTGAGAAAGGAAGAAATATACTCATAATAAAAGATGCGGAGTCCGGCAAGACCCTTCACGAGTATAAACCAAAAAATCTTATTTCATTCACAAATCCTTCATGGTCACCGGATGGCAATTTTATTGTATTAACAGGACTTGCTGACGGACAAACTGACTTGTATTCATATCATCTTAAATCGGGTAAAATAACCAAACTCACAGATGATATTTACTCCGAAATTCATTCTGATTTTTCATCAGACGGCAAAAACATAGTTTTTGCTACTGATGAGATGAGTATCAAGGAAGGAATGACAAACGGTAAATGGATATTCAATATTGCAGTCTTAAACCTTGAAACCGGGAAAAAATCACAGTTCAGATTTTTTAAAGGTGCTGATAATCTGAATCCGGTCTTCGACTCAGAGAATAATATTTATTTTTTATCTGACAGGGATGGATTCAGAAATATGTATATGTATGAAACACTCACCGGAAAAATAATTCAAAAAACAGATATAATGACGGGTATTAGCGGTGTCACAGAATATTCTCCTGCAATTTCAATATCCAAAAAAACTGATAAGATCGTTTATACCCTCTACAATAACAAGCAATATTCAATGTATCAGGCCAAATCCGATAAGTTCCTAATCAAAGAAGTGGCACCAGATGATGTCAATATGGATGCCGGCACCCTGCCCCGCCCTGTCCTACAAAGTATTGATCTAGTAAACAGCAATCTTAAACTTTCTGACAGATTAATTGCGAGCGACAAGAATAATTACAGAGAAAAACCATATAGACCTAAATTCAAGCTTGATTATATTGGAGGCGGCACAGCTGTGGGAATTGGCAACTCTACATTTGGTACATCTACAGGCATGGCTGGAGGTGTTGATCTTTTGTTCAGTGATATGCTTGGAAATCACCAGTTGTATTCAAGGCTTTCAATGAATGGAGAGATCTATGACTTTGGAGGGCAGTTTATTTACATGAACAGACAGAGCAGAATTAATTGGGGAGCTGGTATTAGTCATATACCTTATTCAATGGGTTATTATGAAAACCCTGATTATGTAACAATAAACAATTTAGTTTATTTACGGCAAACAACGAATCTATTGAGAATTTTTGACGAAAGGCTCAACCTATTTGTTCATTATCCATTTAGTTCAACTTTGAGAATTGAAGGAGGCATTGACGGTGGATACAGGAGTTTCAGAGGAGATAAAATATATAATTATTATTATCCATATTATCCCTATAACATAGCAGGGACAGATAGAGAAAAAATACCTGTCGGGGATACGATAGCTTTAGGTTACAATATTAATATAATAAAAGGCTACAGCTCAAGTCTTAATTTAGCTTTAGTGGGTGATAATTCATACAACGGATTGACCTCACCATTGTCAGGATATAAATACAGGGTTGGAATTGAAAAATATTTTGGAACTGACAATTATTACAGCACTAATGTAGATGGGAGGTATTATTACTGGTTAAAACCCGTAAGTTTTGCAATCAGGGGACTATCATATTTCAGGTTTGAAAATGATGTCAACTCTGTTTATCCGGTTTATATCGGACAGATGGGCCTTGTCAGAGGATATAATAACCAATTGTTCTCAAATTATGTTCTTGACAACAATGAATTTTATTATGACCAGCTATTCGGTTCAAAGGTACTCATGGGTAATTTCGAAGTCAGGGTTCCTTTCACGGGTGTAGAAAGACTTTCATTGATCAAATCAAGATATTTCATGAGTGATATTGCTGCCTTTTTCGATATAGGCGTTGCTTTCGATGAATTCAGTAATTTCAGTAAAGGAGAAAGGATACTTATAAAGGGACCTGACGGTACTCCCCAGGAATTTTTTGCAAAACCGAAAATTGCAAAGAGTGCAGGCTTATCTCTGAGGGTAAATCTATTTGGGGCTATAATAATCGAGCCTTATTTTGCTTACCCGTTTGAAAAGAACAGTAAGTTCATTTTTGGTTTGAATTTAATGCCTGGTTTTTAATTATTTGCATTGAAATATTTTTTTTCAAATTTTATAAAAAGTTTTTTACCAATAATTTATAAAATTCCATTTTAATTCACGTACTTTGCGTTCTATTTTAAAATTAGTAAATTAAATATTAAAAAAACATGAGAAAAGCTGATTTAGTATCAAAAATTTCGGAAGAAACAAATGTTGCTAAAGTTGACGTTTTAGTAGCACTTGAGAATCTGTTTACAGAAATCAAAGACGCATTGGCAAAAGGAGAAAATGTTTATATTCGTGGATTCGGATCATTTGTTTTGAAAAAAAGGGCAAAAAAAATTGGTCGTCACATTAAAGAAAACAGACCTATTGAAATTCCTGAACATCATATTCCTTCTTTTAAACCATCCAAAGTATTCGTTGATTTGGTAAAAGAAAAGTCAGAGAAGAAATAATTTTAACAAATTAAACATTGTAGCATATGCCTAGCGGTAAAAAAAGAAAAAGACATAAGATAGCAACTCACAAAAGGAAAAAGAGACTAAGAAAGAACAGACATAAGAAGAAATAAGAAAAACCTGAAATAAAGGAAGGTGAGATTTTTTCACCTTCCTTACTGTTTTATTCCTGCACTATCTTATGATAAACAGAACCAAAATGTGGAAAAAGAATTAATTATAAACTCAAAGAGCGGATCTGTTGAGATTGCGCTGATTGAGGACTCCAAACTTGTTGAATTTCACGAAGAAGTTACAAACTCCGAATTTTCGGTCGGAGATATTTATTATGGAAAGATCAGACAGCTCATGCCCGGTCATAACGGAGCATTTGTCGATATAGGTTATCTTAAAAATGCTTTTTTGCATTATTCGGATCTCGGGCCTCAGTTAAATTCCTTATTAAAATACTTGCGTATTGCTGAAGCTGACAAAAATTCCATTCCATCACTTGATAATTTCAAGCTTGAAAAAGATATAGATAAAAACGGAAAAGTAGTCGATGTACTGAAAAAAGACCACAATATCTTTGTTCAGATACTGAAAGAGCCAATTTCCACCAAGGGTCCCAGGCTAACCTGCGAAATGACGATAGCAGGAAGATATATTGTTATGACCCCATTTTCAAATACTGTTTCCATATCAAAAAAAATACAAAGCGAAGAAGAAAGCAACAGGCTTAAAATTCTCATTGAAAGCATAAAACCTAAAAACTTCGGTATCATAGCTCGTACCGCTGCAGAAGGAAAGACTGTCGCAGTCCTGCATGAAGAGATGAAATCTCTTGTGGATAAATGGAATAAAATGTTCGAGGAACTGAAAAATTCCAAACCTCCGATCAAACTGCTTACTGAAATCGACAAAGCTTCCGTACTGCTAAGAGACATACTGAATGATTCATTCAACAAAATCATCGTGAATGATGATGAGATATATCTTAAGATCAAAAACTATCTGAAGCAAATAGCTCCTGATCAACTGAAAATACTTAAAACATACAAAGGGAAAAATCCCTTATTTCAGGCTTACGGAATAACAAAACAGATAAAATCTTCCTTCGGCAAGACTTTTACTTTAAAAAGTGGAGCCTACATCATAATTGAGCATACAGAAGCCATGCATGTTATTGATGTAAACAGTGGTCCAAAAATGCGTAAGGATTCGCAGGAAGAATCTGCTGTTGCAGTAAACATAGAAGCCGCTGAAGAAATTGCACGTCAATTAAGGTTGCGGGATCTTGGTGGACTGATAGTCATTGATTTTATCGATATGCGATCCTATGATAATAAAAAAATATTATACAGGGAGATGAAAAATTTCATGCAAAATGACAGGGCACAACACACAGTCCTTCCATTGAGCAAATTTGGACTGATGCAGATCACAAGACAAAGGACTAAACCTGAAATCAAAATCAACACAATGGAAATTTGTCCGGTATGCGACGGTTCAGGTAAAGTATCTCCTTCCATATTGATTATCGATGATATAGAAAGAGATATCAATTATATACTTAATTCCGGGACCAAAGGAAAATTATCAGTGATAGTGCATCCATTTGTTCATTCCTACCTTTGCAAAGGCTTGCCATCCAGACAGATGAAATGGTTCTTCAAACTCGGAAAATGGGTCAAACTGACTAAAAATGAAAATTTCAGCATCAACGAGTATAAAATCCTCGATAATTCTGAAGATGAAATAAAAGTGAATTAAAACACCCCTCTTGAAACCCAAAGTATTGTATGGAGTCCTGAATTGGGGACTGGGTCATGCCAGCAGATCGATTCCGGTAATAAAAGCTTTGATAAATAAAAATTTTGATGTAATAATTGCATCTGATGGGGAAGCATTAAAAATGCTCAGATCAGAGTTCCCTCTCATAAAATCGGTGAAAATAACAGGTTATGATGTAAAATATCCTTTTAAATCGATTATGCTCAATCTTTTCAGGTTTTCCTTTAATATTATAAAAGCAATTTATCTTGAAAATAAAGAGGTAAAAAAACTTACAGACAAAGAAAAACCTGAGTTTATCATTTCTGACAACAGATATGGTTTCAGAAATAAAAAAGTAAAAAGCATATTAATCACCCATCAAACTACCATTCATCACAAAAACAGTTTCCTTTCTCTTTCTGCAAATATTTTAAATACATACCTGCTAAAAAGGTTTAATAAAATCTGGATTCCCGATATGGAAAATGAACAATCTTTAGCAGGAAAACTCAGCAAACTACAATTTAAAATACCTTATAATTACATAGGTATCCAGAGCAGATTTGAAAAAAAAGAAAATGCACCGAAATACGATATTGGTATAATCCTTTCAGGACCTGAACCTCAGAGAACTATTTTTGAAAAAATTTTAAAACAACAAATCCTCAAAACAGATTTCAAAGTGATTTTAATTCAGGGTCTGGTCAATGAAAATCTGGATTTACAGCTTACTCCCACCTTACGGATAAAATCTCATGCGTATTCTTCAGAATTGAACCAAATAATTAATCAATGTGATCTGATAATTGCGAGATCCGGATACAGTACTGTAATGGACCTTGTAAAACTCAGCAAAAAAGCGATATTTGTTCCAACTCCGGGACAAACTGAACAGGAGTATCTCGCAGAGTATTTAAAAAATAAAAAGTATTATGCTTATCAGACACAGAAAGATTTTGATTTCGAAAAAGCAGTTTTGGAGTCAGACAAATATCCCGGAAAAATAATTACTAACCAGACTCTGTTAGATAATGCCATTTCAGAACTATCAGAATCAATGCATCAATTCAAAAAATAAAACTACTTCAAAGCCCTCAGTGATTCCTCCAGTATTCTTATCCTTTCTTCACCATCAGCCAGTTTTTTCCTTTCCCTTTCAACTACATCTGCAGGAGCACCACTTACAAATCGTTCATTGCTGAGTTTTTTCGAAATACTCGCTACAAATCCACGCTGGTAATCGAGTTCATTATTGATCTTTTCTATTTCTGCTTCAACATCAATTTCCTGATGAAATTCAAGCATGAATTTTTCATTTGCAGCCATAAAATGCAGGGTTGAAGGAACATCGTCATTCTCCACAACTATAATTTCCGATAAATACTCGAGTTTCATCAGTAGTTCAGCTAATCCCGCATCAGTTTCTGAAAACAGAAGATTTTGAACTGAATCAGTATTCTTCACAAATAGTTTAAGCTCATCTTTTGGCTTCAGTCCCTTCGAAGCCTTTATTTCCCTTATCCTGGTACTGATCTGTTTTGTTTTCTCCATCGCTTCAAGTATCTCCTGATTGAAACCCTGATATTCAGGATAATGGCTGACAACACAATCGTCACCATCCTGTCTTTCTTTGAGATAATGCCAAATTTCTTCTGTTATGAAAGGCATGAATGGGTGCAACAGTGTTAATACCTTTTCATAAATCTCTACAGTTTTATCATATGTATAAGTATCAATCTTGCCCTGGTATGGTGGCTTGATTGATTCCAGATACCATGAAAAGAAGTCGTTCCAGATAAAATTGTACAGTGATATAAGTGCTTCTGACAACCTGAATTTATCATACTGATCATTCAGTTCAGAGATGACCTGCTGCAAACGGTTTTCAAGCCAGAGAACTGAGAAATTATTCTCTACAGGTGTTTCTTTGTTATCATCTGTCTGCCATCCATTTACAAGACGCATGGCATTCCACAGTTTATTTGTAAAATTCCTCCCCTGCTCTATCAGTTTTTCATCGTAAAGAAGGTCCCCACCTGCCGGACTACTGCTCAACATTCCAAACCTGACACCATCAGCTCCAAAATCCTCTATCAGTTTCAATGCATCGGGAGAATTTCCGAGTGATTTACTCATTTTCCTGTGGAGTTTATCCCTGACCATGCCTGTAAAATATACCTGATTAAAAGGTTTTTCATTGAACCATTCATAACTTGCCATATTCATTCTTGCAACCCAAAGGAAAATAATATCCCAGCCTGTCACCAGAACATTGGTAGGATAATAATATGAAATATCTTTTTTATCAAAAAACCCGTTAAAAACCGATATCGGCCACAACCATGAACTGAACCAGGTGTCAAGTACATCTTCGTCCTGCCTCAGGTCTTCAGTTTTCAGGTTAACATTTCCTGTCTTCTGTCGTGCCTGCTCAAGTGCTTTTTCTCCATCATAGTCAACAAAAATTTGTATTTCTCCATCGGTTTCAAGATACCAGGCCGGGATTCTGTGTCCCCACCAGAGTTGACGAGAGATGGTCCAGGGACGGATATTCTCCATCCAGTGTTTATAAGTATTTTTCTGATTTGCCGGGATGAATTCCACTTCATCACTTACCACAGCCTTCAACGCTGGTTCAGCAAGCTGATTCATATCTACAAACCATTGTTCAGATAATCTCGGTTCAATAATTGCATCTGTCCGTTCAGATTTTCCAATAGTATGGGTGTATTCTTCGATTTTAACCAGATTGCCGGATTTTTTCAGGTCTTCTGTGATCAGTTTTTTACATTCAAATCTGTCAAGCCCGATGTACATTCCTGCTGCTTCACTCATTGTGCCGTCATCGTTGAAAACATCTATGACCTCAAGGTTATTGGTCATACCGATCTCGTAGTCATTGATATCATGAGCAGGAGTTATTTTCAATGCTCCTGTTCCGAATTCAAGATCGACATATCTGTCAAAAATTATCGGAACTACCCTGTTTACAAGTGGCACTATGACATTTTTTCCTTTAAGGTGAGTATATCTTTTGTCTTTTGGGTTGACAGCCACAGCGGTATCACCCAGAATAGTTTCCGGCCTGGTAGTTGCAATTGTCAGATAATCATCAGTTCCTTCTATCTGATAGCGTACATGATACAATGCTCCATTTTCTTCAAAATATATGACTTCTTCATTGGACAATACGGTTTTTGCAGAAGGATCCCAGTTTATCATCCTTTTTCCCTTGTATATCTTACCTTTTCGATAAAGATCGATAAAAGCATGGATCACGTGATTGCTCCTGATCTCATCCATAGTAAAGGCTGTACGCTGCCAGTCGCAGGATGCACCGAGTTTACGTAATTGCTGAAGTATAATTCCTCCGTATTCTTCTTTCCATTCCCAGGCATACTTTAGAAATTCCTCCCTTGTGATGTCAGATTTTTTTATCCCTTTTTCACGAAGCATTCCGACAACCTTGGCTTCTGTAGCTATAGAAGCATGGTCGGTGCCGGGGACCCAGCAGGCATTTTTACCCTCCAGTCTTGCTTTTCTGATCAGGATATCCTGTATGGTATTATTGAGCATGTGACCCATGTGTAGAACACCGGTGACATTAGGAGGAGGAATTATGATCGTAAAAGGCTCTCTTTCATCGGGTTCTGAGTGAAAATAATTCTTTTTCATCCAGTGATCATACCATTTCGATTCATTGGATGAATCATATCTTGTAGGAATATCCATAGCTTTAAAAAAATTTTGAAGTGCAAAGATAGGAAAAGTATCAGGTTTGAGGGAAAAAAAGAAAGAAATGTAACTTCAGAGTCCAGGATAGTTGGCTTCTAACTAATCCTAATTATATTATCTGCATGGATCAGGTTATTCCCGGTGATGGTCCTGATTGATGTAACTTCACAATAATATTTGATTTTTCAACATTTTTCTTTTGTTTTAGAAAATACGAATTGCCAGAAAAGCTTTTCATCTATAAAATTTCCTGATTCATAGTATAATAATATCAGTAAATCGAGTTCTAATATGCAAAAGGACCATTGCAATAATTTTTGATACATTGACAGCGTTTAATTGCTGTAAAACATTTTCTATCATCATAAAATCTTTAACTATGAAAAAAATTCTAATACTGCTGGTTTGCATTTTTGCATTTGGTACCATGGTTTCTGCACAGGATAAAAAAGATATCAAAAAAGAAGAGAAAAAAGTTATCATCATCAAAACTACAGATGATGACGGCAAATTAACTACAAAAGTAATTGAAGGTGACGACATCAACGACGGAGCTATATGGATCGAAGAACTTGGAGATTCAATCAAAATTGATGTTAAAATTGATGATGAAGGCAGTGGAAAAAAAATTGTGAAGAAATTTATTATCCCTGATGGTTTGGGAAAAGATGAATTTGAATTTTTTATGAATGAAATGCCGGATTGCAAACATGCACAAAAAGATAAAAAATGTTCAAAACATGAATTCAGGCCTGGCATGGATCGATTTCCTCCTTTTGAGAATAAAGCAAAACTTGGAGTTTACATCGAAGATTTCAATGGAAATGTGAAAGTCACCAAAGTAATCGAGAATTCTGCCGCTTATTCAGTGGGAATATTTGAAGGTGATGTGATCACTGAAATTGACGACAAAAAAATAACAAATACGGAAGAACTCATCAGGGAGGTCGGTAGCCATAAACCAGGTGATATGATCGAAATCGAACTTAAAAGAAATGGGAAAAACAAAGAATTCAATGTGAGATTGCACAGTTCAGACCCTATGGGATTGGGTATTATGAAAAAACATTCAATCATCAGAACTGAAGATATTGAGAAAGAGATAGAGAAAGAATTAGAGAAAATTAAGGAAATAAAGGAGGAGAAAAAACAGGATTAAACAAGTATTTAATTAATTTACACATAAAAAAGCTATCAGGGCATCCGGATAGCTTTTTTTTCACTCATTTTTGATACTGTTGTATCTATGTACGACTAAAATAATCACTCCTATGAAAATCAAAAAAAGAAATATTTCTGATAAATAGCTAAGAACTTTGCCTGCAATCACAAATATCATCGAAATCATGATCACTTTGTTATTACTTATTTTCATGATATCATAAATTTTTCCCTAAGTTTAAATAAATGATTCTATAAATAAAAAAAGAACTCAAAGAAAACATCAATAACTTTCAAAACTTCAACAGCAGCCCGACATAAGCCTGGTAAGATATTTCTTTATCTGAAATATCAGCAAGTGGGTATTGTGCAGATAAACCAAGACTTATCCACAATGGTTTAAATAAATTATATTCAATATTTGCTCCCCCATTTAAATAATTTGTATTGATTTTTTGAGCTGCCTGATTACTGTAAATCACCAAATTTCCAATGTAATAGCCCAATTTAGCATAAGTACTGAATTTCCGAATATGGGAAATATTATATTCAAAATTTAGTCCTCCAATATAAAAAGGATTATCCTCTTTCATCCCATCAATATACGCAAATATAATCTCTGCTCCAAAAAACCACTTTTTGTAAATCTGTAATCTGCTATTTATATTATAAAAGTGGTCCCAGGTGGTATAATATCCACTTTCTGAATTAAAAAACTTATAGTCAATCACAGGAGCATAACTAAAACCTAATTTATATTTCTTATCAAAATTTTGAGCTGAGCAGCTTATTGTCAACCCTGCAAAAATAAATAAAACTATAAATTTCATAACTCACTACTTAAAGACAAAAACAATTTATAAACTCAAAACTATCTTTTAACAAAAATACTAATTTTGAAATTTTTCAGCTATATAATTCTCAAGATTAAGATAACTTTAACTTTTTCAGCTAAAGTTGAATTTTACTTCCAAACAGTTATACAACAAAAACAATAAATTTAAAAATAATTAAAGATATTTTTGTCTTTTAATAAATTAGTCCTATCTTTGTTTTTATTTTATCTAAATATCAATAATGATTATCAAAACTATTGATAACTAATATCTTATACCTAAGCAATGAAAATTACTGCAGAAACAAAAATTTCAGAGATCATCAGAATGAACCCCGATTCCATAGATGTCATAGCAACAATAAACAAAAACTTTAAAAAACTTAAAAACCCAATCCTGCGAAAACTGCTTGCAAGCAGGGTTTCTATATCAGATGCTGCAAAGATAGGTGGTACAACACCGGATGTTATCCTTGACAGGTTGTCATCAATCGGTTTCGAAGTGGAAAGAAGCACAGATCCGGAAAGTGATATCAGTGCAGGAAAAGAGTTCAGCACTGCAAATTTTAAAATCATTGAGCTAGATGTCAGGGAGACATTGAAAAATGGTATAGATCCTTTCAAAGATATTATGAAGTCCGTTAAAGCATTGTCTGATAATGAAGCTTTGAAGGTGATCAACACATTTGAACCAATTCCATTGATAAAGATCCTTGAAGAAAATGGCTTTAATGCTCAGGTAACAAGAAAAGGGCTGGATATTGTTGAGACTTTATTTGTTAAAAAAAATCAACCGGGCACATCTCCGGTAAAAGATCTCACTGTCTTTGAAAACAAAGAGGAATTTGATTTGCAACTGAAAAAATTTGGCGATAGCATAAAATTGATTGATGTCAGGGACCTGGAAATGCCACTTCCCATGGTTGCAATTCTGGAAGCACTGGAAAATCTGGCTGAAGGATTTGCTTTGTATGTTCATCATAAAAGGATACCACAGTTCCTGCTTGGTGAACTGGAAAAACGATCCTTTGTTCTGATCTCAAAGACTCTTGATGAAAACAATGTAGACCTCATAATTTATAAAAAATGATCGGAGCAAGCATTCAGAAATCACCGCCAAAAAATGTAGTTCTTCCTCATTTCATAGCCGGCAGCATATCTTTTATAGTTTTATCGGTTCTGACACTCCTGAGCAGCGATATTCTAACCGTTCATTTTTACAATCCAAGGATACTTGCTATTACTCATATAATTACTTTGGGCTGGATCACCATGTTCATTATGGGTTCACTGTATCAGCTTATTCCTGTTATTTTCGAGTCCGGTTTGTACAGCAACCGCCTTGCAGTATTCAATTTCTGGTTTTTAGTGGCTGGTCTGACCGGATTTATAATATCATTCTGGATATCCGGATTTATGATCCTGATGCCGGTTTTTTCCACATCAGTTTTTCTTTCAGTCATTTTGTTTTGTATAAATATAGCTTTATCATACAAAAAAGCAGAGAAAAAAAACATATCAGGGAAATTCATAATCACTGCCGTTTTTTGGTTATTCATCACGGTTTTAATCGGACTTTTGCTTGCTTTCAATTACAGATTTGGATGGATCGACAACAGCAATTTCAGATTCCTGAAGATACACGCAGCATTAGGACTGGTGGGATGGTTTTTACAATTGGTTATGGGTGTAGCAATCACTCTCATACCGATGTTCCTTGTTTCTCATAAACTGCGCTTTGGGTTACTGCGTTTTGCCTATTACTTTTTAAATTCAGGATTATTATTGCTTTATATTTACTGGCAGTTTGATTTGCATATTATGTTCATTTATACTGGTGCTATTTCCGTGATCACTGCAATTGTATTTTTCCTCGTTTTTATTTATGATTCCTATAAAAAGAAACTGCGCAGGCTTGACACCGGGATGAAACATTCGATGCTTTCATTTTTATATTTAATTTTACCGGTATTTTTGAGTTTAATAATTGTATTCAGTAAAAATCCGGGAAGTGTTATTACGAATAAAGCTATTCTTTTATACGGTTTATCGGCATTTTTTGCTTTTTTTAAATATATTTAAGGTCATTTTTCACAAAACCAGGACAGAATTAAAATGAAATCGACAAATACAGAACATTGTGATAAAATAAGGGAAATATTAAAAACTGTGATAGATCCTGAAATCGAGATAAACATAGTCGATCTTGGCCTGATCTATGAAATAAAACATAACGAAGCTAATATCGATATTGAAATGACATTGTCGACACCTGCCTGTCCCATAGGAGATACAATTATTATGAATGTTATAGAATCAGTAAAACAGGTATACACAGGGCATGAAGTGAATGTAAATCTCATATTTGACCCTCCATGGAATCCCGACATGATCAGTCCTGAAGGGAAAATAGCTATTAATCGGTAGTAGTTTTTATTGACAGGGTAAAACCTTTTCAACAGATCAAATGATCACTGCTTTTCCACCTTTCGGAATTTAGAGAGGTTGATCATAAGCACTCCAATGAGGATAACAATCAGTCCGGCAGCCTGCATCAGGGTGATATGTTCACCACCGAAAGCAACTCCAAGAAGAACAGCGATCAATGGATTAACATAGGCATAAGTACTCACCTGTGCGGCCGATCTCACTCTCAGAAGCCAAATATAAGCGCTATAAGCAATAAGTGAACCGAAAATTACAAGGTAAACTACAGAAAACCATGCTCCTGAAGGAACCTCAGACCATTCAAAACCTTTCCATTCCTTCAGTAAAATACTTCCAATTCCGAACACAGTCCCGGCTGCCAGCATCTGGATTGCCGAGGTCATATTGGCTGTGGCGGAAGCCTTGTATTTTGAAACCAGAGAACCACCAGCCCAACTGACCGTCCCGAACAGAAGGATTCCTAAACCAAGCAATTCTAACTGGTTCCCGCCCTGGCTGAAAGCTGCAGTTATTTTATCGTAAAACATCAGGTTAACACCTATGAAACCGATGATAAGTCCGGCAATAATTGAACGATTGGTGAGATTTTCCTTCCATTTAGGGAAATCCAGCAGAACAAACCAGAAAGGTGAAGATGAAATAAGGATAGCTACCAGTGAACTAGGAAGCCATTTTTCAGCCCAGATGACTGCTCCGGTCCCTCCAAGAAGCATCATCAAACCAGTAATCACTGAGGTTAATATCTGGTTTCTTGTCCCAAATCTTTCTCCCCGCACAAGACACCATATCAATAATAACCAACCGGCAGCCAGAAATCTCATAGCCCCAAGCATCATTGGCGGAATCGAAATGACAGCCACCTGAATGAAATAATAAGTAGAACCCCACACCACATAAACTATGGCAAAAGCTAAGATCACTAAAAATGTGGAATTCGGTCTCGTGTTAATGCTGGCCATAAATAATTCGCTTAATAAAATCAGTCAAAGGAGAAAGATGGGACAAAAGTATCTATTTTCCTGAAATACCCGGTATATATTACAAAAAAGAAAAGTGTTAAAATACCTAAACATAGTTATGCCGGTATTTAAAAATGGCTTTTGACCGGAAAAAAAAATTGAAATTACCTTGTCATCCTAAAGATATGATATTGACAAAAAAATAAATATGAATGTGAAAGCATGAATAAAACATGTTTACACAAATCAAAAAACAAATGCAACCCCTTATTTTCATACCTTCCTGAAAATGCTATCTGATCATTCCGGAAGTGATAAAAGCTACTAAAAGCTTACAGATTATAATATCAGACACATCACTTCCCGGAACTTAAAAGTACTATATTTTTAAATCCATTTTAATTATCAATGGTAAACCACATTTGCATAAATGAATGCGCATACTGCTGATTTAACGGGGTTCCATTATTTCCGATCAGGTCCATATAAATATCAAAATACAGTGTCTTTGTGGTAGAATTTTTGTTAAAAGTTACCGGGATAGTCCACGAACCACTGCCATTTAATGTATTGTCGACACCATCAATATTGACCACTGCTTTTTTAATATATGCTGATTTTGCATTTGGATTCCAGGGACCTACATTAATTGCCAGATTATTAACATTTATTTTCAGGTCATAAGTTTTAGTATCAATATCTGCAATTTTAATTACAGCAAAATGGGATACAAAGCAGAAAATCAATTTTAATTAAGTATTGCTAACTCATTTGAAAATCTTAAACAATAAAAATATGATCACCCAAATAATGATTAAGACCCTATACAATTATTATTTTTTATACAAAAATTTTGTGGAAGAAATTCCAGCATCAGTATGGTACAAACCAGCTTTAACTACTATGAGCCATTATTTTGATTTATTTCTCAATTTTTAAACTAATATATGAATCGCTTTCACAAAATCCGGTAAATTTTGTCCCCGTACCATAATCAAAAGTTATTTGGCTCAAATTATTACATGAAGTACTCCCATTTTTTACGTAAGTATATTCACCGGCAACCTCACTTACATCCATTCCACCACCTTTAATATATACAACATCAATATTATTTAGAGTAAATTTAATTGTCAGGTTTAATATCTTTGTTCGGGAAGTATTATACTCTATATCCGCCTGATAACCTGCCACTTGATTTTGTTCATTTATATAAGTTTCATGGTATTTATAAGTATTCCCCTTCCATTGACCATAATAAGTGAAAAAATTCTTTAATTTTGCCCAATCAAAATCGTATTTATATTTATTGCCATTTGCACCTAAATAAGAAAATTTAAATTTAAGATAGTTCTTTTTTACTGGTGTTTGTCCATCTATTAAAAATTCAGCATTCCAGCCATCCAGGTACGCTCCTGAAGTTGTAATAAGTTGGCAGTCTAATTTATATGGAATTGCAGTTGTATCCCCTTCGTTCTTCAACCATTCCGAGGTATCTGCTTTTATATCAATAAATTTTGGTTTTTTGTCAGTACCTATAGAGACAGGAATATTTTTGGAATAGGTAACTTTTTTTGTTTTCATATTTGTTACCTTAAAATTGACCACACATTCTTTAGCAGATGACAAATCGCTGTTGTATACCGGTACATGAGCTTCAATTTCCTTCACATTTGAAGGTATAGTATCAAGTTTCTTTGCAGCTGACCCAACAAGGTTACCGTACCAGGAATAACCTTTGTCTTCATTTATATCCCATTTTAGCGAATAACTGTTCTTTATGGTACCTTTTACCTGATTCAACTTCAACCACATATCATCAGAACCAACAGTGGGAAATCCAATGGTCTGCAATATAACGTCATTATTTATCCCCGGATTCTGATACATCATGTAGTATATAGTGAATGTAGTACCACCCAAAAAAATCCAATCCCAATTTCTACTTGTATACATAGTGCCTTTCACTGCATTTACAGGAAAGACACCATTGGAATCATGAATTATCAGCTCACAGTTTTTATAGCCGTTTCCGGGAACATATTTATATCCGACCGCCAATACAGCATGACCATAATTCGAAAGTTGCAATAAAACAGGACTGCCTTCATCAATTTTTTTTGTAATACTTTTAAAGTAAGCAAAATTACTAAAATAGGCTTCTGTTAAAGCACCTGCGCCGGGAACCAGTTTTTTAAAGTTCCAGGGTAGATTTTTCATGAATCTATAGCCATCAATACCATCATCAATACCTAAACCCATCTCCCTGAGAAAATCACTTATTTCAACTTCTATTCCTGAAAAATTGTAGAGTGATTTTGCCATCATGGTAGCATCTGCTGCCCAACATGACCCACCTGCCTGAGTATAAAAAGGGACACTTAATATCACAGTTTTTGCTCCTCCATAAAAACCATCAGTCCATTCTATAATCCATCTCTTTTTCTGTACTTGTGGATCACGCAGTGTTATATTTAATATTTGAATTTTACCATCATTCTGATTGTATGTAAAAGCAGGCTGATCTCCTTCAAGTGTAACAGGATCGTAATTAAATACCCCTATTAATTCTTTTTCCTTACCAGGAGGACAAGAAAAAGTCAAAGTAGCTTTTATTCCGGCTGGCAGCCCACTTAAATCATAACAATTCCTGTTTTCAACAGACCCGAATATCTGTTCATTACCGATTTTGCTTAATGTCACACTGTATTCCTGTGTTAACAATCCTTTGGCTATTGTTACCGAAGTGCCATCATCCAGTGATAAAGTTCCACCCTGACTTCCTATGGTAGCTGATTTTGTAGCTAAAACTGTTTCCGGTTCGTCATGGTCGATGTCATTGGGATCTTCTTTGCTGCATCCATTTATCAGGACAATCATCAATAATCCAAAAAAAATCAAACTTAATCTGAAATAATAAATTATAGATTTCATATTGAAAATATAAAGTTATAAAATAATTTTATCCTGTAATTTAATTTGTCATTTCTTAGTCAGTCTTATCATTTTACCCGTAGTTGGGGGATAATCAGCCCTTTGCAGGTTTCCACCGGTTTCTATTTCAATATCTCCATATAAGTCGATAATTGTTGGTGCTCCTTTATTATAATCAACATAAGGCCCCCAGTCCAGTTCAAAGGAATGCCATGGATCGGTCTGAGACAGGTCACTAATCCTCAATGAAATCAGATTTGTACTCACATTTGCCTGAACCATCTCAGCACTCTGCCATCCTATAAAATTATTGCCAGAGACGGGATAGTCGCTGTCAACAAAATTCATAGTCCATGATGAGCCACTTACATCCCACGTAAATGTACCAGAGTAAGCAAATGTTTTAATCGTATTTCCTTCAACAACTTCGGTCTTATACAAAAATGCTTTATTGAAAACTATCTTTATTTTTTTATTTGCAAAAGGCTGTACTGTTGATGGTGTAGTGCCTTCCCAGGTTCCGATAAGCCAGTTTTCATTCCAGATCAGGGCTGAATTATTGTCATCATCGTCGTCATCATCATCCTTAGTACAGCTTACAAAAGCAAAAACAGCTAAAAACCCAGCGAGAACGATCATAAATCTTAAACTTATAAAATTGTTTTTCATGTCAATAAATTTAAATGTTAAAAAATATATTTATATGTATATTATTGTTTTTCAATTTATTTTGAAGCAGTATACATTTCCGTCGCTGCAGCATACAATAATTTTATCATTATCTAAAGTTGGAGAACTGAAACCGTACTGAATTTGACCGGGAACCTGATATTTCCATTTCAATTTACCGTTCAATTTATCAAAACAATATAATCCGTCACCATTTCCAATTATAAGTTTGTCGTCAACAACCAGGGGCTCACAAACTGCACCAGCAGTCATACTGTATTTCCAGATTTCAGAACCATCACTTGCTGATCTGCAAAACAATGTCTGAGCTCCTATAGCGTATAGTTTATTTTCAGAAATTGCCATATCTGAAACTACAGGACCTATATTAACTTCCCATTTTATTGAAAGATCCGAAAGATTAAGACATCTAAGAGTTTTTGAATTAATGTCAGCGTCCTGTATGCCAATGAAAATTTCACTGGCTGTCGTAAGTGGTGAATTGGCAAAAGGTCCTTCAAATTCCCTTGTATTGACTATAGCACCATTTGATTCATTCAGGCATGTAAGTTTGCCGTTAATATCACCGAAATAGAGTCTGCCACTTTGATGCACTATTTTGGAATTTCTCAGATTCATATAAATTCCCTCTGTTTCCCATACCAGATTTCCATTTACGGCATTGTGTTTGGTGATGGACAGCAGACTGGCAAAATAAACATTTGAAACGTTTAACAATGGATTACTGTATATTGAAATTGGCACCAGATCGTCAGTATATTTCCACTTCAGGTTGCCATTATTAAGATCAAGAGCATGAGGATTAGCTCCTCCCAAAATCACGAGATCATTATAAACAACAGGACTGATCCTGGTTGTTTGTCCATCGTTTTTTGTCCATATCACAGCACCGGAATTTTTATCTATACAGTGGGTTGTATGTAACTTATCATCAGTATCATGATAACTGCAAACAATAACTTTGTTACCGGTAATGCATGGTTTTGACTGATATGCATTTTCTCCGGTTTTGTAAACCCATTCAGGTGTCTTATCTTTAGCATCAGGATCATCCTTGGAGCAACCAATTGCCAACAGAACCAAAATACTAATTATTAACAAGACAAAAGCTGGAACTTTGAATCCAAATCTGAAATTACAACTTGATTTCATAAGTTTAGTTTTAAGTTGGTAATAATAATCTTTTGTAATATTTTACTTTACAAAGTTACTCTAAATCAAAACTAAAATCAAGTTTTTTTTTCAGTAAAAGCCGTTAAAGGAATTTTTTTTAAACTTTTAGTTCAATTTCAAAATAAATACAGCATCCGGGTTAAAAAAAACAGCAATTTTCTAGTGCTTTTATAATTTCAATTGAGGCAAAAGAAAAAAATAAGGACAATAAAACTATAACAGATATTTTTTAAATAACTGTATATCATGCATAATTTTAATATTTTCATTCTCAAATTTCAAATCTGGTTCAATTTGATTTCCTCCAGCCAAAATTGTTGCTGAAGGAATGCTGGAAGAAAAAATATTAAGCAAGGACGATATTTCGTTTTCGTTTGTTTTGGAAATAAAAAAGCATACTAAGAAATCTGGTTTTATAACCTCAGAAACCTTAAGTACATCTTCGGTAGGGACATTCTGACCAAGATAAACAGCATTATGTCCATATTTTTTTACCAGGTAGTATGAATATAACAGGCTCATTTCATGCTGTTCATAATATGGAAGAAATAAAAGAAATGTTTTTTTACTTTCAGCATTATGATCCATTAGGTCAATTTGTCTGAAAAATTTTTGTCTGATGATATTTGAAACAAAATGCTCATGAGCCGGAGTGATAGAATTAGTAAGCCACAATATCCCTATTTTTTCCATTAATGGATATATCAAAATATCCAGCGTTTTATCAAATCCGACCGATGAAATCGAATCATCGAAATACCGGTTAAAGTAAACAATATCAAAATTCAACATTGCTACAGTAAAAGCTTCAACTCCGGGCATACGATGAGTGGTTTTCCTGACAATTTCAGCTATCTCTTTTTCTCCTTTATCTTTAAAATCACTGATTTTTAATCCTTTTTTTAGCAAGGAAACAATATTGAGTAACTTTTTAAGATCGGCATCAGAGTAATAACGGATATTTGTGGCACTTCTCTCCGGATTGAATATGTCGTATCTCTGTTCCCATATCCTGATTGTATGGGCTTTGATCCCAGAGATAGTCTCAAGATCTTTGATCTGATATTTCTGTGTAAATTGTGAATGCATTTAATAAATTGTTATTGATATTCATTAAATACATATTTACTGCAAAATTGTTTAACAAATATACTTAAATGTTAAACTTGCAACCTAATCAGATCTAATTTGCAAAAGCTATTTTAAAATTATAAAGTAAAACAAATAAGCACAAATTATAAAAATCACCATCTGATCAAAGCACTGCCCCAGGTAAATCCACTACCGAAAGCAGCAAGCATCAATAAGTCTCCATCCTGCAATTTTCCCTCATCCAGAGCTTCAGATAAGGCAATAGGAATTGAAGCTGCAGTGGTATTTCCATATTTCTGAATATTATTGAACATCTGGTCATCACGTAACCTCAATAATTTTTGAACAAACTGACTTATCCTGAGATTTGCCTGATGAGGTATCACTAGTTTAAGATCATTAGTTGAATACCCTGTTGATTTTAATGCTTCAATTATAACTTCAGGGAATTTCCTTACTGCTGTTTTGAATACTTCCTGACCATCCATAAATGGATAGAGCAAATCACTTTCAAGCATTTTCTGGGTCATAACAACATACCGGTATTCGCTATCATCAGAAAACCCATATTTTTCCTTATCTTCGTCATAGTATCCTCCGTGCATTGCCGGAGAAGTATTTGCCAGTAATTCTGCACTTGTTCCGTCAGAGTGAATATGAGTTGTCAGCACTCCTTTACCTTCTTCGGTAGTTGGCTGAAGTACTACAGCACCTGCTCCGTCACCAAACAGTACACTAACCCCTCTTCCTCTTGTCGTGAAATCCAATCCACCGGAATGATACTCAGCACCTACAAGAAGGATATTCTTATATTTACCTGTTTTAATGAACTGATCAGCTACTTCCAATCCATAAATGAACCCGCTGCACTGATTCCTGACATCCAAAGCAGGTATTTCTGTACCTGTGATTCCAAGATGTCTTTGAAGTAAAACTCCATTCCCTGGAAAATAATAATCTGGACTTAAGGTGGCAAAAATAATAAAATCGATATCTTTTGGTTCAATACCGGCTTTTTCAATTGCTATTTTTGAAGCCTTGGCACCCATAACCGAACTTGTTTCTTCACCAGGCCTGATATAATGCCGTTCAACAATTCCTGATCTTTCCTGAATCCAGGCATCAGATGTTTCCATGACCTTTTCAAGATCAAAATTTGTAATTGTCCAATCAGGAACATATTTACCTACTCCTGCTATTTTCGTTCTGTTCATATTCTAAAATTTTGGCTGAAATTAAGTAGAATAATTAAAAAAAACCAATAATCATTTGCAAATTATTAATTTATAACACTTCAAAAATCATTTTTTTTTAACACTAAGTTAAATAAGCAAGATGCAATATCCACTTATCAGCTTTTAAAAAATAATAAATAACTGAAATATATATCCTTATTAAACTAACCTTAAGTTCAAGTTTGCAATATTGAGCTAATTACTATTTTTTACTATTTTTATCTCTTTTTGATAAATCCCTGGCATTATTTGATCTGTCAATATCTGCCATTCTCAATGAGGGATCAATAATGATTTTCGAAATTTTTTTATCTTGATCAGCTAATGAGAAGCTATATTTATTGTTTACCCATTTCCATACAGGTAAAATTTCAAATTCAAATTCATCCTTCATTTTTGAGCCGAACATAAGATCAAGGGGAATGGAATAGTTCTTTTTTGAGCCATCAGAAAAAACTATTTGAATATCCACCGGCATAGGGATATTTCCTATCCTTTTGAGATCAATTATCAGGTTTTTTTTCTTATGATAAACTGTATCAATTCTAAAATCAATTGCTCCCTGCCGGTTGACAAAATAATCAAGATACCATCTTAGTTCAAGATCGGAAGTTTTCTCCATAACTCTTATAAAGTCGACAGGTTTAGGACTTTTAAATTTCCATTTATCAAAATATTTCAGCAAGCCGGCATCAAATGATTGCTTTCCTACAATATATTCTAGCTGTTTTAAAAATATCATGCCACTGATATAAGCACTTACCCCATAAGCATAGTTAGTGGAAAAATGATCGGAATGAATATTCATAGGTTCATAAAAATAAGAATTTATGTATTCCTGATACATATTATAATCATTTTGAAATGGGAAATCAGGAAATTCCCTTTCTATCAGGCCTTTTGATATAAGAAACTGCAAAACCTCAATTGTCGCAAAACTTGTAAATCCTTCGTCCATCCAGGGATATGAACTTTCATTAGTAGCAATCATTGTATGATACCAGCTATGCATAAATTCATGCACAGAAATTCCAACAAGGCTATTCAAAGGTCTGTCACCAGATATTAAAGTTGCCAGCGGATATTCCATACCTCCGTCGCCTGCTTCAATGAAATTATAGATATCGTACTGATATCTGCCATATCTTTTATTTATAAAATGAAATGCTTCTTTCAATATTTCTCCAAGCTGAAGCCATGCTTTTTTCCTATTCCCAATATCCTGATAGAAAAACACAAATGTTATCAGACTATCTGCTTTTACTGAATACCGGACATAATCCCTGTCCGCTGCCCAAACAAAATCATGAACATTTTCTGCCCTGAAATGGTATCTTTTCTTATTGTTTTCCAATAGTTCAGTATCAATTAACTTACCCCCTCCAGCTACTTTATAACTGCTTTCTATATCTATGTACACATCAAAAGTTCCAAATACACCATAAAATTCCCTTCCAATATATACATCCGGATGATAACCTTCATCATCATAAGCAACTATTTTAGGATACCATTGTGCCATACTGTAATCAACACCTTCGCTGCTTTCCCTCCCTGCTCTGCGAATAAGCTTTGGAATCATGGTTAAATACTCCAGATCAAAAACAGCAGAATCACCAGGGAATATAGGGTCATTCAGTTTTGCTTTTAAAATAGTTTCAAATATTTCAAAATTGAGCAAACTGTCATTTTGTTTCAATATCCGAATATCAACTTTACCTGTTTCATTAGACTTCAATTCTGAAAAACTCTTTTCTATATTCCTTTCAGGATCAGGAATATCCAAAGCCCGGACAGCCATCATTGAATTTGGCTGAAATGCATTGTAGTAAAGATGAAAATAGATTTTAAAAAGTGTATCCGGACTATTGTTATGATAAGTAACTCTCTGAATACCATTGAAAGTATGGGACTTTACGTCTATGTCAGCTTTTATATGATAATCCGCTGTTTGCTGCCAGTATTCATCGCCCTGAGCAATAATTCTAGAGGAATAAAATACAATTAAAAAAATTGATATAAGCTTATTCATCAACCGTTTTGAACTTAATTTTTGTGAAATCCCATTTATATTTCCATTTTGCAATTGAAATAAAAACTATACCTAAAACCAGAATTTCAAACGCCTGAAAGAGAGGACTTATCTCAGTAGTCAGAAACAGAGAATCAGTCTGAATTGCGGCACCTCTATATGTTACAAAAAGTGCTCCAAACATATTGGTTGCCGTATGAACTCCTATTGCCAATTCAATTCTGTCATCAAATATCACAATTAACCCCAAAATAATTGCAGCAAAAACATAATAAGTCATCATTTCCCATATTCCGTATTTCGCAATTTCAGGATTAGCTCCATGCAATAAAGCAAATACAAGAATACTTATTATATAACCAACCAGGATATTTTTTGAATTGTAACTGACAGACTGGAAAATATAAGCCCGGACAAATAACTCTTCAAAAGCAGTTTGAAATGGCAATATCAGGATGACTATTGCAAAAAGAATCAAAAAAGAAGTATCAGGTGCTTTAAAAATATAAATATCAGGACTTAAAAAAATCAATATCATTTCAACAAATAACAGCATAGAGAACCATATCAATGTACTCCATACCAGTCGTCCCCGGTCGATCTTTTCATCGAATGAAAATAAACTTAAAAAACTTCTTTTGTGTATATATCTCAAACCTATAAATAATGAAGCCAATGCTCCCAGAAAAGTCATTAATACCAATAGAAAGCCAATATTTTTATCAATACCCAGAATTGAAAAATCAGGATTATTGCTGAATTCATTCAATTCCTCAGTTCCGATTTCAATATTGCTGCTCATTTTAAGAAAAATACCAATATACATTGGTATCTGACCTATAAAATACCCAAGTATTACTAACAGGATGGTAAATATATACTGAAAAAGATGGTTCCCACCTTTACCGGCATTATTTATGAATTTCATTGGCCTGTTTTAGATTTGGCTGAGGATGATTGAATCCAATACCCTGAGTGGGAGATTTGTCATCATCAAAATCTTCCCAGGTAGTCAGATCATCAATAAACTGTTCCACGAATCTGAGAATAATTACTTCTTTCAGTTCCTGAGGCCGCAGTATTTCAAGCATGGCCGGAGGCCTCGGTTCTCCAATTCCCTCGATAAATGGATAGTTAATCCAGACAGATATTTTACCATTAAAAAGCTGCTGAAACAGCAGACTCCCGTTAGAACGTATAAGAGATTTTTTTAAATCATCATCAAGCCGTTCAAAAATACCGCTGTCCTTAATTCCCATCACAAGTGACACCCCTTCAAGTCCTGAGTACTGATCATGAATTTCAACTTCTGCATTAAGTTTTGCTTGTTCAATAATTGCCTTGGTCACTGAAACGATCAATCCTTTTGTTTCGGTTTCCCATTTTTCCCTATAAGAATCAGTATTTTTTAATACTTCATTATACTGGTTTATTTTTTTTTGTAAAAGTGTTAATTCCATATGATATATTTAATCAAACCAAAAAAAAACAGAACCTCAAAATTAAGTAAATTGAAATTAATAATTAATAAATGGTGTAAAGAATTTCAAAATAACCTGTCAATTGTTTTTATCATGTCCGTTTTATTGTTAATCAAGCAGAAGGAAACTTCCTGTAATATGATGCTGTTGCCCGAATGGATCCTGATAAAGAAAATTGTAAATATAAACTCCGGGAGTGCATTTGGCTCCTCTGAAAGTTCCATCCCAACCTGACACAGCACATTCAAAATCTTTGCAATTGAAAACTTTTTCTCCCCACCTGTTGAAAATACTGAAATCATAGATTTCCAGACCGGAATAATGATTATATACTCTGAAATGATCACTGTCTGCTACATTATATATTAGTGCTTCAGGAAAAATCAGTTCTCTCAATATTGATTTAATTTGCAAAAATGTATCTCCGGGACAATACCCCTTGTAATCAATTGCCAGATAAATTGACAATGTGTCTGATTGAACTTTATAATCTATCAGATCATCATTCTCTATCACTGTACCGTTAACAACCCATTTCAGGGAATCACCTAAGATAAAATAAGGTTTTGGAAATGCCGAAATCATTATGGTATCACCGTAATAAATGACTTCCTTTTCGATAAATATTTCAGGTTCCACATAGGGAATGACTTTTATGTAAACAGAATCAAAATACACGCAATCCCCATCACTGTAAATGGCATAAACCATAAAATCAGAATCAGTTGCTTCAATAATAATATCTTTTGAATCTCTTACCACCCGGTTTTTATATATCCATTCAATTTTCCCTGACCCGGTGACTCTTGCAATAGTTAGTTTAACCTGAGTATTATTACATACTTCGATAACACTATCACCTTCAATCTGAAAATTGGGGTCTCTAAAATTTATGTAGACTGAGTCGATACCTGAACATTTGCCCGGAATAGTATCAATAAGACGGCTTAGCAAATAAATCCACCTGCTTGTATCAGGATAAAACAATGTTTCCATGGCTTCAGGTTCTTCAAAAAGCTCCTTCGGTTCCCAGGACACAAAACCACTTCCTGAAGATTTAAGTCTTAAAACATTATCCTTACAAGTAGTTATTGTATCTCCCGTCACATCAATTTCCAATTCTGTCCTGTCTTTTATTTCAATCACTTTAGTATCTACAAGCTTTCTTCCACAAGGCAGGTCTTTAAATATTGAAATTATAATCGTTTCTGTTCCTTCATCAATTAAATCTTCAATTACATTAATATCAAAAACTTTGCTGTTCTCTCCAGGTTCAAAAATTATTTTTAAAGGCATCTCAAGCGTATAATCCGCTCCATTTATTGCTGTGCCTGAAATTTCAACCTGATATTCCTGTTTTGTGATAACTGAAGAATTAGTAATTACAAAAACTTTGCCTTCAATTAAACTGCAGTTATCTGCCAAAAAATCAGAGTTGGAAATCTCAGTATAAAGTTCAGGTCTGCCATCCGATAAACCGGAAATAAATACACCCGAATCATAAATAGTATCTCCTCGGTCAGCAATTGCAAATTTCAAATGATATGTTTCACATGGTACAACAGACTGTTTTGCTGTCATGTACTTCTTTTTACTAATCGAATCCCATACAAAACCATCATATTCAAGATATTTTCCCTTAATATTGGAATGATAATACTGCCAGTTGTTAATGTGATTTACACTATTGATCTCCACATCCTTATCTGTCGCGGGTATTTTAGCCATATTGACCTGTCCCCGCAGACTGCTTTCCCCATCAATTTCTTTGCCTGAAATAAACAAAGCAAAAATATCATTGTACTGACTGTTTGAGTATTCAGGGTATTCTTCTGACCCAAAAAGGTAGTTATAACTTATTTCATCTCCAAAAGGTATCACTTCCATTTCAATAACACAAGCATCAACAGACCTCTGCCAACCGGTTTTATTATTAAGAAAGGATAAACTGTCAAGATCATGATCCCCCGGATTATTCAAAACATATGACCGGGAGGAGAAATTATTTGGACCTTTAATATATTGAGCCAATCCATTTGTCATTACAAGGCCTTTTTTCAATAAACCCCCATCCGAAAAATTCTCATAAATTCCATAAGCTTTTTTATCACATGTTATTTTTGTTACTTTCGCTTCAACTCCATTATTAACAAAACCTTCTAATAGAGTTTTTTCACTTATGTCATTCCTGACAACTAAATCAGAATTGCTTCCGTCATCACATAACTGATCACTGCAGGTCCATTTCATTTTAAATCCTGCACCTGAAAGTGAATCATCAGAAGTAAACTGAATTGTGATGCATGGGCTTTCCGAACAATATGTCAGACCTACCCCACCTCCAAAATTGTATCCTTCTATATTCTTATACTTTTCATTTCCTGAAATGATCAGGACTTGTGTATAGCTGGTATCCTGTCCGTTATAAATCTTAATACGGTCACCTTCTTTCTTTGTTGAAGAATTTAAAGTATCACCAACTTTATTAACACAAGGCAGATAGTAATATTCAAATTCCAGTTTAACTGATTTTATTGAGTTACTTCCAGGTTCAGCTTCAGGGCAAATCGTAAAAGCATAATTTTCATTATTTTGAAAATCTCCGCCTTCACCTCCGGAATCAAAGATCACTCCGGCGCATAATTCACTGAAACTATCATTTTTGATATTAAAAATATCCTTTTTTTTAATACAAAGAGTAAAGTCACCAGAATTTATGTGTCCATAAAAATTATCTATTCTTAAATAATACCTCTCTCCTGCTGTCAAATCCTGAATATTAAATATTAGTTCAGTACTACCTTCATTGGACACAGCACAATCCCTCTCAATCATTCCATCAATAACGCATGATCCCCGGTAAACAGCAGCTTGTATGTTTTTGATAGGGTTGTCATTCAGACTGCTTCCTAATATACTTATTGTCAGTTCATTGCTTTCATGATCAGGAATAAATGAAAACCACACATCACCGAAAGGAGGATTGGAAATAAAACATTCAGGGTTGTTATTTTCGCCTATAAAATCAGGTGTTGCTTCCAGGTTTGAAAATGTTAATTCAGAACAAAAAGGAATTGATGAAATTTCAAATGCATTGATACAAAGGTCATTTTCAGGTTGACCTAAAATGACTGATTGAGAAAATAAAAGGGAAAATAAAATAAATACATATTTTATCATTTCATTTTTATACAAGCCTTTTTTTTGAAACGTAAATATCAAAGTAACAATTGATTGGTTTCCGGAAAGAAATAAAACAATTAGCAAAAATACTCATTATTTCTCAACCACCTGCTTTTTTTATATTGTAAAATCCTTCTGCCCTGAGCAATTTCAGGATTTCATCACGGTTTTGTGACTGTATCAGGATTGTTTGTTCTGAGACCGAACCTCCTACGCCCAATCTTGATTTAATTCTCTTTGCGATATCTTTCAGGTTCTCAGTAGACATGTCAATTCCAGTTATAAGGGTAACTGCTTTACCGTTTCTGTGCTTTTTCTCAAGCCACAATCTAACATTGAACCCTGCATAATCCTTTATATTCTCATTTACTTCCAAGGCATTGTCAGAAGAATCGGATTCATAATCTTTATCTTCAAACTTCAACTGAGATAATATATTGAAAGGATTTTTGCTTTCTATTTTCAAAGCAATGATTTTACTTTATTAATTCGAATGAGTATTCGAGAGTATAATATATCTGACTCCCTGTCTCAGGGTCTCTGTTCTTAATAAAAACATCTATATCTGTAGTCTCACTGACATCTTTGTCTTTACTATCGAAGGTAACTTTCAGAACTCCGGTAGTTTTCGGTTTTATACCTGATTTTGGATAGTCTATTTCAGTACATTCACATGCAGAAATAAAATCAATATATACCATAGTGTCACTTACATTAGTAAAACTCAGATCAAAACTAAGCTTTTCGCCCTTTTTTACTTTGCCAAGATCATATGAATCTATATCGAAGCGGAGATATTCACCTTCTTCCAAAACCTGATCAGAAGTTGTTGTTACCTGAGCATTGTGATAATTAAATACCCAAAAAGTAACAATTGAAATTAAAAGCAAACGCTTAAACATTTTTTAATCTTTGATTTCAAGTCATAACGAAAGCAGTTTTTTTTAATTGCATTATTGTCGTATTTTTTAACTAATTTATTTTTAACTTTTATTTGCTAATTATTTGCTAATTAATTTATAAATCATATCTTTGCGCACTATTTTATAAAAGCAATTAATTATGCCTAAACAAAAAACACATTCAGGAGCAAAGAAAAGGTTTAAATTGACCGGTACCGGGCTGATAAAACATTTTCATTCCAGCGCATCTCACCTGATGAGAAAAAAATCCAAAAAGGCAAAAAGAAATCTTCGCAGTGTTGACATTTTAGATAAATCCAATGTTGCAAGGGTCAGAGCTTTATTGGGACTTTGATTTAAATATCATGAATTAACAATTTTTTTTAACAAGAATACAGGAATAAAGAATTCATACGAATCCCTGTATTTTTAAAAACAAAGATTATGCCAAGGTCAGTAAATGCAGTAGCATCAAGAAGGAGGAGAAAAAAGATCCTCAAAGCAGCAAAAGGTTATTTTGGTGCCAGAAAAAATGTAATAACGGTTGCAAAAAATGCTGTAGATAAAGCATGGGGATATGCCTACAGGGACCGTAAAACCAAGAAAAGGGCTTTCAGGATGTTGTGGATTGCCCGTATAAATGCAGGAGTGAGAATGTATGGTTTGTCATACAGCAAATTCATGCATGCATTGAAACAAAACAATATTGAACTTAATAGAAAAGTTTTGGCGGATTTGGCAATGAATGAACCAAACACTTTTAAGGCTATCGTAGATAAAATTAAATAATCATAATTTTTATCTATCGGCTAAAAGCGGATTTCCAAATGAAATCCGCTTTTTTTATTTTCAGACCCAACTCAAACAACTATTTTTTAATTACAAATTTTATTTTGTATTATCCAATAATTGATTATAATTATTTATATTAATTTGGCAAATATAATATATGGCATATATAATTTCAATTTTACGAAATAAAGTAATTTTTCGAATTCAGAATACTCTAATCAGGCATTAAAATTTTTTCATGATTTTAAACATTTCCTGTTATTTATTCAGATTATAAATTTTCTTGTTGTACATTTGCTTTGAAAAATTATTATTCAGCTCCCATTTATTTTTTTTATTTTTATGGTTTATTTTGAATTTGCATTTGACATTTTCAAAATATTTTGTTGTTAATTAATGAAGAGTTTGAATTTTTAAAACATTTCAATTTTCGTATTATGTATCGATTATTTACAAATAGTTATTTTCAGCCAAAGTCTTATTATATCCTGATATTGGTTTATAGTTTTATATTTTCTGGTTTGCTTTTTAGCCCTGAAAAATTAAATGCCCAAGCTACAATTAGTGGTGCAGTTTGGCATGACCAAAATGGAAATGGTTATCAGGACGGGGAGCCTTTTATGCCAGGATTTACAGTTGAATTATTCAATTCATCAAATGTTCTTCAGGGAACCCAGGTTACATCAGGTGGGGGAACTTATAGCTTCAATCTGGTACCCGCCGGTACTTATTATGTAAGATTTTCGATACTAGCTCCAAATATTATAACTCCTTCGGGTTTTGGAACGCCTACAACCAATTGTGATGTTACAGGAGCTAATGGAGTGAGAACCACTGATAATATAATTGTTGCAGTGACTAACATAACCGATATCGATGCCGGATACTATATTTTTTCCACAATTGGAGACAAAGTATGGGAAGATATAAATGCTGATGGTGAACAGGATGCAGGTGAAAACGGAATTAATGGAATAGATGTTCTTCTTCATAAAACAACCGGGCCAGGGCCTACTTTCCCTGATCAGACAGTCACAACTGGGGGAGGAGGAATATATCAATTCGTAAATGTTCCGCCGGGTGATTACATAATCACTTTTGATAAAGGAACTTATGAGATCACATATCAGGATGAAGTTGCTGACAATATTGACAGCGATCCGGATCAGGCGACTGGTATTATTTCGGGAATTTCAATTGTAAGTGATGATGATATTACAAATATTGACTGCGGTATGTATCAGTTTGGCACAATCGGAAACCTTACCTGGGAAGATGCGAATGGCAACGGACTTCAGGATGGTGAACCTGCAGTACCGGGTATAGATGTTACTTTGACAGGAACTACAGGAAACGGAACAAATGTAACTGAAACAGTAACTTCAGATGGTACAGGCAATTATCAGTTTGCAAGTGTTATACCCGGAAACTACAGCCTAAATTTTGATGTTGGAATACCACCACCAGCTTTAGAAAGGACATATGCCAATATTGGTGCTAATGATGCAATTGACAGTGATGCTGATGCAACCACAGGTAATACAGTAGCATTTACTGTTATTAGTAATCAGGATATAACCAATATGGATGCAGGTTATTATATTTTCAGCACTATTAATGGACATACTTGGCATGATGAAAATGGTGATGCTTTCAAGGTTGGAGAACCCTTTATTGATGGAGTTACTGTTACATTAAACGGGATTTTAGGTACAGGTGTTGCTATGCCTGCAAAAGTTGAAATAACATCAGGTGGAGGATTCTATGAATTTGATGATGTCCCACCCGGAACTAATTTTGTTTTAAACTTCGGACCAGCTGCAACTTATGATGGTTTAACAAATCCGGTTGCCGGTGGTGACAGTTACCCTGACCCTGCAACAGGAAATACTAACACATTTAATGTACAAAGTAATCAGGCTTTTGATGATATAGATGCTGGTTATATCAGATACATCCATATAGGTGATTTTGTATGGGAAGATATGAATGGAAATGGACTTCAGGACGCAGGAGAACCAGGGATACCAAATGTAACACTGCGCCTTGGTAGAGCATCAGATAATGCTTTGATGGCAACTACTGTAACCGATGGCGCTGGTAATTATCTTTTTGATGATACACATGAAGTTGGTCCTGGTACTTATTTTATCCAGTTTCAGCCTCCTGGTGGTTATTTTTTTACAGAAAAAGATGCAGGCGGTGATAATATAGATAGCGATCCTGATAAGGGAACAGCACAAACAGATAATTTTACAATGGAATCTGGAGATGAAGATTTGAGTTGGGATGCAGGAATGTTCAGACCTCCAATAATTGGTGATTTAGCTTTTAGAGATCAGAATACCAATGGCATTCAGGATGGAGCAGATTTCGTATTCCCAAATGTTGAAGTTTGGCTGGTAAGAGCTTCTGATAACACAGATGTGGGATATACAGTTACAGATGCTGGCGGACTATATCAATTTGGTCCGGATCCTGATATTAAACCTGGCGAATATTACCTCAGATTTGGAATTCCTCCTACTTTCCTTATTACTATCCAGGATGCAGGCGGAGATGATGAACTCGACAGTGATCCTGCTCAGTTTACTGGTATTACTCCAAATTATTTAATTGAATCTGGTGAAGCAAATGGTTCTATTGATGCCGGATTTTATGTTGAACCTCCGGATGATTGCGATAGCCCAATGGCCGGGGAATGTGAAGACGCTGAAGTTATGTGTGAACTGGCTGAACTTAATGAGTATTGTGCTTCAATGGTACAATCCTGGCAGCAAACTCCAATTCCAGGCTGCGGATCCGGATATGCTTTTCATAACCCCTCTTGGTTTTCATTTGTAGCAGGAGCTGAAGATATATATTTAATAGTACATGCATTAAATTGTGTTTCGGGTGGTGGTAATATAGGTATACAATGGGGGATTTATGATGATTGCGACCTTCAAGGTCCGGTAATTTTGCAATGTCCATGTGTTGAGCCCGGCGATATTGATGTATACCTTAATGGTTTAACAGTTGGCCAAACATATTATTTCTTTATTGATGGCTGTAGTGGCACACGATGTACTTACTGGATTGAAATTATATATGGTGGTGGCACTCCTACGGTTCTTGGACCGGAAAATGTAGTTTGTGGTAGTGAATTTCCGGATTGTCAGGATATTTGTGTTGGAGCAGATGTTACATTTATAATGGAAGATGTTTTCAATGCTTCTCATTATGTTTGGAATATTAACGGAAATGAAATAGAAACTGATGATCCACAAGTTACAACTCAGTTTGACGCAGAAGGCACTTACAATATTTGTGCTTATGGGTATAATGACTGTAACCAGGGGGAGCCATTTTGTTTTGATGTTTCAGTCACCATGCTTCCTCCTGAAGATCTGGGAAGTTTTGAAGTATGCGAAAATGACCTTCCTCAGGGATATGAACCCCCGGGCTGGCTTGGAGGACCTCTCACTACTGAAGGAGTACATACTGTTGAAACTCAAAATGCTCAGGGGTGTACATATCAGCAAACAGTTGAAATAATAAAATTGCCAATAGAACAACAAATAATAGATACAGTTGGATGTACAAATGTAGAAATGATAATAGAAGGTCAGACTTTCACTTACAATGTAAATGATTATGAAATAATTGTACCAAATGCTGGGACAAATGGCTGTAATAAAAGATATTTGGTTACTATCAATTTCCTCAATATTACAGGCTATGTTGATGCTGCATGTTCAGGAATTGAAGACAGGCCAGTAAGGTTATCATTTTATGAGGGGCAGTATTCCGGGGCAGAAAATATTTCAGTACAGTGGTTTAAAGATGGCTTCCCGATACCAGATGATGACCCTTTTATTTACGATTTGAATGTCAGTGAAAATGGCCTTTACTCAGTTGAGATCACTTTAAGTTCTGAAGGAATAACTTGTGTTTTTGATGATATAAATCAGTATAATGTTGACCTTGAGCTTTTCAGGCCTGATCCACCGGTTGCAGTTGACTGGCTGCAATCTATTTGCAGTAACAACAATACATATATACCTTATATAATTGCAGGCACTAACCCTTCATACTCATATATATGGTCGTGGCCTGATGATGTTTTTTCAGCAACGGTATCTCCTGATGGAACTACTCTTACAGTGAACTGGTTTGGGTCTGAAGGCGGAAATATATGTGTTTATGGCAAAGACGTTTTATGTGGCAATTCAGATACTATCTGCTTTCCAATACAGGTATTTTCCGCACCGACAGCTTTCTTTACTGCATCGGATACGATATGCCTTACATCTTCCAATATAATTACATATACCGGAACAGGGACTGAAAATGCAGTTTACACATGGAATTTCAGCGGGGGAACTGAAACCAGCGGAACAGGAGGCAATGGAAGAGGACCTCATACTATTGAGTGGGCATCACCGGGCACAAAAATTGTAAGCCTCGAAGTTACTGAAAACGGATGTCTGTCAGGATATTTTGAAAAAATTGTTGAGCTTGTTTCACCACCTTCACAGCCTGTTATTATTTGCAATTCAACAGCAACAAGTGTTACTTTTGAATGGGATCCTGTAACAGGAGCAACCGGCACTTCAGTAATTCTTGTGGCAGGTGATCAGGGCACTCAATCAGGTAACACTTATAATGTGTCAGGACTGAACCCGCTTGAAGCTGTTACAATACAATTACTGGTACAAACCAATGGAATTTGCCCAAGTTTTACAACATTACCAATCACATGCCAGGCACAGGATTGTCCGATTGTCATTGTTAATTCAGCCCCGGGCGACACTTCAATATGTTACGATGGTACTAATACTGCATTTTTATTAAATTCAGAAATCAATCCAGCAGGATCGGGTGTGATAAGCTGGTTAGGCAATGGTATTACTAATTCAGCAACAGGACTATTTGATCCAAAAGTAGCCGGAATTGGAGACCATACTATTACTCTGAAATATGAATTTGCAGAGTGCACCTATACTGATAAATCTTACATTCACATATTTGAACAACCAACTGCTAACTTCAGCATCAACAAAGATACAATTTGTATCAATGATGTTGCAAATATCTCTTATAATGGAAATGCTCCTTCAGGAACAGCAAGCTGGGATTTCAATGGGGCAACAGTTCTAAATGGCTCCGGCTTATCACAACATACAATAAAATGGAATTCTCCTGGCCTGAAGACAGTTCAATTAACAGTTGAAAATAATGATTGTATATCACAAACAATTTCCGTACCGATATTAGTACAGGATACACTTGACGAAATTTCGATAAATTGTGCTCCAACTGTAGATAATATTGATTTTACATGGGATACAGATCCTTTGGCTGAAAGCTATATAGTTTATGTAAATGGTACTGAAGTGTCTAATTCAATGATAAGTTCTTGGAATGTAGGAGGTCTTACTCCAGGTGATGAAGTTAGTATAACTATAATAGCGGTGAATAGCGGTGTTTGTGGATCCAAAACAGCAAGCTTAACGTGTGAAGCAAAGGAATGTCCCGTTTATACTATCGATATTTCACCAAATATAACCGAAGTTTGTCTTGATGCAAACACTCAGCCCATCCAGTTTAATGCAGTAGTGACCGCAAGCGATGGAAGTACAGGTGGTACATCAAAATGGAGCGGACCTGGCATAAATCCGAACAACGGTCTTTTTGATCCTAAAGCTGCAGGACCGGGCACTCATACAATCAAATTTGACTACAAGGGTATTTGCAGTGCTTCTGAAGATTTCAAGATCACTGTAATTGAAAGACCTACGGCTCAATTCTCAGTTGTAGATGATTTGATATGTATTACTGACAGTATAGTTGTCAATTACTTTTCCGGCAATCCTGTTGGTTCAGTTTATACCTGGACTTTGGATGGTGGTCAGAGAAAAAATATCAATACTTCAAAATTCTCTCTTAAATGGAATCAGCCCGGCACATACAACCTTGCTTTAATCATTGATAATAAAGGTTGTAAATCTGCAGAAGTCAAAAAGGCAGTTACGGTTGAACCAGAACTAATAAAACCAGTTTTAGATTGTGTGAACCCTACTACTACCTCAGTAAGTATCAGCTGGAATGATATTGATTGTGCAACAAATTACAGGGTTCTTGCCAATGGGGTTGAAGTTGCAAATGGCCCGAATTTATCTTTTGCTGTACAGAATCTTGGATCAAATACTACTGTCAATTTCAGTGTTGAAGCTATAACTGATTGCGCTTGTGGTAATGTAATTGCTACTAAAACATGCAAGACAGAACCTTGCCCAAGTGTAGCTCTCAGCATTCAGGATCTTCCTCCTCATTTATGCGCAGCTTTTGCAAAGACTGTTAAACTTGGAGTAAATATTACCGGACCTCAAAACGGAACAATCAAATGGACAGGTCCTGGAATTTCAAATGATGGCACAATAAATTTCCAGGGACTTGGAACAGGTAATTTTGTATATAGTCTGGATTATACTCTTGCTAATTGCACTTATAGCTCTAAAGATTCTATACTGATAACACCTGAACCTGTATTCCAGCTATCAAAAGAAGATCCGTTGTGTCATAACGAAGAAAATGGACAAATATCAGCACCAGTTCATCCCGGAGTACAATATTATTTAGCTGGGAACTTGTCAGCAAACGGAGTATTTACCGGCTTGAAACCTGGAAATTATTCAGTTCTCGCAAGAGACACTTATGGTTGTGAATCAATAGAATCAATTGATCTTGTCAATCCTCCTTTACTTGAACCCGGCATCGCAGGAAATGTCGTTATCAAAGAAAATCAAGCAAACAGATTTGAACTGATTAATGTTTCAAATATCAATATAAGTAATATTGTGTGGAGTCTAATCAATGATGGGGTATTGTGTCAGGGACCGGAATGCAAATCTGTAGATCTCAGTATAGAAGCCGATGATACATTATGCGTCGAAATATTTGATGAAAATGATTGTTCGGCAATGAGTTGCCTTGCAGTGACTTTCCTTGAAAATATAGATATTGATATACCCAATATATTTTCACCTGATGGTGATGGTTCCAATGATGTTTTCTTTGTTACTGCAGACAGATCAGTAGAGGGTATTAAGGAAATGAGAATATTTGACAGATGGGGGGAAATGGTATTTTTCCAGGAAAATATACCTGTTAATGATCGTGCTTATGGCTGGAATGGGGAATTCAAAGGAAAAAAGCTGAATCCGGGAGTATACGTGTATTATGTCGTATTTAAACTCAAAGAACGTGAAGACATGAAACTGGTTGGTGATGTAACAATTGTTAAATAGTTAATTTGCATAAAAAATTGTTTTCGTTTTTTTTCAAATAATGTGTATATGAAGTTTATAAAGTACAAATTAAATTTATAAGCTTCATATACATAATTATTCAATCATCATATACCCAGATGGAATTAGTTATAAATTTTACAATAAATTATTTAGTTTTCTGTTAATATTAATTAATAAATTAAAAAAAGTCATGAAATTAGTATCTTATATCTTTTTTGTTGCATTTTTTTTCATAGCTTGTTCTCCAAAAACAGCACCATCTGAAGTACCCAATGGGCAAACATCATCACTAGATGCTGTAGCTAGAAATAACTTTAAGTCAGATTATAAAATTCTATATAATAGCAATAAATCTTTTGCTGCAATTTATGATGAAAAGAAAGTAGATTCTGATGATTACCCATCATTGAAGATTATGCTTTTCGACACTAAAAACAATAATGTGGCATGGGGTAAAAAAGCCTACAGAGGAACTGTTACATGGGAAAGTAAATCTAAATTGAAGGTGGATTACTATGAAAGGAACAATAAGAGAAGTACAGTTGTCTATGACACAAAAACCAAAGAAGTCACATATCTTCAATAAATTACCTGAATGATATCGTCCTGACAGGGTCTATTTTTGATACAAGGTAACTTGGTATTATCAGAATTAAAACTGTTATTATCAGAGTGGCAACATTAATTGCTATCAATGCCGGTATATCGATAAAAACAGGTGCCTCCGAAAGATAATAACTTGCCTCGTCGAGTTTAATAAGTCCAAATTCCTTTTGCAGAAAACTTACACCAAGACCAATTATATCCCCCAGTATCAGTCCGAAAAGGACGATAAACCCCGCATGATACAGAAATATCTTTCTCACACTCCATGTATCAGAACCAAGAGCTCTAAGAATACCTATCATCTTGGTCTGTTCAAGGATCAGAATAAGCAAAGAAGTTACCATATTAATTACTGATACTATCAACATCAGAATAAGTATAACTTGTTCGTTGATGTTCTGGAGTTTAAGCCATTCAAATATGGCTGGGAATTTTTGCCTTGCGGTCATAGAATATATATCTTTTGGAAGTATTTCAACATAAATATAATCATTTATAATATCGAGCTGTGAAAGGTCATTGACAAAAACCTCAATTCCTCCTGCCTGATGTGGTTCCCATCCAAGAATTTGTCGAAGCATGCTGATATTCATCAGCACAAGTTTCTTATCATATTCCATAAGACCAGTACTGTATATTCCTGCAATTTTAACTTTTTTTCTCACCTGATCATTATCAGTTATAAAATTGAGTATCACATTCTTTCCGGATTCGAGTTTTAGTCTGTCAGCAGTATACTTTGAAATTAGGACTTCATTCAATGATTTATCAGAACTAAAATCTGGAACATATCCCGATTTTAAATACTTCTTTATATTGGCATCATCAAAATCCTCTCCCACTCCCTTCATCAGCAATCCTTCAAAAGCATCTTTTGTAGACATGATAGCAGGAAAAATGATGTATTGCTGAATGTGGTCAATTTTTACTTTAATAGCATTTTCTACTTCATTTTCATCAATAAATCTAATAGTATCTATTGACTTTATTTCTGAAATATATCTCTCAGTATCGTTGAGCGGACTTAAACTTATATCACGTGAGGATTCACTTCCAATTATATCGATGTGCCCCCAGAAACCAAATATTTTTTCAGAAATATTCACCTGAAAACCACGAATCATAAATACGGCAATTATCATTGCTGCTACGCTGATGCCAATTGCTACAATGGCAATCCGAATGATAGCAGATGAGATTGAACTCTTTTTGCTTAAAGCAAGCCGTTTTGCAATAAAAAATGAAAAATCCATATTAAAAACGAAATTACAATTTTTTTTTGAAAAGTAAATTTATTTGTTGGAAATTGTTTGCTTAGAAGGCCGGAGGGCAGAAAGGTTGCTTGGTAGAAAGGTTGTATGGTAGTATGGTAGTTTGGTGGTATGGTAGTTTGGTGGTATGGTAGTAAGGTAGGATGGTGGTAAGATGGTTCAAAGGTATAAAGCTTACCTTGCCATCGTGCTACCATGCTACCTTGTTACCATGTCACCTTGCTACCATGTTAGCTTGATACCATGCTACCTTGCTGTGCTACCTTGCTCCCGCTACCCATAGCACCATGTTACCTCCCTACCTTGCTACCAAGACCCCCCGTTTCCACCCCAATTGAAATAAATCTTCATATTTCTTTGGTTTTAATGTTGCATTTGTATACTTTTGTACGTTGATAATAATGAAATCATGTATATGGTTTTCAGTTTATATTTATTTTAAAATTTAAAAGTCAAAAATTATGAAAAAACATTTATTATTTACTTTCTTAGCCCTGGTAATGATTATGCAGGCAGGTATTTCACAAACATATATCTGGGGAGGACCTGGTGACAAAAACAGTGAATTCAATGGTGGTTTGAATGACTGGACTGTTAAAGCTATATCTCCAAACGATAATGCTTTATGGATATGGGAAGCTGATGGCAAACCAGACAAAGGCGCATATTCAGGAAAAGCTAATCAACAAGCTATTCAATCTCCTTCAGTTTCAAATGGTGCGATGGTATTTGATTCAGATTTTTATGATAATGCAGGTACAGCAGGCAATTTTGGTAAAGGAATTGCTCCGTCACCACAAGTAGGAGAATTGATATCTCCAACTTTTTCATGTGCAGGAAGAACTTCTGTGTGGTTAAAATTCAATCAGTATTTCAGACAATATCAATCGACTACTAACATTGCTGTTTCAATAGATGGTGGAGCAACATGGAAAGATCCAATTACCTTTAATGGCGACATTCCTTTAAATAGTGCTACTGCTCCAAATTCACAAATACTTTATGATATTACAAGCATTGCTGCAGGTCATGCAAATGTAAAAATAAAATTTATCTTTAATGCAGATTATTATTATTGGGTAATTGATGATGTTTATGTTTTGGAGGCACCAGCTGGAGATCCAAAAATAATGGGTACTTGGTATTCACCTATGCATTATGGAATTCCACAAAATATGGCAAACAGGGATTCCATGTATTTCATCATGGATGTAAATAATACCGGTGGTCAGGCTTTAACTGGAGTTGAAGGAAAAGTTACTCTTTATAATGATAATCTTCAGAAAGTATTTTACACTGAATCAAAGACATTTGATCTTGGAATACAGGATACTTTCAGGGTATTGTTCAATTCATTTATGCCAACACACGATCTGGACACAGGTTTATATGTTGTACTATATGAAGTGATCAGCGAACAGGCTGCAACAGCAACTGGAAAAGAGTATGTCCAGTATTTCAGAATATATCCTAATCTTTTCGCAAAAAAAGAGGGTAGTTTAAATGTCTATAATACTAAATGCAGGAATACAGATAGTACTGTCGACGCTGGAGTTTCCTTCCAGGGCAGCGGTACCGCAGGTCCAATTTATGATGCATATAATTTAAACTACTATAAACTGGGTGATTGGGTAACAAATCCGAATTTCCATGTGCGAGCAGTTTCTTCAACTATTTCAAATGCAATGAGCGGTACCGGTAATATTTCCTATCCGGGTACAATAAGGGTATTTGAATTGGCTGATACTCTTGATAATCTGTTGTGGAATTTTGAATTTACAGATGGAATAGGTCTTGATGGCAAAGAATCAAAACAGTTAAAATATATAGGTTATGGTTTTAAACAAATAGAAAACGTAGCAAATTATGCTTATGTTGATGTTGATGTAACTGATCTGGATGAAAACGGGTATATTGAGCTTAAACCAAACGGTAAATATTTTGTTGCTGCTCTTTGGGAAAAAGGCACAAGATATTATCATGCTTATGATAATACTAATTCAGGTGGAAATAAACGATTTTATTATTTCTTAAATAATCTTTATCAGACAGTTTCATATATTTATACATCAAATGATCAGAGATTTTATCTTATAGGCGAAGATTACGGAGCATGGGTTATTGATCTGAATCTTCAGATATGGGGAGATTTCAAAAGTGCAAGTGAAGATCAGTTATTACCTGCAAATACAGTTACATTACTTGAGAATCCTGTAAGAAATGTTCTTTCTGTTGATCTTGATTTCGAAAACAGCATAGACCATGCGACTTTGGTAATTCATGATCTGAATGGTTCTATAATAGACATGAGAAATGTTTACAACCTCAAACAAAGTACAGAGACATTCCAGGTTGGTAATTTCCCTGCAGGTCAATATATCTTTACAATATTCACAAAAGATAAATTATTATCAAAGAAATTTGTAGTTATAAAATAAATTCACAAAATTTAATTTTTAAAGCCTTGCAGAAATGCAGGGCTTTTTTTGTTTCAAAAAAAATAAAAAAAATACTTTTTAGGTTGATAAAAAAAATTATATATTTGTAAGGAATTTTTCTCTCTCACATTAAAATTTGCTGATATGAAAACAAAATTATTTTTTACATTTTTACTACTTGCCTCACTTGTTTACCACGGAATTTCTCAAACATATATCTGGGGTGGACCGGGGGATAAAAACAGTGAATTCAATGGTGGTATAAATGACTGGACTGTAGTTGCAGTCAAACCAAATGCAAATGCTTTATGGGTATGGGAAGCTGATGGAAAAGCTGATAAAGGTGGATACTGGAACAACAGAAATGCAATAAAATCTCCTTCTGTTTCAAATGGTGCAATGGTTTTCGATTCTGATTTTTATGATAATGCCGGAATTCAAGGAAATCAGGGGAAAGGTATAGCCCCAGGATCCCAAACCGGTGAACTTATTTCACCCGTTTTTTCATGTGTCGGACGCACTTCAGTGTGGTTGAAATTCAATCAATATTACAGAAACTGGAAATCAACTCCCAAGTTTTCAGTTTCAATCGATGGAGGAACCACATGGATCACTCCAATAACCTTGAATGGAGATATTAAGCTGAATTTTGGTACCACTGAAAACTCACAGATATTATATGACATTTCGAATTATGCCGCAGGACATGCAAATGTAAGAATAAAGTTTATTTGGGAAGGAGAATACTACTTTTGGATAATAGATGACGTTGCCATCATTGACACTCCTGCCGGAGATCCAAAGATTATGGGCACATGGTATCCACCAATGCATTATGGAATTGCTCAAAACATGGCAAACAGAGATTCTATGTACTTCATAATGGATGTGAACAACACAGGAGGAAAAGCATTGACAGGAATCGAAGGTAAGATCACTCTTTATAATGAAAATCTTCAAAAAGTATTTTATACAGAAACAAAAACCTTTGATCTGGAAATAAATGATACCTTCAGGGTATTTTTTGACTCATATATGGCGCCTGCTAATCTGGACACAGGATTATATGTTGCGCTGTACGAAATAAAAACCGATCAGGCTGCCACAACAAATGGAAAAAGTTTTATTCAGTATTTCAGAATTTATCCAAATCTATTTGATAGAACAGAAGGTGGAAAAAATATATATAAAACAAGATTCCGAAATACTGATTCCTCACTGGATGGTGGAGTTTCATTTCAGGGGAGCGGCACTGCGGGTCCTATTTATGATGCATATAATATAAATTATTACAAGATGGGGGACTGGGTTGAAAGTCTAAATTATAAAATAAGTGCTGTATCAACCACGCTTTCAGTTACTATGGGTACAACCGGTGATCTGATTTCTTATCCGGCAACTATAAGAGTATTTGAACTGGCTGATACCCTTGATAACCTGTTATGGAATTTTGACTTTCTGGATGGGATAGGTCTTGATGGTAAAGAATCAAAACAATTAACTTATGCAGGATATGGTTCCAAGCAAATTGAAAATGTAGCCAAGTATGCCAATGTAGATGTTGAAATAACTGATCTTGATGAAAATGGGTACTTAGATCTTAAACCAAATAAAAAATATTTTATAGCTGCACTCTGGGAAAAAGGCACAAGGTATTACCATGCTTATGACAATACAAATGGTAGTGGAAATAAACGATTTTTCTATTACTTCAATAATCTTTATCAGACAGTCTCTTATATATATGTATCAAATGATCAGAGATTCTATGTTTTAGGTGCTGATTATGGAGCCTGGGTCATGGATTTAAATCTTGAAGTAAAAGTAGTTCCGGGTGCAATTGAAGATCAGTTATTACCGGCAAATACCGTTACATTACTTGAGAATCCGGTAAGAAATGTGCTTTCTGTTGATCTTGATTTTGAAAACAGTATAGACCATGCTACTATGATTATTCATGATCTGAATGGTTCTGTAATAGACATGAGAAATGCTTACAACGTCAAAGAAAGTACAGAGACATTCCAGATTGGTAATTTCCCTGCAGGAGAATATATTTTTACAATATTTACAAAAGATAAATTGTTGTCAAAGAAATTTGTCGTTATAAAATAAATTCACAAAAATTTGACTTTTAAAGCCTTGCAGAAATGCAGGGCTTTTTTTATTACAAAATCTTTTTGATCCTTGCCAGCCATGTACTGCTAAGTATCCCAAACAAAACTACTGAAACTGAGCTTATTGGCATCAGAATTGCAGCAATAACAGGAGAAAGATTTCCACTTGCTGCATAGCTCAAACCTATGATATTATAACAAAATGCTATAAAGTATGCTGAATAGACCAAATACCTTGAAGACCTGATAAAACTGATCAGTCTGTGAAGCTGGTCAAATTTAGCAGCACTGACTATGGCATCACTTGCAGGCGTGAAATTATTGATATTTTCAGTGATGACTATTCCCACATTGCTCTTCTGCAGCGCTCCTGCATCATTAAGTCCGTCCCCAAAAAATAATATCCTCTCTCCGCGTTCCTGACATTTTATTATGTAATCAAGCTTTTCTTTAGGTTTTTGATTAAAATACATCTCTGTACCCAAAGGAAATATTTCTTCCAGATTAGTCCTTTCAGAATCAGAATCCCCGCTTATGAGCGACATTTTAAATTTTCCTTTAAAATAGCTAATAAGTTCATCCAGTCCTTTCCTGTAAACATTGCTGATACTGTAAAAGCCGAGCACTTCATCATTGACAGAAACAAAAACTGTAGTTCCCTTTTTTTCCTGCGTTCCTTTTATAAATAATTCTGAACCAAGTTTAACTTTTTTTCCATCAATTATTCCTGAAATACCTTTGCCAGCAATTTCAACCAAATCCCGGACTTCTGATATAGCCGAACTGATATGCTCATGAATTTGTCTGCTGAGGGGATGTGAAGAATGGTGTGAAAGAGATTTTAAATACCTTAAATGTGTTTCATCAATATCTTTCCCTTCAAAGGATACTTCATTTCTGACAGCATATGTCAGTGTTCCTGTTTTATCAAAAACAACCCTGCTAATGTTTTGAATTGACTCGAAAACACCGGTATTCTTGACAAAAAAATCATTCCTGCCAAGAATTCGCATCCCGTTTCCAAATGTAAAAGGAATCGAAAGAGCGACTGCACAAGGACAGGCTACAATGAGTACAGCTGCAAAAGAGAAAACAGCTTTGGATGGATCATTCAACAACCAGTATATGAGTGTGGAGAATGATACAAGTAAAACAAAATAAGTAAAATTTGATCCTATCCTGTCAGCGAGTTCACTCATGAATTTTTTCTCTTTCTTTTCAAATGCACTGTCATTCCACAATTGAGTGAGATAGCTCTGTGATACTCGTTTTGTGACTGTAAGTTCCATATTACTGCCCATTTGTTTTCCTCCTGCAAAAATTTTCTCGCCGGGCAGTTTATTGACAGGAACTGATTCTCCGGTCACAAAACTGTAGTCTATTCTTGCTTCTCCCTTGAGCAGGATGCCATCAGCAGGAACAAGTTCATTATTGCGGATTATTATAGTATCACCTGGTTCGATTTTATCGACTACAATTGGTTTTTCATTTCCGACTTCTTTCTTTGTGACAGCAATAGGAAAATAAGATTTGTAATCCCGTTCAAATTCGATGGAATGATAGGTTTTCTGCTGAAACCATTTCCCGCACAATAAAAAGAATATCAGTCCAGCCAGACTGTCAAAATATCCATGGCCAATACCACTTACAGTCTCATAAACACTCCATATAAAAATTGCTATCATGCCCAGACTTATTGGAACATCCAGATTTAACTTCCTTTTTTTAAGACTAATCCATGCCGACCTCAGATAATCAGATCCTCCATAAAAAAGTACCGGTATTGAAATTACCATATTCAGATAGCTAAAAAAAGTAAAAAATTCTTCATCGGATTCCCGGATAAGACCAAGATACTGCGGAAATGTAAAAAGCATTACATTACCAAAAGCAAATAACAGAAATCCCAGTTTATAATACAATGATTTATCTGCAACTTTTTTTGTTTTGTCATCAAGATTCGACATATTTATAGCAGGAGTATAACCTATGGAATCAAGCAACTCTACTACTTTTCTCAAAGATGTACTGTCGTTCATGAAATTTATAAAAACTTCCCTCTTTGTAAAGTTCACCCTTGAAACTGAAATACCTGTATTGAATTTATAAAGATTTTCGAGCAACCATACACAGGCGGCACAATGAACCTGAGGAAGGTGAAAAGTGACTTTAGTGATCTTTTCGTCTGAATAATCAACCAGTCTTTCAATAACCTCACGATCATCGAGCCATCCATACTGAGCCTGTACTCTTCCTTTCAGACTAAATCCCGGATTCTCATTAAGGTTATAGTAAGTACACATTCCTGATTTGTCAAGAATTTCAAAAACTGTTTTACATCCGTTGCAACAAAAATTCTTTTCTTCTATCATGACCAGGTCACTTGCACAAATATCCCCGCAATGATAACACAACAGATCACCCCTTTCATTTTTCAGGCTCAATGCTGATTTCTTAGTTTCTGTTTCCATATTGTTTAATAAATTTCCTTCTTTCATACAAAGCGTCTAAGTTTCAACTATAGTCATAACTGTAATTCTATTTTTTTGAAAATTGACATAAACGCAAAAATAAAAAAAATTAGCAAAAAAAAGGGATATACTGTTATAGCATATCCCTTTTATATAGAGTAAAAGAAAATTATTCATCCTCTTTCTTAGTCTCTTCTTCCTTCGATTCTTCCTCAACAACTGGAGGAACAACAACTGGTGCTGAATCAGCTGGCTTTGAAGCAGATTTTCTTCTAGTTCTTTTTGCTGTTTTTTCTGTTTCTTTCTTTTTTGAATTGAGCATCAATTCATTGAAATCCACCAATTCTATCATAGCCATTGCTGCAGCATCACCTCTTCTATATCCCATCTTGATGATACGTGTATATCCACCTGGTCTGTCTGCAACTTTTGGACCGATCACATCAAATAATTCGATGATTGCCTCTTTCTTTCCAAGATATGAAAATACAGTTCTTCTTGAATGAGTTGTATTGTCTTTTGATTTGGTAATAAGTGGCTCAACATAAACTCTCAGTGCTTTTGCCTTTGCCAATGTCGTATTTATCCTTTTATGCTTGATAAGAGCAAATGCCAGACTACTAAGCAAAGCAGCCCTGTGGCCTGCCTTTCTGCCTAAATGATTAAATTTGTTTCCGTGCCTCATAATAAAATGTTTTAAGTATCACTCTGCAGACAAGAAAACCGGTTATCTTAAAAATCTGCTCGGTTAATACAATATAAAAAAATAAAAAAGGAAAGGTCTTATTCCCTTACCGGTAGTTTTACTGTTAATCTTTTAATTTATATTTTGAAAGATCCATTCCAAATGTAAGATCATTGACCTCAAGCAATTCTTCTATTTCGACAAGTGATTTCTTTCCGAAATTTCTGAATTTCAACAGTTCATGCCTTTCAAGTTGAACGAGATCTCCAAGTGAATCTATCTTTGAAGCTTTAAGACAATTGAAAGCTCTAACGGAAAGATCAAGATCTTCAAGAGAAGTCTTCAACAATTTTCGCATGTGAAGTACCTGCTCATCAACATAATCATCTTCTTTCTTGGCAGGATCATCAAATGTGATGTTTTCATCAGTTATTAGCATCAAATGCTGTATCAATATTCTTGAAGCCTGTTTAATAGCCTCTTCAGGATGAATAGTGCCATCAGTTTTTATCTCAATATCAAGTTTTTCATAGTCGGTTTTTTGTCCGACCCTGGTATTTGACACCTGATAGGAGACCTTTTTTATAGGAGTATAAATCGCATCAACGGGGATAGTACCTATTACAACACCTTTGTCCTTTGATTCATCACCAGGCACATAACCTCTGCCTTTTGTAACTGTCAATTCGATTTCAAGATTTACAAATGTCTCCATATTACAGATAACAAATTCAGGATTTGTTACTTTAAAGACATTGGTAAACTTATCGATATCGCCGGCAACAAAATTTTCTTTTCCTGAAATAGTCAGGTATATCTTGTTTTCAACTTCTTCATCCTCTTCCAGGATTTTTTTCAATCTTATTTGCTTGATATTTAAAATTATATCAACTACGTCTTCATAAACTCCCTTAATGGTAGAGAATTCATGATCCACTCCTGCGATCCTGATTGATGAAATTGCATATCCTTCGAGTGAAGACAGAAGAATACGTCTAAGTGAATTTCCAATTGTCTGACCAAATCCGGGTTCGAGTGGTTTAAATTCAAAAAAACCGTGAAAATTATCAGCTTTCTTTAAATTAATTTTCTCCGGTTTTTGAAAGTTTAATATATTCATACTAACTATTAATTATTGCTAAAGCATAGAATAATGAAAAAAAATGTCAAATTTTCAATTCTGAATAAAAACTTCAGAAAAAGCTCAAATATCCTATTTTGAATAAAGTTCGACTATCAACTGAACATTAATCTTTTCAGGAATTTTCTCTACATCAGGATAACCCAAAAATTTTCCGATATAAGTATCGCGACTAAATTCAATCCATCCAAATTGCGTAAAACTAGTACTTCCTGCAATTGTATTCTTTACAAAATCAAGATCCCTGCTTGAACCTTTGATAGATATCAGGTCACCCGGTTTCAGAAGAGTTGAAGGGATATTGTTGATTTCTCCATTTAATGTAACATGTCTGTGATTAACCAATTGCCTTGCGGCACGTCTTGTCCTTGAAAAACCAAGTCTGTATACAACATTATCAAGCCTTGATTCGAGTAACTGAAGTAAAACATTACCAGTCACACCACCTTTACGGCTTGCTTTCTGGAATAAATTATTAAACTGGCGCTCTAAGAGGCCATAAGTATATTTTGCTTTTTGTTTTTCCAACAACTGCACAGAATAATCGGACTTCTGACCACGCTTTCGTGAAGGTCCGTGTTGTCCCGGAGGATATTTACGTTTTTCAAACGCACGGTCTGGTCCGAAGATTGCATCTCCAAATTTTCTAGCTATTCTTGTTGTTGGTCCGGTATATCTTGCCATTTTATGATAAATTAAAATTACTCAAATTAAACTCTTCTCTTTTTTGGAGGTCTGCATCCATTATGTGGAACAGGTGTAATATCTATGATCTTAGTAACCTTTATCCCATTGCCATCAATTTCCCGGATGGCAGCTTCCCTACCTGCACCAGGACCCTTAACGAACACTTCAGCAGTTCTCATACCTGCTTCGAATGCTTCATGAGCTGCCTGTTGTGCAGCCATCTGAGCAGCATAAGGAGTGTTTTTCTTAGAACCTTTGAATCCAGCTTTACCTGCTGAAGACCATGAAATAACCTGACCTCTGATATTAGTCATTGTTATAATTACATTGTTAAAAGAAGCCTGAACAAACACCTTACCTTTAGGGTCTACAGATACTTTTCTTACTTTTTTTACCTTTCTTGCTTTAGCCATATTCTAAATCAATAATATATTAATAATCAATTACTTAGTTGCTTTCTTTTTGTTAGCGACAGTTTTCTTTCTTCCTTTACGCGTTCTGGCATTAGTTCTGGTTCGCTGTCCACGGGTGGGCAGTCCCTTTCTGTGACGCAGCCCCCTGTAGCTGGCTATATCCATCAATCGTTTGATGTTCAATTGAACTTCAGAACGTAATTCACCTTCAACCTTGAATTCAGTTTGGATAATACGAACTATTTCTTTGATATTATCATCAGTCCACTGATGAACTTTAGTATCTTCTGAGATTTCGGCCTCAGCTAATATCTCTTTAGCTCTGCTTCTACCAATACCATAAATATAGGTTAAACCGATAACTCCTCTTTTATTTTTAGGAAGATCAACTCCAGAAATTCTTGCCATAATCTATTTTTTTTAACCTTGACGTTGTTTATATTTAGGATTCTTTTTATTAATAATATACAACTTGCCTTTTCTCCTCACAAGTTTACAGTCGGCAGTTCTTGTTTTTATTGATGCTCTAACTTTCATTTCTATGTTTTTTTTACATTACATTCCTTTAAAAAACAGGCCCTCAGTTTTCATTATTACTTATATCTGTAATTAATGCGGCCTCTTGATAAATCATAAGGTGAAATCTCAACTTTCACTTTATCTCCAGGTAAAATTCTGATATAATTCATCCTCATTTTTCCTGAAATAGTAGCAATTATCAGATGGTCATTCTGAAGTCTAACCCTGAACATAGCGTTAGAAAGCGCTTCTTCAATAATTCCATCCTGTTCAATCAAATTTTTTTTTGTCATAAGCTCAAATTGGAGCGCAAAATTACTACTTTTTTTTATATTTTCTTTAAATTAATATTCTTTTTAATAGATTCTTCAATAATATCATGGTCAGAAAGAATCATAGCCTGCTCTTTTCCTACCACAATGCTATGCTCAAAATGTGCGGAGGGTTTTCTGTCCTTTGTTAATACTGTCCATCCATCTTTTAATACTACTATATTCTTTGACCCTAGATTTATCATAGGTTCAATAGCAATCGTCATTCCCTCAAATAAAACCGGACCTTTCCCTTTTTTTCCAAAGTTTGGAACTTCAGGTTTTTCATGCAGTTCTCTCCCAACACCGTGACCTACCAATTCTCTTACCACTCCATAACCATGCTTAAGTTCAGTATACTCCTGAATTGCATGACTTATATCTCCTACCCGGTTGCCAGCGATAGCTTTATCAATACCGAGGTACAAACTCTTCATCGTATTCCTCAGGAGCGACATTATTATCTCGTTAACATCACCTACTGCAAAAGTATAAGCTGAATCTCCATGAAAACCATTTTTAAATACTCCGCAATCAACCGAAACAATGTCTTTTTCCCGGATTTCATATTTCGATGGAATTCCGTGAACCACTGCTTCATTTATTGAAATACACAATGAAGACGGAAATCCCTGGTAACCTTTAAATGATGGCTTTCCACCATTATCTTTTATAAACTCTTCTGCTTTTCTATCCAATTCTATCCCGGTTATCCCCGGCCTAATCAATTCCCCGACAAAAGCCAATGTCTTTGAAACAATCTGATTACTTATTTTCAGTAATTCAATTTCTTCTTTACTTTTTAATACAATTCCTTTGCTCACTTAAGCTTATTTACATTCCCCCAATAGGGTTGATGCCTCCTGAACTTCTTCCTCTTAACTTACCAGATTTTACAAGTCCATCATATTTTCTCATCAGCAAATGGCTTTCTATCTGCTGCATTGTATCGAGCATTACACCAACTAAAATTAAAAGAGATGTTCCTCCGAAAAATAAGGCAAAAGCCTGATTTACACCCATTGCAGCTATTATGGCAGGTGAAATACTTATAAATCCAAGAAAAATTGATCCGGGCAAAGTAATCTTTGTAACAATTGAATCAATAAATTCTTCAGTTGATTTGCCTGGCTTTACTCCAGGAATAAAAGCATTCATCCTTTTCAGATAATCTGCATATTGTTTAGGATTAACAACCAGGGCTGTATATATATATGTAAATAAAATAATTAAAAGGAAAAACATAACATTATATGTAACTGACGTCCATCTATTTAAGGATAGTAACAATCCACTGGCCTCAGTCCCTGACTTACTCATCCATTGCATAAGTGTTACAGGTAAAAACATAATTGCCTGAGCAAAAATAATCGGCATTACACCTGCTGCATTTACTTTAACAGGTATATAGTCCCTCGCACCTGCGACAGGCATCTGGTTTGTTCCTTTCCCTACCATTTTTTTTGCAAACTGTACAGGAATTTTCCGGACCCCCTGCGTTATAAGTACAGTGAGCGCCACGATGGCAAATAGGGCAAATAGTTCTATTACGAAAAGTATAAGTCCTCCCCCACTCTGTGCCAGTTGAGACTGGATTTCAGCAAAAAATGACTGTGGCAGTCTTGCTATAATACCAATCATGATAAGCAATGATATTCCATTCCCCAAGCCTCTTTCAGTAATTCTTTCACCCAACCACATAGCAAATACAGTACCGGTTGATAAAATTATAATATTCACCATCCAGAATACGTAAGGGCTTAGACTCGGATCTTTAGCTCCGCTGGCAACAATAGTAGTAAGATAACCACCTCCCTGCACCAATGTGATCAATACAGTGAGCCATCGCGTGATCTGATTTAGTTTATTTCTACCTGATTCACCTTCTTTTTGTTGTAATCTCTGAAAATATGGTACTGCGAAACCAAGAAGCTGAACTATAATTGAGGAGGTGATATAAGGCATAATACCAAGTGCAAAAATTGACGCCTGAAATAATGCACCACCTGTGAAGGTATTAAGCAAACCCAAAATATCATTAGCATCTCTTCCTTCAACAGCCTTTAATAACACTTTAGGCATAACTCCTGGAAGTGCAACATAAGCTCCGAACCTATATATTGCAATAAGACCAACTGTAAAAAGTATCCTTTTACGCAGTTCGTGGATCTTCCAAATATTTCTGAGAGTATTTATAAATTCTTTCATTAATTTTAATTTATACTAGCGTGACAGAACCACCGGCATTTTCAATTTTTTCTTTTGCAGAACCGGTACATTTATGAACAGTAACAGACAATTTTGCTGTCAATTCACCCCCGCCCAATACTTTTACAAGGTCATTTTTATTAATGATTCCATTAAGTGTCAGGAAATCAAGAGTTATCTCGGTAATCGAATACTTTTCGCTTATTTCCTGCAATCTTTCAACATTTAAAGGCACGTATTCTATCCTGAACTTATTATTAAATCCTCTTTTAGGTAATCTCATCTGCAAAGGGGTCTGACCTCCTTCGTAATTTCTTTTACTTTTATATCCAGCTCTTTGCTGTGCACCCTTATGCCCTCTTGTTGATGTTCCACCTTTTCCGGATCCCTGACCTCTACCAACAATTTTTTTATCTTTTTTTACCGAGCCCGGGGCTGGTTTTAGATTATGTAATTCCATAATTCAATTTTTTTCAGATTAAATTTCTTCAACACTTACTAAATGTGAAACTTTGTTGATCATTCCCTGAATCTGAGGATTCATTTCTTGTTCAACACATTTTCCGATTCTTGTTAGTCCCAGAGCAATCAAAGTAGCCTTTTGATTTTTTGGATTTCCAATTGCGCTTCTGACCTGCTTTATTTTAACTTTAGCCATTTTTTAAATTTTTCTATCCGTTAAATAATTTATCGAGATCTATTCCTCTTTCTTTGGCAATATCATAGGGGCTTCTTAGCTGAGCTAATGCTTCAATTGTAGCTTTTATAACATTATGTGGATTTGATGATCCCTGAGATTTTGCCAAAACGTTATGGTATCCTGCTGTTTCCAGAACTGCTCTCATAGCTCCACCGGCTATAACTCCAGTACCTTCTGCTGCTGGTTTTATAAGAACGCTACCTCCTCCATATTTACCTCGCTGATCATGAGGGATGGTACCTTTAATTACAGGTACTTTAATAAGATTCTTTTTTGCAGCTTCAGTTGCTTTTCCTATAGCTTCAGTAACATCCCTGGATTTACCAAGTCCGTACCCTACAATTCCCTTTCCGTCACCAACAACAACCAGTGCAGCAAAACTAAATGTTCTTCCTCCTTTTGTAACCTTGGTTACTCTGTTCAAAGTAACAAGTTTTTCTTTTAGTTCGGCTATTTCCGTGGGTTTAACACGTCTTTTCTTAATATTTCCCATTTTGATAATTGTATTTTTTTAAAATATCAAACCACCCTCTCTTGCTCCTTCAGCCAGAGATTTAATGATTCCATGATAAATATAACCGCTTCTGTCAAAAACAACATTCTCTATATTCTTAGCCTTAGCTTTTTCAGCAAGAATTGTACCTACCTTTTTAGCCATTTCCAATTTGGTGCTTTTAGTTTCAATCTCTTTATCTCTAAAAGAAGCACTCACTAAAGTCCTTGCTGCCACATCATCAATCAACTGTGCATATACCCCTTTGTTGCTTCTGTAAACAGAAAGTCTGGGTTTCTCTGAAGAACCCTTTATTGTTTTTCTAATCCCAAGATGGATTTTTCTTCTTCTTTGGATCGATAAACTACTACTCTTTCTCATAATAAATTTATATTATAACTTTAATTATTTACCACCGGATTTTCCAACTTTCCTACGGATTAACTCACCTTTATATTTCACACCCTTTCCTTTATATGGCTCAGGTTTTCTGAATGCTCTGATCTTTGCTGCAACCTGCCCTAACAGTTGTTTATCGATTCCTGCCAGTTTTATAGTTGGATTTTTTCCCTTTTCAGCAGTGGTTTCAACAGTAAGTTCATCAGGTATATAGAAATAAATAGGGTGGGAAAATCCAAGGCTCAATTCAAGCAAATTTCCTGTGCTTGTACCTCTGAATCCAACCCCAACCAATTCAAGTTCTTTTGCGAAACCTTGAGATACTCCGGTAACCATATTATTGATCAAAGAACGATATAACCCATGAAATGATCTGTGCCTTATAGAATCAGTAGGTCTTACCAATGTTAATACTCCGTCTTCAATGTTTAACTTAATATCCGGATCGACTTGTTGAGTCAATGTTCCTTTTGCTCCTTTGACCGTAACCAGATTTCCTTTAGTGACATCTATGCTGACACCATCAGGAAGCTGTATAGGGGCTTTTCCAATTCTTGACATTTTAAATAATTTTAAAAATTAATAAACATAGCATAATAATTCCCCACCTACATTCTCTTTCCTTGCTTCTTTCTCTGTCATTACGCCTTTTGAAGTTGACACAATTGCTATACCGTATCCATTAATTACTTTTGGCAATTTATCAACTGAGAAGTATTTCCTTAAACCCGGAGTACTTACTCTTTGCATTTTTTTAATTACTGGTTCTTTCGTAAGCGGATTATATTTCAAAGCTATAAAAATCTGACCTGATTTATCATCTTCCTCAAATTTATATTTCTTTATAAATCCCTGGTCGTACAGGATTTCTGTAATTCTTCTCTTCATTTTAGAACCCGGAATTACCAACATTCTGTGTCCAGCAATTTGGGCATTACGAATACGGGTTAAATAATCTGCAATTGGATCTGTTACTATCATACTACTTTTATATTTATATTACCAGCTAGCTTTAGTTACACCTGGAATTTTACCATCATTTGCCATTTCTCTGAATTTAACTCTGCATATACCAAATCTTCTCATATATCCTTTAGGTCTGCCGGTTAATCCGCATCTGTTATGCAATCTGTTAGGATTAGAGTTACGTGGAAGTTTATCCAGTCCATCCCAGTCACCTTCTTCTTTCAACTTTTTTCTTTTTGCAGCATACTTTGCAACAAGTCTGCTTCTTTTAACTTCTCTAGCTATTAAAGATTTTCTTGCCATGTTAATTAATTTCTTTGGTTTTTAAAAGGCATTCCAAATTGTTTCAGTAAAGATAATGCTTCGATATCTGTCTGTGCCGTAGTGACAAATGTAATATCCATACCTTGAATTCTGACTATTTTATCCATTTCAATTTCAGGGAAAATAATATGTTCCTTGACACCCATAGAATAATTTCCTCTGCCATCAAAACTTTTGTCATTGATTCCCCTGAAGTCCTTTACCCTTGGAAGTGCTATTGAAACAAGTCTGTCAAGAAATTCATACATCTTTACATTTCTTAAAGTGACTCTTGTAGCAATTGGCATACCTTCTCTCAACTTAAAGTTTGAAACAGACCTCTTTGCCTTAACAGCAACAGCCTTTTGGCCGGCTATCAAGGACAGTTCTTTCAGGGCTTCATCTATGATTTTTTTATCCTGAGTTGCATCTCCCAATCCTTGATTGATAGAGATCTTAACAAGTCTGGGGACCTGCATTATTGATTTATAGCCAAATTCTTCCATCAATTTGGGTATAATTTCATCTTTATACTGTTTTTTTAATCTGGGTGTATATTTCATCACTTAATAATTTCTCCTGATTTTTTAGAATAACGTACTAATTTACCATCAACTAATTTCCTTCCTATTCTTGTTGCTTCACCTGATTTAGGGTCAGCAAGCATAAGATTCGAAATATGAACAGGGGCTTCTTTCTCAATAATTCCTCCCTTCTGATTATTAGTAGGTTTCTGATGTTTTTTAATTATATTGACACCTTCTACTATTGCTCTGTACTTTTTGGGAAAGACTTCCAAAACTCTACCTTTTTTACCTCTAAAATCGCCTTCAGTGACAATAACCTGATCACCTTTTTTAATATGGATTTTAAATTTATTTTTTACAGTTTCCATGAAATAAGTTTTTAAAATTATAAAACCTCAGGAGCCAGTGAAACAATTTTCATATATTCTCTTTCTCTTAATTCTCTTGCTACAGGTCCAAAAATACGAGTTCCTCTTGGCTCTCCGGCTGCATTTAACAAAACAACAGCATTGTCATCAAACCTGATATATGAACCGTCTCTTCGTCTGATTTCCTTCTTTGTTCTGACCACAACTGCTTTAGAGACAGTTCCCTTCTTAATACCGGTGGGTGTTGAACTTTTTACTGTGACAACAATGAGGTCACCCACTGAGGCATATCTTCTTCTTGTTCCACCAAGAACTTTTATGCAAAGAACCTCTTTCGCACCGCTATTATCAGCCACCTTCAATCTTGATTCTGTTTGTATCATGATTATTATTTTAAAATTAAATCTGATTCAATTATTTCGCTTTTTCAACTATCTGGACTAATCTCCATCTTTTATATTTGCTTAAAGGTCTGGTTTCCATTATCAGAACTTTATCACCAATATTGCTTTCGTTATTTTCATCATGAGCCATGAATTTCTTACTCATTTTAACGAATTTACCATACAAAGGGTGTTTAAGCTTCCTTTCAACCAGAACTGTTATGCTTTTCTGCATGCGGTTACTTACCACTATGCCTGTTCTTTGTTTACGATTTTTCCTATCACTCATGATTCAATAGAATTTTTATTTATTAAGTTTCCTACGTTGTCTGATTTTACTTCTATTAGACAGCTGCAGATCAGTCATTTTATCAAGTTCTCTTTTTCTGACTTCTGTATTCAATCTTGCAACGTCTCTGCGAAGGCTTCTCAGAGTCAAAGGATTTTCCAAACCCGTAATTGCATGATCAAATTTTAGCTTTTTATATTCTGCTTTTGCTTCTTTTAATTCATTCAGCAAATCAGCATCATTAAAATTCTGTAATTCCAAATATTTCTTAGTAGCCATGTGCTATATTTTTTATTTTTCGTAATCAGGTCTAGAGACAAATTTTGTTTTAACAGGCATTTTCTGTGCACCCAATCTCAAAGCTTCTCTTGCCCTTTCTTCTGAAACACCATCTATTTCAAACATGATAGTGCCCGGTTGAATTCTGGCAATATAATGATCAAGAGCACCTTTCCCTTTACCCATCCTTACTTCCAATGGTTTAGAAGTGATAGGTTTATCAGGAAATATTCTTATCCACACTTTACCTTCCCTCTTCATAAATCTTGTTAAAGCAACCCTGGCAGCTTCAATTTGTCTGCTGGTTATAAAGGCATGCTCTAAAGATTTCATACCGAAGCTTCCGAAAGCAACTGTATGCCCTCTCATAGCCATACCTCTGTTTTTACCTTTCTGCTGCTTTCTGTATTTTGTTTTCTTTGGTTGTAACATTGTAATTAATTTTTGCTTATAAAAATTTTTGCAAAGTCAACAATTATTAAATATTAATTATTTCTTCCTCTTCTTGGCTTTCCACCGCCTCGATTATCTCTAACCGGTAAAGGCGTTTTCTTCTTTGCACCGATATTTGGAGACAAATCTCTTTTTCCAAGAACTTCTCCCTTGAACAGCCATACTTTAACTCCAATTTTACCATAAATAGTCAGAGCTTCAACCAAAGCGTAATCTATATCAGCCCTGAATGTATGCAATGGAATTCTACCTTCCTTAAATTCTTCTGATCTGGCCATCTCAGCACCATTCAATCTGCCGGATATCCTGATCTTAATTCCTTTCGCGCCTGCTCTCATTGATGATTGAATAGCCATCTTCACAGCTCTTCTATAATTTACCCTTGATTCAATTTGTTTAGCTACATTTTCACCTACAATCTGAGCATCCAATTCAGGTTTGCGAATCTCTACAATATTTATTTGTATATCATGATCGGTTATCTTTTTAAGCTCCTCTCTAAGTCTGTCTACTTCCTGTCCGGCTTTACCAATAATTATACCAGGCCTTGAAGTATTTATCGTCACGGTAATTCTTTTTAATGTTCTTTCAATAACAATTTTAGAAATACCTCCTTTAACGATACGAGCCCTTATATAGTTACGAATTTCAACATCCTGAACTAGTTTGGCTGCATAATCCCTGCCTCCGAACCAATTAGAATCCCATCCTCTGATTATACCTAATCTATTACCTATAGGATTTGTTTTTTGTCCCATTGTAAGAATTTATTAATTAACTATTCAACTTTATTATCTACTTCAAATGGTATTGAATTTTCAACTACCAGGGTAACATGATTAGTTCTTTTCCTAATCCTGTTGGCTCTTCCATGCGGTGCTGGTCTGAATCTTTTTAAAGAGGTACCACCGTCAACGAAGATCTGTTTAATATATAAATCAAATTCATCTGCGCTCTTCGACATATCGCTTTTATTTTCCCAATTTGCAATTGAAGACAATAAAAGTTTCTCCAACCAAAATGAGCTTTCTCTTTTATTAAACCGGAGAATATTCAACGCATTTTCAACTGATTTGCCACGAATAACATCAGCCACCATTCTCATCTTTCTTGGGGACATCGGGCAATTTCTTAATTTTGCAACAGCTTCCATAACTGATTTATTAATTTAATTTATTATTTTTTTCTATTACCGGAATGGCCTCTGAAAACTCTGGTAGGTGAGAACTCACCCAATTTATGTCCAACCATGTTTTCAGTTACAAATACCGGAACAAAAGTTTTTCCATTGTGAACAGCAATTGTCAAACCCACCATATCTGGAATTATCATTGATGCTCTCGAATATGTCTTAATAACATTTTTTTTGTTTGATTCCTTGGCTTCTTCTATCCTTTTTAATAATTTATGATAGATAAAAGGTCCTTTTTTAATTGATCTTGCCATTCAGATATTATTTTTTCCTTTTTGAAATAATCAATTTATTTGAACTCTTCTGTGGACTTCTGGTTTTTTGACCTTTGGCAAAAATACCAGTTCTGGATCTGGGATGTCCTCCTGATGCCCTTCCTTCACCTCCACCCATGGGGTGATCGACCGGGTTCATTGCGACACCTCTTACTCTCGGTCTTCTTCCCAACCATCTGGAACGTCCTGCTTTTCCTGATTTAACCAAAAAATGGTCAGTATTTGAAGTAGCTCCAATAGTGGCTTTGCATGTCATAAGTACCCTCCTTAATTCACCAGACGGCATTTTAATGATAGCGTATTTTCCTTCTCTACCTGATAATATCCCGTTTGTACCAGCACTCCTCGCTATCGAAGCTCCTCTTCCAGGAGTAAGTTCTATTGCATGAATTGGTGTACCTAAAGGAATATCACTTAAATACAGAGCATTGCCAATATCAGGTGTTGCTCCTTTTCCGGACATAACTGTTGTACCAACTTTCAGATCCTTAGGTGAAATTATATATCTCTTCTCTCCATCAGCATAAATCAAAAGAGCAATAAATGCTGTTCTGTTTGGATCATATTCTATAGTAGATACTTTTGCCGGAATACCTTCTTTATCTCTCTTGAAATCAATAACACGATACCGTCTTTTATGACCTCCACCAAGTTGACGTACAGTCATACGTCCCGAGCTATTTCTTCCGCCAGATTTTGTTATTTTTTTCAACAAACTTCTTTCAGGAGTACTTTCAGTCACTTCTGCGTAATCCATTCCCGTGCGAAAACGCATGCCGGGGGTAACTGGTTTATACTTTTTAATTGGCATTTTTATAATTTTAATTTACCAAATTCAAATTAAACATTTTTATAAATATCTAAATGTTCTCCACTTTCCAATGACACCACTGCCTTTTTATAAGAAGGCTTTTTACCAACCTGATATCCGGATTTTGTACTTTTCACTTTTATTTTTCCAGGCATTCTGTTAGTATTAACATCTGTAACATTAACATTATACAAAGCTTCTATCTCTTTCTTAATCTGTATTTTATTTGCTGTTTTCTCAACAATAAAAGTATACTGATTTCTTTTCTCTGAAAGATTCTCAGCTTTTTCGGTTATAACAGGTTTAATTAAAATATTCATAATAACTTATTTAAAAGTTTCTCTCATTTTAGCTACAGAACTTTCTGAAAAAATCAGTTTCTGAGCATTTAAAATTTCATAAGTACTTAATTCTCTAACTTCTCTGATTATTGTTTTAGGAAGATTTCTTCCTGACAAAAGAATATTCTTATCATATTCCCCTACGAGGTGCAAAACTTTGTTATCTGCAACTCCCAGATTCTTAAGAATTGCAACATATTCTTTAGTTTTAGGCTGGTCAAAAGTAAAATCTTCTATTACTATTACTGCATTGCTTTGAGCTTTAAAAGATAATGCTGAAAATCTGGCAAGGCTTTTAACTTTCTTGTTGAGTTTTATTACATAATCCCTGGGTTCTGGTCCGAACATTCTTCCTCCTCCTCTGAAGGTAGGGTTTTTTATAGAACCTGCTCTAGCTGTACCTGTTCCCTTTTGCTTTTTGAGCTTTCTGGTTGAACCACTGACAATACCTCTTGGTTTTGAACTATGAGTACCGTGTCGCTGATTAGCGAGATATTGTTTCACGGCAAGGTACATTACATGTTCATTGGGAGTAATGTCAAAAAAAGCTTCCGGAAGTTCAATTTGTCTTCCTGAGTCATTTCCCTGAATATCAACTACATTAATTTTCATTTCAGATTACTTTTCTATGATTAAGAATGAACCTTTATGTCCTGGAACTGCACCACTCAACAATAAAAGATCCCTTTCAGGTAATATTTTAACAACTTTCAAATTCTTGATTTTCACTCTTGCACCACCCATTCTTCCTGCCATACGCATACCTTTCACAACCTTTGATGGAAATGATGAGGCTCCTACAGAACCAGGTGCCCTTAGTCTGTTATGTTGTCCGTGAGTTGCATCTCCTACCCCACTGAATCCATGTCTACGAACGACTCCCTGAAATCCCTTTCCTTTAGTAATGCCAATAGCGCTAACTTTGTCGCCAATTCCAAATACATCTTCAATACTAACCTTGTCTCCAAGATTTTTATCAAGATTACTGTCTCTGAATTCAATTGATTTTTTCAGAGGTTCAGTATTTGCTTTTTTAAAATGACCTTGTAATGGTTTGGTAACATTTTTTATTTTAGTTTTACCCATTGATAATTGTAAAGCTTCATAATTATCAGTATCTGCTGTTTTGACCTGGGTTACTACATTTGGTTCTACTTGTATGACAGTTACAGCGATCATCTTACCTGTATCGTCATATATACTTGTCATTCCGACTTTTTTACCAATTAATCCGTTCATTTTTTTTATTTTAACGTAGATATTCAATAACACATACTTTCATGAAAAGTATGTATAAATTAAACTATGTCTAACAATTTTAGGTTAATTTAACTTGAATGTCTACTCCGCTAGGTAGTTCTAATTTTGACAAAGCATCTACAGTTCGTGGAGTAGGCGTATAAATTTCAATTAATCTTTTGTGGGTTCTCAATTGAAACTGCTCACGAGATTTTTTATTGACATGCGGTGATCTTAGCACTGTAAATACTTCTCTCTTCGTTGGCAGCGGAATCGGACCCATGACTACCGCACCACTGTTGCGTACGGCTTTCACTATTTTCTCCGTTGATTTATCCACCAGATTGTGGTCATACGAACGAAGTTTTATCCTAATTTTTTGATTCATAACCTTTAATTAATATCGTTTTTCAAAACGAGTTGCAAAAGTACAACTAATTTTTTAAATACCAAGTTTTTTATCAATTATTTTTATTGCCTCTTGATTTTTCTATAATTTCTTTAGCAATTCCTTCCGGAAGTGGTGCATAATGAGAGAATTCCATTGTACTACTTGCTCTTCCTGATGTTATTGTCCTGAGCTGCGTAACATATCCAAACATTTCAGATAATGGCACATCAACTTTTACTATCACTACACCTCCTGTACCAATATCCTGACTCTTCGGAATTCCTCTTCTTCTGTTGAGGTCTCCAATAACACCTCCCACGTATTCTTCAGGTGTAACAACTTCAAGTTTCATTATGGGTTCAAGTATAATAGGTTTAGCTTTTACTGCAGCTTCCCTGAATCCTTCCTTAGCACATAATTCAAATGCTATTGGTTTTGAATCAACAGGGTGTGTCCTTCCGTCATAAAGTCTAACTTTCATAGAATCAAGACTATAGCCTGCAAGAACACCGCTATTCATCATTGAAGCAAATCCCTTTTCAGTTGGAGCTACCAATTCCTTCGGTATACTTCCTCCGAAAATATCATTAACAAACTGCATTCTTACTTTACCGTTCTTAAAGTCTTCACTTTCGAGGAATGATTTATCTGCAGGTCCTATTTCAAAAGAAATCTGTGCAAAAAGTCCAGATCCTCCTGTTTGTTTTTTAAGTTTTTCTGTATGGTCAATTGCAGTAGTCAGTGATTCTTTATAATTCACCTGTGGATTTCCCTGATTGCATTCCACACTAAATTCTCTTCTCAATCTATCCACAATAATTTCAAGGTGTAATTCACCCATACCGCTTATGATAGTCTGATTCGTGTTTTCATCATAGTTTACTTTAAAAGTCGGATCCTCTTCTGAAAGCTTGGCAAGTGCCATTCCCAGTTTATCAAGGTCTTTCTGACTTTTAGGTTCAACAGCAAGGCTAATAACCGGTTCGGGAAATGTCATAGACTCATAAACAATAGGATGCTTTTCATCACAAAGTGTGTCACCCGTTCTGATATCTTTAAATCCAACAGCAGCAGCTATATCACCTGCCTCGACAAATTCAATAGGATTCTGTTTATTGGAATGCATTTGATACAATCTGGAAAGTCTTTCTTTTTTATCAGATCTTGTATTTAATACATAAGAGCCGGCATTAAGCATACCACTATAAACTCTAATGAAAGAAAGTCTACCAACATATGGATCGGTTGCGATTTTAAAAGCCAGAGCAGAGAAAGGTTCCTTAATATCTGGTTTTCTGTAAACAGGATTATTGTTATCTGGATTAATGCCTTCCACAATTCCTTTATCCAAAGGAGAAGGTAAAAATGCACATACCGCATCCAACAAAGCCTGCACTCCTTTATTTTTAAATGCGGAGCCAGCCATTACCGGAGTTATGAGCATACTAACTGTAGCTTCTCTGATAGCATCGATCATTTCCTGTTCACTAATACTTTCAGGGTCATCGAAATATTTTTCCAGCAGGGAATCATCAATTTCTGCCAGTGCTTCGAGTAGCTTGGTTTTATATTCTTCAACAGTATCAACAAGATCTTCCGGAATTTCTATTTCCTGAAATGTCATTCCCATATCAGTCTCATTCCAAATCACTGCTTTATTTGATATAAGGTCAACAACTCCTCTAAATTCGTATTCAGCACCAATGGGAACCTGAATAGGAATAGCATTTGCCCCAAGCTTAATCCTCATATCCTCTACTACTTTAAAGAAATCAGCTCCGGTCCTATCCATTTTATTGACAAAAGCAATTCTTGGAACTTTATATTTGTCTGCTTGTCTCCAAACAGTCTCTGATTGCGGTTCAACACCTGATACGGAGTCGAAAAGTGCAACTGTGCCATCAAGGACTCTTAAAGATCTTTCTACCTCAACTGTAAAATCAACGTGACCTGGAGTATCTATTATGTTAATTGTAAACTCATTTGAATGCCAATTCCATTTCGTTCTGGTAGCTGCCGAAGTAATTGTAATTCCTCTTTCCTGTTCCTGTTCCATCCAGTCCATTGTAGCAGCACCATCATGAACTTCACCAATTTTATGGCTTAATCCAGTATAGTATAATATCCTTTCAGTTGTAGTAGTTTTTCCTGCATCAATATGTGCAGCAATGCCAATATTTCTTACCAAGTTTAAATCCCTTGCCATTTTTTATATTAAATTTTAAGCTTTGAAATGGGCAAAAGCTTTGTTAGCTTCAGCCATTCTGTGAGTATCTTCTTTTTTCTTTACTGCTGCACCTTCACCTTTACTCGCTGCTATAAGTTCTGCTGCAAGTTTTTCTGCCAATCCTTTTCCACTTCTCAGACGAGTATATTTAATCAGCCATTTCATTCCATTGGAAATCCTTCTTGACTGATAAATTTCAGTCGGGATCTGGAAGTTGGCACCACCTATTCTTTTACTTCTGACCTCTACCTGCGGAGTAGCATTTGCAAGAGCTTTTTTCCATATTTCATGAGGGTTTTCGCTCGTTTTGGATTCAATTAAATCCATGGCTTCATAAAAAAGTGTAAAAGCCACTGATTTTTTGCCTTCCCACATCATATTATTTACAAATTGAGTAACCATGGTATCACCGTACCTTGGATCTGGCATTATGAAGCGCTTTTTAGGTTTTCTTTTTCTCATAATTTTCTATTGAATTATTTTTATTTTGGTCTTTTTGTTCCATATTTTGATCTGGATTTCTTCCTGTCAGATACACCAGCAGTGTCAAGTGCTCCCCTGACAATAGTATATCTTACTCCGGGAAGATCCTTTACCCTTCCGCCTCTTACAAGGACAATTGAGTGCTCCTGAAGGTTATGACCTTCTCCAGGTATATAACAAATTACTTCAAGCTGATTTGTCAACCTTACTTTTGCAACCTTTCTCAAGGCTGAATTTGGTTTTTTTGGAGTTGTAGTATAAACCCTGGTGCAAACTCCTCTTCTCTGGGGGTTACCCTGAAGTGCTTTTGATTTACTTACTGTGACAATTTGCTTTCTGCCTTTTCTTACTAACTGATTAATTGTTGGCATATTTTAAATTTACAAAATTTGAATAAAAAATTGATTTATCAATAAAGTTCTAAAATTTTATCTTTTTATAACCATGGAAAATACGATAAAAAACATCAAAACAACCATGGTATACAATACATTAAAATAATGTTAAGGACTTTCTTTGTCCAAAAGAGCTGCAAAGGTATGTTTAATTTTTCGGAATATCAAAAGATTTTGCTCTAATTTTCATATTTTTTTCTAGTAATCCTTTATTATACTTTTTTTCGAAAAAAAACGTAATTACTTAAAAGTTAAAAAAACAAAAACAGTTTTTTAAAAAAAATGCTTAACTTTGACAAAAAAATTGAATTATGTCAAAAAATTATAAGATAACCGGATTTGCTAAATTCCTTATTTTTATGCTGTTTGCAACTCCTCTTTCTTTTATAGGAGCGAGTTACTATAATGGACAGGATCCATTTGAAACTATTAAAACATGGGAAATTTTCAAGAAAAAAGAAACTGATAATATTAAATCAGAATCAATTAATATCGATGAAAAATCAGTTGTCAAGGAGCTGAAGTTAAAAGAGCTGGAAATAAAACAACTTAATGAAAAAATCATTATACTTGAAGACCTATTAGAAGCTCAAAAGAAAGAGATAGCTGAATTGAAAGCTAAAAAATAGATTAGTTTTATTTTAGTTTATTTACTTTTGATTTGAACAGAAGCAAAAACTTGCAGGCTTCATCTAAGCTGTACAGTGCTCAATCTAATTAGAAAAAAGAAAAAATATTTAAGGATGATAAGGGTTTTTATGAAAAATATTCTCTTATTAACAATAATTAATAACATAAATATGAAATATAGCTATATATTAACTTTAATTTCAATATTATTTTTTTTCAGTGGATGTCAGAATGAAATTGAAAATTATCAGTTAAGCACAGAAGATGATCAGTATTTCCCTTTAAAACTAGGCGAAGTCAGGACATATAAAATAGATTCTACAATTTTTGATAATAAAGGAACTATAAAAAACAAAATTTCGAGAATCGCAAAAGAGAGTATTATAGAATCTTACATTGATGATGAAGGTGAAGTAAATTTTATAATTGAACAAAATATTTTTGACAATGACAAACTTGTACAGACTAATATTTTGAATGCGTATAAGAATAAAACAAAAGCTGTTAGAAATGAGGGCAACCTGAAATTCATCAAATTGGTTTTTCCAGTTATTAAAGGTAAGTCGTGGAATGGCAATGCATTATTCGATGCTGAAAATACAATTGTGAGGATTGCAGGTGAACCAATAAAAATGTACGAATTGTGGGACTACAGATATAATGAAACTGGTATCAGTAAAACTTTGAACGGTATTGACTATAAAAATGTAGTAAGCGTAATTCAAACCGATACTGAAAATTCCATTGAGAAAAGATATTCACTCGAAGAATATGCAAAAGATGTTGGATTGATATATAAAAAAATGATGATCCTTAATACACAGAAGATAGATTTGATAAATACTCCCTGGGAGTTGAAGGCAGAAGAAGGGTTTATACTTGAACAACAGCTTATCTCTTTTAGTAAATAATCACCTTATGTTCAGTTACCAGGAAATTGGCCGGATATTAAAACCTTTCAGAAATGACGGAACTCTTCTGGCATTGATTGAACCCGGTTTTGAAAATGATATTAAAAAGGTTAAAGCTATTTTCATCCGAATAAAGGGACAGCCTGTCCCCTTTTTTATTGAGTCTCTTGAAATCGATAATGATCTAAGCTATATCAAATTTGAAGAATTTAACGGACCTGAAGTTATTAAAAGCCTTAATGGCTCTGATCTACTTCTGCGAGAATCAGATATAAAAGTAAAGAAGAAAAAGATTATCAAAGGTTTTGAGCTTGATGATCTGACAGACTTCATTATTTCTGATAAAACCTCAGGCAAAAAAGTTAAAATCATCTCTATTGAACAATTTCCACAACAACTAATGGCAATAACTGAAACAGATCATACAAATTTTTATATACCCCTAATTGAAAATTTTATAACAGACATAGATATAGAAAGGAAAATCATCAAAATGAATTTACCTGAAGGAATATTTAATTTGTAGATAAAATATTTGGAAAACAATATTTTATTTATTAATTTTACATCACAATAAACCTAAAAAAGAGGTGAAATACATATTTACATTATTGTATATTTGTAGCACGTTGGTTTTCAATTTAACTGCCCAGCAAGATTGGATTGGCAATTATTCAGTCAATAAAGACCTTTTTATTAGCTCTCAGGACACTGTTAAAATCTCAGTTGATATTTATATAAATGGATTAACTCAATCTGATACAGTCAGGGATGATATTGAATGCTCAATTTTTTTAAATGCCCCCTGGTCTAAGACTGAAAACGGATTGACAAGAAATGAATTTGAATTTGAGATGCAATTTGAAAAAAGGATTGAAGATAAACACAGATTTTCGATTTTAATACCTGTTCCAACGATTAAAAATGGAAGATATAATTATGACTTTAAAGTTTCATTAAAAAACAAGGATACTTTTATAACATTAAAAGCCAAAGATAATCCGGGGATGCATTTTTCAGTTGGAAATTCAGGTTTCATAAGTATTTTTTCCAGGCTCACAACAAATGATAATATCAATAACTATACTGTATTTGCCTTTGAAAAGGAAATGAGTTTTATTCCTGATCATCTTGAAGGAATTTACTCAAATGGATTTTGTATTGACGAGTATATTTCAATTGATGAATTTAACTTTATGGTCTGGAATACATTACCGGAAAACGAAATCAAAATAGAGACATTTTATTCTATTGATGGGGGAAAATTCAGTAAATCAGACAAATTCAAAATAACCGATGATTCAAAAGACGGAAATCTGATATTTTTAGATAAAACATATGATTATTTAAATAACAACAGTGAGGTCACTGATTATTGCATTAATTTAGAAACAGAAATAGAAGATCTACTCAGAATGATACAGGGCAACATTGAATTTAATCATAAAATCGAATTTTTCTTTAAAATAAATGGGGCTGATTCTGAATACAGATTCCCTGAGAATGATAATTTAGTAATTAATTTCAAAGTCGCAAATTCTCCTACAGGAGCTGATTGTCAGGCTGCATTGCTGCCTATAGATCTTTTGAACTGGGATGCATTAAAAAAGGAAAAAATTGTATATCTTAAATGGACAACTGCTTCTGAGACAAATAATGATTACTTTGAAATCGAAAGGAGTACTGATGTTATTAACTGGCGTGCAATATTGAAAATTCAGGGACATGGAGACTCAAAGGAAATACACAATTATAATGTAGTAGATAATTATCCTTTAGAAGGAGACAATTATTATAGATTGAAACAAACTGACTTTGATGGTACACATAAATACAGCAGAGTAAAAATTATAAAAAACTATGATAATGAACTGATTTTATATCCAAATCCCGTTGAAGATATTTTGTCTTATAAAGTCACAGATCCATCAAAACAATTCAGTCTTGAAATAATTAATTCTTCAGGAAAAATTGTTGAGACCCATAAAATTCCCGATAACAGTTTTTTTGACAATCAATTAAATATTAGCCACTTAGATAAAGGAGTTTATTTATTAAAATATATAAATACTCAAAATCATCAGGCTAAAGTCTACAAAATGATAAAATTGTGATTTTTCTATTCTAAAGGCTGTCAAAATCTTTTAATAAGTCCGGACGTCTTTGCTCAGTTCTTTTTAAGCTTTGTTCAAGTCTCCATTCCCGAATTTTTTCTTCATGGCCTGATAATAATATTTCCGGAACCTTCCATCCGTTGAATTCAGCAGGACGTGAATAAACCGGAGGTGAAAGTAAATTATCCTGAAAAGAATCGGTCAAAGCAGATTCAATATCGGTAAGAACACCCGGGATAAGCCTGACTATTGAATCTATCAACACTGCAGCGGCAAGTTCACCTCCTGAAAGAACATAATCACCTATTGATAATTCCATTGTCACAAAATTATCTCTTATTCTTTCATCAATCCCTTTATAATGTCCGCAAATCAGTAGCAAATTCTCCGACATAGATAAACAATTGGCATGCTTCTGATCAAATTTTTCTCCATCAGGAGTAAGGTATATCAGATGGTTATATTGATTTGATTTTTTTAGTTCGGAGATACAGTTAAATAATGGTTCAACCATTAGAACCATACCTGCTCCCCCACCAAACTGATAATCATCAATTTGTCCATATCTGTTCAAAGAATAATCCCGGAGATCAATAATATTTATCTGAACCAGGTCGGATTCACGGGCTCTTTTTACAATTGAAAAATTAAGGGGGCTAAAAAGCAAGTCAGGTACTGCAGAAATAATATCTATTTTCATCATAGTTCTTTACCTGATTGAAAAAATCAAAAACAAGGCAAAAAAATGAGGAAACATACCAAACCGCTCAACTTCCTACCCTTGCTGCATTTCTACCCTGGGGGAGTTCGGAAGGAGCTGGCTGTATGCTCCTCACGGTTTGCAAAGGTAATACATATTTTTAACACGGCAAACAATTACTCAATAAATTTATCAAAAACTGCCCAGAGCTTATCTGACATATCTGGTTTAAATGAAAATTGCAGGGTGTTTTTACTAACAGGGTGAGTAAACGACATTCTAAAGCAATGAAGATAAATTCTGTGTTCCTTACTTTTAAAACCAGATCCATATTTAAAATCTCCGGTAATAGGAAAAAATTCATGACTTAACTGCGATCGTATCTGATGAGATCGCCCGGTCCACAAATCTATATTAAGCAAAGTTCTGTCATCAATAGTAACAATCCTTCTGAAGGACAGGCTTGACAATTTACCATCTTTAAATTCATTATTATATGCTTTTACAATATTCAACTTTTCATCTTTGACAAGATAATGAGTTAAATTACCACTTTCCTTTTCAATCTTTCCATCAACTACTGCAAGATATTGCTTTGTAAACTGTTTCAACCTCATACTTTGTGTTAATCTCGATAAAGCTTTGCTAGTTTTAGCAAATACCATCACTCCACTTGCAGGCCTGTCAAGTCTGTGAACTGAACCAAGAAAAACGTTGCCGGGTTTTGAATATGCAATTTTTATATATTCTTTTAAGACTTCTATAATACTATCATCTCCCGTAATATCACGCTGAGAAAGAAGTCCGTTTGGCTTATTAACAACAATAATGTGATTATCTTCAAAAATAATATTTACATTTTTAAAAAACATCTTATCCGGTTTTCAAAAAATCAAATTGTAAAAATAAAAAACATCAACATATTAAGGCAAAATAAAAAAAAACATCAAAAAATAAAAAATACTTAAAAAATCAATATACCTGTAAATCTGATAAAAACATATATTAATAAAATATTATTTATATTTAATTAAAATTTCTGTAATAACACATTATAAATTATAATAATATGTATTATATTTGCATTTAATTAGAAACTTTAAGAGTTTTTCTTAGAAATTAAATAACATCAAATTAGAATTATTTCTAAACTGTATGAATTATTTTATTGATAAAAAAATATAACTATCGCATAATTAGTGCTAAAGATACTTTCATATGAACTAATATCATAATATTTGGCACGATATTTGTAATATAAAGATTGAGTTTTGGTTATTAAATTGAGTAATGCCCGTGTTATTAAGATACCACGGGCTACTTTTTTTTAATACTATGCAAAATCATTTATTCTATAACCGGTAATGGTGGTGGAGGTTCGGGTGGATTCCCCAGTTTTTTCATTTTTTTCTTAAACGTTTTATTTGAGTTGAATACCATGCCGATGTTCAAAACCTTTGCTTTGTTGTCGGGATTATAACCATAACGAACATAAAATGATCCATCAGTTCCAAACGAACCAACTCCAATATCAATCTGTCCAAAAATAACATCAAAAAACTCTCTCTCCACTCCTTTATTTTTAAACTTATTGTCAAGGTAAAACAATTCTGTTTTTGACCATTGAACTCCTCCTCCAATTGAAAATCCAGTAGCAAATCCTGTATGAAATCCACTCAAGCCCTTGAAATTAAGCTTTCCTATTACAGGAAAGGAAACTGCACCCAGACCTTTAAAATCCTTTAATGCAAATGATGTTAACCCAAGGTTAACCTGCCCTTCCAAACTTACTGAAAACTTTTTACTTCCAATCCAAATTTTTGGACCATAAATAATATTAAGTAATGCATTACCGGATGCCGGATAAGCTATATTATCAACAGGGTTTTTATATCGTTGGTAAAAATCAAATCCTCCTACAGTTCCGAATCCAAATTGGCCAAAAGAAGAAAATCCGGTAAATATAAGAATGAAAAAAATAAATAATTTCTTCATATATAATGTTTTTCAATATTTATCATCAAAATTATGAAAAATACATAAAATAAAAAATTTTTCTTTAAAAAATACAGAATAAATATGAAGTGGCTATCTATTGTAATAAATTCAAATTACTAAAAATCATTGATAATCTATATATTGGAATCTATAATTTACATGATTTATTTTGAGTGATGAGATTCATCAATACTCAAAATACTTATAAATATCCTATTCGAGAAATATCGAAAAATGATTTCGAGATCAGGAATATCTTAATTATGGTATTTTACTAATCCCCTATTCTCTTGGAATGCTTAACAATTAACTGAAAAAACAGAACTAATATTTATTATTCAATTGGATAGATCCAGTTGAAAATATCCGGAAGTTCACCTTTTCTGATCTTATTGATATAATCTCTGGCAAAAGCAGCCGAAACAAATTTTTCTGGATAGAATTCCATTTTGAATCCATTGATATCAATTTTATTGATTTCGGCTACAATTGCTGCAGTTCCTGATCCGAAAACCTCAGTAAAAATTCCCTTTTTGTAAGCCTCAATCAGTTCATCAATTGAAACTTGTCTTTCTTCCACCTTATATCCATTAGCTTTAAAAATTTTAAGTAAGCTATCTCTCGTAATTCCGGAAAGGATCCCACCGTCCAGTTCAGGAGTAACTATTACGCCGTCCAACACAAAAAAAATGTTCATTGTTCCTATTTCCTGAACATATTTATGTTCGTAAGCGTCCAGCCACAACAACTGATCATAACCGGCAGCAACTGCCTGACTATATGGGAAAATTGATGCACCGTAATTTCCGGCTGTCTTAGCTTCCCCTATTCCTCCTTTAATAGCACGGACATATTCCAGTTCAGCTTTAAGACTTAATGGTTTATTATAATACGGACCTGATGGTGAAGTAAGAATTATGAATTTATATGTTTTTGATCTTTTAACTCCAATTACAGAGTCATACGCTATCATAAAAGGTCTAATATAAAGCGCACTTCCAGGTTGCTCAGGAATCCAATTTTTTTCGGTAAGGCATAATTCCTTAACTGCCTGTACAAAAAGTTCTTCAGGAACTTCAGGCATACTCATCCTATATGCAGATCTGTTAAAACGACTGGCATGATCATAAGGTCTGTAAAGAACTGCAATATTATCACCGGTAAGGAAGGCTTTCATACCTTCAAAGATACTCTGACCATAATGCAGAGTCAGATTGGCAGGATGCATTGACAGATTTTCAACAGGTTTTATTTCAAGATTTGTCCATCCTTCTTCAAGATAATCTGCTATAAACATATGATCTGTAAATGCATGTCCAAAAGGCGGGATATTGGAAAAATCCAAGTCTTTGATCTTTGAATGCTGTGTGACAGTCTTTTTGATATTGTAGCTCATATAGAATAATTTTGAATGAATAATCAAACCAATTCAATTAAAACCTCATTTTATTTCTGATTTCATAAAAAAGCCATACTTTTGTGCCTAATTCAAACCTCCGAAACCAAAATATAAAAATTTGTTGCAATTTACAAGTTTTTAAAATTAAATTAAGTATTTTTAATTTTTTTTGTTAAAATAAATAAATAATTTTGAAATATTCTAAATATTGAAATAAAATTTTAATGACTGATTATTTTGATTTTGGTATATACAAGCTAAAAGAAGCTGCATCCGGTACAATTATTTCTGTATGCGATAAATCATTTCCAAAGTTCATAATTATTTTGAAATCTGACAATTACAAGAAAGAAGTGATTGAATTCCTTTCGAAAGTCTTTGCTTCTATTTCAGTTGATTTGAGTAATGAATGTACTGTTATCAGCTTTGATAATAAAGAGATACTAACATTTGAAAATATTTTCAAATTTGGACTCCCAAAGTATATAATAAGTTTTGGAATAGATAGCTGCTTTTATGATATTCAGGCTTCTCTAAAAAAAAGAGACTGGAACAATTTTGAAAACTTTTCCTTACTTATTTTCGACAATATACAGGAGGTTCAGATTAATCAGGATCTGAAAAGAAAGCTTTGGGAACAACTAAAAACACTGAAATAATGGTAATGCTAAGAAATATGATATTTGCAACAGACAATAGTAATAAGGTCAATGAGATCAACGGGCTAATGTCAGAGAATTTTTCTTTCAGGATAATCACTAAAACAGAAGCAGGCATCTTAGAACAAATTGAAGAAACAGGGACAACAATACTTGAGAATGCAAAACTTAAAGCAAATTATATTACAGAAAAATATGGATTTGATTGTTTTTCTGAAGATACCGGACTAATTGTTGATGCTATCGGAGGTGAACCCGGAGTTTATTCAGCCCGATACGCAGGACGAGATAATGACTCTGAAAAGAACATTGAACTGTTATTGAAAAGACTTGAAAATAAAGCAGACAGATCTGCAAAGTTTCTTACCATAATTGCTTTAAATATTAAAAAAAATCAATTTATATTTGAAGGAGAAGTAAAGGGGACTATAATAAAATCAAAAAGAGGAGATAAAGGATTCGGTTATGATCCTGTATTCCAGCCAGATGGGTTCGATATAACTTTTGCAGAGATGGATACTGATTCAAAGAGCAAGATCAGTCACAGAGGCAGGGCTTTCAATAAATTAATTGAATTTCTGAATACCTATAATCTGGATTGAAATTCCTTTTCAAATTTGGTCCAGGGCACACTTTTATAAAAATTACCTCCAAAAAAATTGATTATATATTCAAAAGACTTAGCTTCCTGGTAGCCAGGTATCACCTGCAGTAGTTGAATTTCTTCATCCATAAAAACATAAGTTGGATAAGAAAGCTGATTCTGTGTTAAAGCTGCAGCAAATTCATGATAGCCTCTCCTGCCCTGATTCACAAATTTGTATTTTTTACCTTCAAACACCAATTCCTCTGTCTGTTCGGCATTGAATTTGACAGGGTAAAAATTCTCATTAATATATTTGATGACTACTGGATTTTCAAAAGTAGTCTTATCCATTTTTTTACACCAACCACACCAGTCAGTAAATAAATCAACTACGATCTTTTTTTTGGCCTTCTTTTGCATTTGTACCATTTCATCCCAACTTAGCCAATTTATTTTTTCCTGAGATATTAATGTGGTCAAAGAAATGAGGCATATAAAAACAATCAGGATAAATTTAGAACATTTCATACTATACTTTATTAATTGTGAAATTGATTGCAAAATAAGTAATATTTTTTTAATAGTTACACTCAAATAACCAACCGAAATGATAATTGTTTTACATCAAAGCAATGTTAAGATAATTTTAACTTTTATTAAAAATGACAAAAAATAAAACCGTAAATATAAAAATATTTCGATTTTAGACTTATTTTAGCATCATGAAACTTCCTGACTTCAAAAAACACAAATTAGATTTTAATACCGGAAGGGAAAATCCTCCCAAAAAGGTACTGAATAACACTTCAGAAGGCATTAAAATAAAATCACATTATAATATTTCTGAAATTAAGTCACTGAATTTTAAAAATCTTGTTGCAGGAACTTATCCTTTCCTAAGGGGACCGTATGCTTCTATGTATCTTAAAAGTCCCTGGACAATCCGTCAATATGCAGGTTTTTCAACTGCTGAAAAAAGCAATGAATTTTACAAAAATAATTTAAAGCAAGGCCAGAAAGGACTGTCTATTGCTTTTGACCTTGCAACTCACAGAGGCTATGATTCTGATCATCCAAGAGTCCGTGGTGATGTTGGAATGGCAGGTGTGGCAATCGATACAGTAGAAGACATGAAAATACTTTTCAGTGACATTCCACTGGATAAAATGAGTGTGTCTATGACAATGAACGGGGCAGTTATACCAATAATGGCCTTTTATATTGTTGCAGCAGAAGAGCAGGGAGTTTCACCGGACCAATTATCCGGAACAATTCAAAATGACATCCTAAAGGAATTCATGGTAAGAAATACTTATATTTATCCTCCATCAACTTCAATGCGCATCATTTCAGATATTTTCAGTTTTACATCCAGAAACATGCCAAAATTCAACTCTATCAGTATTAGCGGATATCACATGCATGAGGCAGGAGCTTCAGCAGATATTGAGCTTGCATTTACTCTTGCTGATGGTCTTGAATACATTAGAGCAGGACTTGGAGCAGGACTGAAAATTGATGAATTTGTTCCCAGATTTTCATTTTTCTGGGGAATTGGATTGAATTTCTTCATGGAGATTGCTAAAATGAGGGCTGCAAGGGTATTGTGGGCTAAAATTGTTGAACAATTCAATCCTACTTCACCTTCATCATTAAACCTGAGAGTACATTGTCAAACTTCCGGATACAGTCTCACTGAACATGATCCTTTCAATAATATAGCACGGACAACAATTGAAGCTATGGCTGCAGTGTTGGGAGGAACTCAATCACTTCACACAAATGCAATGGATGAGGCTCTGGCTCTTCCCTCTGAATTTTCAGCGAAGATAGCCCGTGACACGCAATTGATTCTTAAGGATAAAACAGACATAATAAAAAGTGCGGATCCCTTCGGTGGTTCATATTTTATTGAATCACTAACAGAACAGCTTATAGAAAAAGCATGGGAACACATCAAGGAAATAGAATCTTACGGAGGGATGACGAGAGCAATAGAACTAGGGATACCAAAAATGAAGATAGAAGCATCAGCAGCAAGAAAACAGGCAAAAATAGATTCCGGAAAAAGGATAATAGTTGGGGTGAATGCTTTCCTGATGGATAAGGATACTGATATTGATACCCTGGAAGTAGATAACACTGAAGTACGTAATAGTCAAATTCAAAGAATAGTTGCTGTTAAAGAGAAAAGGAATGAGTCAGCAGTCCGGGATTGTCTTGAAGAATTGTATACTTCAGTTTCAAATAACACGGGAAATTTACTGGAAATAGCAATCAAAGCTGCCAGAAACAGAGCGACCCTGGGTGAGATCTCCTTTGCAATTGAAAGAGCAGCTGGAAGGTTTATACAAAAATCAAGGACAATATCCGGTATATATTCAAATGAAATAAAAATGGATGAAATCTTTTTAAAAGCCAAAGACCTGTCGGATAGATTTGCAAAGAAAGCAGGAAGAAGGCCCAGAATCATGATTGCTAAACTGGGACAGGACGGCCATGACAGAGGGGCAAAAGTAATTGCTACTGCATTTGCTGATCTTGGTTTTGATGTAGATATCGGTCCAATGTTTCAGACTCCGCAGGAGGCAGCAATTCAGGCTGCAGAGAGTGATGTACATGTCTTGGGTATTTCTTCTCTTGCTGCCGGGCATAAAACTTTGGTTCCTGAAGTACTTGATACTTTAAAAAGTATTGGCAGAGACGATATTCTGGTCATTGTAGGTGGCGTGATCCCCAAAAAGGATTATGGTTTTCTCATGGGATGTGGTGTAGCAGGTATTTTTGGGCCTGGTACAGTGATATCTAATGCTGCAATTGAAATTCTGAATATCCTGATGGAAGCTTTTGAATAAAATATTTATAAATCTAAGCTTAGTTTTTTTATTTTTTCAAGAATAAATACAGTTTTAAAATTATAATAAATCAATAAATCCGGAAAATGGCGTACAAAATCTATACTAAAAAAGGGGACAAAGGCTTTACATCTCTGTTCGGAGGTAAAAAACTTTTGAAATCAGATATCAGAATTGAGGCTTACGGAAATGTTGATGAACTAAATTCATGTCTGGGAATTGTTATTTCATTATGTGAAAATAAAAATGTAGAAGAAGATTTGAAACATATTCAGAGTACACTTTTCAAAATCGGGACAATTCTTGCGACAAATCCTGACAAGCCTGAATTAATGTCTGAATTTGATGAAAATGAAACTGCATTTCTTGAAAAATCTATTGATGAAATGGAAAGCCAGTTAGAACCCCTGAGGAATTTTATTTTGCCATCCGGATCTGTTCTTATTGCTCATACACATGTAGCCAGAACTGTTTGCAGAAGAAGTGAAAGGAAGATAACAGAATTGAATTCAGAAGAACCACAGCACATTAAGGTCCTGACATATATCAACAGATTGTCCGATTATTTATTCGTGCTTGCAAGGAAATTTGCAAAAGACAATAATATAGATGAAAACATTGTCAGATAAGCGGTATCAATAATCGCTTATTATTCCATGTTCCAGTATCTTTTTACCCTGAATATCAAAAACAAATAATTTATACATAACTTTGGAACCACCCCATGTTACCTGAATCATCCCAAAATTTTTGCCATCAAACAATTCTCCAAGCCGGTAGGCATTATATTCCTGAGCACCCTCAAAGGAGTGAGTCAATCCCGAAGAGGTTAGTTCAGTAATCGTACCTTTAAAATTCTGATATGTATATTCTGACAATTCAGCAAGATGTCTGTCACCACTGAAGATCAGCGGATTTTTTATATTATACTTTTCAATAAGATCAAGAAAACGTTTCCTTTCATGAGGAAAATTTCCCCATTTTTCATATGGCTGATCATCAGGAATAACCTGAATACCGCTTATAAAAATATTTATAGAAGCGTCACTATTCTTTATTTCATTTTCAAGCCATTGCCATTGTTCTTTTCCAAGTATTGTACCTTCATTATTTGGTTTATACCGATTTTCCGGAGTGTCATTAGGTATTAAATCAGACCTGAAATATCTGCTGTCAAGCATGTATACCTTGATTTTTCTCATATCAGTTCCAAATGTGTAACTGGTAAAGATACCTTCATGAGATCTCACCGGATCGGATTTGGCAATATCTAGGAAATCAAGTAGCAATTCTTTACTTTCCTTCCTTTTAGGATATGAAGCTCCTCCGTCATTGACTCCAAAATCATGATCATCCCAAATGCCTATTACGGGAATTTTACTGATAAAAGAACTGTAATATTGATTACCTTTCAATAAATTATACTGCTTTTTGTGCTCTTTCATATCTTCTGTATCGGAATAAATAATATCTCCCATCCATATAAAAAGATCAGGATTTTTAGATGCTATAACATTCCAGTATGATTGATCAAGAGCCTGCTTGCTGCAGGATCCGAACACAATTGTTTCAATAATCTTACCGGTATCAGCTTTCAGATGCGAAACTTTAGGTTCTTGAATAATATCATTTTGCTGAGCAGAATTTTTGCAGCTGATCAGGAAAAATAAACCAGTGATAATAATAAAATATCTTAATTTCATTTCAATTTTTTTTCAAAATTAATTTTTACTTATAAAACAAACAAGGTTTTAGTTCATATTATTCTATGGAATGTAAAACTTTTTTAAGATTATTTTTTTTCAAACTCATCAGAATTTTGCTTCAAAAGAAATATACGGATTAACAGGTATACCTCCAACCTGAGCCACTTTATAAACATTGTTTTCTTTGAATATGTATGCGTACACAGGATTAAAATGATTGTAAATATTGGATATGCCAATTGAGGTTTTCACTCTCATTCTTTTAAACTCCAAGGTATGATTCATTCCTAAGTCCAGAGATTGATAATTCCCAAGCCGGGCATTATTCATTATACTGAAATCTAGAACTTCCTCCCTTGAACTACTGCTGAAAATATTATGTGGCAATGTAAAAACCTGACCGCAGTGATAACTCCAGTTTGCAAACAAATTGGTTTTCCTAAGCTTATAGTTTAAAGCTGCCGAAAAGGAATAATCAAGATCAAACTTCCCTGCAAACCAGTTACCTCTGTTTAATTCATCAAATCTTTCATTAATTTTATTCATAGAAAAAGAAAGAGTTGATTCAAGCCCGGACAATTCAAATTGTGTCAGCAAATTAAAACCATATGCTTTTCCTTCACCTGAAGCAATATTTTCAGTAATAGAAAGAGAATTATTAAAAACCGGAACAAGGGCACTTTTCGATGCAATGGGGTTGTATGATTCAATATTGTTTCTAAATAATAGTATATCACTCATAATTCTGTAATACAGTTCTCCCCGGATATTAAAAGAACCGGTTTTGTACATTGCATTCAGGCTCATGTTGTCCATGACTGATACCGGAGTGTCACTCCCGGATGTTATCCATATCATTGAAGGAATTCCGGCAGCATAAGAGCCCAGAGAATGAATGAATTTATTTGTACGGGAATATGCAATATCTAAATATAAGCCTTTTGCTACTTTAAATGAAACAGCAACCTGCGGATTTAAATATGTTTTTTTAAAGTTTTTATAAAAAACACTGCCAAATTGTAGTCCTGTTTTAAAATCAATGTATCTGTTCAGAGTGTATTCTTCTGATAAATACACCATAGAATTGTTCAAAATGCTGTCTTTCTCATGCTCAATACTGATTTTTTCATTATTTGCCTGTGAAATGTAGCCTCCCAATACCGGGCTTACGTTGAATTTTGAAAAATTGTAACCAAATTTAATCCTGTATTTTTTTAAATAGTAAATGAAATCATGCTTCATGGAAATTTCCCTGATCGTAGTTGATGAAAATATATTCAAATACTGCTTTGTCTCATCTGTGTCCTGCAATCTGAAATCAGAAAAAGAATTGTTGGCATATCCTGCCAGTGAAATACTCAGATCTGATTTGAGGTCATCATCATATATGAATGTCCAGAAAATACCTGTAGTACGGTTTAACCATGAAAAATCATTTTCAGTATTTAAAAATTGCTGTGAATTATTAGAGATTTTTACATGGTCCCTTCCCTGGTAATAAAACGCACTTATTCGGTTAAACTGGTTAATTTTGTGATTTATCTTAACATTGAGGTCGTTAAAAAGCATTTTCTGAAAGTTGATTTCATTATATTTTCTGATGATTTTAGGAAGGTAAAGATCCAGCAGACTATGCCTGTAATCTATAAAGTAGGAAGTTGTGTGTTTCTTAAGGGGACCTGTGATGAATAAATTTGCAGCCGAATTACTTATTCCTGTCTCAAATTCATGTTTTGTTGTATTACCATCCCGGGTGTGAAAATCCATCACTGAAGAAAATGCTCCTGAGTAACTGAGAGGAATAAAATTGGAATACAATGATATGTTATTAATCGGTTTAGAGCTGAAAGAAGAAAAAAGTCCGAAGATATGATTAGGTTCAAATATCCTTATGCCATCAAGATAATATATATTATCACCCGGTGATGAACCATTGACAGACAAACCACCCTGAAAATCATTTATCTTACTTATGCCAGGCTTCATTATAAGTTCGTTAAATATATCACTTATACCATATTTTGCCATATTTTCATGAAGGCTATAGGAAGACTTCTGCCTATGGAAATCTCTGATTTCAGGGTCACTTCTCTGTATACTGTCATTAATGATCACCTCGTTAAGCACAATTGTCCTTTTGAGGTAAATATCACCAAGTATGCCTGTTTTCAAATATTTCCCAGTGATTTTAACATGTGCATATCCAATGTATGAAATAAACACAGTATCTGTTTGCTTCGGTATTTTTATATTAAAATAGCCCTTATTATCTGAAAACTGGCCATTTTTTAAATCACCAGTTCTTATCGTGGCACCGATCAGTGCTTCGCCTGTTTCAAAATCTTTAAGATAACCACTCATGGATATTTCCGTTTCATCAGTTTGCTTTCTGGTAAGATTCCTGATGAGGTAGACATTATTTCCATTTATGATCAAATCAAGATTTTGCTGCGAGGTTATTGATTTAAGTAAGTCAAGGACAGTGGATCCTCTTTTTTCAAAATCAATTATTTTTCGTAAATTTATCTGACCCGGACTGTAATTTATGATAATATCACATTCAGATTCAATTAAATCAAGAAGTTGATTAATGCTTTTACTCTCTCCGGTCAAAATCTGTCTGCCAAACTGTTCATTATCCTGACAGTATCCTGATTTTGATATTATTAGAAAAATGAGAATGAAAAAAGTATGTGAATAATCTAACCTCATACATCTTTAATCATATCACGTAATAAAATGAATGCCCTTCTCATCTGGCTTTCAATGGTTTTTACAGAGAGATTGAGTTCTTCGGAGATTTCATTATAAGTCATTCCGTCCAGTTTAGCCATCTTAAAGATCATCCTGCATTTATCAGGAAGTTTGTCTATAGATTTGTACAATTTAGTGATCATCAAATATTTTTCATAATCCTCCTGATCATCTTCCTCAAAAGAAATTTGTGACTGCTTTACTTCGAGCCTGTATTTTTCATCAAGTTTCTGCCTACGAAGTTTTTCAATTGCCTTATTTCGTACTGCTGAAAAAAGATAGCTTTTGATATTAGTCCTTATTTCAAGTTTATTTCTTAATTGCCACAAATGTACAAAAACTTCCTGAACCACATCTTCGCTCAGGTCAAAATTATCAAGTACCGAAAAAGCAAGATTGCATAACGGTTCATATAATTCTTCAAAAAGACGTTTATAGCTAATGTGATCTAATAATACCAACTCAAAAATAATTTTAACTCACCGGATAGAAGTTTTCAGCCTTTTCCAGAATATCATACAGCACATCATTATTTATTCCAGTATTCTCTCCCATCTCTTCCAAAAAATGAATAATATTCTCGGTGGAAATATTTCCAACCAGATCCACTCCTGACATTGGGCAACCCCCTATTCCTCCAAGTGCTCCGTCAAACATTCTGCAGCCTCCCTTATAAGCTGCTTCAATTTTTGATCGCCAGTTACCGTAAGCTGAATGGAGATGAGCTCCAAATTCAACATCAGGAAAATCAGGTATGACTGAATTAAAAACATTATAAATGTCTTCAGTCTTTCCGATACCCACTGTATCAGATAAAACAATCCTGTCGATTCCGATATCTCTTAAATTCCCGATCCATTTATTGACGATTGAATAATTGTATTCATCGTAATAGGGATTGCCAAAAGCCATTGAAATATGAATTACAAGTTTTTTATTTTTGTCTTCAGTACAATTTTTCATTCTTTGGATGAGATCAAAAGCCTGAGGAATTGTGGAATGGGTGTTCTTTTTAAGAAATGTTTCAGAAATGCTGAAGGGGAAACCAAGATATTTAATAGAATCGTACATGCAGGCATCTATAGCTCCTCTTTCATTGACCACTATTGCCAGTAACTGGGTTGAGGTATTGCTGAGATCGAGATTTTCAACCACATCACCGGTATCCCTCAGTTGAGGAATTGCCTTTGGAGATACAAAACTTCCAAAATCAATAGCATGAAACCCCACTTTCAGAAGATGATTCAGATAATCAATTTTTATTTCGGTAGGAATAAAATCTTTAATCCCCTGGATTGCATCTCTCGGACAATCAATAATTTTTACCATACTTATTTCTATAATATGTTCAAAAACTCACTCTTCACATTGCATTTTCAAATATACATCAATTATTTGAATAAAACAAGTATTAAAGCTAATTTATTTTTCTGATTGTTTATAATTTTTTGAAAAATGTAGTTTACTACTCCATTAACAAGAATAAAATACAAAATCAGGTATAAAAAAAAAGATGTAACTGCCTTCAGTCACATCTTTTCATAAGTCAAATTTGTATTATGAATTAACTATTTGCTAAATAAAGGGATACTATATCCCCGGAGCTGTATTCAATTTTAGATTTTTTGCTTACTCTTTTCAAAGTCCTTATTGAATGTCATTTTCACTCCAAATACCAATGCTTTTTTTGTGTAAAACTCTTTTGTTTCTTTAAGAAATTCTTTAGGTTTTACTCCATTAAAGTAAGGCATTGATAAAAATTCTGATTGCTTCATATTAATAATTTTTTTTGTTATACTACTTTAAAACGCACTATTCAAAATATTGTTTTGCAAAGATACTTCTTTTTACCATTATTTCATATTTTATTTCCTATATTCTTCATTTTCGCCATTATATACTGCATTTTTTACTTTTATCAACAATTATTTTCTTTAGAATTTATATAAATAATAAACAAATATCTCATTTAGCTGCAATAATGCAGAATTATATATAATTGAAATATGCAATAAGAAAATTAAAACAAAAAAGACAATTATTTTATATGAAAAACAAAAAAATGGTCTCATTGTGACAAAATTTTATTTCTCTTACGAAAATTTAAAAGAATCAGACATAATGCGTTTTGTTTTTGACAATGCAATCAAAGGATAAAATAAAAACTCATTTGATTCAGGACATATTTACAAAATCAATTGCTTTTTGCAAAACTTTGTCAGCAGGCCAAGTTCATCTTATATATAAAAAACATTATTTTTACATTTTGAAAATAGAGGAGTCATGTTTTTATATTTAATTCACCAAACCAAATAAGGATAAGAAATATAAATCTGAACATTATGAAAAAATACTCATTTTTATTTTTGATTGCCTTTTCATATAGCGCAGCTTCTCAATTACCCACGATAAAAGCAGTTGGAGGTGCAGGAAAAAACATTTTATGGGCTGAGGAGAAAAAGAATGCTGACCCGGATGGTCTTGGGTTCTTTCATAATGATTGCGAACAGGGTGTTACACCTGTTTCAGCATCATCAACACTTGAGCCCCAGGGGTCTTCAAACTATGACATGAAGAATTTAAATGATTATGACCCGATGACAGCCTGGATAGAAGGTAAACCAGGCTATGGCATTGGTGAATATTTTGAGATAAAGACCCCTAATGTCAATACTATATATAATGGCTACCAATCATCACCAACAATCTGGAAAAACAATAGCAGAGTTAAAACATTCAAAGTTTACATAGATAATAGACCATTGTGTTTTTTAAAATTGACAGATGAAATGGGCGCTCAGATTTTTGAACTTCCAGATGTAAATAATTATGATTATGAAAAACCATCAATATTTAAATTTGAGATAGTCGAGGTGTATAAGGGTTTAAAATGGTCAGATGTAGCGATTTCTCATATTGATCTTGTTCTATGTTGTTTTGCTGAAAACACTATTATAATGGGCACTACAGGTGATTTACCTGTATCCGATATTATTTACGGCCAAAACACATATACAGTAGATATAAATTCAGGTAAAATATCAAGTACGAAAATTCTAAAAACTACAAAGCAAACTCATCTGAGTCTGCTCAAAATTCTAACTACTTCAAAACAAATCTATATAACACAAGATCATCCAATTTATATTAAAAAATATGGTTTCATATCATTGAGTAAAATTTTGAATACAAAAGGATTGGAAAATTACATTGATTTAATTGACGAAATCGAAATCTTAACCTGGAATGACGCATCAGGTATGCTATTATATGAAAAACTTACCGGCATTGAATTGATCCAGGGTATTTTTGAGACATTTTCAATTTTGAAATTAAGTCATGGAAATACTTTTATTGCAAATGGAATAGTAACACAAACTTATTGAGATTGAATTTGAAAGCGAGATTGGCAGCAGACAATTGACTCTAACTCTTTTCCTGGCAAAAATACCGATATGGGCTAAACATCTACAATTGCTAAAATCTGAATCCTGTTAATCCAGCATTTTCACAAATCTCTCTTCGCGATGAGAAAATATGATAAGACTATAAAAACAGTTATGCTGAGCACACTTATTATTCCTGCTTCAGTATAATTTAAAAGTATATTGAAATCTTTTACAGGAGTGAATGTTGCTATATATTTATAAAATGGCAGGGGAACCAGGTCTTCAATCGCATTCATAGGATAATAAAGCATGGTTTTGCCTTCGTCAATCACTTTATAATGAAACCACCATCTGAAAAGCGGCTCAATAAAGAGAATGTAAGAGAAATAAACAAACATGGACAGGCCTCCTTTCCTCAGCAAATATCCACAAAGCATTCCGAATGAAATATAAGCAAAAGTCATAAGGAAAAATCTCAAAATCACATAGTCCTGCTTGTCAATAAATTCCTGAAGACTAAATACGTCCTGGTGAAACAATCCGATGACTGCAGTAGCTGTATAAAAGATCAATGTAGCAAAAACTGAAACCAACAGTGCAACAAGAAATTTCGCCAGAAAGAAGTCTTTCCTTGAATATCCTGTGATTATATTCTGCCTTAGTGTTTTAAAATCAAATTCACTTGTCACAAGGAAAACTCCAAGATAACCAAGAAAAATAAATGCGAGCCAGCTACCACCATAAGACTGATATTCCCAAATAGTGGGAAACTGGAAAAAACTTTCATTTCCACCCAGTACCGGCACATTGTCTATATTCTTAAATACAAATATTGCAAACATCATAAGTAAAGTATAGAATAGAAGCAACAGCTGCACCAATGCATTATCCTTATACTTTAATATCTCAATTTTTAACAGATCAAATGCTTTCATATTTTAATTATTTGTAATTGTTAGAAATTCTTCTTCCAGACTTTGTTTTTTAACATTAAAATGATTTAAAACAAGTCCCTGTTCAAATGCCATTCTGCTAATATCATCTGAATTAATACTTTTATCAATATTGCATATCCAGAATTTATCATTTTTAAATACCTTTTTTATAAGAGAAGATTCCTTTATAAAAGCAAGCAGTTTGTTTTCATCTAGAGCATTTATCTCAAGCAAATAATCTGAAGAAAGCAACTCCCCCACCATACCGGAAGCCAATAGTTTTCCTTTTTTGATAATTGCAACATGACTGCAGATTTTCTCGACTTCATCGAGTATGTGTGATGCCATGATCACTGTATGACCTGACTCAGCCACTCTTGTCAGTATTTCCCTCACTTCAGCTATTCCTGCAGGGTCCAATCCATTGGTTGGTTCATCGAAAATTACAACTTCAGGATCTCCGATCATAGTGGCTGCTATTGCCAGTCTTTGCTTCATGCCGAGTGAATAGGTCCTGAATCTGGATGTCTTTCTATGTTCCAGATTAACAATTTTCATGACATTGTCAAAGTCAAAACATTTTACATTTTTGATAGCTGCTATGATCCTAAGATTGTCAATACCAGATTTATATGGATAAAAGTTTGGGGTCTCAAGAATTGCACCTATATATTTCCTGGGGTTTTCTCCATATTTGCCTTCAAACCATTCATAAGAACCTGAATCAGCTTTCAAAATTGAAAGAATAACACCAAGAGTAGTAGTTTTGCCGGAACCATTTGGCCCGAGTAAACCATAAATATTTCCTCTGGCAATTTTCATACTCAGTTGGTCCAACGCGAGGATCTTACCATAACTTTTGGTCAAATTGTCAATCTTCAATACAATTTCCATATTATTTATTTTTTCACAAATTAAATACATCAATAATAAGTATTAAAATTTATTAGATAAATAAGGGCTAAAAACAGATTAATTATTGAGTTGCAGCAATGGAAATGATTGTTTTTGAATAGAAAAAATAAACCAGAAATGATGAAATCCGATTTATGCTTCGTTTTATGAATCAAAATTCTCTCAAACGATCGGGATTGAAATTATATACTCAATTTTAAAATTACTCAGGTATTGTGTTAAAGCAAATACATTTTGTTTCAACTATTCCCTAACCCATCTCTTGCCAAAAGATGGGAAGTTCAACACCCTGAACGTCGCCCTAAATCCTGTCGCTCCATCTAAATCCTCACCCTAAATCCCTTTCCTTTTTATTAACAAAAAACCACTTGAGAGCTTTTCCCCAAAAAGGAGAGGGACTTTTTTTTAGTCGGCACTAAAGAAATTCTTATGTTTTTTTATCGGATAATGTCTCCCCGTCTCCTTTAAACTAAAGATTTATCGAACTTTAGAAAAGTTTGGAACTTTTCTAAAGTTTAAAGTCATTTAAAGTAGAAGGGGCCGGGAGATGAGGATAAACAAGATACATAATCACAAGTTTTTATGTGTTGAACAGGGCTAAGTTATTTTCTCAAACGATTACTGAAATTAAATAAATTCCCTACATTTGCAGCTTCAAATTCAAAAATGGAAAATAAAGCTGAAAAAGTAAAACCCTACAATTCCGGAAAAGGCAAGAAAAAAGAAGTAGAGATCATGTTTGATAACATTTCTGGTAAGTATGATTTCCTCAATCATCTGCTGTCACTGGGAATTGACAGAAAGTGGAGGAAAAACCTGATATCAATGCTTGCTGCGACCAAACCGGCAAGTATTCTGGATATGGCTACCGGAACGGGTGACCTCGCAATTATGACCTCAAAATTTATACCATCAGCAAAAATCACAGGTCTCGACTTGTCAAGAGGAATGCTTGACATCGGAAGGAAGAAAATCATTGAAAGAAATCTTCAGGTCAAAATTGAGATGATACAGGGAGATTCGGAGAATATGCCTTTCGAGACCAGCACTTTCGATGCAGTAACAGTAGCATTTGGAGTTAGAAATTATGAAAATCTCTTAAAGGGATTGTCAGAAGCAAACAGGGTGATGAAAAATGGTGGAAATATTTACATTCTGGAATTCAGCAAGCCAAAAAACACTTTTTTCCGGTTTTTCTTCAATCTATATTTCAAATTCATATTGCCCATTGTAGGCAGGCTGACATCAAGAGATCCCAAAGCATACAGATACCTGTTTGAATCGGTGCAGGCATTTCCTGCTTATGAAGATTTTCTGGCAATAATGGATAAAGCCGGATTCAAATCAAATAATTACAAAATACAATCGTTTGGAATTTGTTCAATATATCACGGAGTAAAGTTATGATCAGATTTTTTGTTTTAGTTACTTTTATTTTTTTGACAGGTTTAAATGCTTCTGCGCAATATGGAGGATCGAGAAGCATGATAAATTATCTATATCACAAAGCAAAACCATATTATTTTGGAATTTCATTAGGATATGATAATTCAAATCTTTTTTTAAAAAAATCGAATTATTTTATTGATGAATCACGGTACCTGGTTGTGGAACCTAACAGTGGGGTTGGATTTCATGTACAGATGATCGTAAATCTGAAATTAGGAGAAACCTATGACCTTAGAGTTCTTCCGGGTTTTTCATTTGCCGATAAAAAAATTGAATATTACGATGACCTGTCAGGCAATGTAAAGCAGGACAAGAGATTTGAATCCGTATTTATTGACATTCCGATCATAGCCCGTTATAAATCCATGCCATATAATGATATGAGGGCATTTGTCCTGGCCGGAATAAAATACACCTATGATGTTAATTCAAATTCCAACGACAGGAATAATCAGGACCTGATAAAGATATCTCCGCATGATTTTCTTTTTGAGGTAGGTGGGGGTATTCAGTTTTTCTTCCCCTATTTTATTTTTTCACCCGAGATCAAGTTATCGACAGGAATCGGAAATGTACTGCAGTACGATAAAGAACTCAAGGAATCAAAGGTTTTGGAAAAAATATTATCAAAAGCATTGTCGATCTCATTTCATTTTGAAGGGTAATCACTTAAATAATTTACCGCATATTTTCCGGTATTAAACAGGAGATCGATGATACTTGCATCCGGCACGAATCCTGTATGATCTTCAAAAACCTGATTGTAACTCCTCAATATTTTTTCGTATCCGCTCTTCTTTACAGGTAAGTATCTGTTCCTTAAATCCATGGTTTCATCGCCGTAAGTTTTTATGTAATCTTGGGTAAATAATATCGGAATCTCTATACTCAAACAGTTAAATACATAATTTCTCAGTTCATTATTAAGGTCAAATAAAAAAACCGGTCTTTTATTGAAAGTATCCATGATTGGATTGAAATAATGATGAAAAAAAGGTGCAGAACCATAATTTGTCTTTAAGGTATTGCCTAAAGTTGTAATCCAGAGATCATCATAAGATATTCTCACATCTGTGAATTTAAGACTGTTTTTACCTTTTTTCAAAGGAACAGAGAGCAAGTGTCTGCCTTGGGGGGTAACAATCAAAAACCTGTTCCTGTAGGTTCTTTTCTGATAATTGTCGTGTTTTTCGATCAGAATTGAATCAGCTTTGATCAGTTCACAAAAGACCGATATAGGTGGAAAAATCTGATTTTCAATTAGTACCTGCATTTGATAATCGTAATTACTGCAATAATAGAAAAATTCTCTTAATTCCGGTTCAATTGTCACGAAAAATCGTAAAAATCAAACCAAATTATCTGATTGCTTATTTAAATAAAATAAATATTAAAAAACTAAATGCACAATTAAATAAATTATCGGAAATAATTAACTAACTTTGCCTGTTTACGACATTTTGACAATTATATGCGTATATTAATTCCTTTATTGAAATTAGACAGTTTTTTTCTCGAAGACACTTATGTTCTTGGAGAAGAAATATATGACAATCAGGGAATTGAAAAAGTGATGGAGCTATACAAGGGAAAAGCCTTTGTGACCATGAAAGATGGAAATAAGACAGAAATAAGGTTCAACAAAGACAATATAGTTGACATTGCCTGCACTTGTACTGAATTCAAGATAAAAAAATTATGTCCTCATATTGTAGCTTCTTCTCTTGAAATAAGGAAAATAGCTCTTAAATTTGAAGATAAGGAAATAATAAAACGGCCTGCCAGAAAAAAAGAGACCAATGACTTATTCAATGAGATCCTGAATATTCTCGACAAAAATGAGCTTGTAAACTTTCTTTCTGCCTATGCTATGAAAGACAAGAATTTCAGGCTGATGTTCGAAGCTTTTTTCCTGAACCGTTTAAATAGTAAAGAGCTGGACAATCCTTATGGCAAACTTTTGGATGAAGTACTTCCGCCATCATCAGATATTGATATTAAATTCAGCCGGCAGCAGATCTCATTGCTGATCGACATTGCCAAAGACCTTCTGAACAGATTTAAGGATGAAATAAGCCTAAAAAAATATACCGATGCTTTCAATATAATAAGACATTTGATCAATAAACTGTCGTATGCCAACAATAAAAACAACAATGAACAGCTTGCCAATCTGATGAATGATGCTCACGATTCATTAAGTCTGATTTTTGAAGGGGAGATTGCTCCTGAACTCAAATCGAGGCAGTATGATTTCATATATGAGATGCTTGGCAAATCTTATTATTTTTATCAGAGCAAGAGTGACCTTATACACCTGTTTCTATCATCAAAGCCCCTGAGGGAGGACGTTCACAATTTTGTAGAGGTTTTAAGAATTAAATTGCAGGTGATCAGGGATGATGATGCCAGGAAGTATTTTATGGCATTTTATATAGGCCTCAAAAAGAAAATGAATTTCCTCGAAGAGGACTGGTATGAAATAAATTTTAAAGACCTCAGTGATTTTATGGACATTGCACTTTCAATGTTAAATGAAGGATATACAAATGAGCTTGACGAATTGCTTACCGAATTGTATTCAAAGGAGAAAATAAGTAAGAGGCTGTTTCTGGAAAGTCAGCTCAGGATTTCCATCTCCATCAATGACTGTGAGAGAGTAGGTTTTCTTACTCATTCGATTTATGAAAGCACTCTTGATTTCAGGTTTATCAAGCGAACTCACAAGTGCATTCCAAGTTTTTCTGCCGATGTTGTAGAAAAATTGAGTGAAATTATAAAGACCAAAGCAGAAGAAGAGGATATACTTGCATGGTGGCTGATGGTGAAGAATTATGAAGAACTTGTAAATCATCTTTTTGAAAAAAATGATATTTCCCTGATTCAGAAATATGAAATTGAAATTCTGGAAAATGATGAAACTGCTCTGGAAAAACTCTATACCACATATATACACTCGTATCTTGACATACATTTTGGAGAGAAAAGCGTTTCGGTAGTTAAAAATCTTCTGACACATCTCAGGGGAATCGGAGCAAAAAAGATGTCATTCAATATTGAAAAGGATCTATTTGAAGCATACAGCAGCAGAAAGAGCTTTCTCAAGAGTCTGATGTGATAAAAACAATTTTTTTTTAAATTTTTCTTTGCAATCTTTTTTGTTTTTCAAAAAAGCTTTTTATCTTTGCAAATCTTTTGAAATTAGGCCCGTTCGTCTAGGGGTTAGGACGCCAGGTTTTCATCCTGGTAGCAGGGGTTCAAATCCCCTACGGGCTGCTGATAACAAAAAGGGAAGTACTGAACAGGCTTCCCTTTTTTTGTGGCTATAAGATTCGGCTCAATCACAACATTCTATTTATCCATTTAGCAATCCTAAAAATTAAATCAATTTTCCAAAAAATTTAACACTTTTATTTATAGCCACTTAGTGTAAAAATCTCATTTTGACACTATCTGTTTTGCAGGATTTTTTCTGCCACAAAGACTCGAAGACTCGAAGATCCACAAAGAATTATTTAGTAAAACCTCGTGTCTGTGTGCCCTGTTGGCAAAAAAACATTTCTTTTTTAGATTTTTCTCCAACAGGTAATTCAGTAGTTATAGAGTCAGCACATCATCTCATTAGCTAATCAGTAAATCAAATAATTGCTAAAACTAATAAAGAATTAAAGCTTTTCAAATTTATAAGGAGCTCATTGAGTGAAAAAATCTTATAAAATTTTTCAGCTTTAAGCAGTATTGCTTTAAAATAAATTATAAATAATTTCATGTTTACACTTTTTTGATTTAATTTCACATAATTATTATTTCAATAAAAAAACCCTTCTTAAACATCAAAAATAGTCTGACATGAAAATCGCAATCAAACCATCAGCATTTTTATTTTACTCTCTGATAAGCATAATAATTTTTTCATGCAAATCCGGCAGAGATAGTTCGGGCAACCTGATAAAACCAGATGTTATTTCGGATTTCACCCAAGGTACTATCAATACCGATGCTCCAATTTTTGTCACATTCACTAAGGATGCTGATGCTGAACTTTTCGATTCTGAAATTGAAACTCAGGACTATTTTAGTTTAAATCCTGGCACTGAAGGCCAGTTGTTATGGTCTGGAAACCGCATGCTACAGTTTATCCCCAAAAGCCTGCAGCCAAATACAAAATACACTGTCGAACTGGACCTAGACAGGATATTCAAAAATTATAAGGGTAAGGATAAGATATTTTCTTTCGAATTCACCACAGTACCTCTTCATATAAATGTAGAATTCGGAGAATTGGTGGCTGTTTCCAATGATGTCTATTCTCTTAACGGAACTATTTCATCGAATGATTCAATACCTGAAACCGATTTTAAAAACATACTTAAGTTAAATATGGATGGTGAAACCTCTCCGGAAGCAGAATATAATTATCTGGATAAAAAAACCATCAATTTTGTGATCAGCAATATAAAAAGAGGCAATGAAGAAAAAACGCTTTCTGTATCATGGGAAGGTAAAACAATAGGAAGTGAAGATAATGGACAGACTCAGTTTGAGATACCTGCAATCGGAGACTTTAAATTCATGAATTATGCGGTCAAATCAAGCACTCCTACAATAATTAGCCTGATATTTTCAGACCAGCTCAATAGAACCCAGGATATAGGGAGTGTTGTTGTAACTGAAAAAACAGAAGAAAAACCAAAATTTATCATAAGGAACAATATAATCGACCTCGAATTCAATAATTATCTGAATGGAAATTTCGATGTGAGAATTGGTAAAAACCTTTTAAATATCGAAAATAAAAAACTTGATAAAGAGATTGTTGCCAGTATTTATATCACTCCCCCGTTCCCTAAACTGAAACTTATTGACAATGGGATCATAACCCCAAATGAAGGTAGTATCAACTTTGCTTTTGAAGCTATCAATCTGCGGGCTGTTGACATTGAGATAAGAAAGGTATATGCAAACAATATCATGCAGTTTTTGCATTACAATGCAATGAATTCTGATTATATCCCTGCTGAAATTTCAGATATAGTTTTTCAGAAGAAAGTGAATTTAGCTGAACCAGGGACCAAAATCGACATGTTCAAATGGAAAAAATACTCAATTGACCTTTCAAAATTCATAAAAACTGATAAAGGTGCAATATACAATGTGAAGGTAGGGTTCAGAAAATCATATACTGATTTCCAATGTGAAGATGATCATGATGACCTGTTCAGTTCGACCGGACTCGATAAAGAACCTGAACAGGATGAGGATAATCAGAAGTCTATCTGGCAGGACTGGTACTGGTACAGCGGATATGAATGGGAGCATGAAAAGGACCCTTGTTATCCTTTGTATTACACAACAAGAAATTTTATTCAGAAAAATATCCTGGCTTCAAATCTTGGAATCACAGCAAAATCTGTCAATAAAAATTCCGTAATGGTCATTCTGAACGATCTTCTTACAGCACAGCCAGTCGGAAATGCAGATATTAAATGCTACACATTCTCACAGCAGCTTATTGAAGAAAAATCCACTGACAATAACGGAATTGCCGTATTCGATTTTAAAGACAAAAAACCATATTTTATAATTGCTAAAAAAGGCAATGATTTTGCTTACATAGATTTAAGTGAAGCCAGGTCACTTTCCGTAAGTGAATTTGACATTGCAGGCAAAAAGCTTAACAAAGGGCTTGATGGGTATATCTATGGTGAACGCGGAGTCTGGAGACCTGGAGATTCATTGTTTTTAAATTTCGTGCTGAAGAGATCATCTACAGATCTGCCAGCCGATCATCCTGTTCAATTTGAACTTTTTGATCCTCTTGGCAAAAGCTATCTGAAAAAGGTAAGTTCAAGACCGGTAGGCTCAATCTACAATTTCAACTGCAGGACAAATCAAAATGATCCGACAGGCAACTGGCTGGCAAAAGTCACAATTGGCAATATGGTATTTACTGAAAGGATAAAAATCGAAACTGTCAAACCAAACAGGATGAAAATCAAAGTTGACTTCAGGCAAAAAGAAAAACTGTCTTTGAATGAAGAGGGTAAAATCGATGTAAAATACCTGAACGGACTGTCTCCTTCCGGTTCAAGTGCGACGATTAACTTATTCCTGAAGAAAAAGGAAACAACATTTAAATCATTTGAATCCTACGTATTTGATGACCTCGCAAGCAATTTCTCCAATACAGAGCAGACAGTATTTGAAGGTCCGCTGGATGAGGAGGGAAACGCTGAATTTAAGCTGAATTTTGACAATAAGATATCATATCCCGGGATGCTGTCAGCAGCTTTTATGGTAAAAGCATTTGAAAAATCAGGTGAATACAGTTCTGATAATTTCACTAAAACCATTTCTCCATATGATGAATATGTCGGAATCAGATTCCCCAAAAATAACTGGGGATCAGAGGGACTTAAGTCAGGTGAGGAAACAAAGATACCTATAATTGTGCTGACAAAAGATGGCAAACCAGTTGCCAACAGGAAAGTGACTGCAATGGTCTACAATGCTCAATGGAGATGGTGGTGGGATGACAGCGATAATTATGTTGCAAATTACCTGTCTGATCTGAGTATTACACCCTTTAAAACACTTTTTGCAACAACTGATGCTAATGGTAAAGCAGAAATAAAACTGAAAGTACAGGACGAAGGTGCTTACTTCCTGAGAGTAAAAGACGAAAAATCCGGACATGGATCAGGAGTACTTTTTTATACGGGTTTCTTTGGAGGTGATGATACAGACAACAAAGATTTTGCCAGCAAACTGAAATTTGATGTTGACAAAGAAGAGTATCTGGCAGGGGAAAAGGCAAAAATAAGTATCCCGGCCGGTAAAGGAAACAGGATATTCATTGCTATAGAAGATTCTGAATCTATTAAGAAAACCATCTGGCAAACCTCAAAAACTGATGTTTTTACCTATAATCTGGATATTGAGAAATGGATGTTCCCATATGCTTACATTCATGTTTCTGTCTTTAAGCCAATCAGAAATAAAGAAAGTGATGTTCCAATAAGAAGGTATGGCATAATACCTGTCAAAGTAACAGATCCGGCAAGAAAGCTTTTACCGGTTGTAAATGCACCAGATATTATCAAGCCAAATGCCAATTATGAGATCAAAGTCAGTGAAAAAAATAAAAGATCCATGTCTTACACACTTGCTATTGTAGATGACGGATTGCTTGACCTTACAAGATTTAAAACTCCGTCACCATACGATCATTTCTTTGCCAAATTCGCTTCAACTGTAAGTACCTGGGATGTATATAATTATATAGTCCAGAATGAACCTGGATTCTTCGATAAGATTCTCAGCCTGGGAGGTGATACTGATAGCAGTCCATCTGCAGATGGCAAAAAAGCCAACAGGTTTAAGCCCGTAGTAACAGCTTTAGGCCCGTTTTACCTTGAAAAAGGAAAAACAGCAACACATAAATTGAAAATGCAGAATTATTCCGGATCGGTAAGGGTTATGGTTGTAGCTTCCGGAGATAAAGATTACGGTAATGCTGAAAAAACAATTCCTGTTAAAAGTGACCTGATGATGCTTCTTACAGCTCCGAGGGTACTATCCCCGGGAGAGATCTTTGAACTGCCGGTAACTGTTTTTTCAACTAATAAAGCAATCAAAAATGTTGACCTTACATTGATCAACAACAATCTGTTTGATCTGATAGGTGTAAAAAATACAAGTCTCAGCTTTGAAAAACCAGGCGAGAAAATAGCATATATGAAACTTAAAGTCAGAGATAAAGAAGGTACCGGAACTCTGGAACTAAAAGCAAGCTCCGGGTCATTTTCTGCAAACCAGAAAATTGAGATTAAAGTTGAAAATCCAAATCCATTTATTAAATCTGTCAAATCAAGCAGTATTAAAAGCGGTCAGAAGTCTGTGGTAAATATTGAAAAAATCGGTACTCCCGGAAGTAATTCAGCCCAGATCGAATTCAGTGTTATGCCAAAACTCGAACTCGAAAGCAAAATCCATTACCTGCTGCATTATCCTTACGGATGTATCGAACAGACTACATCAACTGCATTCCCGCTGGTAAACCTTAAGAATATTATGGAAATGCCACCTGAAAGAGCTGACAAAATCAATCAGATCATTATAAAGACCATAGACAGGCTAAAATCATTCCAGATCAAAAGCGGAGGCTTCAGCTATTGGCCGGGAGGATTTGAGGCTGACAACTGGGGCTCAGTATATGCCGTACATTTTCTTCTTGAAGCAAAAAAACAGGGATATAACACATCACCGGTGCTAGAAAATGGTTTAAATTACCTTGAGAAAATTGCAGGGTCAAAACTGGATACAAAAGAAGGCTTTTTCATAACACAACGAACTTACGCATTGATGGTATTGTCCAAGGCAGGCAAACCAAACCGCTCAGGGATGAATTTCATTTACAACATTAATAGTATCCCGACAGTTGCCCGCTGGTACCTTGCACTTGCATACGCATATTCAGGCAACAATGAAGCAGCAAACAAGCTCTATGCTAAAGGAAAAAATGAAATCAGGGATTATACAGACGTTTATTACACTTACGGTACTGCACTCAGGGACTACAGTGTATTGCTTTTGCTAAGCCAGGCATTAAATAAACCCGATGCTTCTGTTGATCTGGCAAGGGATATAATCAACAGATTCAAAAAAAGCTGGTACTGCACACAGGAAACAGCCTATGTGCTGATAGCACTTAATGACTATATTAGCAAAAACAGCAAGGGACTTGATTTCTCAGTTACAGTTGGAGGCAAGACTAAGGCTGTAAAATCACAGAAAAGCATTTATACTCTAAGCTACAATGAAGCCAATATGGGAGAAATAACAGTGAATAACAAAAACACTAATTCTCCTTTGTTCATCAATGTAGTATCGTCCGGCAAAGCTAAGCAGGAATCGGGAGAAGATCAAAGTTCAAACCTGAATATGAAAATTGCTTATACTGATAAAGATAACAAAGCAATTGATATTTCAAATCTGAAAATGGGCACGGAATTCAAAGCAATAGTCACAATAACCGGCAATAATGGGATCAAAGATTACAGGAATATGGCACTTAACCAGGTATTCCCTTCAGGATGGGAGATACTGAACTGGAGAATGTCAGGAGCCGAGAATAAAAATACTGACATAAATTATCAGGACATCAGGGATGACAGGGTATATTCATTCTTTAATTTGTACGGATCCGGCACCAGAATTGAAATACCATTGATAGCTACATATCCTGGCTATTATTATCTGCCGGTTCAGTTCAGTGAATCTATGTATGATAATACTATATTTTGCAGGCAGAAAGCCGGATGGGTTGAGGTAAGAAGGTAAATTAGAAAAAAATTGAAAAACAACAGAATTTGAACAGAGAAAAAATTGACTGAAAATTACTGAATGAAACTTTTATAAAAAGCAGGCATTAGTTTTCATTTATAAAACATTTAAACTAAAGAATATGGCAAAAAAGAGTCTGATAAACATTAAAGATATTCCTTTAGCAAAAGGTTTAAGATTCGCAGTTATCAAATCGGAATGGAATGAAGATATTACTAAGAAACTTAAGGATGGTTGCATGGTTGTTTTAAGAGAAAAAGGAGTATCCGAAGATGAAATATATGAAATAGATGTGCCCGGCACTTTCGAATTACCAATGGCTGCAAATATGGTAATAAAGCAAAAATCACCCGATGCAGTCATTTGTCTTGGTTGTGTGATAAAGGGACAAACACGTCATGATGAATATATAAGCCAGGCAGTATCGAAAGGATTGATGGATGTGGCTATAGAAAACAATACTCCGGTAATATTCGGAGTGCTGACAACAGAAAACATGCAACAAGCACTTGACCGGGCAGGGGGAGATCATGGAAATAAAGGAATAGAAGCCGCATCGACAGCTATAATCATGGCACGATTATTTGAGACGTACAAAAAATCACAGTCAAATATCGGATTCAGACATTAATCAGTCATTTATATTTTTTCTGCACTTACTTTTTAAATTATGTCCAACAGGGATGAATTATTTATGAATCGGTGTTTTGATCTGGCATTACATGGAGGCAAAAATGTCAGACCCAACCCATTGGTAGGTGCAGTACTGGTAAATGAAAACAAAATAATAGGCGAAGGTTTCCATAAACAATTTGGCGGCCCCCATGCCGAAGTTGAAGCTCTGAACTCAGTTACTCAGGAAAACAGACCTCTGATTAAAGATTCGACCTTATATATAAGCCTTGAACCATGCAATTATCATGGCAAAACACCCGCATGCAGTAATTTGATTTTGGAAAATGGAATCAAAAAACTGGTAGTAAGTGCCCTTGATCCTAATCCACAAGTGAGCGGATCTTCCTTGGATTTCCTTGAAGACAGAGGTGTAATCATCAAGCGTAATGTATTAAATGATCAAGGGGAAGAACTGATTAAAGTATTTTCAAAAAATATTAAAACTTCAAAACCCTATGTGATACTGAAATATGCTGAAAGCAAAGATCACTTCATCGGCAAAGAAGGTGAAAAAATCAAGCTAAGCAATCAATATTCTGATATTTTTGTACACAAACTCAGAGACTTTTCAGATGGTATCATGGTCGGCACAAATACAGTATTGACAGATAATCCATCACTGACAACAAGGCTGATTAATGGCGACAATCCTGTCCGGATAGTTCTGGACCGCAACCTCAAAACACCTTCTTCATTTAATGTTTTCAACGATGAAACACGTACAATAATAATAAATGAACAAAAAGATGAAGTTCGGAATAATTTGAATTTCAAAAAAATGGATTTTGAAAGTCAGGGTTTTATCAGCGATCTATTACTGTCATTATATGAAGAAAAAATATATGTTTTATTAGTTGAGGGAGGGGCAAAACTGATCAGTTCATTTATTCAATGCGGAGAGTGGGATGAAGCCGTAATCATTACAACTCCGTTAATATTATATAAAGGAATTAAAGCACCCGAAATAGAAGGTAAGCTTTATAAAAAAATGGATTTAGGTGATGATTGTCTGAGATTTGTAAGGCCGGTATAAAAAAATTTGAAATTAAAATTATTACTTTTTTCAAACGTTTTTCCTGACTTTGACAAGGTCAATTTTATTCTTACTTACTTTCAGAATTCTGAAGTTGAAGTTTCCAATCTCAAATACTTTTCCTCTGTCAGGAATTTCTCCCAGGTGATTTACTATAAGACCGGATACGGTATTGTATTCTCCAAGTGGAAGTCCTAGGAGTTCATATTTTTCATTCAGATAGTCTATTTCCATCCTTCCGGCTAACACATACTCATCATTTCCCAGATATTTTTCAAAAGAATCACTGTCCTCTATATCGTACTCATCCTCTATTTCTCCGAAGATCTCCTCAGTCAGGTCTTCAAGAGTGATCATTCCCGCAATACCACCGTATTCATCAACAACTATTGCAATATTCTGTTTTTCCCGTATGAATTTCAACAAAAGCTCTTTAGCATTCATTGTCTCAGGCACAAATGATACAGGCATGAAATTGTCCCCGGCAAGAGTGAACTTCTCGTTTATCAGTTGCTGATGATGAATGTATCCAACGACATTCTCTATGTCGTCATCGATGAGTATTATTCTTGAATGCTTGGTTGTTTCAATCAGATCAATCAAATCATTCTTTGTAGCACTCTTATCGATTGCAATGATTTCTGTCCTTGGCACCATCACATCACGGGCTTTCACCTGATCAAGATTGAGAGCCTTCTGAAACATATCCTTTTCAATATCATGTTCTTCAGTAATATTATCTTCGATAAAATGCTCAAGATCAAGCCTGGACAGAGGAACATTGGCATCAATTATCCTGGTCCTGAATATGTATTTCAAAATAAAAGAGGATAATGAAGTAAAAAGCAAAGTAGGCGCTTTTAGTATTATCCTTAACAAATACACCGGAACTGAAAGCCTCATGATAGCTTCATTGGCATATGCCTTAAAAATAGCCTTAGGGATGAATTCAGCAAAAATCAGCGCAAATACGGCAATTATCAACGTTTTGACGAGCAGTATTAAATAATACCCAACAATAAATTGTTTTAAAAACGGATCAAGTAACTGACTGCCCAGATAGGTAAGGACTATAATAGTTATATTATTTCCAACTAACAGAACACCTATAAATTCTTTTGGATTATTGTAAAAGGAATTGAGTATCCTCCCTTTTAGAGATCTTTTATTTCTTTCAATTTCAACACTTACCCTGTTTGCTGTAACAAAAGCTATTTCCATTCCGGAAAAAACGGCACTAAGCAATGTAAATATAATTATTCCAATAATTATCATCGGGTAAAAAATTATTAATTAAAATCGCTTATCATATTCTCAATTACCTTGCCGGAAAATTTCTTTTTAATCTCAAATTCCGAAAAAGCACTATTTGACTCAAAACCATATCCATAAAGAGTATCCCCTTTTGAAGGCTGAGTGATCTTAACGAATTTATTCGTAAAAAGTTTTTCATTCTGTTCATCCCAAATAAGTTCGGCAGTTTGAAGTTTATCATTATTCCTGTTAAAAAGACTGACATTCCCTTTTGCTATAAATTTACGGACATTAAGATCATTGATCGCCCTGTCTGCGGTAAGCCAGCTTGTAGGATTTCTTTTTCTATCAAGAAAACTGATTTTTATACCTTTTGGATACTCAATATAATTTTCATTCTTATTTCTTATTGTAAACATCTCTATGCTTTCCAACATAAAATAAACTACAGCAGAATCACTGTAAAAAGACTTCACATTTAGTCCCTTTTCATCAGGCCGGTTCTGAAATGTAAATAATTTATCAACTTCAGTCATATCCCTCTGACATGAAAAAAGGCTTGCAGCAAGAAAAATAATAAATAAAATCCCTTTCATTAAGTTTAATAAATCGTTTACAAATGCAAATTTACTTTTTTTTATATTAAAAATCTCAGTATCTGGAAAATTAGAACAAAGCTTTGTAAAAAACATTTTACTTTTACTTCCAGCAAAGATATGATTTTAGTGAATTGAAGTCAGAAATGCCATAGTATCAACCTCGTCTGCATAATCCCACAACCGGGGATTTTGTGTCTCACCAAATTTTAATTCAATGCTCAATCCGGTTAAACTCCCACTTTGGGAAGCAATCAACTGAAGCTGATCTTTATCAATTTTAAGTCTGTCTGTTACAGTACCTAAATCATTATACTCTTCATAGTTTATTACTGCAAGACGGGAAATATATGCCGGATCCTTTTTGAAAAACAAGTTTTCACCCTGAAGTACTTCATCTTTGTTGATCAGGGAGACTGCAAGGTTGTATTCATAATTATTCATGTACTTATTGTGCATTTTAAGTTCTGTATTCCTGTTCATCAGCCCTATCAATTCAGAAAAATCATAGCCGGCAGGAACAAACAATTTTGATATATTGCGGCAACCAAGTCCAAAATATGTCTGTATATCTGAAACAAGAAATTCAAGAACTTCTACAGGTTCATTACCTGATAAAATTGCAACGCTGTTCCTGTTTTTCCGTATTATATGAGGAACTTTACCAAAATAATATTCAAAATATCTGTAGGAATTATTGCTTCCTGTCGCTATAACTGCATCAATATCAGGCAGTCTATCTACAGTTTTAATCAGATCGGAAATCCCGGGATCTATTTCTGTCAACTTATTGATCATGAAATTCATTAAAACTTCATCTTTTGAAGAAAGCTTGATCAAAGAAGTATGCCCTGAAACAAAAACCGAAAGCAGATCATGAAATCCAACTAAAGGAATATTCCCTGCCATTATCAGTCCTATTTTTTTGCCTGTATTTTTGTCCGGAATTTGGTAAGAACTTGTCCATTTCAGTAAATTATTACTATCGAGAAAATTCTTTTTTATTGAGTCGACAGTAAGATCCACATAATCACTTGTAAACCAGTTATTATACTGATATGCTTCATTCTTTACCAATTCAAAATCTTCCTTATTTAAAAGTGCAGAAAGCTTTGTAAGTACATCGATTCTCCTTTGCAAATTCATTCAAAAATTTTGTGCAAAAGTAGTGAAAAAATGTCAGATTGAACAAAATCATATGCAATTGCATGGCTATAATTAATAGCATTTATTGTTTAAACTTAAAATAATCAGGTATAAGAAAACTTTACGCTTTAAAAAAAGTAGTTTTTCACTTTCAAATGATCTGATTTTATTCTTATTTCTTTATTTTTGCCTTTACAAATAATATTATTCCTCGATGACACAAATTATGATTATTTCTACTGTCCTGATAACTCTTGCCCTGGTTTTCTATTCACTTGGAGTATGGGCAGAACGATTTTCCAGATATTTAAAAAAATGGCATGTTTTTTCGTTCTGGACAGGATTTATATTTGATGTTTCCGGAACACTTGCTATGACAAAACTGTCAACCGGACCTTTTGACCTGCTTGAGACGCATACTCTTACAGGACAGTTAGCTTTGTGGCTGATGCTCTTCCATGCAATATGGGCTTCATATGTGGTTTATAGGGAAAATGAACTCCTCAGGAAGAAATTCCATCGCTACAGCCTGATAGTTTGGTTTATCTGGCTGATACCATATTTAGGAGGAATGCTAATGGGAATGAGCAGGTAAAATTCATTTTTCAATAAAAAATTATCCAAAAAATCATCATTTTCTGAGTTTTTTCATTTAATTTTACAATATTCTTTAACAATTAAAACTTTTGTCATGGAAGAAAACGAAAACATCAGCTTAAATGAAGATCCTGTCATGGTATTAGATGAACAGGCTAAAACTTATCTTGGAATATCTGCTAAATGGTCCAAAATGATTGCGATTATAATGTTTATATCAATAGCCTTCTTAATAATAATGGGTATTGCAGCGTTCTCATTAAATGGTATGGTGTCCCAGCTTGGCAATGAAATGGAAGGCATGGATCCTGAAATTAGGAATGGGATGGATTTTGGTTATTTACATTATTTGAGTGGTTTCATTTCTTTTATTTATATTGCTATAGGTTTGATTATGCTTTATCCGACTTTAAAACTATATCATTTTTCAGAGAAAACCCAAACTGCACTCAGGAGAAATGATTCTGAAGTTTTGAAGTCAGCTCTTGAAAATCATAAATCCTATTTCAAATTTACTGGCATAATGTATTTGGTCATGATAGGATTTTCAATTTTTATGACTATAGGAACGTTTATTTTCGCTTTTTCAAGATTGAATTTACCATCAAATTGATTTAGAAAAATAATGTTTTATTTACTCGCGAAATTTTCAATTCCTTATCAGGAGCATGGCTGAAAAATATTGATGTAGTCTTCCGGAGTATTTATATTGATCAATACCTTTTGATCTGATACATTATTCGTTTTTTTTCGATAACTTATAAGGAATTCCTTTAAATTCATTTGAGTATTGTCCTGAAGTAAAATTCCTTCTGCAACTGTTTTATTTATAAGCAGTGGATGACCTCCCTTTCCATTAAAAACCGGATAAATATAGTCGCAATCATTTATCTGCCTTAACATTTTCAGACAAATATCTTTGTTGATAAATGGATTATCAATATTGGTTATAAGAATATTTCCTCTGCTGTTCAGGGATTTTAATCCGCACTGTAAGGAATAAAATCTGCCCTTATCCGGATCGTCATTGAGAACAATTTTTACTTTATCAGAAATTCTTACCTTGCCCGAATTTACCAATTCCAGCCCTTGATGATTGACCACAATCACACATTCCATAGGCTCAATTTCCAGTATACTTTCTAAGATCTTCTCGGCAAATAACATATTTTCATCGAATTTCAGTCCCAGTTTCGGAACACCCATTCTCTCTGATTTGCCAGCAGCTAAAATTATGACCGAGAAATTCCGGTATTCTGATATCATCTGAATTGATCTCTTTATTTATTAATTGTTTTAAATTTCAATAGATTTCACCCTATAAATAACTGCAAATATTAAGCTTTTATTAAATTTGTAAATGTTTTTAATGAAATAAAATGCAATGTCTGATAAATTTGAGCCAGTTGAATTAAAACTGATCCTTGATATTATCCTGAAAGAGTACAGGAAAAACAATAGTATTTTTGGCATTCCATCTGAGTTATTTTACAATCCAGAAAAAAATAGCCATCTTAGAACAAGGGTTTTTGATCAGGTTATTGACAATCCGATCGGAGTTGCGGCAGGGCCTCATACTCAACTGGCACAGAATATAGCTGCTGCATGGCTGATGGGAGCAAGGTACATAGAACTCAAAACAATCCAGACTCTTGATGAACTTGAAATTGCAAAACCTTGCATAGATATGCAGGATGAGGGATACAACTGTGAATGGTCTCAGGAATTAAAAATAAATGAAAGTTTCCATGAGTACCTGAATGCCTGGATATTGATCCATGTTTTACACCATTTACTCGGCTTTAAAACTGATATCAACACAGTTTTTAATATGAGTGTGGGTTACAACATGGAGGGGATCCTGAAACCAAATGTACAGTGGTTTTTTGAAAAAATGAATGATTGCAGTGAGGAAATGGAGCAAAAAATCAAAGAGATAAAACATGTATATCCTGAAATTGAAAATATAAATATTCCTGTAAAGATATCTGACAATATAACACTGTCGACCATGCATGGTTGCCCAGCTAATGAAATTGAAGAAATTGCAAGTTACCTGCTCAAAAACAAAAAATTACATACTTTCGTCAAACTTAATCCGACTCTTATAGGAAAAGAATTATTACGGGAAATAGTCAACGGTAAGCTAAAATTCAAAACACAAATTCCGGATGTAGCTTTTGAACATGACTTAAAATATAAAGACGCATTAAATATTATTAGATCATTGCAAAGCATTGCCCATGATTCAGGTTTACAGTTCGGCTTAAAGCTTACAAATACCCTTGAATCTGTAAATATTAAATCAGTATTCGATCCTGAGGTTGAAATGATGTATATGAGCGGCAGGGCATTGCATCCTGTCTCAATAAATCTTGCAAATAAACTCCAAAATGATTTAGTTGGTGAAATTCCTTTTTCATTTTCTGCAGGAGTTGATGCCTTCAATGTCTCTGAGATACTGTCATGCGGCTTCAAAACGATAACGGTTTGTTCAGATCTGCTCAAACCTGGAGGATATATGCGTCTTTATCAGTACTTTGAAGAACTACAAAAATCATTCAGCATTGCAAAAGCAAATAGTATTAAGGAATATATAATTGCAAATGCAAAGGATGAAAATGAAACTGCAGCTTCATTGAAAAATCTTTCTGAATACTCTCAGCAAGTCCTTGATTCTCCTGTCTATAAACAGGATTATATAATTGCTCCTGATGTCAAAACCAGGCGTAGTTTATCATATTTTGACTGTATCTCAGCTCCCTGCACCGATACCTGCAGCACACATCAGGATATTCCGGAATATCTTTATTACACTTCAATAGGTGATTATGACAATGCTTTCAAAGCTATCCTTAAAACCAATCCATTTCCTTCAATAACAGGCCTCGTCTGCGATCATCTTTGTCAGAATAAATGTACGCGTATAAATTACGATGATCCGGTTTTGATACGTGAAGTTAAGAGATTTATATCTGATAAAGATGAGGTAAAAATCCATGCTGCTGACAAAAATGGAATTAAAGTTGCTGTTATAGGAGCAGGACTATCAGGACTGTCATGTGCTTATTTTCTTGCATTTGCTGGATTCAGTGTGGACGTTTTTGAAGAGCATTCCATGGCAGGTGGGATGGTTCAGTATGCAATCCCTGGATTCCGATTATCAGATGAGGCAATTGCAAAAGATTTTAAAAGGGTAACAGACCTTGGAGTAAATATCTTTTATAGTCATAAAATTGACAAACCCGGTTTCAATCTGATACGTGAAAAATACCATTTTATATACATAAGTATAGGAGCACAGAAATCATTAAAACTTGACATTGAAGGAAATGAATCAGATGGAGTAATTGAACCTCTAGATTTTCTGTTCAAGGCTAAAAAAGGTGAATACAAAAATATTGGCAGAAATATAGTTATAATTGGTGGTGGCAATACGGCAATGGATGCAGCAAGGACAGCTTTCAGACTTAGTGGAATTAATTCAAAGATCACGATTATTTACAGAAGAACTATCAGTGAAATGCCTGCTGACCAGGGAGAGATAAAAGCAGTGATCGAAGAAGGGATGGAAATTATTGAGCTGGTAGCACCAATTAAAATCGTTTCGGAAAATGGAAAAGTAAAAAGTCTGCTCTGTGTTAAAATGAAACTCGGAAAGAAAGATGCTACCGGAAGACCAAGACCTGAAGTCATTCCAGGTTCTGAGTTTGAAATTCCCTGTGATGTTATAATTCCTGCTATCGGTCAAAAGATAGATATGGATTTTATTTCATTTGATTTGCCAAAATCAGGGCAAATGAATTATGAAACAGGCATAGAGAATATTTACATCGGCGGGGATTCACTAAGGGGAGCCTCAACTGCTATAAATGCTATTGGAGATGGCAGAAAAGTTGCTGAACTAATCATGAATAAAACAGGTTTAAGTGAAAATCAGAACTCAATAATAAATAAAAGTAAAAACATACATTCAGTCAAAGAACTGATGATCCGACGGTCTAAAAGAATTCCTGGAGTAAAACTACTGGAATCTCCGGTAAATAACCGAAGAAACTTTGAACCTGTGAGTTTCACACTCGATGAAAAGACTATAAGAGAGGAGGCTGACAGATGCTTGTATTGTGATGAGATTTGCAATATATGTACAACAGTGTGCCCCAATTTTGCTAATTATTCCTACGATATTGAACATGTAAAAATACAATTGCAAATAATTATAAAAAATGAATTTGGGCATTATGAAATAGCTGATGATCTGCCATTTATAATAAATCAACGGCATCAGATCATCAACATAGCAAATTTCTGCAATGAATGCGGGAATTGCACAACTTTCTGTCCTACAAATTCAGCTCCATATCTTGAAAAACCTAAAATTCATCTTACAAAAGAATCTTATGATAAAAACCATGAAGGGTATTACTTTGACAGGATTGATAACAAAAACACATTATATTATAAAAATATTAGTGATTTTCATAAACTATTAATAATTGATAATAAATATATTTATGAATCAAATGACTGTTATTGTGAATTCAGGACAGGAGATTTTTCGATATTGAAATTTAAAGCTAAGGACAAAAATATGTTAGAATTTAATTTCCGGAAAGCTGCTGAAATGCGAGTGATTTTTAAAGGTTTGGAACAATTAGTTTAACAAATCAGGATAATAAAAAGCACTAAATATGGCTAATACTTACACACAATTGCATATTCATTTTGTTTTCGCAGTAAAATTTCGAAAACAAATTATTATGAATTCGTGGAAAGATGAATTATACAAGTATATTACAGGCATCATTCAGAATAATAAGCATAAATTGATTATAATAAATGGAATGCCTGACCATTTACACATTTTAGTAGGTTTGAGGCCTGATCAATCAATTTCTGATTTGATGAAAGATGTTAAGCAATTTTCATCAAAATGGATTAATAAGTATAAATATTTTGATGGTAAATTTGAATGGCAAGAAGGATATGGAGCATTTACTTACAGCAAATCACACCTTAAAAATGTCATTAAATACATTGAAAATCAAGAAAAACACCATAACAAAAATTCATTTTTAGATGAGTACAGGGAAATTCTTAATAAATTTGAGGTTGAATTTAAAGAAGAATATATTTTTAAAGAATTAATATGAATATGAAGTCCCTACGGGACACATTTAGTTTTTACTTTGTAATACCGATATCTAGTCCCTATGGGACAACTAAAAAGGATCAGGATGGTAAAAAAAGAAATAATCCTGATAACATTCTGTCCCGAAGTTACTTAATATAGTAACTTTGACCCGTAGGGACTTAATATCGGTAATAGTAAAATATATATATCTATTTGTCCCGTAGGGACTTCATATCGGTAAAACAAAAAACATGATAAAACTAATAAAAAACATCACAAACGAAAAAGCTCTGCACAATGCAGTTAACAGGTTCAGGGAAAGAGGTATAGTACTTCCGACTTTCGAACAACAAAGAAACCCTGAGTTGATCCCTGATAAAATCAAGGCACAGTTGAAAAATATTGGTCTTTGGGATATAAACCCTCTCAATCTTTTCAGGATCACCTGGAAAAACGAACCCAAAGGAAAAGGTGGATTGTTTGGTAAAGTCAATTTCATAGAATTACCAAAAGAGCTCACAGGTGTTGAAGCCAGAATAATTCTTTTATTAGGCAAGTGGTTTCCTACAGGTGCTCATAAGGTTGGAGCTGCATACGGATGCCTTGCTCCAAGGATCATCACAGGAGAATTCGATCCTACATATCATAAGGCAGTCTGGCCTTCAACAGGCAATTATTGTCGCGGAGGAGCTTTTGACTCCAAACTTATGGGGACTGAATCGGTAGCAATTCTTCCGGAAGAAATGAGCAAAGAGAGATTTACGTGGTTACGTGATGTCATAGGATCAGAGGTAATAGCTACTCATGGCTGTGAATCGAATGTGAAGGAAATCTATGATAAATGCTGGGAGATAAAAGCTACCAGACCTGATTGTATAATCTTCAATCAGTTCGATGAATTTGGCAATGCAGCATGGCATTATAATACAACAGGAAAGGCCATAGAAGAAGTCTTCAATGAAATCAAAACCAAAGACAGCAAGCTTGCAGCATACATTTCAGCTACGGGTTCAGCCGGGACAATTGCGGCAGGTGATTATCTCAGAACCTTTGCTCCTCATGTCAAAGTTGTTGCTTCTGAAGCCCTGCAGTGCCCTACCCTTTTGATGAATGGATTTGGAGGACACAGGATTGAAGGAATCGGTGATAAACATGTTCCATGGGTTCATAATGTTAAAAATACAGATGTTGTAACAGCAATTGATGATGAAGACTGTATGAGGATTTTCAGGCTGTTTAATGAAAAAGAAGGACATAACTACCTTAAATCATGCGGAATTTCGCAAGATGTAACCGAAAATCTGCATTTAATAGGGATATCAGGCATTGGAAATATTCTTTCAGCTATTAAAACTGCTAAGTATTACGAAATGACAGGTGAAGATTTAATATTTTCGATAGCCACCGATTCTGCAGAGATGTATCAATCCCGCCTCGACGAATTAAATGAGGAAAAGGGCAGGTATTCTGAAATACAGGCCGTTAAGGATTTTGAAAAATGCATATATGGCACCAAAGCTGATACAATGAAAGAGTTAGGCTACAATGACAGAAAAGCAATTCACAATTTAAAATATTTCACTTGGATTGAACAACAAGGCAAAGAAGTTGAAGATCTGAATCAGCTATGGTATGACAGGAATATCTGGTCTCAACTCTTTAATCAGGTTGACAGGTGGGATGAGATGATCAGGGAGTTTAATGAAAGAACAGGGTTAGTGAAATGAAAAATGAAAAATGAAAAATATGTAATTAGTAATTAGTAATTTTTAAATAGTAATTCGTAAATTAATTAATGACATTAAAATTCAAATACCTTTGTACAGATTGCGGATCAGAATACAGTAATTCTGAAATAATGTATCTTTGTCCTGCATGTAATGCTTTGAATGCTGGTGAAATCCCACCAAAAGGAGTTCTTAAAACGATTTATGATTATGATAATTTAAAAATACTGATTTCAGTACTCTTAAGAAAAGTAGTTTTATACCTTTGATGCCCTTTGAAAAAAAGGATAGTCTTCCAAATATGAGGATTGGCAATACACCTCTTTATGAGATCAATAAAATAGATGGCAGGGATTTCGGGTTTAAAATATTTTTAAAAGATGATTCCCAAAACCCTACTTATTCATTTAAAGACAGAGCTTCAGCTACGGTATCTGCATATGCAAAGGAAAATGCAATAAAAACCATTATCACTGCATCTACAGGCAATGCCGGATCATCTCTGGCAGGAGTCTGTGCTTCACAGGAACAGGGAGCTGTAATTCTTGTGCCGGAATCAGCACCTCTGGCTAAACTCACCCAGATCCTCATGTATGGTGCAATGTTGATCCCTGTCAAAGGCAACTATGATGATGCTTTTGACCTGAGTATTGAAGCTACAAAGGAATATGGCTGGTACAACAGGAATACTGCATTTAATCCACTGACAATTGAAGGAAAAAAAACAGTCTCTTTTGAATTATATGATCAACTGGATTTTAATATTCCTGACAGGATCTTTGTTCCTGTGGGTGACGGGTGTATAATTTCAGGAGTTTATAAAGGATTCGAAGATCTTCTTGAGTTGGGAATAATAGAAAAAATGCCAGTAATTGTAATGGTACAATCAGAAAAAAGTGACAATCTGATCAGAAATATTAATTCCTCCGAATTTAAAATCAAGCAGGCAACAACTATTGCAGATTCAATTTCGGTTGATATTCCAAGAAATTTTTATATGACAAAACATTTTATCAATAAATATAAAGGTGAATATCTGACAGTCACTGATGATGAGATTATTGAAGCATCTAAAATACTGTCACGCAATACAGGTCTTTTCTCTGAACCTGCTGCCACCGCTGCATTTGCAGGAGTAATGTCATATAAAAAAATGAATAAACTTCCTGATGGATCTAAAAATGTCGTTTTACTAACAGGTAGCGGTTTAAAAGACCTGAACTCAGTCAAAAAAATCCTCAATATCCCCGATTCAATTGAACCTGATATACGTAATTTAAAAAAACTAATGAGATGATCTTTTTCATTTTAAACGGCAAAACAGTAAATTATGAAGGAGACCCAGAAAGAACATTACTTGATTTTCTGAGATTGGACCTGGTTATCACTTCTCCCAAAGATGGTTGTTCAGGGCAGGCAACCTGCGGGGCATGTACGGTTGAAATAGATAAAAAGGCCAAATTAGCCTGTGCTATTAAAATGAAAAAACTGGAGGGAACTGAAGTACTCACTATGGAAGGATTTCCTGAATATATAAGGGACACCATTGCCAAAGCTTATGTTAATAAAGGAGCAGTCCAGTGTGGTTTCTGTACTCCGGGCTTTATCAGCCGGACAAAAGTATTGCTGCAGGAAAATCCTGATCCGACATTACAGGAAATTCAGACAGCACTGAAACAACATCTTTGCAGATGCACCGGATATAAAAAAATAGAAGAAGCTATCCTACTTGCTGCAGAAAAAATCAGAAAAAATGAACATCTTGAGATAACAAAAACTTCTGGCAAAATCGGGATTTCACAACCAAAATACAATTCCTATGAAACCGCAATCGGGAAACGTAATTTTGTTGATGATATTTATCTTGACGGAATGCTCTATGCTGCATTGAAATTCAGCGACCATCCAAAGGCTAAAATTTTGAATATCAATACAGAAGCTGCATCCAAACTGGAAGGAGTTCACAGGATTTTCACTGCTGAGGATATTCCGGGAGAAAAGAAGGTCGGACTTATTTATCAGGACTGGTCAGTTATGATCGGTAAAGGAGAAACAACACACTATATCGGTGATGTGATAGCGGGAGTGGTGGCTGATTCTGATGACATAGCAAGAAAAGCTGTAAGTCTTATCAACATTGAATATGAAGTTAATAGTCCGGTAACCGATGTGTTTTTGGCTTTTGAAGGAGAAAGAGTACATCCTGACAAACCAAATAATTTCAATACTACGAAATTTACAACTGGAAATGCAGAAGAGGCACTCCTGAACTCAAAATACAGATCCGGTGATTTTTACCAGACTCAGAGGGTTGAACATGCTTTCCTTGAAAAAGAGGCTGCAATAGGGATCCCTAACGGGATAGGAGGAATAGAGCTATTAAGTCAGAGTCAGGGAGTTTATGAAGACAGGAGGCAGATAGCTATGATACTTGGAATTCCGGAGGAGCAGGTCAGGGTGACTTTAGTGCCAAACGGAGGTGGATTTGGGGGCAAGGAAGATCTGAGCATACAGGGACAAACAGCTTTGTTTGCTTTTCTGCTTCAAAAGCCCGTTAAAATAACCCTGACAAGGGAAGAATCTATCAGACTGCATCCGAAACGACATCCGGTTTTCATGGAAATGGAACTGGGAGCTGATGAAAACGGAAAATTGACAGCACTGAAACTAAGAGCTACAGGTGACACAGGAGCATATGCTTCAGTCGGCACAAAAGTAATGGAACGGGTTGCAGGTCATGCAGCCGGAGGTTATTTTATACCTCTAGTTGATATTGAAGCAAAAACCATATATACCAATAACATCCCAAGCGGAGCAATGCGCGGATTTGGAGCTAATCAGGTGACTTTTGCACTTGAAAGCTGCATCGATGATATTTGCAGGCAAGGAGGATTTGACAGGTGGAAATTCAGGTACGATAATGCTTTGACCGACGGTTTAAAGACCTGCACAGGACAAAAAGTCTTTGGAGTCGGGATCAGGGCATGTCTTGAAGCGATCAAAGACGATTTTTACAATTCCAGGTATGCAGGTTTAGCATGTGGGATCAAGAATTCAGGAGTCGGAAACGGAATGATCGATGAGTCAAAGGTCATTATTGAAATCAAGTCAAGGGATAAAATAATCATCAGGCATGGATGGACTGAGATGGGTCAGGGAGTTCACAATATGGCATTGCAGACTTTATGTGAAGAGACTGGCATTTCTCCCGGAATAATTGAGGTACAGGTCGATACTAAAGCTCAGTTAAAAACAGGGATGACAACTTCATCAAGGGCAACGGCACTGCTAGGACTTGCAATAATCAATGCATCAAAGGCAATGAAAAAAGATCTGGAAGCACAAAGTCTGGATGAATTGCCAGGTAAATCTTATTTTGGTCAATTCACCTGCGACTGGACAACAAAACCCGGAGTTACTGACAGAGAACCTGTGATACATTATTCATACGGTTATGCAGCACAGCTATGCATTCTGGATGATAGCGGCAAGATCAAAAAAATGATAGCTGCTCATGATGCCGGAAAAATAATGAATCCGATTCTTTTTGAAGGCCAGATAGAAGGTGGCGTTCACATGGGTCTTGGTTATGCCCTTACTGAAGATCTGCCTATGAAAGATGGATTCCTGTTGAGTGACCGGATGAAAGACCTTCAGATATTGAGAGCACATGAAACACCTGAAATCATAGTCCGTGGAGTTGAAGTGAAAGATGCTGTCGGACCATACGGAGCAAAAGGCATAGGAGAAATAGGACTGGTACCTACTGCTGCTGCTGTAGCCAATGCTTTTTTTGCATTTGATGGAATAAAGAGGACTAAGCTACCACTGATCAGGAAATGAAAAAAGAATTGAAAATTGAAAATTGAAAATGGAGAATAGAGAATCTGTTGTCGGTTAATCTGTTGTCGGTTGTCTGACTTTCAGTTTAAATTGAAAATTCGTAATTCGTAATTCGTAATTTAAGAAACTTTTCACTTTTAACTATTAACTTTTAACTCAAAAAAATGCTACTTTTAAAAAACGCAATATATATCAACTGGAAAACGCTGGATTTTTTAAGAACAAATATTGTTGTTGAAAATGGATTGTCGGGAAAAATTTCATTCCAGTCTGATAATGAATTACCGCTACATGATAAAGATAGTAAAATAATAGATTGTAAGGGTAAATACGTCACAAAATCATTTGCCGTCGGTCATCACCATGCATATTCCTCACTTGCAAGGGGAATGGGAGCACCAAAAAAAATCCTGCCAATTTTCTTGAAATACTTGAATACATATGGTGGAATCTTGACAAATGCATTGATGAGGAGATGATCAGGTATAGTGCTATGACAACAGCAATGGCTTGCGCAAAAGCAGGATCTACATTTGTGATCGATCATCATGCGTCACCAAACTTTGTCCATAATTCACTTCAAACTATTGCTGAAGCATTTGATGAAGTCGGAGTATCACATCTACTGTGTTATGAGATAACTGATCGCGATGGACTGGAAATAGCAGAAAAAGGACTTGAAGAAACAGATTTTTATTTACATAAAAAACAGGGACTCGTAGGGCTGCATGCTTCATTTACAGTTGGGGATGAGACTTTAAAAAGTGCCGTTGATTTGATGAAAAAACATGATTCAGGTATCCATATCCATGTTGCTGAAGACCTTGCTGATCAGGATCATTGCATAAAAAATCATGGCAAAAGAGTGATTAACAGACTAAATGATTCTGGAGTTCTGGAATCCTCAAAAACAATACTTGGGCACTGCCTGCATCTGACTGATAAAGAAAGGGATTTTATCAGAAATTCTAAGGCATGGGTAGTTCAGAATATGGAAAGCAACCTGAATAACAAGGTAGGTCTGTTTTCTGGAAGTAACCTTGGTGAAAGGATAATGCTAGGCACTGACGGCATGCACAGCGATATGCTTCAGAGTGCTAAAGCAGCTTTTTTTGCAGGACAACAGACTGACAATATCGATTACAATTCCGCATATCAGAGATTCAGAAATGTACATCTCTATCTCGGCAACAATCATTTTTCAGGAGATGCAGACAACAATCTTGTCGTATTGGACTATGACACGCCTACTGAATTTAATTCATCCAATTTTTTAGGTCATTTCCTGTTTGGTATTAATTCAAATCATATAAAACATGTTATTTCGGATGGAAGATTGATCCTGGAAAACAGACAGCTCACCACAGTTGACGAAAATGAGATACTTGAACAATCAAGGAAATTATCAGTGAAGCTGTGGGAAAGGATGAGAAATTAAAGGTTGAATGGTGGAAAGGTTGGAAGGTGGAAAGGTTGGAAGGTAGGAAGGTGATAATGCAGGAATGTTTGATTATAATGTGAATGATTATGTTAAAAACCAGGTCAATCAGGATTGGATTTTTTTGTGAATCTTTGTGCTTTTGTGTCTTCGTGGCTATATATTAAATGCATATAAAATCCTACAATTGTTTCACATAAATCTCTAATAATTATAAAAATATAATTCTATAACTACATTATCAGAACCTAAATATCCCATCTTTGTTAATTGTTTAACAGAATCAGAATGATCACAATCAGTTAGTGCTAATGGAAAATTCAGTGATACAATATTTCGGTTATGCAGCATCGGTCATTATAGCGATATCTATGATGATCAGTTCTATAGTGAAATTCAGATGGGTCAATCTGATAGGTGCATTGATCTTTTCTGTTTATGGGTTTACATTCGGAGCTTATCCTGTAGGTATTCTGAATGGATTTATTGTACTTGTCGATCTTTATTATCTTTCGAAAATATACAGCAAAAAAGAATTGTTTGAAACACTTGAAATCAGTCAGGATAATAAATATCTGCCCCGATTTCTCGAATTTCATAAGGCTGAAATACAGAAGTTCTTCCCTGGTTTTGTATTTGATCCGGAAGAAAAATATATCAGTTTTTTCATTCTGAGAAATATGGCTGTTGCAGGTGTATTCCTGGCTAAAAACCAGAATAATGATACATTGATTGTTGATCTTGATTACGTCATTCCTCAATACCGTGATTATAAAAATGGTCAACATATTTACCTCAGGGTTATGAACAAATTTATGAGAAACGGATTTAAGAAAGTCATTGCCTCAGGTAATAGCAAAAAATATGCCCAATATCTTAAAAAACAGGGATTCTCAGAGGTAAAGGATGGCCTTTATGAAAAAAATCTGTTTTGAATTATGGAATTGCTGATAAAAAACGGAACCATAATAAATGCTGACAGGACAGAAAAAGCAGATATTTTCATAAAAAATGGGAAAATCGCTTTTATCCGGGCCAATATTGATGTACATGAAAATGTAAATCTGATAAATGCTGAAGGTAAGTTTCTGATTCCGGGTGGGATCGATCCACATGTTCACATGCATCTGCCTGTGCCTGGAGGATTTTCAAGCGATGATTTTTATACCGGCAGCAGGGCAGCAATTTTGGGTGGCACCACTACCCTGCTGGATTTTGTAACACCACATAAATCTCAGTCCCTGATTGAAGCTCTGCATCAAAGAAAACTTGAAGCTGAGGAATCTATCACTGATTATTCATTCCATGTCAGTCCTGTTGACTGGCATCAGGGTATTGAAGAGGAAATTGCTCAGTGTATTGAGGATGGGATAAGTTCATTCAAAGTATATCTCGCATATCTTGATACTATCGGACTGAATCAGGAAGTGTTTGAAAAAGTTTTAAAAACGGTTGGCAGGCTTGGGGGAATGGTTACCGCTCATTGTGAGACAGGAAAAGAAATTGAAAAAAAAAGAACTGAATATTTTAATAAAGGTTTTACTCATCCTGCATACCATCCCCTTTCAAGGCCATCCGAAACAGAAGCAAATGCTGTAAAATCAGCTATTGCACTTGCCGGAAAATATAATTGCCCAATATACATAGTTCATGTTTCAACTAAAGAGTCTCTAAAATATATTGAACAGTCTAAAAATGCGGGACAAGCCGTTTTTGCCGAAACCTGCCCACAGTATTTGCTCCTCGAAGACTCGATGTACCAGGGATCATTTGAACATACATCACCGTATGTGATGAGCCCACCTTTACGAAAAAAAGAAGATAATGAAGCATTGTGGGAAGCTCTGAATTCAGGACTTATAGATACAGTAGGTACTGATCACTGCCCCTTCACTCTTTCGCAAAAAAATCAGGGTATTGATGATTTCAGGAAAATACCAAATGGAGCCGGAGGAGTTGAACACCGTCTTGAATTGCTTTATACATGCGGAGTGCTCACAAATAAAATATCTTTAAATAAATGGGTGGAACTGTGCAGTACAAAACCAGCTGAATTGTTAAGATTGAAATCTAAAGGAAAAATCACAGTTGGAATGGATGCCGATATTGTTATCTGGGATCCGGAACCAGAAAATGTAATTTCATCGCAGACACATCACCAGAATACGGACATAAATATTTATGAAGGCTTCAAAACCAGGGGAAAAGCTGATACAGTGATAAAAAATGCCAGGATATTTGTTGAAAAGGGTGAATTGGCGACAGATGTCTCAAATGGTAGTTTTTTAACAAGGTAGGTTAGTCTTCAGTTGGCAGTCGGCAGTCCTCAGTTGGCAGTCCACATTCTGAGGTCTCATGAAAATGGTTGACAAATATTTGTAAACTACGAAAAATTTCTTTAAAAATTTCTTTGGTTAAAAAATAAAAAAAGTTATAAATTTGTCAAGCCAATGGAAGCGGAGAATGCATCTGTTCTGGGGGATCAGGTCATTCAAGGAATACATTTGGTGAAGATAAAGAGTCTTCTTTCTGGCAGTATCTAACAAAGGTACTGCTTTTTTTGCACTTTACATATGTAAACTATAAAAATAGACACTTGTTCTTCTAAATGCCTTTAAAAATCCCCCCACGTATTATTTCCGCTTATGAAGTCGTAAAAGCCACTTTTGGCCTTTGATCCTGACTTAACCCCTTGATATAATTTTCAAATTCTACCGGAGTTCTGTACCCCAGGGCTGCAACTGGTCTGTGTTCATTTATCAGTATTTTGATTTCGTTCAATACTTTTTTCAAATGATTCAAATTTCGTATTTCAAAGCTGCACAAGTAATCATTTTTAACTACGCCATTTAGTTGTTCTGCTGCTCCATTTTCTAAACAATTTTTAGCAATGCTTATCTTGATTTTATTAGCTTCCAACTTATCTTTGTATAGATTCGACAAGTATTGCGATCCTGCATCTGTATGATGAATCATTCCTTCGATATGTTCACCTTTCTTTACTTCAAGCATTTGTTTGAATGCTGCAAGTGCACTTTCTTTGCTCATATCCAGCGAACCACTCAATCCTAAAATTCTCTTACTATACATATCTTTCAGTGTGAATATGTAGTATTGCTCCTTGCCTGAATAATAGTAAGTTATATCTCCAACAACAACTTCATTTGTTGATGTTATTACCTTTGAGTTTATTAAATTAGGGTATGAATGTTTTACTGATATTGTTGTCCTATTCCATTTCCTCTTTGGTTTCTGAACCATTCCTAAGTCAGACATAAACCTTTCAAATTTTGTAATTCCTATGCCTGGTATCTCTGAAATGTTAGCCGCATAATACATTGGCCTTGAGCCCATTTTTTGTGCTTTACCCTTACTTGTTCAACTTTTGAACTATATGTTCTTTTATCGCAGTAATCGTTGTTGATCTTTTTTTCCATTTACTAAAACTCTGTCTGCTTATTTTTGAAACTGCAAACACTTGTTCATTTGTAATACCATATTCAGCCTTCCGATCAATCAATCTTTCGATTGCTGCGAATTGTACTTTTTTCAAGATCCTTTCCAATTATCTCACTTCCTAACCTAATTATCTCTTCTTTGTACAATATCTCTACCTGTTGCTTACCTATTACTCTTTCTAATTCTTCTATTTTCTTAAGTAATTCTACGTTCTTCATCGATTCACTTTTTTCTCTATTACCATTCGCTCTGCTGAAGGAAGTCGACCGTATTTTTAAGCCAGTTATATACCGCTTTTCGACTAACTTCATATAATTTGCTTATTTGAACAACTGTGATCTTACCTTCTTCTATTAATTGTACTTTCTCTTTTTTGAACTCCGTACTAAATGTCCGAATTCTTTTTTTGTCATCTTTTCCATTTTTTTCATCGAATTTATTAATTTTGATGAAATTTTTAAAGATTTAGGTTTACATTTTTCTGTCAACCTATACTATGAGACCACATTCTGTAGGCGGACGGTAAGAGGTCTTATAAAATGGTTGACAATTTTTTGTAAATTACGAAAAATTTCTTTAAAATTTCTTCAGTTAAAAAATAAAAAAAGTTAGTGTCCAATTCTTCAGGGTACTTTGAATATAATTTGGTGAATTCAATAATACTTAAAAAATATTCCTCTAATATTTTTGTTTAATAAAAAATGTATCTTATAAAAATTTTCAATTCAAAATGAAAAATTCAAAAAAAATTTCAATTATTTTAATTCTCTTAATATCAAATTTTATCTTGTTTGCCCAAGATAACTGTAGGACACATGATAAATTATTAATATCATTTAATATAGATTCATTTAAAACATTTGAATTTGAACAAAATAAAATAGATAATTATGTTTTATCTCCATTTTATACACAGGATAAAATTTGGTCTGGAACTTATGAAATCGATTTGAAATTGGGTAAATTTACCAAACTTTCTGAATTATATGGAAATGCATTTAAAAAACAAATAAACCAAAGCACAGTCTGGAAAGACAGATTTACTGGTGATATTTACGTTGGATTTAATCATGAAATGTTGTTAAGATACAAAAAAGAAAAGTCAAGTTTTGATACTTTAAAAATAAAAAATACTTTATGTTTTTTGGATTTAAAGGACAAAATATTGTTTGGGACTCATCACGGGTTATACATATTGGATCGAAAAAAGAATAAAACAATATTTGAAGATAAGCTGCCAATTGATTTATTAATTACATCTATTGATAACTACAATGCAGATACTGTAATTATCAATAATGTTTTCTTGTACAATACTTTAAACCGAACAGTTCAAAAAAAATCAAATATACAAGGTTCAAATGTAAAAGATCGAAGTCAAGATTATTCATTTCAGGTAAGAAAAAGTTGCCAATAGGTCAAAGTTTTACGATTTGCAGAAGTGAAGACTGTGTCTGGTTTTACAGAGAGAACGATCTTTTCTACACTAAAGATAATAATTTGTTTTACAGTTTTATCAAATTTCCTCAGGGATATATCAGGCAATTCGATCAGGATAGTTCCTATGTGTATGTGTTATTTGACGAAAAACTGGTCATTTTCAACAAAAATTACATTTTCAAAAACTCCATTTTATTTGAATATGAAGAACATAATCAGCTTGTTAAAATGTATTTTGAAGAGTCAAGGATAATAAATGATTCAATCCAAAATATTGAAAAATTTATAAACTCAGTAAAACTTCTGAAAAAAAATGAGGATTATAATAAATATGAGGATTTATGTGCAATGATTAACAACTTGCCCTCCCAACTTGAAAATGCAATTTATAATGACAACGTTCTAAACACTATTAATTTATTAGAAAAAGGCACTATTGAAGGTGAATACAGGTTTTTTATTTTGAAGGGCTTATGTAAATACTATTTAACAAAAGCAGATATCAGTAATTCTTTAAACTTTTTTAAAAAAATCAAGCAAGAATTTCCTGATATAAATGATAGATGTATTGAATATTCCTATGAAAGCGCATTGAAATATAATCATTCACTTGATAGTCTATATGCTTTAAACCTAACTCCTGATTCCTTGATTTTCAGACAAGCACATCTGAGAATGAAGCTAATAGAATCAAGTTGTTGGTTTGGTGAATCTTGGTATAGATTAAACATAGTTGAAGACAAATATAAGGAATTATTGGTAAAATTTCCAAACAGCAAACTGGCAGATAATGCTGAACTATGGTTACTTGAATACCAGTTTTATGGTGATGAAGGAGGCTTGCCTCATGAATCAATTAGCCATTTTAAAGATTTCAAAAAAAAATATCCTGATTCAGACGTGCTTTCAAATGTAGCTTTGAATATATTCCATGCATATATGAACAGTGACAGTGAAAATCCGGACACAATCATTTTTAATTATGACTGTGCCATTCATGAACTTGAGAATGCACTTCCAAGCCTAAAAAATGATACTCTTAAATACAAAATGATTTTAAGCACATTAAGAGAGCTACAAAATGGGAAGAACAGTAAAATTTTCAAAATTGAATTAAAATCAGAAAAGGTAAAATATTTAAAAGGAGAAGATATAGTCATTACCACAAAAATAATAAATCTCTTATCTAAATCTCAAAAAATAAAATTGTACAAAAATAGCTCTATGCTTACTTTTAGCATAAACAATGAAAATGTAAAAGATTGCTTTATTCCTTCAGCTACAAGTGATGAAAATATGATTGAACATACATTTTCAAGAGAAATGCCAATAATACAAAAAATAGTATTGAACAAAGATGCAAGACATTGGGACAAAGGTAGAAATGGAAAATTCAACATAATTAAACCCGGTAATTATTATATATCTGCAATGGATGGTAGTTTAAATTTGGATTCAAACCAGATACAGATTATTGTTGAATAGACATGTTTACACTTTAAGTGTTTTCATATAAAAACATATATTAACCGAAAAAATAAAATCCTGATTTGAAACAATAACAAATTGAAAATTACAAGCATTTCTATTTTTCATTTCCCCTGTAGTTTCCCAGTGGTCAAGATTTTTACATTCTATCAGTCAAATATTAAAATCAACCTTTACCATGAAAAAAAGTCAAAAATTAATTTGGTTGAACTGACATAATCCTATGCCCTCTCATTGCATAAAAAAGTATAAACAGGAAAAGTGGTATAGGAACTAAGAAACCAAGAGACATTCCATAAATATCAGAAATCAAGCCCATTAATGGAGGAAAGACTGCCCCTCCTACTACACTCATCACCAAAAAAGACGAAGCCTTTTTTGTTTTTGGACCCAAATCCTTTATACCAAGTGCAAAAATCGTCGGAAACATAATTGACATCAGAAAGAAAACGCCGATATTGTTATCTGGGATCCGGAACCAGAAAATGTAATCTCATCACAAACACATCACCAGAATACAGACATAAATATTTATGAAGGCTTCAAAACCAGGGGAAAAGCTGAAGCAGTTATCAGAAATGGTGAAATGGTAATTGAGAATAGTGAAATGTTGCCTGAATTATCAAAGGGCAGTTTTATACGACGGTAGGTCAGCTGGCAGTCCACAATCGGCAGTCCACAGAAGGCTACAACTACTTTTATCCTATCAATTTTTAACTATTACCATGTAACTATTAACTTTTCAATTTTCACTATCAACTTTTCACTTAAAAAACCCTTTTATTACCTCTGATTAAAATACCTTGTAAGATATCAGCTGGATTTTCAAACCGGTTTGTAAACATCATCGCTGCGATGATATATGGTTTATAACCGGCTTCAATATAGGTTCTAAGTCTGTATCTTTCAAATACTTCTGCATTTACTTCCCCTTCCCTGCATGAAACACCGCTGATATCGGCGGGCAGGCAATGCATGTAAAGAGCATCCTTATATTTTGTTACATTCATCATATCAGCATTGTACTCCCATTCTTTGTGTTTTGCATTATTGGCAAGACAAACCTGTTCAAGATCTTTCAAACCTGCTCTGTCAGAATTCTTAAGAAGTGCAGTGCGCTGTTGCATAATATGGAAAGGAGCCCAGCTCTTTGGATAAACTATTTCTGCGTCTTTCATTGATTCCTTCATCGAATGGCTTATTTTGAAAGAACCTCCGCTTTCATTTGCATTTTTACGTGCCAGATCAACGACTTCAGGGATGAGATCATAGCCCTCAGGATATGCCAGCTCTATGTCCATTCCAAATCGCGACATCAAGCCTATAATTCCCTGTGGGACTGACAATGGTTTACCATAGCTCGGCGAATAAGCCCAGCTCATCACTATTTTTTTTCCTTTTAATGCTTCAAGCGATCCATAAGTATTCTTAAGATGCAACAGGTCAGCCATCGACTGAGTAGGATGATCGATATCGCACTGGAGATTGATTATTCCAGGCCTGACAGGTAAAACTCCCGATTCATAACCTTCATCAAGTGCATTTCCAACCTCTCTCATATATTTATTACCCTCTCCAAGAAAAAGATCATCCCTGATGCCGATAAAATCAGAAAGGAATGAGATCATGTTGGCAGTTTCCCTGACAGTCTCACCATGAGCGATCTGTGATTTTTCTTCATCAAGATCAGCCACTGCCAATCCAAGCAGATTAGCCGCAGATGCAAATGAAAACCTGGTCCTTGTACTGTTATCTCGGAAATTTGATATTGCAAGACCTGAATCAAAAACACGGGGAGAAATATTCTGTCCTCTCAAATCCTTCAATAGAGAAGCAACTTCAAGTATCATTTTTAATTCGTCCTCACTCTTTTCCCAGGTTAGCAGGAAATCTTTGCTATGCAAATCTGTTTCCAGGTTTCCAAGGTCATTAATTCTATTTTCTAAATTCATATTAATTGTTAAAGGTTAATTGTCAGTTGTTAATGGTTAATGGTCTCAAGGTAACAGGGTTTTAATGTCAACTATTCACTTTTCACGTATAATCAGTTGTCGGTTGACTGTTTATCAGTTGTCGGTTATTCAGTTATCCGTGTTTTTAGGTATCAGTGGACTGAAGTCTGCTTATCACAGAACGCCGGCTGCCCACTGTTGACTGCCGACTACCGACTGTTGACTGAAGACTACCTGCTGCCAATTTTTCACTCTTCACGATTCACTTTTTACTTTCACTGATCTCATACGCAAAAGCAGAATAAAAAGCAGATGCTATAACCAGGTCATTAATAACCACTTTTTCATCAGGAGCATGAGCCAGAACTTCGTTTCCCGGTCCAAAACCGATTGTTGGAATGCCATAAACCCCGCATGTCATTATCCCGTTTGTTGAGAATGTCCATTTATCAACCTCAGGTTTGGTTCCAAACAAGTTTTGATAAGCTTTGTCCCCTTTTATTACAATCTCAGAATCTTCGGGCATTTTCCATGTAGGATAATACTTTTCCATACCATATTTCAAGCCAGTATAAGCTTTTTCAGAATAATCCAGAATCTCAACTCTGGCATTTTTATTTTTTATCAGTTCCTCAATTTCCTTTACAGCAGACTCTTTGGTCTCTCCCCAAGTCAGTCGTCTGTCCAGGTGTATCCTTGCATAATCTGCTACAGCACATAGAGAAGGACTTCCAGAGATTATTTCTGATATAGTAACACTACCTTTGCCAAGGAATTCATCGTATGCAAGCCTGTCATTCAGTTTTTCTATTTCAAGAGCTGCTTCAGCAGCCATATATATTGCATTTTTTCCTCTTTCAGGAGCTGAACCATGAGAGGAGATACCATAAAAATGAACATGCATTTCCATACGTCCCCGGTGTCCCCTATAGATTTTAAGATTAGTTGGTTCGGTACTAATCACAAAATCCGGTTTTATCTTATCTTCTTCAATAATATACTTCCAGCAAAGTCCGTCACAGTCCTCTTCCATAACACTGCCTACAAAATAAATTGTAAGATCTTTATCAAATCCAAGCTCTTTCAGAATCCTGCCAGTTGTGACAAATGCTGCTGGTCCTCCTTCCTGATCGACAGTTCCCCTTCCATGAACAAACCCATCTTTTATATCACCTCCGAACGGATCAAATGTCCAGTTTTGGAGGTTCCCAACATCGACAGTGTCCATGTGACCGTCTATCGCAAGTATCTTTTTACCGTTTCCAATCCTGCCTATTACATTTCCGAGCCCGTCGATCTTCACTTCATCAAATCCGGCTTCTTCCATCTGTCTTTTCAATTCCTGCTGAACCTCTTTTTCATGAGTACTTAATGATCTGATCTTTACCAGTTTTGAAAGGTTTTGGGCTGTATAGTCCTTATATTTTTCAGATAAATCTTTAATTTTAATGTAAATATTTTCCATATATTTTGCATTTAAAAAATGGGATGCAAAGTTAAGGAAAGTCCTGATTTAAATATACAAATTAAAAAAACAATTAAATAATTTGGATTAATTAAACAGAAGATCATTCACCTAAATTAAATCCAATTAGATTGGCTCGGTTTGCAACCGAGTCAATAATATGCTCATTATTTACATTTAAACATATCCCAGCTAATTTCTTAATTTTTTAAATCCTAAATCTAAAATTTCAACATCGATTATCCCTTCTCCTCCTATATAACTGTTTGTACTACTATAAATATAATGTTCAGGTTTTTCTACGATACCTGCTCTGACTGGATTATTATGTATGTACATCAGTTTCTGATCAATCCATTCCAGATTTGCCAATTCTATGGGATGGTTATCTTTCTTCCAAAATTGATAGGTTTTATTATCCTTATTGTATTTGGCAAAGTATTTAAACAATCTCAGCATCCATTCACGTCTGCTTTCTTTACTATCCTCAATTAACAGTTTTAATATTTTCTTTGAAGTAAATTTCTTAAAATCTCTTATAATATCAGAAATCCCTGCATCTGCACTCACGATTAAATGCAAATGATTTGTCATTATCACATAGGCATATAGCTTTAATCCTTTGTTTTGAACACAAAATTTCAGGCTTTCAATTATTATATCTTTATATTGCATTCGGGTAAAAACGTCGACCCAGCCTACTACAGTAATTGTTATAAAATGTAATGCGTCCTGATTTTTGATTTTATGGCCATGCATATTTTTAAAATTAATTTGCAATTTAAATTATTTGCAATATAATATCTTGGTTTGTTTCTATATTTTCGTGCCAAAACAAAATTATTTTGCAAATTTCATCCTTGTACAAATTTAAGCAGCCTATGCTTACTTTTATATAAATTTTTAGCATATTTTATCTCGGTTACAAACCGAGACAATTTCAGGGAAAGTCCTGATTTAAATATACAAATTAAAAAAACAATTAAATAATTTGGATTAATTAAACAGAAGATCACTCACCTGATTAAAAATCAAATTACTTCCATTTTTAAAATTCCTTACTACATTAATAAATATGTCTTAACTTTGTTTGTTATCTGCTGTAAATAAAAATTTAATTTTTTATATTAAGTATTATATTAATATATTATCTATTATTTATGAATAATTTGATTATCACTTTATACGAGGAAGGTTTCGAATACGAGATAAATCAGCTGATCAGAAAAGTGTATGATGAGTTCGTGGCTCCTGACTATTCTGATGAAGGGAATCAGTATTTTTATGAATGGATAGAACCTGAAAACATAGCTGCAAGGCAAAAGGAAAACAGAAATATTCTGATTGCAACTTTAAGAAATAAATTGGCAGGTATGATTGAAATACGGCAAAATAGCAGGATCTCCCTGCTTTTTGTTGACAAATCATTTCATAAACAGGGTATTGCCAGAAAATTATTTGATCTGGCTTTAAAAAACAGTTTATTAAAGGACCCTGATCTCAAAAGGTATTATGTGCATGCATCTCCATATTCCATTCCGGTTTATAAAAAACTTGGGTTTATTGAGACGGGTAAGATGATGATACAAAACGGGATCAAGTATCTGCCTATGGAAATGATCATAAGTCAAAATAAGGTTGATGAGAGACATTGAAAATCATAGCATTATCCTGTTCGATGGAGTCTGCAATCTGTGCAGCAGCATTGTTCGCTTTATTATTAAAAGGGACACTCAGAAAAAGTTTTTATTTGCTTCTTTACAGTCTGAAAACGGGCAGCAATTGCTCAAAAAATATGGTCTCCCTGAAAATGATTTTAATTCATTTGTCTTGATAAAAGATGATAAATGCTACCAAAAATCCACAGCCGGAATCATTTTGCTTCACAATATGGGAGGCTACTGGAAATTGTTTTACGCATTTAAATATATACCTGAACCAGTCAGAGATTTCTTTTATGATCTGGTAGCAAAATACAGGTACAGGGTTTTCGGCAAAAAAGATGCCTGTATGATTCCGGACAAAGATTTGATAAGCAGGTTTCTTTGACGAAAACATATGTGTGAATTGTGAAAGTATCACAATCCAATCACAAGTATGATTCAGATCAGTAAGGTATTGAATATAGTACCACGCATATAGAAAATATTCATTATTCAAATGAGCACATTAACAGATAAATATTTTAACTTTTTTTCATTACCTTAAATTTTATTGTAACAAATAAACTTATTGTAATATTATAAGGTTATAGCTTTAGTGAGTTTAAAACTAATGCTTAAGAAACATCAGTTTATAAAGCTGATATAAAATTTAATTTACTCTTTTGATCAAAATTTACTGTTATGAAAATTCTTCTGATTATTTTTGCTATTATTATCCTGATATTTATTGGATTTCAAATATTTTTATTAGTGTCAACGAATAAGACTGAACAACGTAAGTACACTGTTGTGCTTAAAGAAAAGAGTTTTGAGATAAGGTTCTATCCATCTGCTCTTTTCGCAACTATAAATTCAGGTGTGAGAACATATAAAGAACTGTCGACACCGGGATTCAGAAAACTGGCAGATTATATTTTTGGAAATAACGAAACAGGAGAAAAAATTGCCATGACGACTCCTGTTCAAATGGATTTTAATGATACTGTTTCAAGCATGAGTTTTGTAATGCCTGCTGAATACAATGAAAACAATTTACCAAAACCAAATAATCCTGAAGTCAAAATTGAAAAGACAAAAGAAGAATATATTGCTGCCATCAGGTTCGGAGGCTTTGCCTCAGATGAGGATATTTCAGAATACTCTCAAAAACTTAAAAAAATCCTTGAGGATAAAAAGATAAGATATCATGGCAATTTCAGGTTTCTCGGTTACAATCCACCTTTCCAGTTAACCGGCAGAAGAAATGAAATAATCGTTTCCGTAATCTGGAACCAACCATAATAAATTAATATTATAAATTTTATATATTAATATTTTTTAAAATATATTTCATGAAAGTGATCCTGAAACTATTTTTTCTGTCTTTGTCATTTTTTTCTGTAATAAATATTACAATATCCCAGGAACTGAGCAATCCCATACAATTTTCAAAACACAGATCAATTCCGGGATACCTTTCCAAAAAGTTGAAGCATCCCGATATGTTTCAGGGAAACAGAAAAACAAAAAAATATTTTGAAGGCTGGTATTTCAAGATGGTTTCTGCAGATGGCAGTTCTATCCTAAGTGTAATTCCCGGAATATCACTTTCATCTGATGGAAAAGATCAGCATGCATTTATACAGATAATTGACGGAAAAACAGCTCAGACAATTTATTATTCTTTTCCTATAGATCAGTTTTATTTTTCTTCTGAAGAGTTTGCTGTTAAAATAGGGCAAAACTATTTCTCGGAGAAGAAAATCATACTGAATGTTGAAGATGACAGTACTCATGTTTTCGGTCAGGTTGAAATGCGTAATAATATAAAATTACCCGGCAAAAAAATACTTAACTCTGGTATCATGGGATGGTACAGGTTTGTTCCTTTCATGGAATGCTATCATGGTGTCGTTAGTCTGAATCATGATTTATCGGGCAGCATAACAAAAAATTGTAAAAAAGCAATTTTTGATAATGGACTGGGGTATATTGAAAAAGACTGGGGTAGTTCCATGCCATCAGAGTGGATATGGATGCAGACTAATCATTTCGATTCAAAGAACAGTTCATTCATGTTGTCAGTTGCGAACATTCCATGGATTGGCAAGTCATTCACAGGATTTCTGGGCTTCTTTTATCATAATGGTGAAATACACAGGTTTGCCACTTATACCAAAGCAAAGCTGGAATTTGAGAACTCCGGGGAAAATGAAATTAGGATCCGTATTAAAGACAAAAAACATACCTATAACATTGTAGCGACAAGAAATCAGGCTGGCCTTCTTAAGGCTCCGGTTAAAGGCTCTATGGACAGGAGAATTGCCGAAAGTATAGACGCACATTTGACTCTTGTAGTCACTGATAAACATGATAATGTTATTTTTAGTGACAGTAGTATAATCGCAGGCCTTGAAATGGCAGGTGATACCGGTAAATTGAGAGAATCAAAGTCCGGCAAATAATAAAAGTATAAATTAAGATGTTATTTCAGCGAAAAACATCCGAATCAGGTGGCAGAATACTTCAAACTCCAGTTAAAGATCACGTCCAGAACACTTGATGACTATGGCATTAATCCATATGCAGGGATTTTGCTGCTTATAGCCGGATTCGCAGGTTTTTCTTCTTACTTGTTTTACAAAACTGAATTCGCCCCTTATATTTATGTATTTTCAGCTTTGAGTCTGATATCCAGATTGAATGACACAAAAAGGGTTGATTTCCTTAAAACGGTTTTTTCCTTTACTCATTTCTTAAGGGTCAGGATCATTGAAAATCTGATCATTGCATTCCCTTTTATTCTTTTCCTGATCTTAAGGTCATTTTACATATTTTCTGTAGGATTACTGTTTCTTTCATTTCTGATGGCACTTACTTCTTTCAGTACCGGCTATAATATCACCATCCCTACCCCATTTTCAAGACATCCTTTTGAATTTACTGTGGGATTCAGAAATACATTTTTAATTGTTATAGTAGCTTATATACTGACAGTGATAGCAATTTCCGTTGACAATTACAATCTGGGTATTTTTTCATTTTTACTTATCTTCCTGACGACATACAGTTATTATTTTAAATCTGAAAATGAGTTTTTTGTCTGGTCATTCAGCATGGATGCACAAGGATTTTTATTACAAAAAATAAAAACAGCGATTCTTTATTCCACAATTCTTTGCCTGCCCGTGATTATTGCACTTTCAATTTATAAAATAGAAAATAGCGGTTTGTTGCTGATATTTTTACTGACAGGATATGCATTTCTGATAACAATCATACTCGCAAAATACTCTGCATATCCAAATGAGATCAGTTTTATACATGGTATTTTGATAGCTTTAAGTGTATATTTTCCACCACTTCTTATCATTGTAATTCCTATTTTTTTTAAACAGTCTGTTAAAAGACTCTACAACTATCTGATATGATTGAAGTAAAAGATCTTAATAAAAGTTTTGGTCCAAAAGAAGTGCTGAAAAATATCAGTTTGAGGTTCGATAACAGCAAAGTTTATGGCATTGTGGGTGAAAACGGAGCAGGAAAGACCACACTCTTCAGATGTCTGGCAGGACTGGAGAATTACGATGGCATTATTGATTCTGAGCTGAAACCATTAAAAACCATCTTGGACTTCTGCTGACTGAGCCTTTTTCTTTACGAAGATCACTGGTGAAGAATATCTTCAGTTACTTTGCAATGCAAGAACAAGTCCTTGTCTGACTTAAATAAAAAGAATGTCTTTGATCTGCCACTGAATCAGTATGCTTCAACATATTCAACCGGAATGAAGAAAAAACTGGCTCTAACCGCTATACTACTACAGGAAAACCAATATTTCATTCTCGATGAACCCTACAATGGAGTTGACATTCAAAGCAATATGATCATCACCGATATCATCCACAAACTTAAAGAACTGGGAAAAACAGTGATCATCTCCTCTCATATTTTTTCAACTTTGAATGAAACCTGCGATGAAATACATTTGCTGCGTAATGGTGAATTCACACGTAAAGCAGAAAAGGCAGATTTCTTCAAGCTTGAAAACGAAATGAAGGAAATAACAATTGGTAACAGGATCAGGGATCTGGAGTTGAGATGATAATTAGCTAATTTGATAATTTGATAATTCATTAATGAGCTAATTTTACATTTTCAATTTACCTAAACCCTTTAAACCTCCTAAACCGTCTAAACTCCATCTCCTGATTCCACAATTTGCTAATTTGTTAATTCAATAATTTTTCATATATTTGTTATTAAAACTCAATAATTCTATGGGACTAAAATCATTAGTGATCAGAATAGCAGCATCATTCATTGCACATAAAATCCAAAGGGATAGAAAGAACGCTTTGAAGGATCAGAATAGCTTGATGAAGCTTCTTGTTTCAAAGGCAAAAAACACCGTTTTCGGTGTTCAACATTCTTTTTCCGGAATTAGTAATTACGCAGATTTTAAGAGAAATATTCCCGTAAGAGATTATGAGGATTACCGGCTTTTTATCGAAATGATAGCCGAAGGCAAAAAAAGCGTAGTGTGGCCCGGAGTGCCCAAATATTTTGCCAAAACTTCAGGTACAACCAGTGGGGTAAAGTACATACCTATTACAAAAGACAGCATGCCGAACCACCTCAATACTGCCCGGACTGCACTGATGAATTACTTTCATCTTAAAAAAAATGCCGGCATTTTTAATGGTAAGGTAATATTCCTGTCAGGCTCACCGGTTCTGGATATGAAAGGTTTAGTTCCTGCAGGAAGGCTTTCCGGCATAGTTTATCATGAAATACCGTTCTGGGTAAAATCAAGTCAGCTTCCTTCCTGGGATACAAACTGTACAGAAGACTGGGAAAAAAAAGTTGAAAAAATAGTAGAGGAGACCAGAAATGAAGACCTAAGGCTTGTCAGCGGTATTCCTCCCTGGGTTCAGATGTATTTTGAAAAATTGCTTTCGGTAACAGGAAAAAAAACAGTAAAGGAAGTTTTTCCAAACCTGAGTCTTTTTATTTATGGTGGGGTAAATTACGAACCATACAGGACAAAACTCAGGGAATTGACTGGTGCTGACATCGATACCCTGGAAACATATCCTGCATCCGAGGGTTTTTTTGCTTACCAAAACGATCCTGCTGATGATGGCTTGTTGCTGAATACAAATTCGGGAATTTTCTATGAATTCATACCAGCAGATAAGCTCCAAAATCCTGAAGAACACAGAATTATGCTGGATTCTGTAAGGACTGGTACTGATTATGCACTTATAGTCAACAGCAATGCCGGCCTGTGGGGATACATAATAGGTGATATCGTCCGCTTCAAAAGTATAAATCCTTATAAGATTTTGGTGACAGGCAGAGTCGATCATTATATATCAGCTTTTGGAGAACATGTGATCAGTAAAGAAGTGGAAGAGGCTATGACAAAAACAGCATCAAAATTCAAATGCAGCATCGTGGAATTTACAGTTGCACCGCAGATCAATCCTCCTGATAATTCTGAACCGTATCACGAATGGTTTGTCGAATTCGGTGAGCTCCCTCCGGATATCAAGGAGTTTTCAAGTAGCCTGAATGAAGAAATGTGCAGGCAAAATATCTATTACAACGACCTGATCAAGGGTAAAGTACTGCAAAATCTTAAAATCAGGGTATTAGAGAAAAATGCATTCCGGAATTATATGAAATCAATAGGTAAACTTGGTGGACAGAATAAAGTTCCCAGATTAAGCAACGACCGGAAAATAGCTGATATATTATACAGAGTGAATCATTAAACAACTCTTTTTATTGCGGTGATACTAATCAGTTGATTTTTAAATACTTATAATTATCAAGAATAAAGGGTTAAAAATATTTTTGCCACCAAGGCTCTAAGACACCAAGAAACACCAATTTGTCTTAAGTAAACATATTAGTTTTTTTTGAAATTTTGTGCCATTGAGTCTTAGTGGTTAAATATGAACTGGTTATAATTCTCAACCCTTGATTCACATAATTAATAAACAATTTGAAAATAACCAGAATATTAAATCGTTTTAACCTATACAATAACAAATTTAAAGTCAATTTATAAATCATTGACTATCAATAAATTAAACATTTTTTATGATAACAGGTTTTAAACTTTTGTCCATTGTATTGTTTTTTATCCCAATTTGTTCCTTCAGTCAGTTCAATTCTTCATTCGAAATAAACGGAGGACTATTAAATACTTACCATTTTTTAAAATCTTCAGATACGAGTGATATTATAAAATATATTTTATCAGATCGAAAATCAACAGAATTCAGTAAATTTAACTGGAAAATCGGCTTCAATTATAATAAAAGACTTACTAAACATTTCATTTTAAAATCAGGACTTAATCTTAGAAGTATGGGTTACAAAACTAAGGTTTATTCTGATTTTACTTTCCCTGACCCAGGACCTCCTGAATTTACCGAGGCGCAATTATTCTATAATTACAGGTTCTTCGATATTCCGGTAATTATTCGATATGAATTAAATATGAATAAAATCTCACCTTTCATTGAGTTTGGGGCAGTACCATCAATTTATTTTACTAATTTCACAAAACAAAGAACAAATATCGAAACAAAAAGAAATTTTTATTGGCATGCTGTTAGTGTCCACAATTTCAAAAGATTACACTTCGCGACAAATTTAAATCTTGGAATAAATTTTCTGCTCAATGTGAATTATCAGGCTTTCATCCAATCTTCTCTATATTGTCATGCAAGTCCCCTGGCAGCTTCTCCAATTAAAGAGTATCAATACGGATATGGGCTGGAAATTGGTATCAGAAAAAAAATACAATAGTTTTTAATTGATTAGGTTCAATTCTCAATTGAAATAAAAAAACCTGCAACTCCAGATCAGGGATGATTCCGGGAATTGCAGGGTCGTTGCCATTGATTTTTTAGTAACAGGTCTATTTATCGATATTCTTGGTCAGGAAAAAACCTATAAGCAGACCGAGACCACTTGTCAGGAACACTGATGCAGGATAAGCGGCATCACCCATAACTGTAAGTTTTTCAAGAACACTTCCGATTATTATTCCCAGCCCGATACCCATAGATATCAGAGAAAGATTGAGGATCAGGATCTTCCATACAGGAGTTGTGCTTGGAGTTTTGGGTGTAAAGAAAATGCTCGCATCGATGCCTTTATCTATCAGGGCCATACGCTCCTTGTGCCTGGTTGAAAAATAAAGGTAGACTATGCCAAAAATTACTATAAAGAAACTCATTGAAACTAATACACCTTCCATTTTTTGATTTTTTTATTGTTAATAATTAATTTTACAAGTTTGACACCACTTTCTCAGGTTTGGTTACAAAAAAATAATAATTTTACAAAATTGTAACCAGGACACACTTTTACTTGTCTAAATGACGATGAGATCGACGGAAGATACAATACTGATAGAAAAGACCCTCAGCGGTGATCTTAATTCTTTTGAACGGATAGTCAGAAAGTATAACTCCATTGTATTCACACTTGCTCTGAGAATACTTAAAAACAGGGAAGAAGCAGAGGAGACAGCTCAGGATGTTTTTATGAAGGCTTTCAGATCACTGAGATCCTTTAACAGCAAGTCTAAATTCTCAACATGGATATACAGGATAGCATATAATGAGTCGGTCAACAGGTTGAGATCTCAGAAGAAATACAGCGAAACTAACGAGCTTAATGAAAACCTGCAGATCGGTTTTTATGACCCCCGGACTGAACATGATACAGAAGATGAAAAAAAAATTATCCTCGATTCGCTGCTCACATTGCCGGAAACCGAAAGAATAATCATAACTTTGTATTATTATGAAGATATGCCGGTGAAGGAAATAGCAGAGATAACAGGAATGACGGAATCTAATGTAAAAGTCAGGCTTTTCAGAAGCAGGCAGAAACTTTATGACGAACTGAAAGGAAAACTGGAATATGAAAGCAGTAAAGAATATGAACTCAAATATCGATAATTCAGCAGACAAACTGCTGAAAAAGGCTATCGGAGCTATTACTCCCGAGAGTCCCGGTGAAGGATTTGTGCTGACAGTGATGCAGAAAGTACAGCAGACCAGCCTTCAGCCTGCCCGGAAAGCAGAACCTCTGATCTCGTGGAAGGGATGGTTATTGATAGGTCTGATTGCAGCAGGCATGTTTTCGATGGTGATATTTACTGATACATCAGGATTTAATTTTGATACAATAAGTGATCATTATCGTCACTTTGCAGTTAATTATTTGTCTGTATTTTTATCCCGTTTCTTTGTTGCAGGCATGGTGATCCTGGCTTTGCTTTTCATGGTACAGGTAAGGCTGGTTGCCTGGAGGTACGACAGGATGCAGAATGCAGGACATGAAAGTTGACATCACAGGTAATCAAGCGGACTTTTGATTTTTCATATAGATATATCATTGAAATGAATATTTATCCGGGTGGTTTTTATCTGATCACAACACTTTATTAAAAACCTGCTACAAAGTCTGGACCGTTTTGCACGAGGGTTTGGTGATAAATTTACTTTTAGGTATGGCTTCCCTATTCTCCCGCCTCCTACTTTGAAACAGGAATAAAAAACCTGGATTTTCACGCTTAAGGTTTGCTGATGATAACACCAACAAAGGCTAATCTCTATAAACGAAGACAAACAATTGTTGAGAATCCGTATGGCACAATTAAGCTTCAATGGGGTTTCAGTTACATCCTCACTAAAAAAGATATTCAAAGAGCAAGTGCCGATGTTGGGCTTATTTTCATCGCTTATAATTTCCGCAGATTAATTTCAATCTTAGGAAAGGATGTACTTAAAAAGTACTTCAAAGTCATTTTATCTTACTTTTATACAATATCTCTCTCTATACAACATTATATCAAAAATTCAATATTTTCCGGATTTTTTGAAAATCGCAAGCAAAAGTTTTCTTATTCTTGTTTTTAACACTTATTTTGAACTAGTTATTAGTAGGTTTTTAGACGAACTTACGTTGGGCGTAATTAAGGGATACCTCAAAAAATCATTAAAATATTAAAGTCAAAAGCTTAATTGCAAAATTATTTTAAAAATATGCAATATAAATGTTGCATTTAGGAATATTTATATTACATTTGCATTATGGAAAACATAAAACTCAAATTAGCAAGGGTGGAAAAAGGTTTGTCGCAACAAGACCTTGCTGATTTAGTTGGAGCAACAAGACAAACTATTGGTTTGATTGAAAAAGGAAAATATAATCCGTCAATAAATTTATGTATCAATATTGCAAAAGCATTAGATAAAACTTTAAACGATTTATTCTGGTATGAAAACAAAAGATAAAAAGCCATTTCTTTATATGGATGAAAGAAATAGGCATATTGCTTACAAAGTAGTAGCTGTGATGTATTTTCTTACAATTATTGCTATTTATGGAATTATTTTGTATCGACAATTTGTACTTGGTCAAGAAATAAGTGAATTTGAAGATATCGCCATCATTATGACAATAAACTCACTATTTCTAATAAGTGCCATGTTATATTTTGGAGCAATTCAGATAAGAAGATTAAAAATAAAGAGTATCCTGTTAATTTATGTTGTATTTGTAGTTCTTGGGAGTATATTTACTTATGCCAAATATAATATCTTCCAAAGTCCAGGTTTATCATTTCAGCAATTATTTGATAAATTAATAATTATTATGACTATCATAGGATTAACAATGGGATTTTGGGTACTGCTTTCAATTTTGGCTAAAAAACGTCTTGACAAAGAAATTGAATAGCGAAAAGAAGATATAGAAAAAAATAATAAAGAACGCACAACAGCACCTACACGCAAGCAGGGTTTCGTGCTTCGTAGGACAGGAAAGTGCTAAATTTGAAGTTCAGTTCTTCGTAGGAAGTTCAGTGGTAAAATCCCTGCCTGCGTGTAGCTGCAAAACGTTAACGTGCAGCTTAAAACAAAAAAAAACAAATATGAAGAAACTAATCGAGAGACAGAACATTTCAGAAAACTTAAAAGCATCTAACGCTTATCAACAACTTGTTAAACTTTTTAATGCCTTAGAAGTGAAAGAATTGCCAACTGAGACAGTTGATTTAATAAATCACGAAATCGAACAATTAAATTCTATTTCAGATATTGATAAAAATTTTGTTAATGCGACAAAAGAACTAGAAAATAGAATTATAAAATTGCTAGAGAAAAAACATAAAATTGTACCAAAAAATTATTACAGAAAATTATGGATGGTCTTAGGTATGACAGCATTTGGAATACCTATGGGTGTTGCATTTGGTTTAAGTATTGGAAATTTCGGAATGTTAGCGATTGGTATAGGGATGGGTATGGCAATTGGAGTTGGAGTTGGTTCAAATATGGACAAAAAAGCTTTTAATGAAGGGAGACAATTAGATTTTGAAGTTAAATAATAAACCAACTCATACTTATTATAGAAAGCGGACCCGCTAACATCGGTTTGGCAATATGGCAGCTGAAGTGCTTCCTTGCAGCATTTTTGCAAGGTTCAACAGCAGTAATTCTATTGAACTTTTGTGCTAAAAATCCGCCAATACGCCAAGCTGTAAACCATCAGACTCCTGCCGTGTGGGACAGGTAGTCTAAAAACTCATTTCAAATAACAAGAATAATATTTAATGTTTTTCTTGTGTAACTCATATATTATGCGCATCTTTAATGCATAATTGTACTGATTATGAAATTCATTCAAGGCATTAGCAGACATCAGATCTTGCTCTTTCCGGATGTCACGATTTACTCATCGAATAATTCAAAGTGACATTATCTTACTTTAATGCTATACCTCTCTCTGTACAGCATTATATCAAAAATTCAATATTTTCCGGATTTTTTGAAAATCGCAAGCAAATGCTTTCATATTCTTGTTTTTTCCACTTATTTTTGAAATAATTATCTGCAGGTTTTTAGATGATCTGCCGTTAGCAGAAACCTTATGAGACAACAATACTCTGATTTATGAAAACAAAAATTCTTACCTTACTACTATTCTTATCTACGACAGCATTTGCACAAAACGCAAAATTTGTAAATGTTTTTATTGGAACGGATGGAACAGGACACACATTTCCCGGACCATCTATGCCATTCGGAATGGTACAACCCGGACCAGACAACAAAGATTATGGATGGAATCATACAAGTGGTTATCAATACAAGGACACCTTATTATTAGGTTTTTCACAAACTCGATTTAGTGGAACTGGGATAAGTGAAATGGGCGACGTGTTGCTTCTTCCAATCAATCCAAAAAAAGAAAAACTAAATAATGCTTATTACAAAAACACCGAAATTGGCAAAGTGGGTTATTATGCTTTAATCAAAAAAGACGATGTAAAGGTAGAACTCACCTGTTCGGAAAGAGTGGCTTTTCACCAATATACTTTTCCGGAAAATGAAGCACAGGTTTTGGTTGATTTGCAGCACGGTTTGAGATTTGTTTTTGATGAAAACAATCAAAAAGGTTTAGTGATTGAAAGCGATGTGAAAATTGAAAATAACACCACGATTTCAGGATATTGCTATACGCAAAATTGGGTAAACCGTAAATATTTCTTCACGCTTACTTTTGACAATCCTTTTACAAAATCTACCCAACTCGAAAAGAAAGAAAACGAAAAAGCCCCAAAATATTTGTTGGAATTTTCCTTGATCAAAAACAAAAAATTAAAAGTAAAAATTGCCTTATCTTCCGTTTCGGCAGAAGGAGCTAAACTAAATTTGAAAACCGAAATTCCGCACTGGAACTTTGACATAGTTTATCAAAACAATCTTAAAACCTGGGAAAAATATTTAAACAAAATAAGTATTGATGCTCCAAAAAAACAAAAAGAGATATTTTATACCTCACTCTATCATTTATTTTTACAGCCTTCAAATATTGCCGATGTAGATGGACAATACAGAGGCGCAGATGATAAAATTGCAACTGCACCCAATAAGGCATATTATTCTACGCTATCAATTTGGGATGTTTATCGTGGTGCGTTTCCTTTATTACAAATTTTAGCACCCGAAAAAATTGATGGTATAATCCAAACCATTCTTATTCACCATAAAGCTAAAGGGTTTTTACCAATCTGGACAGCCTGGGGACAGGACAATTATTGTATGATTGGCAACCACGCAATCCCAATGATTTTATCGGCTTATCAAAATGGTTTTAGAGGATTTAATGCCAATGAAGCCTTGAAAGCAATGGTAGAAACTTCTACCCAGTCACACATCAATTCCGACTGGGAATTGTATAATCAGTATGGCTATTATCCTTTTGATAAATTGGATAACGAGGCTGTTTCCAGAACATTGGAAAGCGGTTATGATGATTGGTGTGTAGCGGAAATGGGGAGAAGACTTGGAGAAAAAGAAATAGAAAATACATTTACCAAAAGAGCCAGTTATTACAAAAACATTTTTGATAAAGAAACATCATTTTTCAGGGGGAAAGACAGCAAGGGCAATTGGCGAATGCCCTTTAATCCGTTAACTGCAACCTCGCCAATGAACAATCCGGGAGATTACACAGAAGCCAATGCGTGGCAATATTTTTGGACACCAGCCCAGTATGATATTTCGGGAGTAACAGAACTTTTAGGAGGTAAAAATAATTTCACTAAAAAATTAAATGAATTCTTCACAACCGAAGCTGAAAATCCTAATAAGTTTTTAGGACAAGAAGCAATGATAGGACAATATGCTCACGGTAACGAACCCAGCCATCACATTATCTATTTGTATGCTTACAGCAACGAACCCCAAAAAGGTCAAAAATATATTCATCAGGTAATCAATGAATTTCACAGCAATACACCTGATGGTATGATAGGTAATGAGGATTGCGGACAAATGAGTGCCTGGTATATTCTATCAACTTTAGGGTTTTATCCGGTAAATCCTGCTAATGGTGAGTTTGTTTTGGGTAGTCCACAAGTAAAAAAAGCCAGGATTCAATTTTCAAACAACAAAAACTTTAACATTCAGGCAAAAAACATTTCTGAACTGGATATCTACAATGAAACTCGTTTTTTGAACGGAACTAAAATCAATATACCATTTATTACCTATGAAGACATTATGAATGGAGGCAATTTAACTTTTGAAATGACAAATTAATTGCTTTTGAATACTGACAATGAATATAAAGGCTTCTGCTAATAAACAGGAATATGAGCGGTCTGCAATGACAATCTTGCAAGGAATGAACCCGGCGATTATTCCAGATTGAACTACATCCAACCCTAAAAAATCTATATTCTTCATGTTGGTTTTTATTTTTCCGGATGGAGATATTTGGGAACAGTAAATAGATTTTTAATTGTTCTTTTTAGGTCACACAAATTGTGAATATTGGCAAAAATTCACCCGGTATCAATGTTTTAAATAATATTTCACGTACTTTTAACTTCTTTCAATTAAATCCTTTATTTTTGAACTAAATATGGCAGGTTTTTAGACGCACTGCCGTTAGCAATTATTTAAAAAACCTACAATTAAAAAGACTGATAACAAAAACAATTTTGGTTTTGCCAATTAGTAAAATACTTGCACAAGGAGAAAACATTTATAATTGGTCAGGATGTCATTTAATAGTCTTTAAGATTTCCATATTATCAGATTTATTCCTAATGTTGTTTTAAAAACTGTATTTTTGTATGTGAATGTCTGTTTAAGATGTATAAAACCTGGTTATTCAGGAAAAAATGGAACAACCGGATATCCGGGAGCTGGAAAGGGTAATAAATTGCAGTTTCCATCTGGTTTTTCTGCTAATAGTGGTACTTTTACATTTTTATCAGATTTGATTTTAATTGACTTTTGTGAGAATTTTTTAAAGAAACATCCTTAACTTTCATTGACTACTTTTTCGAATAAAGCTGAAAAGTATTTTATAAATGATTTAAAATGGTATTTATGATAAGGAATTGGCATTTACTGCAACACTATAAATGAATTTGAACATTTTAAAACTGAATAGACTAATGAATATCAAATTTTTTATATTGATTTTAGCGACCTTTATTTCAAACTCATTTGCTGGACAAGCTAAAAAGCCAACATTAACCGAAAAGGAAAAGATTGAAGCCTTAATTTCTTCAATCGAGCATCTAAAAAATGCTAAATTTAACAGAAATGGTTCTCTGTATGATGCTTCTGCTGCTGCAACACATCTCAGAATGAAATGGAAGAAAGCAGGTGATAAAATTAAAACAGTTCAGGATTTTATTGAACAAATTGCATCAAAATCATCAATGACCGGACTGGATTATAAAATTGTATATTCTGACGGCAAAGAGATTCCGGCAAGAAAATATTTTTATGACAAGTTAAAAACATTTTAAAAACTAATTATTGCTAATATATAGGAATATGAGTGTGCAATCAGACCCGGCAAATATTTAATGTTGTAATACTTCCTAAATGTACTTGCCTGACAAATAGCTATGTACTTAAAGACTCTTTTAATTCAAAATTTGAATAAACCCTATGTATGATTTTGGCACTTAAGGCTTACCTGATTACTTGCACAAATCAAAATCTATATTCAATAATGAAAATTCTAAAACGTCTCCCACACTTTTATTGCTTTTTTGTAGTAAGTTTGCTTTGAAATTTTTTAGGTTTTGGCTATATGATAATGAAAAATAAATATACAGGTAAATTAGGAGAGTTGACGGATCGGGCAGAAAATGGAACAGCTGAAGATGTGGATTTCATTATGAGTTATTTAAATAAAGATACAAGTCTTGTGATTACCAGGTTCGTGGATTTTTCCCTCGGTCTGGTTGAAAAATCCGAAGGCATTTCACGAATAGAATATTATTTGTTTAACGGTACTTTAATTCAGAGAAATTACAGTTCTCTCTATTTTAACAGAAGATATGATTTTGATATAGTAATCAGAGCATATAAAGGAGGATTTATAGATGAAATTCAGGCATTTGCAAGATAATTCACATTGTAAATTTAAATGGTCAAAATCTTATCCGTTATTTTTTAAAATTAATTTTTTTATTAAAAATATATATAATGAAGCTGTTTTAAAATATATGTTTTAACCACTTGTATATTATTGATTTTTAAGTAAATACACTATTAAATATTTGTTTTATTTTAGACCCTATTTTGTAATTATAAACTTTAATTTGTTATTTAAACTTCTCTACTTTTTGAACCGTCAAAAAGTAGCAATCCCGACGATAAATGTCGGGACGTGCGATCCCGATCGTTATCGGGAAAACTCGCTAACCTTTTATCTATTATAAAACAACAAGTTATCACGTTTTCATCCCGAAAGCTTTCGGGAACGAAAATTTTACCTACAAGGTTTCGGTAAAATTTCCTGCTTTCTCCAACTCAAACTCCCGACGATAAATGTCGGGATCGGACTGTCATAAACTTCAATTCTTAAACAACTTCAATGTATAATTAGCGTTATCAACCAATATACAACGTAATTATTTCAGAATTTAACTTAATAATCCGGTTATATGAATCCTCAGGTTGACGATTTTTTCAGTAATATAAATAAGTGGAAAGAAGAACTGGAATATATGAGAATGATAGCTCTGGACTGCAATCTGACTGAAGAATTAAAATGGCAGATGCCATGCTATACTTTTCAAAAAAGCAATATTGCAATGCTTGGAAATTTTAAGGAATACTGTGCGCTTAGTTTTTTTAAAGGAGTCCTTTTAAAGGATGAAAATTGCATTCTTGACAAACCCGGTGAAAATACCCAATCTGCCAGGATTATCAGATTCACTGATTTAAATCAGATAATTGAAATGGAACCTATGCTGAAAGCATTAATACTTGAAGCTATTGAAGTGGAAAAATCAGGAGTAAAAGTTGATTTTAAAAAGATCGAAGAATTTACTATTCCTGAAGAATTTGAAATTAAAATGAATGAAATACCCGCACTGAAATCAGCTTTTGAAGCTTTGACCCCCGGTCGACAAAGAGCGTATATAATGTATTTTTCAGATTCCAAACAATCAAAAACCCGGGAATCGAGGATAGAAAAATATATGCAGCGAATACTTGACGGCAAGGGTATCAACGATTGTTTATGCGGACTTTCTAAAAGGATGCCTGGCTGCGATGGTTCTCACAAGATGATAAAGTAAATCTGTTTAAAAGATACAGTTATCTGAATTATTACTCCTGCTAACCAATGTTTCTTTATAGTTTGTCAGTCTACAGTATTGTTTTTTATCCTCATTTGTTAATATTCCGGAGATGCTTTTTACAAATGAAAACATCGAAATAGGCAAAAAATGCCCAATTTGTGAAACTCAGCCTCAACAATAGAAAATCATAATATAATTTACCGACAAAAAAATTTAACAACAACTGTGATTTTTCTTAAACTTGTGCGAATAATCAGGAAAACAGATAAGGGTTTAGAGATTAATATGGAAGAAAATAAAAAAATTAAACGATTTAACAGGATCATTAACGACCACAGACATATTTTATATAAAGTCTCACGTACATATTGCCCTGATGAAGATGACATGAAAGACCTTTTCCAGGAAATAAGTCTCCAGATCTGGAGATCCATCGATAAATACAATGAAGAGTTTAAAACTACTACATGGATATACAGGATAGCATTGAATGTTGCAATTTCACATTTCCGCAAGACTTCGAGGGTAAAAACAATGCCACTTTCATCAGACGACCATAAGCTCTTGGAATCAGATCCTAATGTGGATGAAGAAAAATTAAACATGCTTGAACAATTCATAAATGAACTCAATGTCCTGGACAAAGCATTGATGCTTCTTTATCTTGAAGAGAAAAGTCATAACGAAATAGCTGAAATACTGGGAATCTCAAAAAGCAATACAGGAACAAAGATAAGCCGGATCAAAGAAAAATTGAAACAAAGATTTAACAAAATAAACTATTGAAATTATGCAAGACATCGAATTAAAAAATCTATGGGAGGAATTTAGTGCAGAAAATCGGCTTAGTGCTGACTTTTCCAATAAAACTGAAATGATGCATTTTAATGCAATTAACCTGGTTTCTTCAATGAAACCTATTAAGATATTTACTCTTTTAACCGGCATTTTGTGGGTCATGGCAGGATCATTTTTTCTCGGGAATATTTACCTGAACAGCTATTCTGAAGCCAATAAATTCTTTCTGTTTTCAGCTACCGGACAGGTATCACTCACTGCGATTGCAATACTTGTTTACCTTTACCAAATCATCACGATATATCAGGTTGATCGTTCAAAACCAGTATTTCAGGTGCAATCCAGTCTTGCAAATATCAGGACAAGCACTTTATGGATTACTAAAGTACTTTTTCTTCAGCTTCCTTTGTGGTCCTGTTTCTGGTGGAGCCAAGCTATGTTCAGTGAGTGGGATCTGTTACAATTAGCTATTCCCGTTTCGATAACTGTATTATTCGCTTTTATATCAGTCTGGCTCCTAATAAATATCAGAATTGAGAACCGAAATAAGACCTGGTTCGTTTATATCTTTAGGGGAAAAGAATGGACTCCCCTGATCAGGTCTATGGAATTAATGGATCAAATAGCAATTTACACTGAAGAAAATAGTTCGATAAAATTTGCTAAATTATAATACTCCACAAAAATAGAACAGAAAGTAAAGAAAGGAGCGTAAATTAATTTTGATAATTATTTACTATGAAAACACTGACAACAAAAAAAATAAAATGGGGCATATTGGGCTTAGGCCGGATAGCAGAAAAATTTGCAGGTGATCTTAAGCTTTCTGACACTTCGATCCTGCAGGCTGTTGCTTCAAGAGATATTGACAAGGCCAGAATATTCAGTAATAGACACAATTCTGTCAAATATTATAGCTCCTATATGGAATTGGCAAAAGATATTGATATCGATGTGGTTTATGTTGCCACTCCTCATGCATTTCATTTTGAAAATACTATGATGTGCTTAAAAAATGGAAAATCTGTATTATGTGAAAAGCCAATGGGTATGAATTCCGGGGAGGTTAAAACAATGATAAAAGAAGCGGAATCACGAAAATTGTTTTTGATGGAAGGTATCTGGACCCGATTTGTACCGGCAACTGAGATATTAATTGATCTTCTCAGAGATAAAGTGATCGGAGACCTTATATTTATGCGTGCTGATTTTGGCTTCAAATCTGAATTCAACCCCGAAGGCAGGGTATATAATAAAGCTCTTGGAGGAGGTTCACTTCTGGATGTCGGAATTTATCCTGTTTACCTTAGTCTTATAACTTTAGGCCTTCCCACCGGGATTTCAGCGATGGCCCGTATGACACAAACAGAAGTAGATAGTTATTGTGCTATGCTATTCGATTACGAAAATTCTTCCAAAGCTATACTTGAATCCTCAATTGAAGCAGATACACCTACTGAGGCATATATTTATGGAACTAAAGGTGTTATAAAATTGCACAAAAGATTTCATCATACAGAGAAAATCTCTTTAACCCGGAATGGTGAATTGACCAGAGTATACGAAACAAAAAATGCAGGATATGGATATTTACACGAAATCGAAGAAGTGAATACTTGTTTAAGAAATAATGAAACAGAAAGTAGCAGGTTACCCCATATCTTAAGCTCAAATCTGAGCACCATAATGGATATGGTTAAGGATAAAATAGGTTTACGCTATGATAGCAATGCATAGTTGTGAAATTCACGAAAAACTTCAATATCATTTCAAGGTATTTTAAATATCAAAATAAACTGTATTTAAAAATTTTCCTATTTTTGGTCTAAATTGAAGAATCAATATAAGAATTCCTTAGGTATTAGTTTTACTATTAAAAAAAATACTAATTTGTTCCAAAATATCTATGCTATGAAAAAAATAATACTTTCAATTTCGGTTCTTTTCCTGGCCTATTCTTGTTCAAATAAGGAGATGACAGAAAAAATAAATGGGAAATGGCTGTGTGTCAGCTGGATCAATAAAGCCAGAGGCACTGACAAATGCAATGAAAATGTATACTTTGAATTCAGGGATGATAAAACATATTTTTCCAGATTAGGTAGTGTCAGGGATTCAGGAACATATAATGTTTTGTACAAAATGCTGTATGTCAGACCATACGGGCAACTTGAATTCCCTGTCAGGATAAATAAAATTTATAACGATACTTTGGAATTCCTGATGAATCAGGGTGGTTATGAAGAGGTACTTACACTGGTTAAAAGTGAGTAAAGAAATTAAGCTTTTGAATCAGGACAAAACTAATACGAATGTGACAATAATTTGCAGCAATTATTTATTTTATTGTCAATAAACATTATATAATTTTTGTATGCAACATTATGAAAGAAAAATTGCATAAAGCATAAAGACTCAAAGTTTCCCAAAAATAATTTATTGGTTTATAATATTTTGCGACATCTTAAATACTTCGTGACTTTATGGTTGAAAAAAATTTGGATGATATTGATTTTTTGCAATACTTTTACGCTTTTTTAAGGAATCATTTTTCATTTATTAAAGTACCTTTTATCAGAATTTGTATCTTTATTTTTAACTTATTTTCTTCATGAAATATCCGATATTAAACTCAATTATTTCAGGACCTGTATATTTTTTACTTTATACTTTTACAGCTTTAGTAGTGCTGTTCACTCTGTTATTGGCGACTTTAAATCTCAGAAAAGCACTAAGAATTGTTCTCAATTTCTGGGCCAGTTCATTATTCTTCATATCAGGTAAAAAAATTCGATTAGAGGGTAAAGAAAACCTCGTAATGAATAAAAAATATATTCTCCTTGCAAATCACAGTAGTCTTTTCGATATACCTGCAATAATGTCAATTATTCCGGATGTGACATGGTTTGGCAAAGAATATCTCACCAAAATACCTATTTTTGGAAAAGCATTGAGAATGACAGGTTACATTCCTATGAGAACAGCCATTGTAAAAAACACAAAAGTTATGTTAAAACAGCTTGTGGAAAAATCAGATGCCGGGTCAATAGCCATTTTCCCGGAAGGTACAAGGACTGAAGACGGAAAGTTGTTGAAATTCCACAGGGGTTTCATTTACCTGATGAGAGCCTCAGAACTCGACATTTTACCGGTGACACTAAATGGATTTTATAAGCTTAAGCCTAAAACCAGGACTACGATTGATTTTTCAAGCAAAATAAGTATAATCATTCACAAACCCATAGATTTTCAATATCTGGAGCCTAAAAATGATGAAGAGATACTTAATGAAATAAGATCAGTGATAAGTTCAAAATATGCAAACTAAAATAATGAAAAATAAACTAAACGAAAAATGGGGATTCGTAATAAATCCTACAGCAGGTAATTATTTTGGAGAAAAATATATTGGTACAATTGAAAAAGTAATAAGACAAAGGAATCTTGACGCTGAAATTGCTCTGACAGAATTCAAGCATCATGCAACTGACATAGCTGAAAAATTTTACTTAGCAGGTTTTAGGAATATTGTAGCTGTAGGAGGAGATGGCACGATCAATGAAATTGCAAGTTACCTTAGCACCAAAGATGATGCTATAATGGGCATAATTCCTGCCGGCACCGGAAATGATACAGTTCAGATCATGGGCTTTCCAAACCGATTCAAAGAAGATGACTGGGATGCATTCTTTAACAGAAATATCATTAAAATGGACGTGGGCATGTGCAATGGGAAAATTTTTCTAAATGGAATGGGAATAGGGTTTGATGCACAGGTTGCGGCACAAAACTATGATGAAAACGGAGTGGTCAAAAAAAGCGTTGGAGATAAATATCTGTGGCACATTTTGAAAACATTGTTTTTTTATAAAGAGAATAATTTCAAATTTCTTAATGATCATGCTAATCATAGTAATCAGTATTTTATGACAACCTTTTCCAATGGCAGGCGCTTTGCAGGCAAGTATTTTATTACACCTGAAGCTAAAGCAAATGATGGTTATCTGGATGTTTGTCTCGTTGGGAAAATAAATGTTTTACAAAGGTTTAAATTATTCATGCAGGTTCCTGAAGGAAAACATTTAAAAGATAAAAATGTCAGATATTTTAAAACAAAGAAAATATCCATAGAGTTTGAAGATAAAATAGCATATCATATGGATGGAGAATTATATTTTGACAATCATTTTGAAATAGAAATATTGCCCGAAAAACTCCAAATCATCTACAAAAAATCCTCTAATCACTTTTTTAATGTCTGAATGGAATAAAAAATACAAATATCTTGCTGTTTTGATCTTGACCGTACTATCATTCAGCAGGACAGCAGTATTACTCTCATTAAGGAAGGTTATAAACAAAGCTTGCTGAGTTCATGTAAGCTTATTGGTGGTTTTCTCTACCTTTTTGCTCATAAAATGAAGTTATTTCCGACAAAAATTGTAATAAAAAGAATATCTTTATGGCTCAATGGAATACCTGAAATCACGATTCAAACAATGGCTGAAGACATTTTTAAAGCAAAGCTCGAAAATTCTATTTATAAGGAGGTGCTGAATGAAATAGAAATACATAGAAAAAACAATGCAGTACTGATAATTCTTTCATCTTCACTTTCTGCATTTTGCGAACTTTTCAAGAAAAAACTCGATTTTCACCATGCATTCAGCACAAATATGGAAAGTAAAAAAGGGATCCTGACAGGCAAAACGTCGGGAGAATTTTGTCTTGGTGATGAAAAATTGAAAAGACTCAGGGAGTTTTGTTTCCAGAATAAATTCAATGTTGACGAAGTATATTTTTATTCTGATTCAATCGATGATCTGCCAACTCTTGAAGCTATCGGTCATCCAATATGTATAAACCCTGATAAAAGGCTGACATATATTGCAAAAAAAAATCAGTGGCCAATCCGCATTTGGACAAATTGACTAATGAAAATATATCAGGATTTCTATTAAATAATTTTAAATCAAATTGTTCTTTGCAAAAACATTTTACTATCTTCGGGTTTATTAATATGCATTTAAAAAATATTACTGATACTTCTAATAAAATTTAAAGCCAAATTAATCCTGATATCAAATGTATAAACTTTCATTAATATTTATTTTTCTTATTTTTACAGAAACAATGTTTACTCAAAGTATTGTATTTCAAAGCAGCAAATCTACCCGGGCAGCCCAAATATTACTTGACAGGGGCGAAATAGAGTTCAAATTCAAGTCTGATTCTAAAGAGCTGATTGATAAAGATCTTACACGTATAATTTCAATCGAAAAAATAATTCCACTAATCGGAGGACAAGGCTATGAAGTTTATGCATTTGCTTCAGATGCACAATTTCATGAATTCTTAGATCTGAATATCGATTTTGATATAATTCAGCCTCTTCAGCTGAGATCTTTGAAAATGGCAAATACAATTGCAGAAATGGAGAACTGGGATGCCTACCCTACTTACCAGATCTATGAGAATATGATGGCAAGTTTCGCTGAAAAATTTCCTGCGTTATGTAAAATAGATACAATACTATCGTCAACTCCTTCAGGCAATTATAAGATTTTAGTTGCCAAAATATCTGATAATGTAGATAAAGCAGAAAATGAACCTCAGTTCCTATATTCATCTTCGATCCATGGAAATGAAACTGCAGGTTATATACTTATGCTACGGCTGATAGATCATTTACTTAATAATTATTCTATCAGCCAGCAAATTACAAATCTGATTGACAATGTAGAAATATGGATATGTCCGCTGGCAAATCCCGACGGAACATATTTTAAATCCGACCCAATTGGCAGTTCTATTGCAAATGCAAAAAGATCTAACCTGCTAAATGTTAATCTGAACAGAAATTACCCTGATCCTGACCTTGGACCACATCCTGATGGCAAAAGTTACCAGCATGAAACCCAGGCTTTCATGGATTTTGCAGATAAGCACCACTTCAATTTGTCAGCTAATTTTCATTCAGGAGCTGAATTGCTTAATTATCCATGGGATGCATGGACGACTTCTGAAAATCCAAACGCTGATGCTGCATGGTGGGAAAAAGTCTGCACTGATTATGTAGATACTTCACGAATTGTAAATCCTGTTTATATGACTTCTGATTTCGCAGATGGTGTTTCTGAGGGAGGAGACTGGTATGTTATCAATGGAGGCAGGCAGGATTACATGAACTATTTCAAAAATTGTCGTGAAGTTACAATCGAAGTCGATAACATCAGTATTACTGAGACACAAAATCTCAACACAAAATGGAATGAAAATTATCGTTCATTACTTAATTATATTCAGGAATCAACCTACGGAATTCGAGGGATCATTACCGATTCCATAACCGGTATACCAATTAAGGCTAAGGTATGGGCAAACGGTTATGACCAGGAAAATGACAGTTCTCAGGTGTATTCAGCCCTGCCAGTCGGCAATTACCACAAATACATGATTGCGGGCGATTATAATATTGCCTTTTCTGCTCCCGGATATTATTCAAAATCTTTTGATGGTGTGACACTTGAAAACGGCTTTGCAACAATACTGGACGTAAGTCTTGTTCCGGTTCCAAACAAGACGTCTGAAGTAAATGCATTTTCACAATTAATAGTTTATCCGAATCCATCTTCTGATATAATTTTCTTTGATCCGGAACAGTATTTTGATGGAATTGTAGAGGTTTCTGTTTGTAATACAAACGGGCAAATGGTTTACTGTAATAAGTATTTCAAATCAGACTGTCTCGAAAGCTTAAATATTTCAAGCCTGAATGATGGCTTTTATATACTAAATATCAGTAATGGACAGACATCAATTAACACATGGTTTCAAAAAATCAAATAATTTCAGAAAATTGCAATAAGTATGAATTCCAGAAAAAAAATATTAAATAGTCTCCTGATACTTACAAGCCTGATTGGTTATCTGGAATGGCCAAACAATCATGGTTTCCTTTTTCAATTACAGTATGAACTGCTTTTTGGCTCAGCCAGAGATATCAAAAACTTCCTTCATCCGGCTATATTTTTCCCCATGACTGGTGAACTGATCCTGATTTATACATTATTTCAGAAAATCCCGGGCAGGATACTGACTTTCATCGGCATGGCTTGTATTGCTGTTCTAATGATCATACTTCTGATTGTAGGAGTGGCTGCTTCCAATTTAAAAATTGCAGGTTCTTCAATACCTTTTTTTGTTACTGCATTTTTCATTCTGAAATTTAACTTTAAGAAAAATAAGGAAACCCCAAGTTGAGTATTGTATCAATTATATAATATGCATACAGATAAAAAAACAATTCTAATAACTGGTGCCAACAAAGGTATTGGTTTCGAGACAGCACTTCAGCTGGGGAAATCAGGAAACAGAATAATACTTACTTCAAGGCATTCAGACAGATTAAATGATGCTGTAGACAAACTGAAAAATGAAGATATCGATGTCAAAGGATTATTAATGGATGTCAGCAGTCAAACAGGAATCGATTCGGCAGTAAAAGAGTTTTCCAAACTCAACATCAGGCTCGATGTGCTGATAAACAACGCAGGGATTGGTTTGAAATCCAATAAAAGTCTTTCTGATGATAATGAAGATATCCTTATCGAAACACTGGCAACAAATAGTTTTGGCCCTTTGAGGGTAGCAAAAGCATTTCTGCCCTTTATAAACAGACCCGGCAGGATAATCATGATCTCAAGCGGAGGTGGTTCAATGTCAGATCCTATAGGAGGCTGGTGGCCTGCATACTGTGTATCGAAATCATTTCTCAATGCAATCACGAGGCACCTTGCCTTTGAACTTGAACCAATGAATATTTCCGTCAATGCTGTCTGTCCAGGATGGGTCAGAACAGAAATGGGAGGTCAAAATGCATCCAGAAGTGTTGAAAAAGGAGCTGAAACACCGGTATGGCTGGCTACTGAAGCTGATCAAAGCGTAACCGGCATGTTCTTCAGAGATAAAAAACAAATCCCGTGGTAATTAAATAGGTCAAGTTTTGATCCCTTAGAATTTTTTAATTATTCTGCTTTACTCTTATTCTATTGGTGTAAATTATTTATGAATTAATGAAAAAATGGAAAATATTTTGACTTATAATGAATAATTATTCAAAATAAATAAAAATAAAGTTAATTTTATTTGAATAATGAATATATATTCATTATATTTGTGAAAATAAATTATAATTTAATGTCTCGTCCACAAAAAAGCCGGAAAATATGCAATCCACCCAAAATGCTTGGATTTAAACCTTTCGGTATTGCAATGTGCAAAAATGATCATATCATAATGCAGTTCGATGAATTTGAGGCTATTAAGTTAATGAACTATGAAAATTTATCTCAAACTGAGGCAGCTCATAAAATGGAAGTTTCTCAACCAACATTGACCAGAATTTATAGTAATGCTCTGGCTAAAATTGCAAATGCATTTGTTGAGGGAAGATCAATAATTATTGAAGGTGGAAATTATGAATTCAATAAAGAATGGTACAAATGCAAAAGGTGCTTTAAACTGATTGAAGGTTTAGAGAACCACACTAAATGCGCAGATTGTGATAGATTTGGGGACAATGAATTAATCAGATTAAATGTATTGAAAAAATAAACACCAGAAACAAACCAGTTAATAATTAATAAAATCATATAAATTAATAATAGTTAATATAAATAAATAAATTCATATAATCAGCAAACTTGAAAAAAATGAATATAGAAAAATCACGATTTAGTACTAAATTATTATGCCAGGTTTAAATCATAAAGGGCCGGAAGAAAATGGTCCTAAAACAGGAAGAAAATTAGGTAAATGCAAAAAAACAGAATCTGAATTAAAGCAAATTTCAGAATCCGGACAGGACCCGGAAAAAAGACTCAATTTGAGAAAAAATCGTTTTGACAAAAAATCTTTATAAATAAATAATTAAAATTTTAAAACAATAAAATGAAAATAGCAATTCCGGTTACAAATAATAACCAAATAGATGATCATTTCGGTCATTGTGATTATTACAGTATTTATACAATTTCAGAGACTAATGAAATTGCATATAAAAAGATCATTGAATCTGAACAGGGGTGTGGCTGCAAGTCCAGCATTGCAGGTATTTTAGCTGATGAAGGTGTTACAGTGATGCTGGCTGGAGGCATAGGTGCAGGTGCCATAAATAAACTCAGCAGTTTCGGTATTGAAGTCATCAGAGGTTGTTCAGGTAATGCAGATGATCTTGTTTTACAATTTATAAATGGTTTGATAAAAGATAGTGGTTCATCCTGTCAGACTCATGAACATCATCATGGAGAAGGACACCAGCATGGCCATACCTGCAATCACTGAATTTGTTTTTAGTTTGAGTGCTGAAATTACTTGTATAATATTTTGATAAGGCAAATTCCACTGCATTTTTTAATTCCGGTTTTAGTCAGTAATTTCCTTAAAATTACTATGTTTGCACTTTGGCAAATAAAGGTATTTATATTGACATAATACTTTTTATTTATCCTGTTTTAATCTGTAAAATGTAATAAGTTATGCTGGATGCACTCATACCTCTCGTTTCGTTAATTGCCCTCGAAGTAATCCTGGGAATTGATAACATCATATTTATTTCTATATTATCTGACAAATTGCCTGAATATCAGCGCAATAAACTCAGGTATTGGGGTATCGGACTTGCTATGGTCATGAGGCTAATTTTTCTAGCTTTGATTTCATGGATATTAAAACTTGATCAGACCTTGTTCACAGTGTCAGGAATCGAGTTTTCAGGTAAAGGCCTGATATTATTGGCTGGAGGTTTATTCCTGATTTATAAGAGTACTAAAGAGATCTACCACAAAACTGAAATAGCTCAGAATGACGAACCTGTTGTACCCAAAAAAGCCGGTTTCATGAAGTTACTATCGGAGATTATCATTCTCGATCTCGTTTTTTCAATCGATTCAATTATCACCGCAGTTGGCATGGTGCAGGAACTTTGGATAATGTATACAGCAGTAATTGTGACTGTGGGAATTATGCTCGTTGCTTCAAAACCCATCAGTGATTTCATCATAAAACATCCGTCATTCAAAATACTTGCCCTTTGTTTCCTTTTGATGATCGGAGTATCACTTATAGCCGAAGGACTTCATTTCGAAATACCTAAAGGATATATTTATTTTTCGATGGCATTCGCGTTTTTAGTCGATATTATCCAGATGAAAACCGTAAAACATAAAACAACTTAAACTGATTACAGGTAGACAGGACAAAACAAACACAAAAAAAAACCAGCATCAGTCATGAAACTAAAATTCATCAGATATCTTTTTGTATTTATAGTGCCGCTTATTGTATTTTTATCACTTTTTTATGGCGATTACTGGAGCTTTTCTGCTATAATTTTCGTGTTTGCATTCGTTCCTATGGCAGAGCTGCTTCTGCCAGGAAATAAAAAAAACATGGATAAAAATGAAGAAGAAGAAGCAAAACAGAACAAATTTTATGATATTGTATTGTATTTACTTGTTCCTGTCCAGTTTTTCCTGCTTGTGTATTTCCTGATAAGAATTGATGATCAATCTTTAGCTTTTTATGAAAAGGCTGGAATGGTAACTGCATTTGGAATATCATGCGGAGTACTTGGAATAAATGCGGCTCATGAACTGGGCCATCGCAATACGAAGTATGAGCAATTAATGAGCAAAATACTGTTGATGACCACACTGTACATGCATTTTTTTATTGAACACAACAGGGGGCATCATAAAAGAGTTGCTACTGATGATGATCCTGCCACAAGCAGGTATGGTGAAAATCTTTATACTTTTTACATCCGGTCTGTCCAGGACAGCTGGCTTTCAGCATGGAATATTGAAAGTGAAAGACTCAGAAAAAAGAAATTCAAATTCTGGAGTCTGAGAAATGAAATGCTTTGGTATCAGCTCATACAGGGGATTCTCCTGGTAATAATCACTGTCATTTTTGGATTTGAAACACTGTTATTTTACTTGATTTCGGCAATAATCGGATTTTTGCTTCTTGAAACTGTTAATTACATTGAGCATTATGGCCTGCAAAGAAAAAAGATAAATGGAGTTTATGAAAGAACTATGCCTGTCCATTCCTGGAATTCCAACCATCCTCTTGGCAGGATTCTTCTTCTGGAATTATCAAGGCATTCTGACCATCACTATATGGCAAGCAGAAAATACCAGATATTGAGACATTTCGATGACAGTCCTCAAATGCCAACAGGATACCCAGGTATGATGCTTATCGCATTTTTCCCTCCTCTTTGGTTCCGGATTATGCATAGGGAAATAAATAAACTTAACAATCAAAACGAAAATTAATTTACTAAAAAAATTTGTTATGGCTTTTTATCAGCTTGAAAAAAATCTTTTTATAAATGCAGGAATTGATGAACTTTGGGATTTCATATCATCACCTTCAAATCTCAAAGAGATCACACCCGATCATATGGGGTTCGATATCACATCGAAAAACTTACCTGAAAAAATGTACCCTGGAATGATCATTTCCTATAAGGTCAGGCCATTGTTAGGTATACCTTTGCTATGGGTTACAGAAATAACACATGTTTTTGATAAACAATTCTTCATCGATGAACAACGAATCGGACCATATACATTATGGCATCATCAGCATATTTTAAAACCTTATGAAAATGGCGTAATGATGACCGATATAGTTTCCTACAAGCCTCCTTTCGGTTTCTTCGGAGATATTGCAAACTGGTTTTTTATTAAAAAGCAGTTAAATTCAATTTTTGACTACAGGGAAAAAGTACTCAGAAATAAATTTAAGTAATTTGAAAGAAATAAAAAATCACTTAATAAATACATATTCTCACAAAAAATGATTATATTTGCTTATACTTTTTATTAAGCAATGATTGATTTAATCTTTTGACTTTAATAATCCTTTTTTAAAATAAATGCAATGAAAACAGGATTTTTAGCTTTTGTCTTAACAATACTTTTCATCACTAACTCTTCTGAGTTTTTTGGTCAGACAATTATTGATTCTACAAATCTCTATCAGGTAGAAACACTTGATGGTAATAGTTATCTTGGAAACATCATCGTTGATGATGGAAAACAGATTGAATTCAATACGGGAAAATTTGGAATTATTAAATTTCCAAAGGATCAGGTAAAAAGCATTTTGAAAATTGAAAAACAAAAAGTGGTAAAAGGCAAGCTTTGGTTTGAAAATCCGCAATCTACACGTTATTTCTGGTCACCTAACGGCTACGGACTCAAAAAAGGTGAAGGATACTATCAGAATATATGGGTATTGTGGAATCAGGCAAGTGTAGGCATCACAAATAATTTTTCGGTAGGAGTTGGAATAATTCCACTTTTCCTTTTTGGAGGAGGTGAAGTTACTCCAATGTTTATAGTTCCTAAATTTTCAGTTCCTGTTGTGAAGGACAAATTCAATGTAGGAGCTGGAATTCTAGCAGGCTCAATTGGTTTACAAAGTGGTGGAGGATTCGGATTAGTATATGGGATAGGCACATATGGTAACAAAAATAACAACTTGACTCTAGGTTTAGGTTATGGATATGCAGGAGGTGAATGGGCAAGCAGGCCTTTAATAAATATAAGTGGAATGGCACGTCTTTCGTCAAAAACATATTTTCTTACCGAAAACTACTTTATTGGAATTGACGATTTTTGGGTAGGAATGCTTTCAATGGGGGCAAGGTCAATAATAGGTAAAGTTGGTTTAGATTATGGTTTATTCATTCCTATATCGAGTGAAATAGATGGATTATATGCTTTCCCCTGGCTTGGACTTACCGTACCTTTTGGTGTTAAATTAAAATACTAGCCTGAAACATTTTCAGAAGATAGACTATTGATATAAAATCACTATCTATTTCTTCCGGTTTTTATAATTTTAAGTCAAAATATAAACTTTACATAGATTTAAGGGTTTATAGTAACTGTAAACTTTAACCAAAAATCATGGAAACGAGCAATATTTTCGATAAAATAATTCAGAGAAGAAGATCGAACAGAAGCTTCGATAAAAACGTTATAGTCCCGGATGAAGTAATCCAAAAAAGTCTTGAAAGAACTATATTGTCACCAAACAGCAGCAACATGCAGTTATGGGAATTCTACTGGATCAAATCAGCAGAATTAAAAGAAAAATTGAGTTCTTATTGTCTTGATCAGCCTGCAGCAAAAACTGCCAAACATCTGGTAGTATTTGTTACGAGGAGGGATCTGTGGAAAAAAAGAGCAGACTGGAATTACGGGATGATCAAAGAAGATGCCGGGGGAGAGCCAACAAAAGCCCATAAGGCAGGAATGGATTACTACAAAAAAATAATGCCACTTGCCTACAGGACTGATTTTTTGGGGATTTTTTCCCTGATCAGAATTGTAATTGGCTTTATCATCGGACTTAAGAAACCATTTGTACGATTGGGTGGAAAAGCAAATGTCAGGATAGTAGCTCACAAATCATGTGCTCTTGCTGCACAGACTTTCATGTTATCGATAGCTGCTGAGGATTTTGATTCCTGCCCTATGGAAGGATTTGATGCCGTGAGAACAAAAAAAGTCCTGAATCTGCCTTCTGGAGCTGAAATCAATATGATAATTGCCGTAGGAAAGGTACGGAAGCGGGAATCTGGGACCAAGGAAAAGAGTGACATACGAGGAAGTTGTTATTATAAAGTGAAAACTAAAAATAAATAGAAGATTTAGAAATAGCTAAAACCTGTACCGCTTAACAAGTAACTCTCGTTAACCAAATCTTACATAGTCTTTGGCTTGACCCAATCGTAATTCGTAATTCCATGCTTTCTTCAATCATTCTACCATTCCATCAACTGATTGTCAAACAAAAGTGCAAATCTCAGAGACGCATATAAATACTCTTATCCCACCATTCCATAGATGCATCATTCCAATCTTTCTCCCATCTTGACAAGCGTAATTTCACAGCTTAGCCTACTTTTATCACTTTCTGAGTATTTACAATATTCTATATTTAACATTCAATGTGTTTTATTTGAAAACCAGGATTTTTTTTGATAACTTTGTATTAAAGTCAGTTTGATCACAACTAAAACAAAACCAGTTATCATGAAAACACTCATATCATTCTGTATTATAATGTATTTCAATTCAATAATGATCTTTTCACAGGCAATTATTGTAGACCATAAGTGCACAAAAATAAAGCAGATACCAGAACCGGCAATTACTCTGGCAAAGCAAAAACTTCATATTGCCTACGGTCATACTTCGCACGGAAGTCAGATCACAGATGGGATGACAGGGCTGGTTGCATTTATGAACAATAAAGGAGCAACAAAAGATCTTTACTCATGGAATAACGGAGGAAATGGAGGAGCACTTGATCTGCATGACTATGCAATGTCAGGAGATGTGGGTTATTACCCTGACTGGGTCAATAATACCCGAACCTATCTCGGAGCACCAAATCCTAACACAGGAAGAGGTACAGGGCCTAATGCTGATGTAAATGTCATAATATGGTCCTGGTGCGGACAAGTAACTTCAAAATATACCTCAGGGAAACTCACAGGTGAATATCTTGAACCCATGTCCAAACTCGAAAAGGACTATTCCGGAATAAAATTTGTCTACATGACCGGTCATCTTGATCATTGGGCTGATGCTGACAATAAGGCTGCCAATAAAATGATAAGGGATACTGTATTGCAAATAATAAAATTCTCTATGATTTTGCTGATATTGAGAGCTATGACCCTGACGGCAGGTATTTTGAATTTGCAGGTGATGACTGCAGTTATTATTCATCAGCTACAGGGGTCCTGATCGGCAACTGGGCTGTGGAATGGCAAAACACACATACCGAAAACCTCGACTGGTACAATTGCGGTGCTGCACATTCACAAGCTCTTAATGCAAATCAAAAAGCTTACACAGCCTGGTGGCTATGGTCAGCAATTGCAGGATGGGATCAAAAAACGTCTTCTGAATGTGATGAATATAAAGTTGAAAATAATATAGTTTTTCCAAATCCTACAGCCGGAAAATTCTCAATCACTTTAAAATCGGGGACAACAGCAGACGTTGACATATATGACATAAATGGAACGAAGATATATTCATTGCCACGAACAGGACCTGACAATGAAATAGATCTGACAGGGTTCAGTAGTGGTTTATACTTTATAAGAATACGTCTGAACAATAAAATGCTTCAGCAAAAGTTAATATTGCTTTGACAATCTCAGGCTTAAATCAATGAATAAAAGCATTTCAGTTGTAATTCCAAACTTTAATGGTCGAGACCTGCTAAAGCAAAATTTACCTTACACATTGCATGCTTTGGAAACATCAGGTATTACAGATTTTGAGATCATAGTGCCTGATGATGCATCAACTGATGATTCATTATCATTTCTTAAAGAGAATTATCCTGATATCAAAATTGTTCAAAACAGGAATAATCGGGGATTTTCAGGAAATGTAAATTCCGGAATAAATATTGCTCAGAAGGAACTCCTGCTGATACTGAATAATGACGTCCAACTCGGAGAAAATTATTTTGTCCCTCTTCTACCCTATTTCGAGAAACAGGATACTTTTGGTGTCATGGGAAGAATAATCGCTATTGATGATGATAAAATCCAGGATGGAGCTAAATATCCTGGCTATTCATATTCCAAAATTATTTCAACAAAAATTATACCTGCCAAACCAGAAATAGCCACTATTCTCTGTTTCTTTCAGGAGCCAATGCATTGACAGACAGGACAAAGACAGTTTCCCTCGGAGGATTTAACGAAATTTTCAATCCTTATTATTCTGAAGATACTGACCTTGGGATTACCGCATGGAGAGCCGGCTATAAAGTATATTATGACCACAGGGCTGTTTGCAGGCATCCAAACTCTGCTACTATCGGAAAAGAGTCTTCAGAAAAAGTGATGATCATATCTAAAAGGAACAAATACATATTGCATTTTCTTCATCTAGATGGATTTGAACTTGTTTTTTTTCTGCTGAAGATTTCTTTGAAAACTTTTTTCAGATCTCTGGTTTTTAACAGGATTTATGTTCTGGCTTTTGCTTCATTTATCATGAATATAAGAAAAATACTTGCCGTCAGAAAAGCTTATATTCCGCTTCGGAAATACAGCACGAGACAAATCATCAGCCTTATTAAAAAGGATATTGAAAATGATAAAATCGATGTGTTTTGATATAAGCCGCTAAAAAAGATAAGAGTATTCCATATAATGAGCAGACAAACTGCAAGATATTGAAATTCATCGTTGTATCCTCATTATTTACATGAATTTATAATTCTTGTGAATAACTCGGGTTAATAACGAAATGATATATCTTCTGTCTTTATTGGCTTGAAAATCTCAATAAAATCATTCTATCGTATATACAACATTCAGGGTAAAACTCCTGGGTGCTTCCAGAAGGGCCGGCCTCACCATATATTCCTTTTGAACAAATTATCGATATTTAACCCAAAATCAAAATTCCTGAACTTATATCCAGTTCTTAATCTGAAAATATTAGTTGCTCCATTGTTTGCTGCCCGGTATTCCTTTACTCCTTTTACAATTATTTCCTGCTCCAGCAATCTGTCAACTGAAATCATAAAACTGTTGTAGGAAGAACCAAAACCCAGACTAAAATTCTTGTAGGACAATTCACTGTCAAAACGGAAAGTATGTCTGTACCTGTATTTTAGAATATTGACAGTATCATTGCTAACTGTTTGTTTTATTTTTTCATCATCAAAGTTTTTATATTTTGGATCGATATACATATATCCTCCTGTAAAATTCAGGTTTACTTTTCCAATATCCATGGTAAAACCGGTAGAGAATTCTATTCCCTTTATAATAGTATTGCCTACATTTTCAGCTGAAAAATACAGCCTTTTATTAAACTTCAATATATACTCAATCATATTGTCGTATTCAGATTGAAAAACAGCAAAATCAGCAAAACCTTTCATTCCTGAAAATTTATATCCCTGCCTGATACCAGCTTCCATACTATAACCGGTTTCGGATTTTAGCTCCGGATTAGGAAGAATCAAAACACTTCCTGACAAGGCATTTGTAAATTTTTCGGCAATGGCAGGATACCTGAATCCCTCACCCCAGGAAGCCCTAATATTAGTATGGTTAAACAACTTATAATTCATACCTAATCTGAAAACTGGCTTGCTCTCTTTTTTATACTTATCACCGACATCTGTCCCATCTATTATCTTTGGACCTTTAACCGAATTGATCTCATATCTTGCCCCAAAATCAATGCTCAGACGCTCCCATAATTTCTTTTCAGTCTGTACGTACAATGCAGTGTTTGAAGCCACAAAAACAGTGTCCCCATAATGCCTTGCATCCGTCCTGCCCCGGGAATTAACTATTCCGGAGGTAATGACAAGACCCAGATCAGCCAGATTTTTTTGATACTGGTATTCTGCAAATGTATTTTTAGAGTTATTGGATCTTTCATCAGTCAGGGGAATTGTTACATAGTATATTCTCGATTGCAAAGTATGTTTACTACCTTTTTTTGTGAAGTAGGTCAGGTGTGGATCAAAGATAAAAACTTTTATGGCTTCTGTTGAATACGACCCCTTGTCTCCGGTATATGAGCCGTTTGAAGAATTCTCCCAATAGTAAAATGTAGTTCTGTTTTCAGTATTCAAATTGGAATGCAATCCAATTGTCAGGGCATCATTCATATGATAATCAAGCTTTAAAGTAGCCCTGCCGATCTGACTTTTGCAATCTTTTTATATCACTTCGGATCATTTTGATAAAATATGGAAGTGACAAGATCGAGCCTGCCAATTTTTTTTGCATATTCTCCCGAAAATCCAAACTTATATGGATTGCCGGAATCCCACCACTTTTTTAGAGTATCGGCAGGTGAATCATAAAATGTATAAAAGGTCTTTATCCTGAAATAAGGCTCCTTCCTGGCATATCTGGATAATATGTTGATGACCCCGTTCATAGCTGATGAACCATATAAAGCAGAACCTGCACCCTTCATGACTTCCACCTTTGCTATTAATTCCACAGGTATATTGCTCCAGTTTGGAAATGCAGAATCGAATTGCAAAGCCGGAATATTGTCGTAAAGTATCAGCACCCTGCTCCCCGCTCCATATGTAAATCCTGATCCTCCCCTGATATTGGCCTGTCCGTCAACATAGCTTACTCCCGGAATTTTTTCGAGGATGTTATCAAATCTTACCGTATTATTTTTCTCAAGAAAATCCGGTTTTAGTGATTCCATGGAAACAGTCACATTCTCAATAGCTCTGATGTATTTTCCAGATGTGATAGTGATCTCACTTATAGTCCTTGAATCTGTTTCCAGCTTAATTTCACCCAGATAATTAATATTATTTATTGACAATGCATTCATTACATATGTAATATAACCAATATATGAAATTTCAAGATTTATGGAATTATCATTTACATCAAATTTGAAATTCCCATTCACATCAGCAATTGTATTATAGCTGTTGTATCTCACATTGGCAAAAGACAATGCCTCACCTGTTTTGGAATCGATAACTTTGCCTGAGACTGTATTCTGTGTGAAAACTGTACTGACAGAAATAAGATGCAAAATACATAATAGTGATACTTTTGTGAATAAGGAATATTTCATATTACTGTACAAATTAATGGCAAAATGATCAATAAAAATCAGGCATTTTGCAAAGGTAAAGCATATTTCAAAGATTTAACCAATATTTCAATAATTAACACTGGTGTAATGTTTTTTGTATCATAAAACGTTATGTCGACATTTAAGTTAGCAAAATATCATAGATTAGCTTATCCTGAAAAATTCTAAAGAATTTTTAGCTTAGTCAGCTTTTGAATTGGTATTTATATTTTATAGCCATTATTCGCATACATTTTTAATTCTTATGAATAATTCGGGTTAAATTCGCTTTTTAGAAAATCTTGAACAAATGAATACTTATATTGCAATTTTAAGGGGAATAAACGTAAGTGGAAAAAATATAATCAAAATGGATGCCCTGAAAGATTTATTTGTCAATTCAGCCTATAAAAACGTGCAGACTTATATTCAGAGCGGAAATATAATTTTCGGAACAGATATATATCAAAATTATATAATTGAGGAAAATATCAGAACCTCCATTGCACATCAATTTGGGTTTGATGTTCCTGTCATTGTGTTAAAAGCCGATGAATTGAAGAGAATTATAAATGACAATCCATTCCTAAAAGACGAGAATATAGAAACTCAATATTTGCACGTCACTTTCCTGTCTGATATTCCTGATCATGAAAAAATAGACAGGCTGAGAGACGGAGAATACGGGTCTGACAAATTTGTGTACTTGGAACAAACTATTTACCTCTATTGCCCCGGCGGATATGGTAAAACAAAGCTCACAAATACCATGCTTGAAAGCAAATTGAAAGTCAATGCAACTACCAGGAACTGGAAAACCGTAAATGAACTGTTAAAAATGGCAGAAAATTTGATAAATACCTGATTTTTTATCATATTTGCTAATCTGTTTTTGAATCAAAATATGAATTATGAAAAATAAATTCTTATTGGTTTTTGTTGCTCTTTTACTGATTGTACTAATATCAATATTGATCATTTATTTTGATGAATCTCCCTGGCACATTGTCGGTTTTATATCGGCAGGCCTTTCAACAGCATTAATTTTTTATTTTTCAAGATCTTTATTGGTTCCACCTTATTGGTATTTTAAAAACAGACATATGATTGAAGGAGGGATTGTTTTTTTGTTTCTTATGATCTTTTTGGCTTTAATGACAATTCATTTTCAATTTTATCTATACTTTTCCGGGCAATATATGGCTTTTTGTTTGGTTTCTTTGTTCTTGGGTATCTCCAGAAACTCAATTTCAATAGTCTGGCAAGACGGATAGTCCTGGATCCGGAACTTATCAAAAACAAAATACTGACAGACAAAGCAGATTTTATACTTAAAAATGAAAAACATCCGGGATACTTGTCCTGACCAAAGAAAAACTAAGTTTTATCCCCGAAAATAAAAATTTTGAAAACCTTGAAATCGATCTGACCAAAATTAAACCTATTGTATCATTAAGGAAAAAATGGTTTTTCAACTCCGGAATTGCTGTAAATGATATGAATTTCCTTTTATCTTATCCCAGGCTGTGGGTCAGGAATATAAACGAATCAAATAATATATAAAATACTTTAAATGAGAAAATTATATACATCATTTATTCTTTTTCAATTCCTTATCTTCTCAATTTACTGCCAGACAAAACAGGAATTGATAAAGGAATATATTAAACTGACCAAGCAAAACTACATTTTGGACACGGTAATGAATAAAATGCAGGATAATACAAGCCAATTCATGAAAAATATCCCCGGCTCAGGTTTTCAGGATGTTGTAAATGGTTTGGATATGAAAAATAGATTTAAGTGGGTTTCTGAAATTCAGGAAAAAATCCTTAAAGAAGTATATGAAAATGAAGCAATTGCAATAATTGATAAAGTCTATACAACTGAGGATTTAGAAGAATTCTTAAGATTTTACAAATCTCCATCTGGACAAAAACTCTTAAAAACTGAGCCTATTATTAATATGGAAATTGACGAAGTTGTTTTAAAAAAATTCACTCCAATACTGAACGATTCAATAAAAAAAATGTATTCTGAACTTTTTGGTCTTGAAAATGAAGAACCGGATACTATTAAATCAAAAGAGAATGAAGATCCAAAAGATATGCACAAATATCTGGAAGACATAAGAAACCTGGTCAGAAATAAAGATTACAGCACTGCCCTTGAAAGATTCAAATGGTTTTTTGATCACGCTCTTGAATATCAGCCTTCCATGTCCGGTGTGAGGAATTCATTCGCTCTGTCTGACTGGAAAAAACTTGCAGATAAATATCCTCCGGCTCTGGAAGCTCTTATATCAAGAAGAGACAGCCTCGCGACCCTGGTTAAAATTCAAGGATCGAGGGATGCTTTTAATGATGTGCAGTCTATAAACAGAATTTTAAATGAGGGAAAAAAGTCTGTTGAACTTTTTGAGTACGTTCTTCATAATAATTATGTCGCTGCCAGTAGTTTTTATATTTATGTTGATGAAGACTTATTTAAGCTTAAAAGATATGATATTATCAGGGAATTTATAGGTGATCCAATGGAGTATTTTTTCAATATGGTTGATATACATAAGAAAATAATAAATTTATCTCAACAGGAAAATATAAAGTTGATTTACGAAAAACAATTTGCTAATGAAACAATTGGTCTTATAAATTATTGCTTGTATATCAATGACATGAATTCTGCATTGACAATTCAGGAAGAAGCATTAAAAATTGTTGATGATAAAGGGATCAGAGATGCAGTGAAAAGTAGACTATTTAGATAAATAGAATCATAAATAATTAATATTTAAATATAATTAACCACTAAGATGCTATTCATTCTTTTTCCTGCTGTTTTTAATAAAAGAATATTAATTTAACAACTAATCAAATCTGCGTTGATCTGCGTTTTAGATTTCCGTTGATCAGCGGGAAACAAACTGATTTTATTATTCTAGTAGATTCTCGTAGAGCATTTAAAAAAGCAGAACACTCAAATAACTTCAAAAGTAACAATCCTTTCAAATAGCAATTTGACCCAACGATCTGCAAAAAGGAATAAAATCAAAAGGAAAATCTAATATTTTCCTAAAAGTTAAAATAAATTAACTTTTTATTAAAAAAAATGGATTTTTTTGTTATATTTTTGTATAATAAAATCCATATATCATGAAAAGCAAGATCATTAATTTGTGGGCATTTATTGTATTGACCTGCCTATCATTACAAGCCCAGACTCTTTCACCTTCTGTTATTTCAGCAGGAGGAGGCTATGCAACAAGCAGTATAGGAAGTTTATCTTATACAATTGCTGAAATGACCATGGTTGAAACATTCATCCAGGGATCATCCATGCTGACACAGGGATTCCAGCAATCTGAAGTTAATACTGTTTCCATAACCGACATGGAAATCACCTCTTGCAATATTGCCTTGTATCCAAACCCTGCCAAGGGACAGATCATACTGTCTTATCTTTCCGGTACAAGGTCACAGAATACAGTAAATATTTACAATCTGCCCGGAGCTGTTGTTTTATCAGAAACATACAATACAAACAGCGGATTGAACACTTTGACTTTTGATCTTAGTAAATACAGCAGAGGAATATATTTCCTTGAACTGGTCACCGAACACCAAGGCAAAAAAATTATCAGTGTAAATAAAATCAATTTAGTTAATTAATCTTAAAAAAATTATCTATCATGAAAAAAACATACTATAAATTATTAAATACGTTCTTAATGGTAATTTTTGTGCAGATAATTATTGCACAGGCACCCCAGGGACTCAATTATCAGGCTGTAGCACGTGATGCTTCAGGAAAACTACTTGACAATCAGGCAATCACGGTAAGGATTACAATAATCCAGGGTTCAGCAGCCGGAACAGAAGTTTATGCTGAAACTCACTCTAAAACAACAAATACACTGGGTTTATTTACTCTCACTATCGGACAGGGAACAATTACCGTACCCGGAACAGCCTTTACTTCAATTGACTGGAGCGCAGGAGTTTATTTTTTACAGGTTGAACTAAAAATAGGTGGAGGATCATATACAAATATGGGAACCAGCCAGTTACTTAGTGTTCCATTTGCTTTATATGCAGATGAATCTTATAATGCTAAACGGTTTACTTTATCAGGTACTACAGGTCAGACATTAAGGCATAACGGAACAACCTGGGTTGCATCAAGCAACCTGTATAATAATGGAACTAATGTGGGTATCGGAACGATTACTCCGGACGACGCAAAACTGGAGATTAACTCAAACAGCAGTCTTGCTAAACCACAACTTAAACTTTATGAGAATGATTCAGATTATGCCCGTTTAACATTCCAGAACACCTCCGGTTCTTCATACTGGTCGCTAGCAGGTTTAAATAATGCAACAAATACAAGTGAACGATTTAAAATTTCAAACAGCGTTTCTGGAGATGCAATCACTGTAACAGGTGATGGAAAAGTTGGTTTTAATACCGATCCCGGATTAGTTTCTACCCGATTGTATGTGCTTGAAGATGTTGCAAACCGTTATGCCATTTATTCTACTAATAATGGTACTTATCCAACCATTTATGCGAAAAAATACTGGATCAGGTTCAGCAGGCTTTTTTTACAATAACGGAACTACTTATACGCTTTATGCTCAAAACCTTGGTACCGGACCTGCTCTTTATTTGGATGGTAGTCTTCAGGTAGCAGGCGGAAATACCGCTGAAATTAACCGGAATCAGTCAGGAAATGCCAATATTGTTCCTGTGTGTTATGGTTCGGTGGAAGCCAACGGCACAAAAAACAACACTGGAAGCACCACCAATTTTTCTGTTACCAGGATATCTGCCGGAGTTTATGAAATTACCATCACGGGTGAAACTTACAGCCAGGATACACACTGTGCTATCGCCAGTCTGGGAGATCCCGGTTTTATCAATACAAATGCGGTAACCGGGAAATTAAGGATAAATACTTACAATACTTCCTATGCCGCAAACGATAGGGAGTTCAGTTTCGTTGTTTTCAGACCATAGTCTGTAGTATTAAAATTGGCAAAATTGATGGCATTTTATAGTAAGATACCATGCTTTTTTGGTATTTCTATTCTTATGAAATCAGTATAAAAAATGAAACTTACTCAGTCACAACACATACTGCCAATGCAAGCTTACGGGATGCCGGTTTCATAAATATCTATGTTAATGCATGAAAACTGAGAATTTATACGTATAATATAACTGGCAGTTCTGGAGACAAAGAGTTTAGCTTTGTGATCTACAGCTCATATATGTATTTATTGTAATATTCCTGGCCTGATAAAAATGAAAATACTTTTATCATAATGAATAAATTGAAATACATATTTGATTAAATAAAAATTACTTAAGTCACCATTCATAGGAGTAAAAACGCAAAGAATTGATAATCAGATTATTCTTATCAGCTTTGTTTTCCTATCTCAATAGAAATTGTATAATTGATTATTTCCAAAAGGTTTAAAATTTGAAATTTACAAATATGCATTGATCCAATTTAGACCAAATTTCATTTTTCCTAAAAAAAATTAACATTTAAAAATCTAAATCCTTACCTTTATGTTATAATTCAATTCAGATATATGGTACAGGATATAATCAGCAGATTTAAATCTCTTTACGGTTCAAACCCCTCGGTTTTCAGGTCCCCGGGCAGAATAAACATCATTGGTGAGCATACAGACTACAACGAAGGTTTTGTGCTGCCTGCCGCTATCGACAGGGAACTTTATTTCGCAGCAGCTCATAATTCATTGAACAAGTTCAGGTTTTTCGCTTACGACCTTAACAGCACCACAGAAATACCCTGTGATCAGATTGAAATACAAAAAAAAGAGACCTGGTCAAATTACCTCCTCGGTATTGTTGCCCAGTTGTCAAAAAAAGGGTTCAAAGTGTCGGGACTCGATGTTGTTGTAGGCGGAAACATCCCGATCGGAGCCGGATTATCATCGTCAGCAGCAATGGAATGCGGATTCATCTTTGCAATCGACAAGCTTTTTTCATTGGGCCTGTCAACCATCGAAATGGTGAAAATGGCACAGATGGCAGAACATGAATATGCAGGGGTGAAATGCGGGATCATGGACCAGTTCACTGTAATGCAAGGAAAGGCTGACAGGGTTATAAAACTTGACTGCCGTTCACTGGATTTTAGCTACGAACCCCTCAATCTCGGTGATTACCGCATACTGCTGTGCAATACTGAGGTGAAACACAATCTCGCCTCATCAGAATACAATATCCGCAGACTGGAGTGCGAACAGGGAGTGAAAATCGTTGCAGGTCATTTTCCCGAAATAAATTCCCTCAGAGATGTCAGCATGGAACAACTTGAATCCTGCCGCGATCAGCTCCCGGGAAAGATCTACGACAGATGCAGCTTTGTTATCGAAGAGAATTCAAGGCTTGAACAAACATGTCAGGCCCTTGAGAAAAACGACCTGAAAAAAGCCGGAAAAATGATTTTCGGATCACATGATGGCCTGAAAAATAAATACGAGGTCAGTTGCAGGGAACTTGATCTGTTAGTGGATATTGCTGCTTCAACTGAAGGAATTCTGGGAGCAAGAATGATGGGAGGAGGATTTGGGGGATGTACTATAAATATTATTCACAAAGACGCAACTACATATTTCAAAGACAGGATCATTAAAGAATATTATTTGAAAAAAGATTTGCCTCATTCCATATTTGAAGTTGCGATCCGGGAAGGAACAAATCAGATACAATAAAAAATACGTAAATGAAATTGTTTGGCATTCTTAAAGATGGCAGTAAAGTCTACGAATATTCACTGCAGAATAAAAATGGGATCCTGATCAAAGTCATCAATTACGGTGGGATCATAACTTCAATCCTGACACCTGATAAGGATGGCAATTTCTCCGATATCGTTGCCGGATTTGACACACTTGAAGAATATGTGAATGATGATGCCAGTTTCGGAGCACTTGTAGGCAGATATGCGAATAGAATAGGCAGCGCATCATTTATTATTGATAACGAAAAATACTCACTGCCGGTAAATAATGGACCAAATTGCCTTCATGGTGGAAATAAAGGTTTCAATAAGGTATTCTGGGAAATAACTCCTGTCGAAAGCGATGATGATCCCTCACTGATTTTAAAATATATGAGCAAAGATGGTGAAGAGGGATTTCCTGGAAACCTGGCAGTTGAAGTGAGGTATAAACTGAGAAATGATAATTCACTTGAGATCAATTTCAGGGCAAAAACCGACAAAAAAACGATTTTCAATCCTACGCAACATTCTTATTTCAATTTGTCCGGAGCTAATTCTGAGAATATTCTAAATCACAGATTGCAGATCAATGCATTGGAATTTCTGCCAACGGATATATATCAAATTCCATTGGGACCGCCTCAAAAAGTCAAAAAAACTCCTTTCGACTTCACAATCCTGAAACATATAGGCAAAGATATAAACAAAAAAAATGAACAGCTAATAATCGGTAACGGATACGATAACAGCTGGATTTTGAAATATGATAACGCAGAAGAACTGGTACTTGCAGCTACATTGAATGATGATATTTCAGGAAGACAGATGGAAGTATATACAACTGAGCCAGGTATTCAGTTATATACCGGCAATTATATCGACAATCTGAAAGGGAAAAATGAGTTAGTGTATGGCAAACATTATGCTCTTGCTCTGGAGACACAGCATTTTCCTGATTCCCCCAATAAACCACAGTTTCCGTCAACAGAACTGGATGTCAATGAAGAGTTTACATCCATGACGATTTATAAATTCAGCCTTATTCATCAGTAAAGTGATGTCGCTAAAAAACTGATTTAGAGTACATTGCGACTTTTATAGGGAAATTAAAAAAATCAAAGTTGATTATAAAAATTAATCGCAAGGTGGAGAATGAACTCACCCTTGTCGATCATATTGAAACAAGTTTTAATATGATGTACTTCCCATCTCTTCGCAAGAGAGTGGTTGAGGTAAAAATTTACCGATAAGGACCAGTGATTTTAATCCAGCCTGAAATACATGGAATTTTATTTTTTTTGTTCAAATTCAATGGAATTAAATATATTTGTTTTTTAATTAATATTTTTAAAAACTTCAATTTTAAAATATGGAAATTTTTCAATTGTCATGGATCGATTACCTCATTATGGTAATATACTTTGTATTTGTTCTGGGTATCGGATGGGTATTGAAAAGATATATGAAAGATGCTAGTGCATTTCTTGAAGCAGGCAGGTCAATGCCAGCTTGGGTGGCAGGTCTTGCATTTATTTCGACTAACCTTGGTGCACTCGAAGTGATGGGTATGACAGGATCCGGCGCAAAATACGGTATGCTTACAACACATTTTTACTGGATCGGTGCTATTCCTGCGATGGTTTTTCTGGCACTGTTCATGATGCCTTTCTATTATGGCTCTAAAGCCAGGTCTGTGCCAGAGTATCTCAAACTGCGTTTTGATGAAAAGACAAGAGGCCTCAATGCAATCATGTTTGCTTTAATGACAATCCTGGCATCAGGTATCTCTATGTATGCTCTTGCACTGTTGATGGAAAAAGTTCTTGGCTGGGATTTCAATCTTAGCCTGATATTATCAGCTGCGATAGTCCTCGCTTATACCTATCTTGGTGGACTGTCATCGGCCATTTACAATGAAGTGCTGCAATTTTTCATCATTATCATCGGCTTATTGCCAATCGCATACCTCAGTCTTCACCAGGTCGGAGGATGGGAAGGACTAAAGGAAGGTTTGGACCCTATAGTCACTGCCAAAGGATTTGCCCCGGACACCTACACAACAACCTGGAAATATACGGGTTCATCGGCTTCAAATCCTATGGGAGTAGAGTGGTATGGTATTTTTGCCGGCCTTGGGTTTGTCCTGTCATTTGGTTACTGGTGCACAAATTTTCTTATAGTGCAGAGGGCTATGGCTGCCGAATCAACTACTGCAGCCCGGAATACTCCACTTATCGGAGCGATTCCTAAGATGCTGATCCCTTTCCTTATCATTATTCCCGGAATTGTTGCCCTTGTACTGATGAATGATCCTGCTTCCGGTTTTACGATCCCTAATAACGAATACGGACAGACAAATTATGACCTGACAATCATAATGCTTCTCAAGCATTATCTGCCGGCTGGAGTTCTGGGACTGGGTATCACTGCTCTCTTAGCTTCATTTATGTCGGGTATGGCTGGCAATGTATCTGCTTTCAATACAGTATGGACTTATGATATATATCAGAGCTATATTCGTCCTGTGACCGGAAATACTGAAGCTGACTCAAAGCATTACCTCAAAGTAGGAAGGCTTGCTACAATTTTCGGAGTAATAGCAAGTATTGGTGCTGCCTATCTTGCAGGCATGTTCGGAAATATCATGGATTTTCTTCAGACTATATTTTCAATGGTAAATGCCCCGTTGTTTGCAATTATTTTCCTTGGAATGTTCTGGAAAAGAACGACAGGACATGCTGCATTTATCGGATTACTGACAGGTTTATTCATAGCTCTGCTGCATCATGGCCTGACGATACCTGCCGGAGCATCAACACTCGTCAAAGGTGGATGGCTCGGAGTAGTGCACATATATCCGGTCGAGATGGCACAGAATTTCTGGACAGCTATATATGCATGCTCTGCAAGTGCTGTTGTGACGGTGATATTGTCATTGATCACTAAACAGCAGAAGCAGGACAGCGAACTGGCAGGACTGGTTTATTCACTGACACCAAAAGTAATAGAGCACAATACAGTCCGGTACAGACGATCAGGTACCCTGGCTATATTTGTGCTGGCAATGGCTGTGATCCTGACAATACTATTCTGGTAATAAACTTTATGAACAAATTGTAAATTGTAAATTTTTAATTCAAATATAAACTTCATAAACCTTATAAACCTAATAAGCTTTTAATTATTAACTTTTAACTATTAACTTAATCATGTTAGATATAAAACTTCCAATAGGACTACTGTTCAGCATCATGGGTGTGATACTGACAATTTATGGAATTGTCACAAAGTCAGATACTGCGATGTACGAAAAGTCTTTGAATATAAATATCAATTTATGGTCGGGGCTGATAATGCTTGTATTCGGAATTGCAATGCTGATACTTTCAAAGTTGAAGAAAAAAATCTGAGTTTTTTGAAAATATAATACAAATAATTTATATTTTTTTACATTTACACCTCTAATGGTGCAATCTGATTTACCTTATTCCCTTGCGACTTAAGTAAGGCGAAGCCGTATAAAATTTTCTGTTTAATAACATAGAATGACTTATTAAGAATTATAAAAATTTCAAGAATAATTCACAAAAACGAACAAAGGCTGATAATAGAATTTCCTTATGATCAGGGTCTAATATCCAAAATAAAGAAAATATCCGGATCCAAATGGAGCAAAACCATATTGAACTTGATTTATGCCTGAGGCTTAAGAAAAAGTGAACTACTCAACCTGAGACCCTAAAACATAGATTCCAAATGACACATGCTTAATATCCTTAATTCAAAAGGCAAAAAGGATAGTCTGATTCCAGTTGCTGACAAAATTATTGAAATACTCAGACAATATTATAACTTATATTAACCCTCACGTTGGTTATTTGAAGGAAGGAAAGAAAATGAAAAATATTCAGAACAAAGTCTTCAAAAAGTACTTAAAAATGCTTTATCTTTGGCAAAAATAAAAAAGCCTGCTACATTGCATTGGTTACTACACAGTTATGCCACACATTTATTTGAAAGCGGAACTGATTTACGATATATTCAAGAGCTGCTAGGCCACAAGAGCAGTAAAACTACTGAGATTTATATTCATGTAAGTGAAAAAAGTTTACAAAAAATATCAAGTCCTTTTGATAATCTATGAAATTTTTATACATTTGAAAAAATTATTATTCACCATCAAATGCAAAAAAGGTAAACAAAGCCAACTATATTATAGAGAATAAATACACCGTTTTGGTAATTATGGTACACAGATATTGGAACTACCAACAAGCAACAGAGATCCCGTTTCAACAAGATTCTCGAAAAAATAGACATGATAGATAAAATTACAATATAGTTTTAAAAGAAAAAATATCCTGATAGAAATTGAAAAATTATAGAATTATAATAAATTGACCATTGTAAATTAGAATATCCAAACAATATAAAATGACAACCTTAATGTATTCAAAAATGATAAAAGAAAATGTTTTTCAAAATTTTATTAATCCTTTTTTCTATTTCTATTCTGCCAAGTGATTTTTCATTTGCACAGGAGCCTATTGAAAAAAAAGATTCAACACGTATTTATAAGAATATTGAAGCTTTTGCCAAACGACGAAAGTTTACAAATTTTATGTATCGGTTAGTTTTTAAGCCAGTTGCTGTTAGTACAAAAACAAATAATGAAAAGAAGAAAAAAAGCAAACCCCTTGTACAAAAACAATACAGGACCTTTGAAGGCAAAATCATAAGGAACATAAACATTGAAACACTTGATCCGTTCGGTTATTCAGTTACTGATACCGGTATAATATCTCAAAATTATTTAGCTAGGGCAGGTAATAATTTGCATTTAAAGTCTCAGCGAATTACTATTAGAAACTTGTTGTTGATAAGACAAAATCAAGTATTCGATTCGTTGTTGGTAAAGGAATCGGAACGATTAGTACGAAAACAGAGTTACGTGCACGATGTTTCTTTTCTCGTTATAGCAACTTCAAAGAACTCGGATTCTGTAGATATTTTTATTCGCGAATTAGATAATTGGAGCATTGCTGCTAATGTCGGTATTTCCAATTCAAATATATCGATTCAATTAACTGATAAAAATATTTTGGGATTAGGCCACGAATTAAAACCAGGCTTTGACTGGCTTCATAAAACGGGAGACTATGCATACAATGCAAATTATTATATACCCAACATTCGCAATACATATATAAACACAACACTACATTATAGCATGGATGAATTTAAAAATTCCAATAAAATTTTCTCCATTGATCGTCCGTTCTTTTCATCTTATGCAAAGTGGGCAGCTGGCATGAATTTCATGCAGCAGTTTTACAGAGATTCACTTCATTCAGCTGATTCTGTTTCTGTATTACAGCGATTCAAGATGAATACACAGGATTACTGGGTTGGTAATGCAACTCGAATATTTAAAGGCCAATCAGAAAATAGCAGGACAACAAATTTGATTTCTGCTGTAAGGTATTATACGGTTCATTTTCTTGAAAAACCATTGATGGAGTTTGACACGCTTCATTTATTTTCCGACGAGAATTTCTATATGGCAAGCATAGGTATATCGACAAGAAAATATGTGCAGGACAAATATATTTTCAAATTTGGTAAAACAGAAGATGTTCCTATTGGCATGGTTTTCAATATAACAGGCGGCTTTCAAATGAAAAATAATATCAATCGGTTGTACTTAGGTATGCGCTTTTCATCAGGCAACCATTATAAGTGGGGATATTTGAGTTACAGCTTTGAATACAGTACTTTTTTTCATTCCTCACATACCGAGCAAGGAGAAATTAAAGTAAGTATGAATTATTTTACAGAATTATTTAGTATAGGCAAATGGAGATTCCGGCAATTTGTCAAACCACAGGTAACTTACGGCATCCACCGATTTTCATATGAGAGCTTAACTATTAATGATGGTTTTGGTATTGATGGTTTTAATAGTGTTTCATTAACTGGTACGAACCGTATATTATTTACTTTTCAAACACAATCATATGCTCCCTGGAATATTTTAGGATTCCGTTTCGGACCCTATTTTATTTATTCTATTGGAATGCTTAGTAATTCAAATTCAGGATTTAAAAACAATAAAATGTATTCACTAATAGGGCTCGGAGTTTTAATTAAAAATGAATCTTTGGTTTTCAGTACTTTTCAATTTTCAATTTCTTTTTATCCAACAATTCCAGGCCGTGGTTCGGATGTTTTTAAAATTAATTCATTTAAAACAACTGATTTTGGGTTTCAGGATTTTGAAATTGGAAAACCAACTACAATCGTATATCAATAAGAAAACTATATTATAAAAAAGAAAGATAAAATGATAATATTGCCAGTTGGTAACATCACCTAAGCAGAATTTCGCTTTTGATTGATACGCCAGGCTTCGCCATGAGCGTAGGTCTAAGGCAAAAAGCACATAAACCTGCACTCGTCTGTTGATATAAGGGCAATTTAACAAATATTAATATGACAAAATGAAGAACAAAAAAAGCACTTATATAATTGTTTCAATTTCCATATTTGTTGGACTATTACATTTCGTCATTGGTCCTGATTATCAAGGAATTTTCAAGCATTTTATTCGTGGATATTTAATTGACATTCTGCTACCTATGAATCTATACTTATTGATACAAATATCATTAAGAAAGAACATATCAGTAATTAAAGCCCGAATCATAGGTGCAATAATCACAGTTGCTTTTGGAACAATAGTGGAAATATTACAACTTTATGAAATTGAATTTCTTGGCAGGACTTTTGACCCTTGGGATTTACTAATGTATGTAATTGGAGTTGGATTAGGTGTTGTAATTGATTTGACAATAATTGATAAGTTTGAAAAGCAAGGACAGAAAAATGAATAATTATAACACACAACATGCGGTATATTTTATTGCCGTGATAGTGCGGAAATCAACTACTGTGGCTCGCTTCAGACTTCATTATGGCTTGACAGTGCCGTGCTCCGAAATCGGCAACAAAAACATACCGCCAATCGTCGTTTCACTTTTTGCAGAGCGAATCCCAAAATAATAGACGAACAGACAAAATAGAAAGGCATAATCAATTTTCCTTTATATTTGAAAATTAATTTTAATTTTACAAATGGTTGTGATTTTATCATCAATACAACAAATTTAACATTTGAAGAAACATTAATACCAGTTCAATGAATTTCAAAAATCAAATAAATCTATCGATGATCTGTTGTGGCAGAGCCGATATTAGTCTCCAAATTGCACATGTTCCATTTATGACTATTTTTATACTGAGTATTTTTTTAGGATTATGTTACAATACTTATGCTCAGGTTGTAAATGCAACAAAAAGTGGATTCACCTGGATATCCACAGAAAATATTGCTGACAAGACCTATGGTTCAGGCTATACCATGTATAGTGCAGCATACCCGATATTTAAAAATTATCCCGGACCAGATAGGTTCCAAACGGGATTGAGTAGTAGTTGGTTGACCACCCAGCGGACTGGTAATGAGCCTGATCAGTTTTATATAACCATTGAAGGGGGCTTAGGCTGGTGGCATGATACGCGTTTCGGTACAAAAATACCTAAGTTTATCATGGGAGGTGTTTCTTTTAATTTCTATGCATGGGCAAATGGACCAGGTGCCGGGAGGAGTGATATATTACCCAATGGACAGAGAGATTGGAGCACTCCCGGAGGTAAATATGGTGTAGCCCAATTATCAAACAAGCTGCTTTGGGCACCAGATGGGTTGAATTTGGCGCAAAGTTTGAATGGAGAAATGCTGGGATATGGATATATTCCTTTGCCATTAACTGAACCAATTCAAAATACTCATGGCAGTAATATCGAGACGGGTAATCAATGCTGGACTTTATTTTTAAATTCCACCAACTTCAAAGGTCCCGCAAGCTTCTTTTTACCCACTTTCTGGACTGAACCAGCATTGCAGGATCCGCTTTTGGAAGGATTATTCCTGGACTCAAGACCCTCTGAACCGAATGTCGGTTTCGGGATTGAGCATGCAGGATCACCTGCCATTATTTCTAAGGATGTAAACGGAAATCGTTATGCTAAAACAAACAGATTACAATTTCCGGCAAGTGATGAGGATAATACAATACTTCTGAATAATATTTCAGTTTACTCTAAAAATGCCCTTTGGAATGATCTGGAATCCTGGTTCAACGGAGGACCTGCTGCCCTTCCTCATCTAAATGAGACAGGAAGCTATGGTGTTTCATTCGTCAATAATGGAGGTGATATGGCAGCTGAAATCTCTGAAAATTCAAATAATGGTGTAAAACATGACATTGATTTGAATTACATAGATAATGTTCAGCAAAATGAAAACACCATGGGTTTTAAATTTGACCTGAACACAGTTAACAAAGATGCAAACAACTTTATCTTACCGGAATATTTCAAACTCGATCCGGATAATCTATGGCATGCTATTGAAGAGGGATCTGTACCATCTTCTACTCAATTGTTAACTACTGCCGTACCTGTATCGCCACGAACAGAAATTGCCTATTTGACACCTTTAGACCCGGACTGTCACTGGCAGGATCCCAATGGCCCCTGGAAAAACCCCGGACCAACTGCAGGACCTTTTAAAGCTGACCTCGGCGACGGAACTACTGTTACCTACTATTGGTATCGTTTTGTGAGACCAACCTGCCATCATCCATGCAAATCTTCCGGAAGATATACGTATCAAACTTCAAAACAGAGTTGAACTCATTCACTCCAACTGGAGCCTCACAGATGAATATTTAGCTCCACCAACTGTAGGAAAAATAGCAACCATCGATCCGTCTGCAATTGTTAAACCACCCGCAGGTCTTGAAATAGGTTATGTTCCGATTGTCACCAGACAAGAGAAATCTCAGGCTAAAGTCAGAGTGTTTGTTTTGGCAGGTCAGTCAAATATGCAAGGATATGGTACCATAGACGATCCTCAAAATGACCCCGGAACCTTAATTGATGTTATTCAAAAAGATGTAAATGGAGATTGGTCCAAGATTGGTGAAAAAGACAATTGGACCACACTGGATGATGCCTTTTTATATTTTGAGCGCAATGGCGAAACAATCAAATCAAATGTCACTGTAGGACAGGGAGCTTATGCTGATTTAATAGGACCGGAACTTATGTTTGCGCATCAGCTTGATGAATACTATGAAGACCCTGTATTAATCATAAAAACTGCCTGGGGAGGAAAGAGTCTTGCGGAAGATTTTCGTCCACCATCAGCAGGAGGTAAAACTGGTGAATTCTATACTGCTATAATTCAAAAGGTGAAGGATGTTACCCAAAACTTAGGGACAAAATTCCCAAATATGGGTACAACGGATTTCGAAATTTCCGGATTTGCCTGGTTCCAAGGTTGGAATGATGGAGCATCTGACAACTTTTTGAATGAATATGAAAGCAATTTGTATCATTTAGTCAATGATATAAGGAGAGACTTAAATAAACCTGATCTTCCCATAGTCATTGCAAGTTCAGGACAAGGTGGGTTTGATCCAAGTAATGATCTTTGGGTGCAAAGTATGCAAAATATAGTTTCTGTTGCTCAGGAAAGTGTAGGATGTAATGACACTATATATGGTGGCAAAGTAGGTTTTGTCAATACTAAACCATACTATGTAGATCTGTCGGAATCACCGGAAGATGCCATTTATCACTTTAATAATAACGCACTTACTTTTTTAAATATTGGGAAAGCCATGGGTAATGAAATGATCGTGACAATCAATGACATGGCATTTTGCTATAAAGACTGTGGTGACCCCGTATCTCCCGGTATCCTATCCATTGGAAACAGGGTATGGAACGATCTAAATCAAAATGGTATAAATGAACTCAACGAGCCAGGTATTCCCGAAGTATCATTGGTGATCTGGTCGGATCCTGATGGGGATAATATCCCTGACTGGCAGGGTTTTGGAGGTGTTCAGGTGACGGATAAAGACGGATATTACAGGTTTTCCGGTTTGCAACCGGGATACTATGTAGTTTTTGTATGGCAAGTCAATAATTGGGGACCCGGTGAGCCATTGGAAAAATTCATATCAACTAATGGCTTTCAGGCTTACGCAGACAATGATGTAGATTTTGATAATAATGGTTTTGGCAATTCTTTTACAGATATCATGTCAGGAATTGTAAATCTTAGATCCGGAGAAGAACCACTGAATGATGGTGATCCATTCAATTGTTATTTTGATTACGATGCTAGTGGCAATAACACTATCGATTTTGGCTTTTACAATCCCGATGTAAGCTCTGCAGACGATGATCTGCACCTTGATGAACATTGGGTCCGGATTTTTCCAAACCCGATCCAGAATGAGTTTACGATCAAAGGAAATGTGAGTCTTTACCGGATAGAAATATATGATGCCCTTAGTCAAAAGCTGACAAGTATTCACTCCAAAGAATCGTTACAGGTAATTGATGTTTCGGCTTTTCCTGTTGGTCTGTATTTTGTAAAAGCAATTGACCAGACTAATAATCGCGTGAAGGTGCAAAAAATTGTAAAGCAATAGGAAAAATAATTGTATTGGTGGCATAGTTTTGAAAAATATCATTAATTTATTTTTTTCCTCTAAGAATCAGATAAATATTACTTTGTTTTGGATCAAATATTTATGATCAAACAAATTGCGAATCTTAGATGCTGTTATTTAATGACTTATATTTTGTCAAATATGTATTTTGTTGTATGACAGAAAATAATAACAAAAAAGACTTAAATGCAATAAAATCAACAGTATATTACGGTTGGCTACCATATGTAAATTATGTAAATGATAAAGAAAAAGCAAGAAACGAATTTGAAAAATATAAAATTATTATTATTGGAAAACCTGATAAAGAGATAGAAGAAGATAGTTTGTTTATTATTAATGAACTAAATATTACCGGAAAATGGATTTATGGATATATAAATTTGCATAAGAAAACTGAAATTTCTGAAGAAGAAACTATTGTAGAATTAAAAAAAGATGTCGATTATTGGAAGAATAAAAAAGTTTATGGCATTTTTTGCGACCTTATAGATAGATCGACAATATGGATAAAAAATGAAATAATAAATTATATAAGAAGCAATGGATTGCGCATTGTGGCAAATTCATGGGAACACAAGAATTGTTTTAATCATGATTTCACAAAAAGCCTTTTAGATGAAAAAGATTTTATATGTTTTGAGTCGCAGTTTTACTATACTATTGATTATCATAGGGGACAAAGACCAGAAGTAGGAGATATTCTAGTAAAATTGAGTGAAGATAAAAGATTTGGTTTTTATAAAAAAATAGAACTAAATTATAGTAAAAGAGTTGAGAAATGGAAAAAAATGAATAAGTTCGGGATAAAAACAATGTCTTTAAATACAGTTTTTGAAAAAGAATACTCTGAAAAGATATATAGAGATATAGTTGAAAAATCAAAAGAAATGGGAATAGACGAAATATCATTATCTGCAAAGGATTATTGTGCTCAGGATGAGTTAAGAATATATTAGAGATCGGAATTATAAAAAATAATTTAAAATAATCACGAATTTTTTACTACTTGATATTATGTATATCTTTAATGCATAATACCAGTGATTATGAACTTCATACAAGGCATTAGCAGACATTATATCTTTCTCCTTCCGGAGTATCCGTACAGTGCTAATGACCAGAATAAAATTTTGGATTAACGATCATTTTGTTGATTCTCTCTCCAACTAGATAAGTTCGGTTTTAAGTTGGAGTTCAAAGAATCCAGACCTGCTCATCCTGCTGAACTGCTAAAATTATTTATCTATTCGTCACTCAATAAAATAGGATCTTCCCAAGATATCGCAAAAGAATACAGATGTAATCCCGAAGCAATATGCAGCTCTGACGCAAAATGTCACTATTTATAACACTACAAACAAATTTATTAATATTTAAGAGGTGGTCCAACAATTTTCATTTCATGATCCTCCCACAGTTTCATACCTTCTTCAGGTGATAATGCTTCTTTTTGATTTCCTGTTGTTTTGAAAAACGATTCCATTTTCCCTGCAGGTTGGAAAAAATACAACAGCTTTCCGTTTTCAGTAAGCTGAGCCCAGGTGTGTGGAAGACCTCGTGGAAGAAAAATCATATCGCCTTCTGTCATTAAAGTTTTATCTTCTCCGCATTGAAAGAGATATTCTCCTTCAAGAATGTAGAATGTTTCATCCTGATAGAGATGAATATGAAGTGGCGGACCTCCTTTTTCTTTGCCTGTATATTCAAAAATTGATAATTCACTTCCGGTATCTTTTCCTGAAACTTTTAAATCATTCGGGCTGACTCCACCTAAGAGAACTTTATCTCCTAACCTTGTTTCATGCGATTTTACTATGAATCCTTCGGAAAATCTGTCAACATAGATGTGCTCATCTGTCAGTTTTAATCCCGGGCCCACATTAAAAATTCCTGAATCTAAACCAATTTGCGCTCTTTGCTCTTTAGTGCTGTTGGCTCCCAGCTCAGTCATCTTGAGAAAAAATTCTTCCATTTTACCGGCAGGCTGCAAAAAATAAAACATTTCTCCTGCCTCTGATAGCTGGATCCAGGTATGGGGAATATTGCGCGGAAGGAAAATTAGATCTCCTGTGTTTAATATTTGCTTCTCTTGTCCGAGCTGAAAAATATATTGCCCGTTGATAACATAAAAAACTTCATCCTGATATTTATGATAATGAAAAGATGGACCAACCTTCTGCAATCCTTTGTAATAAAATGTCGATAAATTGCCTGCGGTATCTTTGGAAGATAATTTCAGATCATTTGGATTAACACCAAGAAATGGCGTCGGTATTCCGAAACGACTCTCTTTCGCTCTTACAATAATTGCCCTTACATTGTCTGATATTAATTTTATTGCAGATGACAAATAATAAACAATTGGGGATGCCAAAGCTATTTCAAGGAACCTTTTTCTTTTCATTTTTTCGTTTTATTTAGAATCAATTTAAACAACTAACAACAGACAAATTGTATTGTTTTGAATAGCTTGTAAAAAAAACCTGGCAAATAGAAAACGGATGCTGGTTGCCTGTACATTAAAGAACTAAAAGATATAAAGCATGAAGTTCTTATAGAAATGATTGTAGCTGCACCAACATCAAAGTAATTTCTTCTCACTTCATTTTTCATGATGAGTGAAAACCTGGAAATCCTAAAAAGTTAGAAAACTAATACTTGCTTTAATGCCTATACAATTTTGACATATGGTTGCCTATAAATATAATCTATCAGGATTTTGAAATTTGTTTTTAATATGTTAATTTTACACATTAAAATTTTAATCATGCAAAGGCTTATTACTTTATTTATATTTTTAACAGGGTTATCAAATATGTCTGCACAGGAAATAAGTGGTAAATGGAATGGCATGCTCAAAATACAGGGCATTCAACTCAGAATTGTAATGAACATCACTAAAACTGATACTGGTTATGTGTCCACTATGGATAGTCCTGACCAGGGAGCAAAGGGAATTCCGGTTACAGAAACCACTTTCGAAAATTCAGTTCTGAAATTCAGTATCACAATGGCAGGGATCAATTTTGAAGGCAAAATGCTGAATGACAGCCTGATTTCAGGAAATTTCAGACAGGCAAACTTTGACCTTCCTCTGGATTTTACAAGAACAGTCCTTGAAAAACCCGAAATAAAAAGACCTCAAAATCCTGAAAAACCATACCCCTATTATGAGGAGGAATTGACTTTTGATAATAAAAAAGCAGGGATCACTCTTGCAGGCACTCTCACACTACCGGATAAAGATGGCAGATATCCTGCTGTGATTTTAATTACCGGCAGCGGCCCACAAAACAGGGATGAAGAATTGCTGGGACATAAACCATTTCTGGTATTAGCTGATTTCCTCACTAAAAATGGAATTGCAGTTCTGAGATTTGACGATCGAGGAACAGCAGAATCAAAAGGAGATTTCAATACCGCTACAAGTGCCGATTTTGCAACCGATGTGCAGGCTGCTGTGAATTACTTAAAAACAAGACCTGAGATAATCAATGAAAAAATAGGTCTTATGGGACATAGTGAAGGTGGCATCATTGCTCCTATGGTAGCTGCAAATTCAGGTGATATCGCATTCATTGTGATGCTCGCAGGTACCGGAATCAGGGGTGATAAATTACTGCTTTTACAGCAGGAACTTATAGGAAGAGCATCAGGAATTAGTGAAAAAGATCTTAAAACTGCAGAAAAAATCAATCGCAAAATCTTTAAAGCTATTTTAAAATCAAAAGATAGTGAAAAACTTAAAACAGACCTCACTAACTACATGAAACAGGCAGTAAAAGAAAATCCTGAAATGGAAATACCTCAAGGGATGACTGTTGATGAACTGATAAAAACCCAGGTCACCCAGGTTACATCGCCATGGATGCAGTATTTCATAAAATATGATCCTGTAACATCATTAAAAAAAGTGAAATGTCCGGTCCTTGCTGTTAACGGCGAGAAAGACCTGCAGGTGCCCCCTAAGGAAAATCTGGAACCCATAAAAAATGCACTTCTGAAAAGTGGAAATAAAAACGTTACTACCATTGAATTCAGGGGGCTCAACCACCTTTTCCAGGAATGTACCACAGGCTCACCATCCGAATACGGGACAATAGAACAGACTTTTGCGCCGGTTGCCCTGGAGGAAATTCTGAAATGGATTCAGAAACAGGTAAAATAGTTATACACCAATTCACATGTAAACCAGACATTGTCATTGATCATCAATGAGTGAATAATATTTTATTCAGGATAGGCTGTGGGATTTTTCACATATAGTGTAAAATATAATATTACAATTATTGCAGCAATACCTGTTATAATAAAAGTAGTACCGGCACCAAAATTATACCATATCAGTCCTGCCAGAGAACTCGCAATCATCATACAAAGACTTTGAAATCCGGAATATGTTCCTATAGCAGTTGCAGTGTCTTTTTTATCTGCAATATTACTGATCCATGCTTTTGATATTCCTTCGGTAGCAGCTGCATATATTCCATACAGGAAAAACATGATCGCAACCGGCAACAACCCCTCAAAATATCCCATACCCAGATAAACTACTGCAAATATTCCAATTCCGGAAATATACATTTTCCTCAGCCCTACCCTGTCGGCTAAAACCCCCAATGGATAAGAAAACAATGCGTAAATGAGATTGTAGAAGATATATACTCCTATCACTTCAGTGTCATCAAGTCCGGCAGACTTTGCCCTGAGCAGAAGAAAAACATCAGAACTGTTGAACAATGCAAAAACCAGTAACCCGATGACTACTTTGCGGTACAAAGATGGACTGGTTTTCCAGTATTTAATAAATGAAAAAAAGGAAACCGGTTTATCATTGACCTTTATGTTTCTATTTCTATCATGTAATGAAAATGATGTCAAAATTGCCAATATGCCCGGCACAACTGCAATAAAAAATAAGGTCTTATAATCTTCAGGATATAAATAGAGATAAAACAATGCTAGTGAAGGGCCTAAAACAGCTCCGAAAGTATCCATTGACCTGTGAAATCCGAATATCTTTCCTTTTGTTTCACTGGTAGCTTCATCCGAAAGTATGGCATCCCGGGCTCCTGTCCTGATTCCTTTTCCGAGGCGATCAATTGTTCGTGCCATAAAAACCCATAACGGAAATATGAAAATTGCCATCAATGGTTTAGAAATGGCACTCAAACCATAACCCAGCTGTACGAATGGAGTTCTTTTACCCGAATTATCTGATAATTTACCGAAATACCCCTTACTCAATCCGGCAGTTGCTTCAGCAATACCTTCAAGTATACCTATCAGCAATATAGAAAAACCAATACTTCTGAGATATACGGGCATCACAGGGTAGAGCATTTCACTTGCAGTATCAGTAAAAAGGCTGACCAGTGATAATGTCCATACTGTTCTTGATATATATCTAAATTTCATCTACATACACATAAAAATATTTTCTAATGTTTTTTTCTCCCTGTTTTATAATAAACTACATTCACTTTTTCAATTGTGGCGAGAAATCCTTTATCTGTTTTCTCAAAATAAGGTTTTATGGTTTCAAAAAATTCTCTATTTTTCTGCTTCATCAATTATCTCGATCACTACAGGCAACTTCTCTGATGTCTCCCAGAATTTCAGTGAATTGATTATACTGCTTGATCCAAAACTGAGCACACCTTTAAGCACAGTTGCCCCTGCTAAACCCTGTTTATGGGCTGAATATACTATCAGTTCATAAAGTGGCTGATGATTATACTTATCGGTATTGCTCATAAATATTCTGAGCAATTTTATTTCTTTTGCTGTATTCATGTCAGAAGATTTTAATAAGTTGAATTCCAAGAAATGTTGCCAAAAACCCCAGAAAAAGACTCAAACCAACATAGCTGAAAATATAAAAATACTGCCCATCTTTAAGCATAGCATAATTCTCAATGGAAAAAGATGAAAAAGTAGTGAATCCGCCACATATGCCGTTAGCTAAAAATATTCGCATCTCATTTGAAAGTAAATTGGATCTTTCACTCAAACCAAAAACTATACCGATTATCAAACTGCCAACAATATTCACAACTAAAGTACCAACAGGAAATGGTCCAGGAAATTGTCTGGCAAAAAACTGCTGTACAAGGTAACGGGACCCTCCACCCAAAAAACTCCCCATACCGACTATAAAAAACATTTTTGTCATATTCCTATCATTATTAATTATTTCCAATAATCCCATATCCTAAGTTGAGATAGCTGCATCGGATAAAAGAATATGTGCAAAAATAAGAATAATTAATTCAATTAAAAATTTATGATTAAAATCAGCCTGATGATGCTCAAACCAAATTAAAAAAGTACTTTTGAAAAAAATTATTCAAAACGATAATAAATCAATGATCTGATGTTAATCTCCGACATCTTTGCCGGCTATTCAGGCCTGACACTTATTTCCCTGGCTTTACTTGCTTTGATAGCAGGATTTATCGATTCAGTGGCAGGCGGAGGAGGATTGATACAACTGCCGGCACTGCTGATAAATTTACCCCACAGTCCATTGCCGGCTCTATTCGGCACCAACAAAATAGCTGCTCTTGCCGGCACATCAGTAGCAGCATTTCAATACAGCAAAAGGGTAAAATATGATCTCCTCATCTTAACAATTATTTCTGCATTTGCATTTCTAGCCTCCAATCTCGGTGCAAGATCTCTAAGCGTCATAAATCCGGATACCTTACGTCCGCTGATACTTGTCATATTAATTATAATTGCAATATATACTTTTCTTAAAAAAGATCTTGGATCAGTTAAGACAAAAGAATTATCCAGAATTAAACTGATTCTTTTCGGCTCAGTTATCGGATTTATAGTAGGATTTTATGATGGATTTTTCGGACCGGGCACAGGCAATTTCCTGGTTCTGGGATTTGTGATAATTCTGGGTTTTGAATTTGTAATGGCATCTGCTTATTCAAAAATCGTCAATTCAGTGACCAACATTTCTGCTCTGCTGGTTTTTATAAGCCAGGGCAATTATTATTTCGGGCTGGCAATAATGATGGCATTGTGCAATATAATAGGAAGTATAGCAGGCAGCCGGATGGCACTCCGAAGGGGCAATTCATTTGTCAGGATAGTATTTCTGGTAATTGTGATCATTATGATATTAAGGTATAGTTATGATATATTTATTGTTTATTAAAAAAAAAGCTTATTTTTGACCAAAATAGGTACATTGTTTTAATAATCTAAAAAACTACAGTGTCATTTGTACTTAAACATCAGCAATTTACAATCTACCACTCCACTAAACAGGATGGGAATATGGGCTATGATTTTGATGATGAAAAAGTGGTAAGTGAGAACAGGTTAAAATTCCTGAAAAAAAATAATATCGTAGGCCCGATTAGAGAGATAATAAACTGCCACAGCTCAAATGTGGCTCTTATTTCAACTGATGATGAAGACAAATGCTTTTACAATGTACCTGAGCTTATTACAGATAATGAAAGTATCATAACAGGTATTGACGGCCTCCTCACTTTCGATCAAATTGCAATCTGCGGCATCACTGGAGACTGCATTCCACTTGCCGTCTGGGAACCTGAAAGCAACCTGCACGGACTGGTTCACATAGGACTGCTCGGAGGTCTCAACGGAATAATTAATTCACTTCAGCAACTTCTCACGTATTTCAGTATTGATCCGGCAAAGGTCAGATATTATATCGGTCCAAGTATTACTGTAAAAAATTATAATATTTCAAAATCGGGTGTCTGGAGGCAAATAGGTGAAAAAGCCAGGAACAACATACCTGATATTGACAGGTTTATCCAGATCAAAAATGGTGAGATGTTTTTCGATACTAAAAAATTTGTTTTCGAAAGATTATTAAACATCGCTTCACAACCGGAGAATATAATTTCATTCGACTATTGTACTGCCGAAAAGGACAGTTTGTTTTATTCTCACTATTACCTGATAAATAACAATCTGCCTAACGCACGTTTTATAACTCTGATAAAATAATTAAACACGGAAATGTAATTAATTTCAGATCATTTTTCAACTCGTTGCATCAAATTATTTATCAACGGTTAAATAATATAAAGTCATTCCTAAATTCCTCCAATTCAAATAAAATTACTATTAAATCGTTATTTTATTGATTTATTTTATGGCAAATATTCAAATATAAAAAGTGCGATATAAAAAACTTGGAGCACGTGGACCAATAGTCTCCGCTGTAGGTTTCGGAGCCTGGGGCATCAGTGGCCGTGACTGGGGAAAAACTGATGATAATCAATCAAAACTCGCTATCGGCAAGGCCTTTGATAATGGTGTAACATTCATTGACACTGCCGATGTCTATGGCTTCGGACATTCAGAAAAACTGATCGGGCAGGTTCTTAAAGAAAGAGGAGGGAAAAAGGATATTATAATTGCTACCAAAGCAGGAAATAACTTTTATCCTTATCTGAATGAAAATCATGATGTCACACCTTATAATCCCGATTATTCAAAAAAACACCTGATCTATGCCGCAGAACAGAGCCTGAAAAGACTTGGAGTGGAGGTGATTGACATTCTCCAGTTACACAGTCCGGTCGTTGATTTACTTGAGCAGGATGAACCCTGGGAAGCACTGGAAAAACTAAAAAAAGATGGTAAAATCCTGCATGCAGGCTGGAGTGTCAGGTCATTTGGAGAAACCAGCCAGGCTCATATTCTTGATCAGCATCCTGAACTTTTAGATGTTATTCAGGTCAGATACAATATCCTGGAGCGTGAAGCCGAGAGAGTTTTATTTCCCAAAGCAATGAAATATGGTATCGGGGTCATAGCCAGAATACCAATTTTATTCGGTTTGCTGACCGGAAAATTTACCAGAGACCACAGATTCTCAGATGATGATCACAGAAAAATGAATCTGTCACCTGAACAGCTTGAAAAATATCTTGATAAATTTGAAGAACTCAAACCGGTTTATTCACTGTTTGAGGGATATACCAAAGGTCAGGTCAGTCTTGGTTTCTGTATCTCCCACCCTGTATGCCAGACAGTGATACCGGGCTGCAAAACCGGAGATCAGGTTCTGGAGAATATCAAAGCTGCTGAAATTGACAGCTTTCCGATGGACAAATTACCTAAAATAATTAATAGTGAAAAATGAAAAATAAAAAATTGGAAGCGTAAGTCGTGAGTTCGGGCGTAGCGAAGATCACGCTGAAACTTGCGTAAGCGTGACAGCAGTAAATACTAAAAGATCTTAAGAAATGTTGACAATTTTTAAAAAGATAAACTGAAAACTGAATAACCGATAACAGACAACAGACAACAGAAAAAAGTGAAGAGTGAAAAGTTACCCTGTAACCTTGAAAATTTGTAACCTTACGACCATTTACCATTAACAATTTAACCTCTTAAACCAAATTGAAAACATTTTAATAATAAATAAACTAAACTCTCTAAACTACCTAAACCCTCTAAACCCTCTAAACCATAATACCAATAAACTTTTAAACTTTATAAAAATAAAAAAAATGAAACCCTTAAAATACAACATCTATTTCAAAGTTGCGATCATAATTTTTATTGGTTTACTTTTGCTCATTCCTGCACAGATGATCCGCAGTCTTGTTTACGAGAGAGAAGCGAGACAAAGGGATGCGATAAGTGAAGTGAGCTCAAAATGGGGTCAGCAACAGACTTTGTCAGGTCCCTTCATTACGATTCCTTTTATAAAATACATGAAGGAAACCGACAAGAAAAACGGTATAGAAAAAGTGATTCAGGTCAGGGACTTCATACATATACTTCCTTCGGAATTGAAAATCAATGGAAATATGAGACCGGAAAGAAGAAATCGTGGCATTTATGATATAGTGGTCTATAATTCAAAGATAAATTTATCGGGAAAATTTCCCAGAATCGACTTAAAGGAATTTGATGTTCCTGTCAGCAATATCCAGTTTGATAAGGCACATCTGACAATGGGTATAACAGATCTGCGTGGTATCGAAGAACAGGTAAAACTGAACTGGAATGCTGAAAAATACCTGTTCAACCCCGGTGTAATCTCGACTGATATTATCGGATCGGGAATAAATTCTCCTGTCGGGATCAATGGAAAAGACAGTTCCAGTTACAGTTTTTCATTTGACCTTGATATCAAAGGCAGCCAGTTCCTATATTTCACCCCTGTAGGAAAGATCACTGATGTAAATATCTCATCATCATGGAAAAATCCGAGCTTTACCGGTGCATTTCTTCCTGACAGCAGAAATGTCAGCGATACCGGCTTCACTGCATACTGGAATATACTGCACCTCAACAGGAATTATCCTCAATCCTGGACAGGCAACAAGTACATGACCGGAGAATCTGTTTTTGGTATTGACCTCCTGCTTCCTGTTGACAATTACCAGAAAACTACCAGAGCCATCAAATACGCTATTCTGTTCATCTGTTTTACCTTTCTTGTGTTCTTCTTTATAGAAGTGCTGAACAAGGTTTTCATACATCCTGTGCAGTATATACTGGTAGGAATTGCCCTGATAGTATTTTTTACATTGCTGCTTTCTGTTTCAGAGCATCTGCCTTTCAATTTAGCTTACATACTGTCAGCAATTGCCACACTGATGCTTATAGCGCTGTATATTAAGGCTATACTTAAAAACACCAAACTTACGATCCTTATCAGTTCAATTTTGTTTCTGCTTTATACATTCATTTTCATCATCATACAGCTACAGGATTATGCATTGCTCATTGGCAGCATAGGAATATTCCTTATCCTTGCCCTGGTGATGTATTACTCAAGAAAAATTGACTGGTACAATCTGAATATGAGGGAAGAAGAGGAATAATTGACCAATTATCAAATGTTATATTACTGATTATTTCTTTAAGGCTAAACATAGGATTTTCCAACGTTTTTTGCAACAATCTTTAACATTTTTGCATAAATCATATATTTTTGATGAATATTTGGAATGGGTTGATTAACAGCTTAGGCTTGAGCCTAAGCTGAATAAGGGGAGAGCCATACATAAAGTATGGTCCTTTTAAAATGTTTTGGAGACCTTAATTTAATAAAGATCGTATTATGAAAAAATATATTTCAATTTTATCTTTTATATTTATTGTTTCAAACCTTTCATCTCAACATGAAATTTATGTTGGCTTAAAGTTTATGAGAAATTATCAGTCAAATTATTTCAATGATAGTGGGAATTGGTTTAATAAGAGAGGAATATTTGTTACCAATTCGTTTAGTTTTAATCTTGGTTCAAAACTGTATAAAAATATCTTTATTGAAGCCAGTATTCATAAAATGATTTATGATTTTGGATGTATTATTGATCAGGAAAATGCAATGTTTTATTTCCTTAGTCGACAAGCAATGGAATCAATTCAATTTCCGGTGTTGTTAAAATACAAAAGAAAAATGTATAAGAAAATGAATATGAATTTTGGTTTCGGACCGATAATTGGTATCAACAGAACTTTTGGACAATTATATGGCTCTGGGAATGGTTTTTATAAAGATAGTTCATTAAAATTATTAACCGAATTTGATGAAATCAAAGATTTTAATAAATTTTTCTATTTATTAAACTTTTGTTTTGGTTTGGAAATGAAACTTGGAAATAGTACGATAGGATTGGATTTAAATATCATTAAAGGTTTTGATAAAATTGTAGAGCAAAAATCAAAATACAACGTAAATGATTCGCAGGATTGGTATAATATTTCAACTTACATCAAAGGAAATTATTATTATTGGGGGATTGCATATCAATATTATTTCAATCTACAATCTTAACTAAGTGAAATAATTTTGAATAATTTCATAATTTTTAGAGAATAAAAAATGAAAAATATTTAAACTAAAAATGATTTGGTTTTTAAAAATAATAGAGTTAAAATTAAATTGAAGTAGCTACAATTAAATCTGACAGTTTTATTACCTAGTTAAGTGTGGGCTCTTCTGCCTGCGCTTTTTTCAATAATCTTTCACATTCTTCCATAAATCATTTATTTTTGAAGAGAATTTGGAATTAGTTGATAAACAGCTTAAGCTGGAGCCTAAGCTAAACAAAGGGAATCAAAGAAAACATTAGATCAAAAAACAATATGATATCATGAAAAAAATGAAAATTAAAAATGGCATCTTAGCTTTTTTTGTTCTTTTAACGATAAACATCAGCGCTGTATCTCAGAATTTAAACGAATTAAAAAGAGATACCACGATAAATATGTTTGACTTATTTTTCTATGTTGAAAAAGATAATATTTATGAATTTTATAGTAATTCGGGAGGAGATAACTTTTTTAAAGTCATTATATTACCCGAATACGGACATGGACTGGAAGATTTTATAGGTGAAGCTTTGGATCATGCATATTTATTGAAAGGAGAATATAAGGATTATCCATTAGGAAATCTTTTTGATTTGGGATTATTTTATAATATTTTAGATTGTAAAATTCAAGACAGTGAATTAGTAATAAAATACTTTTCAAAATCAAATCCAAAATTAAAGAAAATCAAATTGCCCTGATTAATTTAAACAATTAAAATTCTTCCTAATTAAGATAGGCTCCTCTGCCAGCTCTTTTTTCAATAATCTTTAACATTTCAGCATAAATCATTTATTTTTGAAGAGAATTTGGAATGACTTGATTAACTACTTAGGCTGGAACCATGGGCTTAAAAAGACTGTATGTATTACTCGTAATTATATATTTCATTTATAGAACCGGATGCAAACTAATTTTTCAATTTTTTTGTTATAACTATGAGCATAAATAAAAATAAATGCAGAATTTCAGATTTAAGTCTTTAAATACATATTCTTCTCCTGAATGGCTTGCTTTCGAAAGAAAGAAGTACAGGAATGTTTTTTTAAGCCAGTATGTGGATTACATTTACTTTGAAGTATCGGTCTTTAATCTGAATTATGAACTCAGTGACTGGAATGCAAGGTTTGAGATCGTCTGTCACAAAAAGGAAAATGAAATACTCACAAAAATTTGCGAACTGAAATTTGACAGGATAGTCAGAAAAAATCAGAGCGTTTTCATACTCCGCGAAGGATGGGGCAATGCAATAAAAGGCCGTTTCTGGAAAAAAGGAGAATACACCTGGGAAGTCAGGATCAATGATGAGGTGGTCGGAAATAAATCATTTTATATTGAAGAATTTGCCAATAATCCTTCTGTTGAAAATATTGCCCAGATCAGGGACCTGAATCTCACAGAAGGACCTGATAATGGTATTGATGAAGCAACATCCATTTATTATCATACATTTGATACAAAAAATACAAGGTTCGTCTATGTGGTACTGCTATTTGACAATATCACCACTGGTAAGGGAAGCTGGTGGACAGAAGTCTTCCTGAATTTCTATAATGAAAGCAGGGAACTCAAAGGAGTAGCCTCCAAAACAATTATGGTTCCAGCCAATGATGAACGGTTTTCAGTCTCACTTGGTTGGGGTACCAATACACCCGGCTCCTGGTATGAAGGTATATATTCTATTGATGTGGTCATGTTTGAAAAACATCTTGCAACTATTACCTTTGATATGGCCAATGAATTTATAGAAGGTGAACCTGAAATTTTCTTTCCTGAAGATTTTCAGTCAGTCTATCCCGGCTCATATACGGACAATGAAGCAGCGACCCTTGATGAACTTCTCGCATCTCTCGACAGCCTTATAGGGCTCGAAGAGATCAAGACGCAGATCAGGAACCATGCAAAATATATACAATTTATTAATCTCAGAAAAGAAAAGGGCTTTAAGGAAGATAATGACCTTGGATTCCACATGGTTTTCACCGGCAATCCGGGAACAGGGAAAACAACTGTTGCCGAGATGATGGGAATGATCTATAAAAAAATGGGTATCCTGAGCAAAGGCCACGTACATTCAGTTGACAGGGTTGACCTTGTCGGGGAATATATCGGGCAGACAGCACCAAAAGTCAAAGATGCAATAGAAAAGGCCAAAGGTGGTGTTCTCTTTATCGATGAGGCATATTCACTTTCAAGGGAGAACAGCGACAGTAAGGATTTTGGTAGGGAAGTCATAGAAATACTTGTAAAGGAAATGTCAGACGGTGATGGTGATCTTGTGGTCATCGCAGCAGGGTATCCCAAGGAAATGGACTATTTTATCAATTCCAATCCCGGACTTAAATCGCGTTTTAAACTCTATTTCAATTTCCCTGACTATCTGCCTCAGGAATTGAGCCAGATAGCACTCATTGCTGCAGCAAAAAAGGAAGTTGTACTGACAGAAAAAGCACTGATAAAAATAGATGAACTGATCATCAAGGCCTACCGCGACAGAGACAGGAGCTTTGGAAATGCCAGGTTTGTTTATGAGCTGATCGAACAAGCTAAAATAAATATGGCACTGAGGATCATGCTTATGGAAAATGCAAAATCCCTGAGCACCGAAGAATTAAGTTCAGTTGAAGAGACCGATGTGGCTCAAATTGATCTTGGAAGATCGCGCTCACTGCCAAAAATACCAATAGATGAAAAACTACTCCAGGAAGCATTCGACGAACTTAATAAACTTATCGGCCTTGAAAAAGTAAAACAGGAGATCCTGGAAACCGTTGGAGTTGTGCGTTATCACCTCGAAACTGGTAAAAACGTTCTGAATTCATTTTATCTTCATACGGTTTTTATCGGGAATCCCGGAACAGGTAAGACTACAGTTGCCAGGATACTCACTAAAATATATAAAGCACTGGGAATCCTTGAAAGAGGTCACATGGTGGAAACTGACAGACAGGGACTTGTTGCTGGATATGTAGGACAAACCGCCATTAAAACGGCAGAAAAAATAGATGAATCCATGGGCGGGGTCCTGTTTATAGACGAAGCATATTCTCTCACAGCAGCAGGAGGTTATAATGATTTCGGTCATGAAGCCATACAGGCACTATTGAAAAGAATGGAAGACCGCAGAGGTGAATTTTTTGTGTTCGTAGCCGGTTATCCCGAAGATATGGAAAAATTCCTCAATGCAAATCCTGGCTTAAAATCGAGGTTCGATAAGATCCTGAAATTCGAGGATTACACAGCTTCACAACTGTTCAGCATTGCAAATGACATGTTTGCTGAAAAAGATCTTGAACTCGAGCTTGAAGCAGGTCCGATACTGATGAAGTATTTTGAGACAATAGTGAAGAAAAGAGATAAATACTTCGGCAATGGAAGAAAAGTCAGGAGCATGGTGATCGAGATCATTGAAAACCAAAATATCAGGATTGCCAATATGCCGGCTGAAGAACGACAAAAATCAGATATAAACAAGGTTACAATCCATGATATTCAAAAAGCTATACTCGAAGAGAAATCCATATTCAACAAGAAAAACATAGGTTTCAGGGCAGAAAACAGAGGGTAAGTAGGGATAATTGAAAATGAAAAATGAAGAAAAAAGGTTGAAAGGTAGAATGGTTGAAGGGTAGAATGGTTAATACTATATAACCATTAACAATTATAATATTCATAAACTTTTCACTCTTACCTTTTCATTTTTCATTTTTCACTTTTCATTTTTAACTCTTCACTTCCCCACAATTTTCATCTCATTTATCAGCCTTTTTGATCCGCTGAATTGTTCAATGAGGTATAAAATGTATCTTGAATCAGCCATAATATTGCGGCATATTTTCGGATCATAGTAAAGATCACTCATAGTTCCTTCCCATACACGGTCGAAATTGATACCGATGAAATTACCTCTGGCATCAAGGGCCGGGCTACCTGAATTTCCACCAGTAGTATGATTTGTTCCTATAAAGCATACGGGCACTGAACCGGTTTTATCGGCATAAGGACCAAAATCCTTTTTCTCCATCATTTCAAGATATTTTGCCGGAAGATCGAATTCATAGTCTCCGGGTTTGTATTTTTCCATCACACCTTCGACATAAGTAAATGGTTTATAGTATACTGCATCTCTGGGACTATATCCATTTATCTGTCCGTAAGTGATCCTCAATGTACTGTTTGCATCCGGAAAATATTTTTTTTCAGGAAATACTTCCATCTGGGCTTTCATGTATATCTTCTGTAGACTGTCAATCTGTACCTTCAGTTCATTGTAGTATGGAGCCACTTTATCATCGCTGAGACTGTTGATTTCCATGGCAAAGTTAAAAGCAGCATCTTTATCAAATACCGATAGTATCCATTTACTGTCTGTACTGTCAATCACTTTTTTAAAATTATCAAAACTGCTGAAAGCTGTGGAATAGATCTTATCTGTAAAATCTTCGATTTCTTTGTCAGTCTTTAAGCCCCCAATACTTTCGGGAATGAATTTTTCTTCTGATTTGTTTAAATAATTCTTAATGAGAGCAGCAAAAATCTCTTTGTCAATATCGTGATTATACTCGCTGTATTTGTTCTGAACAAAAGGTAAAAGTCTTGATTTAAATTCGTTGAAAGCCTTTTCACCATTATTCTCAAAAACAGATTTTAGGCGAGCAGAAACACTCATAATGGTCATCAGGTCGATATTCGAGGCGAAAGTCTCATCAATCATGTTTTCAGCAATGCTATAAGGAGTGAATTCTTCGTAAAGTCTTTCCATTTTACTTATAATATCACCATATTTAATTTGTTTGTCAGGATTTGTTTTAATTCGATTTATAAATTCCTCTTCATATTCCCTTTTCTTACTCACTGCTCCCGACTGGTTGATACCCTGTGATTCACCTATCCATTTCTTCCAGAAATTTGCTATACCTGCATATTTTGAAGCATATTTCAACTTAGTAGCTGCATCCTCACGCATATATCTGTCCATTATAGATAGTGCAATTCCTCTTATATCTGTTATTGCCGGATCTATCTTATTGGCAATCATATCAACTGCCACCGCAGGGAGATATTCAGAAGTTCTGCCCGGAAAACCGAATACCATTGTAAAATCTCCTTCTTTTTTTTCAGCAATCGATACAGGTAATGAGTGCTTGGGTATAAAAGGTTTATTGTGAGGTGAATAATCAGCAGGATTATTGTCCTTATCGGCATATATCCTGAACAATGCGAAATCAGCATTGTGCCTTGGCCATACCCAGTTGTCAGTATCAGCTCCGAATTTACCGATAGATTCAGGAGCAGTCCCTGCAAGTCTGATGTCCTTATATATTTTTTTATAAAACAGATAATACTTGTTCCCATTATAAAAAGGGCTGATCTCAAGTACCTGGAAGGGATCTGTTTTTGTTTCCTTTTTGATCCTGTCAATATTTTTATCGACAAGAGATTGCAGTGCAGAATTGCTCATTCCTTCCATTGCCCCGTTCAAAACCCGGTCTGTAATATCTTCGATCTTCTCCACAAAAGTTACAGTCAGACCTTTACCCGGAAGTTCCTTTTCATAGCTTTCAGCCCAGTAACCCTTCTCAAACAGATTATTTTCAACAGTCGATAACCTCTGAATAGCTCCATAACCGCAATGATGGTTTGTGATCAGCAGTCCTTTATCGGAAATAATCTCACCGGTGCAACCCCTTCCAAATTGTACAATTGCATCTTTGATAGAGTTGTTTTTCTCGCTATATATTTTTTCAGCCTTGAGTTTTAAGCCAAAAGACTTCATTTCCTTTTCGATCTTACCGGAGATCTCATTTGGCAGCCACATTCCACCCTGGGAATGAGCAGTTAAAACAACGAATAAAAGTATTACCAGATTAAAAACAAGTCTTTTCATATTTCAAAATTTAAAACGCAAAAATAGAGAAAATTATAATTATCCTGCTATTAATGTACAAGCTATTGAATAGAATAGATGAATACATAGGGCAAATGCCAATTTAAAATAAAACTTGTGCTATTTTATAAAGGAATAATTTTTTTAACAGTAATTTAGGGTTTCTAAAGTGATATTTTTTATATGCTGATAACCGAATAAAAATTTCTAAATAATTTGAATATTTTATTGAGCATTTTAAAGTTACAAAACATCGAATAAATTGCCCATAATTTGAAAAGGAAAATATGAATTTAGTAACTTATTTATAATTGAAGTCTTAAATTTAATAGATTAAGACAACATTTCCAAGTTGGCAACGGTAATTATATCATGAATTGTATAAATGATGTTGATTCAAACATGAAACTTTTACTCACTTATATGAAAACTAAATCGTCGGTCACTCGCAATAACTCGAAAGGTTTTAATATATTTGAATTATAAATGATTTTCTTGAAAATGATAGTGGATTGTACATTAATATTTACATTCACAAAATAAAATCTGATTCGTTATTATAGAATACATTTTAATAAAAATGCAATGTTTTAATTTTTATTTTCAGGTCATCAAAAATAATAGAACAAATATAATTAATGAAACTTTTTTATAACATATCAATTATTTTAATATTTGTTACATTTTTCTTATCATGTCTTAACTTAAAATCCATCAGTGATTCTAGTCATCAGTATTATCCGTATTATTATTTCGGGAAATGGGGATTCAATAATGATTCTGGTGATTGTGTAATAAAACCGCAATTTGATACTGTAATGTTTTTTAGTAAAGGACTCGCAATTGCAAAAATAAATGGTAAATATGGCTATATTGATATAAACGGAAAATGGCATATTCCTCCAAAATATGATGAGGTATTTGAACATTATAATGGTTTTGCCGGTGTCAGAGTAGGCAAAAAATGGAAGTGTATTGATCGAAATGGCAAGAAAGTGTGTATTAATAAATGTCCTCGCAGGATTATTGGTAGCTGCTATCAAGGTCCAAGGAGAAATCTATTAAAAAACCTGGTTAAGGTAAATGGTAAATTTGAAATTATAAAATCATATTTGCTTATTGCAAACATACAAGATAATGGTGAAACATATTTTGACACTTCAAAGATAAAAATAGATACGTTTTATGAGCTTGATTTCCAAATACTTATTCTTAAAAAAGAAAATAAATATGCACTTTACAGATTTGAAATAGCACCTATAAAGGTATTTATTAAAGATTCACAGGATTTCATGAATTTAGATTCAATTTCAAAGCATGGTTTTGAAAGATCAATTGAATTTAAGTACGGTGGTTTTAAAGTTTTGGATGAGCAAAAACATCTTGGCGTGAAGTTAGGAAATAAATGGGGCATTTTAAATTGTGAACTTAAATTGGTAGTTCCAATTTATTATTATAGTGTGGATGTGATCAAGAATTTAGCTTTAGTTGAATTTGAGTATGGAAAAAAAGGATTCAAAGAAATTGGCTATTTTATTGGTTCTAAGTATTTTGAAGGAAAAGAATATTATAAATGACAAATACCGCATCTTAAAATATACTCTTTAAGAAAGCGAATTAACCTGATGCCAATTCGGTCTTCAAGGACTAAAGTATTGAATTACTTATACCATTTTGTTATTAACAAATTATTAATTCATTTTTAAATTTCAATTCTCTCTTGATTTCTCGGGACGATTTTTTATGATCAATAAAATAAAAGGATCAAGGACTGAATATTTCTATAACCATCAACCTACCAGAAAATATCATACAACCGACCAAGCAACAACAGACAAACCGACAACTGACAACGGTCAAACTATTCATTCTTCAGTCCATCCATCCCTTATTCCATTCTACCCCAACCTATTTATAAAAAATCTTAATTCATCACCAATTTATGGGTTTTATATCAATCAAGCTCAGATTTTATTATGTTTGCAATAGTCATTTACCTTCTGTTGAGTATTTATTGAAAATATTGTATTTATTTAATTCAAACTTTAACCAATGAAAACCTGTATTACTTTATTTCTGCTGGTATTTACACAAATTCTCTTTTCCCAGCACGAAATTGAAAAACAAAAATATTTTTACCCTTCAGATCCGCTTGTCATTCAAAAACTTGAAGAATGGCAGGACCTGAAATTTGGTCTCCTGATGCATTGGGGCCCTTACAGCCAGTGGGGCATAGTTGAATCATGGAGTATATGCCCGGAAGATTACGGTTGGTGCGAAAGAAAAAGAGGAAATTCTCCTAATGATTACTTTAAATATGTACAGGAATATGAAAACCTGAAATTGACTTTCAATCCGATCGGTTTTGAACCTGATAAATGGGCTGATGCTGCGAAAAAAGCCGGCATGAAGTACGTTGTTTTCACAACAAAACATCATGACGGATTCAGTATGTTCAATTCAAAATATACAGATTATAAGATCACTGATGAAAAATGTCCGTTTCATGTTAATAAAAAATCTAATATAACTAAAGAGATATTTGACTCATTCCGCAAACAAGGCATGTTGTGTGGAACATACTTCTCAAAACCAGACTGGCATTCTGAATATTACTGGAATCCCTACTTCCCTCCTTTCAACAGAAATGTAAATTATGACCCGGAGATTTATCCTGATACCTGGAATAAATATACAGAATTCACTCATAATCAGATACTTGAACTCATGAGTGATTATGGGAAAATAGATATCTTGTGGCTCGACGGAGGCTGGGTACTGAAAATGGACAAAGAGATGATCAAATCATATTATGAGAACAAAATAAACGAATCAAAGTCCGGATTTTTAAAAGAAACATATGTAAACCAGGATATCAAAATGGATGAACTGGTTGAAAAAGCACGAAAAAAGCAACCGGGACTGATAGTTGTTGACAGGGCAGTACCAGGTATAAATCAGAATTATTTAACACCTGAAAATACAGTACCGGAGTCAACACTCCCCTACCCCTGGGAATCGTGCATAATAAGCGGAGGAGGCTGGTCATGGGTACCGGATGCCACATATATGAGTTCAAACAGGGCAATTCATATGCTGATCGATATTGTCTCCAAAGGAGGAAATCTTTTGTTAAATATCGCTCCTTCACCTTCCGGGACCTGGGATGATGGTGCTTACAGGTTACTTGAACAGATTGGAAAATGGATGGACATAAATGGTGAGGCTATTTACAACACCAGACCTTTACTTCCATACAAATCTAATAATATCTGTTTTACCAAAAATAAAAATTCTGATACTGCATACGCACTCTTCCTTGCAAAGGAAAATGAGACTGCTTTACCATCAATTATCGATGTGATCACAAACATAGTGCCTTCAGGGGATAAAGTGCAGATTTTAGGATCCAGAGATTTGTTCTCCTGGAAAAAAATACCGGGAGGATTCAGGATTACAATACCGGAAAAGAGCAGAAAAAGCATTTTAGTACAAGATGCTTATGTTTTTAAATACGATTTTAAGTAATAAATTATATATAATTTATATATATTAATAGTTATAATATGAATACTTGTAATAATATCAGTAATATCATTTTTTTTATCATTGTCTTTTTGCCAATCACTTTTTTTGCGCAGGACAATGGTCTGTTCACCATCAGCTATAAAGCGTTTGTCAATGGATCAGATGCCGGACCTGAAATGCACAAGACTGTAATGGCAGGTTATTTTTCGGCAACATCCGGATCAGCAACTTCTGAGATTGCATATATCCCGGAAAAACCTGTTGAAAAGGAATATATTGATTACTCAAAAAAAATCATTAAACAGCTGGCAAACCTGAGTGACGGTACAAGTATTTTTTATGAGACAGATTTCAATTCACTTCCTGTTTTGGAAATGACCGGTGAAAATGACACAATACTGGGGTATGCCTGCTCCAAAGCAATAACTACCCTCAGATCAAACAAAATTGAGATCTGGTTCACAAAAGAATTAAAAGTGACGGGAACTCCTGCTTATGCATATGGAGTACCTGAAGGCCTGGTATTAAGGATAAGAAGGAACAATAACTGGGAGCTTTCTGCTACACAAATTACCGGGACAATTCCTAAGCAGGCGATAATTATACCTGAAAATCCCGGTTTGAAAATGGATGCAAAGAATTACAGGCACAGAATTACTCAAAATTATGTAAAAAGAATAAATATCTTCAATGACGAACAGATTTGCTGGGGATCGAAAAAGAAAAACCCTGAATTCCCTGCAGTTGATTCCGTTTTTCGCTATGCCGGAGGTACTGTAATTCTGAAAAAAATAAAATTGCCTTATGTTACAAATGATTATCAGGTCTTTGCAGAAGTGACACAATACTCTAACGGTGATGCTTACGACAGAACCGGAACTATTTTCATGATAAATGATGAAAATAAACTTACTATGGTCACAGCTTTGAACGAAGGCATAGACAAAGTGCCGTTTTTTACCGGCAGGAATGGAAAAAAATATGAAGGCATGATAGCTGATGATGACTTTGTACCTGCTGTTGAACTGATGAGATTTTTCACTTCATTCGGGATAGGACATTTTAATGACAAAGTCCAGGTGGTGGATAAATCCTGGCAACCAAAAAGTTATTTTAAACAGGAGATAACAGAGATGCTCCCTTTCATCAAAGGGGAGGTATGGATCGGGGCTTTTATCGGCAATTACGATGCAGGAGGTCATAAACTATCACTTGACTTAGTATACTATCCGGGATCACAAACGATTGAAGAAAATATTCCACAGACATCTCAGATAATACCATTGTTTAACACACTTAATTTTATGGAAATGGCAGGTCAAAACTATGGTACTTTTTTTGACAAAGATTCCCTTGAAGTTAGTTTTGAAATAGCTGATACAAGCAAAGATTATTTTTTAAGATATATCACCACAGGACACGGTGGCTGGGAAAACGGTGATGAATTTGTGCAGAAAACAAACAGCATTTTCCTTAATGATAAATTGGTTTTCAAATACATACCCTGGAGAACTGATTGCATGAACTTCAGGGAATTCAATCCGTCATCCGGAAATTTCTGGAACGGATTGTCATCAAGTGATTACAGCCGTTCAGGATGGTGCCCCGGATCAGTTACCGTACCTAATTATATTGAAATAGGAAAGCTGAAAAGAGGTAAACACATGATCAGAATAGCTATCCCACAGGGACAGGATGAAGGATCAAGTTTCAGTGCCTGGTGTGTTTCGGGAGTGCTGATCGGGAAGTGAAATGCATCAAAATATGCTTTGTAATGACATATTTATCCTTGATTATTGTTAATTAATCACAATTATTTTTTAATTCAATACCTACCTACCCTTCACAAACTTACTGGACATCATCCTTCCGTCTTTATTTTTCATCACAATGAAATATAAACCAGGCTCCATATGCGAAATATCAATCTCTTCATACTCCTGACCCAAATCCATTATCCTTTGACCCAGAATGTCTAATACTTCAATTTCTTCAGCATTGAACCCTTCAGGCACAGAAATATTTATCACCTCCTGAGCCGGATTAGGATAAACAACCACCTTGCCCGATACATTAATTATTATTTCTTCATTAGCAGTGATTATTATTTCATCGAGTGTGGCACTTAAGGTACATCCTGGATCATAGCAACCAATACTGTCGAGGCGGAGGAGCCAGGTGTATTGTTTATCATTATGCCATGCATTCACATCATCTATACTTCCTGTACAGATTATATCACCATTTTCTGCTTCTTTGGCATCCATAAAAAATGTACCCGATCCGGAAGGAGCAATGTCAGGAAAGCTATAAACATGCTCCCATTTCATTTTTCCGTCATTTGAATACCTTGCAAGCCAGGCCTGATTATCGAGATCACATATTCTACAGTTTAAGTCACCTATGCAAAGTATATCTCCATTATTGCAGGTATAAAGCTTCTTAATAGTTTTATAAGGTCCAAATGATTTGCCCTCATATACGTTAGTAAAAAGTGTATCAGACCAGGCCATATTTCCGTCTATATCCAATTTAGTCAATGTCACGGCAGTTTCTTCTTTGCCCTTATATTTATCAGGATTGGGAGCAGGCCAATACAAGCTGTCTCTGAGATTTATTTCTTTAGATACCACCAGTCCGTTATCCATAGTGGCAGTCATAAAAGGCCATGGATTTTGTAAGAGTCCTGCTGAACCAAAGACAGGCAGATACATTTGCCATATAGTAAAGAAATCATCATCGAATTTGCATACTCCAACAAAATTCATATCGTCCTTGTAATAAAAACTGAGTATTGCCAAATTGCCATCTGTAGTTTCTACCAGATTTCTGGACATATTCTCAAGTTTGTATTTCGGGGGGTGAACAAAGTCAGGAAATCGCTCGTCTCTTAAAACTTTACCTGATTTATCCATCTTGAGAACATATAAACTTCTATCTCCTTTCTCATTATCTATATTTCCGTTCAAAAATATATAATCACCCTTCACTAAAATGCTTTCTGACGAAGTGTAAGTATTTTCTTTGATTAAATAAGTTAATTGACCCAAACTATCTGCATTAAAATTGGTTTTCATTACAACTATTTTGTTTGTTGCAGGATGGTCTCTATAATCAATGCCAAAAATAAATATAGTATCATTTTGAATAAACGAACCATTTGCTGGAGCAATTTTTAATCTATTATCAAACATATAAGTTTTAACCTTGTCTTCTGTGACTGAAATCAAATAATGACAACTTCTTGATTGATCAGTTCCAGGATCACATATGCCAATAGCCATAATAAAAACTGTATCTTTTCTTATTCTTAATTTAGTTCCATACTCATTTCCATTTAAAAAATTATAAACTTTACTGTAATAATTCTGTGAAAAACAAAATGAAGAAAATAAAAAAATAAAAGTTGATGTAAAAATGAATTTTTTCATTGAAAAAATGATAAAGAGGAGGTACTGCTAATACAATACCTCCTTATTATTAATTAATTTATTTAATTTTAATGAACTTGTCTTTAAAAATCACGTTATTGTTTTTATCCGTGAGTGAAATCAGATAAATACCACTTTCCAATGATGAAACATTTATTTCAGCATCTGATCTACTTGTAAATCTTGCTGGAAAATCAATAATTAAACTACCATCGGTATCATAAACAGAAATTTTACCCGAAATTTCTCCTTTTCCGTTGTAGTTAATAACCAAAGTATTTGAAGCTGGGTTTGGACTAAAAGTCCATCCGGTTTCATTTGTCGTTTCATCAGATTCTCTTGGTTGAAGACATTCTTCAGGCAATATTCTTGGCAATAGTTCACCTGTGGCCAAGGTATAAAGGCTTCGTGCATAAGCCCTCTCAGGTATATTCCTTTCGGCTTCTGTCCTGAGGGTTTTTATCTCTGAATTTGTGAATACATAGGTGGTATCTGATTTCAGATATTGCAGGTTTATTCTCTGGGTAGCGATAAAAGAAGCCCGGCTTTCATCGCTCAGGTCATCGGGCACTACAGGGGATTCATATAGTCTTGGATCTGTCAACTGATCGAGTATCGCCTCTGCCCTGGCTATATCTCCATGATATAGATATAGTCCATAGCTCCTCAAAAGCCATTTCTGACCGCACATGGTGCTGAGTAATTCTCCTATCTTTTCCCATGTCTGGGCCTGCTCATTCTGAATACTCCAGTAGTAATACAATAGATGAAACTGCCTACTTACTTCATAAAACATCTTCTTATAATATATGTTATTTGGATTCCTCCTATACAGATCAAGCCAATAACAATAATTTAATTTTAATTGTCGGATTCCAATGTCACTAACATAAGGTACAGGTGGAGTACCACAATCCACCTGGTCATCATTATCTGAATTTTTTTCAGTATAATTTCCAGGGTTTTGTGGATCTGTTCTGGCAACCAGAGGATTTGGTTTATAATAATCAAAATGATCACTATTTTCTGTCTCAATATCATCAGTGCTCCAGAAATAATTCATGGCAGGGTGGTCTTCATCCCCTTGTTCCATAGCGATAGTTGCATTGTAAGCTCTAAAGTCAAATTTATAGGGGCCTGCCTCCGATTTCAGAAAGTTGTTGCCAAGGAAACTTGATTGGCTGTTTCTGTACAGCATGTAGATGTTGCCGTATTGGGTATAAATCATTTCATTGCATTTCACTTCATTGACAAAATCATTGCTGGCCCAGCTTAGTACACCATATGAGCAGCTATTGAATCTGTTGTCTCTGACCTGGTAATTATTATCACCATCTATATCTATTGCAAACCAGCAGTTTTCAAAGTAATTCTCTGAAATTTCTTGTGTAGCATTTGCAGTATTGCCACTGAGAGTGATGCCATAATTGGGGCAGTTAATAAATTGATTGCCATCAGTCACAACCAAAGAAGCAGCTCCGGGCGAAGTAGCTAATGATGCTATAGCGGCATCAGAGATTGAATTGAAAGTATTGGTATTGATGTTTAATTTTGAATCGGTTGCTCTGATTCCATATTGCATTGAATTAAAATTACTGTTTTTGATTTCTAATGATTTAATTCCATTAATAACCAAAGCCTGATTTCCCCCTGAAAAAGAGCAGTATTTAAAATAGCTTATATTATCCTGATTATAAGGTTCTAAGTTCACTGCTGATATACAATTTAAAAAATCTGTATTATCACATTTCACAATTGCACCTGTATAAGAATACTCTGAGTTGTCAATTCCAATTAGGGCATTTTCAACAATAGAACCATTTTTAGATTCAATTACTGCCTGATAGTTTTCATTAGTTTGAGGTGCGTAGTGATCACCTAATAATTGAATTCCTCCCCAATTTTGAATATTTGAACACGAAGTTAAGTGAGCTCCATCCAAAACCAACTTCCCCCCTTTCAGGACTATAATTCTTTTGTTTGTACCAAATTTTAACGTTGATTTTACTCTCAATGTAACTCCTTGTGGAACAATAACATTTCCTTTTAAGTCAATATCCTGATCTAAAAGTGTATTGAATGGAATTACAATATCTTGTCCAAGTCCACAGCAATATTCAGGGGCAGTATCATAGTTATCTTCCAATAATCCGCTTCTACTACTTACTAAACTTGCAATCATTCTGGTTATTTGTCCTGAGGTGAACATTAATATACACGCGTCATCACCATAATCCATATAGTTCATAAAAAGATCTCCATTTGGACCATTATTACATGAAACTTGTGGGGGGGTGGGGCAGCCCCAGTGACATGTGCGCTGAAAGGGAGTATCAGGGACTTCATCATCATCATCACAATTATCATTTGCGTTACAACCAGTCGGTCCCCATATATGCTGTAAATAGAAATAGTGCCCTACCTCATGGGTTGCAGTTCTTCCTAAATTAAATGTTGGATCTAATGGGCCTATTCTTCCAAAACTAAGGTAATCGATAGCAACTCCATCGGTTAGTATTGGCCCTCCGGGAAATTGCCCATATCCTAATAGAGTACCACAAAGGTCACCTACCCAGATATTCAATATATGTTCTGGATCAATTGGATCATGACCTCCAGTCGAAGATCTCTTAATATCATCTGAGGTTCTCGTAAAACATGAAACATTTGTAAAAGTTCTAGTAATTCCATTACAAATTGTAGGTATATCAGCAAGGAAAAACTGGATGCCAAAATCACCTATTAGATTTTCAAATTCATTAGGTACATTGGATATATCAGTATTCAAGGCATTATAATCTTCATTTAATACATCAATCTGTGAATACACCTGCTCGTCTGAGATATTAAAAGGATTAGGTAAAACAATATGAACAACAACAGGTATCCTATAACCAACTCCCTGATTATCTCTATTGATTACAAAGTTTCGAATTTGGTTTTCTATTTCATCTCTTTTTCGTCTTATTAAAGGATCTTCGTTTTGGATGTCATAAATATCATATGCGCCACAATCTCGTTGTGCAATACAATCATTTTTAAATGAACAAATAATTAGAATTGAAAAAATGAACTTTAAAAATAAAAATCCAAGTTTCAACCCATAAATTTCATAAGCAAAATTGCGATTAACTCCCAAAAGTAATGGGTTTTTGACCCGCAACCAGTTATATGTCATTAGAGTGACAAGATTTACGACTTGCGACTTGCAACTTAAAATTAGTGTTTTCATAAAAAATAATTTATAAAATTAATAAAAAAAATTGAAAAACAAAATATTTTCGTTAAAATATTTTTCTGTTGTGTCAAGCCGTTTGTCTCGTTTGTTTATTGATGTGAATATTAACCAATTCGCTGCAATGAAATATTACATAAACTAGAAAATGCAATATATTTTTATTTTTTAAGAAAGCAAATATTGTAACAAAGCTGTTTGAATAACAGTACAATAGCAAAAAGATATTTTAAATAATCAAAAGTAAATAATGCCCATTATTAATTAATTTCAAAATATTATTTTTTTCTCTTTGAAAACTGATACTCCACAAAATATGTATTGTTTTAGAAATTTGGATACTCATTTTTATTTAAAAAAGTACATTTTTGTCTCTACACTTTTCATCCTCTTTAATTCTGAAGTTTGGCTATGATTTCAGAACTCTAAAAGCAAAAAAAACGACAAAATATTATAGTATCCATATATGAATTTAAAAGCATTTTATTCTTAAAAGATATGTTTTTCATTATTTTTTCTATTGGATTACATTGAGATGGTGAAGTTGAAGCATATTTACATAATAGTTGATTAAATTTTGGAGCGAATAAAAATCATATATGAGTGATATCAATATATTCAAAAAACCTCTTTTTAATTTCCATTTAAAAAAAATAAGTCGTACATTTGCGACTTAAATTAAGCTAGATTCATTATAAGTTATGCAAAACTCAATAAAACTCATCCTGGTTTTCCTGTTTTTTGGTGCATTGGTTTTATCTGCAGAACAAAATTTAAATGAAGAAAATGCAAATCAGCATGCAGTTTCTCATGAAGAAAAAGCAGGTGGTCATGAAACAGAATTCAATATAAAAAATACAATTTTTCACCATATAGGCAATCAGAATGTTTTCAGTATCGGACCATGGAATTTGCCATTGCCCGCTTTCCTGTATGCAAGCGACAAAGGCTGGTCAGTATTTATGTCATCAAAATTCGGGATTGGACATCATGGTAATGGCCAAAAAGTTGTTGACTCATATGTGCTTTCTGAAGGATCAATATTCCGGATCGAAGATAAAAATTTTCCTCAGACAGGTAAATTTGAAATTGAAAAAACTGAAAGGAATATTGAAGAAGTTGATGGTAAGAAAAAAGAAGTCCAGTATGTTTATGTAAAAGGTGAAAAATATAAACTTGAGAACAAAACTACCTGGGACGGAGGATTCCTGGGTGGAGGGGTAACTTCATTCTATGATTTTTCAGTCAGCAAAAATGTTTTGTTCATGTTGTTAACTTCCTTGCTCCTGCTATGGATTTTTATAAAAATAGCCGGAGATTATAAGCGGAGGGAAGGCATGGCTCCAAAAGGATTACAGGGATTTTTCGAGCCGATTATATTATTTGTACGTGATGAGGTGGCAAAACCTTTTATTGGTCATAAATACAATAAGTATTTACCTTATTTACTTGCAATTTTCTTTTTTATTTTATTCCTGAACCTTCTCGGACAAATACCTTTTCTGGGATCTGCAAATACTACCGGAAATTTATCTGTGACCATGGGACTTGCTTTCATCGCTTTTTTTATTGTAAACATCAGCGGGAAAAAGAATTACTGGGAACATGTTCTGTGGATGCCGGGAGTGCCATGGTGGGTAAAAGCAACTATCCTTACCCCTGTGGAATTTATAGGATTGTTTATAAAACCTTTCACACTTATGCTCAGGTTATTTGCAAATATAACTGCTGGTCACATGGTAGTTCTGGTATTCGTGGGATTGATTTTTATTTTTGGAAAAGCAGGTGAAAGTGTATCGGGCTCAATTACAGGAATGGGAATGGCTATTCCGCTTGTAATGTTCATGATGGCTTTGGAATTGATAGTAGCGTTTATACAGGCATTTGTATTTACCATGCTGGTGGCATCATATATTGGAGCTGCAGTAGAAGAACATCATTAAAAAGAATTAAAATTATTCATATTTATTAATAAACTAAATATATTAAAATGGGAGGAAGTATTACAGCAATTGGAATGGGTTTGGCAGTAATTGGAGCCGGTCTTGGTATTGGATGGATCGGAAGCAAAGCAATGGAAGCCATCGCCCGACAACCTCAGGCAGTAGGTGATATCAGAGCAAACATGATCCTTATGGCAGCGCTTATTGAAGGAGCTGCACTGATCGCATTGGTTTTAGCTTTTATCATTTAAGAATTAATGAAGAGCGGGATGATACGAATGGTAAAATTCCGCTCTTATTTATAACTGATCATTAATAAATAAGAAAATAAATTAACTATGATATTTTTAGCAGATTTTAGTGTCATACGCCCAGATCCGGGATTGTTCTTCTGGGCAGTTATCATATTTCTTGCATTTTGGTTTATTGTCGCAAAATTCGGCTTCAAACCTATTGCAAATGCCTTGAAGGAACGTGAGAAAAATATCCAGAATTCACTCGACCAGGCTAAACTGGCTCAGGAAAAAATGGAACAACTGAAGGGTGAAAATGAAGCTTTATTGCAGGAAGCAAGGATAGAAAGAGCAAAGATTCTGGCAGAAGCAAAAGAAATGCATACAAAAATACTCAATGAAGCAAAAGAGCAGGCAAAAGCTGAGGCAAGTAAAATCGTGCACAGGGCAAAAACAGATATCGAAAATGAAAAAGAAGCTGCATTTGCAGATCTTAAAAATCAAATCGGTTCTTTGGCACTTGTGATTGCTGAGCAAATACTTGAAAAAAATCTTTCTTCTGATAAATCGCAGGTTGAATATGCTGATAAATTATTGAATAATCTGAATCTGAATTAAGATGTCTGTATATAAAATAGTCAGCAGATATGCAAGGTCACTGATGGAGATCAGTGTTGAAAAAAATCAGTTGGAATCCACCATAGAAAATGCAAAATATTTTCGGGAGGTCGCTAAACTCAGGGATTTCAGAAATTTATTACATAATCCTGTTATTAAGCCTGATGTAAAATTAAAAGTGTTTGAAAAGATATTTAAGGATCAGGTCAACGATTTCTTTTACAAATTTATGCAGTTGGTGATCAGGAAAGGCAGGGAAAGCATTCTTCCAGAAATTGCTGATGAGATTCTGGACCAGTACAAGACTATGATGATGGTCACAGATATTCAGCTTACCACAGCCACAAAGCTTGATCCGGATTTTATGGAAAGGCTGAATGCATCACTTGTTAAGTCTTCAATTACAGCTGAAAAACTTGAATTTAAAACAAAAGTTAATAAAGATATTATCGGTGGTTTTATCATTCAGATTGAAGACAAACTTATTGATTCTTCTGTCAGGAAAAAATTGAAAAGTATTGAAAACGAAATTATTGAAAAAAGATTTATCAAAACGAATTAAATTGTTGATCTCTTGTAAAATTAAAAAAAATTAAATTAATAATATATGAGGAATATTAAACCCGATGAAATTACAGCTATATTAAAACAACAGATCTCAGGGGCGAAAACTGCTACTGAACTGGAAGAAGTCGGAACAGTACTTCAGGTTGGTGATGGTATTGCAAGAATTTATGGATTGAACAATGTACAATCAGGTGAGTTGATCGAATTTGAAACCGGAACACAGGCTTTGGTGCTAAACCTTGAAGAAGACAATATCGGTGCTGTGCTTCTTGGTCCGGGAGATCACATCGAAGAGGGTTCAACAGTGAAAAGAACTGATAAAATTGCTTCGATTGATGTTAGTGAAGAGATGGTGGGCAGGGTTATCAATCCTCTTGGTCTGCCACTGGACGGAAAAGGTCCGATAGGAGGCAAAAAATTCGCTATGCCTCTTGAAAGAAAAGCTCCCGGTGTAATCTACAGAAGACCTGTATATCAGCCACTTCAGACTGGTATCAAGGCTATTGACTCCATGATTCCTATAGGAAGAGGACAAAGGGAGTTGATTATCGGGGACAGACAGACCGGCAAAACAGCTATTGCTGTTGATACTATTATAAATCAAAAAGATAATTTCGATAAAGGACAGCCTGTTTATTGTATATATGTAGCTGCTGGTCAGAAAGGATCCACAGTTGCACAAATTCAGAAAGTACTGGAAGAAAGCGGTGCAATGCAATATACCATCATTGTTTCTGCAACTGCTGCTGACCCGGCTCCTCTGCAGGTTTATGCCCCGTTTGCAGGTGCTGCAATCGGCGAATTCTTCAGAGATCAGGGAAAACATGCACTTATCATCTATGACGACCTTTCAAAACAAGCTATTGCATATCGTGAAGTTTCACTGTTGCTCAGAAGGCCTCCGGGACGTGAAGCATATCCCGGTGATATCTTTTACCTGCACTCAAGATTGCTTGAAAGGGCAGCTAAAGTCATTGAAAATGACGATGTTGCACGCAATATGAATGACCTTCCGGATTCATTGAAAAATGCAAAGGACAAGGATGGCAATCCACTGGTAAAGGGAGGAGGATCACTCACGGCTTTGCCTATAATTGAAACACAGGCAGGAGATGTATCTGCATACATCCCGACAAACGTAATCTCAATCACTGACGGTCAGATATTCCTCGAATCAAGTCTTTTCAATGCAGGTATACGTCCGGCTATAAACATCGGTATTTCAGTATCGAGGGTTGGAGGATCAGCACAGATAAAATCAATGAAGAGAGTTGCAGGTAGCCTTAAACTCGATATGGCACAATTCAGGGAACTCGAAGCATTTGCCAAATTCGGATCAGATCTTGATGCCATGACTATGAATATTATTGAAAAAGGCCGCAGAAATGTTGAGATACTTAAGCAGATACAATATGCTCCGATGCATGTTGGAAAAGAGATCGCAATACTATATGTAGGTTCAAAAGGGCTGTTGACAAGTATCGCTCCTGAAAAAGTAAGGGAATTTGAAGAACTGTTCCTTTTAACACTGGAAAATCAACATCAGGATACCCTTGACCTTTTGGCAAGTGGCAATATAAATGATGAAGCAATGAAGCTGCTGGAAGGTGTAACAAAAGATCTTTTGGTAAATTTCAGATAGTGATTTTTAAAATATTCAACTAAAACAAATTATTGTTGTGAGTGGAAAATTAAAAGAAGTAAGAGAGAGGATAACTTCAATTAACTCAACCCAGCAGATCACCAGTGCTATGAAAATGGTATCTGCATCAAAGTTGAAGAAGGCGCAGGATGCGATTGTCCGTTTGAGACCTTATGCTATCAGGCTTAATAAAATGTTGATGAATATCCTTTCCAATATTGAGGGAGATGTAAATTCAAAACTGGGAGAACAAAGGGAGATCAAAAGGGCATTGCTTGTAGTTGTTACATCAAACAGGGGACTTTGCGGTGCATTTAATGCAAATATAATTAAAAAAGCTGAATTAGAACTCCATAAAGACCTGTCTGAATACCTTGCAAACGGAAATCTTTCAATTTTATGCATCGGTAAAAAAGGTCTGGAATATTTTCAAAATCATTATCCAAAAGCAAACATCATCAAAACCTATGTAAATGCCTTTGAACACCTTGATTTTGATTCAACATCTGCGATATCCGGTGAACTTATGAAAGAATTTGAAGGCGGGAAATATGACCTTGTCAAAGTATCATTTGCAAGGTTTAAAAATGCAGCATTGCAATACCCTGAAACAGAACAGTTCCTGCCAGTACCAAAAGTCGCAGTTAAAAATGAGAAAGCAAAAAACTACAAGGCAAATTACCTGTTCGAGCCACAGAAAGATGAACTTCTCAACACTCTGATACCAAGTATAATGCATACTACATTTCAGAGATACCTTCTTGACACCAATGCTTCTGAACACGGAGCAAGAATGACGGCTATGGAAAATGCTACAGAAAATGCAAATGAACTGCTGGTAGAACTAAAACTTGAATTCAATAAAGCAAGACAGGAAGCTATCACAAAAGAACTTCTTGAGATAATAAGCGGGGCTTCGGCTCTGACAGCATAAGACAAAAGAAAGGAGCTCACGAGGCTCCTTTTTCGATTTATGATTTAGGAATCTCGAATTTTAAAATTACGAATTACGATTTTTGGTAGAAGGTTGAAATATTGGATTGTTGGATCACCGGATCAGTTTTCCATTTTCAATCTCAATTTTTCACTTTTCATCCATCAGCAGACGGACAAGCTTTTTCACTTTTAGTTTTTCACTTTCACCACCTGCACCCCATAAAACACCCGATTACTTTGAGACTTGGTGCCTTTGTGGCATTTTTTCGGATTTGTCTCAATTTATAATAAAAAAAGCGCCCGACATTTGCCGGACGCTTTTAGGATTACGAAAGTTATGAAATCTTTATTTCAAAGCAATTATTTTATCTTAAGCATCTTCATGGTCTCTGTGTAGTCATTTGACTGGAGTCTGTAATATATCACTCCATTGACAGAATCATCAAATTTGACATTCACGTGATTTGTCCCATTCTGATAGTATCCTGCAATTTTATCGATAATTTTTCCGGTCAGGTCAAAAAATTCTATAGTCGCAGAACCGGATTTTGGCATATCGAAAAATATTGTAGTCTCATTTCTGAATGGATTAGGTATATTCTGATATAATGAATAGCCATTTTCATTTCTGAAATTCATTCTGAGATCCATTACTTCATATTCTTTATTGTATGCTTCACTTCTTGCAATATCATGATTGAGGTATATGTTGTCCGACAGTTTACCGTCATTTAAGCTTCTGAATTTCAATGTAAACATTTTATTCCTGTTCAGCTTAGCTGATTCCGGTTTTACCCAGCTGAGTACTATTTTCCCGTTTTCTGACTGAGACAGTCCAAAATCTCCAATATCCATCATTTCTTCGTTTACCTCCACTGATTCAAATTCAAGATTTTCAGTGTTAAAGTTCAATGTTAACTGTGCCCCGGACAAATTATCAGAATTGCCGAATTTGAAATCAACATTTACAATATCATTTTTCACCATTTCCTGATCGTCAGCTATCATACTTACAACATCTACATTCCTTGGTACCAGATTTCCAGAGCTTGCAGAATAATTATTGCTGTTGTTGATATCACCAAATTTTATTCCCAGCCAGTCTATATTTTTATTATAGTCACTGGTCAGGAGTGATAAATTGTCTTCCCATTCAAGCAATACATTAGGGCTTTCAAGGAGATCTTTATCATCCGGCACAAAAGTCCAGGCATTATCGTTAGTCCCAAAATTATTCATTTCTCCGAGAATTGCCTTTCTTATCCTCAAAATATCTGCCGCAGTTATGGACCTTGATCTGTTTACGTCAGCTGCAATATATTTATATCCTGCATCAAAAGATTTTATACCTAAAATGTGCTTCTGGATCAATACAAGGTCCAGAGTTGATACTCCAAGTAAATAGTCGGTTTTTAATTCGGGACTAAGGTTATAATTCTCTTCCGGATTCACATTTTCAAACTGATATTTTCCATTATTACCTGTAAGGAAGTTAAGGTGCAAGCCATCCTCGGGTACCATTGTCAGTTTTACTTCCTGCATAGGTTTGCTTCCCGGATCAGTTATATATCCATATACCAGAGAACCTACAGTTGTTTCAGGACAGGCATCTGCTTCATTATCCTGTAGTTCGAGGAATATAGTACAGAAATCCTGATTTCCTGCTTCATCTGTAACCCACATATCAAGAGTTATGAGTGCTGTTTCACCATTAGGTATATCAGCACAGGTAAATGTTCTGCATGTATCTTTTACGTTAGTAGAAAATGAATACTTGAGATTCCATCTTGGGGTACAATTATCATAACTTCCAGTTGGGCAGTTGACACAATTTTGTCCAAGATTAAAGCTTTTTGCACATATAGTAGCCATTCCGACCTGATTCATAACCACAGTAGTAAGCTGTGTTATACATAATGGTGTAGGTTTTTTGCAATCTTTTACCGTTATCAGCTCTTCACATGTGGACTCATTGCCACAGCCGTCTTCTACTACCCATGCCACTCTGTGGACACCATTTTTATATATGCCTGAGGCATTGTTTGACAGTATTGGTCCGATGTCCCAGGTGCCGTTATTGTCGAGGTCAACTTTGTAGTACCAGTTTAATTCATTTTCCGGCGTACAGTCATCTGTTGCTGTCTTTATATATTCTATCTGCCCTTCGCAAGGGCCATATGTGCAGAATGACCTGTTCTGACATACCGCGGTAAATGTAGGTGCTGTACTGTTTTGTATCAATATAACCTGTGTATATTTATAAGTACTGGCATCAGGATTATTTTCATTAAAATTGCACCAGTCGATTACTTCCCACCTTCTCAGGATCTTCTTACACGCTCCCGTGACAATATTATATACTTCGTCAGTATATCTGGCAGAAACCATATTACAAAAATCTTCATTTTTAAACCTGATTCCTCCAATTGTTGCAGTATCATATTTTGCCTCACAATCAAATAAAGTTTTATCTAAAGGCCAAATGATATCAGTAGGTTTAAACTGCCCAAAATCTTTTATTGTGATCTTTTGTATGCAGGAACTCTGATGGTTATTATTATCTCTTGTTATCCAGTTTCTTGTTACTGTTCCCGTCTGGCATTGACTAATATTGATATAATCTACATAATATAATGTATCTATTTCACAATTATCATAAGAAGTTGCAGTTCCGGTAAGTATAAGGTTTTTATAATCATCATGACATGTAATTGTTACATCTTTAGGACACTTGATAACTGGTGATATTTTTTCAACAACTATAGCCTGAACCATACAGGTATTAAAAAGTCCGTGATTATCGCTAACTTTTAAAACTACAGTTTGTGTGGTATTAATGTCATCACAGCAGAAAGTAATGGTATCCTGGAACAAAGTATCAGATAAAACACATGTCGTCTGCATTCGTCTGACCTTATATGATATTTCTGAGCAGTTATCATTACTACCATCATCAAAGACAAATGCTTCTACACGGGCTGTTCCATCAACTCCAAGTACCACCTGAGTATGCTGATCACAAACAGCCACAGGTGGAACATCGTCCACGACAGTTATAATGTTAGTTTTCTGCGAACTATTACCACAATCATCAGTTACTGTGTATGTAAATCTGTATGAACCAACTGGTGCATCCCTCAGTACATATTTAGTTGTACTGATCTTGAACAAATTGGTTATAATAAGATAATCAGTAATAGGGTTGCCTGCAGCATCAAGTTCCTGATATCCAACACTATAATCTATAGTGGATGGGTCTGAACATTCTGAAAGAATTTCCGGCATATCAATACTTATATCAGCATAACAGTCATGCTCTTTAGCTGATACGGTTTTGTCCGGCATATTTGCAAGTACAGGCCCTGTTTTATCCTGCACTTGTATAAGCTGATAATGTTCAATTATTTCTCCGCTGCACATATCTGTTACTGTCCAAAGTCTGACAACTTTAAAAGCTCCTGAGCAATATGTATCTCCCTGATCTGTATAACTATAATTTACCATTGAACACAGTTCGGTTCCAGGGTATCCGGTAACTGAGGGATAAGGATAAAATTCAGGATTGTCAGGATCACAATTCAGAGCTGGTTGATCTATGTTGTCATAATCAGGAGGAAATGAAAGGAAAGACATTCCTGTATTTATGACATTTATCACCTGTGTACAATAAGAAACATTTCCGGATTCATCTTCAGCTCTCCATTTTCTTTTTATAACACTCGACAATCCTGTAAAGCATTCCTGTGTACTGACGGAATCCACATAGCTTAATTCAACACTTCCGCAAGGATCAAAACCAGATACAACTTTATATGTATTATTGCCAATAAGAACAGGGGCTGAAGCACCTGAAGGTATTGGAAATGTCATCTTACCACCAGTCTGTTTGAATAAAATCTCTGCTCTTTTTACAATACCGGTATATCCATCGTTTTTATCTATCACATTAAGTACCCAAGTGCCTCCCGGAAGTTCACCATTAAAACCACTTAATAATTCTGTTGATCTGAATCTGCCTTTGACAGATGGATCACAAGCGCAACATTCCGCTGAAAGATCAGAAGCAGTTTTTGATGCCTGATCATCAAATGTGACATCAAAATTTGAATTTCCGCAAGTAAGATTATTGAATAGCTCAATTGTATCATTTGAAGGTGAAACCAGAAATGCCTCAAGGTCGAGATTCCTACCGTGATCTATCTTTAATCTGAAATCAAGATCAGTGATCACTGCTCCGGGAACATTTCCTATATTTAAATTTAGTTTTAAAGTATCTTCATCAGGTATTGCCGCTTCAGGCCTGAATTCAAACCTGTAATTCTTTGGTAATAAGGAACCAGGCAAAGGATCTGACCAACAAGTGGTAAATAAAGTATCACATTCAAGTATTGGAGCGTAATTGTCCAAAACTATAATATGACTCCAGCACCTGTTAGTTGTTGTGGTGTCTATGACTTCTGCCAGAAGAATTTGCCCGACATTTTCCTCACTTAAAGTGTTTCCAATAGATACACCATCATTATCAAGTATATTTACTTCAAAAATTCCATAGTCAGGATAATTTCCTTCCAATAGCTGATCAGGTAGAATTGTCGAATTACATGTCCAGTTCATTATTATCTGGACTGTGTCATTGCATGCAATTGTACCATCAGCTACTTTACCTTTTATATCCCTCTCAATGCCAAAGCCATTTGTTAAGAATGCTATAAACAGGAGGAATATAAAAATTTTAAAAAAAATGTGTAAATAATTTTTCATATCAGTGGTTTTTGTAAGGTAACTCGATTTTTTCATTGTATTTATAATTTACTATTTTTTTATATTTATGAATAATTAATTATATAATATACTGTTTTATAATATTTTATAATTTATTTACCTATTATATTCAAAAATCTTCATATTTATAAATGATATATGACAAATATTATACCAATTTTTAATATGAAGTGTAATATCTTTTGAAATAAGGAAAATAAATAGATAAAAGATGACATGCAGAATAATAAAGATGATTCATGTTGAAGAAATCAAAAACATTGATTTGAAATTTGAGATATATGCATAAAGTATTAAAGTGACCTTTAATGCATTTAACCGGACACCATTTATTTAAAAAAAAACTCTCTTTATCAAAATGCTTAATAAAACTACGTTAAGGATGAAAATTTCTCTGAATTACACTTCCTGTTTGATTATTTCTATAATTCAAAATAGTTTATCGTAAATAAACGACTATTCATATAAATAAATTCATCAGGTTAATTTAAAGATATAATATTGCAATAAAAATTAGTCATGATTATTTATCCTAGAATTATTCTGATATTTATTATTTTGATGCTGAGTTCTATGTCCAAAAGTCAGGAGCTTCTCAATCTTGAACAATGTATAAAAATTGCACAGGAAAAAAGTATTACCATTAAACAGGCAATGATTTCCGAAAGAGAATCAATAATCAATGAAAAACTTGCCAAAAGACAGTTATTACCCTCGCTCGAAGGAAATTCCAACTTATCCTACAATATAGGAAGGAGGGTAAGCCCTTTGACAAATACCTATATATCTGAATCTTTCCTTTCACAGAGTTACAGCCTTAGCACGGGCATGGTGGTATACAATGGCAACAGGCTAAAGAACAACATTAACAAGGCTAAATTCGACATGAAAGTTGCTGAAGAAAATACAAACCAAATAGAAAGAGATATAGCTCTGCTTGTCACGAATTATTACTTACTTATCCTTTATGCAGACGAAAACCTGAATAATGCTGTCAGTCAATATACCTCGACTAAAGAACAGCTTGAAAAAACAAAAAAACTGGTAAGTGCAGGTTCAAAACCGGCTTCAGCAACACTTAATCTTGAAGCTCAATCCCTGTCTGATGAACAAAAAATGATCATGAGGCAAAATGACCTCGAAAAAGCATATCTTGATTTAAAAAATGTATTACAGCTTAATGAGAACACTAACATCAAAGTCCAGGTTCCTGATATTGAAGCAATGCTGATCAGAAAAGATTTTCAATATTCATTGTCTGAACTTATTCTTAAAAGTCTGCAGCACCAGCCGGAATTGTCAGCTGCAGAATACAAAATAAAAAGTGCAGAGATCACCAAAAAATTAGCTTTGGCAGGTCTAATGCCATCACTTAGTTTCTTCGGTGGAGTATCTAGTGATTTTGTCAATAAAGCTAAAGAAGTTGTAGATTATAACACAGTATATAGTTATACAAATTTTTTAATAAACAACCAGGAAATAAATGTTGGAGTACCTTACGAAGTACCTGTACTTCAAAATCAGAAATACTTTGACCAGTTGAATAACAATCTCGGACTTGGCTTTGCTGTTCAACTTAGAATTCCGATTTATGACAATTACTCTTCAAAATCAAATATTCAAAAAGCCAAATTAGGTATTGAAGCAGCCAAATTGCAAAAAGATCAGGCGATACAGGATATAAAATCTAAAGTTCAGGTGGCTTTAGCAGATTACAAGGCTGCAAAAATGCAATATCAGGCTTCAGAAAAAGCATATAGCGCACAGAAAAATGCTTTTGAAAGCACTAAAACTCAATTTGATATAGGACTAGTCAGCATTTATGATTTTATGAATGCAAAGACCCTCTTTGATCAGGCAGAAAATACATTATTGATTTCAAAATATGATTTCGTGTTTAAAACAAAAATTCTTGATTTCTATCTTGGTGAAAACCTTACATTTTAAAAAACAATTTCTTAATTTTCGTAAATCTTAAATAATATTGAAATGAAAAATAATAAAAAATGGATATACATAGGCATTGGAGCATTGGTAGTGATTTTGGTTGTTGCTGCTCTTATCAAAGGTAAAAGTTCCACCAAACCTGTTACTGTATCTGTGGAAGATGTAAAGGAAAGAATAATAAAGGAAAAAGTTTCAGGAAGTGGCAAAGTATATCCTGAACTTGAAGTCAAAATCAGCTCCGATGTGAGTGGTGAAATTGTGAAACTGTTCTGCAAAGAAGGTGACAGTGTAAAAATGAATCAGGTGCTTGCTATAGTCAATCCTGACACTTATGAATCTGTGGTGCAAAGAACCAGGGCAGGACTTGATAATTCTAAAGCCCAGTTTGCAAATGCCAGGTCTATGGTTTTAGCCAATAAAGCACAAAAAGAGCAAATAATGGCTCAGCTTGAAAATGCAAAAAAAATATACAACAGGAATAAAACACTTCACGATCAGAAAGTGATTTCAGATTCCGAACTTGAAAATGCTTACAGCAACATGAAGAGTCTGGAAGCTAACCTCAAATCTGCAGACGCAAATATAATGTCGGCAGAAGAAGGAGCAAGAGCGGCTCAGTTTACAGTGAAAAGCTATGAAGCCTCTCTTGATGAAGCCAGCAAACAATTGAAAAAAACCACAATCGTATCTCCAATTGATGGAGTGATCACAATGCTTGCAGTCGAGGAAGGCGAAAGAGTAGTAGGAACAATGCAGATGGCAGGAACTGAAATGATGCGAATATCGAATATGAAAAATATGGAGGTAAGTGTTGAGATTTCTGAAAATGATATCCTGAAAGTAAAAAAAGGAGATACCGCAAGTATCGAAGTTGATGCTTATATTGATAAAAGATTTACAGGTCATGTGGTTGAAGTTGCAAATTCTGCTTCAGATATCAGCAAATCAGCATTAAATACTGACAAAGTCACCAATTTTATTGTAAAAGTGAGAATTGACAGCAAATCATATAGTGACCAGGTTTTAGGATCATCATCTTTCCCGTTCAGACCAGGAATGTCGGCAACTGTAGACATATTCACAAGTGCTGTTGAAAAAGCTATTTCAGTTCCTATTCAGGCAGTTACGACAAGACCTAAAGATGAGGATAAAAAAGAAATAAATAATAGTGAAGATCTGAATGAAGTAGTATTTGTTGTGAACAAGGATACAGTTCAGATGGTAGTAGTAAAGACCGGAATTCAGGATGATGAGTTTATCGAGATTAAACAAGGTCTGACGACAGGCAAAAAAGTTGTGACCGGCCCGTATAATACTATTTCAAAAGATCTTAAAAAAGGCGATCATATAAAAATAGAAGATAAAACCAAAGCTAAAAAGGACAAGAAAAACAAAGAAGAAAAAGAAGATAAAGAGTAGTTCTACTGCTCTTTGTCTTAATCTTTGCGATAACTTGAAAAAAAGCTGTTCCATTTCATTTTAAGGACTCCAAAAATGGCTTCTCCTATAATACTGCTGTTCATTTTGGATTTTCCTTCTACACGATCTATGAAAACAATTGGAACTTCCTTAAGCCTGAATCCATTAGTCCACGCAGCAAATTTCATTTCAATCTGAAAAGCATATCCGATAAATTTAATTTTATCAAGATCTATTCTTTCAAGGACTTCTCTTTTATAGCATACAAAACCTGCAGTGGGATCCTTGATATTCATAAATGTCAAAAATCGCACATAAAGTGATGCCCCGTACGAAAGAAATTTCCTTTCAAATCCCCAGTTTCTAACACCTCCTCCTCTGACATATCTTGAACCAATGGAAACATCATAAATGTCATTTTCACATGCTTTTGTCAACCTCGGCAAGTCATTTGGATTGTGACTGAAATCAGCATCCATTTCACATATAAAATCATATCCATGTTCAGTGCAAAACCTGAACCCTGTTATATAAGCAGTACCTAAGCCAAGTTTTCCACTTCTTTCAATCAGATGAATGTGTGAATCTGATTTTTGCATCTCCTTAATTATAGCCCCTGTACCATCCGGAGACCCATCATCAACGAATAAAATATCAAATTCTTCAGAAAGCGATCTGACTGCAACAGCAATTTTTTTTACATTTTCCTTCTCGTTATAAGTTGGAATTATTACAATTTTCCTGTACAAAATAATTAATTTACCGCAAAAGTAACCATAATTTTTATCAATATAAAAATTATTTAAATATTATTCGTTATTATAATATCATCTTACAAATTAAAATTTTTATGGTTTCAAGATTGAAAGTTGTATTGAAAAAAAATCAAAAGCTATAATTATCAATAAATTGTTAACAATTCAATATTTTATTTCAGCATTGAAATAAATTGCTTATTTTAGCCAAATAAAAACTATATGATGGAAAACCTTATCTATAAGTTTATAGCCCAGATTGAAGAAGCTGTGATTATTGCAGAAAGTACAAGATTGCAAACTAACAGCGTAAATAAGGTTTTTATAACCGGTATGGGTGGATCAGGAATTGCAGGAAAATTCGTGGCAGAAATAATGAAATTGCATGGCACTGTACCTGTAATAACTTCTAATACTTATGATGTTCCTGAGTGGATAGACGAAAATACTCTGGCATTGGTATCATCATATTCGGGTAATACAGAAGAGACAGTTGAAGCTTTTATGAAACTAATCGAAAAAAAAGCAAAGATCATAACGGTTACTTCAGGTGGAACAATATTGAGAAAATCTGTTGAAGAAAAAATAGAGGTCATGAAAATGCCTGCTGACTGGGGTGCTCCAAGGGCATGTATTGGATATTCAATAGTATTTCAGTTATACATTTTAAAAAAATTTGAAATACTTAAACTGGAATTAAGCAAAGAATTAAGCCTTGTTATTGAACATCTTATAAATCTTAGAGATAGTATCAACCAGGAAGCAGTCATCATATCAAGACTTATGGGAGATAAAATTCCATTAATATATTCAGATGTATTTTTTGAGCCTGTGGCTATCAGATTCAGGCAACAACTTAATGAAAATTCAAAAATTCTTGCTTTCAACTCAGTTTTTCCCGAAATGAACCACAATGAAATAGCTGCCTGGACATACGATTTATCTGAATTTGCCGCTATTTTTATTCAATCTGATTTTTATGATAAACGGGTGGCTAAAAGGATTGAGATTTCTAAAGAGATCATGATCAGATATACTGACAAAATCATAGATATAAATATTATTGGAGGCACCATTCTTCAGCAATATTTTTATGCTATACATCTGACAGACTGGATATCCTGGTTCATTGCAAAAATCAGGAATGTTGATGCTTTGGATATAAGCAATATTGTATCTCTGAAAAATCAATTGAGATGATCAAAAAAATATATTTCGCTTCAGATTTTCATCTCGGGATTGATGCTTTCATGCCAAGCATGGAAAGAGAAAAACTGATAGTACAGTGGCTGTCAGAAATAGAGGATAATGCTGAAGAAATATATTTGCTCGGAGACATTTTTGATTATTGGTTTGATTATAAGGAAGTTGTGCCTAAAGGTTATACCCTGTTACTCGGAAAACTTAAATATCTCAGGATCAAAGGTATTCCAATTTATTTTTTCACAGGGAATCATGATATGTGGATGTTTGACTATTTTGAAAATGAATTGGAAATACCTACTTACAGAAGCCCTCTGGTTAAGACTCTGAAAGGAAAAAAGTTTTATATGGCACATGGTGACGGATTGGGCGATGTAAGATTCAGGGATAAACTTATGAAAAAGTCATTTGCAAATCCAATACTTCAATGGCTTTTTGCACGGATTCACCCCAATACCGGCTTATCATTGATGCGATACTTCAGTAGATTAAGCAGGTCTTCTCATGGAGAATATGAAAATAATTTTAACCATGATAATGAATTCCTTTTGCATTATTCTGAAGAACAGTTGAAACACTTTGAAGATATTGACTTTTTTGTATTTGGTCACCGGCACATTCCCATAAAACTTACACTTTCAAATTCAAATGCAGAATTTATTAATCTTGGTGACTGGATAAGTCATTTTTCATACGGTGTATTTGACGGTACCAGTTTTAACCTTGAGTACTATCATAATTCACCAAAATATTCATAGCTTTATCTTCAATTAACATTACATGAAATTCCAGATATCAATATTATTCCTTGCCCTTTTATTTATTAACTTTTCATGCAATCTCTCAAGGAACATTGGAACTGAAATTTCAGATTTCACAATCAATGATTTTGAAGTTGATAAACTTGGCAACTACTATCTGGTCAATCATAGCGGAGAGATAAGAAAATACTCTTCTGAAAAAAAAATCCTTTATACATTCAAGAATTTTAGCTATGGAAATATTGCATGTATTGATGTTACAAACCCTCACAAAATTCTTGTGTTTTACAAGGAGTTTCAGATTTTACTGATTTTAGATAACACGCTGACCATTGTCTCTACCATTAAACTTGATGATTCTCAGTACTATTCAGCTTCAGGATTATCAAATGACGGTAATATATGGCTGTATAATTCACTTAAAAATCAATTGAGCAAACTATCTTTCAATGGAAAAATTATTGAGGATTTTAATCCTTTAAATGCCCCTTATCCTGAGAGTATAACTGATTCAAAAATATATGACAGAGAAAACAGATTGTATATTTTCGATGAAAAATCAGGTATTTTCACTTTCAATAATTTTGGATATCTGGAAAAGATAATTCCTTTAACTAAAGTTTACAAACCTGAATTTTCAAAAAATACATTTTTATATTTTGACACGAACCTGGATCAGATTCTGCAATTTGAAATTACTTTTAATCAAAAAACTCTGCTAAAAGATTTAAGAAGTATAAATCCGGATATTGCCGTATTGAAAAACGGAAAAACATATTTACTCGTTGACAATGTTCTCATTATCAATGAGTAATAAAGTCCAATTATTACAAAGTTTATTCGGCAGAATTACCACTTAAGGTTACAGCGTTTAACTTCTCAATTTCCTGTTCTATAAAATACAAACTTGAAGGAGAGTCACCAATCAGTTTTATTTTATCCAGAATTTTCTGGAAAGTTGTTTCTTCTTCAATCTGCTCAGTTATAAACCACTGCAGGAAATTCAGTGTCTGAAAATCATTTTCCTGTGAAGAAAGTTTTGCAAGATTGCTGATACAACTTGTTATAAATTGTTCATGAACAAAAGCATCTTTAAATAAACTCCTGACAGAATCAAAATCTGTAGGTGGCTGTTTGATCATCGGTACAATTGCATGTCCTCCAACTTCATTGATATAGTGCATGAATTTTAGCATGTGCATTTTTTCTTCTTCAAAATGGTCATACATAAAGGCAGCACAATTGCTCAGTCCTTCCTTATCACACCATGATGCCATCGCAAGGTAAAGGTTGGAAGAATAGAATTCCTCTTCTATCTGCTTGTTGAGTGCATTCAATATTTTATCTGATAGCATAATAATAATTTTTATAAATATAACAATTTTAATTTAATTATGTTGATTTTTTTATAATCTGGTTTTGCAGTTCAAAAATACAAACCTCCATTTTATTTTTAATCTAAGCGTATCAATAAAAAAAAATAATTGATTATTGGACAATAAAGCAATGAATATTTGTATATTTGCCTGATGTGAGAATTAATAATTAATATTGATTCTATATTATATGTATAGTTTTGATTGAAAAACAAATAAAAACTTGTGCTTATGTCAGAAGATAATTCTTGCCCTGTTGATTTAAAGACAGTTGATAAAAATCTGGTCAGGACTAATGCTTTTTTTGTATTCGTAATAATTATGATTTATATACTGACCAAAAGTCCTGTCTTTGTACTGATAATTCTAACTGATTTTGCAATAAGGATATTTCTTGGAGTAAAATACAGTCCTGTTAGCCGGATCATCAAATATTTTTTAAAAAAAGCCAATATAAAACCGCAGCTAATTGATGCCTGGCCAAAGGTTTTTGCTGCCAAAATTGGTCTTATCCTTGCCTTATTTATTACTTTTTTTCATTTTACAAATATTCAAATTCCAGATTTGATTTTTGCTTTGATTTTTCTTATTGCATCTGGATTGGAAGCTTTTTTTGATTTTTGTATCGCATGTGCTATTTATCCATATTACAAAAAACTTCTGAAGTTAAAATAACAAATCAGACTGTTTCTCCCATTGCTATAGTTGCCATTGAAATAGTAATGCCTGGTATATCTTTTAGTGTAACTGCACATTCAAGCAAGGTTGACCCTGTGGTCAAAACATCATCTACCAGCAAAACATGTTTATTTTCAAATTCCTTAGTATTCTCTACACTGAAAGCATTTTGCATATTTTTTATCCTTGCTTCGTTGTTCATTTTGGTCTGAGTCAATGTATTCTTAATTCTTACAAGATTACCTTTACTTACCGGGATATTTAGCTTTGTACTTATTCCTTCAGCAAATTTCAAGCTTTGATTATAACCCCTTTTTGATTCCTTCTTTTTATGCAGAGGTACCGGCACTAATATATCAATTGATGTTGCAAGTTCACTATTCTGAAAGGATAATCCGAATAATTGACCCAGTTTTATACCATAAGCATCCTTGCCATGATATTTTAATTGTTTGACAATGTTTTGAACAACACCTGTTTTTACAAAATAGAAAAGTGAGGTAGCAAACCTAATTCCAATTTTCCCTTTGAAGTGATCTGCAAACTCATTTGTTTTCAGATCAGAGTGGAGTGTAAATGGGAGTTCAGTATAACAATCCAAACAAAAAGTATCATTTATATCTGTTGTCCTTCTGTTGCAGGCAATACAAAGATCCGGATAGATCAGGTGAAAAAAGCTTTTTAAGTATTCTCTGATATTTTGCCACATATATCTGATTTATAAAAAACGCTTGTCCGGGGAAAGACAAGCGTCATAAACAAAACGAAAAACCAACTTTTACTATAAACTCTGCTTTAATTTAACTGAAAAAGTCTTGTATTTATTGTCTCTCAGAATAGTAATATTTAATGTTTCACCAATTTTTGAAAAATTTAAAACTTTTCTCAGATCTTCGAAAACCTTAATTTCTGCATTATTTACTTTAGTTATGATGTCCCCGGATTTAATGCCTGCCATCTCTGCTGAACTTCCGGACTGTACTTCCACTACATAAACACCGGTTTCTGAATCAAGCTTATATTCTTTTTTTATCTCTTTATCAATGGTAGCTGCACTTACTCCAAGTGATGGTTTTTCATTAAGGTCACTTCTTTTATCAATTATCAGATCTACAACTTTTTTCATCAGATTGGATGGAATTGCAAAGGAATAACCAGCGTATGTTCCTGTAGGAGTAGCAATTGCAGTTGTTATGCCCAATAATCTGCCATTGGCATCTACTAAAGCACCACCACTATTTCCCGGATTTACAGCAGCATCAGTTTGAATAAACTCTTCCAATGCTCTTTCATCAGAAATAATATTTATATCTCTTCCCTTAGCACTGATTATACCTGCCGTGACGGTTGAGGTCAAAAAGTCAAATGGATTTCCAATAGCCAGAACCCACTGGCCAAGTTTAGATTGGTCTGAATTGGCAATTTCAATTACCGGCAAATCTGTTTCTTCAATTTTAATCACTGCAAGATCTGTCGAAGGATCCGTACCAATTTTTTTTGCTTTATATTCTCGCTTGTCAGGAAGAGTCACAATGATATTGTCAGCAAAATCAACAACATGTTTATTTGTGATAATATACCCATCATAAGTATAAATCACTCCGGAACCTCCACCCTTCATCCTGTAGAAGTCATTTCCATTACCAAAGTCAAAAAAATCCCTTAAATAAAAACCACCTCGTCCATTGTCCTGAATTCTTTCTTTAGCCTTTGTTTCGCTCTCCTCGGCCCTGATGTGCACCACTATTTTTGCTCCCTTTTCTGCTGCCTCCGTAAGATTAAAAGGATATTCAATTGCAGTTTTACTTACAGACCTGGCACTATTACCATTTGAATCCACAAGGACTATTTTTTCAGAATTAAAAAAATATTTATTTCCAGCCAAAGCCAGAGCTCCACCCAATAGTCCTGCAAAAAAAACTGAAAATATAAATTTATTTCCCTTCATCTGGTCGTTTTGATTTTTTTATCGATGATAATTAAATGTATATTGAAATTAACGTAAAACAACACTAAATGGATGATCAGAAGCAGGATTTTAACAAAATATTAACTTTAACCAGTCAAGAGTTTAGTTCAAATAGATCTCGGAATCTGGCAGAGGAAAAGTCTGTTAAAAAGTTATATGAGCTTTAGGTTTAGGAGAAACTCAGTTTTTTACCCAGGTATAAATATGTTGAAAAAAATATAACAAATCTGATCTTGGGAAACAAACTCAAAAAATATCAAATCTTATAAAAAATATCTAATCAATTGAATCCAACAGCTTACTTACTTTATCCATTTCATCCAAAAGGTCATCTCTAAATAAGCGAATCTCCGGAATGATTCTTACATGATTTCTGATATGCTTCACCAGGTCGTTTTTGAGGGAAGTAACATGATGCAGCAACATTTCAAAAACAGCATTTTTATCCTGAGCATTAAAAATGCTTAAATAGATTTTAGCAACCCTCAGATCAGGGCTCATAACAACATCGGTCACAGAGACTAATGCCTGACCATAAATATACATACCTCTTTCCAGCAAAACAGAACTAAAACTTCTCCTGATCAATTCTGAAACTTGTTTCTGTCTTTTCTTTTCCATTTTGCAATCTATTTTCTAACTTAAAAATCAATGGTACAATTCTGTTAATAATTATCCTTTGAGTGTATAACAAATAATATAAAAAGAGGTTGCCAAAATATGGCAACCTCTGATTAAAAAATCATGCATTTCTATCTTATCAATGTAACATCTCCTGCAACAAAATCTTCAATACCATCTGACCAGGTAAATTCTACCAGATATACATAAACACCCGGTAAAGCTTTCTTACCTTTGAAAATTCCGTCCCAGAAATGATCAAACCTTGCATCGAAGGAATAATCTGCATCGCTCCATACCAATTCTCCCCATCGGTCATAGACTTTAATTGTTCTGATGTGTTTTACATTCTTGCCATCCTTGACAAAGAATCTGTCATTTTTACTATCCCCGTCAGGACTAAAGATATTTGGAACTTCAATTTCCTTAGTAAGCTCTACTCCAACATTATGACAATCACTTCCAAGACACTGTAATTCATCTTCAATATCCACACAATAAGTGCCTGCATCTGAAACTATGATGAAATCAGCATTTGGCTGCTGTATTACAACACCATCTTTAGTCCAGGTGTATGTCAGCTTATCTGCCTTGCTTCTTCCGGCAAATGTTGCAAATAAAGTATCCTTTTCGCCATTTCTGAGCAAAGTCGTACCTGTTATGGTAACAACTATCTGATCTTTAATCTCAACTTTAACTTCATCTTCAGCAAAACATCCCTTGCCTGTCTCTACCCTCAGAACATATGTTCCCGATTGGTTAACATCAAAATTCTGGGTTTGTCCAAGGATCACATCTGTTCCTTTCAATTTCCATTTATAAACTGATCCAGCTGAATTAGTTGACAGTTTGACAGGTTTATCCTCAAAACAGACCACCTCATCTTTACCGGCATCTGCAGTAGGTACCGGATCAAAAATAATTGTAACTGTAGCATCTGCATCCGGACAAGGATTGACTGCATCCAGATAATATCTGAATGTATATGTTCCAGCCAATTGTCCTGCTGAAGAAAATGTTCCGGGAACTGGCTTAAATGCATTTCCGGTACTCAGGATTGAGGAGGTCTCAGTCCATACTCCTCCAGGATTTTCTCCCACAAGCATGCTGTCCAGCCTGATAAGTACATCGGTACCTGCGCAAATACTAAATGGTAAAGCTTGTCCTGCTTTTACAGAATTCTGTACAGTTATAGTTACAGTGGCAGTATCAAAACAATAATTGCCAATATTAGTCAATTTATACTGAAGAGTATATGTTTTTGAAGGTGCATTGGCAGGTACAAAATTAATTCCGTTTATAAGATTTGCTGCCCCGTTCAAAACCGTCCACACTCCCGGAGGAGGAGGTGTGATCTTATTTCCATTTTCATCTATAATATGAGTATTAAGGACTACTTCAGGACTTGAAGCATCATTACATACATCGACAAAAGGAGTGATATCCCATTCATCACAAATGCATTCTATAACATTTACAAACAGCGTATCCTTCACATTGGCACAAGGTGCCTGTGCAGTATTTGTAGTAAATTCATATCTGTATGTGTTACCATACTGAACATTATTGAAATTAACCTGTGTCCAGTTTGCATTGTGTGTTGCACCACTTGCATCGAGGTCTTTCCATGTGCCTCCTGCATTATTTCCGATTATAAAGTATGTACTGAAATCAAGTATCGTATTTCCGGCTGTAGTGTTCTTTCCGCAAACAGTTGCAACTGTATTTGTAAGTCTGACAACTGGAGAATTAAACCTTCTGACCGGATTTGGAACACTTCCCAGGCAGCCATTTTTCGATTCAACTGACAGGGTGACCTGTTCAACATCCTTTCCGATTGTCATTGTAAAATTGCAAGTCTTTGAAGTACTCAGGACTTTTCCATCAGAATTGGTCCACCTGTACTTGAAGAAATCCAGGGAACTTGTAAGTACGATCATATCATTATCGCAGAGATCAACTATACCTAATATAACTGGTATAAGTGCTGGTTCCTTGATGACTTTTGTACTGTCAAATACGAAACAACCGAGCTCATCGAATACCTGAACCTTGAATAACGCACTCTCGGAAACCTGAATAGAGTCCTTACCATCATGCTGTGGCTGATATACATTATTCTTAAACCATTTATAATCAAAGAAATTCCCTGGTTTTAGCCATGCTGATTCATAATCGCATATCTCTATACTATCCTGAAGTTTGGGCAATAGTCTTGGAAAAACCTCGACATAAATACTGTCTGCGCCTTTGCATCCATCAATGTCTGTAACTGTAACATAATAATCACCTTTTCCTACATTGGTTATTATCTGGGTGAATTGGCCTGAACTCCACTGATACTGAGCAAATCCGGCAGGAGCAGTCAAAGTAGTCGTCTGTCCAAAACACAGTTTTATAGTATCAACATCTGGAATTATCTTAGGAACGATTTTAGGTTTCCTGACTATTGTGAATGTAGTATCACCGGCACAATTGCCATCGCTAACCCAGAGATAATATTTACCGTCAGAAAGATTAACTGTGTCTTTATTAGTTGTTGCCGGTACTTCAGTTCCATTTTTATCATTATATCTCCACTGGAATTGAGTAAAGTTACCTCCGCTTGCCCAGACTTTTGCTGTAGGTTCTTCAAAACACAACAGAAAATCTCCAAACACAACCGGTGACAATTCACTGTCTTCTTTAGCAACTATTGTATTCTGAGCTGAGCATCCTATATCAGTTGTAACTACAAGTATATAATTTCCAGCCTGATTTATTATTACTGTTTGAGTATTTGATACCGGAGCAGTTCCTGTATTTCCAAAATACCAGGTATAAGTAGCAAATCCTACGGGTGCTGTATATGTTACACTAAAACCTGTACAGAAAGAAATGTTTGGTGGAATATTTGGCACCTGAGCACTGAATACCTCAACAGTAACTTCCCCTGTTGATACACAGCCACTGGTATTTATCGCTGAAACTGTATATTTTGTATTTATAGCAGGAGTGACAGTGATAGATTTAGTCTTTTCACCCGTACTCCATTCATAACTGTCAAAATCCCCTTCTACTGTCAGAGTAGTTGTTTCACCTGCACAAATCATAGTCTTTCCGGAAATAGTAAGGTCGGTAATCGGATTTTCCAGAACATCAAAATAAATTATTGTATCACAACCGAATATGTCGGTTATCTCTACAAAATTATTATCTGAAACTTCACATATTTCAAAAAATGGTTCATTTGTGCAATTCCCATTCCAGCAGATTTCTTCAAAATCATTAATTGAAAGACCAAATTCTTCGTCAAAGACAAGATTAATATCCAAACAACCCTGTCCTTCACATATATAGGCAGGATTTGGATCCAGGGTCAGCTTAAAAGGTTTGTGTATCAATACATTTACACAAGTATCATGTTCGCAAATAGTACCATCATTGTGTGTTTCTGTAACTATAACACACAACTGATGTTCCCCCGGCATATAAAATGAAGGATAATCCTCAGGTATTATTGTATACGTCTCATCATATCCGTCAAAACCCATATTTGGTTCCCAATACCAATGATATGTAAAATCAGAGGAAACATCATCACCAAAAAATGCAGGTATGAATTCTTTTTCTTCAAGCCAGCAAAGAGTATCTCCCTGAAGATAAAACCTTACATTATCATATATATTGATCTGCATAGTTCCGGTGTTACTGCATCCCAGTTCATCAGTTACAGTAATAGTGAATGTATGCAATCCAATTCCCATTGAAGGAGTTACATTTATAACATCTCCTGTTCCTGATATACCACTTAGGTCATCTGTCCACCCAAACTGAAATTCTCCCGGAAAACCACATTCAACTGGAATATCCAGTTGTACCGGAATATCAGCAAGACAAAATCCAGGAATATCCTGTTCAGGAATCCTTGGAAGCGGATATACTGTCACTTCAAAAGTATCGGTTTTCCCTTCACATATCATTCCAGGAATAATAACCTGTGCATAATAAGTTACCACTTCAGGGTCGCAGGCATCCGGATCATTGATAACCAAGATATCATCAATGGTACCAAAACCTTCACTAAAAGTATGTTCTGCTTCACCTGATACATTAGGATTGTCTTCAAATGTAATTAAAATTGTATTTATACTTCCATCTTCAGTAGCTACAGTAATCCCTACCTCTCCATTGGTACAAATATTTTTTGGTTGAGGATTTGCAACCACTCCCGGAGGAATATCACAATTTATCTGCCACAGTGGGCCAAGTTGTTTACGGTCGATAAGACATTCGGCTACAGGGTCTTCCCAGCATCCGGCACCACCATCAGAAAAAGTCTGGAAAGTGATTTGAAGATCATCATTCTCAAGGCATTCTTCTTGAGAATCAAAAGTTCTGACTTTAAGAGGAAAGTCCCAGGTTACAAAACTCTGAGTACTTCCAATTCCCCATCTCTGATGTGGCTGACATGAACTGTTAACACAACCGGCATTGCTGCCATTTGATAACCAGAACCAGCCACCCGGGAGTGGATCAAGAGGATCAAGAAATGGTTTGTCACAATCACAATTTTCGCATAATTCATTACAAATATGTAAAACACCATTATCATCGATATATGTGCACAGAAATGCAAATTTTTCAGCTGCAAGTGGGGAACAAGGGTCATCCTGTGGATGCCAGTCAGCTGTACCAGCAGGTGTTCCGGTTGCAGGATTGGCATCATAATCGTAACCAGCCATATCCCAGCCCGGACCAAAATCAGGACAGAAACCGATAAGCCAGTCAGCACCAGAGTCTGAAGCATCATAATTGAACTGAATATGAACGGTTACTTCTTCACCCGGACAGAAAGGACCCATGTAGCCAACTGCAGGATCAACATTGGGTTCTGCATCTGCATTCTCACGTGAAGTTATCTTAATCTGAACAGTTGGGTCAGGTGCACAGTTATCGTCAATATCTCCAAGACATACAATAATACTTTCTATAGTCGCTGCACAGATCTCAAAGCCAGTATCTCCTTCAGTGGGTGGATCGGCTGGATCGTAAGTAACTGCAACATAATAGACATCTACAATAGGATCAGCTCCTACCTGATGTACATCTGGCGAAGCATCACCGTTGCTGCAAGGAGGAGCATTTCCGGTAGCAGCATTCGTAAGATTGCCGCAATCGCCCCAAAATACAGACCAAATCGGTTGCCAGGTTCCTGAATTAGACGCAACAGTTGTGAACAACTGTGCAGCGAGGTCATCAGTCTCTATAGCATACCATACTGTTGGAGTCTGAGAGAAATCACAACCCGGAGGAGATGGATTCTCAGGGCATGAAAGATCAAGACAACCATCTGTACAAACATAATCGAGGTCATCACCTGTAACCGGAGATAAAGTCTGAGAAGCTGTAATTTCATCACAATCATCAGCAACATCGCAATCTTCAATCTGATTTACACTAATCGAAAATGTACCGCAATCGGCATCAGTAGAAGTAACTTTAATAAATACATATTGTCCATCCTGTATACATCCTATTCGTAAATTTTGAACAGGAAGTCCGCTACAAATAGCTTCCCTCAATTCCATAGTACCATCACAGGCAGCATCAGCCCAACCAACATAAATTTCAACTGCTACCTGACTTCCAATACCACCACCAGAAACGTTTATTTCAACCCCATCATAATTTCCTCCCGCAAATTCGGCCCTGTACCAGACAGCATTATCGTCTGTGACACCATTACAACCAAGGTTTGGCTGGTCAAGGTGATTACTATCGTTAAAGCCTATGGCACAACATGTCGTTCCTCCGTGTGATCCATTTGTCCCGAGGTCATATGGAGGAAAAGAACTGGTCATACATGGTGAGTCATTTACAGGCGGTACATCAATTTTTATATGGAGGTCAAAAGTTCCTCCCTGTCCACCAGGGTCAGAAACAATAATATATAAATCCTGTCCGATATAAGCTGTAACATCTAAAGGATTGGCAAACGTAGCATCATCGGCACCTGAATCTGCGCAAGCACCGGCTGTTATATTGCAGTCATCCACTATAGCCATCAAAGGGCCTGTAAAAGAAGAATTATCAAGAATAACATCCAAAGTCGATGCTCCCTGAGGAATTGTAACTTTGAACCATACTGTTGGACCACGACTAAAATCACATCCACCAATCGTAATAAAATCAGGACATGCCTCAGTATTGCATTGGTCAGCAAAGTCAACCCATTCACAAGTTTCAGTTATTGCCAAACCCTCTGCATCTACGCACACGTCATTTTTATTACAGGGTGAAACTGGTTTATCAATGATACTTGAAGTTATTGAAAATGTACCCGAATTATTATCTGATGTTGCAATCTGAAGTTGATAATCACCTGGTTCAAGACAAATAAAATCAAAGCTTGCATTATTAATATCCTCGCAAATTGCAGGAGGAGTATATGTATTTCCTGTACAAAAATCGGTATCGGTTGCTGATATACCCGCCACAATGGTACCAGAAATTGGCTCTGTACCTTTTTGAGTAATAGTGATATTAATACCATACTGAGGTTCAACAATAGTAAAATTGTATAATACAGCATTTGTTTGATCAGCTGCAGAACATTCCGGGAAAGTAACATCCCCTACAGAACATGCATTGGTCTCATTTGATAAAGTAACACCACCAGACAAGTCATAAGCACTAAGATCAGCACAGGCATCATCATTTGGAGGACCTGATGTGATATTAACTTCCATATCATAGCTTCCTCCATCATCACCTGAAGACCCAACTCCAATGAGATATGTAGTGCCTGCGACAACATCTGCCAGGGTATGAGGTCCATCACCGGTAAAGCAAGCTGATAACGCTGTAAATGTAGTGCAGTTATTGGTAAAAAACGTTGTAAAAAGTTCACCTGAACCAGTATAGTTTGAAAATCTTACGTTCAGATCAGCTCCGGGAGCAGCAGCAGGTGGAATTGTAATAGAATACCAAACTACTTCCTCAACATTATACTGGCATGTTCCAACAAAAAAGTCTTCAGAACAAGCATTTACATTTGTTTCGTTGTTTTCTACCGGTACCCACTGACACAGATCAGCGTCGTCATATGCTATATCTTCAGCAGTAGAACATGCATCGTTTGCTGGTCTGACCGGAGTATTTTCATCGATACTTATTGTATATTGTCCAAAAGCACCTGCAGTATTTGTAGTTCCAACCATTATTATTACTGTCTGACCATCTTCAAGACAAGGTATTATTACACTTCCGTCATCACAATCTTCAATTATAAGTGTACCGTTTCCACAGCTCACTGTTTCAAAAACACCAAGATAGAAAGGACCACCAGCTGCATTAGCTCCACCACTACCTGCTACTGATATCTCAAGGTCGGCATCCTGTGTCATTGTATATTCGTAAAACAAAGTCTTACCATTTGTATTATTGATTAAACCACCACAAATTGTGAAATCCTGAGTTGCACAGGTATTGTCATCAGTATAATCTCCGGTTATTACCTGAGGATTATATCCTGCAGCACACGGATCATCGTTATTAAGTGTTTTATTTATTTTAATATCAAAATCAAAGACCCCTTCTCCACCATTTGAACCAACTGCTATATAATAAGTATTTCCACCTGAAACATCGAATGGACCAAAAGGATCAGAACCTTCGGTATTACAATTAGCACCAGCAACCGCTGTCTGATTATCACAATTTGCAGTTTCCTGGAAAAGTCCTAAAAATCCTGTTCCAATAGCATTGAAGTTGTCAAATTCAACTGTTCCATCTTCATTAGGAGTGAATTTAAGCCAGACTACCGGGTGCTGATTGTAGCCACAACCACCTGAATCAAAATCTTCCGGACAAGCATTAGATGTAGTACCTGATACATCAAACCATTCGCACTCAGTCCATCCTGTGATATCTATTGCGCCGGAACATTCGTCATTGTCAACATTATTTGCAAATTCATTAATTCTTATGGTAAAGTCTCCTTCATCACCATCATCACTACCTATAACAAAAATCAGAGTTTCTCCATCCTCAATACAATCTATGTCCTGATTTGTAAAACTTATACCTCCATTGCATTCAAGGTCTCCATAATCCAGATGCCAAACTCCCGGACAAGCAGTTAATACACCAATTGATATATCTGTAGCAGCTGTACCTGTGGTAGCTGTACTGGAACCAATAGTGATATTAATATCCACATTGCCTCCGGTATTGTTTGTATAAGTATAATATACCTGATGCGATGAATTTGCATTTAAGGTGCAATAGTTCAATTCTCCATCAGCACAGGCATTTGTACCCTGTAGTGTGACACCATTAGTCAAATCAACCGCATCTGCACAGAGATTATTATCGGGAATATTTTTAATAGTAATACCTATGTTGAAACCAGCATCTTCATTCGTTGAACTGATCAGTAAATAATATGTCGTATTTGGGTTAACTGGCAGATCAGTCAATGTTCCATCTGAAGTGCAGGAACTTCCAACATATGCCAAACTTCCACATGCACCAGTATATAAAGCAAAAACTGCTCCTGTCAATGCTGTAGCATCTATATCTATTAATTCAGCATTGGCATCAGTACTGAAAGTGTACCAAACTCCGTGCATATTGCTCGCACTAAAATCGCAAGCTCCACTTGCAGGAGGAGTATCGGGACAAGCACCGGTATTGTCACCAGGATTATCGACCTGAGTACAACTCGAAACAATCTGACCCCAGTTTTCTGCACCAGTACAGACATTATTTGCCAATGGGTTAACTGTTTCAACCATATCTATACTAAAATCTCCATCGAAACCATCAGCACTCCCAATTGCAATCCAAATCTGCTGTCCCGGAGCAATACAACTAACAGTGAACTGGCTGCCTAAAGCATTACATTCAGGAGTAAAACCCGGATATACTGTACCTGCACAGTTTGTGTAAACATTTACACTGACTTCAGTTGCTGCAAATCCTGTACCTGTAGTTGATATAATACCAGTGACTGTAAGGTCCAAATCAATACTATTAGTATTACTATTGGTATAAGAATAATAAACATCATGGGCGGTTAGGGTATTCAACCCGCAATATCCAGGGTTTGTCATTGTGGCACATGAGTTATATCCCTCTATACCATTTGTTAAAGCAACGGCACCTCCACATAGATCATTTGCTGGAACTGTGACATCGGAAGTAGCTGTGAAAGTACCACTTTCAAAAACCAACACCCAGTAAGTAATTGTAGGATCACCAACAATATTTGATAAAGCAGCATCACCATCGCAACCTAAAGAGGTAATAAGGAGGCACATGAAGCTCCTGTGAATACCTGGAAATTATTGCCCGTGAAACTAAAAGCGGGTACCTGACTTGCCACATTAAACCGGAACCAAACTCCTACATCTGTAACAGGATTACAAAGACCGATATTCTCTGGATCTGGACAAGCATCTGTGTTTCCATTTCCTGTCACTGGTGTTGTACATGTCACTGAAGTAATAGCCCCAGTAAGATCAAGGCAATCATCATTAGGTTCACCATCGTAATACTGGTCAATATTAAGATTATAGGTACCAAAAGTTGGGGTAATATTTCCCAGTTTCTATATATAATACATCACCCTGCACTCAGACAAGTAACATTTCGTAATATCCTCTCCAACAGGTCCCCTGGGCATCCATTAAGCCAAACTGATAAATGAAGTGGATTTCCAGTGTAAAACTACTTGATTTGTTGCAATATCAACATGATATGTTCATTTGGCGTCTCAGTTCCTACTGTATAAACGCTCCATATAGTTCCAGGAAGAAGTTGGCCTGACCTCCTGTAGAGCATGCATTATTCAAAGATTTAAGTTTGCCCTCCTACAGGATCTTCAACAACAGATTCTGCTGCTGCACAAACATCTATACCTCCCTTAGTGATTGTAATTGTAAACTCTCCAACATTTGCATTCTCCAATGCTGTTAATATAATAAGTATTACCTGCTGTTAATAAAACACAGGATGATGTAATATCAAATCCATTTACAATATTACCTGGGTCAGTTTCTATTGGCGGACATGCTACCGTTCCAAAACCCACACTCAATGTTCCCTGAAGCAGGACCTGGCTCCAGGGGCCAAAAAGGAAATCCGATAATAGTCAGTTACAGATACTGTAAAGGAATAAAATCCAGTTTTATAAGAAGGAGGTGGAGGAGGAGGAAATGAGGATGCAGTATAATTGCCTTCATCATTAAATGCTGCCGTCAGATTACATACTTCTGTGAAATCTGACCATCACTGTTAAATTATGAGGCTGTGAGGTGGGCAGAGATCAGCAAACTGGGCTGATACAGAAACTGCAAATATAAAAAAGAACAACGAAAGTATAAAATTTCTCATTTTATAAAATAATTTAAAAATTACAAAAAATTGTAAATGGGAGCAATACTGAATCAATGCAAGTACTCAGGGAGCAAAAAGTTGAATACTTCAGAATCAATGCAAATTTACATATTAATAATTGAAATAAAAAAAATTATTAAAAATATTTTCCGTGATGCAAATATCAACAAATATAATGTACATTTCAGTTTTAGGAATTATATTTGTTAATATACCAAATCACAATATTATATTGGTTTACAAATATATTTTAAGTATTTTTGCCATATATTATTTTGAATTCTAGTGCTAAAAAAATCTGTTTATGATTAATTATTAATGCGAATCAATGTCAAAAATATTTTTACCACTTTCAAAATCATAATCGGAAATTTGCTTCAGTAATTTTTTATTACTTTTTTTTGTTCCGATATCGGTATTGTGCCTTTGAGTCTTATCCAATTTTATTTTCCGCGCAAATCTGCGTGACAATTGAATTACTTTATAGTGCCCAAACCTTTTCTCGAGACACCGCACCACAACCCAGATGAACGCATATTTTAGATATGAGTATAAACACCAATTTCAAAAGAACCTGAGTAGTTACAAAATTTGTAATTCCTCTGGTACTGAATAAAATTTTAAATTTCCATTAAAACATTAGTTATAATAATTATTTATGTCTTTTAGTTTTAAAATTTCCGAGTGCCCTTATAGAGGGTTCTATTGCTATTGTAAACTTGTACGTTTGGATGGAATCAGTTAAATAGTTTATCGCACCTTACTAAGTGTTTGTAAAGAATACCCTTAAATATCCTTAATTCCTTATAAGGCACAATGATAATTTTTAAACCATATTAAGGTATACAAGATCATATAATAATTAATTATTATGTTTATTAAATTGTTAATCTATGCTTTATTATTAATAACACTAATCATTTTTAAACCACCCCTACAGAATAACTTAAGCTTACTTAGGCAACATGAATAATTCGATAAGAATATTCACTTGCAATTATTGGATCTATTCGAAGTTGCAATACAATAAAAGTAACGAAGAAATAATATTAAAATTTAAGTGAAAACAAAATTTTAATACCAATAAAAAAGTGCATTTCCTGACAAATTCAGAATAAATTACTTCATGAATTATTACCATTTAGTAAAAAAAATAAAATTTTATTTTTAAAAGCATTATAAATAGCGCGATAAAACTACTTTTTTATTGAATTTTGATTGAATTATTAAATTTTATTTTGTATATTTGCGTATTATAATTTAGTGAACAAAAAAAATAATATTATGGTAAATAAATTAGATAAAGTAGATTTAAAAATCCTAAAGGCATTACAGGAGAATAGTAAAATAACAAACCTGGAGCTTTCAAAAAATATTGGCCTCTCTCCTGCCCCAACACTGGAAAGAGTAAAAAAGCTTGAGAAGACAGGAGTTATCAGCAGCTATCATGCCAAACTGGATCACAATGCTATGGGATTGAATGTCCGCACATTCGTTCTTATCAATTTGTTGTGGAAAAAGCCAAATGCACTGGAAAATTTCATCGAAAAGATAAACAACATAGACGAGGTCGTTGAGGCCTATATTATTACAGGTGATTCTGATTTATTGCTTAAGATAGTAACGAGTGATATACCTGCATACGAGAGATTGATGTTCAATACCTTATCACAAATTGAGGAGGTAGAACATATTAAAACACTTATGACACTTTCAAATGTTAAAGAAAGTACTATACTTCCATTTGATTATGATTAGCAGATAAAGTAAATTGAACAAGTAGTTAATAATAAAAAAGCCGTCCATTTTGCAGGACGGCTTTTTTTATGCACCTTTTTCTCCAACAAAATAATCTTCCTTGTCCCTGAAAAGGACATTAAAAGTTGTAAGGCTCCCGTATATTCTTGTGATATATTGCTGAAGATTAATTTTTTCTTCATCATTCAAATCGCTGCTGTTTATCCTTTGTTCCATAACTCTGATCCTGTCTCTTACCATAACTATTTTATGAAAAAAAGCTTCAATCGGAATTTCTTTTGGTTTGAGATCGGTTGAACCCGGTTTAAGTATCATAATTCCATCAATCCATTTGCTTCCAAGATGCACCTCTTCAGTAATATCGGTCCATTTTGCAAGTATTTTAATAAGAGAATGTTCAAATTTATTGAAAGAACTTATCTCTTCTTCGGGAATAGCTTCTATAACTTCCCAGGCTTTGTAATGTCTTCCAACTGATTTGAGTCCATGCTCAATAAACACAACTTTATATGCAGCCGGATCAAGTCCTACTATAACGCCTATTCCATTTGCAGGATGATTAACCCTTGAGCCTACACCCAAAATTTCATTCGTGTCCATATTTGTTACTATTTCAATTTTTTGAGGATATTTTTTGTGAGGACTTCGTGTAGATTAGTCAGATATTGAATCGCCTTATCCGGTTTAAAACTGTCACTCATAAAAACAGCCATAACATAGTCTTTATTGATCTTCCAGTATAGTTTTTTACTCTGAACATTGTATGCAGATTCACTATCAATACCTTCAAACTTAACATATTTAATTGGTTTTCCATTATCAGGAAATGATTTTTCCCCATTTTGCAGCCTGCTACTAAGATATGAGCTGGCCCAGTCATCAATTTCTCCCGGAACTGGATTTGCTTCCATGATTATCAACATACTGTAAGTAGCTCCATCAGCCGGATCGCTCCATTTAATGTTGCATGATCTTGAAAAATCTCCGCTATATTGATCTTTCTTTAAGGCTAATATCTTTGGATCAATGACAAATATCTCTCCGAGCTTTTCTAAAGAGATCAATGAACAAGGATCAAATAACAGACCCTTGGAAGAGGAAGAAATGCCTTTATCGACATTTTCTTCATTTACAGAAATATCATCAGTATTTTTATCATTTTTACATCCAAAAACTATCGACAGCAATCCAAAAATCAAAACTAAAGGGAATTTTTTCATGGGCTAATATTTAAATTTTTATTCCTTTTTGAAAATGTAATTGATCTTTTCAAACAACTTAAATTATTATTAATGAATATACTATCATATTAAAAAAACAACAAATAAGTCATTAAAAATAGAAATCAATTTTTCTACAATACAAAAATACATAATCTGTGTTTACTTAAAAACAATTATAACGCTTTTTGAATAAAATTATTGATTTCCTTCCACAATTTTTGAGTAGGAAGACCCATAACATTGGTGTATGATCCCTTGATAGCAGATATTTTAGCGATTCCCAGCCAATCCTGTATGCCATAAGCACCTGCCTTATCAAAAACATTAAAATCACTGATATATTGATTTATTTCAGAATCGGTCAGAGATTCAACAAAAACTTCAGTCTTATCATCAAAACATATTCTGTTCGTTTTATTACCAATGCAAACACCCGTAATAACAACATGAGTTTTTCCACTTATACTGCTAAGCTTTTTATATGCATCAGCTTGATCTAACGGTTTTCCCAAAATTTCTCCTTCACATATTACAATTGTATCGGCAGCAATAAATATTGTCTCATCATCAGACGCTGAAATCAAAGAAAAATCAAGTTTTTTGCCTGCGAGAAAAACAGGTACTTCTTCCGGACTCAGATCATCCGGGAAATTTTCATCAACCGAAGGGTTCATTACTGCAAATTCATATCCAAGATCTCTGAGTAATTCCATTCTGCGGGGAGACATGGAAGCAAGAACCAATTTAAAAGGATTATTCATATCATATAATTAATTAATATATTAATTTATGAAATATAATTATATATAAAACAAAATCATAAGTATTCCCATAAGCATAATTAGCTTAACAACTGTGCTTAGCCTGTGAAAATCATGCTTCGAAACTGCCATTTTCAATAGCCAGACGGAATAGAATAAGGGCAAAATAATGGCAAATAATGTATAAACCTTTACTATTGTGCCACTAATTGGCTGTTTTAGCCAATAAAACAATAATAAAAGAATCAATATGGCTAAAACTCCACAAAATGCTTTAGCAGTTTCTACCCCGGATATAACAGGCAATGTTTTAGCCGAAACAATACGATCTCCTTCTATATCTTCAATATCCTTTATGACTTCCCGATATAATGAAACAAAAAAAGAAAACACGATCAATCCTGAAAAGATTGTCAGGACAGTCAAATAGGAGCTGTAATTTTCTGACTTTAAAAAAATTAATCCCTGATATTCAAAAACCAGGATAATAGCCGGTACTCCTGCACTGAAAAGTGAAACCAGTATGTTTCCTGCAAGAAATGATTTTTTAAGGAACTTCGAATACAAATATAGTAATAGTACAGGAATCACATAAAGTAAAATGAAAAAAGGTTTGGTTATTTCGATTGCAATCCAGATTGACAATACGAAACCTAAGGCAAGCAATATACAATAGTATAAATATGCATTCCTGATAGTTACACTTTTACCTATTATAATCCCCTGAGGTTTATTTATTGTATCGGTACTTAAATCTACAATATCATTTATAATATAACCGGCGGCTGTTATTAATAAAGTAATCAAAACAAAGACCGGATACTGTAGTTTTGTGAAAACTGTTGAAATACTGGTCATATGAAAAGCAGGCATCAGAATCCCATAATACAAAACAGATTGCAATAATACAATAATAATCAGGTTTGGGATTCTTATAAGAGATATGTAAGCTTTCATTTGTAATAGCTTTATCCACAGGATTCAACTGCGAAATTAAATAATCCGGTGATTGTTGAAATACTCAATTAAGTTCAGATTTATCGAGGAAAATTTAAAATTTACAAACTGCGGGATGTTTCACCCAATTTTGTTAATGCCATTTTCCTTGTGAAGAAAGCACTTTCTCAATAATTTCCCTTACACATCCTTTCCCACCGTTGCTGTCTGATATAAACTCAGCAATTTCAAGGGCTTCATGGCAGGCATCTTTTGGACAGGCGGGAAGGAATACATTCTGCAACAATTCAATATCGAGGATGTCGTCTCCCATATACAATACAGATTCGTGTTGAATATTATTCTCTGAAATGAATTCATGATATTTTTTCAGCTTATCCGAAATTTCCATAAATACATCAGTAACTCCAAGTTTATTGAATCTTATCTTCACTCCATTTGAATCTCCACCTGTAATGATAACTATTCTGAACCCATTCTGAACTGCTCTTTTAACTGCATAGCCGTCTTTTGCATCCATGATCCTGAGCAATTCCCCCTGTTCGGTCACGAGCAAACTGCCGTCAGTGAATACTCCATCCACATCAAAGATCATAGTACTGATCTTCTGCAATTTTTCATGTACATCCATAAGATATTTCAGTTGATCAACTTTATCAAAAATATCACTTTCCTTTAAAAATTTCTCTTGAGATCACAAGTTTCTGAACTTCAGTAGTGCCCTCTCCTATTGTTAGCAATTTGGAGTCCCGATAAAATTTCTCAACCGGATAATCTTTAGTATAACCATATCCTCCAAAAATCTGAACTGCATCAGTTGAGACTTCAACCGCAATTTCAGCTGCCATATATTTTGCCATCGCGGCCACTTTAGTGTGGTATTCCCCGTTATCTTTAAGAAATCCTGCCTGACGTGTTAAGAGTTCGGCAGCTGTTATCTTAGTGGCCATATCTGCAAGTTTAAATCCTATAGCCTGAAATTCAATTATATTCTTACCAAATTGTTGTCTGACTTTAGAGTATTCTACAGATGCTTCATAGGCTCCTTTTGCAATTCCAAGACCAAGGGCAGCAATACTTATCCTGCCACCGTCCAGAATTTTCATAGCCTGATAAAACCCTTCACCTTCATTCCCGATCATCTGACTTTTATGAACCCTGCAGTTATCAAATATCAACTGGGCAGTTTCTGAGGATCTCATGCCCAGCTTATTTTCTTTATTTCCTGATGTAAAACCCGGAGTTCCCTTTTCGACAACAAATGAACTGATGCCTTTACTATCACCAAGCTGACCTGTTCTAACAAGAATTACAGAAACATCACCAGATATTGCATGTGTTATAAAAGTTTTTATACCATTAATAATATAAAAATCACCATCTTTTTCTGCTGTGCATCGCATCTGAAGTGAATCACTGCCGGTATTCGGTTCTGTTAGTCCCCAGGCTCCAATCCATTTTCCTGAAGCAAGCAAAGGAAGATATTTTTTCTTTTGATCTTCATTACCGAATTGCAAAATGTGATTTGTACAAAGTGAATTATGGGCAGCTACACTCAATCCAATTGAACCACAAACCTTTGCTATTTCGGTAATAATAGTTATATATTCCTGGTATCCCAATCCTGATCCACCATATTCTTCAGGCACCAAAACCCCTAAAAAACCCTGTTCTCCAATCAGTCGCATTGTGTCAACTGGGAAAAATTGTTTTTCATCCCATTCCATCAGGTAAGGCTTGATATATTGATTAGCAAAATCCTTTGCACTCTGCTCAATCATTTTAAGATTCTCATCAGCATATAAATCAAAATTCATAGTATAATTTTTGGTAAAATTAAAAAAACAAATCGGAACTACATAGACTATGCAACATGTTTTTGCATCAAGTACAAAATTAAATTTTATTTAAATCTAATTTTCCAAAGTTTATTTAACCAGAGTTTAATTTTATTTTCGTGGTCATTATCCTGGGGCTTGTAAAATGATTGATTTTTTATCTTTTCAGGCAAATAAACCTGTTCAATGAAATTGCCATTAAAATCATGCGAATACAGGTAGCTTTTACCATAACCAAGTTCTTTCATCAATTTTGTGGGTGAATTTCTCAGGTGAAGGGGAACACTCAGGTTTTTAAAGTTTCTTGTATTCTCCAGCGCTGATTCTATTGCCATGTAAGCAGAATTGCTTTTAGGACTTGATGAGAGGTATATTGCTGTTTCTGACATAATGATTCTTGCTTCAGGATAGCCAATTTTATGCACTGTTTCGAAACAGGCATTTGCAAGAAGCAAGGCATTTGGATTTGCCAGTCCAATATCTTCTGCAGCGAGGATTATCATTCTCCTGCAAATAAATTTAGGATCTTCTCCTCCCTCGATCATCCTGGCAAGGTAATACACAGCTGCATCAGGGTCGCTTCCTCTGACGGATTTTATAAATGCTGAAATTATGTCATAGTGCAATTCTCCAGCTTTATCATACATAGCAAGGTTTGACTGGACACTTTTTAAAACGATCTCATTTGTAATATTAATAATATCATTTTTAATATTGCTTTCGACGACAATTTCAAGTGTATTATAAAGTTTCCGTGCATCTCCTCCTGATAAAGCCAGTAAGGCTTCCGATTCGGATAAAACAAATTTCTTTTCATTGTAAACCGATGAATAATAACCAAGAGCCTTGTCAAGCAGAATTTTTAGATCATCCTTTTCAAGACTTTTCAAAATATAGACCTGACTACGTGAAAGTAAAGGTGATATAACTTCGAAAGATGGATTTTCAGTTGTTGCTCCAATTAGCGTTAGTATTCCCTTTTCAACACTTGAAAGCAGCGCATCCTGTTGTCCTTTATTGAATCTGTGAATTTCATCAATAAACAAAACAGGAGCTTCATTCCCTTCTTTAATGAGATTTTCGGCAATTTCGATTGCATTTCTTATATCCTTAACTCCAGAATTTATAGCACTTAATTGCAGAAATTCTCTGTTAATATGACTTGCAATAATATTGGCAAGGGTAGTTTTACCCGAACCAGGAGGACCCCAAAAAATAATTGAATGAATAATATTCGAATCAATCATTTTCCTCAAAACAGCACCTTGACCTGTCAGATGATCCTGTCCCAAATAATCATTCAGATTATTCGGACGCATTTTCTCAGCTAGTGGAATTGACATTTTTGCCCGAAAGTACACTTTTCTGCAATTCTGAAAAAGAAATAGGGATTTATTATATCAAAAAAAACTTATCTTTGCATATTATGATTTTCACTTTAGACACATATCAGAATAATGCGGTTAAAATCATTGAACAGAATGATAACACTGTAGTATCAGGTCCAAAATCATCCGGCAAATCATACCTTATCAGATATTTAGCAAGGCAAAGATGGAGCAATGGAAGTAATTGTCTTATTATTGCCCCTGATGTGGAGCATGGGAAACTATTACAAAAACACCTGGGTGCTTTTGAAATAAATAAATACAGCATTTTGTTCAATGAATCTGCAGAATCAATTAAGAATATAATCACAAAGATAAAAGGTCTCCAAAATGAGGAGAAAATAGATATTTCAAAACAAGATCTGAGTTCAAATAATCTTATTCTTCAAAATATTCATGAAAAAATTTCTGATTACTATGATCATCTCAATAAAATTCTGATTCAGGGTAAAAGCTTCAGTGAATTATTGACTATTAGTGCTTTTGATTCCAACTCCTACACCAACATACATTTCAACCAGATTTTTGATTCCAATAAATTCGACTTCTCAGAAGCTGAGTTTAATGATATTTCGAATAAAGTAAAAACAGCCTTTGAACTGCATGAAAAAGGCGAAAATAAAAATGATGTTTATTTCTCCAGAAAATCATATGCTGAAAAAACGGCTGATAAGGCCTGGCCTTTGATTGTCCACTGGCTTGAAAATTCCCGTATAAAGATACTCAAGTCAATAGAATTGCTGTCGGTGTTTCTTAATGAACAGGTCAATACAATTTTTGAACTCGAATGGAAAAAAATCAGGGAAGATCTAGTAAATGCGGATAATTGTCTACTGGAATGCAATACATTTAACATTCATTTCCAGGATTTTATACCCAAAAACCCGGGTCTGTTTGGTACTGACAAAAGAACAAAAGAATTGAATGAGAAATATCATCTGAGTAAACAAAGAATTCAATATGATTACAAAAATCTGATCAGGAAGCTCGACTTAAATCCAAGAATTAAGGATAATTACAATTTGCCTGATCCTGAATCTGAAAAAATTGAAGAAATAAAAACAAATCTGGAGAACATTATCAATGATCAGGTTAAATTTGAAAACATACTGCTAAATTCTATCAAAAAAGAATTGAAGAGTGTCAATTTCAGAAATATCAGAAATCCATATACTGAAAATCTTCAGTCTGAATTAAAAGTACTGTTCACAATTTTGAATGAGGGTTATGCCGTAAAAAAATGGGAGGATACTGCTTTTTCAATCAATAAACAGCTCAATTATCTCGAAAGCATTCTTGAGGACCTGAATGAAATTGAAGGACAAAAAATCAATTTTTTCAGTAATTACAGCTGGAATACTTTCTTATCGACTTGTGATGAAAAATCAGAATATCTCATCAAAAAATTAAACATATACAGACCTAAAAACTGGCTTATTTTTGTAAGAAACTGGTATATTCAGAATATTATCCTGAAAAATCAGAAAAAATTTGCCAAAGACCTAAAAGAAATCATTTCAGAATTTGAGAAAAGAAGCGTAAGAAAAGAAGAATTAAATACACTTCGAAGTGCAAAAATATGGCAAAATAAACGAGATATTTATTTGAATAAGCTAGAAGATCACAAAAACAATCCTGTCAGGAAAATGCTGCTGCAAGATGATCTTTCGTTGACTATTGAAGAACTTATAAACAATTCAGATGAATTTTTAACTACTTTTACTCCTGTTGTGATCATCACACCGGATTTGATGGAAAAATATAAAAATACTTTACAAAACAAATTTGATATTATTATTTATTTCAATACAAATGACTTCAAAGACAAAATAGAAGTATTGTTACCAGAGCAATATATTGGGAAAATAGTCTTTTTCACTGAAGATACAGATATCTCTGCCACGGTAAAAAATTCATTATGGAAGCTTTCATATCAGACAAAGCTTGCTGAAACTGAACTTAAAGGCTACCACCAGCAGGGAATGATTGAATTGCTTGACATGAACAATACAGAAAGGCTTTATGCTGCAAGAAATCTTGCCTATATGATGCAGTCAACCAATATGAATTTGAAGATTTTTCATATGAAAAATAAAATAATATTTTCATCACTTGATGATATTTTGAACAAAGTATTGTTTAAACTGCTTGAAAATCAAGGCATAAAAGAGATGAAGATAATTGACACTCCATTTCATCTTTTGGTTGACAGCATACTGGAAATAAATAACAAGCAGGTTGTCATCACTCAGAATCATTTGCTGAACTATAAAAAAACTGATAATGTATTATGGCAGGTATATGTAATTGACAAAATAAAAAAAGCCGGAATAAAAGTTATAAATTTTGACAGCACTGACCTTCTGCACGAACCAATCAGCTCCGTAAAGGAATTTATATCTACGATTTGATTTAATCTTATCTACAATATTGAACAATGATCGATTTGCTTAGGTTTCAGAGTTATCTGTCTATATATGAAAATGATGGCAAAGCCATGGTACTGGATCCGATAAGGAAAAAGAAGGTGATCATGAATCCTGAAGAAATGGTAAGGCAGTTGTTCCTCAACTTCCTTATACATGAAATTCAAATCCCAAACAAACATATAGCTGTTGAGCGAAAAATAACCGTAAATGGCAAACCATTCAGATTTGACATACTCATTTTTAATAGAAAAGGTACCGCAAGGATGATTGTCGAGTGCAAATCATATAAAGTCCAATTAAGAGATATTACCGGCATTCAGATCGCAAAATACAATTTAGCATTGGAAACCGAGTATTTATGTATCACAAACGGGCATGAAACATTGGTTTACCAGATTGACCTTGAAAACCAATGTTTAAAAAAACTTGATGCATTTCCTGTACTTAAATAAAAGAAGGGTTTCAGCTATAACCAAAACCCTTCTTTATCTTCCTAATATTTTTTACTGTTTCGAAAACAATATCTGATATGATTTGGCATCTTTCGATACCTTCAATAAATATAATCCCTGTGGTAACTCACTAAGCATAAAATCAGTTTTATTGCTTCCTGCTGCTAGTGTGATGTTTCGGTCAGATACCAGCATTCCAGTTGAATTATAAACCCTGAAACCATATTTTCCTTCTTCAGGAGTTTCAAATTCCATACTAAATTCACCGTTATTTGGATTTGGATAAAGTACCATTTTATTTAAACTCAGATCAAAGGTTTTGACCGTCGACATCAGAACACTTTTTGACTTGCTTTGCTGTCCACAATTATTGTTGGCAAATAAAGTCACTGAATAATTTCCATTTGAGGTATATATGTGTTTAGGGTTTTTTTCCTCACTAACAGCTCCGTCACCAAAATCCCAGAAGAACTCATTAGCATCTGCGGAACATAAACTTGAGAAGTTTACTGTCGGTCCACTAATAGCATAATTGAAATTAACCAAAGGTCCTCCGTCAACAGAGATTAGAGATTGCTGATTCAGCGTGTCATTTCCGGTCGAACTATAAGCTATCAATTGTACATCAAATTCACCACCCAGAGTATACGTGACAACCGGGTTATTGCTGGTGGAAAATGACGGAATTCCACCTTCAAATGTCCAGAATACAGAATTTGCAGATGAAGAAGTATTTGTGAACTGAACTTCAAGAGGTGCACATCCCTGATTGACATTGTAAGTAAAATTAGCCGTAGGTTTCAAAGCAACTATCAATGAATACTCCAGTGTATCTGATCCGCAATTATTGCTTGCAATCACTTTCAATAGATATGTTCCAACACTTGTATAAGTATGACTTACCTGCTGTCCTATAGCAGACCCACCATCGCCGAACAGCCATTTAACCTGGTTTGCAGTTTCTCCGGTATATGTGAAAGAATAATTCAATCCTGTTTTGGTATGAGTGAAATTTGGAACAGGAGCGCTATAAACATTTATCAGATCATTTTCAAGCTTGGTATTTGACCCTATACTATTGGTAGCTGTGAGGCTAACATTAAATGTACCTTTATTCTGGAAAGTAATTACCGGATTTTTAAGAGTTGAAGTTGCCGGAGTTCCCCCTTCAAACGTCCAGGAAAATGAGCTTGCATTTGTTGAGGAAGTATTTGTAAATGTCACCGTAAATGGCTTGCAACCGGTTGAGGCAGAATAAATAAAATTGGCAACCGGGGGGTTTGCTATGACAATATTTTTAGTATATGTTAATGTATCGCAATTGTTGAAATAAACAAATTCCACAAAATATGTACCATCATTCTGATATGTATGTGATGGGTTTAACTGGGTTGATTGGGATCCATCTCCAAATTTCCAGTAAAATCCTAAAATATTATTTGTAGCCTGAGAGAAGTTGGCAGTATATCCTGATACCGTGTGTGTAAATGCACCTGAAGGTAAAGCCAGTACTTCTATATAGTCATCCCTGATAAGTGTATCTGTACCTAATGAATTTGTAGCATAAAGAGTTACTTTAAACTGCCCGGGGTTCATATAATTAACTACCGGATTGAGTTGGGTTGAAGTTGCAGGAATACCACCTTCAAATACCCATGAAATAGTGTTTGTATTGGAAAGATTATGAAATGTTGTGGAAAAAGGAGCACAACCTGAAGCATCATCAACTGAAAACTCAGCATTAGCTTCTGTTGAAATGGTAATAGATTTGGTTTTGGAGCCTGGCCCGCATAGATTATTTGCAGTTAGTATCACACTATATGTACCACCATTTTGATAGGTATGAACAGGATTAACAGCAGTTGAAGTAGTATTGTCTCCAAAATTCCATGAATATGATGTTCCGTTTTGGGTAGTATTTGTAAATGTTACTACATTTCCATTTATTGAATACAGAAAATCAGTTACCGGAGTGGTATAAATTTTGACAGTATCAATTAATTCTTTTGTATTTGAATAAAGCTCATTGGATACTGTAAGTCTAACATTGAATAGTCCTGTATCATTATATTGGACTACCGGATTAATTGCTGTGGATGTTGCCGGGTAGCCACCTTCAAAAGTCCATAATCTTGAAGTAACATTGCTGCTTGAAGCATTAAAAAACTGTATTGTCGAAGGTTTGCAAAAATCAGTCTGAGTAAAAGTAAAACCTGCAACAGGGGGAGAAATTATTTCTACATACTGAACAAATTCCTGATAGGCAGTGCAATTACTATTTGATGCGGATAAAGTAACAGTATAGATACCGTCAATATCATAAGTATGCACAGGATTCTCAAGGGAACTATTAGTACCATCACCGAATTCCCAGTAATAATCCAATGCAAATTGTGATTGATTAGTAAATTGTACCTGATTATAATTTATGACATTGTATGTAAATGAAGGCTCTGCTATTTTATTGACTGTGACGTAACCATTTTTTGTCAAAGTATTTGATCCAGCTCCGTTTGAAACTTCTAATATAACATCATAAACTCCTGCTTCATAATAAGTTACTTCAGGATTTTGATCTGTTGAACTGATTGGATCTCCTCCTGCAAACGTCCATTGCCATGAATTTGGATTATTTGTTGAAAGGTCACTAAAAGCAATAACATCACCTTCGCAGACTACCAGAGGCTCTGCTGAAAATTCAGCTTCAGGGGTTTGTCCTCCGCCACCATTACAAGCTGTCAGACATCCAGCATTGTTATACCGGTTTCTTATTAGATTGCCTGGCTGAGTACCAAAACCAAAATTGAAATTTATTCCAACTCCCCAAATCAAATGGCAGTAACTCATAATTGTGCCATCATCAGGAAGAATCGGATTGTTTGGGTTAAAACAATTTTCCCCTTCAGGTGTATCGCCATTATCAAAACTATATTTATTACCACAATCATCAATTTGTGTATTGTTTCCATTCCAGACACATGCATGGGTATGCCTAGAACCGAAATTATGTCCCCATTCATGGGCGCATACCTCAACATCCCAGCTATATTGGGGAACATTATTAAAACCTCCTCCTATTCCATTGAAAGAGTACGCCCAGTTTGATGAGCATAATACATCAACATATGCCAGACCCCCTAGTCCTGCATTACCGCCTCCAAGTGACATCAAAGCAGCAAGGTTTCCATTAAAATTCTGATTATTGTCAATGAAAATATCCAGATCGGTACCGGAATCACTATTAGTATAGTTGTCAGGAGTATTCCAAACTTTGATATTAGAAATCTCAATACTGATACTTTCATTTGCATAAAGTTCAGCAACTTCTGCAAATAATGCTGTCATATAATCTGATGCTGCTGCAACACTTCCCTTATCCTGAAATAATTCATAATCTCCTTCGAGATAAAATTTTACACAATCCTCGACCCTGACCGAAATTGAATTATCACTTCTCTCGTGCTCCACATCTATTGGTGTATCTGGTGTATGACATTCAAATGATCTTGGAACTTTAACTTTATGGTCATTATAAACAACATATTGGTTTTGAGTTTCCTTTATTTTTCCAATATTGTAATTTCCCGATCCTTTAATACTAATAATTCCAATAACCTGATTTTTGAATATACTTAATGTCACTATACCCTCTTTATCTTTAATTTTTCCTCTGTAAAACAATCCGGGCTTATAATCCTTTAATGTATCACCACTGGAAGTACGAAGTATGAAATTATCATTCAGGATTTTAAATTTATGAAGATCTAATGTAACATCTTCATTCTCTGATATCGGGATTGTGATATTGATATAATCTTCATCTTCATTGTAAACTTGCTGAAGAAGACCAGAATTTAAATCCAGAGTTACAGCACCATCTGCATATTCTATTGCCCTTTGATTCTGATCATGTGATTTAGAAAAAATCCTGGAAATATCCTTAGGATTCTGAGCAAAAATAAAAAAACCTGATAGCAGGAATATAAACAAAAACAAAACTCTTCTTCGCATTTTTAATATTTTAATTATATAATACAAATTTGTGAATATCAATTATTTATGTATAATAGATTAATAATAAATTTAAATTTTGTGTAAATAAAAAATATACTATTCAATAAAAACCAATTTTTTATTTATAATATAATCATGACTGAAAATCTCAATGTTGTAAATTCCTGCAGGAATCGATCCGGGGTTAATATCAAGCAATCCATTATTATAATCTGAAAACGAATCTTTGAAATAAACCAATTTACCTTTTAAATTACTTATTTTCAACCATTTAATTCCATCAAGTATATCCTTTCCTGAAATATGAAAAAATCCTGAACAAGGATTAGGAAAAACATTCAAATCATCAATCTCATTTTCATTATTTGAAACTTTCTCTATGATGATTTCTTTTTGCAATTCGCTGCTGAAACACAAATTTTTTCCTGTTAAAGTAACTATATATTTTCCATTATCTTTATAAATGTGCATAGGATTCAAAAGTTGTGAAGATGTGGAATCTCCAAAATTCCATGTAAAAGATGAAGCTTCTTTACTTTTATTTACAAAAAATACAGTATCTATAGAAATTTGAAAATCAAATAAAATCTCGGGCATTCCAAAAACTTTAATGAGTTTTTCCTTATACAAAGAGTCGATCCCATATTTAGAAAATGCTATAAATGAAACATCGAATTCTCCCTCTTCATGATATACCACATAGAATTTGCCAAGGGTGCTTACTTCAATATTACCACCCTGAAATGCCCATCTTACAGAATCATAGCCTATATTAGCCGCCTGAAAAAATATTGAGTCTCCAGGGCAGATATCTGATTTGTTGTATATAATACTAGCTTTAAGAGGAATTTTTATTTCAATAGTATCTGTAAAATAATTATGTGTATTGCAAGTGTCTTTGGTAGCTCTTAATTCAACTACAAAAAAGCCGGCTTTATTGAATTTGTGTTTTGGATTTTTTTCAAAACTCACATTGGCATCTCCAAATTTCCAGAAATATTTATTAGCATTTTCACTTGTATTTGTGAACTTTACAGTTTGCTTATCTAATATTTCATAAGAAAATCCTGCAACAGGACCAGGAATTACAGTTATGTAATCTTCTTTAAAAAGAGTATCAGAACCAATTGCATTGGTGGCTATGAGTGTAACATCAAATTTCCCTTCATTTAAATATTTCATTACAGGAAACTTATGATATGAAATATCGCTACCAGTTTGATTCTCAAAAATCCAGGTCCATTCATTTGGAAAATTATCTGACAAATCTTTAAATTTCACTTCACCATCCACACAAGTCAAAGTATTTGATGTGAATTGAGCTACAGGGATAGTATCCCCGAAGCTTTCGCATGAGTCAACACATTCTGCATCATCAACCCTTTTCCTTATCAGGTTACCTGGCTGCTCTCCAAACCCTTTTGAAAGATTAATGCCGGCTACACCAACCAAGTGGCAATAACTCATTATCGTACCACCATCAAGTGGAATTATCGGACTATCCGGATTGAAACAACCACTGCCTTCAGGAGTTTGACCCTGAGAATAATAATATACATTGCCACAATCATCGATCTGAGTATCATTGCCAAACCATCTGCATGAGTGAGTGTGATTTGAACCCAGATTATGTCCAAGCTCATGAGTGATAACCATAACAGACCATGAATATGAAGGAATATTATTATAACTTGAATCAATATTGGCATATGCAAAATGAATATTATCCTTGCACAATGCATTTACAAATGCAACACCACCAAGACCTTTTCCTCCCAATGCAACAAGAAGATTGAGATCTGTATCACTATCAGTATTATTTTGACCAAACTGGTCTAAAGCCTTATGAGAACTCGAAGTATCATAACCATCAGGTGATTGCCAAACCTTTATGGATGAGACTTTAATGTTTATGCCTTCATTTTTTAACAATAATGCTGTTTCTGCAAACAAACCCAAAACAAAATCAACAGTTTTCCTGATGCTTTGTCCGTTTTGAACATATAATGCAAAATCAGCTTCAATATATATATCAATACATTTCTGCTGATCGTTTCTGGGATAATTGCCAATATCTCTTAATTCTTTTTCTGAATACTCGTGTTCTTCTGTATCGCAATAAAAACTAATATCTTTTCTCAGATCTTTATCCCTGTAAATTACATATTTTCCAGGTATGTTTTGAATTTCACCAATATTGAAGTTATCTCCATTTTCAAATCCCAGGATTCCCATCAGATTATCTTCATAAACTGAAAACGTTCCGAGACATTCCTGATTAATACCCGTTGCAATATAATAATTTCCATTTTTGTAATTTGTTATGCCTGCACTGGTTCCTGTAACATAAAAATCATCCCGGATGAAATTAAATTTTGTCATTGACAATTCAGAACTAACCCTTATACCGGATAGAGGTAAAGTCATTTTCCAATTGTCAGGTGATTCTTCAGACAACCCTCTTAACTGAACAGGATCAAGATCTGCATACACTGCATCTTTTACAGGCGAAATATCTCTAGAATAAATGCTGTAATTATCTATGCTCCTGAATAACTGAAAATTGTTCTGTGAATATAAATAAATTGAAAACGTACTAAGAATAATCGCGAAAATTATGCTTTTCATATGGAATATTTGATCATGAATTTTATCCCGGCAAAAGTATGAATAATTCTTTTTTAAAAGGACATTTTAATATTTAAAATATAACAATATAATAAAATTTATGGATTTTCAGTTATCAAATATCTGACTTAATAAATGTTAATATATGAATAAAAATAATAACGATTTTTTTAGAGCTTTGTTCGTAGCAATTTTGTTAATTTCTTTTTGCACAAATAGTTTTTCTCAAAAAAAAGCGAAGCAAGATGCAATTGGACTAAAAGACAGGCTGTGGTTTGGCATAAATGTTGGAAACATCGGAATATATGGGAATTATTTTGATATAAATATGTCATTGATGGGTGGTTATAAAATCACAAAATCAATAAATGCAGGATTAATTCTTCATGGTTTTTATACTTATGCCTGGAATCCCGGCCCCTCCAACAATAAGTCTGATTTTGATTTTGGATTTGGAGCATTGTCAACTGTCAGAATTTACCGCAATTTCTTTGCACAGATTGAAGTCGATAAAATGTACATTGATAATAACAATGTAATTAATCCGGATCCAAAGAGTTCTTATCTTTTTACCTATCTGGGTGGAGGATACAATTATTCCTCTTCTTCGAGATGGTCATCATCTATTACAATATTGTATAATTTAAACCCTGAAAGTAATCAGTGGTTTTTTCCTCTTGATTACCGTGTAGCATTTGTTTATAATTTCTAACGTATATTTTATTTTTTAATGAGATTGTATGATAAAAAATATTAATTTTGCAAAAATGTTTAAAATGGTTCATTATTTCACAATAATAATTATTTCTTTTTCTCTTTCATTTTCATGTAAATCTGATCAGGATAATGCATTTTCAAATGCTGTTGGCAAAAATCTAGCAAGTGAAGTCGAGATTCCGACAAAGGATGGAAATGTCGATCAGGAAAAAATGGCTAAAATTGAATTTAAGGAATTGATCTTTGATTTTGGAAAAGTTAAAGAAGGAGTTATAGTCGAACATATATTCAAATTTAAAAACATAGGGTCAAAAGACCTGCTTTTGCTTTATCATCAGGCTACCTGTGGTTGCACAATACCGGATTTTTCAAAAGATCCATATGGACCGGGTAAAAGTGGAGAAATAGTAATAAAATTCGATACAAAGGGCAAAAAACTGAGTCAGACAAAAAGAATAAAGATATTTACAAATACTTATCCCAACATGACAGAGCTGACACTTAAGGGATATGTGATTCCTAAAGAATAATTAAACAAAACTAAGAAAATGATCAACACAATGTTTTTACAATCCGGAGGTGGAGCAGGAATGCTTAACATGGTTTTATTTGCAGGTATCCTGCTTGTTTTTTACTTTTTTATTATCAGGCCACAGGCAAAAAAACAAAAAGAGCAGACTAAGTTTATCAACAGCCTTGAAAAAGGAAAAGATGTAGTAACAGCGAGTGGAATAATAGGAAAGATTAATAAAATTGAAGATGATATCGTTTATCTTCAGATCGATCCTAAGGTTTTTATCAAAATTGTAAAATCAGCCATCTCAAAAGAAATGACTGAATCATTAAAACTACCTGAAAAGGAATAGTACAATAATGAAGCTGGAATTTAATAAAAGAAGTATTATTTCCTACTTGCCCTTTGTCGTTTTGGCAATACTTTTTTGGGCAAGCACTATTCTGACAAAGCAAAACACTCATTCCAAAGAAATCTGGATGGAACTAATACCTCCAAAAGATATGGTATTGTTAGACAGCAACCTTGTCAGAGCTAACCTGACACTTGAAGGAATTGGCTTTAATCTTTTATTTATATCCACTTTTAATAAAAAAAAACCACTGCAGATTTTTCTTGACAAAGAAGAAAAATACCTTTCTAAAGAGAAAATAATATTGCAGATTAAAAAAAAGATCTTCAAACATTCCCTCCAGGTTACTGATGTCATATTTCCGGTCACTAAAATCAAATTGGACCATAAAATAACAAAAACTGTTCCTGTTGATTTAAAAAGTATCGTCGGATATGAAAAAAATTTCGGCTTAAAATCATCCCCTGAAATAATTCCGGGAGATATTAAAATAACAGGACCTAAATCGGTAGTTGACACAATCAAAACATGGGCAACACAACCATTGGTAATAGAAAGAGCAAAACAAACAATCAATATTGTTGTAAAATTAAAAGATCCGTATAAGTATACAACTTTGAATTTATCAGAAGTAAATGTTAATATTCCAGTAGAGAATTACTCAGGGAAAAAGCTTTCAATACCTGTTAGAATAGATGGACCTCAAAAAGAAAGATTTGAAGTATTTCCTTCTCATGTTGAGGTTTCTGTAAAGGTTGGATTGTCAAAATATGATTTTGTTCATCCCGGAGATTTTGCTGCATCTGTCTATCTTAATGAAAAAATGATACTTAACGAAAAATTCCCTGTGTCAATTGTCAAAAAGCCAAGCAATGTTACCATACAATATCTTAACCCTGATTTTGTTGACGTTTTACCTAAACTGAAAAAATGAAATTATGAAGAATATCTTTAAAGATTATATCAATTGGTTTATTGAAAATGGACTCAATGAAGATATCGGAGATGGTGACCATACTTCAAATGCCTGTATTCCACTGACTTCTGCCTCAAGTGCAAATCTTATAGTTAAAGATAACGGGATAATAGCCGGAGTTGAATTAGCACAGATGATATTTAAGCACCTGACAAAAGAGGCTAATTTTGAAGTGTATAAGAAAGATGGGGATATAGTACATTACGGAGACATCGTTTTCAGAGTAACCTGCGACACAAGAACCATTTTAAAAGCTGAAAGGCTTATATTGAATATAATGCAAAGACTTAGCGGAATAGCTACAGTAAGTTCTGAGTTTGCATTTGAAGTTCATGGTTTGCCGGTAAAAATACTGGATACCAGAAAGACAACTCCTTTGCTCAGACCCTTAGAAAAATGGGCAGTAAAAATTGGAGGTTGCCACAATTACAGAGACGGTCTTTTTGACTGGATTATGATCAAAGACAATCATATTGATGCCGGGGGAGGTATAAAAAAAACTATTAAAAAGGTTCTTAAATATCTGAAAGAAAATAAGCTTGACCTGGGTATTACCATTGAGGTACGTAATCTGGTTGAACTGCATGAAGTACTTAAAACAGGCGGTGTAACCAGAATTATGTTCGACAATTTTGAGCCAGCTCTTCTCGCGGAAGCAGTACAAACTGTGAACGGAAGATTTGAAACTGAGGCATCAGGAGGAGTAACTCTTCAAACAGTAAGGGCAATAGCTGAATCAGGAGTAGATTTCATTTCAGCAGGGTCAATCACACACTCTGCAGGAATTTTGGACCTCAGTCTTAAAATAGAAAAATAAATTTATTAGAACTTATTTAATTCTTTGATGTTTAATTTATTACTAATTATAATTTTATTTAATGTATTAATTAACCTTAAATTTTGATCGAAAAAATGAAAACATTTTACTTTTTAATAATTATTATAAATGTAATACTTATATCAGCATGCAACAGACCGGTTGCTTCATTTACTTTAGCAGATGGGATAAATTACCACGCTCCTTCAACTATTAATTTTATTAATAAATCACAGAAAGCTGACAATTATTTCTGGAAATTCGGAGATGGTGATACTTCAGTATTGGCAGATCCGGTTCATAAATATTTATTGTCAGGGACATATAATGTTGAATTAACCGCAAAAAAAGATAACAAAATGAGCAAAGAACAAATGAAGGTAAATATTTTACCACCTGAAAAATGTCTTGTACTGATAGAAACTCCATATGGAAATATGGAAGCAGAACTATTCGAGCAAACACCTCTGCACAGAGATAATTTTTTAAAGCTTGCAGAAGAAGGATTTTACAATGACCTGCTTTTCCACAGAATTATTGATGGATTTATGATTCAGGGAGGAGATCCTGAATCAAAAAATGCAGCTGCCAGCAAACAGTTAGGAAGTGGTGGACCAGGTTATCAGATTGATGCAGAAATTAAACAGGAGTTTTATCACAAAAAAGGAGCTTTGGCTGCAGCAAGAATGGGAGATCAGGTTAATCCACAAAAAAAATCATCAGGTTCCCAGTTTTATATTGTTCAGGGTACTAAAGTACCCGAAGTTCAATTAGGTCAGCTTGAAAACAGGAAAGGAATAAAATATACTGAAGAACAGAAAAACACTTACATGGAAATTGGAGGTACCCCATTTCTCGATATGGAATACACGGTTTTTGGTCAGGTTATTTCCGGGATTGAAGTGATAGATAAAATTGCTAAAGTTAAGGGCAATAGCTTAAACAGGCCTGAAGAAAATATTTGGATGAGGATCAAAGTGATACACTAAAGAAAGTATTGAACAAAAAAAAAGCTGACCTAAAAAGTCAGCCTTTTTTTTATACACATTAAACCATTAAATCCTGATAAGTTTTCTAACTACTGACTTTCTGTTATTCTCAATCTTCATCATAAACACTCCGCTATTAAAGCCACTTAAATCTATTTCAACAGTATTGTCTTTTAGTCCAATTTGTTTTCTTAGTATAACTTTACCATTTATATCAGTGATCCTCATTTCACTTCCGCTTAACTCAGAAGAATTGATATCAATATAGATTTTATCATTAGTTGGGTTTGGATATACTTTGTATACCAGGTCATTTCCGAAATCATAAGCTGCTGTGGTTCCCACTGTAAAAGTTGCAATTGAAACACAAGCATTGCCATCAGTAACCGTTACAGTATAATTCCCTGCAGCAAGTCCGCTTATATCCTGTGTTGTTGCATTATTGCTCCACTTATAAGTGTATGGCTGAATACCTCCGGCAACAGTAAGGTCAATTGCACCATTGCTTTGATTTCCAATGGCTTTTGTTATAACAGATTCCATTGTAATTAATGCAGGTTGAACTATATTGAAAGTATGGGTAACTGAATGATTGCCCTGATCTGTCAAAACCATAGTATAAATACCTGGTTTAAGAGCAGATATTGTATTACCGGTTGCACTATAGCTATCAGGTCCTGTCCAATTAACAGTATAAGTTCCAATACCTCCTGAAGGAGAAACCGTAATAATTCCGTCATTTGCTCCAAAACATTTAACATCGCTGTAAATGGAATTAAAAGTAAGAGCCTGGATAGCTGTGATATTTACATCAACACATATATTTTCAGTGCCACAATCATTAGTAATAGTATGACAAACAGGATAAACTCCATTATCACTATAGCTAAAGCTTGCATTAGTTCCAGATATTGTAACTCCGTTTGAAACCCAAACCGAAGTAGAATACAAATTCTCTATTCCGGTCAACGTTACAGTATTGAAATTGATACTGTGAGTAAATTCAGCATCAGGTGCGGAAGGTCCTGTTTCTACAATAGTTGAATCCTTTGTTATACACTGGTTTACAATATTTGTTACATTAAGAAAATATTTACCTGGCTGATCAACAGAAATCAAAAGAGTATTGTTTGAACTTGTAATATTACCGTTTGGCGTTGTCCACATATATGAATACTCATTACCTGAACTGGATCCGGTTCCTGAAAGATTAACACTTGTCGCTCCGCATTGAAACTTTCCATGTTCAGCAATATTTGCCAATGGCATTGAATTATCTCCGGTCACAGTTGTAAATCCGTTAAATATGCATCCATTCAAACCTACAACACTGTAATTGTATTGTCCGGGATTGCTGACACTGATACATAAATCAGTCGAACCATTACCCCATTGTACACGTTGATAATTACCATTAACAGTGATACACAATTGAACATCATTCTGTCCACAGGAAATCTCAGCATTATTAGCGGTAGCAGATGGAACTGTATAATCAGCTAAAGCCTGCACTGTTTGTTGAGAAGTACAGGAATTTGAACCATTTGTAACTGCCAGAGTATAATCTCCAGGCTGATCAACAACTGCTATTGTAGTGTTCTGTCCACTTACAATATGACCATTAGTTGTAGTCCACAGATATGTAATATCGGGACCTGAAGCAGAAGCAGAACCATCAAGATTAACATTCATAACATTACATGTCAACAAATTCGGGGTAGCAATACTAACAGCAGGAAGATCTCCGCTGGCAGTAACTACTGTTTCGTCAAAAGCAAGACAATTATATACCAGATCTTTAACCTGAAGTTTGTATGTACCCTGTGCATCAACAACCGGAGTCTTGGTATTAGCACCGGAAACAATATGTCCATTGGTTGTAGTCCACAGATATCCCCATTTAGCTCCTGTTGATGAAGCTGATCCATCCAACTGAACAGTACCTCCACTGCAAGGTAAAGTTTTATCAGGACCTGCATTCGAAATTGGAAGTGGGACTGCATCCACAACTACAATTTGGTTCACTTCACAATTATTGTAATCATTCACGCCTATATAATAAGTTCCAGGTGCCAGATCATAAAAATCACTGGTATTGTAATATACTCCATTAAACAAATACTGAAATGGAGGTGTCCCCCCATTAGGATTTAAAAATATTCCTCCATTATTTTCTCCGCAACTAGCATCAAATGTATTTGCATTTATAACTATTTCAGATGGCTGATCAACGGTAAAACTCAATATTTTTGTACAGTCTGTAGCATCCGTGGCGGCAACTTCATAATTACCTGCAGCCAGATTAAATATATCTTTTGTGGTTGCCCCATTGCTCCACACATAGGTATAAGGAGTGAAACCACCTTCAACATTTAATTCGATGGAACCTTCTTCATATCCAAAACAAGTATTGTGTACAATACCTGATTCTTCCACAAAAAATGGATCTGAACTTCCTTCAACTACTATATCATTCAAATAAATAAAATATCCGTTACTATCTTTAACCCTTACAGAATAGGTGCCAGCAGGCACATTTAAAAGATCCTGAGTAGTCGCACCTGTATTCCATAAATATGTTATATTACCCTTACCTCCAGTAACATCAATATTGATTGCGCCTGAACCATCACCACAATTATCATTACTAACTTCAAATTCTGCATCAAGTGTGAAAGATTCATAAAGCCAGCTTTCCCATGCAGCAACTCCAACTTGTCCTACTTCCCATACAGTTTTATGCTGAGCATTTATTGCATAAAGAGTAGGGTAATAACCGATACTATAATCACTTGTAACATTTGTACAGGGTGATCCAGTTGGACTAAACACAGGATATTCAGTACCGGCCATCCAGTTCCCTTGCGAATTTCCGTTACATCCTGGAAGATCACAGAGACAGTCCGAATTAGTAGCACAATCAGCTTCAATGTAAAAAACTCTTATTGTATTATCTCCTCCTGGACCATGTTGATCCCATAGAGTCTCCAATGTTCCTCCATTATGATAACTCCAGCATGGAGGACACCAAATAGCTGAAAAATCAATCACAGCATGTTTTCCAGCATTTAATTCAGTAAACAGATTCCAGGTTTGTCCAAAACCATTACAATCAGTATTTATTTGTTGAAATGTCCAGTCTGATGCAGCTGCACCATCAGCCAACTGTGAGTGGCCATAAAATGAAATAAAAATAAAAAACAGCAAATAGGTAATTCTTGTCTTCATTAGCAATAAGTTTAAGTTTGAAAAATATTTTTAAATAAAAGCCTCAAAATTAAATAAATAAAAAATAGTTATTAAGAAAAAATTAAAAAATGGTCAATTAATTTCCAATAATTTTATTTTCAGCAAATATAATTTTTTTTTTATTATCAAAAGAAAATGAATGAATTTTAACTGCCAATATAAAAACCTTATAAATAAGTATTAACTGAACTTAAAATTACTTAAAATCTGTCAATTTATATTTTTTACCATATCTGAAATTTTTTAATCTAAATGGTCAAAAACAACTTACTTAAAAAATAAGTGTTTACAATACTAATGTAAAGTATTGGCTAAAAGTTTCCCACCCGATTTTTATTATTCCATAAAATTAATATATCAAATATCTAAAGTTTGAAAACTTAATAATCAAAACCACTAAAAAAAATGTAGGTAATTAAGCTCAGGCTTTACCTGGTTTGAAATTCACCATTTCCTGACCGGAAAGAGTCGAAGATTCATATTCGTCCATAAGTTTCAGAATACTATCGCGAACTGTGAAAAATTCATTTCTGATGATCTTAGGTAAAGGATCCGGGGATGAAAATTTTTCTCTGAGATGATTGACAGGAATCCCATTTTTCTTCATTCGGAAGCAAACATGCGGACCTGTAGCAAGTCCGGTACTACCCACATATCCAATAATCTGTCCCTGACTAACCCTTGATCCTCTGTGAATACTTTTTCCAAATCTTGACATATGGAGATATGTCGTTGTATATTTATTATCGTGTTTAATTGTAATATAATTTCCGTTTCCGCGTCCATAACCCCGTTCTGTTATCATTCCGGCCCCAACTGCCATAATAGGAGTACCTGTTGGTGCACCATAATCAGTGCCATTATGAGCTTTATTCCGATGAAGAATCGGGTGAAATCTATTTTTGCTGAAACCGGAAGTTATTCTTGAAAATCTTACTGGAGCTTTTAAAAAAGTTTTATTTGTAGGTTGTCCCTTTCTGTTAAAATATCCTTTATGTTTGTCTTTATCAAAATAAATGGCTGTATTCTCTTCATCATTTAAATATACAGCTCCCAACAGATTACCTATTGAAACAGGTCTGTTGTTAATATACTTACGCTCGTACAGAAGCTTAAATTTATCACCCTCCTGGGCATGATAAAAATCCACTTCAGATGCCAGTGCATCCTCCATTTTGTCAATCAAGGAAATGTCAATTCCGATTTCAGTCATTGAATTCCATAATGTATTCTTCACTTCACCCTGAGCAAATTCAAGTCTGGTCTCAACATCACGGAATACTCTTTTAACATATAATGAATCTGAGAAATTAAAAACTATATAAGAAAACATATCAGGTTCAAAAACCATACTCAATAGTTCACCACATGTATCCTTTTTAATCAGGGTATAACTGCTATTTTTTTGCAATGTCTGAACATCAAATATACCTTTTGATTTAGTTATCAATTCTTCTATTTTTTCATAAGGAATGCCTTCCCAATAAAGCAGTGTGCTGAAAATCTGATTTTCCTTGATCTTATTTGTATTAAAAATGTAATTCTTTACATCAAAACCATATAAAGTTGTTACGACTTTGTCATTTTTACTGAGTTGTAGTATTGAATTTAATGCTTTTGAATCTTTTTTGAGGAGAAGATCATTGTTATATAAAATTGCTATCAGAGTTATACCAATAAAAATACCAAGTACTGTATCAATAAGAAAATCAATTTTTTTACGCTCCATTCCAATACATTTTTATCTGACCGTGGGCAAATGTAAATAAGAAGTTCTTAACCACCAAATAAAAATGAAAGAAATTTCCTTATAACATACCTAATTCTAATTGAGCAATTTCTGAAGCCATTTCTGGATTCCATGCAGGATCGAAGGTTAAATGGACATCAAGATTTTGAACTTCTTCTAACTCACTTACTTTTATATAAACTTCTTGTATAATATTATCTGCAACAGGACAATTTGGTGCTGTAAGTGTCATTTCAATATTTACTTTGTTTTTTTCTAAAATTTCAATATTATATATCAATCCAAGTTCGTAAATATTGACAGGAATTTCAGGGTCAAATATTTGTTGTAATACACCGACAATTTTCTGCCTTAAAATATCCTCTTCCATTCAACAATAAATTTAAAATTACAAATTCTGTTTTGCTATACTTTTTACTCTCTCTATTATGGATGCCAAACCATTAGCCCGATTTGGAGTCAGGTGACTTAATAAACCTGTGCGATCCAAAAAAACAGGAACGTGATCAGCAATATCCTTAGCAATATTTCCGGAATAAATACGAAGTATAATTGATAATATTCCTTTTGGAATAAATGCATCGCTATCTCCGGAAAAAAACAGCTTTCCGTCCCTGATTTCATAATAAAGCCAAACCTGAGAAGTGCATCCATAAACCAGGTTTTCTTTCGTTTTTAGGGATTCATCTATTACGGGTGAGTGTTTGCCCAGATCAATAATATAATTGTATTTATCCATCCAGTCATCAAACATTTCAAATTCGTCTATTACTTCCAGCTCATTTTCTCTGATACCCATTTCATTATATTTTAACCAATTATAAAAATATTCAAAATTAACTTCATCTGAGCATTTTAATGGCCAAATTCAATTTTTCCATAAAAAAATCAATTTCATCTTCAGTATTGTAAATTGAAAATGACATTCTTATAGAGCCTTTAACTCCAAATCTATGCATTAATGGTTGAGTACAATGTTGTCCTGACCTGACAGCAATTCCAAAATTATCAAGTATCATGGAAAGGTCAGCATGATGAATACCCTCAATATTGAAAGAAATAATCGGATCTTTGGAAGTGTTATCTCCCATAATTGTCAGTCCGTCAATTCTTTTAAGCTTGTCAGTTGCATAATCAGTTAATCTCTGCTCATACTCAATTATTTCAGAGAATTCCAAGCTATTTAAAAAATCTACAGCTTTGCTTAATCCAACTGCTCCGCTGACATACGGTGTACCGGCTTCCAATCTGTTTGGTAAGCAGTTGTATTCAACTTTATCAAAACTAACATTTCTGATCATACCACCACCAAATCTGAAAGGAGACAACTTTTCCAGTATTTCAGATTTCCCGTATAAAACACCGATGCCCATGGGACCAAACATTTTATGCCCTGAAAAACAATAAAAATCACTGTCAATTTCATTTACATTCACTTTGGAGTGAGCGACTGCCTGAGCACCGTCAATAATCGTGATAATACCTTTTTCCCTTGCAAACTTAACTATTTCACTGACCGGATTTATAGTACCCAGAACATTTGAAGAATGAGACATTGAAATTATTCTTGTTCTATCACTTATCAATTCTCTGAGGTGATCCAATTTCAATATTCCCTTATCATCGACATCAACAATCTTCAAAACAATCTTTTTGTCTCTTTTAAGTGCGACCCAAGGTACTATATTCGAATGGTGTTCTAATACTGTCAGTATTATTTCATCTCCTTCTTTTAAAATAATGTCGGACAATCCTGATGCCAAAGTATTAATGCTGTCTGTTGTCCCACTTGTAAAAATCACTTCTCCGGGGTTAGCATTTATAAATCCGGCTATATTTTCTCTTGACTCTTCATAGGCACGTGTCGACATTGCACTCAGATAATGGCTGGCCCTGTGAACATTGCTGTTAATAGTCGAATAATAATCTGAGATTGATTCGATAACAGAAACAGGTTTGAGGGAAGTAGCCGCATTATCAAAATATACCAGCTTATTGCCGTTGATGGTCTGGTTTAATGCAGGAAACTGTTCTCTAATCTTCAGAAGATCCATGATCTAATTCTTAATTTAAACTATGAACGATTTTCTCACTCAGATAATTGCGAAAATCTTCACCAGAAATTTTATTCAGAATATCCAGCACAAATGACCTTAAAAGAATTTTCTTTGCCTCTGACTCAGAAATGCCTCTTGCCCGAAGGTAAAACAAAGCATCTGTATCAATATTGCCAATTGATGCTCCATGACTGCATTTTACATCATCTGCATAAATTTCGAGAAATGGATTCATATTCATCCTGGCATCCTCACTCAACAAAATATTTTTTGTAGACTGGAAGGCATTTGTTTTCTGACTGTCTTTTCTGACAAGTATTTTACCAGTAAATGAACCATTGGAATTATCATCCAGAATACCTTTAAACAACTGATTTGAATTACACTCATAAGAAGCATGGTCAATAAAAACCCTGCTTTCGAGTTTATTCTCTCCCTTCAACAGATTTGCACCATTCACATCAGCATAAGATCTTGGTTCTGCTAGTATTAATCTTACTTCATTCCTTGTATTGTAGCTTCCAAGTGTAATTATATTCCTTGTCAGTTTACTATTCTTAAGCTGAATGGCAAGATCAAAATTTATAATATTAGACTGTCCCTCGTGTTCCTGAATTGTGTTCCACTCCAGTGAACTGCTTTCTTCAACAAAAATTTCTGTCACATTTACAGCAAGACTATTGTCATTGCTATCTGTTGATGAACTATGATGAATTATCAGACCTGAATTCTTCTCTAGAATGATAAGATTTCTTGAAAATGAAATATGATGATCATTGTTATTGAAGTTTTCAATAACACTAAATGGAATCTCCTGCGTTACTCCTTCAGGGATGAAAATGAAAAATCCATCATTCATCATGGCAGAATTAAGTGCTGAAAGTCCATTTTCATTATTGTTTATTGTATTGAGGTATTTTATCACCTTTTGAGGATATTTCAATAATGCAGCCCTTAGCGATCCAAAGATTACACCATTTTTATATTCCTCCAGTTGATTTGCATAAGTACATGTGCCATTATTGAAAATGATAGTTTCCTGAACCACACCTAAATCCAGATGTGAGAAAAATCCCAGACTTTGTTGCTCCTTATCTGCTATAAATTTATACTCCTGATCATATATATCTTTTAAACTGAAGTTTTTCCAGTTCTCCATTTTCTCTGATGGGATGTTTTTATTTTTAAAGTCACTGATCCCTTTCTTACGGATTTCTGAGACAGATATCAGAGACTCCAGTCTTTCTACATTTTCCCTGTAAAGCGTTTGAAAATCAGTTTTCATTTAAAAATCATTTTTAATTTGACATAATTCCTTCATACCCCTTTTCTTCAAGATCAGAGGCAAGAGTACTGTCTCCAGACAATACTATTTTACCATCATTCATAATATGTACACGGTCAGGTTTGACATAGTCCAGAAGTCTTTGATAATGAGTGATAATCAGATATGAGTTACCTTCATTATGAAGCAAGTTAAGGCTTTCAGCTATTTGCTTTAAGGAATCAATATCAAGTCCTGAATCAAGTTCATCCAGAATAGCCAGATCCGGTTCAATCATTGCCATCTGAAATATTTCATTCTTCTTTTTCTCACCTCCCGAAAAACCTTCATTTACTGCTCTGCCTTTCATTTTATCGCTAATACCCACAAGTTCACTGTTTTTTTTAACTTTCGAAAGAAAATCAGAAGAAGCAAGGGGTTCTTCATTAAGATGTTTTTTTCTGGCATCAAGAACTGTTTTCATAAAATTGATCATACTGACACCAGGAATTTCAACAGGATACTGGAATGAAAGAAAAATTCCAGCCAGAGCTCTTTCTTCAGGTTCCATTTCAAGCAGGTTCTGCCCTTTAAAAAATACTGATCCTTCAGTTATTTCATAATCAGGTTTTCCGACCAATGCAGCAGCAAGTGTGCTTTTTCCAGTACCATTTGGGCCCATGATAGCATGGATTTCGCCCTGATTTATTGTCAGGTCAAAGCCTTTAAGTATCTCTTTACCAGCAATACTGACATGCAAATTCTCAATTCTTAATAATTCCATTTTAATCTATATTTATACTTATAATTTTACTGTATTACCTTCAATACTTAGTTTTCAATTACCAACTTTTTATTGATATTTGTTTATAATGCTTTTTACTTTTAATTCAGAGGTTTTCACTTTTCATCCACAAACTTTACATTTCTGACGTTTTTTCAAATTAAATTTCCTTAACCAACACTTCCTTCCAGACTGATTGACAATAGTTTTGTAGCCTCAGCCGCAAATTCAAGAGGTAACTGCTTCAACACTTCTTTGGCATACCCGTTAACAATCAGGCTTATGGCTTCTTCTTCATTCAAACCACGCTGATTTAAATAGAAAAGCTGTTCTTCTGCAATTTTCGAGGTTGTTGCTTCATGTTCAACAATTGCAGAGTTATTATCTATCTGTAAATAAGGAAAAGTATGAGCTCCGCACTTATCACCAAGTAACAAAGAATCACACTGAGAGTGGTTTCTTGCATTTGAAGCATTTTTTCCTATTCTCACAAGACCCCTGTAAGTATTTTCACTGAAGCCGGCTGATATTCCTTTTGAGACAACAGTGCTCTTTGTATTTTTACCAATATGTATCATTTTAGTACCTGTATCAGCTTGCTGATGATTGTTAGTAACAGCAACCGAGTAAAATTCAGATATCGAATTATCACCTTTCAGAATTGTACTTGGATATTTCCAGGTTATGGAAGATCCGGTTTCAAGTTGAGTCCAACTTACTTTTGAATTGTCTCCCTTACAGATTGCCCTTTTTGTGACAAAATTATAAATTCCTCCTTTGCCATTCTTATCACCCGGATACCAGTTCTGAACAGTGCTGTATTTGATCTCTGCATCTTTCAATGCTACAATCTCTACAACTGCAGCATGGAGCTGGTTTTCATCTCTCATAGGTGCTGTGCAACCTTCGAGATAACTCACATATGAGCCTTCATCTCCAACCAAAAGTGTCCTCTCAAATTGTCCGGTTCCGGATGAATTGATACGGAAATATGTTGACAACTCCACAGGACATCTGACACCTTTAGGGATATAACAAAATGACCCGTCACTGAAAACTGCAGAATTCAGTGCAGAAAAATAATTATCTGTATGGGGAACAACAGAACCAAGATATTTTTTGACTAAATCAGGATACTCCCTGATTGCTTCACTCATACTGCAAAATATGATACCAAGTTCCTTTAATGTCTCCTGAAAAGTAGTCTTAACAGATACACTGTCAAACACAGCATCTACTGCAATTCCAACCAGTCTTTTCTGTTCTTCCAGTGGTATGCCCAGTTTATTGAAAGTATCTATCAATTCAGGATCTACTTCATTTAAATCGTTGTATTTTGGTAGATTTTTAGGTGCTGCATAATAACTGTAATCCTGGTAATTAATTTCAGGGATCCTTAAGTGTGCCCATTTTGGCATTTTCAATGTCAGCCAATGATAATATGCTTTGAGTCTGTATTCCAGCATCCACACCGGCTCATCCTTTTTTTCGGAAATATATCTCACAGTATCTTCATTCAGCCCTTTTGGAGCTATTTCCATTTCAATATCAGTTGTAAATCCAAACTCATATTCCTTTTCAGCAAACTCCCTGATGATTTTATTATCTTCTACCATTTTTATTCGATTGATAATGTGAAAACAACGGTATAGTAAATAATGTTTTTTGTATTTAGACTAATTTTAAATAAGGATTAATGATTTGTTTTAATTTTCTGTCAGCAATATTGTATTTAACTGTATTTTAATTCTTTACAAAATATATTTTTTATTAACAATTTTTATTTTTTTTTGAGAAAATATTTGTCAATAAATAAAAAATAGTACATTTACACAATGATCTAATTTTCTAAAATTTTAAATATGTTTATTTAATATGGAAAAAACGTTTGAAACAACCGGTTATACTGTAAAAGAAGAGAATGTAGATTTTCTCAACCATCATATTTTGCCAAACACAATGGTTCTGAACGTAAATCATCCATTCCCTGGCTTTTATGGCACACCAGTGATGGAAGAATCAAAACCTAGATCTGTGCTTCTTGTTACCAAAGAAAAGTATTCATGGGAAAAAATACTCAAGACAGTGTCCGCAATAAATAAGTTTACTGACTTTAAGATTGACGGTACTTATGCCAGAGCGTCTCTTGGTAATATATACTTTGACAGTATACGGATAAAAGGTTTAAATTCATACGATGAAATTCCAATTATTCAGCATGCATTTCAGGAGGAAGGATTCAGATTCATGAATGCCAGAAAATATAAAAATGATCAGACTATCACTATAAAACTAAGCAAGTTCTATTTGATCAAAGAAATTCAGGAATCAATATATCTTGATATGGATACTGAACATATAAATTATATTATAATACCTCATAATCTAAACTGGGAATTGTTCAGAAGTATAACCCTTAAAATTAAGAATAACATAAGCAACAGAAATTTTGACGTTGTTTCAGGAGTGTTTTTCATGAACAAAACTGTTGTTGATATGATAAGAGTATTTAAACCAGGAATAAGCATCGAATTGCTGAAAGAAATAAAAGAAAGATACTATAAGGAAATAGAAAGGTATTTTTAATTCATTTATTATTTTAGTTTTAAGGCATTATATGCAAAAATAAGCATTCAGGTTATAATTTAGCAAACAGAAAAAATGGACCGTAATTCTTTTTTAAAAATAGCTGGTGCAGGTCTCATAACAATAGGATCTAAAGCTTATGGTTTTGATTCGGGACATAAGACCAAATTCAAGAAACTGGTAATTCTGCATACCAATGACTGGCACAGCAGGATTGAACCATTTCCCAATGATAATAGTCGTAACAGCAATCTTGGTGGGGCATCAAGAAGAGCTTTTCTGATAGATAAAATCAGGAAAGAAGAAGAAAATGTATTGTTACTCGATGCAGGTGATGTTTTTCAGGGAACTCCTTATTTTAATTATTTTGGTGGGGGGTTGGAATTTAAGCTGATGTCTGAGATGGGATATGATGCTGCAACAATGGGGAATCATGATTTTGATGGTGGTATGGATGGATTTCTCAAAGCATTAAAAAATGCAGAATTCGATTTCATCACCACTAATTATGATTTTTCAAATACTATTCTGGATGGAAAAACCAAAGAATATACGATTATCGAAAAAGATGGTTTAAAAATTGGTATACTCAGTGCAAATATTGAACTAAACGGATTGGTGCCAAAAAAAATATTTAAAGAAACCGGATATCTGGATCCTCTTGAAACTTCACTTCGGGTCTCTGAAAAATTAAAACTCGAAGATAAATGTGATTTCATAATTTGTCTTTCCCATTTAGGATACAAATATGATGGAGATAAAATATCCGACATTAAACTTGCTCAGCAATCACAATATATTGACTTAATAGCAGGCGGCCATACACACACCTTTATGAACAAAGCTGATATAGTAAAAAACAAAAAAGACCAGGATGTTATTGTGACACAGGCTGGCTGGGGAGGAATTCTACTTGGCAGAGTCGATTTAATGTTTGACCGGCAGAAAAGATTTTTATGGTCTGACTCAGAGTTCATAAAATAGCAAATCTTCAATAATTCATATTTATTTTTTTTGTAATATATCTTACCCTCATATAATAAGTGGTAAATATATTTTATAAAAAATTATATATTCTTTTATAAAATAAGTGTGTGAATATTATTAAAAAAATTATATAAGTATTTATCAATTTAAATTCCTGAGATTATAAAATCTGTTATACATTTGCAGGAGCAAAAAATCAACTTAGTTTTTCATAATAGGGGTTAATTTATCCCATGTTTTAGCAACAATAAATATAAACATCTGCTTTATAATGAGTTTTAGTTACAAGGAAATATGGGATAGGTGTCTGGATGAGATTAGGTGCAAGGTAGATGACCGGAGTTTTAAAACATGGTTTATTCCAATCAAACCTGTCAATCTGAAAAGCAAAATACTAACAATCAGAGTTCCAAACAAGTTTTTCTTTGAATGGATAGAAGATAACTATATTGATATGGTTGGAACAGCACTTTTCAATCAACTAGGAGAAGGAGTAGGTTTGCAATATCAGATTGTAGTAGCAGATCACAAGGATATAGAAGGCAATAATAAGCATCAACTTGAGCTTAAAATGAAAGACAATCTGTATTTCAGGATTTTCGAAGAGGATTTTAATACAGCTATAAACAAAAACTACACTTTTGAAAATTTTATTGAGGGATCCTGTAATAATCTGGCCAGGAATGCTGCACTGGCTGTAAGTAAAAATCCGGGGAAAACAGCCTTTAACCCTTTGATCATTCATAGTGGTGTGGGACTGGGAAAAACTCACCTGATAAACGCGATAGGTAATCAGGTAATTAATTTAAATTCTGATGCCAGGATAATACTAACAAACACAGAAAGATTCACCAATCAAATAATTAAGGCACTCAGAGACAATACAATTTACGAATTCATTTCCAGTTTTCAACTTGTAGATGTATTTATTATAGATGATATCCAGTTTCTTGAGGACAGAACCAAAACGCAGGAGATATTTTTCAATATTTTCAATTTCTTACATCAGCGTGAAAAGCAGGTAATCATAACATCAGATAAATCACCAATGGAATTGAAGGGAATACAGGAAAGGCTTATTTCCAGATTTAAATGGGGACTTATAACTGATATTCAAAAACCTGACCTTGAAACGAGAATAAAAATTCTTGAATCAAAAGCTTCAAGGGATGAGCTTCATCTTCCTGACGAAATATTGAATTTCATTGGATACAATGTAAAAGGAAGTATTCGCGACCTTGAAGGAGTATTGATCTCATTATCTGCACATTCAACACTGACCAGAAAGAAAATAGATTTAAAGCTCACAAACGAAATAGTAGAAAAGTTTTCAGATAATATAAAAAGGGAGATCAGTATTGAAAACATTCAGAAAGTGGTATGTGATCATTTCAATATACCAGTTGAAAAATTAAGCAGTAAAACCCGTAAGAGAAATATTGTAGTAGCCAGACAGCTGGCAATCTATTTTTCCAAAAATATGACAGAGCTTTCTCTTAAGGAAATAGGCAGACATTTTGGTGAACGTGATCATGCTACAGTCCTTCACTCCATCAAAACAGTGAGGGATTTGATCCAGTTTGAACCGATGTTCATAGAGACAGTAACAAAACTGGAACACAAACTTGAAAATGGCCTGATTAAGATAGAGTACTGATATTTTTTATAAAAAACCCCACTTAGCCTATATTATACTTGTATTATTAGCAAATGTTATTCTATTTTGTATAATTTGTTTGCCTTCTAAATATGGGTATTTCCGAAACATAATTAATTTTTCTGCGTTATTATAGCTTAATATCTTCTTTTATGATCAGAAATATTTTTCTTTGCTTTTTTTCAGCAATCATATTTATATCATGCAATAATGAAATTGACCTCAATGAAGCTTTCAGAGAGATACCCGTTACTTATGGAATATTGAATGTAAAGGATACTGCTCAGTATATAAGAATAGAAAGGGTATTCAATTCTTCAGGGGAGTCTGCTCTTGTGCTTGCAAAAAATACTGATTCACTGTATTATAAAAGTATTACGGTAAAACTCAGAGACGAAAGTTCAACAAAGGAAGTTGAACTAGTGAAAATTGATGGAAATACTGATAAACATGCAAGAGAAGAAGGCATTTTTGCCACAGCTCCAAATTACCTGTACAAGATTAGAACTGATAAAATAGGGATAAAACCGGGAAACAAATATTCATTAATTATATTGGATGCAAACAAAGACACATTGACAAAAGGGTCCATAGATATAGTCAATAATATGTCCATTTATTTACCTGCCTCCAACGAAAAACCAATAAAACTAGCATATTTTTCAAATTTCAATGTCAACTGGGAAGGAGGATCCAATGCAGGTTATTATGATGTAATTATTACATTCAATATAAAGGAAAAAAATACAGCAGGAACTAATGCTTGGATTGACAGATCATACACATGGAAAGCTGGTGAATTTCTTACAGATCAGAAATTAAGACTGACAGGAGAAGATTTTTATAGATTCCTGGGTTCTGCTGTCGAAGCGAATGAAAACATTAAAAGAAGATTTTCAGGGTTCGATATTACAGTGAGAGGTGTCGGGAAAGAACTGAAAGAGTTTATAGACATATTAAGTTTTGACTCAGGAATTACTTCATCTCAGCAACTCCCGACTTATTCCAATATGTCATACGGTTATGGTGTATTTTCATCGCAAAACTCAGGAAAATCATCAGGTTTTCTTCTAGATGAAATTGCCCGGGATTCCCTAAAGATCGGTGTCTATACCAAAAGATTGAACTTTGAATAGTTTTCAGTCATTTCAATGACTCTAAATGAAAACCTGGAAGGATCATACAGATTCAATAATCATAAAAGGGAAGCTTTATAAATCAAATGAGATTGAAAATTTATCAGTTGATTTTCCTGAACCATTTGAAATGTTAATTTATGATTTTATAAAATATTGGATTTCCAAAGAAGAATTTATCATACAAAGGACTTCAGGTACTACCGGAAAGCCCAAGGAAATTAAAATTCATAAAGATTCCCTGGTTTTTAGTGCATTGAACACTGCAAAATTTTTTGACCTGCAAATATATGATAAGTGTCTGCTCTGCTTACCGGTTGATTACATAGCAGGCAAAATGATGATTGTCAGGGCATTTGTATCAGGACTTGATTTGGATTATATTAAACCTTCCGGGTTAATCCAAACTGATAAGAAATACAAGTTTTGCGCTATGACACCCTTCCAGTTACAAAACAGTATCAGCATTTTGGACAATATCGATAAGCTTATCATTGGTGGGGCTCCTGTCAGTAAAAGCTTAATTGAAACCATTCAATATTGCAATACTGAAATATATGAAACTTACGGAATGACTGAAACTGCCAGCCATATTGCTTTAAAGAGACTAAACGGAACAGACAAAAGCGATTTTTTCACTGTTCTGGAAGGAATAGAAATCACATCAGATAAAAATTCACGTCTTGTAATTTCTTCGAAAGGACTAAGAATTAAAAAGATCATTACGAATGACGTAGTAAGAATAATTGACAAAAACACTTTTCAATGGCTCGGCAGACTGGATAATGTTATAAATTCTGGTGGAATAAAATTGCATCCGGAAATTATTGAGATGAAATTAAAACCCTTTATCAAGAACGATTTTTTCATTTTTGGTTTAAAAAATGAAAAATTCAATGAATCACCTGCAATTGTAATTGAGGGCAAAGCAAAGAAAGATCTAAATTATATTTTTGCACACAATCTGAATAAAATTGAAATCCCCGTGAAGGTCTTCTACTTAGACAAATTCATTCGTACTGATTCCAATAAGGTAAATAGAAAAAGAACCCTTGATTTTTTAGATTTTATGAGTGAATGAATGATTGAATGAATAAGAAAATACCTATTCAATGATCCTAAATTGTATAATGCAAAATCAAGAGTTTTTTTAAAAGATTAACACAAATTTCTTATCGTTTCAGAATTACTTATCAATAACTATTTTTTTAACTATATGATCATTTCCAATCCTGATATTCAAATAATAAATACCGTTAGCAAGATTTTTTAGTTCCATCATGTGTTTTAAATCCGGCTTTTTCGAATTAATACTCTCAGAGTAAATTTTGCTTCCAAGTATATTATAAACCCCGATTTCAACTACATCCTGAAATGGATAATTGAATTGAAGAAAAAATTGTTCCTTTGCAGGATTCGGAAAAACAAAAACATCATAAGAACTTTCATAACTAACTATTGAAATAACATTTGAATACGATTTCGAACCCTCATCATCGTTAAGTTCAATGCGATAATATGATTCTGAAAAAGGATTTTTATCGATCAGGGAATACTTCAGTATGCCTTGTTTAATATCAATATTCATGAGATCACTCCACGCAGTTGCAGTACTTTTTCGTTGTAAGACCATTGAATGTATATTGTAATAATCGCTTATACTAACTGTAATTTCATTACCACCCGAACCTGATTTTCCTGATAATTCAGGTCTGATGCCCAGCCCTGAATTTACTGCCTTATGAATAAGAAATTCCGAGAACTGGTTAACATCGATCTGCATAAAATGGTCCGAAATTCCAACGGTTCCGGTTGTTATGCTCCCAGGGACAATAATTGTACCGGTGCCTGCATTATTTGCAAAATTGCAGTCCTCATTTATACCATCATAGTGATTTATCTGCAGGCTGGATATCAGATCATTTGTCATAGGAGCAGTGATGTTATACTCATTCAATTCGGCATTATTAAAATACAATCTGACTGTAACGGGATTTGCGAAAAAATTCTCATTATCAAAATTAAAATATCTTGGAATTGATTTAGCATTTGTTCCATTTATATTGTAGGTTTCAACATTACCTCCGTCACGCATTTCAACAAAAACCTGACCCAAAACTTGGTCATTTGGATTAATTGAAGCAACTATCTTACCTGAGGGGCTATATAAATGATGCCATATATCTCCGGCAACCCCATTTACAGTGTAATAATCACATGTATTGTTTGTATTGCTTTCAATAGTTAATCCCAGTAATCCTGGACTTTCTTCTATACTGAAATCATCAATGTAAAGATTATGTGTAGTATTGGCATTGCTGTACCCGTGAAATCCAAAAAAATAATATCCTTCAGACGGAGATACGAATTCAATGACTGAGTAATCACAAGTACTATTATTTATAGATTCATCTTTAAAGATCAATGTGCCTGTCAATGCAGTTGATACAGAATTATCGGATGACAGAAAAACTTCAAGTTTTTCAATTTGAGAAGCGTCTCCTGTTGAAAAAGAAACCTGGTATGAAGCACCTGCAGTCATATAAAAACCAGGACTGAATAACCAGTCATCCATAGATACTGAAGGATTTACAGGCCCATTATATTCAAGGCCAAAGTATTTTGTATCACATGAATTGCCGGTGTTCAGTTTCCAGGTATAAGCATCATTATTATTATTTACCACTTTCCAGCATTCTGCATCTGTGAAATCGGTAGAATAAGGAATTAATTTTCTACCACAATCAAATATCTCAACATTATCATATACTATTCCATCACCACCGGAAAACTGTGCAGAAGCATTGTCTTCCTGCCCGAATCTGATCTGAAAAGTAGAACCAGGAACCTGACCGTCTAGATTCAGCAAAGAGTCAAGATCCAGACTTACATTATAAGTCTGGAAATTTGTTTTACTTCCAGGCTGTATGTCGTATGCTACAATCCATCCTTCAAATTCATTTCCTCGCATCCAAACTTTGTCATTAGGGTTAGTTTCATCTCCAATATCTTTGAATGAAAAATTAAAAAACAGATCATCAGAATTTGAATAATCAGATAGGTCCAGTTCTAATGTTGAATAGTTGATTGTATTAGCTCCCAAAAAATTTCTATCCAATAATAAAGAACCATCGCCTGTAATCCTAAAATCAGAAGGGCATTGAGTTCCCCACCTTACTCTTCCTTCGCCTGGGTGATCGGTGTCAAAGCTCCACACCTGGTTATATGTACACATAAAAGTACCATCCGTGACCTTGATTCCATTGTTATTTTCCCATCCTTCAAAATATGGTAACTGCATAACTGCAGGTTCACTGCACAGTACTGTGAATGTTATCTTTCCTACCCATGATGAATAGTTGCCATTACTGCAGTCTGTTCTGATATACCAGTCATATGTAGAACCGATTTCCAGACCGGTCAAAGTGTATGATGTTGTTGTTATATTGCTGATAGTTGATCCTGTTCCTAAAGTAAATCCGCTTAGACCATATTGTATCTGCCATTTTGACCCCCCCTGCCCTATTTCCCAATCCAAATTCACACTTGAGCCATTCATAGCTCCTGTAATAACATTAACAGGGATGAAACACGTAGATGATGATGCACAATCAGAAAGACAAGGTGCAGAATTGACTTTTGATCTGATAAGATTTCCCGGTTGAATTCCAAAACCATTATTGAAATCGATGCCAATTCCACTTAAAAGGTGACAATAGCTCATTATACTACCTGAAGCAGGCAATATTGGAGTAGCAGGAACATAGCAGGGATTTCCTTCAATATCTATCAGTGGTGTACCATTGTCATAAAAGTATTTATTACCACAATCATCAATCTGAGTATTATTGCCATTCCAGACACATGCATGCGTATGCCTTGAGCCTAAGTTATGACCTGTCTCATGTGTGATCACTTCTACACTCCATGAATAAGTAGGGACATTATTATAGCTGCTACTAATATTGCTATAGGCAAAATTATAACCAGGATCACAGAGGACATCAAGCCATGCCACTCCACCGGTACCTTGTCCTCCCAAGGCAAATAAATGCCCAAGATCTGCATTAATTGAAGGATTGTTTGCAATAAACTGCGATAAGGCATTAAAACTATTATTTGTGGGGTAATTATCAGGAGAAGTCCAAATCTTTATCTCTTTAATTTCGATATTTATACTTTCAATTGAGAAAAGTGATGCCATCTGAGCAAATAGTCCTGACATATAACTTGCAGTATTTGAGACTGTCCCTTTATCCTGATACAATGCGTAATCTCCTTCCAGATAAAACTTTACACAATTGGTCCTTAAACCAGTTATATTATCATTTCTTTTTGCTGAAGATCTGTCCAGTACCGGATTATCATCGACACTGCAATGAATACCCATATCAACTTTAACAAAATTATCGTTGTAAACTATGTATGAAAACTGTGTTGATTTCAGCTTTCCTACATTAAAATCTCCCCTGTTATTAATACTCACAATCCCTATCAGTTCTTCATCAGAAATACTGACCGTAGCATATCCATTATAATTTTTGAGCTTCCCCCGGTAAAAAACAGGTTTTTTATAAGATGTAATTGTATCACCTCCGGAAGTTCTCAAAACAAAATCGTCTGAAAATACCTGAAATTTTTCCAGGGTCATTTCTGTAACTTCATTTTTTGATATTGGAATTGACAGCTTTAAATTTCCAGCTTCTGTTCTGACTAAATCACTAAGTAAACCTGAATTAATTTCCATAAATACGGCATCAGAAACAAAATCTTCTGCCCTTGAGACAGGATTATTCTTAACCCTGAAAAGATTCTCAGCATTAAAAATATTCTGACTAAAAATTAAACTATAACCGAAAACCAATACTATTGTGAATAACAGCCTCATAAGAAACGTTTTTAAGTTATTAAAAAAGTAATTATTCTCAGGGATGAAAAAACAATTAACAGTGTGAATACTGTAATTAGTTTTTCTATATTGGAATGCAAAATAAGTAAAAAAAGAGTTAAGAAACAAAATTTTCTTAATTATTTTTTTAAATTAACTTAAAAAGTTAAATACTCTGATTTCAAAAATATCAAATGTTAAAAAATCAAATTCACAAAATATAATACCTGAACGTATAAAATTTTGAATTTTAAGCACTTAAGATATTACTTTATATATTTTTATCAATTATATAAAAATGGTACAGAATGAGTTAAGGTAAAAACTACTATTGGATTTTTAATTTATCTTGTTTTATTATCAATGTTAAGGGTATATTTTCCACATTCCTCTTCCTCATCAGAAGTACTTTTTTCCCAGACAAAATGTCCTAAATAATTCACAGCTTTTCTAAATGCATTTTTGTCGTTGATTGAAGAATTTTCATGCAAAATTTTAACAAATGTTACATTTCCTGTTCTTTCAACACAAACCATCATTTCAATCCGGCCACTTTTTGTTAAATTTAAATCAGTAATTGATGGTCTCGAGATTGGATTACGAAAATTCGTCAAAAGCTTAAGCTTAGACTTATTTTCGTTATATAATAATTCATATTTTTTATTAATATTTGAATCTAAATCAGTAGTAATATAGCCTATTTTCCTGGCATCCGGATTTCTGATAAAATAGAAATCAGAATTGATTTTGGGTGCCGAATCCTTATTAGCAACAGTTATACAGGAATTAATTATAATCATTGAAAATATCAAAAAAAAATATTTTTTGGACACAGCCTTTTTGGTTAACTTTATAAACTTATAAATTTATTATAAACTCAATAATTATTTTGTTTTATTTTCTATTATCAGGGTATATTTGCCACATTGCTCTTTAGCTGCTGAATAATCCTCTTCCCATACAAATCGTCCAACATAATCTATTGCCAATCTTACTGCTTTTTTATCCTTAATAGTGCTTCCACTGTTAATGAAATCGACAAAAGTAGACTTTCCTTTACGGTCGATACAGATCTTGAAAACAATTCTACCTGACTGATCAAGCTTCAGTTCAGATATTAGGGGTTTTGAAATTGGCTGGCGTTCGAAAATTCCTTTACCTGAGCCATCGAAAACACCTGTACCTGGTCCTCCTGTGCCTGTACCCGATGAACCATCATTGCCTGATTTATCTTTTCCGCTACCTGCGCCCTTATTGCCCTGACCGGTACCACTTCCGTCCTTATTCGAACTGGTGGCTGAACCAGTTCCTGATCCTGTTGCCTTTCCTGTTCCTGTTCCGGAACCTGATCCCTTATTATTGGATGGTTTGCGGGTCGGGACATCTTCTACCTCATCATTATCTGAATTTACAACTACTTTTGTACTTTTTTTACTTGAAGCAGATTTAGATTTCGGTATCTCATTTGTTTCAAGATCGGCATCGTTTGATGCGAATACATCTGTTTGCTTGTCATAAATCTCAGATTCAACTTTGCTGGAAGTCGATTTTGTGTTATTTTGCTGAACCTTGGGTTGTTTTACCGGTGGGGTTTCTTTAACCGGAATTTCCTTTACTGAAGAACCACCCATCAGTTCAACTTCTTTATGTTTTGGACGTTGTGCCCCTTCAACAGCCTTACCTTTGAAACTATTTGATGCACCACGGGGATCGAAAGTAATTTCAATAGCATATTGTTTATCAATAGGCTTCACAGTTTCAGTTTCAGCATTCATAAACGGCCAAAAGCATAGCAATATTAAAAGTATATGTAGAAAAACGGAAATTCGTATTCCCTTTTTCTTATTTTCCTTTTCAAGATAAAGTAAACCAGGGTTTAACATTTTAAAATTTTTATACTTAACGAAAAAATTATATAAATTATTAAAATAAAGAGACAAAAATTTTATTTAACGAAAGAATAATAAAAGTTTGCAAATATAGAATATCTTTGTATTAATTCACATAAATATTTGTTATAATATATAAATCTACTAAAATGAAATTTATTTTACTGTTAATCCTGAGTATTATTTTTACAACTTTTGCATCAGGTCAAACCATAACCCCTTATCAATGTGAGTTTAACATTGATGGTAAAGCTTTAGAAAATGCTTTTGCCGGAGGATTGAACAGCCCTCAATTTAGCAGTATTGATATAAATCAGGACGGTTTGAAAGATCTCATAGTTTTTGACAGGGTTGGAAATAAACTGAATGTATTCACAATGAAAAATGATGGCATGTATTTGTTTGACCCTCAGTTTAACAATATTTTTCCTGCTATTTCAGATTGGATGTTGTTGGTCGATTATAACAATGATGGAGTTGAAGATCTTTTTACCTCAAAAAATGGTGGATTTTCCGTGTGGAAAAGTGTCAGAAACGGAAATACATTGCTGTTTGAAAAAGTAATGAACCCAAATAATAATGATAATATCCTGACATATAAAACTTCAGGAGGTCATATAAATTTACAATGCGACAATTCCGATATACCGTCGGTATGCGATATAGATTTTGACGGAGATGTAGATATTTTAAGTTTTGCCGGAACCAATTCTGTATATCATTATAAAACTTAACATCAGAGAATAATATTTCGCAGGATAGTTTTAAATTTGTGTTAACAGAAACCTGTTGGGGAAGATTTATTGAGCACCCATTGAATACAGAAGTCCTCTTGAGCAATGATCCTGACAGGTGTGCTGAATGGAGTTTCACACAACAAAGGCATATCGGCTCAACAATCCTTACATTTAATTATGACGGAGATGAAGATTATGATGTTTTATTAGGAGATGTCGGATCAAACTCAGTAAATTTTATCAAGAACGGGGGAGACAAAAATAATGCATGGGGAACTTATGTTGAAGAAAATTTTCCACAGGATGATACACCGGTTGATCTGGATGCATTCATTGGAATTTTTCATCTCGATGCCGACAATGATGGCAAAAAGGACCTTATATTTGCACCCAATTCCTTTGCAACAAATGTTAAGCCATATCCTCAGAATGTAAATAATATTCATTTTTATAAAAACACAGGATATGAAAGCAATCCAAAATATGAGCTGATAGAAACTGACTTTCTTGCAAAAAGCATGATTGACCTCGGTGGCAGGGTTTATCCTGTTTTTATCGATATTGACAAGGATAGCCTTAAAGATTTAATAATAGGTACAGGACCTGTAGTCGATCATGATACAATATTGCCTTCGAGAATGTTATTTTTCAGAAATTCAGGTACCAGGACAATTCCCAAATTCGCACTGGCAGATGATGATTTTTTAAATTTCTCTGAAATAAGCAAAAACCATGAATTGAATTATCTGACACCGGCATTCGGTGACTTGGATGATGATGGTGACATGGACATAATAGTCGGTAATCAGGATGGTACTTTAATTTTCAGGGAAAATATATCTGCTTCAAACTCCGGAATAAAATATGGCGAACCAGTTTATAATTATCAAAATATAAATATTTTCAGTTTTTCAGCACCATTTATCGCAGATATCAACAAAGACGGCCTTAATGATTTACTTGTAGGATGCGGAGAGGATTACAACACTCCTTTGCAATATTATGGAAGTGTGGTATATTTCCAAAATAAAGGCAGTAATTCCAATCCGGTTTTTGATTCAGATCCATTCAGTTTTCCTAACACACCAGAATTTGGCAACCTGAGATTAAGCAGTCCTTACGTGAATAAGTCAAATGCCTACCTGAGTATCTACAGGGATGCAGATGATGAATACTTGTTTGCAGGCCATTATTACGGAGGCATTAGTGTTTATTCAAACATTTCAGAAAACATTTATGGTACTTTGCCAATGATTTCAAAAGACTATGGCAACATCAATATGGGCAGCAATTCTGCGCCTGCAATTGCTGATATAGATGGTGACGGTTACCTTGAGATGCTGATCGGAACACCGAGGGGAGGATTTGAATTCTGGAACACAGAGATAAAGGTAACTACAGGAGTAAAAGTTAATGAAATTGAGGAAGACATTAAAATATACCCAAATCCAGGTCAAAGTTTTATATATCTCGATATTGAAGACATATCTGATAAAACTATTAAAGCTGTTATCTATGATTTGATGGGCGGGAAGATTTCTGAGCATAATATTTCATCAGGAAATAATAAAATAAATATTGAGAAGTTAACTATTGGAACTTATTTGCTGAAAATTCAGTTAAATAAAAAAACTTTAAATTTTAAAATTATTAAATCCACTTTTTAAAACAATCAAAATGAAAAAAAACATTTTTATCCTGCTTACATTAATGACATTTTTCAGATTTACTTCATTAGCTCAGGAGTTGACCAAAGCATATATGAAATATGAAATAACGGATGTCAAGGCAGAATCCGAAGACGATCCAAATGCATCAATGATGACAAATATGCTCAAAGGTTCAATCACAAAAGTATATTTTGACGGACCCAAATCTCTAACCAAATTGTCAATGATGGGAGGCATGGTTAACACAAAAATAGTTATGGACAAAGAAGGCAATACTGAAATGTATATGGATGCAATGGGTCAAAAGATTCTTACGAAAATGGCAAAAGCTGAACTTGACAAAATGAAAAAAGAAGAAGGAGGCAAACTGGAATATATTCATCATAAAGACAAAACTAAAGAAATAATGGGCTACAAGGCTCATCTTGTTACCGTTAAGGATCCTTCAGGTAAAAATGAGGCCGGCAATATGCAGTTTTGGGTGACAAATGAGATAAAAACAAGTGCGGTGGTAAGTCAGGGTATTGATAATGCTGATATTGGAGGATTTCCTCTGGAATTCTCAATCAGTATACCAGGACAATTTTCGATGAAAACAGAACTTAAAGAGCTTAAAAAAGATTTTGATGCTTCTGTATTTGAATTTGATAAAAAAGGCTACAAGGAGATGAGCATGGAAGAGCTTAAAAATATGGGAATGGGAGGATTTTAATAAATCCTGTTGACAACTTTTACCAGGCTTTCAATTTCATCAAATTGATGTCCTGAATTTAAAACGATCCTCTGAATAAGGGGGTCGTTTTTTGTTGGATACCTGAAAGATGATATTATGATATCCATATCTTCAAGAGTACTGACATTGAATTTCTTCTTAAAAAGAAACACCGGAAAATAATCAATGTGCTTAAAAATATCGATTTCCATAATCATGTTTTTAAAAAAACTGATATTGTTTCTCAATTTTGACAATTCATCCTTGTATAATTGCTGGGATTTCAGAAATGCATAAAAATAAAATGGTGGTGGAGGTGATGCCCCTCCCCATATTCTTGAGTTTCTCATAGTATTGATAAGACTCTTCTCTCCCGAGATTATCCCTCCCCTAATGCCATAAGCTTTTGCTAATGAAGATATTATCACGTATTTCAATCCAAGCCTACGCATTAACGGGCTAAACCCCTGACCATCTTCATCGATTATTCCAAGACCGTGAGAGTCATCGATTATAAATATTGTATTCTCAAATTGCTTAAAATCCAGCAAATATTCTCTATTAATACAATTAAGTGTGGATGGATTAATTGAATTCAGAATGATGTATTTCAAAATTGCAGGATCCTGAGATAAGATAATCTCCTTTAACCGCTCAAAATTATGAAATTCAATATAATTAATCAATGGGTTTTTAAATGCAGGATGGGCATCAAATGACTGAAAAACCAAACAACCCGGATTATCAACCAGAATTGAATTAAAAAGTATTCCGGCTAATGTTCCAGAAGAGGCGATCAAAGTATCTTCTGTAGACAAAAATTGTGAAAAAAATACTTCTGCCTGGTCATAAATATCAGGACACATGTTATTGAATCTGGAACCTCCGAAATTCAACCCGTATTTTTCTATACCTGTTTTGATATTTTCAAGAAATTCAGAATTCCCATTTACATATAAATAAGATGTGCTGCAAAAATCTGTCATCTCAAATATTTAGAAGTCAGTATCCATTTTCACCCCTGTACCAGGACGATCAGACAGGGTTACATTTCCGTAAATTATCTCGTGACCTGAAGCAATATCTGTTTTGAGCAGCAGGGCTCCATCCATATCAACATAATCAAGATATGGCAATAGCTGACCGACTGCTGATATTCCAACTGATGATTCCGTCATACAGCCTACCATAGTTTTCAATCCATATTCCTTAGCTGCAAGAATCATTTTCCTGGCAGGAGTCAGGCCTCCTGCTTTAACCAGTTTTACATTTATTCCATGAAATCTGTTGACGCATTTGGGTATATCTTCAAAAGTTCTGCATGCCTCGTCGGCTATCAGTGGAAGAACTGAATTGGCATATATGGCCTCCATTTCATCCCATTTATCAGCAGGTAACGGCTGTTCAATAAATTCTACTCCAAGCTCCTTAAGTTTCAGAGAATTTTTTATGGTAGTTGAAACAGTCCAGCCGGTATTTGCATCTACTCTGAATCTGGCATTTGTTATACTTCGGAGCTCGGTAATGATCTCCAGATCGTGTTTTGTCCCCAGCTTAACTTTATACAATGGCCATGGCATTTCCAGAAGCTTGGATTTCATTACATCAATAGTGTCAATTCCAATAGTAAAATTTGTCATTGGCAGGTTTTTTGCCTCCTGTCCCCACACCTGATACAGGGGTTTGCCTATCATTTTGCCATAAAGGTCATTTGCAGCAATATCTATGGCACAATGTAAGAACCTGTTTTTATCCAGTTGTAAATTAAGTTCATCCCAAAACTCTTCCGGGTTATTAAGTTCATATCCCTCTATCAAAGGACGCAGATCTTCAAGATCTATCTGCATACCTTCAGCTGTAAAGCCATAATATGGATCTGCGACGGCTTCTCCATATCCTTTGAAGCCATCCTGTTCAAGTTTGACTATCAAAGTTTTCTGAACTGCATATGAATTTCTGGAGATTCCAAATACATGTTTAAGATCTAATGAATAAATTTTTGAACTTAGTTTCATGAGGAATTTGCTTTATAATTATAAATTTTTTAAAATATATTAACTGAATTGCAAATTTAGGTAAACATTATTAAAAACTTTAAATAAAATACACATTATCTATTGACAAAACAATTCATCCTGCCAATTAATATTTTCTTTAAATAAATCAATTTGAAATAATACTTTCAGACCAATGGTTTCTCCAGCAAGACAAGCTGCTGGTTATCAGTATCGAATCTTGCCCTGATGCCAACAGGAATAGTGCAATTGTTTTTAATATGCCCGAATGAGAATCCATAAAAAACCGGTATTCCAAGACCACCAAGCCTGTCTCTTAATGTCTCCATAAGTTTCAGTGTATTTTTTTCATCTTCCTTTGCTTCACAGCCTTCAAAGACACCTAGTAATATCCCATTTGCCTTGCCAAGAATTGAAGTATCTATCAATTGTGTCAGCATTCTGTCAACTCTGTAGGGTTTTTCATCGATATCCTCTATAAAAACAATATTGCCTTCTGATTTCAACTGATATTTGGTACCAGCCAGACTTGCCAGCAACGAAAGATTTCCTCCGACCAGCCTGCCTTCCATAATACCTGGAAAAATAACCTCCGGTTTATTGATTACAGGGTCTGTTTCTTCTGAATATAGATAATTGTCAAAAACTGTTTTATTCTCAAACATCATATCCTGAAAACATTTCAGTGTATACTCTGTGAATTCTGAAGAAGCAACAGGTCCATGAAATGTAACAAGTCCTGTTTTTTTGTTTATAGCAAGATGTAGTGCTGTAATATCACTATACCCAATGAAGACTTTAGGGTTGTCTTTGATAAGTTCATAATCGAGCTTCCCTACTATTCTGGTAGTTCCATAACCACCTCTGATACACCAAACAGCATCTATCCCGGGATCAGCAAACATTCTGTGGATATCTTCAATTCTTACTTTATCGTCACCTGCCAGATAACCATACTTCTTAAGGATATTATCTCCTGATTTATACTGCAATCCAATCCTTTCTATATTTTTCAAAGTCATTTGATAGGCTTCGTCGGAAACCGGGCTTGCCGGTGATACAAGTCCGATAACAGAGCCTTTCTTAAGCCTTTTCGGCTTAATTGAATTCCGTTTGACCGGATTTGAACCTTCAGGAATAAAACCAAATTCTGAAAAACTTGATAATCCTGTGAATGCCAGTAGTTTATTGAAAGTTTCTCTTTTCACTGTAATATTTATTTAATATAGAAAGAAATGACAAGGGAAAGGTAATGTCCCGGAGTTTTGTCGTGATAGCTTTCTTCGGCATGGAATTCAGAAAATCCTTTCCAATCATTAGCAAAAGTAAAACCATATTTAATTATCGGGGCAATTATAATCCTTTGGCTTAATTTCATATCAAGTCCGAAACCAAAATCCAGTTTACCTGCTAAATCAAATTTTCTGATGTATTTCTGAGTAATATTTCTGTAAGAACCGGACATCCCTGGAGAAACCTGAATAAAAAAACTCTTTGGAAAGTATTCACCCCTGGTAGAAAAAGACGGACAGTCCTTTTCATAGGATTTTTTCCTCAATTCAAACGGATAAATATTTGCATCAAACTCCATTCCTGCTGTGTGACTGTGATAAATATAAGAACAATCCGGATTATCAAATTTAAAATCTGAATACAAATAATAAATACCTGGTGTAAATTCAACCCTGTATTCTTTCAATCTGAACCAGTAATTAATTCCTGCACCGTAATTAAACCTCAAAAAATGATATTCTTCTGTTGCATAGTCGCTGATCACATCATTCCAGTTAATGAATTTTTGCTGACTCACGATAAGATCAACTCCTACTTGTGTTTTTGCAGTATTAATGAATAAAAATACAGAAAACCATACCAGAATTAGAATTTTTCCTGATTTTACCGATTTTTTCATATTACAATAAACTTAAATGAATAAAAACATAAATATAAGGTCTTTTTATATTCTAATGTAAAAAATGAACCGAAAATTTTAGCTTTAAAAGCATTTTGAGATTAAAAAATCATACTAAGGGTATAGAATATTCTTTGTTAATAATAGCTTTTTAACTATTTTAAGTATATTTTTGCATGTTGAAGTCTCATGAACAATCTGAAATGCAGTAGTTTTATAATTGCGCATATAAAAACCAATTTTAACTTTTATAAAATGAAAAACACCCTCGATCTTTTTGCAAGGATCTTCATTGCAATACTATTTTATTTTGAAGCCATGGATTCATTCTGGTATTTTGAGAAAACAAAAGAGACAATGGCCATATATGGTCTAACATGGCGGCAGGATCTTTTGCTGACATTTGTTATAATTGCTTTGATAATTGGAGCTACTCTTGTTCTTATCGGTTACTATTCAAATTTTGGAGCATTTTTACTGCTTTTATATATTGTCCCTACGACTTTTATAATCTTTTCATTCTGGAATGATCCAATTGCAGTAAGAAGGATACAGATGATCAATTTTATGAGAAATCTGGCTATAATCGGAGCTTTGCTTCTTCTGCTTATAAATAAACCCGGTAGTTATAGTGTAAAAACATTAATTTACACTATGCGTTTGCCGAGATAAACAGAAAGCTGTGATTAAATGTTAATAAAATATTTAATTACAAATTGATTTCAGAACCTTTCAATCCTGGTAAATGAAGTATAAATGGCTATTATTTGATGCTGATAACACACTTTTTGATTTCACATTTTCCCAACGAAAAGCATTGGAGAATTCTTTTGATCATTACAATTTAGAATACAAAAAAGAGATATTTGATGAATTTGTAAAGATAAATTTTATTATCTGGTCAGCATATGACCGCAATGAGATCACTCATGAAGAAATAAAATCTGAACGATTCAGTAGGCTATTCTCAGTATTTGGTGTATCAGGAATCGATCTCAATGAATTCAATGATTATTTTATAAGCCAATTAATATTAAATTCGAAATTATTGGACGGAGCAGAAGAAATTTTGACATATTTGCACGGAAAAACAAATGTGGCATTGATCACCAACGGGATGAAAGAAGTACAGAGGCCGAGATATGAGCAGTGTCAGTTAAAACATATCTTCAATAAAGTTTTTATTTCGGGTGAAATGGGAATATCAAAACCCAATTTTGAATATTTCAGATTTGTGCATGAAGAAACAGGTAATTTTGATAAGGGAGAATACCTTGTTGTCGGCGACAATCTTATTGCTGATGTGAAGGGTGGAAAGGACTATGGTTTTCATACTTGCTGGTACAATATCCATAATGTTAGTTCAGAGGAATTTGAAAATGCAGATTACGTAATAAACAGTCTGAATGAATTGATCGAAATAGTTAATTAAAAAATACAATTATGCTGGTGATCGGATTAGATATTAAAAACATCATTGAATTAAAGAATGCAAATATTCAGCATGAAGAAAATATAGTACTTGAAAATATAAATCTGGTTATCAAGGAAGCAGAATTTTCCTATCTGGTAGGAGATACCGGGAGTGGGAAAAGCAGTCTTCTCAAAACCATTTATGGTGATCTTCCGCTTTTTAAAGGATATGGACTCGTACTTGATCAGGATCTTTCTGAACTTAATTACAAAAACAAGTATATTTTCAGACGAAAAATGGGCATGATATTTCAGAACTTCAATCTTATAAATAACTGGACCGTTTACCAGAATCTTGATTATAGTCTCAGGGCTCTGGACTGGCCTGATAAAGAAATAAGAAATAAGCGTATAAAAGAAATAGTCTTTGAAATAGGTCTTGCAAAAAAACTTAACAACAAGATATTTGAGCTCTCAGGAGGTGAACAGCAACGTGTTGCTATCGGCAGAGCCCTGCTGAATAAACCTGAACTTCTGATTGCAGATGAGCCAACCGGAAATCTTGATATCAACTCCACGAATGAGCTGATGTACCTTTTAAAGCGTATAGCAACTGAAAATCAGACTGCAGTTCTGTTTGCAACTCATGATTACAAGATCATAGAGAAATTTCCAGCACTGACCTATTTATGCAAGGACAGGAAATTACTGTTTCAGGATTAGTTTATTGTAAGATGTTTGCGGTATTTTGATTGTACTCTTCAGTTCTACTCCTTTACAAATTTGCATGTTCCTATAATACATTATGCTAAATTGATCTGCCTAACTACTTGATATCCTGTTTGTTCAGCAATTCCCTGTATCGATTTGCGTTTTCGACATGCTGACGAAAAGTTACAGCAAATCTATGGCTGCCACTTCCATCTCCGGTAGCGCAGAAAAACATATAATCTGTATCTTTTGTATTCAGAACGGCATCAACAGTACTTAGATCAGGCATACATATTGGCCCGGGAGGCAAACCGGTGTTTCTGTAGGTATTATATGGTGATTTGATCTGAGTATGCTTTTCATAAATCCTTTTAAGACTGAAATCTCCTGAAGCGAAAACCACAGTAGGGTCAGCCTGCAATCTTTGGCCTGACCTCAGCCTGTTCAAATATACTGAAGAAATGGTTGATTTTTCACTGCTGACTAAAGTTTCCTTTTCAACAATGGAAGCAAGAGTATATATTTCATCCTGGTTCAGACCCAATTTCTTTGCTTTTGCAATTCTGTCACTGGATTGCCAGAATTTCTCGTGTTCTGATTTCATTCTTCTGAAAAATTTGTCGGGATTTGTATTCCAGAAAAACTCATAAGTATTGGGAATAAACATCGAAAGAATGTTGAACTTATTGAAACCCATATCTTTTAAATAAGCAGAATCAAGCAAAACATTCAGTAAATCCTGAGAATCAGGTTCTATATATTTACCGATTTTTCCAGCCAGTTCATTTATTGTCCTCACATTGTTAAAAGTCAGATTTACAGGTGTTTGAAAACCTGCTCTAAGCATCCTGACCAACGCAAAACTACTCATATTAGGTTTGACTATATATCTTCCTGAAGGAGTATCTTTTCCTTTATATTTCAGGACTTTAGCAACAAGTTCGAATGAAGCATAACTCTTGAGAATGTCCTTTTCTTTCAGTATTCTGACTACATCTTCGTATTTGGATCCTGTAGGTATCAACAATTCTGTATCTCCTGATTCAGGTTTTACATTATCCATCCAGAGCCATTTACGCAAAAACAAGCCTGATCCGACAAGGGCAATAAAAATTGCTAAAATTGATAATTTCAAATTCCTGCTTATTCTCATATATCAATATTTTAAATATACTAAAAAAAAGGCAATATAAAATCATATTCTTTAATGATATGGTTCTATATTACCTTATAACTTTAATTTTCTCAATGACTCAAAAAACGAATTTATTTGTTAATTATTCCTTCCTGGAGTCCAGGGAGCTTTAATTTTCTCAAAATACATTTCAATTTCCGGAACTGAGATCTTTTTGATCTTATCCAGTTTTTCTGCAATTGCAGGGATTCTTTTGCTCAGAATCTTCATAGCATCTCTTTCACTTTCATTAACAGGCATTTTTGTACTGAAATGGGTATAATAAACATATCCAATCCTATCATTCAAAGGTACAGGCTGAGGCCATCTCTCTTCTGAACTTGCAGGTGGATCCTGACCATTAAATTCCCAGTTGATATCTCTCAGAATTTTTTCAGCATCAATTATTTTATTCATGACAGATACACTTGTCCCCGGTGTATTGTTGCCCAACTGTTTAAGGGTCAAAACCCTGGCCAAAAGTTGTTCAAGATCACTTCGGACAGCAGTTGCTTTCCTGTATACTTCCCTTACTTCTTTGTTAAATTGTGCCAGATCGCTTTTTTCTGCAACAGCTTGTGAATTCATATTCAATGGAACAACCTTAAACTGTTTTTCTACAACCAAAGTATCAAATTTTCCGTTAACGAATTTGAGGACACTCAGAGAATAATTGCCTTCAGTCACAAGCATCCCTTTACCTCCTGTTGCACTTGCATCAAACTTTTCTGTTGTATTCATTGGGTCCGGAGTAGAATATCTAAGATCCCATGTCAGGCGGTTTATACCTTTAGAAATATTTTTATTCAATTTTCTTACCTCATTCCCGAATTCATCTTTGATAATAAAAATAAAATATGGAGCGACTTCTTCTTTTTCCTTTCTTTGTTCTTCGAGAGTAGGAATAGGTATTCTGGATTTATTTTTAATTAGTTCTTTCTCTTTTTCCCTTCTTACTTGCTTCATGGTTTTCACATCATCTTTTACAATATATGTAAATGTTGCTCCAAAGGGCTCATTTGCGTCAAAATGTATGACTGATCCAAAACCATAACCTCCTCTGTCTCTTTCTACATAAAGCCTTGCATCCTTAATATCAAATAATTCGAATTCTTTACTGTTAAGTCCGTTCAGTTTTCTTAAAGGGCTATAATCATCAAGGATATAAAAGCCTCTTCCAAATGTGGCAATAACAAGATCTTCTTCTCCTTTATGGGTTGTTATGTCTCTGACAGAAATAGTTGGGAGCCCGTTTTTCATTTTTATCCACTGCTTACCGTCATCAGCAGTGAAATATAATCCAAATTCTGTTCCCAAAAACAAAAGATTTGGCTCCCTGAAATCCTGTTTAATGCTGTGAACAGGTTGATTAACAGGGAGTTTCCCACTTATGGCTTTCCAAGTTTTACCTTTATCTGTACTTTTAAAAACATAAGGTTTAAAATCGAAATTCTTATGGTTGTTTAAAGTAACATAAACCACATTTTCATCAAAATTGGATGGTTCTATGTCGCTGATAAAAGTATATTCCGGGGCATCAGCTATTTTTTTGACCTTTGACCAGGTTTTACCTCCATCATTAGTGATATTCAAAGCACCGTCATTAGTTCCGACAAAAACAAGTCCTTCACGTACCGGAGATTCAGCTAATGATACTGCTGTTCCATACAAAGAAGTCGAAACATCTTTTTCAACTGATTCAATACCCCAGTATCTGTCCATAACCGGCCATGAGTTCCTGTCCATACCTGTTGAAAGATCTCCGCTAATTTTTTTCCAAGATTGTCCCCTGTCATCGGTCTGAAACAGGAAATTGCCTGCCATATATAATCTTGAAGGGCTGAAATGGCTTAAAATAAAAGGTGCATCCCAATGGAATTTGAATAAACTGTCATTCTCTGATTCCTGGGGTTTGATAAACAATTTGTCTCCACTTCTCTTATCATATCTGTAAATATTTCCATATTGATATTCAGAATAAACTATATTTGTATTCTCAGGGTCAACTGCCTGCCAGAATCCATCACCACCTAGAGTAATATCCCATTCAGCCCTTGAAATACCGTCATCATAAAGAGTATTAGAAGGAGCACCCATTGATGAATTATCCTGTGTACCACCATATACCCAGTAGAAAGGATAGGTATTATCGGCAAAAACCCTGTAATACTGAGTAACAGGAATCATTTTATGATTATAATGAGATCCACCATCAAAAGTTTCATATAATCCTCCGTCAGTCCCTATCATAAAATGTTTTTCATCCTGTGTGTCTATCCAGAATACATGGTCATCTACATGCCTGCCATTGTTGCCGATAGGTTTCCATGTTTTTCCTCCATCAATCGAAAACTTAGACACTGTCTCTGTAGCATATATCTTATTTACATCAAAGGGACTTGGAAAAAACTCGCAGTAATACTGCCCGCTTGTGACATAGTCACTCATTTTATTCCATGTTGCACCTTTGTCAGAAGACCTGTAAAATCCTCCTTCTTTCATTGCTGCCTCTACCATTGCATAAACCACATTATTATCTACCGGTGAAACTGCAATGAACATACCTCCTTTATCTCCTCCGGGTATTCCATTTTCCAATTTAATCCATGTATTTCCTCCATCCACACTTTTCCAAAGTGAAGATTCAGGGCCTCCGCCAATCCGTGTAGCATTTGTCCTTCTTCTCTGTTCAGCAGAAGCGTACATAATTTTTGGATCTTTTGGGTCTATATCTATGTTGCTGACTCCTGTGTTATCGCTAACAAATAGTGTTCTTTTCCATGTTTTACCACCATCTTCTGTTTTATACACACCTCTTTCTCCCCCTGATCCCCAAACAGATCCTTCGCATGCTGCAAAAACAATATCGCTGTTGTCGGGATGGACTATGATCTTTCCAATTTGAAAAGATTGTTTTAGTCCCATGTTGGTCCATGATTTACCGGCATCAACACTTTTATAAATTCCGTCACCATAACTGACTGAACGCTGATGTTTATTCTCACCGGTTCCTAACCACAGCACATTGTGGCTCTTTGGGTCCATGGTAATACATCCCATGGAGAATGAACCATAATCATCAAAAATAGGTTCAAATGTCGTACCATTATTGATAGTTTTCCAGACATTTCCCGAAGAAACTGCAACATAATACTCAGAATGGTTCCTGGGGTTAACTGCAAGATCAGAGATCCGCCCCGAAATATGGGCAGGGCTAAGATTGCGGAATTTCAATCCTCCAAAAATATTTGTCGGAATAGTGTCTGCAGGTTTCGATTGAGAAAAACCTGAAATAAGTGCTACAAATATTACAAAAAGAGTAAAAAATGTGTTTTTCATATTAAATATTTTTAAAAAAAATCAATTTGTAAAGGTAAATATTTTTAAATCCATTATGAATAATGGAAATGAAATAATGAAAAAAATAGACGAAAAAGGAATTTTTCTGGATTTGTCCTTAGGTATCGGACTATTATACCAGGTAAAGTTAAATTCTCCTGTATCCATAGTTTAAAAGAATTCAATTAATAATAATCATCAATTAATTTGAAATAATTACTTTTTATTTGTGGAATACTTTATTTTTGAGAAATGAATACATCAATAAATTACTGATAAAATTTTAAGTTTAATTCTTTATCAATAGAAAATGAAATCATAATAACAATAAATCAGCATCATTATGAAGGACTCTTTTTATCTGTTTTTACTATTTGCAGTACTATTATTTTCAGCTTGCCTGTGTCCGAAGAAATCACAAGGTAACAAAGTATTGATAGGGGACTTAGAAAGACTTAATGCAAAAAATCATCTCAAGGGTTCTATACTGATTTTTGACTTTAAAAATGACAAATATTATTCAAATGATTTCTCCTGGGCTAAAAAAGGTAATCTTCCGGCATCTACTTTCAAAATTCCAAATTCAATCATTGCTCTTGAAACCGGCCTTATAGTGAGCGATTCAACTGTTTTGAAGTGGGATGGCGAAAAAAGGAGTATGCAAATCTGGGAAAAGGATCTTAGTTTTAAAGAAGCTTTCCAGCTTTCATGTGTGCCATGCTTTCAGGAATTGGCCAGAAAAACAGGAACAAAACGAATGAAAAATTATCTTGAAAAATTTGGGTATCCGGGAATGGTCTTTGACAGCTCTTCAATTGATAAGTTCTGGCTTGAAGGAAAATCAAGAATCTCTCAATTTGAGCAAATAGAATTTATTAAGAAATTTTACTTCTCTGAGTTGCCAGTATCGAAAAAAACTGAAAATATAGTGAAGAATATAATGCTGGTTGAAAAAACTGAAAATTACAGGTTCAGTGGAAAAACAGGCTGGGGAGTCAGGGATGGCAGAAATAACGGATGGTATGTAGGATTTCTGGAAAAAAAAGAGAATGTATATTTTTTTGCGACCAATGTGATCCCGGATAAAAACCTTCCAATAAATGACTTCCTTTTTTCAAGGATTAGCGCGACAAAAGATGCCTTAAGGTTCTTAAAACTCATGGAATAGAATTATGCATTTTAAATTTATTTGAAAACGGTTTATCCCTATTAGTTTAATTCAAAAGAACTACCTTTGCTTCAAAGCTAAAACATAAAAAAATGAAATACTTTATATTTACCTGTGTATTTGCATTATTGTACAACTCTGGTTTTTCACAAAGAAAATCAATACACAAACACCAGGAAAGAACTCAAAATTTGAAGACTGCAGACACAATACTGGAGTTAACATGGAAATTAAAATCAAACAATTATCTTGGGAAAAACCAGTTTTTATCGGAATTAACTATAAAAAATTTAAATAAATTTCAGCTTAACAAAGACTGGGCACTTTATTTCAACTTTGCTCCTTGCAGAAATTTGCTAAATACTGCTGAATTGGAAAATATCAAAATTGAACATATAAACGGAGATTTTTTCAAAATGATTCCGGGTAATGATTTTGTTGATATATTACCGGGTGATTCTATGAGTATCCCTATTATAGCTTCTGACTGGGTAACAAAAGAAACAGAGGTTCCTTGCGGATTTTATTTTGTTTTTAATCGGGAAGGCTCCCGGGAGCAGATATTAATCCCAGAATTCAGATTTTATCCATTTATCAATAATGAGCAAACATTGAGATCAGCTGACGACCAGATCCCTGTTCCGGATTCTGAATCCCGGTATCTGAAAAATTTAAAACTTAGCCTTTTGCCGGAAAGTATGCTCAATAAGATAATTCCAACACCTGTTTTCACAAAACCGTTATATTCAAGACTGGTATTAACATCAGATTTCAAAATAGTTTATGAATCTGAATTACAGCAAGAAGCAGAATTATTAAGTGCTGAACTGGCTATTAATCTCGGCAAATGTCCTGAAATAATTAAAAATCAGACAAATGAGAAAAACAATATTTTTCTTAAAGTAGCTAAACTTGATATTGATGGCAACAGTTATGGGTCAGAAGCGTATTCAATCAAAATCCTGGATGGCAATGTATATATTCAGGGCACAGATCCTGTCGGTGTTTTTTATGGGATTCAGTCTTTTAAAGCATTATTGCCTGTAAATTCCTTTAAATTACCATCTGAAAAAATAATACTTGATGGTATTGAGATCTATGATAAACCGCGATTTAAATACAGGGGAATGCATCTCGATGTAGCCCGAAATTTTCAGCCTAAAGCCTCAATTTTAAAGCTACTTAATATTATGGCATTCTATAAAATGAATAAATTCCATTTCCACCTAAGCGATGACGAAGGCTGGAGACTTGAAATTCCTTCGATTACTGAACTGACTGAGGTCGGTTCAAAAAGGGGTCACACCACAGACGAAAAAGATATGCTTATTCCTTCTTATGGTTCCGGTCCATTTCCGGATCCTGCAATATCTTCAGGAACAGGATACTTCAGCGAACAGGATTTCGTAGAAATTTTAAAATATGCTACAGAAAGACATATAGAAGTGATCCCTGAATTTGACATGCCTGGTCATGCAAGGGCTGCCATTAAATCTATGATTTACAGGTATGTAAAATATACCTTAGCAGGAGATAAAGCAAGGGCTGAAGCGTTTTTGCTATCAGATCCAGCTGACATTTCAAACTATTCGTCGGTCCAGAATTTTAATGATAATGTCATTTGTGTATGCCAGTCAAGCACATACCGGTTTATCGAAACATTGATAGAAAATGTGGTACAGATGTATAAAAAGGCAAATGCCTCACTTTCAACAATTCATATTGGTGGAGATGAAGTGCCGCATGGTGTCTGGGATAAGTCTCCCAACTGCAATGAATTAAAAAGACAAAATTATTTACTAAGAAATTCCCTTGACCTTAAAGAATACTTTTTAAGAAAAGTTGCAGAAATTTTGCAAAATAGAAACCTGAAAACTGCAGGATGGGAAGAGATAGGAATGCATAGTATTTTTAAGGAAGGTGAAGAAATCAAAGAAATCAATCCGGAATTCACCGGAATGGATTTTTTGCTTTACACATGGAACAGTGTTTATGGGTGGGGAGGTGAAGAAACCGGGTATAAACTTGCTAATGAAGGATATAGAGTTGTGCTTTCAAATGTCTCGCCTTTGTATCTTGATATGGCTTATGACAAAGATCCTCAGGAGCCCGGATTTTATTGGGGTGGTTATGTTGATGATGAGAAAATATACAGTTTTGACCCTTATAATGTATATTCATCATTGAATACTGACCTTAACGGCCTCCCAATAAATAAAACCGAACTTTTGAATAAAACAAAGCTTACAGAAAAAGGCAAAAACAATATTATAGGTATTCAGGCCCAGCTTTGGTCTGAAACGGTGAAGACACCGGAAAGAATGGACTACATGATTTTCCCTAAATTAATACTTGTGGCTGAAAGAGCATGGGCAAATCAACCCCAATGGATCACAGAACCTGAAACTTACGATGATGATTGGAACCGGATGATGAATACCATCGGACAAAAGGAATTGCCCAGAATGGATAATATGAAAAAGAATATCAGTTACAGAATTCCGGTTCCGGGAGCTATTATAATTAACGGTGTTTTATATGCCAATACATCTATACCTGGTTTTGAAATCCGATTCACTACCGACGGCACAGATCCTGTTTTAACAAGTGCTAAGTATTCTACTCCTCTTAAAGTGAATTCTGAAAAGATAAAATTAAGGTGCTTTACTTCATCCGGCAGAGCCGGGCGAATTGTTACAGTTCCCTGATGACAGATCAAAATCTAAAACCCACTCTCAGATCTGCAAAATTAAGAACTATTCTTTTTTCTTCGTTTAAACGTGGAAAACTAGTATAGCTGTATTGAATTTTTGTAAAATATTTCAGTCTTTTTTTAGTTGAAAAATTCAGCCCGAATTCAAATTGGGTTTGGTGACCCATAATCGATCCTTTCAACTCCCCTACCCTCATCTGATTAAGAAGTAAACCATAACCTAAATAGGGAATCATCCTTTTCCCGTGTGCAAATTCGTGTCTGACTGTCCACCCATAACATAAGATTCCAAGCCTCGAATCTCCATCATTATCGGGAATCATAGCCGTATAACCCAATGGAATTGTTATAAAAGCCGCATTTTTAGTACCATTAAAACCACGCAATTGCCAGGCATAATCAAATAATAATCCATACCCATGCTTTGCATTACCATCAAATCTTTTTTCAGAAAAAATATTTCTGTATCCCACTTCAAAAGATATTTGTTTTGGAACTTTATTCAAAATTCCACCTTGTGAATAACCATATTCAAAACTGATAAAAACAAAAACCATTAAAAAAAAATATTTTATTATCATACTTTTATATTTATATTATTCCAAATATATTTGAATAAAGATGGCAAAGATATATAAAAATTCATTAGTACCATTCTCAGATTGAACAATTGCTAAGGTTGGAATTCTGACTTTTACAACAATTCCATGCAAATATATATTACCCATCTTAGCTGTCTTCCCTTCACAATTTACTCATCAAAATTTTGATATTTCAGATTTTTAATAATATTTTTGTAAGATGAAAACAATTGGACATCATACAAATCTACTAAAAAGCTATCGTTGCTTATTCAATTGCCTTATGTTTTATAATTCCTGATCTCAGCCAGACTATTTTTTTCTCCTCTTCAAAGAATAGATATTTTATTTATTAAATATTTTCAATATATATATACTTTTGAAATATAATGAAAACCATAAAAGAATTAAAAGGCAAAACTGAAACTATCCATAATCCTGAGCGAAAAGCTACATCTGAAGGAAATTTTTATCCTGCATCAAAAAATCAGGTTGGACCTGGAATGAACAAAAGAATTCAGAGATTGAGAAAACTGAGTTTTGATACAAAACCAACTTTGTCAATTGAGAGGGCTTTGCATCAGACCCAATTTTATAAAGAACACAACGGAAAATTCTCTACACCTGTAATGAGAGCAATGACATTCCTGGATCATTGCAAAAAGAAAACCATATATATTGGAGAGGATGAACTTATAGTCGGAGAGAGAGGTCCTCAACCAAAAGCTGTTCCCACTTTCCCTGAACTTACCTGCCACAGTGTTGAGGATTTTCATGTTCTTAACACCAGGGAACAACAACCATATCTGATAAGTCAGGAAGATATAGATACATATGAAAAAGAAGTAATACCATACTGGAAAGGCAGAACACAGAGGGAAAGAATTTTCAGCCATGTACCTTTGGAATGGAGAAGAGCTTATGAGGCAGGTCTATTTACCGAATTCATGGAACAGAGGGCTCCGGGCCATACAACACTTGATGGCAAGATTTATTCAAAGGGAATGCTTGATTTCAAAAAAGAAATTGAAGAACATCTGAATTCACTTGATTTCCTTTATGACCCTGAAGCAACAGAAAAAGCTGAAGAGCTACAGGCTATGTCTATTTCCTGCGATGCAGTCATCCTTTTTGCTGAACGACATGCAGACCTGGCTGAAGAAATGGCTTTAAAGATTTCAGATCCCGTCAGAATATCTGAATTAAAGAAAATAGCTGCAGTTTGCAGACGCGTGCCTGCATATGCACCTGAATCAATATGGGAGGCAATTCAAATGTACTGGTTCGTTCACCTGGGCACAATAACTGAATTGAATGGGTGGGATGCTATGAATCCAGGGCATTTTGACCAGCATCTGACACCTTTTTATGAAAAGGAAATTGCTGCTGGAACACTTTCAAGAGATAAAGCTAAGGAATTGATTTCCTGTATGTTCATAAAAGTAAATAATCATACTGCACCACCAAAAGTTGGAATTACAGCTAAAGAAAGTGGCACTTATAATGATTTTACAAATATAAATATCGGTGGTTTAAAAAGTGACGGATCTGACGGAGTAAGTGAAGTTTCATATATAATGCTTGAAGTAATAGAAGAGCTTCATCTTCTTCAACCCGGAAATTCTGTTCATATTAGTTCAAAAACTCCTGACAGGTTTCTTGAAGCTGCATGCCGTGTTATCAGGCAGGGTCATGGCTATCCCTCAGTTTTTAATCCAGATATTTATTTAATGGAAATGATAGGCATGGGAAAAACCATAAAAGATGCGAGGGAAGGTGGTTGCAGCGGATGTATTGAAGTAGGAGCTTTCGGTAAGGAAGCGTATATATTGACAGGATACCTCAATGTTCCAAAAATTCTTGAAGTTACTCTTAATAATGGCAAAGATCCGGTAACAGGAAATTTGGTTGGTATAGCACCAGGTGACCCAAGGGATTTTTTAAGTTACCAGGAACTCTACAATGCTTTCATCAGCCAATTAAATTATGTAGTTGACCTGAAAATAAAAGTAAGTAATTACATCGATAAAATGTTTGCAAAATATGCGCCTGCACCATTCTTATCAGTTGTCATTGATGATTGCATTTCAAAAGGCAAAGACTACTATAATGGAGGACCCCGGTATAACACTAATTACATCCAGTGTACAGGTCTTGCTACTGTTACAGACAGCTTGTCAGTATTGAAAAAACATGTATTCGAAGAAAAGCGTTTCACAATGGACCGTATTCTTAATGCAGTTGCAGCCAATTTTGAAGGAGAAGAAATGCTAAGACAGATAATTATAAACAGGACTCCATTCTTTGGAAATGATGAAGAATATGCCGACAATTTATCTGTTCAGGTATATAATGATCTTCTTAAAGCTATAGATGGCAAACCTAATGTAAAGGGTGAAAGTTTTCATCTGAATATGCTGTCTACAACCTGTCATATATATTTCGGAAAAGTTTTGGGGGCAACACCCAATGGCAGACTTGCCGGAAAATCTATCTCTGATGGAACATCCCCTTCGCATGGATGTGATGTTAATGGTCCTTCAGCAGTAGTCAAATCTCTTACCAAGCTGGATCAGACCCGTTCAGGTGGTACACTTTTGAATCTTCGTTTCTTGCCCAGCCTCTTAAAAAGAGATGAAGACATCAGGAAATTAGGACAATTGATCAGAAGCTACTTCACACTTGGTGGTCACCATGTACAATTTAATATTGTAGATACAGCCACCCTGCTTGCTGCACAAAAAAATCCTGAAGAATATAAGGATCTGCTGGTTAGGATGGCAGGTTACAGCGACTATTTCAATGATATGAATAAGGATCTGCAACAGGAAGTTATAGACAGAACGGAAAACGAATCATTCTGACAAATGCAGTCACCACTGATTTTCAATATCAACAAATATGCAATAAATGATGGTCCTGGAATACGTATGACCATTTTCCTTAAAGGATGTCCCCTGAACTGTGCCTGGTGCCATAATCCTGAAAGCCAGAATTCTGGAATTCAGAAGTTGTATACAAAATTAAAATGTATTGGTTGCATGGAGTGTGTGAAAGCATGTCCAAATGATGCCTGTGAACTGACAATTGATGGCATTAAAACCGACCCTTCAAGGTGTCAGTTGTGTGGGATTTGTGCTGAAGTTTGTCCGACTAAAGCCACAGAAATGGCAGGTAAAGAATATAGTACTGATGAATTACTAAAGATCATAGAAAAAGAACGGCATTTTTTCGATCAGTCCGGAGGAGGGATTACAATATCAGGAGGAGAACCACTGATTTATCATGATTTTATGAACGACCTTTTCGACAAATGCGGAGAACTGAAAATACACCGTGCTATTGATACCTCAGGTTTTGTAAAAACTGATTTTTTGCTTACAATTGCAGAAAAGACTGAGCTTTTCCTTTATGACATTAAACTCATGGATTCTGTTAATCACAAAAACTGGACCGGTGTGGGAAACGAGCTAATACTTTCAAATCTGCGTGTTTTATCGGAAAAAGGTGCAAATATTGAGATAAGAATCCCGCTTATTAAAGGGGTTAATGATGATTATGAAAATATCAGCAAGACTGCTGAATTCATTCATTCTCTGCCAGGAGAAAAAAAGAAAATAAGCATATTGCCTTACCATAAAATTGCGATTAAGAAATATGAAAAACTTGGGCTGGACTATGAAGAACATGGCATGTCAGAGCCTTCAGTTGAAGAACAAAAGCACATACTTGGAATTTTTTATAAATATGGACTTGAAGCTAAGATTGGAGGATAATCAATATAAATGTGCTAATAATAGATTTTAAGATATTCTTTATCAACTTTTTAATTAACATTATTCATTAGCCGAATTTATGTTATTTTTACAGAAAAAACATATGAAGTCTATACCTGCAATAATTTTTCTATTCACCTTTTTTACAGCACAAAGCCAGGTGACTTTCAATTCCGGAAATCTGAGAATGTCATTTGATAAAAAAGGATATTTTACTGAAATAACTGATAATAAAACCAATATAAATTACCTTTTCAAAGATACAATTGCACCTCTTATCACTCTTATAGTTGATCAAAAAAGGTACTATCCATCACAAATAAAATATCAGGCGTCAAAAAGAATTATTACTCTCATTTATCCTGAAGTAAAATCAGTGATCGAAATAAAGGTAAAATCATCACAAACTCATCTGACTTTTGAAATTATTAAAGCTCAGCCTTCAAATCCAATCGATGGAATAGTATGGGGCCCCATACCTGTAACTATTTCCAAAATCATAGGGGAAATAATCGGGGTAGTCCGCGACGATAATATAGGACTGGGGATACAGGTTCTGAATATCAAAACTCTTGGCGGAGATTATAATAAGGAAGGGCAGTCATGGAACAGAGGTGACGCCGCGATCAAAAAAAATTGGGGTAGTATACTCCAGGCTTACACTCTGAACAGGGATAAACCCAGATTTGCCGATACATGGGGAGGAGAATATAAAAATACTCCTGTATCTCCAATCAGGGGAGAAACAGTAGCAGGAAGCAAAATAGCCATGTTCCTTTGCGATGAATCAAAAACGCTGGATATAATTGAACAGATCGAAATTGCCGAAAATCTGCCTCATCAGACTATCAATGGAATTTGGGTAAAAAAAGCCATACAGCGAGGACGTTCATACCTCATAGCCGATTTTAAGGAAAGTGAGATCGATGAAATGATAGAGTTCACCAAAAGAGCAGGACTTATAAGCCTGTACCATGAAGGCCCCTTTAAAAACTGGGGACATTATGAACTCAATCCTGATTATTTTTCTTCCGGGAAAGAAGGAATAAGAAAATGTGCTGAAAAAGCCAGAGACGCGGGACTGTATTTCGGAGTTCACACTCTGACCAATTTCATAAATACAAATGATCCTTATATTACTCCTATACCTGATGACAGGCTTGCACTCACCGGTTTTGGAATTCTTACAGAGGATATTGATGAAAAGACTACAGAAATACCTGTTTCAACAAACGAGTATTTCAATAAACAGTCTGGGAATTATTTGCATACCGTGAAGATCGGAAAAGAACTGATCAGATATAAAACAGTGACTGAAAATCCACCTTATTTTCTGACGGACTGCCAGAGAGGAGCATTTTGTACCAGGATTTCACCTCATTCGAAAAATGACACTATTGGCAAACTATATGATCATGCCTATGAAGTTTTCTTTCCAAACCTCGATCTTCAAAGGGAAATTGCACGTAATCTTGCCAGGTTTTTCAATGAAACGGGCATAAGCCACCTCGATTTTGACGGCCACGAAGGCTGTCTGGCTTCGGGACAGGGAGATTATGCCATCAATCTGTTTGCAAAAGATTTCTATGATAATCTGGATCATGAAGTCCTGAACGGAACGAGTCTTTCCAAGACCTTTTACTGGCACATTAACACTTTTTGCAACTGGGGCGAACCCTGGTACGGAGGTTTCAGGGAAAGTATGCAGGAATACAGGATTGCCAACCAGGATCTTTTCGACAGGAATTTCATTCCTCACATGCTTGGCTGGTATTTACTGACCAAAAATACTGCATTAGGCGAAATGGAATGGATGCTGGCACGTGCTGCCGGCTATGATGCCGGATTTGCCATGGTCGCAAGGCCTAAATCTATAAAAGATAATCCGATTGGAGAACAACTACTCGATGCAATAAGGGAATGGGAGACAGCACGCCTGTCTTCAGCCTTTTCAACTGAGCAAAAAACAAGGATGAAAGACCCGAAAAATGAATTCCACTTAAAAAAAACGGGAGAGGGGAAATGGGATCTTTATCAATCCCGAAACCTGGGTCAGTTCATATTTGAAAAGATTGACCGGCAACCCGGAGAGCCAGCTCATGCAATTTAGGAATTTGAATTATCTTCTTTTTCACAGGCATTGCAATTTAAAATTGATATCCGTGGAAAGAATGGATCTGCCAGAAACTTAAAAATACTGGTTGATGACAATGCAGAATTGATAATTGATCAGGAAATATTTCCCGGAGAAACAATTCTTTGTGAAGGACATGATGAAATACGAGTATATGACGAAAAAGGCAAATTGAAAAACACTTTGAATATTAGTATTCCGGAGCTTTCAACCGGTAAGCATAAAATCCGCTTTAGTTCTACATTTTCAGGAGATGATGCTCCGGCAATACATTTTACTGTGAAAGCTTTCGACAATCCGGAATCTGTAAAATCTCAAAATAATATTGACTGATGTATACACGAAAACAATTTATCAAAACAGGCATTATTGCCGGAACAGGTTTGTATTTTTCTAATTTCGGTTTTTCAAATGCAGCAAACACTGATTTCATTTCAAACCGGCCATTACCTGCCGACAGAAAATTCACCAGCGATGCTGTAGAAGATGTCATAATACGAATGCGGGATGTGATTAAAGACAAGCAGTTATCGTGGTTATTTGAGAATTGCTTTCCAAATACACTTGACACAACAGTTGACTTTGAGTATATCGACGGGAAGCCGGATACTTATGTTATAACAGGCGATATCGATGCTATGTGGCTCAGGGACAGTACCGCACAGGTGTGGCCTTACCTCCCGCTGATAACGAAAGATAAAAAACTGCAGGAGCTGATAAAGGGAGTAATACGAAGACAAGTAAGGTGTATCATCCTCGATCCTTATGCCAATGCCTTTTACAAAGATTTAAGCAGGGAAAGCTACTGGAATAAGGACCTGATAGACATGAAACCGGGAATACACGAAAGAAAATGGGAAATTGACAGTCTGTGTTATCCTGTGAGGCTTGCTTACGGATACTGGAAACAAACACATGATGAATCCATTTTTGACAATGAATGGAAAAAAGCTATGAGCCTTGTACTCAAAACATTCAGAGAGCAGCAAAGGATAAAAGATCAGGGACCATACACATTTCAGAGAACAACATCCTGGGCTACTGACGGAGTTCCGCTTGGAGGATACGGATATCCGGTCAGACCGAACGGACTGATATGTTCTGTTTTCCGTCCAAGCGATGATTGTACAATCTACCCGTATCTGATCCCGTCAAATTATTTTGCTGTAGAGATCCTTGGATATTTATCAGAAATATTTTCATTACCATCGGTAAACGAAGGAAAAATGGCAAATGAGAGTAATGAACTGAAACTCACAGTTAAGAAAGCACTCGACAGGTATGCAGTCCTGGAACATCCCGATTATGGAATGATCATTCCCTATGAAATAAACGGGTTTGGAAGTTTCAATTTCATGGATGATGCAAATGTACCCTCGCTTCTGTCATTGCCCTATCTCAATTGCCTGAATTCAGGTGATCAGCTTTACCTGAACACAAGGAAATATGTATTATCCGCAAATAATCCATTTTATTTCAGAGGAACTGCAGCAGAAGGAACCGGCAGTCCCCATACCTCAACCGGAAATATTTGGCCAATGTCCATAATCATGAGAGGTCTTACAAGCAATGACAAAACGGAGATAAAACATTGTATAACAACATTGTTGAAAACACATGCCGGGACCGGTTTTATGCATGAATCATTTAATCAGGACGATCCTGCAAAGTTCTCAAGAAAATGGTTTGCCTGGGCAAATACTCTTTTCGGAGAATTCATTCTACAGGTAAATGTCAATTATCCTGACCTGCTAAAAATGAAATTTGAGAATTAACCCGAATTTAGTGAAAAATTCATAAATATTTCTGGTTAAATTTCCATGTTTAATATCCCAAATGACTATTAATATTGTCTTGTATATTAATAAATTAAATATAAATTAAAATTATCATATAATGAAACCAGTTCTAATAAGGAGAGCCACAATTCATGATGCTGAATATATTTCACTATTGGCAAGATTTACATTTACGGAAACGTTTGGACATAATTTCAGAGATCATAAGGACTTAACAGATTATTATGACAGGACATTTTCAGTTTCAAAGATCAGGTCTGGTTTGCTGAATGATAATAATATTTTTTATATTGCTCTATGTGATGAATTACCTGTTGGATATGCAAAACTTAAAAAAAGATCGAAGTCAGAATTTATTGATTCTAATGAAGTTTCTCAACTCCAGAAAATTTATATCCTCAATGATTTTCAATCTGTGAGGATTGGGGAAAAACTCCAGTCTGCATTATTTGAAGAAACAATTAGTTCAGGCAGCAAATTCCTCTGGTTATCAGTATTGAAAACCAATGTCAAAGCCATTTCATTTTACAGCAAACATGGTTTTAATGAAATCGGGGAAAATACATTTGACATCGGAAAAGAACACTTTGTTTTTATGGTTATGAATAAAAATTTTGATTAATATAAAAAATTATTTAAATCAATATATTGAGCCTACAATTAAAAATATCAAAGATATGTGTTGCCACTAAGCCTCAAAGTCACAAAGTTTCACAAAATAAAGATAATCAAGCAAATAGGCTTTGTTTATCTTTGCGTTTTAGTGTCTTAGTAACAAAAATACAACTTTTCATAGAGGGTTCATAAATTAAAATATTCAAAAATTATTCTGTATTCTTTTAAAAAATTATACCTTTGGTAAAGAAATTATAAAGTTGTTTAAAAATTCAACGAAAGGACAGTGCGAAATTATGTTTGAGCTGGAGAAAGCAGGAAATTTTACCGAAACCTTGTAGGTAAAATTTCCGTAATTGAAAACGTTTTAACTTATTGTTTAGCATGCAACAAAAGGTTTGCGAGTTTAATTTCGCACGTCCCGACATTTATCGTCGGGATTGCTACTTTTTGTCGGCACAAAAAGTAGAGAAATTTACAAACAAAATGAAGTTTATCAATTACAAAAAAAGGTCTAAAATAAAACAAATATTTAATGATATATTTACTTAAAAATCAATAATATACAAATGTATAAAAACATTTATTTTCAAACAACTTCTATAAAATTTTCATAAGCTTAAAACGCAATATTAACATTACTGCTAAATCTATTAAATGTATCTTAATCAAAAAAGACTTCAATCTGTTCTCGATAATGCAATTGATAATAAAAAAATCTTTGGCACATCCTTCTGTGTTAAATACAAGGGAGATATCTGGGACGGAAATAGTGGAAACATCGATAAAGACAGGCAGTTTTTTATTGCAAGTACTTCAAAACTGTTTACTACTGCTGTAATTCTAAATCTGATCTCACAGGGCAAACTCGGCTTTAATGATAAAATAAGCAATTACCTGAGCCAGGATATAATGAACAGACTCCACGTTTTCAAAGGAATTGATCATTCCGGCAATTTGACTATAACACATCTGCTGGCACACACTTCCGGATTGTCTGATTATTTCCTTCAGAAAGACGAAAATGGCAATAGTATTGTCAGTGAGATAACCATAGGAAAGGACTGCTATCTGCCTTTTGAAGAAATAATCAGGTACAGCAAATCACTTGATCAGTTATTTGCCCCGGGAACCAAAGGCAAAGCATATTATTCCGATACAAATTATCAGTTGCTGGGAAAAATAATTGAAAACATCACGGGGAAAAATATGTCAGAAAATTATAATGAATTGATAATTAAACCTTTAAATCTAAATTACACATACCTGTACACTGACATCAACGACCAAAAGCCAATGACTCTGTATTTCAAAGTTAAAGAACTTCACATACCAAAAGCGATGACTTCATTCGGTCCTGATGGTGGAGTGGTATCTACATCAGGGGAAACGATGACATTCCTTGAAGCTTTTTTTTCCGGAAAACTATTTCCTGTGAACTATATCGATGGATTAAAAAAATGGAATAAAATTTTCTTTCCCATGCAATCCGGAATTGGGATTCACAGGTTCAGACTTCCATGGATATTTGATCCGTTCCGAAAAATTCCGGATCTGATCGGACATTCAGGACTTAGCGGTGCACTGGCTTTCTATAGTCCTGAAAGAGATCTGTACATAACAGGAACAGTAAATCAGACAGCATATAATGACTTGTCATTCAGGGTTTTAATTAAACTGATACAAAAGTTGTGAAAATTGGATAATGTGTTAATGTGCTAATTTGAAAATTTGAAAATGATTAAAAACTAATAATGAACTTTGCTGTTATTTTTAGGTTGGTTTCCCCTTTAGAGGCTGAGGGCAGCGAGGCTAAAAGAGTGAAAAATGAAAAATGAAAAGTGAAAAATGAAAATTATAAACTTGTCCGTCTTCTGACGGATGAAAAAACTTGTCCGACTTTTGGCGGATGTAAAACAAAATATTGGATAAGTGGAATGCCGGAATATTGGAAAGATGGAATATTGAAACAATGGAATGTTGGAATAATGGAATATTGGATGATTGGAAAAATAAAAAAACGAAAAAAATACCCTGTTACGCTGTTATACTGCCACCTTCCTACCATCCTACCTTTCAACCCTTCTACCCTCCTACCCTCCTACCCATTTACAATTAACAATTTACCATTAACAATTAACCATGAAACTACTTAAAATCGAAGACATAATAAACGCCGGGAACAGGATTGAGAAACTGATCAATAAAACTCCCATCTATACTTCAGCATTGCTAAATAAATGGATGGGGCATGAGATATATTTCAAGGCAGAATGCATGCAGAAAGTAGGAGCTTTCAAAGCCAGGGGAGCTGCCAACAGCATTGCATTTTTAATGGAAAACGGAAAAAAACCAAAGCATATCGTTGCCAACAGTTCAGGCAATCATGCCCAGGCAGTTGCATGGGCAGCAAGTCAGTTTAATATACCTTCAACTATCTATATGCCGGCATATTCATCAAAGATAAAAATACAGGCTACCCAATCTTATGGAGCCAAAACAGTCCTGTGCAATTCAAGGGTTGAAACCGATGATAATGTAAAATCAGCTGCTTCTGAGGAGGGAAACTACTGGCTGCATCCATTTAACAGTGAACTTGTCATTGCCGGACAGGGAACTGCAGCTTATGAGGCTATAAATGAGCTTGGACAGGTTGATGCGATTTTTGCCCCATGTGGGGGAGGTGGATTGCTGTCAGGAACAGTCATCGCAAGTCATGGTCTAAATCCTAAAACCCGGGTGATCGGAGCAGAACCACTGAACGCTAATGATGCTGCCAGATCACTCAGGGCAAATTCGATACTCAATCTTGATTCTGTACCTGACACACTTGCCGATGGTGCTATGACGATGTCAGTGGGAAGTATCACATTCGAATATCTTAAGAAACTTGATGATATGTATGAAATTGATGAACAATCCATTGTATACTGGACACAATGGCTGACACATTTGCTTAAGATATCTATTGAACCAACAAGCGCCATGTCAATGGAAGCAGCAAGACTATGGCTGAAAAAACAAACAACACCAAAGAAAATCCTTATTATTATCTCCGGTGGTAATATCGATCAGGAAATGCAGATGAAGATCTGGAAGGAAAATATGCTTGAACAACTACCACAATTGATAAACTAAATAAAAATGATAAAAAACAGATCTTTTACAATTTTGATATTTTTACTGATCTCAGGCTTTTCATTTAGCCAAAACTTAAGCAAAGAACTTCTCTCGCTTGCCAGACAAATGGAAGGGAATTACAACACGACCGGACAGTCAAAACTGGATACCGGATATTTTGACATCAGGCTTCACATGAAAAGGATATGGAATAACAGAACCGACGGAATATGGTTCTATGTAGAACAGGCTGCTGCAAAGTCACAGGATAAACCCTACAGACAAAGAGTTTACAGGCTTAATGAAGTTGGCTACAATCTTTTCGAAAGTGAGATATTCGAAATAAAAGATCCTCTGAGATTTGTGGGACAATGGAAAAATAACAATGCCTGGGCTGATCATGGAGATGATATCCTTATTTCAAAAACAGGATGTGCTGTACAACTCAAAAAAGTTGGCAAAAACACATATTCCGGTTCTACCGACTCCAAAAAATGCTTCAGTGGCTGGAGAGGTGCAAAATATGCTACTTCGATAATCACTATAATTAAATCTGGAATGATAACCTGGGACAGAGGATTTGACGAAAATGACAATTATGTGTGGGGCGTTGAAAAATCAGGTTACTTTTTCAAAAAAGAATGATTATTTCAAAAAATTCCCAATTTTTAGGACTTTTTTTCAATTTTTTTTGTACTTTTAGGCATTCAATTTTTTGATGATACATTGGATAGCTTTAAATTATAAGGATGAATTATCATTTGAAAATAATATTTTTCCTGATCATTCTCCTGGCTCTCAACGCTAAGGCTTATCTGCAATCTGATGTCTTATTGCGGAAATACAATACTATGCAAGGAATACAAAAAATTGAAACAGGTTTGAAAGTCTGTGACTCCCTTGCAGATTATCCTATAGAAATGCTGGTCTTTTCGAAAAAACTTCTTCAGGAAGCAAAAAAAATTGTACCCAAAACTACACTTTTAGCAAAAACCTGTAAATGTGTTTCAGATGCATATTATTATTCTGATAGCATAGAGCAGTCAAATAAATATATGCAGAATGCTATTCACATAGCATCTTCTATCCATCCCCCTGATAATGATTTTATCGGTGAAACATTCAATGACCTTGGACTGAACTATATGGACTTTGGAAAAAGAACGGAAGCTTACGATTGTCTGCTGAAAGCCAATCAGTATCTTAAAAATTCATCAAATAACTCAACTAAAGCCGATGCTATAAGCAATCTGGCAGTTTTCTACCATTCAGGCGGACAGTTTGAAAAAGCAACCGAACTGTTCATACAGGCTTTCACTCTTGATAAAAAAACCGGAAACAAACAAAGACAATCATCCTCCCTCAACAGTCTCGGAAGAGTTTATGTTGACTGGGGCAAATATGATACAGGCCTTAAATATTATTTTCAGTCCCTCAACCTTCTTGATACTGTAAAGGAAAAATCGATGATTGCCATCAGGTACAACAATATCGGCATGGTTTATCAATTGAAAAATGATCATAAAAATGCAATTAATTGGATTGATAAAGCCAGAAAAATAGAAGAGAAAGAAGGAAATAATCAAAAACTTGCAATACGTTATTTCAACCTTGCTAATTCATACGCAGCATTGAAAGACATTAAAAATGCTGAAATATTTTATGGAAAATCAAATAAAATCTTTTCGGAAATTGATCAGTTCCGCGAATTATCAAAAGTAAATGCAGCTCTAGGCCAACTTTATTTTGATCTTGGCCAGTATGATAAAGCTATCAGCTTTTATAACAAATCAGAAGAATATGCCTACAAAAGCGGAACTCTGCCCGAAAAAGCAAATATCTATAAAAGTCTATACCAGTTTTATAAAAAAACAGGCCAGTTTGAAAAGGCCCTGAAATACTATGACCTGCATACAAATGCCAAAGATTCGATATTCAATCTGAATGCTTCAAAACAGGTTGAAGAACTCGAAATTCAGTACCAGACTGCCCAGAAGGAAGTTGAAATAAACAGACTTGAATCTGAGAATCAGGTCAAAAAGAAAGAAGTGACGTTCAGAAAAAGAGAAAGGAACATTGCCACATTTGGTTTTATCATTCTGGCAGTACTTCTGGGCATTCTTTACAGATTATTCAACATAGTTAAAAAACAAAAATATATCCTTGCAAATCAAAACGAAGAACTAGACAGACTCAACAAAATTCAGAACCAGCTTTTCAGCATTATCTCACACGATTTCAGAAGCATTACATCTTCATACCAGGCAAGTGCAAAAATCATCGAGCATTATTTGGGAAAAGGTCAACCGGAAAAACTCTTGCCGATTGCAAATGAAATTACTAAAAACTCCAAAAATCTTTCTTCGATGCTTGAAAATCTGCTGCAATGGGCACTAATAAGAAGAAAAGGAATTGAACCGGATAAAAAACAAGTCATCGTCAGAGAAGAATTTGAAAAAACTGTGGAGATCCTTAAAGATCAGATCGAATCGAAAGATAACAGAGTTGAGATATTTTCAAACAATGATACAGTATGGTGTGACACTGAAAGCCTGAACCTCATACTTCGCAACCTTATTGCAAATGCAAATAAATTTACGCAAAATGGAATCATAAAACTTGAAAGCAAAACTTCAGGCGAAAATACTCTTGTTATAATATCTGATACCGGTACAGGGATGTCAGAAGATACTGTAAATTCATTGTTCAGCTTAACCAAAGACAAAACAAAGCAGGGAACTGCCGGCGAAAAGGGAACAGGACTTGGATTACTTCTGGTTTCAGAACACCTCGAAAAGAATAGTGGAACAATAGAAATAAACAGTGCTCCGGGAAAAGGATCATCATTTATAATAAAACTACCAGCAAAAAAAATATGAATGCACGGGTTTTCATAGTAGAAGATGAACTGATACATTCAGAAGCACTAAAGATCGTTTTGGAAGAAATTGGTCTTGAGCTGGCAGGAGAATGCAGCAATGCTGATGAAGCATTTGAAATGATAAGACAATCAAAACCTGATGTCCTTCTCGTTGACATCTCACTCCCCGGAATTATGAACGGAATGACACTGGCAGCAAAAGTACATGAAGAACTGGGAATCCCACATATTTTCACAACTTCATTTTCACAGGAAGATATTATAGATCAGGCAGTGGCTACCAATCCTTCAGGCTATATTAAAAAGCCGGTTGAAAATGCGAATCTCATAGCAGCAATAAAAATAGCACTTCAGAACAATGGTAAAACTCAAAAACAGGATAAAAAAACGGATTTCATTTTCACAAAAATCGGAAATAAGCTGATAAGGATCAACCTGCGTGAGGTATTGATAATAAAAGCAGATGGTGACAATTTCATATCCCTTATTACAGAAAAAAAAGAGATCCCGTGCCGTACAACCCTTAAAGAATTTTGTTCTCAGATCCCTGATAGTTTTATCCAGGTACACAGGAGTTATTTCATAAATATTGATCACCTTGATTCTTTCAATGAGCCTGATCAAACTGCAATATTAAAAGGACATAGTGCCCCGGTTGCAAGGAGTTTCAGGAAAGATTTTCTTGATTCCATAAAACGCGTTTGATCCAATAAAGTCGCTCACCATAATTTACTTGCATTCTGCCACGTTTTCTGAGCGTTTCAACTACTAACTCTGGTCTAAGCTTTATGATCATTGTACCTTTGTACTGTGAAAAACAAGATCAGTGTATAAATCAATCGTAATATTTTTCATTATTCTGATATTTTCATGCAAAAATGAGAATAGTTGCACATCATGGGAAATATCAAATAAAAATGCAGCAAATCCCTTTTTTGAAAATGCAACTAATGTCAGGATCTATAATGACAGCATTGTTTTTTCTGACATAGCAGACTCGAGGTCATATTCTTGTTACATTTCAGACCAAAAAATGCTTGTAAGTACAGAAACTCAGAAATGGATCATATCTATGACTTATGAAATTGATACAGTTTTAGTTCTGCATGAGATGTACTCCAAAAATCCATTTAATATTAAATTACATAAAATTCATTAATAAAAAACTATTCATTATGAAAACTTTATACTTAATTTTCCTAAGCTTCTTTTTGAGCATCACAATGTATGCCCAGGTATCTGAAGAGGAATTCCAGGCACTGAAGGCACTTTATAATTCTACAGGCGGAAATAACTGGAAAAACAAGACCGGCTGGGAAAATATTAATACAACTGCTACTAAAAATAATGTAACTTCAAACTGGTATGGATTAAAAGTTAGCAACGGTCATGTAGATGAAATATCACTTGGAGCTAATAACCTGGTGGGAAATATTCCTGCGCAAATATCCGGCTTGAAATGGCTAAAATCACTGGACATGTACAACAATAAACTGGAAGGTACATTCCCCTCTGCCATAGGAGAACTTACTTCATTGATTGGAATTACAATTTCAAGTAATCTTCTAACGGGTCCTTTGCCTGAATCTCTTGGAAACCTCAAAAAACTTGAAACTATTTATTTATCCGAAAATCCACTTAACTGTGATTTTCCAAATGAAATTTTGAAGCAGATGGTCGCACTTAGAAGATTTGATGCAGGAAATTGTGGTTTTACAGGAAATATTTCTGATATATTCAATAGCATTCCTAAACTTGTAGCTTTGATCCTTACAAACAATAAAATTACGGGATCATTGCCACCTTCAATCAATAAACTTAAATTAGATCAATTACATCTGGGAAATAACAAATTTTCAGGACCACTACCATCCCTCGACAGTTCACAAACTACAATGTATTACCTCACATTCTGGGTGAATCAGTTTACAGGTTCTATTCCATATTCATACGGAACTTTCACTAAATTAAAATATTTCCATATTGAAGATAACAAAATATCGGGAAATATACCTGCAGGAATGTTTACTCCATTTCTCCAAAGAATGAACATCCATCAGAATTATTTTACATTTGCCGGAATTGAACCGGTATACAATAATTTAAAAAACCTCTACCAGAAAGAGTTTTATCAAAACAAAATGTATCCTGTAAACATGACTGAAATTAGTGTAAATGAAGGTGCTTCATTAAGTTTAAATGCAACTGCTTTATCCCAATATGAACTTGGAGGCAACAATAACAGGTACAAATGGTTTTTAAACGATGTCGAGGTTTATTCCGGAAACAATCCTGCATACACTGTTCCAATTGCCACTGCTGCCCATTCCGGGATTTACAGGTTCGAGGTCACAAATACGGTAGTTACTGAATTGAAACTGAAATCTGATCCAATTACTGTCAGCGTGCTTGTTCCGGGCAATAATCCACCTACTAACATTACAATCAATGTCAATTCAATAAATGAGAATTTTTCCGGAGATTTTGGCACTTTGAAAGCTACAGATGCTGATACCTCAGACACTCATACTTTTACACTTGCAAAAGGGAATGGTACCAATGACCGGGACAACGGGATGTTCAGTATCACAGGAAAAATGCTTAAGTTAAACAGTTTCGCAGACTATGAATCCACTCAGCAATTAAACCTGTTTGTGATGGCGAACGACTTTAAAGGAGGTCTGTTTACAAAAGCATTGACAATAAACGTCAACAACGTCAATGAAGCCCCTGAATTCAAAAACCAGGTGACCAGTGCAACCATCGATGAAACTGCTCCCAACGGCTTTGTAATTCTTTACCTCCAGGCAAAAGACCCTGAGAATAAGCCTGTTATATACTCAATATCTTCAGGTAATGATGATAATGCATTCGGAATAGATGGTAACAAGCTGATCGTCAAGGACAATACAAAACTTAATTATGATGTGAAAAATCAATATATACTGAAGGTAAATGCAAGTGACAGCACCAATTCAGCAAATATTGATATTAAAGTCACCCTGAGTAAGATCAATAAAATGCCGATTGTGGAGAATTCAGGTTTTTCAGTACTCGAAAACTCGAATACCGGAACTTTTATTGGAACTGTCACTGCCACCGATCCCGAAGGTTCACCACTTACTTATACATTGACCGGAGGAAATGATTTTGATGGATTTATTCTGGAGAATAACGAAATATATATCAACAACAAAGCTGCAATTGATTTTGATGTGACCCCAACATTTTTCCTTACTGTGAATGTCTCGGACGGAATCTCCAATGTTCAGGCAATTATCACTGTCAATCTATTAAATGAACTTGATGAAACCGGTAATGATATTCTTAATTTCTCATTCAGCGGTATGAAAGAAGCTCCGGTCATCGATTATACCAACAACACTATCACTGCTTTGATAACAGGTAAGGATATTACCCAGATTTATCCTGATTTCAGAATTTCAAAGGGAGCAACATCAAATCCGAAGTCAGGAACTATGTTTAATTTCCTCTCTCCACAGGCCATTACAGTGACATCGGAAATGGGAACAAGCAAAATATGGACTGTGTCTGTCTCCTACCCTGTCTCTCTTCAGGATCAGGATCAGGCAAAATTGAATATCTATCCAAATCCTGTTCATGATATTTTATTCATCGAAGGAATAGATAAAAATTGCAGGGCCTATGTCCTTTCAACTGATGGTAAGCTGATCATGAGTAAAATTTTAACAAATAGTGAAAATTCAATAAATATTAGTGCATTATCTCAGGGATTATATTTAATTTTGCTTGAAACCTCAAACGGAATTAAAACATCCCTGAGGCTGGTGAAAGAATAAGTTTTTCATGAGCATAAATGCATTTTATTTACTGAACACTAAAATTTCTGAGAAATGAGAACAGATACTACAAACTGGGCCGAAGTATACTCATCACTGCACATTGATACTATTAAAAGTTCAGGGAAATGGATACTAATAGCTACACTTATTGTAGGCGGAATTCTCATTATAGCATCATTTCTCATTTTCAGAAAACAACCTGTAGTAGGTATCTTTATGACTGCAGGAGTACTGATTTTTGCAGGACGCTATGCACTCGGACTCATGCGTCTGAATAAAAATCCAAAAGTCCTTCATGGCATAGTCATCGACAAATATATACGCAGCAGAACAAATGAAGGCACCTATACTGAAACGGTAAACCATTACATCAAAATGGATATCACCGACTATTTTGAAATCGATTCAAATGGCATTTCAAACACCATGGATGACATTAACACAAGGAACAAATGGTTGTGCTCACCGGAGATCTACAATAAAATAGTAATCGGGGAAACCATACAGGTGCTCGTAATGCCGCATGATAAAACAATTAGCAGGATATTTAAAAACTGATATTTATTAGTTTTGAGCTTACTCCGAAAACTACAAATCTGGATTTTAGAAGTAGGCTCAATTTTTCATTTTTCACCCAATACGGGCAAGTTTTTTCATTTTTCTTTTTTCATTTAAAACTTATTCTTATGAAAACTTTAAAACTTACTTTTCTATTATTTTCCTTATTTTCAATAACATCATTCTCATATTCACAGATAGGTGATCTGAACAAATTAAGTAAAAAACTTGAGAAAAAAACAGAAAGAGCTGTAGAAAACGCTGTTGACAGAAATGCCGACAAAGCAATCAATAAAACAGTTAAAAAAGCAGAGGATGAGGTAACAAAACCCTCTGATAAAACAAGCAAATCTAAGGCAGGCAACAAATCTGATGAACAGGCAACTACAGTAAAACCAGATGAGTCAGGCAATGTGATCTATGTTTCAAAACAGAATGGCAATAACAAAAATGACGGATCAAAATCATCTCCGCTTAAAAACCTCGACAAGGCAATTCAGATCGCTCAACCCGGATCCTCAATTTTTATAGCAGGAGGCATCGAAATGGGTACTCTGAATGTTGGTTTCATCGAAAGCGACAAGCCGGTAAAAATATTTGGCAGCTATGATGAAAATTTCACCGGACAGGACATTAAAGCGCATCCAACAGTAATACAACCAGACAATGAAAGTGCAAGGTCTACACGAAAAGCTGTCATGAAATTCACAAAGGATGTTGCAGGAACAGTTCTTGACAATATAGTTTTTGATGGTGGTCAGCGCAATGCATACCATGTAAAGGATGGAATTGTAAGTGGTATAGAAGGAGGCAGATTGCTGCCTTCAACGGAAAAACCGGCAGTAGGATATTCCACTGTTGATGAACCTCTTCTGCAATTTGTTAGTGCCACTACGGGTGGTGATGTGACAATCCAGAATTGTGTATTTACCAACGGAGCATCATTTGCACTTCAGGGTGGACACAGGAGCGGAAAATTCACAGTACGGAATAACGTCTTTGTAGGGAATAAAATGGCAGCAATAGAGATATACGGAACCTGTGCAAGCACAGGAGGTCCTAATACACTTTCACTTTGTGGTGAAGTCGAGATTGCAAACAACACAATTCTTTTCACCTGGAGCCGCCTAAAGGATTTTCTGGATATGGGCTATGGTGTGAGAGTGATGACAAAATGCGATTACAATATCCACCATAATATTATCGGTGCTTCAATACTTGCAGGCGTTGACCATACACGCTTCAATAAAAACGAATGGGTAAAAGTTGACAATAATATTTTCTTTGTCAACAAGGACAAAGACCTGCATTACAGCCCTGCAAGCAATACAAGGCTCAGAATCGATGCCGGAGATTTTGGTGACCTGGAAATCGCAAGTGCCGAAGGCAATAAAAATGAAATACCCAAACAACTGAAAGTCAATAAAGACTATCTCGAAGGATACCTTTCAGCAAGATATTCCGAACAGACTGATTTTGACAGAAATTCTCCTTCAAACCAGTGGAGATCAGCTCTCGGAATGAACATGCAGGGAACCATTGCCTCAAAAGTTACGATGTTTTGTAATAAATATCCCTGGAAAGATGCTCTGGATTTGTTTGGTAATGTGAGTGGTTTAGGAGCCCAGTAGGTTAGTGAGCAGTCAGCAGTCAGCAGTTAAAAGCCCTCAGCAGGCAGCACACACATAAATTTACTTTTTGTTATTACTTGTGATTTTGCAGGAATCATATATAGTTAAGTATTCATCGATTACTACATCTTTGTTTTGCATTCTTTGGTTTATTCTATCAGATAATGAATTTGAATTTGATTTTTTATCAATATGTGTTTTTACTTCGCTACAATTGCTTAAAAATTTTCCAATTTGGGAATCAAAATCATCTGAATATAAATTTGGTTGGAAAAACTCATTGGTTACCTTGTTATGAATTACATAATTTGGGAAAACGGAATTCGGATCCTCATAAAGAACCTCCGGGAAAAACTGGAGTAAGTAAGTTGATTTTTTATAATCTTTAATAACTCGATATATTAAATCTCTTTTCGTAATTTTAAAAGTGCCGACTTTAAGTTTCATGTCCATAAACTTATACATAAAGTTTCCGATGCTAAAGGAATCAATTTTTGAAAAGTTAATCCTTTTAAACTGCGTCTTACCATTATTATTATAACCAAATCTATATGAATCAACCCACATAAATTCCGGATCTTCCATTTGTGATTCAAATACAAAATATCCATTAAGCTTTGTTTTATCCTTATAATAAATCGCTCCCTTTTCAATTTTGGAATTATCCTTAACCCATAAAATCCTATTAAAGTCAGGTAGTTCTTTTAAATCCTGTTGACCGTAAATAAAATTGCTTACACAAAATAACAAAGCAAAAACATATAACATTTGTTTCATGACGATAGGTTTTTTATAGTTAAATACTCTTACTTTTCAAAAAGTGTTAAAGTTTATAAGTTTTTGTTATCAGAATTTGGCAAATATAACATTAATCCATATTTTGCAGACAATTTATTAACTAAATTTTTTATTATGAAAAACTCAAATTTATTGATTGCGATTTTAGGATTATTTTTTGTGATTACCGTTCAAAGTTGTGTTTCAACTTCAGCACTTCAGACTGCCAGGGTCACCCCTGCAGGTGAAACAGCTTGGGGAATTGGTGTGTTGCTACCAAAAGCAGAATTAATCAACGGAGATTCGACTGACTTTAAAGCTTTTGCAGGTGAAATCAGTGCCAGGTATGGAATAACTGACAAACTTGATGTGGGAGCAAAATTGACCTTAATTGGTACAGGTGGGGTTGATGCTAAATATCAATTTTTAGGTGATGATGAATCCAAAATAGCCGGATCAGCAGGTTTAGGATTTGGTTATTTATCTTTTGGCACAGATGATGACAAAACTACTTTATACGACATTACTGTACCTGCCTATTTTTCATATCATCCTGTTACAGCCGTTTCAGCATATGTTTCTCCAAGATTTATTTACAGACATCTTCCTGGAGCAAGTAATACTTTCTTTGGAGGAGTTGTAGGTCTTAGACTTGGAACAAAAAAATTCGGTGTATTTGGAGAATATGTTTACCTCAATAGTAGCAAAAAAGAAACTAATAGTAACCAGACTCAATTAAACGTTGGTATTGGTATAAATATAAGATAAATTTTACCTTTTAAAAAAGCTGCTTGTCACCAGGCAGCTTTTTTTTTGCCCTAATTCTGATGGTACAAAAAAATTGCCATGAATTCTTTAAAAGTTACTCAAAACGGCAAAAAACTTCAATGCAAGGAATTCAAATCAGTTGTCAGTTTATAAAAAGCTAAAGAAAATGCAACTCCATTCTGCAGATCTTAGTTCATAGAGGATCACAAATTAAGCTAGAAATAAATGTTTGGAAAGAGCTCTATACTTCATTAAATCGAAGTTGTTTGAAAATGATAAGTTAAAAAGCTCATACTCCTTTAATATTTAAAAAAATTTATCATAAAATAAATGAAATTTTAAGAGTCCATTTTGTGGCAGAAAAACAATTTTTTTAATTAAGATTCTCTTCTTTTTGATTCCGCTGACATTTTAGTTAGCACAGGTTCAAAAAGAAGTAATCCCGACAGTTCCGTTGTGAAGTGTGAAATTTAACTCGGAAACCTATTAAAATTTATAAAACAACGAATTATAACATTTTCAATTACGAAAATTTTACCTGTAAGGTTTCGGCAAAATTTCCTACTTTCTTCAGCTCAAACTCCAGATCGTAATCGGGATCGCACAATCCTATGGTTGAGTTTGGAAACAACTTCATCATTAACACCCAATCCTATATATTATTCTATAGGCTAACGCAGTTCTTACAGAATCTGGTATATTTCAAAGAAGAAGAAAATGGATTAACATTCGTTCCTAAAAACCCATCATATAGGCTACTGCTTTCTAAATAAAGCTTTTTCTTTTGATTGAAAGCATCCAAAATCTCTTTGTCACCTTTTTTAATTTTATAAATTCCCAGGTACGGACTTACAATTTGTTCAAGTTTCAGTATCGATAATGCTTTTCTCTTTTTATCTGACTCATCTGTTAAATAAATTTCGACCTCTTTCATGTCAGATATATTATAATTACTTTCAACCATGATAAAATCTTCCTTTTCTCCCTCAAGTTTAGTAAACCCGACAATGTCAATTTTAACCTTAAAAATTACCGGATCAATTTCCTTCATCGAAACAAAAAAAGTTTCCATTGAAAATTTATTTTTTTCATTAACCATTGTAAACTCCAATGTCTCTTTATACTTTTGATTGTTATTACTTAATTCTATTACCGGATAAGTATAGTATCGATCCTTGTTATCATTTTCCATAGGTTTAATTTTCAAGCTTAACTTTGGTTCCTTTTTTGTAGCAGGTATTGTAACAAATATTAGTTCATTTTTTGTTACATCCTCAATCTTAAAATCCTCAGTAGTCTCAGGTTTTGAATCTCCGGTCCCATTAATTTGAAAATCATTAATACGGGCTGTAAAAGGATTATTAGCAATAGCTTTGATATCTCTTGTTTTTAAAAAATGAGACTGCATAGATAATTCAATAATTTTTTTATGCTCCAGAGAATATTTATCATAGAAACTTAAAGGTTCAATAAAAAACATGAAATCGTAATATTTTTTTTCTCCATTGTATTTTCCTGCCAAATAAGGATCTTTTTCCGGATTTTCGAGAATATATATCTTAGATTTTTTTTCGATATATGCTCCTAACTCCTTTTGTCCTTTATATACTCCTAATATATTTACCTCTGACCCGTCTTTCTTTAAATCTTCAGGTCTGTTAAAAGCTGTTCCAATTTTTTTATAAACCTTTCTGTTTAAAACATCGGTTTCAATATTTATGTCACAATTAGACCAGGCATAATCTATTTCTTTTTCATGATACTGATCGATCAAAATTTCTTTTATCTTGTCTTCTTTTTTCTCATTAATACCTGTTAACATAGGAGGAGGCACTAAAAAGCTGAATGACTTGTTTAGCAATTTATTGAAATCTGATGCAAAATATGATATAATATCATTTCGAATTTTCGAAATTCTGGATTCATATTTAATCAACTTCAGATCTTCCAATGCCTGGTTACTTTGATTTTGTTTGTATTTTGTCTTGACCTCATCGTCAGCAATTTCCTGAATATGATGAGCAGTTACTTCATGTGCATCCAGAATTTCTCCGGTTTCACGTTCATATATTCTAATAAAAAACTTTGAAATTGCTTCCACTTTTACTCCCGCAGCTATGTAACTGGTTTTCACCTCCTTTTGAGTCTTAGAATCATATTTGGTAGTATATCTTGTATCCCTGAAAATCCCTACTTCAAGCGACTCTCCAAATTCCCAAATCTCACAAATATAAGGAGCATTTCCTCCAGAAATTGAATCAATTACATCAAACTTCAGATAAACTTTTTTACCGGTTCTGATTTTATTGATCTCAGTAAAAATGTCATTTATCCTGTATTCCGTTTTTGCAGGATCTTTGTGAAATACGAAATCTATTTTAACTTTTTGACTAAATCCAAAAACATTAAAACACAATACAATAATTAAGATTTTTAAATATTTCATATCAATTTATTTTTTATCATTATTATTAGAAAATCATTATATATAAGGCACAAAGCTACAAAAAATCTTTTTGATTTATGTACTATATTTAAATAAAATCATTGCAAATAAGGTGAATACAATCAACAAACTATTGAAATCTGGTATCAAAATCAGCCTGATGCAGCAATAAAAAATCTTCAGAATGCGTATAGTCTGAACCACATTAACATTGATCAACGATCAGTAGTTGGTGTAGAACAAATAACTGATAATTTTTCATCATTCAGAGGATGGGTAAGCCTTTTCACTCTCATGCAAAGACGCAGAGACACAAAGCTAAAAAATCACTTTTCATTTTAATTCTGTTGTCAATTGTCCGTTAGTCTGTTGTCGGTTTATCTTTTGTAAATTGTAAATTTTTCATTCTTCATTTTTCACTATTCTCACTTCACTTTTCACTCTTAACTTTTCACTTTAAACTTTCCAGACATTCACCCAGATACTCATACTGCTCCAGGCTGTTATAGAGCTGAGCAGAAATTCTCAGCCATTGCGTTGGTGCTGAAGGGAAAAAGAATACCGGTACTTCTATCTTATATTTTTCGAAAAGGACTTTTTTCAGAGGAGATGTTTCATTGAATTTCGGAAATCCCTCTTCTCCATCAGGCATAGGAATATTTACCATGCTACCGATGAATTTTTCTTCAAGGGGTAATTCAATATTAAGTCTTTGAGCTATTAGATTTGCACCCTGCCAGGCAAGTTTATGATTATGATCCATAATTCCCTTCCAGCCTCCGGGTTGTAAAGAATTCATAAATTGAATTGTATCTCCAACACAAATATACTGACTGAAATCATGAGTGCCATCCCACATGAACTGATTGCTCCAGTAAGAATCACCATTGATATCAGTATCATTGAAATGGCTTATCACCAATGGTTTAATAAATTCCTTAAATTCCTTTTTTACATGCATAAAGGCACTTCCTTTAGGAGCACACATCCATTTATGGCAATTGCCAACATAAATATCTGCATCCAGTCCAATGATATCAAGATCAACCATTCCCGGTGCATGAGCTCCATCTACTAATACTTTGATCCCATGATCATGCAAAAGATCAATTACTTCCTTAATCGGAAAGATCATTCCAGTGGCAGAAGTTATGTGATCGATAAGTGCAAGTTTTGTTTTTGAACTGATCATTTGTCCGATTGCATTCAGTATTTCTTCATCATTTTTAACCGGAAAAGGTATATCTGCAATTTTTAAAACTATATTATTTCTATGAGCAAAGTGTTTAATGGCATTCATGCATGCACCGTAAGCATGAGATGTTACAAGCCATTCATCACCGGATTTATAAGGAAATGAAGTGAGTATCTGGTTCACACCTGTTGTTGTATTCTGAACAAACACAATATCATTATTATCAACCCCAATAAATTTTGCCAGCTTTCCTTTGCTTTCATTCAGCAATTCAGGCATCTTATTTACAAAAAAATCAACAGGTTCATTTTCCATCAATTCACGGTAATAATTCTGCTTTGCCATAATTTTCAAGGGAGTAGCCCCAAATGAACCGTGATTCAGAAAAGTTATATTTCTGTCGAGAGTCCAGTATTCTATGTGTTTGCTGTATTCAGATGTCTTCATTTTATGGCTTTAATCAGATAAATAATTTTAACAGTTCAAATAACTTTAATATTTTAAGAAATACTGGTACAATACTTTAACTTTTTTACTTATTAAGAATTAATCTAACATTGCACCAATATTTTAAATAACACATCAAAAACTTGTTTTTTGAACGTAGGTTCATTATATTTGTATAAAATATCAAATTATGAAAGGGTCATTGTTATTTAAAATGGTTTTTATTTTACCGGTATTGATTTTTGCTGATTACCTTCTAATGGTACTTCTTGGTTGTGCTACCTGTTTATTTGGTTTCGGAAAGGATTTTTATTGCGGAGACTATTGTCTGATAGGGAAAATAATTTTATTTTTGTCAGCAGTATTTTTCATTTATATTATTTATCCGGATGTAAAGGCCCTAATCAAGAACAAAAAAAATGCCACGACCACAGAAAGTTAGGAAAATTCTTTGCCCTCCTGCTATGTCCGGATTCAGTCCCTATGGCATTCCAGCGACTGATTCTGAACCTATTATTATGACTTTTGAGGAATTTGAAAGCATCAAACTGGTCAATTATGAAAAAATGCCCCAGGAAGAAGCAGCACTGCTGATGCAAATATCACGCCCTACATTTACACGTATATACAATCGCGCATTAAATATAATTGGAATTGCCTTTGTTGAAGCAAGGTCTATTCAAATAGAAGGAGGAAATTGTGAATTCGAAAGGGAATGGTTCAGATGTACCCGCTGTTTTAAACTTATAGAGGGTTTGGAAAATCACAGCAAGTGCACCGATTGTCCCCATTTTGAAAAAAATGAACTTACGAGATTAAACCCTGACATCAAAGATCGCATTGCATAGAATTGAAAATTATCCTTCTTCTAGCAAAAAATCATTAAATAAATTATTCATTCAAATCGTACTTCGTAAAACTTGTATGTATGGATCATAATTCGTAATTCGTAAATTGATACACGGTTGCTGTGCAACTTTTCACTTTTCATCCGTTGTTGGTTTTCGGTTATTCAGTAATTTATTATATCATAGAACTGAAATCTGCCGACTGTTGGCTGAAGACTGTGGACTTAAGACTGAAGACTAATCACTTTTCCCTTTCATTTTTCATTTTTCACTTTTAACTTTTTTACCTTATCACATATTTAGTTTTTATTTATATATCATTTAGTACATATCACAATATAACGTATCTTTGTATTTTAAATGTATCCCACGTAATATGGAGATCGGTTAAACTATACAGATATTTTTAAATGGAAAATTTCAATCCTCAGGATAAAATAATAACTCTCAAAGGCATGTACAAGGAATATTTCCTTGATTATGCATCCTATGTAATACTCGAACGGGCCGTTCCTTCTCTTGAAGATGGTTTGAAACCTGTTCAACGAAGGATTTTGCACAGTATGTTCAGAATGGATGATGGCAGATATCATAAAGTTGCAAATATCATCGGACACACTATGCAGTTTCACCCTCATGGTGATGCTGCTATCGGAGATGCCCTTGTCAATCTGGGCCAAAAAGAATTGATGATAGATTGTCAGGGTAACTGGGGTGATATGAGGACAGGTGATTCAGCAGCAGCTCCAAGGTACATTGAAGCCAGGCTAACTAAATTTGCCCTCGAGGTAGCATTCAATCCTCAAACCACGGAATGGCAGCAATCATACGACGGAAGAAATAAAGAGCCTGTAAATCTTCCTATGAAATTCCCTCTTGTTCTTGCCCAGGGTGTTGAAGGTATTGCGGTTGGATTATCGACAAAAATATTGCCGCATAATTTTATAGAATTGATAGATGCATCTATCAAAATACTTCAGAATCAGGATGTAACAATATATCCCGATTTCCAGACAGGTGGGAAAATAGATATAGCAGAGTATAAGGATGGGGAACGCGGCGGAAGAGTAAAAGTGAGGGCAAAAATTGATATCCTGGATAAAAAAACTTTACTGGTCACAGAAATTCCCTATGGCACAACGACCGAAAATCTGATAGATAGCGTAATAAAAGCTGTAGACAAAGGAAAGATAAAAATAAAGAAAATAACTGATAATACAGCCAAAAATGTTGAAATTGAAGTACAGTTATTACCCGGAATATCTCCTGAAGTCACCCGCGATGCCCTTTATGCTTTTACAGATTGTGAAGTATCAGTATCTCCAAATGCATGTGTCATCGTTAATAACAAACCAGAGTTTTTGAATGTAAAAGAGATTTTAAAACTCTCAACATTCAGAACCAAAGATCTGCTGAGACAGGAACTGGAAATTAAGAAAAACGAACTTCTCGACAAATGGCATCTGGCAAGCCTTGAGAAGATATTTATTGAAAAAAGAATATACAGAGATATTGAAGAAGCAGAAAGTTTTGATGCAGCACTCAGTATAATTGATATCGGCCTTAGAAAATATGTTGCTACTCCTTCTGAATTGCAACCGGGTGATAAAAGATTGAAGCTCATGAGGGAAATTTCACAGGATGACCTCATAAAACTGACAGAAATCAGGATTAAAAGAATTTCAAAATACAATTCTTTCAAGACTGACGAATACCTCCTGGAACTTGAAAATGAGCTAAAACAGGTGAATTATGACCTGAAACACCTGACAGAATTTACGATTAAGTATTTTGAACATCTCAAAAATACTTATGGGAAAGGTAGAGAAAGACGAACTGAAATAATCAGCATAGAGAACATAGAATCTAAAAATGTAATCGTAAATAATGCAAAATTGTATCTGGATGCCGAAAACGGTTTCATAGGTACTAATTCCAAATTAGGGGATTATATATGTGAATGCTCTGATATTGATGATATCATTGCATTCCGTCAGGATGGTAAATGTATTGTCAACAAGATTGGAGACAAGGTCTTTATGGGTAAAAACCTGCTTTATGCCGGCATTTGGAAAAAAGATGATGAACGGACAACTTTCCATATTATGTATCTTGACGGTAATACGGGCAACACTTATGCCAAAAGATTTCAGGTAAATGCCATAACCAGAGACAAAGAATATAACCTTATAACTGAACATAAGTACAGTAAGGTTTTATATTTTTCAGTGAATCCAAATGGAGAATCTGAGATAGTAAAAGTACAATTAACCCCGGGTAGCAAGGCAAGAATTAAAGCCTTTGACTATGATCTAGGAGACCTGATAATAAAAGGCAGAAGTTCGCTTGGAAATATTGTAACAAAATATCCTGTCCGAAAGATCAGTTTTGTCGAAAAAGGAAAATCATCACTCGGCAAGCAAAAATACTGGTTCGATGATATAACGGGAAAACTTAATAAAAGCGGGCTTGGTAAATATCTCGGACAGTTCGATACCGATGATAAAATAGCCATTATCTATAAATCCGGACATTATGAAATAAAGGAGATAAGCAAAATTATTACTCTTGATTATCTCAACATTGTAGAAATTCATCAATATCATCAAAATACGGTTATAAATGCTGTCTATTTCGATGGAGATAAGCAATGGTCAATGGCTAAAAGATTCAATATTGAAACTAATAAACTCGATGAAAAATTCCTTTTCATTTCAGAGCATAAAGATTCAAAACTTTACCTTACTTCATTCGATCCTAATCCACTTGTTAAATTCTCTTATAAACAGAATACTGTTTTGACTGAAAAAGAAATCGATCTGTCTGAATTTGTTGGAATTAAAGGGTGGAAAGCATTGGGCAATAAACTTGGTGAGTTTAAGATCTCAATAATCGAACAGACAAATAAATCTGAAAATGAAAATGGAGATATTGAATCAGATGATGTTTCTGAAAATACATATATAGAAAATGGATCTGAAAACACAGAGCAAGATCCCGAAAGTGATTTTTTAGAAATGACTGACTTAATTAAAACAGAAGATACTGAAAAAAAACAATCCGGATCAAAGAAAAGTAAAAAATCAACTGTTTTAAAAGAAGATAATGATAATAAAACAGATCGGGATGACACCCTTCACATAGGTGACACTATAGAATTTTAGTTAAATAATAACATATTAAATATTTTATATATATGAAAACTAATTGGTTTATTTGCAGGTCAACTTCATTGTTGATTTCAGGTTTGCTTATGTCTTATATTCTTTCATCGCAGGCTCCGTTTATTAATATTATACCAAAACCCGTCAATTTAATAACAAAGAAAAATTCATTCATTTATGATCATAATACAGTAATGCTCTATGATTCGAATATCCCTGGGATAGTTCCCATTGCAGATATTATTGTAAATCAATTAAGTATAACAAAAGTAAATACACCGGCCAGAAAAAATTATATTTCTCTTTCAATTGACAAAAAGATCGTCAATCCTGAAGGCTATAAAATGGATGTCAACAGGAATTTTATCAGGATCACTGCAAAAACAACGGCAGGCCTCTTTTACGGAACTCAGTCGTTGATTCAGCTGATTAATTTTAATACAAGAGAAAATAAAATCCCTGCCCTTGAAATTTCTGACAGCCCTGCTTTTCCGTACAGGGGCATGCACCTCGATGTTTCACGCCATTTTGCTCCGGTTGATTTTGTTAAGAAATACATTGATCTGATGTCAAAATACAAATTCAATAAATTCCACTGGCATCTGACAGATGATCAGGGATGGAGAATTGAAATAAAAAAATATCCTAGGCTGACTGAAATTGGAGCTTACAGGGATAGCACTCTTGCAGGTCGGTATAGTGAAATTCCCCGTAAATTCGATAAAACCCGTCATGGTGGCTTTTACACACAGGAAGAAATTAAAGATATTATTGATTATGCCGGTGAGCGATTTGTCGAGATCATCCCGGAAATTGAGATGCCCGGACATTGCATGGCTGCCCTGGCAGCCTATCCTGAATATGCATGCACAACAAGTCCCGTCAGCGTATGGCCAATATGGGGTGTTTCAGAAGATATTTTTTGTCCAACCGAAGAGACATTTACATTTTTAACCGATATTCTTTCGGAAGTAGCCGATCTTTTCCCCGGTAAATATATCCACATCGGAGGCGATGAAGTTCCAAAAAAAAGATGGAAAGAAAGCAGTTTTTGTCAGGAATTGATCAAAAAAGAGAATCTGAAGGATGAACATGAACTGCAGAGCTGGTTCATTAAAAGAATTGAAAAATTTGTAAACTCAAAAGGGAAAACTATTATCGGATGGGATGAAATTCTGGAAGGAGGATTAGCTCCAAATGCAGTTGTCATGTCATGGAGAGGAGAAGCAGGCGGAATTGAAGCTGCAAAACAGAAACATAACGTTATAATGACTCCCGGCAGCTATTGCTACTTCGATCATTATCAGTCTCTAGATCCTGGAGAACCTGTCGCAATTGGAGGATATACTTCATTGGAAAAAGTCTTCAGTTACAAACCTATTCCTGAAGAACTTCTCAAAAGTCAAAGCAAATATATACTTGGAGCACAGGCAAATCTCTGGTCTGAATATTTTACTACTACAAAACAAGTGGAATATATGGCTTACCCGCGAGCCATTGCACTGTCAGAAGTGCTGTGGACAAATTCTGCTAAAAGGGATTTCAGCAATTTCATAAAACGAATAATACCACACCAAAGATATCTGAAACAGAAAGGTCTGAATATTTCAGATCATCTGATCAACCTCGAACATAAAACAATAAATACCGGCAGTAAGGTTTTGTTTACGATTAATGCTCCTGCAGGAATAGATACCAGGATATTTTATACTAAAAATGGCGCAATTCCTGATCCTGAAGCATTGGTTTACAGGGATAGTATTGTGATCACAAATGACTCAAAGATCAAATACCAGGCATATTTTAATGATACTCCCCTTTATCCTGTTTATAATGCAGATTTTAAAATGCACATGGGGGCCGGAAAAAAAATAGAATTGAAAAACAAGCCGGCAGAACAATATGCAAAGGGTGGCAATGAAGTCATACTCAACGGTATCATGGCGAGTACGGACAGATATTCTGATAAAGAATGGCTCGGATTTCTGGATACAGATTTCGAAGGGACTATCGACCTGGAAACTCCTGATTATATAGATCAGGTAAAAATGAGATTTTACAATTATAATCATGTCGGCATTTTCACACCGAGGGAAATTGAAATTTATGGCTCGAAAGATAAAGCAGATTTTAAAATGATTGGAGGAATGAAACTTGCAAATTTCAGGGACTCAAATATTCTTGATGCAAATATCAGGATCTTTGACAAGAAAAGATACAGGTATGTCAGGGTAATCGTCAAAAACTCAGAATTTGCAAAAGAATATCAGAAAAATCAGGTACAGAAATACAACTGGCTGTTTATCGGTGAGATAGTGATTGAGTGATTGAATGATTGAGTTATTGAGTTATTGAGTTATTGAGTTATTGAGTGATTGAGTTATTGAGTGATTGAGTGATTGAGTTATTGAGTTATTGAGTGATTGAGTGATTGAGTTATTGAGTGATTGAGTTATTGAGTGATTGAGTTATTGAGTGATTGAGTTATTGAGTTATTGATTGATTGATTGATAAATTATTATTTAATATCATATTTAAGTTACTAATTAATAATATTATGTGTTAAAAATACTGAATTGCTTAATAATAAGAACTCAGGTATTCAGCTATGCAATTCAACTGCCCTTGTTCAAAGGAAATTATACGATTATAGTTTTTACTAAATTTTAAAAAAACCTTTATTCCTTTACCTCCCCTATCTGGAGATCACTTAACCATAATTAAATCCGCTGAAACCTTGTCAGAAGACTACATATTTCTAATTCTTATATAAAATAATTCTATATTCATAATAAAAAGTTTGACAATGTATTGGTCAGCAGCAAGTTTTTTATTATGTTTGCTGATTAATTTTTTTAGATAAAATAAACAAAATCTTATATTTTCTAAATATATAAATTTTTTAACAATAATTTTATAACCAACTCAATTTATGAAACTTATGAAAAAATTAATTACTTTATTTTCAATTTTGTTGATGCCTTTGCTTTCGTTTGCAAGCGAAGCTGATCTTGTCATCCCTGATGATATTAAAAATCAGAGCATATTGTACTGGGGATTCCTGATCACAATTTTGGGTTTATGCTTTGGGCTTTATCAGTTCATTAAGGTCAAAAACCTTAAAGCCCATAAATCGATGCTTGACGTGGCGCAGGTTATTTATGAAACAGGTAAGATATACCTCATCCAGCAGGGTAAATTTCTTGCTATCCTTTTCGTATTTATAGGATCAGCTGTTGCATTCTATTTTGGATTTTTATCAGAAGCAAATTTTGGTTTCGGAGCAGTTCTTATGATCCTGGGCTGGACAGTGGTAGGTATATTAGGTTCCTATTCTGTTGCATGGTTCGGTATAAGGATGAATACTCTTGCCAATTCAAGAATGGCTTTCACATCACTTGAACGTAAGCCTATCAAACTTCTCAATATTCCATTGAATGCAGGTATGAGTATAGGTGTGGTTCTTATTTCAATAGAACTGGTCATGATGCTTATCATTCTTATGTTTGTTCCAGGGGAATATGCCGGAGCAAGCTTTATCGGTTTTGCAATCGGTGAATCACTGGGTGCTTCAGCATTGAGGATAGCAGGCGGTATTTTCACGAAGATTGCCGATATAGGATCAGACCTTATGAAAGTTATTTTCAAAATAGGTGAAGACGACCCAAGAAATCCGGGAACTATTGCTGACTGTGTTGGTGACAATGCGGGAGACTCAGTAGGCCCGACTGCAGACGGATTTGAGACTTACGGAGTTACGGGTGTAGCTTTGATCTCTTTTATCCTTCTTGCCATTACTGATCCTGCTTTGCAGACTCAGTTGCTGGTTTGGATATTCGTGATGCGTATTCTTATGATCATAACTTCAGTAGTATCATTTTACATAAATGGAGCAATCAGCCATGCAAAATATAGCAATTCTGATGATCTTGATTTTGAAAAACCTCTTACCAATCTGGTATGGATCACATCAATCCTGTCAATAATTGTTACTTTTGTAGCCAGCTATTTATTAATAGGTGATCTGGGAAATAATTTATGGATAGTTTTATCTGTGATTATCAGTGCAGGAACTTTGGGTGCTGCTTTAATACCGGAATTTACCAAGTTATTCACAAGCCCTAAATCAGGACACGTTCAGGAGGTAGTTCAGGCTTCAAAAGAAGGAGGAGCTTCTCTTAACATACTAGCAGGATTGGTAGCCGGTAATTTCAGTGCTTTCTGGCAGGGAATGGTATTCTTTTTATTGATGGGTATTGCATATTTTGCCAGCACTCAGGGATTGGGAGAATTGATGATATATCCTTCAATTTTTGCATTCGGCCTGGTAGCATTTGGTATGCTCGGAATGGGTCCGGTGACTATTGCTGTTGACAGTTACGGACCGGTGACAGACAATGCACAATCGATTTACGAATTATCATTGATCGAAGAAATTCCAGGTATCAGCAAAGAAATTGAAAAAGATTTCGGTTTTAAACCGGATTTTGAAAAATCAAAATACTATCTAGAAGCTAATGACGGAGCAGGAAATACTTTCAAAGCAACTGCCAAGCCGGTTCTGATCGGTACCGCTGTTGTAGGAGCAACCACTATGATATTCTCACTGATCCTGGTCATTCAAAGTTCTCTTGGAATTAAACCTGAAGAAGTCCTGAACCTGTTGAACCCTTATTCTATTTTTGGATTTCTATTGGGAGGAGCAGTGATTTACTGGTTCTCGGGAGCTTCCATCCAGGCAGTTTCCACAGGAGCCAGCAGGGCTGTTGCATATATCAAACAGCATATCAATCTTGATCCAAATGCACCTAAAAAAGCAGATGTGGAAAAATCAAAGGCTGTAGTACAGATATGTACAGTTTATGCTCAGAAAGGTATGCTCAATATTTTCATAGCTATTTTCTCATTCGCTCTGGCATTTGCATTCTTCTCAGCACCTACAGGTCTGACACCGGATATGTCAGATGCCGATAAACTGATGCATGCAGCACCGGTATCCTTATTTGTAAGTTACCTGATCTCAATTGCTTTCTTTGGTCTGTATCAGGCTATATTCATGGCCAATGCAGGTGGAGCATGGGACAATGCCAAGAAAGTTATAGAAGTCGACATGAGAGAAAAAGGAACAGAACTTCATGCTGCATCCGTTATCGGTGATACAGTCGGAGATCCTTTCAAGGATACATCATCAGTAGCATTGAATCCAATTATCAAATTCACTACTTTATTCGGATTGCTCGCTATGGAGATCGCTATTTCTGTTCATTTCAGGGATATTGCACCTTACATAGGTATTGTATTTTTCATAGTAGCCCTGTACTTTGTATACCGCTCATTCTATAAGATGAGGATTAAAGAATAATTCTGAAAACAAGTGTTATATAAACAGGAACCCCGGTCAGATGCCGGGGTTTTTTTTAAAACTTTTGGAAAGTTATGTGTTTAAACTTTTGGAAAGTTATGAACTTTCCAAAAGTTATCTAGAAAAAAAACTCGTACGGCTTAAATTCCAACCTAAGTCGATAATTAACCCACTCCAAATTCTCATCAAAAATAAATGATTTATACAAAAATGTGAAAGATTATTGCAAAAAAAAGCGTAGGCAATAGAGCCTACGCTTAAATATGGAACGTCATTCTAACAGTCCAAAACCGATAGATTTGGAACCAATAATTTTAAGTCCTGAATCCAACTTTTGAAATATTAAAATCAAATTAACCCCATTTCGCTTTATACCTGTAACATAATATAATTTGTTATTTGATTTTATTTCTATCGGTTTTAGAAATTGTAAAATACCGAAATAACCTTTCTTTCCTAAATCATCAGAATATCCGGTATATATTGAATCCATATCAATATAATGATATGTTCTAATTGTATCAAAATTCATAGCAGGAACCGAATCAGTCACCGGAATATATTTCCATTTTATATTTGCAGTATCATTCTGAGTTATTGCATTGAAAGCAATTAACATGTCAACTTTTTCTTTCTCAAATTTGTTACTGAAGACAATATTTAGCCTTGGAAAATAACTAAAACTATATTTTTGGCTATCTTCAGGGGAAGGTGGATAGAAAAAGAAAAAGTGATTTGTTCTACTAATTGTACTAATTGTTTCATTTAATAATTTTATGTTTAAATCTTCTTTGTCACTGTAGCATGAGAATAAAAATAACACAATAAATAACTTAATAAAAACTTTCATTTTAATTATTTTTTATGATAATTTAATTTATTATCATTATAAGGTTGGACTTTTGCAGTACCACAAAGATGACTATACTTTTCATCAAAAGCCTTTTTGTATTCATCTCTCATTGAATCATATAAACCTGAAGCTGCTTGACACATAAAATGGTCAACTGTCATTGTGCTATCCCCTCGTTCGGCTTAGGCTCCGGCCTAAGTCGTTAATCAACCCACTCTAAAATTCTCATCAAAAATAAATGATTTATGCAATAATGTGAAAAATTAATGAAGAAAAACGTAGGAAAATCCTACGCTTAACCCAGAAATAAGATAATACGAAACCTTATTTTATTTTATGTTGAATATCCAAAAGCCAGTTAGATAATTCTTTTGCCTCAACTGTATTATTTTCAATCATAAAATCTCCAATTTGCTTTAATAAAACTCTCTTATATATTTGCTTCTCCGAGTCAAAAATAAATCCATAAAAAGAAAATGAACCAGCATCTACAAATTCATCTTTGGGATCTGAAATCAATCCTTTTGATGCATTTTCCATCAATAAGAATTTTGATTTTAGTTCCTTTATATCAATCACATAACAAATTGAATCAGTTTTGTCAAAATTTGCATTCAAGTCAGAAGCTGAAATTGAACCGAGACTATCACATTCAATCCATTGCTCAGGTAAGTTATAACAATGTATATTTCCCAATGAATCAATCAACCATCCAAAATGCTCCTCACTCCATGCATGATTTATTCTTTCGAATTCAAACACAATTTTTTGCTTTATCTCATTAGATTCTATTATCTCTTTTTCACAAGCTTGCAATGAAACAATAATTAAAACAAATCCTACCACATTTAGAATAATTTTCATGTCATAAGTTTTTATTAATTCAAAAGAGTAAAAATACAAAAAAATCAATACTTTCTAATTTTTTCCCACAGATTATTTCCCAATGAATTATCCTTTTGATTCAAAAAAAAAGCTGCCCTTCCGGACAGCTTTTTATTATGTTCATGCTATTAAATTTCAATCGTTCTTCACAGTAGTCAGTATCCCGTCTTCATCAAGTACCAGCTCTGCTGATGCAAATCCCCTGTTCTTTACTTTGAGAACTGCTTCCGATGCATCTTCATATCCGGTGTATCCGCTGAGTATGAATATAGTCCATTTGCCTTTCGACCACTGCTCAATCACACCAAGGTCCTTTACTTTATTGACATCAAAATACAATGGGTTAGTATATGCTGCAAGTTTAATTTTGTAACTGCCAACTGTTGCAGGTTTTTCATATTTCTGGGTATTTGTGAAAGTATATGAAGACTCAAGCAATTCAAGTTCTTTTGTATTGAGGAAATCCTCTACAACAAATGCATCTTTATAGCCCTGTGATCTTACAGAGGATAATACAGATATTGCTTCGCTTTCACTAACAAAATATCCCAGTCTAATTTTAAACAGATCTCCCTTTTGAATTTTATAAATATTGCCATATTTTGTAAGGGACTTATATGCCGAGCTATTTATTTTCGAACGTGATATTGACGCAAGCTGTATGAAATACACATTTGAAGGAGCTACAATGACGTCATCATAAGCTACCATTCTGGCACCTTCCAGCGAGGCTACTGACATAAATGAAGCTTCACTTTCTGACACAGTTTTTACATCAGCATTCAATACTTTTGATGCCTTTTTTTCTTCAAGTGCATTTAATTTTACAGCTTCAGGTATGTTTTCATAAGCCAGATCATCATTTTTCTTTCTTTTGCTTGGTGTAGCACTGTATAGATCGAGTCCTCCCTTCGAACCAAGCCTGTTTGATGAAAAATATAAAGTAGTTTCGTTTTCAGGTTTTATAAAATACATATCATCTCCTGAACTGTTTACACCCTTTCCAAGATTGACAGGAAATGACCATTCATCTTTATAAACTGAAGATTTAAAAATATCGTAACCTCCCATTCCATTGAGGTAATCAGACGAAAAATATAGTGTTCCTCCTGAATAATAAGGTGTTATCTCATTACCGGGAGTATTGAACATTTTATCCACACTGATTGGATTTGACCATGCTCTGTTTTCGAATCTGATCATATACAAATCAAAATTGTCACTATCCTTGTTTGAAGAGAAGAAAATCTCATTTTCATCATTACCAAAACATGCAAATGCAGCTGAATAATCGATACTGTTTACCGGCAATGCTTCTTCATTTATCAGATTTCCATGCTCATCAACATCAGAAATATAAATGCTCATATCTTTTTCATCTCCCGTAACCTGCTGAACTCTGTTGAAAAAACTATTCCTGGTATAAACAGCCTTTTTCCCATTAGAAGAATACCTCACAGGCCCGATGCCTTCATAATTCTGTATGTCTGAACTCATGTTAAAAGCTTCTGATGCTTTCGCCTCTGACTTAAAAATATTTGATGAATTTCTCTGTATCAGGCTTGGGTTTTTTAAATCCTTGCTATCAAATGAATTAAAAATAATTTTTCCATTTATATAAGCAGGTCCAAAATCGTCATTTGGACTCGATACACGAAGCTGGCTTACTACAAATCTGTCACCCAATGCAAGAATATTCTTCGCAAATTCGCAGGAGTTCATATATTGATCTGCAAATCCGGGATTTACAGATTTCAATTTCAAAAATTGCCCTTTGGCTCTGTCGTAAAGCCCAAGTTTCATTAAAAGTTTCCCGTATTGAATATCGTAATAGGAACTGTGTTGTGGTATTTCATCTATTTTACTATACCATCTTGCTGCCTCGATAAGATCATTTGTACGCTCATATGATTCTGCCAGTCTGCCCATAGCAGTTACATCACCCGGAAATACTGCAAGATATTCCAGATACGAATCTATTGCAAGTTCATAAGCTTTAAATTTGAATTGCAGATCTGCTTTTTCAGTCTTGATTTTCTGTGCAAAAACCTGATTGACTAAAAAAAACATTAAAAATATCGCAAAGATATTCAGTTGTAGTTTTCTCATCTTTGAATTTTTTATAGTTTTAAACATATTATAGATTGCAAATATATAAAAAATATCCAATATCACCAACTAATATATATAATTTTTTTATAATTTTAACATTTTCTTATTGTAAACGGTTTTTTTGGAGCATTTTTTCTACGACAGAATGTAATTTTACAATAATTTCGGACTGGGATTTTATAGTTTTTTGGAGATCAGAATAATTATTTACCATTTCCTGTCTCAGATTTATTTTGGAATGTGCAAACGGGGATATTTTCATCTTAACATTCCATATTTCAAAAATATCTTCCTGGTCAATTATTAAATCCGGGTAATTGGGATTATCTGATATTAACTGCAATTTATTTTCTTCTTTCAAACGGTTGAAGACTCTTTTCACTACAATATCATTATTTAAGACAATGACGTATACATATCCGCTTTTTATGTTATTCTTCCAGAGTACAGCATCTTCCACCTTTGTACATATAATGATCTCTCCATCCATCAGAACAGGCTCCATGCTATCACCCTCTACTTCAAAAGACCGGAATTCACCAGAACTGAAATAATCAAGAGGGAGCGAGTAAGTCTTCAGATTTTTTGTATACACAGGGTCGTTAATCTGGTCAAGGTAACCTGCCTTTGCAGTCACAGGAATATGAATTATTCTCCTTTCAGGCTGGTCCTGTATTTCAATATCCTTATTTTCACAAACCGAAGCGAATTTTTCACCCAGTCCTGAAAACAGATAATCCGGGTTAAATCCAAAAACTAAAATCGAAGTCCGTATCAATTCAATTGTGACATCTCTGTCTCCTTTTAGTATCTTTTGCCAGCTTTGAGGTGAATAATCAAGATTAATACAAAATTGCCTGTCAGATTTGATCTTGTCGTAACTCTTCAAATCCTTGTAGCATTCAATAAATCTCCTGGTTATTTCACTTGCCATTTAATTGGTTTTCCCCTGAAACATACTTAAATAAACATTTCCATCGCAAATATAAATATAATTTACATATTTAAAAATTTTTTAATATTTATTTTTAATAAATTTTTAATAATTGTATATCAAAACTTTATAATTTAATAATTCATTTAACATATATCATATTAAAATTATTGAAATACTTAATTTTTGCGTAAGAATTATTATCAATTTCAACTCTTCACAAACAAATAAAATTTTGATTATTAGAGTTTTACCTTAATTACTTATTATTTATTTGGAAAATTTTTAAACTATCATCTTTTTTTTTTCGAATTGAGTTGATTTCGAAATAATATTTATCTTTACCGTCTCTTTTAATTTCTTTTTTTTAAACCATATTAATTATTAAAATTTATGAAGGTCGGAATTCCAAAAGAACTATCAAAACAGGAATTGCGTGTGGGAGCAACTCCCAAAACAGTTCAAAGATTGATCAAACAGGGTTTTGAAGTATTCATTCAGTCAGATGCAGGCATAAATGCAAATATGTCAGACAATGAATACAAAGCGGCAGGAGCAACAATTCTCGATAAAATTGAAGAAGTTTATCACAAATCAGATGTTGTTTTAAAAGTACTGGCTCCTACAAATGCCGAGATCGAGATGATGCACAGGGGACAAGTATTGTTGAGTTATCTGTGGCCGGCACAGAATCCTGAATTGCTGCAAAAACTTGCTGATCAGGGAGTTAATGCAATAGCAATGGACGCAATACCGAGGATCTCGCGGGCACAGAAAATGGATGTGCTTTCATCAATGGCAAACATTGCAGGTTACAGGTCAGTTATTGAGGGAGCCAATTATTTTGGCAGATTCCTGAACGGTCAGATAACAGCTGCAGGTAAAGTTGATCCTGCAAAAGTGCTGGTTATAGGAGCAGGAGTTGCAGGACTTGCTGCTATCGGTACCTCCAATTCCCTTGGAGCAATAGTACGGGCATTTGACACCAGAAAAGAAGTTGCGGAACAGATTGAAAGTATGGGTGCGAAATTCCTCACAGTTGAAATTGAAGAAGATGGTGCAACAGATTCGGGCTATTCCAAGGTAATGAGCAAGGAATTCATTGATGCGGAAATGGCTTTATTCAAGGAACAGGCTAAAGAAGTCGATATAATAATCACAACTGCTCAAATTCCCGGCAGAGAGGCTCCAAAACTCATACTTGCTGATCATGTTGCTGTGATGAAACCAGGATCAGTGATAGTCGATCTGGCTGCCTCAACAGGTGGAAATTGCGTTCTGACAAAAAAAGATGAAGTTTATACAACAGAGAACGGAGTGATAATCCTCGGAAAACTTGACCAGCTTCCTAATCAGGCAAGCCAGCTTTATGGAAACAATCTCTGTCACCTTCTTGATGATATGGGCAAAGCTGAAAACTTCAGGATCAACATGGAAGACGATATTGTCAGCAGAGCGATGGTAACTTTTGAAGGAAATATCAACTGGCCACCTAAACCACTTCCGGTCAGCCCTCAAAAGCCTAAAACAGAGTCTAAAACAGAAAAACAAAGTGCAAATAAGGAAGAGAAACTTAAAAAGAAAATTTTAACCAATATAATTTCTCTTGGATTGATAGGTATTTTCCTGTTTTTGATGGGCATGGTAGCACCTCCAGCATTTATGGGCCATTTCTCAGTATTTGTACTTGCAGTTTTTATAGGCTGGCAGGTCATCTGGAATGTAACACATGCTCTTCATACACCTCTGATGTCGGTTACAAATGCGATAAGCGGTATTATTGTAATAGGTGGATTATTGCAGGTAAAGGATGATTTTTCAAATCCGATGACTATAATAGCTTTTTTTGCTATCCTTGTTGCAAGTATCAATATTGTAGGTGGATTTTTTGTTACTCACCGAATGTTAAAAATGTTTAGAAAATAGAAGAATTATGATCACAACACAATTACAAACAGCAGCATATTTATTTGCAGGTATCTTATTTATTTTAAGCCTTGGAGGTTTATCTTCACAGGAATCTGCAAAAAGAGGTGTCTTTTATGGTATAACAGGTATGTTCATTGCAATACTGTCTACAGTTTTGGGTGAAAATATCGAAGGGCACATTTACATTTTAGTAGCTATAGCAATCGCATCATTAATAGGTGTCATGGTTGCCAGGAAAGTCGAAATGACTTCTATGCCTCAATTGGTAGCTATACTTCACAGTTTCGTAGGACTGGCAGCAGTTTTAGTAGGGTTCGGTTCATATTTAGAACCTCATTCATCCGAACTTATCGGTTCTGAAAGGACTATTCATCTAGTTGAAGTATTCTTAGGGGTATTTATCGGGGCAATTACTTTCACAGGTTCAATTGTTGCCTGGGGAAAACTTGAAGGTAAAATACGCAGCAAACCATTGTTATATCCAGGCAGACATACAGTAAATATAATTCTGTTAATTATTTCAATTATAATGGGTGTGCTGTTCACTATGGCATCAGGAACAGAAGGAATGCTATTTTTGTCAATTATGACAGCTATTGCTTTATTTATTGGAGTAATGCTGGTGATGGCAATAGGAGGTGCTGATATGCCGGTTGTTGTTTCAATGCTTAACTCTTATTCCGGATGGGCAGCAGCAGCAGCAGGTTTCATGCTCGGAAATGACCTTCTCATAATAACAGGAGCTTTGGTAGGAAGTTCAGGAGCTATACTTTCCATAATTATGTGTGAAGCCATGAACAGATCGTTTATATCTGTTATTTTCGGTGGATTCGGAGACGCTCCGGTAGCTACAAGTGGAGTAATAGAAGGAGAAGTCACAAGTACGACTCATCTGGAGGTAGCAGAATTGCTTAAGGAAGCAAGAAGAATTCTGATTGTACCCGGATATGGAATGGCAGTAGCAAAAGCTCAGTATCCTATTCATGATATGGTAGATATATTAAAAAAAGATGGCAAAGAAGTTACATTTGGCATTCACCCGGTAGCCGGAAGATTGCCAGGCCACATGAATGTATTGCTGGCAGAAGCAAATGTACCTTATGATATCGTTCTTGAAATGGACGAAGTCAACGAAGACATGGACAAAACCGATATTGTTTTGGTGATAGGTGCAAACGATATAGTCAATCCCGGTGCATTGACTGATGAATCAAGTCCGATTTATGGTATGCCTGTAATTGAGGTATGGAGAGCATCGAAAGTTATAATTCTGAAAAGGTCAATGGCAGCCGGATATGCCGGAGTTGAAAATCCTTTATTCTACAAGGAAAATGCCGATATGCTTTATGGTGATGCAAAAGATACTGTAAATAAATTGTTGACACATCTGAGGGAATAAGAAAGTATAAGCAAAATAAATAGAAAAAGCAGGTTTAGGCCTGCTTTTTTTATTTACGATATCAAGTTTCTATTAAATTGGTAAGATGTGCATTCACTTTATAAACATTCTTCATGAAATTCTTGTTACAAAATAACAAATCAAAAAATAATTATGATAAAAGTAATAATAATAATTTCCGGAATATTAATGGCAGGTTTATTTTTGTATTCATTCAAAAATAAAAAACCAGCAACTGATTTGCCAACTATTTTTGATCAGAACATAGTGATCAAAGACATCGACGGCAATCCAGTAGACTTTAAACAATTCAAAGGCAAAAAGCTTTTACTGGTGAATGTGGCATCAAAATGCGGATTCACTCCTCAATATGAAGACCTTCAGAAACTCAGTGAAAAGTATAAAGATAAACTTACCGTGATAGGACTTCCCTGCAATCAATTCAAGGAGCAGGAACCTGGTACAAATGCTGAGATCAAAGAATTCTGTTCTCTTAATTATGGAGTCACTTTCCTTATTACTGAAAAAATTGATGTAAAAGGAGAAAATCAACATCCGGTTTATCAATGGCTGACAAATAAATCAAAAAACGGGCTGAAAGATTCTTCAGTTAAGTGGAATTTCCAGAAATATCTGCTCGATGAAGAAGGAAGACTTTTTGATTTCTATTATAGCATTACCAAACCACTAAGTGAAAGTATAACCAATAATCTTTAATGAATATTTAGTCAGTTGTTCACCGCGGGATCTTCAATTTAAGGCCTGGTTTAATCTTATTTGAACTCAATTTATTGGCTTTTTTAAGCCTTGCAACTGTAATTTTATTTTTTCTGGCTATATCGTACAAGGTGTCTCCTTTTTTAACAGTGTATGATTTTGGTTTCTTAGGTTTATTGACCTTAGCTATGTGAGGCTTTTTATCAATTATCGTATCAGCTGAAGTAATTTTGCTTGTATCATATAACATAACAGTCGATGCGATTGAATCAATTTCAGGTTCAGGAATTATTTCCTGTCCATCACAGGTTTTAAAAAATTTGGTCCCTTTTAAGTGGCTGATATACTTCCTGTTAGTTGCATACCGTATTCTTTTTAAAAACTTATAATAGTCCTCATTATCATCTGTATATTTTCTATCCTGCCAGTCCTTGTAATAATCAACGCTTTCCTTCCAGCTATTAAACCGGATTACTCTCCCACCTTTTTTAAATCCAAAAAGGTTGTTCTTTTTCATAGTATTATTAGGATAAAAACCTCCTGTTTCGATTATTGCCTGCTGCATAACAATATGAGGATATTTCACTTCCTTTTCACAAATATAAGCAAAAACCTTATCACCAAAACTATCCGAAATCCTGTCCTGTGCACTGACCACAGAGTATATTAATAGAAATGATAATATGTAAAATGCTCTTTTCAAATTGTAAATTGCTATTTGCTAATGGTTAATGGTTGGAGGGTTGAAGGGTTAAAAGGTTGAAAAGCCTGTCCGTAGGGGTAATATTGTAATTTGGTAATATGGTAATAATAGTCAATCATTCAATAAATCAATCATTCAGTAAATCAATCATTAATTCAAATCGTAAATCTAAATAATCCTTAACTCCCCTGACATAATACCCGGATGCATACCCATCTTTGAGAAACCTCCATCGTGATAAAGATTCTGCATTGTTACCATTCTGCACAAGTCCGAAAAAAGTGTTATGCAGTAATCAGCACAGGAATCGGCATCAGCATTTCCGAGTGGTGACATTTTATGAGAATACTCGCAAAATTCTTCAAAACCCTTTACTGCACTTCCGGCTTTGGTCATAGTTGGTGATTGCGAGATTGTATTAACTCTTACTTTTCTCAATTCTCCCAGCTGATATCCAAAGCTTCTTGCAAAAGATTCAAGTAGCGCTTTAGCTTCTGCCATTTCTCCATAGAAAGGGAATGTTCTGTCAGCAGCTATATAAGTTAAAGCTACTATTGAACCCCATTCTTTCAAAGCATCAAGTTTAAGTGCGACCTGCATCATTTTATGAAAAGAGATAGCAGAAATATCGAATGTTTTTTGCATCCATTCATAATTGAGATCGTCATACGGCCTGTTTTTCCTGATGTTTACCGACATACCTATTGAATGGAGTATGAAATCTATTTTTCCACCCAGTATTTCAACTGACTTTTTAAAAAGATTTTCAAGATCATCCACATCGGTTGCATCAGCCGGAATGGCTATTACATTCAGACTCTTTGCCAGATCATTTATAGTTCCAGCCCTGAATGCTACAGGTGCATTGGTTAAAACTATTTCTGCGCCTTCTTCGATAGCTTTTTTTGCTACGAAAGTCGCAATTGAATTTTCGTCCAAAGCACCAAAAATGATGCCTCTTTTTCCTTTTAATAATCCGTATCCCATAATTTATTATTCGTTTTCAATTAATTCTTTTGCATTCTTTATTGCTCCTTCTGTAGGAGGATCTCCGCTTAGCATTTTGGCAAGCTCGGTTATTTGCCCTTCTTTGTCCAACAATGTGATATTAGTAAATGTTTTATTCTTGTCAGAATTTTTATACACAAAGAAATGAAAATCAGCTTTAGCTGCTATTTGAGGGGAATGTGTGATGTTGATAATCTGATGTTTCTTTGACATTTGCTTAAGTATCAATCCCATCTTTCGGGCTACTTCACCGGAAATTCCGGCTTCTATTTCATCAAATATAAGGGTAGGCAATGACATTTTTCCTGCTATGGCAGATTCAATACTCAAAGCGAGTCTCGAAAGTTCTCCGCCTGAAACTACTTCTTTAAGAAGTTTAAAATCAGAACCTTTATTTGCACTGAACAAAAAAGAAATCTTATCACAACCATTTAATGTAAACTCATCCTGGTTCTCTATTTGTATTTTTAACCTTGTATGTGGAAGAGCAAGCTCATGCAGTATATTTTCAATTTGCTTACTAAATTCATGTGCAGCCTTTTTTCTATTTTCATTCAATACATTGGATACTTTCTTTAAATCATGATTCAGCTTTTCCAGACTGTTACCAAGCCGGGCAATTTCCTCATCAACATTGAAATGCTTTTCCAGTTTTAACTCCAAACCATGCTGAATATCTATAAGTGCCTTAATATCTGAGACTTTGTACTTAAATATCAGGCCATTGATCAGGTCAATACGTTCCTTGAGCTCAAATATTTTTTCTTCATCAAAATCTGATTCCTCAGCAACCTGCAGATAATGATTTGAAATTTCATTCAGTCTCTCAATTATATCTGTAAGTGATTCTTTAGATTCGGAAAACTCTTTTTCGATCAGATCAAGAGCATTAAGTTCACGAGTCAGTTTTTCCAATTTTCCAATTATAGACAATTCTCCTTCTGTAAGTTCATTGCAGGCCGCAAACAGTGTGCGTTTTATATTTTCTGCATTATTCAGGTTATTCAAATAGGCAAGATTTGTCTGATATTCAGCAAAATCCAGTCTAGAAGATTTTAATTCGTTATGCTGAAATTGAAGGAACTGAATTTCACGAGAAAATCTGTCTCTCTCTTCTGTCAATCTTAAAAGTTCTGATTTTTGCTTTTTAAACTCATTGAACATGATTTTATATTGATCAAGAATTTTGCCATTATCTCCAAAATTATCAATTATTTTGAGCTGGTAATCAGGTTTATTTAGTTCCAGATTATCGAACTGTCTGTGCATTAATATTAACTGTTCTGTCAATTCCTTGAGGACATTCAGATTGACAGGGACATCATTAATAAATGCCCTGGATTTTCCAGCAGGATTTATTGATCTGGTTATTGTTATTTCATCAGCATACTCAAGGTCATTTTCAAGGAAAAACTCATGAAGTCCGTAATCTTTGATATCATATTCAAGCTCGACAATACAGCTCTCATCTTTATTGAACAATACATTTGTATCTGCCCTCTTACCCATTGCAAGTTCAAGAGATCCCAGTAAAATGGATTTCCCTGCACCGGTCTCACCGGTAATGACATTAAAACCCTGAAATACATCCATTTCAAGTTTATCAATTAGGGCATAATTCCTTATACTTAGGTTTTTTATCATTTACACAGATTAAAACAAAGGTTGCAAAAATATAAAAATTCCCTGACTAAAAAACAATCACTTATGGGCTTTACTTTTTTTTATCATTTTTTTGTCAAATAAACTGCTTTTACCTTTTCTCGTAGGCAAATTTCCGTCATTATCCATTTTAATACTGGCGTCTTCACCAGGACAACCATACTGCTTTGCACAGGAATTGAATGTCGACATAAAAAGTACAGTAATAATAAACAGGAAATATTTAAGGTATTTTTTCATGTTCTTTGTTTTCCGGACGAAGGTAAATCAATTTTCTTAATTAAAAGAAAATCATAATAATAATTCAATAATTGAAATGATACAATTGTAAGATAGAAATAGTTTGTACAGTAAAGAACAAAACATATATTATAATGTTAAAATCTTAATTTAAAAACTTAAATCATGAAAATTTATCTTTATTTAATTCTGACTATTATTTTTTTTGGTTCTTGTTCGGTTTCTAAAAAACAGATCAAAGTTGACACAAAAACCAAAACATCAGATTCACAGGTGAATTATCAGGGACAAAATTATAATATAGAAAATGATTCAGATCTGAAAGATCTTAAGTATCCTGAAGAAAAGTATTTTAAAACAGTCAAACAACTTACTTTTAAAGGTGATAATGCTGAAGGTTACTGGAGTTTCAACGACAATAAACTGGTCTTCCAGGCCAGAAACGAAAACTGGGGTGATAAATGCGATCAGATTTATTTAATGGATGCTTTTAAAGGCGTAGGATCTCCAGGAAAAAAAGCTGCCCTTGTCAGTACCGGAAAAGGCAGAACAACATGCAGTTATTTTTTACCTGGTGACAGTTTGATTTTGTATGCTTCTACACATGAAGGCTCTGAACTTTGTCCGCCCGAACCACAAAGAACAGAGGGGTATGTTTGGGGTATTTATCCAGATTTTGATATTTATATTGCTGACCTTAAAGGAAATATCAAAAGAAAGCTTACATACCTTAAAGGATATGATGCAGAAGCTACTGTCTCTCCCAAAGGTGATAAAATTGTATTTACATCTGACAGAACAGGTGATCTTGAATTGTGGACTATGAATATTGATGGAAGTGGATTGCAGCAAATAACTTATGATCTTGGTTATGATGGTGGAGCTTTCTTCTCTCCGGAAGGAAATCAGATTATTTTCAGAGCTTCCAGGCCAAAAACCCCTGAAGCGATAAAAAAATATAAGGATCTTCTGGCTCGAAATCTGGTAGAACCTACTGACATGGAATTATTTATATGCAATGCTGATGGCAGCAAATTAAGGCAATTAACCAATCTTGGCAATGCCAACTGGTCACCATTCTTTCATCCCTCAGGCAAAAAAATCATCTTTTCGTCCAATCATAAATCTAAAACGGGATTCCCATTTCATTTATTCATGATAAATACTGATGGTACAGGATTGGAGCAAATTACTTTTGGTCACGTTTTTGAATCTTTTCCGGTATTTTCAAATAATGGCAAATTCCTAGTATTCGCTTCAAACAGAAACAATGGTGGTACAAGAGATACAAACTTGTTTTTAGCAGAATGGAAAGAATAAAGGAAGAAAACAAGTATTGTCTTAGTATAGGAAACCAGGATTTTAAAACTGTCATATCTGAAATTAAGAAATACAAAATTGCAGAAATAAGACTGGACTTATGCAATTTCTCTATTGAACAAACTGAAATCCGCTGTCGTAAGTTTGCATAACTTACGACGCATATTGTCAATTTGATTAGTTTTTTTTCTGTAGAACTTCACATAAATATTTTGAAAAATATAATGTTTAGTTATTTTTGACAAAAAAAGTACAAGGTGATAGTTAATATTTGTCTGAAGTTTTGGAAACTTTGGACAGCAGGGAATCTGTGAATTTATGTTATTTGAAAAAATAAATAAGGACAAGAGCAAAACAATAAACCGCATATAGATTTTTTTTATTCGCAAATTTAAGGATAAATGAATTAGATGTCCATAATCTGAAAAAATTGTTTATATAAAAAGTGAATATTGCTTTATTGAAATTATCTTTTAAGCTATAAAAAGGATAAAACATAAGAATATTCTGATTTTACTTGTGAAAAGAGGTTATATTGTGTATTTTTGTGTCATATAGGTAAGTTATTTAGCACAAAATAATAAAATTGAAGAAAAAAATAAATCAATTTAAATGTTAAAAGCTTTATTTCTTTTAAATTTAATTTTAATTCTTTTTCAAGTTCATGTTTTTTCACAAACTAGCTGTATTGAATCGAAAAATTTAGGTAACTTAATAGCTTTTGAACATAAATGTAAATATGGATTTAAAGATAATAATGATAGCATAATAATCCCTTTACAATTTGATTATGCTTCAGATTTTTCAGAAGGATTGGCTCTAGTATCAATTGACGGCAAATGTGGTTATATTAATATCTGTGGAGAAATTGTTATTCTATTTCAATATGATTATGCTTCAGATTTTTCAGAAGGATTGGCTGCAGTTTCAATTGGTGGTAAATATGGTTATATTAATAAATCTGGAGAAATTGTTATTCCTTTTAATTTTGACTTTGTTCAAGATTTTAAAAATGGCATTGCAATTTTTAAAAATAACAAAATGAATGGGCTTTTAGATAAATACGGTAATTTAATTCTCTCTCCTAAATATGATGAAATTTTTAATTTTAATGAAGGTTGTGCACTTGTAGAGTTTAATGAAAAATATGGATATATTGATAATTTAGGAAATGAATTAACCCCTATAATTTATGATTATGCAACAAGTTTTATTAATGGTTTTGCTATTGTTAGAAGAAATGGAATGTATAGTTTTGTAAATATTTTTGGTAAGGAAATAACTACTATTTTATATGATAATTTATATCAATTTGAAAATGGTTTAGCTATGGTTCAAAAAAATAATAGAGTTGGGTTTATTGATACAACTGGTGCTGAAATAATAAAAGCTAAATATAATTATGCTGATTATTTTTCAGAAGGATTAGCGTTAGTTGGAATTAATCAAAAATTAGGATTTATTAATACACGAGGAGAAGAAGTTATACCTTTACAATTTGATGATGCAAGTTCTTTTAAAGAAAAATTAGCATTAGTTGCAGTGGACAACAAATACGGGTTTATTGACAATTCGGGCAGTATGGTTATTGAACCAAAATATGATTACGTAGAATCATTTAATGGAGGCTTTGCTTTGGTAAAATTACATAATAAATATGGTTATATCACTAAGGATGGAATAGAAAAAATTAATTTGGAATATGATTATGGTGAATCATTTTCAGAAGGATTTGCCAAGGTGAGAATGAATGGTAAATATGGGTTTATTAATAAAAATGGGAATGTAATCCTACCAATTAAATTTGATAATACAGAATCATTTTCTGATGGAATGGCAAAGGTAGTTCTAAAAGACAAATGTGGTTATGTTAATGAATTTGGAGAATTAGTCATCCCAATGATTTATGAATACGGAACGAGTTTTTACAAAGGGAAAGTAAGAGTCAAATTAAAGAATAAATATTTTTCAATTGATAAAAAAGGAGAATGTGTTGAAGATTGCCAGTAATTAAAAATTATGTTAACAATTTAAATTTATTAGTGTGTGGGATGAATTGGATAAATTATGCAGAGAGTACAAAAGCAAAGTTAAAAAAAGAAAAAAATGACTTGGTTAGTGCTACTACCCAACTGAAACTTATTGCAAATGACGGTAAAAGATATTTAACTGATATGCCGGATTATAAAGGTATTGCCTTGGGTAATGAATTTCCGCGCTGAGGCTGTTTAAAAAGAGGTAATTTTAGATTATTTTCAATGGTTTTGCATCTTCCGCTGTCGTAAGTTTGCATAACTTACGACGCATATTGTCAATTTGATTAGTTTTTTTTTCTGTACAACTTCACATAAATATTTTGAAAAATATAATGTTTAGTTATTTTTGACAAAAAAAGTACAAGGTGATAGTTAATATTTGTCCGAAGTTTTGGAAACTTCGGAAAGCAGGGTTATTAATAAAAAATGTTCCATTTTAAGATAAAAACATTTGAAACAATTAAATGTTAAAAACTTTGATTGAAGTTTTAAAAGTGAAGTACAAAAATTAAATCATCAGATTTATGTATTGTCTTAGTATAGGAGATAAGGATATTGAATTTGTAATTTCAGAAATTAAAAATTTTGAGATTGCTGAGATAAGACTTGATCTTTGCAATTTTAAAAAAGAGCAGCTTGAACAAGTATTCAGTCAACATGATAATCTCATAGCGACATTCAGGAAATCAGAAATATATAATGATAAAATCCGCAAGAAATATTTAATCAAAGCGATGAAGTCAGGAGCAGCCTGGATCGATATTGACTTTTTAAATGATAGTGAGTCTTTAAGGAAAGAACTTATAGATTATGCAAGGGCTCATAATAAAAAAATAATAATTTCTGTCCATGATCACGATAAAACTCCTGATAATGAATGGATCAGATCGATTATTGAAAGCATCAGATCATATAAACCCGATATTATAAAACTGGTATTTTCAGCACGAAATGAGTCGGATAATGAAAGGGTGATGGGCTTATATAATACCTATGATAAACTTATAGCCTTCAATATGGGTGTTATAGGGAAACCAACAAGAGTGAAATGCCTTTCTTATGGAGCTCCGTTTACGTATGTTAGAACTGAAAGGTGTCAGACAGCCTCAGGACAAATGACTTTAGAAGAAATGATGCAATATCCACAATAGAATACCATTATTCTGATGGTCTATTATGAATATTGCAAATCATATCATTTAAATTACCGGCATACGGTAAATGAAAACTAAGCTAAATTATCTTCAATATATTTTATAGCATCACCGACGGTCTGAATTTTTTCAGCCTGATCATCAGGTATTGAAAGACCAAATTCGTTTTCGAATTCCATGATCAATTCAACTGTATCCAATGAATCTGCTCCCAGGTCATTTGTGAAACTTGATTCAGGAGTAACTTCTGCTTCATCTACTCCTAATTTATCTACGATAATCTTTTTTACTTTGTCTGCAACTGATGACATAATTTTTTAATTTTTTAATGAGGGTGCAAAATAAACAATTTGATTTTTCAATTTCAAATAAAACCAACTATTTTTTTAATAAAATAAATCAGAATGATTAAAATCCTGAATTTAATAGGTCTTAACCCATTTTCTTTAAATAAAGTTTCAAAAATTTCAGTATAATTGCATAAAATTTTAAATTTCTTGGAAAACAAAGAAAAATACATATCATTTTGCTCTAGAAGAATGGATATTCCTCTCTTTCACCAACCATGGTGGCTTGATATTGTAACTTCCGGAAATTGGGATATAGCTATTTCTAATGATAAAAATGGTAATATTACTGCCATTATGCCTTTCTCCAGGTTAAAAAAGTATATGAATCTGTTATCTTTACAGCCTCTATTGACTCCTTATCTGGGTATTATTTATTTTTACCCTACAGATATAAGCAAACGAACTTCGATATATTCTTTTGAAAATGAACACGCTTATAATATAATAACTGATTTGCCGGGTCACTTCCTGTTTCAACACCACAATTTCAGAATAGATTTTACAAACTGGTATCCTTTTTACAATAAAAATTATGTGCAGACTACAAGGTATACCTATTTACTAAAAAATATCAAAAATCATGATTCCTTGTGGGCAGGATTTACAAATACTTTAAAACGTCAGATCAGAGCTACTGAAAATGAATGCACAATAAGTGAATCTGAAAATATACTTGATGTTTTTATCCTGATGAAAAATTCACTTCTTAAAAAAAGTGTAAAATGGGCTTTAACTGATGACACTTTGACAAGAATTGACCAAGTTCTTTCAGCTAACCACCAAAGGAAAATATTGGTTGCTATGGACAGGAATGGAAAAATAATATCAGGAATATACATTTGCTGGGATGCCGGAACTGCATATCTTTTAGGTTTAGGGATGAAAAAAGAAGCAGGAGAAACAAACTCAGTTAAACAACTTATTTGGGAAAGTATAAAAACTGCATCTGAACATGTCGACGTTTTTGATTTCGAAGGCAGTATGATACCAGGAGTCGAAAGACTGTACCGAAGTTTCGGAGGAGAAAGAACACCTTATTATGAGATAAAAAAATATAAAAATAAAATGGTCAGACTAATGCTAAATTTTATCAATAAATAGTAATGACTTTCAATTCAATACCGGGACAGGAAAAAATTAAGCAGGAATTGTTATCAATGACAAATAACGAGAGGCTACCTCATGCATTATTGCTGACGGGACCAAAAGGCAATGGCAAACTTGCCTTAGCTCTGGCATTGACATCCTATATCCAATGCAGTTCAAAAAACGGGATAGATAAATGCGGGATTTGCCCGGCTTGCAAAAAAACCAACAAGATCATACACCCTGACATTAATTTCATAGTACCAAATATTGCCTCAGAACAAAAGTGCTTATCAATACAGGAACTCATGTCTGAATGGCGTAAACTTTTAATCGCAAATCCATTTATCGAACTGGATGATTGGATTGAAAAACTGACATCAGAATCTAAACAGGCAAATATAAATAAAGAGTCAATTATATCAGTAATTGATTATTTTAATTTATCCCTGTTCGAAGGAAACAAAAAAATTATGATAATCTGGAATGCAGAGCTTATGGCTGCTGAAGCTAACAGATTACTAAAGCTAATTGAAGAACCACCGCAGGATGCTTTGATAATACTGATTGCGGAAGATACTTCAAAAATTATAAAAACTATATTATCCAGATGCCAGATATTCAGGATACCACCTTTTTCTGATGGCGATCTTGAAAAATGGATATCTGAGAAGATGCCTGAAGAAAAAAAACTGGTCAGACAGATGATCAGCATTTCTGAAGGAGATATAAGCAAATTAATAAAGCTGATGAACGTTGAGCAAACAGATTTTTTTGAGCTATTGATGAAATGGCTGAATGTATCTTATCAGGGATTATCTGAAAACATCTTTCAGTTTTCAGAGGAATTTCACAGACTAACTAAAGAAACTCAAAAGCAGTTTTTATTATATACACTAAGATTTATGGAGCAAGTTATAAAATCTTATTACCTTGACACAGATAAAATCAGACTTAATCAACGTGAATTGAACTCGATGGAAAAATTAAAAAATATGCTCAGTATTGATAATCTTATATTTCTGTGTGAAGAGATAAATAAAAACATCTATAATATAGAAAGAAATGCATTTTCAAAATTAATGATATTTGAAAGTTCTTTAAAACTCAACAACGTTCTGAGGAAATGAATTATTTAAACAAATAATAAGTATTCAATGTTAAATTTGAATTGAATCTTTAAATTATAGAATATGGATGATGAAAAATGGGGATTACCTGAATTGGAGCGAAAAAGCAATAATCCGGAAATAGCAAAATCCAAAAAATTCGAAAAATTAAGCACTTTCGACTGGTTGAGCATGAATAAGGTTTGGGATGTCAGGCAATTCAACATATTTGAAGTTAGTTTTAAGGATGGATCAAGAAAAGAATTTGTAAGAAATCCCTTAAATCTCCAGGTAAACACCGGTGATTGGGTTGCAGTTGATACAGGTAGCGGCTATGATATCGGCAAAATAAGTCTTTCAGGAGATCTTGTAAGGCTCCAAATGAAAAAAAGAAAAATATCCGGGGAACGGGAGTTGAATACAATTTCAAGGTTTGCCAATAACTGGGAAGTTGAAAAACTTTCTGAAAACAAAGCCATTGAATACAACACACTGGTCAGATCCCGCGCAATAGCGGCTACATTGAGGCTGGACATGAAAATAGGTGATGTAGAATATCAGGCTGACAAGAGAAAAGCAACCTTTTTTTACACTTCAGATGAAAGAGTTGATTTCAGGGACCTTGTAAAGGAATTTGCCAAAGAATTCAAAGTAAAAGTTGAAATGAGGCAAATCGGCATCAGGCAGGAATCATCAAAAATAGGAGGTATCGGATCATGCGGAAGGGAATTATGCTGTTCCACCTGGCATACTAATTTCACTTCAGTGACAACAGATATGGTAAAGTACCAGAATCTATCTGTCAATCAGTCTAAATTAACAGGATTATGCGGCAGATTAAAATGCTGCCTGAATTATGAACTGGATGTATATCTCGAAGCGCTTGAGGATTTTCCAAAGGATTCAGAAGTACTGGAACTGGAGTTTTCTAAAGCATTTTTGTCAAACTGGATATTTTCAAGGGTTTGATGTATTATAATATTAGAAGTGATAAAGACAGAACTAAAATATATGCTCTTTCTAAAGACAGGGTACTCGAAATTAGGGAACTAAACAAACAAGGTAAAAAGCCAACTGAATTGGGAGCTGTAGAATTTGTTAACACAGAATCCGGTGAAAACCTTGATTTTGAGGATGTTACCGGACAAATAGAACTGAAAGAAACATTTAAAAATAAAAGAAGGAACAGTAAAAAACCTAATAAAAACAGGAATAAACCTGAAAACGACAACAGAAACAGACCTGAAAATCAAAACAGCAATCTTAAAAACGAAAATCAAACAGAAAAACGACCAGTTCAGGGGAAGAAAATAGAAAAGCCTGTTAAAAATGATGCTCCGGACAAGAATGTTTCGGGTAATGAACAAAATCAAACATTAAATCCTGGTAATCAACCTAAAAAAAATAAAAAGAAATTCAAGAGATTTCCAAATAAAAACAAAGACAACAAGCCAAAAGACATTCAATAGGAAGTATTCCATTTCTTCAGTTAATTCAATCTTCTGAAAATGAAAATTTTTATGAATTTTTTCAGCTTAGGTTATGTGTAAATTTGGAATACACCCGTACAATGATAATTTAAGTTTAAATCAGACCAGATTTATTCGAAATAAAACCAACAAATGATAAATCCTGTTTTATCACTGACTTAGTTTTGAAATATAATATTTTCACAGAATGCCGGTAAATTTCATTGCATTCTCTGAAAACCAATCTAAAATGAACCGGTAATTAAACCAGTTTTATAAACTTCAGTCGTTATTGTCACAAAAATGACTGAAGCTTCATTGCAAGTCCCATATTTCCTTTAATCTTGACTTTCCCAGTCATTGTGGCCATCATAGGATTCAACTCTCCATTTATCATATCAGTCATTGACTGAAGTGAAGTTGATATAACAGTATCAGCTTCTTTATCATCAAATGAAACTAGATTCTCACTGCCTGTACCATCTATATAAACTATGTTTTCATCAAGTACAAGTTTAAAAGTTCCACCAAGCGGGGATGTTTTGGCAGCCTGCATTTTAATGTTATCAGCTATTTCCTGAAAATTCATAATTAAAGTTTTTATTAGTTTAAATAATCAATATCACCCGGAATAGTCGTGTTCTGATCTTTTGTGATAATTTCTTTCAAAGATAGTATTTTTGGTAATTCGTAGTTAAAATAATACTCCATTGTGAGCAAATTTGTTTTGTGGAATGCATCATTATACTTAGCATCCTCTTTCTTCATTGCACTGATACCTATTTTCAGCCATTGCCAGCTTATGATAACATGGCTCATCATTTCAAAGAACAGTGTGGCATCTTTCAGGAATTTTTCATATTGCATCTGGAAAGCAAACGGTAACAAATATTCCATTGTTTTTTGTATTGTACCAATACTTTTTCCAAGTTGTTCTGCAAAAGGTATTAATTCATCAAATCTCTTTGCTTCTGCTATGGATTCATTCAGAATACCCATTAATAACATCAATGGTTTGCCATTTTGAGCAGCTACTTTTCTGCCTAAAAGGTCAAGTGCCTGTATTGTGGTGGTTCCTTCATAAATTGATGTAATCCTTATATCCCTCATAAACTGCTCCTGCAGAAAATCAACTGTATATCCATACCCTCCAAGTGTTTGTATACCATAACTTGTGGAAGTGATCCCAAACTCTGTTGGATATGCCTTAGCTATCGGAGTTAAAAGATCAAGCATCAGGAAATTGTTTTCCTTTTCTTCACCTTCAGTTACACCTATCAGGTCGTAATATTTGAATGCTTCTATGATCAACGCCATTGAACCTATTCCGACAGCTCTTTGCATCAATAGCATCCTTCTCACGTCAGCATGATTTACGATCTGGGTTTGTTCTGTAACTTTTTCACCTTTCTGTGAAAGCCTCTGACCCTGAACTCTCTCCCTTGCGTATTCAAGACTATGGTAATATGCTGCAGTTGATACTGCTGCTGCGGTAAGACCAACTTCGAGTCTTGCCTGATTCATCATCTGGAACATATACTTCAATCCCTTATTTTCTTCGCCTACAAGCCAACCTTTGCAATTGTCATTTTCTCCAAACATCAGGTGTGCCGTACAATAACCTTTCTGCCCCATTTTCTGATAATCACCTGCAGTCAGGACATCATTGAACTCCAGACTACCGTCTTCAGTGTTTCTGTATTTTGGTACAATAAATAAAGATATTCCTTTTACTCCCTGAGGAGCTCCGTCAATCCTTGCCAGTACCATGTGAACAAAATTATCAGCAAACTGATGATCGCCTCCGGAAATAAATATCTTCTGACCCTTAATATTGTATGAGCCATCGGATACCGGTGTTGCAGTGGTTCTCATATTACCAAGTGAGCTGCCTGCTTCGGGTTCAGTAAGGCACATTGTACCCATCCATTTAGAAGTAAGCATATGTGGCACATATTCCTCTACCTGTGCCATAGTTCCAAAACTGGTTATCAGGTTAGCTGCCCCAACTGTCAGAGCCAGATATGCTAGTGCATGATTGTTGGCTGCACAGTATATAAGTCCTGTAGCTCCAACTATGACATGTGGCATATTCATACCACCGAATTCAGGTGCGAGGTGTGCCCCTACAAACCCGCTATCAGTGATTGCTCTAAATATATTATCCATTTGCGGATGAATTTTAATTCCCCCGTCTTCATATCTTGCAGGTTGCTTGTCACAATCCTGATAGTACGGATACATTTCTTTGTCAGCAATATCCTTTGCTGCATCAAGAAACATGAGTATTGAATCTTTATCAAATTCACTGTATTTCGGATATTTTAATAAATTATCCAATCCATGAACTTCAAAAAGTAAGAATTTCAGAAGGTCTAAATCAAAGTATTTCATATAGGATTATTTAGATATTATAAAATTAAACATAAAGTTAAATTAATTATTTCAAATAGATGGCAATTTAATTGATTTTTTTTAAATAATTCTTATTTTTTTTCCTTTTTTCAAATAAAATTACAAATTTTGTTATATATTTATAAATTATTTTTAAATTGCGGAATAATTTCAAATATTTGTTAATTTTACTTATGGTATACTTTTGTTTCTTATAATTCCTTAAAATGCTAATATAATGATAAAAAAAATCAAAAAAATCGCAGTATTAGGCTCCGGTGTTATGGGGTCCGGAATAGCCTGTCATCTTGCAAATGCGGGAATGGAAGTATTGATGCTGGATATACTCCCTCCTGACCTTAAAGAAGAGGACAAAAACAAGAAAACTGCAAGGAACAAGATTGCAGATGATTCACTTGCAATTGCGATAAAGTCAAAGCCCTCCCCTATTTACAAAAAATCCTTCGCAAAAAGGATCACTACCGGAAATTTTGAAGATGATATGGAAAAACTTGGAAATTATGAATGGATTCTGGAAGTCATTATAGAAAATCCGGCAATCAAAGCCAGCTTATTCGAAAAAGTTGAAAAATTCAGAAGCCCCGGAAGTTACATTACTACAAATACTTCCGGCATTCCGATAAAGATCCTAGCTAAAGGACGGAGCGAAGACTTCAGAAAACATTTTATGGGTACTCACTTTTTCAATCCTCCGAGGTATTTATCTCTATTTGAATTGATACCAGGTGATGACACGCTACCTGAGGTAATAGATTTTTTTAAGGATTTTGGTGACAAATTTCTTGGGAAACAACCTGTTATATGTAAAGACACTCCTGGCTTCATAGCCAACAGGATCGGATTGTTTTCAATGGCGAAAATAATGGACCTCACAGATAAGTATAATCTTAGTGCTGAAGAAATTGATAGTCTGACAGGGCCAATAATCGGAAGACCAAATACAGGAACTTTCAGGCTAATGGACCTGGTAGGCATTGATGTAGCCGATAAAGTATTGAAAGGTTTGATTGCAAATGCACCAGATGATGAATACTTGAAAACATGGCAAAACAGACCACTTCCTTCTTATTTCACATTCCTGCTTGAAAATAAATTCCTCGGCAATAAAACAAATCAGGGATTTTATAAGAAAACAAAAGAAAAAGACGAAAAGGGAAAATCAATAATCCATATACTTGATTTAAAGGATAATAATTACATACCTCAAGAAAAAGTATTGATTGATATAGTCAAAAAAGTAAAAAAAATAGATAACCTCAAAAGCAAAATTCTGACAATTTTCGAATCAGAAGATAAAGAATCAATGTTTCTGAAAGAATACTTCCTGAGCACATTTTCTTATGTTTCGAACCGAATACCTGAAATTTCAGACAGCATTTATAGCATTGATGATGCAATGGCTGCAGGATATGCCTGGGATATTGGTCCATTCCAATACTGGGATTTCCTGGGTGTGAAGAAAGGTGCTGAACTTGCTGAATCGATGGGTTTCCCGATTGCCAACTGGGTCAGAAATATGATATCAAAAGGATATGACTCTTTCTATTCCTCAAAAAATCAGAAAAAGCTATATTATAATATTGTAAGCGAAACTTACATACCTATTCCGGGATTTGACAATTTCATTATTCTTGATCTTTATGCCGACAAAGCACCTGTATTTAAAAATACTGAGGCAATAATCCATGACATTGGTGACGGAGTAATGAATCTTGAATTTATTTCAAAGAGCAATGTAATAGGTGAAGGTACAGGACTGGCTATGCAGAAAGCAATTGAAATAGCTGAAAATGACGGATGGAATGGAATAGTCATAGGCAACAATGCTAAGAATTTCTCTGTTGGTGCCAATCTTATGATGGTGGCAATGTATGCTTTCCAGAAGGATTTCAAAAAACTCAACGAAATAACAAATGATTTCCAGCAGGTGAATATGCGAATGAGATACAGTAAAATACCTGTTGTCATTGCAACTCAGGGCTTTGTTTTTGGAGGAGGTTGCGAAATATCAATGCATGCTGACAGTATTGCAGCAGCAGCAGAATCCTATATTGGGCTGGTTGAAGTTGGAGTCGGATTATTGCCTGGTGGTGGTGGAACAAAAGAATTTGCCGTCAGGCTTTCTGAAAGTATGTACAGTGGTGATGTTGTAATTCCTAAGCTTATAGAAATGTTCAAAACAATAGCAACTGCACAGGTAGCCACATCTGCTCATGAAGCATTTGATCTGCATTACCTTGATCCAAAAAGGGATTTTGTAGTAATGAATACTTTGAGAAATATTTCTGAAGCTAAAAAAAGAGTTTTACAACTTTCCGATACATATGTGATGCCTGACAGAAAAGAAGTTTCCATAATGGGACGAACAGGACTGGCAACACTTTATGCAGCAATAAATGAATTCAAACTCGGAGGTTTTATTACAGAATACGAATCATTTATAGCAAAGAAAATCGCTTATGTAATTTGCGGTGGAGATGTCACTGGTGAACAAATTGTTTCCGAACAATATCTGCTTGACATAGAAAGGGAACAATTCCTGAGCCTGCTTGGAGAGCAAAAAACACTGGACAGGATCCAGTACATGCTGGAGAATAATAAACCTTTGAGGAATTAAAAGTGAAAAGTTTAAATTGATAATTCGTAATTGTTAATTCGTAATTTAAAAAAATAAAATCATGGCATATATAGTAAAAGCATACAGAACAGCAATAACCAAAGCTAAAAAAGGCTCATTCCGGCATATGAGGTCGGATGATCTGGCAGTACAGGTTATAAAATATATGATGCAGGACACTCCTGAAATTAATGCAGATATGATCAACGATGTGATTGTAGGCTGTGCATTTCCGGAAGGTGAACAGGGCCTCAATATGGGAAGAGGGATAAGCTTGGCAGCATTGGGAATAAAAGCTCCAGGAACTACCGTAAACAGATTCTGTGCTTCGGGACTTGAGACAATAGCAATGGCATGTGGAAAAATTGATGCAGGATATGCAGATATGATCATAGCAGGAGGAGCAGAAAGCATGACAATGGTGCCAATGACAGGTTATAAACTGGCAGCAAATTATAATATTGCATATGAAATTCCGGAGTCACTCGCAGGTATGGGAATTACTGCCGAAGCAGTAGCAAAAAAATATAATATCAACAGAGCTGATTCCGATGTTTTTGCCTACAATTCGCATATGAAAGCAGCAAAAGCTCTGGAAACAGGAAGATTCAAAAGTCAGATTGTACCAGTAGCAGTAAAAGAGATAAATGTAATCGATGATAAGAGAATAGAATCCGAATTTATAGTTTCTGTCGATGAAGGTGTGAGAAAGGAAACCACAGTCGAAGCTCTGTCACAACTCAAACCTGTTTTTGCAGTAGATGGAGTAGTCACTGCCGGCAACTCCTCACAAACTTCAGATGGAGCTGCATTTGTACTTGTAGTGAGTGATAAAATGGTAAAGGAACTTAACTTGAAACCAATTGCAAGACTGATAGGATATGGCCTGGCAGGTGTAGAACCTTTATATATGGGAATTGGCCCTGTTGCAGCCGTACCTGCTGCATTAAAAAATGCAAATCTTAAGATAAACGATATCGGGCTGATTGAATTGAATGAGGCATTTTCAGCTCAGTCACTTGCAGTACTTAAAGAACTTGATCTTGATCAGAGCATAGTAAATGTGAACGGAGGAGCTATTGCCCTGGGGCATCCTCTTGGATGTACAGGTGCAAAACTTTCAACCCAGCTCATATATGAAGCTCATGATCGTGGAGTAAGATACGGAATGGTAACTGCATGTATTGGTTTCGGACAGGGTATTGCAGGGATTTATGAAATGTTGTGATCAGATAAAAAAGCTTTTTTAACAGATCTGAGACCGGGGTTTTAGCGTCTTGTGATTTAAGTAGAAATAGTTAAAAAAATCTTTAATAAAATAAAACTGACAGTAAATTACTGTCAGTTTTATTTTTTATAACATTTATTTGAGTGGTGAGCCAACCGGAATTTTACAATCGTGCCCTGGCTGGCCGTGAGGAGGATTAAGTTTCTCACCAGGTTTGGCAACACTCTTTTGTGCCGGCATCTGTACCGGTTGTGAAACACTTGGTTGACCGGACATTTGTTGCGGCAATGTAATACTTGGCTGCTGAACCTGTGTTTTCGCAGCTTGAGTAGTGGAAGTTCCTGAACCTGCCGGTAGCGGTGAACCCACAGGGACCTTGCAGTCATGACCTGGCTGACCATGAGGGGGATTTAGTTTCTGCCCTGGCTGAGCTGTTGTCTGCTGCCCTGGCTGAACTGTTGTCTGCTGCTGAGATTCGATCTGTAAAGTCTGTCCCGGATCCTGCTGACCCAATGTAATATCTGTATTTGTTTCCAAAACACTATCTTTCGGCTTGTCTGCAGCTTTTTCCTGACATGCTGATATCAACAGAGCAAATGAAAACAGAAAAAGTAAAAAATTGATTTTCATAATATGAATTTAAAGATGAAAAATTATTACTATTGAGAAACTAAAAAAACATAAATAATATTGTATTAAACTACTAACATTTTACTTCCTGATATTTTCTAAATAAATCATTCCCTTTCATTAACTAAGTTTATTACTTGTTTACACAATTTGCAAATTAAGGATTCTGCTAATTTCAATCTGTCCGGAACCTTTTTCCCATTAGGAAATTAAAAAAATGTACTTTTGTCCAAAATATTATTAAAATCGTATCTGCAGAATTATGAACCATTCATTAAAATTCACTTTCCCTCTTTTACTATTTATATTTCAAAGTCAATTTTATGGACAAAGCAATCCAAACTGCAAACTTCAGTTTGGAACCAACCTGGGAGGGATCAGCGATTATGCTACTGAACTTCCCTTTGTAGATATGATGAAAAATTGCCGGACATGGTACTCAAAAGACTTTAACAATCCTGCTTGGGATTCGCCCTGGAACACCGAATCAGCAGATAGCTTTAATTACAGACCTGACGGCTATCCGACCCATGTGCCTCAAAAAATAGGAAACAGAACATACCTGCAACGACCTGCTACGATATGGGCAGTAACCGATGGCTGGAAATCAGGAAAATATATCGTTCTTTTTGATGGTAAAGGAGTTCTTGATTTTTGGGGAGGATTGTCTGAACTTCAAAAAGTCAATAACAACAAATATACATTCAATTTTAATAATCCTGAAGGCTCTATATTGGAAATGATAATTAATGAATCTGATAAAAATGATCCCTTACATAATATCCGGATAATTCATTCTGATTTTGAATCGACTTACCTCTCCCACCCTTTCAATCCTTTGTGGCTCGAAAAACTTTCTATTTTCAAATCTGTCAGATTTATGGATTGGGGACACACTAATAACTGGAACCAGAAAGATGACTGGTCATGGGATAATCCAATGCCATATAACTGGTCAGACAGAGCAAAAATTGACCATTATACATGGACTGAAAACAAAGGAATACCTTATGAGATGATGATAAAACTAATGAATGCTAATGAGCTTGATGGCTGGATATGTGTTCCTCATAATGCTGATGATGAATATATAAGGAAAATGGCTGAGTTTTTTTATGACAATTTAGATCCTGAGAGAAAACTGACTGTTGAATATAGCAATGAGATATGGAACTGGATATTCGGACAAGCAAACTGGCTGTTCAAATACGGATGTACCAACCAAAATATAATATGGCCTGAGGGAATTGTACCATATATTCAGAACTGCATGGATATATGGACTGATGTATTTAAAATTCAGCCACATAGGATCACAAGGGCTGTTGGGGTTCAAACCGGATGGTTTGATGTAAGCAAGCGAATAATTAATAATATGAGACCTGGCAGCTTTGATGCTGTATCTCCGGCTTACTATTTTGGTCTGTCAGATGAAGTCCTTGAGACTCAATTAGATGCTTTAGGAAGTAATGCAACAGTATCTGATCTTGCTCAAAGAGTCAGACAAAGCCGTGATAAAAACGAAAAAAAATGGATAAGCGATATCAAATCCAAGATAGCTGATCCTCTGGATTTACCTGTTATATTTTATGAAGGAGGGCAACACATTACTCCCAATCCTTTCGGGCAGGATCCGACTTATGAAAAATGCCTTCTTGATATTCAAAGAGATTCAAGTATATACAATCTTTACAATGAGTGGTTCGATTTTTTAGAAACATTGAATACAGGTGATAAACCATTGACATGCATGAATTTTTCTTTTGTTTCTGCCAGAAGTGCCAAATATGGAAGTTGGGGAATTCTGGAGACCATGAATCAGGACACGAGTTCGGTTCCTGCTCCGAAATATTCTGCAATACTGAAATATATAATCAATAATTGCAATCCCTCCGGCTCATCAGTTATAAGTGAAAAAACCAAACATACTGTAATTTACCCTAATCCTGCTTCAGGGTTGATAACCATAAAATCAAATGGAAATAATAAAACAAAATACACTATCTTGAATTTGAATGGAAATCCCGTCTTAAAAACAGATAAGAATGAAATTGACATTCAATCGATTGATCCGGGTATTTATTTTCTTCAGATAATTTCATCAGATAACTATGAAATTCATAAGCTTGTTATACAAAGAAACTGATACAAAAAACAATTTAAAATTTGTCAGAACTCTTTTTTAGCTTAGCATTTGAAATACCTTTTGTCAGGAATAGGACAGAGATCAGTCCTTCAATTTACCATCACAATCCAGCAGATCAAGAATCTTTTCATTATTTCTTTGGTCATCAACCAGTGAACCATAAAAATCTGTAGGATATCCCAGTTTTACGCAAAGCAGATTATTACCATAGTCGAGATAATCGATATTAGTCCAGTCACAAATGGCTGAAGAAAATGCCGCCCAGAAATAACCTGTATAGATTATTTCCCCATCAATCACAACTGCAAATGCCTTTGAATGTATAAATGGCTCATGATTGAGCCTTTTAATTGCCTTGTTATCGATTTCAAAGCAATGACTCTTCTTATTGTAAGTTTTTATCTCTTCATAACTGATTGCCTTTACCTCGCTTAAAACAGCTGTCTCGGGCAAAATACTGAAGGATTGTTCTTTTGTTTTATATTGTTCCAACAGATAAAAATCAAGTCGTTTTCCCTGCAGTTCTAGTTCACATTTTTTACTGCAGGATATAAAAGCTAGAGATACAATTAAAAGAATAAGTCTCATATCGAAGTTGTTTTAAATTAGTTATTTATAAATGTTTATATCGTATTGATATTTAAGCAAATACACCATTAATAAATTTTTAACCATATTTTCCCCTAAATTAAAAACAATTTTTTTATTTAAATTTCTTTACTTTTTGAGTCGTCAAAAAGTAACAATCCCGACGATAAATGTCGGGACGTGCGAAATTAAACTCGCAAATCTTTTGTTACTTGTAGAACAACAAGTTATAACGTTATCAATTACGGAAATTTTACCTACAAGGTTTCGGTAAAATTTCCTTCATTTTCCAGCTCAAACTCCCGATCGTTATCGGGATCGCACAGTCCTGAACTCTAATTTTTAAACAACTTCATCATTAATTCAATCTTTTTAAGTAAATAGTGTTCTCTCCCCTAAATTCCATATCTTCATCATCAGCCACAACAGTTTTAACATTATTAAATTCAGTAAGCAATATAATGGAAAGATTGTGGTCACAACAGATTTTTGTACATCCAAAATGTTGAAACTCAATTTCATTATCGCTTTTTAAACTATAATTTGTCAGGCAGGTATTTACATCCAGTTTTAAAACCACACTTGAATCATTTTCAAAAGTAAGCTGATAATCAAGGGGTTTATAATCATAAATAGTGCCACCAACTCTCAATTTCACTACCTGCCATTTTCCTTTAATATCAAAATCAATAGTTTTTTCACATGAATTAAATACCTGAATAGTAAAAAATATCAAAAGCAAAAAAGAAAATATTTTCATAGATTTGAGTATTTACCTTAAAATAATAACAGTAACTTACTACACTATAGACGTAAGCTTTCTTAAAAAGGTTGACAAAAAATCACAATTTTCTGTCTTTATATTTCACATCCATATAAAAAAGCTGAACATCAAATCACTTTAAAGCAAAAAAAAAGACAAGCTGCAATATAGCTTGTCTTTCTTATAATTTATCTTAAAGGCTGATTACTTAATATTAAGTTTAGCTTTCACAAGTTCTCCTATATCGGTTGAAGTATCGGCATACAATATAAATCCCATACTTGCATCAAAAACATACTGATAACCACCTTCCTTTGCAACATCATCGATAGCTTTCTGTACTTTTTCCCTAATAGGTTTGAGCAGTTCTTCACTTTTTTCAACTACTCTCTGCTGACTTTCCTGATCAAATTTTGCCAGTGCTTCCTCATCCTGCTTCAATTTGGCAGATTCGTCATCCAGTTGTTTTGGTGATAATTCACCCTTGCTTTGCTTTGCTTCAAGTTCCTTATACTTCGTCTGCAGTGCTTCAAGCTTCATCTGACCAAGGTTGACCAACTGATTCCTGAAAGTTTCAAGATTTGTATTTGCCTGCTGTACTTCGGGCAAAGACCCCAATATAGCCTGAGTATTGATATAGGCAAATTTTTGAGCTGACATGAGTCCTACAAATAACATTAAGACTATAAAAAAAGATAGTTTTTTCATCTGTTTAATTCGTTAATTTAAAAAGTTTAAAAAATATAATATAAAATTATTTAATGCCAAGTTTTTTCTTGATATCCTCAGTTTTATTGTATTTGTCAGCAACAAATATCAATCCCTGACTTGAACTTTTATCAAAAACAAGATCAATGCCTCGTTCCTGTGTGTATTCAGTGATTGCGGCAAAGACTTTATTTTCAATAGGTTGAACTAGTTCCTGTCTTTTCTGAAACAATTCACCTTCAGGTCCGAAATAACCTCTTTGCATTTCCCTGATCTCTTTTTCCTTGGCAACAATCAGATCTTCTTTATTCCTTTTCATCTCTTCTGTCATCAGCACTGATTCTGCTTCATATTCGTTATACATTGCCTTTACTTTATCCTGCTCTATTATCACTTTCTGACGGTATTGCTCTGATACCTTATCGAGTTCTTTCTGAGCGTTCTTGTAATCCTCCATATTTTCAAGTATAGTATTTACATCAATTACAGCAATTGTCTGAGCATTAATACTAAAAGCCATAAAAGTAAAAATTAAACCTGTTAAAATTTTCTGTAACATAATTTTAGTTTTTTTGATTTGCAAAAATAAATAATTTTTCAATATAACATCTAAATAGCCTCTAATTACACCTTAAATGTACATTTTAACTTATTTTTAACTCTTAATTAATAAGAAAATTATAAAATTAACAAAAAAACCCTCTCCCGGATAGGAGAGGGCTTTTATGAAGAATTTTATTCTAAAGAAATATTAGAATTTCAATAAAATTACAGCTCATGGATATTTTACTTCAGTACTACCATTTTCTTAGTTGCAGAGTAATCAGAAGTACTTAAAGTATAGTACAATATTCCAGATACACTCAGATCTGATTTGCTGATATCGACTTTATTAAATCCTTTTTGGGCTGATCCTGATTTCTCTACAACCAGTTTACCATTAAGATCATAAATACTCAATATATACTTGTCAGCTTTATCAGTATTGAAAGCAATCTCTGTATCAAATGTGAATGGATTAGGATTATTCTGCCACAATTCAAAGCCTGCTTTTTCATCTCTGAATGTAAGATTGATATCCATCACTTCATAAGCAGAGTTATAAGCTTCTGTCCTCGTAACTAAAGATGTCAGTTCTACAGAACTTTCAATTTCACCTGCCTTCAAAGCTTTGAATTTCAGTACAAACAATGGTGTATTATCTACTATATCGACTCCATTTTCATTAAACCATACCATAGGTACAAATCCTTTTTCTGTCAATCCGGTATTAATATTAGCAGATGACATATCGAGGGTTGCAGCTTCTATTCCTACAAAATCAAGCTTTTTAGTATCAAATTTAAATGTTCCCTGAAGTCCGGTAATATCATTGAAATCTGATGCATAAACAGGAACTTCAATTGTTTCATTTGCATTGAATTTGTTGTTACTCATTACAAATCCTAAACTTTCTCCATTTCTGCCATCAATATTCTCAAGTTTGTTAACATATACGTCTCCACTTACATCTCCAACTTTGATAGCTATAAAATCTGCAGTGATATTGCTGTTCATTTTTGCGAATGCAAAGCTTTCTGATAAAATACCATCCATTGGATTGACCATATTTTCAAATACATATGCACCGGAAATGAATCTCCAGGATTTGTTATTCTCAAATTTATTGTTCACACCGAGTATCAGTTTTCTCAGTTGCAGTATATCAGATGCTGTGATCTTTTTATCATTATTTACGTCTGAAGCTATGAAGCTGTATGGTGATCTCAATTGTTTCAAACCTAAAATGTGTTTCTGAATTATCACAAGGTCAAGTGTTGACAATCCATTCAGATAGTCTTCATTTGAAACCGGCAATACAGTATATGAGCTGCCGTAATTGATTGCAGGGAATTTGTATTCTCCGTTAATATCAGTCCTTTGATCTGCCATTTCACTTCCCACTAGTTTTATCCTGATATCTTCCAGTTTCCTGTTGTCTTCAGTGATAATACCTCCGGACACAATACCCTGTGGAAGCGGATTATTGCACAAGTTAAAATTATCCTGAATGTCAATTGTTGTAGTACAGAAATCCTGAAGAAGTGTACCATCCTCCAATGTTGCAGTTACCCACATTGTTATAGGTTTATCATTACCTATTTCATTACAGCCATAGGTCTTTACTGTGTCATTTACATTTGTTGAGAATGAGAAATCCAGCTCATAACCACAAACATGATATGAGTTTTTATTGAACATCCATGCTTTTATCATAGCTGTAGGACCCTGAGTCATTTGAGTCAGATCTACTGCAAGGCCATCTATACAAATAGGTGTAGGTTTTTTACAGTTGTTTATAGTAAATAATTGCTCTCTTATGGTTTTATTACCACACTGATCCCAAACTTCCCAAAGAATTTTATGTGTTCCGATTTCATATGTATCACTTGCATCAAGATTGTTCCCGTTATGAATATCTGATGTAAAATCCCACACATTCAAAGGATTATTGTTGTAATAATCTATTCTGTATCTCCATCTCAGATCTTCAGTTTGAGTACAAGCATCAGAGCAAGTGTATTTCAATTCGATATAACCTGAACCACATGTTTCATCATAGGTACAAACTGTTTTTTGTGGTGTAGGTCCTATTACCGGAGGTACACTATTAGTAACTGTTATAACCTGGTCATAATTCCAACGTACAAATGATCCATTAACTTTATGACAATCATCAAGTACTGTCCATGTCCTGATAATTTTGAAGCAAGCCTGATTGTTGTCAAAATCATTATCATTGTCAATCAGAACAAAGTCACTCCAGGTATAACCTACCTGATCGCATGGACCCTCCTCCAATATCGGAAATCCTGACTGGTTTGGATGCAACGGGCTTGAAGGATTATTCCTGTCGGCAGGATTCATACATGAAGTTATTGGAGCTGGGTTTACCGGCCATGTGATCTGATCTTCTCCAAAGTATTTAGTCCTTTCAAATTTTATAACCTGTTTACATGTAGCAGTTCTTCCGGCTGCATCTGTAGCTGTGAAATTTCTTGTTATTACTTTAACAGGATTGTCATAGCATGCATTATTGACTGTACTTGAGTCAGATGTTATATTGACACTACAATTATCATAAGCTGTAGCCCAACCGAAATATGTCCTGAGTTTCAAAGGATCATAAATATGATCGCATTCTACTCTTTGATTTTGAGGACAGGTAATTGTCGGAGGTGTTTTATCCTGAACATCAACCTGTACCATACAATCATTATAATTGCCAGCTTTATCCCATACTCTCAGTATTACTACTTCATTTGGAGCTCCTATATCTGTACAACAGAATGTTACATATGGGAAGAATTGATCAGGATCTGTATCTACTGATCCAATGCAATCTGTTTTGTTATCCATTCTTCTTACCTCAAATCTATCAATTGCACAATCATCATAAGAACCGCTGTTGAAAACTAATGCCGCAGCTTCTGCTTCACCATCAAAAGTCAAAGAAACAACAGTGAATTGCTGGCATATTGCAACCGGTTCTGTATCGTCTATTACTTTTACTATCCAGGAACAATATGAACTGTTTCCTGCTTTATCGTATGCCGTGTATGTTACAGTATTTACTCCTAAAGGAAGATCCCTTGTTACAGTTGTTTTTGTTGCAGTTGTGTCAGCAAACATGATTGGTATTCCCAGATCATTTGTTACTGCAATTGTCCATGTTAAGTGATTGCAACATTGATCAGTGATCTGAGGAACCGGAAAAGTAAATCTGGCTCCGCAATCAAGATCACCAAAACTGGTTGGTCCAAAATTTCCTACTGTATTTGTTGTAATTGTTTTATTGGATGGACATATTATGACCGGATCAATAGTATCAACAACTTCTATAGTCTGAATATTTGTTCTTACTCTTTCAGGATACTGACAAGAAGTTTCTACTACTGTCCAGAATCTAACTACTTTTTCTACGCAATCAGGACAAGAATTTATATTTTGATCTACGTAAGTTGAGGCTATATTACAAGCAAGTACGCAATCATTTTTCAAAGCAATAGTATCCCAATAAGCAGTTAAAGGACCTACTGTTTTCGTTTGTTCATTCCACGTTATTTCTTTTGCTGTACGGACAGCATGTGGATAGATCATATATGGCCATCCTGTTTTATTAGGATTAAATTTACCGTTTGAATCTTTCATTGATGGTGCATCAACACAGGAAATAGCATTACCATGTGCTTTTACAAGGTCATTAGGAAATTTTATCCAGTTGTTGAATTGGAATGGTGTCATTCTGTTGACCTGAATCGTAACTTTACAAATAGTTGAGTGATTACCTACTGTATCAGTAGCTATATATTCTCTGTCAATATATCTGAAAACAGTAGCCGGCCAATCTTCTTCACAATTATTGTCTTTAATTGTTTCAGATGTTTTGGTAACTACAGGCAGATAAGTGCAATTATCAGTTGCTGTTGGTTTGTATGTATCCTGCTCCCAACAGAATGTCTGAACTGTGTCAATTGGACAATCAATAACTGGTGCCATCTGATCAAGTACAGTAAATATTGAATTTGCAGTATTTAATGTTCCTCCAGATACATTTACTGCCCAGATCTTAACATGATAGGGACCTTGTAAAAGAAATGTGTGATCAATAACAGCAGTTGCTGTTCTTGCTATCAATACAACATTGGCAGCAGAACGTACTTCAAATTCATAATGATCAGCAATAGAGCATGCTAAACCATCATCGGACAAAAACATCTCCTGAGTCAATGTAGTCTCACAATCAGTATCACTAAGTGAAATTGCTACTACATCGTCTGCATTAAGAGAACACTGTGCATTAGCCGTCGAATTTAACGACAGCATAGCAAATACCAACAGGAACAAAGATAATGCTCCAGTTTTAATTGCTAAATTTCCAGAATGAATAAATTTCTTCATAAGAAACATTTTTTGTTTTAAAAAATAAGTTAATAGTATGTACTTCTTTATTATCATTGCCGGCATGGGCAAGATTACAGGTTGGATTTAACAGATTACCATCATGGTAAAAATCACTCAGATAATTCAGATGATTATCAAAAATGATTTTCATATTGCAAAATTAAGTAATATTTTTAATTCTGCAAATAAATTCATTAAATATTGCTATTTTTTGTAATATATATGCAAAAATTGTCAAAAAATGACAAAAAAATGAGATTTTTTAAGAATTTTTATTTATTTTTTCTGAAAAGTTATTGAATTGAAAAGATTTTAACAGGAATAGCGGACAAGTAAAAGGGTGATACATCACCGGGAATTTAAATCGCAATGTAAATTTTCTTAACTCCAAATTATTTTAAATCCCAATGATCCTATTTTTACTTGCTTCAAAAAAAGCAGATCATTGTACAATATATATATGTATGTGAAACTATACATCTAATAAATTAAAAGAATAATATTTACTGAGGAAATGATAATATTTAGCTCATAATACACATTTACGCCTGTCCGGATGGAAGAAAGGTAGAAGGGTAGAAGGGTAAAAAGGTGGAATGGTAGGGCTTATTTCATATTTTTCATTTTAGATTTTACATTTTTAATTTATTCGGGGCAGACAGAGGGGCAGGATTTAATTTAAATAAGGTAGTTTAGTGTCCGGGCATAAAACATGCTTTCCTGATATTTTAGAATTACTTTAATACAATAAAAAAAATACTGATTTCCTTTTCAAACACTATTTTGAAAGATAATAAATTATTAATATGAAGATTACAAAGTTATTGAAAATGAAAAAATAGATATCTTTGCACTTTATTTAACAAAAATTTTTAAACATGAAAAACATTATTTTATTTTTGATATTAAGTATTTTTACATTTGGAGTTGTAAATGCTCAAAGCAAGAAAGCAGCAAAGATGCCGACTTTCACAGTTGATAATTTTGAAAAAAAAGCAGAAAAATTTGTTAATAAAGAAGTTTATATAACTGGCACATGTGACCACGTTTGCAAGCATGCCGGAAAAAAACTTCAACTAGTGGGAGATAAAGGAACTAGTATAGAAATTTTGGCTGGTGAAATTGATAAATTTCCTAAAGAGCTTGAGGGAGAAGACCTGAAGGTTAAAGCTGTAGTTATGGAAGAAAAAATTGATGAAGAGTATCTGAAGGAGTGGGAGTCTGATTTGAAAAAAAGCGGAACTGCCTGCGAAACTGAATTAGGACAGATAAAAGATGCAAGAGCAAAAATGAAAAAGAATAAAAAAGGATATGTTTCAACATATTACCTGCAAGCTGTTTCTTACGAAAAATTCTGATAAATGGCAGAGAAGACAAGGAAGTGGCGCTGGTGGTTCAGGGTTATTCACAGAGATGTAGGATATTTTCTTTTTGGTATGACAATCATTTATTCGATTTCAGGTATTGCCCTGAATCATATAAATGATTTTGATCCAAGTTATGAAAAAGTGTTGAAGAAGATTACTATTGATACTTCGAAATATGATCTGAGTAAAGATTCTGATATCATGAATATTGTAGATGTATTCAATGAAAAGGATAATTACAAGAAGCATAAGACAAGGAGCGACGGTATGGTGAAAGTTTATCTCAATAAAGGAAGCATTGCCATCAAACCATCAGGCGAAGTCAATTATGAGAAATTCAAACGCAGGCCAATATTACATGCTACAAATTATCTTCATTATAATCCCGGAAGGTGGTGGAAATGGTTTAGCGATGGATATGCAGTAGCTTTGATCCTTTTGGCAGTGACAGGAATTTTCCTGGTTAAAGGTCGACATAGTATTTCAAGGATTGGATTGATATATACAGTCCTGGGAATTGTTATACCGCTCTTATTTTTGTATTTGTATTATAATAAGTGAATGCGATAAATAAAAAAAAGCAGGTCAATTGGCCTGCTTTTTTTTATCTCAATCATCTTTTCATATAACACTATAAACAATTTCAAGAATCTCCTTCGATCTGACCTTGGTTTTTTCAAGGACTGACCCTGATTTTTCAAGTGTCTCGTTTACGAAAACCTCATCATCAAAATCCTTACAATTTATTCTTACATTCATATATGCACCCTCAACTGCCGTTCTGACCGCAAGTACACCTACACCTGCATCTGATATCGAGTTTGGATTTCCATTTTTAGTCATATATTCAAGCAGATCGAGTGCTTTATATGAAGTTGTCATAACTTTATATGGAATTCTAATAGCATTTTTTGTGGCGGCTTTAATGGCTTTCTTCCTTCCTTTTCTTTCTTCAGGGCTTGATTTTGGAAGTCTGAAAGCATCCATAATTTTATTGAAGGCCAAAGTATCTTCATCAATTAGTCTCAGTAACTCATCTTTAATTGATTGTCCTTTTTCAGCCCACTCTGAAAATTCTTTCCAGCGATCTTCCCATCCTGCTTTATTGGCAGACAGATTTGCAACCATAGTGCCAAGGGAAGCACCTATAGCACCGCAGTATGCAGCGACACTGCCTCCTCCCGGAGCAGGGCTCTCTCTTGATGTTTCATCAGCAAAGCCTTTGACCGTCAGATCAACAAGTTTTTTTGATGTGTCTTCATCTATCAGATACTCAATTATTTTTTGTCTGAAATCAAATGGTTTTAATTCTGACAGACCAAGTGATTTTACAGCAATTCCTATTATATCCTCTTCAGGTATTCCTATTGATCTACCCTGTTTTTCAAGGAAATATTTTCCGGCATCAACCATCACTTTTTTAGGAACCAGTCCTATGAGTTCACTCCCTGTAACTCTCATCCCATGTGAGAATGCACTTTTAACCACTTCCTCAAATGCCATGTGCAAAGGAGTTTCAATTATATTTGTCAGATTCATCGATACCTGTGCTATTCCATATTCCTCTATAAACCAGCCGATAGCTTTTACTGATTTCAAAGTTCCGGGTGTTCTTAGCTGTTCTCCATTCTCATCGAGAAGTATTTTCCCTGTCGGACTGTCATTCTCTCTTTTTGGCCTTCCGTTTTCCCTGACATCAAAAGCTACTTCATTAGCTTTTTTAACTGAAGTAGTATTTAAATTGACATTATATGCAACTAAAAAATCTCTGGCACCTATGACAGTTGCTCCAGACCTTGGATTAAAAGCAGCCTTACCGAAATCGGGTTTCCATTCAGGATCCTTAAGCTTAGATTCAAGACCTTCATATTCTCCTGACCTGATATTTGCAAGATTTTTCCTTTCAGGTACAGAAGCAGCTTCTTCATAAAGGAAAACCGGAATTTCAAGTTCTTCCCCTACCATTTTAGCAAGTTTTTTAGCCCATTCTACTGTTTCTTCCATAGAAATGCCTGCAACCGGAATAAATGGACAAACATCGGTTGCACCCATCCGGGGATGTTCTCCTGTATGTTTGGACATATCTATAAGTTCAGAAGCAGCTTTTATCGCATTAAATGCAGCTTCAACTACTGAAGTTGGTTCGCCTACAAATGTAACCACTGTACGGTTAGTTGCCATTCCCGGATCTACATCGAGAAGCTTTACTCCTTCAACATTTTTAATTTGATTTGCTATTTTTTCAATAATTTTAGTATCTCTTCCTTCACTAAAATTTGGAACACATTCTATTAACTTCATATGATTTTTATTTAAGGAACTGCAAAATTGATCAATTTCAACAAATATTTCTATTTTTTTTGACTTTTCTGTAGCATTTTCATCTTTAATATCATCTTTCTAACTATTACTATGATGTAATTAAAATAAAGTGTAGATGATTTTATATTTTCTAAATATTAATGACTATTTTTACAAGAGTAAAGCTTAAAAGATGCAGATCAAAACTTATATATTTCTATTGACTTTGGTATTAATGCTGGCAGGATGCAGAAAAAACGAAGATATATCAGATAAAGTTGATATAGAATACCCTACTGAAATTTTTATAACTACTTCTGTAAAAGGTACTGTAAAAGGAAGCAGAGGCAATGCTATACCAGGTGCTATTGTCTATATTGGGGCAATAACCAAAACATCAGATTTTAACGGCTACTTTCAGTTTGAAAGTATAAGTGCTAAAAAATCAGGGGAAATTATCAAAGTTGAAAAACCGGGATTCGTGACTGCATATAAAACATTTTATCCACAAAAAGATGCGGTTATATATGTTGATCTGGAAATGACTTCCGAATCAGGAAATCTTTCGGCAGGCTCCAATGATCCGGTGAAAGTTTTTGGCAATAAAAATTCGGAAATCAGTATTAAAGGCAATGGATTTTTGCAAAATGGGAATAATTATTCAGGTCAGTTAAGCATTAAACCATATTGGTCTTCTACTTCAGACAAGGATTTTTTCGAAAAGCAATTTGGTGATCCTGTCGGATACGATAAATATTTCAAAACAAAGGGTATCAGTTCATATGGGATAATAGGAATTGACATTTTCAATGCAAGCGGACAGAAAATAGAACTGGGACAAGGAAATTTAATTGAATTAAAAATCAATAATTCATCTCAGAACAGTCCTTCAGAGGTTTCAGTTTGGAAATTCAATTTTGAAAAGGGGAAATGGCTGGAAACAAATATTAAAGCCAGATTGATCACTCTGTCAGATAAAAACTACTATATGGCAGAGGTGGAAAATACCGGAATTTACAATTTTGGTACAAATTTTAATGTATATGAAAAAGAAATAGATATTTTGTCATCTACCGGAGCAAAGGCACAATTCCTGGATGTCAGTATTAATTCTGAAAATCTTAACTATAAAATAACTCAAAGGACATCAGACAAAGGAAAAATAATCACATACCTGCCGGCTGATCAAAAATCTGAAATTTCCATTATTCTTGAAAATATACCTTTTACTCAGACCATAAAAAAAGATGAATCAGTTGTTAATATTCCTGCAGGTCAAAAACTGATCACGGTAAAAGGCAAGATATCTGATTGCAGTGGAAATCCGCTTCAGGACGGGTATATAACAATTATTTCAAATAATGATACTGTGTTTTATAATATCAGTACTGGTGGTAATTTCATTTGTACTGTGGTGGATGCTAAAAATGAAGAAAAGATCAAATGGATTGCCAGTGACACAAAAAACGAAATTAATACATATATCCATAAAGCCGGCAAGCAAGATATCATTGATCTCGGTGAGATATATCTTTGCCAGGAATCTTTTGCTACAGTTGAATTTGGTGATGAGAAATTTATACTTGATCTGAAGATGAAAGATATTACTACCTCTACCATAGCACTTGAATTTGTAAAGGAAAATCATAAACTTGAGCTTGTTTGTCTTAATTTTAATGGTGAAGGTTCTTATGATTTAAGTTCATTTCCATTTACATTTGCCTTCAACGAGTCAGCTACAAAAAGGCTTTTTCCTGTTGGGGAATTCAATATAAAAATATCAGAATTCAATAAACCGGGAATGATCAGAGGCATACTTGAGGGTAAAGCAAGAAAGAATTTTGATGATGAAACAGTACGTGATCTGAAAATAATATATTCAGTTAAACTGGAGTAAATATTGAACCGGCAGAAGAATAATAATGGTTTTTCGTTCTATATAAAATTACTGCCGGTTCATATTTTTTTTAACTAACGACAGAGACATAATTTTGGATTTAAATGAATTGATCATAGGGTGCAAAAACAACGACAGAAAAGCTCAGAAAGCTTTTGTTGATCATTTTAGCAAATACCTGTTTGCTATTAGCAAGAGGTATATGCGGGATGATGAAGAGGCTAAAGATGTATTGCAGGATTCATTTGTTTCGATTTTCAATAATATAGCCGAATTCAGGTCAGATGCGCAGGCATTGAAATCCTGGACAAGGCAAATAACCATAAATTCGGCCCTTCAGCGCATCAGAAAATCATACCGCGACAAGGAAATAATGACTGATACCATAGTGGACGACAGAAATGAAAGCCCCGAGATATATGGTAAAATGGGTGCTGAAGAAATAATGGTTCTGATCAATCAGCTTCCTCAAATGTACAGTCAGGTTTTCAATATGTATGTGATAGATGGATACAGTCACAAGGAAATCTCTGATATGATCGGGGTTCAGGAAAGCAGCAGCAGGGCTATACTTACAAGAGCAAAAAAAATGATTCGCGATAAAATATTTGAAATACAAAAAATGGCAATTTGAAATGGGAGAATTTGAAAAGGATATAAGGGATATGTTTGCAGATTATGAACTGCAAATAGATTCAGAAGAAATCTGGCCCGGAATTGAAAAAAGACTGGAACGAAGTAGAAGAAAGAAGAGATTCCTATGGTGGTGGTTTACTCCTTTGCTATTGGTGTTACCATTAGGATACTTTTACGCAACTCAAATGGGAGAAAATGAAAATAATAGTACAGCCCAGGTTTCATCTGAAAAACGCTTTGAAATAAATGATAAAAATATTGGTGCATTAACACAAAAATCTGAAAATGAAGATTATAAGATAAAATCAGAATCCAAATTGAATAATTCACAGTCGTTAAAAAATAAAAAATCTGATTCAAAAATCTTTGCTAAAACAAAATCAAAATCCGAAAATGCAGGTTCAGGTTCATTCACCGGCAACACGACCAAAGAAATTGAAAAATCAACTCTTGTCTTCTCAGATAATAATGCTACCAAGGAATCAACAACAATACATACAGGTGATCAGCCTAAAATGGTAGTATTTGATAAAACAGAATTATTGACTTCCCTTATAAGGCCATTCAATTACCTGAGAAAATTTATACCCCTAATAAAAAACTCACCCGCAACATTTGAAAAAAAGGCAAAATCGACACATTGGGACAATGCTCTTGATTTTGCTATGGGCTTTGCATTTGCCAATAAATATCTGAATGCAAAGGAAGAGAGTTTTAATCAATATAAAGCAAAAAGAGAAAATACTGAAAGCCATCTGGAAGCAATCTCAGCAAGTATCAAACATCAGGTTAAACATAAATCAGGATTATTTTTAAATGCAGGTTTGAATTATTGCCAGATCGATGAAAAATTTTCAGACATTGACAGTATCGATATTTTGAAATCAGGGGATGGAATAATAAGCATACTGACCAATAATGATGGTTCTACTATTGAAAACAGGGGTAAAAAGGAAGTAATAGAGCACAGAACCTGGGATAAAGAAATATATAACTATTACTTTTTCATTGATATACCTGTAAATATCGGATATGCAGGAAAATTCAAAAAAGTGAATTATGAAATAAGCAGCGGCATCAGCTACAATCTGAGTTTTCTGAAAAAAGGACAGATTATTGGTCTTTATAACTATCCTGTCAATATCGACAAAGAAAGCGGAATTTTCAGGACCCACTCAGGATTTAGCTTGAATTCAGGGATAAAAGTCTTGATTCCATATAAAAATCACCTATTTTTCATTGAACCAAATTTGAAATACAATTTGCAAAGTTTGACTGCCGGTGATTATCCTCTTTCTCAAAAGTATCTTACTTATGGCATTGAGATTGGAGGCAGAATAAAATTGTAAAGCTATTTTACAATTTTTTCAATGATATTACGTTTATCAGAAGTTGTAAACAAAAAAATGATAAAAATGAAAAACATACTTTTAATACTTTTGGGACTGGTTTTTATATCATGGGGCTGCGGAAAAGATGAGCCTTCAAAATCAATTGATCAGTTCGTTGGTACAGCAACAGGAAATTACTATGATTATAAATGTTCTGATACGCTCATTATTCTTAATACAAAATCAAATTCTGTTGCAAAAATAGAAAAACAGGATGATACAAATCTCACGGGCACATTGACTGATGGAACAGGAAAATCCATTTATTCCTTCAAAGGTGTATTAAATTCTGTGACAAGTGATACATTTTATATTACCAACTTTGTTTTAAATTCATTGACCTATACAGGCCAGGGCATTAAGAAAAATGGTAAGCTGAATATAATCTTCGGAAATAGCGGTTGCAAGGTAGGTGCAAACAGCTACAGGATCACCAGCGAATTCAAACAAAACTAATTATAAACTTTTATAATATTTTAATGACTGTTAATCAAACAATTAACAGTCATTTTTTTGTGTCGAGGAATTATGAAAAAAATAGAACATATAGGTATAGCTGTGAAAAATCTTGAACAGAGCGAACTTCTGTTTTCCAGGCTATTCAATATTTTACCTTACAAAAAAGAAAAAGTGGAATCAGAAGGTGTGATAACTTCCTTTTTTGAAATAGGAGAAAACAAAATTGAACTTCTCTCTGCAACAGATGAAAACAGTCCTATAGCAAAATTCCTTTCTAAAAACAAAGAAGGCATACATCATATAGCCTTTGAGGTCAAAGATATTCATAAAGAAATTGAAAGACTAAAATCTGAAGGATTCGAACTAATAAATGAAATTCCAAAAAAAGGAGCAGATAATAAACTAGTATGTTTTCTTCATCCCAGGAGCACAAATGGCGTTTTGGTGGAGATTTGTCAGGAGATTAGTAAGTAAAATCACACAAATTTTTAAATTCACCATATCTTTTTATATAATTTATACTTAAATGATTATCTTTACTTGAAAGGAAGATCCTTAATTAAATTACTTTGACTTAACACTACTTTTTTAAGTATGAATCATTTAGTATTTTTAAAACTGGTTGTTATTTTTTTTTGCATTATAATGGGGTCAAACTGCATGAGTCAGGTTTCTCTTTCATATCATCCTGTGAATAAGGCATTTTGGAAATTGAAAGAAACAGAAAATCTGGACGGCCTTAAGGAATCTGTTAACAACAAAAACTACCAGATAAAAAAAATCAAAGCAGATAAAAAACCAGAAAAGAAATCGTATAACCATAACAAGTATTTTTTAAACTCTAGCGGCTATAATCTTGACAAAGGATACCTGCAATATTCTAATTGTAATTATTGGATCAATGAACTGAATTATGGAATCAAGGATTATTGGAGTGTTGGAGCAGGTATTTTGCCGCTGAACAGATTTATTGATTTACCACATTCTTATTATCTAAAAACCAAACTTTCATCTAAGTTTTACAAAGACAGAACAAAAGTTGATTTGACATTCTTTTATATTGACAGTAAGTTCTATGATAAGGAGATAAGAGACACATCATATTTTGCATTATCAGGAGCTATAACATTTGGTAATACTGAAACAAACATCAGTTTTGGTTTTATCAGATTCTTTTTTGATTATGTTCCAAACACTTTTTATACTATAAATGCAAAATTTAAATTAAGTCCTGATTTTTCCTTCATTACAGAAAACAACCTAAAGTTAGATTATGGATTTGAGACTATGTCATTAATTGGCTTCAGTTATTCATTTAGACAGGCATCATTTGATGTTGGCACCCTTCTTCCATTTAATCATAACAAAACTAAATTTAATGGATTCTATCCATTTATTGGTTGTAAAATCTCTGGTAGTGTTTTTAAAAAGGATTAACCTTTACTCAATATAAAACCTCCATGCACAAAAATACGAATCAGGATGTGGATCGGGCGGGCATGAGATAACTGAAGTTTTTATAGCCGGATCAATAGTTTCTGCAAATGTAGTATACTCAACTATTCCTCCCGATTTGCACGGATAATCATCGAGGCCTTTTCTTTTACGTGCATGCTGAACCCTGCATTCGACCATTCTGAAAACAAAGCTTTTTTCGGATTCATCAATGATCTCCTGAATGTTGACAAAAGCATAAAGTCTGTGCTGGAGAGCTATTTTCAATCCTTCCAGCCCCGGAAATTCTGACAATCCCAATTTCTTTTTGATAGTTCTGGCTTCAAAAGGAGAAAACTGTGCCCAGGTATTGTCATTTACTTTTTTAGCATTTTCCATTCCATGTATAAACTCAATTGACTGAAACCATACCCCGTCATTAGCCAACCAGTTAACAGCAAGGGCATTTTTCAGCTGCTCTGATTGCTCTGCAGAAAAGTTCTTAAAAACGAGCGGCATACCATCCTTAGTATCAAATCCCGATATTTTTCCTATACGGGTCATAAATATTTCAAAAAATCGATTCCAGGCATTATCTAAAACCTCAAATGCGATTTCCCTTCCAAATTGCTTTTCGGTCTCTGAATACCAGAATGCAAAATGCATCATTGTCCTGTGAAAAAAATCTTTGATTTCTGTAAAATGCTGAAGGTTTGATTGACTATCCATGTTATTGAAAATTTCAGATACAAAATTACGACACAATTTAACTTCGTTTTACCATTTTATAATTTGAATTAGTGTTTATAATCTGTATAATTTGACACTGAGTTGATGAGAAGGTAAGAAAATGATTTGGACAAAAAATATATGTTATTTCAAGGTTGCACATCTGTGGTTAAACTAGTCCTGTAACTTGAAATGACATTAAACAATTGATAAAGAGGACTGCCTCAAGATAGCCCCTTCATTTTTTTTTTGAAACCACCTCTGATTTTTATTAAAACAACACTATTTTTTGATCACAATTCTTTGAGTATCAATTTGTCCATCTTGTTCAAGCATTAGAATATATATTCCGTTTGCAAGAGCATTTACATATATTTTTTGATTATTTGATCCAGTTTTCACATTTAAATCCTTAGAGTAAACTTTTACTCCTAGTGAATTTATCAAAATCATCTTAACAAGTCCATTGTTATTAGAATTGAATGATACATAGAAATTACCATCACTTGGATTTGGACTTATTGAATAAAGTTTGAAAGTAGTGCTATTTCGCTCGACCACAATCGCATCTGAAAGCTGGAATCTACCGTCCATATCCAGAGATTTTAGCCTGTAATACGCTTTATTCAGGGGTTGATCATCTGTTGCTTTGTAGTTGATCTTGTTCCTGCTTTCTCCTGCAGCCTTAACTTCCGCTACTGCTTTCCAATCTGAACCGTTTTCCGATCGATCTATTACAAATATATCAGTATTGTTCTCACTGGTTGTTACCCACTGGAGTACATTTGCACTCTTGTCAGCATATCCTTTGAAAGATACAAGTTGGATAGGAGTTGTACTTGTAGAAACATTCACTGTATAATCTTCAACCTCTCCATCAAATCCATTCGAAAGACAAGGATCAGGATTTGGATTGCTCCAATTCCATTGATACATAACTCGCATACGTGTATTACCCAATACTGCATCTGAAGGTACAATTATGTTCATCGCAAATGTTCCACCTACGCCTGTTGGAAATGTATAAATAGTATAAACCTCCCCGGCATCATTTAAAATACCATTTCTGTTCCAGTCTATGAAAGCAAATAGAGTTGGTGTACTCCAGCAATAATTAACTGTAACAGAAATAGCATTTGTTGCTCCACGAGCTACATTTGCAACAATACTGGTATAATTCACTGGACCACCTGCACCACTGTTTCCAGTGGTATTGTTAATACCTGCATAATCAACATTGGTAATGTGTTGACAGCTTCCTCCTGTATTTGAATTACAATAAGTTAATTCAACTATTTTTCTGTTACCCGCAGGATCTGATATTACAGGAGTTCTGACAACAGATTGAATAGTGGCATTTTGCAACTTTCCATCAACAACATTGTTCAAAGTAGCACTTGATTTCACATCATAAGTAAGCCAGAAATAATATGTATTGCACCCTGTCATGTTATATGTGCCTGTAAAAATCATATCAGTACCGGAGGCGGGTGGTGTTGCAATAGTACTGCCAAACTGTGTTGTAGTACTGAAAGTATTACTGGTACCTGTTGCCCAGATCCTGGCATTCTCAATATCAGCGATATTGGTTGTGCCATCAGTACGTAATACTAACTGAGTCAGATTGTTATCTCCAAGTGTGACAACATCAAGACGTAATATCTTGTTATTTAATACACCACGAGGAACATCATCAGTGGTTGCCTGTACAGCATTTATAGATTTAAACCCTGTAACTGAGCCAAGGAAGGAGGAATTGTTAGCTGATTCGTAATAAGCAGAATTAACCGTACCATTCGTACCTACGGTAGCCTGGAGTGTTGTTGCAGGATTATCGTCATCACATTCGTAATAACCGACAAGGTTTGCATAATTGGGGTGACATGTTCCAAGAGTATTGTTGTACCAGGTGTAAATTGTTTCGCCAGTTATTGCAGTATTCCAAATTCTGACTTCATCAATTTTCCCTACATAATATCTGTCTGTGTCTTCGTTTGCCCTGCCAATACCAACTGGCCTGTTATTTGCAGCAATACTACCACTATAATTTCCGTCAGTAATTAACTGGCCATTTACATAAATATACATTTTGGACCCGTCATAAACTGCTGCAATGTGTTGCCAGGAATTTAGTGATAGCGGATTGGAAGAAGTGCTGATAACTTTAAAATTTGATCCGTCAATAAAAACAAATTTTATATTTCCACCGTCACCTACTCCAAGAAAGTAACCGGAATTCGATGACTCTTCAATTTTACTAATAACCTGACCCTGATGCATTGCCCTCCATGTGGTTGGAAAAATCCAGGCTTCCAAAGTGATTGAGCCAGTAATGTCGTATGTTGGACCGTCAGGTATCTCAGCATAGGTTGTAGACAAACTGAAGCCTGCCAGCGTGTTGTTTTGTGAATAAACTTCTGAAACGAGTATCATTGATAAAATGACACACATAGCTTTAAAGAAATGAAATGATCTTTTCATAATTTAATGGTTTTAAAACAATAAAAAATTCTGTGGGCATCATAAGATGCCGTAATGTAATAGTTTATAATGAGATTGCGTCTTAATACTTCTTAAAAAAATTCTCTCACTCTTTGAAAAAAAATAAAATGATCTCGTCTGGATGATGAATAAAACAAAAACCACTTGCGGTCAAAGCGAATTATTGTCAAATAGTTTTACAATAATATTCAAATTTGAACTTTTTGAAAAAAAATTTAACACATATTTTCTAAATATAAATAATCTATAATAATTCTATTTAACTACAGAGGTTTTTATTTAAGTTTTTGTCTTATATAGATTTACACAATGAAAAGTCTAAAACATCAATAATAAAATGTTATGATTGGAAATTACTAAATCTGTTTTTTCTTGATTATGTAAAATCTTTAATATAAATTTGATATTCGTAAACCAAATATTGGCTCATCTATGATTTTTAATGTCAGTTCTCGTTGATTATTAAAAACAACATTGAAAATCATTTGATTAAAATCTCAGATTATCTTAAATTCATTTTTTTTGTATAATATTTAAATATTAATACCGATGATTAAAAAACTATTGTATTTAACAATTTGCTTGATTAGTGCAATTTCAATATATTCGCAATCCAGCCAACTAACTTTGAATTCATCCAATTCCACCCTTAACAGCAATTTTGCATGGGCAAAAAACACTGCTTTGGGATTTGTTCTTACATCCAAGCCAGGCTGTATTATTCCGAGCTATTCTGCCGCAATGGATACAAAGCAGTTTTGTACCAGGGATGTAGCGCATCAATTGGTTGGAGGATACTTACTGGGACTGACAAATGAAAACTATTCCATGATGAATACATTTGCATGGGGTGCCAATCGCAGACATGCACCTAACTCTACAGATTATTACTGGCCTCGCTGGCATTACTATTATAATATTGATCCTTTGATACAAGAAACTAACAATGGAGTTCAGTTTGGCAGTTGTCAATGGAGAACTTTACCTACAGCATTTGATATGGCATGGCGTTGTTATAATCAATTTCTCTGGACTAATGATCCAAAATGGATATCCGGAGAATTTTTTGAATTTTATACTCACCTCCATGATTTTTCAGAGGGATTTATGCACTATCAGGATTTTAACTTTGATAAAATTGCTGATGAAGAAATACAGCATTCTTCATATTTTGAATTCCCTGATCCAGACATTCAGAATATATCATCAGGAGATGCACTCGGAACTCAATACCAGGCATTATTATCCATGGCAGCAATTCTGTCAAAAAAGGGACTTTTCTCTGAATCTGAGGAATTTCTTGAAAAGGCAAAATACCTTCGGTCATTTTTCGAAACTTATCATTATGATACAATTTCCGGCTTATATGTGAATGGAGTGGACAGATATACCAATGGCCAGATCAATTGGGGAAAAGAAGCAAGTTTTTTTATCCCAATGACATTGATCGGAGACCAGGGCTTAAGAACTGAAACTTATCTTAACTTTATCGACTCAAGCATCACGGCTCAAAATCAAACTTCAAATCCATTAAACATTGAGGCTCAGACTTATTTGCCAGAAACTTTTTACAATCACGGAAAAAACGATCTTGGTTGGAAATATCTGAATAACATACTTAAAAGTCATTCTACCTATCCTGAAGTTTCATTCACATGCATAAGCAGTATTATATCGGGAATGATGGGTGTAGATCCTGATGGCCCGGATAGCATTCTTGGCACAATTCCCCGTTTGAAAATTCCAGATGTGAGCTGGATTGAGTTAAATCACCTTCCCTTTGCTGGACGCGACATTTATATTAAACATGATGGCAATACTAAAACCACTATTACACTCAATACCGGTGAACCTTTCAAATGGCATGCACAGTTTTATGGCAATTATACTCAGCTAAATGTAAATGGGGTTCCAAAAGATGCCCTGGTCATTTACTTAAATGGAAAAACCATCTCTTATGTTGAAGTACCAATATCTTCAGGACAGACGGCAACAGTCGAGACTATTGGTTCTGTTGGAAACAATTTACCTGTTCTCGATGCCACAGAACTCACAATTACACCTCAAGGTGATCAGTTGGTTCCGGGTCTTTACGATTTAACAGATCTGACCTGGATTTATGGCAAAGGAAGAATGAATGACAAAGTGAATATTGACCGGAATTATGATGGAAATGATATCACTATCGGAGATAAAATTTATGGAAAAGGATTAGGTGTTCGGGATCAGAGCAGCATAAGGTACGAACTAAATCAACACTATATCCGTTTGCTTTGTGATGTTGGATACAATAAAAATAATTCACCCGGGGGACCTGTTGAATTTGTAGTATATGGAGGAATAAAAAAAAGCAAAAAACTCCTTTCGACCGGAACCATTAAACCCGGAGACGGGAAAAAACAAATTTCTATCGATATTACTGGTTGTCAGTATATTGTTTTAGGCACTCGACGTGTAAGCTACAATACTGAAGTCGGTAAGGTAAACTGGGGTAATCCAAAACTTGTAGCTAAAGGAACTTTAGTAGACGAAGTCCCACCAACAAAACCTCTTAATCTGATTGTAAATGGTGTTTCTTCATCGACAATCTCACTCAAATGGGAGGCAGGGACAGACAATGTGGCAATTACTGAATATCAGGTTTATTGCAATGGTGTGTACAAAGGAAGTTCAAATGAACTTTCATTTACAGTAAAAAATCTTTCATCTGATTCAGAATATTCCCTTTTTGTTAAATCATCTGACCTTTTTGGTAATATTTCACCTGAGAGCAATATAGTATCTGCTAAAACAGATCCTCCGCAGCCCATAACGTATCTTAGTGAGATTGTTTGGTGTAATTCAAAGTTAGGTTATGGTACAATTCATATCGATGAAAGCATAGACGGGCAAACCATATCAGTTGCCGGTACCAAATTCACTAAAGGTATTGGCACACATGCACCTTCTGAAATTGTTTACTGCCTTGACAAGATATATTCCGGCTTTAAATGCGTTGTTGGAGTTGATGATGAAGTTGGCTCTGCCGGCAGTGTTGTTTTTGAGGTGTATGGAGATAATGTCCTGATGACTAAAACCAAAGTTTTGTATAAAGGTGATAGCATTCATATTAATCTTAATGTAAGTGAAGTAAACGAATTGAAATTAGTGGCTTCAGATGGTGGTGATGGAATAAACAGTGATCATGCAGATTGGGCAGATGCCGTTCTTTTATATGATCCAACTGGAATTCATGAATCAGAAGAACCTTCTTTTTCCAATATATCTATCTTTCCTAATCCTGCTAATAAGGAGACATGTATCAGTTTATCAAATACAAAAGATTTACAATTAAGTATCTCTATTTGGACTGTTCAGGGAAATTTGGTAAAAAAGCTGGTTGATGAGCAAAATTATTCCTCAGGAGATCAGGAATTATATTGGCAACCGGAAAATCTTGCTAATGGCACTTATATAGTTAAAATTATAAGTAGAAATAAAGTTTACACCGGGAAAATTATATTAATGCCTTAAAACAGTGTATAAACTTAAAGCCATTTGATATCCGTTCTTAGATTTTATTATTAAAAGACTGATCCATGTTCTTATTGGTAAATCAATTCTTAATAAAATACTGATATTAAAATACTATTTTTATTATTTATCACAAATCTAATTTTGGATTTATTTTTATATTTTTATTACTACAGTACAAAGTATAAAATTAAATTTGCGTATAGTTGACTTTACAAGTTGACTTATTATTAGTTTTATTTAATACTATGCAGATAATCATATACTTAAAACATAAAAATTATGAGTCTAAGTTTAATCGGAAAAAATGTCGGTGAATCAGTAACACTGAAACTGAACGAAACCTTTGCTATTCTGAAAGCTAAAGGAGAACCTGTTATTCATCTTGGTGGAGGAGAACCAAAAAGCAAAGCTCCTCTTGATGCTATTACAGCACTTGCAGCTCATCTGAATACCGGTGAAGTAAGATATGCTCCTGCGGATGGGAGTCCTGACATGAAAAGAGCAGTTATCCGCTATACAAGAGATAACTATGGCAGATCTGTTGAACCAGAAAATATCATAGTTTCAAGTGGAGCCAAGCAGGCAATTATGGTCGCCCTGCAGGCTATACTTGATCCTCAGGATGAGGTCATTTTTCCTGCACCTTACTGGGTTTCATATCCTGATATGGTTAGGTTGTGCGGAGCAATTCCGGTTCCTGTAAAACCAGAAGACGGTTCATTTACTCCCAGAATCCAGGATATAGTTCAAAATGTGACTTCCTACACCAAAGCAATTATCATCAATAGCCCTAACAATCCCTCAGGAGCTGTTTATCCACCTGAATTTATCAGTGAAATAGTACAGTTTGCCGAGAAAAAAGGCATTTATCTGATCATGGATGACATTTACCAAAAATTGGTTTTTGGTGGAGCTGTTGTTGCTAATCCATTTGATTATGCTACAGATTTCTCAGAAAATTCAAAACTGATAATTGTAAATGGAGTTTCAAAAGCATATGCTATGACCGGTTTCAGAATTGGCTGGGCTGTAGCAAATAAAGCTCTTATCAAGGCAATGTCCAATATTCAGGGACATCAGACTTCAGGACCTTCTATTCTTTTACAAAAGGCAGCTATCGGTGCCATTAATGGAATCCAGTCAGTGGTTTCAAGTCTAAATACTACTCTTGAAAACAACAAAAGAGTTCTTGTCCGACAGCTAAATGCATTTGACGGAGTGCATCTGATTGAACCCCAGGGCACTTTTTATGCTTTTGCTGATTTCAGTGCCTATGAAAAAAGTTCAAAGAAACTATCTGCCTATTTGCTTGAAAAAGTAAGGGTACTGACTGTTCCCGGGATTGAATTTGGAATGGAAGGATATTTAAGGATTTCTTTCTGCGGTGGTATTAAAGATATAAATACCGGAATCGAAAGAATCAAATGGGCTATCGATCCAAATTCACCAAATGAATTGTATATCGGCGAAAGAAAGCTGGTAAGAGATTGGGCTTAAGGGATAATGTGATAATTTGAAAATGTGATAATTTGGAAATGAGTGATGGAGTGATTGAGTGAATGAATGATTGAATAAAGCAATAACTCAATAATTCAACAACTCAATAACTAAATAATTCAACAATTCAGTAACTCAATAATTCAGTAACTCAGTAATTCAATAACTCAGTAATTCAATAACTAAATAATTCAACAACTCAATAACTCAATAAATCTATAATTTTATAACTTAATATTTTTTATGAAATACTTAGAATTCTCAACACCGGCAAGTAAACATGCTTCAACATATAAAGCCAATTACGGGCTAGAAAATCATGGACTCGTTCACCTTGATACAATATACTGGAATTTACCTGTTCCGGCATTGGTCGAAGAAGCAGTCTTCAGAGGAGAAGGTAATCTTGTAAATGGAGGTGCTTTTCAGAAATACACCGGTAAATGGACAGCGAGGGCAGCCAATGATAAATACTTCGTCATGGAAGAAAGCTCGGACAAAAACATAGACTGGGGGTCGTACAACAGGCCCATGACTGAAGAGAAGTTCAATGCCATGTTTTCAAGACTTCAGGCATACTGGCAGGGAGAAGAATTGTTCGTGCAGGATGTATATGCAGGTGGTGATCCTGAATACAGGCTTCCTGTGAGAATTATAACTGAGCATGCATGGAGTTCTCACTTTGTGAAGAACATGTTTATTTCAGAAACCGACCTTGGAAAATTAAAAGATTTTATACCAGATTTCACAGTCATGGTAGCTCCTTCATTTAAACTCGATCCAAGAATCGACGGCACACTCAGTGAAACAGCCATAGTAATTAATTTTGGCAGCAAGTTAGCCATCATAGCCGGTTCATCATATGCAGGAGAGATAAAAAAGTCGGTTTTCACTATAATGAATTACCTTATGCCAATGCAGGATGTAATGTCCATGCACTGCTCTGCCAATGTAGGTAAAGATAATGATGTAGCATTGTTTTTTGGTCTGTCAGGAACAGGCAAGACAACTCTGTCTGCTGATCCTACCAGATTTTTGATAGGTGATGATGAACACGGATGGAGTGATCTCGGGGTTTTCAACTACGAAGCAGGCTGCTATGCAAAGGCAATCAGATTGTCAGCCGAAGCTGAACCTGAGATACATGCCTGCACCTATAGATTCGGCACTATACTGGAAAATGTTATATTCGATCCTTCGTCAAGACAAATAGATCTTGACGATGCGAGACTGACAGAAAATACAAGAATGTCGTATCCACTTGAATTCATTCCAAATGCTGTGAAAGAAAAAATGGTGAGATCACAACCAAAGAATATTGTTTTTCTTACGGCTGATGCCCAGGGAGTTTTGCCTCCAATTGCGAAACTGAGCATGGATCAGGCTATTTATCACTTTATAAGCGGATATACATCCAAAATAGCAGGTACGGAACTCGGACTTGGTATAGAACCTGAAATAACTTTCAGTGCTTGTTTTGGTGCTCCTTTTATGGTTCATCACCCATATTTTTATGCCAACCTGCTTAGGAAAAAAGCTGAAGCCTGTAAGGCAAATATATGGCTGGTAAATACAGGCTGGGTAGGTGGAAAATTCGGAGTCGGCAAAAGGATCTCGATCCGTCACACCAGAAACATGCTGAATGCTGCACTGGAAGGCAAACTCGACAATGTGGAATACAGAAAAGATGAACTATTTGGATTTGAAATACCCAGAACATGTCCGAATGTTCCAGAAGATGTATTTGATCCGTCCAACGCATGGGGAAACAAAAAGGACTACTGGCGAAAATATGATGCACTTGCTTCAAGGTATATTGAGAATTTCAAATTATTTGCTGAAGGTATTCCAAAGGAGATTCTTGCTGCCGGACCAAATCGACATAAAGATATTTCTTAATAAAGACTAATTTCAACAATAAACAGATCTTTCAGCCCTTATCATTAATTTGAAAGGGCTGATTTTTTTACAATAACTGATTGATCATTAACGTTAAAAATTTAAAAACTATGAAAAATTTTGTCTTAATGATGACAATAGTTTTTACAGGATTTTCTTGTCCTAATTCGATTATTTTTGATGGCTCTGAAAGATATCGTATCAAAGGCAAAGTGACAGACGATAAAGGAAATCCGTTGAAAAATATCGATGTATCATTTGAAGTATTAGGTAGTCAATCCATATACAATGGTCTTATACAAAAAGGAGTTACAGACAATAATGGCAGGTTTGATATGATATTTTCAAAGAATAATGGTCACAAGTATTATTTGAAATTGAATTATATTCCCGAATATTGGGACGAAGATACACATAACTATAATGTGCAATATTCAGAAAAATATTTATTCTTTGATTCTGAAAGATTCGGTGATTATGAATTTGATCTGACATCCTACTGTTCTCTTATACCCGGAGTAGTCTTAAGTTTTTTATGTGCCAGCACAAATGATAATACATACACAATTCATTTTGAAACAGAACAGGATATATATTTAGATGGAAAAACAGGCTATTATTTTCGCAGAGAAATAAGATCATCAAAATATATAAATTCGCGTGTATTAGTGCCCCAAAACAGCAAAGTCAAACTAATTATTTACTCAAGAGACACATCATTTGTTGACAGCATTCTTGTAACCGATATCCCGTATAACTATATTTTAAAATAAAGTCAGATGAAAAATATTGTATTTCTTTTCATTCTATTGAATTTTTCATTTAAATTTCTGGCTAAGGGAAATGACACGATTCCCCTTTTTAGTCATAATACTTCATTTGGATATACAAATCAAAAGTTTTTTGGTGATAATATTTACAATCACTACCACGATAATTTTAAGGGAATTTATATTAAAACAGGAATTTTGATTTTCAGGTATTTTTCAATTGATATATCAGCAGAGAGATATTCCGGCAAAATAACCAATAAAACAATTATTAATGAAGATAAAACAACTTTTGTGGACAAAACATTTAGTGCCTCTTATGCTTTTTATCCAATGGAAGTTATTTCAGTTTCACCTTCACTTTTTTACAAATCGGTCAGAGGCAAAAACCAGGGAAAATTTTATGGATCTGGATTTGGTATAGGGGCTGACATTAAATACCACTTTGTAAAACACCTTTATATTAATATTGGAGCAAATTTAGGTAAAATGCATTTTGATATCAAAGCTCCATCCGATATTGAGGATCAGTTTGTCAATGCCTATTTTGTCAATTTTAATGCTGGTTTGGGATTGAGACTTTATTGAAACCGTTAGAATACCTACCGGACAAAATCATGATTGCCTGTTTCTAAGCTCTTTAAGCCAGGACTTGCGTTTATGACTTTGAACAAAGTTTTCAAATTGAATAATAATACTATTCATGAAATTATTTTAAATATAGTCTTACCTTTGTAAGCTAAAGAAATTTTATTCTGAAACTAATATAAATGGTAAGCGAACAGGAGATCAGAAAAGCAGCGGAATTAATTAAACAGGGAGGACTGGTAGCCTTTCCTACTGAGACTGTTTACGGATTGGGGGCTGATGCCCTAAATCCACCGGCAGTTGCCAGGATATTTGAGGCCAAGGAACGACCTTCCTTTGATCCTTTGATAGTGCATATTGCATCCACTGAAAGTCTTGATTTGCTAACTGCAGAGCATGATGAAAGAGTTATACGGTTAGCTGAGAAATTCTGGCCGGGACCATTAACAATTGTTTTACCAAAAAGCAAAATTGTACCTGATATTGTTACATCCGGTCTGAATTCAGTTGGGATCAGAATGCCTGACAATGAAATAGCTCTTGATCTCATCAGGTTTTCAGGATGCCCGATAGCAGCTCCTAGCGCAAATAAATTTGGCAGGATCAGTCCTACAAAAGCCTCTCATGTGAGAAAACAACTTCATGACATTGACTGCATCCTGGACGGGGGACCTACCAGAGTTGGAATCGAATCTACTGTAATTGAACTGCATTCTGACGGGTTTGTGATTTTGCGGCAGGGAATTATTACCATGCAGCAATTGCAGGAAATAATACCACATTCATTTACAGCCACTATCAATAAAGAAATCATCTCAGCTCCCGGCAACCTTGAATCGCATTACAGCCCTGTCAAGCCTCTGTATATATGGGGAGAACATTTAAAAGACATGGATACAAAAAATGCAGCATTCCTGTCCTTCGGTACAATACCGGTACAGAAATATAAAACAATCGAATATTTGTCCCGCAAAGCTGATCTGTATGAAGCTGCAGCCAATTTATTCGAAAAACTTCATTTGCTTGAAGACAGTGATGTGGAATTTATAGTAGCTGAAGCAGTACCTGAAACAGGTATTGGCATAGCAATAATGGACAGATTGAGAAAGGCTGCCCATCAGTATTTGCCATAAATGTAGTTTGGACTATTTAATATTTCAAGGCATATAATTCCTCAATAATTATGATATTTGAGTATTGCAATCCCTAAAATGAATATATTTAAAAAATGTCCTTGAAAATAACCAAAAGATAACCCAACATAAGTAATATAAGCTTAACATCTTTTTTGGACATTGTTAAAAAATTGAGCTGAAATAGTTATTTTTCAAATACTAATTTTTTTATCACATAAAGACATTGTTTTTCTTTATCAAGCTAAGACGCTGAGGTGCAAAGACACTGATTTTAATAATCTCTATAAGATTTGATGTTAATCTATTAATAAATTCAATCAACCAATCATTTCCAGCCATGCGGGATTTCTCTAACGCTCAACATTCAATAACTCAGTAATAACTCATTCATTTAAATCATAAATCGTACTTCGTAAATCGTACTTCGTAAATCTAAATTATCCTCAAACTCTGTCTTGGGGGACTTCACTACTTTTCACATTCAATAACTCATTCATTCAATAACTCATTCATTCAATAACTCATTCATTCCTTGCTATTGCAAAAAAAGCTTTAAATCAATCTATTCCATCACATTTTCACCACTTTGAAATTTTTCATGAATCTGCCATTCTTCTCTTTTATTCTGAGATAATAAATCCCGGGAACAATTTGAGAAATGTCTATTCTTATTGAATTTTGTCCGTCAGATATAAAATGGCTGTTTTCTGATATTTGCTTACCATTCAATCCGAAAATGGCAATTTCCAGTTCTGTATACTCCGATGACAGCATTTCAAGTAAAATATACTCAGTCGACGGATTTGGAGAGATCCTTACTGATGGTTCACCATCACTATCTGATATTCCACTTGTTTTGTCTTCAATACATACCGGATCTGAGACAAATAAACACTCATTAGCATCTGTGACCGATAAAGTATAGCATCCCTTTTCAAGTCCGCTAATGTTTTGTTGAGTCGATGTGAAGCCATCAGGCCCTGACCATTTATAGGAATATGGGAGCACTCCACCCGAAATTCCAACATTAACCGAACCTTTGGGATTTGCAGCGGTGATATCCGTTTTTGACAGGGTTTCAATTTTAATTGCTTTCGGTTCAGTGATATCAAATGACATTGAAACAGAACAATTCTGACTATCACTTATTGTCACAGTGTATGTTCCCCTGCAAAGTCCCTGAATTTTCGAAGTATTCAGCCCGTTATTCCACCTGTACTGAACAGGAGCTGAAGCATTCAGCACATTTTTTATATCAATCCAACCGTTACATTGACCGAAGCATTTGACAAAGTCATAATCAGTCGAAACAGTGAATCGCGGGCATTTTTTCAATATATCAAATCCGGCATTATAGTCTGCCAGATATACATAATTGTTTTCCACGAATACATCATACACATGACCGGGAGTATTGTATTCTGTGACTCTAACAGGATCACCCGGATCAGTGATATCATAAACAAACATACCTTCATATCCTCCGGAAATATACACAAAATTTTCATTGATCAATGTATGATATCCCCTGCCTGAATTCAAATACTTAACTATCGGAATCATCTCTGGATTTGAAACATCAAGTACCCGTACTCCAAAATTGGCACTTCCCACATAAGCAAAGTTTCCTGCCAGGCTCACTGAATACAGGGGTTTAAGTATTTTGGTACTGGCAATTTCAACCGGATTGGCAGGATTGGTAATATTAATGATTCGCAGACCTTCATTGAGATCGGCAATATATGCCCTATTATCCTTCACATCCACATCCCAGGCATTGCCCGGAGTGTTATATTCCCCAATTTTTATTATATTATTTACATCAGAAATATTGAAAATTGTCAATCCTTTACTGCCTGAAGCCAGGTAGACAGTATTGCCGGATACTTTCATGCCATGAGTAGATGTATTTAAATCAAAATAACTGATCTCCACCGGATTGAACCGGTCTGAAATATCAAATATCTGCAGTCCCTCATTTGAACAAAGGAGATACTTATCGTGCATCTTCACAGAAGTAACATTATTCAGCGGAATCGATTTAATCCATTTAATATCAGCCTGGTCTGTGATATCAAGAATGCTTATTCCTTCACCATATTGAGCGAGATATGCGGCTTTATTCTTTACTGCCACCCCATTTGAATAACCTTGCGTTTTATACACTTTGGCAACAGCTATATTTCCTGACTGATCTATATTAAATACTTTCAGGCCTTTGCTATCCAATGGCAGAAATATTATATTTCCCTTAACGATCATATTCCTTGCTAATATTCCATTATATTCCGAGCTTATAATCTTTGGCTGGTTCAGATTGATGATATCTATTGCCTGCATTCCATAGCCGCTGCAAATTATGAAATTCTTATAAAAACCGCAGTTGTATGCATCCAAAACCCTTATTTCGGCGATGATCTCAGGTGAAACCGGATTGGCAATATTTATCAACATCAAAGTATCAATTGTGAGAACACACATGGTATCGTCCTTAATTTCCACATCATAGCAGTATTCATTGGTGATATTGAATACATTTGTAATAGAATTATCCATGTTTAACTGATAGACAGACATACCCTGCCATCCTCTCGCAGTATATATATAATTATCCCTGGCATTCATACTTATAATCTCGCTGATAAGGTAATTTTTTATGACTGCAGGTGAATTGAGATTCGAAATATCGATCAAATATAAACCGTTGGCGTAGTTTACAGTGTATAATAGTTTATTGCCCAGCAATTGAATTGCCGGATAATAGCCGTTGATTCTAAGAAAACCAATCTCGTGCGGATTGTGAATATCAGAGATATCGACAATGCTGAGGCCTGCTCCATCCAAACCCAGGTATACAGTATTGTCCTTTACTTTCAGATTGTAAATTACACCCTGGCTGTAATATTTTGAGACAGGCACCAATTCTGAAGTATCAGAAAAATCCAGGATCTCAAAATTGCATCCGTTACTTATGATCACCATTGAGCCAAAAGTATCTATGGTATTGCACGGACCGTCAGTCCAGCTTCCGGTCAGTGAGAAATCAAACTCATCCTGTGATATAAGGCTTGAATTTAACAGAACTATTAGTATAAATATACCGATTGTACGGATCTGATCGAAGAAAATCTTTTTCATAAGGCAGGATTTTTATGGGTGAAAAATTCTATACAAAAATATACTAAAAATAACTTATTTCCAAAAGTTTATACCCTGCAAATTGAAAATTAAAGATATTTTTTTTCATCCAAATATATACATTATAAAATTATGTTACAGTTGCTTAACCGTGAAATTGATTTTTTATATAAATTGGTTTTGTTATGACCAAACCAATCTGCGGCTTATTACTGTGCAATGACTATCATCCCTGAATTGAAGAAAAGAAATGATGCCGGGATTTTGATCAGCCAATATAAGTCAGGCTTGATTTAGCTTTTCATATAGTCTTTGCATGGGCTGCAAAAATAAATATCCTCAGTAACTCTGGCCAATCAAGTCGTTAATTGTTCATTTTATATCAAGAAATTAATGCCAGATAATAGTCTGCGGACTATCATGCCATTTGAGATACATCTCCTGGAAATTTTCGTCCACAGCACTTCTCCTGACCTTCATTGTAGGTGTGATAAGACCTGAATTTTCTGTCCAGGGTTCTTTGAAGATGACAATAGTGGATATTTTTTCATGTTTTGCGACAAGCGAATTCGTTTTTGACATACTATTCAGCAGTGAATGTTCTATGTCTTTTTCCGGTATGTTTTTGGCCCTCTCACCCAAACAGAGCAATGCCAGGGGTTGCGGTGATGTTAGCCCGCAGACACACACAAAGGCAACATATTCATTTTTTTCGAATTCGGCTTCCATCAGGTTGGGTACAATATATTCTCCCTTATTTGTTTTAAAAGCGTCATTTATTCTTCCTGTGACTTTCAGAAAACCATTTTCATCAATTTCACCACGGTCACCACTATACATCCACCCATCCCGCAATACCTTTTGTGTGAGTTCGGGATCATTGTAATATCCTGTCATGACATAAGGAGCTTTGAGGAGTATTTCTCCCGTTTCAGGATCGATTTTAACCTCACATTGAGGGAATGGTTTGCCAACTGAATCATGCGGTGTAGTTATATCAACTCCATAAGCGATTCCTCCGCATATTTCTGTCATGCCATAAGCTTCTACCAGATGAATACCGAGCTTTTTATAAAAATTCTTAAGATAAGCCGGAGTGATGGCAGCTCCTGTTGCAGCGGTTTTGACATGTAAAAGTCCCAGACCTGTTCTGGTCTTCCTGCGCAGAAATGATCCAAGGAACGGAATACTCAACAGGACATTCAGGGTTTTGACAGGAATTATACCTGTCACTCCTTCATAAAACTTAGTCCATATCCTTGGTACTGCAAAAAAGGTAGTTGGTTGTGTTACCTGAAGGTTAGCCATAAAACTCTGCACAGATTCTCCAAAAGACATCATTCCACCGGTCGCAAGGCAGTTGATCTCGGTTCCAATCCTTTCCCCGACATGGTTGAGTGGCAGAAAGGAGAAATACTTTTGGTGCTTCACCCTGAAGATACCTATAAAGTCAGTCATTTCTTCTATGTGAATGACCATTGCCGGATTGCGGTACGTATGCATGACCCCTTTTGGAGTACCGGTTGTTCCTGAACTGTACATGATGCTCCAGAGGTCATCCAATCCCGGCACTTCAACATCTGTGACAGCCTCGTTAGTGCTGATCAGATCATCCCAGTCCATGCCCCGGGTAATGATAGCGTTGCCTTTATAATGAGGAGTTGTGATGATGTGTATATCCTCCGGAACAGGATGTGTTTCATCTGTCCATTTTTCAAGCTTACCCACAAAAATCAGTTTTATTCCGCTATTCCTGATGACCTGCAGTAGTGCATCACCCTCCAAAGTAGCATATAGCGGGACTGACACAAATCCACCCATCATTATTGCCACATCTGCCAGGATCCAGTGACAGCAGTTTTTTGACAAAATTCCGATTTTATCACCCTTTCGTAACTCGAGTCCACGCAAGGCTGACACCAGTTTACGTGCAATAATGCCTGCTTCTCTGTAGCTGTAATTAACCCATTCTCTCCCATATGGTTGCCGCAGGTAAATAGCATCAGGTGTTTGCTTTTCCCAGTGGTAGAAATTATCCAATGGGGTTTTTAGTTTCGATTTGATATCTTTGTTTATCATTTTGTTGACTATTTGTTTGTATTATACAATTTCCAATTATGATTTATTAAATAAAATCAGGCTTCTGATGGCCACAATGCCAAAAATAATAATTAAAAAAGATAATAGAATAAATCGATAAAAAAAATAAACAATTTTGATAAAAACATTCAATCCTTTACCCTCTTTCATCGAAAAAGAAGGGTTTGAAAACCAACCAGGGTCATTTTCACCGGAAACCCTCCTCAGAATGTCTATGATTGATGAGCATTCTCAATTCACCAAAACTAAAAGTGTTTCCTGTCAAAGCTTTTAGTTCAGTAAGATTTTCAAATTTCTTGTTTGCGGTCAGCCTTACAAAATCATCATATTTTTCTCGTGCTATCACATCAAAAATGGAAATCTCACCACTTAGTATGAATTTTGCCAGATGGCCTTCAATGGTTGAAAGTGCAAGATTACGCTCCCTTGCTATTTCGTCGGGTTTTTTACCGGACCTGAAGAGGTCTATCGTTTTCTGATAAGTACCTGGTTCAGGAGGTTTTGTTAATGTATATGGATCTTCTTCCTCAGGCATTTTGATATTATTGTCAGTGCAGTACTGCCTGATCATCATCACTATATCCTCTCCATAAAGCTTTAGTCTGACCTTACCTATACCATTGATCTTCTTTAACAGCCGGAGATTTACAGGCAGTTTTTCGCATATTTCATAGAGTGTTGCCTGCGTAAATACCTGATAATGATCTATTTGCTCATCCTCTGCTATTTTAAACCTGTAATCCCGGAGTTTATTGAATAATACCGGATGGTCTGTAGCCCTGACAAAATCTCTGTCTGCAGTTTTTTTCTCTTCGGCTGAGATATTTGATTTCGCTCTCAGCTCAAGATATTTTAGCACAGTAAATCCTGATCCAAGCCCTTTGTAGCAAAATATTTTCCTGTTTACGAAACTGTTTATGTTATCAACCTGTCTTGAAAAATCCTTTTTAACCTCCTTATTGTCAGTAGTAAATGCCAGTGTACTAAGGAGAACTCTCATATTCTGTTCCGTGAAATTGAGATAATAATCTACTGCTTTTGATACCCTTTCAATTATAAAAGTATCATTTTCCGGAAGAATACTTTCAGGACTGTGTTTTCCTATCTGTTCCTCAAATCTTTTGCCGACATTTATTAGTTCATCTGCAAAAACATTGAGTTTAAATAAAATATCCTTATGATTGCCTATCAGTACTTTCTGATTGTTTTCAGCAATGCGTTTTGCATATCTGACAGGATTGATCAAAGGTTCAAAGTCAAACAGTTCCTTTATCAGCATCAATTGAAATGTTCGTTTTGATTCTGAAAGGAATTTTTCATCAGGCATTTTTGATTTTACTTCATGTGTAAAACTTGAAATTCTCTGATCGCTGATGACTGAAGAAAGATTTATCTTGGTTTTCAATATTATGCCTTCCAGAGTCCGGCATCTGCTCAGTGCCACGTAGGTTTGTCCATGTGCAAATGAAGACTGAGCATCTATGATGGCCTTATCAAAAGTAAGTCCCTGGCTTTTATGGATTGTGATTGCCCAGGCAAGTTTCAGCGGTATTTGTTCGAAACTTCCTAACACTTCTTCTTCAATATTCTGATTTTCCCTGTTGAGTGTGTAACTTATATTTTCCCAAATCAATCTGCTGACTTCTGTTTCCTCATCGTCTCCATCACCCAGAACAGTAACAGAATCCTTCTTCAGTCCGGTTATTTTACCTATTTTGCCGTTATAGTAGACCTTTTCACCCGATGGGTCATTTTTCACAAACATCACCTGTGCACCTATCTTAAACTCTAGTTTCTCCAGGGTTGGATATGAATATTCAGGAAAATTATCTTTTATCACAGCTTTGTAATAGGTAGAAGCAGAAACCAGTTTATCCAATTCATGTTCATTCATCGATTCTGCCCTGGCATTGTGAGTTGTAAGTGTAATGTATCCATCTCCCGGTATACTTTGTGCATCAGGAGAATATCTCAAATTCAATTCTTTGAGTGTCTCAGTATCCAGATCATTGTTCCTGACTTTCTCCAATATCCTTATGAAATCCTTATTATCCTGCCTGAATATCCTTGTCAATTCAATAGTAATAACTTCTGCCTGTCTGAAAGAATTGCTGCTAAAAAAATATGGTGTTTCGTAGTATGGTGCCAGCAAGTTCCATTCTTCGGCTTTGGTGACCGGAGCCAGTTGATATATGTCGCCTATCATCAGCAACTGAACACCGCCAAATGGCTTGCTCCTGTCCCTGTATCTTCTGAGCACTGTATCTATACCATCCAGCAGATCTGCTCTTACCATGCTGATCTCATCTATTATAAGCAAATCAAGCGATTTGATGATATTTATCTTCGAAGAACGCATCTTTCTCTGGAAAAATACTTCTTCATTTGTACCCGGAACCAATGGCCCGAAGGGAATCTGGAAAAACGAATGAATGGTCACACCATGAGCATTGATGGCAGCAACTCCGGTAGGAGCTACCACAATATTGCGCTTGAACTGACTGTTGCTGAGTTTTTTCAAAAACGTAGTTTTTCCTGTTCCTGCCTTACCGGTCAGAAAAATATTTTTGTTCGTATTTAAAACAAACTCATTTGCAAGAATTAGTTCAGGGTTGTCCATATGCAAATATTTTAGTAAAAAGCGAAGTTAAAAAATAATTTGAAATAATAAATGATGGATTAATGATTGAGTGAATGAATGATTGAGTTATTGAGTTAGTGAATGAATGTTTGAATGATTGAGTTATTGAGTTAGTGAGTTATTGAATGTTGAACTTTAGTAAAATGCAGCACGGTTGGAATTGGATGAGTGAATGAATAGAGTACCTTCAAATCTTTTAGAGATTATTTAAATCTGCGTCTTTGCGTCTTAGCGTGACATAAAAAATGTATATTTGATTCTCTTCTCCCGATGTTTATCAAGGATTTTATTGATCGCTTTAAAAATGTAAAATATATGTAACTATAATTTAAGATCAGCCATTTAACTAAAACTTTAAAGTTGTTTAAAAATTAAAGTTCATGACTGTGCGATCCCGATAACGATCGGGAGTTTGAGCTGGAGAAAGCAGGAAATTTTACCGAAGCCTTGTAGGTAAAATTTCCGTAAATTAAAACGTGATAACTTGTTGTTTTATAATGGATAAAAGGTTTGCGAGTTTAATTTCGCACGTCCCCACATTTATCGTCGGGATTGTTACTTTTTGACGGCTCAAAAAGTAAAGAAATTTAAATAAAAATTGTTTTTATTTTAGAAAAAATGTGGTCAAAAATTTATCAATTTATTATTGGAGTATTTACATAAATATCAATGAGATATAAACAGTTTTAAATAACTAATTTAAAACAACTTCTTTAAATTAATTGGATTTGATTTATTTTTGCGGCACGAAAACCATGCAAATCGATCTAATCTGTGTCATCTGTGTGCTTAAATTTTAATTATCAATTTACCCTATTTATATACTTAGGGCAAACATACTTAGCAAATCATAAGTAATTATTTCACTAAAAACCTTTTTTTACATTTCAAATTGGGTGAATTACTATAATTAAGCATATTTTTACGTTATATTTTTACATCAATACACAATCTGGTTATGAAATTTTATTTTACTATATTATTAGTTTCCTTTTTAACAGTTTTCAATTTTAAAGCAAAAACTCAAAACATAATTGAAAATCAAATTCTTGTCAGTTGCAGTAAAAAAATAAATAATGAAAACCTGAGAGTACAATTACAAAGAAATTTTGAAATAACAGGTGAAATCATTATCACAGACATTTGCTCAGAACCCGTGATCATAAAAAAAATTGAATTTGATGACAGGAACAAAAATATTGACAAAATCATTGATTTTCTAAATAACAATGATTACGTGACAGTTGCACAATTCAATCACTTTGTTGAAAGCAGAAATATTCCGAATGATTCACTTTTCAAAAATCAATGGCATCTTAACAATACAGGTCAAGGCGGTGGAATACCGGATGCTGATATCGATGCTGACCTCGCATGGAACCTTACAACAGGTGGCACGACAAAAAAAGGAGACACAATAGTTATTTGCGTGATTGACAATGGCATGGATATATCACATGAAGATATTACAGGAAACATATGGGTAAATCACCTTGAAATACCTGAAAATGGTATAGATGATGACAACAATAGCTACATAGATGACTATAATGGATGGAACAGTGCAGATCAGAACGGCAGTATTCCCGTAGGAAGTCATGGAACTTCTGTTGCGGGCCTCATAGGAGCAAGAGGTAATAACAAAAAAGGAATATCTGGAATAAACTGGAATGTAAAAATTCTTCCTGTTTACTACGGAAATGAAGAAGCTCATACATTGTCCTCTTATGCTTATGCTTATAAACTAAGAAAGCTATACAATGATTCGAACGGCACCAAAGGAGCATTTATAGTTGCAACAAATTCATCGTTTGGAACTGATTATGCTTTTGCCAAAGATCACCCCATCTGGTGCAGCATGTATGACTCTCTTGGAAATGTAGGAATTCTGAATATTGTGGCTACAAGCAACAACAATACAAATGTTGATATTCAGGGTGATATGCCATCAACTTGTCCTGGAGATTTCATGATCTCAGTTACAAATATCGACCAGTACAATAATAAAGTTAACGGAGCTGGATACGGTGCAAAAACATAGATATCGGAGGTTATGGTGCAAATGTACTGACAATCAGGACAAATAACAGGTATACTTCCTTTAATGGCACATCTGCTGCGACTCCTGTAGTATCAGGTGTTGTTGGTTTAATATATGCATACAGTGAAAAAATTGCAGAAGTATCTCTAACCAATCCATCACGGGCAGCACTGATGGCTAAAGATGCTATACTTGAAGGCAGCAAATCATTAATTTCGCTTACAGATATTACATTCACCGGTGGTGTTGTAAATGCCTTTAATTCACTGAATAATATTAGTAAATATGATAATGGATGTGCTCCTCCTTTTTTGATAAAAATTGATACTGTAGGTGCTGATATGATAGGTCTGTCATGGGAAAACACAGGGTCTGAAATATATAATCTTGCTTTCAGGACTGAAGGTAACAATTGGGAAACAATAGAAAATATTACAAGTCCTTTTACATTGCAAAACATCGGAAATTGTACCTCAGTGGAATTGAAACTCCAAAAAAAATGCGGAGATACTTTAGGCCCGTTCGGATATACATTAAAAGTAAATACACTGGGATGTTGTACATCACCTGAAATTAAAGATCACTATATCTTTAATGATAAATTACACCTGTCGTGGGATAAGGTCCTGGCAGCAGAAAAATACTATTTCATATACAAATACTGGTCAGACCCCTTATGGGATACACTGATAACAGATAAAAATAATATTGCTATCGATTTAAAAATAAATTGCGGCAGAATAACTGCATATTTGAAGTCAGAATGTGAGGATACTCTAAGCAGTGACATCCAATACTTTATCCTTGGTCAGGATTGTCCGGAATGTGCCATAAGAGAATATTGCTATCCATTCCTTGACAATGACTTCGAATGGATCACAAAAATTGAGATCAATGATTTTGAAAATGAAAGTGGTAAAAATTCTGATGGAATTGGTATTTTCAGCCATACCCCGGCTTTAAAGCTAATTCAAAATGAGACTTATCCAGTGAATGTCAACATCGAATTTAGTAGTTCAAGCTATTCTGATTCTCTGTTTGTTTGGCTTGATCTTGATAATAATGGTATTTTTCAATCAGATGAGCTTATCTGCCGGGGATTCAATGACAAATCCACTAAAATTAAAACTGAGTTTACTGTTCCTGATTTGCAATACACAGGAAGTTCAATAATGAGGATTATGCTTAGTGCCTACAGCATTTCTGACCCCTGTGACATTGGAAATAATGATTACGGAGAGTACGAAGATTACTGCATAGTACTGGATACTGCCAATCAATGCAAAATACAAGATTTTAATATTGCTTCTAAGGTAATTGACACTGAAAATGTTCAATTGATCTGGAATAATACCGGGAATGATCATAAATATCTTGTTAAGTTAAGAAAAAAAGAACTCAGACGAAGAGTTTTATCCTTTAGCATTTATACCCGATACATCTTTGATCATTTCAGGACTTGATACATGTACCTCTTATGAGGCAAGCATCGGAATTTATTGTTCACCGATAGACATAGCTTATTTGGAAAACTTTACTTTCAAAACCCAATGCTCAGATGCAACAGAAGAAACCTATTTGAATGAATACATTATTTATCCAAATCCGGTTTCTGATGAATTAAATATTTCTTCATACAATAGCACTCAGTATTACAGTTTCGAACTTATTGACATTTATGGAAGAATTGTACACCATAATAAAATGAATAAAGGAAAAGTAGCTTTAAGCCTTGAAAAGTTAAATTTAAGTCCCGGAATATATTTTTTGACAATCAACTCCGGAAATAATAAATACAATTATAAAGTTGTAAAGCTGTAATGAATACCGATCAATTAAATTTTGGAGTTGCCGGAAATCCGATTTCCCATAGTTTAAGTCCGCTTTTATTCGGAAAATACATGGAGAACCAGGATTTGAACTTTTCGTACTCAAGGATTCTTGGAAGATCAACATCTGAAATTTTACGAATAATAGCCGCATTTGATATCAGGGCTATAAATATCACATCTCCTTTTAAAGAAGCAGTGATTGAGCTGGCAGATGAATTATCACCTTATTCAATTGAGACGGGAGCAGCCAATACACTAATCATCAAAAAACAAATCAAATCAGCTTTCAATACTGATATTTCAGGTATTCAGATACCATTGACCAAGGCATTACAGGATTCCAAACCATTTTCAGCTCTGATAATCGGAGCAGGAGGTGCAGCTAAAGCAGCTATCAAAGCTCTGAAGAATATGAATATCAGTCCGGTTTTATTACAAACAGGACCAAAGCAAAAGCAGATATAATTGCCGGCCAGTTCAGAATAAATTCTTTGAATTTTCCGCAAGCCTCCAAATATGAATTTGATATAATAATCAACACTACACCAGTATATCCTGAAATTTTAACCAAATTACTGTTAAGAGAAAATACCATTTTGTTTGATGCTGATTATAAGACATGCCCTATGAAAGAACTTTCAAGTAAATTCAATGCGCGTTATATTAACGGTTTAGAATGGCTTGCAGAGCAGGGAAGAGCTTCCTATATGCTGATGACAGGTAAAATGAACAGTAGTTTTTCTGTAAATATCAGTCAACTTCAAAATTCTGTTGAAAATCACAAACGGATAGCTCTTATCGGGATGATGGGAACCGGCAAATCCACGATCGGAAAAAAAATTGCTGAAAAACTGAATTTTAGCTTTAAAGACATGGATAAAATGATCGAGGATAATGAAGGACTTTCAATTATGGAGATTTTTGAAACAAAAGGTGAAGCATATTTCAGATCACTGGAAAAAGATCTTTTAAAAAATATCATATACGATGACAATATAGTTATTTCCACTGGTGGAGGTATTGTTACTGATGAAGAAAATATCAGTATTCTGAAAGAGAACTGCTGGAATATCCTTTTGTACGGCTCTTCAGAAAATCTTGCTAAAAATGCTTCAGATAAAAACAGGCCTCTTTTAGCAGGTAAAGATAAAATCACAGAACTGGAAAAAATATTCCGTGACAGAAAAGATATGTATTTCAGAACTTCCAATGTTATAGTTTGTTCAGATACTGATACTTATCACAATATTAGCGATTTCATTTATGACGATTACAGTAAGTCCTTCATCATTTAACGGTGAAATAAGGGCAAACCCTTCCAAGAGTATTATGCAGAGAGTAGTTGCAATTTCTACCCTCACTGAAATGGCTGTTAATATATATAACCCGGACAATAGCGAAGACTCACAGGCAGCACTTAAGATCGCAGAAGCTATGGGATGCAACATTATAATTGAAAATGACTGCATAAAAATTCACAAAAACAGCCCTCTTAAAAACCAAAGCTGGAATGCAGGCGAATCCGGATTAAGTGCACGGATATATTCTTCAATTGCAGGACTTTACGATCAGGATATTACAATAACAGGACAAGGCACATTGCTCAGGAGGTCCATGAAATCACTGATTGATGTTTTAACCAATGTCGGGCTGAAAGTTGAACATTCTGATTTTCATCTGCCAATAGTGATCAGAGGTAAAATAAATAATTTCAGGCCTGAATTAGATGCAGCAGATGGCTCGCAGGTATTGACCGGATTAATTATAGCATTGACACAGGCCGAAAATGATTCATTCATCAAAGTAAACAATCTGAATTCAAGACCATACATTGATGTTACATTGTGTATGTTAAAAGCATTTGGTGCTGATATTTCGCATGATGATTACTCCAAATTCACCATACCCGGAAATCAAAATCTTCATGGATTAAAACTAAAAATCGAAGGTGACTGGAGTGGGGCAGCATTTCATATTGTAGGGGCTGCTATCAGTGGTAAAGCTGTTATAAGTGGACTTAATCCTTCATCATCGCAAGGAGACAGGACAATTATTGAAGTACTAAGTAATGCAGGAGTTAAAATCATAAAAAAACATGATAAAATAATTGTTATCAGGGACAAACTGGAACCCTTCTTTTTTGATGCCACTGATACTCCTGACCTGTTTCCCCCATTGGCTGTACTTGCAGTTTACTGTAGCGGCATATCAAAGATCAAAGGCATTTCAAGACTAGAAAATAAAGAGAGCAACCGATTCCTGAGCCTGAAAAATGAATTTGAAAAACTGGGAATACATATTGATAAAGAAGATGACAACATGGTAATTCACCTGGGATTTCCTGAGAGTGGTGTCGTAAATTCACATAATGATCACAGGATAGCGATGGCTCTCGCTGCTCTTGGATTGAATGCCAAGGGAGATATTACTATTGAGAATGCTGAGTGTATAAGCAAATCATATCCTGAGTATTTTAATGATTATGAGAAGTTAGGTGGGAAAATATACAGCATTATTTAACCTTCCAATAGATTTAATATTTACTTTTGACTCGTTTTTAAGAATAATCTCAACTAATTTTGCTAATTTATGAACCACAATTTTATCCTCTTTGATTCTGATGAATGGATCGATCTTTTACCACTTACTTACACCAGGCCTGTTGCAGAACTTAAAACCGGAATTTTTACTATCAGACAAAAATGGGAATTTTTATTAAATCATAAAATTAGTTTCCTTACTAAAGATTATTTATCCAGAAAATTTAAAACACATCTGCAGGATGAAAATATTTTTATCAATGGATCATTGATCCCGGATCAGAAACTAATTGACCATATATCAACACTTACCTTAAATTCGGGTTTTACAAATCAGGGCAAACTCGTCATTGTAAGATTAGACAAAAAACTAAGCGCTGAGTTTATCAGAGATAATATAAAATTTAATATCAATAATATACATATAAATGAAATATTTAATATAAACAAAATAAACTATTTGTGGGACCTGTTCCAAAAAGCAGATATGGAAATTCGGATAGATTTCGGACTTCTGACTAAAGACAGGAATTCAGAAAAGCTCTCCCGGACAAACACATTAATTGGTGATTCTGATTCGATTTTTTTAGAACCCGGAGCAAAAATAGAATCTTCTGTAATAAACACTTCGACAGGACCTGTTTATATTTCAAAAAATGCAGAAATAATGGAAGGATGCATGATCAGAGGTCCCTTTATTATGGATGAGAATGCAACTTTGAAAATGGGTTCAAAAATTTATGGTGCGGTTAGTCTGGGAAAACACTGTAAGGTAGGAGGAGAGGTAAATAATTCAATTTTTATGGATTATTCCAATAAAGCTCACGATGGATTCCTTGGCAATTCTGTGCTTGGAGAGTGGTGCAATCTCGGAGCAGATACCAACAATTCAAATCTGAAAAATAATTATGCGATTGTAAAACTCTGGAGTTATAAAAAGAGTTCATTTGTGAGCACTGGCCAGCAATTTTGTGGATTGTTTATGGGTGATCATTCCAAAGCCGGTATAAATACAATGTTCAACACCGGCACAATTGTGGGAGTGAGCGCAAATATATTTGGAGCTGGGTTTCCAAGAAATTTCGTTCCTTCATTTAGCTGGGGCGGAAATCATGGTTTTACAACTTTTGAAATACATAAAGCACTGGAAACTGCACAAATCATGATGGCAAGACGGCATATTAGCATGGACGACAATGAAAAGGCTATTTTAGTTCATATTTTTGAAGAAACAGCAAAAAACAGGATTTGGGAGAGAAAATAAAAATATCAGAAACCTATCACCAATTCAAATGAAAAAACCAATAATAAAAAACATCCTTAGCTATTTCAGTGACATACTTCTCGAATCAACATTTTCAGAATACAATGAAATACTTGAAGTCTACCTGAGTAAAGGCAGATACCAACTTTGTTCTGCAGGAGCAATTTACTCCTTTGAAGATAAGTATGTCAATTTTTATGAAACTTTCAGAGCTCTTAATTGGAAAAAACTAGAAATAGAAAAGTCTTACTCATGGGCCTTGGATTAGCATCAATACCTCAGATGCTGGAAAAGAAATTCAGGAAGAACTTTGAATATCATGCCGTGGAAATAGATTCTGAGATCATATATCTGGCTGATAAATACATTTTAAGCGACCTGAAATCTCCGATAAGCATCTATGAAATGGATGCAGAGATTTTTGTGGAAATTTCAGAAGAAAAATTTGATATGATCATAATTGATATTTTTGACAATAATACTGTGCCTGAAAAATTTGAATCTCCGGATTTTTTGGAAAAAACTATTGACTTGCTTTCAGAAGGGGGAATACTGCTTTACAACAGGTTGAATCAGGATAATAAAACATATAATGAGACAAAACTATATTTCGATGAAGTCTTCAGCAAAATATTTCCGGCGTCCAAAAAACTATTCATAAAAAATAATATAATTTTGAGCAATAGGAATGATATTTTTGTGGAATAATGCTACATTTGTGCTGATTTTTTAAAGAAGAAAGTTTATGATGAGGTTTAGAGAGTTTAGGAAGTTTATAGAGTTTAATAGGTATTTATTGTGTTTTGTTTGTTTTTATCATAATAACCATTAACAAATAATGACTATAAAAGAGTACTCATTTGAAAAATTGACTGTTTGGAATGAAATAAGAGATTTGATTAGATTGATTTATTCTTTAACCAGCATTTTCCCAATTGAAGAGAAATTTGGAATTTCAAATCAAATGAGAAGATCTGCTATCTCAATTGGCTCAAACCTTGCAGAGGGTTCCTCTAAAAAATCCAGTAAGGATCAATCACGTTTTTACAACATCAGCTATTCAAGTTTATTGGAACTTCTTAGTCAAACTATTGTCTGTAAAGATTTGAATTATATTGATGAAGAGAAATATTTTGCTATAAGAAACTCAATTCAATCCATATCCTATAAATTAAATTCACTTAGAAATAAAGCAACTGAAAAAGCAAATATCGATAATTCTAATTTTAAATAAAAATATGAACCCTCAAATCTCACTAAACCCTCTAAACCTATCTAAACCCTATAAACTAACTAAACATCTATTCATAAACTTCATAAACTGAAATAAACTTAAAATTATGTTCAAAATCAATATTTATCTGAAATTTGCGATCATTGCTCTATCATTAATTCTGGGGATTTGGCTTTGGGCAGCTTTTGGTGCATGGTATGGAGTCTGGTTCATCATTGTAGCAATTGTATTTATTGTCAGTTACATTATGCTTGGGACTATAGTCTCCACTTCAGAACTTCTTCAATTTCAAAAGTTTGATGAAGCTGAAAAGAGATTGAATCTCACTCTGAGCCCAAAGTTGCTCTACCCTACCAATCGGGCTTATTATTATATACTGAAAGGCTCGTTCGCTGTCAACAACAAAGATCAGGAAGCTGGTGAAGCATTATTCAATAAAGCTCTGTCAATAAAACTACCTTCTGACAATGAAAAAAGCCATGATTCTTCTGCAACTCGCAAATATAAATGCGTCAAAAAATAAATGGACTGCAGCTAAAAATTACTATAATGATGCTAAAAAGCTGAAAGTGACCGAAAAATCCCTTAAGGAGCAATTGACTCAGTTCTCAAAAGTATTTGCCAATAAATCCGCAGCCACACAGGCATCAGCTATTGGAAGAGACGGTTTTAATATGATAAACAGAGGCAGCAAAAGAAGAAGACCAAAAATGAGATAAAAAAATAGTTTTTACGAGGCATTGAAATTCAAAATCAATGCCTCATTTTTTTTATAATACTGCTGATTTTCATAATTCATCATCCACTATAAGGAAATATCTCCATTAAATGTCGCGTCTCCTGAAAATGAATTTGTATCACTACCCACCAGTGTTGTTTCTCCCCCAACAGGAAGCGCTATATGCATTATCTCCTTCGATTAATTTTGAGATATAGATTTAACTTGAAAATATTGCTGTTCCCAAGTTAAAATAACTTTTTCCTTGGATTTAATTTGTAAAAATAATAGTAATAAGATACCATTAAAACCCCTAAAACAAGCAATGGGAAGAAACTCATAAGCTGCAATCCATCGACTGCGAGATGACTGTATGTCGCAGCAAGAAAATCAAAAGTAAAGCCGGCATAAGCCCATTCTTTTAGTCTCGACGGAATCTGAGGTAAAATCAAAACCAGAGCTCCTGCAACTTTAAACAGCATTAGCATCATTCCAAAATACTCAGGGTAACCGAGATGTCTGATACCCTCCTTTGCCATTTCTGTATGACTTGTGAGTGCAGGCATAACTCCCTCAAACAGAAAAATAAGAATTGTAGCTGTCCAGTAAATGATCTTGTCTTTTTTCATATTAATTGATATTAAGTTAATAATACATTTTTTAACATTGAAATAAATGAAATGTTTTTAAAAATATAAGAGTTCCCGTTTTATTGTTTAGAAAAATTATTTGTAAACTAAATTTATTCTCTGATATTTAAAAAAAATATAACAATTGGTTTAAATTTTTTAAATTTTCGTAGTGTAATGAATAAGTGTATCTGGTTTAAATCAATTTTTTTTAGATGAATTCATTGCCATTATTGCCTTTTAAATTCAGGTATTACGGCATCTTCTTTTTGATAACTGCTGTTGAACGAAACCTCCGGTAGCCAAATACCGGAGGAATTCGTAATTTTGTGATATTAAATCACATACAAAACTATGCAAAAATGACAAAAAAAAACAAATTGAGCACTTAAGAGAGCAAAAAATTCTTAACCTTGCCATCAAAGATGTTGAAGGCTTTACGGAGATGATCCATAAATACCAACGCAGCTTGTCGGTTTTGGGAAGGAGCCAATCGACTATTGACAATTATTCACGACATTTAGCCTCTATCAGCCTTTATTTTAATGAACTACCTACCGTGTTGGACTTGAACAGATACAGGAATATTTGTATATCAAACAAAAAGAGAGTAAAACTCCATCCCAAACGTACTTTAAATTTAGTGTTTATAGTTTACGATTTCTTTTAAAGTCTGAGGGTTTGTCTTATGAATATCTAAAGTTGCCTGAGATAAAACATGAGAAAAAAACTTCCTGTAGTATTGAGCAAAGAAGAAGTATGGGCTATGCTTAAAAACACCAGATTACTCAAGCACAAAATCCTGATAGGGTTATTGTATGGATGTGGTTTACGATGTTTTGAGGTTCGCAATATACGAATAGCCGATATGGATTTTGATCGTAAACGACTTCATGTTGTACAAGGCAAAGGTAAAAAAGACCGGTATGTTCCCTTGTCCGAACATTTGATAAGAGGATTGAAGTCCTACCTTGAGGCTGAAAAGCCTGAACAATGGATCTTTAACGGCCAACCCATAGAGCGATCGGGGGGAGATTTTGACAGTCGTTACAGTCAAAAAGGAGTACAATGGGCTGTTAAGCAGTCAGCCAAAGCAGCAGGGATCATAAAAGAAGTACATGTACATACCTTGAGGCATACTTTTGCTACGCATCTGTTGGAAGATGGTATGGATATTATGACGGTCAAAGAACTCCTGGGACACGAACGAATAGAAACCACTATGGAGTATCTTCACGTGATGCGAAATCGTAAGAGAGACATTTTTAGTCCACTTGATACTTTATTTGCCCAATGCAGCCGGAATACGAAGTAGCCAGTGTTATAGGGCAATTGGGAGATGATATTCAAGAATTAAAACTTACGGTATGGCAGCACAAAACCCTGCGAGCCATTAGAGATTGCAGGACACAAGCATTAGGAGGACATATAGATGTGTGTACGGATTGTGGTACATTGCAAATCAGTTATAATTCATGTAGGAACAGACATTGTCCCAAATGTCAGGGGCATAAAAAAGAAGAATGGATTAATGCCAGAACCGGTGAACTGCTTCCTGTTCCTTATTTTCACGTGGTATTTACCATGCCCGATCTGTTAAATCCTTATGTGATGCATGACCCGAAAAAGATGTATGATTTGTTATTTGAATCAGCCTGGGATACCTTGCAGACTTTTTGGCAGAAACAAGGGGTTGAAAATGGGTATGATCAGTATTTTACATACCTGGGGCCAGAATCTATCACTACACCCACACTTGCATTGTATTGTTCCGGGAGGTGGTATTGATGCACATGGACATTTTGATAAGATCAGGGCAGATGGTAAATTTCTGTTTTCAGTAAAAGCGATGAGTAAGGTTTTCAGAGCCAAATATGTGGCTATGTTGCGAAGAGGAAAAATTGCATCACAAGAGATCATCTCCCAATTATTTCAAAAGCCCTGGGTGGTCTATGCCAAGCGACCATTTGGTAATGTGCAATCGGTCATTGAATATTTAGGACGTTATACCCACAAAATAGCCATTTCCAATCATCGGATCAAAAAGCTGGATTATCAGGGTGTTACTTTTACCTACAAGGATTATCGACAAAAAGGAACTACCAGGGAAATGACATTGACTGTAAGAGAATTTATACGTCGGTTTGCACAACATATTTTACCCAAAAGATTTGTTCGCATTCGTCATTATGGTTTTTTGAGCAGCACATGGAAACGGAGCAAACTCAAAGCTTTGCAACAAGAGATGGGCGCAGCAGAAAATCCAAAACCACCTCAAGGCAAACTTCAAAGGTGTCCTTATTGTAAAGTAGGTAAACTTATCACCATCCTGACATTTGACAGTAGGGGGCCCACCAAAGGAATATCTTAGTGTTTTACGTTCTCCCGATAACTATCGGGATTCCCGAATATCTGATATTTGGGTAGGGGAAGTTATATGATTATGGCAACAAAAATCGATCTAAAACGAATAACCACTCCTGAAATAAAACATTTTTAAAACTAATTTTGCTACTCCTCTTAGAAAAAGAATATCCCTACAGGTCGAAAAATCCATAGCTTTTAAGCCCCGGTTACGTTCAACACTGGCTTCATAGTACGTCCTGCGGACGCTACGAAGCCTTAGATGTAGTGTGTGGTTATTTATATTATTTTGGTGGCAGACCAGACTTCTTTACAATTCCCGTTTTTGCAGCAGTGACATCATACATTGAAACACGTACCTTGGTTTTAGCTCAGACAAATATTCTTGATGAAATAGCTATTTTGTTTTTTGTTATCTCTCTTATTTTCTTTGGATTTTCAAAAGATAAAACTGAAACTGATCATTTGACTTATATAATGCTTAAGTCCCTGATCCTTTCAGTTTATATAACATCTTCCGTTTGGATTTTGCTGTTTTTACTGATCTATAGCTGGGCTATTTTTATTGTGTCATCAGGCATGTTTATAATATTTTTATTACTTAATATAATAATGTATAATATTTTAAAAATAAAGTATTTAAACAGAAATAAAATCAATTTATAAATTCAAAAATCATCTGCAATGAAAACACAAACATTTTTTTTCGCACTTTTTATTAGCATACAAATCATTTTAAATTGTTCTTGCAATTTAATTGATGGTGATGATTCATTAGGTGGTGCTCAATCACCGATAGGAGCAGTTGATAACAAGTTCGACATATCAACAGTCACCGGGATCTCAAATGCAAATGCAAAAATCACTAAACTTGATAAAGATGTATCGACAATAACCTATACATGTACAGTCGATAATCAAAACTGGTTAAGCCTGGCTCAATATATTCCTGGGACTGTTGTTGATGGAAAAATGTCACTTCGACTGGAAAAGTCATTCTGACTACTGAAGGAATAATGAATGTCTACGATGAAGGAAATCTTATCCTGGTAAAATATGATGCAAAGGTAGGTGATTCATGGTCTTTAAAAAGAGGGTCGAAAAGAATAACCCGAACTGTTACAAAAAAATCAGAAACTGATGATTATGCCTGGGGTTGGTTATTGATAAAGACAATGACAGTCGAAGAAACCGGAAGAGAAGTACCTGGTGTTTCAAAAGTCGTTTATGAAACTAATCACAGGTTTGGTCTGGTTGCAGTAACAGTATTTTTTGAAGACGATACTTCCAAAAAAGTAAGCATATTCAGTGATGCTGATAATGGTTGATCAGAATATTTGTGCATATTGGTGCAAGCATATAATATAAAATTAAGGCTGCCTACTGATTTTTTTATATAGCTCATAGAAACACTTTCGGGTTTCTTATTGTATTTTAAAACATTTCATCAATTAATTTAGTTTATGTCTATACCATGACATTTCTTAATAACTGAGGATTCAGTTATTCACAAAACTATTTTTTAATCAATAAAAATCATTTATGAGGAAATCACTTTTATTTAGCTTAATTCTTAATCTTATTGCATTGGTTGCATTTTCACAAACTGCAACACCGGAAACTCCAAAATACATATCTTCAATTGAAGGAATTAAAGAGTTCAGTTTGAAAAACGGGTTACAGATACTCCTGATTCCTGATGCTACACAGAGTAATATGGTAGTCAATATCGTGTACAAGGTTGGTTCGCGGCATGAGGGATACGGAGAGACAGGTATGGCACATCTACTGGAACATATGCTGTTCAAAAGTACTAAAAAACTTGGAGATATTAAAAAAATGCTTTCTGACAAAGGTGGAAATGCAAATGGTACTACCTGGTATGACAGGACCAATTATTATGAAATATTCACTTCATCCGATGAAAACCTGAGATGGAGTCTTGAGATGGAAGCTGACAGAATGATAAATGCTACAATGTTGCAATCAGATCTGGATACTGAATTTTCTGTTGTAAGAAATGAATTTGAGATCGGAGAAAATAATCCTCAGGGTGTATTGATGGAAAGAGTTCTTTCTACTGCATATCTCTGGCACAATTACGGCAACAGCACAATAGGTTCTAAAGAGGATATAGAAAGAGTAAAAGCAGGAAGGCTCAAAGTATTTTATGAAAAATACTACCAGCCTGACAATGCTACATTGATAGTTGCAGGAAAATTCGACGAGAAAAAGGCACTTGAATATATTTCACAATACTTCTCTGTCATCCCAAGACCGTCAAGAATTCTTGATAAGACTTATACTGTTGAACCACCACAGGATGGTGAAAGATTTGTTGAACTTAAAAGATCAGGTGACATCCAGGTGCTTGCAGCTGTTTACCATACTGTTCCCTATGCTGACAAAGATTATGCGGCTTTGGGACCTGCTTCTTGAGATCCTGCAGGCAGACCCTTCGGGATATCTTTATAAAGCACTGATAGAAACCCAGAAAGCTTCAACAGTATGGTGCTGGCAACCAAATCTTAGAGATGCATCATTTTCATTTTTCAATGTTGAAGTTCCAAAAGATAAAAGTCTTGATGATGCTAAAAAAATCTTTACATCAGAACTGGATATGATCGGGGCGAGAAAGTATACTGAAGAAGATCTCAGGAGAGGAAAATCAAAACTTCAGAAACAAATAGATAACATTACAAATAATACAATTGAATTCGCTGTCAATTTGACTGAGATCATTGGTTCTGGAGATTATAAATTGTGGTTTTTGTATAGAGATGCAGTTGAAAAATTGACATTTGAAGACATCAACAGGGTTGCAGCAAAGTATTTCAGACCCAATAACAGGACTTTCGGTGTTTTTATTCCCAGCGGAAATGAAGACAGGGTAAAATCCACTGAATTTACTGACGAACAGATCTCGGAAATGACCTTAAATTATAAAGGCAAAAATTTACCGAACAAACAGCTACTTTTGAAGCAAACATAACAAACATCAGGAAAAACCTTACTGAAAAGAAATTATCAACGGGTTTGAGGTATTCATTTTTGAAAAAACCTGTAAAAGGCAATAAAGTCCTGCTTTCCTTCCAGGCACCAACAGGTAACCTTAAGGATCTATCCGGAAAATCATATATAGCTTCCATGATGGCCGGACAGATAAAATCAGGAACTAAAACAATGACCAAAGAGCAGATTCAGGATAAATTGGACGTATTGAAATCTAATGTGAGCTTTGGTTGGGAAGGACAGGCTTTTTCCATCAATATATCTACTTACGAAGAAAATATTTCTGAAGTGATGAGTATTGTAAAATCATTTCTTACAGAGGCAACTTTCCCTGAAAATGAGCTTGTAAAAGCAAAAACTGAGAATAAAGCAAATTATGAATCGCAGATGAATGATCCTCAGGGAATAGTATTCAATGTCATTTCTCAGAGGATGAGTCATTATCCAAAAGGTCACATTTTTTATGCTGCATCATTTCAGGAAATAATAGATGGAGAAAATGCTGTGACCAGACAACAGATTGTAGATTTTTATACAAAATTCATTGGCGGAAATAATGTGGTCGGAACTGTGGTTGGTAATCTCACTCAGGACGAGGTTGATAAGCTGATAACATCAACTTTTGGAAACTGGAAAACCAGCACTAAATACACAAAAGTCCTGCCAGAATACTTTGAAACCAAACAGCATTCCGAAGCAATAAACACTCCTGACAAAGAAAACGGAGCAGTAGCTGGTGGTATAAGTATAAAAATGAAACAGGATAATCCTGATTACCCAACTATAATAATGGCAAATGAAATGTTCGGTGCAGGAGGTTTCATGACATCAAGAATTCCCACAAGGTTAAGAGAAAAAGAAGGTATCAGCTATGGAGCAGGGTCATACATGAATATACCCTATGATAATGAAGATGGTTCTTTCGGTGTTTATGCTTTTTATAACCCTGCACTTAAATCAAAAGTTGACGAAGCAATCAGGGATGAATTTACAAAAGCCTTAAAAGATGGATTTACAAAAGAAGAATTCAATTCATCACTCATGTCCTGGCAAAATGAAAGAAAAACGAGACTTGGAAACGACAATTTCCTCGCTTCAATGATCACAGGTGCTATGAAAAATAATTATGATATTTCCGAATTCGACACACTTGAAAACAAAGTTAAAGCATTAACTGTTGACCAGGTAAATGCAGCATTCAGAAAATATATCAGCCTGGATAAACTGGTACTTATATATGCCGGAGATTTTAATAAAAAATAATATTTAGAAAAAAGGCTGTTTTACAGCCTTTTTTTTACCTAAATCTTACACTTTTCAATAATTCAGTTGACAGGTTTTTCCGAATCAATTCATTCCCTTAATTGAGAACTTTTGCTTTTAAGTTTTTATAAACTTCAATATTCAGCATACCGATCCAAATCAGAAAAGCTATGAATGAGAATTTCTGGATTAAAGGAAGAATCTCAATATGAAATTTGGTCACATATATAAAAAAATTCAGCGCAAGAAAAAACAAACTGATTATACCGAAAATAAAAAGCTTAGTGTAACTGTTTTTATATAGTCCGTAATATGCGAATGCAAGAGGAATTATGCCCAAAATACCTGATATGTATGCTGCACTGCTATGAAACTCCGTAAATACAAAATTTGCTGTTACCATTGCAGAAATGCCAAAATAACTGATCAGAAATGAGTATTTTATTTTACTAAAAAATGGAGGTATAATATAACTCAGATAAGCTATTGACAGGCATAATACAAACATGGCAAAAATAGCAACCGGCCTTGCAGGGTTTTCAGCCCCTCTTTCGGTGATCTCGTCAGTCAGGTCGCACCAGTAATTATTTTTCCAGTCAAACCCGATATAATTTGTATCCAAATCTGATCCTCCCGGATAATACAATGTTGATATATAGTATAATATCACAAAAACAACAACTCCAACCAAAGGCAACAATAAATAAGCACGATCTATCTTCATTTTCAGTTCAGATTTGAATTATTTTCAAATAACCAAAAATTTACTAATCAAAGCCAAATTAAACCATTCACTTTACATACAAACTTTTGGAGCATATCAAACTCACTCTTCAGATTATCATTCTTTTACAGCCCTTATCGTTGTTGTCTCGTTGATCCAGCATCCTACATAAAAAGCCTGCCCTTCCTTTTTTAATCTCTGGTGAATCTCACCAAGTTCCGGCATATATCTTACATATGAATTTATAAGTTTATTAGCCTCTGCTGAAACTTTTGGATCCAATTTTTTCGCATATTCAAATTTATCAATAGCCGGCCATGTAACAATCTGACTGTCCCATCCAGTACCTGGACCACATAAAGGACCGCTGGAGGCATAAAGTTTTCCAATTAGTATATATGGATCTCCCCACCCTGATTTATATCCGGCAGCTTTCAATGCGTATTTCCTTGACAGTGGGAAATTCCTCATGTCACCATAATATATTTTTGCAATCAAAATACTGTATTTAGCTTTCTTTTCTTTATCATCCGTCTTTTCGATAAAATCTTCAAAAGAATTAATGGCTTTCTGATATTTACCTTCATTATAGAATTCATATGCTTTTGTCAAAGGCCCTGCTTCAGGAGGAGCAACAAAACACCTTGTATTTTTATCCTTAACCAGACTTGAAAAATCAGGATCTTTCATATTACAACCTCCCCATACCAGTTTTCTGTAAACCAAATCTACTGTATCGCAACTGTTGCCATTATTTGTATAATAAGCCAAATATTTTTCTTTATAGAATTCAGGCTTATAAAAATCCTCTATCTGCTCAAAGCTTTCCAAAAGATATGGAGCATAATCTTTAATTACAAGCCATGCATTACAATCTTTTCCCTTACAGTTGGCTGATCCATATTTAATAGCATCGATCAGGATATTGGCAAAATACTTCGCTTCAGCAGTATCAGTCTGCTTTGCTTCAAACCTTTCAAGTAAAATCTTACTGAATGGATTTATGACGTAATAGTCTGATTTTTCCTTTTTTAAGTCAACAGATTTTTTAAACAGATCATAAATTGTATCAGGTGATTTATAATTCCCAAAACTGTAATAATAATCGAAAGCTCGTCTTCCCGCAACTGTTGCCTCTTCTTCAAAACAAGCCAATCTAATATTATAAACTTGATCGACTGAATCAACCCATCTTATTTTTTTGAGTGAATCCGGCTCCTTATCATAAAAATGTTTAAATATTTTTATCCCGTCATCAAAATGGTATTTCATCTTACCGTTAGCACCGGGTGCCTTGTGAAATGCTTTAGTCCAGTATTCATATGCCTGGCTGTAATCATTAACCTTGAGAAAATTCCTGTAATTGGTAAACTCACTCATAATATCCATTGCATCAGGGAAATCACTGAACATTTTACAGGGAGTCGCCCTCATACCTGATAATGTGTCTTCTTTTTCCACAGTTGGCACTGCTTCAACGTTCTCTACCACTTTCGGAGCTATTTTTGGGGTACATGCTATACCTGCCAATATTGATAATGATAAGAGATATACAATTTTCAATTTCATCAGAAATTTTTTAGTTTAATTTAATTAAATATGCAAATATATGGTTTAAAACGTTATTTTTGATAAAAATTCTAATATTTAATATTATGTTAAAAAACAATTTTATAATTTCTTTAGTTATTTTAATTTCCTTTTCCTGCTGTAATTCTAAAAAACATTCTGATAGCTATATAATTCTTTCTGGTGAAACCATGGGTAGTACCTATATTATTAAGTATAAAGGAGAAAAGAATTATCAGCAGGAAATTGATAAAGAACTAAAACGAATAAATGAAGAACTTTCGACTTATATTAAAACTTCTACCATATCAAAGTTTAATTTTTCAGATAGTGGAATAATCATAAATAACACTGATTTTTGGCTTAATCTAAAGAAAGCAAATGAGGTTTATATTATTTCTGAAGGTTTGTACGACCCTACAGTAATGCCATTAGTCAACTATTGGGGATTTGGATATACGGGACACAAAAAAGTTGATAAAATAGATACGACAAAAATAGAAGAAATACTACAGTCCATAGGTATGAATCGAATTGAAATAATACCTAAAGGTAATAACAACTTTTTTATTAAAAAACCCGATAAAAGAATTCAACTTGATTTTAGCAGTTTGGCAGCAGGTTATGGAGCAGATAAAATTGCCGAATTACTAGAATACAAAGGAATAAATGATTTTATGGTCGATATAACTGGTGAAATAGTCAGCAAAGGTCTTTCTCCAACTAATAAAAAATGGGTTATCGGAATAAACTTGCCCCGTGAAGATGCTTCAATAGATGACTACCTTTTAACAGTTGAAATATCTGATAAATCAATTGCTACCTCAGGTAACTACAGGAATTTTTTTGGTGAAGGAAAAGAAAGATATAGCCACACAATAAATCCTAAAACTGGCTTTCCGGAAAGATCTAATCTATTAAGTACTACAATTTTAGCTGCTGACTGTATGACTGCTGATGCACTAGCTACTGCCTGTATGGTTTCCGGACTTGAAAAGTCTAAGAAAATGATCTCCAAACTGAAGAATGTAGAAGCTTGTTTTATCTGGGTTGATGAAAAAAATGCAATGCAGGTTCATACAACCCCCGGATTCAATAAATAACAATAAATAATTATGTTAGAATTCAATTTAAAAAACGACCTGATTTTTATAGATCTTGAAACAACGGGTCTTAATGTTTTGAGAGACAGGATCATTCAAATAGGCATGATAAAATACCCTAAGACAAAGAAGGAACCTGAAGAAATAGAAATGCTTATAAATCCGGGTATTCCCATTTCTGAGGAGGCAATTAAAGTTCACGGTATACTCCCCTCAGACCTTAAAAACAAACCAACTTTTGATCAGGTTGCTGATAAGCTGTACACTTTCATTGGAAATGCAGATATTGCAGGATATAACAGCAACCGGTTCGATGTTCCTATGCTAATCGAGGAATTCGCAAGGGTTGGCCTCGATTTTGATGTGGATAACCGTAAACTTATAGACATACAAAGACTTTTCTATAAAATGGAACCTAGAACCCTCAGCGCTGCTTATAAATTCTATCTCAATAAAGAGTTGACTGATGCACATAATGCATTATCAGATGTAAAAGCCACAGTTGAGATACTTAAGGGACAGCTTGATATGTATGAAGGTCAGGATTACATCGACAGCGATGGCAGTATTGTTGAAAAACCGGTTAAAAACGATATTAATGCTTTGCATTTATTCACAAACGACCTTAGCATTATAGATGTAACCCAACGGCTGAAATACGATACAAATGGAACGATTATATTCAACTTTGGCAAATACACAGGTAAACCGGTTGCTGAGACTCTTGCAAAAGATAAGCAGTATTATAACTGGATACTGGAAAAGGAATTTTCTTATCAGGTTAAAAAAATAGTAAAAAAACTAGTTAAGGAATATGAATCCGGAAACAAATAAATTCATAGTATTATCCGTACTGCTATTCATTCTGATATCTCAATATTCCTGCTATGAACATACTGAAGGATGCAGGGATATTAACGCATTGAACTATGATGTGAAAGCCGACGATGATTGCTTAAAAGAATGCTGCAGCTATCCAGAAATTGAAATTCAAATGTTCCTGGTAAATGGAACTGAGACTATCGATACAAATAAATATTTTCCTCTCGATAATGGAGACAGCATCAGGATTAAAAGTATGAGAATGTTTTTTTCTGATTTCAGTTTTACAGACATTGCGGGAGAAAAAATACTAGTTTATAAAGATTTGCTTACGGGTAAAATACTGAACAACAGTGTTGAATACCAAATTCAGAATTTTACGGTTTTGAAATTCAAACCGGAATCCAGCATATATAATATTGGAGTATGTAAAAATTTTACAAGAGCCAGTCAATTGTCATTCAACTTCGGAATAGCTAATGAAATCAATCATTCTGTAACAGATAAGCTGACATCTTCAAGCCCACTTTATAACGGAGCAGATAGCATGTACATAGATGAAAGCAATGGATATTATTTTATGAAAATGTCAATACAGTCAAAAAAAGATCCATCTTCTATCAGGGAATTTGCCATTGCCTCTGATAACAATTTAAGGCAACTAAAAATTTATTCTGATTTTGATCTGTCTGATAGAAAGAAGCATATTGTGAAACTGAACATTGATCTAAAAAAACTATTCAAGGGTATAAACAAGGATGATCAGGAATCAGTTTCAGCAAATAAAATAGCAGAAAACATCATTAATTCGATTTCCCTCAGACCTGGCTAAGGACTTTAAGCATTCCCGAACAAAACAAATTATAGAGTTTCTTCTCCTGTCAATTCCTCTATTTCCTTGGCAACCTTAGTTTTCTTTAATGGCCAGATCAATGAAGCTCCGATACTTACGGCCAAAATTGCAATTATAATGATTAAAGAATGCAGGGTGGTAAAACCCAGATCTTTTAGCTGAACATGCAAAAGCATTTTGAAACCAATAAAAGAAAGCAGAACTGCAAGTCCGTGTTTTAAAAACCTGAAAATGCTGATCACATGTGCAACTACAAAAAACAGGCTTCTTAAACCCATAATTGCAAAGATATTTGAAAAGAAAACAATATACGGATCCTGAGTCACAGAAAAAATTGCAGGTACAGAATCAACCGCAAATATTACATCTGAAAATTCTACTACGAGCAAAACTATAAATAAAGGTGTAAAATAAATCCTGTTATTATCTTTTTTGTTTCTGAACCAGAAATGCTGTCTGAAATAACTCGGATAAACTGGAAAATACTTTGAAAAAAACTTTACAACAGGATGATGTTTTGGATCTATTTTTTCACTTTTATTCCTTTCAACAAACATTTTTATACCTGTATACACAAGGAAAATTCCAAAAATATATAATATCCAGTCAAATTTCTGTATCAGGGCTGCACTTAGAAAAATAAATATAAATCTCATAATAATAGCACCAATAATTCCCCATAACAATACTCTCCTGTAATACATCTTCTGAACTCCAAAAGAAATAAAAACAAGCAATATCACAAACACATTGTCGACTGAAAGCATGTACTCAATCAGGTAACCTGTTATATATTCAAGTGACAGATTTTGTCTATATATAGCTATTGCATCATCAAAACTACTACCTTCAGGAATTATCACATTGTGTTTATATTGAATGACCTTAGCCCTAACCTGCTCGATAGTTTCCAATCCGTGAATTTTCTCTCCGAAAAAATAAATCAGGAAATAAAAGCCCACTGCAAAACTTACCCATACAAGAGTCCAGATCAATGCTTCTCTGAACTTTACTTCATGGCTTTTTTTATCAAAAACACCAAGATCAAGTATCAGCATAGCAGTTATAAAAATAATAAAACCTGAGAAAGTTAAAAATTCTGATGAAAACATAATTATCTGTGAATATTTAAAATTAAAAATAATATGACGAAATGCAGGTCAATTTATTACTTTGCCCCTCGGTATTATTAACCAAATTGAAATTATTAAGTTTAAATAAATAAATCAACTCTAAAAGAAAAAAGAAAAATATAAAAGAAATCAGCCTGATTTTAGATTTTTTTAAATAAAATCATAAATATTTTTTAATTATTTTTTCATTTTTTCAAACATAATATTTACTATATTTACGAACTACATATATAATACTAATTTTTAACAATTGATATACTGTCACTTATAACTTTTTTTAATTTCATATTATATTTATTTATATGTGTCAATTGCCTTTTTTTGTATTTGAAAACCATGAAATGTCGTCGTAATATTGTATTATGAAAAATAAAACAACCCGGTTTAAAGAAATCGGACTTATTTTTAGATATGTTCATGGGATTATAATTTGTTAATAATAAGTTGTACAAAAATCATGTACAACTTATTATTAGCGAATTCACAAAAATGCAGATTGAGTAAAAAAATATATAGATTGGGTTATTTAAAGTAAAATTCGTTCTTTTTTGGTTTATTACATTCACTTGTTCATGGGATTAAAAAAAGATGTCTTAAGAAAGTTTAAGACATCTTTTTTTTTATTTCTGAATCGCAGATGAAACGAGCTCAAGCTTATTATCAGAATTAATCCTGAATTTTAGCCATCCTAATTTTTCATTTTCGATTGGATAATTTTGATCCGGTAGCAAGATAGCAAAATAAAACGTTCCTTCATCTGGCAATTTATGACAATCTGTATCCCAGTGATTACTTTCTAAAATAACAGTATCACCTTTATAACCTATGTATGGATTTATACTGCCTTGGCTTGCTGTAAGATTTATTTTGCCTGATATAAAACCCGAATTTTTAAAAATCATTTCTCCTTCTTTGTAGACCTTAACAATATTTGATTCTCTTATTCTGATTGAATCATCAGGATAAAATCGAAAACAGCCTGTTTTAATTACTGTGCCTTTTACCATTTTTTTCCATTTTATTGAATCATAATAGATATAAACTTTTTTTGAAGTAAAAATTGTGTCATACATAATTTCTCCACCTATTTTTCCAAATGCATCAATATATACTTCCGGACCAAAACTTCCCCCCAAAGGCTTCCCTACACATAACATCTCCAAATTGTAATTACTATTTCCATAATTGAACGGATCAATATATAATATACCTGTTTTAGTTGGATAACACTGAACTACTTTATTGTATGTATTTACAATCATACCATTTTCATCACCGGCAATTATAGTATCAGACAAGGGTAAATGCGGTAAAAATGTATTTGTTACAATTGTTAAATCATCTTCTTTTGGATTACAAGCTACAAAAACTAAGCTAAATAAGACCGATAGCAAAATCATTTTCATAAATTACAAATTTTTCAATGTTTCAAAATGAGAAAAAAAACTTAATCACATTGCTTTAAATTGTAGAAATTTTCCATTTGAATTTGTATATCGAATTTTCATAACACCTGCCCCAGAAAAAAAAGCAAAACATGAAATTTTATAATTCCTAAGCATGAATAAACACAAAACAAACTTACTGAACACATATTTCCTATTTCTGAATTGCAGACTCAACAAGTTCCAACTTTTTATCAGCATTGATGGTAAATTTAATCCATCCTATTTTTTCATCCCCATCTTGTCCATTGTAATTATATTCTGGCATTTTTATTGCAAAATAAAATGATCCATTTGTTGGTAATTTATGACAATCTGTATCCCAGTGATTACTTTCTAAAACAATAGTATCACCATTACCACCCATGTACGGGTTTATACTGCCCTGACTTGACCTGAGGTAGGTTCTACCAGTTATAAAATCCGAGTTCTTAAAAATCATATCCCCTTCTTTGTATACTTTCACAACTTTTGATTCTCTTATTCTGAAAGAATCATCAGGATAAAACCTAAAACAGCCTGTTTTAATTACTGTGCTTTTTACTATTTTTTTCCAATATATTGAATCATAATATATCTTAACCTTTTTTGAAGTAAATATCGTATCATGCATAATTTCTCCTCCTATTAGTTCAGAAGTTTCTAAATAGGGAGTTGATCCAAAATTACCTCCAAGAGGGTCACCATGGCAAGATATATCAATCTTACCATATCCTCCCCCATTATTAAACGGGTCAATGAAAACAGTCTCAAAACCAGGATTACACTGTATTATTTTGTTATACTTTTTTATGATCATACCATGTTTATCACCAACAATGATTGAATCATCTTCTTTTTCACATCCATTAAAAATGTATATCATCAAAATCAGAAACAAAACCTTTTTCATATTAATACTTTTTTAAACCTGGAAATTACTTGAACTATTATTTTTTTTACAAATTTAATCCATTTTATACAAAAAATCAAGTTGTTTTTTGATAAATGACAACAAAAATCAAATACAATAAATTCCTAAAATACTATATTTGCGTTAAACTATCAAGCATAAAAAAAGGCCCTGTTTAATCAAACAGAGCCTTATAAAAATAACAAAGCTATTAAAACTTGATCATCTTTCTGATCTGATGCTTTCCTTCAAATTCCATGTCCACGATCAGAAGTCCCGTATAATCTATAGTGTTCTTTTCTAAAGTCACTGTATTAGAACCTTTGGCACCTTCCATCACTCTATCCTCCAGAACAACACCGAAACCATTAGTTATCTTCAGGCTTACCCTACCCTCCTTAGGGAGGTCATACCGGATACTTGTAACTGAAGACCACGGATTTGGTTCATTCTGATACATTACAAAATCATTGCTGTTTTGTGATCTTATTTCAAGTACAATATCCTTCTCAATTCCATCTTCATCAAAAACCAGTGCATTTGTAATACTGCCGTTGATCCTGATCATATTACTTAACAATCCCTTCTGCTTAACTTTAAATTCAATTCCGAAAAGCTCTGTCCCGGATTCAAGATCAACTGGTTTTGTATCATTCCAGGTAAATGTAATTTTTCCTTTGCCTGAATGCTTTAATCCAATATTATCACCTGATAAGGTAAGTTTAGAGTTAATAATACCTGAGTATTCCAACTGGTCCGGATCAAACTCAAATGTAAACTGAATCCCTTCGATTGTTCCTGAGGCAGCTGCTTTAACTGGGACTAATACACTTTCACCCTTTTTCAATGAGGCTTCATCTACAGATAGTCTAAATACTTCTGATGTCCTGCTCACAAGAGCCATCAATTTATTAGCGATGGCTGAATGATTGACATCACCAACTTTTACAGCAATGAAATCAGACCTCATTTTCTTTGTCAGTTTGTTTATGACAATAGTCTCATCATACTTTTCCAGCAAAGGTTCCTGAGGGTTTTGGAATTTATACCGATAATCTACGAATTTCCAGCTCTCATTGTTCTTGAATTCGCTGATCTCACCCAAAATCAATTTCCTTATATTTAAAATATCACTTGCAGTAATCTTTTTATTATTGTCTGCATCAGCAGCTATGAGCTTATAAGGTGAATTCAGTTTTTTAATACCGAGAATATGCTTCTGAATCTGGATCACATCCAGTGTATTTACCCCGTTGACATAGTCATTATTCTTTTTGGGCTTTACGGTATATTGACCGTCAGGCAAAGGTGGTATATACTCAAATTCTCCGTTCACTTCAGAATGCAATGTAGTATTTTCAGTTCCTGTTAGATATATATCAGCATTTTCGACACCATAATTATTCTCTGTTGCTAAGGATCCTAATATTTCCGGCACTATGTTTCCTGTACAGAATCCATTTGGATCTTCAACAATAAATATTGAATAGCAGGAATCAATAAGTTTGCCATCCTGATTGAACTTGTAAAGTGGAAATGTATATTGCACGTTAATATCTGTACAGTCAAAAACAAGGCTGTCTAAATTAGGATCTGTGTTTGACCATGACATATTTATACAAGGAGGTTGAGGATGTGTAACTTCTTTAACATAAACTAGAAGCAACTCTGTTTCTGGCATAAGGAAGTTTTGGGCTTTATAACAGAAAGAAGTCTGCTCCACTTTTAATTCATACGTTGTAGAAGACAAATTTCCACATGCGTCAGAAGAGGTGATTGTAATATCCCAATCGCCTTCAGGGTATGTTCCGCTTGCATCAGCACTATTGTTATTATCAGCATAAGGTGAATTATTTGTTGCAATTACATTAGGATCACAATCGGTAATTGAAGCTGAAAGATCAACATAAATGATATTGTCACAAACTGTTTCCGGTATCTTAACAGCTGTGTTTCCGGGAGCGGTAATTACTGGAGGTTGATCATCAACAATGAACAATAGCTGTGTAAATTCATATACTCCGGTATTTGGATCAATACCAAATTGGCAAAAATCCTTTACAGTCCATACTCTCTGAATAGTATCATTACAATTACCTCCGGGTGAAAGATCTGTATCAACATAAGTTACTGTAATATTCGCACACCCCGCATTTGTCAAATCCAGAACAGGATCGCTGAATAGTGATTCCGGATCAACGGTTATACAGTTATCGACAAAAATAGTATCCTCAGGCCACGTTATATCTGATTCGTTGAAGTTATCTGGTTCAGCTTCCACGACTATCAATTGTGTACATGTTGAAGAGTTTCCGCTCGGATCTTCAATAGTGAAATTCCTAGTAATAACACCATCTCCGCAATCATTTACATTCGAAACGACAATTTCTACATAATCTCCTCCCTGAGAACAGTTATCATAAATCAATGGTTCTCCAAATACTTCAGTAAATAATTCCTGATCCGGAACTCCCAGACAACTAATAGTAGTATCAGCCGGGCAAATAATATTTGGAGGAGTTGTGTCCTGCACTATTAAAATTCCCGAACATGAACTGAAGTTACCATTGCCATCACCGACAGTTAGCAGGAATTCGATTGGAATACCTGCATCATTGCAGTAAAATGTATCAGGATTTACTTCCAAAGTAATAAAACCACATTGATCAAAACTGGCAAAATCGACAGTCTGACCTGTGATAACAGCCATTCCTGTGTTATCCAATGGAATTTCCAATGTATCAATAGCTTGACAAACCGGCTTAATTGTATCAAGAACAGTTATTAATGACTGGCAAACAGAGACATTACCGCTATTATCCGTAAGAGTGACCAGAACTGATTCTATTAATCCGGCATCTTCACAAATAAAAGTAGTATTATTAATTGCTGTGTCAACAATTTCTCCGCATGGATCAAAACTGCCGTCATCTATATCTTCAAAGGTGAAACTTCCGGTACCATTTTGACCAATATAAACAGTAAAATTGTGAACAAGACATTGCGGAGGGATCAGATCAATAACCGTTACAGTTGCTGAACATGTATCAGATTCCCCTGTAACATTATCAGTAACTATAAGTTGAACCGTGTTTGGTCCAATATCATCACAACCAAATGTATTTGGAATTACCTGCAATGTAACATTTGATGAACCACCACAACCTCCAGAACCTGAATATACATCCTGAGGATTTAAAATTCCCACTCCATTACTGTTAAGATATAAAGTGGCATTTTTTGCATTGCATAATTTTGTCAATGTATCTATTACTGTTACTATTGCATTGCAGGTACTTGTGTTATTATAAATATCCTTTACAGTAATCACCACTGTATTTTGCCCAAGGTCATCGCATCCAAATGAATTAGGAACAACTGTAATTGTTGAAATTCCGCAATTATCAGTAGATCCCGATGCAACATCTGCCCCGGTTATAGTCACTTGGCCGGCAGAATTCAATGCAACTGTTTTATTATTTGGATTACAAACAGGTTTTGTTTTATCTTCAACCGTAATTAATATAGTACAAACTGACTGATTGTTACATACATCTTTGAGGGTATAAGCAACCGGTGTAGTGCCTGTCGGATAAACTCCACTTGCATTGACTCCCGGATTCGAAACGTATATTGAATTATGAGACAAAGTCAGACCTGTATTGCATGTGCCGGAATCATATGTTGGTACCGGTATATTTACAAATGCATTACAATTTGGTCCTGCATTTACACTAATCGGAGGCGCACAATTCAAAGCTGGAGTCTTGTTGTTTTTTAAGATTATTGTCTGAATGAAATAAATAGTTGTGTCCAGATTGGAACAATTGAAATCCACTTCCCATGTTCTTCTGATTTCCTTGCATGTTGTTGTCGCATCGGGGATAACCTGATCTTTGTATGTCACTTTATATTTATCACAACCACATTGATTATTTATCTCCAGAGCATCGGCAATGCCGGCACCAGGTGTCAGGTTTGGATTGCATGTTGCAACAATTATAGTATCCTTAGGCCATGAGATGCATCTGTCAAAAGGATTGCAGATATAGTTATTATCCTGTACTTCAAGTCGGGTTATACAATAATCAAAATTGCCAAAAGGATCAGTTACATAAAGAGTAATATCATGATATTTTTTTGAAATCCAAGAACAGTCAAGAATAAGTAAAGTGTCTTTTGTATCAATACTGAAACTGTATTTCAATGGATAACCACATGAATGATAGCTTCCATGATCAAAATAATTAGCAAGCAATGAAGCTATTCCTACGGTTTTTCCATTTACCAAAGTTGGCACAAGTTCAACTACAAGATTATCAATGCAGATAGCTGTTGGCTTTTTGCAGTTCTTGATCCTGAAAGTTTGTGTTCTTGTATAAGAACTTCCGCATCTGTCTTCAACTGTCCACACTATTTTATGGGATCCTATTGGGTAAGTACCACTTGCAATTGCAGTGCCTCCAATCTGGTGTCCAGTTGAATCGATACTACCATTTGAGTACAGGTCAATTGTAAACCTCCACTGAAGGTCATCCGGATCTGTGCAATCGTCAGAAGCATATGCATTCAATGTAACATAACCATAATGACAGTTTATATCAAAGGAACATGTATCAATGCTGCTCAGAGGCAGAATATATGGATCAGTATTATTTTTAATATGAATTAACTGATCGTTGTACCACTTTTTAAATTCTCCGTTCGTCCTCTGGCACTGGTCAACCACTGTCCATCTTCTGACAACAGTATAACATGCATCATCCTGAACTCCATAGAAACGAGTATCTTCATAATTATATCCGACAATATCACACTGATCTTCGCTTAGTACTGGCCAGCCTAAAATATTTGGACTAAGCATATCTATTCCACATCCCGTAAGGGTAGTATCACGAGGCCATTTAATATCAGATTTGCTGAATGGATTTGAATTTATAAATTTAATAGTTTGGTAGCAGTCTTTTGTCAATCCACCTCGTCCTGTCGCAATAAAATGTCTTTTGATTGTACCTACTCCACATTCAGTAATATTGATGGCAGGTACGTCTTCTGTTACAGTTACACCGCAGTTATCAAATCCTGTTGCTATTCCAAAGTATTTTGATAGATTTGTCTTTTCATAAGCGAAATCACACTGTACTTCCCTCGACTCAGGACATGCTATTGTTGGTGGATATTTATGCTGAACTACAACATTTATCATGCATTCATTCCAGTTTCCGGATTGATCATAAACTCTTAGAATTACCATAATGTTGCCACTATCCAGATCAGAACATTTGAACAAAACATCGGGTCCAAAATCATCAGCATACATTCTTTTTACTTCGAAATTGCCTATATTACAATCATCATAACTACCAGAATTAAAAGTAAGTGCAGGCACCAAAGCTTCACCTGCAGGTGGCAGGGAAACAACAGTATTCCTCTGACAAATTGCCACAGGCGGTGTTTTATCTACAACTGTTACTTTTAAATCTACAGTTGTAAGATTATTGCACTTATCATAAATCATGTATCTTATGTCATTTATGCCTTCATGAAGTCTGATATATCCTCCATTTGAATTTTGCAAAATTCCTCCTGGATAAACGATGTCGACTTTGAACTGATCAGAGCAGTTATCATTTATTGTTAATGTCGGAATTTTCACTAAAGCTGAGCAGTATAAACCATCAGTATTGACTGTGAAATTTACTGGCGGTATCGGTAAAGGAGGTATCAGATCATGAATTTCTATTACTTGTATATGTGTTATAAAGTTTGCAAAAGTTATCTCTTCGCAATTTTCAAAAACGTGCCATGTCCTTATGATCTTCTTATAACAACCATCATCTGCCGCTATAAAATCATTATATCCAACTGTAACTTCGCAGAAATTATCATTGCATATTGTAAAAAGGTCTCTTCCATGATACAAGGGAGTCCCAGTAACAGAAGGGTGAGGATTTCCATTATTGTCAACTTTGAAAGCATTGCAGGTCAAAGCTGAATTATCAGATATCAGCCAGTTCTCTGGGAATACAACCTCTGATTTATTGAGTCTCTTAACATTTATAATCTGAGTACATGGCAAAGATTTATTGCCATATTTATCAAATGCCACATATTCTCTTGTAATTACCTTTGCAAAATCTGAAAGGCAATTCTGAAGTACAGAAGTTTCATTTGTGATTATCATCAAAGGGTCAGAATCGCAATTATCACTGACAACAGGTCCCGGATATACTGCCATATTCTCACATTCTACGATTGCATCTTCGCAATCTATTAAAGGCTCAATAAAATCGACTGCTTTAATTATTGTTGATGCTTTTTGTCCGCCACATTGATCTTTAATAACAGCCAGTATTTCTATTCCAATATATTCAGAAGTAATGATATTAGTTGGTAATTTGTTTCCCGACGGGTCATAAAGTGAAATTTCAAAAGGAGTATTAGGATTAATTGAAGTCTCAAGGATCATTTCCGGTGTTACCTCAAGTTCGCAGTCATCATCAACACTACTAATAATGTAATCATCTGAAACAAGAGAACCTGCTGAATTGCCAATTTTTACAATGAAATTAGTTTTAGGTGCAATGCAATTACCAGAAGCATTATCAACTACTTTTAAGTTGTATATACCTGGTACTGATCCCCATTGAATCATGACATCAGGACCAATATCGGAGCCAATTATTGTGCCTCCTCCGGTTGGTAAAGACCATCTGTAAACTGCATTTGGATTTACATTTGCAATACTGTAATTTTCTACTTCATTTAAACATGTACCAGTATTTCCCGAAATTTCAGGGATCTCATAGTCACATAGTCCCGAATGCAAATCCACAAATCTTTTATCTCCCAAATCATTTACAAACCTAACATAATAAGGTATATTGTTAATGTGTATTGCTTGAATTGTATATTTACTTATTCCTTCTGACAGAGTATAGATTGACTCGATCATAGGAGTTCCAATAGCATATAAAAACGGTTGTGAAGGTGGTGCCGGACTCATTAAATCATAAAAGCTGCTTAAAGAATCTATTCTCCAATTCTGCCCACCAGGAGAATAAACTGCAACTTCAATCCTGAATTGACCATTTGCTTCATCTGTTGCATTATTAAGGCAAATACAAGGATCAAGAATTATTTGTGACCTCACAAAAACTTTTGCCCAGTCATGATCATCCTCATCATTTAAACCATTTCCATTGAGTTGATTATCTGTTCCTCTTGCATCATTTGATTTGTTATCGTCAGGTTTTGAATCTTTATCATAGATTCCGAAATTATTCCCTGTAATATCATAAGATGATTTGATTTCAGCATAATTGGTCAGGAAATTTACATCATCTGCAACTGAGTTCAACAACAAAGTAATGTCTGTTTTAACAGATCTGCCAGGTAGTAAACCGACAGGAGGAAGGAGTCCGTTGTCAATTGATAATAAAATTTCTGCCCTACTGTTGTCATTTTGATAATATTTCCACTTCGAATCCTGTAAAACAAATCCTTCATCAAGATAATCAACTATTGAAATCTTGTCTGCTGTAATGGAACCCTGATTAAATACTTCAATTTCAAAACTTACAGTTTCTCCTTCTTTCAGGTTATGTTTCTTCGCTATTTTCGTAAGTGCAAGGTCATAATTTTTAATGCTTATCGTTGCCACATCATGGTCATCTTCATCAGGAACCGCAGATCTTGGTGACAGATTTATATTATGCTGAGTTATAGTCCCGGGAACTGCACCTGAATCATCATCCTTAATTGCATTAGGGGTTGAGTCATAGTCTTTTGGATCAGTTTCAGTTTCAGTTGTCACCTTTGATATTTCAGCATAATTCATTAAATTGTCTGTTTGAGAATTTTCACTTACAATAAGCTTTATTTTAAATTGCCTGTTTTCAAAAGGCAACAATTCTTCATTCATATTAAATTTCACAATTGAAGGCGAAATTTTTACCCATCCAGGATTGATATTACCATCAAAAATGAAATCATCTGTTACGTAGTCTACTATTTCGTATGTTTTGGCAGCGACAGATCCCTGATTGTATACATTTATTCCAAATGTGATTGTGTCTTTAACTCTGAAAATAAGTTTTTCATCCAAAACAGCTTTTATCAATGCCATATCCATTACATTGATAGTTGCAGGATCATGATCGTCTTCATCACGGTTACCATCGTCGTCAATCATATCGTCAGTAGCAAGTACTGCCTTGCTTTTACTATAATTAATTTCCCCTCCTTTATCATTTCCTAAAATATCATCCATTTTGGAATCGACATCTAAACCCGGATTACCATCAGGATCTAAAGCAGAAGATATTTCAGCATAATTGATAAAATCATTAAGTTTGGAATTCGGTTTAACTTTAAGAGTAATTAAAGCTTCAAAACTATCTCCGGGTTTTAATTCCGAAACATATCTATATTTTGCTTTGTTGCCATTAAAAACCCACTCAGTATTTATTGTTTCATCATATTCATATCCTGAATTGATATAATCAGTAATATATATATTTTGGGCTGAGACAGTTCCCTGATTGAATACAGATATTTTGAAAGTCACATTGTCATCATAGCTTACAGCCTTTTGTGTTACGAGAGTTTTTCTCAATGCAAGATCGAATATTTTAACTTCAGAAAAACCAAAATCGGCATCATACCTGTTGTGTCCTGATGATTCTGTCATCACAGGAATATATGGTTTCCCGTTAAATGATAAACAAACTCCCTGAGCAATAAAACCATCACTGTCATTCTTTTCTCTGTTCTCGCCTGTCCCTTTATTTAAAATAGTAAGGTAATATGGTTTGCCATCCAAATTAAGCTTTTCAGTTGAGAACTTTGGATCATCAATTACTACATAATATTGTTTCAGAATTTCAAGATTATCAAATGTGCCATCGCTATTAACATCTACATTTGCATTGCTGAACAAATAATAACCTTTAGAGTTAGTAGTTGTGGTACCAACTTTAATGCAATTCTCATCATATAATGAAATAGCTAACCCCGGAACTCCAGTTTCTTCCGGATCCTGAATTCCATCTTTATCCTCATCAATCCAAACATAATCACCAATTTCAAGAGGAAGCGGACTATATAAAGCTTCAACATCTCCAAATCCTGTTGCTTTTCCGAATTGTGGGAATGTCTTGTGGGTATAAACAGAAAATGTGCCATTTAAAGCACCATTTGACGTTTTAAATCTTTTTACTCCACCAGAATAAGCTGAGGCTTCAGGATCATATACCGGCACTATCACTTCTCCTGACCCCGGAATCACTAATGCACTCCCTGTAGATGTTTCAGGGTGCAATAACGGATTTGTTGGCCAATAATCAAATCCAAAAAATTCTCCTCCACCCGGGCCCTGACCATTACCAACTCCGGATCCTGTTAAAGATCCTGCTTTACCATTGTTTTCCAACTGCCACACACCATTATTCTTCCAGACAATCAAAATATCTCCGTTCTGAACATCAAGTCTGCCTGCTGTTCCCGTGCAATATCTATGTCCGATTCTATCATTTAGCACCAGAATCATATTACCTTCATCAGTAAACTCTATACCTGTTAGCCAATGCTGTACCTTAACATCATGGCTTGGATTGTTTGCTAAAAACCCTTTTGGGTAACTTGTTTGAAATACTTCTGTAAATGTTTTATTTTTATAATCATATTCATAAATATTCAAAGTATTATTAACCTCATCTTTTGACAATTCAGCCCCGCAGCTAACTCCGATATAAAGTTTGCCATTATAGTTTTTCAGTGCAAATGCATGTTTATTTCCTCCAATGCAACCCGGATCAGGGATTTGTATTTCTTCAATTTCATTCAGTTTACTCCTATCAGTAGGTATTTTAATTAGAGTATTCCTGAATAAATTTGTTGCAAAAAGATATTTTTCGTCTTCTGACAATTCAATTGACCCTATTCCAATATATCCGACCTGTGCTCCGTATGCACAATCCTGAGCATCGGTTACACTTAGACTACCCAGATTTATACCTATTGACATCAGATCCACATAAGTGGTTGTTTTCCAACCAGACTGAGTTTTTGTTGTCAGATAAATTGCACCATGACCTGCGGGTCCCAAATATGCATATTGTTTAACAAATGCAGAAGTGAACAATTGTTGCGTTGACCTTTTGAATGCTGAACCCCAGACTGCACCGGTTTCACTTTTTTTAACTATCTCCTGAAAGGGAGTCCCGGATGAAAAACTTGTTGGATAAGTTAAAACAACACCACTATTTACGAACTCATTCGGTTTACCCTGAATGAACATAGGCATAATAACCAAAGGATTCTGGGGTGTGTAGGCTGTAGGTATATGTAATAAAAGCAAGGCATCACATGCCGGAGCTTTTATACTTACTATATCTTTAAATGATTTAACCAGATAAAAAAGCTCTGAGTACTTATATTCTAATCTGTAAACAGAACCATCTGATAAGCCTTTTAAATTATAGTACCCATTTGCATCAGTTGTGTCTTTTGATAAAACAGTCTGATGTTTGTCATATGCTACAACCTCAATTCCTTCAAGGCCGCGATCAAAAGCATCAATAATATCATTAAAATTGACATCATTAAGTACTTTTCCTGAAATCTCTCCGGCAACAGGGGAGCATTGACTAATAATTTTATTGCTGTTGATTAATAACAAAACTGAAAATAAAGAAAAAATTCCAATTTTCTTATAAATTCCAATTTTCACAGCAAAACAATTTTGTAATAATAGCTTTCTCATTTTGACCTTAGTTAAAATAAAAATAAATATATATTCAATTGATTATTAAAACCAATGATATACAAATTTGATACTATTGTTTACTGTGAAGATTCAGGACTTAGTCGAAATGTCCTATTTATCAGACATTCAATATGCAAATATATATAAATAATTTTTAATATAAAAAATATTTTGCACTTTTTTTAAATAATATTAAAAAAATATTTAATATGTATTTTGTCAAGGATTATGATTACATCAATGAATTAATCAATTTTGATAAATTTTCTGTTATATATTCCGTTTGAAAATTTAAACTTAACGTAAAACATTCCATTATTAAGTCTGCTGACATCAAGTTTTCCTGATTTATCAGATCCATGATCATTTCTAAATACTTTTTCTCCAAAATTATTAAAAACGATCAACTCTTTAATTTCCCTGTTGTCAGTAATTTCATAATATAAAATTCCTGATACCGGGTTTGGGAATACTATTACGGGTTCACTCATCTTATCATTTTGAATTACCGATGAACCAGAACATTCATTGTCAATTCTATTTTTTGTACTGTATCTGATGGAATCCAATAATGAATAAAAGACCACTCCAGGGCATTCCGTATAATTAGGGGAACAACCATCTTTATGCCCTGAAATATTTTTCATGAATCCCGGATAAGAAGTGATCTGCCCGCTTCCAACCGGATCAATTTCTTCTTTGCAGCTTTTCCAGGCAAACAAATTTTTTATTGCTTCAATTGATTTTTGAGTTGGAGCTACAGAAGTATATGTTCCTAAAATACAGACTCCCATAGTATTGTTATTGTAACCGCACATATGTGCACCCCTCACATTATCTCCTCCTCCCCTGCCTTCATAAATAATTCCATTTGGATCAATCAGCCAATTGTAACCAATATCCTGCCATCCGTTGGTATTTACATGAAAATCAAATATTGATGCCACGACTCCCGGCCAGTTGCTGCTGGTATTGGTTCCTGCACTATGATGTACTATCAGATGAGTAACATCAGTGTAGCTTGCCGGTGGTTTATAAATATTCTCGTTCAGACCGAAGCTACCACCCCAAATTGATCTTGAAACAAAGTCAGGCTGGAGACAATTACAATCTGAAAAATCTGCTAAAGCACTTTTTTTTTTGAATGGTTTTGACTCTATTTTAATTCCTCCAGGAGAAAAAAAACGGATCATGCCTTTTAGTTTTTGAACATTTATATTTGAATTGTAGTCAAAAGTAAACTTTAAAATACCGGCATCCGATACGGGTAAATACAATAATTCACTGACAAATAGTCCTTCCACCAATTCTTCATGAAATTGCTTTAACTGATAAACTGAATCCATTGCCTGAACTTTTATTCGGACACCATCATGAATTAAGTCATCTCCTTCAATCTTCAATGACAATGCTAGAAAATCCTGAAATCTGTAACCGGATAAATCAATTTCCTGCTTGTAATTCCCGAATTCAGTTCTTTTTTGCTCCAGTAAAAACTCGAGTGTCAAATTCTGAGCCACTGTAAAGCCTGACAAAAATAGTATTGCAGTTGATATAAACAAATTGAGTTTCATGATTTTAGTTCTATTATATAATATACTATTGTACAAAAGTAATAAAAATGGAAATAATAATAGAATAACAAATCAATTATTCTTTTCAAAATCAGAATATCTAACATATAATTAAAATTTTCATTTCTATATTTTGTTATTTAAATCAAAAATCATACCTTTGCAAACCCAAATTTAATAATTGTCCATCGGTAAAGATTGTCCTTTTATAATAGGGGAAATAAGGTCCGGTAGCTCAGCTGGATAGAGCAACAGCCTTCTAAGCTGTGGGTCACAGGTTCGAATCCTGTCCGGATCACAAAAAGGCACTAAATGTGCCTTTTTTTTTAATTTGATCATCAATTTCAAAATGGAAAGAATAATTGATTTTTTAGTAGAGCCATACAGATTGAGTGCAACATATCTCATAGTACTTGAAATATTAGCTGCTTCCACCGGAATACTAAGTGTCTATTTTTCCAGAATTGAAAATATTTTAGTTTATCCATCAGGCCTTATAAGCACTGGACTTTATGTATATATTTTGAATGTCTATGAACTCCGCGGAGATATGCTGATCAATGCATATTTTTTCGCTATGAGTATTTATGGATGGATCAACTGGTCCAGGGCATTAAAAGGCACAACTTCAATGGTAAGTATCACCAGAACTACTCTTAAGGAAAAGATGTATGGAATATTGATCTTTGCAGGAGGAATTTTATTTGTTTATTATGCTTACAAATTCTTTAACACCAAAATTACATATATCACTTATATTGATTCTCTAAATACTGCTTTATTTTTCGTTGCAATGTGGTATATGGCACTTAAAAAACTTGAAAACTGGACATTGTGGATTGCCGGTAATATAGTATCCGTACCTCTTTACTTAATTAAGGGACTCGGATTTACGGCAATACAGTATTCTGTTTTCCTGGTACTGGCAGTAATGGGATACATAGAATGGAGAAAAAGGATGACTCAAGCCAATGCCGGACTAAACAAAATAAAATAAAACTTATAAACTTGTTAAAAAGGAATAGCTTTATTTGTCACCAGGACAAAATACTTTTATCATAATTTTTCTAAATCTGAATACATCTTCATTATCCAATTTTTACATGCCACTTCTGAAAAGAATAAAGGAAAGTGTAAGAATAGATTATATATCCTACGATTCAGTCTTCATTGAAATATTATTTGAAAACTCCATAATCCAATCCTTTCCCTGCAGATTCAATATAACTTGAACAAGTATCAATAATTGTTTTTTCAATTGGGGTATATTGAAATTCAAAACTTCCGGTTGATTTACTGTTATCGTAGTAAGAATCAAATGATGCGTTCTTTAATGACTGGGAACTCAGATTTGACTTTCCAGAAGTTAAAATGTTATAGAAATCAATAAAAAACGATGAAATCCTGATTATGCCTTTTGTCAGCTTTACTGTTGGTGGATTCTTTCCAAGACCCTTGGCAATTTTTGTTATGATATCCTTATGTTTCACATTTTCTGCAGAACAAATAAACCTTTCTCCTGTTATATCAGACTCCATGAGTTTTACTGTCATAGATGCAACATCCCTGACATCTACGAACCCATTTGTGCCGGTAGGGTAAAATGATAATCCATGATTTATCCTGTGAAATATTTCACCCGTTCCATTGTTCCAGAATCCAGCTCCAAGTATATTTGATGGATTTATGATTGCAACAGGCATCCCCTCAGCGAATGCTCTCCAAACTTCCATTTCTGCCAGGTATTTAGAAATCGCATAATCAGAGTTTATATCACTTGCTTCCCATTGACAGTTTTCATCAATCATTTTCCCACTTTCTTTTCTGCCCAATGCAGCTATGGAACTAATATGAATGAATCGTTTTATATTCTTCTCAAGACAGATATTTAAAAGATTCGCAGTACCCTCCACATTGACATGCAGTAAAGACTTACGGTCTTTTTTCCTGAATGATACCATTGCCGCTGAGTGGATAACTATATCAATGTTCTCCAGTAAGCTATCTAAACTGACAATATCTGATAAATCACCTTCAGCGATTTCAATTACATCAAGGATATCCTTTATTAATTCTGTACGGCTCGATTTTCTGATCAAAGCATATACATTATTATACCCATTCCTTACCAGCAGACGGATAATATTTGAACCAACCAAACCGGTAGCTCCGGTAACAAGTATTTTAGATTCCTTTGCAATCATTTTATTAACAAGAGATTCAAACAAAATCACAAAATTCATGATTTTATTAATGAAAAGTCCTTTTTTTATGCTTTCCCTATTATTTTTTTCAATTCATCAGGGTAAATCGGAATTCTTCTTTTCCCAAGATTTCTGATACCATCATTTGTTACAAGCATATCATCTTCAAGCCTGACTCCACCAAAACTGCGATAATCATCGATTTTGTCATAATTAATGAACTCAGCATGAAGAGATTCACCTTTCCATTTATCAATAAGTGCAGGGATAAAATATATTCCTGGTTCATTTGTCATTACATAACCTGGCTTAAGAGTTCTTGCAAATCTAAGGTAAGCCGTCCCAAAAGCCGTACTTCTTTTAAATTCTCCTGCATAGCCAACAAAGTCTTCTCCGAGGTTTTCCATATCATGAACGTCCATTCCCATTGCATGACCAAGTCCATGTGGCATAAACAAGGTATGTGCTCCGGCATTAACAGCTTCATTCACATCACCTTTCATCAATCCGATTTCTTTTAATCCCCTTGCTATAGTTGTGCATGCTAGGAAATGCATATCTCTGTACTTTATACCAGGTCTGGCATTCTCATGTACTGCATTATTTGCCCTTAGTACTATTTCATAAATATCCTGTTGCCTCGTAGAAAAATTTCCTCCAACCGGAAAAGTTCTTGTATGATCGGTTGCATATCCCAATGGAGAATCAAAACCACCGTCAACCAGCAGAAGATCACCATCTGCGAGTCTGTTGGAATGATTTTCATTATGGAGTATTTCACCATGTTTAGATAGAATAATCGGGAATGAAACATACCCACCATGCGAAACTGCAATTCCTTCCATTGCACCAACAAGCTCCTGCTCAAAGACTCCATTCTTTGCCATTCTCATAGCAGTTGTGTGCATTTCATACGCGACATCCATAATACTGTCAATGTGGTCAATCTCAACTGATGACTTTACTAAACGCTGTTCTACTACTGCTGTTGTGAGTTCCCTGCTCAATCCTGCATTTACATTGTTTAATGGAATTCCAAGCAACTCGGACAGTTTAATGATCGATTCTGATCTGTACTGTGATAAAAAATGAACCTTTCTGTTCTTTGAAATTGCATCTTTAATATAATAAATGAGCTTTTCTGAATTCAGGGTATCATTTACCCCTACAGAGAATGCCAGTTCAGCAACTGAGGGTTGTTCACCCATCCAGATAATATCTTCAATTGTAATGTCATCACCGAATATGATATCCTTACCTTCATCAAAATCCATAATGCCAAAAAATCCGGGCATCGGAAGTCCAAAATAATACATAAAAGTGCTATCCTGCCTGAATCTGAAAATATTGGCTTTATAATTATATGGCAAATTGGAATTTCCCGGGAAAATGGCTATTCCTGATCCAATTACTTTATGAAGAGCATTTCTTCTCTCAGAATATACCTGTTTATCAAACAATTTCATAATGATTATTTTTATTTTATTAATTTTACTTTAACAGCATTTTTTACTTTTTCATAGGTATTATCCAAATTAGCTGAAACAAAAGCCACAACATTCATGTTTTTCGGAATCCATGTTCCATCACTTTTCGGAATTGAAAAATCAAAAGTTCTAGTTACAATTGTATTTTTCTTCATCTCTGAACCAATATCCAAACCATTGAAAGGAGTGATCATGTCCCGGAGAACATTTTCGAACTCATAATTTTCATTTATAGTTCCGTTCTTCATAACTTGCAAATCCACTATATGATCTTCTGTCAATGCTGCATATACTTTGAATTGCCCTTGTAAGTCTTCAATTGGTAAAAGAGCTATATTAAGTCTCCCCTCCCTTTTCAAAGTATCAAAATCAACTGAAGCTTCAATATTGATTTTAACAGTATCATTTAATTGCTTTTGTATATATTGCTGCCAGGAAGTATAACCTGAAACAGGAATATCCGGCTCTTCGAAAATAATTCTGTCTATCACAGCAGCAGGCTTGCCCAGATATGTCCATCTTTTTTCTATATTGATCCCGTCTTCACACCTAAGGTCATATTTACTATTTGGGAAAGGGTCACTGAGGGCACCTGCATGGATAGCTATGACTGCTATTTTTCCCGGATATTGAGCTTCAATGTTTTTCAATGTAATAGCACCATCAGGACAGTTTATACAATGTACTCCAGTCAATTCTTCCACAAGCACAACTTTTTCAGAATTATTCAGCTGAAATTCAGGAATTTCAATAGGAACTTCATCTACACAACTTGAATAGAATAAAACAGGGATAAATAATAGGAAAAATAATATTTTGTTCATAATTTTTATTTTAAAATCTTGAAGTAACATTGAATTTCACACCACTGAATGCAGGCTCCAGACGGCATACCCCACCTGAGCAAACCACACCTTCAACCTGTTTGATATATCTTAAGGAAAATCTGTTCGATCCTTTGGAATAAGTAGCTCCAACTGATGGATAAATAATTTTTTTTAATTTACCCTCTGCATCTTTTGGTGCTCTCTCAGATGGCAATATATTGTACATTGCAGATGCTTCAATACTCCAGTGAGGTGACTTATCAAATTCAAAAAATAAATTCATCCAGTTACCATAATCCTGTTCAGTGATCATATACTGGATTTCGGTATTTATCGATGTTTTGCGGTTTATCCTGTAAAGTATGTCTATGAATGGAGTGTATGCGACAAGCATTTCTTTTCCCTCACCTTCGTAAACAGGCTGATTGTATTTCTGGAACTGAAATCCACCTACCATTTTAAATGTTTTGTCTTTAGCATAACGAAGCTCAGTGTATACTTCCTGATACAATTGTTCATCATCCAGTGTTAATACATTTGAGAAATTCGCATTAAGACTAAGTTTTTTATTCAGGCTGTACTTAACATCAATCTGATAGCCATATTCACTCAAGAGCTGTGTTGCTGGGCTGTATCTGGCAGTCAGTGTATAAGTGTTTAGCCTGTTCATAGGTGGAATGAAATTCATTAGACCCTCGGTCAACCTTAATGTAGGGTCAGTTCTGAAATCAAAGTTCTCGGTTCTTTTAAATTCTGCAGTTATTCCCAGCTTATCTTTTGCATAGCTTAGAGTTGAATATATCACAGATCCGGGTTTATTAACATATTTGCCGTTAGTATACTCACCGTTTATTTCTTGTTTTTGTTCATTAGGGTCAAAAAATACTTCTTTTGATTTAACGGAACCTTCAAGATATAATGTAAAAACACCATATGACATTGTGGAATATAATGTTCCGAGACAAGTATTATATTTTGGAATCACCTGATCAACCGGCAGGTAATTCTTAATGATATTAACCAGAGAATTGATGGTTTTTTCATCATTTGTCCTGTTTACAAAACCGATACCAGGAGCTATTGTAAATGGCTTCCCCTGTCCGAAAGTAAAATATCCTTCCACATTTGCTCCTCTGATTATTGCAGGATAAGTATCAAATAAATATTTTTGTTTACCGGTAAATATTTTAGCAGTAAAGTTTCTGAAAAATTATATTTAAGTTTTATTCCAAATAATGAATTATCAATAAATAATGGCCGTTCTTCATAAGCCCTGTATATAGTACCACTACCAATCTGATCATAAAGATATCCACCTGAAATCTCAAGATCATCAATTTTTTTCTTTACATACCAGTTGCCAAGTCCCTGGTCTGAATATGCATCATTTGGATTTTTCAGGTTCGAATTATTGAACATATCGAATCTGACACCTAACTCCCATGTGTCATAGTTGTATTTGAGATTGAGCCAGCTTTCGGCTCCGTAAAGCAGATGGTCATACTGAGGAATATCATATGCTCCTATCAGAGAATCACGAACAAAATAATTGAAATTGCTTTCCAATCCTCCTGATAATGTTCCTTTCCCCTGCGCAAAAATATCACAATTATATATTAATACAATAATTAATATGCATATATATCTGTTTTTCCAGTCCATAATATAATTTAATAATTTTTAAGTTTGGTCCGAATAGAGAGAGACAAAAATAATATAAAACAAGCAAAAAAAAAATAAATAATAAAATTTTATGTTCTTGTATCAGTTTATTATCAATCAGGAGAAGAAAATTATTTTACTTTTGCTGTTTTATTAATCATATAGTAATGTATTTATTTTTTAATTATGTTTGTTTTATAGATTTAATAATAATAAAACAAAAAGAGCCAAATATCAAAAAGCATGTATCTAAGAAATTGTATTAATATTATGACAGTACTCTTTTTATCATTAATTTTATTTCAGTCCTGTAAAAATGATAAAATCGAAATTGAAGAATTTAAGCAAAGAGATCTTATTAGTGAAGGAGTACCTTTGAAAATAAAGGCACCTGAAAATGCTGAAGTAAATGTAAAGGTCGAAAACTTCTATAAAGATATTACTGTTAAAAATGGGAATGACTATTCAGTTCAGATCATTGGTACCGAAGCCTTCACAAATGATTTAGTTGATGTAAGAAAAGAACTTGAAAACGAAGTTAAAAAGAATCCTAACTTCAGTAAAATTATTCTTGATGACACAAATGGTTTTGTTTTTGAAAAAAAGACGGATGACGGAAGTATGATATATGATTTCAGGTTTATTAAAATTGAAGGAAATCAGCAGTTTGTTTTTCAGACAGGTTTATACAATAAGTTTAGCAAAGACCAGGCCATGAAAATGTTTAATTCTGTAAAACAGTAAACACACAATATATATATATAACATGATAAGAAAGAATTTTTTTAAAGCAATAACATTTTTTCTCCTTTTATCCTTTAGCGTTTCAAATTTGAATTCTCAATCATCGAGATTATTTGATATTGCGAAAAATATTGAAATTTATACGAATGTCTACAAAGAACTGAATAATAGTTTCGTCGATGAGATTGATCCGGGTATACTTATGAAAACAGGAATTGATGCCATGACAAAGTCTTTAGACCCCTACACTGTTTACTATTCAGAATCAGAGGCAGAAAGTTATCGAATTTCATTGGAAGGAAAGTACAGCGGGATAGGAACAGTAATGAAAAATGTTGACAGCATTATCACCATTGCAGACCTTTACAAAGATAGTCCTGCTTATATTGCCGGACTGCGTATAGGTGATAAATTGCTTGAAGTAAACGGAAAATCTACTGCAGGAAAAAGCAGTTCAGATATTTCGGGCATTGTAAGGGGTGCTCCCGGTACAGAAATAGAATTTAAAGTTCAGAGTTATGGAGAAAATTCTGCAAAATCGATAAAGGTGATTAGAGGAGAAATAAAGATACCGAATGTCCCATTCAAAGGAATGGTAAATGATAGTATAGCCTATATTCAGCTGACAACTTTTACTGAAAATGCAGGTGATAATGTTAAAACTGCCCTTAAATATCTCAAAGACAGCTTTAATGTAAAAGGATTGATACTTGACCTGAGAGACAATGGTGGTGGTTTACTCAGGGAAGCCATTAATGTATCAAATGTTTTTATTGATAATGATCAGGAACTTGTTTTTACCAGGGGAAAAGTAGAAGAACAAAACAAATCATATAAGACAACAAAAAATGCTTTTGACAATAAACTACCTCTTGCAGTTCTGATAAATGATAAATCAGCCTCAGCTTCAGAAATTGTATCCGGTTCAATACAGGATCTGGATAGAGGAGTTCTGGTGGGGCAAAAAACGTTTGGAAAAGGTCTGGTACAAAATTTTTTCCCTGCAGGATATAATTCAAGAGTTAAAATGACTATCTCAAGGTACTTTATTCCAAGTGGCCGATGTATACAGAGTAAAACTTACGAAAACGGCAAAACACTTTTGATAGATAAAAACAAACAAAGTGAGTTTAAAACTAGGAATGGAAGGATAGTATATGATGTTGGTGGAGTAGAACCCGATATTGAAGTTGTGAAACACGAAAAAAAGTCATTTATCCAAAGCTTGATCAGGGACAATATGATTTTCAAATATGCCAATGATTACATGCTTAGAAATAAAAATATCGTTCTCGAAGAAAAATTTTCTTTTAATCAATATGATGATTTTAAAGAATTTCTGAAAAAAAATAACTATTCCTATAAGTCTGAACCGGAAATGAAACTTGAAGAATTAAAAAATACATTAGAAAAAAATGATGTCAAATTTGATCCTGAAGCATCTGGTTTAAAAGTATTAATTGAAGACATTAAAAAGGAAGATGAAATTTCAAGTGTTGAAATTATCAAAAATCTTATCAAAAAAGAAATTTTGCTTAGGTTATACCTGCCTGACAACGGCATAAGACATCTGCTGCATGATGATCCTGATATAGCCAAGGCAGTTGAGGTCCTGAATGATGAAACTCAATATAATAAAGTATTAAACATAAAAAACTGATGGCTTTCATCCTTCATATTGAGTCTGCAACAGAAAATTGCTCTGTTGCTCTCAGTAAAGACAATGAGATATTATCAATTATTAATGAAAACAATACCCTGAGGCACTCTGAAATCATTACCCTTCTGATCAACAAGATACTTGATACATCCGGAATTAAATATAAAGATCTCTCTGCAGTTTCAATCAGTGAGGGTCCTGGTTCCTATACTTCATTGCGTGTAGGCACATCTGCAGCAAAAGCTATCTGCTACGTTTGGAATTTGCCGCTCATTAGCGTAAATACTCTTTATTCTCTTGGATTTAAAACATATATCACAGAACCTGAGAACAACTATTTTTTCCCCGTCATTGATGCCAGGAGAATGGAGGTATACGGGTCGTTATTCGATTCAAAAATGACTCCTTTATTTGAAAACCTTCCAATTATTCTTGACGAATTTGATATTTATAAATATTTAGTCAAAAACTCTGTGGTATATCTTTCAGGAAACGGAGCTGATAAAACCAAAGAATTTTTAAAAGAATCATCATTTATAAATACAAATATTAAATGCAGTTCTGAAAATCTTGTTTTACCTGCATTTCTTAAATTCAAAAATAAAGAATTTGAAGACACTGCTTACTTTTCACCCAATTATATTAAACCCCCCAATATCACAATTCCAAAACCTAAAATACTGTAATTCAGTATTATTTATTAAAACATATCATTTTTATATTGATATGAAAAAAAAATATTTAATAAATAGTTAATAAAAAACCTCGTAAAATAAAAATCGGCACGGTTTATGTTATAAGTATGGCATATTAGTCAACTTTAATAATTTTTAGTTATGAGAGACAAAAAGAACGAAACTGTTACACTACGAAGAGGTGGAAAAGAAATTTTGCTGGATTATGCTGATCTAAGAAAAGCAGTTTTAGTCCTGAGAGCTGTCAACCATCAACTCAGACAAAGGATCGTAGATCTTTTGGAAGAGAGTGAGGGAATCACAGTTACAGATATTTATATTAAACTCAGACTTGAACAATCAGTCGCTTCACAACACCTTGCCATTTTACGTAGAGCAGGAGTAGTGAAGACTGAAAGAAATGGTAAATTTATTTACTACAGTCTGGATAAAAACAGACTTAAGCAAATCTCCGGTTTAGTTTCGGATCTGACATCTTAAAAAATCTAAAAAAGTCATTTTCTATGATGTAAACTTACATTTTACCCCTTAATACCCCCAATTTTTTATAAATTAAAAAAAAAATTAATATATTCTTTGGATATATTAATTTTTCTTTTGATATTTGCACTGAGGTTATAACAATTGTCTCATTTATTAAGAAACTACAAAGATATTGGAATGAAAAAGACTAAGGTTTTAATCGACGTCGCAAACCTAACGTATGCGGTCGAACTTACCAGGGCGCTTGCGCATCCACTCAGAATGAAAATTCTGGAATTCATAGACAGAAATGGGGATATTAATGTAAACAACATTTATCGTTCTTTACAATTGGAGCAGTCCATCACTTCTCATCATCTAAGAATTCTGAAACAGGCTAATGTGGTTAACGCAACAAAGGATGGAAAATTGATGATTTATTCTATTAACTATGAAATTGTCGACAAAACTGTTAATGCAGTAAATAATTTTTTAGGCAAATAGAGATCATAAAGGTTTTAAATATTTTTTATTAATCCCAGCCGGTTAATAATCCCTTTTGGACATGAATTAAAATCTTGTCTGTCAAAATATTATAAAAACAGTGCTAATTGTTGATTCAAGTAGCACTATTTGCTTATAACTAATTCTGCCTAAATTTCAAAATTAAGGATTAACTTAAAATTGAATCAGTTACTGCACTTTATCGATGATAAGTGCTTTATTTATTTTCCTTATCAATGATGGTCCTCCATAAATGAATCCTGTATATAACTGAAGCAAATCAGCACCTGCTTTGAGTTTTTCCAGAGCATCTGTTTCTGACATAATTCCTCCTACTCCTATAATGAATTTTTCTTTGTTAAGATATTTACGAAGTTCCTCAATTATCTCAGTGCTCCTTTCTCTGACAGGTTTTCCGCTCAGTCCTCCTTCACCCATGCTTTTAATAAATTCACGATCATAACTTAGATTTTCACGTCCTATTGTGGTATTCGTCGCTATCACCCCTGCAATATCACAATTATTAACCAGATCAGCGATGTCCTTCAATTCGCCCTTGTCCAGATCCGGAGCAATTTTTATGAATATCGGTTTTTGTTTTTCCCTTGAATTATTCAGTTTTATAAGACTGTTAAACAATTCCTCCAGTTTTTCCTTTTCCTGCAGTTTACGAAGTTCGGGAGTATTGGGAGAAGAAACATTTATCGCAAAATAATCTACATAAGGAAATAGCTTTTCAAAACAATACTCATAATCCAAGATTGCATTATCCAGAGGAGTGATTTTATTTTTGCCGATATTTCCTCCAATAATTAAATCCCCATTACTCCTCCTTTTCAAATTCTTAATAACATCCTCCGTTCCTATATTATTAAATCCCATCCTGTTTATCAGGGCCTTGTCTTTCTTTAACCGGAAAACCCTTGGTTTTGGATTTCCACCCTGAGCTTTAGGGGTCACGGTTCCAATCTCAATAAAACCAAAACCAAAATCGGATAGCGAACCGAATACTTCAGCATTTTTATCAAATCCAGCCGCAAGTCCAACGGGATTTCTGAATTTCAGTCCTGCAATTGTCCTGTTTAAATATGGAGATTCGACAATAAAATATTTTTTAATAATGAATCTAAAAAATGGAATTATGCCGGTAAATTTTAGAAAAATGACAGAAATTTCATGAATTGTTTCAGGGGGAAACAGAAAAAGCAGGGGTCTTATGATATATCTGTACATTGTAAGCTGATTAAGAAAATATGGTTATAAATAATAAATGCGATCATCAGAAACTGTCATTTGAAAAAAACGATAATCACTCACAAATTCCTTCTTTCAGTTTCTGAAAATCTCTGACCAGCAATCTTCTACGGTCAAATGTGATAATATTATGATTTTTCAAAATATTCAGAATAGTAGTAACAGTCTGCCTTGAAGTGGAAGTAAGGTTAGCAATATCCTGATGAGTATAGAATTTATTAACAACTATTTCAAAACCAATTTTTTTGCCGTTCTTTTCAACCGTGTCCACAATAAAATCAATTATTCTAGTCCTGGAATCCTTAAATACCATAGACTCAAGGCGTTCATCATAAGCAATATTCCTTTCTCCAAACAGATTTATAAAATACCAGGATAATTGGATGTCTTTTTTAATTTTATTTAGTAAAACAGTTAAATTAATGATCAGTATCTCTGAATCTTCAAGTGCAAATGAGTAATCCCTTCTGTGTTTTAAACCTACTAATGCTGTTTCTCCAAAAATTTCATTGCTTTTAAACATGAACTTTGTGATCTCCTTTCCTGATTCAAGGTAACAACCTGTTTTTACACTTCCGTTTTTGATAAAATATATTTCATTAACATCATCTCCGGGAGAATAAATTTTCTGTCCCTTTTTGAACATCCTTGTTTCGGATATCGTTTCGAATGCTGATATAAACTTGTTGTCTGGCATATTACAATGTTATAAGTCAATGTGCAAGTCAAAATTCTTTATAAAATCAGATAACAATGGATTCAGTTGTACCATCAAATCATATTTGTCTTTTGTCGAAAGTATCTTTTTCTGTACTACTTCCTGATGATCAGGAAACTTACTTAAATCAAGCTTTATATCAATATCCATCAATGGATTAAAATGGATTTCTCTGATAGCAAGCATCAGTGATTTTTCTTCAGTCAGGATATCTTTTGCAAGATTGGAAGGAACATATATTATAAGGTCATCGAGATTTTTTTCAAAATATAATTCTTTCAATACATTAGTGACAATCTGCGATGTTGTTGATTCTATCTTTTCTTTAACAGCTTGTTCTACCAGCATCAGATCACAACTTATTGGTTCCTTCTTATTTGCATCCTCCTGAATTATTTCACTCAAAAGGTCTTTGATCTTTGGAACTTTGGTGGAAGAAGAGCTGAATACTGAAGTTTTTTCCCCTTGTCCTTGTTGATGGATGTCCACCGAAGCAATATGGGTGTTAGAATCAGGTTTTTCTTCAAGTTCTATAGAATCAATACTTATATTATATTGTCCGGGGTCAGTCTTAATATCCGGTTTTTCTGATGAAATAACAGATTCTGATTTTGATTCCGTTTCCTGCTTGTTTATTTCAGGCTTTTTTTTTTCATTGCTTTCAGTGGCCATACTGAAAACATTTTTTAAATTGCTTAATTTCCCTAGAGCTATTTCCACATGAAGTCGTTTATTCTGACTGTTGGAATAGTAAAAATCGCATTTATTGAGAATATCCAGTCCTGACAATAAGAATTCTTTAGGGCTGAGTGCTGATTGATTCAAATACCTGCTTTTTAGCTCATCACCAGATTCCAGTAACACATGTGTTCTCGGATCTTTTGAAATCAGTAATTGCCTCAGATGTTCTGAAAGACCAAGTATAAAAAAACTTCCATCGTATCCTTCCCTCAATATTTGATCGAAAAGAAGATATACATTGGACATATCGCTTTGAAGCAGGTAATCAGTCATTTTAAAATAATAATCATAATCCAGCATATTCAGAAGTTCAAGAACATGTCTGTAGGTGATCACCTGATCTTTTGCAGAACTTACAACCCTGTCAAAAATTGAAAGGGCATCCCTCATAGCTCCGTCCGCTTTTTTCGCAATAGTTAGTATTGCTTCTCTTTCAATTCCAATATTCTCATTTTTGCTGATAGTGTCCAGTTGAAGAATTACATCTTTGATCTGGATCATTTTAAAATCATAGATCTGACACCTTGAAAGTATAGTAGGTATCAATTTATGCTTTTCAGTTGTGGCCAGAATAAAAATAACATGAGCAGGAGGTTCTTCAAGCGTTTTAAGAAATGCATTGAATGCCTGCTTTGAAAGCATGTGCACCTCATCAATTATAAACACCTTGTATTTGCCTATCTGCGGATGATATCTGACCTGCTCTTCAATAAGAGCTCTGATATTGTCTACACTGTTATTGGATGCAGCATCGAGTTCGAAAATATTGAAAGAAGCATTACTGTTAAAGGAGGTACAAGATTCACATATATTGCATGCAGTGTGCCCATCAACCGGATTCGCACAGTTTGCTACCTTGGCTAAAATCCTTGCACAAGTTGTTTTTCCAACACCCCTTGGCCCGGTAAACAGGTAAGCCTGGGTAAGTTGTTTTTTTTGCAAAGCATTTTTCAGGGTTGTTGTCACAGGTCCCTGTCCAAGTACGTCATCAAATGTCTGAGGACGATATTTTCTTGCTGATACTATAAAGTCTCCCATATAGAAAACAAAGGTAAAAGAAAAAAATACATTCTGTAAAAAAAATCAATAAGAATTCAACTGAAAATTTATTATAGCTATTACCCAATATGTCTGAAGAAAAAAAACATATGATTATCTGATACTGACCGGTACCTAAACTATCTGAATGATGAATCAAAAGACTTTATTTCCGATCATGAAAGTCCGGATTATAGCCATAGAATATGTGTAATAAACAAAATTCTCAAACAGGTATTTTTTCAATTCTGCTTTGATGTCTTCCACCTTCAAAATGTGTATCAAGAAATATCCTGACCATTGCCAGTGCAAGTCTTTTACTAACAAACCTGGCGGGAATTGCCAGAATATTAGCATCATTATGCAATCTTGCAAGCATGGCAAGTTCCTTATTCCAGCATAAGGCTGCCCTGATTTTCTGATGCTTGTTGGCAGTGATAGCTGCCCCGTTTCCGCTTCCGCACAATATAATACCGAAATCAGCTTTCGCTTCTTCAACATCATAAGCTACAGGATGTATAAAATCGGGATAGTCAACTGATTCATTGCTGAATGCCCCATTGTCAGCAACTTCATATTTACTTTTTTTTAAATATGTAATTATAGCTTCTTTATGAGAAAAGCCAGCATGATCGCTTCCTATGGATATTCTTTTCATCAATTTATTATTAAAAAAGAACCCGAACTAAGTCCGGGTTCTGATAAAAATTTATTGTTTCAAACTAGTTTGTTGTTCAGAATAAGCTTTTAGTTTCGATTCTATCTTGTTTTTAAAAGCTTCATTCTTGATATCCGGCATTAACTTCATCAGACTGCTGAGTGCCATCTGGGTTTTTTGCATTTCAATATCAAATGACTTAAGTTTCTTCTCATCAAGGGAATAGAAAAACTGCATATACTGATCTATTTCATTAGCCAGAATATCTATGTGTTTTTCGGCATCCTTAGTTTCGCCCGATTTTATAAATATCTCTATAAATGGAACTATAGAATAATCATAAGGAAAATTGAAATGTGGGAATGAAGCAAAATATTTTTTCGACAGTTCTGATGCCTTTTTCAATTCTCCTTTGTTGGCAAATTCCTGTGCGCCCCGTGTCATGATCATTTTCATAGCACTTAACTCAGGGCTGTAACTTTCGTTAATAAAAGTTTCCATTTTATCAAAATTGCCCCACTTCCATTTATTCATTACATTGTTGTATATCTTATCAGCATCTACCTTTCCACTTCCGTATATTCCCATTCCTCTGATACTTTCAGATTTGACTGGTACAATTCTCAGCCCCAGGCCTTCCAGTTGGGTATAATCATTCAATCCCATCAGTTTTTCATTTCTGACAGTAACTGAAAAATAAATGGGCCTTGTTTCAAGATTATTTGCCAGAATATCCATAATAGCAATATCATCTTTGGTCAGATATGTTTGCCCTTCAGCAAATGATAAAGGAATACTGCTTACAATGTTCGAACTGTCGCTTACCCATTTATTCTTCAATGCCAGTTGTTTATTGACAGGAATGAACATATTCTTTGTTGGGATGAAACTTGGGAATGAGCTGCTTTGTCCTTGTATAGGATGATTGCCAGCCATGAACTCAAGAGCACTGTTTAAAGGCCATGGCTCATTCATTTTAGCAGGATCCGGATTAAAGAAAACCATCTGATTCCTGTTATTGCCCCTGATACTGTCTGCAGGTATTGATAGTTTTATAGGTGGCGAATCATTCACCTTATTCCGTAGCTTATTAATATACCAGTCCACAGCTATAAGACTCAGGTTTACAACCCTGACATCAGTCCTTATGCCTTCCACTTCCTGAACATACCATAAAGGATAAGTGTCATTATCCCCATAGGTAAATATAATGGCATTTGGTTCGCATGAGTTGAGGAAATTGGCAGCATAATCCCTCGTAGCATAGTGCCCTTTCCTGCTCATATCATCATAATTCTGAAATCCCATTAGAATAGGTGCAGAAAGAACTATTAATGAAGATAATACCGCTACCATATTTGAATTCATCTTCAACTTGCTGATCAGGAAATTATAAATAGCAAGCACTCCAAATCCAATCCATACTGCAAATGTAATTATAGAACCTGCGAGTACATAATCCCTTTCTCTGGGTTCATTAGGAGGCTGATTTGAATACAGAATAATTCCAACTCCGGTTATCAGGAACAACATCAGCAAAGCTACAAAATCCTTTTTCCTTCGCTGGTAATGTAAAAACATACCTATCAATCCAAATATAAATGGCAGGAAATAATAGGAATTATTGGCTTTTTCATTTTTCATCGAGTCCGGCATAAAATCAGATTTGAACAAGCGTGCATCATCAAGAAACTTAATTCCAGATTTCCAGTTGCCTTTTGATACATCCCAGGAAAAATAACCCTGCTGTCCGTTCTGTCTACCGATGAAATTCCAGGCAAAATATCTCCAGTACATCCATCCCAGCTGATAGCGGACAAAGAATGCTATATTAAAACCCTGTGAGGTTTTTCTTTGAGTATTTGCTCCCCATGCTTCATATAGTTCATTGTGTTGACCATCATTGTGCCCGACACGCGGGAAAAACATCTGATCTTTAGCTGCATAAACAGGAGTGATTTTCTCATCGATCTTTTCATACCTATCTCCTACCCTACCATAACGCGGTGTCACTTCATAGTCAACCGGTTTTGCATCCCAATGCGGTCCTTTAAGCAATGGCCTTTCTCCGTATTGTTCCCGGTTAAGATAAGGCAATAATTTGAAAGCATCGCTTGGTACGTTCATATTAATCGGAGTATCTGCATTGGCCCTTATAACCACAAGCCCGATAGTTGAAAACCCGATTACAAGAAGCATAGCACTGATTGTAAAAAGATGCAGCAAATAATTGTTCAACTTCTTTGAATAATAAAAGCCTGCAAAAATCAAACCTGCTACAGTTAGAATTGTTGGTATCAACCCTGAATGAATCGGCAATCCAAATGAATTTACTGTCAGCAATTCAAACCATGTCCATAATTGAGGTATACCTGCAATTATAACCTTCAGTACAAACCCTATCAGTACAACACCAATGGCAAGACTGGCCAGGATTCCTGTGTAGGTATGTGTTTTATATTTCTTGTAATAATAAAGGAATGCTATCACAGGAAAAGCAAGAACGCTAAGAAGGTGAACCCCTGTTGAAAGCGCAATTGAAAATACGGCAAATAACAGCCACTTGTCGTTTTCTACAGTATTAGGTAGAGCATACCACTTAAACGCTGCCCACATGGTCAATGCCGTGAAAAATGTTGACATCGAATATACTTCTCCCTCGACTGCCGAAAACCAAATAGAGGCAGCAAATGCAGTTGCGAAACCTGCAGCAAGACCTGCTCCTGCAAGACTTATCAACTGACCATTATCTACATTCCCTGTTCTTCCTGTAAAAATCATCTTGCCCAGTATCATAGTTGTCCATGCTATAAACATTGCTGTCAAAGCACCAAACATTCCTGACATAAGATTGACTGCAAAGGCAATATCAGAAGGATTGTCTGAAATCATATCAGCAAAATTGGCAAAAAGACTTCCTATTAGGATAAAAAGCGATGCTCCCGGCGGGTGAACAACCTGCATTTTATATGCTCCCAAAATAAACTCCCCGCAATCCCAGAGACTGCCGGTTCGCTCTACAGAAAAATAGTAAACTATAAAGCTAATAAAAAACACCAAAAGACCGGTGAAATTTGTAACTCTTTTAAATGTCATAAAATTGTGATTTTAGTTGAACTGACAAAATTAGTCAAATAATTGAATATTTATCAACACTTTAAACTTATAATTAATATTTATAATAAAATACTATATATTGCAATAAGTTCAATACAATTAATTTATCTTTGCTGCTATTATCAGACTGGAACTTTTTTGAATATAATTTTTATTAAAACATAATGTTTAAACTATTTTTATATATCGTTATTGCTTATCTGGCTTATAAAATTTTTATCAACCCAAAAAAACTAAATCCTCCGGATAACAGAGACAAAAGCAGCATGCGCAACAGGAAGGATAATGATGAATTCACTGATTATGAGGAACTAAGCTAGAGATTATATACCACTTCGGCATTTTCCAGTTTTCCCTTCATCTGAACCTGTGGTTTTTTAACCGAGACTTCTATATTTTCAGTATCCGGAAAACGGTTTTTAATCAAATGGGCAATATTATATGCTATGGTTTCTATCAGTTTAAATTCATTTTTCAGCACTTTCCTGCACATCTGATAGATCTCTGCATAATTGATAGTTTTGCTCAGGTCATCATTTTTTGCAGCTTCTTCAAAATCAAAGTCCAAACTGACACTTATTATATACAGTTGCTTGATCCTTCTTTCAGCATCAGGAACTCCATGAACTCCATAAAATTCCATGTTGTTGAGACAGATTTTTCCGGGTTTAGTGCCATTTTCCATTTTTAAATTTCTTTTTGAATGTAAAACTAACAAACAACTTAAATACTTTGCATTCAGGACAAATTTTTAATTAAATATTTTTTATAATAGAGTTTATTCTGTGTTCATCTGAGCATCAAATATTCCAGATCTGCGGGCAAAAAATATGGATGTTTCCCGCTGATTTTCACAAAAAAAATCCTCAAGTTTACCAGCTCCCAGACTGCTGATTTTCACAGAGTTTTTTTAAATCACGCTAATTCTGCGTTGATCTGCAATTTAAATCTGCGTGATCTGCGGGCAAAAAATATGGATGTTTCCCGCTGATTTTCGCAGAAAATATCCCAAAGTTTACCATTTCCCAGACTGCTTATTTTCACAGAGTTTTTTTTTAAATCATGCTTATTCTGCGTTGATCTGCGATTTAAATCTGCGAGATCTGCGGGGAAAAAACCTAAATAAAATTCCGTTTACCGCTGATTTTAGCAGAGAAATATACCCAAGTTTACCAGTTCCCAGACCGCTGATTTCGCAGAGTTATTTTTTAAATCATGCTAATTCTGCGTTGATCTGCGATTTAAATCTGCGAGATCTGCGGGGAAAAAACCTAAATAATATTCCGTTTACCGCTGATTTTAGCAGAGAAATATACCCAAGTTTACCATTTCGCAGACTGCTTATTTTCGCAGAGTTATTTAAAAATCATGTTTATTCTGCAGTGATCTGCCGGAAAATTATTTACAAAACATTTTCATAGAAATTCTTTAAAACATAATTATCATAAAATTGTGTTGCTCATTAGAAGTATTTGTCTACTTTTGGGATTTGAAAATATTTATTATTATGGCAAAAACAGACCTATATCAACATCATGATTACCTAATGGTTGATGACCTGATTTCCGATGAAAACAAAATGGCAAGGGATGCAATCCGCGACTGGGTAAAACATGAAGTGACACCTGTAATTGAAGACCTGGCACAGAAACATGAAACTTCAATGAAAATATTGAAAGGACTTGGAGAGATCGGGGCTTATGGTCCAAATATTCCGGTAGAATACGGAGGAGGAGGTATGGATGAAATAGGCTATGGATTGATAATGCAGGAGCTGGAAAGAGGTGATTCCGGTGTTAGATCTATGGCTTCTGTACAGACTTCACTCGTGATGTTCCCAATATACAAATTTGGCAGTGAAGAGCAAAAAAGGAAAAACCTGCCTAAGCTCGCTTCAGGTGAATGGATCGGATGCTTCGGGCTTACAGAGCCTGATTACGGCTCAAATCCGGGAGGCATGGTCACAAATATTGTCAAAGACGGGGATTCATATATCCTCAACGGAGCTAAGATGTGGATCACAAATTCTCCTTTGGCTGATATCGGAGTGGTCTGGGCCAAAGATCAGGAAGGAAAGGTAAGAGGGATGATAGTCGAGAAAGGCATGAAAGGATATACCGCTCCTGAGATCCACAACAAATGGTCGCTGAGAACATCAGCTACAGGAGAAATGATATTTGAGGATGTTAGAATCCCCAAGGAAAATATCCTGCCCGGAGTCACAGGCCTGAGAGGTCCGCTATCCTGCCTGAACAAGGCAAGGTACGGAATAGCATGGGGAGCCATAGGAGCAGCACTCGATTGCTACGATACTGCACTGAGGTATTCGAAGGAAAGGATACAATTCGGCAGGCCGGTCGGACAGTTCCAGTTGCAACAAAAAAAACTCGCTGAATTCATAACCGAAATTGTAAAGGCACAACTGCTGGCATGGAGGGTAGGCACACTGCTCAATCAGGGAAAGGGCAATGCACAGCATATTTCAATGGCAAAAAGGAATAATGTAAATATGGCTCTGAATATAGCAAGGGAATCACGACAGATACTCGGAGCTATGGGTATTACCGGTGAATTCCCTATGATGCGTCATATGATGAACCTCGAATCTGTAATAACCTATGAAGGTACTCATGATGTACACCTGCTGATAACCGGACTGGATATAACAGGGCTGAATGCGTTTGAATGATAATTGAGCATTTGAAAATTTGCAAATTTGAGAATTAGCTAATGGGGTTGTTTATGAGGTTTAAAGTTTAGAGAGTTTAGGAGGTTTAGAGAGTTTAGTTTTTGGTAAAATGTTTGTGAAATAGTAATCTATAAGCGTTGCATCTCCCTTTTAGGCATTGTACCGACCATTAGTGTCAGTGGACCGGGGGTAGCAAGGCCATTATCTGCGATTACAAATTAGTAGGTACGATCACTTACAGGCAAGCTATAAAGACAAGTTTTACGAAGTACGATTTTAGAATCAGCAAATTACCAAACCACCGAACAACCACATAACCAAATTACCTAATCATAACATTTTCAAATCACCACATTACCGCAAAACCAAATGACCACATTACCAAATTACCACATTACCAAATCATTCAATCAATAATTTATTCAATCAATCATTCATTCAAACAAAATCATATCCGGAAAATGCTAATTTTAATTAGACTTATTATTTATTAAAATGCTGATTGTAAATAAGTGTTAAAAAAATTTTATTTAATATCATTTATTTATAATATTGTAACAGGAAAAGAAAGTAATTCGATTAGACCGATTGATTATTTGCTTTTCCTCATAACTCTGACACACTCAATCAAATTTGTTTAAGCGATTAAACGAAATAATTGGTCTTGTGTGCTTAAGACGAAATCTCTCAATAAACTACTACAAAACCCGCATCCCCGGATGTGCAAAAGGATTTATTTTTTAATTTTTTAAACCATTAAATCTATGAAAAGATTATTACTTTTTATTATTGCAATGTACTTATTTTTAGGAAGTTCATTAGCACAGATAACCATTGGAACAGGGACATTAACTCAACGTCAACCCTTTGGATGCTATTTTGGTTACGAGAGAAGTGCATCTATATACACAAGCTCTGAAATTGGAGTTAATGGCACTATCACTACTTTAGGATGGTATGTTGGTACTGCTTATAGTACTAATATTCCTACCAAAATTTACTTAAAAACTACAACAAGTTCTACTTTAACTTCTAGTACCTGGGCTACTATGATTTCAGGTGCAACTTTAGTTTATGATGCGACTAGAAATTATACTCCAACCGGATGGCTTACTATTGACATCATTGATTATACCTATCCTGGGGATAATTTGTTAGTACTATGTGAAACTAATTATGGAGGAGGAGGAACTTCATCCTATCCTGTGTTTAGATATTCCACTGCAACAAGTCAGCATCAATATTGGTATCAAGATAATTCTGCTCCCACAGGAAGCGGTACCGTAAACAGTAACCGTCCAAATATTCAATTAAATATAACTACCTCAGCTTGCTCCGGCACACCCGATCCCGGAAATACAATCTCTTCAGCAAATCCGGTTTGTCCCGGAGTGAATTTCACACTTTCACTTCAAAATGCCACACCGGGTTCAGGCGTCACCTATCAGTGGCAATCCTCGCCCAATGGTGCTGATCCATGGACTAATATCGGTACTTCAACTCCAACGCATACGACTTCACAGACTGCAGCGACATATTACCGTTGTCAGGTGACATGTGGCACGAAAACCGGGACGTCAAATCCAATATTACAAGGTGATCCTGCCCCCCCAACAACTCAGGCTTCAGCAATAACTACATCTGCTTTGGCATATACCACTGCCACGATCACATGGACAGCAGGATCAGGTAACAGAAGGTATGCTGTTTTGAATAATGTGAATTCATTTACTAATCCATCAGGCACCGGAGATGTTACTGTTGCAGGAACTGCATATTCAGGATCAGGCGAACAAATTATATATGATGGTACCGGTACTTCAGTAAGTGTTACCGGATTAATTGCAAATACTACATATTATGTTAGGGTTTATGAGTATTTACGATGTACTGGCACTCCAAATACAAATTATTATCAGACCAGTACTGCAACTAATAATCCTGGTTCATTTACCACGCTTGCCTCTCCGACATGTCCTGGAGGCTTAGGCACAGGTACTGTAAATATCCCCTCTCTGCCTTATTCTGCAACAGCACTAACAAACTGCGGTAATGGAAATAATATTACTTCAACAAATGTAGCTTCAGTTTGTGGAAGTTCAAATTATTACACAGGTGAAGATAAAACATTCATTTTTACGCCTTCGTCATCCGGAGATTATGTTTTCACTCTGACATCAATTACAACATATACAGCAATGATGCTATATAACGGTTGTCCATTTTCCGCATCATGTGTTGGAAATGTTCAATCAAGTGGTTCAGGAACAAAGACTATGACGCTGTCTTTAACATCTGGCACTACTTATTATCTGGTTGTTGATACATGGACCGCACCAACATGTATTCCATCTTTTGATTTATCTATTGCAGCAGCCACTCCTCCAAGCTGTACAACTATAACAACTCCTGCCGATGGAGCTACCAATGTTGCCCTTGCAGGAAATATAACATTTGCTGCAGCCACGGGAGCGACAAGTTATGATATTTATTTATCAACAAGCACTCCACCTGCATATCATGGAAATACTACGACTACGACTTATGCTTATACAGGGTTATCAGCTAATACTTTGTACTATGTGCAGATTATACCGAAAAATGCAAATGGTGCTGCTTCCGGTTGTACAATAACAAGTTTTACTACAGTGCCTCCACCACCTGCAAATGACAATTGTGCTGGAGCCACAGCATTCCCAACAATACCAACTGATGGCACTTGCGCATCTTTATCTAATCAATCTACTGCTGGGGCAACCCAATCCCAAGTTGCATGTGCTGGGAGTGGGGCAGATGATGATGTATGGTTTAGTTTTGTAGCTCCGGCAACTACAATTATTACAGAAATAACTGCAGTTAGCGGCAGTTCAGATAGAGTACATGAGATTTTTAGTGGTACATGTGTGCCTTGGTAAGCATAAAATGTAGCGATCCTGAAACAAGTACAACAACCGGACTTACAATTGGAGCAACATATTACATTAGAGTCCATACCTATTATTCAGGAGACTTTTCAGTATTCAATATTTGTTTGAAAACTCCTCCTGCACCACCTGCAAATGACAATTGTGCTGGAGCCACAGCATTCCCAACAATACCAACTGATGGCACTTGCGCATCTTTATCTAATCAATCTACTGCAGGGGCAACCCAATCCCAAGTTGCATGTGCCGGGAGTGGGGCAGATGATGATGTATGGTTTAGTTTTGTAGCTCCGGCAACTTCAATTATTACAGAAATAACTGCAGTTAGCGGCAGTTCAGATAGAGTACATGAGATTTTTAGTGGTACATGTGGTGCCTTGGTAAGCATAAAATGTAGCGATCCTGAAACAAGTACAACAACCGGACTTACAATTGGAGCAACATATTACATTAGAGTCCATACCTATTCTACAGGAACCTTTTCAGTATTCAATATTTGTTTGAAGACTCCTCCCGCATTACCCGATTGCGCAACATTAAATACACCTTTGAATGCTGCAACAAATGTAACATTGACAACATCATTAACCTGGACACCTGCTGCCACCGGTGGTACTCCATCATCATATAAAGTATATCATGGTACTGCAAATCCGCCTACCACATTTTATACAGTCACAGCCCCCACAACAACTTATACACCATCCGGAAGAGCTTACAGTACTACTTATTACTGGTATGTTGTTCCCACAAATGCTACAGGTGATGCTGTAGGATGCAATGGTACTATTTTTTCCTATACTACTGCTGCACCTCCTCCTCCTCCTGCAAATGATAACCCTGCCGGTGCTATCAATGTAGATCAGATACTAACTTCAAGTTGCGGAAGTCCGCTAACAGGCCAAACAACTGAGAGTGCAACTGAAACTTTAGCTGATGATTGTAGTGATGCAACAAATGCGTATGATGTATGGTATAAATTTATTGCCCAGACACCTAATTTAACGGTTAATGCAACTACTTCTACAGATATTGTATTGGTAGTATATTTAGGTGATCCTACTAATGGAGGCACTATATTTGATTGCGATGATAACTTCGGGGGTGGTGAAACAGTTTCGTTGATAGGTCTCGATGTTGGAAAAACTTACTATTATCGAGTTTTCCCTTATTATACAGGTGAAGTTGCCTCATTCTCTACCTGTGTATATGGACCAGCACCTGCCTCTATTTCTCTGGGTACTGCCAATGCTTGTGTAAATGCACGTAGTATCTTATCCACTGGTTCAGGTAAATGGCTTTATATCACTAATACAGATGGTGGTGTAGTAGCAGCATTGAAGGATGATAATGTTCTGGGTAACGTAGCCACAAGTTTCTATATCAATAGTGGTGCTGTCAGGACTTCAGGAGGTATTCCTTATCTGGACAGAAATATTGAGATAACACCTGCTGTTACAAATTTGGGTGCTACAATAAGATTGTATTATACACAGGCAGAACTGGATGCACTGAATGCAGTAGCCAACCCTGATCTGACCCTGGCTACAATGCAAGGATATAAGACAAGTGAATCTTGCAGCGGCACTCAGGGTTCAGGTACATCTTTAACACAAAGCGGTAATGGAACCGGATCCGGAGGAAATTATGTAGAATACACAATACCTGGATTTTCATCATTCTTCCCGCAACAGGCAGCAACCCTGCCTCTTGAACTTCTTTCATTCAACGGATATGCTGATAAAACAGCTAATGTGCTGAACTGGAAAACTGCAAATGAGACAAACACAGATAAGTTTGAAGTGGAAAGATCTATGGATGGAAAGAATTGGGATTATCTGACGGATGTAAAAGCAGGTGGTAACAGCCGTGAGAAATTGAACTATTCTGCTTCAGATAATAATCCGATGTCAACTTCATACTACAGGCTGAAAATGCTTGACAGGGATGGCAGATACACATTCTCAAATGCTATCATTATCGAAAGAAACGACAGGTCATTCAAACTGTACTCGGTAAGTCCTAACCCTAACAGGGGTGACTTCACAGTTACTTTCAATGCTCCTTCAAACGGAGAAAACAAAATGATACTTGTCAATTCTTTCGGCATGAAGGTTCATTCACAGGTGGTAAATGCTAAAGCAGGCACCAATGCTGAATACCTCAATGCAACAGGTCTGGCAAATGGCATCTATACATTGCTTATCGAACAGGATGGACAGATCATCACACAAAGGGTAGTGATAAACAAATAGTCCTGAATTATAAATTTTTATAGAAGTGATTTAAGGGGGTTGTCGTTTGGCAGCCCTCTTTTAATTGTTAATTGTTAGTGGTTAATTGTAAATAGGTAGAAAGGTAGGAGGTCATTTAATTTACGATGTACGATTTACGATGTACGATTTGTGAATTAGCACATTAACAAATTAGCACATTAGCAAATTGGCACATTAGCAAATTTCCATATATTTGCAAATAAAAAACGATGATGGCAAAAAGAATAATTACGGTACTGGTGGTGCTGCTGGCAGCAAAAATCATCAATGCCCAGATAATGAACATCGAGCAGGACAGGATCAAAACCGATACTACAGGGTGGGCAGGAACCCTGGAAATGTCCTTTCAATATATCAAAAATACTAAGGAATTGATAAATGCTTCGTCACGTATACATTTGCAGTATAAAACTCAGAGAAGCCTGTATCTGATGCTCACCAACTACAGCTTAGCTAAATCGGGCTCATCAAATTTTGCCGATGCCGGTTACCTGCATCTCAGATACAATTACAAATTCAAACCCTGGTTTACTGCTGAGATCTTCACTCAGATTCAGTACAATAATCCACTGAATATCAAGCTCCGGTGGCTGACCGGTGCAGGACCAAGATTTAAGGTTTTTAAAACAAAATCCTTTGTTCTTTATTCAGCAATGCTGTATATGTATGAACATGAAAATGTGGTGAAACCCGACCTGACGCATAAAGACCACAGAATGAGTACCTACATGTCATTTACATGGAAACTGAAAGACAATTTCAGCCTGATAAATACCTGTTATTATCAGCCTAAGTTGAAAGATTTTTCTGATTTAAGGTTTGCCTCTCATACCGACATGAAGATAAAAATTAGCAAACACCTGGCATTCAAATTATCATACATTTATACTTATGATTCAGAACCTGCCGAAACAATACCGAAATTCACACATTTATTACAGAATACCATGAGTTTTGAGTTTTAACTTTTTTTGTAACTACTCAGGTTTTTAAATGAGGCTTTATTATTAACGGCAAGGGGTGAAATATGGTGATTACTTAAAGGACAAATTTTCAGTAAATTCTGTTCAGGACGATCAGGACTCATTTTTCGCGGGATAGGAAACAGAATTAAATTTTCTGCGCAAATCTGCGTGACTAGTGAATTACTTAATAGTGCTTTTTTCTGCGCAAATCTGCTGTAAATAATAGAACAAACATTTTTATCCCGCAGATCACGCAGATCTAAAACGCAGATGAACGCAGATATTTTAGATATGAGTATAAACATCAATTTCAACAGAACCTGAGTAGTTACCCTTTCTTTTAAATCATACCGTTTTACTAAATTTAAATGATGTAAAGTGAGTTTCTTTTTTGATTAAGATTTGCGTCAATCTGCGTGATAAATAAATAGATATGATTTTAGTAAATTCATGTTTTTTTCAGTTTTCAGCGGGAAAAATTCCCTTTGATTTGTTATATTGATTTATTTCGCACTTTTTTAAAAAGAAATATACAATGAACAATAAAAAATTTGCATTGATAATACTTGATGGATGGGGAAAAGGTATTAAGAAAGAATACGATGCAATTGAAAAAGCTGATACTCCTTTTTTTGACTCCCTGATGAAAAATTATCCTAATGCTGAACTGAAAACATATGGTGAATACGTTGGTCTGCCGGATGGACAGATGGGAAATTCTGAAGTAGGGCATATGAATATCGGTGCAGGCCATATCATCTACCAGGACCTTGTATTAATAAATAAAGCTGTCCTGAATGGTGACCTTGAAAAGAGGCAGGCTATTCAGGAATTGATCAGCTATGCAAAGAAAAAAAACAAACCTGTACACCTTTTGGGACTGCTTTCAGACGGAGGTGTTCATTCCCATATAGATCATCTTCTGGGACTGATCGATATTTTTGATAAAAACGGTATCTCTACTTTTGTTCATGCATTCATGGACGGAAGAGATACAGACCCCAGGAGTGGTATAGGCTATATGCAAACCCTTGCAGATAAAATAAGAGAGAATTCATTGTCAAAAATAGCTACAATATCCGGAAGGTTTTATGCTATGGACAGGGATAAAAGATGGGAGAGGATAAAACTTGCCTATGATGCTCTGGTAAACGGATCTGGAGAGACAGATACTGATGCAGTGGAAGCTGTCAAAAAATCCTACGACAATAATATAACTGATGAATTTATAAAACCGGTGGTACTTCAAAATAATGATGGACACGCTGTAGGGACTATAAAAGAAGGTGATGCTGTTTTGTTTTTCAATTTCAGGTCTGACAGACCTCGAGAAATGACTACTGTTCTGACCCAAAAGGATTTTCCTGAGTTTGGCATGAAAAAACTTGATCTTTATTTTGTTACGATGACTAATTACGATGAGGAATTCAGGAATATTCACATGGTTTATGATAAAGACAACCTGAACAATACTCTTGGTGAAGTAATTTCCCGGACAGGAAGAAAACAGTTAAGGATTGCCGAAACTGAAAAATATGCTCATGTAACTTTTTTCTTCAGCGGAGGTAGGGAAGAAGAATTTAAAAATGAAAAAAGAATACTCATTCCTTCTCCTAAAGTTGCAACCTATGATCTGAAACCGGAGATGAGTTGCTTTGAAGTGACTGATGCAGTCATTAATGAAATAGAAAATGAAAGACCAGACCTGATTGTGCTTAATTTTGCCAACGGAGATATGGTAGGTCACACCGGAGATTTCAGTGCTGCAGTGAAAGCTGCTGAAGCAGTGGATCATAACCTTTCAAGACTGGTACCAAAAGCTCTTGATAATGACTACATGATCATGATCACTGCCGATCACGGCAATGCTGACAATATGATAAATCCTGACGGAACTCCCAATACTGCTCATTCGCTGAATCCCGTGCCCGTGATTTTAATCAGCAATGAAGCTCAAAAATATAAAATAAAAAATGGCAAACTTGCTGATCTGGCTCCGACTATCCTGAAGCTGATGGAGATTGATGCTCCTGCAGAAATGGATGGGGAGACAATTATTGAATGAAAAATGAAAAATGAAAAATGAAAAATTGTTAATGGTTAATTTATAATGGTTAATTGAAAATTACAAATTAAGAATTACCGAATTAGCACATTAGCATATTTTCAAATCAGCACATTACCCAATCACAAACCCTTTTCTCCAAGATATCTTTCAGAATCAAGGGCTGCCATACAGCCCGTACCTGCTGCTGTAACAGCCTGCCTGTATATTTTATCCTGAACATCACCACAGGCAAACACTCCTTCGACATTGGTTTTAGTGGATATCTTATCTGTAACTATATAACCCTGATCGTCAAGTTCAATAAATGATCTGAATAAATCGGTATTAGGTTTATGCCCGATAGCGACAAAAACCGCTGTAACATTCAGATCTGATACTGCACCCGTTTTATTATTCAGAAGTTTCACTCCTTCCACAAATTCCTCACCAACAATTTCCTTTATTTCAGAATTCCACAAAACTTCAATATTGCTGGTATCCATAACTCTTTGTTGCATAATTTTTGAAGCCCTCATCTCATCTCTCCTGACTACCATATACACTTTGTTGACAATCTTTGAAAGATAAGTTGCCTCTTCACATGCAGTATCTCCGGCTCCAACAAGTATTACATCCTGTTTCCTGAAGAAAAATCCATCACAGACAGCACAGGCAGAAACTCCCTTATTCATAAGTCTTTTTTCTGATTCCAGACCCAGCCATTTTGCGCTTGCCCCTGTTGCAATGATTACGGAATCTGCTTCGATTTCATGCCCCATTTCAGTAACAGCCATATGTTTCTTTCCCGAAAAATCAACTTTAGTTATCACCTCATGTCTAACTTCCGTACCGACTTTCTCGGCTTGTTTTTTAAAATCTTCCATCATCTGAGGTCCCTGAACTCCTTCAGGATAGCCTGGAAAATTTTCAACTTCGGTTGTTAGCATCAGTTGCCCTCCTGGTTCAGGACCGGCATAAACGACGGGTTTTAAACCGGCTCTTGCTGCATAAATAGCTGCTGTATAACCTGCTGGTCCACTTCCAATAATCAAACACTTTAATTTTTCCATTTCACTTTTATTTTCAATACTTTAATATAATTTCCAAAAATTAATAAAATCTGTTCATTGAGAAACAAATTATTTAAGAAAATGTTTTGGTTTGTAAATTTAGTAATATTTTTACACATACAAAAGACCTTTGGAGGATTTTTATTGAAATTAGTATTGATTTAAGCAATAGTTTGATATTTTTGTGTTTATTTTTGTTTAACTGAAATACATGAAGAAAATAAAACTGGAAATAATAGCACTTTCTCACAGTATTACTCACTCGCATAACTATGCTATTATTCTGGGAGAATCGAATGGCACAAAACGCTTACCTGTAGTAATCGGGGGTTTTGAAGCACAGTCTATTGCAGTTGCACTCGAAAATATGATACCGACAAGACCTCTGACTCATGATCTGTTTAAAAACACACTGGAATCTTTTGATATAGTACTCAAGGAAGTCATTATAAATCAACTGATAGAAGGAGTGTTTTATTCCAAATTGGTTTTTGAGAAAGAAGGAAAGGAATATCATATAGATTCAAGAACCTCTGATGCAATTGCCATGGCAGTAAGATACAATGCCCCTATTTATACATATACTTCTATTATTGAAATAGCAGGAGTAGAAATGGATGACAGCTTTATCGGCGATAAGCCTAAAAAAGCTGATCCTTTAACTAAGGAGCAAAAGTCAAAATCTATTCTGGAGCTGACAGATTCTGCGTTAAAAGCTATGCTGGACAAATCGCTTGAAAGAGAAGATTATGAAATGGCAGCGCAGATCAGGGATGAGATGAAAAAAAGAAATCTGGAATAAAAAAAGAGGTGATCGTAATTCGTTCACCTCTTTTTTTTGAAATCATAATTTACATCATTCTTTATTTTGCTGCCTTACTGCTGTATTTCTTCATTGCCAGTGAAACTGCATTATACAAATTTACCTGTCCACCCGTTGTGCTGAGTTCACTGAATTTAACCTCTTTATTGTCACCTGGCCTGTAAACAATCAAATCTTTTTTAACTGAAGACTCCAGAATAATATCTTTGATCTCACCCGCTGATAAGCCCGGGAAATAAGACTTAAGGACTGCTGCTACTCCTGCCACCACAGGGGTTGCCATACTTGTTCCATTGAAGCTGTCATATTTATTTCCCGGTATAGTAGAATATATTGAAACTCCGGGAGCAAAAACATCAACATCGTATTTTCCATAGTTTGAAAAATTAGCTACAAAAGAAGAATCATTAGTATAGCTGTTAGCTCCTACCTCAATCCAGTTTTTGGCAGTCTTTTTTGACAAAAATCCAGGTTTTTCATACTTATCAGAAGGATAATGTACAATTTCATCATTATTTTCTGCATTATTTCCAGCTGCATGTATCAGTAGAACTCCTTTTTTCTGAGCATATTTAACTGCTTTATCAACAACTTGTTTATTCCATTTATAATTTTTTCCAAAACTCATATTTATTATACTTGCACCATTGTCAGCTGCATAACGGATGCCATTTGCTACATCTTTATCTCTTTCGTCACCATTTGGCACTACCCTTATTGACATTATTCTGACATTGTCGGCAATTCCATCCATACCAATACTGTTGTCCCTTTTAGCTGCTATTATCCCTGCAACATGAGTCCCATGACTTGGATCCGGACCTTTAACATCGCTGTTTCCATATATCATTTCATACTGATCATCATAATTATCACCTACAATATATCTTGGATTAAAATCCGGATTATAGTGAAATTTTACTTTTTCTGTATAATACTCGAGTGGTTTTTTAAAATTTTCAGCAATTACTTCTTTAAGGTCGTCTATTGATTTTAATTCCGGATCATAAACCATCACCTTTTTAATAGTACTGATACCTGATTTCAGAGCTTCATTTCCTTCTGTTTCGAGACTGTCAATTTCTGCCAGTGTTAAAACGGCTTTTTTCAATTCAGCAGCCACAACATCAAGCTCAGACATAACCTTTTCTTTTCTTGTAATATATTTGTCAACAGCTTCAGCGGCTTTCACCCTTTCATCTTCTACTTCCTTCTTAACTTTAAGATAAAGCTCATATTCCTTTTTCTGCTCCTTGCTTAAAACATCAGGATTTGCTTTTGAGTATTTGTAATTCAGTGATTTATAAAGCCTTGATATTTCAAGATTGTCTGCATCAATATTATTTCCATTTTTTCCTCCAATAAAATTCCATCCAAAAATATCGTCAACATAACCGTTTTTGTCATCGTCAATGCTATTATATGGTTTTTCATCTTCATTCACCCACATTATTTCTTTCAGATCCTCATGAACGTAGTCAACTCCGCTATCAATTACTGCAACAACAACTGTCTTGCTTTTCTTTCCGTTTAATAATTCAGAATAGGTTTTGTTAACACTGATTCCGGGAATATTGTCTTTTCCAAGGTCCAGCATATACCAGTCTTTGGAAGTTTCACCCTGAGCATAAATATAAATATTCACAAACAGAATGCTTATCAGAATAAGAATTTTTTTCATAGTTAAAGATTTTTTTATTTTAAATAATAATTATATGATTTTGAAACAAAAGTATTTAAATATGTATTACAAATCTCAGTATGACGTACTTATTAGTGCTAATAATAGACGTGTCAGACATTTCAATAGATAAAACAATATTTAATATCACAAATAAACACGAATGATAAGATTTTGTTTGAAAAGATGATTATCAAAACTTTTTATAGGTATGATATTTTATGTTTTGATATTTCTCGGATGATCAAATTAAAGATCTTTATTTTCAAAAACATCACGGTCAAAAAAATACTTTTCCTCAATTTTTTCATCTTCATACGATGCCCTCTCTTCAACTTCATGTTCGTCTTTGACATTTCTGACCAGAAAAGCAACTAGTATACCAACTATTGCACCTAACAGGTGACTTTCCCACGAAATTCCTTCTTCTCCCGGAAGAACACCCTCTATGTAACCGCTGTACAATATAATGATTACCAATGATAAAACAACAGATTTGAAATTTTTCCTGAAAACACCACTCCAGAACACAAATGATATCAATCCATAAACTACTCCGCTGGCTCCTATATGGAAAACCTGTCGGCCAAATAACCACACTGCAAAACCTGTCAATATATATATAATAACGAAACTTATCCGTGCAACCCGGCTATAAAACAGATAGATCAATGTCATCATAAAAAACAATGGTATAGAATTAGAGAACAAATGCTGAAAATTACTGTGAAGCAATGGTGCAGTAAAAATCCCTATCAGTCCGGCTGTTTCTCTGGGATAAATCCCAAAAATATTCCAGTTAAAACCTCCAATTATCTTAATAATATGCACTGCCCACATCAGTCCTATAAAAAACAGTGCAGGCTTCAATGCCTGTTTAAGCGTCATAACTTTACCAATCATGATAACATTTTTTTAGTCAACAGAAAAAGATGATTACTTAAAGATCAATTCAAATACCTTCTTCTAATAGTTTTCACAAAATGCTCAGCTTTTTTTAGCTTCAATTCTGTATCCCACTTAAATCTGGAAGTTAGATTCAAAATTATATAATCTCTGGCTTCAGTAAAAGATGATAAGTTATTCAGCTCGGTAATCGCACTGTCAAAAACTTTGCCATCTCCGTCAAACAATTCATTGATAGTGAAAATCTTTTCATTCAGCCCAAAAACTTTTCTCAAATCACTGACAGGCATCATGCTGAGTTTTTCCGATAACTCATGTGATTTTGTTTCATTGAATATTGACATAAATTTATCAGAGACAGCCATAGCAACAACTTTTTCTGCAGGAGTTTCAATCACAGGCTCAATCTGGTCTTCAACAGGAATGCTTTTTACTTCTTCTAATTTAACGGCAGACTTTTTTTCCTCAATTATTTCTTTCCTGACTACTGGAATTTCAGGTTCCGACTTCACTTCACCTGTTTTTTTCTGTTGAGCTACAGAATTAGCTTTTGGCCGAGATTTATCGTCACTTTTTTTATTGCTTTTAACTGGTTTCTGAAGTTCATCCTGATCTTCTTCTATATTTTCATCTAATACAGATTTATATAGCTTTCGAATGTATTCAAGCAAGATATCTTTTTCAATTCTCGTAAGCTTTACTTCCTGATCATCAGACCAATCATCAAATTTGTTTATTTTTTTCAGATTTTTTCTAAATTTCCCGATATTCATGATTATTTTTTTTAAGCTAAATATTATTGACTAACAATTAATACGGCAAAAATATTTGATTTTTTAAATATTTTTTTTATCATTCTGTAAAAAGAGTTTTTTTTGTATCTTCGTCACTTATTTTAAAACCACCTTAAAAATGTTTTTAGAACCACTCTCAAGAGGTCACCGGAGCGGATGGATCGAAGTAATAACCGGCTCAATGTTTTCTGGCAAAACCGAAGAATTAATTCGCAGGTTGCGAAGAACTCAGTTTGCACACCAGAGTCTTGTCATTTATAAACCTGACAGGGATACAAGATATTCTGTTGACAAGGTTATGTCACATGACGAAAATTCTCTGGAATCAATTCCTGTGAAAAAAAGTGAAAACATACTTGAAGTTCCACGCGACGTCCAGGTTGTAGGTATTGATGAAGCACAGTTTTTCGACATGGAATTGCCTGCAGTATGTGAAAAACTGGCACTTTCGGGGATCCGCGTTATTGTAGCCGGACTTGATATGGACTTTAAAGGCAGGCCTTTTGGTCCTCTGCCTTCACTCATGGCAATAGCAGAATATGTAACCAAAGTACATGCTATTTGTCCTCATTGCGGCAATCTTGCAACCCATTCATATCGTCTTTCTGATGAAACTGAAACAATAGTTCTGGGAGAAAAAGACAAGTACGAACCAAGATGCCGGGTCTGTTACAATATGGGCAAAGCATTGGATTTCAGGGCTATGAATAACAAGAAAAACGGGAAAGATGAAAAAGAAAATTAAGTCAGTATTGATTTCTGTCTTTGACAAAACCGGTCTGGAAGAATTATTGTCTCTGTTCAAAGACAATAAGACCGATATTTATTCCACAGGAGGTACATGGGATTATTTAAAAGAAAATGGTCTGAATGCTATCAAAGTTGAAGACATTACTAAATTTCCTTCGATGCTTGACGGAAGAGTTAAAACACTACACCCTGCTGTTTTTGGCGGAATACTGGCTAAAAGGGAAGAAGATCACCTTCGTCAGCTTAAAGAACATGGTTTTCCTGAAATTGATATGGTTATCGTTGATCTTTATCCTTTTGAAAAAACAGTAAGTATTACTGATGACTATAACGAAATTATTGAAAAAATTGATATCGGCGGAATTTCATTGATCAGAGCTGCTGCAAAAAATTATAAAGATGTTGTAATTGTTCCATCCAGGGATTATTATAAAGAAATTACAGAGATTCTGAAGGGGTCACATATGCAAACTACGGAAAAAGAGCGTAAAAACTTCGCAAAATCTGCATTTTCTGTTTCTATGCATTATGATACTATAATATACAAATATTTTTCCCAAGATGACTTCCCTGTTATAACAAAAAAAATACTTCAAAAAAATGCCTTGCGTTATGGTGAAAATTCACACCAGACCGGATATTATTATGGTGATTTAGATAGCGTTTTTACGAAATTAAATGGCAAGGAATTGTCATACAATAATCTGGTTGATATCGATGCTGCAATATCCCTGATGAGTGATCTTCCTGTGAAAGAACCGTCATTTGCAGTGCTTAAACATACTAATCCATGTGGAGTAGCTGCAGGGACGACATTAACAGAGGCATGGGAAAAAGCCCTCGAAAGCGATCCTTTATCTGCTTTTGGTGGCATCCTTATCAGCAATTATCCTATTGATATCAATACCGCACTTAAGATCGATGAGATCTTTTATGAAGTTTTGATAGCACCTGATTATGCGGATGGTGTTTTACGTTTTTTAAGTAAGAAAAAAAACAGGATTATTCTGAAAATGAATAATTTCAAACCCGAAAAAAATATTTTTAAAAGTATACTTTCCGGCATTTTGGTTCAGGATGCTGACTCAACTGAAAGCATAACTGAAGACTATAATGTGGTAACAGAATTAAAACCAAATGATGCTGAACTTCAGGATTTGATATTTGCAAATACAATTGTAAAACATCTCAAGTCGAATGCTATTGCCCTGGTAAAAAACAAACAACTTATTGGAATAGGGTGCGGACAAACATCAAGAGTTGAAGCAACAAGACAAAGCATTGACAAAGCACGCAGACTCAATCTGGAATTATCGGGAGCTGTACTGGCATCAGATGCATTTTTTCCTTTTCCCGATAGTATTGAACTAGCTTCAGATGCCGGAATCAAAGCAATAATTCAACCGGGCGGATCTGTTAACGACTCTGTTTGTATTGATTTTTGCAATAAAAATGGAGTTTCAATGATAGTTACAGGTATCCGACACTTCAGGCATTAACTTTATATTCAGGAAACTTAAAAGCAAAATGGTATTTTTTTAATTAGATTCAAAAGTTAAATCAATAAGGAATTTGATTTTTCTTCTACAAAAATCCTGAATTCATGAAGTATAATTTATGTATCGACATTGGGAACACTAATATTAAATCAGGTTTATTTATTGGGGATAGTCTGGAAGAACTTGCGTTTGGAATTGATCAACTGGAAGTTATAATAAAAAAGTATAATTTTGATTGCATCATTTCAAGTGTAAGAAATCGATTGCCGGAGGAATTGTTTCCTATAGTTGATACGGCAGAAAAAATAGTTCATCTTAGCCCAGACATTGAGTTACAGGTTAAAATATTATATAAAACACCCGACACTCTCGGTATGGACAGGGTGGCAGCTGCAATCGGAGCAAAAAAATATTTCCCTGATCAAAATTGCATCGTAATAGATGCCGGTACATGCATAACCTGTGATTTTGTTGACAGAAACAATAATTATTTGGGTGGTAATATTTCTCCGGGAATAAACATGAGAATTAAAGCAATGCATCATTTTACAGATGCTTTACCAATGGTAGAAATTAAAGAAAACGACGAATTATTGGGAGGGAGTACTGAAGAAGCTTTACAAAACGGAGCATTGAAAGGCACAATTTGGGAAATTTCTTCGTTTATTAAAGAGATTAACAAAAAATATGGTAAATCTCAGTTGGTTTTTACAGGTGGGGACACAAAATATTTTGTTAATTACTTTAAATCAATGATATTTGCAGATTCAAATTTGGTCCTGGTAGGATTGAATGAAATTTTAAAAAAATTATGAAGAAAATTAAAATATTAATTATCAGCCTGCTGGTATATTTTGTAGCCTCATCCGGGATAGCTCAGCCAAAGGAGAATAGTCCATATTCAAGGTTTGGAATTGGAGATCTCACAGATAACAGCTTTACTTTTTTAAGAAGTTCGGGTTTGAGTGGGTCATTTCAAAGTCCTTACCAGATAAATATAGTAAATCCTGCAAGTTATGGTTTTATAAGCACAACAATATTTGATCTGGGTTTTTATTCCAAATTTTCATCTCTGAAAACCGGAAATAATTCTTCCAGCACATTCAGTGGCAATCTTGATTATATTTCACTTGCAATGCCATTATTGAACCCAATAAACGATCTCCTTGAGAAGAAAGAAAGGAAATACGATCTGGGCCTGAATTTTACACTGATGCCAAATTCTATAGTAGGCTTTAATATAAAATCAACCAGCGAAGATCCTGATGCCGGAACTATCAAAAGGGTATATCAGGGTTCTGGTGGAACATATAAGTTTATCACTGGTCTTGGAGGAAGGTATAAAAATCTTGCAGTTGGATTCAATGCCGGTTATTTCTTCGGTAAAATAAATTATGACCGGGAATTGGTATTTGAAGACCTTGAGTTTCCTTATCACAATAATTATCACAGCGATATTGCTGTCAGCGGATTTCTATATAATGCCGGGATAATGTACAATTTAGTTCTCAATCCGGGCAAAATAAAAACTGAAAATGCCAAAATTAAAAAACTCATTTTCGGTCTATATGGTAACTCATCAACAAATTTTAAATCATACAACAGCATTTATAATCAGAGCGTACCGGTAAATCTTTCTGCGAATTTAACAGATACAGTTTTATATAAGGAAGAGGTATCTGGCAAAGGGAAAATGCCTTTGAGTTTAGGTGGTGGGGTTTCTTATAACAGCAACAACAAATGGATAATAGGAGCAAATTATCAAAGTACAAAATGGAGTAAATATACAAATGAAATACGCGAAGAGAATTTTAAGGACAGCTATGAAGCATCGATAGGTGCGCAATATACTCCTGACGAAAACAGTTACACCAGCTATTTCAAAAAAGTCAATTACAGGGCCAGTGTATATTATAAAACAGATCCGAGAAATGAAGATGAAAATCAGTTCGATGAAAAAGGTATGCATCTAGGTTTTGGATTTCCGGTCATTTATCAGAGAAAATTAGCCAATATCAATACTGATATAAACATTGGGAGAAGAGGTGAAAATCTACTGATAAGTGAAAATTTTGTTAAAATCAGTTTTAGTGTAACAATTAACGATTCAGAATGGTTTATTAAGCGAAAATATTATTAATTTTGTCACCTAGATTTTTTAAACTTTTAGACATGAAAAACCTATTTTTTATTCTTTTTTTTATAACACTTACGCTTAATGTTATAAATAGCCAATGTGAAACATGGGTAGGGAAAAAATTTGAAGAAGATGCAAAAAATGCCCACTCCATTTACAGACAATCTATGAAAATCAAGGATTTTACCCTGGCATTCGAATATTGGGAGCAGGTTTATAAAATGGCTCCTGCAGCTGACGGGAACCGCGATGTTCAGTTTTGGGACGGAATTGAGATCTATAACTGGAAATTGGCTCAGGAAACTGATGAAAATGTCCGAAAAGGATATATAACAAAAATTTTAAGCATTTTCGATGATATGGCAAAATGCTACCTGAATAATGCTATAACTGTAAAAAACTGTAACTCTGACAGTTGTCATATTCAAAAAGCAGGATATGTATATGGCAGAAAAGCATATGAGATGTTCAATACTTACAAAAGTCCTAATGCTGAGGTTTTTGAGAACCTTAAAAAAAGTATCGATTATGCCGGAAACAAAGCTGAATATATAATTTTGAATCCTTATGGCCTAGCTTTGGCTGATCTTTATCAGAAAGGTGCCTTATCTACCGAAGAAGTCAGGATTTATACTGAAAAAATTCAGAATATAGCTGAATATAACATAAAAAACAATCCGCAGTATAGCGAATACTGGAAGCAGGCACTGGAAAAAATGGATTACGATGATGAAGAAGTGCTGCGGGATGTTTTTGACTGTGAATTCTTCAAAAAGAAATTCAAGCCACTATTTGAGCAAAATAAAGATAATAGTGAGGTTTTGAAATATATCCTGGTTACACTTAAGAAACAAGACTGTGCAGAAGACGATCCATTTCTATTAGAAGTTGATGCAGCCTGGAAAGTATATGCAAAGGAATTCAATGCTGCTTTACAGGATTCTCTGGAAAAAGCCAATCCTGCTCTGGCTGCCAACAGGCTGGCTAATGAAGGGAAATACAATGAGTCTGTCCAAAAATACCAGCAGGCAATAAATCAGGAGTCTGATCCCGAGAGAAAAGCAAACTATTATTATGCTATGGCAGCAATACAATTTGCCCATCTTAATCAGTATTCAACTGCCAGGACAAATGCTCAGAAGGCAGGACAGTTAAAGCAAAACTGGGGAAAACCTTACATATTGATAGGTGATATGTATAGCAAAACTTCCAAATCATGCGGTGACGACTGGAATCAAAGAGTTGCCATTTTAGCAGCTCTTGACAAATACTACTATGCTAAATCGATAGACCCAAATTCTGTAGGTCAGGCCAATAACAGAATAAATAAATTTGAAGGGTCTAAGCCAAAGAAAGATGAAGGTTTTATGAGAAAGCTCTCGGAAGGAACAGTTGTTAATACAGGATGCTGGATAGGTGAAAATGTTAGATTAAGATATTCAGATTAAAAAAAAGCTCCGTTGAGGAGCTTTTTTTTTTATTTCTTCATGATCAATGAAATCCCGTCCCGAAATGGTATCATGATTTTTTCTGTCCTATTATCATTTTTAACGTGCAAATTAAAATCATTAATTGCAACTGCAGTTTTGTCCTCCGGTTCACAGATCACTTTCCCGCTCCAAAGCACATTGTCGGTTATTATGACTCCTCCCTTCCTTAATAACCTCATCGATTGTTCATAATAAAAAATATAATCCTGTTTATATGCATCAATATATATGAGATCAAAATGACCTGATAAATTAGAAATTAAGTTTTTTGCATCACCGAAAATAATTTTGATTCTGTCATAAAATAAAGACTTTTTAAAGTATTTTTCCGTTATCATTTGAAATTCCCTGTCAATTTCAATAGTAGTTATTTGTCCGTTTTGTTTTAGTCCTTCTGCAAGACAAAGAGCTGAATAACCGGTAAAAGTCCCCAACTCAAGAATATTATGAGGATTGACCATTCTGGAAATAAAACTCAATAATCTTCCCTGCAACCTCCCTGAAATCATTTGCGGCATAGTGGTCACTAGGTGCGTTTCCTTTTCAAGCTCAATCAGGTATTCGGGAATATCTGAACTCATCCTGATACAATAATCTTCAGTTCTGATATCGGAGAAATTCATTTAGGCTTGCTTTTCAGTTTTATAAAAAGGTCAAGAGAAACTATTATGGTAATAAAAAGCATACCTAAATAGACCATTGAAGAAATACCTTTATAGTCATGAAGTAACAAAGCAGCCAATATAATTCCGTAAATAGGCTCCATATTGTAAGCAAGGCTTATGTCAAAAGCATTTAGATAAACCATAGATTTCAGATATAGATAATACGAAATCACAGTACAGACTACTGTAAAAATGCTAAAATAAAACCAATCAATACCCTTCGGCATTTCGTTTCTGATATTAAGCAAATCTGAAAAAAGGAGAAATAAAACTGAAATTAAGGCCCACACAGCAAAGAGCTGAATAAATGTCATTTTCATTTCATGCCCAGGCAGAAGCCATTTTTTATTGAGGATTGAAAAAACTGAGCCAAGAAATGCAGCTACCAGTCCTATCCAGAGTCCTGTTTTCTGAAGCTCATTAGTATTGTAAAATATCAAAATGAAACCCGGAATTACAAGCAATCCAAAGACTATATCCACTTTGTTCCATCTGACCTGCCTGTTTAATACCGGCTCAACCAAAGCGGTGATAAGAGAGGAACTGGACAGAGCTATCAGAGCCATTGTCGGATTTGAAACTTTAATAGCTCCATAAAAACCCAGCCAGTGTACTCCAAGTAAAAAACCTATAAATAAGTGCTGAAATAATTTCTCTCTTGAAAAAACTTTAAATACATCGCTCAGCTTTATAATGAAAAGGAATAGAATTACAGTTATAAATGACCTCCACCAAACAATGGAAATGAAATTGACACTTATAATATCTCCGAGAATAGCAGTAAACCCAAACAGAAAAACTGAAATATGAAGGAAAAGGAATGATTTACTCTTCTCTTGCATTTAATATCCTTAAAAATTTATAAAATTTCTTCAAGCATAAAGACAGCATCCTCATTTCCGAGGTCAGCCGATTTATTCAGGTCATGAATATAACCGCTTTTGCCAAGTCTTTTTTTTGCCATACCCAGAAAATAAAATTTATCTTTGTCAGGGATTTTGTCCTTTCCATAAGGTATGCTCATAGCTTTTTCGAAATGTTCAAGTGCTACATCAAACAGATACTGATTGTATTTTACTATACCATAGTTGAACAAATCCTGCTTTCGCCTTGAGAAATTAGGGTCCTCCCTGTCAAAAACTCTGTTTATCAGAAGTTTTAGCTCAAATTCTGCTTCGTCCCATTCTTTATTTCTCATGTGAAGTTCGGCCTTTGCCCTCCTTGCCTGCCAATGTAGATATTGAAGAGCAATAGATGTTTTTATTGCAAAATTAAGATGCATCAAAGAAGTTTTAAGATCTCCCTCTTTAAGCAATATCCTGCCCAAACCAAGATGAGATTCAGCTACTGAGTTATCTACATTAAGACTCTTCACAAAATCTTCTTTCGCTTCAGGCAGATTTCCAAGCATCAGATTTACAACTGCTCTTCTCTCATATGCAAGAGCATTCCTGTTGCAGGTTTCAAGTGATTTATTCAATTCTTCCAATGCTTCTGCCTCCTTCCCACTGACACCCATAAACTCCTTGCCCCGTTGAAAATTCAATACTGCAGACCTGCTTCCACTTGGTTCAATTTCTTTGGACTCATGTACCCTGCCCTCTTCAATTTTCCACATCATAACCCTGCCTGAAACTGCAAACTGCGCACAATTTTCAAACAAATTAACAGTATTCTTCCACACTTTATCAGTATGGTTTCCCACATAACGCGGAATTGAAATCATAAAATTTTCATGATCCAGAAATTCCAGCTCTTTGAAAACAATTTCATTTTTGTAATAGACCTGGTTTCTGTTTTGCAAAACAGTTACCAGCTTATCATAGCTTGTCTGATTAAGGAAGTAGAATTTACCCTGTATGATTAGTTTATAAAACATTTATTTATTTGCATCTATCAGATTTAACCAAAAATACTTAAACCTGAATGTTTAAATTGCACCTATATTATAACAGTAAATATCGTACCAATTTTTACAAAAATTATGAAAATTTTAGTATTACATTATAATAAACTGATTTTCAAAAAATTAAATTTAAAAAATATATTTGACTTATAAAGTTTTTCATTAGACTTATTGTGCTTTGATATCTAAATTATAGAAATATGCCATTTTTATTATCTCATTTTGTCAGAAATTGGTTCTTCTTTTGCTCAAAAAGATTATTTTTGCAACTTAAATTTTATTTATGATTTATAAATCCAATGTAAAGGAACTTCTCAATACTGATAAGAGAGGGCAAATAGTGAAAATTGATGGCTGGGTAAGAACCTTCAGAAATAATCAATTCATTTCATTAAATGACGGTTCGACGATAAATAACATACAGGTAGTTATTGACTTTGCCAATTATAGCGATGAACTTCTCAAAAGAATCAATACCGGCACTGCAATAAGTGTGGAAGGAGAATTAATTGAATCCCTTGGTAAAGGACAAAAATATGAAATCAAAGCTGATAAGATAGAGATACATGGTGATTGTGATCCTGAGACTTATCCGCTTCAGCCTAAAAAACACAGTCTCGAATTCCTGAGAGAAATATCACATCTGCGATTCAGGACCAATACTTACAGTGCAATTTTCAGAGTAAGAAACTCACTGTCATTTGCTATTCATAAATTCTTCTTCGATCAGGGATTTGTATATCTGCACACCCCTATCATTACAGGTTCAGATGCTGAAGGTGCAGGTGAAATGTTTAGAGTAACTACACTGGATCTTGATAATATTCCAAAAAATGAATCAGGGGCTATTGATTTTAAATCTGATTTTTTTGAAAAGCCCACTAACCTGACAGTATCGGGACAACTTGAAGCTGAACTTGGAGCAATGGCTCTGAGTAAAGTTTATACATTCGGACCAACTTTCAGGGCAGAAAATTCCAATACTACCCGCCATCTGGCCGAATTTTGGATGATTGAACCTGAAATAGCATTTGCAGACATTAAAGACGATATGGATCTGGCTGAGGAGCTATTGAAATATGTTGTGAAATTTGCTTTGGAAAATAATGCTGAAGATCTTGATTTCCTAGAGCAAAGGCTCATTGAAGAAGAAAAACAAAAACCTCAGGATCAGCGATCTGATCTGCCGCTGAAAGAAAAACTAAGGTTCATCATAGAAAATGATTTCGAAAGACTCACTTATACCGAAGCTATCGATATACTTATGAATTCAGCCCCTAACAAAAAGAAAAAATTCAAATATCTGATAGAAAAATGGGGAGCCGACCTGCAAAGTGAACATGAAAGATATCTTGTCGAAAAACATTTTAACAAGCCGGTAATACTCACAGATTATCCAAAGGATATCAAGGCATTTTACATGAAAGTAAATGATGATGGTAAGACTGTAAGAGCTATGGATATTCTATTTCCGGGTATTGGGGAAATAGTTGGAGGGTCACAGAGAGAAGAAAGACTGGATGTTTTAACAGACAGAATGAAAGAAATGAATATTCCCACCGAAGAAATGGATTGGTACCTTGATCTCCGCAGATTCGGAACAGCACCACATGCAGGATTTGGACTTGGTTTCGAAAGACTGGTACAATTCGTCACGGGAATGGGAAATATACGTGATGTAATACCTTTCCCAAGATATCCGGGCAATGCAAGATTCTGATATAAATGGAATATATTGACAATTACAGACATAAGGGATTAAGGAAAAAACTCGTAGATTCATTAAGGGCACATAAGCTATTTGATGAAAAGATCCTGAAAGCAATTGCCGATATACCACGTCATTTCTTCCTCGATCCGGCATTTGCAGACTGGGCATACAAAGATATAGCTTTCCCTATCGATGCCGAACAGACAATTTCACAGCCCTATACAGTTGCTTTTCAAACCCAGTTGCTGGATGTTAAACCCAAAGATAAAATTCTCGAAATAGGGACCGGCTCAGGATACCAGGCTGCAGTATTACACTATTTGGGAGCAAAAGTTTATACCATTGAACGACATGAAAAATTATTTCACAAAACAACCGTACTACTGATTGAAATAGGATTTGAAGGGGTTAGGACTTTTCTTGGTGACGGATATAAAGGATTGCCCCGGTATGCTCCATTTGATAAAATAATAGTCACAGCCGGAGCAGAGGAAATTCCCTCAGAGCTGGTCAAGCAACTCAGACCCGGAGGCATAATGGTTATCCCTCAAGGTCAGGGAGAAGATAAGGACATGGTGAAGCTTACAAAAATCGATGATAAAAACATAAAGCGTGAAAAATTGGGAAAATTCAGGTTTGTGCCGTTTATAAGTGGCATCAGTAAATAATTATATCATAATAAGTTAATTATTGATTTGCATTTTTACAAAACTCATTAATTGATACAGTCTGAAGGAAATTTAAAGTAAAAGTTGGCCTTTCCTCATGTATTTGTTTACTTTTGGGCTTATTTTAAATTATATTTTTTGAAATCAAATCAGACATCACATATTTTCCTGTTAGCCACTGCACTCATCTATGGTGCCAATTATACAATTGCAAAGGAAGTATTGTCAAATGATTTTATAACTCCAATGGGCCTTGTATTCTTCAGGGCTTCATCGGCCTTTGTGCTTTTTTTTATTTTTCACTCATTGTTTGTCAAAGAGAAAGTAGAAAGGAAAGATTTAAAGGATGTTTTCCTCATGTCTTTGTTCGGGGTAATTATCAATCAGAGTTTTTTTATCATTGGATTAAAATACACAACTCCGATCAATGCTGCTCTGCTGATAACCGTAGTCCCAATCCTAGTATTTGTTTTTTCTGCTATAATTTTAAAAGAAAGAATTACTCTCATTAAGATCCTTGGAATAACTTTAGGTTTTGCAGGAGTTATGACTATAATTCTTAACAGAGGTCCAGTTTCAATCAATATTCATACACTTAAAGGAGACATACTGGTATTTTTAAATTCCGCTTCTTATGCATATTACCTTGTGAAAGTCAAGCCTTTATTTAAAAAATATAATCCGGTAACTATAACCAAATGGATGTTCTTTTTCAGTGTCATTTGCCTTTTGCCTTTTTCTTTCAATGAAATTCTCACAGTAAAATGGGAGTATTTTGACATGAAATTGTGGTTGTCATTCGGATATGTACTGGTCTTTACAACATTCCTCGCATATCTGTTAAACAATTTTGCCCTACAGAAAACCAATCCTTCTGTAGTGAGTATTTATATTTATCTGCAGCCGGTCATTGCAACTGTAATAGCCCTGCTGCTGGCAAAAGATAACCTTAACCTTGAGAAAGTAATAGCAGGTATTCTCATATTCACAGGAATTTACCTTGTGAGCTATAATAAAAAAACCAAAACTTAAATTTGATCAGTATTACATCTTTAGTAACTACTTAGGTTCTAATGAAAATGACATATTGTTTGGTCATGATTTTTGGATCAAAGGGCAAAAATGATGCCAAAACAAGCATTTGTTGACTTATTCACATCGGATTTCATCCGATGTTACCAACATTTAGCACTTACGGAGCTATTACTTGAGTAGTTACCACCTATACAACTTTGCGGCTTTGCTCCCAATATTTATCGGGATTGCGTGAGTTAATTTTTTATTCACCCCATGCCACTAATTCATTAAACTGAAAGTATGAAACCTCAAGATCTCTTATATTATAAGATTATGGTGATATAAAACACTTAACTAAGTGAACTGAATCACTAACATCAAAAAAAAGCTTAATTTTGCTGTTTAATCTCAATTAATGAAAATAATAATTCTTGGCACTGCATACCCTTATCGTGGAGGAATTGCCTCATTCAATGAAAGACTGGCTTATGAGCTTATTGCACAAGGACATGAAGTGGTCATTTACACTTTCACTATGCAATATCCGGGATTTTTATTTCCGGGTAAAACACAGTTCTCTGAAGATCCAAAGCCTGAAAATCTGAAAATAATCCGATCTTTAAATTCTGTTAATCCTGTCAGCTGGATCCGGACCGGATTGAAGATCAGGAAAGAAAACCCCGATATGATAATTTCAAAATTCTGGTTACCTTTTATGGGCCCATCTTTGGGAACTGCTCTGCGAGTTGCAAAAACGAAGAAATGCAAGTGTATTTCAATAATCGACAATATTATTCCCCATGAAAAACGACCCGGTGATCTTTTCCTCGCAAAATACTATACCCGTATTATCGATAAATTCGTTGTAATGTCATCATCTGTCCTGGAGGATATGAAAAAATTTACAAAAACGAAACCTGTAGTTCTGGTTCCGCACCCTGTTTATGACAACTATGGTGAAATAGTACCGAGAGATGAAGCATGCAAATATCTGAAAATCAGTACTGAGGCAAAATATATTATGTTTTTCGGTTTTATCAGGGACTACAAGGGTCTGGACCTTCTGCTGGAAGCTTTGAATGATAAGTTTTTTGTCCTAAAAGGTATTAAATGCATTGTTGCAGGTGAGTATTATGGAAATGAACAAAAGTATATTGACCTTATCGATATACTCAATATCAGGGATTTGCTTATACTTAAAACTGATTTTATACCAAATGAGGAGGTAAAATATTATTTCTCTGCTGCTGATCTGATAGTTCAGCCTTATAAAACAGCAACACAAAGCGGAATTTCTCAACTTGCTTACCATTTTGAAAAACCTATGGTGGTGACAAATGTCGGAGGTCTGGCTGAGATTGTTGAGAATGGTAAGTCTGGTTATGTTGTTGAACCTGAAGTTTGTGAAATAAAAAAAGCATTGAAAGATTTCTTTACTGAAGAGAAAAACGATACTTTTACCATAAATTTAAAGAAAAAGAAAGAGGAATTTTCCTGGAAAAATTTCGTTAAAAGTACTTTGGAATAAAATGTTTGTTCAATGATAATACACTCTAAAGCCCCCCTGCGACTAGGACTTGCAGGAGGTGGAACCGATGTCAGTCCCTTTTCTGAAGATTTCGGAGGTGCAGTCCTGAATACAACTATAAGCCTTTTTGCCAGGGCTATCATCGAACCTCTCGAAAATGGAAAGATCATTCTCGAATCCTATGATCTGGATGAATATCAGGAACTTAAAAGCAATACATATCTTGAACCTGACGGAAAACTTCCGTTGCTTAAGGGAGTTTACAACCGCATTGTCAGCGATTTTGTTAAAAGACCATTATCTTTTAAACTCACTACTATTGTTGATGTGCCAAAAGGATCGGGACTTGGGACTTCTTCTACAATCGTTGTTGCTATTTTAGGTGCATTTGTAGAATGGCTAAATCTTCCTCTTGGTGATTATGACATTGCCCACCTGGCATGGGAAATTGAAAGAAAAGATCTCAATCTCGCTGGTGGAAAACAAGATCAGTATGCAGCTACTTTTGGAGGTTTCAATTTCATCGAATTCTCTGCCGGCGAAAATGTAATAGTCAATCCGTTAAGAATCAAAAGCCTGTATAAGCACCAGCTGGAATGGAATCTCCTGCTTTATTATACCGGCACGGGGCGTGATTCTGCGGATATTATCAGGGATCAGTCAAAGGGCTTTGAGGATAAACAAGGCAATGCAGTTGCTGCTGCTCAGGTTATCAAAGAAATCTCATATAGCATGAAAGAAACATTGCTCAGAGGAGATATAGATAATATTGGCAACCTGCTTGATATAAGCTGGCAAAACAAAAAAAAGATGTCAAAGGAAATCACCAATCCGGTTCTTGATGATATTTATGATACGGCTTTAAAAGCAGGAGCTAACGGAGGAAAAATAAGCGGAGCCGGTGGAGGTGGTTTTATCATGTTCTATTGTCCGGCCAATTCAAAACAAAAAGTGATCAGAGACCTTCACAGATTTGGAGGAAGGGCATATAATTATGTTTTTGTTGATGATGGGCTTTACACACTTACTGTAAAATAAATACCATTAAAATGCCTGATAAAACTACCGATTTTCCCAGAGAGGCTGTCATACTTGCAGGTGGCAAAGGGACAAGGCTTAGCACCATACTTCAGGATATTCCCAAACCAATGGCTCCTGTCAACGGGAAACCATTTCTTGAATACCTGATATCGAATCTTTATGACCATGGGATCAGGCATTTCATCCTCTCTGTCGGTTACATCCATCAGAATATAATAGACTGTTTTGGCAATAAATTCAGGGATGCAAATATCACTTATGTCATTGAAAATGAAGCACTGGGAACAGGCGGAGCTATAAAATTAGCAGCTAAGTATACAAAAAATGATAAATTCTGGATATTAAATGGTGATACTTATGTTGATATTGAGCTTGATGAATTTTTCATTAAAAACAAACACCTGCAAATGTCAATCGGACTCATTAAGATGAAAAATTTTGACAGATTTGGTGTAGTGGAAACCGGTGACACATTTATAACCGGGTTCAGAGAAAAAAAATATACAGAAGTAGGGTATATCAATGCAGGTATTTACCTGATGTCACAGTCATTTATCGAAAATTATTTTCCTTCTACAAAAGTTTTTTCCTTTGAAAAAGAAGTTCTTGAGAAAAAAATTATCAATATAGGATTTCACAAAAGCGATGCTCAGTTTATAGACATCGGAGTTCCTGAAGATTATTTCTGGGTACAAAAGCTTTTCACAAACAAGACTGATGTGAAATCTATTTTCAGTTTCGACGACAATTGGACTATTTTTCTCGATCGCGATGGTGTTATAAATCAAAGATTACCTGGTTCTTATGTAAAAAACACCGAAGAATTTATCTTTTTACCCTATGCAATTGAAGCTGTAAAAAATTTATCCGGAACTTTTGGCAGGATTATAATTGTTACAAATCAGCAGGGAATTGGGAAAGGCCTTATCACTCAGGAACAGGCAGATGAGGTTAACAGTTTTATGATATCGGAGATAACAAAAGCAGGTGGCAGAATTGACAAAGTATATGTTTGCCCGGCACTTGCCTCAGCAGAAAATAACTGCAGAAAACCAAACCCCGAAATGGCAATTCAGGCCCGAAAAGATTTCCCTGAAATCGATTTCCACAACTCAATAATGATAGGTGATTCCATCAGCGACATGAAATTTGGCCAAAACCTGGGTATGAAAACCATACTGATAAGCTCAAAAGAAGAAGAAAAAATAGAAAATTGCTCAATCAGTGTGGACTGGAGAATTGAGGGTCTGGGAGAAATGATATAATTAATGTATTAATGCGAATCAAGGTTAAAATAAATTTTGCCACGAAGGCTCTAAGGCTCTAAGAAACACGAAGTCGTCTTAAATAAATATTTTAGTTTTTTTGTGTTCCGATTGCTATCGGAATTGTCTCTTAGTATCTTAGTGGCTGTTAATGAAATGGTTATAATTCTCAAACCTTAAATCGTATTATTAATTGTAATAATTAATATATTCGCTTTTTTCAATTAAATGAACGTCTAGATGCACTTCAATTTGAGATCCATAAAAAATCATTATATATTTGCATAAGAAGAAAAGAGCATTTGTGATTTTTTTCAAAAAAGAATGTTTCGCTTTTTTTGGGATAAATGGTATTCTATAATTGGTTTAATTGTGAAAAACCTAATCAAAAAATATTCAAATATGATCAAAAACCTTTTTATTACATTAATATTGTTTCCAATGTTTGTCTACGGACAGGAATGGGCACCTGTGGGAGCAAAATGGATTTATGACCATCAATCCGGACTACAACCATATCTGACTATTATAGAATCAGTAAAAGACACTTTGATTTTAAATAAATCATGCCGGAAACTTATAACACGACAGGTTGATGAAATAATGCAACAGGATGGCACTTGCAGATGGGATACATTTACTATTTCAAATGACTACATTTATACTTCAAATGATACTGTATTTCATTACAATAAATTTGAAAGTTCATTTTATCCGCTTTATCAATTGAACATTGAGGCACACGATACAGTATTAATCAGGGATAAAATAACTCCATGCACTCAAAATGAATATTTTTGTTCCAGATTCGAATATTTAGTGGATAGTATTTCAAGCCTGAAGCTTCAGGAAAATACTTTGAAAGTGGTTTATAATTCCCCGACCCCATCTTCTGAATGGATGTTTAACCGTTCCTGGAATCTGGAGAACTATCCGGTAGTTGATAAAATAGGATCGTTGAAATATTTTTTTGGAGTAAGGAAGAATTTTGTAATGGAAGGTGAAATTGCCTGTTTAAGATGTTATAACGATAAAAACATCTCATATAAATTAGAAAAGTGGACAGAAGATTGTGATCATTTAAGACCATTGCACGGACCATCTTCTGTTCTGTTAAATGAGCAGGATGAATTCAGGGTATTCCCAAATCCATTTGATTCTTATATTAATATTTCAGGAAAATATACTGCAAATTATGAACTTTATAATTCTGATGGCAGGCTTTTAATCAAGGGAAGCGGACATGAAATCAATACAGTGAAACTAGGACATGGGGTTTATTTCTTGCAACTGACATCAGGTAAAAACATAAGCCATAGTATTAAGGTAATCAAGAGTTTTCCCTGACTGAAATTATAGTCAAAATACATTAAAACGAAGTCAACAATATAAATCTGTACACTGAGAATCATAATGATACAATCATTTCCAAAATATATTTCAATAATACCACATGTTATCAAATAATCTTTGTATCATTAATGCATTAATTTTCATTGCTATTTATACTTGTTATGATTGTCTCACAGTAAATTAATTATCAGCACTTTAAACATATATTTTTATCAATATTTAAATATACGCAATTTTATTTAAAATATTATTTTGCCATTTCAGCAATTTGTAGTATTTTCATCCCTTAAAATTTTTAACCTATTCATGATTCATAAAAAACAATATAACTATGGGCTTAGAAACTAAAAATATCAGGAATGTAGTCTTACTCGGGCACTCCGGAAGTGGAAAAACAATGCTTACTGAAGCCATGCTTTTTGAAGCTAAAGAAATAAGCAGAATTGGCACAATAGAAAGCAAATCAACCACTTCCGATTTTACAAATATCGAAAAAGAAAAACAGAACTCTATCTTCAGCTCCATCATGCATGCAAGCTGGAAAGATTCTAAAATAAACCTCATTGACACTCCTGGACTGGATGACTTTGTAGGCGAGGTCATTTCGTCTATGAAAGTCGCAGATACTGCTGGAATAGTATTGAATGGGACAAGCGGAGTAGAAGTTGGGACTGATCTGGTTTGGGAATACATAGAAAGATTTAAAACTCCCGCGTTTTTTGTTATAAATCAGCTTGACCACGATAAAGCAGATTATGAAAAAACCCTTGAACAGGCAAAAGAAAGATTTGGAGCTAATGTAATACCTCTGCAGTTTCCTTACAATGAAGGCAAAGGCTTCAATAAGATAGTAGATGCACTTAGGATGGTGATGTATGTATTTCCTGAAAACGGAGGTAAACCCACAAAACAGGATATCCCGGCCGACGCTCTGGGCAAGGCACAGGAAATTCACAATCAGATAGTTGAGAAAGCTGCTGAAGAAGATGAGTCCTTGATGGAAAAATTTTTTGAAGAAGGCAGCCTTTCAGAAGCAGAACTTTCAAATGGTTTGAAACTGGCCCTGATAAATCAGGATTTATATCCTGTATTTATCACTTCAGCCAAAAACAATATGGGTGCAGGCAGGATCATGGGATTTATCAATGATATCGCTCCATCTCCTGCTGACAGGCCACCTGCTGAACTTGAAGATGGAAAAACTCTCGAATGCAATTCCAAGGGACAGACATCAGTCTTTATATTTAAGACAATGTCAGAGCCTCAGGTCGGTTTAGTATCATATTTCAAGGTTTATTCAGGAACTTTAAAAGTCGGAGATGACCTGACGAATCAAAAAAACAGAACAGTTGAAAGATTTAACCAGCTGTTTACTACAAACGGTAAAAACAGGCAACCAATAGAAGAAATTGTAGCAGGTGACCTTGGTGTTTCTCTTAAGCTCAAAAACAGTCACACAAATAATACTGTTTCAGAAAAAGGACTTGAAATAGCCATTGACCCAATTCATTTCCCCGAACCAAGGATTAGAGAAGCTATCATTCCTCCGGGAAAAGCTGAAATGGAAAAACTGATGAAATCTCTGCACCAGATCGAAGAAGAAGATCTAACATTCGTAGTGGAACAAAATGCCACATTGAAGCAAACAATCCTGCATGGACAGGGTCAGCTACACATGGATATTATAAAATACAGGGTCGAATTAGCCCAGGGCATCAGTATGGAATTTACTAAACCAAAAGTTCCGTATCGTGAAACAATTACAAAATCATCGCAGGGCAGCTACAGGCATAAAAAACAAACCGGAGGTGCAGGGCAGTTTGGCGAAGTTCATATGAGAATAGAACCTTATTATGAAGGAATTCCTAATCCATCAGACCTTACAGTCCGAAATGCTGATCTGGAAGATCTTACTTGGGGAGGAAAATTCTCATTTTTATGGTGTATAGTAGGTGGTGCAATTGATAAAAACTATTCAGGTGCCATCAAAAAAGGTGTTTTGATGAAAATGGAGGAAGGACCTCTGACAGGATCAAATGTGCAGGATATCAGGGTAGCTGTATATGATGGTAAGATGCATGCTGTTGATTCAAGTGATATGGCATTCATGATCGCTGCGCAATACTGTTTCAAAGATCTGTTTATTCAATCAGGTCCGAAATTACTTGAACCAATTTACGAGGTTTCAATCCTGACCCCTGAAGAGGCTATGGGTGATATCATGGGAGACCTGCAGACAAGGAGAGCAATAATACTCGGTATGGACAGCGAAGGACACTATCAGAAAGTTATCGCTAAAATACCACTGGCAGAACTATACAGATATTCTTCTACTTTGCGTTCTTTATCACAGGGTAGATCAAAATACACCATGAAGTTTTCAGAATACGCTCCGGTCCCGATGGATCTGCAGCAGCATCTGATCAACGAATACAAAGCTCAGGAAGAAGAAGAGAAATAATGACAATTAATATTTTTAAAAAAGACCATCTTTTGATGGTCTTTTTTTTATCAAAAAACTCATGAACAATCAAAAAAAAAGCTATCCAAAATGAATAGCTTTTTTATTAATTATGAAAAAAATTATCTTATTACAAAGTAGGTGCATTTTTCTTGATCTCCTCAACAACCTCAGGATTCAGCAATGTTGAGATATCTCCTATATTGCTCATGTCGCCTGAAGCAATCTTCCTGAGTATCCTTCTCATTATCTTTCCTGATCTTGTTTTTGGCAATCCTGGTACTATTTGTATAATATCAGGCTTAGCTATCGGGCCGATTTCAACCCTAACTGAATTGATTATACTCTTCTTTAATTCATCAATATTATCAACAGAACCCTGAGCTATTACAAATGCATAAATACCCTGACCTTTGATGTCGTGAGGAAATCCTACTACGGCTGATTCAACAACTCCCGGAGCCATATTAATGGCATTTTCTACTTCTGCCGTACCGATCCTGTGACCGGAAACATTCAATACATCATCAACCCTTCCGATGATCCTGTAACGGCCATCTTCATCTCTTCTCGCTCCATCGCCTGTGAAATACAGATCAGGGAAAGCTGAAAAATATGTCTGCCTGCATCTTACATGATCTCCCCATGTGGTTCTTAAAATACCCGGCCATGGGAATTTAATGCACAATAAACCTTCTACTCCGTTTTCAGTTATTAAATTTCCCGCAGGATCAACTAAAATCGGCTGAACACCGGGAAGTGGGTACGAAGCGAATGTAGGTCTCATATCGGTGATCAATGGTAATGGAGTTATCAAAATTCCTCCTGTTTCTGTCTGCCACCATGTGTCAACTATAGGTTTTGCACGTTTTCCAACTTTCTCAAAATACCACATCCATGCTTCCTCATTGATAGGTTCTCCAACAGTTCCCAGAACTTTCAGACTGCTAAGGTCATATTTTTCTACAAATTCATCACCCTCTGCCATCAAAGCCCTGATCGCAGTAGGAGCAGTATAAAATTGAGTAACTTTATTTTTTTCAATTATATCCCAGAATCTTCCTGCATCCGGATATGACGGAACTCCCTCAAACATCATTGTAGTAGCTCCTTCCAGCAGCGGACCGTAAACTATGTATGAATGTCCTGTTACCCAGCCAATATCTGCAGTACACCAGTAAATGTCATTTTCCTGATACTGAAATACATTCTTAAATGTATAAGCAGCAAAAACCATATAACCTGCTGTTGTATGAACAACACCCTTAGGTTTTCCTGTGGAACCTGATGTATAAAGAATGAACAACGGATCTTCTGATTCCATTGCCTCTGGCTCGCAGAATTCAGCCACTCCATCCATAATTTTGCAATAATCTACATCCATATCAGGATTCCATACCATATCTCCACCTGTACTTTTGTAAACTATAACCTTTTCTATTGTTTTACAACCTAAAGCCAATGCTTCATCTACTACTGTCTTAACAGGAATATTTTTTGCTCCACGACGATTATAATCAGAACAAATTACTACTTTTGCTTCAGCATCAATTATCCTGTCTGCCAATGACTGAGCAGAAAAACCTGCAAATACTATTGAATGAATAGCTCCTATCCTTGCACAAGCCAGCATACCAATCATCAGTTCAGGTATCATAGGCATATAAAATACTACTCTGTCGCCCTTTTTTACTCCTTGAGCCTTAAGAGCATTTGCAAATTTGTTGACTTTGAGGAATAATTCCTTATATGTATAGGTCTTATTTGGAGCATCAGGTTCATTTCCAACCCATATCAAAGCAGTTTTATCTCCTCTCACTTCTACATGTCTGTCAAGACAGTTTTCGGTAATATTAAGTTTTCCTCCATCAAACCATCTGACATCAGGACCTTTGAAATCCCATTTCAAAACTTTATCCCATCTCTTTTTCCATACAAATTTATCCGCCTGATCAGCCCAGAATTGCTCCGGATTCTCAACACTGGCTTTATAAGCATTTTTATAATCATCAAGGGTCTTCATTTGGGTAACCATATTATATTGAATTTTAATAAGTGAATTAATAAAAGTGCAAAATTATAAATTTCTCTTATTATTGAACAACAATATAAAGTTTTTATGGAACACCTAAATAACTGTGAAATAAATATTTAATTGTTCTATTTTAACTTTTATTAACATAATATATTTTACTTTGCACAAATTTAATCATATTATTCTGTATTTATAACACAATTATTAATTAACTATACATTTTTAAAACACTTATTTATAAAAAGGATAAATAATTTCGCTGCAGAAAAATAATTTTAAAGATTTTTTCAATAAATTATTATTAAAATAAAAGAACTTTCTTAACTTTGCGCTCCAAAATTTTATAAAACTAAATTTTTATCATGTTAATAATAAGTGTTAAAGAAGAAGAATCAATAGACAGAGCTCTTAAAAGATATAAGAGAAAAGTTCAATCAACCAAATTAATTAAAGAATTGAGGAATAGAAAGCATTTTCAGAAGCCTTCGGTTATGAGAAGACACGAAATATTAAATGCTACTTACAGAGAGAAGTTTTTTGCTGAAAAATAATTTTTTTTAGTTCATAAATGCCTTTAGGCTAAATTTAACATTGAAGTTTTTTTACTCTTTGTTAAATTAAAAGTTGGACTTATAAACAGTTAAAACATAATTTCGGAAGTACATTATAATGTATAAATATATTAAGTGAACATATTGCAAAAGCTCTCTGTTGTTTTAAGAGAGCTTTTGTATTTTAAAGATTTTTAATTTCAAAAAAACAATTATGGCTGGCAATAAAATCAGAATTGAAAACGGAAAATTGATAGTCCCTGATAATCCAATCATACCATTTATTGAAGGTGATGGAACTGGTGCTGATATTTGGGCTGCTTCAGTAAGGGTACTCGATGCTGCTGTTGAAAAAGCATATAACGGAACAAGAAAAATAGACTGGCTTGAAGTTTATGCAGGAGATAAAGCTTTAGGACTAAAGGGTGAATACCTTCCGGATGATACCATTGAAAAAATAAGAGAATATTTAGTGGCTATTAAAGGACCTCTTACAACTCCGGTAGGAGGAGGTATCAGGTCTCTGAATGTTGCTTTAAGGCAGATAATGGATTTGTACGCCTGTGTCAGGCCTGTTATGTATTTTGATGGAGTCCCTTCTCCAGTAAAACATCCTGAATTGGTCGATATGATAATATTCAGAGAAAACACTGAAGATATTTATGCAGGTATTGAATTTATGACAGGAACTCCTGAAGCTATAAAGCTCAGAGATTTTTTAATAAATGAAATGGGTGTAACAAGCATTAGATTCCCTGAAACTGCTTCATTGGGTATCAAACCTATATCTAAAGAAGGTACTTACAGACTAGTTAGATCAGCTATTAATTATGCTGTCGAGAATGACAAAGAGTCTGTAACCCTTGTTCATAAAGGTAATATAATGAAATTTACAGAAGGTAAATTTAAAGAATGGGGCTACCAGCTGGCAAAAGAAGAATTCGGGGCAAAAGATTATCAGGGCGGACCCTGGCAGGTAATAGATAATAATGGTAAAGAAATCATTATAAAAGATGTTATTGCAGATGCCTTTTTACAGCAAATATTGACCAGGCCGGCAGAATACAGTGTGATAGCAACTTTAAACCTCAATGGGGATTATATTTCTGACGCACTTGCTGCTCAGGTAGGAGGTATTGGCATTGCTCCGGGAGCAAATATTAATTATGACACCGGAGTTGCTGTTTTCGAAGCAACCCACGGCACAGCTCCCAAATATGCAGGACTTGACGTTGTAAACCCCAGCTCTGTAATACTTTCTGGAGAAATGATGTTCAGATATATGAAGTGGAATGAAGCAGCGGACCTGATAATAAAAGGTATTGAAAACTCAATTAAAAACAAGAGGGTAACATACGATTTTCACAGGCTAATGGATGGTGCTACAAAACTGAAATGCTCAGAATTCGGAGATGAAATCATTAAGAATATGTGATCATAACGATAAAACAATTTATACAAATTTAATTTTAAAGTAGCTTATTAAATTTGTAGTATCCGATAAAGTATGTACTCTGTAGAAGCTTAATATCAGTGAAAAAAATAAGGCGGGTTATGATCCTGCCTTTTTTTTATTCCTGTTTATTCTTAATAATTCCTGCTATTTTTTTTCCGCAATCTGCCGGTGAAATTTTCTCAATGTGGAAAATGGCAGGATTAGTGATTTTCCATTTTTTTTCAACTTTATCAACTATATTATCTCTGACTACTATCAGCAGATTTTGACCTGAATTCTCTGTCAGATCACTCAAAGTTTGTGACCATACGTGGTCTTCAAGCTCCCATTTACCTATTTCATCAATTATTATCAGATCAATATCAGAATTCCTGACTTGTTGAAGCCAGAGTTTACCCTTTTCAAGAGTTTCTGTCACTATTTCATATTTTGAAATGCTGGTCGTATTACATTTTTCTACAGTCTCATCTGCTCCAGTATCAGAATGTGAATTACATACTTTGCTTCCTGTCATGAGGAAAACTGCTTTTTCTCCTGTGGAAATATTTACAAGATTATATCCTGCAATGCTTCCATTATTATAAAATTTCTCAGCATAAACCCCACCTGTAAGTATATTTTCACTATCAAGATATAACAGCAATTCTTTTACAAAAGTAGTCTTTCCACTATCTATACTTCCTGTCAATATAAAAACATTTCTGTAAAGTCTCTTTTTAAGAAACTGAAATCTCTTTTCAGCCTCATATAACATTGAATGAATAACAAGTACCGGTTTTCTGAAAATACTTTTTAAATCAGGTAAATTGCCTATTATAAATGGAAGTGATTCAAATGCAAGTTCCAAAGCAAAAGGGAGTTGTCTGAAAGAAGTTCTTGAAAAAAAACTTCGGATTGCAGGGTTATACAGTTCGGTACCTATCACCGAAAATCCAACTATGACAACTGCTGCTCTAAAATTCATTTTAAGTCCTATTAAAAGACCATTTAGCCAGTTACTATTTTCTCCCTGAATAAAGGTAATGGTAAATGCAGCCAACATTGTCACAATAATGAAAAATATCCAAAACTTGATTCTTGCTAATTGCTTCAGGCCTCTTTTGTATCGGTAAGACCAAATTGCTATCACTGCTAAAGTTGAAGGTACCCATATAAATATTTCACTTATATTAATAAGCAACAACATTCCTGATAACATTATAAAATTTGTGATCAACCAGTAGATTGAATATTTGAATGAACTATTTTTAACTAAAGGAATATCAAAAGGTTTCGATTGAGTTTCATTTATTATATAATCATCTTTTGAAATTAATTTTTTTCCGATTCTAATACCAATGAATGCAGCAAACAAACCAAAGGAGATATAAATTATCAACAAAAATAATATCGGCATCCAAACAAGGTCATAATTGAAATTAAGTTGCTTTTTGGCAAATTGCATTAATTGGGTGTATATTTCAACAATATTAAATCCATAAAATATAATAAAATTAATGATTTTTTGTGCCAATATCCATGACATTGCCAATGCTGATCCAAGCAAAAAACCCGCTATATTGCGGCCAATGATCCTGACAGATATTTCAAATAATAATGACTCCATAAAAATTGCAATCATTGGGCCAAAAATAACAGCACTGGGTGACATAGTTTTCATCAGTGCACAAATCAATCCGGATCTCCAGAATAATCCCTTATCACTCCATTTATATGCAGCTGAAATCATTAATACCAAACCTATTGCAGTGAGTATATTCCCATTAAACGGAATTCGCAGATTATGTAAAAAGCTGCCCAATATTATTTCAGAAGCTGCCCATGTTGATCCTAAAACAGAGGCTTTCAACCATGTATCACTAAGCTGTGTTCTATCTTGCATAATAATTTCGGGAATTCAAATTTTATAATCCTCAAAATTAGCATTAAATTTTACCATTGCAATTTTTTAATAACCTGAATTCACAACAAATTTAAAATATAATCGTGTTGTCATCTCAACAAAATAGGTATAATCCAATAAAATAAAAACACCGACTATAAAATATAATTTACTATTTTCACCGCCTTAAAATGCAATTGTTATGATTAAAAATGGAAAGCAAGGTTTTTCAAGGGCATTCTGGACAGTAAATACCGTAGAACTTCTTGAGAGAGGGGCCTATTATGGTGTTTTTATAGTCATTACTTTATATCTGTCCCGAATCCTGGGATTTTCTGATATCGAAGCAGGATTGATTTCAGGCATTTTTTCGGGTGGATTATATTTGCTTCCAACATTTACAGGAGCATATGCAGATAAAATTGGATTTAGGAATTCCTTGATAATAGCATTTACCTTTTTGAGTGCCGGATATTTTGGTTTGGCCATACTTCCAACCATTCTTGAATCTTCAGGACTCGTTGATTATTCGGGTGAAATTAAATTTACAGGATTAAATGAATCAGGATACAGATGGGCGATAATCCCGGTTATGCTAATTCTTATGTTTGGTGGGTCATTCATAAAATCAGTTATTGCCGGAACAATTGCCAAAGAAACTACTGAATCAACCAGAGCACAGGGTTTTTCCATCTTTTATATGATGGTTAATATTGGATCTTTTTCAGGAAAGACAGTAGTAAAACCGTTACGTGATGCCTTGGGGGATATGGGTTTGATATATATCAATTATTTTTCTGCAATTCTGACAGTTATTGCCCTAATATTGATCATAATATTTTTCAGCAGCACAAAGCATGAAGGTGAAGGAAAATCTTTCGGAGAGATTTTTAATTCCTTTTACAAAGTGTTAACAAATGTCAGATTGCTGACTTTAATCTTAATAATAACAGGATTTTGGATTGTTCAGCATCAATTATATGCCACTATGCCAAAATATGTAACCCGTCTGGCTGGTGACAATGCCGCAATTTCATGGTATGCTAATGTTAACCCTTTGGTTGTTGTATTAACTGTGACATTAATTACCCGGCTAATGGCAAGTAAAACACCACTATTTTCAATGATCATAGGTATGCTTATAATGCCGGTCTCTGCCCTTGTCATGGCTTCTGGCAATCTATTTGCTAAAACTGAGATCAACTTGGGATTCATGAGTATGCATCCAATTGCACTTATGATGATAATAGGTATTGGTATTCAGGGACTTGCTGAATCATTTATATCTCCACGGTATCTCCAGTTTTTTTCGCTGCAGGCTCCTAAGGGAGAAGAAGGATTATACTTAGGGTTTAGTCATTTGCATTCATTTCTTTCTTCCGTTTTAGGTTTCGGTATTTCCGGATTTCTTCTCAGCAAATATTGTCCAGATCCCAAACTGTTTTCCAGTCATGAAGAATGGCAAAGTGCTTCTTCAAATGCACACTATATATGGTATTTTTTTTGTAATGATAAGTATTATTTCTGCCTTATCTCTGATAATTTATGGAATAGTAACGAAAAGAATTGATAGAAAAAAATTAAAATCGGATTAAAATCAAGAACTAGTGTTTCAATTTATTGACAATCGATACTTTAGTTTTTACGGATAATAAAAACAGGCAAAAAAAGCATTTTCAACAATTTAGGCGAAAAAAAAAGAGCTATGATAAGACACAGCTCTTTAATATATTTTAAAAAGAAGGCGGCGACCTACTCTCCCACCTCACGGCAGTACCATCGGCGCTGAAGGGCTTAACTTCTCTGTTCGGAATGGTAAGAGGTGTAACACCTTCGCTATAGCCACCTATAAATCTTTTTGTATCTTAAAAATTGACAATCGGGAAAAGTTTAAAAAAATATAAAGTGTATTTCTAATCTCACTCTTATAAGAATAAAAAAAAGAAGCTTTCAGGCTATTAGTACTACTCGACTCCACACATCACTGCGCTTCCATCTGTAGCCTATCTACGTGGTAATCTCCCACGGCCCTGATATGGAATACTCATCTTGAAGTTGGCTTCGCGCTTAGATGCTTTCAGCGCTTATCCATTCCGTACTTAGCTACCCAGCAATGCACCTGGCGGCACAACTGGTACACCAGCGGTACGTCCAACACGGTCCTCTCGTACTAGTGTCAGATCTCCTCAATATTCCTACGCCCACAACAGATAGAGACCGAACTGTCTTACGACGTTCTGAACCCAGCTCGCGTGCCACTTTAATGGGCGAACAGCCCAACCCTTGGGACCTTCTCCAGCCCCAGGATGTGACGAGCCGACATCGAGGTGCCAAACTTCCCCGTCGATATGAGCTCTTGGGCAAAATCAGCCTGTTATCCCCGGAGTACCTTTTATCCTTTGAGCGATGGCCCTTCCATGCGGAACCACCGGATCACTTAAGCCGACTTTCGTCCCTGATCGATCCGTCAATCTCACAGTCAAGCACCCTTATACTTATATGCTCTTCGCATGATTACCGTCCATGCTGAGGGTACCTTTGCAAGCCTCCGTTACTCTTTTGGAGGCGACCACCCCAGTCAAACTACCCACCACACAATGTCTCCCGCTTTGGCGGGATTAGAACCTAAGTATAGGAAGGGTGGTATTTCAAGGATGACTCCATGACACCTGGCGGCACCACTTCATAGTCTCCCACCTATCCTACACATCCTATACTCAGATACAATGTGAAGCTATAGTAAAGGTTCACGGGGTCTTTTCGTCCCGTTGCGGGTAACCGGCATCTTCACCGATACTTCAATTTCACCGAGCTCATGGCTGAGACAGCGCCCAGATCGTTACACCATTCGTGCAGGTCGGAACTTACCCGACAAGGAATTTCGCTACCTTAGGACCGTTATAGTTACGGCCGCCGTTTACCGGGGCTTCAGTTAAGAGCTTCGCACTTGCGCACTAACCCCCTTCCTTAACCTTCCGGCACCGGGCAGGTGTCAGACCCTATACATCATCTTTCGATTTAGCAGAGTCCTGTGTTTTTGCTAAACAGTCGCCTGGGCCTTTTAACTGCGGCTTCAATTATTAAATGAAGCGCCCCTTCTCCCGAAGTTACGAGGCCATTTTGCCTAGTTCCTTAGCCATGATTCACTCGAGCGCCTTAGGATTCTCTCCTCGACCACCTGTGTCGGTTTATGGTACGGGCTGTATATACCTGATGCTTAGAAAATTTTCTAGGAAGTCTGCTTGGGGTCATTATCGCCCTGAACCGAAGTCCCAGGCGTACTATCGTGTCTCAGCTCTCATAACGGATTTGCCTGTCATGATCATAGCCTACGCACTTCAACCCCCTATTCCGTCAGGGGGCAAACCTTACGCTCCTCCGTCCCTCCTTCGCAGTATACACAGGTACAGGAATATTAACCTGTTTTCCATCGACTTCACCTCTCGGCTACGCCTTAGGCCCCGACTAACCCTGTTCTGATTAACATAGATCCAGGAAACCTTAGTCTTTCGGCGATACAGTTTTTCACTGTATTTAACGTTACTTATGCCTACATTTTCTTTTCTGACCGCTCCACCATGTCTCACAACACAGCTTCTACGCAATCAGAATGCTCCCCTACCGCTCTGCTGTCCTAAACAGCAAAACCCAATGCTTCGGTAATGAACTTGATGCCCGATCATTCTCCGCGCAGGAACGCTCGACTAGTGAGCTGTTACGCACTCTTTAAATGAATGGCTGCTTCCAAGCCAACATCCTAGCTGTCATAGCATTCCCACATCGTTGCTTCAACTTAGCTCATATTTAGGGACCTTAGCAGTTGGTCAGGGTTCTTTCCCTCTCGGCTATGGACCTTAGCACCCACAGCCTCACTGCTGAGTATCATGTCAGGGCATTCGGAGTTCGTCAGGGGTTGGTAGGCGGTGAAGCCCCCTAGCCCTATCGGTAGCTCTACCTCCGTGACACTTCTTCTCAACGCTGCACCTAAATGCATTTCGGGGAGTACGAGATATCTCCGAGTTTGATTGGCCTTTCACCCCTACCCACAGGTCATCCGAAGACTTTTCAACGTCAACCGGTTCGGTCCTCCATTCAGAGACTATCTGAACTTCAACCTGCCCATGGGTAGATCACTCGGTTTCGCGTCTGCCTCCTATAGCTAGCGCCCTGTTAAGACTCGCTTTCGCTTCGCCTTCTCCGCCTAGCGGATTAAACTCGCTATAAAAGAACAACTCGTAGGCTCATTATGCAAAAGGCACGCCGTCATCCCGATAAATCGAGACTCCGACCGCTTGTAAGCGTATGGTTTCAGGTTCTTTTCACTCCCCTAATCGGGGTTCTTTTCACCTTTCCCTTACGGTACTAGTTCACTATCGGTCTCTCAGTAGTATTTAGCCTTACCGGATGGTGCCGGCAAATTCAGACAGAGTTTCACCTGCTCCGCCCTACTCAGGATACCCGCCTATATCAATCTTCCAAGTACAGGTCTATCACCTTCTTCGGTAGCTCTTTCCATAGCTTTCCTTCTAGATCTCTATATATTCCGCAGGTCCTATAACCCCATATTATATCTAATATGGTTTAGGCTGTTCCGATTTCGCTCGCCACTACTCACGGAATCACTTTTGTTTTCTCTTCCTCCGGTTACTTAGATGTTTCAGTTCACCGGGTTTCCTTCCTGGCTTACGCCAGAACGTTATGTCTTCAACATAACAGGTTGCCCCATTCGGACATCCGCGGATCAATGTTCGTTTGCAACTCCCCGCAGCTTTTCGCAGCTTACCACGTCCTTCGTAGTCTCTGAGAGCCAAGGCATCCCCCATACGCCCTTCTTCGCTTCTATTCCTTTATTTATCACATCTTAACAATATAATAAATAAATATTATCCTATCTCTA
>JADJGA010000012.1:0-342500 GCA_016708265.1 Saprospiraceae bacterium | reverse complement strand
GCTGAAATTAAAAAATCTATAAAGAATGCTGAAGAATGGGTAAAAGGCCATATCGACAATAATGCTGCTTTAAAAAAAAGATTTGAGATAAAAGAATACAAAAGCTCTGATGAACTATTTATCAATGGAGTTAAGTTCATTTTAGAATTAAAAGAATCCGATATTAGTAATTACAAGGCTCAACTGGACAATAATATAATTAAAATAAGTGTACCCCGGGAGTCTGATAAACGAGAAAGAAATGAAGCACTGATATATCTGCAAAGCAAATTGACCGGTAATTATTTTTTGCCGGAAATAATTAAAAGGATTGAAGACCTGAATAAAAAATATTTCAATGTGAATATCAATGGGGTAAAACTCAAATACAATAAATCCAATTGGGGAAGCAGATCGGTCAGGAACAACATTAATATTTCTACAAGACTTTTGTTTGCTCCAAAGGATGTCCAGGATTATGTATTTATACATGAATTAGCTCATTTCATCGAGATGAATCATTCTAAAAGATTCTGGGACATAGTAAGGGCAATTATGCCTGATTACAGAGAAAAGGAATTATGGTTAAAGAAAAACGGACCAAAGTGTGATTTTTAAATTATTTCAAAGCCAGCATAATTAAATGAGCGGCATTTACATACATATACCATATTGTAGAAAGAAATGCAGTTATTGTAATTTCTATTTTTTGGTATCTATGAAAACCGTAAAACCTTTTGTGGATTCATTGTTAAATGAAATTGAAATTACAAAAGAGTATTTAATTAAAAAAGAATTAAAATCTATATATTTTGGAGGAGGCACTCCTTCAGTATTGCAAACAAATGATTTACAAAGAATATTAAATAAAATTGAAGAAATTTATACTTATAACAATAATATCGAAATCACTCTTGAAGCAAACCCTGATGACATAACTGAAGCATATATAAAAAAAATAGTTGAGGTTGGAATTAACAGGCTTAGTATCGGAGTTCAATCATTCTCTGACAGTGAATTAAAACTTTTTGGAAGGACTCATGATTCTTCATCAGCCATAAATGCTATCAAAATATCCAAAGAATATGGTATTGAAAATCTGAATATTGACCTGATATTTGGCGTTCCAGGATCAGATCGCTTGAGTTGGAAAAAAAATCTGGATATTTTTCTTGATCTAAATGTCGATCATTTATCATGCTACAATCTTACAGTAGAAAACAAAACTGCCATTTCTCATCAGATAAAAAAAGGACTGGTCAAGGGAATAAATGATGAAATAAGTTCGGAACAGTTTACAGACACAATAGACTATTTATGTGAAATGGGATTTGAGCATTATGAAATCTCTAATTACGCCAAAAATGGAAGGTATGCAATTCACAATACCAATTACTGGAAAGGTGAACATTATCTTGGATTGGGACCATCTGCACATTCCTATAACGGAGAATACAGACAATGGAATATTTCAAATTTAAGACAATATATTCAGTCAACCGGTAAAGGCAATCTGCCAATCGGGTTAGAAAAACTAAGCAATTCAGATAAGTATAATGAATACATTATGACCGGACTGAGAACCATGTGGGGTATAGATCTGAAACACATATTGCAATTTGACAAAGAAATTGTTCAAACATTTTTGGAAAATATAAATTCCTTTATTGACAATGGATATGTAGCCCAAAACAACGACAAGTATTTTCTGACAAAGACAGGTAAATTATTTGCCGACAGGATTGCTTCAGAGTTGTTTGTGAGTTGAAAATATATTATTTCAATCATTTTTCTTAAAAAATAGATTATCAATTAAAAACGTATTATACATTTTTTATATCTTTGTTTAATTAATTTTTAAATTAAAAACAAATAATATGGCGTCTTTCAAAATAACTGGTAACACTCAGCTTCATGGTGAACTGACACCTCAGGGGGCAAAAAATGAAGCTCTTCAAATTGTTTGTGCAACCCTGCTTACAGATAAAGAAGTAATAATAAAAAACATTCCCAATATACTCGATGTAAATAACCTTATAAAACTACTTGAAAGCTTAGGCGTTGAAGTAACCAGGCTAACTGAAAGCAATTATAAATTCAAAGCAGATAAAATAAATCCGGAATATTTATTGACAGATGAATTTCTCAATAGCGGAGGAAAGCTAAGAGGTTCGGTGATGCTCCTTGGGCCTATGCTTGCCAGGTTTGGCTTTGCAATAATTCCTGCTCCGGGTGGTGATAAGATAGGAAGAAGAAGGCTGGATACACATTTCGAAGGAATAAGAAGGCTGGGTGCTGAATTTAACTTTGACCCTGAAAAAGGAATTTACAAAGTAGAGGGAAAGAAACTCCATGGTACATATATGACCCTGGAAGAGGCTTCAGTGACCGGAACAGCAAATATAATAATGGCATCGGTATTTGCAAAGGGAAGGACGGTAATTTACAATGCTGCCTGCGAACCATATATACAGCAGTTATGCAGGATGCTCAACAATATGGGTGCAAAAATAGAAGGTTTTGGTACCAATCTTATCAAAATAGACGGAGTCTCATCTTTGAATGGCTGTACACATACCATAATGGCTGACATGATAGAAATAGGGAGTTTTATTGGAATGGCAGCCATGACAAAATCAAAATTGCTCATCAAAAATTGCAGGGTCAGTGATCTTGGAATGATGTCACTGGCATATAAAAAACTAGGAATAGAAATTTTTCAAAAAGGTGGAGATATTTTGATTCCAAGATATGAAAAATATAAAATTGATTCTTTTATAGATGGTTCCATTCTGACAATAGCGGATGCTCCCTGGCCAGGGTTGACTCCTGATATTCTGAGTGTTTTACTTGTTGTAGCCACACAAGCCAAAGGAAGTGTACTGATACACCAGAAAATGTTCGAAAGCAGGCTTTTTTACGTAGATAAATTAATAGATATGGGAGCAAAAATTATACTCTGTGACCCACACAGGGCTACGGTTATCGGTCTTAACAGGGAAATGAACCTCAGAGCTTCAACAATGACATCACCTGACATCAGGGCAGGAATTTCTTTATTGATAGCAGCTATGTCTGCTGACGGAACCAGTATAATTCACAATGTCGAACAGATAGACAGGGGTTATGAGCAGATTGAAACCAGATTAAATACAATTGGAGCAAAGATTGAGAGAATTGGATAATGTGAGAATTGGAAAATTTGAGAATTAGCCAATGATTTTGGTGTTGGATGAAAAGATAATTTCAGATTATATTCACCTCAGGTTCTAAGATTACACCAAATTTTTTAAAAACCGAATCCTGTATTTCTTTTGAAAATTCAACAATTTCATTTCCGCTTGCGTTGCCTTTATTTATAATGACTAATGCCTGATTTGGATGAACTGCGACCTTGCCATCCTGTTTTGATTTCCATCCACAAAGTTCTATAAGCTGGCCGGCAGCAAGTTTTACCTTGCCCTCATCAGCCGGGAAAGTTTTTAATGAAGGGTGTATCATAAGAATTTCGTCAAAAGTATTTTTTTCAATAACAGGATTCTTAAAAAAACTTCCTGCGTTGGGAGTGATCGATGGGTCGGGTAGTTTTTCAGTTCTGATGGCAATGACTGTATCTCTTACATCTTTGACTGATGGGTTTATTATTTCCTTCACCCTCCTTTCCAATTCTTTATATGACAGATTGAGAACTGGTTCAGTTTTCAAACGAAAAGTAACATTAAGAACGACTGCAATATTTTTCAATTCATTTTTAAAAATGCTTTTCCTGTATCCAAATCTGCACATTTCGTGAGTATAAACCCCTATTTTTTTTGTTTTCAGATTAAAAATTCCTGCTTCATAAAAAACATCTTTAAGTTCAGAACCATAAGCTCCGATGTTCTGAACAGGACTTGCTCCAACAGTGCCTGGGATAAGTGATAAATTTTCAACTCCCCCAAAACCATTTTCTACACAAAATGCAACAAAATCATCCCAGATTACACCGGCATCTGACTTAATATAAACATAAGAATCATTCTGATCAACTATCTGTATCCCCTTGTTGTCCATATGAATTACCAGGCCATCGAAATCGGAGCAGAACAAAACATTGCTACCACCACCGAGGATAAAGTATTTGTTGTTTAGAAAAACTTCATTTGCTGTTAATTCCATTAACTCATCAACATTGCTTATCGGTAAATAGTATTTTGCTTTGGTATTTATGGCAAAGGTGTTGAGATTTTTGAGGGGATAGTTTTGTGAAAATTTCATTCCATTATTTTAAATTATCTCTAAATACTTAATCAACTTCCCAGTTGACCTGGCATACTCAATTTCACGATTAGTTGAATATCCAATATATCCTCCCACATTTATTACAAATATTTCATCGGCTAGGTCAATTTTATGAAAATGCATGTCATCCAGCATAGTTTTAACTTCCTCCGTGATCGGTTCATTATCTGCATGTCCGAATATACCAACACTTATCACGATATAGCCTTCAAGTGTAAGTCTCTTCTGCTGTTCAATGAACTGATCCTTGTATTTTGTGCTTCCGTAAAGGGTAATTATTTTATATTTTCCAATCATGTATCAATTAAAATTTCAAAAAATAAAGTAAAAAAATCAAATTTAAAAACTATATCTGAATCTCAGCACCAGATTGTTCTGAAGATTTGAAATCTTATTATCATTCTCCATAAAAAACAGTTGCCCTATGAAATTAAAATCCCAGTCATTTGAGATTGAATAAGTAAACACAGGAAGCACAGCAAATGCTTTGATGTCGGCCAGGTAAAGTACACTTAAACTACATGATGCAGCAGGATTGATCTCATATGAGTTCTGAATCATTAATGACCATTTGTTAGGCATCAGATTGCGTGAATTCAACGATTCTCCCTCTGAAAACAAAGCAGTAAGCTCATCTATATCTTTGACACCATTACTGTTGTGAAGTGCTGAAATCATAAACCCATAACCATTTTTGAAAAAATAATCCACAGAAAAGGATGTTAATACAGCTGTTTTATCTGTTCCCGATTTTTCAGGGATAAAAATCGTGCTTTCTCCCTTAAAACCAAGATTCTTGATATTTCCTTCCCAGCCTATGCCCGATGCTATATCATTGAAATAATGAGCTGCAAGCAATTGAATATCGTATGATCGTATATTAAATTGATATCTGAGTGCAATAATTGATTTTTGGAAAGTACTTCCATAAGAATAAGCTCCCTGGACAAAAGAACCCGTTCCGGTATTATAAAGCAAACTCACAGCATCACTTCCTGGTCTTTCCTCATAATCATAATCAAGAAAATTGTAAGCATTGAACAGGTCATTGGAATTCCATGCCCATGTTTTACCCCAGTTAAGTCTCTGCCTTCCCAATTTAAACTCCCAGTTTTTATAATTGTAATTGAGAGCCAGCCTGTCAATCTTTGAGTGCAGCAGCAATCCGGGTTTATCGATCAGGAAAGCCGAAAGATTAATTTCGGAATCCGGATCAATCAGATCTTTGTATCCCGGAATACTTAGTGAGGCACCCCACAATAACCTGTTGCGTATCTGCAGGTCCAAAGTCAGGTTATCGGTAAAATATGCTTTAAAATTAAGTCGGTTGTGCAAGTGATTATCGTTTAACATGTAATTGAGGTCGGCAAATGATGTAGAATTGAGGAATTTCAGGTATCCTGAAAATTCAAAGCTGCCATTTTCTGTTGAAGTCTCTGAAATCACTTCATCAGGTAAAATGATTTCATTTTCTAATTTGAGTGAATCTTCCTGTGAATGCAGATCACTTATTCGAAAAATGATTAATACCGCGAAAAAAAAGAATACCTTGATGCTCATTATGAAATTAATACTTTTAAGTAACAATTTATTCAATAGAAAAAATAACTGATTTCCAAAACCTGATATGATTATTTCATTGATATTTATTTCAATATATTTTGTTTCTATAGAAAAAAGAATTTTACTTCACTACATCAGACACTATCAGTCCATCTTCCAATGTGATCACCCGTTTTGCTCTATCGATAACCCTCTGATCGTGTGTAGAAAATACAAAGGTCATGTGCTCTTCCTCATTGAGTTTTGACATAATATCCAGAAGTTGTGCTGTTGCTTTACCATCAAGATTGGCTGTTGGCTCATCAGCCAGAATGAAAGCAGGTTTGGAAGCCAGTGCTCTTGCGACCGCCACCCTCTGTTGCTGACCTCCGGATAATTGACCCGGTCTTTTATTGATCTGATCTCCGATACCTACTGCCTGAAGCAATTCCCTTGTTCTTTGATCCCTTTCACTTGGAGATTTTTTCTGGAGCATCATTATAAACTCAATATTTTCATAAGCTGTGAGGACAGGAATCAGATTGTAAGCCTGGAAAACAAAACCGATATTATCCCTTCTGAAATCAATCAGCTTATTATCGGAAAGTTTTGTCAGATCGATGCCATTCACTTTGACGCCTCCACTTGTCGGAGCATCAAGGCCACCTATAATATTCAGCAATGTAGTTTTACCCGATCCGGAAGGGCCGACGATTGCAGTGAATTCTCCTTTTTTGATTTCAAGGTCCACACCTCTCAGCGCTTCTACCGGAACACCTTTAGGGTTATAAATTTTTGTTATTCCTTTTGTTTCAACAACTATCATTTTCCAAAATTTTCAGATTTACAATTTTCTTATTGCCTCAGATGGCTTCAGGCTTATAGCTTTATAAGCGGGATAAACTGATGCCAGCAATGATGTGATAAAGACTGCTACTGCCAGAGTGAAATAATCGACAGTACTTATTTTTAAATAAACAAATGATGACATCCCGAATTGTTCCATTGATTTCTGGGAATAAAAAAACAAATTCAATCCGTGTTTTCCATAATATTCAACTAACAGATAAGAAATTAACAGGCCTACAGGAGTTCCAACCATACCGAGAATAAGAGTCTCTATCACTATCATAGAAAACACTCTGAACTTATTTAGTCCGATAGCCATAAGCATTCCCAATTCTCTGACTCTTTCCAGAACTGCCATCAGCATGGTGTTAATAATGCCAAAAATAAGTGCCAGCATAAAAATAGAAATATATATTGTACTCACCATGCTTATCTGTGTTGCAAAAAGATCAAGTTCCGGTGCAATTTCCTTATATGACTGAACGAGCAGGTCAGGGAATTTAGTCTTAAGCTGAGTCATGGTATTATCTAGCTGATCAGCACTATTCAAATAAATAATTGCCTCATGCCCTATATTGTCTTTTCCCAAAAGATCATTCATGGCTTTAATATTGATAAATGCAGTATTTTCATCATACACAGCATTGCCTGATTTAAATATTCCAGCAATCCTGAATGCATTTGAAACTATTTCATTGTCAATACTTTGAAATGTTATAACTAATTTTGATCTCAGTTTTACTTTCAGTTTTTCGGCCAACACTTCACTGATAATTATCTGTTTTCCTGACTCTTCAGTCAAAAAACTTCCTTCAGTCATAGATCCGGATATACCTGTCAATCCATTTTCCCTGTCAGGATAAATACCAAAAATCCTTACACCCCGAGTAACTCTGCCCGAAGACATCATGGCATTTACAGCCGACCTTATGCTGCTTTTTTTAACAGTAGAAACCGAATCAATCCGATTCATAAGCAATTCAGCTCCGGGCATAAAATACCTGATTTCTTTTTCATCAGGGTATTTTTTATCATGGATCTGTATATGAGAGGTTTCCTTTTGAATTGCATTTTCTATGTAATTGTCTGTCAGTCCATAAATCATTGCTAATAGAAAAATAATAGAAATAACTCCGATTATGTTGGCAAATATAACCACCAGGCTTCTTACTGGATTTCTCCATATATTTCTCCATGCAATTTTTAGTATCATATTATTCAGTTATCAGTTATCAATTATCAGTTAGAAGTTATAAGTCATCATTGTTCAATGTTCACTAATCACTGTTCATTGTCGATTGATCACTGTTCATTTTCCATTGTCAATTGTAAATTATCAATTAATTATGCATTGCCTCGACCGGTTTTAAAGTCATCACTTTATAAACGGCATAAAATGCCAGAATTGTTGTTATGATCATGACAATAAGAGCCTGGTACAAAAACAGATCAATCTGGAATGCAGTTGGTATGATCGGGTCAAAACCCCATTTTTCAAAAGCACCGCTCATTTTTTCATCATAATCAGAAAAATTAAGAGGATTCACATGAAAATAATAAACCAGGGGCAACGATCCAATTATACCCAAAACAGAACCAATTAAAGCTATAATCGCCGTCTCAAGCCATACTATAAATGCAAGATATTTCCTTTTCATACCAATTGCCAGCTGAACTCCAAACTCATACTTTCTTTCAACTGTCATCATCAGTATGGTTCCGAATATGCCAAATGCAATTATCCCATACAAAACAACCAATATGATATAATTGCCGGCAGCATCTGTTTTCTGTGCATCTACGAGATCTGGCAACATCTGTTTCCAGTTCATGATTTCGAACTCACTTTCAGGAAATTGTTTTCTAAGTGCTTTTTGTACTGAATTTATATTGTTCTTACTGTCGAGTTTTAATGCTACAGAACTTACCAGGCCGGCAGCATCAAAAAAAGTCTGTGCCTGAACCAAAGGCATATATATAATCTTTTTATTGAGTTCAGGCGAGGTAAATTTCACAACTCCTGCGATTTTGAACATACCTGCAGCATTGACTCCATGATAGCCCTGACTGATTAGTGTCAAAGTATCACCGACTTTCGTTTTTAACAGTTGTTTTACTCCCTCTGCGATTATTACTTCATTTTCACTGGCAGAAAAAAACCTGCCATCAATCACTTTTGACTTAAGACCGGTCAGTTTATTCTCTTTCTCAGGATCAGTACCTACTATCAGCATACCACTTGTCTGATTGCCAACTGATGCCAGGGCAAATGATTCCAGCCTCGGAGTAATACCTGAAATACCTTTAATTTCAAGGGGCAATTTTTTTAGGTTATCAGAGTAAAGCATCGAATTGTCAATGCTTTTATCTTCCCAGTAGCCGCTTTTGTGGATTTGAACATAACCATAGTAAAAGTTGATTACATTATCAAGCATTCTTTCCCAGCTACCCTTTTGAAAGGAATTCATAAATGAAGCAAAGAGAACTGCAAAAAATATCGATCCTGCAGTGATCATTGTTCTCACCCTGTTTCTCCAGATATTCCTGAATGCAATTTTTAAAAACATCAGTATTATATTTTAAATTTTGATTATCACCTGATAACCTTCATATTCTTAACCGAGAAAAAATCCTGTTTGAATTTCACTCCGAACTCAAGAAGCTCATACTCCATTGTAGTACTGTTCTTGGGTTCATCAGCCGGTACAAGTTTCATGACAGTAGGCAATACCCTGCCGCCGATTTCTTTAATATTTGAGCTGTAAATAGTATTGACAAGATAATTGTCCTCATCATAAAACTGAGCCTTCAATTGCAGGAAATCATTCTTGCTGATCCACATTTTAACTTTACCCCATACCACAGGAGCATCTTCTTTCGGTTTTAACTCGATAATAAAGCATACTTTACCATCAATCTTTTCTTCGCCGATAATCTTGTGTATATAGTCATTTACAATGGAAGATTGCCTTGCAAGGTCGTCATTGGTGAAATCCGAGCCCATCCAGGATTGCATCATCATGGATGGAGGCATTTTTATGACTCTTTGTATTGTAGGCTGCCAGTTCCACATTTCATTTTTCTTTTTCATAAATGTGATTCCCTGATCCCTTTTGGGTGAAGTGATGAGTATCAGTGATTCATCTTCTCCTTTTGACCAGGCTTTCATTTTCATTTCCCGGGACCAATCCGCTCTTTTGATCTGCATTTTTAATACTGAATAGCTCGAAATGCCTCTGAATTTATCATCAGATTTTTTGACAATCTCCAGTGCTGATTGACTGAAAACGAAAACTGTCAGGAAACTCATTAGAAAAATAGATAAAAAAAATTTTAGTTTCATATCATTAAGCTTTGAATGAAATAACTGTATAATAAATCAAAGTGACCGGACAAAAGTTCATACAAATTTAAAGATTGGTCTTATTTCGAACTGCTCCAAATAAAAATAATTGAAAACCTGTATTCATTTATCAGAAAAGCAATTAAAGACCATTTTTTTTTATGGTTATGATTTTTGATTCTAATTCTTTTGTACATATTTCTGATCCTGCTTGTGAAACATGATCTCCATCAGGAATAAAGCACTTTTCGTCAAGATTGAGATGATCAAATTCAATGACATTGAAGTTTTTATTCCTGATCAGCGAATTAAAATAATTAATGTAGAATAAAGGAATTTTGTCTTTGTAGCTTTTCTCTAATGGTGGATTCAGAAATACGAGTTCAACCTTATGTTCTTTACACAAATCAATAATTCTGTTCAGATACAAAAGATTAATCTCAGAAGGCTTGAATATTTCCCTATTATTCCTAAAATACTGTGAATGAATTCTTTTTTCAATTGATTTCAAATTTGCCTTTGATTTAAGGAAAATATTACTGTATCCTCCGATAAATGACTTTTCCTTCGATACAAGATTCTTGAGGCCGGTAAATAAAATGCTTTTAATAAAATTTAATCGATCATGTTTATTTGCTGAAAACAAATTTAATTTCTCCTGCAATGGTAAAATGAAAAAATAATTTTTCGACACTGAACCAGAAAATTTTCCAAAAATAAAATCGTCTATATATCCAGATAAGTTATGATAGCTCAAACCCAAAAAAACAGTTTTGATTTGTGAATCTGTTTTCAAAATCCTTTCAAGCTTGTAATATGTAAAATAATAAGATTCTGAGTTTTGGGATATATTCCTGCTGAAATTCATTTTTTTATCATCAAAAGTTTGTCGGACATGAGAATCTCCTGCAATAAGGTAATAAATTTTATCTTGCTTAAGATTGCGATCAATCATTTGTTTGCTAAAAAAATCCAATAGAATAAATACAGTAATAAATAATAGAACTGGCAACAATAAAAACAACAATACTTTTTTAATAAATAATCTCATACTTTTAAAACTGAAAATAAATAAACTGCTGTTCTTTTCCTCCAAAATAAAATATTGTAAGAAATATGATATAGTAAAATGTATATCGGTAAGGTGTTTTCCATTTTTGTCCCACTGACTGTATTGCAAATTGTTTTTCCCGGCCATTCCATTCCAGCAACAGAAATAAAAACAAGACTATCAGGTATAGAATGGTGTTTTGTGAGATACTAAAATAAGGTAATGTAAAAAAGAGAGTATGAAAAAATCTGATTTATATAGTAAATAGAATCTTCAAGGCTGGCTGATCTGAAAAATATCCATGCCAAAGTTGTCAAAGAAAATGTTGTAAAAATATTTACAGTATCTTTAAGGGAAGGCAAAGATTTTCCCTGAGCTACAACATCAATATGAGTCCGGTTTTTGTTTGAAAGTAATAAAGGAATAAAATAAAGTGCATTCAAAGCTCCCCATACGATAAAAGTCCAGTTAGCTCCATGCCAAAAACCGCTAACAATAAAAATAATAAATGTATTTCTCAATTTTATCCCCTGACTCGCTCTGCTGCCACCAAGAGGAATATATACATAATCCCTGAACCAGGTTGAAAGTGAAATATGCCATCTTCTCCAAAACTCAGCAATATCTCTTGAAAAGTAGGGAAATGCAAAATTTCGCATAAGATCAAAGCCAAACAAACGTGCTGTTCCAATAGCTATATCAGAATATCCTGAGAAATCGCAATAAATCTGAAATGCAAACATCACTGCAGCTAAAACAAGTGTGCTTCCAGAATAATCTGAATAATTGCCAAAAATCTGATTAACAAATTCTGAACTTGTATCAGCTATCACAATTTTCTTAAACAACCCCCAAAGTATCTGCCTTAGGCCATCTACAGCTTTTTGATAATTAAATGTCCTGAATCTGTAAAATTGCGGGAGAAGATTTGTAGCTCTTTCAATTGGGCCAGCCACAAGTTGAGGGAAAAAGCTAATGAAAGCAAAAAAATCAATAACACTTGATGTTGGTTCTAATTTTTTTCTGTATACATCAATTGTATAACTCAATGCCTGAAATGTGTAAAAACTGATCCCAACAGGTAATATAATCCGTAAAGAAATCATGTCAAATTCGAACCCAAAAAATGTAAAAGCATCTACAAAATTTGCTGCGAAAAAATTAAAATACTTAAAAAATCCCAAAATCCCAAGATTAACACAAATACTTGCAATCAAGAGATATTTCCTTTTGACTTTGTCTTCCTGATTTTTTAATTTTCGACCTACAATAAAATCCACAGATGCACTTCCGATCATTAGTAGCAGAAACCTCCAATCCCACCAGCCATAAAATAAAAAACTTGATGCAACTATAAGGATGTTTTGAGCCTTAAGATATTTGTTAAACACAAACCAATACAACAGAAAAACTATCGGAAGGAATATGGCAAAATCAATCGAATTAAAAAGCATTTATAAAATGGTATATAATATTATTTTGACAAAGGGTGCAAAATAAAAAATAAAAACAATCTTAAAAGCTATTTTTTTAAATAAAAAGGAAATTAAATTGAAATTAAATCCATTTTAGTATACAAAATTGTAACTACTCAGGTTCTAATGAAAATTAGGTATTGTTTTGTAATGATTTTTGCATAAAAGGGCAAAAATGATCCCAAAACAAGCATTTGTTAACATATTCACATCGGATTTCATCCGATGTTACCAATATTTAGCTCCTATGAAGCTGTCACCTGAGTAGTTACCCAAGAATAAATCCCGAACTACAAATGTTTCTCAATTAGTATGGAGATAATTATCTATTAACTCCAGAATATTGAATTGCGGATCATGTAGTTTTTCATTCAGGAACTGATCATCATAATCACGCAATTTTTTAATAAATTTATCGATTGTTTTCACAGGGAAAATGCTGTTCTTTTCATAAAATTCCCTGTCATCTTGAAGGAATGATGCCGTTTCAAAGCATGATCCCGTCAGATTTTCAAACCTGTCAATATCTTCAGTTTTATCCTTTTCTGCATCAGATGAAATATATAACTTATCAGCTATTACCAGGGAATTATCGTCTTTAAGCCCATGTTTTGCTGCAACCATGATTCCTGCAAGTAAATGATAAAGGTCTGAAGAACCATCTGCGGCCCGATATTCCACAGTTTGTTTACCTACAATATAGGGGATCTCATCTTTTTGCTGTGGGTTTGCCGTTTTCAGCATATTAGTATGTGCCACCCAGCCTAGTGGAATTCTTATCAGTGCAGCTCTGTTGCTGTATCCCCAGCAGATCCTTGTAGGAGCTTCCTGATGTTTAACAAGCCTTAGAAAGGATACAGGAACTGTATTTCCGAAAGCTGTTAGTGATTTTGAATGCTTCAATATTCCTGCCATCATTTTTTTTGCATCATTACTTATCTCCTCTCCATCTATCATAATATTTTTACCTTCCTTTTCCAGAAGCATGTGTATATGCAATCCGCTTCCTGCTTTACCTGTAAGTATTTTTGGGGCAAAAGTGATAGTAAGATCATATTTTTTGCCAAGCATCCTCAGGATCCATTTTGCTATAATCAATTCTTCAACAGCTTTTTCCGGGTCTACTGGAAGAAATTCAATCTCATGCTGCTCATAATAATTATCTCCCTCAAAAAAACATCCAACTTCGGAATGGCCGTATTTGATCTCACCCCCGCACTGAGCAATAAGGAACATTGCTTCCCTTCGCAATTGATCATACCTGGTGAAAGGGGCTGACGAATGATAACCCTTTTGATTTACCGGTGGGTAAAGTTCATCTTTTTTCCCAATTACATAATATTCAAGTTCACCCATGGCCTTAAACTTCAATCCTGTTGTACTTTCAAAATCAACTATGGCTTTTCTTAAAATATTCTCGGGAGCACTTTCAAGTGGATGCCCGTCTTTAGTGAAGAAAGAGCATAGAATATCTACTGTGGAACGTTCCTCAAAAGGGTTTACATAAGCAGTATGATATCTGGGAATTATATAAAGATCTCCCTTTCCTGCAGGAATATCTGAAAAAATTGAAGACCCGTCAATTCGTTCCCCTGTTGATAAAATACTGTCGAGATATTCTTTATCAGTAATAATGAAATTAACAGTTTTCGGTTTACTATCTTCACCAATGTAAATGAAGTTAAGAAACTCGATGTTATTATCTTCCACATACCGCACAATATCTGCTTTTGTAAATTCTTTAGGATTCTTGTTAAGGTATTGTGCAATTTTATTGCGACCGGCTGAAAGGTTAAATTGTAGCATAAATTAGACTTTTTGATTTTGTGATGCAAAAGTACTACTAAAATCCAATTTAAACAGTCCGGAAGTATAACTTGAAATATTTCTAAATTAGTTGAAAATTATAACTGCAAAAGTACTTAAAAGCTGCTACGACTTTTCCTGCAAAAAAATCTTGCTTATGTAATTACATCCAAAAAATCTTTTGATGAATTCTCAGTTTTTTCTATGTATCTCAATGTGACACTTTGTATAGTCCTTCTCTGCAATTTCGAAATTGTAAATTCATAATTCTTAAACAGGAGTTTTTCATTCAATTTCGGGATTCTGTTGAAATTAAATAACAATAATCCGGAAAGAGAATTATAATTTTCATTCACAGGAAGTGGTATTGGCAGCAATTCATTTATATCAAGCAATGAGTGAGTAGCAAGAATGACATACGATCCATCTGCCATTTTTTCAACTACCTGTCTTTCATCATCATCTTCATCCTGAATTTCCCCAACCAGTTCCTCAAGGATATCTTCAAGTGTAATCACTCCCTGTGTTCCACCGAATTCATCAATAACTACAGCCATATGAAGGTGTTGTTTCTGGAAATCCGTCAAAATTTGACTGATCCTTTTGGTTTCATACACATAAAAGACGGGATGCAAAATGTCTTTAATATTTGTCTCACTGTTTATATTCTGACTTCTGAATATATCCTTGGCATAAACAATACCAATAATATTATCAATTGAATCCTGGAAAACAGGAACTCTCGAATAACTGTTATCTAGAATTTCACGGATAATTTCCTCTAAAGGCAATTCAATGTCCAATGCAAAAACCTGATTTCTCGGAACCATTATCTGTTTAGCAACATGATCAGTAAAATCGAAAGCATTTTTTATTATCTCATAATTTCCTGCCTGCAATTCACCACCCGCCTTGCTCTGATCAACTAATAACCGCAATTCATCGACACTGTGTATCTCTTGTTCTCCAACTGGTTTGATGCCGATCATTTTGAGAAAAAAATTTGACATTGCATTCATAAGCCAGATAAACGGCCTGAAAATCATAAAAAACCAATATAGAGGATATGATATGGCAAGTGTGGTTGCTTCAGCCTTTCTGATTGCCAGAGACTTTGGAGCGAGCTCTCCAAACACTATATGTAGTACAGTTATGACAAGAAATCCGATTGGTAATGATATTCTGTGTAAAAGTTCATCTGAAATTTCGATACTGAATAAAACCATAAGATTTGATATGCCCTTAGAAACAATTGGCTCACCAACCCAGCCCAATCCAAGGCTAGCAAAAGTTATCCCAAGTTGAGTTGCAGAAAGATAGGTGTCAAGATGATTTATAATGTACTCTGATCTTTTTGCATATTTATTGCCCTGTTCAGCTTTAAGATGTATCTGAGAATAACGGACTTTTACTATTGAAAACTCCGCTGCAACAAAAAACCCATTTAACAAGACTAAACCCAGAGTTAGTAATATTTCAAAAATCATAATTTGGAAAATTTATACAAAAATACAGTTTTATTTTATAAAAACTGGTAACATATTATCTAAAATTATGTTTTGTTTTTTTATGTAGCACATGAGCTAGCACTAAAAAACATCATTTCAAAGAAAAAAATGAGTTAAATATTTTATATTCAGAAATTTAAACCTACCTTTGCACTCCGAATTTTTTAATAACAAAATTTTTTAAACAAGAATGAGACAATACGAAGTTACCTTCATCGTCGATCCCGTACTGTCAGGCGATGAAATCAAAGAGACAGCTCAGACTTATGTAAACCTTATACAGGATAACAACAATAAGGTAGTACATGTAGATGAGATGGGTTTGCGTCAATTAGCATATCCCATAAAAAAAAGAACAACAGGAATGTATTATTGTGTTGAATTTCAAAATGATGACAATGCATTCATTCCTAAAATAGAACTTGCGTTGAGAAGAGACGAAAGGATCATGAGATATCTGAGCCTTAAATTAGACAAATATGGTGTTGAATACAATGAGAAAAAGCGTAATGGCGAGATCGGCAAGAAAGGAGACAAGAGAGAAAAACTCAAGGAAGAAATAAAAGAGATCAAAGAAGAATTTATTGCTAATCCGGTAGTTGCTCAGCCTGAAGAGGAATAGTTTAATAACCGATAAAAAAATAATTATGGCAAGTAGAGAAGACATAAAATTTCTGAATAATCCGAATATCGGAAAGAAAAGAAAAAAATACTGCAGATTCAGAAAGTTCGGTATTAAATACATAGATTTTAAAGATCCGGATTTCCTGTTACAATTCATTAATCCTCAGGGTAAGATATTGCCGCGCAGAATCACCGGCAATTCATTGAAATATCAGAAAAAGGTTGCTGTTGCTGTTAAAAGAGCAAGACATCTGGCATTGCTGCCATTCGTAGCTGACAATCTGAAGTAAATCATTATCAATTAAAATAAAGATAATGAATTATTTAATAAAAAAAAATTAAACACATGAAAGTACTATTATTAAAAGATATGGACAACCTGGGGAATAAGTATGATGTGGTGGAAGTTAAAAATGGATACGGAATGAATTTTCTTATACCTCAGAAAATGGCCTTAATAGCAAACCAGGCAAATATTAACAAACTGGAGAATCTGAAAAGAGCTGAAGCCAAAAAACTTGCATCGATGATCGATATATTTAAGGAAAATGCAAAACTCATCGAAGCCAAAGTTTTTGAGATAGGGGCCAAAGTTGGTACTACAGATAAAATTTTCGGTAGTGTAACCAATGTCCAGTTAGCTAACAAAATAAAAGAAGACCTTGGACTTGATGTAGACAGAAAAGTAATAGAAATAGACGAGGAGGTTAAAACATTAGGTACCCATACTGCAAAAGTTAAACTTCATCATGAAGTAATCGCAACTATGACTTTTGAAGTTGTAAAAGAATAGTTTTGAATTTAGTGAATGTGAAAAAAGGCCGTCTCCAAAAAGAGACGGTTTTTTTTTGTGACTCAACGAATATAAAAATTATTTAAAAAAAATACTGTTTTTTTTTGAAAATTAAAATTGTTTATTAAATTTGTGTTGTCAGTAACATGAATGATTAAAATAGTGCCACTATGTCAGTTGTAAGATTTGGAGTTTCGCTGGAAAAAGAGCTTCTAAATGCCCTGGATAAATTCGTGATTCAAAATCAGTACACGAACAGATCACAGGCAATACGACATCTGATCAATAAAAACCTTGTATCAGATAAATGGAAAACAGACAATGTAGTAGCAGGTTCGATTACCCTGGTCTATGATCATCATAAAAGAGATCTCTCAAATAAACTTACCCGTTTGCAGCATGATTATCATGATGTGATACTTTCACTTCAGCATTTTCATCTCGAACATGACCTTTGCATGGAGATAATTGCCGTAAAAGGAAAAGCATCCAGACTTTCAGTACTTGCCGATAAGCTGACAGCAGTTAAAGGCATACAACATGGCCAGTTGACCATGAGTGTAGCAGATTGATTTTTTTTATTTATTAGTAACACGATTTTACAATTTATTAACACTATTTTATGAAAAACACATCTAAAACCCTTGCTTTTATAATGCTAATTTTGGTTGGAACATTTAATACCGGACTCAGCCAAAATTCAGTCAAGGATACAATCATTATGGATGAAGTTGTCATCACTGCTTCAAAGGGATCGAACAACGCAAAAAATGTAACACAGAAAACTGATATTATTTCAAAGAAAGAAATTTCACTGAATTTAAGTGGAAACAACAATCTCAGCGAGCTTATTCAATACAAGCCCGGCATGTCTGTCAGGGCCCTGTCAAGAAATGACGCAAACTGGGGGACTTATGCAGGTGCCGGACCGAAGTACAGTACTTACATGATAGAAGGTATACCTCTGGATGCTTTTGTTGACCCGATGTCAATAGATGCTATGATGATCGAAAAAATAGAAATACAGAGGGGAATAGCATCAGTGCTTTACCCGGGCTATCTGTCACAGGATTTTGCAGGAAATCAAAGCCCGCTGACCGGAACAGTCAACCTGATAATGAAAGACAGGATCACAACAAGAGAATCGCAAGCTTCAGTATCCATTGGATCTTACAATACACTTAATACTCAATTGTATCAACAAAATTTTTACAATAATATCAGTTATTATGGAGGCATAAACTACGAAATATCAGATTATACCAATTATGGCATTGAGAATTCGTGGTTAAATATGCATAAAGACCCTGAATATAAAAAACTGAAATATTTTGCAGGATTAAATATTGAATATGGAAAAAGCAAACTAAAGCTTTTTGCAAATAAAACTATCCATAGCGGAGATGCAGGCAGAATTTACAGGCAATTCAATCATAATTACACTACTGTCAATTTCTCTCAGTTAACTGATATAAACAACAGTCTGTCTTTAAGTCTTTCAGGTGGAATAAGGATATATGACAGAAACTGGCAGGAAAGCAGGTACAACCAATCAGATTCTTTGCTATCGGACAATGGAGCTTACCAGAATATTATTCCTCTGGATCTGCACGGAAAATGGAAAAAAGGTAAAAACAGCCTTATCTTTGGTTTGGATTATCAAAATGCTGATTATCACACATTCAGTGAACCTGTTGCTGCATCAAGAGAACAGGGTAATAAATCGAGAGCAAATCAGACAGGCTTTTATTTACATGACGAAATTAATGCCGGAGTCCTTACAATAAGGGGAGGACTGAGATACAATATTATAAATACTAAAATAGACCTGATCAGTGGGGGAAACCCAGGAGAACCTGAAAGGGACTTTAACATCCTGATCTGGAATACAGGATTGAAATACAGATTAACTGAGAACTTATCATTTTATGGTAATGCAGGTAACAGCTTTATAGCTCCCGGGCTTAAGTCAATCGGAGGAACAATAAAACTATCAGACAAGGGAGTTGAAGGTAAAAACGGACAATTGCCAAATCCTGATCTGAAACCTGAAAATGGTCTTGGAATAGATATTGGAACTGATGTAGCATTACTAAACAAAATGAAACTGGGATTGAGAGGATTCAAATATATTATTGATGATGCGATTATTGAGAACAGAGTCAGCGAGTCACCCTCCCAATCGCAATCTGTCAATGCAGGCAAATCAGGTTCAACAGGTTTTGAAGCTGAATTCAAGTACAGCCTGAATCCCGGCTTCAGTTTATTTGCAAATTACACATACCTGAAAACTACTATTGAAAATCCATTTGACGGGGATCAAAATGAAGCCAACATACCTTTTGCCCCTGCTAATATCATTAATGCTGGTTTCTATTTATCCACTCCGAAAGGTTTGAACTTAAGTACTTCAATCAATTATACAGGGTCATTTTATGACAGCAGTTCAAAATCAGGAAGAAAAGAATTCACTCCAGGGATGATAGCTAATTTGTATATTTCTCAAAAAATATTTGATCTCTCATCTTCAGAATTTGAATTGTTTACAAAACTCTATAATGTTACTAACAATAAATTTGAAATGCCATGGCAATTCCAGAATACGGGTTTTGCATTTACTGTCGGAATAAGATCAATATTTAAATAATTACCATGATCCCGCTAAAATACCTGATAACTTCTATTTTGATTTTGTGCATTCTTATGAATTCCTGTAGTGATAATGAAAGGAAGTCTGTGAATAGAGGAAGTTGTATTTCAGTCATTGATTTCAGGGGCAAAACTATTTTATTTGAGAAAAGACCTCAAAAAGTTGTTTGCCTGGTGGAAAGTGCATTGACAGGGATTTATATGCTGCGGGCAGAAAAAGTTCTGTACGGAATTTCAAGCAATATTTATGAAGAAAATTTTTTCAGGTATTATTCTCAACTGGATGAAAGGATAAAGAGAAAAAATCTGCCTGCATCCGGCAACTGGGATTTTGTCAACATTGAACAAATTGTTTCACTAGAACCCGATCTCGTTATAATATGGAGTTCTCAGTCAGAAGCAATTAAAAGACTTGAAGATCTTGGGATTAAGGTATATGCTGTATTTCTTGACAATTTTGATGATATATACAAGGAGGTAAAAGATTTTGGAATATTGTTCGACAAGGATGCCAGAGCTGACAGCCTTATCAGACTTACAAAAATGAAATTGGATAGTCTTAAAATAAAATTTAGTGTTGTAAACAAACCAAAGGTATATTTTATGTGGTCGCAGGGAATGCTTCACACATCAGGCAAAAACAGTACTGTGTCAGAATTGCTTGCATTTGCCGGCACAAAAAATGCTTGTGATATTGAAGAGGAACATGTCAATTTAAATATAGAGAAAATATACGAATGGGATCCTGAAATGATAGTCATGTGGCAAAATGAAAAGTTGGATCCTGAGGAATTCAAAGATAATGCAATGTTCTCAGGATTAAGAGCTGTGAAAAACAAAAAAGTATATGAACTCCCTGAGATTTTTACATGCGATTTCTGGACTTTGAAAATGGTATATCCTGTTTTTCTGATCGGCAGTTGGAGTTCAGGACATAGCTTTGAGAAACAGGACAGTATCTTCCTAAATAAAATGTTTTATGACTTATACGGTAAAGAACTTTTATGACAAATACAGTAAAATATAAGATACTTATTATTCTGTTTCCGTTATTGATAGTTTTTTTTTCAATATTTACAGGCATATCCGATCTTAGTTTCTTTAGTGTATTGAAATCATTTGTAAATCAGGATAATAGTCTGGCACAAAAAATAATACTGGAGATAAGGCTGCCAAGGATTTTACTTGCTTTTCTTGCAGGCGGAGTATTATCTGTATCGGGTTCATCAATGCAGGCAGTATTCAGGAACCCTATGATAGATCCTTATATTATGGGCATTTCATCAGGAGCAGCTTTCGGTGCTGCCCTGGCACTGGTATTTCCTTTTCTGAATGTCCAGATTTCAGCATTTGTTTTTGGGATATTTGCAGTTGCATTTAGTTATATGATAGCCAGAAAAAAAAATACTGTTAGCATAGTTTCCCTTATTCTTTCAGGCATCATTGTAAATGGAATATTTACATCTTTACTAACAGTGCTCCAGGTTTGGAGTGATCCATTCAAACTTCAAAGCATAGTGCACTGGATAATGGGAAGTTTTCAGAATGCCGGAATGACAGATTTAAAAACTATTTTTATACCGTGCGTCTCAGGTTTATTTATAATGTTCATTTTAAGATGGAAATTAGATATAATATCACTTGGAGATGAAGAAGCTAGATCAGTAGGTATAAATGTTATAAAAATAAAAGGCTTAATAATTGCTGCTGCTGCACTTGCCAGTTCAGCAGTTGTTTCAGTTTCGGGAGTGATAGGCTTGTATGGACTTATCATTCCTCATTTTGTGAGAATGATCTTTGGTGTTACCAACAGAAATACTATGGCTGTTAATTTTGCTGTGGGTGGTTCTTTTCTGGTTATCATGGACAATATAAGCCGAAGTGTGGGTGGATACGAAATACCTATAGGAGTGATAACGATGTTGATTAGTTCTCCGGTATTTATTATAATCATGAAAAAGCAGAATATCGGATGGCTATGATAAGATCAGATATAATAAAGATACGTGATGTGAATTTTTCCTATGACCATAGAAGAAAAATAATTGACAATGTAAGTTCTGATATCTCAGGGGGTACTTTTACTGTTATTCTTGGCAAAAACGGATCTGGAAAATCCACTCTGATCCGGCTATTGACAGGAATGAATAAAATCAGTTCGGGATCGATCAAAATGGACGGAAAAGAATTATCTGAGATCAGCCTTATTGATAAGGCGAGACTTTTCAGCTTTCTTCCTCAAAGTCATAATCCTGTATTTCCATATAAGGTCTATGATGTTGTATTAACCGGGAGATCTCCATATTCAGGTTTTCTGCCCGGAAAAAAAGATCATTTTAAAGTTGAGGAAACGCTTGAAAAACTAGAATTACTTTATTTAAAAAACAGAATATACTCACAACTGTCCGGAGGTGAACAACAACTTGTGATGATAGCAAGAATAATTGTTCAGGAAACCAGAATCATTTTTATGGATGAACCAGTCAGCCATCTTGATTTCAACAATCAGATCAGGATTATAAAACTGCTGAAAAACATGGTAAGTGAAGGATATTCAATCATTATAAGTCTGCATGACCCGAATTTTGCATTTTTGGCAGGAGATGAATTTTTACTTATAAATGATGGCAAAATAATGAAAATCGACAAATACAGACCTTGGGAATGTGAAGAAATAAATGAGATCTTCAACCAGGATATATTAAAAATTAATTACAAAGACAAAAAACTTTTTATTCCTGATCTATGATTCATGCAGAAGTTGATATTATCAGAGAAGCTTACAATAACGGCTATTTGGATGAGGTAGCCAGAACTTCAGCTATTCCGGGTAAAAATGAATTTAACCTGGTCACCAATATTATAAACAGATATTTAAATGAAAAAGATATCATTTATGATTTGGGGAGTGGAAACGGCAGATTTACAGATTATTACTTAAAAAAAGGACATATGGTCGGATGCCTTGATCTGTCAGAAAATCTTATGAATTATTCTTTAAATCATTATGATATCTCAGCCAAGGCACTATTGTTCTATAAAAATTGTTGTGTCAGCAATATTGACTGGATACCTTCCGAAAGTGCTGATTTATGTCTTGCAATGGGACCATTTTATCATATATCTGATATAGAAAAGAGAAAAAAAACCATCTCTCATTTAAACAGAATACTTAAAAAAGAAGGACTTTTAATCGTTCAGTTTTTAAATATAGTACCTCAAACCTCATCGAAAATATTTAAACACTACCGAATCAGGAAATATGACTCTCATTCAGATCATGCAAACAGCCACACTTATTTTGGTGGATATCTTGTGCCTCAATTCAGGTGCAACACTGAATTTGCTGTTCAGGAATTTAAACACTTATTTGATGTTGAAGAAATAAGACAATTGAATCATAGTGATCAAAACATGAAAGAACTTTCATATAATAAAACAGGTGGTGAAATCAGCTACAATGATCAATACCTGATTGTTTTAAGAAAAAAAAGTTAAAACCTTTTCAATCCATTTATTGATCACACAAATACATTTTTATTTAGCATTCCCTGTAAATTCTTATTAAAATATTATTAGAATTAAAATTTTTTTCTATTTTTGTTGCATTCATTTCATCAATAAAGCTTATTAATATGAATTACCCAAAAAAAGTCATAATCGGTGATATTACTGTCAGGGATGGTTTTCAGCATGAAGAAAAGTTTATTCCCACTGAAGCAAAACTATGGGTTGCTGAACAATTGATCCTTGCAGGGGTGAAACATCTTGAGATCACAAATTATGGCAATCCAAAAGGGATGCCCCAATTTAAAGATGCTGATCCATTGATGAAAAGCATCAGGAACAGTAAAGCTATTCAACATCTGTTGCCGGACGTGAAACTGACCACAGTGACTATCAGGGAAAAAGCTATAGAAAGAGCTATTCAGGCTAAAAAGGATGGATACGGACCTGACAGAATCTTGTTAATGGTTTCGACCAGCGAATCTCACCATAGTACAAATTCAGGTCTTTCATTGGCTGATTACTGGAAAATGGCAGAGGAATGGGTGCCTAAAGCACGTGAAGCAGGACTTAAGGTAAACGGGACAGTAAGTACAATATGGGGTTGTCCATTAGAAGGACCTACAGAGATGACAAAGGCCATTGAATTTGCCAAAAAGTGGTTGGATATAGGAGCTACAGATGTCGAACATGCAGATCATGATGGCTCTGCATCACCAGACAGGGTTTACAGATATTATTCCATGCTGCTTGATGAATTCGGATCACCTGACAAACATATAGTACATTTTCACACCACACGTGGCTGGGGCCTGGCAAATGTGCTAGCAGCATTACAGGCTGGAATGACAAATTATGAATCCACACTCGGAGGTATCGGTGGTCAACCTGCAAACTTTGTGGATGGTGTGCCTGTGTCGGGTACCGGCAAATACTATTATAAAGACCCTAATATTGTAGGCCTTGTCTCAACAGAGGATATGGTAGTGATGATGGACGAAATGGGAATTGATACCGGACTTGATATAGATAAAATACTGGCTACAGGAAATATGGTCGAGCGAATAGTCGGCAGAAGATTAAGGTCAGAATCCATAAAAAACGGTAGGATACCTAAATACATGAAAAACTGACCGGGATTTCATATCTTTAAAATTTTAGAAATCTGAGGGCTTAAATTGAAAAAAGTTTTAGACTTATTTCAAAATAACGGGCATTCTTAGTATTTCCCTCACTAAATAATCTACAAAATGACATAATTTCACTTTAAAACATCTTGTCATTACTATCTCTTCATAAATCCATTCATTTTCCCGATTCATACAATATATTTTTCCATTAATAATTTTTGGATGAATATTGCTTCATAATTCAATGGAATTATTCCAAAACAGATGATTTATGGAAATATATAACTGATTTTTAAAAATATTTCAGCAAATCAGTATTTCTCCCAACTTGAAAAGCAGTAATCACAAAAAAATTATTAGCCAAGATATGTTTTTCAGTCTGCAGATTACCAAATATTATACTAAATTATAATCTTTTTTGGTTTTCGTCGGACAAAATACTATGTTTGTCGAAATACTATCTAAAACATTATACTATGTATTGCATAGTTCTATTTGTTGATATATATTTGCATCATATTTCAATATTGAAAATGAAAAAACTTTAAAAATAAAAATACTATAGTTCGTGTAACTAATTTTAAGGTCAATCGTAATCAGGAAAACAAAACATTTAAGAATTCATTAACAAAACAACATTTATAAAAAATAATTTAACAGTCATGAAAACATTAATTTTTTTAGCAGCAACACTCTTAACTTACTTCCAGGCTTTATCTGCAATTGACATTCAGAATTTGGAAAAAGGATCCTGTGTGGTAAAGACAATCAATGCCACAGATTCTCATGTTTACAAACTACAACTTGAAGCAGGTACATTCGTATCAATCTTCCTGACAGAAAACAATGTTATGCTCAATGCAAGCATTAAAAATATAGATGGTAATATAATAAAGGAGTTTTTACATTGCGAAGGTTCTGATGACCTGTCTGTACTTGAATTCTTCCCCGAAAGAAATGGAGAATATTCAATAGAAATAACTCCAATGAATTTTTCAGGACAGGGTAAATATTGTATAGATTTTAAGGTAGAAATCCCTAAAAGTGAAAAATACATTAAGGATCAGCCATTTGATGTTTCTGTATTTGAAGATTACTATTTCAATTTCGAACTTGATCAGGACAGGGTTATAAGTATAGGACCATCACTTGATTTATTATCTTTGGGTAAACTGACATATTTTGACAGCAGAAACAATAGATTTGGAATACTCCATCCTCTGACAGATTCTACATTTTATTCTCCTTATTCTATGTATGACAAATATTCAAATGACATCAGAGTCACTCTTCACAAAAAGGGAGGAAAAGTAAACTCAATGACATGGGTGGAAAACAAAGAAACTAAGACAGCATCAATAGATTCCCCTTTCAATAAAGAAAAAGTAACTTTCAATAACGGAGATGTAAAATTGAGCGGGATGTTAATGAAGCCACAGGGTGACGGACCTTTTCCTGCAGTTGTTATGACCCAGTGTAACGGAGCTCCAACAAGACATCAGGGATTTTTCATAAGCTATCTGTTGAGCCAGGGAATAGCAGTTCTGTCATTTGATAAAAGAGGAACCGGTGAATCATCAGGCAATTGGGTAAAGAGCAGTTACAATGATTTGAAAAATGACCTGAACGAAGGTATGAGTTTCTTGAAAACTCAGAAAATGATAGATCAAAACAATATTGGATTGTTTGGGATCAGCCAGGGAGGTTTGATACCTTCAATGAATGGGCTAAATAAATCAGAATTGAATAATAATTCAATAGCTGATAACAACAACAATGATCTCAGAAAAAAATCAATATTCAATGACCCAACATTCAAAAAGGTAGTTTTATCTTACTATGATTTTCTGGATGAAGCATGTATCGGAATGCCTTACAATTACAATAATAATTTCTTCTGATATTCAAGAGGATATTAATTCCTGGTAGATAATTCTACAACCTTAATAAAAATACTGAAAATCAATGAAAGTAAACTTTCTCTATGGTTTTCAGTATTTTTTTTGTTCAAAATCAGAAAATCTTTTCTTTCTGATTTCAAGAAATCAACACATCCATCAAATTCATTTTTTGAATTAAGGTCTTCACATCTTTATAATTCACAATAAGTAGATGTAATTGAACATATTTCTGTATTTTTGCAAAAAAGTATGCAATTATGATATATTCGATGACAGGATTTGGAAAAGCTGAGAGTAGCGATGAAAAATTCAAGATTGTTGTTGAGCTTAAATCCTTGAACAGCAAAACAAATGAGATTAGGATAAAGCTACCTTCCGGTTATAATGAAAAAGAACTTACTGTAAGAAATATAATATTATCTGAGCTGGAACGTGGCAAAATAGATCTGACTCTTACCAATGACATCTCAAATGGTACAAATCTTACTATAAATTCTGCTCTTTTTAAAGATTATTACATAAAACTCAACCAGCTGGCTGATGAAGTTGGAGAGAAGAACAAGGATTTCTTTCCCTCTATCGTCCGTATTCCTAATATATTCAAAGAATCAGAATACAAACTAAGTGATGAAGAATGGAATATTGCTGAAAAAACAATAACCGATGCAATTGTCAAAATAAAAGCATTCAGGGCTAAAGAAGGTGAAAGCATAAAAAGTGACCTGATAAACAGTCTGGAAGGTATATCAGGCAGACTGGAAGAAATAGAGTCACTTGACATTGAAAGAAAAAAAATACTGCGAAGTAAAATGGATTCCATGATCACAGAAATGGAACAGAACAACAAGGTCGATAAAGACCGTTTCGAGCAGGAAGTAATGTTTTACCTTGAAAAACTGGATATTAACGAAGAAAAAATACGTTTGAGTCAACATTGTAAATATTTCCTGGATGTACTGTTAGATAAAAACTTTGTATCAAAAGGAAGAAAGCTTTCCTTCATTTCGCAGGAACTGGGAAGAGAAATAAATACACTCGGAGCAAAAGCTCAATTCACTCCTCTGCAAATGATAGTTGTAGAAATGAAGGATAATCTTGAAAAAATCAAGGAACAGCTTGCAAATGTGCTTTAGTAATATTTTGAAGGTTTATGAAGTTTATAAGGTTTATGAGGTTTATTGGCTAATGACATGAATCATAGATTGCTGTCATAATGCTGGCTGGAATTTAGGGATACAGGAAAATATGGAGTAATGGGGAGTTTTGCGTACCGAGAAATATCACAATATCAAACCCGATAGTTTTCAGGACACATTAAAAATTAACAAGTGGATATCGGTACTGGCTTGTCAGGGTGTGGGTTATCAATAAATTAAGTGTTACTAAAATGGGAAATCAAAACAAAACAATAGTATTTACTGCTCCTTCAGGTGCCGGCAAAACAACTATAGTAAAGCACCTGCTTGCAAAATTTCCAGATAAGCTTGCATTTTCAATTTCAGCTACTACCCGGCAAAAGAGAGATATTGAGACTGATGGTAAGGATTATTATTTCATTTCAGCTCAAGAATTCAGAAAAAAAATTATAGTGGGTGATTTCATCGAATGGGAAGAAGTGTATGACGATCAGTACTATGGAACTCTCAAAAGTGAGATAGAAAGAATTTGGGAACAAGGCAAAATTGTTGTCTTCGATGTCGATGTAAAAGGTGCCACATCAATAAAAAAATATTTTAAGGAAAATTGCATGGCAGTATTTGTTTCTCCTCCAAGTATTGAAATTCTGATTGACCGTCTGAAAAACAGAGGTACGGAGACTCCGCAATCTTTAAAAAAAAGGATTGCACGGGTAAGGACTGAAATGAAATATAAATACAAATTTGATGAGATCATTGTTAATGATGAACTGCAGCTTGCATTTTCAGATGCAGAAAAATTAATAGATGATTTTGCCGGAATCACTAAAAATCCATAAATCCGGCACATCAAATATTTGGGAGTATCCCAAAAATGCATTAATCTTAAATATTTTAATTCTTTTTTTCTTTTTCATCAAGCTTTATCTCCACCATTTCGCTTGAATTGAGGTCTGACTGCATGACTATGGTTTTTTTATTCCCATTATAAGTGTAATTCAGTCCTATTGTATTTGGAGGTCTTCGTCCGACATTAACTGCATGCAGAATAATGTAATTCCTCCCTGTTTTATTGAGATCGAGAATAAATTTTTTGGGTTTTGTCTCCAGGCTTAGTTTTTCATATATCCAGTCTCCGTTGAAATTTATTGATACAATATCTCCGTCCTGTATCTTAAAATCATAAAGTTCAATTTGAAGTGATAAGCTATCAGCTTTTATAATTTCCTTTGCAACTGGTTTAACATTCCTGCCAGCAAGTTTTGAAGGTAAGGCCTTAATATTATTTACTGATGAAGAAATTGTCTCAATCTGTTTATCTATTCTTTTTGGATATATGACCTTGAAATAATGAGGAAATTCCAATCTGTGAGGTACAGGCAATTGTTCAATGTCAATCATATTGTTGAGCAGCCCTACAAAACCATTCCCATATCTGTTGAATTTCTCAACAATCCTGACATTGTAGTAAAAATAATAATTTCCATATAATTTATATTCCTCTGCAAGCACAGGTGCAGTAACCAGTTCGTTTCCCAACTTCAATATTCCGTTATTGATCTGAAGTATTTTACTCGCAGTGACTTTACTTTTAGGATTTGGCATAGCAGAATTATCGGTCTTGGCCGACTCAAGTTTTTTTCTTAAATTCTCTATAAAAGCAGTTGTGTTTTTTTCATCTGTAACCCTGATATTCAACAATAATTCTTTAGAAGCATCATACAGATCAAGATAAGGATTTTGAACATCCTTCTGCCCTGAAAATTGGGCATATTCGTTATTCAACACATCTTCTAGATTCATCTGCAAAGCATAGAACAGATCGATAAGGTCAACTGCCTTTTCCAATAAAAAATAAACAGAATCGAGGTTTTTCTTCTGGGTCAAATCAGAACCTGCAATAAAATTTGCCACATCAAACCTTATTTTGTTGATGTTATTGTTAGTGACTAACATTTCATCAGCTATTGGAAACAACCTGCTGTATGCCTGCTCTCCCAAAATGCTCTTTTCCTGCTTAATTTTATCAAACCATTCATAAGGTGTAACACTGTAAAACCAGTGGTCATCATCTTTAAAAATATTCAGAGGTAAATCTGAATTGCTGATGTTATTGATACGGTAACCTGGCAGATCGACAAATTTATTTACTTCCTGATTGAAATTTTCAAGCAGTCTGTGAATAGTCAGTATACCATGGATAGATTCATTTGTAAAACTGACATATGTATTCAAAGCCTTTAACTGGTCATTTCTCTGGGCAAAAGTCTGAGAAATTAAAATCATAAAGAAAAACAGAGTTAGAATTCTTTTCAATTCAATTAATTTTAGGTTTAATACAATAACAATTTAAAATTAAAAATATTTGGAATGAATAGATGATTTTTGGTAAATAAATTGTTAACATCAATTCCATTTTCCACTAATTTAGAATTTGAAGACAATTGCAATTGATTTTGTATTAAAAAAACTGAAAAAAAAGTAAATATAATAACTACAGCCTATTTATTTTTCGAATTAAATATTAAACATACTGTAAAATATATGTATTTCCTGAATCTAAAATATACACTTAATTAATTATAATTTAATATTTTATATCTTAACTAATAGTTTATTTATTACGTATAGAATAATAAAATAAATTACATTATAAAAAATCCACATATTAATTTCCTCCAAAATTATTAAAAACAATTCAAAATCATTATTAATATTGCATTGCGATTTTTTCTAAAACCAATTCAAATCCCTTCAGAATCATATCATTTGATCAATATGTTTTTTTTGATATTATAATTTAATTATTTCTTTAAAAAAATTAAATCTGTTTTTATGAAAAATTCAAATAGAATAAATTTTACCTTGTTTTTTGCATTATTGATGATAATCATAAATACCAGTGTGAAAGCACAATTTACGCAAACAATAAGGGGCAAAGTTGTAGATTCAGAAACTCAAACACCTTTAATTGGAGTAAATGTTCTTGTCATCGGATCTAACCCTGTTATAGGGTCTTCAACTGATGAAAAAGGAAATTTCAGGTTGAATAACGTACCTATAGGCCGGCATAGTTTGAAATTTACTTATATTTCGTACAAGGAAATAGTTTTATCTGACATAGTAGCTAACACTGGAAAAGAAGTAATATTGGAAGTTAAAATGCAGGAGAGTGTAACCGACCTTTCCGAGGTTGTTATAGTTGGAAAAAGATCAGGAGATGCATTAAATGAGATGGCTACTGTAAGTTCTAGGGAATTTACTGTTTTTGAAACTGAAAAATATGCAGGCAGCCGCGGAGAACCTGCAAGAATGGCACAGAAATATGCCGGGGTAATATCTTCAGATGATTCTAGAAATGATATTGTGATCAGGGGTAATACTCCACTGGGTGTGCTTTGGAAATTGGAGGGAATAAATATTCCAAACCCAAACCACTTTTCTATTCCCGGGACAGGAGGTGGTCCTGTTACTATCCTAAACAATAAGTTCCTGGCAAATTCAGATTTTTTCACAGGTGCTTTCCCTGCAGAATATGCCAACGGAATAGCCGGGGCTTTTGACCTTAAAATGAGAAACGGAAATAATGAAAATTTTGAAGGAAATTTTCAGTTTGGAATCCTGGGCACTGAACTCTTACTCGAAGGGCCTTTGTCAAAACAAAAAAATTCTTCTTTTCTGGCTATGTACAGGTATTCCACAGTTTCAATTTTTCACGAACTTGGAATCAATATCGGGACCAATTCAAATCCAACTTATCAGGATGCCGCATTCAGATTAAATTTCCCATTTAAAAAGGGTGGAAATCTGGCTGTTTTTGCTGTAGGGGGCACCAGCTATGCACCAATTATAAAAAGTGAAGACCTTGATACACTTGAAACTGAATTATACGGAACGCTGGACAGAGACCAGTATTTCTGGAGCAGAATGGGAGTCATAGGAGCAAGTTACTCGAAGCCTATTAACAATACAACTTATATTAAAGCTGTGATCTCTGCTTCACAACAGTGGATTAAAGCTCAACATGACAAAGTACTGAAACACACGGAAGGAGCTCTGTTCAAAATAGACACTCTGATCCCAATTCTTGACTATACATTTTTGGATAATAAATATTCAGCCTATTTTTCTTTAAACAAGAAATTAAACAAAAAAACCGGAATTAAAGCAGGTATCAACTTTGACCTTTATGATTCAAAATACATTGACAGCGTCAGAATAGTATATTCAGCAGATGAAATTAAATTGGATTCCGTCTCAAAATGGAGATTGCGCTGGGATAGTGAAGCCAATCCATTCATTATACAGCCTTATATAAATTTAAAGTATAGCTTCAGTGACAATCTTACTTTGACAGCAGGTCTAACATCCCTGATTTACTCCATGAGCAAAAATTCAATCTCTCCGGTTGAACCAAGATTTGGATTGGCATATCAGATAAGTAAGAAACATAAAATCAGTTTTGCCACGGGACTACATTCACAATCCCTGGCTCAATATCTTTATTATTATGATAAAAATAACCAATATAGCTCAAAACTTAACCCCTATAACAAAGACCTGAAACTGATGAAGAGCCTGCATTTTGTGCTCGGTCATGAATGGTATACAGGCAAATATGTAAGACTGAAGACCGAAGTGTATTATCAGTATTTGTATGATCTGCCTATAGGTAAAAACCGAAGTTCCTATTCATTGCTAAATTCAGGATCAGGATTCAGCAGGTTTTTTCCTGATGTACTCACAAGTGAAGGAACAGGGAGAAATTACGGTATTGATATGACAATTGAAAAAGCTTTTACAAAAGGCTATTTTTTCATCGTAACGGGTTCTTTATTCGATGCAAAATACAGAGGCAGTGATGACACTCTCCGGAATTCAACTTTCAACGGCAGCTATGGATTGAATTTGATGATAGGAAAGGAATTTAAAATAGGAATGAAGCAGACACTGAATATTGGAACCAGCGTTACCCTTTCAGGAGGCCAGAGAAAAGGAATTGTTGATGAAGATGCAACAATAAGAGAACAGGAAGTAATATTCAAAGATGAAAACTATAATGAGTTTAAATTCAAGGATTACTTCAGGTCAGATCTGAAGATCACATATAAAATAAATTCTAAAAAGTTTACTCATGAGATTTCATTTGATATTGTCAATGTTCTGAACACAAAAAATATTCTCAGATATTCATATGCTCCCGGGAAAAAAGATTCTATCATCGAAGAACCCCAAATTGGCAGACTACCAGTATTTTATTACCGGTTCAATTTTTAAAGGATAATTTTTCATCTTATGGAAAAGGAGTTGATTTGACAAAATTAACTCCTTTTTTTTTCGTTCTACGATTGAATATCTGATTTAAAAAACACATATATGAAATTCAAAGTTTTTTCAATAATGCTTTTGGTGTTAACAGGTTGTTATGGTTGTATTAAGAGTAATCATAAAAAGATAGTTGTTCAGCATCCTGATGGCTATTACAAGGAGGTTTATTATGTACTTGATGACAGCATTAAAGATGGTTCATACCAGAAATTTTTCCCGGATGGAAAACTTTGGGACAGTTGCTATTATAAAAATGATACAATCGAGGGTATAAGAAAGATTTTTTCTAATAAAGGATATATTGAAGTAATAGAGAATTATAAAAATGGTGTTTTGGATGGCAATTATCAGGTTTTATATCCTGAAGGGAAAAAAAAATTAAACCAGACTTACAACAAAGGTGTCCTGGAAGGATTTTCGCTTGCCTATTATCCAAATGGCAATATAAAAGAAAAAGTTACCATGAAAAACAATGAGGAGAATGGCAGTTTTGAAGATTTTTATGAAAATGGGGAAATACACTGGAAAGGCACCTATCTGAATGGGGACAATGAGCATGATACACTTTATGAATACGACGATACAGGTATTTTGATAAAAAAGATGTTTTGTCAGTATGGTGTGTGTCAAACTGTGTGGACCAAAGAAAAAGGAGAAATAACTGATTTAAAAATTCTTCCTGTAGACAAAGAACTTTTAAAGCAATTCAATAATTAATATCTTTATAGATCATGCAGAAGCATTTAAAAATCATAATACTATTTATTTTGCTGTCCTCTAATTCTTTTGGACAGGTTGGAACCACAAATACTTATAAATTTCTGAATATATCCTCTTCTGCAAGAATTTCAGCTCTTGGAAACAATATTGTATCAATTGATGATAATGATATCAGCCTTGCAAATGAAAACCCTGCTGTACTCAAAGATGAAATGATAAGATCATTGTCATTAAGCCATAAGTTTTTTTTTAGTGGTATATCAAGTCAAAATCTGGATTATGGTTTTAAAATTGGGAAAATCAACTTACCTTTTCATGCAGGCATTCAGTTTATGAATTACGGACAAGCCGATATGGCAGATATTTACGGTGACATATCAGGTACTGTTAGCGGAAGTGATCTAGCATTCCTGTTGGGAGCTTCCTACAAGCTTTATGAAAATTTAAATCTTGGATTGAATACAAGGTTTATTTATTCTAATCTGGGCACATACAATTCATTTGGCATGACGGTAGATCTTGGAGCTATGTATCATCTTAAAGGTAAAAACTTTGACATTGGCTTTGTGATTAAAAATCTGGGAGGAACGATTGATCCTTATGCAGATGAAAAAGAGCCGGCTCCTATGAATGTCATGGTTGGCATTTCAAAACGTCTGGAACACCTGCCATTCAGATTAAATATTACAGCCACACATCTTAACAGATTCAATCTCAGTTATGATGATCCAAACGGAGAAAACAATATAATCCTGACAGATGAAAATCAGGATAAATCAAAATTTGCAGAATTTTCTGATAATTTCTTCAGACATTTAATATTCAGTGGTGAGTTTTTACTTGGTAAAAATGATGGACCAATGAGGCTGAGATTTGCTTATAATCACAGAAAAGCAAAAGAAATGTCAGTTTATCCTTACAGAAGTTTTGCAGGTTTCAGTTTTGGTTTTGGCCTGAAAATGAAAAAATTCACTATCGATTATGCATACAACATTCATAATCTGGCAGGTGGAAAATCGCACCTGACATTATCTACTAATCTTAATAATTTCAAAAAGAAATTGTAAACATTTTTACTTAAGAAAATTATATACCAAATAGGAGAAAAGATAGGCTAGACTCCCCATATAAATAAATTGTATCAATGGCCATTTCCATGAATTTGTCTCTCTGAACACAACGGCAAGTGTACTGACACATTGCAAAGCAAAAACATAAAACATCAGCAATGACCATGCAACAGCACTATTATACGTCAGTTTACCTGTCACCGGATTTATATCCTTTCCCATTCTTTCAGATATCCTGACATTATTATCAGCACTGCCGATACTGTATATGGTTGACATTGTTCCGACAAATACTTCCCTGGCAGCAAATGAAGTGATGATAGCAACCCCAATCCTCCAGTCAAACCCGAGAGGCTGAATTGCAGGTTCTATTACTTTCCCCAAAACACCGATATATGAATTTTCGAGTTTGCGGGAGGCTATCAAATTGTTGGTTTCTTCACTTGATAATTTTTTCTGAATAGCTTCAGTAGTTGCACTTATTTCAGAATTTTTCCAGTTTTCACCAGGCCCGGAACTTGCCATGACCCATATCACTAAAGAGATCATTACAATTATCTTTCCGGCTCCAAAAACAAAAGCCCCCAATTTTTCTTTTACGTAAAGTGCAATATTTTTTAAAATTGGTTTTTTATATTCAGGCAATGAAAGAATCAGATAAGAATTTCCCCTGGCATTGATGAAATATTTCATCACAAGTGAAGAAAACAATGCCATTGCAATACCAAACAGGTATAAACCCATCAGAGTTATTCCCCTCAGATTAAAGCCCCATATTTTTTCATCAGGTACGGCAAATAATACCAGCAAAGAGTAAACCGGTATCCGTGCAGAACAACTTATCAAAGGAGTAACCATTATTGTTATAAGCCTCTCTTTCCAGTTGCTTATAGTTCGTGTTGACATAATTGCAGGCACAGCACATGCCCCACCAGAGATAAGTGCAACCAGGCTTCTACCATTCATACCAAATTTTTGCATCAGGTCATCGAACATGAAAATCACTCTTGACATATAACCAATCTCCTCCATGATACCGATAATCAGAAAAAGAATAAAAATCTGAGGAACAAAAACCAGAACTCCTGCAAGTCCGGGTATTATACCTTCAGCAAAAAGCAATGTAAGCCAGTTTGGTTCAAAATTGTCTTTTAAGTATTCTGAAAGATTTAAAAAACCACTTTCAATCAGATCCATAGGAAATGTAGCCAAGGAAAAAATGGCCTGAAAAACAAGCATCATAATACTAAAGAAAATAACCGGGCCAAAAATTCTGTGAGTTACAACTTCATCAATCCTGTCTGTAATTGTTTTACCTGTACGTTTTTTTGATGAAACTACTGAGCGGGATTTGGCTTCAAAAAGCTTGTATCGTTCCATAGTCTCATTAATCTGTAAAGAAAGGTCACTGAAACCTGAACTGAGCTTGAAGTCCCTTATTTCATTTTTCAATTCACTTGAAATGTGTTTTAACCATTTACTATGATGTATCTGAAGCAATAACTGATAATCAGAATTATATTCAAGCCTTGATTTGAACATCTCAACTGCTCTTTTTTCTACATCAGCTAACTTATGGAATTCTTTTTTATAATCAGTTTCAAGTAAAAGTACAACTAAACTCTTCTTGATTTCCTCAAGTTTCTCCCGGGTTTTATTGCTGAAAAAGATTCCATTAGTACCAAACAGATTTTCAAACTTTATTGTATCAATTTGCAATCCCTGTTTATCGGCGAGATCTTTCATCGTAAAAATGACCAGTACCGGGATATTCAGATCCTTCAATTGAGTGAATAGCAACAACTGCCTTTTGAAATCAAATGGATCGACAACATAAATAATAGCATCAGGAAAGTCAGGATTTGACGGATTTGTCAGAATTTCTGCAACTACCCTCTCATCATCGGAATTTGGATACAGACTGTAGGCTCCGGGAAAATCAGTCAGAAGAATATGAAGGTCCTTATCTATTTTAAGTAATGAGGTTTTTTTATCGACTGTCACTCCGGGAAAATTTGCAACATGTTGCTGTAATCCGGTAAGGGTATTAAAAAGGCTGCTTTTCCCACTATTCGGATTACCAATAAGCGCAACTTTGTATATAAATGCTGACATCAGATTATTATTATAGCTTTTGCCTCAGATTTTCGCAGTGCAATAATATTATCATCCACCTTGAAATAATAAGTCCCTCCAAAAGGAGATTTTCTGACCATAGACATTCTCGTTCCGGGAAGTATACCCATAGTCAGTAATTTTTGAGATAGCTCGAAATTATCAAATCCAGCAACTTCACGAAATGTTCCTAACTCTATTTCAAGACTACTCATATTATTTAGAAGATTTATAATTAAACAATTAAAACCTTTATTGGTTTTTAAACCCTTATAACTTTTTCGGAAAAATTATTGCTATAAAAAAACAGGCTGAAAAAAATCCAGCCTGTTCAATATAATTTTTATGCAGCGTTTAAAACTTAGGACAATAAATTCCTCTGTGTTCCGGTCCACAAATGTTATATATCACTGATAATTCGAGACCGTTGTTGATCTTTGAAGCATTGCGCAAAGCTGAAATATTTGCATCATAACTTAAACCTACTCCAAAATTCTCATAATCAAATTTTGCTGTGATAATGACAGCATCGCTATGCAATTTGCTCTCATATTGAGTACCAAATCTGTACCAGGCACCTACCTGAAATCCCTGGTTATTTAATCTACTGTTACCTAATGCAAACCTGAGAGCTGTTCCAAGATTAACCTGCACATGAGGTCCTTGCAAAAAAGTAACAAAATATGGCAATACAGCTATTCTGGGCTGTATTTCAAAGGATGCACCTCCATGGATGGTAACTTTTGTATAAAGTCCCTGTGAATTGTTAATTGTCCTGATTACTGCACCTGTTGAGTCTACTAAGGATCTTTTAAAAGCCTGGTTAGCCTGATTAAGATGCTGGAATGCAGCTCCAACATAGAAGTTGGTATATTCATCAAGAATAGACCACCATAACAAACCTGCAGATACATCACCAAAGAAGAAATGTGGATTTGGCACAGTCTCGAATAAATTATTATCTTCATCAGGAAAATTAAATTTGTCAGTATCCAGTCCTCTTCTTGCCAGACCACCCTCAGCACCGATAACAAGGAAATGGGCTTTCTTTCTGTATCCCCCCATTTGTTTAGCATATGAGGCTGAAATTTTTCCCTGCATAGTTCCATAATTGTGTGTTCCTGCCACATCACCCCAGAAAGTTCCACCTATACCAAAATAATCATATCTTCCTACCGGCATTTTCTGATCGTATGACATAGAAAATGTGTTGTATGCTCCGGATTTCAAAACAGGTGACCATTGATTTCTAAAATTTGCAATAACCCTGCCAGTACAATTCGAAACACCAGTTAATGCCGGATTCAAATTTAATGGAGACATATAGAACTGACTGAAATGAATATCCTGTGCAGTCAGTGAAAAACCTGATATGAACAAAAAGCTCAGAATCGAAACATATCTAAAAATCTTCATGTATTAAAATTTTAATATCAACAAAATAACTAATATTTTTAAAAAAATCAGTTAACCTTTTCACTTTTAAAGCTTAAAAATACCATTTATTTTAAAATCAGATAAACTTTTTTAATTTTTTTTAAAAAACTATCCGCATTTTTTTAAAAATGACATTAGATCCACTCAATATATAGATACAAAAAAGGAAAATATGCTGCCTGAATAAAAAAAAATTCTTTAACCCATAATTAAATTAACATGATTTGAAAAATCGGATAAAAAACTTTTTATGATATTGATTTATTTAATGAAATTGTAAAATTACTTCCTGATCCATATTCACTTACAACATTTATTTTTCCACCCTGTGCTTCGATGAATTCTTTGCTGATAGCCAGACCTAAACCTGTACCTTCTTTTTTGGAACCAGGAATGCGAAAATATCTCGCAAATATTTTATCCAAATATTGTGGTGCAATACCTTGGCCGGAGTCTTTGACTGAAATTTCAATTTTATCATTTAAGGATTTGGCAGTTATTGTAATTATTGAATCCTCATAAGAATACCTGATAGCATTAGAAAGTAAATTTATCAAAACCCATGCTGTTTTTTCGCTATCTGCCTGAACATTACCGATTTCAGTATTACAATCGATCTGTAGTTTTATTTGCTTCTGCTCAGCTTGTGATTTTGTTGCATTCACAGCATATTGTATTAATTCATATGGATTAGCATTTAGAATATTAAGTTGAATATTGCCGCTTTCAAGCTGAGTCATATTCAGTAATTCACCTGTTATTTTAAGCAATCTGTTAGCATCATCTTTTATACTATCCATGAGATGTTTTTGTTCATCGTTTAATTTGCCAATATGTTCATTTTCCAATAATTGAAGGCTCATTTTAATTGAAGAAATCGGTGTTTTAAATTCATGCGAAATATTGGCAATGAAGTTGGTTTTAGCAAAATCCAGTTCTTTGTATTCGGTAACATTTCTTAAAATTATCACATGACCTATCAGACGTTTTGAAGATTCTCCTTTCGGGGTGATGGATATATGTAAAATTTCCTTTTCAAAATAACCTTCTTTATTTTCAGAAAAAATTTTAACCGGTTTTGACTTGATTTCCATACCTTTTTCAATTTTCAACAAATCATTTATCAGCATTTTAAAAAGATCGTTTTTGAATGCTAATTCTTCTGCATTCTGATTGAGAGTTGTTTCAATATCCAAACCACTGATTTTCACAGCTTCCCGATTGATAAATATCACATCAAGATTTTCATCAAGTCCTATAACAGGATCATGCATATTGTTAATCAAGGCTTCAATCCTGCTTTTTTCATTCATCAACTTAGCGAGGTTACTATTCTTATATTCCTCCAGTTTTTCAGCCATACTGTTGAAGGATGTAGCCAACTGGCCAAATTCACTTTTATTGTCAAAATCAATTCTTTCAGTATAATTTCCTTCTTCAATTTGTTTAATACTTTTAGTAAGTCTTTTAATCGGATTAGCAATATTGGAAGGAAGATTTATTAATAATATCAAAGCAATTATAAAACAGAGTATACCAGCTATCAGGATTCCTACTACGGCTTTATCTGCAGATTTTGTTGCTATCTTACTTTTATTTTGAATGGCAAGCATATTGACCTGCATTATTTTGTAAATTTCAAATCTTATCTTTTCTCAATTGCACTATTTTTGAGGTCTGATTTAAAAATTTCAAAATGTGATCTTAATTCTTCTGTCGATTCCCTTTCTCCTGTTTCTGTAATATTTTTTTCCTGAAGATGTAAATTTAAATCAAATTTTTCAAGCGATTCAGGATCTCTTTTATCAAGAAAAAACAGCATATTTCTTGTGTATAACAGCGTGTTATAATTTGCGGATAGTATATTATCAGTGTCTTTTTTTAATGAGGTGATGTACTTTATTCCTATAAGGTTTAAACTAAATATAAGAAGAAAAAGTAAACCAAAACCTAAATTTAATTTTGTTTTTATTTTCATCATGACAGAATTATAAGATCTATTTTATTGGAAGATATTTTTTTCAAAAGTTCTCTGATCAGGCTTGCCGAAAGTATTAGTCTGATCAAATTTATACGTGGTTTACCGACACATATTGTTGTTACTTTTCGCAATTCAGCCTGTTCTATAATTGTTCTGGTTACAGAACTGCTTTCAATTTTAAAATCTCAGCTCCAAGTTCTGTTGCCAATTTGAAATTATTTATCAGAAATCTTTGTTTATCAAGAGGAATATTATCGGCGCTTTCGTGTGGAGTCTGAACATACAGAACAAACCACTTACTATTATAATAATTTGCTAAGCGGGAAGTTTTTCTTATAACAGTTTTAGCAGACAGTTCATTGCTACTTATACATGCAAGGAATCTCTCATGTTTCATCGAACTATTCTGGAATATTTCCGATTCTACTTTTCTTTCAACCTGAGAAGCAACCTCCTTTAACGCAAGTTCTCTGAGCTGCAGGATGTGTTCGTTTTTGAAAAAGTTATTCAGGGCAGTTTCTATTTTTGCAGTATCGTAAATTTTCCCTTCTTTAAGCCGCATTATTAATTCATCAGCAGTAAGATCAATATTCACAACTTCATCAGCAAAAGCAATTACCTTATCGGGAATACGTTCTTTTACTTCAATCCCGGTTATTTTTTTAATATCTTCATTTAAACTTTCAAAATGCTGAATGTTTACAGCACTGATAACATTGATACCTGATTCAAGGATCTCAAGTACATCTTGCCAGCGTTTTTCATTTTTACTGCCTTCAATGTTGGTATGAGCCAATTCGTCAACAATAACTACCTCCGGCCTCAGATTGACTACTGCCTGTACATCAAGCTCTTCCAGCTCTTTGCCTTTATAAAAAAGTTTCCTTCGCGGAATGATTGGTAATCCATCCAATAAAGCCTGAGTCTCTGCCCTGTTGTGGGTTTCTATGTACCCGATTTTAACATCTATACCATTTCTGAGAAGTGAATGTGCTTCCTGCAACATTCTGTATGTTTTGCCGACACCGGCACTCATACCAATATATACTTTGAATTTACCTCTCCTTGATTTTTTGATGAGGTTTAAAAACTCTTCTGCTGATTTACGAATTTCTTCCATTATTAAATTATATACAAAATTACAATTTTATAATAAAGCATTTAGCCAAACTTGTTTGTTTTACTAAATTTAAAACCACTTCTTTCATAAATCCTGTTGTTAAAAATATAAATCAAAGTCTTTTCGCTGAAGTTTGAAAAACTTAAAAATTTTGTGTTTTTCTGATGTAGTTCAATATTCAAAATTTCCGGATTTACTTTATGTGTTTTCAATAATCTGCGACTGTAATTTATCTAAAGCAATATTTAGTTTTAAAACATTCAGTTTATAGGGACCAAACATTCCCAACAAAGGTTTTTCAATATTGGAATTAATTATCTCTTTAATTTTGCTTTCTTCCAATCCGCGTATTTTAGCAATCCGTTTAGCCTGAATATTTGCAGATTGAACAGAAATATGCGGATCAATACCGCTTCCACTCGCTGTAACCAGATCTGAAGGAATTTCAGATGCAGATATCGAAGGATTATGTACTTTAAATGTATCAATTCTATTTTTTACAATTTTCAGATATTCAGAATTGGTTGGTCCTTTGTTACTGCCTCCTGCTCCTGCAGCATTATAGTCAACAGCAGAAGGTCGTGAATAGAAATATTTGTCTTCACTAAATTTCTGGCCAATAATGGTATAATACTTTTTTTCATTATGGATGATTATATCGCCCTTTCCAATGTTGCCAGTAAATTGAGCAATTCCGAGCACTATCAATGTATAGAATCCTGAAAAAAATAACATACAGAAAATTGTAAGTCTTAATGCCGGTAAAATATTTTTTCTCATTAAAGTAAGCTTTTAAATTATTAAAGAAACTAAAATATCAATCATTTTTATACCAATAAAAGGAACCAAAATGCCTCCAAAGCCATAAATAAAAGATTTCTTCGCAATAATGCGCTTGCACCAATAGGTTTATAAGATACACCTTTCAGAGCTAATGGAATTAAAAGAGGAATTATTAAAGCATTGAAAATTATGGCTGAAAGTATTGCGCTCTCAGGAGAATGCAGGTTCATGACATTCAGGTTTTGCAAAGCAGGAATATTAGCAATGAACAAAGCTGGTACAATGGCAAAATATTTAGCTACATCATTTGCTATACTGAATGTAGTGAGTGTCCCCCTTGTCATGAGAAGTTGTTTTCCTATTTCGACAACCTCTATCAATTTAGTGGGATCATTATCCAGATCTACCATATTCCCTGCTTCCTTGGCTGCCTGTGTTCCGCTGTTCATTGCCACTCCAACATCTGCCTGAGCCAATGCTGGAGCATCATTGGTTCCATCGCCCATCATAGCTACAAGTCTTCCTTCTGATTGTTCTTTGCGTATGTAATTCATCTTATCTTCGGGTTTTGCTTCTGCTATAAAATCATCAACCCCTGATTTTTCAGCTATGAATTTAGCTGTCAGGGGATTATCTCCCGTCACCATAACTGTCTTTATACCCATTTTTCGCAGACGTTCGAATCGTTCTTTAATCCCTGGTTTGATGATATCCTGTAGTTCAATTACACCTATAACTCTCTCATTTTCAGCAACAACAAGCGGAGTTCCGCCATTACTTGAAATGGATCTGACTCTTTCTGCAATTTCATCAGGAAAAGTATTACCTGCTTTTTCAATGATGGTTTTAATGGCATCAGTGGCACCTTTCCTTATTTTTATGTCTGCATAATCAATACCTGAACTTCTAGTTTCAGCTGTGAATTTAATAAATCTTGGATTTTCAAGATTATAAGTAGTTGGAATAATGTCAGCCAATTCTATAATCGATTTGCCTTCAGGTGTTTCGTCAGCCATAGACCTCAGCACTGATGCATTGACAAAATGGTCTTTATCAATACCATTTGCAGGATAAAAATTAGTAGCTTTTCTATTTCCAATGGTTATAGTTCCGGTTTTATCCAACAATAATACGTCAATATCTCCTGCAGTTTCAACTGCTTTACCGCTTTTAGTTATCACATTGGCTCTCAATGCTCTGTCCATACCGGCAATGCCTATGGCAGACAGTAGTCCTCCGATAGTTGTCGGGATCAAACAGACAAATAAAGAAATAAAGGCTGCAATTGTGATTGGTGTTTGAGCATAATCGGCAAATGGTTTTAGGGTAATAGTCACAATTATAAAAACTAAGGTGAAGCCTGCCAAAAGAATTGTCAAAGCTATTTCATTGGGTGTTTTTTGTCTTGAGGCTCCTTCTACAAGTGCAATCATCTTATCAAGAAAACTTTCTCCTGCTTCAGTAGTTACTTTAATTTTTATTTTATCCGAAAGCACTTTCGTGCCACCTGTTACACTGCTTTTATCACCACCGGCTTCGCGTATCACTGGTGCACTTTCTCCGGTTATTGCACTTTCATCAATAGTAGCCAGACCTTCGATTATCTCACCATCTGGAAGCAATCACATCACCTGCTTCGCATATAAAAATATCACCTTTCCCGAGTTTGGATGATGAAATAATTTTGCCATTTTCAAGTTTAGCAGGGGTTTCTTCCCTTGTTTTACGCAAGCTTTCTGCCTGAGCCTTACCTCTTGCTTCAGCAATAGCTTCAGAAAAATTTGCAAATAATAATGTCATTAAAAGAATAAAAGTCACTATAATATTATAACCGGCACTTCCCTGGTTTTTTTCACCTAAAACAATCCATATGCTTACAAATATCATTATCAATGTACCAATCCAAACTGTGAACATTACCGGATTACGGTACATTTTTACAGGATTTAATTTGATAAAAGATTGTTTAACAGCTGCTTTTACCAATTCAGATTGAAATAGCTTAGTGCTTGAATTTCGTTTCATAGAAAATTATATTTTAATTGAGTGTAAAATGTTCAGCAATTGGACCAAGACCCAATGCAGGGAAGAATGACAGAGCAGCAACAATGCAAATAACGGCAAATACCATCAATCCAAAAGTTGGCGTATCGGTTTTTAGAGTTCCGGCACTTTCGGGAATATATTTTTTTGCTGCAAGACTGCCTGCTATAGCTACCGGGCCTATTATCGGTAAGTATCTTGCCAGCAACATAACAATTCCAGTTCCTATATTCCAGAATGGTGTATTATCACCTAAACCTTCGAAACCACTACCATTATTGGCACTTGCTGAAGTAAATTCATACAGCATTTCACTAAAACCATGATATCCAGGATTATTCAGCCAGCCAGAATAAGTCTGCTGATCAACCACATACAAATGGCTTGCCATTGCCGTGCCTGCAAGTATCAGAAAAGGATGCAGCAAAGCTATGATCATGGCAATTTTCATTTCCCTTGCTTCGATTTTTTTACCTAAAAATTCCGGAGTTCTTCCTACCATCAATCCACTGATAAACACAGCTAAAATGATAAAAACATAAAAGTTAAGAAACCCTACTCCCACACCACCGTAAAAAGCATTGACCATCATGCCCAACATCATTGTCATTCCTGAAAAAGCTGTAAAACTGTCGTGCATTGCATTTACTGAACCATTACTTGTACAAGTAGTATTTATCGCCCAGTATGCAGATGCCGCAGTTCCAAAACGGATTTCCTTGCCTTCCATACTTCCTGATGGCTGAGCAATACCAATTTCAGTTATAGCCGGATTTCCCTTCATTTCATTCATTACAGTTGGAAACAAAAGCAGAAAAAAACCAATTGTCATAACACCAAATATTGTCCAGGCAAGTTTCCTCCTTTTTAATACATAACCCATTGCAAAGATCATTGCAACAGGTATCAGTAATATTGCAATGTTTTCGATCAGGTTAGTGAAGTAATTCGGGTTTTCAAATGGATGTGCAGAGTTAGGTCCAAAAAAACCACCACCATTTGTTCCTAATTGTTTGATAGCAACAAAAGCTGCTACAGGGCCTCTGCTCACTTGCACAGTATCTCCCTGTAGATTTGCCATAATATCTTTACCTTCAAATGTCATGGGTACACCATTGAACAACAACAGGATTGATACAATCAGGGCAAGTGGAAATAATATCCTTGTTGCACTTCTTACAAACAGAAAATAAAAATTACCTAATCTTTCTGTTGTCTTTTCTTTCATTGCAAAAAATACTACGGCTGCAATCGCCATACCGCAAGCTGCACTTATAAACTGCCACAACATCAATGTAAGCTGTCCTAAATATGAAAGTCCGGTTTCACCTGAATAATGCTGGAGATTTGTATTTGTAATAAAACTTACAGTAGTATTGAAAGCTAAATCTCCGGTCATTGATGGATTTTTATCCGGATTAAATGGCAACCAGCTCATATTTGTCAGGACGAACATCGATATAAAAACCATATTAAATTAATAGTAATCAAGGCTATAAGATGTTGTTTCCAGGTCATTTCTTTTGTTGGATCGACACCTCCAAATTTATAAAAGAGCTTGTCAACAGGATTAAATATAAAATCTGTCCATTTTTTTTATTTGTGAAAACCTGACCAATATAATTCCCAAAAGGTATTGCAAGCACAATCACAGTTATAAACATCAGAATCAATCCGTAAACTTCAGTATTCATAAATATTATTTGTTAAGATTTAAAAGGATCATATTTTTATAATGAATGTATGGGGTGATAATAATTATGATCAGAAAGTAGAAAATTAATATCACAATTCTTACAGCATTGACTAATGAAATAGTCCAATTTATAATTATTATTGCTTATGTTTTAGTTAACATAGAACCTCTTACCTGATAACTGATAAGTATAATTTGTAAAAAATGTCCTGTCCGATATTTCTTGATCAGAACTTTTCAGGTCTGAGAAGTACATAGCATAAATAAACAAACATTAATATAGCAATAAGAAAAAGAAATATCATAGCCTTTAATTTTCTAAAATTGTTTTGATAAATGCAGACTTTAGTTCATGGGAGAATGAATCCATGTGTTTTTTCATAGTTAAAGGAGTTTCATCAGATGCTATGATTTCTAAAAATTCATTTTCAACTGCATTTTTTACATGTAGTTTCCCTGAAGAATACAAAAGATTCATAACTTTAATGATATCTTGCGCTTTAACTTGCTCTTCCTGTTGCATATAAAGCTGATACTGAATTGCCAACTTCCTAAGCAAATCATATTCGCCTTTGTAACTAAGTGTTTCAATTGCCCAGGGCAACCATTCTTCAATCATTATTGTAATTTTAGTTTCCATTTTTGTTCATTTTTTGAAATACAACAAATAGATAATGCCAAAACTTGTTCCACATATTTAAATTAGTTATTAATTAATTGTAATTCTGATTGTTATGACTTGTATAGCTTTTGGAAGACAAACAAAACCCTTTCATTTTGAAAGGGTAAAGCATATCATTTTGAAAGGGTTATTTTATTTGGTAATCCTCTATCTTCCTGTAAAGTGTTGTCAAAGCAATACCTAAGAGTTCTGCAGTTTTCGTTTTATTACCATTTGTATAATTCAACACTTTTTGAATATGGATTTTTTCAGCACTTGCAAGGTCAAAAGCTGATAAAATTTTTCCTTTTGATTTATCCGTATTGAGTTTTTGCAATTCAACAGGCAGACTATCGACAGTCAATTCACTACCATCAGTCAGGATGACACTTCTTTCAATTATATTTTTTAATTCTCTGATATTTCCATTCCATGAATGTAGCTTCAATATTTCGATATAGTCGTGGGAAATTTCAATAATTTTTTTGTTGGTTTTATGCGTAATCATCTTCAGGAAATACAAGGACAATTCTTCAATATCAGCAATACGTTCTTTTAAAGAAGGCAGGGCAATTTGAAAAACAGCAATCCTGTAATACAGATCTTCTCTGAAATTTTTCACTTCAACTTCTTTTATTAAATCCTTGTTGGTAGCTGCAATAATACGGACATTAACTCTGGTAGGTTTACTGTCACCCACCTTTAGGAATTCACCTGTTTCAAGAACTCTCAATAGTTTTGCCTGAAGATCGGGAGGCATCTCACCAATTTCATCAAGGAAAATACTGCCATTGTTAGCTTCTTCAAAAATACCTTTACTATCCTTTAAGGCACCAGTAAACGCTCCTGCCTTGTGTCCAAACAATTCATTTTCCAATAATTCTTTACTGAAAGCAGAGCAGTTCACAGCAATAAAATTTTGTTTATTTCTTTTGCTTGCATTATGAATAGCTCCGGCAAAACTTCCTTTCCAGTGCCGGTTTCTCCTGTCAACAGGACAGATGCATCAGAGGAAGCTACTTTTTTAGCAGCTTCAATAGAACTTAAAATTGATTTTGATTTTCCAATTATATTATCAAATGATTGCCTGTTATGCAACTGCTTCTCTAATTGTATGACACGTTTTGCCAGGGATACTTTTTCTATCGCTTTATTTAGCAAAGGAATTATTTTATTATTGTCATCACCTTTTGTGATGTAATCAAAAGCACCATTTTTTATTGCCTGGACACCATCAGCTATATTACCATAAGCTGTTAATAAGATTACTTCAATTTGAGGGTATTTATCCTTGATGACCCTGGTCAGCTCAACTCCGTTTCCATCCGGAAGTTTAACATCACAAAGCACCACATCAATTTCTGTTTGTTCAATTATTTTCAATGCTGATCTGCAATCAGATGCCTGAAAAACATTGAAACCTTCAAGACTGATAATTCTTGCAAGCAAATTTCTAAGTTTCTCCTCATCATCTATTATTAAAATATTTTTCAATTATCTAATTAATATTATAATAAAAAATTCTTAAACTTACGAAATATTTCCATTCAAAACCTTATTCCCTATTTAATAATTGATTTCTTGACAAATATACAGGATAAATGTAATTATTAAATGTAATCCAATAATATAAAAGTTAACACAGAAAAAATAAAGTGCTATAAAAGTTCAATTTATGAGATTTAGGCACAAATTACTGTCGCGAGTGAACTCGAAATAAAATTGGTATTCTCAAATTCTTCTTATTTTAAGTTCAGTATTAGTGTTTACATGTAATGGAACTTTTTCCTCTATTACATTGCTGGTATCTAAGCCAAATGCCTGCATATCTGAAATACTAATTTTATTTACAACCTGGTAAAATGAAAACAAGAGCCTGTTCCAGTATTTTACTTCGAGGTCAGATGAATGTATCCTGTCAATCATAATAAATTTATAGTCCCCTGGAATGTTATGCTTTTTTAAAGAATCATAACCACTTGTCAAATTTATTTCCTTTTTATGAACCATATTTTCAATTATCTTTCTAAAGAATAGATTTATCCTTGGTCTGATTTTAAAGCCTATATTAAGGTCAATTCTAAACAGAATCCCCGGGATCAGTTCTTTGACCTCATATTGGAGCATAGAAGGTTCATCAGTATTATTAACATGGATAAACCAATATTTATCAGCACGTTTCGGGGATTTATAAATTATTGAATAAATGATTTTAGATTCAATATCATCTTTCGAATCTGTTCTTGTCAAATAAACTAAATTTGTTGCAAATTTTGATATGGATTTATCTTTGCTAATATCTTTAATTATTTCGAGATAATCATTGATTTTCAAATATTTAAAATAATTTTTCTTTATCTCTCTCACCTGGTACCAGGTATACATTATCATCATGAATAAACCTGAAATTAATAATGTAATCCAGCCTCCATGTGTAAACTTATAAAGATTAGCTATCAGAAAAGATATTTCAATGGTAAGATAAAACAATACAAAAACAACAACTACAATATCACTTCTATGCTTATTTAACTTTAAATGTTGTGCAAGAAGTAAAGTTGTGGCAATCATTGTGATAGTAATTGCAAGTCCATATGCAGCTTCCATATTTGAAGAATTGCCAAAATAAAAAACAACTCCACAGCATGAAACAAATAAAAACCAGTTTATCACAGGAATGTATATCTGCCCTTTTACTATAGTTGGATGAGAAATTCTAAGTTTTGGCCAGAAATTCAAAGGAATAGCCTCACTAATGAGTGTAAATGTTCCACTAATTAAAGCCTGACTTGCTATAACTGCAGCCATAGTAGCTATTACTACCGAAGGTAAAATAAACCAATCTGGCACAATACTGAAAAAGGGATTTAGTGTTTTTGATATAGAATCACTATTTTTAATAATCCAGGCTCCCTGACCTAAATAATTGACAATAAGACATATTTTAACAAAAATCCATGATACCCTGATATTTTAAAACCACAATGTCCCAGATCTGAATATAAAGCTTCTGCTCCTGTAGTACATAAAAAAACTGCTCCTAATAATACAAAACCATTCGGATGATCATGCAAAAAGACATATACAAAATATGGATTTAAAGCTTTTAATACAACTGGGAATTGTATTAAATGTATAAATCCTAATACGAAAAGCATACCAAACCAAATAACCATTATAGGTCCAAATGTTTTCCAATTAAATCTGTGCCAAATTGTTGAAATAAAAATAGTATGAAGAGTATTATTATAACAATAGGCACCACAGAAATTCCAGGATTAATTATTTTTAAGCCTTCTATAGCTGAAGTTACCGTAATAGCCGGAGTTATAATACCGTCAGCAAACAACATACTTGCACCTAAAATTGCCAATATATAAACCCATTTACGTTTTTTACGCAAAAGAGCATACAGTGCAAAAATTCCTCCTTCTCCCTTATTATCTGCCCTGAGAGTAATAATTACATATTTTATTGTTGTCTGCAATGTCAAAGTCCAAAAAATACAAGATAATGCACCCATTATTAATGTCTGATCAAAATCAGGACTGTCAATTATTGCATTCATCACATATAAAGGTGATGTCCCAATATCACCAAAAACAATACCCAGAGCAACAAGTAATCCGGCAGCACTCAATTTATTTAAATCATTTTTATTCATCGTAATAATTATGCTGAAGCTTTTTGATTCCTACAAAAAATACAATCACTTTTATGCCAATTAATTTTACAATATTATGAATATTTTTTGATAGGGGGGAAAAAATAATATGTCTTTTTCTAAATTTTATAAAAAATGCAAAAGTTGAATTATTTTAATAAAAAAGTATTTAGAGTACTTGTCTGAATCTTAAGTTTGGAAGAGTTGCTTATAATATCTGTATAGATTTAACCTTAAAATTTTTCTATTTGTATACACTATTTAACTCACTTCCAGGATAATAATGATATAAAATTCCCTCTGTTTGGTATCCTGCCAGAGCCATACCAAGTCCGCCGATCTGGCACATTCCAGCTCCATGCCCCCATCCTGCCCCGTGATAGATGAAACCTGACAGAAAGTCTTCACCATCGTTTAATAAATGCTCAATAATAATAGCTGAGCTATACAGAAATTTCCTGTGCAGGACTTTCCTTATTTCATAGTCTTTAAAAATAATAAGTTTTTCTTTTTATCATCAACATCAATATAACTGATCTCAAGCTCCAGCAACCTGCCACTGCCTGCTCTTTTAAGTGGTTTTAAAACTTCAACGGCTTTAATCTTTAATCTGAGTTTTCATTCAAATTTTGCACAAGTTCTTCCTGTGATACAGCAACTTTCCATCTGAAATACTTTCCACTTTCATCTACATTGCCAAGATATTTGTGCAATTCTTCTTCCTTTATAAAATGAGGACTACAAAATGACACAGGTACTGATAATACCCAGTCTTTGAAATCAGTTTCAAGTCAGATCGACTATAATATTTCCTGGTGCATCAGGTATATTCAGCATATAGTCTTTGGGGTCGTTCTCCCAAAGATTTTCAAATCGTTCCATCACACCTCCACAAGATTTGGAATACCTGGCATCCACAATTTTATTATTGTACATCAGGACTTTGCCTCTTGTCGCCCGGGCTGCTTTCCTGCTATGCTCCGTCAGATTATTTACCCCTTGAAATCTTTGGCAGCAATCATCATTGCACACATCAAAACCGAGTGCAACATGTTTCTGTTCAACATTTGCCAGCATCCATGAACGTGCTACTATGGATTGAGCTTCGATATAAGTGTCAGGACATTCAGAACTCATCTCTGATGTAGCAACACATGCAAGGTATTCTTCAAGTGGCAATTCATTGATCAGTAAAATATTACTATTTACAACACTTATAATCAGTCGATAAGCGAGTTTTACATCGATTTTTTTTGCCCAATGAAATCCCCTGCCAGCTATCACGTCTTTTACGATTATTATCGAATCTTGCTCATTTTGTTCTATGATCAACTGATCAACAGAGTATCCCTGAAATTTAAGTTTTCCACTATCTGCCCTGATTTCAAAATAATCACGTGGTTCATAGGCAATAATATTCCCATCCGCAATAAGATCTATCTCTTTTGCCTGGGAAACATCCAGAATTAAACTTTTTCAAGATCTTCAGGAAGAATCATCCCAACTCTGAGAATTGGTTCCTTCTCCGGAATTGAATCAGGTATAAGCATTTCAATTGAATTTTGTTAAATAAGCATCAATACCTGCACCAATCGCAGGAGCTTCACGCAAATTTGAAAAACAAATCAGATCTTTATTAAAAATATTGTCAGTAAGATAATGCTTTTTGAAATTAATGTCAGCGATTCCTTTAGTCATTTCCATCAATAATTCTATCATCTCATCAAATAATATGCCTGTACCTATTGATTCCATGAGCAAATCTCCAAGTCTTTGTCCAATTATAATTTTATCAAATAAAGTTCCTTTGTAAGGATGTTCACTTTCCAATGCTTGTCTATTGGGGTTTATAAATTCAAAATGATGATTCCATCCAAAATAAACAGTTGTGATTCTTTCAAAGATAAGTTGTGCCAGATTTTTGCTTATTTGTTTAAGAGTGTTGATGGCATTAATGTCATTGTTTAAAGCTGCCTCTAAAATCTGAGGGGGAAATATCCTTTTTCATTTAACTTTTCAATTGTCAAACCTGAATTCAGGCTAAATATAAACTGAATTCCGCTGGCTGAGGTATATCTTTCCAGTGACAGGCCATCTTCGGATTTCAATTCCCAGGTTTTGGCAATCCAGTCTTTAATTTCGTCAAAAGGGATTAGTCGACCTTTGAGTTTAATGGCATCAGCAATTCCGGTACCACCTCCAAGATAGTATGCATTTTTACAATTTTTAAACTCTCCTTTTTCAGCATATTCTTCACCTATTCCACAGTAGTCTGCATCGCTTCCAAGCTTAGCAACTTTATCGTAAAGCTTTATCCCCCTTTCTTTAAGTTTTGATTCTACGACATTGGCAAAATATGGCATTCTTGGTCCGTTTGCAAGAGCGGCAATTCCCCCTTTTATCAGCAGTTTTAAGTCCGGGCATGCCTATTCCAATGAGTATTTTTTATCTCTGTGTTTGGCAGCCAACTCTGTGATCACATCAGTACATGCATTCATATACACTTCTCCCTGTACCATTTCATCCTGAGTCAGGTCAATTTCACCATTCATTTCAGCCAATTGGACAGATAATCCTACAGGAGAGAAATCCTGAATATACTCATCATAATGCCTGTATTCTCTGACAACATTAGTGGAACCAAGAGAAAATGTGTTATTTTTTTTGTCATAAATAATTTCCCAGGCACTTATTTTAGTCGCTCCCCCATCAATCCCTATTAATACCATATTAATTGTTAATTGTTAATTGTTAATTGTTATTGGATATAAGATTATATGGTTGCATGGTAACATGGTCTTATGGTCAAATGGTTTCAAATCAAAAATACAATAGTTCTGCATGAAACAAAGTCTTAAATTTTAAATCAAAAATCTTAAATCTTTCTACCATTCTACCTTGTCACCTTCCTACCTTCCAGCCATTTCATTATAAGCCATCCTCCTCAATATAGCGTGTCTTCTGATATCATCCTTGGCTTCATCATTTCTCATGATAAGTTCTTCGCTAATAGAATGATCGGTTCCTCCGCTATGCCTCACAACCTCATATATAGGATCCCAGACCCGACCAATACGGTAGTATTCCGAAACTTTGAGTACCATCTCATAATCCTTCTCCGTAATTTCTTGCAAATTCATCATCATTTATCGAGAAATATCCCATTTGCTTTATAATTTCAATGGGAAGTGACCTAGGAGCTCCGGCACCATTTATCCTTAGAAGATTATTTCTGCCGTTTTCTTCAGTCCATTCATCGTGTGTCACAACCGGAATTTCTTCTAACCTGTTGAAACTTCCATCATTTTTCTTTTCCCAGACCTCATATGAGCCGATCACCATCCCTATTTTCGGGTCTGAATTATAAACTTCCAATATTTTTTGGACAGCATCAGGTTTTAGTCTGTCATCTGAATCCAGTTGCACGTAGTATTTACCTTTTGCATTATTTGCACCAATATTGAGACAAAGCCCTATATTGTTTATATCTATCACTATCAATCTGATTGAAGGTTTTGCAGGATCAAATTTTTCTCCACCTGCCATATAATCTCTCACTACATCAGCCGTCGGGTCATTTTCGCCTCCATTTACAACAATTATTGCTTCGATATCCTGTATTGTCTGAGCCTGGATAGAGTCAATAGCTGTACCTATAAATTCTGGCCTGTTTCCTACCGGAATTATTACACTTGCCTTCAGTTCATGGTCATCTTCCGGTTCATAATCACATGGCATCAATTCAAATGGCTTGAGGCAGGCATTAATTCTTTTCAGGTGTTCTGTGACAACCATTTCAGCTTCAATCTGTATATCTTTACCTGCAAGCAGGTAATCGAAGACATTTACTTTTTTTTCTGAGGCTTTGACAGAATAGAAAGAACCGCTGTATTTATTCGATATCCTGGTAAGATTGAAATGTTCAGAGATTTTCAATCGCATATCATACAAGGAGTTATATTTGATGTTTTCGTCAAATCCACCTATTTTATCAAGTGCTTCTTTTCTGATAAAAAACACCTTGCCATAATCCTGATTGTCTCTTACCCTACCTATATGGTGAAACAAAAGCTTCTTTTCTAACACTCCCTGAGCTGTGATCAGATCATAATCAGTATAAAACAATCCGGTGGAAGGATTCCTTTCTGCTCCTATCAGGAATGCCTCAATGGCAGCCTGTTTCAAAAAAACTGTGCTTTCCCTATTATCGATCAATAATACAAACTCTCCTTTAGATAACTGCACAGCTTCGTTGAGCGATTCAGCGTAAATTTTTCCAGTTGAATTGATAAAGGTTATATTGTTTAATGAATTTCCTTTTTCGCTCAAAGCGATTAGCTCAAAACTCTTAAAAGTTTGATTTTCAAAAGAATTCAAAGTTTTTGAAAATTCCGTATTTTCATCATTCCAATGAAAAATTATGCTGATTTCCGAATCCATATTTTCTAAATTTAATAAATTCACAAAAATAATAATATTTAGTAATTTTATTCTCTGATTTGTTTATACATTTCAATTTATTTATAATTTATACTTCAAAATTTAAAGAAAACTAAGCAAATTTATTCAAATCCTTATCTTTACATTTTTTAAAACAACTCAATATTATATTAAACAATGAAACCTCTATTTATAATAGTTTTTACATTTTTTACTTGTTATTATTTTCACAATCATCAGTACTTTTCATACCTCTAAACATCAGGGAAGCTTATGCAAATAAAACCCGTGATCTGAGTGGAAAACCAGGGACAAAGTACTGGCAAAACAAACCATCATATCGGATGGATATTGAATTTGATCCAGTACAATATAAAATAAACGGAGTAGCTGATATAACATACATCAACAACAGTCCCGACACGCTGACAGAAATCGTTTTTACCCTGTTGGGTGATATTTATAATAAAAACAACTTCTCTCATGACTGGCAGATGGACAGAAGGTATATGAACGACGGAGTGATTATCGAGGAAGTAAAAATTGATAATAAAAAAATAGATATCAATAATGATGGTGTTTCGAGATCAGGGACAAACTTGATAATTGGTCTTGATAATCCTCTTTTACCAAAAGCAAATACTGATATTTATTTCAAATGGTCGTTTATTCATCCTGAAAATCTGAATATTCGGGAGGGAAATTATGGTGACAGCACTTTCATGAATGCATATTTTTATCCCAAGATAGCAGTGTATGATGACCTCGATGGCTGGGACAAGCATAATTATACAGGTTTTGCTGAATTCTTCGGAGAATTTGCCGATTACGAGGTAAATATAACTGTACCGGGAGATTTTAAGATATGGGCAACGGGTGAATTGCAAAACCCGGAAAAAGTTTTATCTGAAACCTATCTGCAAAGATGGAAAGATGCTCATATTACTGGTAAAGTGGTACAAATCATTGAATCTGGAGAATTCGATAAACGTGAAGTCACTTTGCCTGATAAAAAGCTGAAGTGGACATTCAAAGCCCAAAATGTCCCTGATTTTGCTTTCGGAACTTCAAACAGATTTCTATGGGATGCCAAAACTATAGAATTACCAAATGATAACAACAGGAAAGTGTTCCTTAATACTGCTTATGGTGTAAAAAGAAAGTTTTATCCGCGCATTATTGGATTGCTTGATACCGTCATATTTAATTTTTCCACAAAGTTTCCGGGAATTCCTTATCCATATCCTTCAATGAGCATTTTCAACGGCAATGCAGGCATGGAATTCCTATGATGTGCAATGACGCTGAAGAACCCGACTGGCGGGGAAATGTCGGACCACTTATCATGAAGCCGGACATACCTACTTTCCATTTTATGTAGGAACCAATGAACGAAAATATGCCTGGATGGATGAGGGCTGGGCAAGTTTTATCCCGGATATTTTATGGGCAGCCATATACCGGCTGATCAATTTGATTATTACAAATCGCGCATAAAAACATATCATCAATTTGCAGGAAACGAAGCAGAAGTGCCAATTATGACATTGACTGAGCACCTGAGGACACGACAGCCATACCGTCAGGCAAGTTACAATAAATCATATATTGCAAAATATTTTCCTGATGGAGTATCTGAGCGAAGAAAGATTCCTGAATTGCCTGCAGGAGTATATAAAACGATGGGCAGGAAAACATCCTATGCCTTACGATTTTTTTAAAACCTTCAATGAAATTTCAGGGCGAAAACCTCGACTGGTTTTGGAAAAGCTGGTATTTTGACATAGGATATCCTGATCTTGGAATAATTATGCCCGATAGCAAAACCATTGTAGTAGAAAACATTGGCAGACTACCATTACCATTTGTAACGATCATCAATTATGAAGACGGAACAAATAATACTATGGAATATAACATGAAGATTTGGAAAATTCGAAAACCAAACTGGTTGTTCCAGTCACCACCGAGAAGAAGATCAGAAATATAACATTGAAAATCCAAATTTATTGACCTGGACACATCAAATAATTCGGTCATTTTGAAGAAGTGAAAAAGGCACGATGGATTGTTGTAAAATTGGATTTACTGATTGTCCTGTCCTGAATAATCCTGAATAATATCAGATATTATTTTTCGGTTTTTTAAAAAATTCAGACATTGCAAATGTTCAATAAATTTATCTAAATTAAACATTTTTGGATTGATTCTTAAAATAATTTGTACCTTTGCAGATTCTTTTTAAAAATGAAAATCAATAAATATGAAAAAAAATAGCAATTAACGGATTCGGAAGAATCGGAAGACTTACCTTAAGGGCTTTACTTGAGAAAAAGACGTAGAAATAGTAGCAATCAATGATCTTACTGACAATAAAACACTTGCCCACCTTTTGAAATATGATTCAGTTCATGGCAGATTTAATGGCACGATAGAAGCTGATGATGAATTCATTACTATAAATGGAAAAAGATTAGAGCTTTTGCTGAAAAGATCCTTCAAACCTTCCATGGAAAGAGTTGGGTGTTGATGTAGTGGCAGAATGTACAGGAGTTTTCAGAAGAAGAGAACTTTTAAATAAGCACATCGAGGCGGGAGCTAAAAAAGTAGTTTTGAGTGTTCCTTCTGATAAACCTGAAGATGTAGATGCAACTATAGTTCTGGGAGTGAATGATGACACTTTGAAGCCAGAACATAAACTTGTATCAAATGCTTCATGCACAACCAATTGTCTGGCACCGATCAGTAAGGTTCTTAATGATAATTTTGGAATTGAATTTGGCTTGATGAATACTATACATTCATATACAAACGATCAGATCATTCTCGATGCACCTCATAAAGATCTTCGTCGTGCAAGAGCAGCAGCTGTTTCGATTATCCCTACTTCAACTGGAGCCGCTAAAGCAATCGGATTGGTAATTCCTGAACTTGAAGGTAAACTTCACGGACTTGCTATGAGAGTGCCTACACCTGATGGCTCAGTTGTGGATTTAACTGTAAAGCTTAAAAAAAATACTACTGTGGAAGAAGTAAATACAGCGATGAAAGCTGCTGATGGACCGATGAAAGGCATTTTGAAATATGAAACTGACCCTATTGTAAGTGTCGATATTATAGGAAGTCCTTATTCTTCAATTTTTGATTCAAAGTTAACTATGGAGAAAGGAGGAAACCTTGTAAAAATAATTTCCTGGTACGATAATGAATATGGTTATTCTCAAAGGTTAGCCGATTTGGCTGAAAGAATGGCTTAATTAAATTGATAAATTGAAGATAGCCCGGAATGTATTTATTTCGGGCTATTTACTATATTAATAGTCTTAAAATTATTTTATATGAAATCAAATTTTAAAAATCAAAAAGTCCTTGTCAGGGTTGACTTTAATGTTCCCATGACCAGCGATCATAAAATTTCTGATAATACCAGGATTGTAAAGGCCATGCCAACTTTGAATTACATACTGGAAAACGGAGGCAGCCTGATTCTCATCTCACATCTTGGGAGACCGACAAAAGCCTGGATGAGAATGGAAATATCAATGTTGAAAAATTCACTCTCAGATACATGATTCCTGAACTTGAAGCTCAGTTTGGGAAAAAAAGTTGACTTCGCTTCTGACTGTATAGGAGAAGAGGCTGTGCAAAAGCAGCAGCATTGAAACCGGGAGAAATACTTCTTCTGGAAAACCTGCGATTCTATAAAGAAGAAGAAAAAGGAGATGAAGAATTTGCAAAAAAACTGGCCTCATTGGCTACTTATTTTGTATTTGATGCATTTGGAACTGCTCATAGAAAACATGCTTCTACATTTTACGTGTCAGCATTGTTCGATAAAGACCACAAAGACCTTGGATTTCTTGTTCATGAGGAATATCAGAGTGCAAACAGGCTTTTGAATAATCCTGAAAGACCTTACACTTCAATAATAGGAGGAGCAAAAGTTTCTGATAAGATAAAACTTCTGGATAAACTGATCTCAGTATCTGATAACATTCTGATCGGTGGTGGAATGGCTTATACTTTTATCAAAGCTCAGGAGGAGAGATTGGTAATTCATTGTTTGAACCCGATTATATTCAGACTGCGAGAGATATTCTCGCTAATGCTAAAGCTAAGGGAGTAAATTTCATGCTACCGGAAGACAGTGTGATCTCTGAAAAATTCTCTGATGCAGGAGAGGCAAAAATAGTAAAAAGTTCTGAAGTTCCTTCAGACTGGATGGCACTGGATATAGGACCTGAAGCAATAAAAAAGTATTCGGAAGTCATAAGGAATTCCAAATCTATAATGTGGAACGGACCACTGGGTGTTTTTGAAATGGAGAAATTCTCCAAAGGTACTTTTGAAATAGCTACTGCCATTGCTGATGCTACAGATAACGGAGCTTTTTCAATGATCGGTGGTGGAGATTCTGTTTCAGCTATCAATAAATCCGGTCTTGCAGATAATGTCAGCTTTATATCAACCGGTGGAGGTGCTATGCTTGAGTTTATCGAAAATGGAGGGTTACCTTGTATAGATATAGTTTTTGAGTAATGCTATAATTGCTTTCTCATTGGAATATTTTAAAACTCCATTCAAGGCTTTTGAATGGAGTTTTTTTTTGTATTGCACTTTCTATGGAAATTCAAACTTGTATGAAGAGTTTGGAAACCTGTATTCATAATTTAATCTATCCATTCAGACTAGCTTAAAATCACTAATTTATCACTAAGAAAATTCTCACAGAGTTGTTTTATCCGGATAAATAGCAGTTGAACTATTTTAAAAATTAATTCTTAGTTTTTGAAATCGATTCTCTGACTTTTTTTACCTTTGTTAAACACAAATTGTTATTAAAGATAAACCAACCATAAAATAATTTGAATATGAGTAAGCATGAAGGCATAAAAAATCCGTTAAATATTATTGTAATAGTTGCGGCTTTAGGTTATTTTGTCGATATATATGATCTGATACTTTTCGGAATTGTCAGAGTACCAAGCCTAAAAGGTATTGGAATCTCTGATGCAATGCTATTACCTGAAGGAATATTTCTTTTGAACATGCAGATGGCTGGAATGCTCATTGGTGGAATTATTTGGGGAATAATGGGAGACAAAAGGGGCAGACTGCCGGTTTTGTTTTTTACAATTGCCTTATATTCCATGGCTAATATCGCCAATGGATTCGTACAAAATATGGAGCAGTATGCAATTTTACGATTCATTGCCGGAGTAGGATTGTCCGGAGAACTCGGCATTGGCATCACCCTGGTATCGGAAGTCATGAGTAAGGAATCAAGAGGTTACGGCACTGCGATTGTCAGTGGAATTGGTATTTTCGGGGCAGTACTGGGTTTTCTGGTAGCAGATTTTTTTGACTGGAGAGTGGCTTACTGGTTTGGTGGTGGTTTGGGAATAATGTTACTGCTTTTGCGTGCAAGTGTATTTGAATCGGGTATGTTTGAAAAAACCAAAAGTCAGCAGGAGGTCAAAAGAGGGGATTTTTTAAGTATATTTACTGATAAGCAGCGACTACTAAAATATATTTACAATATTATCATTGGTATCCCTATATGGTATATTGTCAGCATACTTGTGATACAGTCCCCGGAACTTTCAAGACTTTTAAATGTGAAAGGTGGGATAAACGGAGGTGCTGCAGTTTCATACCATTATATCGGCATAGCAATAGGCAGTTTTTTTATCGGTTTTTTGAGTCAGTGGATGAAGTCAAGGAAAAAAGTTCTTTATCTTTCAATGTCTTTTTTGTTTTTATTTACAATTATATTTTTCTATTTCAGAGGAATGACTTCAACTATGTTTTACATGATCATTGGAATTCTTGGATTTGGTGCCGGATACTGGGCAGTATTTATCACAACGGCTTCAGAACAATTTGGCACAAATATCAGAGCTACGGTCACAACAACTGTTCCCAATTTTGTAAGGGGAGCTACAGTTCCGATCACTTCATCAGTACTGTTTTTATCAAAATATTACGGACTCGTCAATGCAGGTATCATTGTAGGTGCAGTATGTTTTTTACTTGGCATCATTGCATTATATCTGATCAAAGAGACATACGGTAATGATCTTGATTATACTGAATAACACTATTTTATTATTAACTCAATATAAGTCAGAATAGAAAATACAAATACCAAATGAGATTCGGGATTATATGTGCAATGGAGGAAGAGGTAGGAATGCTGGCAGAATTCATCCTGGACAGAAAAGTAATGAACATGGGAATGAGGGATTACTATACCGGGTCTTTGTGGGAAGTGCCGGTAGTTCTGGTATATTCGAGAATGGGAAAAGTCTCAGCTGCAGCCACAGCCACAAATATGGTCCTTGAATTCAATATTGATGAGATAATTTTTTATCGGAGTAGCAGGTTCCTGCTCTGAAAATGTCAATATTGGTGATATTGTTGTCGGTAAAAGTCTTTATCAGTATGACCTTGATGCTTCACCAATTTTCAGAAAACATGAAATTCCACTACTCGGCAAAACCTATATTGATACCAGTGAAAAAATACGAAAGGTGCTTACAGATTTATGCCGGCAATTTACCTTAAATATAACAGATAATATCCAGGAAAATGTTCTTAAGGACTTCGGGATCATCACTCCTAAAGCTACTACCGGTGACATAGCCAGCGGAGACAGGTTCATTTCAGCCAAAGAAGAACTTCAGTCAATAAAAGACGCTTTGCCATCCGTTTTGTGTGTGGAAATGGAAGGAGCAGCTGTTGGGCAGGTGTGCTATGAATACAATGTGCCCTTCTCAGTTATCAGGATCATTTCGGATACAGCAGATGAAAATGCCCATGTCGATTTTCAGAAATTTGTAGATGAGATTGCGAGTATTTATTCTATGGAGATATTGAAGAGGTACTTAAAATCTTTTTTGAAAATAAATGATGATATTATTGCGATATACACTAACTAAATATTCTTTGTGTTATAATAATTTTAAATGAAAACATTATCCTTAAAATTGGAAGAAGGTATTTTTGAAGAAACCGAATCAATTGTTGCAAATCTTAAAAAACCTCGCAACAGGTATATCAATGAAGCAATAGATTATTACAATAAGATTCAGAGAAGAAATCTAATAGAAAAGAAACTTAAACTAGAATCTGAACTGGTGAAAAAGGATTCAATGGGTGTATTGTCAGAATTTGAAAGTAATTTTTAAATTCAGCTTTTTAAAAATCAGAAATCCTTCCTCACCCCAAGATTTATACCAAACAGATTGTAACGCATTGGTAAGGCATAATTACTATCATTTATATCATTAAAATAAGTTTTAAATGTCGGTTTTAGCTGAACTGACAGCCCATCAGAAATATTTCTCCTGATCACAAATGAAGCCTTCAGCCCAAGTCCCAATCCTGATTTATAAACCAGAGGCTCCTTGTCTATGCTTGAGATTTTTTTCTTATCATTGAATATTTTACCATTTGCAGTGAAATTCAGGTTAAAAACAGGTGCCATTTCCACTCCAAAATCCCATTTGTCATATTTTCTAACAAATCCTATTATCAAAGGTATATCGATTGAATTGTACCTGATCTCTCCTTTACTCACAAGCTTGCCGGTCACAAAACTTGTATCAGTGGGAATTCCCGTAACCGGATCAAATGTTATGATCATTTTGGTGATGGCATCCGATGAATGTTTGAACTTATCTTTGGACTGTGTCCAGTCAATTCCGGTGCCTATATAAAAATTAGGGGTAATATTTATTCCGAATACTCCATTTAATCCCCATGTGTACCATCCGGATTCGGATTGATTCCTGATTGCGGCAAGAGCTTCATTACTACCATTACCAATCGACTTTAAATGATATCCACCTAATAGGCCCAGCTCTGCGAACATTCTCTTTTTTGGATCTCCAAAACTTGGGCATTTGATCTTGTCATTGAAATCAGGCCTAAAAACTGAATTTTGCATTACAACAAATGACTTCGAAATACTGTTGATAATGATCATTTCGGGGGATGAATTTTCCTCCTTTACTTCATTCAGAAAAGCTTTTTCTTCTTTTATAGCCTCATTTATTTCGTGTTTGTCTTCAACATTTTCATTTTCATAAAGCCTGCTCTTTTTTTCAACCAATGGGATAACTGATTCAATTTTTCCCTGAACTGATTTATTATTTGCAATGATATTTTCATCTGGCAAAAACTTATGATCAATTCCGGTTGTGCCTAAATTTGTTCCGGTGATTTTAATATCGTTTTCGGCAACATCTTTGATTCCATAAATATCCCTATAAAAAACTAATGCTGACAGGCTTAAAAATGCAATTCCGGCAACTAACCATAAGAAAAAGTGTCGTCTCTTTCTGTTTTGATTAAGTGACAGTTCAATGTTTTCCCATACAAATTCCGGTGGAACTGCTTCGTAGGAATCAGCTACTTTTTTCATTAATATTTCATTCATTGGCTTCATTAATTTTTAATGATATTTATAGGATAACAAGGGAGATTCAACTATTAAACTTTGCAGCATTTTTCTGGCTTTGAATAATTGCGTCCTTGAGGTGGCTTCGGAAATACCAAGAGTCTCAGCTATTTCCGAATGATCAAGTTCGTCGATAACAAACATGGAGAAGACCATTTTATAGCCTTTAGGCAAACGGTCTAAAAGACTGATCAGCCGGTCATAATTAAAACTATCAAAGGAAAAATCCATTGTATAGCTATTATCAAGTTCGTCAATCATAGTGAGATCGTCACTGAATGATAATTTTTCTTTTTTCACCTGATCGATAGCCGTCCTGACTATTATTTTCCTTATCCATGCACCGAGGTCACCCTCATTCCTGAAAGAACTCAGATTTTTAAAAACCCTGATGAAACCAGTCTGAAGAGCTTCGGCTGCAATAGTATCATCCCTGCAATAGCGAAGGCAGATGCCAAACATCTGCCCGCTAAATTTATCATAAAGCATTTTCTGACTCAATCTGTCATTGTTCAGACAACCCTGTATCAGCTCCTTCTCAGTCATTTTTGCAATTTATTCCAGCAATAACTGGAATGATCCGTAAAAATCGTAACTCAATCCGCTTCCACTTTCCTTAACAACTGTGGCATATGTGCCTTTTATTCTGTCTCCTTTATTACCACCCTGAGTTATTGTAATAGAACCGCTTACAACTTCATAATGTTTACCATTATTCGGACTACCATCGGAGGAATAATAAAAACCTTCTGAATTGGTGATATCGTAAGTACCGGGAACACATTTCCCAATATTTCCAACATCCTTATATCCGATATAAACCCATCCGAATTTTCCGTTATCGATCCCATTTCCACTAATGAATTTGATCTGGTCATGAGATTTCATACTTATTGAATCCAATAATGTCAAATTAATACTGAGTGCATCACAATTCATTTTCAGAAAATCAGCATCCAACTGACAGACGTTCACTGTACCTAAATTATTGTTTCCTGGTGAAGTTAAACTGATAGGTGCGATAGTTTTTGCGAGATTCCTGTCAGTAGCGATCAGTGACTTAGTGTTTGAATTGCAGGACAGTACTGATGCATCCAATGTTCCGTTTGTCAATTCAAAATAATGATTGTCGATCTTTGCAAATCCGTTTGTCACAGGATTTCCATTGCAATCAAGAAATGTTCCGGTTACATTGCAAAATTGATCATTCAGTAGTGTTATAACAATATCTCCCAGATCGGTATCTACTGAAAAAGGACCTATTTGTGTGATATACACAGGATCCTGATAGCTGCATCCCGAACCAAGGGCAAACACTTTGAAATCGAGCAATACATCTTTGGCTACCTTACCGCTAAAAGTTCCATCAGGGTCGGTATTGCCATGTCCGCCGGCAGAAACTCCGGCCGCTGACACCCAGACATGCATTCCCGGCAATGGATTTCCGCTTTGATCCACTACCCTTCCGCTGAGAATAATTGAAGGCAGATAATAATCATAATTCCAGCAACTGAAATGAGATACATTGGCGACATATTTTCCGTTCTCCTTTTTTGCCTTACCTTCTTCTTTCCACAATCCCAGTCCGTTATCAAAATACCACATCGCTATTTCTGATGGTGCTTCATCGAGTATTGAGGCCGGTATCTGGGCAGATAGTTCAGCAGTTTTACCTGTCTTCAACTGGAGTTTTTCTCCACCCGGTGACTGCAGTTCTACATACACCATTCCAAAAGAGCCCAATGTACCTAATTCATTTTCAGAATTAACAGCACTGAAGTCTCCGGGCATACTTTCATTAGTCGCATACTGAGTCGGATCGAGGTATTTCATAGCCACTTTCACGGTTCCGTTATAGTCTGCTTTTGACGAAGATACCATCACAGAGTTGGGGCTGAATGACAGAACTGCATTTCCTTCATTTGCCGTCCCTCCTGTTAAGCTTTCAAATGACTGATTAAAATTTTTCCTGAGCAATTGTGTTTTCAATTGGATGGTTTTTGAATGATTTGCCCTGAATGTCCTGGTTCCCTCAAAAAAACCTTCTTTTGTAATGGTCAGAAAATTATGCTTTGAATCGACAATGGCATCTTCATATTTAAAAATGCCATATTGGTCTGTTAGAATTTGAATACCCCTGAAGACAACAATCGCTCCGTCAACCGGATTTTCATTTTCATCAACCACGATTCCGAAAATCCTGGCTTTTACAGTTAAACTATTTCCATCCGGTATAAAATCTTCAGAATCTTTGATACATCCGGAGAAAGCAATTATGGATAAAAAAACAAGTGCCTGAAAAATTACTTTTGTCATGTTTATTTATTTTTAAAAATTAAAATTATGATTTCTTTTGATAACATGACAGTTTTTTTTGAACGGACGTTGCTTTGAAATGAAAAAAAATTAAAAATAATGAAACTCACCCTTTTAAATTCTAATTGGCTTATTTTAATTTCTTATATAAAATAATTATCATTTTTGAAAAAATTTATCTTTGTGTTAAGTTTAAGTGCTTCATTTCTAAATGTTATTTTTATTCTTTGCTAAAATAATTCAAATTATTATGAAAGGTTTAAAGTTATTGAGTTCTCATTTTTTAAATTCCTCAATGTGTAAAAAAGCCAGTTTTTTTCTAATCCTTAACTTTTTAATGTTTACAAACATTTTTGGTCAAAAGCCATTCATAACTACGTGGAAAACAGACAATGTAGGAACTTCTTGCCCATCTTGTATTACAATTCCCACCTTTGGTACTGGTTACAACTATGATGTCGACTGGAATAATGATGGAACCTACGAAGAAACAGGTATCACAGGGAGTGTAACTCATGATTTTGGAACTCCGGGAACATATACTATTAAAATAAAGGGTGATTTTCCTCGGATTTTTTTTAATTATAAAGGAGATAAATTAAAAATTCTTAATATTGAACAATGGGGTTCAATTTTGTGGAAAAGTATGGAGAAAGCATTTTTTGGATGTGAAAATCTTAAGAGTAATGCTAATGATGATCCAAATTTAACCAATGTAACAAATCTTTCTTACATGTTTAGTCAATGTTCTAATTTTAACTCAAATCTATCAAACTGGAATGTATCAAATGTATTGAATATGAACTATATGTTTGATAGTGCTAAGCATTTTAATCAGGACATAGGTAATTGGGATGTTTCAAAAGTCACCAATATGCAAGGGATGTTTTCTGGTGCATTAGAATTTAATAAAGATTTAAATAATTGGAATATTTCCAAAGTAGCTGATATGAGTTATATGTTTTTTATAGCAGTTAATTTTAACCAGAACATCAGTATGTGGAATACATCCAACGTAAAAACAATGCAAGCCATGTTTTCTAATGCTAATTCATTTAATCAGAATTTAAATAATTGGGATGTTTCAAATGTTGAAAATATGTCAGAAATGTTTAACAAAGCCAGTAAATTTAATCAGGAATTGAATAGTTGGAATGTATCAAATGTCACTTCCATGTCAGGTATGTTTCAAGATGCCAGTTCTTTTAATCGAAATATTGGAAACTGGAATGTATCTAAAGTTACCGATATGTCAGGTATGTTTAGGGAAGCTAAAATATTTAATCACGATATAGGTAATTGGAATGTTTCTAATGTCGAACAAACGAGTTGGATGTTTGCAAATACTAATTCATTTAATCAGGATATAAGTAATTGGAATGTATCAAATGTTACGAATATGCAAGGTATGTTTTATTATGCAATAGGATTTAACCAAGATATAAGCAATTGGGATGTTTATAACGTAACCTATATGAATGAAATGTTCAATAATGCTTCAGCATTCAATCAAAATATTGGAAACTGGAATGTATCAAATGTTGTAGAAATAAGCTGGATGTTTTTTAACGCTTCTTCTTTTAATCAGGATTTAGGTAGTTGGAATTTGAAAAAGGTGGGAAATCTTGAACACTTTTTTGATGACTGTGGAATAACATGTAAAAACTATGATAAAATTTTAATTGGATGGAATGAAAATCCAAACACTCCTGACAATATTGTACTGGGTGCAAAAGGTATGCAATATTTTAAATCTGTTGACAATAGAAACAACCTGATAAATATCAAAAATGGATAATTAATGAAGATAATTATTCCATTTGTGATTACAATTATTTTATCACTTCCTGCAAACAAACTGCCTGGCACTTCCTGTAATTCTTGTATAACAATACCAACTAAGGGCTCTGGTTTTAATTATGATATTGACTGGAATAATGACGGCACCTTTGATCAATTTGGTGTGACTGGCACCATTACACATGATTTTATCACTCCAGGTTCTTATATTATTAACATAAAAGGTGATTTGCCTCACATTTATTTCAATAATTCTGGAGATAAAGAAAAACTTACGTCAATCATTCAATGGGGCATAATAAAATGGAAAAATATGGAAAATGCATTTTATGGATGTAAAAATTTAACTGTAAATGCGGTTGATGCACCGGATTTATCTTCGGTGACAAATATGTCAAATATGTTTAAATGGGCTCTTTTGATTAAAAATTTAAGAGGCATTTGGAAAGTGTCAAATATTACAGACATGAGTTATATGTTTAGCGATGCGATTAATTTCAATCAGGACTTAAGTAATTGGGATGTTTCAAAAGTCACTAATATAGAAGGCATGTTCAATAATTGTCCACTTTTTAATCAGGACATTAGCAATTGGAATGTTTCAAATGTAACAAATATGTCTAATATGTTTGCAAGTGCTATCCGTTTTAATCAGGACTTAAGCAAATGGGATGTGTCAAAAGTAACAAAAATGGATGGTTTATTTTATGAAGCCGGTAGTTTCAATCAAGACATTAATATCTGGAATGTTTCTAATGTTACTTCAATGATATCATTATTTCAGGGCGCAAGTAATTTCAATAAAAATTTAAATAACTGGAATGTATCTAAGGTTACTGATATGACTGCGATGTTTTATGGAGCTTCTAGTTTTAATCAGAATATTGGAAATTGGGACGTAAGAAATGTAAAAAACATGATCTATATGTTTGATGAAGCAACAGTTTTTAATCAAAATATTGCATCATGGGACGTAAGTAAAGTAGAAAACATGCAGTATATGTTCCAATCCGCATCCAACTTTAATCAGGACATAAGCAATTGGGATTTAAGTAAAGTTTTTACAACCATTTCAATGTTCCGAAATGCATCAAAATTCAATCAGAATCTTGGCAAATGGAAAATAGCCAATATTTTTTATATGTCAAACATGTTTGATAATTGCGGTATTTCAACTTTTAATTATGATAACATGATAATTGAATGGTCAAATAAACCCGTTAAGAATAATATTAGTCTTGGTGCAAAGAATTTAAAATACTGCAATAGTGAAACTCAACGTAAATATCTTATCGACAATTATAATTGGACCTTTAATGGTGACACAAAGGATTGTTCTTCTGTAAGTTTAGAAGAAAAATTGGATGAAAAAATCGCAATTTTCCCTAACCCTACAACTGGGATTATTACAGTGGAAGGAATACAAAATGCTGAAATCAAGGTTTATGATTTATTAGGAAGAAAGGTTTTGGAAAACAGGTTTAAAGATAACAAAATTGACATTTCCGATCAGCCTGCAGGTATTTATTTCATTTATATTCAAGAGTGATGATAAATTAGTTACGAAGAAGGTTTTAAAAAACTGATCATTCACTCTACCTTCTCATACAGCTTCTCCAGTATTTCCCTTGCTTCCCTGAGAGAGCGGATATGGTTTTTTATTAGCAGGAGGTGTTTTGGTGTCTGTTTCAGGGTGAAATCTGTCGAGTGATCAGAACTGTTCAGCGAACCCATTATCCTGTTGAATATATCGGAGTCATAGAACCGCGAATCTGCCTGTGATATGAAAAACAGCCTCAGAACATTGGCTTTCAGCGAAAATCTCTCAAATCCTAGCTTTCTGCATATCCATTTTATCCTCAGACCTTCAAAGAGATTTCCTATCTGCCAGGGTATCTTGCCAAATCTGTCCCTTAGTTTTTCTGAAAAAGCTTTGATTCCTTCTTCATCTTCAATTTCACCCAGTTCTTTATAAAGACTCAGCCTGTCCTGAATATCCCTGACATAGTCATCAGGAATAAGTATTTCGAGATCAAGATCTACTTCAACATCCCTGATATGATCTTTGCCAGAGGCATCATCTTCCTTATAAACTTCCCTGAATTCGCTGGATTTCAATTCCCTGATCGCTTCTTCCAGTATTTTCATGTAAGTTTCGTAACCTATATCAGCGATAAACCCGCTTTGTTCGGCACCGAGAAGATTTCCGGCACCGCGGATATCGAGATCCCTCATTGCTATATTGAATCCGCTGCCAAGGTCGCTGAATTCCTCTATTGTTTTTCTCTTCTTTTTGCATCAGTTGACAGCACACTCAGATCGGGAGTGATAAGATAACAAAAAGCTTTTGTATTTGACCTGCCTATCCTTCCCCTCAACTGATGAAGATCACTAAGCCCGAAATTCTGTGCATTGTTGACGAACATAGTATTGGCATTTGGAATATCAAGTCCGGTTTCAATGATATTTGTGCTGACGAGTATGTCCTTTTTCCCTTCGATAAATTCAAGCAAAGTAGTTTCGAGATTGTCACTTTCCATTTGTCCGTGGGCCATTGCAACTCTGGCTTCAGGTACAAGTTTTTTTATTATATTGGTCACATCTGGCAGGTCTTTAATCCTGTTGTGTATGAAAAATACCTGTCCTCCACGGTCAAGTTCATAATTGATGGCATCCACAAGCAAATCATTGCTGAAAACCCTTCTTTCAGTATGGATCGGCTGCCTGTTTGGTGGTGGAGTATTTATGATTGACATATCCCGGCTGCCCATTAGCGAAAACTGCAGTGTCCTTGGAATCGGAGTGGCAGTAAGTGTAAGTGTATCTACATTTATCTTTAATTGCCTGAGTTTTTCTTTTGCGGTAACACCAAATTTTTGTTCTTCATCAAGTACTAAAAGCCCGAGATCTTTAAATTCTATGCTTTTATTAAGAAGGGCATGTGTACCGATTATTATATTCAGACTTCCGTCATTGATTTTTTTATAGATCTCCGTTTTTTCCTTCTGAGATTTGAATCTGTTTAGGTAGTCTATAGATATCGGGTAATTTTTAAGCCTGTCTGTAAAAGTCTGGTAATGCTGTAAAGCGAGAATTGTTGTTGGTACCAGGATTGCAACCTGTTTACCGGACAATACAGATTTAAATGCAGCTCTTATGGCTACCTCAGTTTTACCAAAGCCTACATCTCCACATATTAACCTGTCCATAGGGTAATCGCTTTCCATGTCTTTCTTGACTGCTATAGTGGCTTTTTCCTGATCAGGAGTATCTTCATAAATAAACGATGCTTCAAGCTCAATCTGCATATAATCATCGGGAGCAAACATGAATCCCTTAGCAGCTTTTCTCTTTGCATACAATGCGATCAATTCTCTTGCGATATCTTTGATCTTGCGTTTGGTATTATATTTCAGCTTCTTCCATCTGTCTGAACCGAGTTTGTCAACAGTTGGTTCCGTGCCGTCTTTACCGATATATTTTGCTACTTTATGCATGGCATTTATGCTGACATAAAGCACATCGTTGTTCTTATAAACGAGTCTCATCGACTCCTGTTTGTGGCCATTTACCTCGATAATCTCCAGACCCATGTATTTACCGATTCCGTGATCAATATGGGTTACATAATCACCGACCTCAAGCTCCTTGAGCATTCTCAGACTGATAGCCTTATCGGTCGAAAATCCCTTACGAAGATTGTATTTATAAAATCTTTGAAATATCTGGTGATCTGTGTAGCAGGTGATTTTAAGCTCTTCGTCGATAAACCCTTCCCTGATTGAGGTAGGAACAGGATGAAAATCAACTTTTGCCTGAAGGTCTTCAAATATCTGGTAAAATCTCTCTATCTGTTTTGAATTGGAAGCAAAAAGGTAATTTTCAAAACCCGATTCTGAATTCTTTTCAAGGTCTTTTATAAGTAATTCAAAATTCTTGTTGAATGAAGGTTGTGGCCTGGATTTGAAACTAACTACATCTGAAACTGAATCATCAGGTTTCCCGTTAAGAACAATGTTTTTGTATAAGCCAAGCTGGTAAAATAAGTCTTTAGGGAATACGAATGCCATTTGTCTCACCAGTCTCAGGATGTTTTCATCTGTCGTGACTATGGATTTCTCAAACTGTGCAAGTTTCTCAAAGCTCTGCTGAATCCTGTCAAGGAGATTTTCATAGCTACCGAGACAAACAATCCAGTCTGACGGGATGATCTCAAGCAATGAACACTTATCAGCAGCTTCAAATTTGCTGTTAACATTAGGAATCAATGTTATTTTTCCCAGCTCATTTATTGAGAGCTGAGTAGATGGATCGAAATACCTTATGCTTTCTACTTCATCATCTAACAACTCTATCCTGTAAGGCCAGTCTGAAGAGTAATTGAAAATATCAATAATACCGCCCCGGATTGAAAACTGTCCGGGCTCATAGACATAGTCAGTTCTGATAAAATCATATTCTATAAGGAAACTGATAATTGTATCAACATCAAGATTCTCATTTTTATGAATATCTATCCTGTGTTGAGCTATTGCTTCAGGCTTTAACACTTTCTCAAATATAGCCTCGGGATAAGTGATGATGATTTTAAGAGAACCGGATTCATAAATTTTATTTACAATTTCAGTTCTTTCCCTTATACTGTTGCTGTTGAGTTCCTCAAATGCATTTGCCCTTTTGAATGAATCGGGGAAAAAAGACAGTTTTGATTTGTCAGCGATATTCTGAAAACTATTGAATATGTAGGCAGCATCTTCCTTGTCATCTGCGATCAGTATAAATGGAATCTGAGTTTCATTGACCAATGCTGTCAGGACAAAATATGGCATATCTCCGGCCATCCCTGTCAGGAAAATTTTCCTGTTTCCGGCTGAAGCAATAAATGAACTTATTTTTTTTATCTGACTGCCTTTCTGATATCTGGCAATCAGGTTTTCCAGATTACTCACAAATTCAAAATCAATATTCTATTTTTTTTATTCAGTTTTAGCTAATCTTTGATTGATATCGATATAAAATTTATTATTCAATTTTTATCATTTTCATCAGCAATAAGCTAAAGTTTAAGATTATCATAGTTTAAACTCAATACCCTGAGCTAAAGGCAGATCGTGGCTGAAATTGATAGTGCTGGTCTGTCGTCTCATATAAACTTTCCAGGCGTCTGAACCGCTTTCTCGACCACCACCTGTCTCTTTTTCACCACCAAATGCTCCACCTATCTCGGCTCCCGAAGTACCTGCATTCACATTGGCTATTCCACAATCTGACCCAACTGATGATGTGAATGTTTCGGCTTCAATTATGTCACTGGTGAAAATTGATGATGAAAGACCCTGTGGTACTGCGTTATTCAACTCAATTGCATTTTCAACTTCTCCGGAATATTTGATCAAATATACGATAGGAGCAAAAGTTTCTTCCTGCACAATTTGAAAATGATTCTCTGCTTCAGCGATTGCAGGAACTACATAGAGGCCGGATTCAAATCCACTGCCGGCAAGTACCTGACCACCATAAAGCAATTTGCCACCTTCTTCCCTGAGTTTTTCAATAGCCTGAAGAAACAGTTCAACAGAAAACTTATCAATCAGTGGTCCAACTAGTGTTTCAGGATCAAGTGGGTTTCCGATCCTCACTTTTATGCTCTTATATGCATGGATAAATTTATCCACAAATTCATTGTAAATACTTTCATGAATGATGATCCTTCTGGTCGATGTACATCGTTGCCCTGCAGTACCTACAGTTCCGAAAACAGTAGAGGGAATAGCAAGTTTAAGATCGGCATTCGGAGTAATGATTACTGCATTATTGCCTCCAAGTTCCAGAATGGTTTTCCCCAATCTCTTGCCTACAATGCCTGCTGCTCTTTTTCCTATGGCTGTTGATCCGGTTAGTGATACCAGTTCTATGCGTTTATCAGAAAGGAAATTATCTCCCAATACTGAGGATTTAGCTATGATCATGTTAAAAACACCTTCCGGAACATTGTTTTCTTTCAGAACACTCCTTATGATATTCATTGTTGCAATTGCTGTCAGAGGTGTTTTTGATGATGGTTTCCAGATGACAACGTCCCCGGCAGTGATTGCAAGTGCAGAATTCCATGCCCAGACAGCAACAGGAAAATTATATGATGTGATTATCCCTACAATTCCCAATGGCTGGTACTGCTCCATAAGTCTGTGATTTTTTCTTTCTGACTGAAGCATGACCCCATTCATCGTTCTGCACTGTCCGGCAGCAAAATCACATATATCTATCATTTCCTGAACTTCACCAAGTCCTTCCTGGTATATTTTCCCCATTTCAAGAGTAACCAAAGCTCCCAATGGCTCTTTAAATTCACGAAGTTTCAGCCCTATCAGCCTCACAACCTCAGCTCTTTGCGGAGCGGGTACTTTCCTCCATTCTTTAAAAGCAGCCTGAGCTTTTCCAATAAGCGTTTCGTAATCTTCCAGGGTAGCATTTTTAACTTTAGCAATCTCTTCACCATCCCCCGGGGAAAATGAAGATGTTATATCCCCTTTGGTTTCAAACCATTCGGTACCTGAAGTAACTCCGTTATTCAATTCTTTGATCCCGAGTTTGTCCAGTATTTCATTTTTTGTAAGCATAATTAAAGTCTAAGTTAATAATTTATTCATTTCATTTACTATCAGGTCAATTTCTTCAGAAGTAAGTCCTTTTTCTGTGCATGCTTCTTCCAATGTGCCCCAGACCGGTTCTCCACAAACTATACATCTGATACCTTTTTGTGAGAGGTAGTTGACAGATGAAGGATAAAATGTGATAAGTTCTTCTATAAAGACATCTTTAGTTATCATACGGGAATTTACTTATTATCTGCCAGAAAATTTACAAGGTCATTGTATTTTTTGGCATAAGATAAAATCTCGTTATTCTCCAGTCTTAATCCATTTATATAAGGTAGAATTTTGATATTTGTTCTGTAATTGCTCAATAATTTTTCAAAAAGTTCTTTTGCCTGCCTGTACTCCTTATAAATTCCGACTGTATATGTATAAACACTTGTCTGCGGATCATATTCAATACCTGCATCATTGAACTCAGCCTGAGTCTCTTCTGTGACCAGAAAATTGCCTGACTTCAGCTGAACTCTGTACGTCAATCCTTCAATTATTGTTTCATACAGTGTATGCCTGGTATCAAGCAAAGTCCTGTTCAGGTAAAATTCATCTTTTTTGACAATTATCTTTTCATCGTCAATATTGTGCAGATAAATATCAACCCTGTTATTGACTTTCAGTATTATGTTTTTTGACCTGTCCGGACCATTTAATTTAGCATAAGGAAAATTTGAACCTGAACCCTTTACATGAATTCTTGATTTGTTTATCATCCTTAGCTGCAATGAGTCAGCCAGTCTCATAGCCATTTTTACGGATCTCACCATGTCATTTTTATCTGTATTCCAGGTATATGCATTTCCTACAAATTCAACTTCCAGGTCTTTGTTTTTCATCATAAGTCCTGCAAGCTGATCCATGACTTTGACCGTAACACTATTCTCTGTGAATTCATCATCTTTTAAACAGATCATCGGTATAGCAAATGTAAATACATCTTTTGTTTCAGTTTCAGATTTTATTTGTACTGATTCCGGAACAGGAATATCTACAATGTTATCCTTACTTTCATTTTCAGGTTCAATTTTCACTTCATTTACAACAATTTCAGGAGCTTTTACCTCTGTTTCCAGAGGTTTATGTGCCGGGAAAACATCAATAAAATCCAGTTTTCTGTTTGCTAAAAAAGGTAATTCCTGAGCATAAGTATTTGAAGTTGTAATACCATTCTTGAAATACATCCAATAATTGTCAAAACCTCCGAATCCCATATCTTTTCTGTCTGAACTATAAATTGCTCCCAGTCCTGAAGATAAAACCCTGAAGTTGATCTCATCCCTGGTAGAATTTAAAGGAATTCCCATATTTCTTGCCTCTGACCAGACATCATTATGAAAATCATATACAGATGTAAAAATATCGAATCCCCCAATGGAACCTGTATTATTTGAGCTAAAAAAAATCATTTCCCCGTCTGAACTGATATATGGGCTTATTTCATCAAATTTTGTATTGATTGCAGGACCAAGGTTCACGGGTTTTATCCATAGCCCATTCCTTATGCCTGTGATGTAGATGTCATTGCCTCCATATCCTCCCTGCATATTAGATGAAAATACCAAAGTGGAATCATTGATATAAGTTGCATAACTAAAACTCAATTCAGACATTATTGGTCCTTTAAATTTTATTTTAGAATCATACTCTATTTCATTATTTAGAAATTTACCTGAATAAATGGTACCATTCTTCAGTTGATATCCCAAATAAAACAATAATTCCATTTCATTCATATTAAAATCGAGTATTAACAAATTATGCGCAGGATTCAATAAAAAAAGCTCTGCAGTAGTTTTCCATGAGCCATTAGAAAATTCTGAACGATATTCCCTGAACTTTTTATCAGAATCACTGATTTTTATTTTGTCTGAACCAAAATAGAACACTGAACTGTTTATTTGAGACTGTACAGGCATAATGTCATTATATAAGGTATTTAGCTCCTTTCCCCAATTTTCAATAAAATGATCGGTAGACCTGAATTTGTGATAGACACCGTTAGAACATTTTTTGATAATATCAAGAACAGTGGCTTTTTCTGCTTCATTTTTAAATATGTCGTTCAAATATAGCTTATAATAATTAATAGCCTTCTCAAATTCCTGCTTATCCTGATAGGATTTTGCAAGAAAAAGATTTGTCTCTTTATCCAGATTCCCAAGTGTGATCGAATTTTCAATATCTTCGATAGCCATATCCAGATCCCTGCAATGATAATGACAAACGCCTCTTTTGAAATATATGTCTTTGCTGGCATGGACAGCAAGATACTGATTGTAATAATACAGAGCTTCGCAGTAGTTCTGCTTACTATAAAGATTATTTCCCTTTTTGATTAAATTTTGACCGGTAAGTGATCCTGATGCGAAGTATAACCCCAGTAAAATCAATGCAATATGTTTAAAAATAATTTTCAAGATTAAAAAATTTGATTTGTATTGAAATTCTCAAGATAATCTGATATCCTCTTCAGGAAAGAACCACCTAAAAATCCATCAACTACTCTGTGGTCATATGATAACGATAAATACATCTTATTTCTTATAGCTATTACATCACCATGATCAGTTTCGAGAACTGAAGGTTTTTTTATTATAGCTCCTGTTGCAAGTATTGCGACTTGCGGCTGATTTATTATAGGTGTTCCAATAATATTTCCCATTGTTCCCAAATTGGTGATTGTAAATGTGCCACCTGAAATATCATCTGGTTTTAACTTATTTTCACGTGCCCTGTTTATAAGCTCATTTAAAACCATTGTAAGCCCTTCGAGATTGTACTGACCTGCATTTTTAATCACGGGTACTATCAGATTACCGTTTGAAAGTGCAGTGGCAATTCCAATATTAATGCTTTTGCGCAGGATGATACGATCTCCGTCAACTGAAGCATTTACATTGGGAAAGTCTTTAATTGCCTTTACTACTGCTTCAATAAATACCGGCAGGAAAGTGATTTTCTGATTGAATTTTTTGTAAAATATATCTTTTATCCTGTCTCTCCACTGTACAAGTTCCGTAAGGTCAGCTTCAACAACTGAAGTCACATGAGGAGCAATGCGTTTGGAATCGACCATATGCTGGGAAATAAGTTTTCTCATTCTGTCCATTTCCACTATCTCATCTCCTTCCATGCTTATTTGATATCTTGAAAGCTCAACTACAGGTTGTTTAACAGAGACTGGCTTATTTTTCACTTCCTGATAATTCAGGATATCTCTTTTTGTCAGTTTACCATTTGCACCTGTTCCCTCAATGCTTAGTATTTCTTCTTTATTAATACTCAATTCCTTCAGCATTTTACGAACCAGAGGTGTGAGCTTGCGGTCTGAAATAAAATGCTGATTTTCGGGCAAGATGTTTTCGGTTTCCTTTTCTGTCTTTTCGGATAATAGTGTATTTTCAACCTGCACTGTAAATTTGTCAAGTTCATTGGATTCTGAGCCTTCAATCTCTATCAAAACCAAAACATCTCCTACCGGGACTACAGCATCTTTTTCATAATTTATTTTACTTATAATGCCACTTACCGGTGATTGAATTTCGGTATCGACTTTATCTGTAGCTACCTCTACAATAGTTTCATCTTCACTGATAGTATCACCAACTTTTTTAAACCAGTTGATGATAGTTGCTTCTATCACACCCTCTCCCATTTTTGGCATTAATAGTTTGTACAAGCTCATAGACTCACGGTTATTTACATTACTTAATTATGCAAAGTTAATAATTTCATTTAGAGATTATTTTAAAAAATGCAATTTTAATGAAATTGAAATAATTGTCACTACTGATCAATCAAAAATCTCCTCATCAAATTAAGAGCAAGAATCGTGCTTGTTTCAATATTCTTCATCCTGTTCTCTCCTAATTGAAGTTTCTGAGCCAATACTTTTCTCTTGTTTCCGCAGGCAATCCAAATAGTGCCCACTGGTTTTTCAAGTGTACCACCGGTTGGTCCGGCTATTCCTGAACTTGCAATTGCAACATCACATTTCAATGCCTCCAAAGCACCTTTTACCATTTGGGTAACTGTTTCTTCACTTACAGCCCCATGAGATTTCAATGCATAGGGACTTACTCCAAGCAATCCCATCTTTATTTTATTTGCGTATGCAACAATACTTCCATTAAAATATTCAGAAGACCCTGAAACTGAAATTATTTTATTTGCAATCATACCTCCGGTACAACTTTCTGCAGTTCCAAGTATTAATCCATTCTTCTTCAACAACTTGCCAATAATCTCTTCAAATACATCATCATCATATCCATAAATTATATCGCCTAATTCAAGCTTAATTTTATCTACAAAAATATCATTCAATGCCTGAGCTTCCTTTTTGTTTTCTCCTTTTGCTGTGATTCTAATTCTGACTCTACCCAGATTTGGAAGATATGCAATTGACATATTATCAGGCATTTCGCTTACAATTGATTTTAATCTGTCAGCTAAAACTGCTTCCATTTCCCCCGCTGTAAGTATAGTTTTTTTGACAATAAAACTTTCAGTATCCATGCTTTTCAGACCCGGTAAGATCTCTTCAATGAATATTGCTTTCATCTCTGCCGGCACACCTGGCATTGAAAAAATAACAGAATCTTTAAATCTGAATTCCATTCCCGGAGCAGTGCCAACAGAATTATTCAGGTATTTAATCCCTTTTGGGAAAAAACTGTAATTGTACATAAGATCATCCAGTTTTGCCCCGCGTTTCTCAACATAAGTTTTGACATCCTGATAAAACTCCGGATTGAACTGCATTTCTACTCCAAGAAATTTTGCAATTGTTCGCTTTGTAATGTCATCAATAGTAGGTCCCAGCCCACCTGATACAATCACAATATCTGATTTTTTACATGCCTCTTCCAATGCTTCAATTATTTCTTTCTCATTGTCCTGTATTGACAATATTTTTTTTACAAAAATATTTAAAACTGTCAACTGATCAGCTATCCAGGCAGAATTAGTATCAATAACCTGTCCGATAAGCAGTTCGTCGCCAATAGTTATCAGATATGCTGATTTTTGTGAAGCATTTTTCATTATATAAGTATTATTTATTCAATTAGAGAAAATTATTAAAGTAGAAATAATTAAGTTTTTTTCTTATAATGATGTGAATTTCTAATAAAGCCCTGATGAATCGAAAACTCCATTTTGATTAAGTATTAAACGGCTAATAACAATAGATGTTTCACTTTCTCTTTCTGACCCAATTCTCAAATCCGTTAACATCTTCTGCATTCAGGCAATTTTTCCTCAACAATCCACCCTTCTGTGCAATTATTACACCATAGTCCATGTATTTTACTTCAAATCTGCTGTGAGCATCAGGGTTTATGCTGATCTTTATCCCCATTTCCTGGATTTTTTGAATATATTGCCAGTCTATATCAAGCCTGAGCGGATTTGCATTCAATTCTATTACAACATCATATTGCATACATGCCTCAAATATCCTGTCAAAATCAAGCGGATATCCCTCTCTTGAAAGTAGTATCCTGCCTGTTGCATGTCCAAGTATTCTGGTGTACGGGTTAGATATTGCTTTCAATAGCCTTACTGTAGCATTGTTTTTGTCCATTCTCAATCCTGAATGAACTGAAGCAATCACAACATCAAACAATGCGAGGGTTTTATCATTATAATCAAGACTACCGTCACCAAGAATATCGGATTCAATCCCTGAAAATATTCTGAAATTATCTAATTTAGCATCAGCTTCATTAATCTCTTCCAGATACTTTAGTATATCCATTTCCTTAACTCCATTAGCATAGAAAGCTGATTTTGAATGATCTGAAACCAGCATATATTCGTAGCCAAGGTCCCTGTAGAATAATGCCATATCCAGTGTTTTATCACTGCCATCGCTCCAGAATGTATGGTTATGTAAAACCCCTTTAATGTCTTCAAGATTCACAAGTTCTCCAATACTTGCTATTGAAGCTTTTTCTGTGATACCCGGATTATCGCGCAGATGCGGCATTATATAAGGAAAAGAATTTAGCTCAAATATCTGATTTTCATCAACAGCATTACTAATTTTCAATTTATCAACAAATTGTTCCGGACCAGTAGTAATAAACAAGGTAGACCCAAAATTCTCTTTTTCACAATAGATAAAAGATATCCTGAAGTTATTGAAGACAATTTCGTTTTCTTCAACAGCGATTTCCGGATAATCCAGTGACCTTATTCTATCTGGATGCAGATCGGTTAAAATTTCAATTTTTGAAATAACAGGCATCATTCTTCGCAATTCACCTGTTGGTTCAAATGTTGAATCAGGAAATTTAATTTTTAGTATTTTTATCAATTCCTGCGAAATGAATTGTGCCTTGTAATACAAAAGTTTTCCCTTATTTGAATTTAAAAATTCTATTTGTTGAAGAATACTTTCCTGAGTTTTTTCACCAAACCCCTTCAGGAGACTAAGCCTGTTTTCCTGTATCGCATATTCAAGTTCGCCAAGGGATTCAACACCCAGATCCTGCCACAGTGAGCGTACTTTTTTTGGTCCGATACCCTTAATTTTCATTATATCAAGGATACCCGAGGGTGTTTTATCGAGCAATTCTTCTAAATAACTGATCCTTGAAGATGTTTTGAGTTGAATTATATCATTGGCAATGCTTTTACCTATGCCTTTGATTTTAACCAGATCGTCAAATTCCAAATCTATCAATGAATGATCCATCTGCCTGATCACATTGTAAGCATTCTGGTAAGACCTGATTTTAAAAGGATTCTCATCGTGCAGTTCCATAAGCCCGGAAAGCAGATCAAAATTCCTTGCCAATTCTTTATTTGTCATTTATACATAAACTTATAATCTCAATAACAATCTAAATAAGACTAATGATTTTAAAAGAATGCAAAAAGTCATATTTTTGCAAAAGTTTTCTATTAATCGATTCAATTTATTATAAATAGCTTTAGTAATTAATAAAATTTATGTTTATGAAATATCTATTTATGACATTTATCATGTTAGCTTTCATTTCCTGTAAAAAAAATGATGCTCATGATTCTGGTACTCAAGCACTTTCCAACTATGAGTATGAAAATATTGAAGGAACTGACACAAAAAAAGCATTTAGAAAAGGTCCTGATGGCAATATCCTTGAGTCAGGATTTGTCAGAAATGGAAAAAAAGAAGGGCAATGGATTGAATTTTTTCCAAATACTAAAAAAAGAAAATCTATTACCTCATATGTAAATGGGAAATTGAACGGACATTATTTTGAATTCAACGAACAGGATTATATGGTATCACAAGCAGAATTTAAGAATGATGTACTTGATGGTGTTTTGATAAAATTTAAATTCAATAGCCCTATAGAAATCTCAAATTTAAAAAACGGAAAGTTAAATGGCACTAAATCAACATTCAGTATTTATAGAAAAATCGAACAGGAAATTGATTATAAAGATGATGTGATCCATGGAAAAATGAAACAGTACGACAAAGAAGGAAAACTGATAGCAGAATATATTTTTGAGAATGGAAAAAAAATTGGAGAAAATAAGATCAAATAAACAATGGACCACTAAAAATGAGCTTTGTTTTCTTAAATACTCAATTTAAACAGAGTTATCAGATATTCTATTGGACAAGTGTCTTTTTTGAAATAAAATGATGTATTCTAATTGAAATCCAATAAATTATGATACCACTAACAATACCTCCGATAACATCAATAAAATAATGAGCTTTGAGGTATACGGTAGCAAAAGTCAGAATTAAAGTAACAGGCATTAATAACCAAAAGCTTTTCTTTGAAATCCTGTAAATCAGGATCATAAATATCAATGCCATGCCTACATGAGAACTTGGAAATGCACCGGTTGGTTTCTCTCCCCAATGAAGCAAAAATCTGATACCATCCTGAAAAACCAATCCATGAGGCACATTTCTTAATTCAACTGGAAGAAAGTATTGAGGTCCAATGCTTGGAAATAAGATAAAAAACCAATAATAAATGAAAAATGAGAATACTATAATGAATACTGTTTTAAGAGTTTGTGGCCTGTCATATAAATAATAAAGTAAAATAGCTATTGCATTTAAAACATAATAAGAAAAATATCCAAGATGCATAATTTCACTTATTAAAGCCTGGGAAAAAAAATCAGGAAACACAATGCTGGGTTGATAACCAAATAATAGCTGGTCAGCATCATATAATATTTGATCAAAAGGTGCAAATAAAACAGTATTCAGGGCTGAAGTTTCACCGTACCAGTACACAAGTAATGCACTTGAGTAAGATATCTTTATGAAGAATATTAGATCATTGAACTTAGCACTCCTAATGTTAAAAAGTAATACTATAAACCCAATAATACCGGCCCTGAACAAAAGCTTATCAAGAGGATTTTCGATCTTCTCAAAAAAAATCAAAATCCAGATTGCTGTAGTTAACGCATACAAAATAGTTGCATAATCTGCAGCATTAAATCTCCAGTTTATTTTATCCAGCCATTTTCCTTGTACCATCTTACAGTTTCTTTAATACCTTTATCCAAATCATATTCTGCTTCAAAATTCAACTCTTCTTTGAGTTGTTTTGTTTCACAAATCCAGTTTGTAGCTTTTAAAATTCTTAACTTATCTTTATTTAAAGTTGGGTAATTACCCGAAATTTTACCGATGCATTCATTTACAAATGCCAAAAGTTCAATAATCCAGATTGGCATAATCACCCTGAATGACTTTTTATTCAATTCTCTTTTAATTAAAGAGTAAAAAGTATGTGTTTCATACCATTTCGACTCTGATAAAAAATAGGATTTATTAGTAAGCCCCGATTCAATAGCATCAAAGTAGACTCTTATAAGATCTTTAACAAATATAAAAGTTAATTTTTGAATATCAGATCCAAGGTAAAACTCTAATCCACTATTGATCATTTTGAATATAAAAAGATAATCCCTTTCTCTTGGCCCATACACTCCTGTTGGTCTTAATATTATATATTTTAATTTTTCCTGGCTTTGAATATACTGCTCAGCTTCGAGTTTGCTTTTCCCGTACAAATTCACAGGTTCCGGTTTTTGATCAAGTCTAATTGGTTCTGATGAATTGTCCTTACCCGGTCCAAAAGCAGCAAGACTGCTTGTAAATAAAAATTTATCGGGAATCATATCGTTCTCTGTAATGACTTCAATAAAATTCCTTGTATTCAAAAAATTGATACTCCGGTAATCTTCCATATTTGAAGATTTAGTAATACCTGCATTGTGGATCATGAAATCAAATCTGCCATTTTTCGATTTAAACTCCCCCAATTGAGATCTTAAAATATCCTTGTCTTCAAAATTCAGAACAATAAAATTCAGTTCCGGGTGTTGGAGAAATTCCCTGCTGCTGGTTTTCCTGACACCTGCCCATACTTCATATCCGAGTTCAATTCCTTTTTCGCATAGGAAACTTCCGATAAATCCGCTGGCACCTGTTATGAGAATTTTCTTCATACAGCAATGAATTGATCTTTTTATAATGCGAATGTAATAATTTATAATTATAATTTGTAAAAATTACTTAATTGAATTTTAATAAAAAGGTTCAGTTCTGATTTTAAGTATGTAAGTTTGGATGGAAAGCTAAAGTTGTCTCCCCTTTTCGATCAAAAAAACCATGAATATTTTACCTGATTTTCTGGTGGCAAATTTGAAATAAATTTTTATATCTAAAAGGACAGGCTCTATTAAAAATCTTAAGCCATAAATAATACTAATTTGTATTTTATTTATTAAATATTGCGGAAATTGTTTATTTTTGTATTTTGAATAGATTGTTTATTCTAAAAATTATTAGTTAAAATTTATATAAAATGAGAATAGTTCCTGTAAACGAAGCAATTACAACAAATAATCCACATAAAATCGATGCCAGAAAACTTTATGATCATGACAATGCTCAGGTAGTCCATATTACTTTTAGTCCGGGAGAAACCCTGAAGCCGCATATTACACCAACTGATGTGTTTTTCTATGTGCTTGAAGGCACTATTGATGTACTGGTTGGAGACGAAACTGTTTCGGTTGGCAAGGACAATCTTGTTGAAAGTCCAAAAGACATAGTTCATTGCCTTTCAAATAATTCCGGATCAGTAGCAAGAGTTCTTGTAGTTAAAGCACCAAAACCTACTGCTGCGAGCAAAATGCTTTAAGTTCTATACCTTATATAAAGTTCATTTAAGTAAGCCTGAACTGTCTCCGGTCTGATAGAATCCATACAAATGCAATTATTTGAATTATGGCATTTATTGCAGTATTTATCATTAACAAATATTTTTGAATTCTTGCCCAGTGCTCCCCACCTACCTGGATGGAAAGGCCTTATTGGAGGATAAATACCGACAGCATGTATTCCTTTTGCTGCAGCTATATGAAGAGGCCCGGTACTGCATGCAATTAGTGCATCTGACGCACTGATAAATGCAATATATTCTTTTAAAGTCAGTTTTCCTGTGAGGTCAGTGATTTTCCCGGGATGACGGTCAATTATTGAATCTCTTATCAATGCACCTTCACTTTCTGTACCACAGACAAAGATTTTAAATTTAACTTCATCAAGAATGTCGATCAGCTCTGAGAAATTATGCTCTCCCCACTCTCTTCCGCTACCTCTTGATTTTGGGTGAATTATTACATTGATCTTATTTTTATCAATCTGATCTGAATACTTAAAAATATCAGGAGCTTGTTTAAAACCATAAAAACCAGTCAGTTCTTCCAGGTTATAATCTGTTTTAGGAACAATTGGTGCTAACAACTGTGCATTAAGCTGCGCTTCATGCAGATCAGAATTTTTCCGGAATACATGTGGCAAAAAATTGCAGTTGGTCCAGTTATAGAACCTGCTGATAGTTCCAATCCTAAAAGGGATCCCTGCCATTTTTGCGACTTTTACTATTTCTCTGACAGGAAAAACGTGAATTATTGCATCAGCTTTCAGACTTCTGAAAAAATCAGCCTTACTTTTTAATGATTGCCCGTTCAACTCCTCCCAGTCAACAAATTCGTCAACATTTTCAGAGCAGTTTACTATATCCCGCGTATACGACCTCCCGAGAAAAATAATCCTGGCTTTGGGATACTTCTTTTTCAGGATACCTGCTACCGGAAGTGTCAGGACTACATCCCCAATACTGTCAGTTCTGCTTATTATGATTGTTCTTAATTCAGGTATCTTCATTATTTACTAAGATTTCGCAGTTTCGAATACTTTAAGTAGGTCGCATAAGCAGAAATACGGCAAATATCAAACCCGGCTTTTCCGTCTAAAAACCCTGTTTTAAAAAAATAATCCCTAACAAATTTCCATGCCGGATTAAAAAACAAATTTATAATTCCTGCCTTTTTTCCATTTTCATAAGCCTCCATGGCAGTCAAGGTCGTGAATTTTTCAATTTGTCTGTAATGATCTTCCTTTGTATAATATGAAAAATGCAGCAAATCTCCTCTTAGTAAAATAACTTCAAAAACATCCGGTATTTTGAGTGTTTCATGTATAAATTTACCAATCCAATTAACATGTTTTCTGTTAAATATCCTGATTTTTGTATCAGGGTACCATCCACAATGGTGAATCCAGTTGCCACAGTAATTTGTTAACCTGTGCATTGAATAAACGGCATTATCATTAAGACTATCTTTAATTTTTTTTACAGAATCAAGAAGCTCTTCCGATAATGCTTCATCAGCATCAATTGATAATATCCAGTCATTAACAGCTAAAGTATTTGCATAGTTTTTCTGCTCAGAATATCCGAGCCATTCCAGCTGAATGAACTTTACTCCCTCTTCAGTGCATATATCCTTTGTTTTATCCGTTGAAAACGAATCAACTACAATAATTTCATCTGCAATACTTTTTACAGAATCTAAACAACGTTTGATATTTCGTTCTTCGTTATAGGTTATAATTACGACCGAAAGCTTATTCATCCTGAATTTATACAGTTAATTACCGAAAATTAAATTTAAAAAAGCAAAAATAATTAAAACCATGATAGAATCCTTTATTCATGCACTTGCTGATCAAAGATTTATTCTCTTGTCTTTTGGTATTTTTACTGTGTAGGAAAATTTCTTTTTGATTTGTTCTCCCTGTTGCAGTTTCAGTTTCCATTCTACTATTCCGGTATCTTTATTGAGTTTCCCTCCTGAAAGTTCGTCTGTTTCTATTTCCATTTCCGAATCAGTAGACAAAGGAATCTGGTCTCTTAAAACCACTTCAATTGCTTGTGGTTTATTGTTTTTCAGTGAAATTTCAAAGCCCGACTGAATCTGCTTTTTGTTTGAAAGGAAATTTGTCTTTTTAAGGTCTTTGAGTTTTTCTCGTTTACATGCTATTGCAATATCAGGACCAAGAGAAATGCTGAGAGTATCTGATAACAGATTTGCATCTAAAACTGATGTTCCTACAAATGTTCCCTCAAAGTACAGTTTAACTTCACCTGAAGACAGGTTGTATTGATTCCAGTCAATTATATTAGCCTGAAGGTAGACATTTTTATCCAGCTTAGGAATTGCAATATACTGATATTCTGCAGCAATTTCATAGTCTTTCAGTTTTACCTCGTGTTCTTTATTATCCGAAGGAATTGAAATTTTATCGGGCAATGAAAATTCCATAAAAGTTATATTTTCTTTCACATCGACTTCGGCATTATTCTCTTCAAAATCTGCTCTAACATTATCCTCTATTCTGGTCTGAGCAGGAAATGCTTTAGACTTTGTCTGGATTTGACCATAGTAGACATTTTCAAAATAATATAGAAACCAGGGATTTATGACAGGGAACTGAATATTTGTCTGAGGATTACCGGTTGACAGAGCAAGGTTCAAATTTATCCAATCTTCACCTGTATATTGCCTTATTTTCCCCTTATTGATCAGATTCAGTGGTTTTTGGAGAGACTCCAGCCTAAAGTCAAAACTTGTTATCCAGTTGGCTCTGTTATCTATATATGAAAGTTCAAATATTTCGTTACCAGGTGAATTTGAATTAATGATGATTACCACTTCAGCCGTATTTTGATTTCCAAGCTTAGAGATACTTTCTTCCATTTGAGAATAAATAGTCTTAATTTCCTTATCCAGATCGATAATTTTCCTTTTGCTCACAAGGATTTTTTGTTTAACATCTAAGAGTCTCACCCTGTATAAGTCAGCAACTTTAACAAGCTGTTCCTGTGTTAAACCGGAATTTTCACCTCCTATTTTCTTGTTTGATAATATAAGACTTTCTTCTTCTTTCCATGTTTCAATTACTATTTCTTCATTTTCTTTCTTTATCATTAAATCTTCATATTGCCTTTTCAAACTCATATAATTGGGATTGGATTCAAATGTTCTGGTAAAATCATTTCTATAGCTTACCGAATTTATTTCAAGTTTAGGATTTCCTTTAACAATTATACTGTTTTCATTGAAACCTGCCGGTAAGTCAGTAAATACAACCACATTAATACCGGATTTTATATTTACTGTTGCGACTCTCTTTATCTGAGCTCCGTTTCTGAATACCGTGACTTTGTCGATTTGGGATTTTATTTTGATCTCGTCTGCATTCAATTGCAATGATATCAAGATCATCAGGACAAAAGATATTTTTTTCATCTTATTGATTTTTCTTTAATAACGCTGAAAATGTCCGTTTTGTATTTTACATGGCTGAAGAAAACATTCATTTGAATTGCACTATTACTGATATAATCTTTAGGCAAAAATCTTGTCTGATTATTGACAATCAATTATCCATCATTAAATTTTCTTCCAATTATATCTTCAGAAATTTTTTGATAAATATCCCGGAATTGAGGGAATCTTTCCAGCAATCTCATTTGCTCTTCAATAGTTTTTAAATCATTTCTTTTGGCAGGTCCTGTCTGAACTTCATAAGGATCATAGCCATCAGCTATCTTCATTGCGGTTTCAGATATAAGCGGATATAGAAAATCGAATTTCAGATCACTTGATTCAAGAATATGCTTTGAGACTGAATATAAATAATTTGTGAAGTTGTTAGCAAAAACTGCAGCAAGATGTAATACTTTTCTCTTCTCGTCTGAAATAAATTCAATATTACCTGTGATTTTTGAAGCCAGGTTATATAAATTGGTTTCAAGTCCTGCATCATCTGTAGTAATAAAACATGGTATTTGCTCGAAATTTATATCTCTGTGTTTAGTAAAAGTCTGAAGAAAATAAAAAACACCAAAATCACTGAAGCGATCCTTAAAAATATCAGAACTAACAAATCCTGAAGTATGGACAACTTTTACTTTATATCCGCAAAATTCGTGTAATTCCAGGGAAAGTTCTTCAAGGGCATCATCAGTAACAGCAAAAATATAAAGATCGCTGTCATATGGCAATTCCTCCATTTTATTTACTCCAAAAGTTTGGAGTTCAATTGCAAGTTTCTCAGCATTTAGAAGTTTTCTGCTGTAAACCCCATTGATTTTAATCCCGGAATTAAAAAAAGCTTTACCAAGATGCCAGGCTAAATTTCCTGAACCAATTAAAGTTATTTTATTTAATTTTGTCAAATCAGTTTAATTGTTTTTACAAATATAGCTACTTGCTGTTAATTAACAATGGATGGATTTGAGATAAGTTTAATTAATTACAAGTACTAGCTTTACCACACACGGAATTGTACTTATTTTTTGAAATACTTTTCATTAGACTGAAAATCACCTTATAAAATCATGATCGGTTAAAGGGCTTCAGAATTCATAATCCTTTAATGCGAGTTTGATGCTAAGTTCAATGATATCGTATGTTTGTCAGATCAATGATCTTTTGAAAATGGAGCAAAAAAAAGAGGCTGCCAAACTGACAACCTCCTGTTTCATTTTATGGTTGTAAGAACCAAAGTTTTGTAGTATGGAAATCAGGCAGATCACCACCTATTTTCTTTAATGCATCAAGATTCCAGACATATTCAGAATTATAACGGGGACGAAGCCTGTAAACAGGTTTGCCACTATTATCTATATAATATGGATTTGGCAAAGTAAATCCTTTATAGATCTGATTGTTGTAATCATATCTTCTCATATCAACCCATGTTTCTAAAGCACCATGTACCCATAGTGCTATATATTTTTGCAACATGATATCACTCAATGTCAAAGCAGCAGCACTCTGTGGAATAGCTGCACTAGCCATATATGAAGTTTTATCGGCAGCAGCCACTTTTGCATAATCCATATGTGCTTCAACTCCCTTTTTGAAGGCCGAGTATGCAAGATCTTTATTTCCTTTTTTGAAGGCAGCTTCAGCTTTAATAAACTGAAGTTCAAAAAAAGTAATAAGCGGATGTTCAGCTTTATCAGCAAATATATACTTGCCAGATATTTTTGTAGGATCAGTGACACTTGGATCAACTCCCCATAATAATGGTAACCTTCTTGGATTGGTAGCTGCATTTGTTGTATCACCAACTGCAGGAGTCACACCTCTGTAAACTCCGTCCTTAGCAGTCGTATACATCAATGGTAATCTTGGGTCAACAACACTATTAAAAACAGTTCCATTCAATAGGTTTACAAAAAATACTGTTGCCCTGTATGTTCTCAGATTATCCCTTACAGGTCCGAAGAAATTACCATCTGCTGAATTTGTTCCTGCATGGGGAACACTAAAGTTATCAGCATTGGATGCAAATGATTTATCAACGTATTCAATTACTTTATCAGGATTATATGATGCTTTATTTGAAAGGTGATGAGCATTTCTTGCAAGGTTTGCATAAACAAATTTTATCCATTTTGTACGATCCCCTTTATAAACGAGATCTCCTCTTCCTAATCCTAAAGTGCTTACATTTCCATCCGTTCTGTTCAGATCTTTCAAAGCATCTTCACTCAATCTGACTACCTCTTCGTAAATCTTATCCTGAGTATCATAATTAAAAACATAAGTATTTGGCTTAAATGCTTCTGTCAAAATCATCTCTCCATTTACGTCGGTTGTAGATTGCCAGCTCCATGCCCTTATAGCTTTTGCAACTCCGACATAGTACCATTGTTCCTTTGCGGTAGCTTGCTCAATTATAAGATCAATATTCTTTCCGATGGACCAGTAATGGCTCCTCCATTTTTCTCCTCCGGCATCACTTCCTGCTGCATATCCATGAAGATCCCATGCGTTGTTTTTGGCTGTACTAGCCCAGTTCTGGACATATTGTCCAACGTAACGTGTATCAAATGTTTCCCCTCTTACCATTTGTGACATAATAGGAGGCAGTAAAGAATAACCTTCAGCAGTCTGCGGATACGATGGATCATAATTCACATCGAGAAAATCATTGCATCCATTCAGAAACAGCAGCATTGCCAAAGCAAATGTTGATATTAATATTTTATTTCTCATTATTAAAAATTTTATTAATTAATTAAAAGGTTACAGATAATCCAACTGCGAAGGTTCTTGGTAAAGAAGTTTTTCCAAAATCAAAGCCAAAACCACCAGCTCCACCGGTAGCCGGAGTTGTAGCACTAACGTAAGGATCAGCTCCGGTATAATTAGTTAATAAGAACAAATCTGTACCATTTACAAAAATACTGGCCTCTTTTATTATATTCTGTCTTCCAAGAATTGACTTAGGAAATTCATAGGAAAATGTAACATCTTTTAATCTGAGCCAGTTAATATCTCTTTCTACAAAATCTTCAGGTTGTATCACTGCCGTGAAGAAAGTCTCATTATCAATAGGTTTGATTTTCTTTTCATTTGCAGTTGGAGTTTCAGTTTCTTCTTTTCCATCTTTAACTACCCCTTTAAAAACGTAAGTTGAGTCCCTGTCAAATGCAGGGTTTCCAACAAATAAATGACTTACGGATTTATTGCTCAAACCTATCTGATATAAGTAGTATTCATTTCCGTTAAATATATCACCCCCAACTCTTACATCTAAAAGGAATGATAACCTGAAATTCTTAAAGAATTCAATATCATTGCCGATTCCAACAGTAAAATCAGGAGCACGTTCGCCAATCGGCAGGAAATTAGCATTTCTTAACGGAAATCCCGTTGTAGGATCTATCAGTATATCTCCCTTACTATTTCTAAGATAACTCCAACCTCCTATAGCAGTAGCAGATCCGGCACCTCTTGAATTAAGATCACTAAAAAATAAATTTGAACCAGGTTTGTTAAAACGAGCTTTCAAAATATCTTCAGGAGCAAAAACACTGGCTCTTGCATTTCCATAAACCCAGGTATCTGAATCATAATATTCACTAACATTTGCAGGCAGGTTATTTACCGAAGTTTTATATTTAGTAAAGTTTGTATAAAAATTCCAGTCAAAATTAGTTGTCTTTACCGGATTTATCATCAATTGAAAATCTATACCATTAGTACTTAAATCTCCACCATTCAGCAATCCGAAAACAAATCCTGTACCATAACTCAATCGTTGCACAACAATCTGGTCAGTAATACTTTTCTTGTACCATGCAAAGTCAATTTTCAGACGATCATTGAAAAAGCCAAGCTCAGTGCCGATTTCATAACTTTCAACATTTTCTGGTTTCAATGCAGGGTTGTCTCCATAAAAGTCATACAGAAATCCTCCCCCTGTACTTGTTTGTGAAACAAGTCTTGATCTGATCTTATAAGCAGGAGCAGGGTTACCTACCCTTGCAAATGATCCCCTTATTTTCCCAAAATTAAGAATTCCGGTATTTCCTTTCAATGCCGGCAAATCAGTAAAGTTGAAAGTCATCCCTACTGATGGATAAAAATATGATCTGTTTTCAACCGGCAAGGTACTTGACCAGTCGTTCCTTCCTGTGACATTGAAAATTAGCCAGTCCTGAAAGTTGAATTCAGCTTTTGCAAACGCACCTACCAATCTTGTTCTGTATATTGTAGTCCTGTCCCTCTGAGTTGTCGGGTCTGTATTGTTTATACTGTTAAAATCAGGCAAATACAGCTTTTCTCCATAGTCGGTCACAACCTCATTTCTTTTATCATCTATTGAAGTTCCAACGATCAGAGTAGCTCCAATATCTCCAAAAGATTTTTTAAGGGTTGTAAACATTGTTGTGTTCAATAACCTGTTCAGATCTGAATAGTTTTCAATCCATCCTGATTTTGCATATCCTACATTCGATTGGCCATGGAAAAATCTATTGCCTAATGAAGAATAATAATCCAAACCCCATCTGCCCGTTACAGACCACCATTTTAAGATATCAGCTGTAAGTGAAATATTTGCAAGACTTCTGTTTGTATTTTCTGATCTGGCATTCTTATAAACATTAAAAAATGAGTTTTCATTATCTGCACCGTAATTTGAACTAGGAAGTGTCAGAGTCCTGTTACCTTCTTTTGTCAGGTAATTCCTCATATCATAATCAGCCGGATACCTGAGTGTATTTAAAAGATAACCCTGAGAACCTCCCGGAGGCAGAATGTTCTTGCTTTGAGTAAAAGAAAATCTGGATGTAGCTTTTAACCAGTCTGTCAATTTTACTTCATTATTGGCTGTCAAATTCAACTGTTTGAATTCATTGGTCGGAATATTACCTTTAGAATCCAGGTAAGAAGCTGAAAGTCTGTATGTGAAAATTTCAGAACCTCCTTCAAATGCAAGGTCATGACGTGCATTACTGCCTTTTTGAAAGAAATTATCAGCATTATCATAAAACTTTACAGAATCTGCAAATTTAGGTCCAAAATAATCAGGGTCATTCAAAGCTACTTTACCGTTACTTCCCCTGCCATAAATTTGCTGAATCTCCGGAAACAGATATAGTTTTGAAGTTGCAAATTTATTATTATATGTAATTCTGGTAATCCCTGCTTTACCTTTCTTTGTAGTAATAAGAATTACACCATTGGCACCTTCGTTTCCGTAAAGTGCAGCTGCTTCAGGGCCCTTAAGGACACTTATACTTTCAATATCATTTGGATTGATATCAGCAAGACGGCTGCTGGCTTCATCACGGTTATTGTTGATGTTCCCGTTTAATCCACTTGCATCTGAAAATAAAGTATGCTGATTGAAAGTTCCACTGCTCACAGGAAGACCATCAATAACCACTAAAGGCTGATTACTGCTTCCAATAGAGTTAACCCCCCTGAGGTTTATACTGGTAGAACCACCAGCAAGACCACTTGTAGGTGTCAAAGTCATACCGGCAACACGTCCCTGAAGTGCAAGGAATGCATTGTCCCTTTGCGAATTCTGAAGGTCTTCACCTTTTACACCTTGTACGGAATAACTAAGTTTCCTCTTATCCTGTACAATACCCAAAGCACCAGTGATCACAACATTTTCCAGCATAACAGAACCTCCAAGGATTACATCAATTATTTTTGACGTTCCTACTTTAACACTCTTTGATTCCATTCCCACCATTGAAAATAACAGTTCCTGTCCCTCTTTGGCTGCAATACTGTATTTTCCATCCAAATCAGTTATTGTACCAGTATTGGTACCTTTTAAAACTACGGAAGCCCCGATCAGTGCCTGACCATCTTCCCCTGTAACAACTCCGGTTACTTGCTGTGCATTGGCAAAAAAACCAAATCCCAACAGTAACACCACAACGCAGAGCAATTGCTTCATGCTTGTAATTAGTTTAATTGGTTTAAAAATTTCCATATTTGTTTAATTAAAATGAAAAAATAAATGAGTTTCGTTTTTTTTATTGTTATCGAATAATTTATATAAGAATAATACAGTCAATTTTAAAAAATAAAACTGACGACATTAATAATTACAGTAAATTACAATGCGGAAAAATACGTTCAAAGGATGAAATTTTATATGTAAACTATAATTCCGTGCGTGTTATAAAAATAGCTATTTTGCAGAGTTTACACGATTAATCAATGAATTATGTTTATATAAAATTTTCACAAACAATTACAGGTACAAACTTAAATAAAAAAACTAAAAGAACCTAATGTATTTAATTATTTTTTTTTGATATAAGAATTCACTATATTCAAATCTGTAGCAGATAAATAGTGAATTAAGCTTATATTAATAAGGGTCCACATCTATATTTATCTTTAATGATTTAAATTCCTCAGTATTCAATACCTTTTTTTTACAATCATCTATCGCTTTTCGAACCGTACTCAGATCAGTACCGTATTTTCCAATTTTTAAAATAATACTGAACTGATAAAGTCCTCTTAATCTTCCGATCCCCGGAACTGCAGGTCCCAAAACAGTTTTAAGCCTGGTTCGCAAATTGCCGGCAAGTTCAATAGACCCGGCCCGGCATTTATCATATTTTGAATGCATTATTGTAATCTCTATAATTCTCACATAAGGTGGATAATGGTATCTTTCCCTCTCTTCCAGTTCCCTTGTGGAAAAACTTTCAAAATCACTGTTCAAAATATCTTTAAGTAAAGGATTAACCGGATCATGAGTCTGAATTATGACTAATCCCTGTTTTTTTCTTCTTCCTGCTCTGCCTCCTACCTGAACAGCGAGTTGAAATGCCCTTTCATTTGCCCTGAAATCAGGGAACTGCATCAATTTATCAATATCAACAATTCCTACCAGTCCTATCTTTTCAAAATCGAGCCCTTTTGTAATCATCTGTGTACCTACCAGAATATCTATTTTCTTCTCTTCAAATTCATTCATGAGGGTTTCAACATCATTTTTTGTCCTTACTGTATCGAGATCCATCCTCTTAACTTTTGAATCCGGAAATAAATTCCTGAGTTCAAGTTCGATCTTTTCTGTTCCATATCCTAAGTGCCCGATTTTTATACTTCCACACGCAGGACATTTATCAATAGTGTTTTTTCTGTATCCACAATAATGACACTTAAGTTCTCCCATATTCTTATGAAGTGTAAGAGACACGTCACAATTAGGACATTTGGCGTTCCAACCACAGGTATTGCAAAGAATTGTAGGAGCAAATCCTCTTCTGTTCTGAAAAAGCAGAACCTGCTCGTCATTATTTAGTGACTGTTGTATCATTGAAACAAGTGCTATGCTGTATTTGCTATTATCAGGAAGCAGTGCTGATTTTATTCTCATGTCAGATATCCTTATTTCCGGCAGAGAAACATCTCCAAACCTCTGATCAATTTTTACATAAGCATACTTTTTCATTAAGCAATTATAATAGCTTTCAAGTGAAGGAGTAGCACTCCCCAGTATTACTTTAATGTTCAGTTTTGTGCCAAGATATGAAGCTATATCTCTTGCATTGTAGTGAGGTGAAGGGCTTTGCTGCTTATAAGAACTGTCATGTTCTTCATCTACTATGATCAATTGAAGGTTTCTGAATGGAAGAAAAATTCCTGACCGTGCAGCAAGAATAACAGATTTACCCTGATGTACAGAATTCCATATCTCTACTCTTTCCTGCTGATTGAGTTTGCTGTGGAAAACATAAACTTCGTCACCAAAAACGCTTGTCAGTCTGTTTATCATCTGAGTCGTCAGTCCGATTTCTGGTACCAGATATAAAACCTGACCTCCATTACTTATTGTTCGTGCTATAAATTCCTGATAAATTCTTGTTTTACCGCTACCTGTCACTCCATGCAGCAACAGATGATTTCCTGTATCAAAAAACTTATCCATTTCATTGATACATGATCTCTGAGTATCTGACAATTGAGGCAAATCCGATAATTTGTTATTCCATGTTTTAAGTCTTGAAATTGTTTTATCGCTTTCAATAAATATATCTTTATCAACAAGTTCCTTTATCACAGATGAACCAGCACCCGATACTTCCATCAAATCAGTTTTTAAAATTTCTTCATTTTTTTTTGATAACTGATAATATGTAAGCAGAGCATTTGTCTTATGTTTTGATCTTTTAAATTTTTCCAATAGTTCATGAATGCCTTCATCCCTTGAGAATTGATCTGCCAACTTTATTAATCTGATTTTCTTTGGCTTATAAGAATCAATCAATTCTTCCTTAAGATTCACAAGCTCCTTGTCAATTAAAGTTTGTATCACATTAAAAACCGTACTCCGACCTAGTATTTCCTTGATCTCCCTGATATTCAACGACCTTCTCAATTCAACTGCTTCGTAAACAAGATACTCATCGTCTGATAATTCTTTAATATCAATATCAGGTTCCGGCAATAATTCTATGATTGTTTCACTTGACATCTTCAACCCTGTAGGCAGTGCTGCATTCATAACCTCACCTAATGTACACATGTAATAAGCTGCTATCCATTTCCATAATGCAAAGTGATTTTCATCAATTATGGGGGTTTTGTCGATAACCGAAATTATACTTTTTAAGGCGTACCCGGGGTTTTGTATATCTTCATGAAGAGTAACTATTAGTCCTGAATAAAATTTGTTTTTCAGTGAAACTTCAACCCTGACACCAAATCTTACCAGATCGGAAAATTTTTCGGGAATTAAATAGGTGTATGATTTTGGCAATGCCAATGGCAGAAGAACTTCAGCATATTTATGATTTTTAACACCCATAGAGGCAAAAATACATATATCATACGAAATAAACAGTATTTGTTCAATTTAAGTCGTAATGGTAATAAAATTGAAAAAAAAAGGCCGATCCTACCCCCGTGGACCAACCTTTTTTTGAACTTAACTTTCTGAGTATTCTTAATAATACATCTGATTCGGTTACATCATTGCATATATCTTGCCAAAAAACTCGAAAACCAAAAACTAAGGATGGTATAATTTATATGATGCAAAAAGGCAATATAAATCTGACTGTTATTTTATTCATCAAAATAATTTTTTTATTCATATATTTACAAATTAAATTCATTTTATAATTGTTTAAATAGCTGAAGTTTGAAAATATTACTTAAAATATTGATATTTTTCACTTTGATTTCTATTTTCTATGGGTTTATTTCAGGATCGGAATGGGGATTCTTTGCTCATAAGCGGATAAACAGGATGGCTGTTTACATTCTTCCACCTGAAATGATGTATTTTTTCAAACCAAATATTGAATATATCACAGAACATGCTACTGATCCCGACAAACTTAAATTCACAAATTCACAGGAAGGCATGAGACATTTCATTGATATTGATAATTGGGGCGAATATCCGTTTGAAACTCTTCCCCGAGATTGGCTTGGGGTAGTTTCAAAATATGCAGAAATCAGTATAATTGATAAAGATTCTACTCGCCTGGTATTCGGACCTGAAATAAATATTTTTAAAAATGATACTCTCTTCGGATCAGGATTTTTTTGTTTGAACAAAGACTACAGGAATTTTATAGCAAAGAAAATAGCCTATAGTATTTTGACTGATAAAATTGAATTCCCCGCTGATTCATTAAATGAATGGATAAATATACAAATTGAAAATCCCCAAAGAAAAAAAATAAGGGTTGTGGAAAATTTTTCTCAGGATGGAATCCTACCTTATTATATCTATGAACATTACAGGTCATTGGTAAAAGCCTTTCAAAATAAAGATCCTAAACGTATTCTAAGACTTGCAACCCACATGGGACATTATATAGGAGACGCGCACGTACCTCTGCATACAACTAAGAATTATAACGGTCAACTGACAAATCAGGTTGGGATACATGCATTCTGGGAAAACAGCATTCCGGAACTACTTTGTGATCCTGAATTTGATTTTTTTGTAGGTAAAGCAGAATATATTGACAATATCAGGGATTTCATATGGGATATAGTCATAAAAAGCCACTCACTGAAAAATGACGTCCTGAGAGCAGATTCAATTGTTAACAGTCAGATACCTGACGAAAAAAAGTATATCTTTAAAGAAAGGAATGGAATCGTTGTCAGGTCTCAATCTGAAATTCTTATAAGGGCATTTGATAACGAATTAAAAAATATGGCAGAACAAAGAATGAGAAATGCAGTCAAATCCCTGGGAGATATTTGGTACACTGCATGGATAGACGCAGGTCAGCCTGAACTGCGTAATATAAGTTCGGTAAAATGGACAGAAGAAGAACTCATAGAACAGGAAATCTTATTAAAAAATCAAGGTAACGGGATTCAACATGGATGTGGAGTGGAACATTGATCTGTAAACATATGTCATCTCAATAATCGAAATAAAAAACAGCTATAAAAGTAAAAAAAGTAAAAAACATTTAATAAATCTTCTCAAGTCCTGCGTTTATCTAGAGTATAATTTGATTTATAGAGAAATTGATGTTGCATTTTAGTATCTCGTTTAAAATTAACATATACTTCATAATAAATATAGTAATTTAATAAACAAATGAATCATAAGTCCGTTTTATGAATACATCCTTATCGTATTATTAAAGCGTGAGGATGTAAATAGAAATAATTACAAATTGTAAATTTTAGTTTTTCACTTTTAGTTTTAAATTCGTAAATCAAAAAACCTTTATTATGGAAAAAGTACAGAAATATATTGCTGACAGAAAAAATGCAATGGTTGAAGAATTGAACGAATGGCTGAGAATACCCTCAATCAGTTCCTTACCTGACCACAAAGAAGATATGTATAAAGCAGCAGAATGGGCAAAAGCTGCTCTGATCAGGTCTGGGGCTGAAAATGTAAATGTTTACAAAACTGAAGGACATCCTGTTGTCTATGGAGAAAAACTAACAGACCCGGACAAACCAACTGTATTGGTGTATGGACACTATGATGTACAACCCGTTGATCCTCTTGACCTTTGGGACAATCCTCCTTTTGAACCTGTAGTTAAGAAAACAGATATACATCCTGAAGGAGCGATTTTTGGCAGAGGTTCATGCGATGACAAAGGGCAGGTTTTTATGCATTTTAAAGCTTTCGAGGCAATGGTAGCAAATAATTACCTGCCTGTTAATTTTAAATTTATGATTGAAGGAGAGGAGGAAATAGGTTCACCACATTTAGGAAAATTCTGTGAAGAAAATAAGGAAATGCTGAAAAATGATATGATCCTGGTTTCAGATACAGGAATTATTTCAAATTCAATTCCTTCAATTACATCAAGTTTAAGAGGTCTAAGCTATGTCCAGGTGGAAGTCACAGGTGCCAACAGGGATCTTCATTCAGGTACTTACGGAGGAGCTGTAGCAAACCCTATCAACATTCTGTGCGATCTGATATCGAAAATGATGGACGAAAACAAGCATATAACTATTCCAGGTTTTTATGACAAAGTGATGGAAGCAGGTAAAGAGGAAAGGGAAATGATCAATAAAGCACCATTTGACCTTGAAGATTACAAATCCAAACTCGATATAAAAGAAGTATTTGGGGAAACAGGTTTTTCTGTTATGGAAAGAACCGGAATAAGACCTACTCTTGATCTTAACGGAATATGGGGTGGATTTACAGGCGAAGGGGCTAAAACTGTTCTGCCTTCAAAAGCATTTGCAAAAGTAAGTATGCGACTGGTTCCAAACCAGGATCCAAAGGAGATTGCTGAACTCTTTGAAATGTATTTCAGATCAATTGCCCCTGCTTACGTAAAAGTTGATGTGAAATACCTGCATGGAGGACTTCCTGTCATTACCCCAATAGATACACCAGAATACAAGGCTGCTGAAATGGCTATGGAAAAGACATTTGGAATTAAGCCTGTAAGTACCAGAGAGGGGGGAAGTATCCCAATCATTGCCACTTTTGAACAGGTTCTTGGAACAAAATCAGTTCTGATGGGATTTGGTCTTGATACCGATGCCATACATTCTCCAAATGAACACTATGGATTATTCAACCTGTACAGGGGAATGGAAACCATACCTTATTTCTTTAAATATTATAGTGAGCTAAAGAATTCCGCACTAAACAGTTAAAATTCATACAAAAAAATGAAAAAGATATTCTTTATATTTATATTTTTTTGGATTGCCAATAACATTTATGCTCAAGACTCCAAACCAAAGTTAATAGTCGGTATCATCGTCGATCAGATGAGAGATGAGTATATCGACAGGTTTTATAATGATTTTGGCAATGAAGGCTTTAAAAGGCTTATAAACGAAGGATTCAGGATGAAAAATCTGCATTTCAATTATATGCCAACTTACACGGCTCCAGGCCATGCTTCTGTTTATACAGGTACTACTCCCAGATACCATGGGATTGTGAGCAATGACTGGTTTCATCGTCAGACCAATAAAGATATTTACTGCACTTACGATGAAGACTTCAGCATTTTGGGACCCGGAACAGAAAAAGATGGAAAAATGTCACCAAACAGGCTAAAAACCACAACTATTACAGATGAATTAAGGCTTTCAACAAACCTTAAAGGCAAAGTCATTGGAATGAGTATTAAGGACAGGGGAGCTATACTCCCTGCCGGGCATTTGGCAAATTGGGCATTCTGGATGAACAATGACGGCAATTTCATTTCGAGCACTTTTTACGGCACTGAACTTCCAGAATGGGTTTCTGATTTCAATAATGCCAAACACTATGCTACTTACCTGAAAAAAGGATGGACCTTGCTGAAAGATCCGGCTGAATATAATGAGTCTCTACCGGATAATAATCCTTATGAAGGAAAGCTTAACAGATCAATTGAGCCTGTTTTTCCCTATGACCTTTATTCAGAATATCAGAAAAATGGAGCCGCTATAATCAAAGTCACTCCCTGGGGAAACAATATCCTCGCTGATCTGGCTATATCTGCTATAGAGAATGAAAATCTGGGAAAAGATGAGATCACAGATTTTCTTGCAGTTTCATTTTCATCTCCCGATTATATAGGACATGTAGTAGGCCCCAGATCTATGGAATTGCAGGATATGTACCTTAGACTTGACCTCATAATTGCTGATTTCTTAAAATATCTTGACAAAAATGTAGGGAAAGGCAATTACCTGCTTTTCCTAACTGCCGATCACGCCTGCGGAGAAAATCCTAATTTCCTGCATGACAACAAAATGCAGGTAAAAAATCTCGATTATAAGGAATTGAAAAAGGACATGGAAAAAGTTTCAATGGATCTTTACAATATTAACCTGATAAAAAACTATGACAATCAGAACATCCATTTCGATATTGTTAAAATCGATTCACTTGGATTGAACAGGGAAACTGTATTCAGGAAATTCCAGGAAAAACTTGAGCTCATCCCTTATGTAAAACGAGCCTTTACTGAAGAGGAACTGATGAATTGCAGTCCTGATTTTCTGCAGAAGTCTGTAGCAAATGGCTTTGACATCAAACAAAACGGGCAGATAGTTCTTCTTTTCGAACCTGCTTATATGGAGTATGGTTACACAGGAACTTCTCATGGCACACCTTATGGTTATGACACACATGTGCCTGGTCTTTTCTATGGCTGGCATATTCCAAAAGGCAAAAGCTATGAAAAGCATTTTATAACAGAAATTGCACCGACTCTTTCTCAGCTTTTACATATAACACTTCCGAGTGGATCTGAGAACATCGTGATCGGGGAAATATTGAAAAAATAAAAAAATATGAATTAAAATGAATATTAAAAAAAGGGAATTCCTTAATGGACTTCCCTTTTTTTGTGTTTGATGAATTTAAAAATTACCTTTTCAGATTATACCTCATTCCAACATAAATATTTCTTCCCATCACAGGTCCCCAGATCATTGACCCATCGAAATAATCACCGAAAGGATCAGATGCACTCAATATAGCATGATGTTGAGTGTAGTCAAGGATATTTTCCACTCCGGCATACAATTCAAATACATCTTTCCACACTTTTGTGACCTGAAAATTCATGGTGATGAAATCAGGAGAATATTCTTGCAATCTGAATTCTTCAGGATTAATACTGGTATCAGGAATCCTTTTAGGACCCTGCCAGTTTAAAGTATAATCGAGTTTCCATATTTTACCTGTTTCAAAGCCTATGTTGATAAATGCCCTGTGTTTTGAAGACAGGGGCTTTTCAAGTTTTCCTGCCTTAAAATCTGTTTTTACATCATTATATCTGTAAGCAAGCCTCAGATCAAGATTTTTCAAAACAGCTATATCAAATTGGGTTTGGATACTGTTGGAATATGATTCTCCTTCAAGATTATAAAACCTTATTTCACGCGGATTTTCAAGGTCAATCACCACCTGATCTGTAAATCTGCTATGATAAAAATCAACAGAAATAACCGAGCTTTTACTCAGGATATCAAATTCTGTAAGGATATTTAAACCAAAATTCCATGATATCTCCTGCTTTAGTCCATATGGTTGCTCTTCATTTTGCGGTTCAATGACAAATTTTCTCGAACTTGCAAAAAGACCAATATTCTCGGCAAAAATATTTGCTGTCCTTTGTCCTCTTCCTGCAGCTGCCCTTAGAACGGTCCGATCCGTCAGTGAATACTTAAGATTAAGCCTTGGTGTAAAAAACAGTCCGTAAAAATTGTTCCAGTCAGATCTTAATCCTGCTACTAAAGTGAATTTTTCATCAGGCATGTAACTGTATTCCACAAATGCACCGGGTACCATTTCCTCTCTTTTATACTGATCAGAAACGATTTTCTCGTCAAAGTTGTCATATTGGAAACTCAATCCGGATTTTAAAATATTCACATGACTGAATAACTCCCGCTGATAGATCAGATTGCCATAAATGCTTTTTTGCCTGGCATCATAATTCCTTTTCCCAAATAAATTCTTCTGGTCATGATATACTGCTCCCAGCTGAAATCCTACACTTTCTTCATTCTCAAATACCTTTCCTATTTTCAGAAATGCATCCATTCTGCTATTGTCCAATAAAGTACCCCACAGACCACTGTTTTCAATTTCTCTCCTGAAACCTGCCTGACCAGCATTCTGATGATATCCGGTAATATTGAATCCAAACTTGGACTCAAGCCCATTTTTAAAATAAGTATCCCACCTGTTCATTATAGAATATTGTTTTCCGGAAGGTTCATCGAGAAAACCATCCTTATTATGGTCAGTTTCCTGATTTTTCATGCTACCATGTATTAGTAAGCCTGTAGAGATCATTTCACTGAACTTATGATTAACATTTACATTAGCCTCATACCTTCCTTTTTCTCCTGCATACAAATTTACAAACAATGGATCAGCATTTTCAGGCTTAAAAAATTCAAGATTGATCTGTCCAGTCATGCTCTCAAATCCATTGACAACAGAACCTGTTCCTTTTATCATCTGTATACTTTCAATCCATGGTCCGGGAGTGAAAGCCATACCATATATCGAAGCCAAGCCTCTTATGTAAGGCATACTTTCCCTGGTTATCTGCACATACTTGCCTGCCAGGCCGAGCAATTCAATCACTTTCGAACCTGTTACAGCATCAGTAAAATTGACATCAACTGATGGATTGGTCTCAAAACTCTCTGATAAATTGCAGCAGGCTGCCTTTTTAAGCTCATGTATTCCAATTTTCTGAATTTTTATTGGCTCAGTAAATGAAAATTCAGTGGTCCTTTTTTCGTGAGTTATCTGTATTTCATCCAGAGTAATTGAATTTGAAAGAACTATTTCCAGAAAATCTTCATGATATCGGTCGACAACTATTGTATCACTTTTATAGCCAACATAACTCACAATTATGGTTTCAGATTTATTTTTTAGTGAAAATTCAAACCGACCATCCTGATCTGTTGAAATTCCCCGTTTTTCATTTACCAGGTATAAATTTGATCCAAGAAGTGGATGAAGATGGCCATCATGATTTTCAAATACTGCACCTTTAATTACATTTTTTGAATTCATTTTATTTGCCTTTTTATGAGGATTATCATCCGAGCGATACAAGCAACACTGAGGAAGCTGATTATAAATATCATCCTGAGCTTTAACAAGATTTGTATCATGGCCTACAGCAGCAATGTTCTGATGTAAAACAGATTCCTGAAATAAATCTGGATCATAAGAAACTGTCATTATTTTATCGTCAACATTCCAGTCAGCTTCTATTACTCCAGGGGTTTTTAAAGCGGTCTCTTCAATCCTGCTCTCACACATGCCACAGGCTCCATTTACATTTATTGTCATTTTTACAGGGTCAAACGAAGACTGACCATTTATATTCAGTATGCTGAAAATTGAAAAAACAATAATTAAAATTCTTTTATTCTTATTCATTTGTTATATTTTATTATTATATCAATACTTATTTTAATTTTGCCAATTTCATTGAATCATTTGATTTTTAAATATATTATAAAAATATTTATAAAATTTGTGTTTACGATAAATATTTATCAATTTTACAATTCAATAAAATTTATAATTAATTAGAAATAATTAAATACCAATAAGATGGGTCTAACAAATGAATTGCTGGTGTAAAGCTAATTTTGTCTTGGGATCAGGGAATTTTCCTGAAATATATCAGTCTTTTAATATAAAGCAAGTTTTTAATCCTGAAAACCAGTATTGAGATAAAATTATTACATGTATAAACAGGCAAATCTTTAATTTTTGAAAATTCTGTGACTCTTCTTTTGTGGAGGTGATATCTATTTTGTAATAAACGAACTTGTCTGAACAACAGTTTCCTTTTTTTCCTGAACATGTTTTCTCCTTCTCCTTTATTTCATTGTGGATTCCACTACAACAGTTGGCTATCTCTTGCTTGGTGTTCTGAAGCATGGCAACTTTCAGGCTGAATAAATAATTGAATTTTTTTAAGATCTCCAAGGCAATAATGCTTGTGTAAAGGTAAACCAAGTGATACAATCACAAAGTAAATTGTAAAGAACAACCAAAGTATTTTTATTTTCCCTTGCCCGGACATTTTGTCTTATAATAAAAAATGCAAAGTTATAAACTAATTAACATTTAACGCATACAGTAAATAAATGTTTTAGATAGACTTTATTTAAATCACAATTCTTACTTCACCATGTCTGTATTTTTGTAAATTTTCATTTTCCTCAACAATTAATTCTCCTGTTGTGCTTACTCCCTGCAAAATGCCTGTGAATTTCAATCCACTTTTTCTCTCCATCGCTACTTTTTCATTTATACCAAACAAATAATTCATATACATTTTTCTTATTTCTTCCAGTTTACTATTCTGAAGGTGATAATAAAATATCCTCAGATTGTCAATTAACACATCAAGAACATCTTTTATCACCGAATCTTTGCCTGTTTCAACTGCAATGGATGTAGCATGCAACAATTGTTCTGAAAAATTTTTTTGGTTAACATTTATTCCAATCCCAATGACTGAACTGTTTATCTGATTATTTCCCAAAGAATTCTGTATGAGTATACCTGAAATTTTTTTCCTGTTTATCAGTATATCATTTGGCCATTTGAGATTCACGACCAATCCTGTCACATGTTCCAAAGCCCTTACAACTGATATACAAACTGCCATATTCAGATAAAACTGATTGACAGGTGTTAAAAACACCGGTAAAACTATCAGAGACATAAGCAGATTTGAACTTTTTTCACTTTTCCATTTATTATTTCCCTGTCCTCTTCCTTCAGATTGAAAATCTGCCAAAACTATTATGCCTTCAGCTTGTTTATTAGATGAGATTAAATTTTGAGCATATAAATTTGTAGATGAAGTTTCTTCAAGATGGATAATAACATTGCCTATTGAATTCATTTTCTTTTAATTATAATTGTACAAGATTGAAGATTGAACAAAAATTAATCTGTAACTCAATTTTATAACAAAAAATTGAATAATTTTGCAAAAATTTTAAAATTATATAAAATTTGAATAAAACAAAATCTTTAGCAATAACGAAATCAGATGCTGATTCAATAAATGATCTCATCATTGACAGCATCAGGGACATCAAAGGAAAAAACATTATTAAACTGGATATGAGGCATATACCAGGATCTTCAGCGGATTATTTCATAATTTGTGAAGGGGATTCTACGGTACAGGTTTCATCAATTGCAGGCAATGTCTACAAAAGAATGAAAGACGAAATGTCTTCATTGCCGATAAGTTTTGAAGGAAAAAACAATTCAACATGGGTATTAGTTGATTATTTCACGACAGTTGTGCATGTTTTTTATAGGGAAACCAGGAAATTTTACAATCTGGAGTCTTTGTGGAATGATGCAAAAGTTGAAGAATATTCAGAAATTTGACTTAACTAAATTTAATTACATGAGCGATTTTATAAATGATGATGATCAGCAGGTAACTGATAAAAATAAGAATAATCCAAAAAATGAACAAAATAAAAAAGGTAATTCTTCCAGTTCTTACTGGATCTATGGCTTGATTTTGCTTGGAATAATATTGATGCAGGTCTTTTTCTATCCCGCATCCACTGCAAGTGAGACTACATTTGGGAAATTCATTGCAATGGTTAAAAACAATGATGTACAGAAAGTTGAAGTCATAAATAAAAGTGATGCAAATATTTACATTAAAAAGGATAGCAAATCAAAATACAGTGAATTAAAAAACAGAAAAACAGATGTTCCGGGACCTGATTTTACTTTTCAGATCAGTGACATGAGATTTTTTGAGGAACAAATGCTTAGACTCAGAGATGAGGGATTTCCAATTGACCCGGTTCTAAAGACAAAACAGGACTGGATAGGACCAGTTCTAAACTGGCTGCTTCCTATAGCAATACTTATAGCTCTGTGGATGTTCCTGATGAGAAGAATGGGATCAGGAGGAGGTCCCGGGGCTCAGATCTTCAATATTGGAAAATCCAGGGCAGCACTATTCGATAAAAATTCAAAAGTCAATATCACTTTCAAAGATGTAGCCGGATTGGGAGAAGCAAAACAGGAAGTCATTGAAGTAGTTGACTTTCTGAAAAATCCAAAAAAATATACTGCTCTTGGTGGGAAAATTCCAAAAGGGGTACTTTTGGTAGGCCCTCCGGGAACAGGAAAAACCTTACTTGCAAAAGCAGTAGCAGGAGAAGCAGATGTACCTTTCTTTTCCATTTCAGGTTCAGACTTCGTGGAAATGTTTGTCGGAGTAGGTGCATCCAGGGTACGTGACCTTTTTAAGCAGGCACGGGAAAAAGCACCATGCATAGTTTTTATTGATGAAATAGATGCTGTTGGCAGAAGCAGAGCAAAAGGTTCCTTGCCGGGAGGCAATGATGAACGTGAAAGCACCCTTAATCAGCTTCTGGTTGAAATGGATGGGTTTAAAACAGATGCCGGTGTAATCCTTATGGCAGCAACCAACAGACCTGATGTGCTCGATTCAGCATTGCTCAGGCCCGGTCGTTTTGACAGACAGATAGGTATCGATCTTCCAGACCTGAAAGAAAGAGAAGCTATTTTCCTGGTTCATCTTAAAGATATAAAAGTTTGTGCTGAACTCGATCCAAAATACCTCTCTGAAATGACTCCGGGATTTGCCGGTGCAGACATAGCAAATGTTTGCAATGAAGCCGCATTAGTCGCTGCCAGAAGAAATAAGACCTGTGTTGAAACTGATGATTTCAACTATGCACTTGACAGAGTGATCGGCGGACTGGAAAAAAGAAACAAATTTATCCCACCTAAGGAAAAAAGAACAATTGCTTATCACGAGGCAGGCCACGCTATATGCGGATGGTATCTTGAAAATGCTTCACCCTTGGTAAAGGTTACGATAATACCCCGCGGTATTGGCGCATTGGGATATGCCCAGTACCTGCCTAAAGAAGAATATATTGTTAAAAAAGATCAGCTTCTTGACAGAATGTGTATGACATTAGGAGGAAGAGCAGCTGAGGACATTGTTTTCAGCAAAATTTCTACCGGTGCACAAAACGATCTGGATCAGGTAACTCAGATGGCATATGGCATGATCACAATCTATGGTATGGATGAGACTGTTGGAAATGTATCATTCTACGGGATGTCAAAAGATACTTTCTCAAAACCATACAGCGAAACAACCGGAGCTTTAATTGATGAAAAAGTCAGGAAACTGATATCCGGTCAGTATGAAAGGGCAAAAAAATTATTAAAAGAAAAACAATCCGAACTGGATAAACTGGCAGACACTTTACTGGCAAAAGAAGTGCTTACGAAAACAGACGTTGAAAATCTGATCGGAAAGAGACCATTTCCAGACACCGATCATGTACATCTGGAGGAACACGAAGTATAACATTTTATAATTTTTTACAGTAAAAATTGTTTTTTAGATTTTTTTTTACTAATATTGAACCGAAAATATTATTTTATAAAATATATAACAGTATATAATTTTTTGAAAAACAACTAATTAAAAATAATTTATTATTATTATAACTTTTTACGGCTTTTTTTATTGATCTAATCGGTTAATAAAAAATTTAAATGCAAATACAAAACATGTAAGTGTTTGAAGAAAGAAACTAAAGATGTTTTTTTAATAACAAAAATATAAATGATTCCGGAAATTATATCAAAGATCCGGAAAAGAGGCAGAATGAAAGAATTAAAAAAACTGAATAACAATTGTGCGATTATATATTCCAGGATTTCAATGTCTGTTCATTTAAAATATAAACAAAAATTGAATAACTTTAATAGATTAAATATAACTTAAACTCCCTGATATTACGTAAATTAACGGCAATTTGTTATTCCATAATCAGTCTTTCGTCATTTCATAGATTTTTTTGTATTAAGTTAACCGTATTCTTATATGTGTGGTCATTATGCAATAAAATGTATTGCATAGTTTTTAACTTTAAAATTTGAAAATATGGAAATGTACTCAATCATAGGCCTGATTATCGGAGCCATCGGTTCTTTTGCCGTGACTAGCATCATCATTAAAAAGATGAATGCTTCAAAAATTGATGAAGCTAACCGCAAAGCAGATCTTACTATTCAGGAAGCCAAACTATCGGCTCAAAGGAATATAGATAATGCTACTGCTAAAGCTGATAAAATACTCTCAACTGCAGAGAGTAAAAACGAACAGATAAAACAGGCTAAAATAATTGAAGCCAAAGACAAATTCAATAGACTCAGATCAGAATTCGATTCTCAGAAATCGTCTCAGCTAATGGAGCTGAAAGAAAGAGAACTTGAAATATTGAACAAGGAAAAAGACCTTGAACTCAAGATAAAAGAATTCGACTATAGTAAAGAATCATTTGAAAGTGAAAAAGTTGAAATTAAAGCTATCAGGGAAAATCTTGAAAAACAACTCCAAATTGTAGGCAACAAAAAGAAAGAACTTGAGACAGCAAATGAAAGAATTATCCGCGAACTTGAAAATATCGCAAAACTTAGCGAAGCCGGAGCAAAGGAACAACTGCTGGAAGCTGTAAAAGCCAAAGCGGAAACAGATGCTCTGTCAATTGAGAAAGATATTATACTTGAAGCTCAGGCTAATGCAAATAAGCAGGCAAAGAAAATAGTGATACAGACCATCCAGAGAATGGTCGCTGAATACACTATTGAGAACACAGTTTCTGTTTTCAACCTTGACTCGGACGATATTAAAGGTCAGATAATAGGCAGGGAAGGCAGGAATATCAGGGCACTCGAAGCTGCAACAGGAGCAGAAATTGTAGTTGATGATACTCCTGAGGCAATTGTAATATCAAGCTTTGACCCGATCAGAAGGGAAGTTGCCAGATTATCATTAAAAAGGCTAGTTGCAGATGGAAGAATGCACCCTGCACGTATAGAAGAAGTCGTTGCAAAAGTAAAAAAAGAACTCGATGAAAAAATAGTCGAAATTGGAGAAAGAACTATAATAGACCTTGATGTTCACGGTTTAAATCCGTATCTGGTCAAAATGGTCGGCAGAATGAGATTCAGGTCCTCTTACGGACAGAATCTTCTGAAACACTCTATCGAAGTAGCAAAACTCAGTGGTATGATGGCAGCAGAGCTTGGACTTACCCCGAAACAGATAAAAATGGCAAAAAGAGCCGGACTGCTTCATGATATCGGAAAAGTAGTTGAGGAAGAATCAGAATTGTCGCATGCACTTCATGGTATGAAACTGGCAGAAAAATATAATGAGAATCCAGTTATCGTGAATGCAATAGGTGCACACCATGATGAAGTTGAGATGAATAATATTATCTCACCTTTGATCCAGGCTTGTGATGCAATTTCAGGAGCAAGGCCGGGAGCAAGACGTGAAATTCTGGAGAGCTACCTTAAGAGAATCAAAGAAATGGAAGATCTTGCAATCTCTTATGAAGGAGTGCAGAAAGCATATGCAATGCAGGCTGGAAGAGAATTAAGAGTCATCGTGGAAAGCGACAAAGTCGATGATCAGTATGTTGAGGATCTTTCATTCAAAATATCACAAAAAATTCAAAATGAAATGCAATATCCCGGTCAGGTCAAAGTAACTGTCATCAGGGAAAAACGGGCTACAGCATTCGCGAGATAACTTTGTAAAAGGTAAATAGGTAGTGGTGATACTAATTGCTTGTTTTGTTAACCAATGAAATTAACATCAAAACAAATCAATTTACTTTTAGTGAGTATCGGTATTTTTTTTACCACTATTTCTAAATACCTATTTCAAAAAAATGGAAATTTCGCACAACGTGGTTATGCCTATTTATTTTGTAATAATTGCTATTTTGATATATTTATTATTTTTAAAATCAAAAGTAGATGTGGATAAGAAGCAATTTTATACCACATTGTTAATAGTTGCAATTTCGATCTTAATTATAATGGTTATTTATTTTTTTCTTATAAATTAATAAAGATAAGCTATTATTAAAAATCCCGTCCAGACCATCTGAACGGGATTTTTTTTTAATAAACCTTGTAAGTTTTTAAAACTTGCCGGGATTTTCCCTCAATCTCCAAAACTTTAACATATATTTCTTTTCATCATACGTCATGTGTATTTACTTGTATATATTGGCATTATAAATATCTGTTCTATATATATATATATATTAGACCTATTCATATATATAATTCAATTTGGCACAGTTTTAGCCTCTTTATCAGCAGTTTAAAACCCGGTCTGATCAGCAAAAATTTTTAAACTATTTTGGTTTTTTGAATTTTATTTTTTTATTTTATAAAATTTATTAGAAATGAGAAAGAAAATATTTATTTATAGACTTGCAATACTAACAATGTTTGCACTAATTTTTACAATTGGCTCCTGCAATAAAGATAGTTTTAGTGGAAAATCTGAAGATCAAATCGGACTAAGGACTTCAATGCCAACAAATGCTGAGGTTTATGAAATCCGAAAAGATTTTGCGCAGACTTTCTATAAAGCAATGGCTTCTGAAGCAGGTTTACGGTCATTTATTTATCAGAAATGCCAAATAGCCGATACTTCAGGTTACGAACTTGTCTATATATCACTTAAAGACAAAACTGTTTCAAGAGGATTGAAGTTTTCTGAAATATTAACACTTTATGCAGATCCTCGTATTCTTCGAAAGTATGGGAATGATTTTTTTAGCACTTTAACCAATTTAACTCCTTTGTTAACGATTTCATTTCCTGACTTGGAAAATATTCAGCTAAGTACATGGAATTCAACAATTACACCCAGTCTCGTTGCAGTTTCTACTTTAAATGATCGTGCATTTACAATGTACAATGTAAATAATTTAAATGGTAATGAAATAATTCTTAGTGACTTACAAACTGAAGAAGATGTAATAAATTCACCAGTATTGGTTATTCATGATGCTGAAAACCACTATTTAGTCAATGATGAAGGGATTACACATCAAGGTGTTGATATAGAAGATTATATGCCTCAAGTACCTAATGATCCGAGAGATCCAGGAAATCCTGGAGATCCAAGAGATTGCTGGCTATACTTTTTAGATGCCCAGACAGCACTGGAAAATTATATTATTTCGGGACAATCATTTTACCTTGTAGAACACAATATCCTCATTGATTTTTATATTGATTGTTTGGATTTGAATGGTGGGGGAGATCCTCCTCCTAACCCATGTCCGGAACCCTGCGAAAGAGATTGCGAAGAAATCGATGAACATTTAGTTGATTTCAAAATTAATGGATGGGGAGTATATAGCAATATTCATAATCAGCTTTTTGAAACTAAGTATGTTTTCCATGCAGCTATATTGATTGCATTCCGTGATTGGCAAGGCAATATTTCAACATTGAGTGAAAAAATGGTTACAAAAGCCTACAAAAAAAAGGATATTATAGATTGTAGCCCACATCCATGTCAAGGGATATGGAGAACTGAAAGTTACAGAATATGGACTGATTGGAAAAAAGATTTAATGGGTAGTCCTTATCAGGTTACATGGGCTGAAGTCGATAACGGACAAACAACTTTAAATTTAAAATTATCTTTTGGAGCATCATTTAAAATTAAAGAACCTACCACAGGTGCCGAGATTACTGAAACCGCAGGAGTGGAAATTGGTTATTCATTTGTGGGAGATAAAATTGTTGAGTTGGGTAATGCTCCTGTATTTTATTGTGACCCTATTAATTTGGGAAACAATACCGGTTCAATTTCTTTTAGATGCGATTAATTAACAGCGGGGTTTGGGCATTTTGCCCAAATCCCTCACTTTGAAAATAATTAATTATGAAAATGAAAACATTTATTTTACTTTTGTTTTTAGTCTTATCTCTACCAAGAGATGCAATTGCTCAAGAACTAAGTAATAAGAATCAATATTTGTCTCTTAGCCTGGGACAGGGATATGATGATGGAATTGTATCTTTAACTCATCTACCAACAATTGGACTTGGTTTTGAAAAAGAACTTAACCGTTTTTTTTCAATAAATTTCAGGTTATTTTCATTTTACAGATCACAGCCAGATTCATATTTTATTGAAGATTCGCAGGGCCGTCCTATCATAGATATTATTGTAGAAACTGCTTTTGGGCCTATTATAACACAAAGTGATAAAGAGAAAATAACGAATATTGGGATAAAAGATTTAGATGCCGACTGGACTGTAAAAATGTTTAATTTACCTATGATTGTAGGGATAAATTTTTTCCCTGTAAGCGCTTCTAGTCACCAAATAGGTTTAAATTTAGGTTTTGGGTTGAATTATTCTTCATATAATTGGCCTAGAGATTTTCATACTATCAAAAAACTAGAATTGAATGACGGTTCAATTTATCAAGATTTATATCTATCACAAGATACTGAATTTAAAACTATCGAACCAATTGACTGCTTAGGCATCATGTATGAATACAAATTAAAAAACTTAAAAATAGGAATTAGATTTGGTAGTTATGGTCTTTTTTATAGTAAAAATATTGTGGTTTGGGAATCTGCAATTTATACAAACTTAAAAATTTAAAAGAATGATAAATCTTAGAAGTATTTCTGTAATAATGATTACTTTTTTTCAAACTTTAATTTTTTCACAGGGGATGATTGTCTCTGGTGATTTTGGACCTAGTTTTAAAACAAACACCTATGCAGCAGGACTTGGAATAAATATTAATATTTTATATCAAACTAAATCTAATAATGGATTTGGTTTGACAATTGGAAATTCATTTTTAGATTCCGCTAATAATCTTCCAAATAATCTTAAAGATTCAAATTTTCACCTTAGGGACTATACAAATATTGCTCCCCTTGGAGAAATGTTTAATTTTGGATGGGATATTGATGCTTTTCCACAATTTAGACTTAAATCCCAACCTAATAGGTACTTCAATTTTAATTTAGGATTTAACTATTTTTATTTATGCAAAGCCTTAAATTTTCTTATAGTTGGGACAGAATTGGTTCTAACCTATCGGGATCAAATGGAAATTGCTAAGGTTTTAGAAACAAAAGAGATGGAACTCTATTTCCCTCCAGAATTTGTGAAATACAATTACAACATACCAATTTTTTCTTATGACACATATTTAGATGTTGGGATAGCACCATATATCCAATACAATTTATTAATTTACAAGCGTTTAGCTATCGGAGTAAAAACAAAATTCTATTATTTTCCAAAATCCAGAGAATTGATCTACAATTTTGGGGCTATACTCACATGGAGCAAATCAGTGAGGGGAAAAAATGTAAATGAAACAAAGCGTAAAAAGATCAAGTAAAATACTGTTTAACAGGAACATGAAATTTAAATTTCATTTTATTACATGAAAAATCTCGTCCAGACCATCTGAACGGGATTTTTCATTCAAAACCCGGTAATTTTAAAAACTTGCCAGGTTTTTCCCTCAACTCCAAAACTTTAACATATATTTCTTTTCATCATACGTCATGTGTATTTACTTGTATATATTGACATTATAAATATCTGTTATATATATATATATATATATTAGACATATTCATATATGTAATTCAATTTGGCACAGTTTTAGCTTCTTTATCAGCAGGTTAAAATCCCGTCTGATCAGCAAAATTTTTTAAACTATTTTGGTTTTTTGAATTTTATTATTTAATTTAAATTTTATTACAATGAAAAAGAAATTTTTTATGTTCGGATTGTTAGGATTGGCGTTTGCCTTTGTCCTGACTTTTTCCTGTACTAAGGACTCTGATATAGTTAATGATAACAATAACGAAGTATCTCATTTAAAATCCAGAAGTGAGAACATTGCCTTTTATGAAGATTCAATTTTTTTTAAGATTATTGAGATAAAGAAATTATTATTTTCTAAAATAAGTATTAGTAATAATAATTCAAATGTAATTCTTGATTCACTTTATTTAATTCAAAACAAATTAAATTCAGGCAAACAGTTAACTGAAAATGAAAAATATTTTTTATTTTCAACATTTGGATTTAACACTTACCAAGATCTTGAATCAAAATTTGTAACTTTAAATAGTTATTGGCACCAATTAAATATAAAATATTCTATTGATAAATTACCAAATACAGAGTTAATGAAAGGAGCCAAAATAATGAATGACAATTTAGGTGATCTATTTAACATAGATAATGATTCTCAGGGAATTCCTGGATGTAAACAAATATGGAAAAGTTGTCGAGAAACCAAATTAGCCACCGCTATGACAATGGCAATTGGTTGTGGAGGTTTAGTTCATCCTGTTTTGGTTATTGCCTGTGAAGTAGGTGTTATTTATTGGGAAATTTCTGAATTAAAAAAATGCAACTTGGAATATGATTTATGTAGGGGTCTCATAAAATAATTCAATTTGATGATTAATGAAAAAAATTGGTTATAAACACATCCAATCTAAAATTATTGAATATAGCTTAAATAGAAAAACATGAAATTAACATCAAAACAAATCAATTTACTTTTAGTGAGTATAGGTATTTTTTTACCACTTTTATTCCTAAATCCTTTTATTAAAAAAATGGAAATTTCGCACAACGTGGTTATGCCCATTTATTTTGTAATAATTGCTATTTTGATATATTTATTATATTTAAAATCAAAAGTAGATGTGGATAAGAAGCAATTTTATACCACATTGTTAATAGTTGCAATTTCGATCTTAATTATATTGGTTATTTATTTTTTTCTTATAAATTAATAAAGATAAGCTATTATTAAAAATCCCGTCCAGACCATCTGAACGGGATTTTTTATAATAAACCTGGTAAGTTTTTAAAACTTTCCAGGTTTTCCTATATATTACTTTACTTCTTCATAATCAGCATCGGTCACATCTTCAGTATTTCCACCCTGGTTTCCTGTATTTTGTTGTCCATTTCCTCCGGTTGGTCCCTGATCTGCACCCTGCGATGCCTGATACATATCCTGGCTTGCTGCCTGCCATGCAGTGTTGAGCCTTTCAGTTGCACTGTCTATTCTGTTCATATCCTGTACTTTATGAGCTTCCTTCAGGTCTTCCAGTGCACTTTCTATCGCTCCTTTTTTGTCGGCAGGTATCTTGTCTCCGAATTCCTTTATTTGCTTTTCAGTCTGGAATACCAGTGAATCTGCTGTATTGAGTTTATCGATTCTTTCTCTTTCCTTTTTGTCTGATTCTGCATTAGCTTCGGCTTCCTTCTTCATCCTGTCTATTTCATCCTGTGAAAGTCCGGTACTTGCCTCTATCCTTATCTGCTGCTCTTTTCCTGTTCCTTTATCTTTTGCTGAAACTTTAAGGATACCGTTTGCATCTATATCGAATGACACTTCGATCTGTGGCACACCACGTGGTGCAGGAGGAATTCCATCCAGAATAAACTTCCCAATAGTCCTGTTATCTCTTGCCAACGGTCTCTCTCCCTGAAGTATGTGTATCTCTACCGAAGGCTGGTTGTCTGCAGCAGTTGTGTATGTTTTTACTTTTTTTGAAGGTATAGTTGTATTGGCTTCGATGACCTTATCAAAAACACTTCCCATAGTTTCAATACCAAGGGAAAGAGGAGTAACATCGAGCAATAACACATCTTTTACATCTCCGCTTAATACACCACCCTGTATTGCAGCTCCAAGTCCTACAACTTCATCCGGGTTTACACCTTTATTTGGTTTTTTACCAAAAATTTTCTCTACGGTTTCTATTACCAGAGGTACTCTCGTTGATCCACCTACAAGAATTACTTCATCTATTTCACTTTTGGCAATGCCTGCATCTCTGATTGCATTTTCACATGGTCCAATAGTCCTTTCAACAAGATCATGGATCAGTTGCTCGAATTTTGCTCTTGTCAGTTTTGTAACGAGGTGTTTAGGAACTCCATCTACTGCAGTGATATAAGGCAGGTTGATATCTGTAACCGTTGATGACGACAATTCTATTTTTGCTTTTTCACCTGCTTCTTTTAGTCTCTGCAGTGCCATTGGGTCTTTTCTCAGGTCTATCCTCTCATTTGCAAAGAATTCATCAGCCAGCCAGTCTATAACTTCTTTATCAAAATCATCTCCACCAAGGTGAGTATCTCCATTTGTAGATTTTACTTCAAATACTCCTTCTCCAAGTTCCAGTACAGAAACATCGAATGTACCACCACCAAGGTCATAAACAGCTATAGTATGATCCCCGAGTTGTTTGTCCATGCCATAAGCAAGAGCTGCTGCAGTGGGCTCATTGATGATCCTTTTTACAGTAAGTCCTGCTATTTCCCCAGCTTCTTTGGTAGCTTGTCTCTGCGAATCATTGAAATAAGCAGGGACAGTAATAACAGCCTCGGTAATTGTCTGACCAGTAAATTCTTCGGCTGTCTTTTTCATTTTCTGAAGCACCATTGCAGATATTTCCTGTGGAGTATACTCCCTGTCATCGATCTTTATCCTTACAGTATCATTGGCTCCCCTTATTACTTCATAAGGCACCTGTTTGATTTCATTCTGAACCTCTGAATACCTTCTGCCCATAAACCTCTTTATAGATGCAATAGTTCTCTGAGGATTTGTAATAGCCTGCCTTTTTGCAGGATCACCAACTTTAATTTCTCCGTTTTCTAAAAATGCTACCACTGAAGGTGTTGTCCTTTTCCCTTCCTCATTTGGAATTACAACTGAATCCTTTCCTTCGATTGTTGCAACCACCGAGTTAGTAGTACCAAGATCTATACCTATAATTTTACCCATTTTTATAATAATTTAATTTTTTACAATTTTAATGACAAAATCATTTCATCAATAGTTGTACCATTCAAAAAAAATGACATTATGTACACATACTCCTATGACAATATGAAATTTTGCTTCTTTCCCAACATTTTATTATGCCAAATTGGCATATCTGAATTTCCTAAAGAAACAATAACATTTCATGAAACTATCCTTTTATGCACTTAAATACCTTATTTAGTTTAATAAATTAGAAAATTATTTGATATGATGATCTGCGACTATCTATCTTATATTTGTCATCATGCCTTTGGCTTGGCAACTTCTGTGTGTTATTAAACAAAATGGTGGTATTGAACAATGCTATAAAGTTTCAAGAATAAAATCAATTTTGAATATCAAATATCGATTAATAATCCCGATGTATCTGGAGATATACAAACTGGGATAATCATATATGCCTTTAAATGCCTAACACATTTTAAAAATTTGAAAATTGGCCAATTGGCTGATGTATTAATCCATAAGTATCCAAATGAATTTTTAAATATCAATCACCCATTTTTTACTTTTATCGTAAACCAATGATGATTTTTCGATCGAGAGCGGAGAGTCAAAATTATTGACATACAACATCCCGGTTCCCAGCCCATGAATTATATTCTCTCCTGCTATTGCAGTCCATTGTGCAATTGCATTCAGGCCTATATTTGATTCAAGGGCAGAAGTTATCCAGAATCCCATTTTCATTTCCCTGGCAATTGAAATCCACTCTTCAGATTTTTTCCATCCACCGGTCAGACTGGGTTTCAAAATAATATAATGTGGTTTTACCGTTTTTAGCAATGATCTTTTATCTTCGATCCGACTGATACCTATCAATTCTTCATCAAGTGCTATTGGCAAAGGTGATCTCTGACATAATTCAGCCATTTCATTTAATTGTCCATGTCGTATAGGTTGTTCAATACTGTGAATACTGAATTCAGATAAAACTTTCAGCTTTTCCAATGCTTCCATTGGTTTGAAAGCTCCGTTGGCATCAAGTCTCAGTTCAAGTTCTGTTTTTGAGAACTGTGTCCTGATATAATTAAGCAGATTAATTTCCTCATCAAAATCAAGTCCGCCAATTTTCAGTTTGATACACCTCCACCCTGTTTTAAGTTTATTCCTGATCTGAACAAACATGTCTTTCTTATCTCCCATCCAAATCAGGCCGTTTATCGGAATACCAGAAATACCTTCAGTAAAATATGAGGCAAAAAGTATTTTCTCCTGCTTAGCCTGATAATCCCTGACAAGCATTTCATATCCAAATCCAACAGCAGGAAAATCACCAAAATCAAACTCCTGATCCAAACATTGAGATAGATTTACTGATGAACAGATTGCGGACAGGAAATTATCTATGTGGTTCGTATCATCTACACTCAAACCCGGAATTACTGACACCTCACCATGAAAAACAAGGGCAGGAATATCATCATCTTTAAGTAAAAATATCCATGACGGCTTGGAATGTAATGTTCCCCGCGATGTTATTGCTGGATTTCTGAAGAAAAGTTTATATTTTACAAATCTCAAGCTAAGCATAATTAATATTTTATTAAATCCTCAGTTAAATTATTTGGAATTAATCTACAATAATAGTTAAAATTGCATTATTTACCAACCTTTTTTTGACAATGTATGTCAATCTTTTAAAGAAAAAAAGGTTTTTCGGAAAATATTATTTTGAATAATTTAAAAAAATAATTACAGCTTAATAATATTTTATAAATATATTAACTCAAAGTATAGTACAAAAATCTCTCAGCAAACGCAAATAAATAATTGAATCCTGAAAAATGAGTTTTTACTTTATGAAAAATTAATTTTATAAAAACTTGATTATTAATATTCAAATGTATTATATTTGCATTTAATATAAAAAAGTGTTAAAAAAATGTATTTTTTTACATTTTAATGAAACTTTTTTAAAAAATAAACGTCTATATAGTATTGAACATATAAAATTTAACCCATGAACAAAATTATTGAATTTTTTATGAAGTTATTTCATATAAAAAGGCATGGAAAAAAACTTGCCACAACTACCGGATTTAATCCAAAAGAAAACGAATACGAATCCTGGTTAGGTATCTGACCAGAAATTACTCAATTTTTACCTGAAGAATAACATCATTATACTTTTGGGTAATTCTCTTTTTGCTTTTCCCTGATTTTCCTGAAGAATTGATTTTACACTTTCTTTATTGTTTTTGACAATTGATTTCTTAATGCTTTTAAGTCTTTTGGCAAAGGAGCATTAAATATCATTTCCTCATTTGTAGAGGGTTTCAAAAACTTTATCTGGTGTGAATGCAGGGTTTGTCTTGAGATAAGGGGTAGCTCATCAGTATTCTTATTGCTGCGGTATTTATGCTTTATTTCCGAAAGGAAAAATTCTTCCCTGTTCCCGTATAGCTTGTCGACTATCAGCGGATGTCCGAGATATTGCAGATGTATACGTATCTGATGTGTACGGCCTGTGACAAGCTTAGCTTCCAGCATTGTGTAGTTAGTATAGCTTTCAACAATCCTGATCTTAGTCCTGGAGGATTTTCCTTTTGAATCAATTCTTACTTTATACTTTCCTGGATCGATAAATATCGGAACATCAATCAGGAACACACCATCAAAATCCATATGGCCATCTACAAATGCATAATATGACTTTTCTATTTTGTTTTCAGAAAACTGCTGAGAAAGTAACCTGTGACTTTCCTGATTCTTAGCGAATAATATCAGGCCACTTGTCTCCCGGTCAAGTCTGTGTACTATAAATATTTCTTTGTCTTTGTGATTTTTTTCTAAAAGGTCGGTAAGAACCGGATCGGGTGTATTGTGCCTTGGATCTATTGAATAAACACCGGCAGCTTTATTTATAACCAATAAATCATCGTCTTCATAAATTACCTCAAAATATTTATTTTTATTATGATCCATTAAGTTATTGAATTTTATGATTTTGAAAGGTGTTGGATGTGTGGGTTTTAAAAATGTCTTTACAAATTCTGTTTCCTGAGGTCAGAAAATTTCTGTTTAGCTCTGATATAATAATCGTATACAATAAATCCCCTGTAAAATCCTGTCTTTCTGGGTTTATCAATCCTTGCCTTTTCAATAAGTCTGCTATATTTTTGTCTTTTTCTTGCAACTCTGAAAATATTGAAGTACACATATAAATGAGCCAGTAAAATAGCCTTGACAGATCCGGTCTTGCCTTCAAAAATAAATTTTATTGCAGCTATACCATCGAGCAATAATCTTAAGGGTAATTTCCATAGTAAATTTCTTTTACTGTCATTTTTCAACAGCATAATAAGATTATTCCTGAAATTAAGGTATGTCTTTTTTGGATTCACATATGACAGCGTTCCTCCTCCTACATGAAAAACCTTCGCATTTCCAACTGCCATGACTTTATATCCACATCGTTTGACTCTCCAGGCCAGATCAATCTCTTCCTGATGAGCAAAAAAATCAGGATCGAAACCTTTCAACTCGGAGAAAACATTTTTTCGCATTACCATTGCTGCACCACTTGCCCAAAAAACTTCTTTATTATCGTCATATTGTCCGAGATCTTTTTCCAGGGTATCAAATATTCTTCCCCGGCAAAACGGATAAGCCAGCCTGTCAAGATATCCTCCGGCTGCCCCTGCGTATTCAAAATACTGCTTTTCATTGAATGCCAGTATTTTTGGCTGGGCTATAGCTATTGTTTTATCTTTATCCATTAACTCAATCACTGGCTCAAGCCAACCTTCAGTAACTTCAACATCGCTGTTAAGAAAAACAACATATTCCACTTCCTTAATTGATTTCATTACCCGGTTGTAACCCATTGAGAAGCCAAAATTATGGGATAACTCATAAATCTCCACCTCAGGGTAGTTTTGATTTATAAAATCCACAGAATTGTCGGTTGATGCATTATCAGCTATTATTATTCTGACCGGAACGCTAGTATTGAACATAACTGATTCCAGAAATTCATCCAGATATTCCACCCCATTATAATTCAAAATAACGATGGCAATATTTTTCTTCAGGACTTCAACATATTTCAGAGTTTCCAGTGACTTCAAAACATTTACCTTATCAATACCGAGCTGCCTGATTATCTGGTCTTTACCAGTGAATTTAATTGCAGGCCTGATGAAATCCACCAGTTCTACTTCAATTACTTCTCCGTAAATGTCATGATCAAAATCAAAAATGTTCACTTCTATAACATCTTCAGGTGTTGTATCTGTAAAGTATTTTTTACCTACATACATCATACCCTTATATAAAATACTCCCCAGCCTGACAAGACACGAATAAACCCCTTCCGAAGGAACAAGCTTAAAATTGTCAATTTCAAGATTTGCAGTTGGAAATCCTAGTTTTGTTCCAAGTTTATTTCCATGAATTACTTTGGCTATAAAACTATAATTCCTGCCAAGCAGTATATTGGCTGTCGCAACATTACCTTCTAATAAATGCCCTCTTATTTTGGATGAACTAATAGCAATATCTTCATAATCTTCTCTGCTTATCTGCAATATTCTGTATCCAAACAGATTTTCATACTTCTTCAGAAGCTTAATATCTCCTCCCCTGTTCAATCCGAATCTGTGATCATGCCCTAAAATTATTACCTTTGGATTGAATTTCTGATACAGGAATTTTTCTATGTATTCAAGCGGATCCTGTCGTGAAAATTCAAACGTAAAAGGAACAATCACTAAAATATCAATATCCGTTTTCTCCAGATATTTTATTTTCTCCTGATCTGTAGTTAGTAGTTTAAAATTATCTTCACTCTGAGAAAGTACAAATCTCGGATGAGGGCTAAAAGTAATGATAATGCTTTTTGTCTCGTATTCACGAGCTTTAGCCTGCAATAAATTTATTATTTTCTTATGTGCAGAATGAATTCCATCAAAAGAACCGATGGTGATAACTGATGAATTTATATGTGGTATTTCTGATAATTCGCGATAAACAATCATAAAGTAAAAGTGTTAATTACTTAATTGCACTGCAATAGTATTGATAATATATTAATTATAATAATTTTAAGACCATTTAAAACTCTTTTTTTTGAAAAACGTATATTTCTAGTTTAAAGTATACATCATAAATTCTAAGTATGGACAAAGCAAAATTACTTGATTTACTTGACACAATCATAGATCCGGTCACCGGAATTGGATTGGTGACTGCAAAAAAAGTACACAATATAATTATTGAAAGTAATAAAATAAATTTTGACCTCATATCTGATGATCTTGAACCAATTATGAAAGGTGAACTGAATTTGATGATTGTGGAACTTCTTTCAGAAAGATATCCTGAATTTCAGGTAAATATTAATATGCTTAATAAAGCCTCTCTTGCGAGTCAAAAACCAGAGAATGGATCTTCAGATGAATTTAAAACATTTGTTCAGCCACTGATCGATCTCAGCAGCAATCCACTTCCACAGGTTAAGAACATCATTGCTATAGCAAGCGGCAAAGGTGGTGTAGGCAAATCGAGTGTTTCAGTCAATCTTGCATTATCATTGAAAGAATTAGGTTACAGGGTTGGACTTTTAGATGGAGATATGTATGGTCCTTCTATTCCTACTATGATGCAATTACATGGTAAGAGGCCTGCTTTGACTAAGGTATATGGTGTTGACAAACTACTTCCGATTGAAGCCTATGGAATATATACAATGTCAATAGGATTTTTTGTTAATCCTGAACAGGCAATAGTTTTGAGGGGGCCTAAACTTGACGGAGTGATGAAACAATTCGTCAGGGATGTTGTATGGCCTGAACTTGATTTTATGATTGTCGACCTGCCACCGGGAACTGGTGATGTCCAGTTGAGTTTAGTTCAATTGCTTTCTGTCACAGGTGTTATAATGGTCACTACTCCTCAACAAGTAGCTATAGATGATGCGGTCAAAGCAATGAACATGTTCATGATAAGCAATGTGGAGGTACCGATATTGGGAGTTGTAGAAAATATGTCTTACTTCAGCTGTGAAGAGCTGCCTGAAAAGAAATTTTATATCTTTGGAAAGGGAGGCGGACAAAAACTGGCTGATAAGGGACAAACTGAATTGCTTGCTCAGATCCCGATTATAGAAACAATACGGGAAGGAGGTGATGAGGGAGTTCCTGTTGTTTTATCAGATGAAAAAGTTAAAAAATACTATATGGAGCTGGCACTAAATCTGGACAGAAGAACACAGATAAGGAATGAGGTATTGAATCCGACAAAAATTGTTGACAGATCCTGACAAAGGATAAAAAGATTGTAAAAAAATTTTTAGTATAAAATTGAAGATTTATTCTGTTTGAATATTGATAATAGTAAAAATACCACACGAATGAAAATAAAAAATGAGTTGTTATTCAATAAAATAAATGAATTACTAAATAAGCTTAGGCCTCACTTTCAAATAGATGGAGGGAATATTGAAATATCTGAAATAACACATGATAATATTGTTAAATTAAAATGGACAGGTTCATGTGCCAAATGTGAACGATCTGAAACTACTTTTAAATACAGTGTGAGGGAATATCTTTTGGAAGAGGTTCCTGAATTAAAAGATGTAATTGAATTGTAATATACTGATAATGAATATTGCTTCTCTTAAAAATAATATAAAAACAAAAAGATCACTCCTTTGCGTAGGTTTGGATACCGACGTGGAAAAAATACCAGAATTTCTCAAAACTGAATTTGAAAATCCTGTTCTGGAATTCAATAAAAGGATAATAAACGCAACAAAAGATTATACAGTCGCATATAAAATAAATACAGCCTTTTATGAAGCAGAAGGAAGCAATGGCTGGTACAACCTGGAAGAGACTATCAAATTAATACCAAAAGATTGCTTTATTATAGCTGATGCCAAAAGGGCTGATATAGGAAACACCTCAGAAATGTACGCGAGGGCTTTTTTTCAAAAATTAAAAGCCGATGCAGTCACTGTAGCGCCATATATGGGTAAGGATTCTGTCACTCCATTTTTAAATTATCCTGACAAATGGGTTATTTTACTGGCATTGACTTCAAATAAGGGAAGTCAGGATTTCCAATACCTAAAACTTGAAAACCAGCAAATCACATTGTATCAGCAGGTAATTACAATCTCAAAAGAATGGGGAAGTCAAAACAACATGATGTTTGTCGTAGGTGCTACTCATCCCGATGAAATAGAATCTATCAGAAAAATTGTTCCCGATCATTTCCTTCTTGTTCCCGGAGTTGGCTCACAAGGCGGTGATCTTGAGTCTATACTTAAAAAGGGATTAAATGAAAATTACGGTTTGCTTATCAATGTTTCAAGAGCTATCATTTATGCTTCTGATAAAAAAGATTTTGAATCAGCTGCTTATATTAAAGCTAAAGAATACAGAGACATAATGTCAAAGTTCATACAATAATAACCACTTTAGTTTTATTTACAAATCTGATCGTTTTAATCAGTCGTTTTGTTTGATCAGATTTGAATTATTCCTTAACAAATATTTAATATTATTTAAGTTTTCTATAACTAACTAATGCTTTTAGTTTTCGTCAGATAGATAATTATTTTTATTAAAAAAAATTAAAATTATTTATCATGAAAAATTTAGTGTTATTAGTATTAGGTTTCCTTTTCATTTTCAATATGAGTTTTGCTCAAAACAGCATTGGTATAAGTACAAATATGAACTTTGCCACAATAAGTGAAAGTGGTCTAGACAATAATAAGGATTTCCTGGGAATGGAAACTGCAAATTTCGGAACAATCGGAATTAATTATCAAAGAAGCCTTGATCCTAACTGGACTTTTGTCACGGGATTGAACTATGCCAGAAGAGGCGGGAAATCAAAAGTAACTGAGAATGTAACATTATTCGGTCAGGATTTTGAAATAGGAGCACGCTTAGCTCACAGAATGGCCTACCTGGAAGTTCCAGCTTTATTCAAGTATAAATTCAACAGTAATAAATCAAAAGTATCACCCTTTATTTTCTTTGGGCCTCAGTTTTCCTATGAAACAGGATATGAAATAGGTGTCAAGGCACATGTATTGGTGGATATCAATCTGTTTGATTATGATGTTGATATCAGCAACGGATTATTCAACAGGTATGACATTTCTGCAGTAGCAGGAGGTGGCCTTGCCATTCCAATCAAAAGCGGAGAGATCAATTTAAATGCCAGCTATGTTTACGGTTTTACAGATCTTCTTGATGATCCGGTTATCGACTTCAATCTGAAGCACAGGAATATAAGGGTTGGTGCAGCTTATTATTATGACTTCTGAAATTTTTCATGCTCATAATATTTCAAACTGTCACAAATTCACTTTTGTGACAGTTTTTTTATGTTGTATAGAATCCCGAATTCTGAAGGAAATCATAAAATTCCTTACGGTATGTATCACTGATAGCAAAAAATTTTGTTCCGATCTTAACCATATTTCTTTCTATACTTTCAATTTTCTTTACTGGAATAATATAAGACTTGTGTATTCTTATGAAATCTTTTGAAGGCAACATTTCCTCAAGTTTTTTAAATGTCATAATAGTCATTATATTAGCTGTTGGAGTTTTTACCAATAAATAGTCTTTCATGCCCTGAACGTATAATATTTCATCAAATGAAACTTTTTGCATCCTGTACTCGGTTTTTAGAAAAATAAAATCATTCTTTTCAATACTTCCTGAAGACATGCTGCCTGAAGAGTCAACTGTAAAGGCAATTTCTTTCTTTACAGAGGCCGAAATATGATCATAAGCTTTGTTGGCTGCCTGCAAAAACCTGTTAAAAGAAATTGGTTTCAGGAGGTAATCACAAACATCAAGGTCAAATCCTTTGATTGCATACTGTTCGTAGGCTGTAGTAAATATTATAAGTGGCTTTTTTTTCAGAACTTCAACTAACTGAATACCCGTCAGATCATCCATTTGAATATCAAGAAAGGCGAGGTCAACTTCATTATTTTGCATAAATTCCAAAGCAGAAATACCACTATAAAATGAACCAACAGTCTCCAGAAAAGGGGTTTTATCAACAAAAGCCTGAATCTTACTTACTGCCAAAGGTTCGTCATCTACAATTATACATCTGATTTTCATATTAAATATTTTTTAAAATTGCAGTTCAAGAAATACTTCGAATTTGCGTTCATCATTAATAATTTCAAGTTTGTGTTTTCCCGGATATAACAGCTCAAGTCTCCGCTTTATATTGTTGAGTCCAATTCCACCTTCACTGTCAGTGATTTTTGAGGCAGGAATGAAATTGAACATATCAAATATCAATCCATTATCCTTGATATTCATGTTAATTACAATGCCCGGAGAATCAACATTCTTATCGCAATGTTTGATTGCATTTTCTATAAATGGAACAAACAGCAGGGCTGGAACATTTTTATTTTCAGGTACTCCCGAAATATTCATTTCTATAAAATCTTTTTTTGTCAACCTCAATTGCTGTAATTCTATAAGATTTCGCAGGTATTGTATCTCCCTTTCCAAAGGAACACTGGATTGTTGCGACTCATATAACATATATCGCATTATTTCAGATAATTTGATCACTGCTTCTGATGCTTTCTCCCTGTCGTTAAGAATCAAACTGTCAATATTGTTAAGTGTATTGAATAAAAAATGAGGGCTTATCTGCAATTTCAGCATCGAAAGCTCGCTTTTAAGGCTATGCATTTCAAGTTCTGATTCCCTGTCTTTTGAAGTAACCCATCTTTTGGCCAGTTTAATAGCCGCTGCCAGTATAACTATTGAATATGTTGCAACTGTAAAATAATAGTATGGGAATTTCCAGAATGACTGCTTATATGCTATTTCAGGATAATACTTTGGTGTATAAAGGTAATACATTGAGATCTGAGTCAATAATATAAAAAATGCTGCAGAGAATACAAATGACAGTATAAACTCGGGATATCTTCTGACATAAAGAAACTTAGGCATCAGAAAATAAATTGTAAAATAAGTAGCTGTGATATCTATCGGCAAAGAGAATATCGCGGTCCTGAACATAACTTTTTCCAGTGGAAGATCAGGAAAATTTAGACTACTCATTACGGAAAACACAAATAAGTATGAAGCCCAAAACAATATGTGAAGTGGTATCCTGAATCTCTTTTTATCTATTGGTAACATTTTATTGCTTTTAAAAATTAAAAATACAACTTATTCGCCTAATATTATCTTTAAATCTACAAAACTGTTAATTCTATCTACAAAATAAAAGTTCTGACAGATATTCCCGAATCAATTAAGTAATTACTGACAATCAACACAATACATTTTATTGAATTTATCCCTGTAGGAGAAATAACCTTTTTGTCGATTGAAATAGGGCTCATGTATTGCTTTAATATCTGTTGATATAAGCTTTTTTTATTTAAATTTCAAATATTATAAATTTGCAACATCAAAAATACATATTTTCATATCACACATTTTTGGCCCGGGGAAAAGTCCATCGGGTTTTTTTATATTCAAATCTCAAAAAATAAAAGTTATAAAAAACTCAATTTGAAATTATCATATCAAAATATCGATTACAAATTGAAGTCTTTGAGTATTTAGCTGCGTATTAATGAGTATTTGTTTTCATATCGTGTATTTGGAGCAAACTTTTCACCTCCTATTAGGCCATTAACCTTTGTTGTAAAGAATGTTTCTTGCAATATTTTGAAAGTTTTGAATACAAATATTGAAATTTATTTATCTTTGGTTTAGTTATTTTTTTTACAACTAAGCAATCGTGAATACAGTGTGATAAAAAATATTCTAATATCAAAAATATCAATTATTTATATTCTGATTTTTATTGCCTGCAAAAATGAATCAGGATTGCTTTCAGATAACAAAACAAAGGAAACATGTCTTGAATGTCATAAAGCATATACAGGACTAACAGTAGGTCATGACCCAGAAAAAATAGATTGCACATCATGCCATCTTGGAAAAGGAAAAGAACTTGACAAGGATAAATCACATCAGGGTATGATAAAAATACCTGGCAATCTGAGCAATGCTCACCTTACCTGTTCATCCGCTCTGTGTCACCCAAATGAACTTACAAGGATAAATAACTCTCTGATGACCACAAATAGTGGTATAATAAGCATAGATAAGTATATATTCGGAGAAATAAATTCATCAGATGCTTTTTTTCATATTAAAGATTTGGGAAACACTGCAGCTGATACTCATATAAAAAATCTGTGTGCCCGTTGTCACCTTGGATATGAAAAAAAGGATTATGGTAAGCCAGATGAGCTATCAAGAGGTGGAGGATGTTTAGCATGCCATCTGAATTACAGGCAAGGTAAAATAGACATAAATGATAAGTTTCACCCCTCAATCGACTTAAATACAGAAAATGATAAATGCTTCGGTTGTCACAGCAGGTCAGCAAGAATTTCAACAAGTTACGAAGGCTGGTATGAGACCCTGTTGCTGCCGTCAGAAATAAAAACAAGTAATGATAAATTCAGGGTTTTAAAGGATGGCAGAGTATTTGCCAGAGCTGATGAAGATGTCCATCACAAAGCAGGGCTTGAATGTATAGATTGTCACAGTTCCCGTGAAATCATGGGTGATGGTAAACTTTACAAACACAGCAAAGAATCTGTGAAAATCCAATGCACAGATTGCCATATTAAAGATAAATTCAAAACCACTGAGAAAGAAAAATTTGATTTGATAGCTTCTCTTGATCACGGTATCAGAGAATATAAGTACCAAAGTGATATTTTCATTATAACTGAAAAAGACAATATCCCACTGGTTAACACTTATTTTGGTAAAAATGCATATCTAATAGGCAAAACAGATCAAAAACTGTATAAATTATCCAAAACTCCTCCTTCATGTATAAATGATGCTGTACATAAAAATCTCGATTGCTCTATGTGTCATACAGCCTGGGTTCCAACATGTATAGGTTGTCATACAGAATATTCTGCAGAAAATAAAAAATGGAGAGAACTGGTGGATGATTTCGGTTTCGCACCCCCAGTTATGGGTGTTGATTACGAAGGCAGTAAATATAAAATAAAACCTGCCATTCCGGCAATGATAATGACACTGGACAAAGCCGGTTTTTATGGAAATAAATCACATTCTGAATTTTTCAGACTGTTTTCTCCAATTTCAGCTCATACAACTTCAAAATCAGGAAGATCATGTTCATCCTGCCACACCGAATCTACTGCACTTGGCTATGGCAGCGGAAAACTTGAATTAATTATAATGCAAAAAAATTCCTATTGGAAATTCAATCCTGATTATCAGCATTCAATTTATGACAATATGCCGCAAGACTCATGGATAGGTTTTATGAGTGAAATAAGTAAAAATAAAAAATACTCGGCAAGAAAGGACTTCCAGCCCCTGAATCTGGAAATGCAGAAAAAGGTTTTAAATGCCGGAAAATGTATATATTGCCATAAAAATGACAAGCAGTTTCTTTCGAGAATGATAAAAGGTAATTATAAGCTGATGATCAAAAACAGATCGGGAGAATGCAGAATATGATCATCCAAACTGGCTGATCCTTTCCAGTGCTTCTACATTAATAATACTTAATTTCTTACCATCAAGAGTAATTATGCCATCCTTATCAAATTCCTTAAGTATCCTGATAGTATTTTCCATCGATAGATCAGCAAATTCAGCTAAATCCATTCTGGACAGAGGAATTGTAAATTCAAAACAACCAAACAGATTATTGGCAAAGCACAAAAGCATATCTGCTACTTTTCCCCGGGCATTTTTTTCTGCAAGGCATGCAATTCTTCCATATATTTTTACACTGTTGTGATTGAGGTACTTTACTATTTCATTTGTGAATAAGGCATTTTTTTTCATGACTTCTTTGAATGCTTCCTTATCATAAAAATCTATCTCACAATCTTCAATAGCAGAAGCTGAATACAGATACAACTTTTTTTCGTAATATAAGCTTGTTATACCAAGGAAATTTTTTTCTTTTTTTAAGGTAAGAACTATTTTTTTCTGGAGTCCCTGAATATAAATTTTACAGAGACCGGTCTTTACAAATAAAATATTATTGGCAAAAGTTCCCTGTTTAAGAATAATCTCACCCTTCTTATAATTAAGGCTGGATTTGTTTTTTTCCAGAAAGGATGTTTCTTGTTCTGTTAAAAAATCGAATGCAAGATCGTGGTCAATTTCCTGTATGCAAGTGGCCATATTAATAATTTAAAATGTAAATATAGCACAATTTGTAACAAATCAACAACTTCCTTGATATAAATCAACTTTTTTATTGTGCAATAACAATCAGAATTCCTTCTCATGACCATTAAATAGCATTAATTTTGCAAAATATTTTATTTGGAATTATTAATTATTTTTTATTTCTACAAAATATAATTTTATTATTTTTTTATTTTTAAAATCTTATAACATGAAAAAATTATTATCTTTAATTATGGTATTGGCCTTCATACCTATGTTTCTTACTACAGGATGCAAGAAGGAAGAAGAAAACAAAAACTACGATGTTTTACTTGAGTACATGAAAACTAACAACCTTGAGCTATCAGCTTTAATGAATGGTTGTGTAGTAGGTGGCAGCACAATAAATGCGAATAAAACAGATTATTCAGTTCCTGATTTTTATGTAATGGATATCAGAACTGCTGCTGATTTTGACAAAGGTCATATAAAAGACGCTCATAACGTTGCCTTTACAGGGATATTGGATGAAGCTGCAAAAGCTGGAGGAAAGAAAATCCTTGTTGTTTGTTATACAGGACAGACTGCAGCCAGAGCTGCTATTCTTTTGAGACTTGCAGGTTTTACTGCTCATTCATTGAAATGGGGTATGGCTTCATGGAATGCTGATTTAGCCGGACCTTGGAACACAAATGCAGTTGATTTTACATCTCCTAACTGGGAAACTACAGGTACACCTCCTGCATTAGTTGAATACTCAAAACCAACTATTGAATCAGAGAAGACTACAGGTAAAGAACTTCTGGACGAGCAAATAAAAGAAGCTTTGGCATTACCATGGAATGTTACTAAAACTGATGTACTTACCAATCCACAAAATTACGATCTTTACAATTTCTGGCCTTTGGTGGCATGGGATGCATATGGACATGTAAAAGGATCGTTCAGACTATATGAAGATATGAAACTTGACGGTCTGAAATATATTGATCCTGCTTCACCAAGTGTGGTCTGGTGTTATACAGGTCAACAGTCAGGTATGGTATCAGCATGGTTGCATGTATTGGGTTTTACAAATGCAAAAGGAATGCTTTTTGGTGCAAATGGCATAGTATACAACAAACTTTTGACTGGTACAGCAGATACAGCTCCAACTAAAACCTGGAAGGGAGCAAGTAGTGGTAGTGTAAATAACTTTGGTTATTATGACAAAGCAGGAACTTATTTCCCACCGAAATAAGTTACAAAATGATTTATTATAAGCCTGGTTTTTTACCAGGCTATTTTTTTAATTAAATAATCTAATCAGGAATGAAAAATATAAGACATTTTATTATGTTGTTAATTATTGCTTTAACTTCTCAGTTTTCATCTGGACAAGGTTGCGAAGGACCAGGAGAAGGTGACGGAATCAAATGGTTTGGCTTTATTCAACCAACATATGAGTATAAATTTTTAGGCAAGGATTTTAGTTTTGATAAAACCAAAGACCAAAGCAGTTTCTATTTTGAGAGGGCAAGGTTTGGAGCAATGGGAAATATTCCATATGATTTTCAGTATTATTTTGTAATGGAATATGCTCCTGAAAGAAATCTTGGAGTTCTTGATGCTTATGTTTCATATAACAGGTTTGCACCTTATATCAATGCTTCAATAGGGCAGTTCAAATCACCATTCAGTGCTGAGCAACTGATGGGTTGTCATAAATTATATACTATCAAAAGATCAAAGGTAGTAGATCAACTGGCAGGTCCAATCAGGGATTTTGGTGTGATGATCTTCGGAGGCACAGGTGAAAAAGAATTTCTGGGATTAAAAAATAAAGATCTGATAAGCTATCAGTTTGCTATTATGAATGGAGAGGGAAGGAACATTCTCGATAAAAATAACAGAAAATCATATGTTGGAAGAATCGGACTTAATCCATTTGAATTTATTTCAGCTGGCACAAGTTACAGATATGGCAAAACTCCATCTCTAGCTGGACTCGAAAAGGATGATTATTCTTCAAAATTAGGATTTGACCTCAAGCTGAATATGTTGGGATTCACAGTATTGGGAGAATATATTTCAAGCAATAGCGAAGGTTCCTATACAACTGGTGGTGGTTGTGACGGAACACCTCTGACAGTTCATCAGGGTTCAGTGAAAACCAAAGGATACTTTGTAACTGCATTATACAAAACTCCATGGAATCTGGAGCCTGTTTTTAAATTTGAGACTTATGATCCGAATACAGCAGATGATTCAACAGGGGACATAGTAAATACAATGACCTTTGGGATCAACTACCATTTCAATGAATGGACAAGATTGCAGATAAATTATCTTTATAATGCAGAAGAAACTGCAAAAGTTGAAAAACCAAATGATGTTTTATTAATCCAAGTTCAGGCAGTTATTAAATGATTAAAGTTAAAACATTGTTAATGAGTTAGATTTTTAAATTAATAATTAATATTGTTTGTTTAGAATCTGATAAAAATATTTTTTAAAAAAATTAATAAAATGAACAAGAAAAATTTATTCGGAATTTTAAGCTTATTATTCGTTTTTGTTATCAGATTAACTGCACAATCTGATTTAATAGAAGCAAAAGATTTTAATGATTATGCCAAAAAGAATGTAGGTTTGATCATTATTGATGCAAGCAAACCAGATCTTTATGCTAAAGCTCACTTGAAAGGAGCTATTAATCTTCCATACAAAGAATTAAACCAGAAGGAAGGTAAAGTTGAAGGTTTAATGGAATCAGTTGAAAATATGGCAAAGGTTTTTGGTGATAAAGGTATTGGAGAAAATGATCCAATTGTGGTTTATGATGAAGGGAGTCAGAAGTATTCTACCAGAGTCTTCTGGTTGCTAAAGTTTCTTGGCGCGTCAAATGTAAAATTATTTCATAAAGACAATACAAAATGGAGAGATGCGAGAATTATGCTCACTTCTGAACCAACAAAACTCAAAGCCAAAACATTCAGTCCAAAAGTTAACAATATGGTATCTGTTGATTTAAATAGTATCGTAGAATTAATGTCGCAACCTGATGTTATTATAATAGATGCAAGGGAAATGGAAGAGTATTCAGGAACTGAAACAGGTGATAAAGCTTACAGTAAAGGACATTTTCCAAAAGCAATCAATATACCTTTCAATTCATTGCTGAATGAAGATAATTCTTACAAATCACTGGAAGCTATCAAAAAAATTCATGATGATAAAGGATTGACAGCTGATAAAACATATATTGTGTATTGCAAAACGGGTGTTAAAGCTTCTGTAAATTATATCGCAATGATTGATATGCTGAAGTTTCCTAATGTTAAATTATATGACGGTGGATACGTAGAATGGGAATTCAATAATAAGCCTATAGAGAAATAGTGTAAGTGTTTTTATGTTAGAAAAGCTGCTGCGGAAACGGAGCAGCTTTTTTTTACGGAAATTTTGGATATTTGCTCCAGTCAGGCTCTCTTTTTTCCAAAAATGCCTGCTTTCCCTCTTTAGCTTCATCTAAAAGATAATACATCAGTGTTGCATCTCCGGCAAATTCCATCAATCCTCTTTGTCCATCAAGTTCGGCATTCAATCCTCTTTTTATCATCCTGATAGCGAGGGGGCTGTTTCGCATGATCTTTTTGGCCCAGTCAATAACTGTTTCTTCAAGTTTTTCTAGAGGGACAACTTTGTTTACAAGTCCCATAGCAAGAGCTTCCTGTGCATCATACTGCTCGCAAAGATACCAAATCTCACGAGCCTTTTTTTGTCCTACTATCCTTGCCAGGTATGATGACCCAAATCCTGCATCAAAGCTGCCAACCCTTGGTCCTGTCTGCCCGAATCTTGCATTCTCACTAGCAATAGTAAGGTCGCAAATCACATGAAGAACATGACCTCCTCCAATTGCGAATCCATTTACCATAGCTATTACCGGTTTCGGGATATGTCTTATCAGCCTGTGTACATCGAGTATATTCAATCTTGGCACTCCATCAGATCCCACATAACCTCCTTCTCCTTTATAATTAATATCACCTCCTGAGCAAAATGCCTTATCCCCTGCTCCGGTCAATACAACAACGTTGATATCAGGACTCTCACGGCATATTTCGAGGGCTTCATAAATCTCTTTCGATGTTTCCGGTCTGAATGCATTGTAAACCTCCGGACGGTTTATAGTGATCTTTCCGATACCTTCATTAAAATCGAAAAGAATATCCTGGTATTCCCTAATTTTAGTCCACATAACAGCGAAATATTAATAGTTATAATTTTTTAAGTATATTTTGTAATAAAGATCAATGCTTAAGTTCCACCACTTGACTTCCTGGTATTATCTGTCAACTGCCATTCAAATACTTATTTTTTTCCTACTTTTTCTTTCCTTTAAAAATCCCTGGTGCCTGAGCATCAATTATCTCTCTGACCTGTTCCAGACTGATACTTTTCAAATACTCCTCAGTTGGATTTTTCCCCTCGGTTTTCGGAATCTTGAAATTCATTTTCTTGAATCTGATATAAGCTCCCCATCTGCCATTTTCAATCGATATACCTTCTTTCTCCCAATTTTGAATGAACCTGTTGGCTTCCTTTTCTATTTTTTTCTCTATCAGTCCTATTGCATCTTCAAGTCCGATATTGTCAAGGTCAATTTTCACAGGAACGTTTATATATAACTCATTCCATTTCAGGAATGGTCCGAATCTTCCTTTGCCCTTAGTTATCGGAAATGATTTATAAATACCTACAGGCTTGTCTTCTTCATTCTTCTTATGGATATACTCGATTGCATCATTGATATTCAACTCCAGCGGATTTACTCCCTTTGGCAGTGATATGAACTTGTCCATAAATTTGATATAGTTGCCATATCTTCCGTTTCCTACCGAAACTTCTTCGTTATTATAATTACCTAAATGCTTTGGTAGCTGGAATAAACTCATCGCATCTTCAAAAGTGATGGTTTCCATTGAGTAACCATTGGTAAGATTTGCAAATTTTGGTTTCCCCTCTTCTCCAACTTCTTCTTTTGTTCCAATCTGAACTACCGGTCCATATCTGAGGATCTGCACAAGGACTGTATGTCCGGTAACAGGATCTTTACCTAAAACCCTGGTTGCTTTAACTTTACCCTGTTCTCCGCTTGTTTCTTCAATTTCTTTATGGAAAGGAAAATAGAGTTCAGCAAGCAGTTTTTTCCAGTCAAGGCCTTTCTCAGCTACATCATCAAGTTCAGCTTCTACCTCAGCAGTAAAACCGTAATCCATTATTCTGGAAAATTTGCTTTCCAGGAAATCTGTCACGACCATACCCATGTCTGTCGGATGCAATCTGTTGACGGAAGTACCCACTAATTCTTTATGTACTTCTTTCTTTAACTTCCCGGCTTTCAAAACAAGTTTAATATATTCTCTTTCTACACCTTCTATTTTGTCTTTAACAATATACCCTTTATTTTCCTCCATGATCCTTGAAATAGTAGGTGCATATGTAGAAGGCCTGCCAATACCAAGTGCTTCGAGTTTCTTTACAAGCGATGCTTCAGAATACCTGCTATTGGGTTTAGTATATTTCTGTATTGCTTCTATTTGCAAACACTTCAGAACCTGCCCTGTTTTAACGGGTGGGAGCATAGTTTTGCCATCTTCATCTTCATCTTCAGTACTTTCATTATATAATCTAAGGTAACCGTCGAATTTAATAACTTCACCTGATGCTATAAAATTATCTCTGGCCCAATCTGAAATACTGATAGTTACATCTGTCCTTTCAAGTTCTGCACTTGCCATTTGTGATGCTATTGCTCTTTTCCAGATAAGTTCGTAAAGTCTCTGTTCATCTTTATTTTCGCTTACAAATTTATTTTCCACATAAGTTGGCCTTATAGCTTCATGTGCCTCCTGAGCATTTGCAGACTTTGATTTATATGTGCGGAACTGATAGTATTTATCCCCAAACTCATTTTTTACAAATTCAGAAATGGCACCAAGTGCTTCATTGCTAAGACTGGTAGAATCCGTTCTCATATATGTGATTGCTCCGTTTTCATATAGTTTCTGAGCTACAGTCATAGTCTTTTTTACACTGAACCTGAATCTTATACTTGCCTCCTGTTGAAGGGTCGAAGTCGTAAAAGGAGGTGCAGGACTTCTTTTCAGCGGTTTTACACTAATATCAGTGATCTTATAAGTACTGCTTTTTATAGTCTGCAAAAAATTATCAGCTTGATCTTCATCCGGAAATGTATTGTTCAATTCAGCCTTAATTTCGAAAACTTTGTTATTATCATCGGTAACCGAAAATATAGCGTAAACTTTAAAACTGGCTTCCGGCATAAAATTCCGTATTTCTCTTTCTCTCTCAACAACCAGCTTGACAGCGACTGACTGAACTCTCCCGGCAGATAACTTTCCTTTGATTTTTTTCCAGAGAAGCTGTGACAATTCAAAACCTACCAGTCGGTCCAGTATTCGTCTTGCCTGTTGGGCATTTACCAGATTCATATCGATAGTCCTGGGATTTTCAATGGCCTTTTTAACGGCTGTCTTTGTAATTTCCCGGAATGTGATCCTTTTTGTAGTATTTTTGTCCAGATTCAAAACCTCACTCAGATGCCATGAAATAGCTTCACCCTCCCTGTCCTCGTCAGTTGCAAGCCATACTGTTTCAGAAGCTTTGACTTCCTTTTTAAGCTCTGCAACCACTTTAGTTTTGTCGGGAGTCACAATATAAACAGGTTCAAACATATTTTCAACATCAACCCCCAGTTCCTGCCCCGGGAGATCCCTGATATGGCCGAAACTTGATTTAACTTTAAAGTCTTTTCCAAGGATCTTTTCTATGGTTTTTGCTTTTGCAGGTGACTCAACAATTAGAAGATTTTTTGCCATAATTTGGAATTATTATTTAAAAACAGCGCAAAGTAATAGAAAAACAATGTAATAAACATACAAAAACATAAAATATATTGCTTTGAACGCAGTGCAGATTAAATTATTACACTTATGAAAAAATAATTTGAACTTTATTTTTACTGTTTTCCAGGTACTTACAAAGGGTGGAATAAATTTTTTCTTATTAAAATTTGTTTGTTCAAAATATTCGGCATACTTTTGCAATCCGAAAAAAAAGTATTATTTTATTTTAAAAACAAAAAAGTGAATACCTTAAGTTATAAGACCAAATCACAAAAAAAAGAGGAAGTAAAAAGGAACTGGTTTATCGTGGACGCTGATGGAGAGATTGTTGGCAGATTGGCCTCAAGAATTGCCCATATCCTTAAAGGAAAACACAGGCCTGATTATACTCCCCATGTCGACACAGGTGATTATGTTATAATAGTCAATGCTGAAAAAGCAAGATTTACAGGAAATAAATTTACTGTAAAAGAATACACTTCCTATACAGGATATCCAGGAGGATTGAAAAAAAGGACAGTCAGAGAGATGATGGAGAAAAAACCATTTGCCGTATTAGAAAATGCTGTGAAAGGAATGTTGCCTAAAAATAAATTGGGCAGAATGATGTTTAAGAAATTATTTGTGTATGCTGGTTCTGATCATCCACATCAGGCTCAAAAACCTCAAGAACTTAAATTTTAATAAATTATGGAAATTATTAATTCTATAGGAAGAAGAAAATCTTCAGTTGCCAGACTCTTTCTTAAAAGCGGTAATGGCAAAATAACAATTAACGGAAAAGACATCAAAGTTTTTTTTCCGCAGGATTACATCAGACAGATCGTAATGGATCCAATGAAAGTATCAGGTGCTGAAATCGATTTTGATTTGAACATAAACGTTGAAGGTGGTGGTTTTAAAGGGCAGTCAGAAGCGATAAGACTTGCTATATCAAGAGCCCTTGTTAAAGTTAATGAAGACTACAAAAAACCATTAAAGGAAAAGAAATATCTTACAAGAGATGCACGTGTTGTAGAGCGTAAAAAACCTGGAAAACCAAAAGCTCGTAAGAGTTTCCAATTCAGCAAACGTTAATTTTTTTTAATCAAATTTAAAGTTAAAATAATGTCAAAACCTACTTATAAAGAGATGTTGGATGCTGGTGTTCATTTTGGGCATATGAAAAGAAAATGGAATCCTAAAATGGCACAATATATCTTTGCAGAAAAAAAAGGTATTCACATAATTGATATCAATAAAACTCTGACCGAGTTGGAAAAATCTGCAAAAGCCATGAAAGAACTGGCTAAAGCAAATAAGAAGATCATTTTTGTTGCTACAAAAAAACAGGCACGTGACGTTGTGAAAAAAGCAGCAGAAAGTGTAAATATGCCTTTTGTAACACACAGATGGCTCGGTGGAATGCTGACAAACTTTACTACTATCAGAAAATCCATTAAGAAAATGGAAAAAATAGATAGTATGCTTAAAGACAAAACATTGACAAGCATTACCAAAAAAGAAAGACTTACTTTGTCGAGAGAGAAAGAAAAACTATATAGAGTACTGGGTGGAATTGACAAGCTTAACAGACTTCCATCTGCTATGTTTATAGTTGACATTGCCCAGGAGCACCTCGCAGTAGATGAAGCTCACAAGCTGAATATCAGGACTTTTGCAATGGTTGATACAAATGTGAATCCAAACCATGTAGATTTTCCTATTCCTGCTAATGACGACAGCACAAAATCAATTGAAATTATCACAAATTATCTGGTCGATGCCATCAAAGAAGGACTGGCTGAAACTGCAAATGGTAATGGAGAAAAAAGTGAAGATTAAAATTTAATTATTAAAGTATAAACTTTTAACATAATGAGTGAACATTTAATTTCAGCTTCTGAAGTAAAAAAACTTAGAGATATCACAGGAGCAGGTATGATGGATTGTAAAAAAGCCCTTGCAGAAGCTGATGGGGATTTCGAAAAAGCAATTGAATACCTAAGAAAAAAAGGACAAAAAGTATCTGCGAAAAGAGCAGACAGAGAAGCTAAAGAAGGAGTAGTGCTCGCATTGGTTTCTGAAGACCATTCAAAAGGAGTAATAGTAAAATTAAGCAGTGAAACTGACTTCGTTGCTAAAAATGAAGATTTTATAAAGCTTACAGAGAAATTCGGTAAAATAGCTCTGGATTTGTTTCCTGCAGATATTGATACCTTACTCTCTGCCAAATTTGATGGAAATATAACAATTGCAGATAAAGTTGCAGAACAGGTCGGTGTGATCGGTGAAAAAATAGAACTTGCAGAATATCAAAAAATTGAAGCTCCTCTTGTAGTTACCTATATTCACATGGGAAATAAAGCAGCGGTTTTAGTTGGAATGAATAAAAAAGATGAAAAATTCATTGAAACAGGCAGGAATGTAGCAATGCAGGCTGCAGCAATGAAACCGATAGCGCTCGATAAAGATGATGTTGACGCAACTGTTATTGAAAAAGAAATAGAAATTGGTAAGGAGCAGGCAAGAAATGAGGGAAAACCTGAAAATATGCTTGAAAAAATTGCTGTGGGAAAATTACAGAAGTTTTATAAAGAAAGCACTCTATTGAATCAGACTTATGTAAAGGACAATTCAATGGACATAAGATCATATGTAAAAAGTATAGACAAGGATCTGGAAGTCACAGGATTCAGACATGTTGTACTCGGTTAACTTTTAAAAAAGCGAATTTCAAAAGAATTCGCTTTTTTTATGTTTAAAAATCATCAAAATGGTAAAAATAGAATCAAAACTAAATAACAGATTCAATAGGGTCCTTCTGAAGCTCAGCGGTGAATCCCTGATGGGTGATCAAAATTTCGGGATAGATGCAAAAATGCTGAAACATTATTCTCTGCAGATAAAGGAAATAGTGGAAGAAGGTATTGAAATTGCTATCGTGATAGGAGGTGGAAACATATTCAGGGGATTAAATGCAGATGCCACCGGAATTGACAAAGTCACAGGAGACTATATGGGTATGCTGGCAACAAGTATAAATGGGATGGCCTTGCAGTCCGCAATGGAAAAAGAGGGCATATTCACCCGACTGGTATCAGCAATTGAAATGGATAAAATAGCCGAGCCATATATCAGACGCAGGGCTATCAGGCATCTTGAAAAAGGACGAGTAGTTATCTTTTGTTCAGGCACTGGAAGCCCCTATTTTACTACAGATTCTGCTGCAGCACTCAGAGCTAATGAAATAAATGCAGATGTAATATTGAAAGGTACCAGGGTTGATGGTATTTATAATTCAGATCCTCTGAAAAATCCTGATGCTGTTAAATACGATGAATTATCATTTGCAACTGTATTTTCCGAAGGACTCAAGGTCATGGATATGACAGCTTTTACTCTCTGTAAAGAAAATAATCTTCCTATAATAGTTTTCGATATAAACAAGCCTGGAAACCTCCTTAAAATAATTAAAGGGGAGAAAATTGGGACAATGGTCAGGTAGCATTGCTTCAATTTATTTAAATTCAACATATATTTTTATCACTTATTTACCTTTTTTATAAAGATAAATTCAATACTTTTGTGTTTTCAAAAAATATAATCATGACAAAATTGACCGAACAGGAAATAGTAAGACGTGAAAATCTTCAAAAAATTATAGATCTCGGTATCGATCCTTACCCTGCTGAGACATTTGAAATCAATGCAACTTCAGTAAGGATTAAAAGTGATTTTGCTGATGAAGGCGAAAGGGTAAATGTCTCAATTGCAGGCAGACTGATGATGACCAGAGACATGGGTAAAGCTTCATTTGCAGAGTTACAGGATAGTTCCGGGAAAATTCAGCTTTATGTCAACAGAGACGAAATATGCCCGGGAGAAAATAAAGAATTATATAATGTTTTATTCAAAAAACTTCTTGACATTGGAGATATCATAGGAGTAAAAGGATATGTTTTCAGGACGAAAACAGGAGAAATATCAATTCATGTGAGTGAACTGAAACTGTTGAGTAAATCACTGAAGCCTTTGCCCATTGTAAAAGTTGATGCTGAAGGCAATGTTTATGATGCGGTAACGGATCCGGAATTCAGGTATCGTCAGAGATATGTTGATCTGGTTGTTAATCCTCATATAAGGGAAGTTTTCAAAAAAAGAACTATCATTTACAATTCCTTCAGGGAATACCTCAATAAATTAGGCTATCTGGAAGTCGAGACACCGATTTTGCAACCTCTGTATGGTGGAGCAGCTGCCAGGCCATTTAAAACCCATCACAATACCCTGGATACAACATTGTATCTAAGGATCGCAAATGAACTTTACCTGAAAAGGCTAATAGTAGGAGGATATGATGGGGTTTATGAGTTTTCGAAAGATTTCAGAAATGAAGGAATGGACAGGTTTCACAACCCTGAATTCACCCAGATTGAGCTGTATGTCGCATACAAAGACTATGAATGGATGATGAATACAGTTGAGGAAATGGTAGAGAAAGCCGTTATAGATGTAAATGATGAAACCAAAGTTCAGCTTGGTGATCATCTTATTGACTTCAAACGTCCATGGAAGAGATATACAATGTTTGAAGCTATTCAGGAATTTACAGGAATTGATATTTCAGAAATGGATGAAAAGCAGCTGCTGGATGTTTGCAAACAATTACATATTGAAACCGATCCTTCAATGGGAAAGGGCAAACTCATAGATGAGATCTTTGGAGCAAAATGCGAGCCATTTATCATTCAGCCAACTTTTATAACAGACTATCCGGTCGAAATGTCTCCGCTGGCCAAAAAACACAGAACAAAAGAAGGTCTTGTGGAGCGTTTTGAAGCCATTTGCAATGGTAAAGAAATTGCCAATGCATTCAGCGAATTAAATGACCCTATTGACCAGAGAAAAAGATTTGAGGAACAACTGGAATTAGGAAAAAGAGGAGATTCTGAAGCTATGGTACTTGATGAAGATTTCCTCTCAGCACTTGAATACGGAATGCCTCCGACATCAGGATTAGGGATTGGAATGGACAGACTGGCTATGATAATTACCAATCAGCCATCCATTCAGGATGTGTTGTTTTTTCCGCAGATGAAGGTGAAGAAGGTTTGATTGGAATGATGGATGGTTGGAATATTGGATTGTTGGAAAAATAGTCCATTGAGCAAATGACAGATAGAAAAAATATTAATAGAGGATTTAAAAAACTCATTGTTTGGAATGATGCAATTGAAATATATGTTCTTGCCAATGAAATTTTACAAAATTTTCCAATAACACTCAACAAAACAAAAGCAAATTGTATTGATGCTGCTCAAAGCATTAGCAGGAATATTGCAGAAGGTTATTGTAGGCAAAGTTTGAAAGAATATATTAGATTTTTATATATTGCATTAGGTTCTTGTGGGGAATTTCATTCATGTTTGTACAGTTTTCATTTAGCGAAACAAATCAATGATGAAAATTATGAAAAATTGGATATATTACATTATAAGACAGAAAATGGTTTATTAAAAATGATAAAATCACTTCAAGAAAAAATGAAAAATTCAGATTGGAATGTTGATTTTTAGGGCATTTTAAAATTCCATTATTCCAACATTCCATTATTCCATTATTACTCTAAAATATATATTTTAACTTAACTTCACATATGCGTATTTACCTCGATCTCCTTAAACACATCCTTGAAAACGGTACAGAAAAATCTGACAGAACAGGTGTTGGCACGAAAAGCATCTTCGGATACCAGTTGAGAATGGATCTTAATGATGGATTTCCCCTGTTGACTACTAAAAAAATGTTCACAAAAGGGATCATTCATGAGTTATTATGGTTTTTGAAAGGTGATACAAATATTCGATACCTTGTCGAAAATGATGTGCACATCTGGGACGAATGGCCTTTTACAGATTTTCTTACTGCTAACGGACTGAATGAAAAGTATCCAAGATATTCATCAGCCTGGAATGAAAGCAAAAAAGAATTTATAGATAACATAAAAAACGATAAGAATTTCGCTGATAAATGGGGAAACCTTGGTCCTGTTTACGGAAAACAATGGAGACACTGGTCAACAGAAAATGGAACTGAGATTGATCAAATCGCTAATGTAATAGAGACCTTGAAAAATAATCCTGACAGCAGAAGGATGATAGTAAATGCATGGAATGTCGGTGATCTGGGTAAAATGGCACTTACCCCCTGTCACGCAATGTTCCAGTTTTATGTAGTTGAAGGAAAACTGAGCTGCCACATGTATCAGCGATCAGCCGATGTTTTCCTGGGAGTTCCATTCAATATAGCATCTTATGCGCTCCTCACCATGATGATAGCACAGGTTGCCGGATTAAATAGCGGTGATTTTATTCTGACCTTTGGAGATGTGCATATTTATACCAACCATATGGATCAGGTATATGAACAATTATCGAGAGAACCACGTACATTACCTAAGATGATCATAAACCCGGAAGTAAAAAACATTGATGATTTCACTTTTCAGGATTTTAAATTGACAAATTACAAACCACATCCTGCAATAAAAGCCGATATTGCAGTTTAGATAAAAATAACATGAAGAATATAGAAATAAAAGCCAGGTGTACTGATCCCAAAAAAACCGAAGAGATATTGTTGTCAAATGGAGCTGAATTCAAAGGAATTGATAATCAGACAGATACATACTTCAATGTAAAAGAAGGCAGGTTAAAAATAAGGCAGGGGAACATTGAAAATGCTCTTATATTTTATAGCCGCAAGAATGATTCCGGACCAAAACAATCAAAGTTCCAGCTTTATCAATCATCTGACATAGAAAAATTAATCCCTATTTTGACCAATAGTCTTGGAATTCTGACAATTGTAAAAAAACACAGGAAAATATTCTTTATTGATTTTGTTAAATTTCATATCGATCATCTGGATGGCCTTGGAGATTTTGTTGAAATTGAAGTGGGGGATCTTAGCGACACCAAAACTGTAGAAGAGTTAGAATCAACATGCAATTTTTATATTGATCTTCTCCAAATCCAAGAAGATGATTTTCTATGTTCATCATACAGTGATATGATCCATGCCTTATCAGATAAATTGTCTTAAAATTAAAATTTCAAACCACCGTAGATTAATGCCCATCCTAATAATAAAAGTCAGTTAAGATCCGGATTTATTGATCTTTTTTCAGTGTTTTAAATAAAATTGTAATGATAAGAATAAAAGCAGGGTTTTTATTAATTCATAAAAGTAATCGGCCAGTTTATATATTCCTCAGAACATTAAAGAAAGAGACTGCCGCAACAGCCTCTTTCTTTAAGCACATTTATTACATTACTTATAGTAGATCATTTTCCTTGTCGCTGTATTCTCGCCGCTTTCAAGTCTGTAGTAATAAACTCCGCTTGTATTTATCACTTCTTTTCCTATTGCTACAGCATTGTAACCGGCTTTTCCTCTTGATCTTATCAAATAGATCTCTTGTCCGTTTACGTCATAGATACGTAATATGTACTCTTCTTCTTTCGGAAGTTCAAACCCAATCAGTGTCTCCTTAGAAAATGGATTGGGCTGATTCTGATGCAGTACAAATTCATTGTTCCTATACCCTATCCTCACATTCATGATCTCCAGGTCTTCTCCGCGGTATGACTCCGATCTCAGCTTGTCGTCAGTGATCATCAGCTCCGAGCTTATCAACACTTCCTCTCTTGCTTCAATCACCAGTGTGAACAATACCGCTCCGTCTTCTATTGTCATCGCTTCGCTTGTATTCCAGCTCATCAGCAGGTCATCGCATTTTACATTGTAGTTGCTTTGTGCTATCTCCAGTGTTCCGGACCTGATGACTTTAAGCTGTAATCCTCCAAGTCGCAGCGTCAACTGGAATCCCTGTATCCCACTGAAGTCTCTGGCATATACCGGTATCTCTGACTGCTGTTCTTTCCCTGCACTAATGTCATCAAGCATAAACATTAGACTTTGAGTACTCCTGCCTTCGATGAATTTATTGCTGTTATTCATGTCTCCTATCTTCACAGCTTTAAAATCAAGACCGCTTACTGTCTCATTATTATGCGCTTCAACATTTATCCTGCGAGCCTGCTCTGCTTCTTCAAAGGACCTCTCAGGATTTACAAACTGGTAGCCCGTTGCTATGCCTACCCACGAATTATTCTCAAACCTGTCCTTCGTCCCCAGTAAGGTCTTTCTCACCTCCAGAATATCCGCAGCCGTAACCATACTGTTCTTGTTGGCATCCGCAGCTATCAGCAACAATGGATCCGTTATCTGCTTGAGTCCAAGTATGTACTTCTGTATGATAAGTATGTCAAGTGTGGAGATGCCCTTCAGGTAGTCTTCGTCACTTTCTGACTTTATAGTGTACTGACCCTGTGGTACCGAGAATGCATATCTGCCATCAGCCTCCGTTATCTTCCTGAACTCCTGCTCTCCGTCACTTGCCTTCACGCTCATGCCTTCCATCAGTTCACTTCCCAAACGTACCGTTCCGCTTAACAGCGCTGTACCGCAATGGTTCAGATTCAACTGTACGTTCGCAAAATCATAGTTGCCATCATCACACTGCTCATTCAACCCAAATTTATCCCACACATATACCTGTTCCGTTATCGTAGTGTCTTTATTCTCTACATATTCACACAGATATACTTTCTCCGAACTCCTGCTCTCAGGTATCCATGCATGTGCCTTGCCATTCAGGTACTTACCTTCTGTACTTATTGCTCCCGTCACAGGATCAAAGAAGTTCCTGCCGTACTGTGCGTATTGATTAGCCCATTTCACAGGTTCTACCCACAGGTTCGGTAACATCGGTGTATATGTGAAATACATTTCTTCTTTCGCCGTACAGTTATCAAATGATGATATACATCCGTCTCCGCAGCCTCCCTTGTCAAACCATCTTGCCTTCAGTGATACCATGCCGTTCTCCATAACCGCTGTAGCTATGTCTACCATTACCGGTGTCGGTGCTTTCTTGTCTGCTATCGTAAAGAACTGCTCTTTACTCGTCGCATTGCCGCATCCGTCTCCTACTGTCCACGTCACCTTGTAGTGCCCTGCTGCTGTCGGATTCAACAATACTAATTTAGCTTCTTTCACCTTATCAAGTCTGTCAAGGCTTCGCTTGCCTACTGCTACTCCGTATGGCTTAGGTAAATAATTGTATGATACCTGTACAGGATCGCATACACAATCCAAGTTCTCAACTATATATTTCCACCAGTATTCCTCATTTGTGTTGCACGTATCTGTCGCTATTGCCGTAAGAGTAACATTAAATGCATTACAATCAGTAGTTCCTATACACTGGGTTTGTACTTCTATCTGTGGCGGTATCTTGTCTGTAACCATCAATACCTGTGTATACCTGTAGTAACCATCCTTTATCAAACTGTTGCAATTCAGCTTAAGTGAGCTTACAGCATCTATGTTCTGCTCTGCTCCCGTATTGTTTTTATATACACACCAGTCTATCACTGCCCACTCCCTCAGTATCTTGTAACAAGCATCTTCTACAAATGTGAATGTGTCTTCCCTGATTATCTCAGCAGTCACCACATTGCAGGGGTTCTCATCCCAGGTAGGCAGTGTATTGTCAACAAAATCCTTTGAACATTCTACTGATCTGTCAGCAGGGAAGGTTATAGTACACGGATTGAACGGACTTTCTCCCGTTACCGTTATCCTCTGTTTGCACTGTGTTGTCTTACTGCATCCGGTCGCTGACCATGTTCTCACTATATCGGCAGAACATACTCCATTGTCCCTCGCATCTGTATATGTTATCGTATAATCGCATACTCCGCTTACTTCCTGCAGCAACTCCGTATTCTCATACGGGTCTATACTGGCCTCACATGATACCGTCCTGTTCTGACATACCAGCAGCGGTGGAATCTTACATTCAGTTGTGACAACACTCCAGCAGTCATTGTAATGCCCGTACAGATCTCCTCCAGGTAACATCCTCTTCGGATCTACAGGTCCCTCTCCCGGGTCTTTGTCAAACACTCTCATGTTAACCATCACTGATGTTCCCAGATCTAAACAGCAGAAATATACCTCATCATCATACCATACATCATTAGTAGCAGTCTTTGTGTAATCGTCTCCGTTAAGATCAGGGCATCCTCCGTCATATACCAGGTCTGCATTTACCCTCAGTACCTTGAACCATACCGGGTTGCAATTATCAAATGAGCCCGAATCAAAATCCTCCGCATGTACACCTGCTGTCCCGCTTGTAGTCAGACTAACTACTTTATACTGCTCACATACAGCTATCGGCGCTGAATTATCTATTACCGTTATGTCAAATTCACATGATGTCTTATTATTGCATTCATCTACTACCACCCATCTTGCAGCGTAAGTCCCGGGCTTCATACTGTATACCCTGAATTTTAATGTTCCGGCTGCATAATTACCCGTTACACTAACACCAGCCCCACTCACAAATAACTTCACTGTCTTGATTGGACTACAATTTTCAGTAATACACGGTGCCGGTATCTCAACACTACCTTCACATTTGTATGCCTCTGCATTCACCTCAATATCAGCACAGCTACAGATCTGCGGAGGTGTTGTATCAAATACCCCGATTACCTGTACATGTATCCTAGGATTGAGTGATGTCACAGGACCACACATATCTCTAACTTTCCATGTCCTCAGAATCTCATAACTATTTCCGCAATAATGATATATCTCATCAGTATACAGGAATGAGAACATGCACAATCCGGTATTGTAATTTATTGGCACACCATCAACTTCCGGATAGCCTGTATTATCAGGATGTGTAGCCTTACTTTCTGTCTGCGCCAGCTTACAATCAAAATTCAGAATATCAGCAGGGAATACAACCTCATCAAGTGAAGATCTTTTTATCGTTATCTCCTGAATACAGCTGACAATACTACCCTGATGATCATCTACTGTCCAGGTCCTGTATATTGTAGCTCTTGGTGTCCCGCATGCGCCGTTATCTACCAGATCATCAGAATATGATATCTCTGCAAAAGGCTCACAATTCAATATCTTAACATATCCCAATAATTCAGGACTTGTGCCGGAATTGCAACTTATCGCTGTATCTGCAGGACATTCTATCTCAGGTTCAAATTTTTCCATTATAGTCACCTGTCCCATACAACAATTACCGCTGCCAAGACAGTCACATATAGTAACTATAAAAATCTTGCCTACATCTTCGTATCCAAATGTTGTGCTGTGTGGTACTCCATTCGCATCTGTAACAGTAATACAGTACTTCTCATAACATCTGTAATTATTGCCCTCCAGTATCATATCTGCATTCAACTCGGCTGTACATTCGGCATTCAACGATAAATTTATGTTATCATTACATGCCAGTATCAGGTTGGTAGGTATATACTCTATTATATGTACAATAAATGTACATGTGTCTTTGTTACCATATATGTCTGTGGCTATTGCCAGTATTGTATGGTCACCTATCGGAATATATATCAGATCTGCAACAGCTCCGTTACTATAATAATACTTCAATGTGTCAACTTCACAATTGTCGATAACCTGTGGGAATGTGTTCAATGAACCGTAACAATCTCCCGGATCAAGATATATAGTCCTGTCCGCACATCCATCAGGGAATACCGGTGCCTCCGTATCTTCAACAGTCACCGTAAATCCACATACCGATTCATTACCGTATATATCCGTCAGCAAATAAGTGATCTCTGTAACTCCAACTTCAAAGTATCTTGTTATAACAGTACCGTCAAGATCTATCGTACCATTTGAACTGAGAAGTATCTCTGTAACCTCACTTGACGCTATTGTTACACTATTAGTGAAGCTATATGTTACTGTCATTGTTCCGCTGATACAATTATCAAGAAGGTATGGATGCGTCCATGTTACGTCTGCTCCACATTCTCCCGGATCATTTTCAACTACTATATCAGGCTGATCAAAATCTGTGACAAGTATAAATTCAATAGACCAGTTATTCAATATACCCGAATTCGGAGTACCGGAATATAGCTCAAGTTTCCAGTTACCCTGTGAATTCTCTCCAAAATAAGTATTGAAAGCCTCTAACGGCTTATATTCTATTCCGTTTCCTAAAGGACTGCATCCTGCCGATGATACCATGCTGGCTGCAATATCATCCAGTTTTACGTTTATATTAGGAGTATTATTACAGATATTTTCCAGCAATGTGATCTGTTCGCCCCACGGACTTGTAAGTGTTACTGTGACCTTTCCTGCATTCGTTACTGTAGCATCAAGATCTATAATATTGATATCTGCTATCTTACCCGAAGGCAATGTGAATGTAGAACTCACACATGTTCCCGGTGTGATAATCATATTACCTGCACTATAAGTAAGAGTATCTGTTGTAGCACACACCGGTGATTCAATATCAGTTATATTAACATTGAACTGGCAAGTACTGGTGTTTGGATTTACACTTTGCATTTTCGTTAACGTTCCATTATCAGTATAGTGTGGTAACTGCGGATTCCAGATGCCATAGCTTCCTGCCTGACATGCATTACTTACTTCAAAATCAGAATTTGTGTCGTTATCTATCGGACTTATCCTGAATATGTCAACTCCATTCAAACCTGCATTGATCCTTACTGAATCTATAAGTCTGTCCTTCATCCTAAGGGTATATGACGCAGCCTGCCCTGCCGGTATATTAGTGAAACTCCTCACAAATACACTTCCGGCTGTTATTATATTACCATGCGGTATTATATACAACTCATCAGCAATGCTGTTCTCCCTTCTGACTTCCATACAGCCCAGATCTATTGCCGCAGGTCCAAAATTACCTATCTCAACTCCCGTTACTGAACCACTCTGTACTATCTCCGTGATCATGAATCTCGGCTGATCATAGGCCGTATATACTACTTTATTATTGCCTACAGGAAACTCTGTTCCGCTTGCATCTTCCAGCCCGCTGCCTACCAAATATCCTGATCCATCAAATACTTCGTATGTAGCTGATACATTACCTGGACAATTGTCTGTAACCTTCAGCCCGATACTGTCTATAACAGCTCCGCATACTCCCGGATCGTTTACCTGGAATATATCCGCTGGACATTCTATCACCGGTGGTGTGTGATTGTCATTTACAATGATCCTCAGATGACATACCGTCTTATTCCCACAACTGTCCGTCGCTGTAAACTGTAATATCGTACATCCTACAGGGAACAGATCTCCGGATGTCAATCCCGTCGTATCTGTCTGCTCTATCGTCACCCGGCTGCAGTTGTCTATTGCATATGGCATCGAGAAGTTTACATAACTCTCACATAAATTCGTAGGTACATCCACAACAATATCCGGCCTAGGGCAATTCGTGAACTCCGGTGGAGTCACATCGCCTATCCCAAACCTGTGGGTCAGCGAGTCAACATTGCCGCAGCAATCTGCTGCATAGAAGGTAACATCTACATACCTGGTGTTTCCACACAGATATATCCAGTTCTCCGGTTTGAAGTTGTTAGTCCATTTTACAATACATCCGCATTCGTCTACTGCCGCAGCTCCCGCATTATTCGTAAGCCAGTAATCAAACTCCGGATAATTGCCCGCAGGCGGATCTATACACTCTTCCATTATCATATCTTCGCCTCCCGTGATCACCGGTGCCAATGTATCTACTACCTTGAATGTCGCTTCTGCCTCGTTTATGTTTCCACAAGCATCCGTGATCGTAAACCTGTACAACCATGTGGCTGTCTTTCCGCACAGTTCGCTGTGGCTAACCAGATCATACCTGATGCTGCTTATGCTGCTACATATGTCTGTTGCCTCCAGTCCCGCATTGTCATCCAGCCAGCCCTCCAATTGTGCCGTATTGCCTGTACCGTCGCATTGTACCGTACTATCCTGCGGCAATGTGGCAAATTGTGGTATAGTCGTATCTATAGTCTTAAATAACGCTTCTGTATTCAAACTTACATTGCCACACTCATCCGTCGCCCTGAAACTGTATCTGCGTACACACGTGCCTCCACAATTTTGCGTAGTGTTTATCAATGTATTTGCCCATGTCAATGGCTCACTGCACAGATCTGCTGCAATGGCTCCTCCCTGATTGTTCAGCCATGTATTCAAGGCCGTTGTATTGCCCTGTCCGTCACACTCTACTATCGTATCCCGCGCTGATACTGTTATATATGGCTTGCCTTTATCGATTACAGATACTGTCGCCTGGGCTGTAGCACTGTTGCCACATGCATCCATAGCAGTGAAAGTAACTATAGCACTTCCTGTCCCCGCACTGCAGCCATTCGATAATCCTTCATAATCGTTGCTGTATACTATCAGCGAACAATCATCCTCGGCTTCCGCTCCTCCTACAGTACTAAGCCATGACTGTATCTGTGCATACGGGTCTGTACTTCCGTCGCACTCTATCGCCAGATTCGCAGGCAGTATCTCGAATACAGGATCCGTTTCATCATTAATTGTAAATGTCGCAGTCGTCTGGCTTGCATTACCGCATCCGTCTGTAGCAGTAAACGTAACCTGTACCTGCCCCGTTGTGCCGCAGCCACCTACTATCGTTCCGTAATTGTTAGTCCATGTCACTGCTCCACAGGCATCTGTTGCCGTCGCAAATCCATGATTGTTCAGCCAGTTCAGTATCTGCGATGCATTGTTTGAACCGTCACATTCTACCGTCAACGGCTGTGCCGGATTGCTTATCTGCGGTGCAGTTATATCCCTGATCACAAAGTCAGCCTGTGTGTGGCTCTTATTGCCACATGCGTCTTTTACCGTAAACCAGTAGGTCCATCTGCCTTTAATGCCACAACTGTCTTTTGTCAATATCAGATCATACGTCCAGTTCAGCGGTCCGGAGCATATATCTGTCGCAACAGCTCCTCCATGGCTGTTCAGCCATGCATTTCTTTGTGCAACATTGCCCTGTCCATCGCAGTCCACTACCAGCGCCGAAGCTACTGTCGTGATCTGTGGTACGATTGTATCCCTTATTGTAAATTTAGCTTCTGTGCTAACACTTATATTGCCACATGCATCCGTTGCCCTGAATGAATATCTGTGTACACCCGTACCTCCGCATCCCGGTACATTGCTTATAAGACTGTAGCTCCAGCTAAATGTGCTGCAATCGTCTGTCGTAACAGCTCCAGCGTGGTTATTCAACCAGCTCGTCAGGCTCACCGTATTGCCTTGTCCGTCGCATTGTACTATGGTGTCTTTTGCAGGGGATACTATCGTCGGGGATACGTTGTCTACCACACTCACCGTAGCTTGTGCAGTTACTGTATTGTTGCATGCATCCCGCGCCGTAAATGTAACTACGGCACTGCCCGTTCCTGCACTGCAGCCATTCGCTAATCCCTGATAATTATTACTGTATGTCACCAGCGAACAATTGTCCTCTGCATCTGCTCCTCCTACTGCGTTCAGCCATGACTGTATCTGATTGTACGGATCTGTACTTCCGTCACACTCTATCGTCAGGTTTTGCGGCAGGATCTCCCACACAGGTGCTGTATTATCTATTATCGTAAATGCCGCTGTCGTCTGGCTTGCATTACCACACTCATCCGTAGCAGTAAATGTCACTGTCACACTTCCCGTGGCTCCGCATCCGTCACTCAGCGTTCCGTAATTATTACTCCATGTCACTGTTCCACATATATCTGTCGCCGTAGCTCCTCCACTGTTATTCAGCCAGTTCAACAGTGCCGCCGTATTACCCGATCCGTCACACTGTACCGTCAGCGGCAGTGCCGGACTGATTATCTGCGGTGCAGTTATATCCCTGATAACAAAGTCAGCCTCTGTCACACTTATGTTATTGCACGCATCTGCGACCATAAATCTATATGTATATCTTCCCGTTATCCCGCAGCTGTCTTTCTCATTCACCAAACTATAGGTCCAACTCATCTGATTGCTGCATATGTCTGTAGCCTCAGCTCCTCCATGATTGCTTACCCACGTATTGCGTACCAATGTATTTCCCTGTCCGTCACAGTCAACAACTAGCGTCGCAGCCGGTACTGTAAACTGTGGTGCAGTGGTATCTGCTATCGTAAATGTGGCTATCGTCGTTAAACTTACATTCTCACATTCATCGGTAGCAGTGAATCCATATGTACTTACACTCGTGTTACTGCAATTTTGTGTCTTGCTTATCAGACTGTAGGTCCATGTGAAACTGCTGCATGCATCTGTCGCTACCGCTCCTCCATGGTTGCTCAACCATGCAGTGAGATCCGCAGCGTTTCCGGATCCGTCACATTCAACTATCGTATCCTGTGCCGGCAATGTTATAAACGGTGAAATTTGGTCAACAACGGTTACCGTCGCTTGTGCTGTTACTATATTGTCGCATGCATCCCTCGCCATAAATGTAACTGTAGCACTGCCCGTTGCTCCGCAACCGTCTGTCAACCCTGCGTAATTATTGCTATATGTAACTCCGGAACATATATCTGTTACATTGCCGCCTCCTATGGTATTCAGCCAAGCAGATATCTGTCCATCAGGATTTGCACTTCCGTCACATTCTATAATAATATTCTGTGGAAGCACAACCCATGCCGGATCCGTAGTATCTTCTATTGTAAATGTTGCTGTCGTCACCGAGCTGTTACCGCACTGGTCAGTGGCAGTAAATGTCACCGTCACACTTCCTGTTGCTCCACATCCATTGCTTAACCCACTATAATTATTCGTCCAGGTAACTGATCCGCAAAGATCTGTCGCTACCGCTCCTCCATGATTATTCAGCCATACCAGTAATTGTACCGTGTTTTCTGATCCGTTGCACTCTATCGTCAGGTTTGATGCTAATGGTAAAATCGCAGGTAGTGTCGTATCTTCTATCGTTACGGTGGTATAGCATACACTGCTGTTGCCGGCACCATCCGTACTTGTAAACTGATACAGGCTCGTTCCTGTATTGCCACATTGTGAGTCAACGCTGAAAATAAGCGAAGTGATATCAGGATCTGTATCACAATTATCTGTGCTCGTCGCAGTATCTATCCAGTTTGCTATAGCTGCAGCATTACCCGTACTTCCACATTCAAGTGTCAATGGATTCGGACATGTCAGTACAGGTGCCTCATCATCAACAACTGTCACCGTGAAACTGCAGCTCACCACGTTCGGTGGTGTCGCATTGTCACTAAGTGTATACGTGATGGTGTTGACTCCTGAATTGAATGTCGTCACCGGTACTACTCCATTTACTGCCGCTGCTCCATTTATACTATGTGTCAGGGTGTAGCCTGGACAATTATCTACAGACAGCAATGGATTTAACTCACCGGCTGCACTTGTCCATGTGCATACCCCCGAAGCTGTGCCTACCGTCATATCTTCAGGACATACCAGAAGAGGATCACTGTCATCAACTACTATCACCGTAAAGTTGCATGTCGCTGTGTTAGGCGGGGTCGCCCCGTCTGTCGCTGTGTATTGTATATTGTATGTACCCGGTGCCAGCTGGGTTCCGTAGTATGGTCCTCCTACTGAGGTCTCCGCTACAGTTACCGTACCGCAGTTGTCCTGCGCTACAGGTATACTCCATATCACTCCGGTCTGACAGTCTGCATCCGCTCCTACAGTAAATGTCGCTGTCGGACAGTTTACAAAGGCCGGTGCCTGAGTGTCATTTACTGTTATCGTTATACTGCATGTTATTGTATTGCCACTTGCATCCTTAGCTGTCCATGTAACTACCGTACTGCCCACTGGGAACGTAGCTCCCGCAAGGCTGTTCGGGTTACCCCAGGCTCCGTAATTGTGCGTCAGGCTGATAACTCCGCAGTTGTCCGTTGCCGTAGCATTGAACTCAGCTCCGTTTGCTACATAGCCGCATAGTCCCGTTGTATTGCTCCTCGTGAAAGGACTGCCGCTCGGACAGGTGATCACAGGCGGTATATTGTCGTTCACTGTTACCTGCTGCATGCAGATAACCGTATTGCCTGCCACATCTGTTACCTTATATTCTATCTGGCTCACTCCTTTCGCAAAATTGTATGCCGCTCCGTTTGCAAACGGGCCGCTTATGCTGTTGTCAGGATTGAAAACCCTGTATGTTATCGTCAATGCTGCGTATGCAGAACAGTTGTCTGTCACCGCATTGCTGGCTATAGTAGGTGAATATCCATAGTAGCACTGGCTGGCAATTGTATTTGCAGCTACTGCCACAGGACATGTCAGTACAGGTGCCTCATCATCAACAACTGTCACCGTGAAACTGCAGCTCACCACGTTCGGTGGTGTCGCATTGTCACTAAGTGTATACGTGATGGTGCTGACTCCTGAATTGAATGTCGTCACCGGTACTACTCCATTTACTGCCGCTGCTCCATTTATACTATGTGTCAGGGTGTAGCCTGGACAATTATCTACAGACAGCAATGGATTTAACTCACCGGCTGCACTTGTCCATGTGCATACCCCCGAAGCTGTGCCTACCGTCATATCTTCAGGACATACCAGAAGAGGATCACTGTCATCAACTACTATCACCGTAAAGTTGCATGTCGCTGTGTTAGGCGGGGTCGCCCCGTCTGTCGCTGTGTATTGTATATTGTATGTACCCGGTGCCAGCTGGGTTCCGTAGTATGGTCCTCCTACTGAGGTCTCCGCTACAGTTACCGTACCGCAGTTGTCCTGCGCTACAGGTATACTCCATATCACTCCGGTCTGACAGTCTGCATCCGCTCCTACAGTAAATGTCGCTGTCGGACAGTTTACAAAGGCCGGTGCCTGAGTGTCATTTACTGTTATCGTTATACTGCATGTTATTGTATTGCCACTTGCATCCTTAGCTGTCCATGTAACTACCGTACTGCCCACTGGGAACGTAGCTCCCGCAAGGCTGTTCGGGTTACCCCAGGCTCCGTAATTGTGCGTCAGGCTGATAACTCCGCAGTTGTCCGTTGCCGTAGCATTGAACTCAGCTCCGTTTGCTACATAGCCGCATAGTCCCGTTGTATTGCTCCTCGTGAAAGGACTGCCGCTCGGACAGGTGATCACAGGCGGTATATTGTCGTTCACTGTTACCTGCTGCATGCAGATAACCGTATTGCCTGCCACATCTGTTACCTTATATTCTATCTGGCTCACTCCTTTCGCAAAATTGTATGCCGCTCCGTTTGCAAACGGGCCGCTTATGCTGTTGTCAGGATTGAAAACCCTGTATGTTATCGTCAATGCTGCGTATGCAGAACAGTTGTCTGTCACCGCATTGCTGGCTATAGTAGGTGAATATCCATAGTAGCACTGGCTGGCAATTGTATTTGCAGCTACTGCCACAGGACATGTCAGTACAGGTGCCTCATCATCAACAACTGTCACCGTGAAACTGCAGCTCACCACGTTCGGTGGTGTCGCATTGTCACTAAGTGTATACGTGATGGTGTTGACTCCTGAATTGAATGTCGTCACCGGTACTACTCCATTTACTGCCGCTGCTCCATTTATACTATGTGTCAGGGTGTAGCCTGGACAATTATCTACAGACAGCAATGGATTTAACTCACCGGCTGCACTTGTCCATGTGCATACCCCCGAAGCTGTGCCTACCGTCATATCTTCAGGACATACCAGAAGAGGATCACTGTCATCAACTACTATCACCGTAAAGTTGCATGTCGCTGTGTTAGGCGGGGTCGCCCCGTCTGTCGCTGTGTATTGTATATTGTATGTACCCGGTGCCAGCTGGGTTCCGTAGTATGGTCCTCCTACTGAGGTCTCCGCTACAGTTACCGTACCGCAGTTGTCCTGCGCTACAGGTATACTCCATATCACTCCGGTCTGACAGTCTGCATCCGCTCCTACAGTAAATGTCGCTGTCGGACAGTTTACAAAGGCCGGTGCCTGAGTGTCATTTACTGTTATCGTTATACTGCATGTTATTGTATTGCCACTTGCATCCTTAGCTGTCCATGTAACTACCGTACTGCCCACTGGGAACGTAGCTCCCGCAAGGCTGTTCGGGTTACCCCAGGCTCCGTAATTGTGCGTCAGGCTGATAACTCCGCAGTTGTCCGTTGCCGTAGCATTGAACTCAGCTCCGTTTGCTACATAGCCGCATAGTCCCGTTGTATTGCTCCTCGTGAAAGGACTGCCGCTCGGACAGGTGATCACAGGCGGTATATTGTCGTTCACTGTTACCTGCTGCATGCAGATAACCGTATTGCCTGCCACATCTGTTACCTTATATTCTATCTGGCTCACTCCTTTCGCAAAATTGTATGCCGCTCCGTTTGCAAACGGGCCGCTTATGCTGTTGTCAGGATTGAAAACCCTGTATGTTATCGTCAATGCTGCGTATGCAGAACAGTTGTCTGTCACCGCATTGCTGGCTATAGTAGGTGAATATCCATAGTAGCACTGGCTGGCAATTGTATTTGCAGCTACTGCCACAGGACATGTCAGTACAGGTGCCTCATCATCAACAACTGTCACCGTGAAACTGCAGTTCACCACGTTCGGTGGTGTCGCATTGTCACTAAGTGTATACGTGATGGTGCTGACTCCAATGGGGAAAACAGTACCACCTGGAACATTCCCATTGCCGTTGCTTGTCGAACCAGAGGGGAATTCAATATTCCAAACTAAAGTTGATGGGCAATCACTTTGTACCAGTAATGGATTTAATTCATTCGAAGAAGATGTCCAGGAACAAACTCCAGGGTCTGAAAGGAAAGTTTCATTTTGATGGCATGTCAAAAACAAATCTCCATCATTTGAATTAATAATATTCACATTTAGCAAAGATGTGCAAAAATTGGCATCGGTAACCCTGATGGTGTAGATGCCTGCTTCCATATTTGATATTACATTGCCGGAAATAATTGCATTTGTACCTCCGGCAGGTTCTGAATCAATTGTATATGAATAGCCAGATGTACCACCATTTGCAATTACAATTGCACTACCTGTTGAACCTCCGTTACATAATACATTGGTCTGGCTGGCCAGTGATAACATAAGTTGTGTGGGCTGGTCAATATCAAAACTTACCGTATACGTGCAACCATTCGCATCTGTTATCAGCACTGTGTATTCTCCTGAACTTAGTCCATTAAAAATACCGGAATTATTACTAATTGTTCCATTTAATAAATATGATTTTGGATCCGTTCCTCCTGAAGCAGTAATAACAGCTGCAGTTGTTCCTCCAAAACAGCTGATATCACTAAAGCTTACTGTCGCAGTAAGTGTACTGTTGGTATTGATTATGTTAAAACTGGTCGTGGCTGTGCAACCACCCAATGTGGCTGTAAATGTCGCCTTATAATAGCCAGCCGTAAGGTTGTTGAATGTCGCAGGGGATGCCTGGCTTACTCCGTTTAAGGTAACCGTGCCGGCTACGCTGCCTGTCAGCGTAACTGAACCTACCGACGCATTACAATTCGTATTGACAATGCCTGATGCCGTCAAGGTCACTGCTGCAGGATTAGTCAATGTGTAAGCTCCGCCACTGATCGTACAGCCATTCGCATCCGTTACATTTACATTATAACTGCCTGCCGGAACTCCGCTCAGATCTTCTCCGTTGTAGCCGTTGCTCCATGCATAAACATAGGGTGTAGTTCCGCCGCTTACTGTTATATTAATACTTCCTGTTGCAGTACCATTACACGAAGGTTGTGTGATGGAAGTCAATGCCAGCGAAAGCGCATTTGCCGGCTGTGTGATCGTGACCGGTATGGTCACCGTGCAACTATTTGCATCACTCACCTGAACCGTATATGCTCCGGCTATCATGCCGCTTATGACATTACCCGTTACTGTCGGCGTATTCGGCCCTGCTGTAACACTATAGGTATAACCTGATGTGCCACCCGATGCAATTACGATTGCACTGCCAGTTGAACCTCCGTTACATAGTACATTGGCCTGGCTGGCCAGTGACAACATAAGTTGCGTGGGCTGGTCTATATCGAAACTTACCGTATAGGTACATCCGTTCGCATCCGTGATCAGCGTACTGTACTCGCCAGCTGCAAGACCGCTAAATACATTCGAGCCCTGCAAAACACCATTCAAACGATAAGTATTTGGTGCAGTGCCTCCACTGACTGTTACCGTCGCTGCACCGTTGTTTCCTACGTAACAGCTAACATTGGTATGACTTGTTATCAGCGCAGTAAGTGTACTGTTGGTATTGATTATGTTAAAACTGGCCGTGGCTGTGCAACCACCCAATGTGGCTGTAAATGTCGCCGTATAATAGCCAGCCGTAAGGTTGTTGAATGTCGCAGGGGATGCCTGGCTTACTCCGTTTAAGGTAACCGTGCCGGCTACGCTGCCTGTCAGCGTAACTGAACCTACCGACGCATTACAATTCGTATTGACAATGCCTGATGCCGTCAAGGTCACTGCTGCAGGATTAGTCAATGTGTAAGCTCCGCCACTGATCGTACAGCCATTCGCATCCGTTACATTTACATTATAACTGCCTGCCGGAACTCCGCTCAGATCTTCTCCGTTGTAGCCGTTGCTCCATGCATAAACATAGGGTGTAGTTCCGCCGCTTACTGTTATATTAATACTTCCTGTTGCAGTACCATTACACGAAGGTTGTGTGATGGAAGTCAATGCCAGCGAAAGCGCATTTGCCGGCTGTGTGATCGTGACCGGTATGGTCACCGTGCAACTATTTGCATCACTCACCTGAACCGTATATGCTCCGGCTATCATGCCGCTTATGACATTACCCGTTACTGTCGGCGTATTCGGCCCTGCTGTAACACTATAGGTATAACCTGATGTGCCACCCGATGCAATTACGATTGCACTGCCAGTTGAACCTCCGTTACATAGTACATTGGCCTGGCTGGCCAGTGACAACATAAGTTGCGTGGGCTGGTCTATATCGAAACTTACCGTATAGGTACATCCGTTCGCATCCGTGATCAGCGTACTGTACTCGCCAGCTGCAAGACCGCTAAATACATTCGAGCCCTGCAAAACACCATTCAAACGATAAGTATTTGGTGCAGTGCCTCCACTGACTGTTACCGTCGCTGCACCGTTGTTTCCTCCATAACAGCTAACATTGGTATGACTTGTTATCAGCGCAGTAAGTGTACTGTTGGTATTGATTATGTTAAAACTGGCCGTGGCTGTGCAACCACCCAATGTGGCTGTAAATGTCGCCGTATAATAGCCAGCCGTAAGGTTGTTGAATGTCGCAGGGGATGCCTGGCTTACTCCGTTTAAGGTAACCGTGCCGGCTACGCTGCCTGTCAGCGTAACTGAACCTACCGACGCATTACAATTCGTATTGACAATGCCTGATGCCGTCAAGGTCACTGCTGCAGGATTAGTCAATGTGTAAGCTCCGCCACTGATCGTACAGCCATTCGCATCCGTTACATTTACATTATAACTGCCTGCCGGAACTCCGCTCAGATCTTCTCCGTTGTAGCCGTTGCTCCATGCATAAACATAGGGTGTAGTTCCGCCGCTTACTGTTATATTAATACTTCCTGTTGCAGTACCATTACACGAAGGTTGTGTGATGGAAGTCAATGCCAGCGAAAGCGCATTTGCCGGCTGTGTGATCGTGACCGGTATGGTCACCGTGCAACTATTTGCATCACTCACCTGAACCGTATATGCTCCGGCTATCATGCCGCTTATGACATTACCCGTTACTGTCGGCGTATTCGGCCCTGCTGTAACACTATAGGTATAACCTGATGTGCCACCCGATGCAATTACGATTGCACTGCCAGTTGAACCTCCGTTACATAGTACATTGGCCTGGCTGGCCAGTGACAACATAAGTTGCGTGGGCTGGTCTATATCGAAACTTACCGTATAGGTACATCCGTTCGCATCCGTGATCAGCGTACTGTACTCGCCAGCTGCAAGACCGCTAAATACATTCGAGCCCTGCAAAACACCATTCAAACGATAAGTATTTGGTGCAGTGCCTCCACTGACTGTTACCGTCGCTGCACCGTTGTTTCCTCCATAACAGCTGACATTGGTTTGACTTGTTACCAGCGCTGTAAGTGTACTGTTGGTATTGATTATGTTAAAACTGGTCGTGGCTGTGCAACCACCTGATGTGGCTGTAAACGTAGCTGTATAATAGCCCGCCGCAAGCATGTTGAATGTCGCAGGAGAGGCCTGGCTCACACCGTTCAAGCTAACTGTGCCGGCTTCGCTGCCTGTCAGCGTGACTGAACCTATCGAACTATTGCAAATGGTGTTTACAATATTTGATACAGCCAGTGTTGGCGTACTATTAACTGTCAGGATCATATTGTCAACCGCATTTGGACAAGCCCCATCCAAGCTTGTTGCAGTCAATGTAAGCGTTATAGCGCCGGTTGTGGTAGGAGTAAATGTTGGGTTTAAGGCAACGCTATTATTAAATGTACCTCCGGTACCGGACCATAACAGTGAAGCGTAATTGGATGCAACTGCTCCGGAAAGTGTAAAGGTATTGCCTGAACAAATCACTGCATCAGGCCCTGCATTTGCAGCAGGCGCCGGGCAAAAACTCAAAACCATTAAATCAATTACACTAGAACAGCCTGCCCTGGAAGCTGTAAGCGTCAATTGGACTTGCCCTGCCGCTCTGTCTGAATTGCTGGGTGTATATACCGGGTCTTCGCTCGTAGCAGAACTAAATGTTCCTGTACCGCTGGTTGTCCATAAAATCGATGTGTAATTTGTGGCAGTAGCATTTAATGAATAATTTGACGAAGTACTGCACAAGCTTGCATCCAATCCTGCATTTACCACCGGAGCAGGCGAAATTGTGAGCACCATATTATCATTTGCCGGAGTACAATTTCCTTCCGTCCCAGCTGACAACTGCAATGTCACCATGCCATTGATTATATCATTAGACCCGGGTGTATACACCGGGTTTAAAGCATTCGCATTATTAAATGTACCATCTCCACTGGTTGTCCAAAGCAATGATGTATAATTATATGCAACCGCACCGGAAAGTGTGTATGTATTGTTTGAACAAACCGTAGCTGCCGGTCCTGCATCCACAATAGGCGGAGTCCATATCGTCAGGATAAGATCAGCTTCAGCATTCTCACAAGTACCTCCATTTACTGCTACTATATGCAAACGAACCTGACCATCCTGTACATCTGATGCACTGGGAGTATAGGTGGGTTGTAATATAGTCGGGTCGCTAAAAGTACCGGTGCCATCTGTAGTCCAAATATATGCAACTGCATTACTGGCTGTGGCAACAATTTGATAAGTTTGTGTAAAACCTGTGTTTGGATGACACATTGAACCGTTTACAGGCGTGACTGAAGTAATAGGCGTGCAAGAGGTACTAACGGGTGTCAGAACACTGTTATTCCCCGGATTACCATCCCCGTCAGGATCAGGGTCACTGCCATTTTGTGAGACATCGGAAACATTACCCGCAGTAGAGTTTGCCGTTGCAGTGACGGTGTTATTCCAGCTTCCTGAACTTAAAATCTTAATATTCAAGAAAATATTGGTTGAGGCTCCCACTGCCAACACATTGGAAGTGCCTGAATTATTCAATAAATTAATGTTAGAACTTCCGTTAAAACCTGTATTCACATCAAATGAAGTGCTTGTCAATCCCAACACGGCATAATTTGATGCTCCGAAAACAGCATTAAGGTTTTCAGTTACCTGAATATTGGTCAAAAGTACATTTCCATAGTTCTGAACACGAATATTGAATGCAGCATTAAAAGTACCGTCTCCATTGCTATCGAGGCTTACCAATTGTTTTGCAACACCTATAACAGGATTGCAAGATACTACGGTTACCTGAACTGTGAACGGCAGTCCGGCACAGTTAGTAGGAGCAGGTCCAATGGGCGTAATCGTATAGATTACTTCACCATTTCCTGTTCCGGAATTTGTTAAGGTATGGCTGATATTGCCAGTTCCCGAAGGTGCAAATCCTGTCACTGTTCCCAGGGTATTGACTGCAGTCCAGGTAAAACTTGTCCCTGCCACCGGAGAACTTGGATTATAATTAAACACCTGTCCGCTACAGGTTGTTAACTCTGAGTTAGAAATAATAGCAGGAACCGGATTTACTGTTATGATAAAAGATTGAGTCGGGCCTGAACAGGAAGGTCCTCCTCCTGAATTCTGGAAAGTCGGTGTAATGGTAATCGTGGCAACTATAGGTGTTGTACTGTTATTTATCGCTGTAAAAGAGCCTATATTGCCTGAACCACCTGCCGGTAATCCAATGGATGGCGTATTGTTTGTCCAGGTATAGGTCGTTATGCCGCCTGTATTATTGGTTGTGAATACAATGGGTGAAACTATTGAATTATTGCAATTTTCCACATTTGCCGGTTTGTTAACCTGAGGTACCGGATTCACCGTAATGGTAAATGACTCGGAAGGTCCGGTACAGCTTACTCCCGCGTTTGTAAATGTCGGAGTTACCGTAATGGTAGCTGTAAGGGGTGATGTTCCCGCATTTACAGGAGTGAAAGCACTGATGTTACCTGTTCCTGATGCTGCCAAACCAATTGTTGGGTTGTCATTTAACCATGAATAGCTTGTAGAACCTCCTGTCCTGTTGGTTGTAAAGCTAACAGCGGATATCGGATTTCCATTGCAAACAATCTGATTGGCCGGATCAAACACCTGCGCTGTCGGATTTACAGTATAGGTAAAAGTAATTGTTTGTCCAGGACAACTTGGTCCACCAGCATTGTTGGTATATGTTGGTGTTATGGTTATGGTTGCGGTCACTGGAGCTGTGCCCGTATTTATTGCAGTAAATGAAGGTATATCTGTCACCGAACCACCGCTATTCGCGCCCAATCCAATGGTAGTATTAATATTTGTCCATGAATAGGTAGTGGTACCTCCAGTTGTATTGGTTGAAAAAGTAACTGTTGTAGTAGGACTGTTATTACAAATCACCTGATTTGAAACAGAATTGACCTGGCCTCTCGGATTTACTATGACATCAACGGTAATAGCGGCACCCAAACAGGTTCCTATCGCAGGAGTGATAGTATAACGAACAGTTGCAGGAGACGTTGAAGTATTGGTAAGGGTTTGAGCAATGGTATTTCCATTTCCATTTGCAAATCCACTCGCCGTTCCGGACAGTAGCGCCGCAGTCCAGGTGTAGGTCACCGTTGCGCCGGTGATGGTAGTTGAAAGTGTAATATTAGTGGCTGTGTTATGGCAGATTATCGGAGAAATATTATTTGCCGAAACATTAGGTGTGGGATTGACTGTTACGTCAAAATTCCGCACAACACCAGGGCAGAATGTCGGAGCAGGTCCGGTAGGCGTAATCACATATCTTACCACGCCGGGAGATGTGCCTGTATTGCTTAATGTTGGATTGATTGAAGCTCCGGTACCCGGAGTGCTGATCCCATTGACAGTACCCCCTGCAGGAGCAGTCAGAATGGATGCTGTCCAGGCAAATGTTGTGCCGGTTGTAGCAGAAGTAATGGTATAACCAACAGCTGTATTATTGCATATTGTTCTGGTGGCAGCGCTGTTAACAGTAGGTGTCGGGTTGATGGTTTTGGTAAAAGTCTGGGAAGGGCCCTGACAGGATATGCCACCGTTTGTAAAGGTTGGAACTACGGTGAATGTTACAACCAAAGGACTGGTCGCTGAATTTACTGCAGTAAAGGAAGGTAGATTGCCGGATCCGCTGGTCGCTATACCAATCGCTGCAGTCCTGTTGTGAGACCATGCATAAGTCACCGTTCCTCCGGTATTTGTTGTAATGAAATTAACTGCAGCTGTTGCTGTATTGTTACAAATGGTTTCGTCTGCCGGATCATTTACCTGAGCTGATGGATTCACTACAATCTGGAAAGTCTGGGAAGAACCAGGGCACGATTTTCCTCCGTTTGTAAAAGTTGGTGTAACAATAATAGTGGCAGAGATTGGAGCTAATCCGGTATTTGTCGCTGTAAAACTTAAATTGCCGTTACCAGTTGCAGCGAGACCAATGGCAGTATTACTGTTTGTCCATGCATAAGTGGTTGTTCCACCTGTGTTGCTTGTTGCAAAATTTACTGTAGAACCTGCTCCGTTACAGAAGTATCTTGTTCCCGGATTCACCACTTGACCTAAAGGATTCACTGTAATCGTAAAGCTTTTGGAAGGACCTGGGCAAGAAACACCGTTATTAATATAGGTTGGCGTTACTGTAATGCTGCCCGAAATCGGGCTAGTTCCGGTATTGGTCGTGACAAAGGGTGCAATGGCCCCGCCAAATCCACTTGCAGCCAAACCTATATTTGGGTTCGAATTTATCCAGGCGTAGGTAGTGGTACCATCTGTCATGGTAGTAGAAAAAGTAACATTTGCTGAATTATCGCCGACACAATGTACCTGGTCGGGTATATCATCAATCTGTCCGAGCGGGTTAATATTTACATCGACGGTTGTTGACGGACCTGAACAGGTGCCGATGGAAGGAGTAATGGTATACCTTACAGTTGCAAGACTGTTGCCGGTATTTGAGATTATTTGATTTATTGGGTTTCCTCCGCCTGATGCAGTAAAACTGGCAGTACCACTTGTAATTGCAGCTGTCCAGTTATAAACCAATGCCGGATCACTTACTGTGGAAGATAAAACGATTGCAGTAGCTCCACTACTGCAGATATTCTGTACTGTTGGACTCGCACTCACATCCGGAGTAGGATAGACTGTCACATCCAAACTAAAAGGTATTCCCGGACAGCCATTGGCAGTTGGTGTAATAACATACCTCACGACTCCGGCCGTTGTACCCGAATTATTTAATATTTGATTAATGACAGAACCACATCCTGAGTTGCAATTGCTGAATCCTGTAATGGTTCCTCCCGTTGGAGCTGTCTGGATAGCTGAAGTCCAGGCAAATGTTGCTCCGGCAGTTCCGGATACCGGAATATAATTGACCGAAGTATTGTTACAAATCGTTTTTGTAGCTGCACTGATAACCGTTGGTGTCGGATAAACCGTAATGGTAAATTGCCTGGAATCTCCATAGCAAATCACCCCTGCTCCATTATCATACTCCGGGGTAACGGTTATAGTCGCAGTTAAGGGTGTGCTTCCTGCGTTGGTCGCAGTAAATGCAGGAATATTGCCCGTTCCGTTTGCAGCCAGTCCGATACCGGTATTGTTGTTGGTCCAGCGATAAACTGTCCCTGAAATTCCTCCTGTAAATGCATTTGGTGTAAAACTACCGGGACAGCTTGTTTGATTGGCAGGCTGATCTACAGTGGTTGATAGGTTGAACTTAACATTCATTTCATCAAAACTTCCGGTATTACAAGGAGCCGGAGCCCCTGGAACAGGATCAATGGTCCACCTCAAAATATAGGTTTCACCAGCATTACCGGTAAAACTTGTGTTGTGTTGTCCGGTATTTGTAAAGCTTCCGCCAGTGCCGCTTTGGATGCTCCAGGTTCCGGTTGAAGGCGCCGGGTTATTTCCCTGAAGCGTAATGGTGGTCAAACCACAGGTTACATCACTGGTACGGTCTGAACCCGCATTGGCTACCGGATTGTTGGTTACAGTAACAAAATCTTGCTCGAACCCGCAGATGCCACTCGTAATTCTCCAACGGAAAGTATAGGTTCCGGAGGTAAGACCCGTCACATTGGTATTAAAACTGTTCGGAGAAACAATGGTTGGCGCATTAGGACCACTCATCATTACCCACAAACCTGTTTCTCCTGTTTTTAAGGACGTATTCCCACTGGTTAAGACAACAGAAGGTGCATTGCATAAAATTTGACCCGGTCCTGCATCTGCAATGGTTACCGGCTCCAGTACAATGATCTGAATATCATCCTGAGTTGAACAGCTTCCATTGAGATGAATCCATCTGAAGGTATAAGTCCCTGTCATCAGATTAGTTATGGTTGTATTTGCAGCGTTTGGGGAAGTAATGACTGATCCGGCAGGTCCTGATACATATTCCCATTGTCCTATAACCGGCGCTACCGGGGCATTTGCATTCATCGTTGCTGATGTTATTGTAGTCCCTGAAGGCATGCAAATAGTTTGGTTGGGTCCTGCATTGGCCGTTGTAGGGAGCGGATTAATGATCACCTGAACATCATCGCTGGCCGTACATGCGCCGTATATAACCGTCCATCTGAAAATATAAGTACCGGTAATTGTACTGAAAACGGAGCTTGTCGGACTGGCCGGATTAGCAAAAACAGGGTTTGGCGCTCCTGATGGAATGGTAACGGCGCTCCAGGAACCTGTTCCAATCGAAGGATTTTCAGCATTCAATGCGAGAGGCTGAAATTGACATATGTTGATATTTGTTCCTGCATTTGATGTGGGTTGGGCAAAATTATTTATGGTCACTAAATCTTCTGAGACACATGACCCAGTGGTCGTTGTGTACTTAAATACATAGGTTCCGGCAGTAATTACATTGACTGTTGTATTCTGTGCATCAGGTGTTGTAATGTTATACCCTGCTGGTCCGCTCACAAAACTCCATTGGGGAGCAGGTACTGCATTCCCTGACAGGTTAAAAATGTTTTGATTACAAAGATTTTGATCCGGGCCTGCATTTGGAATACTTGGCGGCTCATTAACCTGTACGGTCATGGTAGTTGTATTCGGTGGACAAGTACCATTTGAAACAGTCCACCTGAAAGTATAGGTTGCCGGATAAGTAGTTGGGATCAGATTTGAAATGGTTGTCCCCGGATCTGAAGGATTGGTTATTACAGGAGTGGTTCCTGCCGGCACCGGTGCTTCAATAGTCCAGGAGCCTGTTCCGGAAGCAGGCGGAGTTGCACCCATGGTAACTGAAGTCTGACAGACATTGGTCTGGTTACTTCCTGCAATTGCTGCAGATGGTAGTGCATAATTGGTTATTCGGACCTGATCCGTGGTACTACATGTGCTGTTGGAAATCCTCCATTCAAACACATAAACGCCTCTGATTCCCGCCGTTGGTGTATAAACAGCAGTGGGCGAGGCCGGGTTGTTGAAGGTACCTGTATCACCGGCTGGTCTGGTTAGTATGGTCCAGGAGCTAGTACCTGTCAGTGGTGTATTAGCTGCCATGGAAAATGAATTGACATTGCAATGGGTTTGGTCAGGTCCTGCATTGGCTAATGTAGGAGGCGTGTACAGGGTAACTGTCAATTCATCAGAACTTGAGCAGCCGGTTGCCGAAATAGTATATCTGAAAGTATAAACACCAGGAATGAGCGCTGAAGCAATGGCTGTATTCGAGCCTGTTGTGGTGATTGTTGCAATGGATGGAGTCGTTCCCACCTGGCTCCAGGTGCCGGTACTGGCGGTCGTACCTGTCAGATTAACAGATGTAACAACTTCGCAATATGACTGATCAGCACCTGCATTGGCCGAAAGAGTTACATTCACGCTTGTGGTTGCCGTGGAAGGTGGACAAAACGGGCCACCTGTAACGGTCCATCTGAAAACATAATTACCGGCAATAAGACCTGTTACATTGGTAGTATTTGAATTTGGGGAAACGATTAAGGGGGTATTTGGTCCATTGTCAAGCGTCCATTGACCCGTGCCTTCCGTTATAGGATCAGCATTAAGTGTAACGAAGTTTGAACCACAAACACTCACAGAACTTAAAGGTATTACTGCAGGTGAAGGGGTTCGGATACATATAAAACAACCGTATCTACTTTTGAACAGGCACCATTGGTAATCTTATACTGGTAGGTATAAACCCCTTCAACCAGTCCTGTTACCGAAGTAGTAAAATTATCGGGATTGGTTATGATGGATGCGCTTCCGGTTAATTGCGACCATTGGCCTGTTCCTATGGTTGGTTCAGCTCCCAGCGAACTCAGAAGTATGGCGTTTGTGCCACACACCTGCTGATCTGAGCCTGCAGTGAACAACTGAATAGCCGGGCTTATTGTAACCATAACTGTATCTCTGGTTTGTTCGCAAGCCCCACTCGAAATGGCCCAAATAAACTGATAAGTTCCATTAATTAATCCGGATACTGTAGTATTGTGAGCATTGATATTGTCAAAGTTGGCTATATTTGGTGTGCTACCAATTTGAGACCATGTCCCGGTTCCGACCAAAGGATTATTGGCCGACAGTGTTGTGCTGGCAGTCCCTGAACCGAGACATTGATCAGGACCTGCATTGGAAGCTGTAGGTCCCTGTTCATTGGTTACATCAACTATGATACTGGTTGCTGCATTACCACATCCGTTTCTTATTGTCCAGGTGAAGGTATAGGTGGTATTAGGCAACAAACCGGTGACTGTAGCATTAGGGGAATGAATATCTGAAAAAACTACTCCTGCAGAGGGAGACACTGTCCAGGTGCCCAGTTCATAAGCAAATTCGGGGGGCAAAGCATCCATGATGACAGGTGTGTTATAGCATACTGTTTTGTTGGTACCGGCACTCCTTGGGTTTGGAATAAGGTTTGCTGTTCTTACCCAAACATCTTGCTGCATTGTTGAACAGGAAGGACCTCTCCGGAAACAACCCATCTGAACACATAAGTACCCTCGGCGGTCAATCCGTCAATCGCTAAGGTTGGGCTATTAGGATCGGTTAAAATAATTACTATAGGCCCGCTTACCTGTGACCAGGTTCCTGTTTGCCCTGTGCCTGGCACATTGCCGATAAGGGTTGTGTTTGTTACATTACAATTCAGAAACTGACCTGTCCCTGCATTTGCCCCTTCGGGAACTGTTGAATTGATCACGGTAATTTCATCATAAACAGTCCCGCAAGCAGCTGCTGCCCCAATGGTGGAATACCTTCTGAACTGAATAAGGTAAGTACCTGGCTGATTTAAACCTTCTATTGTGATGGGGCTACCGGATGTGTTCGTCCAGTCCGTCGGAGCTGAATGTCCTGCCGGGCCACTGACAATCCTGTATTCAGTAGTTCCTGAACCACCGGCTATGTAATTGATCACTGCGCTGGAAACCCCACAATTAATAATGACCGGTGAAACTGTGGTAATTGCAAAAGAAGGTGGATTTGGTAAAAAGCTTATCGAAACGGTTGCCGAGCTGGTACACCCAGTCACCGGATTGGTTATGGTGTAGCGGTATGTATATGAATTTGGGCTAAGCAATCCGTTAACAGTGGTTACCGGACTATTGGGTGAAACTATGGTTGAGACCGGACCTGCAATTTGCTGCCAGGTAACAGTTTCCCCCGAATAAATCGGGGCTGATCCTGATATAACTGTCGACACAGTAGTTGGATCACAAAAAACCTGGTTTCCTCCTGCTATAGTTGCTGTAGTATTATCAGATGTTGGAGGAGGCACTGTAATAGTAACATCGTCTGAACCATTGACACATGGTCCTGCCACAGTCCATCTAAGCACGTATGTTCCCTGTACTAATCCTGAAACTCCGCTGGTATTGGAATGAATGTTGGAAAATCCGGTTACAGAAGGGCCACTGACAAATGACCAGGTACCTTGTTGTCCGTCAATATTCGTTCCTCCAAAAGTTGCATTTAACAGGGTTGACTGAAATGATGAATAACAATTATTGAGTACCTGATTAGCACCTGCATCTACCGGTGAAATTCCTCCCCTGTTGGTAATGACGACTTCATCATAACTTGAGCAACCATTAGGATTTGTTATGGTCCATCGGAGTATTGCATTTCCTGAAGAAGATCCGTTAACAGTTATGGGTGAATTGGGATTGGAAACATTGTTCACGCTGATTCCATAGTTTTGAGCACTCACTATGGTCCATGCGCCGGACTCACCACTCCCGGGGGTATTGGCGGCCAAATTATATGAACCAGGACAAACTGTAGCATCCGGTCCGGCATTGGCAAAGGTTATTGACCTGACAGTATGGGTCACATCCTGAAAAGTAAGCGCCCCATCGGCACAGGTAGTGTATAGTCTGAAAGTATAAGACCCTGGCAATAAATTAATTACTTCAGTGTTTAAATCTGAAGGATTGACAATAGTCGCACTTGGACCACCAATTTGCGTCCATAAAACCTGAGCACCCGACTGTAGTGGCGGAGTAAAAGATCCCTGGAGGAAAAGCATCTCATTGGAGCAGATATTTTTTGAAATTCCGGCATTCACCGAACAGTTTTGGGCATATAAAAACTGGTTGCTAACAAAAATATTGAAAACCAGAATGAATAAAAAAGCCAATTTCGACTGAAATCTACTTTTCAAGTCAATATACAACAGAAATGATCTCATAATAATAATTATCATTAATGAATAAAAAAAACAATACAGAAGTCATAATAACCAAATATAATGCTTCAATAACTTGCAATTCAAAATACCAATCTTCATCCTAATCCATTTTCAAACTTATATATCCTTAATATTGTCCAAATTGATTTTTACTTAGGTACTTTCAAATTCTAAAAATGAACCTCTACAAAAAAAACAGAAAAATAATCCGGATCATGAAATAAAATGTAATACCAGAAGTCAACATCAATTCCAGACTTATTTTAATATAATGTATTTTAATACTTTATACATAATAATCAATATATATTTTTATTTTACTTAAAATCAATAACATCAAAATAACAATTATTATATATTTAATTTATATTGTTTAATATCAACACATTAAATCATAAAACTTATCTTGTCACAAATAAGACAAAAAACATTCCTTTACTCTGAGTTTAAATGTTTGTAATCAATAAATAAAAATTATAAAATATATATTATATTGTCATCCTGCTTGTTATAAATTAAAAAAAATCAAATAATTTCCTTTTAGAAAAAGAAAAACTTATCAGCAATAGAAAAATCAGTATTGCCTTTCAGGTTTTCTTACCGTTAGTCAAAAACATTTGGGCAAATATATAAATAATATTTCATATTAAAAAAATTTTTTATTTATATCTATCTATATTTGAATAATATATTCAAAATTATTTATAAACTGTTCCTTAATAAAAGGACTTTCATGTTATTTATGGCAGGAGAAATACATTAGCTGCCTATATGGATTTAAAAATTTTGGATGTAATTATTGATTGTTAGCATAACTATTATCACTAAAATAACAATGAAATTTCATGATTCCAATCCCATAATTATGACTTCTATTTACTAACTAAATAAATCTGTTTTTTAGCTTTGGCTTTCGACCTCACTATAATATCTATATCTCTACTGAAAATTCCGGTTACTGTTTGTTTTTTTTATTCTCAGGAGATTGGCTTGAGATTGTCCTATTTGTTTCTATTTGAAAAAGATTTTTCTGGACACTCAAACATAGGGAATCCTACGCTTAGGAAGGTGTTTATTATAACATTTTTACGCTGAAATAGAATATTTTTATGTTTTTATGCGGTAAAAATAGGTTATTGTTAATAATTGTAAAAACATTTCTGAATGCGTATCATTTTTGAGATAGCCTGGTAATAAACAGAAAGAATTACAGGTTTTTTATAGAAAGTTTATTTGTATAAAATAGCATTATGAGCCTTGAATAGCACTTAACCCAGTGTATGTATAAATATCTGTTTTTTAGTTAATATTTTCTGATTCACCCCACCCCCTATCCTGAAAAATTGCTTGTCTTGTCTCTTCCTGATTTAACATATATATTCTTGGTATAATTGAGAATATGTATGTTTCCCTTCTACATATTCCATCCATAAATGCTCTTTTTTATCCTTTCTCCTCTTATAAATTGCTTGCTGCATCCATAGCCATTATACCTTTGTTTCCCCATAATTGTACAATTTTTCTTAGTATTTGAACTATTGCAATAAAACATTTTTTTATACATAAGCTTTGATTTATGTAAATATCGGTATTTATGAACATCTCCAAGGTTTTTAAGATCATTTTTATCTATTAGGTCTCCTTTTTCATTACACCAAATATTAAAAATTTTAATTTCTGCAGATCCTTATGTTTATGCCAGAAAATGAAATTTTCTAAAGACTCATTTTTGTCAAAAATATCTATATGGGATAAGTCAGGAATGTATGATCTGTATTCACTTTTGATTTCCTTGATGTCTTTTTTCCAATCCATCGAAGGATCAACAATTCTAAAAAAAATGCCCGGCAAACTTTATTGCCAGGCATTTCTATTTAGAAGTGATTTTAAATTTTATTTGATAACTGCCACACGCTGAACTTCAACTGATTGGCCGGACACGACCTTTATGAAGTATTGGCCTTGCGGTAAATCGCTTACATCAAGTTTTACTTTCTCGGATATATTATTGTTTTTCTCAATTACTATATCTCTTACTGCCTTTCTTCCAATATTATCAAGTACCTCAATTCTGAGCATTTCATTGGATTTTCCAAGTATCTCAATATTCAAAATTGAATTTGCAGGATTAGGATAAGTTGTAACCTTCATCTGATCACCAGGTATAATTACATCATCTACATAGTTTCTGTTTGATCTGCCATCATTATCTACCGGTATCAATCTGTAATAGTACCTTGTTCCTTTTTCCACATTAGGATCAATTACACCATACTCATTATAATCTCTTGATCCCTTAGCTTCAATGCTGCCTATCTCGACAAACCTGTTTTCAAAGTCTGCTTTTCTCTCCAGTATGTAATGACTAAGGTTGATCTCATTCATTGTTTCCCATTCAATTTCAACAACTTTGTCTAATTTATTCCAATTTACCTCATATATGAGCAAGTCGAGAGGGAATGTTTTCTTGCCTGTTCCTCCGTCAATATCAATTTTACACTCTTCATCATTGTTTGCCATAATTGAGAATGTTTGTGATCTGTATTGTCCGGTTTCTTCACTCAGATAGAAGTCATTGTCATTCTCATCATCACCACCAACATCATTATTGACAACAGTCAGATTATCAGGTAAGTGAAGTACCAGAAAATATTGTCCTATCGGAATATTATTAAACTCGTATACTCCTTCATTATCAGTATAATCTGTCATAATGACTTTATCGTCAGTAGTAATATATTGATCAGGATCGTAAACAAGATCAACTTTAATACCTACAAGCGGAAAATCTAAACTGTCATAAATATTGACCTTATTATATTCATTCCCAGTATTTTCCTCCCATGCTACTCCAAGCAAGCATTCACCTCTGTAGAATCCGGCATCGATAGTCGGATTATGTTCACCAGGACTCAAAGTAATAGTTGAAGTATTTCCTTTTTCATTTGGATTACTGTCAACTGCTCTATTGAATAATTTTTCTTTTGGTGAAACATTATAAACTGCAGAGTTAGGATTTTCAAAAACCAGGAAGTATTTGGTTGGCTTGAGATTTGTGAACTCATAGAATCCGCATTTCAATGTATCCTGTCCGTCAAGTACTGAATGGCTCAATGTAAATCCAACATAAACTGTATCCAGAACACCTGTAACAGGATGAGTATCTACTCTGTACAACTTAATTTTAACACCATCAAGACATTTCTCATTTGAATCCTGAATTCCATCACCATCCCTATCAAACCAGGTGTAATCACCAAGGCTTGCTGCATAATAAAATCCTGCATCAATAGAAGGATCATGCTCTCCTGAAATCAGATTTATACTGTGACTAAAACCAGTCAATAAGTTAGCATCACTATCTTTTGTATCATCACCTCCCATATTTGGATCAGTTCTTAGATAAGATGTGCTGTTTATAAACTGTACAATGTAATCACCTGGCTCCAGATTGTCAAAAATATAGTAACCATCCTTACCCAAATTAGTTATTGTACTGGTTGTTGCTATAGAAGCTCCATCAGGGTTACCGTCTTTATCAGTATCCAAATATAACCTTACCTGCATGTCATTTATTCCTGATTCAGTCAGATCCTGAATACCATCTGCATTTATATCAAGCCAGACATAATCTCCAAGACTTGCCAGATTATACAATCCTGCATCCCAGGTAAGATCAGTTTCACCTGATTCAAGTACTGTCAGAACAGTACAACCACTTACCGGATCAGCGTCACTATCCTTGGCATCATTGGAACCACTGTCTTTCGGAGAAATTTTATCATAACTTCCCTTATCAAAACATACATGATAAGTTCCGGGTTTCAGATTATTAAACAGATAGTATCCATCTTCTCCCGATACCGGATTGACTCCTGTAGTTGTATTGGATATTGGATTTCCGCTGCCATCGTATAATGTAACAACTATTCCATTTATTCCATTCTCATTAGGATCCTGGATACCATCACGATCTTTATCTTCCCACACATAGTCACCAAGTTTTGCAGGTTTGTAATATCCTGCATCAATTGTCATATCGCTTTCCCCAGCTTCAAGATTTACAACATGACTCAAACCAGTCACTATGTTGGCGTCGCTATCTTTAGCATCTGAAACAGGATTGTTGGCTGCTGTAGGTTCAAATCCTGAAGGCTTGGTAAACCTAACCAAATAATCACCTGGAATCAAGTCTTCGAACTTATATAATCCGTTATTATTAGTAAAGCTTGTTGCAAGAATATTTCCATTAACATCAAGCAATTCTACCTTAACATTAGCTATCGGCAATTCTGTTGGATCCTGAAATCCGTCTGCATTCCTGTCTTCCCATACATAATCTCCAAGTTCAGCAAGTTTTATCAAACCAGCATCAAATGTGAGGTTAATATCTCCACTTTGCACTGTAAACACAGGTGTACATCCATCAATCTGAGATGCGTCACTGTCAACAGCATCATTTGCTCCCTGATTTGATTTTGTAAATCCTTCATACTGAGTATTAGTTGCATCGAAGCAAATCTTATATACACCAGGATCTACATTATCAAACAAATACTTTCCTGCATCACCACCACTGTTGGTCACTTTAGTACTTATGGCAGTATCAGGTATTCCATCTCCATTTGTATCCTTGTACAATGTTACTATCACTCCGGGAACACCTATTTCATTTGCATCCTGAATACCATCTCCATCCAAATCAAACCAGACATAATCGCCCACTTTTGCGGTTTGATAATATCCCTGATCAATAGTTGGATCGTGTTCATTTTCTGTCAATACAACAGGATCTGAATATCCGAATATTGCGTCTCCGTCACTATCTGCTGTATCATCACATCCTGTTCCTCCATTATTATTCTTTGGTGAAGTTTTAAATGTTAACGGTTTATCAAACTTAACCACATAAGTGCCTGCAAACAAATTATTGAAATTATAATAGCCTGCAGCATTAGTTGTAGTATTATTTAACTCAGGGCCATCAGGTACACCATTTGCATCAGCATCATTATACAATCTAACAATTACACCCTGAATACCACTTTCATTCGCATCCTGGCAACCGTCAGCATCTTTATCAAGCCAGACATAGTCTCCAAGGCTTGCAAGGTTATATAATCCAAGATCCCAGGTCATATCATTTTCATTAGCCACTATTGTTGTGATCTCTGTGCATCCTGTCAATGGATCGACATCGCTGTCAACTGCATTATTGAGTCCCTGATCTCTAGGTGATATCTGAGTAAATCCAGAACCTGCTATATTAAAGCATACATAATAATCATCCGGAATCAGACCTGTAAATTCATACAGTCCACCATTTGCAGTTGTTGTTGTACCAACTGTTGATCCGTCTCCACGTTTAAGAGTAACCACTACCCCATTTACTCCAGGTTCATTTGGATCCTGAATTCCGTCTGCATCGATATCATGCCATACCCTGTCTCCAATTGAAGCAGTCAGATAAAATCCTGCATCCCAGGAATGGTCAATTTCACCTGGTGCAAGGTAAGTCGATATTGTTCTTCCTGTGGCAGGATTAGCATCACTATCAAGCAGATCATTAGCTCCATGATCCTGCAGAGTAAAGAGGTATCCGCTTCCAGTAGGAGGAACAAATTCTACAAAATAGTCACCTTTGCAAACTTCAAACTCATAAATTCCCATTGAATCTACAAATGTATGAGTAAGCTGAGTCATAAATACTGTATTAGGATTCGAAGTTTTATAAAGATTTACAGTAACACCATTGATACCATTTTCATCGAGATCAGGGTCTCCTATATAGTAATCCTGAATTCCGTCCCGGTCAATATCCATCCATACCCTATCTCCTATTTTTGCTTTAGGTTCAACAGTTACAATCATTTCATCAGTATCCTCGCAGCCATATTTGTCTGTTACAGTCAAAGCATAAGTTTTGGTTGCAGCAGGAGTGACAGTTATTGAAGGTGTCGTAGCAGAAGTACTCCATAAGTAAGAAATTGGAGAAGCACCTCCGGTAACCGATGAAGTTATATTTACTGATTCACCCTGACATACTATAACATCAGCTGCCACCTGAACATCAATTGTACATTTAAACCCTGCATCAATGTCTCTTCTGTGTACACCAGCTCCCAAAACTATCGGATCAGTTTTGCCACTGTTTGCTCCATTAGCATCACTATCGAGGTTAGGATTTCCACCTTGTCCCTTAAGAGTATATGCGAGTCCTGATGGCAGATCAAACTGTACAATATAGGTACCCGGTCGCAGACTGTCAAACAGATAAAAACCTTGTTCGTTTGTCAGTGTTGTTCCAATAACATTTCCGTTTGCATCAAGCAATCTTACTGTTACACCGGATATTGCACTTTCATTATTATCCTGAATACCATCACTGTCTGTATCAAGCCATACAAAATCGCCCAATGAAGACAATTTAAGTATGCCAGCATCCCAGGTCGGATCATCTTCTCCAGGTTCGAGGTTTGTACATATTGTATTTCCACTTGCATCCGGATCGCTGTCCAATGCATCATTTCCAATGTCTTGTTTTGCCCAGATTGTTTTAGCCGGCAGATCATCAAATTTCAGTTTATAATATCCGGGAATCAGGTTCGGGAATGAATAATGACCATTCTGATCAGTTCTCTTCCTTAAGACCTCATTATCAGAGCAATCCAGTAAAATGACCAACACATCCTTAACTCCAACTACTGAAGGTAATCCATCATCCTGAGTTCCATTGTCATTATTATCATACCAAACATAGTTTCCTATACTTGCAACAGGAGTTGTCCACGGGTCTTCATCATCTTCATCTGTGATTCCATCATTGTTACCATCTTTACCGTCATCATCGATATGATCGTCTTCTGGTGTCAGCGGTGTACCACCAATATCATTATTCGGATCAGTATCCGGATCACTGTCTATATCGTCAAATGACGCGTTTTGTTCATCTTTTGCTCCAGAAATCTCAGCTCTGTTTATATAACCTCCTACCTGCGGGGTATACTGCAACTGCAGATAAATTACAGCAGAAGTTTGTTCTCCCGGTGCCAAAGGTCCAGGTATAACTGTTGCTGGTTTGTCAGTAAGTGCCTGAGTCCATGTTGGATTCAGGTGAGGCAAATAAATATAACCTGAAGGAACATAATCCACAACAGATATATCATGTGCTATCTCATTGCCCTGGTTGAAGATTTCAAGTTGGAAAACCACTATCTGGTCATACTGGAAGGTTGAAGCAGATGCAGTTTTCTTCCTGAGAGCAAGGTCTAATACCTCAACTCCAGCAGGGTCATGATCGTCTTCATCAGTTCCATCCGGTATATAATGTCCATTTATGTTATCATCATCAGCATCACCAGGTTTAACTGCTCTCTCATGAGGTGAGTCACTATTTGGATTACTGTCTGCATCCCATGTAGTAGCATTATTGCCATTTTTATCCTGTGCTGAAGCTACTTCAGCATAATTATCCCAATGCGTTTCTCCACCATTTGTTTGAGCAAGTTTCAATACTATCTGGATTTTTACGCTCTGACCAGGATTGATCACAGATATAGTCCTGCTTACTGTCGGGGCTGCTCCTGTCCATTGTGGATTTGATGCAGCACTGAAGGTATATCCGGAAGGTATATAATCATTAACAACTACATTCTTCATTATCTCATTTCCCTGGTTGTAAACTTCAATTTCAAATGTCAGGTTCTGATAATAACTATATGGTTTAGCAGTAATTACTTTTTTAGTCAATGCTAGATCATAAATTTTAACTCTTGCCGGGTCAGCATCATCTTCATCAGTCACACCGTCTCCATCTCCATCTTTTCCATCATCACTGACATTATCATCTTCCGGTGTGTCTGGTGTTCCTCCAACATCGTTATTCGGATCATTGTCCAGATCGCTGTCAATGTCCTTATCTGACATATCATTGCCCTGTGGATCCTTTGCCTTAACTATTTCTGCCTTATTCGTCCATCCGTCTTCAACATCGGCCGTAGCCTGTGCCAGCAGTACAATCGTAACTGTTGTAGTAGCTCCCGGTGCAAGCGGACCTGCTATCACCTTCTTTGGATTTGTTACTACTGCAGGTGTCCATGTCGGATTCAGTGCCGGATCGTATTTAAAGCCCGATGGTACATAATCCATCACTTCAATATCCTTTGCTGAAACATTACCCTGATTGTATACTGTATATGTAAATGTCACCTGATCTCCATATCTGTATGGTCCTGAACTTGTCTCAACTTTCTTCAGTGCAAGATCAAATAACTTTGGTCCTGCAGGATCATGATCGTCTTCATCTGTTCCGTCAGGTATGTAATGTCCATCTATATTATCATCATCTGCTGATCCTGGTTTAACTGCTCTTTCATGAGCTGCGTCACTTCCAGGATTACTGTCAGCATCCCATGTAGTCGCATTAACTCCATTTTTATCCTTTGCAGATACTATTTCTGAATAATTATCCCAATTTACAGATCCACCGTTTGTTTGAACCAGTTTCAGCACTATCTGTACTTTTACACTCTGTCCTGGATCGATCTGTGCTATTGTCCTGCTTACTGTCGGAGCAGCCCCTGTCCAGCCTGCATTAAGTCCAGCACTAAAAGTATATCCTGAAGGAATATAGTCACTGACAACAACATCTTTCATTATCTCATTTCCCTGATTGAATACTTCGATCTCAAATGTGAGATCCTGGTAATAAGTATATGGTTCAGGTGTTATCAGTTTCTTCCTCAATGCAAGGTCATAAACCTTTATTCTTGCAGGGTCTGCATCGTCCTCATCTGTTGCCGGATTTGTATCTCCAGGGTTACCGGTTCCATTTCCATCAATGCTATTATCGCTACCAGTATCAGGATTTCCACCAGTATCATTGATTGGATTATTATCAATATTGCTATCCCAGTCATAATCTGACAAGTTAGTACCACTTGTATTCTCTGCCCTGCTGATCTCAGCTCTGTTTACCCAACCTTCAGTCAGATTTGCTGTTGGTTTAAGTGTCAAAACTATAGTTACTGTAGTATTTTGGCCAGGATTTAGAGTGCTTGTAATCGTAGATTCCGGTGTAGTAGTATTGCTTTGGGTCCATGACGGGTTCAAAGCCGGATTATATGTAAATCCATCAGGAACATAATCAGTTATCCTGATATTAGTTGCAGCTATTGTTCCCTGGTTATAGACTGTAAATGTAAAAGTCACATTGTCACCAAAATTATAAGGTCCTGTGCTTGTTTCAAGTTTTTTCAAAGCAAGGTCAAAAATTTCCACACATGCCACATCATTATCATCTTCATCCTGACCAGGAAACTCTTTAACATTTCCACTTATATTATCATCATCAGCACTTCCGCACTGTACATCATTATCATTATCAGGATTATCATCCGGATATGAGTCTTTTTCTTCTGTCTGTGTTTCTCCTTCCATATCTTTAAAGCTGCTTATTTCAGCCTCATTTTTCAATGTGGCTTCAGTAGCTGTATATTTTACTGTTAAAGTAATAGGAATGATTACACTTGTCTGAGCTAATAGTGGTCCGTTGTAAATATATTTAGCTTTATTTCCTGTTAATGTCCAGCCCGGATTGATAGCAGGATTAAAATCATAAGCTGTCAAATTGATATAATCTGTAATTTCAACAGCCTGAACATCTGCTCCCGGTTCGCTCTGGTTGAATACTTCGATGTTAAATGTCAATGGCTGACCCATTTTAGCAGGGAATGCAGGATCATGTTTGATCAATGCAAGGTCAAATCTCAATTTGAATCCGGCATCAATTGTTGGATCATGCTCTCCTGAAATAAGGTTAACAGTTCCTGATAAACCGTCGGTTATGTCAGCGTCGCTATCCTTATCATCACCACAGGTTGCAGAGTATTGCGGTATTGTCTTATATCCTGCAGGCTTTTCAAATCCTACAATATAATTACCTGGTTTTAAATTAATAAACTGATAAAATCCGTTGACATCAGTCTGAGTCAGGCTAATTGCAGGCCCATCAGGATTTCCATCTGTATTATCATCTTTAAAGAGATTTACCTTTACATTTTTAATCGGATTTTCGTCAATATCCTGACATCCATCTTCATCCCTGTCCATCCAGACATAATCTCCTAGACTGGCCAGTTTATAGAGACCGGCATCCCAGGTCATATCATTCTCAGCCTGATCAAGTGTTGTAGTAACAGTACAACCGGTGATCTCATCTGCATCACTATCAGTAGCATTATCACCACCTGCATCTTTTGTTGTCAGTACATAAGCTCCTTTATTAAAGCAAACATAATAATCACCTGGTTCAAGTTCAGTAAATACATAGTATCCCGGTGTTCCTGTAACAGGATCATTAGCAGTAATTTTAGTAGCAACATAAACTCCTGCTCCTGTATAGAGCTTAACTTCAATACCGTTAATTCCTGTATTACCATCATTCTGAATTCCATCAGCATTTTTATCTTCCCAGACATAATTACCGATTGATGCCTTACAATTGATATCGATAGTATAGGTTGCGGTATTTGTAAGAGTAGCTGTACCATCAACCGGATGCCCAATAGCAGTTACAGTATTCACAAGAATCTCACAATCATCAACAACTACTGTATAATCCTTTGTAAAAGATTTAGTTTCTCCAGGATTCACCAGAGAAATGTGGTGGATAAAATGAGGTGGATCAGGATTGAGTAATGCATCATAAAAATCTACTCCTCCTCCCAGTGCTACATCACCGCAGTTTGTTACTGAAAACATATAAGTTATAACCTCACCAGGTCTTGCAGTTGTTTTATTTGCAGATTTAGTGATAGTCATACATGTTTTGTAAAATCCGAAATCAATAGTTAGATTGCTACCACACAACATAGTTACAGTTGCTGTATGAGCATTCACATCACCATCACTGTCTTTTGTATCATCACCTCCCTGATCTTTAGTAGTTGCATACCATTTCAGAGTATTACTGCTTTCGAATACACCGCCTGCAGCAAAGTTTGAAGCAGCTATTCTGACAGTATAATTTTGTATTCCAACATTTACTATATTTATGAACTGATATTTACCGGTTCCGTTGGTTGTTGATGTCGCAATGACAGTTCCAGAACTATTGAGCAATTCTACAAGAACTCCTGAAATGCCCTGCTCTCCATTGTCCTGAATTCCGTCTACATCTTCATCATGCCAAACATAATCACCAATTGATATATTACATGGTATAATAATACCGGCATCCCAGGTCATGTCATTCTCATCATAAACCAGGGTGGTTACCTCTGTGCAACCTGAAATTTCATCAGCATCGCTATCGGTTTCATCATTACTTCCTATGTTTTTTGGTGATAAAGAGTTTGATCCTTTTACAAAACAAACATTATAATTACCCGGCTCCAAATCTGAAAACAGATAAAAACCAGGATTGCCAGTAACAGGATGGTTTCCTGTGTAGGTAGTTTTGATATATGCACCATCCTTATACAACTTTACTTCTATTAAGTTCAATCCTGTATTTCCGTCATCCTGAATGCCATTAGCATTTATATCCTCCCATACATAATTTCCTATTGAAGCTAAACAAGGCTTATTAGTTACAACAATTGTTCCGGACAAATCGCATGAAGGAGGTCCTTGTGTTATCAAATGTACATAATAAGTACCAGGTACTATAACATTAGCAGGATCATTTAAAGGTATTGTAAAAGCTGCATCCTTCCAAAAAGTTAAAGTTCCTGGTGAGCTACCTGTGGTATAATTAAAAAGGTTAACACTTACATCTGGGCATTTCGGTTCCGGATTGCTAGTAATCAATTGTCCATCTGAAGTAACTACTAAACCAGGAGTAGTTTTAGAACATGTATTTCCACCAGCAGTTACTACTATTTCTGCTGTGTAAGTGCCGGGTAACGCTGGTTGAATATAGGTATACAATAGAGTACTGGAAGCTACAAGAATTCCATCCCTATAATACTTGTATGTGGCACCAACAATTGGGGTTGAAACTCTGGCTTTTATTTTAGCAGATTGATCTGCACAAACAGTAGTTTTGTCCAAAATAAGATACTCATCGGGAAATAAACCTACCTTGCCGGAATTTTGATACGAATTTTTACATCCATCATAACCTAAAATATTGTAAGTAGCAACATCATAAAAAGCATTTTTAGGTGGCAAATTAGCAAACAGGGAGTCAGTTTGTCCTGTACTGTTAGGATAAGGTAATGGATTAGTAAAAATATCTGAATCTTCACTAATTATTTGCCAATAATATGGCCCAACTATCTTACCAGCCGGCTCAATATTGACGATTTTTAAATCAGAACGCTCTACTGGTGGACAAATAAGACCGAAAGCAACTTCCCATGTTGGTTGGCTATATTTTGGGATTGTTGCAGTAGTAGTTACGTTTTTGCACCCATCAGTAAACTTAAAAGTATAGAATCCTTCACTCAATAAATTTGAAAACAAGGCTGAATTTGCTGGAGAATCAGATTCACCTTTGTACCCAATCTTATTAGCTGATGGTGAAATGATCATATAATTATTATAATTATTTGTTGCATTATATGGATTACTGTTAACTCCTTTTAAAAGCGCTTGACCAGCACTAAAGCATAGTGATGAAACATCAACCATTACTGTTGGATCCTTATAAAGCAAAACTTCAAAAGCTCCGGAACAACTTGCTCCACATGCATCAACTACCGTATATGAATATACTCCAGGGCCTAAGGGTTGCTCCACATAATAGGTGCTTATTGTTTTTGGATAACCAGGGACGGGTAGAACACCATTTTTCTTTATATCAAATGTTATCGGATAGGTAGGATTGTAAGGAGGACCAAATCCGATCGAAATTTGTTGCTTAATAAGTTCAGATCCTGCATCAGGGCATAAAGCTTTATCTGAGCATGAAAGTACTCCAACATTGGGTCCAATCAAATTCTGATTTTTAACTGAAGTAAACCCACATCCATCTGTTACGGTAACAGTATAATTGCAGGGGCGGGGTAAATCATGAACTTCAAAAGAAGTAGCAACATTTGTAAAGGTTTGCTCAAATCCACAGTCAGACGAAATAGAAACAGTATAAGGCCCTATACCATATTGAGGAACAGAAATTTTAAACATTCCCGTTCCCGGACCTGATGGTGTCCCTGTCCCACATTTACCTAACCCCCCTCCAAGATAAAGTTCAGGATTACCATATTTTATAACTTTTATTGTAATGTCTTTGTAACCGCCACATTCATCCGAAACTCTAATAATATAAGTTCCATTCGCTGTAAAAATATACGTTTTGCTTGTAATATTATAATCAACAGTTCCAACCTGATCAGTCGAACCAGGCAGAATTTCAAATTTATAAGGACCTGTTCCCCCAGAACCAGATACAGTATATTGTGCATCTCCATCGCAATTAGCAAAATTATTAAAACCAGAAGAAACACTTGGTGCAGGTGCTAAATCAGGAACATAAACTTTTATGGTTTTAAAATTACCGCACGCATCTTTAGCTTGCAATTCGTACCATCCTCCAACACCGCTTGGATGCTGAATGATAAATTCTGTCACAGGTAAAAAGTCAGGAGATCCCTGACCATTTGCCGGTAAAGTTCCATTTTTTGTAGAAATTCTATATGTAAATGGAGGCCTCTGTTCAAGTAGAGTAGCATTAATAATATTGAAATCATGAATCTTAACAGTTGGCGTGCCGCCTGTGCATGGTGAATATGTTGGTACAGCTGTCCATGTCCAGTTCTGTTGGTAGTTACCAGGAACTAATATGTCAACTGTAGGTTGGGTGTTATCCTCTTTGAATTCTGTAACAGTATAAGTTCCTTTTGGTATATCCGTAAATAAGACTTCACCTCCTTCAGGCACAAAAGGCCCGATTTGGGGTATAGTTGATCCCGTAAGTGCATATTCACTAGTACTAAGAGCATCTGATACTTTTATCGTACCATTTGCTTGACAAGTAGATTCTGTTGAAGTTACAGTACCTGTAAATTGTCCTAACATTTCAAATGGCAAAATGAGTAGGGAAATCAACACAAAAAATAGTTTAATAATGTGTTGAGTTTGCATAGTATTTTTAAATAAAAAAGAATATGCTATTAAATTTTTTGTTTTCATTTTATAAATATTTAGGTCATTCATTTTCTAATCTTAATTTTTTTATAATTGTTCCTTTTTAACTCATTTAACCAAAAAGTCAATGAAAATTTCAGGCAAATATTTAGTTCCCAATAGGCACCTGAATACCAAAATCATGAATTCCATCTTTTTTGAAAATCAGATCTTTACTCCCATATAAGTGCCCTGTTTCAAATCCAATCAATTCTTCTATATTTTTCAGGGAAAGCTCTTTTGGTTCTAAAACCAATTCTATTCTCACCGGAAAATACCCAGGTGACATAGAATAATTGCCTAATGCATCAGTGGTAGTTTCACATAAAACCTCTTGATTTACTCTGAAATCATAATATTTGAAAAACCTGATAGTAGCCCCCTGTAAAATGGGTTCATTTGTTTCTTTGAGTCCATTGAAATTCAGGTCTATAAAAACCTTGCCTGTAATTTGAGCATTCAAACCGGAAAAAGTAAATATACTTATTCCAATTAAGAAAAATACTCTAAAAAAACTTAAAATGTAATACTTTTTCATTATTTTAATTTTTAATTTTTGTTAATGATATTGATATTGACGTTAAATAAATGCAAACTCACATTTATATAAAAAAAAAATTCATTCAAAGTGCAATTCGATAATTGCCTAGCCCTATGACAACAAAAACCCTGTTTACCCCCATGATCCCTGCGAAAGTTTTTTTTTAATTTCACATTTGGTTGTTTTTTCTTATCTGATCTAAAAAACTGAGCTTTGTGTCAGTTACCGATTTTAGATTCCAACAATATTAGCTTAAAGTATTTTGAAGTAGTGAAATCAATACTAAATCTTAAAATCAAATAGTCCATACCGCTTTCGGTTTTTGAACAGTACTATATTCAAACATCCACTAACTAAATATGAGATTAAATAATATCACATGTGGATGAACAAGAAATTTAAGTGTTTATATAATTATTGTAATGAAGAATACTGTATAAATAAAATATATACACTCAATTAATCTCATACAGTGTCTTGATATCAATCTAAGGTTGGTACATACATCAAATAAATAAGGATAATAATACAATATCCAGATTTAAAATGCAAACATATAAAACATTTTACATATTACAAAATATTTTAATATATTTTTTTAAATTATTTTTTTAGATGGATATTTGGTCAATTCCTGATTGAGATATGTTTGATTTTCCTGATTGCCGGATTCATTGCTTGGTGATGTCTGTTTACTTTTGGATTAAGCGAATCTATAACACTGCTAAAACTGATTCTGCCAATAAAAGTCATAGTTCAAAAAAAAAGCTGCCAATATATGGCAGCTTTCTTCAATGATTTTGAGATATAATTATAATCTGTATCCTACTGTAAGACCAATTCCTTTGTTTTTCCAAACAACATCAGGATCTCCTTCCTCAACTTTAGCAAAATTTGCCAGACCAAGGCTATAATAGGCTCTGACATTGATACCGCTGAGATATAAACCCAGTCCCAACTCAACTCCATAGTCAATTCTGTTGAAACTGTCATCAATATCTTCTTTTTCATAAGTCTCTTTATCCTCACCGTCACCCTGAGTAAATCCACCAAGGAAATATCCAAGGTAAGGACCTGCAAATACTCCAAATTTCATATCATCACTTCCAAACTTATAAACAAAATCTAAAGGAACTTCTATATAATTGTGAACAAATTTTCCTTCTGATTTTTCACCCAAAAAATCAAATTCAAGTTTTGAACCCTTCTGTGAATACAATACTGCGGGATTGAAATAAAGTGCACCACCCAGATTCATTTCGTAATCAATTCCTGCCTGAAATCCAAGATTTGACTTGAATGTAAACAAATCCTCAGTTTCATCAGGAGCAGAATAACTGAAACTTGCTAAGTTGATTCCTGCTCTGATCCCAATCTGAGAAAAGACTGAATAACTTATTGCAAGGATAAACAACATTAAAGTAATTTTTTTCATACTCAAAGATTTTTAAGTTAATAAATTAAAAAAGTAAATATATAATTTTTTTTCGTAACAAACTTTTTTTTTGTTTTTAGTTAGAAAAAAAAATGAAAGGATTGGGAGGAATTTCGATTTTAGATTTTAGATTTATTTTAGCTTTGGGGTGTGTAATCCTAAAATCTTTTAATCTAAAGAATCCTAGTTCTGACGAGGATAGGGTTTTAAAAGAAAAGCTGCCGGTATTGGCAGCTTTTCTTAAGTTGGTAATTTCATATCACTTATTTGGCTATTTTTTTACAGGCGGTTTCACCATGCTGATAGTGAATACTGCCAGTATACATAGAATACCGCAGATGGTGAATGCCAGAGGGAAATTTCCCATATCTCCAAGTTTTCCTCCCATTATTGGCCCAAAAATGCCTCCGATGGCATATGCAAGGAAAACCCATCCATAATTTTGTCCCACGAATTTTGTACCAAAAGTATCTGCTGTCATAGTTGGGAAAAGAGCGAAATTGCCACCAAAGTTGAATCCGATCAGGATAGCAAACAAGTAGAGTGTCATCTCACTCCCTGCCATGAACTGGAACAGGTAAACAAATATTCCCTGTGTAGCTGCCATTATGATTATAGACAATTTCCTTCCGATTTTATCACTTATCATACCCCAGACTATCCTTCCCAGTCCATTGAATAATGCAAAGAATACTGCCATAGCCAGTGTAGCCATTGAGCTTGCTGCCTCCTGGGATACTCCATTATCTGTCAGAGCCTGCATAGGCCACAGTTTCATAAGGCCTATGCTCATAAGTCCTGCACTTGCTCCGAATGCAAAAGTGAGGAGTATCAGGTAGAACTGTGGAGTTCTAAGCATTTCGCTGCTAGTAAAATCAATTTGTCCTGCTGAAGGTTTAGCAGCAGTGGCAACAGGTGGATTCCAGCCTGCAGGTTTCCAGCCTTCGGCAGGAAATTTCATCCACATAGCACCTATCACAACCAATACCAGGTATGCAATACCATAAATAATAAATGTACCGGAAATTCCGAAAGACTCAATAAAATGTCCTCCACCCAGATTTCCAAGTTTGTCAGCCAGTGCCATCCATATTGTAGCTCCAAATCCAAATCCAGCAACTGCAAGACCGGTGATCAATCCTTTTTTATCGGGATACCACCTCATACCAACTGCTATAGGCACCACATATCCCAATCCGATACCGGCACCACCCATAATGCCTACGAAAATAAATGTAGTGGTAAAATTCTCTGCACCAAATAATCCTGCAAGAATATAACCCAATCCAAGCACGATCCCACTTGCAAAAGCCAGTTTCTGTGGTCCCACTTTTGGCATCATTCTGCCTGCAATCACCATCACTATTGCAAATAAAGCCAATCCGGCTGAAAAAACGAGTTGAGTCTGTGTCTTAGTCCAGCCAGCTTCAACCAAAGGTTTGGTATAAACTGACCAGGCATAAATTGCACCTAATGCAAGCTGAATAAGAATTGCCCCCAAGACCACAAATCCTCTGTTAAAAGTTGTTTTTTGTTCCATTTTGTTATAATTTATGAGATTAAAAAAATCCGGAGTGTGTTCATGAAATAAAAACCCGAAAGTATAGCATTACTACAAGTTTTGTTCTCTTTTTCCTTTTTCTTTTCCTTTTTTTAGAATAACTCTAAATATAGGTGAAGAATTGAAAATTGAAAATGGAGAATTGTTAATTGTAAATTTTATACTTTTACCTATTTGGGTAGGAAAGTAGGAAGGTGGGAAGGTGGGAAGGTAGGAAGGTTGAAAGGTTGAAAGGTTGAAGGGTTGGATTTACGATGGACTAGGTACGATTTAATTGAAAATTGAAAATGAGAATTGCTAATTGTTAATTGTACACTTTTAACTTTTAACTATTCACTTTTATCTGTTCACTTCTATTTATTCACTGAAAACCTGATGTATTTAATACTTTTTCCTTCGGACAGGTGTTGATTTTCGTAGTATGTTTTTATTTCGAGTTCGGGGAATTGGAGTGGAGCGGAATAAATATCGTCGTTTTGATATTGCAGTTCTGTTATTTCCTTTTGATCATTGAGGACTTCAAGTGTAAATTCATAAAGTTCGGGCGAATCAGTTTTAAGATGTATTGTGCCTCCTCGCTTAAGTATGTTTGAATATTTAATCAAAAATACCTCTGATGTAAGTCTTCTGTTTGATTTGCTATTCTTTAGAAAAGGGTCAGGAAATGTGATCCAAATCTCACTAACTTCTTCTGTTTTGAAAAACCTCTCAATATTTTCAATCCGTGTGCGTAGAAAGGCCAGATTTTGGATACCGGATTCGATAGCATTTTTAGCACCCCTCCATATCCTGGCCCCTTTTACATCAACACCGATATAATTTAAATGAGGATTCATCTGTGCAAGGGCAAGACTGTATTCTCCTCTGCCGCATGCAAGTTCTAGAACTATGGGATTATCATTTTTGAAATAAAACTTATTCCAACCTGCGGAAAAGTCAACTGCAGACCCGTTTAAACCTGATAATTCATTTGATTTAGGGTCAAAATTCTCAAAAACATTTGGAAATCTGAGATTTTCTGCAAATTTCTGTAGTTTGTTTCGGGCAGGCATCAAAGATACTATTTTAAGAGTTTTTTCATTTTCTCATACTTCTCCTGATTGGTTCGGGTTCCTGCACAGGCAGATTTATTCTTGAGATCTTCAATGTCTTTGACTCTTGACTTGGGAGAAGGGTGAGTACTGAGGAATTCCGGCGGAACAGGATTATTGAGCATTTTTTTGAAAAATCCGGCTGATCCGGCTGCATTATACGGAGTCGGGCACAGATATTTTACTGAAGAATCATCTGCCTCGCTTTCATCATCTCTTGTAAACTGTATCCCAATCAATGCAGCAGCTATTTGTTCGACTGAATTTTTATCACCAAGGGCAGCGTCCAGAAGGATAGCAATACCAACACTTTTGGTCAGTTGTTTAGTTGCATGGCGCATATCTGCATGAGCCATTTCATGTCCGATCACTCCCATCAGTTCATCTTCTGAATCAAGAAATTTTAGTAAACCTGTATATATATATATGTATCCTCCGGGAGTTGCAAAAGCATTCAGTGTTTTATCATCCTTGACAACTTTAATTTCCCAGGCAAATTTATCTTTGTATTTCAACTGATTAGTATTCAGTATAATATCTCTAAGATTTCTGAGGTATGAATATATCTCGGGATTTGAATTTTCATTCAGAATCGGATATTTGACAGGATCAGATTCAATTTCTGTTTTCACCTGCTGACCGAGTTTAATATCATCCTGATATGTAAAAATATTGACATTATCCAATACTTCAGTTGTTTTATTATAGGCATTCTCAGTGAACTTGCAGGAAAGACCTCCAAAAACAATAATTATAAGCAATGCATAAAATTTTGTATTCATAATAGTATCCTTTTTACCTTAACGATATAATAAAAACTTATCTTGTGTTCATATTGATATTAAAAAATAAAAACACTATTTTATCAAAAATTTAACAATTCATTCCAGTTTCCTATAATGGTTTTTTCCGGATCATTTTTCCACAAAATTTTCAGATATTCCTTTTTTCTCATATCAAAGCAGCCCATACTTGTAAGGTGAGGATTAGGTATTTGACAGTCGATAAGAACAAAACTATTCTTTTTCAGAATTTCACTAAGGGAAATAAAAGCAAATTTTGAGGCATTTGGGACTGTCGAAAACATGGATTCACCAAAGAAAATCGTACCCAGAGAAATTCCGTACAATCCACCTACCAGCACTTCATTATACCAAGTTTCAAATGAATGTGCAAGTCCGATTCTGTGCATTTCTATAAATGCTTTCTTTACTTCTTCTGTTATCCATGTATCGTCCTGATCTTTTCTTTTGATTGCCCTGCATTGCTGAATTACACTTTCGAATGAACTGTCGACCCTTAATTCAAATCTGCCATTGTTTAATAATTGCTTCATGGATTTGCTGATTTTTACCTCTCCGGGATAAACTACAGAACGCGGGTTGGGAGACCACCACATTATCGGGTCAGATTCATTGAACCATGGGAAAACTCCTGCAGAATATGCTTCTATCAACCATTCAGGATTAAGTTTGCCTCCAACAGCAAGCAGACCATTCCTGTCAGACCTGGCAGGATCCGGAAATCCGGGAAGATCCGGATTCAATGAATAAACTGGCATTAAATAAGACTTAGTGTTCCTGGTAGGTTTCTATGACAGCTGAAAGTCCGCGTTCCACCAGGGAATCTTTCATAGGCTGCAGGTGCGTTAAACTGCCTGTTTTTACCGAAGCTTTGCCTTTAAAATGAATTAGGATAGAAAGCTGTTCTGATTGATCAAATGTGTGATTGCATACTTCCATCAGACTTTGAATGACCCAGTCGAAAGTATTGAAATCATCGTTGTAAACTATGATTTCAGATTTCATGCCGGCAGACAGGTCAAGTTCTGCCAGTAATATTTCTTCGAGTTCCTTATTTGTCAAAATCTTTTCAGACATGTGCTAATGATTTATTTTGCAAAGGTAAAACAAAAAAATTGAATAATTGGTTTCATTATGCTTAAAAAATATTCAGTTCAGAAATCAGTGATTATCTTCTGCAACCCGGCATTATAGTGATATCCTAAAAGAAAATTTATTTTCAAAAATTAAACAATTTTCCTTTAAGTTTTACTCCTGCATTAATAGTTGAAAAGTTTTTAACAAATAGATTAAAAAAAATTGCAACATATATATTATTGTATATATATTATTTATAAATATAAAAATATTATTTTATCACATAAAATGATTTTTGGCACACTATTTGCAGATTACAATTCCGTAACAATGATTGATTTATAAATTGCTATTTTAACTAATATAAAAAATCGAAAAATGAGATCTGCTTTTCAAATATTAAGTGCAATAATTCTGAGTCTGATGTTCAGTATCAGTTCCTATGCTGACAGTCCGTTTACAGATATATCATTGACGACAGCCAAAGAGCTGGCATCAGTTGAGGGAAAGCTGATTTATGTGGATTTCTATGCAAACTGGTGTGTGCCATGCAAATGGATGGATGAAACCACATACACAGACAAGAAAGTAATATCATCACTTAACAGCAAATATATTTCTGTTAAGATCAATATCGATGATTTCGATGGTTACACTCTCAAAGAAGAATACAATGTGAAGGTACTCCCAACAGTGATCATAATGGATGAATCAGGAAGGGTAATAAAAAGATTTGAAGAATCATTGCCCCCATCTAAACTCAGGGATGTACTCGATGGAATATCCGGAAACCCAACGAATGATAATATAGGAGGAATAAATGTTTCTCCATCGTCTTTAATTGATAATAATAGTAATCTTGAGAACAACTCAACTGTTAAAACCACCACAATTTCGTATCGCGTACAGGTCGGAGTTTTTTCCGACTACGCGAATACGGAAAAGGTCCTTACAAAATTGTATGAGAATTTCAATGAGCCTGTTGTCGTACTGACAAGCTACCTTAACGACAAGACTGTTTACAAGGTATATGCAGGTGATTTTCCGACTATAGAAGAGGCAGAAAAACTTAAAATTGAAATTGAGAGGAAACTTGGCATGAAATGTCTTGTGAAATCATTTGAATGATCAGTTGAATATTTGATGTGTTAATGAGATGATTAGTCCCGAAAGCTTTCGGGATTGAAAATATGCAAATGTACAAATCAGAATTCGTAATTGTTAATTCGTAATTCATAATTGATTATGTTGCTGATAAAAAATATAAATAAGTTAGTAGGTACAATGGAAAAGCCTTATTCTTTCAAAAAGGGTAAGGCTTTATCCTTTATAGGAATTCTTGAAAATGCATATCTGCTGATCGAAAATGGAAAGATCCATTCATACGGAACAATGGAGAGTTGCCCTGAAGTTACACTCAAAACAATAGATGCTTCAGGCAGGATTGTTCTGCCAACCTGGGTAGATTCGCATACGCATATAGTATTTCCTGCTACGAGGGAACTTGAATTTATAGATAAAATAAAGGGACTTTCTTATGAACAAATAGCTAAACGAGGAGGAGGAATACTCAATTCTGCCCGTAAAATGCAGGATACTGATGAAAGCTATCTCTTTGATTCTGCAATGTAAAGACTTGATGAAATGATAAAAATGGGAACCGGAGCAGTTGAGATAAAGAGTGGCTACGGGCTCAATTTCGAAAATGAAGTTAAAATGCTGAAGGTGATAAAAAGAATAAAAGAAAAATCACCTGTACCGGTAAAAGCCAATTTCCTTGGAGCCCATGCCTTTCCACCTGAATTCAAAGAAAACAGACAGGGATATATTGATGAAATATGCAATCGCATGATACCATATATTGCTGATAATGGACTTGCAGATTATATAGATGTATTTTGCGACAAAGGTTTTTTTACGTTTGAGCAAACGGATCAAATATTGACCTCGGGGGCAAAATATGGATTGAAGCCAAAGATACATGCCAATGAACTTGACATCTCTGGTGGAGTGCAGGTGGGTGTAAAAAACAAGGCCATTTCTGTTGATCACCTGGAGAGGATCGGCAGGGAGGAGATGGAAGCCCTGTCAGGATCAAATACAGTCCCTACCCTTTTGCCCGGTACATCATTTTTCCTGAAAATTCCTTATGCACCTGCTCGTGAGATGATAGATTCAGGACTGGGAGTGGCACTTGCTAGCGATTTCAATCCGGGTTCTTCACCATCAGGAAACATGAATTTTATAATAAGTCTTGCCAGCATATATATGAAAATGCTGCCTGAAGAAGCTATAAATGCAGCTACTATCAATGCAGCTCATGCACTTGAAATGCAGGATGAACTGGGCAGTATTTCAGCAGGGAAAAAAGCAAACCTTATAATCACTAAACCTCTTGACAATATTGCACAGATACCCTATTTCTACGGATCAAACCTGATAGATAAAGTGCTGATAAACGGAGTGATTTATTGAGTGAAAAATGAAAAGTGAAAAATTAAAAATGTAAAATGTAAAATGTAAAATTAATTCGTAATTCATAATTCATATTTGTAATTCGTTAATACTCTCCTACCTTACTCCTACAATAAATTTTCCGGTCAGTAATCTGCCTTTGCTGTCAATTATCTTCACTATATAAATTCCGGGACTATAGGCAGAGACATCAATATTTTCATAATCACCAGTTTCGGTTGATCTCAGTTTTCCATTGATATCATAAATAAGATATCTTTCAATCCGGGTGTCATCCGGAATAATAAACTGTATTTGATCATTTGCCGGATTCGGGTAAATCAGAAATCCGTAATCACTATTTGCATCAATTACATTTACACTGGGGTCAAATATTTTTTTGTCGAAATATATCCTGTATTCTCCCGGCTGGAGGGAAATCAGAGCCTGAGGGTCAGTAATATTAACACTATCTCCTTTAAAATAATCGAACCATAAGCCAGCATGCTGAAATTTTGGATTTACAAAACCTTGCTTTACATCGAAATTGCCTATAACGGTAACATTCATTTCAGGGCTATTGAGCTGAAATGATTTCAAAAAACCATTCAGTGTAACATCAAAATCATTTGTACTGAATACCTCGAAGTCATTTTTCAATGAAATTAATGATTTATAAGTGTTGAAAAGCTTCTTTCTTTCGCTGACTTGCAGATAATCCCACTTAATTGGTTTAGGGTCAAGTTTGCAGTTTTCACTCACTGTTCCGTTTGAACAGGTAAAGAGAGAATAATCATAGCCAAGTTCGGCAAACTGCCATATCATTTTCGGACCCGGAATCAGGAAAAAGAATGTACCTGCAAGTTTCATCCTGTCAAGTGCGGTAATGAGATTTTTAACAGAATATGTGCCTGAAGTATTCCCATATTTAAGATTTTTGTACATCAGCCTTTCTTCGTCATGGCTTTCCATATAACCAACCAGATGCGGTTTTGACCATCCCTTTTGTTTATGGGTGATATTTGAAATATTTGATGTGAAGCCCATGGTTGCTTCATTATACTGCTTATTGTTATTTCCCCACAGCATCATGCCATAGTCTGAAAGTTCTTTTTCCTCAGAATTGGTGGCAAAATGTTCAAGGATCAAATAAGCTTCCGGATCAGTAATCCAGATATGATCGGCATATTCTTTCAGTGTTGAAATCCTCCCTGCATCATAGGCAGCCATCTGTCCGTCATCTGATGACTGTCTCTGGGTAAAACCCTTGCTCAGGTCAAACCTGTAACCATCTACATGATACTCTTCTATCCAGTTTTTAAGACCTCTTTTGACATAATACTTTGTTGCTGCACTCTCATGATTAAAATCATTTCCTACATTAAAAGGATGTTTTGGTACAGCATTGAACCAGGGGCTGTTTGCTGCTGGCCGCGAATTTGCACTGTCCCAGTATAGCATAGCCAGTGGTGACTGATCAAAAGCATGATTATAAACTATATCCAAAACAACTGCCATTCCTTTTTTATGTGCTTCATCAACTAATGTTTTAAATGCCTCTGGGGTACCATAAAACTTATCCAGGGCATAGTGGTATGAAGGATTGTATCCCCAGCCTATATTTCCTTCAAATTCGTTTACCGGCATGAGTTGTATGGTATTTATACCAAGTCTATTGAGATATTCCAGTGTATCGGTCAATGATCTGTAACTGTGGTCTTTCAAAAAATCCCTCAACAGCAATTCATAAATTATAAGCTTTTCTTTTTCAGGTCTCTGATAATTATCGTATTTCCACTGAAACTCATCTTTTTTAGTACTAAGTACTGAAACCATTCCGAATGTCTTATCAGAAGGATAAGGTTTCAGACCCTGGAAAGTCGAATTCTCAATATACTTATCGTTGTTCGGATCAAGAATAAGATCGGAATACGGATCACCAATTCTGATCTTGCCGTCAACAATATACTGAAATCCATATTCATTTTCAGGACTCAGGTCAGAGACCTCAAGCCACCAATGTTTACCATCGGGAGTATTATTCATCTGAAAATCAGCATTGAATTCCCATGAATTGAAATCACCGATCAAATGCACAAATTCTTTATCTGGAGCATACAGCGAAAAAATAACAATGCTGTCGTTTAAAATATTGATCCCGTCTTCGATACCCTGGGGCAGATCAGCAACTATGACATTTCCGGGTATAGTATATTTGAATGAATCTTTGACAGATTCCTGGTCGTTGAAAAACATAAAATCCATTCTGTGATTTCCGGAAGTTTCAGCAATGATGAATGTGTCAAGTTTATTACCTGAACCAGTATAGAATGGTGCATTATCTTTTTGAACTGAAATTGATACAATTTTTGATACAGCAAACTTTATTTTGATTGTATCCCCGGTTTTTGCCAGAAAATTTTTTGTTGAAGGTGACTGCATATTGACCAATAAGCCTGAATTTTCAGGATAAACATCGATAAAAATGTCCTGGTCGCCGCTTTCTTTACCTACCTTTGATCCATTGGAATTACGAAATACCAAAGCAATTTTTTTAACAATTTCATTTGCTCCAATCCCGTAATAAGCTTTGATACTTGGAGTGATCTCCCAGGAATAATAATTAGCAGATATCTTAGTCATTTTCCATGCTGCATTGGCAGTTCCCCATGTTGTTTTTACATGTTTCCAGTCACCCGGGCCTGTACTTTCATTTGTGATGACACCTGTATGAACATACACATCGCAATTACAGTCTTTCAGTCCGCCTGATCCCTTTGATGCATCGAAAAACACTGTGACCTGGTCATTGATAATCGGAAATGCCGGGTCAGTGGTGACTACCTGGGAAAAGATTATAAACCGACAAAATGCCAAAATAAAAACAATAATGTAAGCTCTCATGGTTCGAAAATTAATTTGTAAATACAATAAAACAAAAGTAACAAAATATAAAGTATCTAAAACAACAATTGTGATTAATTCCGAATATTTAAAACCTTACCAAATACTGAACCACAAATAATTAACTGTTTCTGGTACAATTTTTGAACATAAGTAATTGATATTTATAATTTTATTTTTAAACAAATTACATTCATTGTGAAAAAACAAAGTTTTCTCAGTCCCAATTACCTCCCCCTTTTACGTAACAATCTGATTTATGGTTCTTTAGCTATACTAACTCTGTTTGTTTTTATTGTTGCCGGCACTATGCTTATTAATGGCTGCAATAAGGATGGAGAGATCACTGATCCTGAACTTTCATACAGAAATAGTTCGAATACCAGCACATCAGCAATTCTAAGTAAAATTAATTTTGATCAGGATGGAAATATTTTATTGGGCTCCGGGACTTCACAAGTTACTCTTCAGCATGCATCTATAGAATATCAGAGAGAAGTATCAGACTACATTTTCGATAATCTTTCGTTTAGTAGAATAGACAGTATGAGAGAAATGTATGGACATCCGGTATGGGAATTGGCTACAATAGATACAAATACAGGAAACTCTATTAATTACCTTGTATCAGTACCAATGGTGAAAGAAAATGTTATCACAAGCTATCTTCTTTTTCAATAATTTAATGACTTGAGTAATTGCCGTTTGATAACGGGAGAAATGATAAAGCAAGTTTTAAATAATACAACTGAAAATAATGAGTATTATAAAAATTGGATTACTCCGGTAGCAAAATTTGAAATTTTTAAGTACCTGATAAATTCAAACCCTGACATTAATTTTGCAAATTGGATTTCTTATGCAAAAAACATGATTGATACCTCTAATAATAATTTGATTTTGAGGGATGCAGAAGAATTATGTATTGATATTTTAAGTCAATTAATAATAGATGGTGATGGCCCTCATTATAATTGTTATAAACTATGTATTGAGTCTGGAGGTGGAATTCCAGATTTTAACGGATATTTTGGGGATGACGGTTTTGGCAATGACTGGAATGAGGGTGATGATTTTGGAAATGGATCAAACGCAGGTGGAAATGGGACATATGGTGACAGTGGTGATAATGCTCCTAAAGTTGATAAGGCAAAAAAACTGAAATGTGCAGTAGAAGTAGCAGACTTCATGGCTCAGGCAGAAGTTTTGAAATTAATAGCAAACAATAATCTCACTGATCCTTGCGATCCTACTAAAAGAGCTGCAGAGCTGCTGGAAAAGGCACTGAATGGATATTGCTATGCTAAGATCGGAGATGAACCACTAAATCTGAAGGATGCAGAGCATTTTATGGGTGAGATTTTGGAGGGTGGAGATTATATAATCGAAGATCAAAGTTTTATTAATTGCAAAAATGTACATTGTATATTACAAAAGTTAATAAAAAACCCACTTAACTCAAATTCATATAATTCTATTTGTGCATTAGATAATAGCAAAAATTATATGTTTAATTTTACAATGGGGAATGCCAATAAAACGACCTTCGATCCTAATAATCCTAATAATATTACAATAACGATTGATAATAAATTATGTAATTCAAACGATCCAGTAAATATTGCTGAAACTCTGCTTCATGAAGGTACTCATGGAATTATATTTGGAAATTTTGCAAATAATTTTGATGCCAATATTTTTAATTCCCAAAACTGGAATAATGTTATAAATAACACTTATGGAGGGAATGTTCATGAATTTATGACAGATTATTTATTGAATATAGTTTGTGGAGCATTATGGGAATTTAATGGAAAGAGAGGTACTCCAAATGACTATTGGGGAGTTGTTTTAAATGGTCTTTATCAAAATTTGGATAATAATGGAAATTTCTTAAGTTATAATAGTGTTATTTATGATTGGTTGACCAATCCTTTGTATAGTTCAACAATAAATCCAACCGGAATGTCAGTTGAAGCATGGATTGCAGATATGATGCAGAGATATACTAATAATATTCAAAATCACCCAAATGGTTTTGGTGTTAAATTTGACTGCCCATGAGAACTTTAATAATTTTCATTATTTTTATAAATTTTACCAGTTGTATATCACATAAATATCCGGATTACAAAACTATATATAATGGATTGAATTTTGTATTAAAAGACATAAATAAAGAAAATAATAATAATTTTGTTATTTGTGATAGTATAGTTTATAGTTCTGATTACTCTTACTCTGATAAATCATTAACTAAATTATTTCAAAAAGTATTAATTGGAATATTGAGTAATAATGAAAGATATAATCATTCAAATAATTATAAAATTTGCACGATAGAATTACAAAATCCTAAGTTTATAAAGGATTCTTCTATTTACATTGTAGATTTTTGGATAAATAAACATGAATTTATTAAATATGAGTTTTTTATGGAGAATTCTAAATTGATAGTCAATATGTTAGAACACCATTTTATACATAAAGAAGGCAAGAAATTAATAGATATTGACAGTACCAAATATGATTCCAATTATATTCCATTACAAATAGATAGCCTTCCAAATAAAAACATTTGGAAATTAAAAGGAAAATAGAAATATGGTGAAGCTCAAACTACTCAGTTAAGAATAGATTCTCCAGTCTACGCCTTTTTCTTCCAAATAATCAATCAAAATTCTTAAATATATGGTGAAGCTCAAACTACTCAGTTAAGAATAGATTCTCCAGTCTACGCCTTTTTCTTCCAAATAATCAATCAAAATTCTTAAATATTTCGTTTAAAGTAGTGTATTTGATTGTTGGAATTTTGTGACTTAGGCAGGAACCTAAGCCAAAAGGAGGGATTTTGAAGGCCTAGTACTAAATGGTTTTCCTCCTGAAGTATTGATTTATTGTGGGATCACTAATGAAGAACTTAAAGAAAAAGTTGATAGATACAAGGATTTTAAGATTAAAAATCCTGGTATATTTTATTTATTTGACAAATTTTGCCCATGAAAAAGATATTTTTTTTAGCTATTTGGGTTTTTCTTCTGAATTGGAATTGGGTTCAAAGTCAGAATTTAAATGAAATGGATTCAACTCGCATAACTTACATTTATAATTATATTATAAATTATCATATAAGCACTGGATGTATATTGTGTGTACTTGACGAAACTTCTTATGATATCAGAAATTCATTTATTTCGTTATCAAAATCTGAATTTACCGATTTTGAAATAAACAGATATAAAAGGCAACTTGAAATTGATTCCATAGGGAGGAAGCTAAACCTAAAAAATAGAATTGATTATTCTAAGCTTAATTCACAATTCAAGATTATATTAGATTCTTTGGATTATAGTAAAGTGTTTAAATATTTTAATCCTTCCGAAGAAATAAAAAAAGAATATAATTGTCGTTTATATTTAAAACTATCAGATATATATTATAAAAGTGGCAATTATTATGTATTTATTAATTCTTATGATAAAATCAATTCTGAAATATTCATGTCACATGAGATAGTATTTGAATTTGAAATTTGTCAATCAAATGGTATAATTGCATTTCGTAGTTGGACAGAAATGTTAGGAAATTCTGGTGAGGATTTTTCAAAAAAGGGACCTGTAAATAAAGTCAATAAAATAAAAAATATAAACTGTTATGATGAATAAAGATTTTTAGTCTAGAACTGCTTAGATAAATTTCCTTTAATATTCAGTTAAGCGTGTAAGTTTCACAGTTAAGCGTAGGCTCCACTGTCTAAGCTTGTCTTTTTTATTTCCCCAGTTAAGCGTAGGCTCTACTGCCTACGTTTTTTACATCCAAATTATCAATCAAAATTCTTAAATATTTCGTCTAAAGTAGTATATTTGATTGTTCAATTTTAGTGACTTAGGCTAGAGCCTAAGCCAAACGGGTAATTGGTCCAGGAGGTAATATTACTGAAGCATGGATAAACTTAGATGATACAAAGAAAGAGCAATTAAGCACTGTTTTTGAAACTTTGAATAATAAATGTGAAAATGATGAATGTAAATAAATTTTTAAATATTGTTGTATTGTTAATTTTCATACAACATTTGACAGCCCAGGAAATCATCGAAAGAAAATCTGCAATCTGGAATAATGAAGCAGAATGTACTTCAGTCATAGAAAAAGAAAATGAGTTTATTTTTTATTGTAATGGATTTGATACAATCAGCTTAGTTAAGAAAAATAATAAAGTATATGGTTCAAATATATATAATATTTTTAACCGCTTTTTTAAATTTACACCTCCAGCTTCTAAGCAGCAGTCTAATATAAAAGAATCAGTTTATAATGTCGAATTTGATCATAAATGTAATGGGAGTTTAGAGTTTAAAAGTAAAGAGTTAAATAAAAAAATTAGATTTAAAAAAATTAAAGATAATATTAAATGGGATTCCTTGGTAATTGAAGTATTTCCAGAACATAAAAGAAAATTATTGGATTCACTTTTATATTTGGAAAATTATAAATTCAAAGAATTCAGGTTCTCATTTTTAAAACAAAAAACAGTTTTTTCCTCAGGTGAAAATCAAAATATTGATATTTTTTGCTTCAAGCATTTAAAAGGATATAATTGCCTCACAGATCAGGTTGCTGACGATAAAATATTTTTACTACTTATCTATGATTCAAATAGATTAATAAAAAAAATTATTGTTAAGGATATCCCTTATTATGTCAGGCGAAAATTAGAAAACAAATGAGATAATTAGCATATTAAGGTAATTTTTAACCCACAGTTAAGCGTAGGCTCCTTTGTCTACGCTTTTTTTAACTATCAATTATCTTTTCTTTTTGAAGTTTACTGCAATTTTTTGCTAATATATCTGGAAGATATTAGTTACAGGAACTTGATTTATAGTATTATATTTGTCAGAAATTGCAAAAACTACCGGCAACGGACCAAATGGATGATCGCAGTAATGCCTTACGGCTTCATGAATCTGTGACTTCGTTCCTTTTTATAGTGAATTTTGAATTATATCAGAATTTATCGCAGTTGAAAACTGCGACAATCCAGCTTATTTAAAACATTTAATTAAAAAAATTTTCATTTTTAACTTTGAATTAGTTTTTTAATATAACTTTGTTAAACAATAAAATATTAAAAAATTATGAAAAAGTTATTTTCTTTAATCGTACTAATATGCGTGTCAGGTTTGATGTCACTATCAGCTCAGATCACAATTGCTCAGTGGAATTTCAATGGTGAGTCTACAACAACTATACCCGGTGGAGTTAATTCACCTTCACCTGTTGCTGGTGTCGGGACTGCAAGCCTTATTGGCGGAGTTACAGCCACATTTGCTTCAGGAGTTGCTTCAGGTGGATCATCAGATACAATTATCAAAACTGCCCCACCAAATTATGCCTGGAATTCAACAAATTATGCACTATCAGGTACTGAGAACAAACAAAGAGGAGTCCAGTTCAACGTAAGCACCCTGGGTTACAGCGGCATTACTTTCAAATTTGACCAGAGATTAAGCAATTCTGCCAACAATACATATGTGGTTCAGTATACCGTAAATGGTTCTGACTGGATCGATGCAGCTACTTTTACAGTGACTCCTGCAGCCACAGGGACAGGAGATGTATGGTATAATGGCAGAACCGTTGACCTGACCGGAGTAACAGCACTGAACAACAATGCAAACGCAGCATTCAGAATTGTAAGTGCCTTTGACCCGGTCACTGGCAATTACCTTTCAGCTACCTCCACTGCCACTTATGCCGTTACCGGAACTTCACGCTATGACATGGTCACTATCACCGGAACTTCAACATCTGATGTTAAGTTTGCGGAGAGTGCAAGTAAATTCATTGTTTTCCCGAACCCAGCATCATCAGTAGTAAATCTTTCGGAACCTCAGAATATAAGTGTTTTTGATCTGAAAGGCAAAAAGGTATTGACATCTTCAGGAGAAAAATCAGTTAATATTTCCTCACTTAAAAAAGGTATATATTTTGTGAAAACTGATTCAGGTGAAATAAGGAAACTGATTGTGAAATAGATTGTTTACAAGGATTTTGAATAAAGCAATTGAGAAATATTAATTTTAAAATACAGATATCTATTTGATATAAGAGATGTAAATTGATTTGATATAGTTTTCAGAAACTTGAAACAAAAAAAGGAACCCCCGCAGTCTGGAGTTCCTTTTTTTATTTTTTATAAAAATTAGCTTCTTTGTAAGATCCTATTGATATCCGTCGTTTTGTTTAAGAAGTGGATTGTTGTCGATCTGTGTTTTAGGTATTGGCCACAATTTCATAGTAGCAGGGCTTGGATCTTTCTTTTCCCATCGTGCATCGAGGAATTTTCCAAACCTTATCAGGTCAGTTCTTCTGTGACCTTCTGCATACAGCTCTCTTCCCCTTTCGGCAAGTATATCATCGAGTGTTAAGGTAGTTTTAGGACTAACGCCTGCCCTGGTTCTGACCTGATTGAAGAAAGGCAGAGCATCACCTGCTTTATTCTGTCTCAGCAAAACTTCTGCTTTCATAAGTAAAACATCGGCATATCTGAACACTGCGAAATCATTGTCCATATATCTTGGAGTACCTTTAGCAGGATACCATTTAATGATCCTTGCTCCTGCCTGCCTCAAACAGTTAGGAGCAAGCATGTTTAATGCGGGAGTTAAGTTAAGACCAGCTCCATCAGGATCTTTATATGTTGGATTTTGCGGATTGAATTTCTCAAAACTCGGGTCTGTGATCTGAACACCGGCTGCATCATACTGCTTACCAAAAAGCAGGCCCTCCCTTCTTTTATCGGTAGCCTCAAATAAATTGAAAAATGATTCCTGAGCCGATAATCCGTTCCATGTTCCCTCTGATAATCCGAATTTGTCTTTTAAAGCATAATGCAGGGTAAACAATACTATTTCCATACCCTGTGCATTCACTTTGTCCATAGGAACACCAAAAATGATCTCTTTGGAATTCATAGGATTATCACCAAAATTGACAAAATAGTCATTTTCAAGGGCATAAACACCTGAATTGATAATTTCATCAAGAGCTGCATTTGCTTTTTCCAACTGTGGAGCACCAGAATATTCTTCAGCATTTAAATAAATTTTTGCCAGCACCATCTGTGCTACATAGTAATTTACTTTGCTGTATGTCTTAGATCCTGTCGTTTTTGAAAGATCTCCAACTACAGCTTTCAATTCAGACTCAATAAAATCAAACACCTGTTTTCTTGTTGCAGTTTCTGGTTTAAAATCTGCAGGCACATCGAATTGTGTTATAAGTGGCACATTTCCATACATATCCAACAGATACCAATAGTAGAGTGCACGGAATGCTCTCAATTCTGATATCGCTAGTTTTGCTTCCGGAATCTCAAATTGCTCGAGTCCGTATATCAGACGGTTGCAGGTTGATACTCCCTTATACATCAGGTTCCACCAGAATTCAACATAAGCATCAGAGGGAGTAATGGTAAGACGATGCCATCTGTGCCATTCACCTCCATCCAGCCAGTCACCACCACGCTGAGGCACACAGAGAATATCTGTACCGCAATCTCTTCCAATTCCATATTTATGACCGAAAGTCCAGTAAAGGTTGGTGTATGCCACACCAACAGCTGAACTGATATTAGCCGGATTCTCGAAGAATTTCTCTCCGTCCAGTTCTGAATAGACTGTTTCTGTAAGGTCAGTGCATGAATATGGAATTAATATGAATGCACTTACATAAAGGAGCATAAAAAGTGATTTATTTAATTTTTTCATATTTTGTAGATTTTAATGTTAAAAGTTAAAATTAATACCAAATGTATAACCTCTGGTTGTCACATAAGTATTTTCCCTGTCAATACCCGGAGCTAATGGCCCATCTGAGCCATCTGCATATCTCACTTCAGGATCTACACCTGAATATTTTGTAAATGTTACCAGATTCTGACCTGTAACAAATAATCTGAGATTTTTAAAATATTTATTCTTCAGATCGAATGTATAACCTAATGAAGCATTGTCCAGCTTGACAAAAGATGCATCTTCAACATGTACATCTGAAAAACTTGGACCATTTACGGCAGTTGCGAAATCAAGAACCTGTCCCATTCCACTTTGAATAGCAATAGCATTAGGGGCTCCGAATTTAGCATTATTCACATTTACAAGTGAATGTCCGAATACTCCCCTGAAGAAGAAGTTAACATCAAATTTTCCAAACATAAATGAATTGTTAAATCCAATCTGGAATGATGGTAATCCGTTGCCTAAAACTTCAACATCCAGTTTTTCATTAAATTCACCATCTCCATCCAGATCCTTGTAGGTCATATTGCCCAAACTATCTATTTTGTCGAAAACAGGACCAATGATCTGGCCGACAGGTAATCCTTCCCCAAATTTTATTACATTGATTCCTATAAGATTTGGAGCTCCAAGACCTGCTATAATCCTTTCGCTTTCAGCCAGTACTTCATCGCTGGTTATTCTTACGATCTTCGAATCAAAATATTTTGAAAATGTGAAATCAGTATTCCATTTGATTTTGCTTCCAATACCTATTTCTTTGATCCCAATCGCCAGATCTATTCCAGAAGTCTGAAGCTGACCCAGATTGAGCCATTTTTTATCGTAAGGATTTGGCGGTACACTTACATTGAATTCAAGCATCAGGTCACTTATATCTGTTTTATAATAGTCAGCAGACAGGCTTAATTTGTAATCCAGCATATTCATATCTAAACCAATATTCAGATCATTTTTTGTTTCCCACTTCAAATCGGGGTTAAAATTCCTGTCAGGTCCATATGCAGGAACAAATTTACCTTCACTGAAGTAAGAACTCTGAGGTACGAAAAGTGATTGTGACAGATACGGGTTTGGCGGAAGATTGCCTGTAACACCATATCCACCCCTTAATTTCAATTTATTTACAAACGGAATGTCAAATAATTTTGTCACATCAAATCCTCCTGATATACCGTAAAAATCTCCCCATTTATTATTTTCTCCGAACATTGTAGATCCTTCGCGACGGAAATTTGCAGTAAGAAAATATATATCCCTGAAATTGCCTGTAAGCCTTCCAAAGAATCCGACAAGCTTGCGTTCATTCTTATAGGAATTGATCCTGGCAAGACCTTCAGAAAAGTCATTGGCTGCCTTGATGTTATTATAGGAAAAACCATCTGTGATAAATCCACCTGCACTCATTCCAAACTCCTCATACAATTCCTGCTGATATGAGTATCCTCCCAGAAGCTTGGTTTCAAATCCACCTATATTTACCCCGTAATCTAGCATTGTTTCAAAAAGTTTTTTATCATAATTGTTGGTGTATTTGCCTGCATATCCTTTACTATCACCAACAGCCCTGGGTGACCAGTAAGCTTTTTTGCTGAAGTACTCATTGTAAAGTTCATCCCTTAGAGTCTGGGAATACGATACAGAGTAATTCAGATCTTTAATCAATTTGTAGCTCAGTTTTGTCTTCCATTGTGTGTTCAGCTTTTTAGCATCCCTTAGATTTTGGTCCATAACCGCGACAGGATTGTAAAAGTTAAAAGCTGAGCGCTGAAAATATCCTCCCCAATCCTTCCATTCCGGCTCGTCAGTATAGATTGGTGCTGTTGGATTGTAAACAGTAGCAAGTCCAAAAGCATCATAAATAGGATTTTCTTCATTTCTCAGGGTTGTATTAAGCATAAATTCAAAATTCATTTTTTTATTGAATGCATCCTGAGAGTAATTCAACCTGCCTCCATATTGCTCATATCCACTATGCAATGCAACTCCTTCCCCATTCCGGTAGTTAGCTGAGACACGATAATTGGAGTTTTCATTTCCGGACGAAAATGACAAACCATGAGAGTGTGTCAGAGCATTTCTTGTGATAGCTTTATACCAATCAGTTTCATCACCCAGGTCAATAGCCCTGCTAAGGGATTTGTACTCAGAAGCAGTTAAAACATCCGGATGGTTTGACATCTGATCAAATGAAACCTGGCCGTTGTATTCGATTTTTGTTATATCTTTTACTCCGCTTTTGGTCTTTATAAGCAATACTCCGTTTGAAGCCCTGGTGCCATAAATAGCAGCAGCAGATGCATCTTTAAGTACTGAAAATGATTCAACATCATTAGGGTCAATAGCATCAAAGTTATCAACTATGATACCATCTACTACCAGCAATGGCTGGGTATTGCTTCCGAAAGTTGAGATTCCTCTCAGCCTGATATTAAATCCTGCATTTGGGTCACCACCCGGTTTTGCTATACTGAGTCCTGCAACTTTACCTTGAAGCAACTGGGTAGCATTATTAATGTTACCTTTATTGAAATCCGCAGCATTGACATTCGTAACAGCACTGGTGACTTCCTTGGTTTTCATTGTTCCATAGCCAACAACGACCACTTCATCTATCATAACTCCCGAAGTTAACGCAAAATTAACAGTATTTCCGGTTATATCCATGGTCATTTTATCGTAACCAACGTAAGTAACCTGTAACTGTCTGGAATCTGCAGGAACTTCAAAACTGAAATTTCCGTCCAGATCTGTAATTGTTCCGATATTTTCATTTCCAACCACAACTACAGTAGCACCAATCAAAGGTTCTTTAGTTCCGGCTTCAGTAACCGTACCTTTCACAATCTTTTGAGCTTCAACAGTAATTAAAGAAATAAATACCATGAAAACAAGTATTAAAAACAATTTGATTTTCATAATGTAAAGTTTTACCATTATACTAAATTTTAATTTTTTAATAAATATTAAACATTTTGTTGTAAAATTAGTTTTTTTATCAAAGTTTTAGTGTATTTTTATTCTTTTTTTGAAGATATTTTGAAATTTATACTCAAAATAAAAAGAGATATCATTTTTTAACTTATTAAATCATTATTTGTATGAAAACAAATTTTTTGAAATTCTTACTGCTTGCAGGTTTGTCCCTGATTTTATCCTGGCAAACCAATGCACAGTGCAAAAAAGTAGGATTGATAGGCGAATTCACCGGATGGTCTGCTGACTACGAGATGACAAGAGACCTGGATAATCCTGAAGTATTTACTACTATTGTGAATCTGAAAGATGATTCAAATGCCGATGGAATTATAGAAGTTAAATTCAGGGTTCTCGGTGACTGGGGCACAAACTGGGGGGCAGCTGATTTCCCGGCAGGTACCGCAGTTGCAAATGGTGCAAACATACTTGCACCGGCAGGAACCTATAAAGTGACTTTTAATTGCACTACCGGGGCTTATAGCTTTGTGGCAACTTGTCCTGCTGTTGGTATGATAGGTGAATTTACTGCATGGGGAGCTGATTTCGAGATGACGCGAAATGCTGAAGATCCAAATTCATATACAGCGCTGGTGAACTTGAATGTTGATAGTGATGGAAATGGTTTTTCAGATGTCAAATTCAGAGTACTGGGTGACTGGGGAGTAAACTGGGGAAGTGCTGATTTCCCTTCAGGAACTGGAATTCTTAATGGTGCTAATATATTAGCTCCAATTGGAACATACAAAGTTACTTTTAATTGCGCAACCGGAGTTTACAACTTTGTTGCAACATGCCCTGCTGTTGGTATGATAGGTGAATTTACTGCATGGGGAGCTGATCAGGAAATGACCAGAAGTGAAGAGAATCCACATCTTTATACAACTCTAGTTAACCTAGATATTGATAGTGATGGAAATGGTTTTTCAGATGTCAAGTTCAGATTATTAGGAGATTGGGGAAATAACTGGGGAAGTGCTGATTTCCCTAATGGAACTGGAATTCCTAATGGCGCTAATATTTTAGCTCCAATTGGAAATTACAAAGTCACTTTCAATTGCACAACTGGTGAATATAGCTTCGTTTCAGCATGTGGTGAAGTGAGCATGATTGGAGCCTTTAATGGTTGGAATGGTGATGTTGAAATGACAAGAAGCGAAACTGATCCGAATGCATGGACACTTTACAGATCCTGGAATCTTGATTCTCAGGTTAAATTCCGTCAGAATAAAGACTGGACTGTTAACTGGGGTAACAGTGGATGGCCTTCAGGAGTTACAACCAGCAATGGACCAAATATTCCTTTGGTTGCGGGCAAATATGATGTCTCTTTTAACTGTGCTACTGGAGCTTACAATTTCGTTACAAATAATGACTATTGCGGAGAAATCGGACTTGTTGGAGATTTCAATGAATGGGGAGTAGAAAATGCTGAAGGTTTCTATACCGATGCTATGATGAAAAGAGATCCTCTGCATCCGGGTAATTTTACCTTAACATACACATTTACTGCTGAAACTCAGTTATTATTCAGAATGGATGGTGATCCAGGGTATAATGAAGTATGGGGTGGAACATTCCCAAGTGGAACAGGTGAAAAAGATGCTGCAAAAATCTTAGTTGTTCCGGGAGGAACTTATAATATTTCATTTAACTGCTTATCAGGCGATTTCAATTTTGAAAGGCTTGGAAGTTCAATTTATGCACCTAAAGTATTTTCAATAAATGTTGATGGTGTCACTGATGAAAAAGACTGGGTTATCACAGAGCCTGTATCAAAAGTACTTGAAACTGTTGGGACACCTGATCCAAATGAAATATTTTTTGGCGCAACATATAATGATGAATTCCTGTATTTAGCAGTAGAAGTTAAAAGATGGAAATGTAATTTCTGGTCATGAACTCACATCAGATTTTGTTGTATAGGAATAGATGGAGATAAGTCAGGTGGAAAATTTGATGATCATGATATTGGATTCAGAGTGGACCCTGATGGGACTGTTGTAGCCGTAATAGGAGTATCAGGATATACTCCTGTGGCAGCTGTTAAAAAAACTACCGACGGCTATGTTATAGAAGCCAAAGTAGAATGGTCAAAGCTAGGTGTTATAGCTGCTGCAGGCTCTCAGATAGCAATGGACATTATCAATTTTGATAATGATGACGCAGGTTTTAATGTTTATGCATGGAATGGAAGTGATATAACTGAAGATAATACTTCTTCAATGGGAGCAGTTAATTTGGGAACTTTATCATGTGGTACGATCAGTATGTTCAATGACCAGATAGGTGATGTCACTCTGCAGCCAACATCAAATGAAGATAAGACAAATTCGAACACATATGTGGGAACTTATGAATTTGAATCAAATATGAATGTAATGTTCAGGAAAGACTACTCACCTGCAGTAACATGGGGTAATGCTGCATTCCCTGAAGGAACAGCAACAATAGGAGGCGCTGCAATTCCTGCAACAAAAGGAAGATACAGAGTGAGTTTCGGTTGTCTTGATGGTGCTTATAGCTTTACTTCAGTACCAACAGGTGCAGGTGTAGCTTACACACAGTTTGCGACTGCTGCTCCAAAAATTGACGGAACACTGTCAGAATACAAACTCGACTACACTATGGCAGCTGGAGTTGTAGCCGGTACAGGACCAGTTAATAACGATGTTAAATGGGGTTCATCTTGGGATAAGGACTTTGTTTACTTTGGAGTACAGGTAAAAGATACAAAATTGGAAGGTCTTGCCAATCCATGGGATAGTGATGCTATTGAATTCTATTTTGATGGAAACAATGACAAAGACGGAACTTATGATGCTGATTTTGACACACAGATCATTCTTGATTTCACACATGGTGATGTGGTTTGGGTGAAAGCTGATGGAGCAAAAGTTACTGTAGCTGATGAGACAGGACTATCTTACGGAAAATGGCTTGCTACAAGTACCGGATATAATGTTGAGTTGAAACTCCTTTGGAAAGATTTTGGATTTACTCCTGCAAGGAATAAAGCAATGGGATTCTCAATTTGCAATAACGACAGTGACAAAACTATTGGAAGAGACTACCAGTCAGCATGGTTTGGTGATGGAAATAACTGGAACGATACAAAAGTTCTGGGAGATCTTCAGTTAGCCGGTGGAAACTTATTCTCAGATACAGATGAAGAATTCTACAATGAAAGCGTAGTATTGTATCCTAACCCGATATCAAGAAATGCAGGATTCTATCTGTTAGCAGATAAAGAAGTTTTTGCAGGTAAAACTGACGTTAAGGTTTTCAATATATACGGTCAGCTTGTAATCAGCAAATCGATGGATCTTTCGAATGATTCAGAAATGATAGATACGTACGGATTGGCTTCAGGTTCTTATCTGGTACATATGATAAGCAAAGAAGGCAAACAGGCAGTAAAGAAGATCGTTATTGAATAAATAATACTTTTAACAATCCAGATTGTTAAAGAAATTTTAGATCGTGCGCTGATTGCTCAGCGCGCGATTTTTTTTACCTTGAAATGTCCTGATCTTTTATATATTTTCTGGTGAACTTAGAGTCACTCCAATTTGATTATTTAAAAATGACTTTTTATCAAATCAAACTTTGAAAGCATAAAGAATTATTAGTATTTTTGTATGACTTAAATTCAAATTAAACCAGGGAATAAGCAGATGAGTTTAGAAAGTACTTATCATAGTTTAAAAAATAACTCAAGAATTGAAAACAAGGCACTGAAAAATGCGATTTCCGGTGCTTTAAACTATCTGAAGGCAACTCAATTTTGCCCGTCAAAAAAGTATTTTATTAGTTCAGGCAATTTTAATGTAAAGGATGACAAGGATTTGTTCTCTAAAATACTCAGTAAAACCAGGAGCTATTTTGGAAATTATATAATTACACAGAAACATATTTCAGGATCCTGGCCTTCTTTTGTGAGTTTTCTACAAGAATCAGGACTCAAAAGAATTCAGCCATTTTTCGTTGCGCTTGATTATAACCATTTCACAACCGTCTCCACAGCATACTCTTTATTCCTTTTTGATGAAGGAACTCTTCCTGAGGATAAAAAATTTATAGGTAAAATGTTAGAAAATGCATTAGATGGTTCAAACAAATTTAAAAACGGTTCGGAATATAATTTCTGGATATCAAACTATAATAAAGAATTCAAATATAATTATATAGCCCCAATCAATATCCCATTATGGATAGTTAATTTCAGAAAAAGCGTAAATAAACTGGCACAAATATTCGGATTCAATTCATTTCACGAATCAGAAATTATTCAGGAGTGGGTAGACAAGGTTTATGATACACGGGAAAATAAATACGGTAGCAAAGCTATATTCAATATCCCCAATGATGCTGACGACACATCACTTGCCCTTGCTTTACAGATTAAATTTCAGAAAGAATGTAGCAACAAGGAAGCTTTTATTAGTGCTGAAAACTTTAAAGTATTTTCAAATTACAGGGATTTAGACCGTAAGAAAACCGACAGTCACAACAAACATTTGCCCAAAAATACGGGTGCATTTCTCACGTGGTTTAAAGATGAGAACTTAAATGTGTTTTCTTCCCCCGGAGATGGTGTTTTGCCACTTGGTGTAAACAATATTGATTTAGTTGTGAATTGTAATGTTCTGTTTGCCCTTGCTTCAGCAGGTATTCAAACACTTGCCGGATTTAAGGAATCGCTTGAATTGGTATCTACAGTCATTACTGAAAATATTTGGAATAAATCATGCCTTTATTACCCTGAAAGCCTATGGTTTCCCTATGCATTTAGCAGAGCTGTAAGAGACGGAGGATTACAAGCTCCTTGTATTGATTCCACATTGCCTTTATTATTGAGACAATTACTTGAGAACAATTTTCATGGCCGTGATGCTGAAAACCCGGAAATCATAAAATCAAATGATAAGAAAATACTTGCTACTGCATTGAAACTTACTGCCTTACTTAACATCGGGGAAAAATATGCTGAAATAATCGGTTTGAAAAAAGAATTCTCAGAAACTATTGATTCTTCTGTTGAGCATTTACTAAATCACATGAAAGTAACTGATCGGTCAGGAGAATTTAAAAAACGTGACAATTTTAAAAATTTCCAGATTTTTTGGAAATCTGACGTACTGTTTTCATCGTCTGTTCAGCAACTTGCCTATTGGTATTCTGATGCTCTGACAACTTCCCTCGTGCTGGAATCTTTGACAAAATATGCTTTGGAATATGAAAGCAATTTAATATTAAAAGAACCAAAACAATTAAAACTGGTTATTAAAAATAATCAATTATCTGTGGCCTTATAAAAGGACTTTAATGTTGATTCCGCCTGAAAATAAATTTATTATAATAAAAGACAATAAGATATATTAAATAAATTGAAAAAATATTGACGAGCAAATAAGCAGCAAAACCTGCTCCAAAAATAAAGAATATAAAAAATCCTGTTAAGGCAGCGTTACAAATTACAGCAGTTTGCCATGACTGATTTCGGATTTTGCTGTACTCATTAAATTCATTTTTTTCTTTAGAAAAAACAATAAAAATGAAACCCGTAAGAAATAAAATAAGTGTTATCTCTTCAAAGATGTTTGTTCTGAATACTGTAAAATACCTTGTTTCAAGGTAAGAACTATGAATAGCCAATACAGGAAACTCTATCTCAATTCTGTTTGTGAAATATATAACTGCCAGCACAACACCGGAAATCACCAGAATTATGCCAATTATTTTAAATCTGAAAGGTAACATCAATATATTTTAATTCTCCGAACTTCCCCATATATCAAAGACTTTGGTTGAATTATCATCCAGAGTAACCTCAATACCAACCAGGCCGAATTTATGATTTGCTATATAAACAATTTTTTTGATACCGGTAAATGATGAGGGAGATTCTTCAACTTTGATGACCTTTATATCAAAAAATACGTAAGGGTATTCATCTTCCGTCGATTTATGCACCACCTTTCTTACTATTCCATTTACTCCCTTATAAGTGTCACCTACCTTAGAACCATAATCAACTATGATACCCGGATAAGAAGAATTCAGACTTTCAATGCCGTCTTTTGTTATACGTATTTTTATTCCGTTTATAGTAACCTTATTACCATTGACCTGGAATTCCGGAATGTTTGAAATAACGTTGAGTATTGCCGGATTGTTGATCTCAGCATATCCGGTATAAGTAGATACTCCGTCTTCATAGGACGTAACTGTGGCTGATGCATTTTTTACCAGATTATTATCAAATGCTTCTACTGATTCCCCAACTTCACCCATAACGGATGGTTCACCTCCGATTGTATTATCGTCTTTTAAACAGGAGGAAAACATAATTACAATCATAGAGATAAAAAGTAGATTTGCTTTCATAACTTATATTTTAAACTGTCCAGAAAAAATATTTAATTCTCTTTTACAAAATTACTATAAAAAAGAATCAAAAAAAAATTATTTTTTACGATAATTTTTTAAACGTCGACAATAAAAGTTATGGATTAGAGGAAATTATGAATAGCCCAATTTTAACAGAATCGCTATAAATAAAATACCCGTTAATAAAAAGGACGATAGCTTGTTGTTTTTTAAGTAGTTCAGGGTTATTAGTATATTCCGATAATGATAGGAATCACATTTATCTGCCTGGCAGGATTGCTTCTATTTCATCAATCAACAGAGGCAATTAATCAATAAAAATATTTGCTAATGATAAAAATGTCAATTTTTAATTATGGTAAATACTTAAATTACAATCAAATATAAACTCCTTTAATTAGTAATTTTTTTTTACAACTTCATTTATTTATATCAATTTTACAAAAAGAGTCCTGCAAGATTTTATGTGATGAGAGGTCGGTCCCGACAGGTGGTCGGGATTCATCACGGTGTGGGATTATACTCCGCAGCAAAGGTCTTACCGCAGATGCGGCACAAGCTCTGACCTCTTGATGCAATATGTGATGAGAGGTCGGTCCCGACAGGTGGTCGGGATTCATCACGGTGAGGAATTATGCTCACAAGCAAAGGCCTCATGACCTCTTGCTGCTATTTTCATTAAATTTCTTCTATTATTTCAATCAATTTTTTTATTTTTGCATATGTATCTCAAGCATCTTAATATTTATTTTTCTACAATAAGTATCAATAAAAAAGTTTCTGTTTTTATTGATTATAAAGATACTATTCATTTTGTTTTAGACTCATTTCGTTATTTAGTTAACAATAAACTTGTGGATATTTATTCTTTTGTTATAATGTCAGATCATGTACACTTATTATGGCTTATTAAAAATCAGCATATTGTCGATGATATTGTTACAAAATTCAAAAAGTTTACAGGTAAAAGAATAACTGACTATTTAAAAGCAAATGATCCTGAATATTTAAACTATTTTTTATCATCAAGATCTGATCGCGAATATAAAATATGGAAAATTAAAAGTAAAAATATAAAAATTACACACCCATCAATTTTTTTACAAAAACTAAATTACATTCATGAAAATCCGACAAAAGGATCATATAAAACCGTTGATTTACCAGAAAAATACCTATATTCATCAGCATCTTTTTATTTAAAAGGAGATAAATATTTTGACTTTCTAATTAAATTGGGATGATGAGAGGTCGGAGGACCTTAATCACGGTCAGGGATTATGCTCCGCAGGAAAGGTCTTACCGCAGATGCGGCACAAGCTCTGACCTCTTGCTGCAATATGTGATGAGAGGTCGGGAGACCTTCATCACGGTGAGGAACTTATACTCCGCAGCAAAGGTCTCCTGACCTCTTGCTGCTATTTACATTAAATTCCTTTTATTATTTCAATCAATTTTTTATTTTTGCATATGTATCTCAAGCATCTTAATATTTATTTTTCTACAATAAGTATCAATAAAAAAGTTTCTGTTTTTATTGATTATAAAGATACTATTCATTTTGTTTTAGACTCATTTCGTTATTTTGTCAACAATAAACTTGTGGATATTTATTCTTTTGTTATAATGTCAGATCATGTACATTTATTATGGCTTATTGAAAATCAGCATTTTGTCGATGATATTGTTACGAAATTCAAGAAGTTTACAGGTAAAAGAATAACTGACTATTTAAAAGCAAATGATCCTGAATATTTAAACTATTTTTTATCATCAAGATCTGATCGCGAATATAAAATATGGAAAATCAAAAGTAAAAATATAAAAATTACACACCCATCAATTTTTTTACAAAAACTAAATTACATACATGAAAATCCGACAAAAGGTACATATAAAACCGTTGATTTACCAGAAGAATACCTATATTCATCTGCATCTTTTTATTTAAAAGGAGATAAACAATTTGATTTTTTAACTAAATTTGAGTAGTTAAAGGTCAGGAGACCTTCATCGTGGTGAGGGATGTTTCTCCACAGCAAAGGTCTCCTGACCTCTTGCTGCAATTCGTAAATGGAGGTCGGTCCCGACAGGTGGTCGGGATTCATCACGGTGAGATATAATGCTCCGCAGCAAAAGTCTCCTGACCTCTTGCTGCTATTTGTGATGATATTTCAGGAGACCTTCATCACAGTGAGGGAATGCTCCGCAGCAAAGGTCTTACCGCAGATGCGGCACAAGCTCTGACCTCTTGCTGCTAAGGGTTAGCAGAATAAAAAAAATGTGCATAAAAAAAGGAGCTTCTTTTGAAGCTCCCTTTTTAAGATTTTTTATCAATACCCTGTATTCTGTTTTAATTTTGGGTTATTACCAAGATCGGATGATGGTATCGGAAATATGTTCCTGTTTGAACTCACTTTTTTTCCTTCTTTAGTGCCCCCTTTCCATTGCCACAAGTAATCACCATCTGTGAATTGTCCGAATCTAACCAGGTCAGTCCTCCTTTGGCATTCCCACAGCAATTCACGTGCTCTTTCATCAAGGATCTCATTGAGCGTAAGTTTTGCTTCTGTAATATTTGCCAGGCTGCTGTGATATGCTCTGGACCTTACTTTATTAAAATACTCAACTGCTTCTCCCTTTGTTCCCCCTGTCGCTCCTCTCAAAATTGCCTCACTTGCCATCAGATACACATCAGCCAACCGGAAAACCGGGAAATCCGTATCCGGATACTCTGTATCAGATCCCCTTTGCCCTTCTGAAGTGACATTTTTAAATTTATTGATGGCATATCCATCAGTAAATAAACCAAGGTCATCTATATCAATTCTTTGTCCTTTAGTATAAATTGTAGCTCTCCTGTCATAAGAAGTTGATGAAAGTTTATAAATAAATTCTTCTTTTCTGAGATCAAGAAATATTTCTGCCGGAGTCTCAACATTTACTTTTATTGCTGCACCTCCATGAACCAACACTCCATTACCTTCATTATCACCCAAGGTGATAGATTCATTTCCACTGACCTTAAAAATAAGATCACCTGGTTTTAATTCAACATTTGCCTTGAGCATTTCGAGTTTTGGATCCCACTGGAAATTTACTTCCTGTTTAACTGCTGTTCCTGAAGCAATCCAGTTCCTTTTTTCAATTTTATAGGTTTTATTGTTGTTGTTGAATTCGATATAATAAAATCCTGCAGTCCCTGCAACAAGGTTAGCACCACCTGTTTCAAGTTTACCATCTCCGTTATTATCACCATACCAGAATGTCAGTGCGGGATTGGGACATATCTTAAATGATACATTATCACTTGAAAAGTACTGATATCCCTGATATATTTTATCACCATTTGCATCAGTAAGTGCATGTAAGGTATTGATCTTATTGTCCTGATATGAGCCGGGAATGTAAACCTGTGGTTGAGTTTTTCTTGCGGCAAAATCAGTGATATTGCCTCCAATTTCTGAAAATTTCTCTACCAGTTGTTTTGTTGTCCTTGTACCTCCCCATCCACTTGCAACTCCGGATTCTGAAGGAATCATTGACCCACCAATGCCTGCCCTGATGATGAAAGTAGTACCTCCCCATGTTCTGGTATGAACTCCATCAAAAGCTATGGGGAAGATAATTTCATTAGATTTATGGTTATCGGCAAGAAAAAGATGTCTGAACTCAGGCTCCAGAGTATAACCTGCATTAAAAACCTTTTTACTATACGTAAGACATTCGGTATATTTTGGAGTTCCAATGTACACCTGGGCATTCAGATACAACTTTGCCAGCAATGTCCAGACTGCTCCCTGGTCAGCTCTTCCGTACTGATTTGCCCGTGCTGCAGTAATGCTGTTTTCGATATCTTTAAGTTCTGATTCAATAAAGCTGAAAACTGCTGATGCACTGCCCTGCTCAGGGAAAAATGAACCTATCGGATCTTTTTCTGTTACAAAAGGCACATTTCTGAAAAGATCAAGGGCATGCCAGTAGCTTAAAGCCCTTAAAAAACGTGCTTCGGCTCTGTATCCTTCAATATCTTTCTTGAGATTTGCATCAACACCTCTTGAGTCCAGTTTTTCATCGGTTGTCTGTCTTAAAAATTCATTACACATTGAAATCTGGTAATATATCCTGCTGTAAAAAGCGAAGATAAATCCATCGTCAGCACTCCATGTCTGTGAATGAAAATCCTTGATAGTCTGGTCATTCCATCCGATTAAAGCCTCGTCAGTAGGCAATTCCTGATGATACCATAAACCTCTCAAATACTGTCCGAATCCCTCATCAATGCCCGAAATATCTGCCTGGCCCGAAGGTCCCTGCTGACCTGAAACTGCAAGTCCTGCATATAATTTAGCGAGAACCTGTTTGTACGAGTTTGGATCATCATATACTGTAGCTGCTGTAGTGATATCTTCGTCGAGTGGGATGGTATTGAGATCTTTAAAACATCCTGAACCCAGTAAAATCACAACAAGCAATATATTCAGAAGAATTTTATTTGTATTCATAATCATTATTTTTCTATTTTTAAAAATTAACATTCAGACCAAATACGAATGTCCTTGCCCTTGGATAAAAATTATTTTCAATACCACTGCCAATTTCAGGATCCAAACCTACATACTTAGTAAATACAAACGGGTTCTGTGCGGTAGCATAAATCTTCAAAGACTTACCTTTAAGAATTTTGAAATTGTAGCTTAAAGTTATATGATCTATCTTCAGAAATGAGGCTTTCTGGACGAAATGATCACTATATGTCAGATTTGATTGAACCTTAGCTCCAAGGTCAAGTGCAGATTGTGCAATGTTTCCCAGATAATTAGTTGAATGATAGATGTATTCAACAGTTCCGGCACTTGTCTGAACATTGTTGTAAACATAATTACCTATACTGGACCTGCCTGCAAATGCAAGCTCAAAATCATAAAATCTCAAACTACTAGTAAAACCAATAGTATAATCAGGGGCAGGTTTTTTAAACCTGTATTTGTCACTTGAATTTATCAGGCCATCTCCGTTTCTGTCAACAAATTCACCTTCCAGAAAATTACCATCAGCATCATATTTTTGCTCATATACGAAAAATGAATACGGAGCATATCCGATACTGTGAATCTGAATATTACTCCCGACTCCTCCTGAAATCCCTCCAACAAGAACTCCCTGGTATGTACTATCAGTACTGGCAAGAAGCTTTGTGATCTCAGATTTGTTATATGAACCATTGATGCCAAAATCCCAATTGAAATTTTTTGATCCAATATTTATTAAATTCAAACTCAGTTCTGCACCCCTGGTTTCCATATTCCCAACATTGGTGGTAATAAAGTTTGTAAGATTTGTACCGGCCGGTACAGGAATATAATTCAGCAGGTCCTTAGTGTTTTTCTGGTAAATGTCAAAGGCTGCTGTAAGTTTATCCCTGATGATACTCAGGTCTGCTCCAATGTTGAAAGTGGTTGACTCCTCCCACTTAATGTTAATATCATAACCATTTGGTCTTAAAGTATTTACAAACTCATCACCAAACTGATACTGCGCATTATCAAATCCCAACTGGTAATTAGCAAGATAAGCATAGTAATCACCAATATCCTGCTGGCCTGTGACACCCCATCCAAATCTTAATTTCAGATTATTGAGATATTGGTTTTTGTTGTCAATGGCTTTTACAGCCAGTGCTGCTGAAGGAAATAAACCCCACCTGTTCTCTGGTGCAAACCTGGAAGTTCCATCTCTCCTTAAAGTAAACGTAAACAGATATTTATCCTTGATTGAATAATTCAGCCTGCCAAATAAAGACAAGAGGTAATACTCAGCAGGATCCCTGAATGTATCTGTTTTTTCCGGTGTGCCGGCAACATTGGAATTAACTGAAAATGGATGAACTGCAAAATGCTGCCATGAGTATCCACCCATAACATCAAAATCATGAATGCCAAATTCCTTTTTGTAATTCAGGTAGAATTCAAGTACAGAATTTTCCTTTTTCTGTTCGTATTTGTTATTTGTGCCTCCTCCGTATATCTCTTCAAATGCAAAAGCAGCATTTGTCGGCACTTTAACAGTTCCCTGCCCCAGTGAATGGTCATATCCCAGGCTTAAATTAGCTCTGAGGGCTGGTAACAACTTAAAACGGTAATCAAAAGTAGCATTAGTTATATATCTTAATACATCAGATTTATCTTCCCTTTGTTCCAGCAATGCCAGAGGATTTCTTGGTGCCAGAGGATTTGGAAAAATATTGCTGTTGTTCTTCCAGTAATAGAAACCACCAAATGTGCTTTCGGCTTCATAAGGATCATGCGTAGGGTCAAAACTTATTGCATTGCCTATAGCGCCCTGGTCAGCAAATTTATTAATTTCTTTCATTCCTTTGAGGTAGATCCCAACCTGCAGCCTGTTATTAAAAAACTGTGGATTGAGGTTGATACCTCCAAGATACCTGGTAAATCTGTCTGTTTTGAGAAGTCCGTTCTTATCAGTGAATCCCAGTGAAACACGGTATGGCAATTTATTTACAGCTCCCGAAAAACTCAGGTTATGATCATGTCCGGTAGCTTTCTGGTAGATCAGGCCCTGCCAGTCTGTATCTGCATCACCGATAAGGGTCAGTGCAATATGATCCTCACCCTTCACACTTTTCAGTGTCTCTATATATTTTTCCCTACCGAGCACTTCAATTTTCTTATATATGGAACCGATGGAAAAATTACCACCATACTGAACACTGAACTTATCCCCTACTTTCCCTTTTTTTGTGGTGATCAGTATAACACCTGCAGAAGCCCTGTTCCCATAAATAGCAGAAGACGAAGCATCCTTTAATACAGTCATGCTTTCTATGTCATTTGGATTTATAGTATTGAGTATATTTCTTCCTCCCGAAATATTGCTATTATCAACAGGAACACCATCTATAACTATCAATGGATCATTTGATGCCGACAGCGATGATTCTCCCCTGATCCTGATCTTAGCCCCTGCTCCGGGTCCACTGCCTGTTGTAATAGTCACCCCTGGCATTTTACCGGTAATCAATTCCTGAGCTCCTGTAATAGCTCCCCGGTTAAATTTATCAGAACTTACAGATTGCAGAGTCCCGGTTACATCTTCACGTTTTACTGTACCATAACCGATAACTACTACATCTTCAAGTACTTTTCCCTGTAAAAGTTCAACGTTGATTGTGGTCATATTCCCAACTTTAATTTCCTGAGTCTGATAACCCACATAGCTAAACACAAGAATATCTGAACCATCCGGCAAATCGATGTTGAAATTCCCATCCAGATCAGTTACTGTACCCATCTGACTGGCTTTGATGACCACATAAACACCTACTAAAGGTTCTTTGGAATCAGAATCCAATACTTTTCCGGATATTTTACCTTGACCAAAAAATAATATTGGAAAAAGTATTAAAATTAAAATTCCCAATGATTTTTTATTCATAATATTAAATTTTTACATTTTAAATCAGAAAAATTTTTTTTAATTAAAAAAATACAATAATTTTGAATTTGGTATTTATTTTGCAGCAAAACTAAATACTATAAAATTAGAAACCAAATTTTTCTTTAATTTAAAAAATGTATATTATGAAAAAACTTTTATTATTTTTTAGTTTAATTCTACTTAGTAGCCTTACGCTGTTTTCACAGGTCACAACAGTGGGATTAATCGGATCAGGAACTCCCAATGGATGGGACTCTGATATTGATATGACCAGGAGTACTACTGACACTGCTGTCTGGACATTAAACGTTGATTTGGTCAATGGTGCTGTTAAATTCAGGGCAAATAACGATTGGGCAATCAACTGGGGATCAACAGATTTCCCTAAGGGTACCGGAACGCAAAATGGCCCGGATATTCCAGTATTCGCAGGCAAATACTACATAATCTTTAATTCAGTTTCAGGAGAGTATGATTTTCAGGTTGAGTCAGCAATCGGTATAATCGGTAGCGCTACTGCCGGTAATTGGGATTATGATACAAACATGTATAAAGACACATCTGCTCATGGATATTTCCTGACAGTAAATTTAAAAGTTGGTGATGTTAAATTCAGAAAAGATGATGCATGGACAAGAAACTGGGGTGCAGTTGATTTCCCATCAGGTATAGGAGTGAATAATGGACCAAATATTCCAATTGCCAAAGCAGGTAAATATTTCATTACTTTCGATACTCTTTCCGGTGCATATAATTTTGCCGAAAAAGTAGATTTTGAATTTATCGGATTAATCGGAGATGCAACACCAAAAGGATGGGATGCTGATACTGACCTGACAAAAGATGGAGCTAATCCCGATCTGTGGAAAGCTGACATTCAACTGACAAATGGCTCGGTAAAATTCAGAGCCAACCATGCCTGGACAATCAACTGGGGTGGAACAACTTTCCCCGCAGGAACCGGTATTCCGGGTGGTGATAATATCGCTGTTACAGAAGGCAAATACAGGGTTTCATTCAATACAGCAACACTGGCATATAATTTCCAGAAACTTGAAAATTATACCAAGATCAGCCTGATCGGAAATGCAGTACCGGGAGGTGAGAACTGGGACAAAGATCTCGATCTTACTCAGTCAACAGAAGACTCTGTGATCTGGAAAGGCACTTATGAGTTGGTTCAGGGAGAAGCCAAATTCAGAGCCAACCATGACTGGACATTCAACTGGGGAGGACCTGATTTTCCGGCAGGTACAGGTGTTCAGGAAGGTGCAAATATTCCGGTTGCAGCAGGCAGATATAAAATAACTTTCAATTCACTGACAGGAGCATACAATTTCGAAGCCTTTGTAGTTTATGATCAGATATCAATTGTCGGGCTCAATGGTCCTGCAAATAGCTGGGATGTTGACACCTATTTGACCATTTCTCCGGAAAATGATCAAATCTGGACCGGTAAAGGTTTTGTACTAACAACTGCTGATCCTGCCTTATCTGACAACGGAATTAAATTCAGAGCCAATTCAGCATGGACTGTAAACTGGGGAAATGTAGACCATTTATTCCCAAGTGGAATTGGTGCTCAAGACAAAGGTAATATCTGGTGTACCGCCGGTACATGGGATGTTGTATTCAATACCCTCACAGGAGAATATGTATTTACAGCTTCATCAGCGACACATGATATCCTGGATCCTTCAGTTATCAATGTGTATCCAAATCCTACAGCGCAGGATCTGAATATCGATCTTTCAGCTATGAATATCAATGAAAATGTAAGCATAAAAGTATTTGATATGTCAGGCAAAATGATGATGTCAGGTGATTATGATTCAAATGACAGCATCAGCCTTGATGTTTCAGGACTGAATGCAGGAGGCTATTTTATAAATATAGTTTCTGAGAAATTTATTGTTGGTAAACAATTCAGCATTTTGAAATAATAAGTAATATCAATTTTATACAAATAAGGTTGTCGAAGTCGGCAACCTTATTTTTTATAAAGGAGTCAATTCTTTTTATGTTTTTTCAAAGTTACTTTTACCAGAAAACGATGCCATTATGAATAAAAAAATCTTAATTATTTCAGCAATACTTGGAGCACTTGCAGTTGCCATGGGAGCATTTGGAGCCCATGGTTTAAAAGAAATCCTTGGAGAGCAGATTAAAAACTGGGAAACCGCAGCAAAATATCAGATATTTCATGTGCTGGCAATTTTTGTCGTTCAAAATCTGTCAATGATATCAGATAAATATAAAAATACGGTCGGAATACTTTTTTTGGCAGGTATTTTGTTTTTTTCAGGTTCGCTATATGCAATTACCACAGGTGCAATAGCTGCAAAATACATTTGGTTTGTCACCCCATTTGGAGGATTGAGTTTTATAGCAGGTTGGCTTGTTTTAACTGCGGGATTAATTAGAAAATGAGTATTTAAAAGTACTAAGTTTGCCTTGGCAGGTACTTTTTCCAGCAAACCGCTCCGGAATAGGATCTCGAATTTTTATACGGGAATCAAGTTTGTTATTAAATTGGCTGCCTTTTGTAATAGCTGAGGCTAATTAAAATGGCTATTTTTGCTATTTCACGCAGAGACGCAAAGGCGCAAAAACGCAAAGTGCGTTTATTTAATCATATATGGTATCGCTAAAATATCATTTTAATAAGAATAATTACTTTTTAAACACCCATAGCACCAGAGCCAATAACATTTTTAAGATCAGAAGCATAACTTTCATTATTCAGACTTACTTCACCTCCAGTATGCTAATGCTGTTTTTCTGAAGCTTTAGCTCATATAAATCAGTGATATTTTCATCTGAAAAAATATCTTTCAGCGATTTTGCATTGCTCAAAAACTCAATATATCTCTTAGTTTTTATTTTCTTTTCGGAATTATTGGTATTCAGGACAATCATTATTTTTTTTGTATTATCATATCTGAAAAAAACATAGACTCCTTCTTCAGGAACGAATTGTGTCAATTTCCCTGTTTGCAATGCTGTGTTGGTTTTTCTGTATTCTGATATCTTTTTAATGTAATTGAAGATCTCATTTTCACTACCTGTCCGTCCTGAGGCAACAAACTGGTTGATTTTATCTTCTTGCCAACCCCCTGAAATATCCTGTCTTACGTTGCCATCCGGATTGGCATCCCCTTTGAAAAGCAATTCGGTTCCATAGTAAAGTACGGGTATTCCTCTCAGTGTCATTAACAGTCCGATTGCGCTTTTCAGCTTATTGATGTCTTCTCCAACAGTTGTAAATATCCTGCTTTTGTCATGATTGTCGAGAAAAATCACATTTTTATATGGATCCTGATATAAATGATCCTGTGCCAGAGTATAATACAATCTTGACAATCCACTCGTCCAGCTAGTCTCTTTTGTGAAAGCATCTTCTATGGCAAAATTGAGTTGAAAATCGAGGACAGAGGGCAGATTTGGTGCAAATTCATCTTTAGTGGTATCATGTACTGTGAAATAAGCCTGTTCGCTTACGTTCTGTACCCATGTTTCACCAAAAAGATTGAGGTCGGGATATTCTTCCTTCATCCGGCTTACCCACTGATTTAAAAAATTATGGTCAGGGAAGAACCAGGTATCAATGCGGTAATCATCGAGTCCTGCATACTCAAGCCACCATATATTATTCTGCATCAAATAGGTAGCTAATAAAGGGTTGTCCTGGTTGAGATCAGGCATGGAATAGTCAAACCATCCTTCTTTCAACTGCTTAATATCGTATTCAGACCTATAAGGATCATGCACGATAGCTGCCCTGAAATTGGATCTTGTAAACTCCGGCCACTGGTGCAGCCAGTCAGCATCGGGAATATCTCTCATCAGCCAGTTTTCGTGGCCAATATGATTAAGGACAACATCTTTTATTACTTTTATCCCATTATTATGGCAATAGTCTACAAATTCTTTGTACGATTCATTAGTACCGAATCTTTTATCGATCTTATACATATCTGTAATAGCATAACCATGATATGATGCATAAGGCTGATCGTTTTCAAGGATTGGAGTCAACCAAATTGCCGTTACTCCCAATTCCCTGATATAATCCAGGTGGTCTCTGATACCCTGTATATCTCCTCCGTGACGGAAATACATTTTGCTTCTGTTTATCCCTCTCTGCCTCATATCTGCATAGCTGTCATTGCTGATATCACCGTTGGCAAACCTGTCGGGCATGATGTGATAAATGAAGTCTGAATTATCCACGCCCCTTTTTGCTGAATTGAAAACTTCACGTTCTTTCAGTTCATATCTGTATCTTTTGGCAATATTTTCTTTCTCCAGAATGATGTCAAAAAAGCCCGGATTAACCTGACCTGTGATCCTCACATTCACAAAAAGGTAATTAGGATTGGGAACTCTTTTAACATCAACCAATTCAACTCCTTCAGCAGTTTTTAGGCTGACATCAAAATCTGTGATATCTCTGTCATAAATCAAAATCTGCAATTCCTGATTCTTCATTCCTGTCCACCAGAATGGAGGTTCAACCCGTGATTCGTCGACACGAAGCAAGCCAGTATCGGAGTAAAAATGATATTTTGCAACTTCCATACCGACGGGCAGATACTGCTTTGGGTCATCATTGTAGATGCTGTCAGTCTGGGATGACAGGATAACAGGGAATAAAAATATTAAAATCTCTAAAAAATAATTTCATGTTAATGTATTTTTAAAAATTACTCGATTTAATCAATTGACTATTTTGTTAATAAAATTTTATATCAGCTTATTGAGTATAACTTTATAACATTTGAATTAAATTAGTCATAATGAAATCTGCATTTAGATCATCATCCTGTTTATCGTCCCTTCCCCCCCCCCCTCCCTTTTTTTTTTTTTTTTGGGCGGGGGGGGGGGCCTTTTCTTTTTCTTTCTTTTCACCTTTTTTTTTTTTTTTTTTTTTTTTTTTTTATTTTTTCTCCCCCTTCTTCCTCCCCCCACCTTTTTTTTTTTTCTTTGTTCCTTTTCCCCCCTCTCTTTTCCCCCTTCCTTTTTTTTCCTTCTTTTTTTTTTCTGTGCCTTTTTTTTTTTTTTGGGTTTTCTGTTGTGGGGGGGGGGGGGGGGGCTGTCCTCCTCCCCATATTATCCCCCCCCCTTCCCCCCCCCCCCCCCGGGGGGCCCGGTCTAACTTCCCTCTTTCCCCTTCCCCTTTTCTTTTTTTTTTTTTTTCTTTATCCTGAAATGGTGGGCGGTTACCTTTTTGTATTTTTTTTGTACATATATATTTTCTAAAAACAAATTACTTTACTTCATTTCAGGTATTTCCTTTTCAAATCATCATAAATTTGCATCAGGTCATTAGATTTGCCGTCCGGTTCAAAAATATATTCCCAGGTGCTGAGTGGTTCCCAGATGAATGATCCCTTGCCTTTATTTTGAGGCAGGCTGAAAATTATGTCATTTACCTCTTTTTTCTTTGAGGAATACTCAACCACAATCAATTCCTTATCATATCTTTTCAGCATATCATGAAGATTGTGTTTCAGATCATCAAGTGTACCATGCCACTGAGGGTAATAAGATTGCCCTATCACATCGAATTCCACTCCGCGTTTCAGCATATTGTCTAAGAAAAATACTGTCTCGTCATTTTGACCTCCCAGTGCAATGTGAAGCATGATAATAATTGAAGGATCAACACTCAATACGGCATCATGTCCTGATTTAAACAATTGAGCCAGCCCATCCAGATTATTGACATGGCCCTCAGGCCACAGCATACCATGATTTATTTCATTGCCGATCTGTACCATGTCAGGAGTTGTCCCCTGTTGTTTTAATGCCGTAATTACATTTACTGTATAGTTATAAACCGAATCTTTCAAAGCTTCGAAACTGATATTTTGCCAGGCAGCAGGCTTGTATTGCTTTCCGGGATCAGCCCAGTAATCGCTGTAATGAAAATCAAGAAGAAGTTTCATACCTGCTTTTTTGACTCTTTTGCCATTGCCAGTGTATTATTAAGGTCGCAAAAACCTTTTTCAGGGGAATAACCTTTTTCTCCTGCCGGATCATTGAAAATACGAAGTCTGATATAATTGAAACCGTGATCTTTCAGTATATATATCGCATCTTTCCGGACTCCCTTGTCTGAAAATTTTATTCCTTTATCCTCGAGTTCAGGGAGAAATGAGATATCTGCTCCTATGATATTTCCAGTTTCAGGTGTTTTTCTTTTTGATTTCTTTTTCTCATTAACAGAAAATGATGATTGCTGAAGCGGAATTGAGAATATTTCAGCAGAATTGTCCCACAGCCCATCGCTTTTGACCTCTACTATAATTGTTCCCGGTGTTTTACCTGCCTGAAGTATTACCTGGCATTTACCATTAAAAAGTCTTCTCTGCCATTTTCCATCTTCGCATTTGTCGGGCTCATGACTGCTCGGATCACCATTACCAACTCCGATTATCCTTGCATCTCCCTTTACTGAAAAATGAAGTAAATTGTCTGCATCAGGAACTTCACGGTTTCGGTTGTCGACAGCAGTGATATTGATGACTGTAGCATCTTTTCCGTCAGCTATCATTGTTGTCTTATAAGCCGTGACGAGTGTTCCGGCTGCCTTTCCTGAAGTTTTACGAACTGCTGAAAAACTCCGGTCTTTTTTATATGCCACTGCTTTCAATTCCCCCGGTTCAAAGTTTACACTCCATTGAAGATGTCCATTGCGCGGCATTTCTTTGATCCCAAGACTTTTATCATTCAGCAACAGCTCTACTTTATCTGCATTGCTGTATACCCAGACATCGATTGGCTGTCCTTCCTTTCCATGCCAGTTCCAGTGTGGCAAAATATGAACAACATCTTTATCGCTCCACCAGCTCTGATAATAATAATAGATATTTTTCGGAAATCCGCACATATCCATCACACCAAAATGTGAATTTATATTTGGCCAGTGAAAAGGTGTTGGTTCACCCCGGTAATCAAAACCCGTCCAGATATATCCTCCGAGCCAGTAATCATTTTGGGCTGCCAAAGGCCACCATTTTTCAGCGGTGGATGCCCACCACGGAGCAGTGACATCCATATCCGGCAGGTAACATCTGCTTGAATCTGTTTTATAAATACCTCTCGTTGTTACCGTACTTCCCATCTCTGTACCGATTACAGGCTGAAGAGGTTTGGCTCTGTGGTATGATTCTACAGCATCCTCCCTGTAGTTGAATCCCCTTACGGGTATGACTTCGCTGATCCCTGTAAACACATTAGGCATTGATCCTCTTTGAGGGAGATCGGCTCCGAAAGTACTTAATCTGCCAGGATCCATTGACTGTTGAATTTCAATCATGGTTTTGGCTATCTTTTTACCTCTGTCATTACCCTGTACCCATCCTTCTTCATTCCCTATTGACCACATAAAAACCGAAGTTCTGCTTCTGTCTCTTTTTATCAGTTTTCTGAACTGCTCCAGATATTCAGTTCCGCTGTTGAGCAATCGGGTTTCATCCATAACGAGCATGCCAAGGCTGTCACAGGCATCCAGCAATTCAGGAGTTGGTGGATGATGCGATGTTCTTATTGTATTGCAACCCATATCTTTCAGTAAACGTATTCTGTAATATTGAAGATAATCAGGCAATGCAGACCCTACTCCGGCATGATCCTGATGATTGTTTGTGCCTTTGAGTTTGATGTATTTCCCATTTAGAAAAACCCCGTCTGGTCTGATATCTATTGACCTGATCCCAAATCTCTTTTCTGCTCTTCCTTCCAGTTTTTTATTTTTGTAAAGACTTATGACGACTCCGTAAAGGTACGGATCATCAACATCCCACAATCTTGGATTTTTTACTGTTATGTTTTGTTTGATATTTGAATTTTTCAATCCATCAATACTAAATTTCTGAACTTTCGTAGATCCGGCAAGTCTTCCCTGTCTGTCAAAAATCTCTGTGATAACTTCAATTTCGTTTTTAATGCTGCAAAGATTTTCAATCTCAATTTCAGCCGAAATTACTGCCCTGTCATTCTTTTGAGTTGAATATATAAATATTCCATCATCGGCAATCCGTATATCATTGCCTGATATCAACCACACATGCCTGTAAATTCCTGCTCCTTCATAAAACCAGCCTTCATATTGAGTTGCATCAACACGCACAACGATCACATTTTCCTTATCGAAATTGATAAAATCTGTAACTTCATAAGTCACACCGATGTAGCCACTCTTATTATTTCCGAGATAAAAACCATTTATCCAGAATTCTGCATCCCTGAACACGCCGTCAAACTTAAGCTGAAAATGCTTAAGAGAATCGGATTTTGAAACCATGAAATGCTTCCTGTACCAGCCTATACTTGTCTCCGGGAATAATCCACCGACAGGTTTATATCCGTGCGACATCACATCAAAATTATCAGAATTTACAAATGGTAACTCAACTGCCCAGTCATGTGGCAGATCGACAGATCTCCAGTCAGTATCATCAAAACTGTGATCAATAGCCGTATTTCTCTCCGATGTAGTTTTATAAAACACCGGACCAACCCCATAATTGAAATCTTTAACCGGATCTGCTGCATGTCCCGGGTGAAATTTCCAGTTTTCATCAAGACTTGAAATTGATATCTGTGAAATACTTAATGAAATAAAACTCAACACAACAGGAATTATCAATTGATATCTGTTCATAAAATATTTTTTAGAAATAAAAGTACGAGTATCTGATTTTTAAAGTAAATGTAGCAATTATAAAACTATTGTTAAATCATGGAACCAGAATAATTGTTGTCTCATAGTTTAATAAATTTTTTCACTGCCATTTTCCCTTCGATTTTTACCTGGCAAAGATAAATACCAGGTGTCATATCTCCGATATTGATCGTAATAATTCCATCTTTAATTTTCCCATATTTCCACATCACCGAATTGATGATAATACCATTAATATCCAGAATTTCAATATCTGCCAAACGGTTGCTGTCAGTATCCAGGTGTATATTTATTTCATTGGTAGCCGGATCAGGAAAAATATCAAATGTAACTGTCTGGTCTTTTGATTCAATGATCCCTGATGTTTTAATATCAAGCTCATATAAGAAATTCTGCATAACAGCATTAGTATATGTCATCATACATTTATCTTCACCACCCAATAAATAGATCTTATTATTTGAAGAGCACTTCACAGATGAACTCCACTGAGTTGAAACAGGTAGCAAATTGTTTTCTGCCCATGTGTCTGTAGCAATGTCATAAATCTGAATATTATTTGTAGCTGTATTGGATGGGAAAACAGCACCTCCAAAAACATAGATCTTGTTTCCATCTACGACAGCAGTAGATCCAAACCGTGCCTGTGGCATATCTGATTTTAACTCCCATTTATCTGACGCAATGTCATAGACCTGCACTGTTTTTATTGTATTATAATCTTTATTAACACCACCCATAGCATAAATTTTTCCATTATTTTGCACAAAGGCAATTCCCACGGAAGGCACCAATATTTCAGTCATTTCAGCCCATGAGTCGGTGGCAATGTCATAAATATATCCCGAAAACTTTCCATCACCTGAAGTGCCACCAAATGTAAATATTTTACCATTGATGGTACAAGTGCCAAAAGCACTGCTGGCTTTAGGTCTTTCTGTTTTTTCGGTCCAGGTTTTAAGTATTGGATCGTATACTTCAATTTTTTTAGAGAGATAGGAACTCCAGCCTCCACCTATGGCATAGATTTTTCCTTCTGCCTGGGTAACACCGAGCATCATTCTCGGATATTTCATCAAAGGGCCCAGACTCCATTTGTTTTGGGCGATGTCATAAACCTGAAGATATGCATCACCATATTCATTATTATGGATTGCTCCATTTGTAGCACCGACAGCATATATTTTCCCATCCATTTCACATGACGCGAAAGCAGCACTCTTATAGATCATGTTTGACTTTTTTGTCCAGTTAAAATCCTGGGCTTTTACAGTCATCAGGCTCACAAACAAAAAAATTACAGTCAAAAGACCTGAATTGATAGATATCATTTTGTGTTTCATATTAAATGATTTTTAATTATTAATCAGATGAAATAAAAATCCATTAAATTTTCAAAGCGATTTTACTTTTGAGTGGCAAAAAAAATATCTCCTCAAAATAAAATCAAACTAAAACATCAATAACCTGCCATGAAAATGATTAAAATATATACAAAATTAAATCAATTTTAAATAAAAATCAAAATTATCTGCATATAATTTCAACACTTAATTTGAATAGTTTTGAACACCTGTTTCTTTTAATTAAAAGTCTGAAAACTATGCGTGAATGAAAAAAAAGATGATTCTAAAATTTTTTACAGATGAACTTTCGTTTTATATTGTATAAGTATCATCAAAATAAATATTATACCAGTTTTTTTTCATATTTTTGATTTAATTTTAATTTTGCGTCCACTCTGAAAATGTGAAAAATGGAATTTGCCACGAAGTCAGAAAGCCACTAATTTACACAAAGGCTTATAATACAAGCATATAGGATTAGTGAATCTTAGTGATTGTGTATCCTTGTGGCGAAAAACTACTTTTCGGAGTATGCTCAATTTTTAAAAATCAAATGATCTTAAATCATTGCTGAATGAAAACAATTATTCTTTATATTTTTTTTATATTATTTGTTTCCTGCACAAACGAAAATAACAATATTGCTGATGAAGAAAGCATTGAGATCAGGGGAGCAGACATGTCATTGCTACCTGAACTAAGAAAAAGCGGACTTACTTTTTTCAATGAAAATGATAAGCCTGAGGACATGCTGAAAACACTGAAGAATGCAGGTGTCAATGTGGTCAGACTGAGATTATGGCATAATCCCTCAGAACTTACTTCAGGTTTTCAGTCTGTCAAAAATATTGCTGACGAGATCAAAAAATCAGGAATGAAAGTCCTTATAACAGTTCATTATTCTGATTCATGGGCCGATCCCGGAAAACAAACTAAACCTGCAAAATGGAAAAACCTTGACTTTAACACATTGAAAGACAGCGTATATCAATATACAAAAAAAATAATGAACGAAATTAATCCTGAATATATTCAGATAGGCAATGAAATAAACAGCGGGTTGCTGTGGCCCGATGGTAAAATAAATAATCCCGGTCAGATGAAGCAATTGATCTCTTCGGGAATTTCAGCTGTAAGAGAGGTCAATAAATCAACGGCTGTAATTATTCAGTTTGCCGGCATTAAGTCTTCTGACTGGTTTTATTCCCAGATCTCTGATCTCGATTATGATGTCATAGGTTTGAGTTATTATCCGATATGGCATGGCAAAAACCTCGACACACTGAAAAATACTATGGTCAACTTATCCGATAAATTTGGTAAAAAAATATTTATTGCTGAGACATCATATCCTTTCACATTAAGCTGGAATGATGCTACTACGAATATCATAGGGTCAGAATCTCAAATACTTCCCGAATTTCCACCTACTCCGGCAGGGCAAAAGAATTTTCTGTTAAAATTGAAGGAAATAGTAAGCAGTATCGATAAAGGAGCCGGTTTTTGCTACTGGGGCACCGAGTGGGTGAGTTATAAGGGTAAAGAATCGACAACAGGATCATCATGGGAAAATCAGGCATTATGGGATTTTACAAATTCAGCCTTACCAGCAATGGAAGTATATTCCCTTCAGGTAAAATAAAAAAAATTAAAATGAATAAATCCACTATTACCTTTTTTTCTATTATATTTTTCTGTTTTAAATTAGTTTCCCAAAACCCTTTTCCGGCTAATGGTGAATTATTCAGAGATGATATAGTTCCGAGAATTGATATTACAATTGATCCCGACAGTCTGAAACTGATCGTTGATAAAACAGATATCTGGTCTGAGCATGAATATCCGGCTGATTTTGTTTTTGACAATGGAAAAATAAAAGATACTATAAAAAATGTAGGTTTCAGATTGCGGGGAAATACTTCCAGGTTTTCGCAGAAAAAGTCCTTTAAGGTGTCTTTCAATACTTTTGAAAAAGGACGTAAATACTATGGAGTTGAAAAGCTCAATCTCAATGGCGAACATAACGATCCGTCAATCGTTCGTACAAAACTTTGCTGTGACCTTGCAAAAGAGATGGGCATAATTGCACCAAGAGCCAACCACGTTAAGTTGTTTATAAATGGAAATTATTTTGGTCTGTATATCAATGTCGAACATATCGACGAAGAATTTGTAAAATCACGTTTTGGCAACAATGACGGCAATCTGTATAAATGTACATACCCTTCTGATCTTAACTTTAAGGGATCAGATCCCGATGTGTACAAATTTGATAATGACGGGGTAAGAGTTTATGAATTGAAAACCAACGAAGAAACGGATGATTATTCTGACCTTGCTGATTTCATCTACAAAATCAATTTTACAATAGCATCCAAATTCAGCTGTGAGCTGGATAAGATCTTTAATGTAAATGAATATATCAAGATCATGGTTTTTGACGTTCTCACCGGCAATTGGGATAATCATGCTTACAACAAAAACAATTTTTACCTGTATCATAACACAAGTACAGGAAAATTTGAATACATACTATATGATCTTGACAATACTTTCGGCATTGACTGGTTTAATGTCGACTGGACTGCAAGAAATATCTATTCATGGTCAAAATCAAATGAAAAGAGGCCACTTTTTACCGGGGTTATGAATATTCCTGTTTACAAGAGCATTTTTACGGCACAGATGAAAACAAGCCTTGATTCGGTATTTGTACCGGCCAGACTCAATGACTATCTAAATCAGAAAAGGGAATTGATACGTATTGATGCCGCTGCTGACACTTACAGGACAAAAGACTACGGATTTACTTATTCAGATTTTTATAATTCCTATGACAAAAAGATAGATTACAACCATGTAACATTTGGCATTAAGGAATATATGAGCAGAAGATATTTTTACAGCTTTACCCAACTGGATAACGGCGTATTATTGCCCCTTGTCTCATATCACAGCATCAGATTTACCGATCAGGAATCCTTGTACTTTGAAGCTGTAGTTGAAAATCCCCAGCTTGCAGTTGAGATTAAAGCCTTTTATGATCCTGACCAGAATGGCACTTTTGACTCTGCAAAAATGGCCGATGACGGGATTTACCCTGATAAAACAGCCGGCGACAAAGTCTACTGTTCCCCTGTTTTACAATACAATGACAGTTTCAATTACTATTTTTCCATTTCTGACAAAGCGCAGGAAACTCATTTGTTCCCTGCCTGCAACCCTGCAGAATATTCTGTACAGACAGGATTGCCGGAGATAGCAATAAATGAATTTATGGCTGATAATGATAATATCATTCAGGACAACAATGGAGATTATGATGACTGGATAGAATTATATAACTTTGGAAATGAAACTATAAACCTGGGGGATCTCTATATCACCGACAATAAATCCAATCCGCTGAAATTTCAGTTGCCTGACATTTCGTTAAAACAAAATGAATTTCTGCTGTTATGGGCTGATGATGAAGAATATGAAGGCAATGATCATTGCAATTTTAAGCTCAGTGCCGATGGTGAATATCTGGGTATTTTCAACAGCAATGCTGAAATGATTGATGAATACAGCTTTGGGCCACAGGAAACTGACAGGTCTGAAGGCAGAATTCCGGATGGTACAGGGTCTTTTATAGTAGTAAATCCGACTCCCGGATATGCAAATAAAACTCTGTCAGTTAATGATAATGATAATCCGGTAGATTATGCGATCTATCCGAATCCGGCATTTCATGAAATGACAATTGATATAAGAAAACTGGCATTAAACGAAAAGTCAAAGATCATGATCTTTAATACTTCGGGACAGCTGGTTTTTGATGATCAAATAAAAGTCAATGATACTTATAAAGTGAAGACATCAGATTTTAACCCCGGATGTTATATTATCAGTATAATTAACAGCAAAATTAATATTCAGAAGAAATTCATGATTTTAAAGTAAGATAGTTTTGAAATAATCTTTCTCATTTTGTTATTTTTTTTACATTTAATTATATATTTTGTCAAATGATGTATATTATTGTTTGATTTTATATATAATTGCATTTTAAAATTCTATTTTTTTAACTTTAAAAATTACGATATGGGATACTTAAACGATGAGTCAACTCAGGTTTCACATCAGAAATTCTATTCTTTTGTGTTAAAATACGGGTTAATTTCAGGAATTGTGATCGGAATAACAAGCTATCTTTTTTTACTGATAGTAATAAGGATATTTCCGGATTTTTTCACTGACTATTTCAATCCTGTCTTCAATACAGGTGGCAGCAGGGATATTTTTTATTATCTGCATTCTTTTGTTCTCGGCTTTGGATTAGCGATTTTGTGGTACAGGTTCAGGACAAAACTGACAGGTAATTTCATTTTACAGGGAATTAAATTCGGAATTCTATACTTACTCATTGCATTGCTGCCAGTGATGTGGATAACTTTCAGTGCAATTGATGTATCATTTAATATGATTATTTCATGGCTGGTCTATGGTTTTGTTCAGGCATGTTTCGCAGGTTTTGTATTTGCATGGTTTTCAAAAAAGATATAAGAAAGGCTCTGATTACAATAAGTAATTTGCTGACTTACTTTTATAGAGTTTGCTACCAAGTCGTCAGAATATCCAAACATGATCGGCTCGGTTTGCTACCAAGTCGTCAGAATATCCAAACATGATCGGCTCGGTTTGCAACCGGGTCGTCAGTAAATCGACAAATTAGTATTATGGTTTTACTAAGCAAATTCAATAATTATCAGTTAATAATTACACTTTTGGCTTTCGATATTAATAAATCTAAGATCAGCATCTTTTCCTTCCTGCCTTGCATCCTCCGCCAAACAAAATCCCCGCACCGATCACAAAACCGAAATCATACCATCCACCATTATTATTGACAGCATAAAGAGCAGTATCTTTATCAAAAAGGCTGACTATAAAGCTGAACGGAGCAATGATGCCATGTATCAGTCCTCCAAAAAACCCATAGGGTTCTTCCTTGAGGCATTCTTCAACTGAGACTGATTCAGCGCAGGAAGAAAAGATGATTATTAAGACCAAAAAGCCCAACAGATAAACAAGATTAGAGGTTTTCACAAAATTGGTTTTCATTTCTGATAGTTTTAATAATGAATTTTTTATTAGATTTCAATTTTCAAAACTAATAAACAACAGGCAGTTTTTAAAAAATAATCGACCAATTCTATTTTTCTATCGTGAAACAGCATCGTTTTGTAGTACATTTTATAATGCATACTGTCAGAAAATCATAAAATTTTTTCTATTCTTCCCTACACTCACAGAAAATCGTTTATAACCAATTGTAAATGGTTTGCCACAAAGGCTCTAAGACCCGAAGCTTTACAAAGCACTATCTTATGCCATTGTGCCCTGGAGGCAAAAATCTGTGTCTAAAAATTTTAAAATAACTTATTCTTAACAGCTTCAATACCAAAATCCACAGAATTTATATTATCAACTTTTGGCTGAAGACTACCGACTGTGGACTGCCGGCTGCTGACTGCCAACTGCCGACTGCCAACTAAGACAATACAAATATATCACCAAATTTAAGCTCAAATAAAACCAAAAATTTTTCTATTTCAATCAAATTCCTTACCTTGCATCGAATTTTGATTATGGATAATAATTTGGAACTTCTCGAAGAACTCGAACGCAAACTCAGTCTGAAACAACTGCAGATAAGAAGCCTTCAGACTATCACCCAGGCTATCAATGAAAACATAGCTGCCGATCAGTTATTCGGTATGTACCGGTCTTTCCTGAGCTGGGAAATGGGTATTAACAAAATGGCCCTTTACACCAATACCGAGGGAAGCTGGGAATGCGTGAGCAAAATAAATGAGGAAGATGAACTGAAATTGGATCATCTTGATATTTATTTCAGCAAATACAAGAGACTTCATACAATCAATGAGACTGACCCTGAACCACTCCGGTATTTCGATGTGATAATTCCTGTTTTTCATAAGGATTTCCCCCTTGCTTATGCTTTTCTGGGAGATATCAAAGAGAAAGATGAAATATATAATAAAGTCCAGTTCATTATCTCAATTACCAACATAATAGCCGTAGCAATTGAAAACAAAAAGCTTTTTAAAAAACAAATTGAACAGGAAAGGCTGAACAGGGAGATGAGACTTGCAAAAGAGGTTCAGCAGATGCTCATACCTGATGACCTGCCAAATAACGGAAAGTTTGAGCTGGGCAGTATTTACAAACCTCACCTCAATGTAGGTGGGGATTATATCGATTTCTTTAAGTTCAGCAACGATAAATTTGCTTTTTGTATTGCTGACATTTCCGGCAAAGGTGTTGCCGCAGCGATGCTCATGGCCAATTTTCAAGCTATAATCCAAAGTCTGGTTTATCAGTACAGGGATCTCGAAACATTTATATTTGCACTCAATGAAATAGTTCATCAGCGTATCACCAAAAGCGATAAGTACATTACCTTTTTTATTTGCGAAGTGGATGTAACCAAAAAACAGTTGAGGTATATCAATGCCGGCCATTATCCCCCGCTTCTGTGTACTGACAATGAAATCAAAAGACTCAATAAAGGTTGTACTGTTATCGGAGCATTTGAAAAATTGCCCGAAATTGAAGAAGAAGTGATCATTCTGAAAGGGCCTTCGTTAATTCTTACTTTTACTGACGGACTCACCGAATTGAAAAACAATAACGGGGAGTTTTTTGATGATGACAAGATAATTGGTTTTGTCTGCGACAACAAAGACCTGAATGTAGCTCAATTCAATGAAAATCTTCTGAATGAAATTGACAAATTTAAGGAAACTGAGGATTATACCGATGATATTGCCATTTTGACTTGCAAAATCAAATAATATGCCATAATATCATGATATTTATTAGATTTGCACTGTATTATGCATCAAACTAACAGTGGTACAATAATTGAACCTCTTAATTATGTTAAATTTCGGCATTAACAAGATAAAATTAAATAAAAGATTATATTTTTGAAAAACCAAAGCAGATGAAGAGCAGGATCATTGCAGGATTATTAGCCCTTATTTTAGGGGTTTTTGGAATACACAGGTTTTACCTTCGAGATATTGGAGGAGGAATATTTTATGTTTTTCTGTTTATAATTACAAATTCATTCTGGTTTCCTGTAACCTGGATATTGGGAATCATAGAAGGGATCAGACTTTTCAATATGTCTAATCAGGAATTTGACAGTAAGTATAATAAGAATTTTGTGGATTACCGTGAAATTCCGGGCAGAAGGGCTGAAAATTACAGGAATACAAGAGATCAGCGAGTTCCTCAGAAAAGAGATACAAACTTCAGGATATTTCCTAAAAAAAATCCTTTCAGGAAAAGTGCACTGGAAAAGTACAACAATTATGATTTTAAGGGTGCAATTTCAGACTATACAAAAGCACTGGATATTTCTCCCGACGATCCGGAATTGCATTTCCAGATTGCGAGGGCTTATTCACTTACGGAAAATAAGGAACTGGCATTCAGACATCTCGACACAGCAGTTCAGTATGGAATGAAAGATACCGCTAAAATAGGAACAGATGAAGATCTAGCATTTCTAAGGATACAACCTGAATATGAAAGTTTCAAATCAAATAATTTCCGACTTACCCTGAAAGCTATAGGACCAGAAAAAAAAGACCTTCTCAATGAAGACCTGTTGCTTTCACAGATAAAAAAACTGAATGAACTGAGGGAAAAAGGAGTTATCAGTCAGGAGGAATTCACAATTGAGAGGAAAAAAATTATGAACCTCAAAAACTGAACATGGAATTAAAAGCATTAGACCTTACGACTCTTTCAGTTCCTGAAATTGACATAAAATATACACAAAAGGAAATAAAAAAGATACTTGAAAGTAACTCAGCTGATTATTTTCCGGTTACTGAGAGCAGCAAATGTTTAGGCCTTATAAGTAAATCGTCACTGCAAAACCATGGCACCAGATCAGAATTTCCATTTGAGCACATTATAAAGCCTGATTTACACATTTATTTTGACAATCATATATTCGACATACTGGACTATTTTATCTCCAATCAGTGTGTTGTTTTGCCGGTACTGGACGAAAATGGAAATTATCTGGGTTGTATTAATTCTGATAGCCTGCTCAATGCTTTGGCAAATACTCTGACATATAAAATTCCGGGTAGTGTGATCACACTTGAAGTTTATGTAAATGATTATTCCATGTCAGAGATCAGCAATATAATAGAATCAGAAAAAACATCAATAGTCGGTCTTATCATAAATGATGAAAATCTTCTAGACAACAAAATAGAAGTGATACTCAAACTGAACAATAGCAATATTGACAGGGTAATTGCTTCACTGGAACGATTTGAATATAAAATCAAATCCTTTTCTTCAGGCGAAAGCATTTCAAATGACAAACTTAAGGAACATTACGATGCTTTAATGCATTACTTAAATGTATGAAAAATCTCATGAAGTTTGTTTTAGCAGTTTTCTTTTTACTTTCTATTTTTCCATCACTGCAATCCCAGGAAAGCTCATACTTAATTGACAGTCTGCATATAAAAGGAAATACACGAACCAAAGAGTATATAATAACCAAAGAGCTGGACTTCAGGACAGGAGATTCTCTTTTTTTGACTGCGGCTGATCAAATATTTGAAAAAATAAAAACAGACTGCTTGGAACAGCACTTTTTGTCAATGCAGACTTCAATATTTCAGAGATATCTGTAGAAACAAAAAAAATTGAGATCACTGTTTTTGTGCATGAAGCATGGTTCATTTTTCCATATTTTTATCTTGAACTGACAGACAGAAACCTGAGTGAATGGTATTATGAACACAATGCAGCACTCAACAGGATAAACATAACCTTCAATCTGCAACACAATAATCTCACCGGCAACAAAGATAAACTTGACTTAAAACTGCAGACTGGTATTACAAAAAAATGGGAGCTTTCATACTCTTTCCCGTTTATCAATAAAAAACGAAATGCGGGAATTACATTTAATATCCTGGATAAGAGATCAGAGGAGATAGCATATAACACTATCAGCAACAAACTGGTTTTCCACAAAGATGAAAACAGACCTATGCTTAAACGGTTCAGGATTTCTACAGGCTTAACTTACAGAGAGTCAATGTACAATTATCATGCATTAAAACTTTCTTTCTTTACCAATAAAATAGACACATTTATTTCAAATACCCTGAATCCAGGTTTTTTTAAAAATGGAGATAAACAGAGATATTTTGATCTGTTTTATACTTTCTACCGCGATAAAAGAGATTACAAAATTTATCCTACCAATGGCTATTTGTTTTATCTCGAAATAGAGAAAGCAGGTCTGGGAATATTCAATGATATCAATCAGTTGATCCTTTGGTCAGGATTTGAAAAACATATTCCTTTATATAAAAACTTTTTTTCAAGTTTTTATATAGAAGCTAAAAAAAGTATAATAAATGATAAAACAGCCTATTTCAACAATTTAGCTCTCGGATATAATGACCGTTTCCTGAATGGATATGAGCTTTATGTCATCGATGGGCAGGATTATATATATTTAAAAACATCACAGAAATACAATTTTTTGAAAGGAAATCTGAATTTAAGCAAGATTATTTCTGTCCGGCAATTCAAACAAATACCATATTATTTTTACTTAAGTTTGAATTTTGACATGGGATATGTTAATAATAATAGTAATTTTGCAACAAATGATTTTACCAACAGGATCCTGTATGGTTATGGAGCAGGTTTAGATTTAATGTTTTATCACAATTTATTCAGGTTTACTTACAGTTTTAATCACAAAGGAGAAGGAGGATTATTTTTTCATTTAAAAACAATTTTTTAAATCGTATTAAATTGATCAGAAAGATACTTTTATATGGAAAAAAAATTAATGATATGCAGATCTCATATCTACATACACTCATAGATAAGCTGAGAGCTGAAAATATTGAGATTTTTTTTCATAAAGATATATTTGACTATGTGACTGAAAGATTTGCTTACTCTGAAGTCTTTCCTGTTTTGACAACTACAGAAGACCTGTTACAGAATAAAATTGACCTGCTGCTTTCTATCGGAGGTGATGGGACAATACTGCACTCTGCGGTGTTGATAAAAAATAGTGGTATTCCAATATTAGGTATTAATCTTGGCAGACTCGGTTTTCTGGCAATTGTCGAAAAAGGCTGGATTGCTGAAGCTGTTGATAAACTTATTGCACAGGAATACACAATTGAGAAAAGGAGTTTACTCCAATTGAATTCCGATCCGGAACTTTTCAGAGGAGAAAATATTGCCCTTAATGATTTTACCGTTCACAAAAGTTCTTCACCTTCTGTTATCGTAGTTCATACTTATCTGAATGATAAATTTTTAAGTTCCTATTGGGTTGATGGACTGATAATTTCAACACCTACCGGATCAACCGGATATTCTCTGAGTTGCGGAGGCCCGATAGTCTTTCCCGGTTCGGGCACTTTCATTATCACTCCCGTCGCTCCTCACAACCTGACTATGAGGCCTATAGTAGTACCTGACAGTTCAATTATAAGACTTGAGATTGAAAGCAGGAGTGATTCAATATTGTGCTCTCTGGACTCAAGATATGAATCCATATCATCAGATTACAGACTCACAATCAAAAAATGTGATTATTATGTAAATCTTGTGGTTTTCGAGGGTCTGAATTTTAGCAATAATATCCAGAACAAGCTTAATTGGGGAACTGATAAACGCAATTAATTAAATCAAAATAAAATAAACACGAACTTAAATAAGTTTTATTCCATTGATCTTTAAATAAAATAAACATAAAATGATAGGTTTTATAACGAAATTTTTTGGCACAAAATATGAAAGAGATATAAAGAAGTATAATCCAATTGTAATTAAAATAAATGAATACTATGAACAATACGGACAATTGGACAATGATGAACTTAGAAATAAAACTCTTGATTTTAAAAAACGAATTTCAGACCACCTGAATGTTATCGATACAGAGATCTCTGAATTGAGGGAAAATGCCAATAACGAAGAAGATATTCACATTAAAGAAGAATATTACAATTCAATTGATGAACTGATCAAGGAAAGAGATAAGGAGATTGAAAATATTTTAAATGAGATTCTTCCTGAAGCTTTTGCTCTTGTGAAAGAAACTTCAAAAAGATTTTCGGAAAATGAAAAACTGGCCGTTACTGCTACACAGCACGACAGAGATATAGCAGCCAGAAAACCAAATGTTGTGATTGAAGGAGAAAAAGCAATCTGGCATAATAGCTGGATAGCAGCCGGAGGTCAGATCAAGTGGAATATGGTTCATTATGATGTGCAATTGATAGGTGGAATGGTTCTGCATGATGGGAAAATAGCGGAGATGGCAACAGGAGAAGGAAAAACCCTTGTTGCTACTTTGCCCTTATACCTGAATGCGTTGGCAGGACAGGGGGTACATCTGGTTACTGTAAACGATTATCTGGCACGAAGGGATAGCGAGTGGGTTGGACCTGTTTACGAATTCCTTTTCCTGACTGTTGACTGTATTGATAAATATCAGCCACATTCTGATGGAAGGAAAAAAGCATATAATAGTGACATCACCTATGGAACAAACAATGAATTTGGATTCGATTACCTAAGGGATAATATGGTAATTGCCCAAAATGAGATGGTACAGCGTAAGCCACACTATTCGATAGTTGACGAGGTTGACTCTGTGCTTATTGATGATGCCAGAACACCGCTTATCATTTCAGGCCCTGTAGAAGCAGGAGAAGAAGAAGAACTTTACAATATACTTAAACCAAAAGTTGAAAAGCTTATTTCTGTTCAGAGACAACTTGCAACTAATTATCTTGCAAATGCCAAAAAACTTATTTCAGAGGGCAATAAAGGTATGGGAGAAGGTGAAGGAGGAATGGAATTATTGAGATCATACAGAGCATTGCCAAAGTCAAGGCCACTTATCAAATACCTCAGCCAGGAAGGTATCAAGGTATTACTTCAAAAAACGGAGAACAATTACATGCAGGAACAATCCAAGAGAATGCCTCTGGTGGATGCCCCCTTATATTTTACAATAGATGAAAAAAACAGGGATATAGAGCTGACAGATAAAGGTGCCGAGTATCTTGCCAAAGGTGAGTCTGATCCTGAATTATTTGTGTTGCCGGATATTGCAGATCAGATGAATGAAATTGAATCAGAGCTGAAAATGAATGAAGATGAAAAGCAGGAAGCTCGAGAAAAATTATCCAGAGACTATTCACTCAAATCTAAAATGCTGCACGCTGTAAATCAATTGTTGAAAGCTTATACCCTATTTGAAAAAGATGAAGAATATGTCGTGATCAACAGTGAAGTGAAAATAGTTGATGAGCAAACAGGAAGGATGATGGAAGGAAGAAGGTATTCAGACGGTCTTCATCAGGCTATCGAAGCCAAGGAAAATGTTAAAGTAGGTGAAATAACTCAGACTTATGCCACTGTTACCCTGCAGAATTATTTCAGGATGTACCATAAACTGGCCGGTATGACAGGAACAGCAGAAACTGAAGCAGGAGAATTCTGGCAGATATATAAACTGGATGTAGTTGTAATACCAACAAATAAAAAAATTAAGCGTATTGACAGCCAGGATCTTATATATAAAACCGAAAGGGAAAAATTCAATGCAGTGATCGCTGAGATAGAGAGAATGCGTGAACTTGGCCGACCAAGTCTCGTTGGAACTACCTCTGTTGATATTTCAGAAAAACTGAGCAGAATGCTGAACATGAGGAATATTCCCCACAACGTATTGAATGCTAAACAGCATCAAAGGGAGGCTGAAGTTGTAACTGAAGCAGGCCAGGCTGCAAGGGTGACTATAGCTACAAATATGGCCGGAAGGGGTACAGATATTAAAATTAACGATGAAGTAAAAAAAGCAGGCGGATTAGCTATAATTGCAACTGAAAGACATGAATCTAGAAGGGTCGACAATCAGTTGAGAGGACGTTCTGCAAGACAGGGGGACCCTGGTTCTTCTCAGTTTTTTGTTTCTCTTGAAGACAATCTTATGAGATTGTTCAATTCAGAACGCATAGCTAAGATAATGGATAGGATGGGTCATAAAGACGGCGATGTGATACAGCACAGTATGGTTACAAAATCAATAGAAAGAGCTCAGAAAAAAGTAGAGGAAAACCATTTCGGTATAAGAAAAAGACTTCTTGAGTATGATGATGTAATGAATATCCAGCGTGAAGCTATTTATAAAAAACGGAAAAATGCCCTTAGCGGGGAAAGGCTGGCTGTAGATATTTACAATATGTTCTCAGACCTTGTCGATGCTATAGTACACAATTCAAAACATACCAACAATTACAAGGATTTTACTTTTGAGATTTTCAGGATTTTCGGAATAAATACAAAAATAGATAATAATGTTTTTAATTCTTCAAATATTAATGATCTTATTGATTTAACGAGGGAAGATGTTTTTGAACATTATGTTGCCAAAATGAATAAAGTAAACAGGATATTATATCCGGTTATAAAGAATGTTTTTGAAAGTGAGGGCAACCGTTATACTAAAATCGCTATCCCTTTCACTGACGGAAGGCCAAATCCCTATCCTGTTGCAGCTCACCTTGAAGATGCTGTAAACTCTGAGGGTAAAAGTGTTAAACTCGATATTGAAAAGACCCTGACCCTTTCGATAATAGACCACCACTGGAAAGAACATCTCCGTAGTATGGACGAACTTAAGGATTCTGTTCAGGCAGCTTCTTTTGAACAGAAAGATCCTTTGGTAGTTTACAAACTGGAGGCATACAATCTTTTCGAACAACTGGTCTACAGGATCAATGAAGATGTACTTTCTTATCTTATGAAAGGAAAACTTATTGTCGAAGGCAGAGAACTGGAAGAAGCTAAACCTAAGCACACAGATATGACCAGAACCCGCACCAGCAGGGAATATCAGCAGGCAAAGGCTGCTGCAGAAAATGCCTCCGGAAACCAGCAAATAGAAACAGTAAGAAGAACAGCTCCCAAAGTAGGAAGAAATGACAATTGTCCTTGCGGAAGCGGTAAAAAATATAAACATTGCCATGGTTTAATGGATTAACAAATAAATTATGAAAGCTATAGAATTATCACAGTATATAGATCATACAATTTTAAAACCTGACATCACGTCTGACCAAATAAAAAAAATATGCAACGAAGCACTTCAATATGGTTTTGCGAGTGTCTGTGTACAGCCGTACTATGTTCCGCTTGCATTTGACATGCTCAAAGATCAGGAAAAAGTTAAGGTTTGTACTGTTGTTGATTTCCCTTTCGGATATAGTTCCACGTTCTCTAAAGTTGAATCAATAAAAAAAGCTATTGATTTCGGAGCAGAAGAAATCGATTCTGTCATCAATATCCTGGCAATAAAAAATGAGGACTGGAAAGCCGTTAAATACGATCTGGAAGCTATGAAATACATCACTCTGATAAATAAAAAACTGATAAAGATAATTTTTGAAACATGTTATCTGTCAAGCTACGAAATTGAAAAACTTTCGCAACTTTGTGTAGATTTTGAGATTGATTTCCTGAAAACAAGTACAGGTTATGGAACAGCAGGAGCTACGGTTGAAAATATCAGGCTGATGAAAAAAATTGCAGGAAACAAGGCAAAAATTAAAGCTTCAGGAGGAATAAAAACCCTTGAGCAGACATTAGCTATGATAGAAGCCGGGGCAGACCGGATTGGGACATCTTCAGGTGTTAATATTATAAAAGAGTTCGAAATAAAATAATACTATTAAATGATTATGAAATATAGATTATTTGTATTTTTTTTACTGGTAATGGCATTACGGACCAATGCACAGCAAGTTATTATTACCGAGGAACCTTCCATCAGCGCTTTAATGGAAAAGTTTATCAACTGGAATGCTGAAAAAGACTATGTCAGTGGATGGAGAATCCAGATAATAAATACCGATGACAGGAGATTAATGGAAAAAACTATAGCTGCCTTTAAAAACAGATATCCATATATTGGTAATGTACACTGGGAACAGGTAAGCCCCTATTACAAAGTCAAAGTAGGTGGTTTTGGCTCCAAGATCAAGGCACAGGCATTTCTTGCTGAAGTCAGACAATATTTCCCAAGTTCTATAACAGTCTGGGAAAAGATAAAAGAAAGCGAATTACTGGAAAAAAATGATTAATGTCGATCAACAAAGCAATAAGCCGTCAGGGATTTGACTGGATAACATTTGGTGTATATCTGATTTTAGTTATAATTGGATCTCTTTCATTGTTTTCAGTGGAATTCAATGATGATAACAAGTATCAGTTTTTTGACATTTCTGGTCCTCATGGCAAATATCTCGTAATTGTTGTTTTTTCAATCCTGCTTTTCTACATGGCTTACTTAATGGAATGGAGATTCTGGAGTTCTTTTGCCCTGCCTATATATCTTTTCAGCATTTTCCTACTTATAGCAGTACTGATTTTTGGTTCTGAAATAAAAGGATCCCGTTCTTGGTTCAATATTTCCGGCTTTTCCTTTAAACCATCTGAATTTGCCAAACTGGGAACAGCATTTGCCATTTCTGCCTTTTTTTCACAATTCAAACGAGACCTCAATAATCCTAAGGTAATTTTTCAGGCTTTAGGTATTGTATTTTTACCCGTATTATTGATTTTATTTCAGCCTGATGCTGGGTCTGCACTTATATTTATGTCTGTATTTCTTCTTTTTTATAAAATAGGATTACCACCATTCATATATCTGATTGGTGCAATTCTCACCATGACATTTATACTAACTTTAATGTACCATCCCGATCTTGTAATACTGGGAGCTTTAAGTATTGCCATAATAATATATGCATTTATATTTTTGGAGAACAAATGGATTATTATTGCAAGTTTTATCATTGCCGGTTTAAGCTTTTACCTTTTCCATTTTTTTTATGGCTTTATTGTAATACCTGTACTTTTTACACTTTTGTTGGGATCGGCAGTTTATTACTTTTTGAAAAAAGGGATAAAATCAGTTTTGCTCTTACCAATTACTATAATTGCCATTATGCTTCTTTCTTTTGGAACAGAATTTGTTTTTAACAATATTTTAAAACCCCATCAACAGGACCGTATAAATGTTTGGCTGAACCCGGAAAAATGTGATCCAAGGGGATCATTATATAATATCCTGCAGTCAAAAACTGCTATTGGCAGCGGAGGCTTGTTTGGCAAAGGATACCTAGAGGGCAATATGACACATTTGAATTATGTACCGGAACAGTCAACTGATTTTATATTTTCTGCAATCGGTGAAGAACATGGTTTTATCGGTATTGCATTAATAGTTTTCTTATTTACCGTTTTACTTTTCAGAATAATAGCTATAGGTGAAAAAGGAAAAACAACTTTTATTACATATTTTGCCTATACAATTGCAGGATTTATATTTATTCATTTTGTAATGAACATTGGCATGAATATGGGGATACTACCCGTTATAGGAATTCCACTTCCATTTATAAGCAAAGGAGGTTCATCAATTATGATATTCAGCATAATGATAGGAATTTTATTGAAAATGGATTCAGAAAGAAATGTCAGGTAATAATTTTTCAGGTTAATACCGATATTATTCGTTTTATCAAACTGAATTGATCATCATTCAGCCCTTAACTTACAATTTAGAATATCGGTCACCAGATTCCAAACACGTGAGAATGAAAACCCCTGGCTTGTGCATAAAAATTTTCAAATCACCTTCAGAATTTCCATTTCTGTTCTGAATGAAGCTATATTTCCGCTGAAAAGACTGGACATGATGGTTCTTAACTCAGAAATTTTTTCATCACTGAAAACTAAATCGAGATCATTTTTTTCTACTTTAAATTGCAATGCATAGCTGATACCATCGGGATTGAATTCATGTTTGATCCTGCTGAAAACAATATTATTCACCCTATCAGAAACAGAAAGTGTTGTAATAAAATTTTCAGTAAACCAAGTAAGCCAGAGGTCAGTGACTTTATGATCAACAATAAAGGTTTCATTGACCAAGATATAACTGCTATTGTACAACTTCACCATTTAACTGCCTGAATTTTTTCCTCGATTCAATTGCAAGAGTACTGAATGGATAGTCCAGGAACAATTTCTCATATAACTGCTTTGCTTTTTCTTTGTCACCATAAACATTTTCAAATAATCCGGCCAGTTCAAATATGGCATTATCAGCTTTTAATTCAACCGGATACTTATTGATAATCTGTTCATACATCTTTTTGGCCAAATCAAAATTTTTCAGTTTCCTGAATATTTCTGCTTTCTGGAACCAGATATCATCTTCAAGGTTATTATCAGTAAAAAGAAAATTTATTGAATCCAGTTTTGACATAGCTTCTTCAAACCTGTTCTGAAATATCAGCAATTCCGATGCTGCAAACATTGTGAGAGTAATGCTTACTGAATCTTCTCCCATGGTTTCTGTGATAAAAACTGATGTTTCTATCGCATCATTTGAAATCATCCTGGAAGTAGCGGGTTTTAAAATATCAAAAATTATCTGTGCCCATTCAAAATCACCGTTATAATAATATAGTCTTCCGTTTTTGTACCGGGCAATTTCACCAAGCTCACCCTCCAGAAATGCTTTATCCACCTGTGAATACAACAATGATGCTTCCCAAACTTCTCCCTTTATCAGATAGTAATCTCCTAATGCCAGTTTTGCCTTTGCTTTATTTTCGATATCTATATTGCCCCGGTTTAGCAGATCCTGCAGGAGGCTGATCGCTTTGTCTATATCATTAAGGTATAATGCATTCAATTCAGCTAAGCCTAATATAAGAAAGACCGACCTGCTGTTAACACTATAAATTCCTATAAACTTATTGTAAAGATTTTCTATTTGTAAAAGATCTTCTCTGGTTGTATTAGTATCCAGTTTTATCAGATTGCTCATTACCGACAGATAGTTTGAAGCAGCAATCATATAGTAAGGAGAATTAGGTTCTTTATTGTCAATAATATACTTATATGACTTTGCAGCCATCTGATATTGTTCAGCTCTTTTTGCATCTTCTGCAAGGCTGTATATCTTATTGCCATCCTCATTGAATCTCCTGTCAAGAGCAGTTATTTGTCTGTATGCTTTTTCATAATTTCCCCCCTGTATATAGACCCAGCTCAAAAGATCAATAAATGCTACATTATCAGGATTCTCCTGAATTTGAGTGATCAATTTTGATTCCAGAAGAAGAAAATCGCTTTTCCCTAGTTGCCTGGCAAAACTGCTTTTTATACTGCCTGACTGGTTGATTTCGGGTTTCTCTTTAAGGAAAGTGAGATAATAATCCATCATTTTATCATTTTCACCTTTAAATGAGTAGATGTCTCCTATCTGCTTATAATAAAATGATTTGTCAAAACCACTTAAAGCACCTTTCTCATAAGCTTCAATTGCAAGATCATACTTTGCAAGATCGAGAAATGCATTCGCTACATTTATGACATTCAGATTTTCTTTACCAATCATTTCCAGGCCTTTTCTGTAAAATTTCTCTGCTTTCACCTGCTTACCCGTTTTTTCATAAAGATAGCCTTCCCATACATACAACTGAATATCTCCTGGTTTTCGTTCCAGGTGCTTTTGAACAGCCTTCAGTGCTTCTTCATATTTTTCTGAAAAAAGAAGGCTTTTATAATAATACGTGAAATACCCGACATTCAGGCTTGTTTTATAAAGATTAAAATATAATGCCGCAGATTTCTCATATTCCCCTGTACGGAAATATTCAGCCGCAAGCTTGTTTTCCTGCCCAAAACCTGAAAAGGCAATCAGTAATAAAAAATAAATGGATAAACTTTTTTTAAACATTATTACTCGTTGATAAAAAATTACAACATATAACGGATGAAATAAGTTTTTGGTTTATAATTCAATGGTACAATAAAAAAAAATCATAATTCTGAGTATTTCATTAAATAAAACATTTGAATTAAGAATTTTTATGCCAAATTGTCATATTTTACAATTTGGTAAAGAAATTGATGTTATAATTCTTCAATCAACGGAATAATATGGAAAACGAGAAAAATCAAGAAAAAAAGGAAAAATCCGTAAAGGGCAGGTTATCATTTTCAGTAAATAAAAAGGAACTTGAAGAGACCAAAGCTCAATTAAAAGAACTGGAAGATAAATATCTGAGACTTTTCGCTGAGTTTGAAAACTATAAGAAAAGAGTCAGAAAAGAAAACGAAACACTTATAATCACAGCATCAGAAAGTGTAATGAGATCTATTTTGCCCGTCCTTGATGATTTTGAAAGGGCAAAAAAGATGTCAGATGATGAAAATTCAACAGAACATTTCAGTGAAGGAGTCACTCTTGTATATGAAAAGCTGTTTTCAATTTTAAAATCAATAGGACTTGAACTGGTTGACTGTACAAATGCTGATTTCAATCCTGAGGAACATGAGGCAATAGCAGAATTACCTGCTGCAGATGAAAAAATGAAAAACAAGATCATCGACACTGTGGAAAAAGGTTATACACTGAATTCAAAGATCATCAGATTTCCTAAGGTTGTGGTAGGAAAATAAATATAAAAGAAATGACAAAAAGAGATTATTATGAGATCCTGGGGGTTCAGAAAGATGCTGATCTGGCAGCTATAAAAAAAGAATACAGAAGATTGGCAATTAAATATCATCCTGATAAAAATCCTGGTGATAAAGAGGCTGAAGAAAAATTCAAGGAAGCTGCAGAAGCATATGAAGTGCTGAGTGACTCTGAAAAAAGGGCAAGATATGATCGGTTCGGACACGCAGGAGTAGGTGAAAGCGGTGGATTCAGCGGTGGGGGAATGACCATGGAAGATATCTTCAGGCATTTTGGTAATGTTTTTGGTGATTCCGGAAGTCCGTTCGATTCCTTTTTTGGAGGTGAAAGAAGTTATCAGTCCGGTAATGGCGGAGGTGAGAGAGGATCCAATATCAGGATAAAAATAAATCTGAGCCTTGAAGAAATTTCCGAAGGAGCACAGAAAAAAATCAAGATAAAAAAAGACGTAAACTGTAATGTTTGCCATGGAAGCGGAGCAAAAGATTCCGGCTCTGTGACTACCTGTCCAACCTGCAAAGGATCAGGTTATGTCAGACAGGTAAGATCAACATTTTTAGGACAAATGGCTACTACATCTGGCTGCCCAAGCTGTAATGGCTCAGGGAAAAAAATAACAAGTTTTTGTCAGAGTTGCAGGGGAAGTGGAGTAGCACAGGGGGAAGAAACCATTGAGATAAATATTCCTGCGGGAGTTGAGGACGGTATGCAACTTTCTATGAGAGGGAAAGGAAATAAGGGAAGAAATAACGGACCAAGTGGTGATCTGATTGTCAATATTGAAGAGAAGCAGCATGATGAATTTACAAGGGATGGTAAGAATGTAATTTATGAAACAAACCTTAATTTCTCAGACCTCGTTCTCGGCACAGACATTACAGTTCCAACACTGAAAGGAAAAGTAAAAATAAATATACCTGCAGGCACTCCTGCAGGAAAAATATTCAGGCTAAAGGGAAAAGGAATAGGTGTTTTGAACAGCTATGAAAAAGGTGATCAACTAATCCATGTAAATGTCTGGATTCCTAAAAAGGTGTCAAATGAAGAAATAGAAATGCTTAACAAGCTGAAAATTAGTCCAAATTTTGAACCAGGGGAAAAACAAAAAGGAAAAGGTTTTTTTGAAAGAATGAAAGAATTTTTCAATTGAGAAGGAAAATATTTTGGGTTTGCTGGGATTAAATGAAAAATGAAAAATGAAAAATGAAAAATTAAAAGGTATTAAGATCATTATTATATTTTTCGGATTGCTTGTTTTCAATTCGTGTTCAAACAAAGAGATTTTCACTGCAGAAATGAAAATTGATAACGGAAAATGGGCTTATTCAGAGCCCTTAAAAGGAACTTTTGAAATAAAAGACACTTCGCAGTCCTATGATATTCAACTAAATATAAACCATAAGGACGATTATCCATTTCAGAATATATACCTCAGGATCACCGATGATTTTACCGGAACTACCGTAACTGATACCGTGAATATAAACCTGGCGGATGAATATGGTGTCTGGTCCGGAAAGGGAATTTCCAAAAGCAGAGAATTGCATTCAATTTTGAGGAAATCATTTAAGTTTAAGAGCCAAAAAAAGTATAATTTCAGTATTGAACAATTCTCCCGTCAGGATTCTCTGAATGGAATGAGAAGTATTGAATTAATAGTGCTGAATACAAAATACTAACGCGAAACAGAAACCGGAATTTAATATCGAAAAAATCCTGTTTCTGTGCTTTATTTCTTTATAATCCCTTTCTGGTCAATTTCCTGTCTGCAATTTTCATTCTCACAAATGAGATTCAAAAATGTCCATGCAGTTCCCTTTATCCCACGCAAATAGAATCCATTGGGGGTTTTCTCAATTGTGAAAATAATTGGAGATTTTTCCTTGCTATTTTCATAGCTACTGACAGTCACACCTGTTTTCGTAATAGTTGCAGGGGAATTATCTACTGATGAGTAACTCAATGCCTTCCAAGTAAAACCTTTTTTTGATTTTAAAATCACCTTGTCTCCTTGTTTTTCAATAATGAACTTAAATTTCTTAAGCTTTGATTTCTCCTTTAATTCAGAATTATCTTTCAACTCAATATCCTGTTTCATAGTCATTTTAACAGAGTGACTGCAATCACATTCTTTATCGTTTTGTCCACCTTTTTCACATCTTGCACCGAATGGTTTCCAGTAACTGACAACGAGATTGCATGAATTGCATTTTACACTGCGACAAGTATTAAGCTTACTTATCTTATTGAATAAATCTTCCTCATTTTTGCTTACTCTTACATAATAAGCATCATCTCCTTTTATAATTAAAGATACACCTATGCTATTTACATTATCATTATTGCCGGTCACTCTGGATGAGACAAAAACCAACTTGCCGTCGGGGTCATATTGAACATCAAAAATACCAATAATTCCACTTTCATCAAGTTCAGAATAAAACAATTGAGAAATAAATTTGTGGTTCGTAATTGATAATGATTTGTCTTTGATCTTTCCTATTAATACATTGTCTTCTGATTGTGAAAAACCTGATAATACACTAAAGAAAGATAAAATCAGGATAACAAAACTAAGTTTACTTGATTTCATGATTAGTTGTTTTATTAAAAAAATAAGTCTTCCTAATTAATTACACCTGAATTAATTTTGCAGTGCAAATATAAATAAAATAAAGAAAACATTTAGCCTGTATATCAAAGAATTTTATGAAATTCTTGGTCACTCAATTTCCTCATTGTCAATCTCAAAATGCGAAATTAAATGACATAAAAAAAGCCGTCCCGAACCGGAACGGCTTTTTTGTACTATCCAAATCTTTTATATCGCTTTAGTTTTATGCATTTTTTTATCAATGCTTTCAACTCTTCAAGATTATTTATTGTTACGATTTCTCCGTTTTTAAGTTTCACATCAAACGGGAACTGAATTTTTGCATGCCCTTCTATATCAGCATTATTCTGCCTCCATGTGGTTACTGCTGTTTTCAATTCTTCCCTGCTGTTGACCACAGTTGTTGTTCCGTCAGGAAAAACAACTGTCACCGGGAATACAAGGTCTACACATGTCCATAATCTTACATGACGGAATCTCTTAAGGCATTCAAACATGACACCTTTCATTTCAAGTGCACTGTTAATAGTTCTGACTGTACCATCTTTCATTGTAATTGTCACAGGAAATACGAGATGTGGACGTCCTTTAACACCTGGGTTATTTTGTCTCCAGGTTTTAATCTGGGTAAACATATCTTCCTTGCTGATTACCGTTACAGTTGTAGAGTCAGGAAACTGAATTGTAACCGGATAATTTAATGAAAAGCATTTATCAGGCCTGGGGTGAGGCATTGCTTCAACATCAAGAGCATCTACAGGTAATGTCTGCAATTCAGAAAATGAGAAAACACAATCTTCAGTTGTCAGTTCATCAGTTCTGATTCCCAAAATTTCTTCTTCGAGATTCTGATCATCAGAATCTTTTGCACAGGAAGCCAGAAATGCCATAAGTACTAAAACTGAAAGCAATTTGAAGTTAAATACCAAACTTTTCATAGAATTAAATTTTTATAAATTAATAAATTATATCTGAACATCATTAAGACTGTAAAAATACTATAAGGTTTAATCAAAAAACAATTTTTATTAATTTATTTTTTTTCACGCCTGAAAATCAAGGAAACTGATTAATTTTGCAACCTGATTAATTAAAAAATTTGAATTTGGAATCAAGAGATCAAAATATTGTATTTACAGATGCATCAATGTTAATCACCGAAGCTGCAGTGAGATCAGGTGCTGATGTTTTTATCGGTTATCCGATAACACCATCCAACAGGTTTTATCAGTATGCCTCTATAAGGTTTCCTTCTTTTCTTGCCGGACCTGATGAGATCACAGTTATGCAATGGATGTCAGGATTTAGTGCAGCAGGAAAGTTTCCTGTAACAGCTACTGCATTTCCGGGTCTGGCATTGATGGCAGAAGGCATAAACATGGCTTATGCAATGGAATTGCCCATGCTGATAATCATCACTCAGAGACTTGGCCCAAGCACCGGATCAGCAACAACCGGAGCTGAAGGAGACCTGATGTTTTTGAAAGGCCTTATCTCTGGTTTTTATCCGGTGCCGGTAATTAGCCATTCCGGTTTTGATGATGCATTGGAATTAACTTATGAATCCATAAAACTGGCATATAAACTTAAAACTCCGGTAGTTCTGCTGACTTCAAAGGAACTTGTCATGACCAACAAGAGCTTTGATCTTGGTCAATTGTCTGAAATTGAGCCAATTTCAAAATTCTCTGCCAAAATACCCGAACCATTTCTTACATACAAATCGGGTGAAGAGATGGTACCAGCATATATACCCGTTGGCAATGACAATTATCAGATCAGGCTGAATTCTTCAACACATAATGATGAAGGAATGATCAGAAAAAATGATGCAGAAAGCATGGCTAATACCAAAAGGCTTAATGACAAATTCATTCAAAGGATAGATGAATTCACATTTTATGATCTAGATCACCAGGATAATTCTGAAAAACTGATAGTCTCATACGGTATTTCATCGGAAGCTTCAAGAGATGCTGTTGAAGAATTGCGCAATGATGGAGAAAAAATATCTCTTTTAATCGTTAATACTTTACTGCCTGTACCTCCTGCTATTACCGAAATAATCAATCGTTACAAATCGGTGACATTTGTGGAAGAAAACCTGAGTGGTATTTATTGTGATATTATTTATGGTCAAAATATACCTGCCCATATAAAAAAAGTGAATAAAATAGGAAATCTGATAAGCCCTTCTGAAATCTTAAATATTGTGCGATCATGAGTGATATTCTGACTGATGTGAAAATGCCTTTTTGTCAGGGTTGCGGGCATGGTATAATCGTAAAAAGCCTTGGAAATGCAATCGAACAATGTGGCTATTCAGAAAAAGACATAATAATAGTAAGTGATATCGGCTGTAGTGGACTGGTCGATCCTCTTTTCAATACTCATTCGTTACACGGACTTCACGGCAGGGCACCTGCACTGGGAGTGGGTGTTTCCCTTGGACTTGACAATACATCAAAAAAAGTTATAGTGATCCAGGGTGATGGTGGTGTTACTATCGGTTTGCAGCATGTCCTGGAATCAGCAAGAAGAAATATAAATATGACCCTGGTAGTGATGAACAATCTGCTTTATGGAATGACAGGCGGACAGATAAGTGGCCTTTCAACTCAAAAATTTAAAGAGCAAAGACAATTTGAAGTAGATGTACCTCCATTTGATATCATAAAACTGGCTCACCTGAGTGGTGCAGCTTTCAGTGCCAGAGCTACTTCGATAAAGACCTTTACTGATGTATTGACAGACGCACTGAGAACTGATGGTTTTTCAATAGTTGAACTTTCAAGCCTGTGCACTTCATATGCTTACAAAAAATTAAATGATTTTCAGGAAGTTATTGAAGAAGCAGAGATTTTAAAAAATGACAGATTTCCAGTCACGCTGAGTAAAAAAACTGGAAAATCTCTTTTCGAAAGTTTGAAGTCATACAGTAAGGAATTTACAAATAATGTGAACCAAAGACTTGGAGTGATCATTTCAGGATCGGCAGGAGGTGGTGTGCAGTCTGCAGCTACTCTTCTGGCCAGTGCAGGCATTGTTTGTGGTTTGCATTCAACAATGAAAGGTGAATATCCGGTAACAGTCGGAACAGGTTTCAGCATAGCAGAAGTTATTTTTTCAAAAACAAAAATAAATTATACAGGCCTCGAAAATCCTGATATTGTGATCCTGGTCTCCGAAGACGGACTGAAAGTAGCAAAAAACAGGATTAAAAACAACAGTCAGGTAATCGCTGATATCAGTCTGATGAACAACGGTTTGGAAAATCTGGATAAAAGATCACTTGTTTATGGCAATTTCATTCAGGTGGCATCAAAAAAAGGAGCAGCATTATGCGCTATTGCCTATTGGTTAAATTCTGGTGGCTTGCTCGACTTAAATGCATTAAAATCAATAAGCAATTCACACAGATTGTCAGCAGAATTATTAAAAACTATAGATGATTCTGGAAAAGTAACAATAAATAACTTCAATTAACAGATATAAATATTAATGGCCAGGCAAAATGAATATGAATTATTCCTTTCATTTCGTTTAATGGTCATAAATTTGTCCATATTTTAATTATAAAATCAAGTTTTCTCCTATGGAAAATAATAAAACATACGATATTTCCGAAATTTTTGTTTATCTCTGGAATAAACGGAGATTTCTTATCACTGCAATTATACTCGGTGCAATAGCATCTGTTATAATATCACTGCTAATGCCCAATCAGTATAAAGCTTAAACTTACCTCTTCCCAACTTCATTCATTTCCCCTTCAACCATGAATTCGCATATAAATCAGGAAACTGATCCGTTGAAGATAGGAAATGAAGATGATCTTGAAAAAACAATACAAATTCTCAGATCTGATGTGATCACAGACAGGATAATCTCCAAATACAATCTTATTTCACATTATAAGATAAAGGAAACAAATAAGTTCAAGAAGACACTTGTAAAAAACAAGTTCAAATCAAGAGTATCATACAACAAAACAACTTACCAGGGTTTAATAATCTCTGTTCTGGACACTGATCCTCAGATGGCATCCGATATCGCAAATGATATTTCAAGCTTGCTGGATTCCCTGGTAATGAATATGCAGATGCAAAGAGCACAGGAAGCCTATAATATAGCTCTGAATACCTATGAAGCTGAAAATGCTTACCTGCAAAAACTTGAAGATTCACTCGACACTTACAGGCAATTGGGAGTGCTGGATTTCCACAAGGATGCTGACAGATTTACTGAAGCTTATGCCAAATCACTGGGTAAAAATACACTTACACCAGGGGCAAAAGCTATTTTTGATCAGAAATTTGCATTGCTTAAAAAATATGGCAACATCTTCACATCGTTGACCAGAAAAATCGACTTCATAAGCGATAATGCTACCAGATATCACCTTAAGTTGGTTCAGATGGAACAAAACATGAAACAGCCTCTGTCTCATAAATTTACAATAAGCCCGGCTCAGGCACCAGAAAAAAAGTTTTCTCCCAAGAGATCAATTATTGTTGTATTTTCAACAGCGGGTGTATTTATTTTTGCTTTGGTTCTTTCAATGATCCTTGACTACATAAGGGAACTCAGAAGAAAAATCTCTTAAAATTAAAATAGTACACAATTGTTAATTAAAAGCAGATATAATTATACTTTTTACAGCATCTTATTGCTCTATGTTATATTGACATCTGTTCTCATTTACAATGAAAAATTTGAATTCAGCTTCATTTTTCCGGTAATTTTAGCAGTTTTATTAGTTGTGGTCAGGTCTTACGATAAGATATTCTATCTGATAGTTTTTTTAACTCCTCTGTCTGTCAACCTCGGTTATATAGTTCCACAGCTTCCCATTGAAATATCTTTGTTTACAGAACCATTGCTTATATTGTTGTTCCTTATTCTTCTGATCAGTTTGATTAAAACCCATAAAATTGATCTGTCTTCTTTAAAACATCCTGTAAGCCTGTCAATTGTTTTTCTATTGATATGGACATTTATTTCAGCTTTAAGAAGTACAATGCCGCTGGTATCAATCAAATTTTTTCTTTCAAAAATCTGGTTGATAATTCCGGTTTTTACCATAGGCCTGATGCTTTTTAAAGACTTAAGAAAAATTAAATGGTTTGTTTTGATTCACTCTGTTGGAATCCTGATAGTAGTTATTTACAGCACTTTGCAACTGGTTTTTGACAACATTGTCAGTAAAAATGCCATCCATTTTGCAGTACAGCCATTTTATAACGACCATACTGCTTACGGAGCTATACTTGCTTTAATGTTACCTGTAACAATAGGTATGATATTTATTTATAAATCTGTGAATATGAAAATTATCATGTTCATAATCAGTATCCTGTTCCTGCTTGGTGTCATACTATCATATTCAAGGGCATCGTGGCTTGGACTTATCCTCGCACTGGCAATATTCATACTCATAAAGCTCAGGATCAGGTTTATATATATCCTCCTGACATCCCTGATCTTATTCGCAGTTATGTTTACTTTCTGGTTTCAGATCATTGACAGACTTGAAAAAAATAATCAGGATTCATCGGCAAATTTATCTCACCACATCACATCCATTACCAATATTTCAACAGATGCTTCCAATGTTGAAAGACTGAACAGGTGGCATTGTGCCATTGAGATGTTCAGGGAAAAACCAGTATTTGGATGGGGCCCCGGAACTTATCAATTTCAGTATGCTCCATTTCAGCTTGAAAGGATGAGAACAATTATAAGCACAAATTTCGGAGAAGTAGGAAATGCACACAGCGAATATCTGGGCCCGCTTGCCGAGCAGGGTCTTATGGGACCGGTATTTTTCATTTTGCTTTGTATCTCAATACTTTTTAGCGGATTCAGAACTTATTTCAAGTCAAAAGACAGGGAAGTGAAAATACTGGCTATTACAATATGTCTTGGGTTTATCACATATTTTTTTCATGGGCTACTGAACAATTTCCTGGACACTGATAAACTTGCTATTCCATTTTTTGGTTTAGCTTCTGTTATTATGTCGCTGGATTTGTATCACAAAAAATAAAAAACCTGATCATTTCCCCAAAACCTACCCCTCAAAAATAATCTGAACAGGGCTGTCTTTTGATAATCCAAGCATTTCTGAAGCATCACCCATATAAACTGCTATTTCAAGGTATCCAGCAGAGTTAAAAAAACAAACTTCATCACCAAATGACACATCATTGTACTTTTTGTGGATTCTGGTCAATGTATCTTTTGGACTGTAGTACAGACTGAATGGCCTTCCTTTACCTGTTTTTTCAAATACATCCCTTTTAACATTGACAACAGCATTTCCGAATTTATCTGTAAAAAGGACTGTTGCCCTGATAGTATCATTGGAAATGACCGGCTTAAATGATATTTTTCTGGAAAGAGTATCCACCGGTAGTCCGATTTCTGAAAATTCAACACTATTGATTATCTTGCTCACTATCCTACTTATAATTTCAAACATACCTACACCTGAATTACCATACTCAAGGTAAACCAGTGCATCTTCAGAAAAATCATCTGCGATCAGAGACAATATACCATTGTCGGGTGCTATAAAATAATATCCGTTTCGCAATAATACCAGAAACCTCATTTTTTGAGCATAATAGCAATTGACGGTCACTATATTTATGGTTTTTACCGGAAATGAACTGAAAGAATTTTCAAGCACAAAAGCTGCTTCCACAATATCAAAATTGTTAATGTCATGAGTAATATCAATTATCTGACATTGAGGGGAATGTGTCAACAGTGTTCCCTTCAGCGAAGCTACATTGTAATTCCTGCTTCCGAAATCAGAAATAAGGGTGATTATATTCATTTTTTAAGTAAAAAACATCTAAATAATAATTATTAAACAAATGTACGTTAATTTTTTAAATTTGAAAGAAATCTTAAATATGGCTTAATTGTTTTAAAGACAAATAGTACCTGAAAAGATTAATGATGTTCATTTTATTTAAACTTTTATCAGATAACCATTACAAAATGCTAAATCAATTTTCCCAAAAAAACCTATTAATTAAAACAGATATTTAATTTTGTATTATATTTGAAATAAAAATATTTATAAACATAAGAATTTGTGGAAAAAATTAGTGAAATTTTACTGAAACTGAATGGGATCGATCCTCTTGAATTTTATGGTATTCATGATTCAAAGCTCAATGTGTTGAAAAATGCCTTTCCGGAATTAGTTTTCACAAGCAGGGGTGATCTGTTAAAATTGAGCGGGCCCAAGAGTCTTACTCAAAAAGCTAAAGCTAAGGTAGAACTGATGGTTAAACTGATACGCGACAATCACGAGCTTTCTCTTCAGGCAGTACAAGAAATAGTCGGTGGACCAAATTCACTGGCAGACAAATTTCAGCCGGCTCCAAATGGCAACACAATTGTCGTTGGCAGGGATGGAAAAGGAATCAAAGCAAAGACAAAAAATCAAAAGAAGCTTGTCGAAGCCAGCGAAGTAAATGATATAGTATTTGCTATTGGACCAGCAGGAACCGGCAAGACCTATACTGCCGTTGCGCTGGCAGTCAAAGAACTTAGAAACAAAATTATAAAAAAGATCATTCTAACAAGACCGGCTGTGGAAGCCGGAGAAAATCTGGGATTCCTGCCCGGGGACATGAAAGAAAAGATCGATCCTTATCTGAGACCTCTCTATGATGCTCTCGATGATATGATCCATCCCGAAAAACTGCGGCAATTCATCACAAACAGGGTCATAGAGATAGCTCCCCTTGCATTTATGCGGGGCCGTACTCTTGATAATGCATTCGTGATACTCGACGAAGCCCAGAATGCCACCTCAGTGCAGATAAAAATGTTCCTGACCAGGCTTGGTCCAAATGCAAAATGCATAGTCACAGGAGACCTTACACAAATAGACCTGCCAAGGCATCAGCACTCAGGATTATCACATGCTCTCAACCTGCTTGGCAATCTGGATGGCATAAAAATAATCAGGATGAGTAAAGATGATGTCGTAAGGCACAGGCTTGTAAAAAAGATCATAGAAGCTTACGAAAAGGAAAATCCTGAACAACACAGAGAGGAGGAATAACCGTCATAAAAAAAGCTGCCCATGTGAGCAGCTTTTCCGTAAATATTTATTCTTTAACCTATTAAGACTAATTGATACAAAGAATCACACCAGTTGGATTCTTTCTTCGTCTATCACCTTGCGCATATTGATCAGGGCATAACGCATTCTTCCCAGTGCAGTATTTATACTCACGTTTGTCAATTCGGATATCTCCTTGAAGCTCATATCTGCATAATGTCTCAGAATAACTACTTCGCGCTGTTCTTCAGGTAGCCTGTCGACGACTTTTCTCAGTTTCTGGTGAATCTGGCTTTTTATTATACTTTGCTCTTTATTGAGTTCTTTTGATTCGAGAACATCGAAAATGTCGAATGTCTCTGATGGTGATACCTGTGTCCTTCTTTTTGACTTTCTGAAATGGTCGACACACATATTGTATGAAATACGCATTGCCCATTGCAGGAATTTTCCCTGATGATTGTATTTACCCTTCTTTAAAGATTTTATTATCTTGATAAAAACATCCTGAAAAATGTCCTCGGCAAGTTCATCGTCTTTTACGAAAAGATAAATAGATGTATAAATCTTATCTTTATGCCTTTCCAGTAAATATTCAAATGATTTTTCATTGCCATTAATATATTGATCAATGAGATCCTGATCAGATAACATCAAAACATCCTTATTCATAAATAATCTATTTTAAAGTTTAATTAAGTGTAGATGTTTGATGTCTATAGGCAATAATTTTTTGTTGTTGATTAAATGTTATCAAATACCGTGCAAATATATATTATTATACTTATAAATTCAAAATTGTCACAGTTTTTTTGTAAAATTCACGGTTTTTTAACACTTTTTAACAAAATTGAACGGTTTTTTTCTGCAATTCAAAAATTTTTTTAATTTATTTTTAAAATTTTTTGCGTCTTTGCCTGGCATTTTTTTGCAGATTATATTGTATATGCCATACTGATAAATATAATTTTGTTGTGAATTTACTATTTCTGCCTGAAAAATGATTAAAATTGCAGTTTTATTCTTTTTGATCATGCAGGATTCACATTTTTCACACAATAATGACGAAATATACATCAAAGGTGCCAGAACCAATAATCTAAATAATATTGATCTGAAAATACCTAAAAATCAGCTTGTAGTTGTCACCGGTGTTTCAGGCTCAGGCAAATCATCACTGGTAATGGATGTTCTATATGCTGAAGGTCAGCGCAGGTATGTAGAAAGCCTGTCATCATATGCTCGTCAGTTTTTAGCGAGGATGAAAAAGCCCGAAGTAGAGTTTATAACCGGATTAAGCCCAGCGATTGCCATTGAACAGAAAGTGGTCGGGGGCAGTGCAAGGTCAACCGTAGGAACTATGACTGAAATTTATGATTATTTAAGGATGCTGTATGCCAGGATCGGCAGAACATATAGTCCAATTTCGGGTGAAGAGGTAAAAAAACACAGTGTGAGTGATGTGATCGATTATATAAAAGGTCTTGAACCAGGGAAAAGATTGCTGCTCCATATTCCGCTTCACAGAGATGAAAGAAGAACATTGGGAGAAGAATTGAAATACATGATGGAAAAAGGATTCCCAAGGCTGTTATTTAAAAATGAGATTTTTTCAATCGATGAATTCCTGTTAAATCCTCCGGTTGATCCCGGTGTTAATCTTACCAGCTTAGATGCCGGACTGGTCAATATATTGATTGACAGAATAGTATCAGGCAATGACAAGGACAACCTGGACAGGATAGCTGACTCAATACTGACCGGATTCAATGAGGGTAATGGTATTTGCATAGTGAGTGATACTGATGGAAACTCCTTAGAATTCAGCAACAGGTTTGAATGTGACAATATAATATTTATTCTGCCTAATCCCCAGCTATTCAATTTTAACAATTCTCTTGGTGCATGCAAAAAATGTGAAGGATACGGAAAAATTATCGGTATAGATCCGGGTAAGGTGATCCCCGATGAATCGAAATCTATTTATGAGGGAGCGGTAGCCTGCTGGCATGGAGAAAAATACGGAGAATGGAAGGATAATCTGGTCATGCATTCAGACTTCCTCAATTTTCCAATTCACAAACCCTATTGTGATCTCAGTAAGGACCAAAAAGACCTGTTATGGAAAGGGAATTCTCATTTTCAGGGCATATTTGATTTTTTCACCGACATTCAGGAAAAATCATATAAAATACAGAACAGGGTTCTCCTTTCAAGGTACAGAGGCAGAACCACCTGCGATGAATGCGAAGGTGGCAGGTTGCGAAAGGAAGCCGGGTATGTAAGAATAAACAAAAGAAGTATTATGGATCTGGTTGATATGCCTATCGATATGCTCTTCGTTTTCTTTGAAAAACCAGATATTTCAGAGCATGAAGAGAAGGTTGCAAAACGCCTGCTGATTGAAATAAGATCCAGATTAAAAACTATGATGGATGTTGGTTTGGGCTATCTTACTCTCAACAGATTAAGCAATACTCTAAGCGGAGGAGAGACCCAAAGGATAAATCTTACCAGAATTCTCGGAAGCAATCTTACCAATTCACTTTATATTCTCGACGAACCAAGCATCGGACTACATCCAAGAGATATTACACGGCTGGTTCGTGTACTGGAAAACCTCAGGGATCATGACAATACAGTTATAGTAGTAGAACATGAAGAAAATATCATTGCAAATGCAGATTACATAGTTGATATCGGTCCCATGGCTGGAATACATGGTGGAAATATCGAATTCAGCGGAACTTTTGAAGATTTCAAAAAACTGGGAGAAAGCAATCTGACATCAGCATATTTTACAGGTTTAAAGACAATAGAACAACCTGCTGTAAAGAGGAAACTGATCGGAAATATATTTTTCAGGAATGCAAGGAAAAACAATCTGAAAGGTATAAATTTCAAGATACCTGTCAATGCAATTACTGCCGTGACTGGTGTTTCAGGAAGTGGAAAATCGACTTTGATTAAGGAAATTGTAATTCCAGCATTGGAAAATATTCTCAGCAATTCGGAAAATGCAGTTTCAAATATTGACGGAGATTACAAACTGATAAATAGTATTGAGTATGTCGATCAGAAGCCGATAGGAAAGTCCTCACGTTCCAATCCTGTCACTTATGTAAAAGCTTATGATCATATCCGAAAGATATATTCAAATGAAAACCTTTCTAAAATCAAAGGATTTACTCCCGGCCATTTTTCCTTCAATACCGATGGTGGACGTTGTGACACCTGTAAGGGCGAAGGGGAAATAAATGTCGAGATGCAGTTTCTTTCAGATATAAAACTGGAATGTGATGAATGTGGTGGAAAGAGATTTAAAAAAGATGTACTGGAAGTATTGTACAGGGGAAAAAATATTTATGATGTGCTTGAGATGACAATTGAAGAAGCGCTGATCTTTTTCAATGACCATAAAGAAATAACTAAAAGACTTCATGCTCTTAATGAAGTAGGGTTGTCCTATATTAAGCTGGGGCAATCTTCAAATTCCCTTTCAGGGGGTGAGGCTCAGAGAATAAAACTGGCTTCTTTTCTTTCAAAGAAAGATGATACATCGCATATATTATTTGTTTTTGACGAACCTACTACCGGATTGCATTATTATGATATTTCAAAACTTATCAGGTCATTTAATTCTTTGGTTGAGATGGGACATACAATCATTGTAATTGAGCACAACCTCGATGTTATTCGATCTGCAGACTGGGTGATTGACCTTGGCCCGGAAGGAGGAATAAACGGTGGGAATCTTGTGTTTCAGGGCAGAGTCGAAGATCTGGAAAGTTGTGAATCATCCTATACAGGGCAGTATCTGGCTGTTAAAAAGTAAATAAATATTAAACTAATTTCATTGAATTATGCTCCACAAACACTCTGAAATTCTGGCAGACAGATTTTCTGTAAACAAAAAAAATGTTTTCAATGTCCTTTCTTTAATTGAAGAAGGTGCTACAATACCATTCATAGCCCGGTACAGAAAAGAGATATCAGGTAATATGGATGAAATGATCCTTAACGATCTCAATGATGATTATGAAGAACTAAAAGAACTTGAAAAAAGAAAGGAATTTATCCTTAAATCCATTGAGGAACAGGGAAAGCTGACACCGGAACTAAAGCATCAGATTGAAAACTCATATGACCCGATTTTCATTGAGGACATATATCTGCCCTTCAAAAGGAGCAACAAAACAAAAGCTGCAGTAGCAAGGGAAAAAGGACTGGAACCCCTTGCAAAATACATTTTTGACCAGTATCATTCCAATATTGAACAATATGCAAAATCATTTCTCAGCGAAAATGTTCTGTCGGTCGAAGATGCCATTAATGGTGCCTTGGATATAATTGCCGAATGGATAAGTGAAAATCCGGAAGTGAGAAATATTGTGAGATATGAATTTGAAAACTATTCAGTTCTCCATGCCAGGGTCATTAAAACTAAGACCGAAGAGGCTCAGAAGTACAAGGATTATTTTGATTATGAAGAAAAACTGATAAAGATACCTTCTCACCGATTGCTGGCTGTATACAGAGCAGAAAATGAAAAATTCATCAGGATTAATTTGAAAGTTAATGAAGAAATAATTCTGAACAGATTAGAGAAACTCTTAATAAAAAGGAACAGTCATGTTTTTGAGCTTTTGAAGAATGCAATTAATGACGGTTTCAAAAGACTTATCGCTCCTTCAATCGAAAATGAAGCAAGGACAAAATTTAAACAATTAGCTGATATTGAAGCAATAGAAGTATTTGAAAAAAATCTGAAACAATTACTTCTGGCTGCTCCTGTAGGTCAAAAAAGAACACTTGCCATCGATCCTGGATTCAGGTCAGGCTGCAAAATAGTTTGCCTGTCAGAAATTGGTGATCTGCTGGACGAAAAGGTTATTTTCCCGCATCCACCGGCAAACAACCCATTTGATGCTCAATATATTGTGAGCAATCTTATCGAGAAATATAGCATCGATGTGATCGCTGTTGGAAATGGTACAGCCGGAAGAGAGACTATGCAATGGTTAAAATCATCGAATATAGGAAAAAAAATATCAATTTATTATGTAAATGAGGATGGAGCTTCTATTTATTCTGCAAGTAAAACTGCAAGAGATGAATTTCCGGATAAGGATGTCACTGTCAGAGGTGCAGTATCTATTGGCAGAAGACTGATGGATCCGCTGGCAGAACTGGTAAAGATAAATCCAAGGTCAATTGGTGTCGGACAGTATCAGTATGATGTTGACCAAAAATTACTGAAGGAAAAACTGGACAGAACAGTAGTCAGCTCTGTGAATGCGGTGGGTGTAAATCTAAATACTGCTTCAGAACATCTTTTAAGCTACATTTCCGGATTCGGTCCAGGTATCGCTAAAAACATCATAAAATACAGATCAGAGATAGGCAGGTTCAACGATAAAAAAGAACTGGCAAAAGTCCCCAGATTGGGTGACAAAGCCTTCCAGCAATCTGCAGGTTTTTTAAGGATCAAAGGCGGAGATAATTACCTCGATGATACCGGAATTCATCCTGAAAGTCATCAGATTGCCATTAAAATGCTGAAAGATCATAATATTGATTTTGAAGACATAAAATCCAATCCTGATAAATTAAAAACCATAAAACTTGAAAATTATATCTCCGAAAAAGCAGGATTGCCAACTCTGAATGATATTATTAAAGAACTGGAAAAACCCGGACTGGATCCAAGGGGGGAACAAAAGGAAATTGATTTTGATGAATCTATCACTACTATCGAAGATCTTAAGGAAGGCATGATACTAAAAGGTATTATAAGCAATATTACAAATTTCGGAGCATTTGTTAATATAGGCATTAAAGAGAAAGGCCTGATCCATATTTCTGAAATGGCAGATAAATTTGTCAGAGACCCTAATTCAGTAGTTACTCTTAATCAGGAGGTGACCGTAAAAGTACTCAGTGTAGATATCGAAAGATCAAGAGTACAACTTTCAATGAAAAGTCTTGGAAACATTTAATAACCAATATAAGCCTGACAAAAGCAATATATTTAGATTTTGGTTATTATCAAAAAATTAATATTATATTTGTCAGTTCTTTAGTTTTTAAAACTGAAATTATGCAACAAATCATTATTATTTTATGTCTGCTACTGAACCCGTTTATTGTAACGGCTCAGAATGGAATTTATGCTGAATTGAAACCTTTGCAGTGTGATAGTTTGGTCAAGGCTAATAATACTAATCCAAATTTTGTTATTCTGGATGTGAGGACTCCTGCAGAATATAAACCTAAACATCTTGACGGAGCAATTAACAGGAATTATTATGAAACTTTTGACAGTAAACTTGATTCACTTGATAAGAATAAGATTTATTTGCTTCACTGTCAATCTGGATCCAGAAGTGCAGGTGCATTTGCAAAAATGAAGACAAAAAACTTCAGGGAAGTTTATAATATGAAAGGGGGAATATCGGCATGGAGCAATGCAAGTCTGCCTACTACTCCATTATTTGCTCCAAAACTAATGTTTGTTTCAGATTCGATTTTTACCTTAAAATCTGTAAATATTGGTTCAACCGATACGATAAGAATTACGATTACAAACAGGGCGAATGATACACTTACATTTGATTCCATAAGTTTGTTATCCACTTATGAATTCTCGTCAAATTTCGATCTCCACACCGCATTACCCGGGTCAGCGGATTATTCTTTCAACATTTTTTATTCCCCGGTTGATGAAATAGGAGATATATTAATATTTACTGTTAAAAGCAATGGAGGAACCAAGTTTATAAAAATATATCGCACAGGTGTGATTCCTGCTTCAACTGCAGAAAAAACTGTTGATGAATTCACAATATATCCTAATCCGGCATTTGATAAATTAAATATTCAAAATCATTCTGATAGTAATGCTGAGTACCTTATTTCCAATGTCAGTGGTGTTTTATTTAAGAAAATTAAAGCGAAAAATGATAGTGCTGATCAGTCTGTTGATATAAACGATCTTAGACCTGGAATGTATTTTGTACACAAGAGAACATCTGAGGGAAAAGTCATTGTAAATAAATTTATAAAATTTCAATAACGAAATCTCAGGATTTAGTTTCAGAATGACTCTTTTTGTCTTTATTTACTGATCTCAATCCAAAAACAGATCAGGCAATATCTTTGCTCCGGGCACAAGATCATAAACTGAAAGATCTGATATCCCTGCATTTGCCAGCACATCTTCATCTATAAAGAAATTACCGGTATTGATTTTACTGTCCATCCTAAAAATTTCGCGGGCTGCATCTGCCATGATTTTAGGATGTCTCGACATTTTCATGCCTTCATCACCCATCAGGTAATTGATTGCTGCAGTTCCTATGATAGTTCTTGGCCAAAGTGAATTGACTGCTATTCCATATTCTCTTAGCTCTTCTGCCAGGCCAAGAGTGATCATACTCATACCGTACTTGCTCATAGTATAGGCAGTATGATTCTTGAACCATTTAGGATTCAGATTCAAAGGAGGTGATAAAGTCAGGATGTGAGGATTGTCACTTTTTTTAAGATGAGGGATTGCATACTTTGAACACATGAATGTACCTCTGGCATTGACAGTCTGCATAAGATCGTAGCGTTTCATAGCAAGGCTCTGAGTGTCCATAAGCATAATGGCACTTGCATTGTTTACTAAAATATCGAGACCTCCAAAATGCTCAACAGTTTTTTCAATGACTTCAATCACCGATTCTTCCTCTCGAACATCTATTTTCAAAGGTAATGCACTGCCTCCTTTCTTTATGATTTCATCGGTTACAGAAAATATGGTACCTTCCAGTTTTGGATTTGGCACATCGCTCTTTCCTGTGATGACTACATTTGCTCCATTTTCAGCAAGGGTCAAAGCAATTTCTTTACCAATTCCCCGTGAAGCTCCTGTTATCAGAACTGTTTTATTCTTAAAATCCATGATATAAAGTTTTATTTAATGTAAAGATAAGAAATATCTTAATTTTTTTTGATTTTGCTCATGATTTTTGATTGGATTAATATAATATTAGTCGGTTGTCTGTTGGTCAGTTGTCCGTTTATCGTTTTTTGACAGTTGAGTTACTATTCCCAATTTTTCAACCGTCAGCAGAGGGACAAGCTTTTCATTCTTCACTTTTCACTTTTCATTTTTCACTTCAATATATCCCTGTTGAGTCTGCCGAATTTGTCAAAAACAAACCGGTTTGAAAAAATAATCGAAAGAGCAAGATTCAAAGTTCCGGCACTGAAAATTGCTACTGCAATCAGTATCTGGTATTTGATAGCTGTCGTCGGGAGACTTCCTCCCAGAATTTGACCTGTCATCATTCCCGGCAGAGAGATCAATCCCATGACCATCATTGTGCCGAGAAGCGGGTTAAGAGCTTTTTTCATTGCGTTGCGAATAAAGGGAGCTAATGCCGATTTTCTGTCTCCTGAGTTGATGAGTAAATAATAGTAGAGATTTTCATCTTTGATCAATCCTTCGAAGAAAGTATTTAAGGATACTATGTTGTAATTCATAGCATTGCCAAGTATCATCCCCGATATTGGAATGATATACCGGGCTGTGAATACATCCTCAAGCCTTAAAACAAATCCCAGCAAAATAATATCAATTATGATAATGGAGGTCAATAATGACAATGTCAATGGAATGATGAAATACCTGAATTTCAGGCTTGCCCTTTTGATAGTAGTATAAACACCGATAACGACCATAAGCAATACCCAAATCGTATTGATAATATCACTATCGATACTGAAAATAGTTTCCAGATAAAATCCTACGATCAAAAGCTGAATACTCATGCGAAAAACCGAAACAAACATCGGTTTGATCAGGTCAATCCTGAAATAAAAAAAATAATACAAAGGTATAAGCAGCGTCAAATAGCCTATAAGCATGTGCACGAAGTCAATATTTACTGCTTCCCTACCCATGAGTCAATATCACTTTTTTGTCGTGTGCTGCACACCATTGCTCGTCGTGTGAAGCTGAAATGACAGTATAGAAGTTATCTTTCATAATGTCTTTTATAATAAGATCTATAGTTTCACTATCCAGTGAAGCAGTAGGTTCATCCATCAGCAGGATCTTTCGTTCAGTCATCAAAGTAGCTGCAATAATTATTCTCTGCTTTTGTCCAATGCTCATTTCTGCAAAATCCCTGTCGATGTAGCTCTTGTCCAATCCGTAAGTTTTCAATTTTTCTTCAAAGATACCTGATTTATCATCAGTGATATTCAACAATTTAAGTACCTCCAGTGCCGTTCTTACAGGTAGGTTAATATTTTGAGGTATCCATGCTATATTTGCCCTGAGATCTTAAATATTATTTTCATCTACCATCTTATCATTGAAATAAATATGCCCGTCTGATGGACTTGCCATGCCCATGATGAGTTTCAGGACAGAGGTTTTACCGCTACCGCTCGGTCCCCAAAGACAAATATGCTCTCCCTCTGAAATATCCAGATTGAATTTGTCTATTATCAATTCGCTGTCAAACTTAAGAGAAATATTTTCTAATAGCAGCATACGACTCATTCTCAAAGTTAATGAAAGTGTGAAATTAGTGAAAAATAATGATACAAGGATAAGCAGAATCTCTTCTCAATTCAATTTTTAATAAAAGCATAGGTTGCATTCTTTAAATACATCACAATTTTGCCAAGAATACGCGAATAAAAAAAATCATGCATTCTCCGAAAAAAGTATTCGTGCATTCGTGGCCAATTTAATAAGGCAATTTTCAGATCTTCCCTTCACTTTTTAATCAGCAAATTTCGGCTATATCTTTGATTCAAGCATTGATTTAGCGGGATTATAATCCTTTTTCTATCTATATCTGTCTTTATTATGCAGATTTAGCGGATTTTTTGAATTTATTTCTATAAATGTGGACATTATAAATTTTTCCATAGATTAAATTTTTAGTATCCCATCAACATCAGAATCTATAGTTGTAGGACGCAATGCAAACGCACTGAGAGAGTGGAAATTGAAAGATGCCTGGCCACTAAAAGAATGAGAAACGAATGACAAATCAAATTATAGTTTCACTAAGGGATTAAAATCGTGATAATGTATGTTTGTACTAAACAAAACAGCCTGTACCGAATCAATTCAGTACAGGCTATTTTTCATCTGCCAAAATCCTTTGGAATATTCTTATAGTTACAAACTATTAGTTTTTAACTTTGCACTTTCAATTTCTGTCAAGACAATTGAGGTCTTCAAATGCCAGTTTCAATCTGTTGACAAGTGAAACTTCTCCTTCTCTCAACCATTTACGGGGATCGTAATACTTTTTATTCGGTTTGTCGTCTCCTTCAGGATTGCCGATCTGTCCCTGCAGATAGCCTTCATTTTTTACATAGAATTTTTGAACACCTTCCCAGTAAGCCCACTGAGTATCGGTATCGATATTCATTTTGATAACTCCATAGTCAATTGCTTCCCTTATCTCCTCTCTTGTGGAACCACTGCCTCCGTGGAAAACAAAATTGACAGGATTTTTTACTTTTAGTCCAAATTGAGAAATAATATAATCCTGAGAATTTTTCAATATCTTCGGGGTTAGTTTTACATTACCCGGCTTATATACACCGTGAACGTTGCCAAATGATGCTGCAATTGTAAATCTGTCTGAAATATTGCTCAGTTCTTCAAAAGAATAAGCTACGTCTTCCGGTTGTGTATACAATTTTGCATTATCAATGTCGGTATTGTCCACTCCGTCTTCTTCTCCTCCGGTGATTCCAAGCTCAATTTCAAGGCTCATCCCTATCTTGCTCATTCTTTCGAGGTACCTCTTGCAAATTTCGATATTTTCTTTCAATGGCTCTTCAGACAAGTCAAGCATATGGGAGCTGAACAGAGGCTTTCCGTATTTTCTGAAATATTGTTCACCGTGATCAAGCATTCCATCAATCCATGGCAAGAGTTTCTTGGCAGCATGGTCAGTATGTAGTACTATCGCTACTCCACCCTCTTTGGCAAGCAAATGAACGTGTTTTGCAGCAGAAACAGCACCAAGTACTGCTGTTTTGTAATTTTCATTTGAAATAAATTTTCCCGCAAAAAATTCTGCACCACCATTTGAAAACTGAATGATTGCAGGGCTATTGACAACTTTGGCAGTTTCCATAATTGCATTAACGGAATTAGTACCAACTGCATTAACAGCAGGGAAAGCATATTTATTCTTCTTTGCAATCCTGAATACTTTAATCAGATCATCTCCCCAGATAACCCCGGGTTCAATGTTGTTTAAGATTTTATCGCTCATAATTTTAAATTTTTAAATTGAAATTCAAAAGTAATGAAAAATATTGATATTATTTAAGATAATTAATATTTTCATTAAAAATTCCTGTTTCTTATCTCAAAATTTAATCAATTCACATTTTTTTTGACTTTTTTACCTATTTATTATTAAATATTAAAAAATAGATTTTATCTTTGCGCTCCGATTTAAAACAACACGATTTGGTAGCTCAGTCGGTAGAGCAACGGCCTTTTAAGCCGTGGGTCCTGGGTTCAAGTCCCAGCCAGATCACTCAAAGCCCTTATATTATTTAAGGGCTTTTTTTATTTTGTGACTAAAGAAATATAGCTCCGGTATTGTTTTTCAGTTTTTTTTATTATATTTTTGCAGTAGCGAAGGCTGTGAGTGTGGATTGAGAATATATTTTTATAACCAAAAAATGTAATATCATGAAATTCAATCTGTTACTAATTTTCTTATTGCTTTTTACATTTGAATTTTCTCTTGCCCAAAATACTGAAAATTCAGGAAGTAATAAACAAGAAACAAAAGCTAGCACAATTACAAACGATTCACTTTATGCTAAGCTGCTGAAAATTGAAGAAAATACTGAGCAAAATTCAGAACTAAAATGCAAAGATGTTTCAGAATTAAAATGGCAGCACTGGGTTATAGTATTCTTCATGCCTGTCACAATGTTGCTTTTTGCTTTGATCTTTACTATTAAATTCAGAAATTCAAAGGAATTGAAATTCAGCCGGCTGGTTGGATTGACGGATGAAACAGACAAAGAAGATAAATTACTCAGTTCTTCCAGATTCATTGCAATACTGACTGGACTTACAGCTATATTCGTAACCACTACTCTAATAATGTATTATGGATATATCATGGTTGCTGAATGTAATATCAAACTTCCCCTCAGCCAGTTATGGACTATTATCGCCGGACTGGGAATAGGAGTTATTCCTTATGGATTTAATGTCTGGAATCGGAATAATAAAGAAAATCCCGGCTCAAACCCGGAAAAACCTAAACCCAATAAATAGAAAAATTTACAAGTAAATTGAATTTTTTGAAATAATGATATGCTGCTTTATAGGAGATAAATTTTATTAAAAATACGGATATGTTAACACAATCAATATTCATAGTTTATGATATAATTAATGAAAGTGAAAATCCCATAATCCTGAATGTAGAAATCGGATTTGGTCAGATTGCACAATCACTTTTATTTATCGATGACACAAGCCAGGGAACCAAGGAAAATTCATTCGAATTAATAATTGGTAAAAGCAATGAACTTATCAGAAAGGAACTTTCAATTTTCACAACAATTCATGATATTCAGACCGATACTGATAAAATCTATATGAAACTGGTACTGAAAGGAGGTAAAAGTGATAATATAACCGAAATTTTTAATACTGTATTACCACAACCAGGAGGACTTGCTCATGCTCAGGTCAGAATTATTTTTATTTAAATTGAATATATGAAAACTTTGGCCAAAATATTTGTTTTAGTCATGTTATCCATGTTATTTCCTCTTTTGACAATTTCTCAAACCAGAGTAAATAAAGATGATAACACTGTAAATATAGATCTGCTAAAGGCTCCCCAATCGCCTGCAGCGGTTTTATTGGGTATTGGTGACAGTGAGATTTCGAGGCCATCTGACCCTACTGCATTTATGGTAAGCCTGAGACAAGCTACCGGAAATTTCACTGAAAGACCAACTAATTACGCAGTGGATATTGCCCCGTTATGGGTTTTCAAAGGTAAAAATATAGCTTTTGAGCGTTTTTTAAATAATTCTTCTATTATTGATAATATCTGGCAGACTTCAGTGATTTCTTTTGCAGTGAACGAAAATCCTTTAAAAAATGAAAATGATATGGAAATTCCTAACAGTGCCGTAGGCCTTGGATTTAAATTTTCATTGCTCAGAGGAAAAGTTACCGATCAGTTCAGAGTTTCTATAAATAAATCAAGGAATATATTGGATAGTATTAATTATAAATCAAGTATCATATCAAAAGATTTTCTGAACAGAACAAACTACAAAGCTTTAAGAGACAGCTTATTGGATTGCTATAGCAAGAATTGCGATTCTTTGAAAACAGCATATTATAACAAAGCAGTGGAACTTGAAATAAAAAAAGCCGAAGTTGAGGTTTTAAAAGAAAATAATGGATTCAAAGATGAAGAGACAAGACTCATAAAAATGGCATCTGAGATTGATTTCAGACGCATTGGCTGGAAACTTGACTGCAGTTTTGGAGTATCCTATGATTTTCCTGACTATGTTTTTATTGAACGAAAATTATCAAAAGCAGGTTTTTGGATTTCAGGAGGATATGAATTTCCAGACCAATTTTTACTACTTGGAATAGCAAGATATCTATATAATCCGGATCAGATCTTCGCAGATCCTGAAGGAATTATAAAATCCGATAACAATCAGACTTTCGATTATGGAGTCAGGGCTATCTATTCCATCAAGGACTTCAGCCTGAGCGGAGAAATAATATACAGAAGTGTATTGAATAACAAGGAAATAGAACCAGGATATAAATATCAGCTAAATGCAGCATATACACTGGAAAACAATATCAAGCTAACAGTCAACCTCGGTAAGAATTTTGATGGTGTAATTACACGAAAAGGAAATGTGATAGCAGCACTCAACTTCCTGATGGGATTTGGTGGAACTAAAAGTTTAAACTAAGGAAGGTATCACATGGGATCAAAAAAGAACTCAAAAAAATAAAGAAAGAAATAATCTTGACTAAGGATTTGGAGGTGTGATTCCTAATTTAAATCCATAAAAGTTGAAATTTAAGAACAATAATTGCAGATTTTTATTGAATCTGTAATGTTATGATCGTAAGTAATTCCCATTTCAATCATTAGCAAAAAAAAAGAGAATACTCTTTTGAAATATCCTCTTTTCTATTTTTTAAAAGATAAAAAGCAGTCTATTTGTTTTTATCTACCGGTTTGATATCACCTGAATTCTCATCCTTGCTATATACTTTGTTTGGAGTAATTTTATTGACATCCTTTTTTTTATCAAATTTTTTACTGGATGGTTTTGTGAATTTGTTATGCACCTTCGTATTTTTTTCAGTAATAGGTGTTACTTTTTGTTTATCGGCCTTTTTATCGGTTGCAACATCTATTGTCCTTCTTTGGGCATTTTGCTTCACTTTCGGCTGCTCAGATTTGATTTCAGCGTTTCCTATATCCTTAGCAACTTTTGGACTGGTTTTCCATTCTACTTGTTCTTTTTTAGTCTGAGTCTGATCAATTTTTTTTGGTTCGGTATTTTGTGCCAATAATGCAACTGTAAATCCAGAAACCATAATTAGAATTAAAATTAAATTTTTCATACTTAAATTTTTTATTAAATAACGAAATTAATATTTTAAATTGTATTTATACGTGAATGATTAACAAATTTTTTATCTTATGTATGATAAATTCAATTTTTGAATAATTCAGTAGTCACATGTATAGATTTGAAATTACATTTTATTAACGATTATTAATTCAAATTTTTTTCATACCATTCTAATATTATCATAAACTTTCATTCCTGCTAAATAATTTTTAACTCTTCCTCAGTCAATTGTAGCTTTTAAAGATTTGCTCATCGAACTTGCCTGTAAAATAATCAATACTACATTTTAATTGTTCTTTTTTTTCGTCTGAAAAGTAGTTTTTGCATTTTTTTGTGTTGGTAATTCCGGTCATTAAATATTTCCAATTCCCCTTTCAAATTCAAAAAGGTCTGTGGATTATATCGTGCTATTGTATCAAACTCATTTTCAGTAAGTGCTGCCTGAATATCGGCCAAAATCTGCCTGTCCGATTTGTGATTGCGAACTACATAGAAATCACTTCCGAACAATATCCGTTTTGAAAATACCTTATGAGCTAAAAGCTGTTTGAGCAGGGGTGTTATCTTCTCTTCTGCCTGCACAATATAGCTTATATCAGCATATACATTCGGATGTTGAAGCATCAGGCTTGTTATGATCGAAAACCAGTCTGCATATTTCCATACCTGTTCAGTTTTACCAACTGAAGGTTTTCCATTTTTGTCATGCAGAAAATCAATTCCTGTGTCCGGATTAGAAAAAATCTGCCCGGAATAATTGTCGCGGTCATGCTCAAGATAACTTTTCCATTCCTCCTCACCTGCAAAATGGGCAAAACAAATCTTCAAATGCTTCAGATCATATTTCAAAGGGGTTTTATTATCGGTATATCCAAACATATCCCTTATCTCTTCTTTGCAGGATCTGACAACTTTTCTAAGCACAGATTCATTCAGCAGACAAAGGTAATTCAGAGGATGTGTGTAATTGGCAGTGAAATCTATATTTGAGGATTGAGGGAGTGAAAGAGCTTCGGTTTTGCCTTTTGACATAGTCTGCATAAACACCGGATGCCTGTTCCACTCTTTTTTCTTCGAACCCCTGTAATGTATAGGCCCTTTGCTGCTGTGAGCAGTGATGGGTATTTTTTTATCTGCTGCATATTTCCACAGAGGCAATAAAGCCTCATCGAATGGATAATACCCGAGTGCAGGGTAGATTTTGATGCCGGAAAAACCCTTTTCTTCTATCATTCTTTTGATAAAACAATTTTCAAGCTTTACAATTCCTTCTGAAAACGAGTATTTGAAAAAATTTTCCTGCTCCTTTATCCTCCTTGGATCTGCAAATATGAACGGAAAAAAAGTACCGGGATTTCGTTTCTTTATATTTGCAAGTTCTTCCAGTTGCCGGTCCAAATTATAGGGAGGTTTACCTGCATCCATATAAGCCATATCCATCGGCAATACCACAAATCTTGTACCTTTTGGAGATTGTGATGCAAGTTTGAAAAAAATACGTCTTTGTTCAATATAGTTGGCATAATTCACTATATTCCAGTATCTTGCCATCATTTTAGCAGAAAGCGGCCCAACAAATGCCCTAGGTATTAACATAAGGCTTCTGAAAGCAAATTTCAGTAAATTCCTGCTTGATGGTATAAAAAACATCAAAAATATCAAGCCAGAGGCCTGCCAGAAACCTTGAATGTCAGTTATCAGCAATTTATGTTCTGTCAGCCATGTTTCGCAGATAAATGATATTTTGTAAAATAAACTCTGTTCACTAATTCCTAACCACACTAAGAATCTGAAAATAATAAATACAAATTGAATTACCAAAATCAGACCGATTAAAGATAAAACAGGATTGTAGTATCTTGAATATAGACGTATGCTAGCTTTCAGGCTCTGCCATTTTTTTAAAGCAGGATGATACTTTATGTTATTTGAAACATTGCCAAAAAAACGGAAGACTCTTACTAAAAAATTCAGGTGAAAGAGAAAGTAAAATGGGAAAGGAACAAATGATTTAGCAAGGTAAGGTGGGACATGATACCCAGTAAAAATATGAGTATGGCAGTTGGTGATTGGTGGCTTTTCCATAATTTGAAATATTCTGTTCAATTAAATTTTAAATCGAACACAAATCATGTTTCAAGGCGTATAACACGAGCCCAACCCTTGATTTCACATCCAGTTTTTCAAAAAGCATATCTCTGTAGCCATCTATTGTTTTAGGGCTTAAATTCATGACTTCGGCAATTTCCTTATATGTCATTTCGGTGCAGGCAAGTTTCAGGAACTGAAGTTCTTTGTCTTTCAGGTCAACAGTTGACATTTTGTCGCAATGAAGCGAATTTAGAAGAGCCTGTGTCACTTTTCCAGAGTGAAAAAAACCGTAATTCAGGGTATCATCCAATGCCTTAAGGAGAATTTGAGGCGAAATATCTTTCAGCAGATATCCTTTTACTCCCTTTCTTATCATTTTCAGTACAAGGTCATCATTGTCCTGCATCGACAGAACAAGGACATTTAATTCGGGTCTGTTTACCGATATCCAATCCATGGTTTCAAGACCATTCATTACCGGCATGTTTAAATCGAGTAAAATAATATCAGGAGCCGGTTTTAATGAATCCTGCAATCTGAATATCAGATCTTTCCCGCTCTGTCCGCAAAATACCACAGTATAATCATCAAAACTATTAATCATCATTTCCAGAGATCTGCTGAATAGCTCGTGATCATCGATAATAAAAACCTGCTTTTTCATTTTCCTAAAATTTATGATGTTAAAGGTAAAGGATATTTTATTGTTGTCAACAAGCCTCTTTTTTCTTTATTTTCAAAATTTATGCTTCCGTTCAACAATTTTATCCTTGATACTATATTTTTTAACCCTAATCCATAATTTTCAGTTTTAGTTTTCATCCCCACCCCATTATCACTCGCAGTTATAATAAGTTCATCATTTCCAAAACTGAAAACCAGATCAAAATTAGATGCTTTGGCATGCTTGATCACATTTGACATCAACTCCTGGATGATCCTGAACAATATGATCTCATCACTATTATGTAGTTTCACAGGTGTTCCCGTGATATTAAACCTTGCATTTATAAACTTGAGACGATTCAAGCGGTCAATTTCAAATTTGGTAGCTGTCAGCAGACCCATAAATCCAATAGATTCAGTATTGAGGGATCTAGAAAGACTCCTGATATCATCAAGTACCTTACTGATCAGTTCCATAGTATCATTTAGTATTTTTTTATCTGTTTCTGTATCAGGTTGCGGGAGCATCGACAATTGCATTTTACTTACTGAAAGGAGTTGTCCGATATTATCATGCAGTTCCCAGCTGATATTTTTAAGCAAATGCTCCTGATTTTCAATTCTGATCTTGGCAAACTCAAATTCTGCCTGTCTTTGTGTTTCCTGTTTTTCCAGGATAAATTTTATCCTTTTCCTGTTAAACACAATGAATAACATAAAAACCATGCTGACTAATATCAGCATAACCATTACTGTGAATAGTATCAAATAAATTACTTGTGTCTGGTCCATAATGATGCTAATATAAAACAAGTGTGCATGGTAACATACAAAGGTAAAGCAAGTATCCACCTGACTTCAAAAATAATATTGATAACTTTAAAAGCAATAACTATTGGCATATAAGGTACTGAATAGATCAAAATTCCCAGACTTATAAGTACGGATTTTGAACGAAAATAATCACTAATATGATCAGAATTCATGATCTCTATTAGATTGCTGTACATTAAAAATATCAGCATCGTTAATGCTAAAATATAAGTATGGAATTGCAATTCAATAAAAATATTCTTATAAATCAGGTTATCAATTATAAAAAATAAAACCAATATTACGGACAAAATCCTTATCCTTTTTTTCTTAATATCCGATAATGTCAGTTTATAAAAAATAAGGAATAATAACAAGGGCAAACAAAGGAAATAAAAATTAAAAATTACATAGTCCTTATAATAGGAAGTAAATTTACATAGTATTATTCCAAACAGTTCTGTTATAAACATATACCCCAGCATTACCCTGAAGATATTATCTACAGGAGTTTTATTCCTGTTGAAAAAAATAGAAATTCCAAGAGATATCAAAGGTATTATTATTACAATATATTCATAAATAGTCATATCTGTTCAGTTTTATCAAAACAAATTATCTTTTTATGATTGTAGAATACTACTTTTGACAATGCTATTGGATCAGCTATGCCGGTGAGAAAGACTGAAATGCCTTTTACTTTACTGATGACACTTGTAGTTGTAAGGTGAAATGTAAATAGTAGATTACCGGAATTGAATATTGAGTTCGATACCCGGGTAGGAGTATGATTTGAATCATCATCATTTATATGTTCCATAAATGTGATTTGTAAAATAATAAAAACTAGTTACAAATTTAATCTAAATTATTAATATTTATACAGTTATTAGTACTGTTTTTTATAAAAAGATTAATTCTTTACTTTGAATTTTTAAATTGTTTCCAAAGTAAATTAAAATCAATATATAAAGGATTGTCTCAGAATACTTCAACGATGAAAATTTTTCTATTTATATTTTGTCCACCTGGAAGCTATAATAAAACACGTATTCATCACTAATATTAATAATAAATTTATTACACTCCGGATCTCGAAATTGTATATCATCACTTTCAATGCTATCATTACTGGCAGAAAAGGAACTGAGAAAAGCAATAGTCCCAGACTTATCCAGAATGATTTGGAACGATTATATTCGTTTACAATATCCGATTCTAAAATTTCTTTAAGGCTAACAGCAATAATATAGATCAAAATTATCAAAGAAACAAGATAAGTATGAAATTGCTGTTCAATGAATAAATTCCTGTAAACCAAGTTGTCAGCTATAAAGACGAAGATCAAAGCATATGACAATATCTGTATCCTTTTTCTAACAGTAACAGAATTAATGATTTTTGAAAAAAGCCAGAAATTCAACAGCGGAAAAATCAGGCAGTAAAAATTGTAAATAATAAAGTTTGGGTAAATTGTAAATTTTCCTACATAAACTCCTGTCAGTTCTGTCAAAAAAATATACCCAAGCATAATACTGAATACTAAATCAATTGAAGTTTTATTCCTGTTGAAAAAAACAGAAGTAATAAATGACAAAAATGGGATAATAATGATCAAATAATAATAAACTGACATTTTTTTAAATAATATTTATATTCTTTCTATACCTGTACCTCCCAAATTCAATGCCTTCATCTTTATATCTGGATCTTTTGGGGATTTCATTCCATTTAGATCAGCAGTCTCAGTTGGTGCAAGATAAACAGTGAAAAAACCTTTGTTTTCCGCGGGAGAATACTTACCAATATATATTCTGATTCCTGAAAATGTTTTATTGTTTGCTTTACAAAGATACTTGGCTTCATCCAGGTATTCATTCAATTCATCTATATCAAACCAAGCCCAGGTTGCAATTTTTGGGACTTCAACGTTTAAAGCTTCAATAAAATTGAGTGTTAATTCATCTGCTCTTTCTATCGAAATTGGTTCATGTTTTATTAGATTTTTCATAATTACAAATATTTGAATTAAATAATAAATACAAATATATAACAAAAATAACTGAAAAATCAAAGTTGTTTTCCTATTTATTTATAGGATTTTTCCCTATTTTTTTTAGGTGTTTTTCCTGTATAAAAAGGGTGTTTTTCCTGTTATAAAATTCTTATGGCAGCAGTAGTTTTGCATTATTAAATAAATATCTGCTAATGGCACAAAGATACAAAATGTTGTCAAGTCCCTACCATATCACTTTTCAGCTCTCAGACAGCCCTGTTTGAGAGCTTTTTTATCCTAAAATTAACCCTGGTCAGGAAACAAAATCAGAATGTACAAAAAAAAATATTATAATTATTAGTTTTAATATTTATAATATTTATTAGTTTGAATAACAAAGTATCTGTCTAAACAATTTGAGAAGAATTTTATCTGTTTCTAAAGTTTGTTTATAAATAAGGTTTGTTTGGACAACAAAATCCTTATTTCGAAAATTTACTTAATTAAATCAGTTTGATTAAATGAATAATACCCTATTACCTTATTGAACAATTGTCTTTATTGCTGTATGACAAATAAGAATGCGAATCAAGTGTGATAATGATTGCAATCGGTGCGGAGCCATTAAGGAACAATAAGCTAACTTAAGTAATTTTTATTGTTTCTTAGTATCCCGATGATGACCGGGTTCGATGTAAAAATATTTTTATACCCCTGATTCGAACAAATACTTAATGTATAAGGTATCGGAGATATTGAAGACTGATATTCCTTATTCACAAAGAACTTAAAACACAAAATGAGAAATTATCGCAATACTGACTGATATTCTCCGAGTGTGGTTTCAAGTGCTGTTGGCATATATCCTACCCAACGCTTCAATTCATTGCCGTTTTTGTCAAAAATGATCACTGTTGGGAATCCTTCGATAAAGTATTTCTGAGCAGTATTATTATTGTAAGTTGCTTGTTCTGCACTTAATTGATTTTCAGGTTTTCTGGGGAAATCGAATACAACCTCTACAAATTTCTCGCCGGCAAGTTTTTTAAATTGCTCGTTTTCAAGCACATCAGCTTCAAGTTTTTTACATGGAGGACACCAGTCACTACCTGTGAATAATGCAAAAACATATTTGTTGTCGGAAGCTGCTTTTTGAATTCCATCTTCAAGATTGGTGCCCCATCCGGGATGGCTTTTGGAACCGGTTGAAGAACAGGAGAATAAGAAGAAAACTACAGTAACAATTGACAGATATTTCATATTTTAAATATTTAAGCTGCAAAAGTATGTTTTTTTATTGGAAAATAATAAAACCATATCTTAGAAATAGTAAATATTTGTCAAATTCTTTTGTAGAAATTTACTGTTTTAATTGGAAATCATGGAATAATGAATCGTCATTAATATTGTCAGTGTGCCTCAAGCCAGTTATTACCTATTCCTGTATCAACTTTTATTTTTACTTTAAGTCCGGATATAGCATTTTCCATGTTTTCCTTTACTAAATCAGGCAAAATATCAATTTCAGATTTATGCATATCAAATACCAATTCATCATGAACCTGAAGAATCATTTTCGATTTCAAATTTCTGCTTTGCAGTTCTTTGTCGATTTTTATCATTGCAAGTTTAATGAGGTCTGCTGCAGTACCCTGTACAGGTGTGTTAATTGCCATTCTTTCGGCATTGGATCTTGCAAGGCTGTTTCTTGAATTTATATCTCTAAGTTTCCTTTTCCTTCCCATCTTGGTAAGTACAAATCCATTCATTCTTGCATATTGAACTATATCTTCAAAATATTTCTGCAACCCATGAAATTCTTCAAAATAATTGTCTATCAGTTTTTTAGCTTCAGATTTTGGAATTTCAAGCTGTCTTGACAGATTTGTAGAACCTGCACCATAAACTATACTGAAATTTATGGTTTTTGCCTGTCTGCGCTGATCGGAACTGACATTTTCCAATGGAACATCAAATATTTTTGAAGCGGTAGCCCTGTGTATGTCAAGATCATTGTTGAAGGCTTCAAGCATTGCTTCGTCTCCGCTCATATCGGCAATTAAGCGCAATTCAATCTGTGAATAATCAGCAGAAAGTATCAGAAAATCATCATTTCTTGGTTTAAAGGCCTTTCTTATCTCTCTGCCAGCTTCGTCTTTGATCGGAATATTCTGCAGATTAGGATTTTCAGAGCTTAGTCTTCCGGTTGCTGCCCTTGCCTGGTTGAATGAACTATGTATACGCTTTGTCTTTGGATTTACCAGTTTTGGAAGTGAATCGACATATGTGTTTTTGAGTTTCTGCAATTTTCTGAAATTCAGTATATCATTTACGATTTCAAACTGATAACCGAGTTCATTAAGTTTTTCTTCACTGGTCGAATACTGCTCAGTTGATGTCTTGGTCCATCTATAAGGTATTTTTAATTTGTCAAACAGGACTTCACCTACCTGTTTAGGAGATGCAATATTAAATTTTACTCCTGCTTTTAGATAAATTTCTTTTTCACTTTTTATAATTTGTTCATCGAGTACAGTTGAATAATCTCTTAGAAAATCAATATCGACATAGACCCCATTGTATTCTATATTCATCAGTGCGTTGATCAATGGCATTTCAAGATTATGGAACACTTCTGTGACCTGATCCTCCTTAAGTTTTTTTTCAATTATTTTTTTTAATTGAAATGTTATATCAGCATCTTCGGCAGCATAGTCTTTTACGATATTTATTTCTATGTCTGCCATGCTGAGTTGTTCTTTACCCTTTTTGCCGATCAGATCCTCAATGGGTATCATTTTATAACTTAGATAGGTTTCAGCAAGATAATCCAGTTTGTGCCGCATATCGGGTTCTATCAGGTAATGGCCGATCATTGTATCGAACAGCTCACCTTTTACTTCCACTCCATGCCATCTCATCACAAGATTATCATATTTGCAGTTTTGCCCTATTTTTCCTATATTTTCATTTTCCAGAACAGGTTTGAATTTTGACAAAACTGAATCTTTATTCTGGCTGTTTACCGGCACATAATATGCTTCATTGTCCTTAAAAGAGAACGACAATCCTACAAGATCAGCAATATTGGGATCGAGGGCAGATGTTTCTGTGTCAAAAGCAAATTGGGTTTGAACATTTAGTTTTTCAATTAATTTCTCTATCTCATCATTTGAGTCAATTAAAAAATACTGTTTGTTGCTGTCTGTAAAACTGTTTTGTGCAATTTGGTATTCGGGTTGAGCTTTTGTCAATTCTTCCTTTATTTCTGATGCTGAAAAGTTTTCAAATAGGTTTGATTGAAAAATCTCCTTTTTTTCTTCTCCAAGTATCGATTTTGCCATCGATCTGAATTCCAGTTCCCTGAATACATCCGATAGCAGGTCTTTGTCAAATGGTTCAAGTTTATATTTTTCAAAATCTATTTCCACCGGAACATCTGTTTTTATTGTAGCAAGATATTTTGATAAAAATGCCTGTTCACGGGAATTTTCCAGATATTCGAGTGTTTTTCCAGTTATTTTATCTAGGTTTTCATATATTTTTTCAAGGGAACCATATTCCTGTATCAGTTTTTGCGTTCCCTTTTCTCCGATACCTTTCACACCCGGTATGTTATCAGAGGCATCTCCCTGAATAGCCAGAAAATCTATTACCTGGGCTGTATTTTCAATTCCCCATTTATTTTTTATTTCTTCCACACCTAAAACCTCATGTCCTTCTCCATTGCCCATAGGCCTGTAAATCAATATGTCCTCTGTTACGAGTTGACCGTAATCTTTATCAGGAGTAACCATGTATGCGATCATACCTGTCTCTGCAGCTTTCAGTGCTATAGTGCCAATTACATCATCTGCTTCAAATCTGTCAACCACTATAACAGGAATTCTGAATCCATCCAGAATTCTCTTAATGTATGGAATTGCTATCTGAATATCTTCGGGTTGTTTATCCCTGTTGGCTTTGTACAGTTCATATTCCTCATGCCTGAATGTCGGACCCTCAGGATCAAAGACTACCGCTATAGAATCTGGTTTTCTGTCATTTAGTATTTCCCAGATAGTCCTGACAAAACCTGAAATTGCAGAAGTGTTCAAGCCTTTACTGTTAATGAGAGGTCTTCTTATAAAGGCATAATGAGATCTGTAAACCAAGGCATGTCCATCAATAAGATAAAGGGTTTTTTTATTGTTCATTTCTGAATATATTTTTTTCTGAATATGTGAAAGTAAGGCAAATATATTAATTATTGTGAATTGTAAATATTAAATAGTTAATTAAGGAAGGTCACAAGATTGAAGGGCAAAAAAGTTAATTTTAAATTATCAATTGTCAATTTTACATTGTCCATTGTTCATTGTTCACTTTCAATTTCCAAAATCAATAAGACCGGTCACAAACACCTTCCATGTAATTTATAAATGCTTTGTTTACAACTTTGTTGCCTCCTGGTGTTGGGTAATTTCCGGTAAAATACCAGTCTCCGGTATGTTTTGGAATTGCCTTGTGCAGGTTTTCAATAGTCTGAAAAATAATTTCAATTTCACAATTAATATTTTCCGGAGTAACCAGTTTTGCTATTTTTTCTGAAATTTCTTCATAAGCAAATAGATCGTAAAGTGGTTTAACCTCATTTTTGATCTCATCAACAGGCAAAGTATTTTGTGTTTTGCACTTATTAAAAGTAAGTTCTAATAATTCTTCCTGACCTGATTCCTTTATCAGTTCAATCAAAGCTCTGAAGGCTACAAATTCGTTCATTCTCGACATATCAATTCCATAGCAATCCGGATATCTTATCTGGGGAGCAGATGAAAGAACTATAATTTTTTTTGGAAAAAGACGGGCTACTATTGATATTATACTGTCTTTCAGCGTGGTTCCCCTTACTATACTGTCATCAATTAAAACTACAGTATCTTTATAATTATTGATAATTCCATATGTTACATCATATACATGCGAGACCAGTTCGTTTCTGGAATTATCTTCAAGGATGAACGTCCTGAGTTTCAAGTCTTTAACTACCAGATTTTCTATTCTTATGCTTTTATTAAGGATCAGCCCGAGTTTCACTTTATCAGGATTCGGGCCAAGAGCAAAAATTTCCTCCAGTTTGTTATTATTGAGATAGGTACCAATACCTTCTATTAATCCGTTGAAGGCAGTAATTGCAGTGTTTGGGATATATGAAAAAACTGTGTTGTCAAGATCGTAATTTATTGATTTTAATACCATTTCCGTCATAGTTCTTCCAAGTTCCTTTCTTTCGAGATAAATATTTTTATCTGTACCTCGTGAAAAATATATTCTTTCAAATGAGCAGGACTGTTTTTCTTTATGTCCGGTAAATTCCGCCACAGAGATATCTCCGTTATGTTTTACAATCAGTGCGTGCCCCGGAGGCAATTCATTAATTTTTTCGAAAAACACATTGAGAGTAGTTTGAATAGCTGGCCGTTCTGATGCAGCTATCACAATTTCATCATCATAATAATAAAAAGCCGGTCTTATTCCATTAGGATCTCTCATCAGAAAAGCGTCTCCATTACCAACAATGCCTCCGATAACATACCCTCCATCAAAGCTTTTACTGGCTTTTCTCAAAACTTTCTGCAGATCCAGATTGTCACTGATAAGTTCGGTCAGTTCGATATTGTCATGATGCCCTTGTTGTTTCAGACTATCGAATTGCTGTTGAACTTCCCTGTCCAGGAAATGCCCGATTTTTTCTAATACGGTTATAGTATCTGATTTTCTGAAGGGATGTTGTCCATATGAAATCAGTTCCTCAAAAAGCTCGTCTACATTTGTGAGGTTAAAATTTCCAGCAAGGGCCAGAGTTCTGGTTTTCCAGTTGCTTCTTCTTAAAACGGGATGAATGTTTTTGATACTATTACTGCTGTGAGTTCCGTATCTTAGATGGCCCATCAGCACTTCACCGGTATAAGGAACATTATATTTCAGCCATTCGGGATCTTCCAGATGTTTTTTACTTATGCCATCAAATTCCGCATAAATGTTTTCAAACAGTTCTTTTAAATTGTCCTGTTTATTAGTCCTCTGTCTGTCTATATACTCCTTGCCTGAGTCAAGATCAATTTTCACTGTTACTATTCCTGCACCATCCTGTCCTCTGTTCCTTTGTTTTTGCATCAGGAGCTGAAGTTTCATCAGCCCATATAATGAAGAACCATACTTTTCCTTGTAATATCTAAGTGGTTTTCTCAGTCGAATGAATGCCATTCCGCATTCATGCTTTATAGGATCACTCATCTATTTGTATTTTTTTATGTCTTTTATAGAGGTAAAATATCCCTATAATACCTGCAATAATAATAGCAAGAGAAATATACTGAGCCTGAGATAAATTCATACCCAAAAAAATATATTTTGGATTGACTCTTATAGTTTCAATTAAAAACCTTTCAATTCCCTGAAATATAAGAAAAATAAAAAATAAAACACCAGCTATTTTTATTCTTTTTCTAATTTTCCACATGACAGTGAAAACGATCAGCATTGCTATAAATTCATAAACCGAAGTAGGAAAAACTCCGGGTACCAGTTGTTTGCAATAATGAGCACTACAGTTTTCTAATGGTATCCCCTCATTTATAACATTATGTGGGTAATTATATGACCACATCCAGTCCGGCAATATAAACCATCCTGGTTTTGTCATTTCATTAACAATTCCCCAATCCCCGTCTCCTGAAAAATGGCATCCTAATCGTCCTATTCCGTAACCAACTACAATGGCTAATCCTGCCATATCCATCATGTGAAGCGGAGGTATACCTTTTTTTCTGACATAATAGTAAACTGCTGCAAAAGCTACTATCAGACCACCATACATTGTAAGTCCGCTACCTGAGAAAATCTGACCAACAGGATCTGTCAAAAACAAATCAAAATTTTCAAGTATTGAAAAAAGCCGGGCACCAATGATACCGGAAATTGCCGCAATTATGATAATGTCACCAGTTCTTTCATAAGGATGAAGAGTGATCTCCTTTTCGGTTTTGCCTGCATTTTTTTTGCTGTCCCAGTATGAATATGCTCCAAAACCGACAGCAACTATAAGAGCTATCAGAATATTTCCATCAGTCGAAAACAGGGTTCCAGCAGGATCTTGCTTGAATCTGTCTAATTCTGAAAAGATCAGGGGTATCTTGAAACCTAAAATAAAACCTACAATTCCATTAATAATTGCAGATGTATATAAATTCTTATTTTCATTACCGTATAAAAGAACTGTTGGTTTTAGAAATCCTTCTTTTTCTTTTCTGATAAGTTCAAGTCTTAAAATCCATGCACTGACAAGAAAGGCTATTGCCATCAGCAAACCGAATGTTTTAAAAATTGAAGTCCAGTTATCATAAGGAGTTCCAAAAACATCATGAAAAAAATAAGATAAATCAGGATACATAAAATACTTTTTTAAAAAATGAAAGCGTAAATTTAATGCAAATATAATTTTTAATTAGAAAATGGAGTTTTATGTTAGTTTGAATTGATCATTTAATTTTGCTATTTTTGTTTTTAAATGTCATTATTGATATAAATTGTATAATTTTCAGGTGTGAGAAGTGTCATTAAAAAATATTCGGTTTTATTAGTTTTCTGTGCATTTACTTTGAGCATGTACGGGCAAAGCGCCTTTAGTTTTGATTTTGGCATTCTGGCCGGTAATAATGGAAATTTGCTTGGCGATAGTCTGACAAGTTTTCCAGAAAGTTTCAAGGAGTTCAGGAACGGATATACCACAGGAGTAAAGGCACGTTTTGGCACCTATAGTTTTTTTATCAGTCCTGGTCTGTACTATCAGGATTATACAATTAAAAATAGCTATGAAAGACTGAGCCCATTTGTTAAGTCACCACGTATAAGATCGGCAAAAGGGAAAGTAATAGTTGGATATCAGGCAGATATGATGAAAAGGAAATTGAATTTCAGACTTGGAGGTGGTTTAAATTACAATTATATCATTATAATCGATAAAAACAATTCAGCAATTGATTTTAAGACAGTTAACGATAAGTACCTTGCTTATAATTTTGACATTGGACTTGATATTTATTTTTTGAATCTGGGATTATCCTACGAAAGGTCAATTCCCAATGTGATAAAATCTTCAAAAAAATTCGATTTTTTCGTTGTAACAGCAGGAATCAATTTTTAAAATTAAATTTTTATCTTTCTGACAGTTTTTGGATAAAGCATACCGGTTAATTCAATTTCGGATAATAAGAGACTATTTTTATAAAAAGAATTGAAATACAAGGTAAGTTCATCTTAATAACTACTTATCTATAAAATATTTAATTTTAATTTAAGTCAGAAAAGTAAAGATAAAACTGATCTTTTTGTATCTTTGCAGGTTGTTAAATAAAATAAAATTATGTCAGAAAATTTAAATCAGGATTATAATGCCAGTAATATTCAGGCACTCGAAGGATTGGAAGCTGTTCAGAAAAGGCCAGGAATGTATATTGGCAGTACTGATGAAAAGGGGTTGCATCACCTTGTATGGGAAGTTATAGATAATTCAATTGACGAACATCTCGCCGGACATTGTGACACCATTGATGTAAAAGTGTTTTCAGACAATAGTGTTTCTGTTACTGATAATGGTCGGGGAATTCCAATTGAAATGCATGAAAAATTGCAGAAATCAGCATTAGAGGTTGTGATGACTGTATTGCATGCAGGTGGAAAATTTGATAAGGATACATACAAGGTTTCAGGTGGATTGCATGGTGTAGGTATTTCAGTAGTAAATGCATTGTCCAAGTCTTTGACAGCAAGGGTAAGCAGAAACGGCAATATTTATCAGCAGACCTATGTAAAAGGTATTCCACAAACACAGGTTGAAATAGTAGGTACTTCGGAAAGAACCGGTACGGAAATTATTTTTACTCCTGATGATGCAATTTTTGAAACTTCAGATTATAACATTGACACTCTTGTCCAAAGATTTAAGGAATTAAGTTTTTTAAATAAAGGCCTGACAATCAATCTTACAGATGAAAGAAATGTATTAAAAAACGGTGAATTTAAGAAATATGAATTTCATTCAAAAGGTGGATTAATGGAGTTTGTAAAATACCTTGATGAAGGAAGGGCTTCAATTTCTCATGATCCGATTTATATTATAGGTTCAAAGGAGGGAGTGGAAGTTGAAGTGGCAGTTAATTACAATTCAGGGTATAAGGAAAATATTTATTCTTTTGTGAATAATATCAGGACTAATGATGGAGGTACTCATGTTCAGGGATTCCGGAGGGCATTGTCCAGGGAATTTAAAAAATATGGAGACCAGAATGGATTTTTTAAGAAAATCAAAATGGAAATAGCAGGTGAGGATTACAGAGAGGGTATGACAGCTGTTGTATCAGTTAAAGTTCCGGAACCTCAGTTCAAAGGCCAGACAAAGGGAGAACTTGGTAATTCTGAGATCACAGCTATTGTATCACAGATAGCAGGCGATCATCTTGCGATATTCCTTGAAGAAAATCCAAAGATATCAAAAATCATTATAGACAAGATCATTCTCGCAGCTACGGCCCGTAATGCAGCCAGGAAAGCACGTGAACTTGTTCAGAGAAAAAACATACTTACGAGCGGAGGATTGCCTGGTAAACTCTCTGATTGCAGCTCCAGGGATGCTTCAATATCAGAATTATATCTTGTTGAGGGTGATTCTGCCGGTGGTACCGCAAAGCAGGGAAGAGACAGGGTTTTTCAAGCAATACTGCCTTTGAGGGGCAAAATATTGAATGTTGAAAAAGCACTTGAACATAAAATCTATGAAAACGAAGAGATCAAGACTATGTTCCTCGCCCTGGGAGTTTCAATAGAAGAAATAGATGGAGAAAAAATTCTTAATATACTGAAACTCCGTTATCATAAAGTCATAATTATGACTGATGCCGATGTTGACGGTAGTCATATTGCTACATTGATCCTGACTTTCTTTTTTAGATATATGAAGGAACTGATTGAAAATGGACATATTTACATTGCCAATCCTCCCCTATATCAGTTAAAAAAAGGAAATCAGACACCGGTATATTGTTGGTCTGATAAGCAAAGAGATGAAATGATATTGCAAATGGGAGGTTCAATAGATGATAAATCAGTAAAAGTCCAAAGGTATAAAGGTCTTGGAGAGATGAATGCCGAACAGCTATGGGAAACAACAATGAATCCTGAAACAAGAACTTTAAAAAGAGTTACTATAAATGATGCTCTTGAAGCTGACAGGGTTTTTTCAATGCTGATGGGTGACGAAGTACCACCACGCAGGGCTTTTATTGAAGAAAATGCTGCCTATGCAAATGTAGATATTTGATATATGCCTCTTGTTTTTTTGGATGAATCAAATCTCAATTATAAATTTGCTGTCTGGAGAAGAGTTGAAAGCATTTCTTTTTTTCTTGAAAATATGGATTTAAATCGGCAAGAAACAGATCAGATTTATGGTTTGCCGGTTAACAGAGTGCTTGAATGGTTGTCGACAAGATATGTGCTGAACCTCATTTTGGGATCAAATAAAAAAAATGTTTTTTTGAAGGATAAATTTGGAAAACCATACGTTTTTAATTCCGATGCTTTTGTTTCTCTTAGTCACTGTGATAAAATGGTTGCAGTTGCAGTTTCTAACTTTCCTGTTGGAATAGATATTGAAAAGGTAAATGATAAAGCTTTCAGAATTAAAGATAAATTTGCTTCAGACTCTGACCTCCTTATAAAAGGGGCAGAGGAAGATGCCTTTTATTTTTCAAAATTATGGACTATAAAAGAAGCTGTTTATAAAGCATATGGAAAAAAGGAGATAGTATTTAAAGATCAGATCATTATGAGATCAAAAAATGAATGTTCGGTCGTTTTAAATGAAAATGAAAGTCTGGATTACTGCTTCAAATCCTATATTTATGATGATTATATTTTAAGTTTAGCCTGGAGGAAGGTTCATGTTTCAATTGTTCGGAATTAAATTTATCTTGTAAATTAATTTAGATTTAAGAATAAATGAGTAGTAAAATTATATTGTTTTTGTCCGTTTTCTTGATTTTATCGACTTCAGGCTGCAAAAAAACTGGGGGAAACGCAGGTAATTTTCAGAATGTAAAAGGCTTTTCTGATTTACCTAAGGAATTTATCAGTTTTTATGATTCATTTCATGCCGATCCAGAATATCAGTACAATCATATAAGTTTTCCGATAGAAGGGATTAAGGTGATTAAGGGCGAGAAAGGTGATACTATTGAATCAATAACATGGACCAAAAAAAACTGGGAGATTCACAAAAGATTTGATAGTTCTGACAAATCATTTTCACAGGAGTTTATTATGGTCGATGATAAAGCAGTCATTGAGACCATTTCAGCCCTTAATGGACTGTTCAGGATTGAAAGGCGATATGCAAAATTGAGTGATGGTTGGAATCTGATTTATTACGCTCAGCTATAATTTTAAAAATTTGATGAAAAATAATTATCTTGCAATTATGGCAGGCGGTATCGGTTCAAGATTCTGGCCTGCCAGCAATGAACATAAGCCAAAGCAATTCCTGGATATTCTGGGAGTGGGGAAATCATTATTAAGAGCAACTTATGAAAGATTTTCGGGGATCTTCCCGCACGAAAATATATTTATTGTTACAAATAAAAGATACAATGATCTTGTAATCAGCCAGATTCCTGAAATTTCTGATTCAAATATTATAAACGAACCTTCCAGAAATAATACCGGGCCATCTGTAGCCTATACTGCTTTTAAAATCCATTCGCTCAATCCCGATGCCAATATTATTATGGCTCCATCAGATCATCTTATTTTAAAAGAAAGAGAGTTTTTAAGAATTGTTGAAAATGCACTGGATTTTTCTTCACGTAATGAAGCGATTCTGACACTCGGTATTCCGCCGGACAGACCTGATACAGGTTATGGATACATAGAGTTGTCAGATGAACTGACTGATCATGATATTCAGTTATATAAAGTCAGATCATTCAGGGAAAAACCTGACTTGAAAACTGCAGAAAACTATCTTGCCCAAAATAATTATCTTTGGAATGCAGGAATTTTTGTTTTTAATGCAAAAACCATACTTGCGGAATTCAGAAAGTACGCGCCCGGGATATATGATATCCTCGAAACAGGTAGTAATGTTTATAATACTGTTTCAGAAAAGGAGTTTATTGAAAAAAAATATCCTTTGACCACCAATATTTCTATTGATTATGCGATTATGGAGAAGTCAGATAAAATTTACACTTTAGTTGCTGATATTTCCTGGTCTGATCTGGGCACCTGGAATTCATTACATGCATTTCTTGATAAAGATAGCCATGAGAATAATGTAATAGATGCAAAAGGAATTTTTATGAATGCAAGTGGAAATATTGTCAAAGCACAAAAAAACAAACACGTTTATGTCAAGGACCTTGATAACTATATAATCGTTGATGAAAATGATACACTTCTGATTTTCCCTATCAGCAAAGAGCAGGAAATTAAGGATATTAAAAAGCATCAATAAAAATAAAGTGTTAAAATATTCATATATCTGAATAAAATTAATATATTATGGTATATTTGCCTTTCCTGAAATTAAAAAAATTATAGGACTTGCATTGAAAGTTGCTAAGAAATATAAAATTGCAATTGTAGCCAATACAACCTGGAATATTTACAATTTCAGGATGAATATACTTGAAATACTTTCAAAGAACAACTTTGATATTTTTGTGATTGCTCCTGTTGACAAGTATATTTTTTATAAAGAAAGCTTTCCTGAAGTAACCCATATACAGTTAAAAAACCTGGACAGGGATAGCACTAATCCTTTAAAAGATTTCTTACTTTTGAGGGAACTTATATCACTTTATAAAAAAATAAAACCCGACCTGATACTTCATTATACAGTCAAATCAAATATTTACGGTGGTTTTGCAGCAGGATATCTAAAAATTCCCTCAATTGCTGTTGTTACAGGATTAGGATATGCATTTATTCACAATGGATTTATTAAGAAAGTGACAAAAATACTGTACAGATACAGTTCAAGGTTTCATGACAAGGTCGTATTTGAGAATATCGATGACAAAACATTATTTGTTGAAGAAAAATTGATCGACAATAAAAAAGGTATTTCTGTAAAAGGATGTGGAGTAGATACTCATTTTTATACTCCTTCAAAGACAAAAACCAATAAAAATAAATTTGTTTTCACTTTTATAGGCAGATTATTGTATGATAAGGGAGTCGTTGAATTTGTAGAAGCAGCGAAGATCATTAAAAGTAAATTCGATAATGTGGAATTCTGGATGATAGGGGAAATTGACCATTCAAATCCAGCCACTGTTAAGGAGGACGATCTGGTATTGTGGGTGAAAAGCAGAACTGTCATTTATCATGGATTTAAAGATAATGTTAAAAAGTATATCGCTCAGTCAGATTGTGTCGTTTTACCATCATATAGAGAAGCCATTGCAAGATCAATTACAGAAGCCATGTCGATGGAAAAAGTTGTTATTGCAACAGAAACTGCAGGGTGTCGTGAAGCAATAGAGCATGGTAAAAATGGATTACTTGTACCTGTGAGAGAGATAAATTCATTGGCCGGAGCTATGGAAGAAATAATAAATATGCCTGAAGAAACCAGGCTGAAAATGGGCAAAGAGGGCAGGATAAAGGCTATTAATCAGTTTGATGAAAGATTGATTGCACATGATATCTTCAAGATAATTATGGATACGCTAAAAGAAACTCCTGAAAATTGAAATCTGAAATATCCGGGAAAATTCTATTTATTGCATATTATTACCCTCCCATGGGAACTGTTGGATTTTTAAGAAATTATTTCATTTCAAAATGCTTCTCAAAGATATTTGAGAAAATATTTATCATCAGTATAAAAAATATAACCATTCCTGCCAGAGACAATATTCCGGTAGATTTCGCAGTAATATACCGGGTTTTTCATTTTGATTACAGAAACCTCATGAACCTGATCTCATACAGAAAAAGTTATTTAAGGAAAAGTATTAATACAGGTAGTTCTTCAAGAATAGTGAAATTCTTCAGGAGGATGATTGACAGTTTTCCTTTGAATACAATGGTAGGAGAAGGAGGTTTTTTCTACATCATTAACGGTACAATAAAAGCACTGAGACTGCTAAAAAAGAATCATATAACTCATTTATACAGTTCATACAGGCCAATTGCCGATCACATAATAGCTTTTAATTTAAAACTATTTTATCCAAATATCAGATGGATTGCTGATTTCAGGGACTTACCCGTTGATTATTATCGTAAAAATACTTTCCTGCCCGGATTTCAGACATGGTTTATAAAATTGCTTATTTCTAAAGCCAATGAGGTGATTACCGTTTCTGAAGGACTGAACAGCGTATTAAATAAGATCAAACCAGAATCTAAAGTTATCAGGAATGGAGTTTTTAAACTTTACGAAACAGAAAAAAATCAAGACAAAGATCATTTCGTGATTTCATATACAGGGTCACTGTACCCTGAATTTCAAAAGCCTGTAGCTCTTTTCAAAACAGTGAAAAGTTTGATAGATAACGATAAAATCAGCAAAATGGACTTTAAGCTGATTTATGCAGGCAAGGATAGTGCAGTGTGGAATAAATGGGTTGTTGAATACCGACTGCAGGATATATCTCATGACCTCGGAGAACTCACTCTCTTTGAATCTGTAAGTACACAGACCTCAAGCAGTCTGCTATTACTTCTGTCCTGGTCAAACAAAGATCACAAAGGGATTTTAACAGGAAAACTGTTCGAATATCTCGCTACCGGAAATCCTATTCTAGTCCTGATAAATGGAGAGAGAGATGAAGAGATAGAGAGGATAGTGGAGAAAAGTAAGTCAGGAGTGGTTTTTTACAATGATAATTCAGAAAGCCTGGAAAAAACAATCATGTCTTATTACAACAAATGGAAAAAAAATGTGATAATTAAAACAGAACCAAATCCGAAATTGGAGAAATTGTTAAGCTGGGATAATGTGAGTGAGCAATTAAAGAAACTGATATAGATAAAAAATATTTACATATAATAAATTACTTTTGCATTAAAATTATTGAAACATGAATATTGCAATACTTTTCGGTGGCAGATCAGCAGAACATGAAATTTCATTGATGTCAGCCAAAAATGTTTTTCAGAACCTTGAAAAGTCAAGATACTATCCTATTTTGATAAAAATTGATAAATCAGGATTGTGGTTGACAGACCTTGATATGATAAGGAATTTATCATTCAGTGAAATTCAAGATTTTGCATCATTTGACCCAAAAGATGATGTGTTATTGCAGCCTGGTGCTGAATATCCTATTATAATAGCGAGAGATGCAAGCTATAAGGTAAAAATTGATGCTATATTCCCTGTTCTTCACGGACCGAACGGAGAAGACGGTACAGTGCAGGGAATGCTTAAACTCCTTGGGATTCCATTTGTAGGGCCTGCATTACTTGGTTCGGCAGTAGGAATGGACAAGGAGGTAATGAAAAGATTGCTAAGGGAAGCAGGAATAAAGATTGGAGATTATTTGGTAGCACGATATGGAGCAAAACCGGACTTTGATGAAGTACAGTCCAGACTTGGAATGCCTGTATTCATAAAACCTGCCAACATGGGCTCGTCAGTCGGGATTTCAAAGGTCAGGGATGAGCAACAATATGATGAAGCCATAAGGCTTGCTTATAATTTTGATACAAAACTTGTAATTGAAGCTAATATCGAAGGCAGGGAAATTGAGTGTGCCATTCTTGGAAATGAAGAACCCAAAGCTTCAATACCAGGGGAGATAAGGGCTACCAAAGACTTTTACGATTATGAATCCAAGTATCTTGATGATAAAGGATATGAGATTACAATTCCAGCAAAAGTGGACAAAGATACTGAAAGAATAATCAGGGATATTGCAGTTAAAACATTCCAGGTGCTAGAATGTGAAGGATTGAGTCGGGTAGACGTTTTTTTGACAAAAGAAAATGAGGTGATAGTAAATGAGATCAACACAATCCCTGGATTCACATCGATAAGTATGTACCCTATGCTATGGAAAGAAACAGGCATAAACTACCAGGAACTAATTTCAAAACTGATAGATCTGGCACTTTCACGATTCGAAAGGGAAAAGAAACTGAAGATGAGTTTATAATTTTTAAATGCTGGTCGTTTCCGGTATTTGTCAAATTTATTTACAAATCAAGCTTTCTCTTGCCAAAAAGTCACCTGTTTTATATAAATACATCATTTGTATTTAGGGTTTTATAGGAAAATAGCATCAATTACTGAAATTTTGTCATAAAAACAGGAATGGCACAATATGTGATAATTGTGGTTTATCAAAGAGTTTAATATCTTGGACTAAAAATCATTTTTATCACTTAAAAAAATATAAGTACTATGGCTAAAAAAATTAGCTTTGATGCAGAAGCAAGGAATAATCTTAAAATAGGAATTGATGCTTTGGCAGATGCTGTCAAAGTTACACTGGGCCCAAAAGGCAGAAATGTGATCATTGAAAAGAGTTATGGAGCACCCCAGATAACTAAAGATGGTGTTTCAGTAGCAAAGGAAATTGAATTAAAGGATCCTGTTGAAAATATGGGAGCACAGATGGTTAAAGAAGTAGCTTCAAAAACTGCTGATCAGGCAGGAGACGGAACTACCACAGCAACCGTACTTGCTCAGGCAATTGTACATGCAGGTTTAAAAAATGTCACTTCAGGAGCAAATCCGATGGACATAAAAAGAGGAATTGACAAAGCAACTACAGCAATCGTAAAGGAAATGCAAAAAATGTCAGAAAATGTTGGAGACGATTTCAAGAAAATAGAGCAGGTTGCTTCCATTTCTTCCAATAATGACGCTTCAATAGGTAAACTGATAGCTGAAGCAATGAAAAAAGTGTCAAAAGATGGTGTGATCACTGTTGAAGAGGCAAAAGGTACTGAAACTTATGTTGAAGTTGTTGAAGGAATGCAGTTTGACAGAGGTTATCTATCACCATATTTTATTACAGATGCCGATAAAATGGTGACTGAATATGAGAATCCACTGGTCCTTATTCATGACAAAAAAATCACAAACGTTCAGGAAATCTTACCGATACTGGAAAAATCAGCCCAGTCAGGAAGACCTTTGCTGATAATTGCAGAAGATATGGACAGCCAGCCACTGGGAGTACTTGTGGTGAACAGATTGAGAGGAGGATTGAAAATAGTAGCTGTAAAAGCTCCGGGATTTGGTGACAGAAGGAAGGCTATGCTGGAAGATATTGCCATTCTGACAGGAGGAACAGTTATCTCAGAAGAGCAGGGCTATAAACTTGAAAATGCAGGATTTGAACTACTTGGAACTGCTGAAAAAATAGTTGTTGATAAAGATAATACAACTATAATCAATGGCAAAGGAGATGGTGAGGCTATTAAGGCAAGGGTTAAGCAGATAAAACAGCAAATTGATACCACCACTTCAGATTATGATAAAGAAAAACTCCAGGAAAGACTCGCCAAACTGGCAGGCGGAGTTGCAGTTCTTTATGTTGGTGCCCCGACTGAAATGGAAATGAAAGAGAAAAAAGACAGGGTTGATGATGCGCTTCATGCTACCCGAGCAGCAATAGAAGAAGGTATTGTACCAGGTGGTGGGGTTGTTTTCATCAGGGCTTCAAAAGCATTGGATGATGTGAAAACTGAGAATGAGGATGAAAAAATTGGCATAGAAATAGTAAGAAAAGCTCTCGAGGCTCCATTGAAAATCATTGCAATCAATGCAGGAATGGAAGGTGCTGTTGTTCTGAACGAAGTAAAGAATGGTAAAGATGCTTACGGATACAATGCAAAGGATGACAAATTTGAGGACCTTAAAAAAGCAGGTATCATTGACCCGACTAAAGTAAGCAGGATAGCTCTTGAAAATGCTGCTTCTATTGCAGGTATGATACTTACTACAGAGGTTGTAATAAATGACATCAAAGAGGATCATCCACCAATGCCACCTATGGGTGGAGGAGGAATGGGAGGAATGATGTAAGAAACTCATTTACATATAGATTAAAAGCCATCTTCAGGGATGGCTTTTTTTTGTAAAAAAATCATTAATCTGCTTAATTCACATTTATTTCAAAGACTTCTCCGTTTACCTTTACCTTTACGTTCGCTTTTATATCATTTCGGGATGTGATCTTGTAGGAAATAACTTTACCTTCCTTCCATTTACAATCTACTACATATCCTCCCCGTGCACAGAGGCCTTTGAATTCTCCTTGTTTAGCCCATGATTCGGGAAGAGCGGGAAGCAAATGTATCTGACCATCGTGACTTTGTATTAACATTTCAGCAATTGCTGCTGAGATGCCAAAATTGCCATCCATCTGAAAGGGAGGATGAGTGCAGAACAGATTGGGCAAAGTATTGTATTTCAGCAGGCCTCTTATCATGATGTGTGCTTTCTCCGGTTCACCAAGTCGTGCCCACATGGCACATCTCCATGGCCAGGTCCACGATCTTCTGCTGTCTCCTATGGTTGATTCTACTGTGAAAGGAGTATTCTCATTTGCACCATAATTTCCGCTTCTGCTCCTTAGAGAAATAATGGCTGCTTTTGCAAGTCCGGGAGTTTTAGCAGGAGTGATCTGCCGTCCCGGATACACAGCAAATAAGTGTGAAGTATGCCTGTGCTGGTCTTCAGGATCGTCCCTGTCGGTCTGCCATTCCTGAAGCTGACCCCATTTGCCGGTTTTATTTGGCAGCAGTTTTGATTGCATGTCCTCTATTTCACCTTGATATGGTTTGTCAATATTTAAAGCACGAGCTAATTCCAGATAATTCTGAAAAAGATCCCAGACTATCTGCTGGTCGTGCATGATCCCATCCCCTCTTGGACCGTGTTCCGGAGACCAGCCATCCGGAACCACCAGTGAACTGTCAGGTAAAACCTTAAGATGATCTTCCCAGAATTCACAAACCTCTTTTACTATGGGATAGGCTGTTTCCTTCAGATATTTTTCATCCCTCGAAAATGCCCAATGTTCATATACGTGCTGTGCCAGCCATGCACTTGCAGGAATATTCCATTCCCAGCCATTTCCACCAAAAATACTCATACTTGTTCGGGCTGTCCATCCCCTGACTTGATTGCCAAATTCTTTTTTTGTCGCATTTCTGCACGATTCACGGGAGTTTTTGATAAAATCTATTAAAGGTATATGACATTCGGAGAGATTTGTTGTCTCTGCAAGCCAGTAATTCATCTGCATGTTGATATTTGTATGATAGTCACTGGCCCATGGAGGAGTATTGCTGTTATTCCACAATCCCTGCAGATTTGCAGGTAGTCCTCCGGGTCTGGAGGAACTGATCAGCAGGTATCTTCCATACTGAAACAGTAATTCTTCGAGATCAGGATCATTGTAATTGTCAGTATATGATCTCAGCCTTTGATCTACGGGAAGTTTAAGTGTTCCGGAATCTGTTTTTCCAATATCTATTTTAACTCTGTTAGAAAGAGATTTAAAATCCCTAATATGATCATTCTTAAGTTTCGAAAATGGCTTTTTCAATGCTGATGCTAATTCTTTTCTGATCTGTGGCAATGGATCATCACCTCTCCAGCCCGATTTGTAGTCCGGTTTATAATTTGTTCTGGCATTGACTAAAATGGTAATTGACCGGCAACCGGTGAAAACAAGTTCATTTGCATCAACAGATATTTTTCCTCCATCATTAAGTAAACATAATTCAGCAGCAAATTTCAGTTTATTTGGCATCTCTCCTTCAAAACTTCTGGTATTTATGTTGACAGAAGTAGTGGCATTCTGAGCAGATATCATAAAAATCTTGCCTGATAATTTTGTTTTATCTTCAGTCTTAAATCTGAATACCATTATATTATCAGAATGAGAAGAAAAGGACTCACGTACAATATTGCATCCATTTTGCCGGTATGTGATGCTATGAATCCCTGAGATAAGGTCAAGGGATCGTTTATATCCGTTAGCATGAGTATGATTGTCGAAATCAATGAAAATATCTCCGAAATTTCTGTATGAACCGAATCCATGATCTCCTGTTTCATATTCCCCATCCCAGTCATTGTCTCCAGACCATAGGCTATGTTCATTGAACTGGATATGCTCCTGACTGATACCTCCAAAGATCATTGCTCCCAATCGTCCGTTCCCTACCGGCAATGCTTCACTTTCCCAGTCAGAGGCAGGTTTGTCAAACCATATAAGATTATCTGGTGATTGAGAAATAGCAAGCATTGAAATAAGGAACAATAATGCGAAAACACTTGAAGCTTTTTTCATTTTACCTTTAAAAATTCTATTTCGTTAATTCTTGTTCATCATTCCTTCTCTGTTTATTCCAAATTTACCCTTGTTTATTTTTTATCAACAGGTCTTATCACAAAGCTATAACTGTAATCCTGATACGGCAATCTGTAAGGCGGTTCAGGCCAGGCTCCCCAACTGTCAATGCAGCCTAGTCCCATTTGTTTATGATCAACAGACAACACAGTAAAAGGCCTTGCTTTTATTTCACGTGTATGTTTTTGTGATTTATTATCACCTTCATCAAGATCACTGTCAAGGAATGGTCTTGCAGTAATACTAAGCGGTTCATTTGCTTCGATCCTTATTCCCTTACCTTTCATGTCAGTCAGTTCATACCATCTGACATCGGTTTTATTTCCCGTCTCCTGTGGCCTGACGTAATCAAAACACTGATCTTTTACCCTCTGATTAAAGATGCCAAGATGTGAGGAATAGTTTCGATCGGAATAATTTTCATGAGGTCCGCGCCCGTAATATTTTATATCTTCAAATTCCGGTGAAAGTACCATTTGCAACCCGAATTTCATAAGATAAAGCAGATCATCACCTTCAGTTTTAGCAGCAATTGTTTTATCTTTATAGGTTTTTAAGTTTTGAACCACCTCAATTTCACCTTTACTGTTCATCATGTATTCAATGATAAGATCGGCATCAATTTTTTTACCGAGGTAATAAATTGCTTTCACTTTCACCAGTTTTTTGTCACTGTCATCGACAGTAATTTCTTTTAATTCCTGATTTTCTGAAGCTTCTTTCCAGGCTTTGAATTTTTTTTGTAGTCCGGCACCATAATCATTGTCTGTCGGGGGTCTCCAAAAATTTGGTCTTAGGAAATGTCCTTTTTCCATGAAGTTCTGACCATTTACAATGTATTCATTCAGGTAACCATTTTTGCATCAAATTTAAAGTGATTTTTCCCATTGGATATGGTGATATTTTTATCATTTTTTATCACTTTTAAGTTCCCTTTCCGGCTTACTTCATTTATCTTTTTCAAACTTGGCCTTGATAATAAATTGTTCCTTAGCAATTTCATGATCTTTTGATAACATGGACTCGTCATTCTTCAATCTGTAACTGATATTCAGACAATATTCGCTTTGTGCATCAGGAGTGAATTTTGGGTTTATCGAATATTTCTTTTTCTTCTGGGGTAATATATCAAGATCATTGATACTGCCTTTCTCGATTATTATCCCTTCCTTTGAGATATTCCAGTCCAGGCGGATATTTACAAGATCTTTGAAGAAATACTCATTAAAAACCTCTATTTCAAATTTTTCACCTAAAATTTTTGTGAGGATATCCTGGTATACATATTTTACTTCAAAAGCATGTGGATTGGGCGTCCTGTCAGGATGAAATACACCATTGCACAGAAAATTTTTATCTGTTGGTACATTTTTGGGTCCGTAATCACCACCATAGGAATAGATCGTATCTCGCTGTTCATTTAGCTTGTAGAATGCCTGGTCGATCATGTCCCAGATACATCCACCCTGCAGTACAGGTTGCCTTGAACGTATCATATCCCAGTAATCTTTAAATCCACCCATGGAATTGCCCATCGCATGAGCATATTCACACATGATCAGCGGACGGGAGTGATCTTTAACAGAATCTGCATAGAACTTTAAACCGGAAGGATCAGGATACATAGGACATACAATATCTGTATTCCATTCAAACCCGAATCCCCAGTCATTATTTGCGCGCTCATATTGCACAGGTCTCGTATTGTCGAGATTTTTCAGAGCCAGGTAGCTCTCATACATATTATATCCGTTTCCTGCTTCATTTCCGAGACTCCATATTACCACACAGGGATGATTTTTATCCCTGTCATACATCCGGGTTGCCCTTGTTACATGGGCATCTACCCATGAAGGCCTGTTTGCAAGAGTTCTGAGAAGATTGTAACCCATTCCGTGCGATTCTACATTGGCTTCATCTATCACATATATTCCGTATTTATCGCACAATTCATAGAAATACTCATCATCAGGATAATGACAGGTTCGTATAGTGTTGATATTGAATTGTTTGGCTAATTTAATATCCTGCTCCATGACTTCACGTGAAATATACAGGCCGGTTTCAGGATGAGTTTCATGCCTGTTAACTCCTTTTACGAGTACAGCTTTACCATTGATAAGAAATTTTCCATCGATGATCTCTACTTCGCGGAAGCCTATTTTAACAGGAATGACCTCTGATACTTTGCCGTTTAAGTCGATAAGTTTAAATAATCCCTGGTACAAATATGGTGTTTCTGCTGTCCATTTTTTTGGATTGCTGACCGGAATACTAATGGATTTTCCGGCATCATTCACATCATAAGTTTTTGTGAAAACTGATCTTTTTTCACTGTCAAACAATTCAATATTTAATTTATATCCATTTTCCTCTCCTGCAATATCAAAATCAAGTTTCAGGTCTGCATTTTTATATTCACTGTCTAAATCTGTCACTATTTTAAAATCCCTGATATGAACTTTATTGCGTGCGTAGATATAGCAATCCCTGTGGACACCGCTCACTCTCCACATATCCTGACATTCAAGATAGGAACCATCATTCCATCTGAAAACCTGGAAGGCCACGAGGTTATTTCCTTCCTTAATAAATTTTGAGATATTGAACTCTGCAGGCAGCTTTGAATCTTCAGAATATCCGACAAATTTACCATTAACCCATAGTGTAAGATTGGATTTGACGGCTCCAAAATGAATGAACACTTCTTTACCGGTAAATTCCTTACCGAAATTAACTATTTTCCGGTATGATCCGACAGGATTGTAATCACCTGGCACATGTGGCGGATCGGGTTTCATCAGATGGTTAAATTCATACTGGTGGTTGACATATATCGGGTAACCATAGCCGTTTACTTCCCAGGTTGCCGGAATTCTGAAATTATCCCATCCGGAATCGTCGTAATTGTTTTCCTGAAAACCCACGGGTGCTTTGAGCAGATTTTCCACCCATTTAAATTTCAAATTACCATTGAGACTTATATAATTTGATGAATTTTGCCAGTTTCCATTTAAAGCATTTTCAGTATTTTCAAACACAAAATATGAACAATGCATTGATTCCCTGCTGATCTGCTGGATTCTCTCATTTTTCCAGGCATCACCAATCTCAATTGCCTGTGAGTGAACAAAACAGGGAATAGAAAAAGTGATTAAAAATAAATAAATTGATTTCATGTTATTAAATTTTACAATTATTGGGCTCATAATTTTATTATAATTTCTGGTAATAAAACGTTAAACTTTCTCCGTGTAGCTCTGTGGCTTCTCTATGGTTCTCTGTGCAATTTTTTTATGGGTCACACAGAGTAACACTGAGGTATCACAGAGAACCACAGAGAGTTAATATTTATAACATTTAAAACCATCTATAAATAAAGTTATATTAAAATTAATCAGCAATCCGTTGTTTTGTACCAAAATGAAACACCATATAGTCCATAATAATATAATGAATTAATGTTTGGTCGGTATAATTTATTGATAGTGAATGTTCCAATTTACAGATTTTTGATTATCACATCTGAAAGTTATTTTTCTGATCTGGTTTTCAATTTTGTTTTCTATCAATTCAACACCATCACAGGTAAAACTTTTAAAACCATATCCCTGTGGTTCATAGATATAAATGCTGTATTTGTCTTTGGCTACTATACTGCTGATGCCGTTCAGTGATTTTCCTTCCCATTTCAATTCTTCGATTTCAAGTCCTCCGCATGAGATATGACGGTTAGTGGCTATCAGCTGTGGTACTGTTTGTTTTTCCCTGATGCAGAATAGCTGACAATTATATTTTGCATCGATCTCTCCCGGTATGAAATCATCACTAAAAGTACCCATAAAGTCCTTTGACCAGAATTCAAAGACAAGATATTCCTTTTTCTTATCAAGTCCGATCTCTGCAAAACTTATTTTATTCCTGCTTTCATCTGTCCTGCCGAGAAGGAGCCAGTTTTCATACGGTTTATTTATTTCCGTTATGAAATGGGTGTATGGTGAAGCATAACGTGCATCGAAAATCCTCGATCCGGAACCGCTGAGTTGTGATCCAACCCTGTCCAGATACATCGAACATGAAGGATCGATATCATAGATCTGCCCCGGCTTTGTAAAAAGTACCGGTATCGATTGTCTTGCTGCCTCTATTATATCAGTTTTATAGACAGGTGCTTTATCCGTCAACATGAAGAGAGAACCTGTCATTGAAGTTACCATGCATGACTGGTATGCTGCTTTTTCGGTTAGTTCAATATGATCGGGATCATTTCTCCAGACCACATTGTTGAATGAATTGTATTGGGTCAGTGTTCTTAATCCGAAGCCATCATCGCCAATTCTGCATGCATCAGCTATCCCAATAAGTTCGGGGCGTATACCCCAGCAGGCAAGCATGAAATTATCTTCTCCTATTTCACTTCTTATGGCTTTGGCAATATTGCGGAATGCTTCAACGCGGTCTGTTTTCTTTTTTTGAAAGTAGCCGGTATTGCTGTTATATCCTTCATACATTAGATGCCTTAACCCATCCACCTTGTAATATTTCCATCCCGTGTTTTTAAAATGCTTATACGTTGGTTTAATCAAGGTGCTTATAGTAGCAGGGTTTGAGCCGTCCATTGAATAGCCAACCCACCTGCCTTTTACAGGTTCTCCTTCATCATCAGTTATGAATAATGACTTATTTTTCAGGGCAAAATCTTTGTTGTGAAATGAAGCATATGTCCATATTCCCGGTTTAAAACCCTTTCCGGTGATATATTTAGAGATGTGATCCATGCCTGAAGGAAATTGTTTGTTTGAATTTATCCAGTTTTCAGGCAGCGATCCATCCTGCTGATAGCCATCATCTATCTGAATGTATTCCAGTCCGTAAGAACCAAGTTTTTCAGCTAAAAGATCAGTTATTTCTTTGATATCATTTTCTTTTACATCTTTGAAGAAAGCAAACCAGGAGCACCATCCGGCAACCGATTTATCCCATACATTGTAATTCCAGGGTTCAAAAAATTTCAAACCACGGTGTTTTTGATAATACCTTGGTTTAAAAAGGAAACAGATCTCACTGCCTGAGATTTCAATTTTGAATTGATTTTCATTTTCTGCTTCTGAAACGGGTTCAATTTTAACATTTGCCTGCTCAACAGAAAAGGACCAGTCATTTTTTCTGTCATATATAGCACTATTCAGTAAACTGTGGCTCAATCCATAGGAATGCCTGACAAAAGTACTTCCAATATTCCTGTTTTCTTCGCAGGGGAAAGATTGTTCACTGCCGAAAACATTTCCTGTGATTTTTATTTCCTTTCCGGTATTTGATGTCAAAGTGAAAGAATGATGAACTGCTCCGTTTACTTCATCTTTCACCTCCCGGAAGTAATAATCAGAAGGTTCATTAGAAATATCAGCATTTAAAATCACATTTCCATTGTATCTGATAATCAGCTTATTGCCACTAATTTCAAGCTGAGCAGGTCCATTTGGGGGTATTTTATTGCTGATTGATTTTTGTCCTGAAACAGGAATCAGATTGATGAAAATAATAAAAAGCAAAATTATTTTTCTCATAGTTTTAGTTTGGCATTTTTAATAAATCAATAAAGATTAATCAGACCTGCAATTTATTTAATTTATTTTCAACAAAAAAGCTTTTTGATGAATTTTGATCCTTACTTATAACAATGATAAGATCTGTCAGATATTATTCTGATCATCTATGTAATGAACAGTTTCACAGATTTTTTAAACCGCAATAAATGTTAATTAGTTGAATTCCTGATTTTTTCTGTCTGAATCAGGATTAACAGGATCATAGGATTTGCTGGATTTTCAGGCCGATGATATTTTAAATTTACCATATTTGCGAAACCTGGTAAGTTTTACCAGTTTTTCACAAACTTACCTCTCCTCATATTTCTTTTGTAATCGATCTGTTAAAATCGCATACAGATATTCGCGAAAAACTGACTCAAAGTAAATATTTTTGGAAAAGTCCTATAAATATCTTATATTTGCTAATCCTAACTGTTCCTGCCGGAAGCAGCATGAACGGTAACTACACTTTTGTTTTCGAATCTATTATCCCATTTTTATACCAAAATTCAAACTTATGAAAAAAATGATCTGTTTTTTGGTTATATGTGTGGCTTTTACCACATGTACACCCCTGGTGGATAAAATTCCTGAGGAAAGGGATTGCGTCTATTACAGCAAACCCAATTCTGTTCAGGGTCCCCAAAAAGACACTATACTGGTTATGACCTGGAATATCAGGTTTGGCTGCGGTGCTGAAATACTCTGGTTTGGAGATGCATGCGGTGATCGTACAGTATTAAAGCGAAAGGAAGTCATTTTCAATCTTGACCGTATAATTACCGAGATAAACAGGATAAAACCCGACATTTTATTGTTGCAGGAAGTCGATTATGATTCGAAACGATCAGCATATGTTGATCAGATGCAGTACATCATGGACAAAACCTATTTTGGGTACGGTTATTTTGCCACTTTATGGAACAGTCAGTTCCTGCCTAGTGATGGATTGGGCAGGATAAATGAAGGAAATACGATTTTATCAAGATGGCCGGTTTCAGAAGGAAAATTGTATCCGCTCCCCTTGAGAGGTGATCTTGATGCCCTGACCAAATATTTTTATGTTCGCGAGACAGCAATGTCAGCTAAAGTCACTATGCCGGGAAATAAGGAATTTTTTGTGATAAATACCCACCTTTCAGCATTTTCAACCGATGATACAAAATTCAGGCAACTGGAAACTTATCTGGATATTTGTGATTCAATCTCTTCATTAGGAAAACCGATGGTCACTGGAGGAGATTACAATCTTATACCGCCTAATTCTGATATTACAGATTATTGCTTTGCTGATATATGCCCCGGTGAATCCTATCACGCTACAGGAGATGATCCTATGCATAAGGAAGGAAGTGATTATGCAGAACAGTTGGACTGGCTCAATCCATTATACAGTAAATATTCAAGTTCTCTTCCCCTCAGCGTATATAAACCGAATCAGTCTAAGTATTATTCGCATGCGACCAAGCCTGAATTAGCCTGGGACAGAACACTTGATTATTTGTTTGCTAACAGGCCTTTTGTTACCAATTCGCATAAAACATGGCAGGAATTGAGAAATGAGTCTGACCATGCTGCTGTCAGCGCACTTTGGATAATCAAATAAATCAAATATTATGAAAAAAATATCATATTTTTCGTTAATAATAGTTTTTGCCACAATCGGACTTTCAGCTCAGCAAAGCAATCCATTCAGAAGCTATGCACATAATGCAGCTACCATGCAAAAAGCACAGATGAGATATTCATTGTTTTCGTTTGCTGAATATGGAATTTCAGACAGGATCACAATTTCAGCTCATCCATTGTGGGTATTTATGTCACCGGATATATCTGTGAGGTGGACTTTGGCCGATAATGGTAAAAGCAAAATTTCATTAACACATGGAATATCCTGTCCGACACCGGTATTAAGCCTTGTCTCAAGAAAAGGTACGGGTGGAATTATCTCTCCTGAATTTGATATCCCATTTATGCTGAGTATCAGTAATGGAATAATTTCAAGTTACGAAATTAACAGCAATCATGTGCTTACGGGTGGGTTGTCCCTGGAATTTGCATTGCTGAATAACTCACTTGAACCCGGATCAACCATTGATTTACCCATTATCAGCCCACGCAATAATGTATTTTATAAGAATTTCGGAACTGAATTAAACATCGGGGCTGAAGGGAAATTGTCGGGAAAGTTTGATTACTATAGCAAAGCAGAAATCTTTATTTTCCCATTTCAGGATGATGAATTTAAAGCAGAATATGGTAATACAAACAGATTTTTCGGAGAATTGACAGGTATGGCATTCTGGAATATAACTAAAAAATTTAAACTTGGATTTGGAGGTCGTTTGAATTACGGTGATTATCCATTTGGCACACAGTGGCATCTGTTGCCTGTGATAGACTTTGTAAAATATACAAAATAAATTATAAGATCCTGTAATTTTGACATTGATGGAGTTTCTGCTCCGGAATTGCTGCAATAAGAAAAATTATTTGTTGAGGTGGGTTTTTCCTGGTAAAACGATCCAATGTATTTATTGGTAAAAATTATTATTTATGCCAAATATTGAACAAAATAGTACGAAAATGTTACAAATAAACAAAAATAATGTCAAGTAGTGCTTTACTAAGTTATAAATTAAAAATCAAACACTTTTGAACAAAGGTATCTCAAAAAAATCTAATTATCCAGCCATTTTTTAAATTCCGGCACTCGTTCGCGGCTGACAATACGCACATCATCTTCTAAAAATCCTGAATTAATAATCAAACGACCATTGAAATAATTGCTTACTTTTTCAATTGACTTAATGTTGATAATTATTTTCCGGTTTAAACGGAAAAAATATTTTGGATGAAGTAATGATTCCAGATGTTCCAAAGTATAATCAATTGCGAAACGTTTTCCTTTTCCAGTGACTAAATAAGATAAACTTTCATGTGTTTCAAAGTGATGAATATCAGCAGTTTCAATAGTTTCAATGGTTTGGCCACGTTTTACCATAAAACGATTTTTGTATTGATTATTCAGATGTTGATAAGCTATCGTAATATTTTCGATTAGTTGTTTATCTGCAAGCTGTTGATGTTTTTTGTACTTCTCTATAGCAAATTGTAACTCACGGAACGAAACAGGTTTTAACAGGTAATCAATGCTGTTTTGCTTAAATGCCTGGATTGCATAATTATCAAAAGCTGTAGTAAAAATAATGGGAATTTCAATTTGTACACTGTTGAAAATCTCAAAACTATTTCCGTCGGCCAGATGTATATCCAGAAAAAGCAAATCAGCCTGTAATCCTGTTTTAAAGGCATTAATTGTTGCTTTTACAGTATCAAAATATTGTACAACTTCAATGGACTCATCAATTTTTTGAAGCAATGAAGCTAAATGTTCGGCCGAAAGTTTTTCGTCTTCAATAATTATCACTTTCATTTCCTATAAATTAAAGGTAAAATTACTTTGAAAACCTGAGAATTATTTACAAATTCTATTTTTTCATCTGTAAAGAATAAATATCGTGATATTAAATTTGTTAGTCCGGTTTTTGAACTTTCATTTAAATTGTTTCGTGGTTGAATTTGGTTTTCAACAATTAAAGAATTGTTATTAGTGTAAATTGAAACCAGCAAAGGATTTGCCTGTGACGCAACATTATGTTGAATAGTGTTTTCTACCAGCATTTGGAGACACATAGGCAAAACATACTCTTGCTTTTTATTTTCTTCAATTTTAATATCAAACGAAATACTATTTTCAAACCTGATTTTCAATAAATAAATGTAATGTTCCAAAAAATCCATTTCATCCTGCAATGTAACTAATTCTGCATTATTATTATCAAGTACATACCGATATACTTTTGAAAGTTCGTTAATGAATTCAACTGCTTTGTCCTGATTCTTGTAAACTAACGATGTAAGCACACTCAAATTGTTAAACAAAAAATGAGGACTTATCTGGTTTTTCAGCAAAGCCAGGTTGGTTTTGAGTTGCTCTTTCTCAATATCTTTACGTAGCTTTTCTTCCTCCAGCCATTTATATTGGAGTTCAAAAGCGGTACCTGTTCCAATGATTAAAATACCGGTTATTAAATTATTAAAAAATGTGGGTAACAATGAATGAGGAGCAAAAATTGAATCCGTTCGGAAACTACCGGGAAGTCCACCTTCAATGGGGATTTCAGGTGGTTTTATTCCATTTAGAATAATTATATCAAGAATAGTAATAACCAAAATAGAAATTACTACAGCTGTATAATAATAAGCCCTTTTATTGTTAAAAAGCAATTTTGGTACCAATAAATAGATATTTACAAGGAAAACAATGAAAAAGAAAAAAAGATGACCCCAATCTCCTATCATTCTGTTCCATCGCATAGCACTTATATCCTGCATACTTCTTAAATAGGGTGCAGAGAAAACCAATGCCCATATTAAGCAATACAGTATAAAAAATCCCTTTTTTGTTTTTAGCATATTGAATAATTTTTAAAACTGCAATTTATAAATAAAATTCGGAAAAAATCCAAGTTGATAGGTCGTATTGATTGACTTACTTCTGTCGTCGTAGCTTTGTGAAAAAACGTTTTTGTGATTGGTTACATTCTGCAAATCCAATGAAAACGAATGGGATAGTTTTTTCTTCGCACTGTTTAACGTATAACTTGCTTTTAAATCCATCCGGAAATAATTGGGATAAAAAGCGGAGTAGGCATCGGTCGATAATTGCTCGCGTCCTGTAGAATTTGAGGCTGTTAAATCAATGGGGGTATATGCTCTTCCACCTGCGTAGGTATATTTCAGGTCGGTCGAAATTTTGTTTCGCTTGTCACTTCCTACTTTCCATTCCTTTCCGCCCAGAATATTGAAAACATATTTTCCGTTGAATGCCGTGTTCCGTTCAATACCATCGCTTCCCTTGTATTTTGAGCTGTAAACAGAAGATGTGAAAAGCCCGTAATATCCCTTACCGAAAAACTTCTCAATGGTCAGTTCTGCGCCATAATTTGTGCCAGTTCCGCTGTTTGTAAGGTTGTCCTCCAGGTCGGTTTTAAAACCTGCGCCGGTATTCAGCATGGAGTAACTGCTCGAAAATGTATTTACCGGAACATTGTAGAGCGACTGATAATAAACTTCCGTTTTCAGCCGCCAGTCTTTGAAGGGCTGCAAATCGTATCCCACCACAAAATGATGGCTTTTGGTAAAATCGAGGTTTTCGTTGTTATAAACGTAGGAACCATCAGTAAGCTGGGTTTGTAAAAAGTAAACATTAATGGGCTGCGTTTGCGAATGAAGTCCATAACCCAGAGTAAGGCTGCTTTTGTTATCAATTTCATATTTCAGCCCTAAACGTGGCTCAACTGAAAGAGAATTATTCAGGAAAAACATTTGGGAATGTACACCAGCATTGAGCGTAAGTTTATCATTGAAACTATATTTGGCATGAACGTAAGCCTGTGCCAGGTTGGTGTAACTGTTGTAATCCCAAATCTGTTTCCAATTATCTGATATTCTTTCTTTTGTCCGGTAATAAAGATTCAACCCAATCAGTTCATCCTGGATACCCACCTTTATAAATAGCTTTGAATTTATTTTTGAATTATAACTTGTTGCAAAATTATAACCTGTTTTGGTAACCTTATTGTCTGATTTTGTAAATGTGGAATCGCTCATTCGGTCAACATCATAATCCGTTTGCCCCGACTTTGAATAGTTTATCCCAATATTGGAGCTGAAATACGATTTGCTGTTAATCTGTTTGAAATGCTTTAAGCCGACAATACCAATTTCACTGCCCAAATCATGCCCTGCTCCATTTCCATACAAGGAACTTGAGTTTCCTCCTTCGATATTTATGCTGCTTGTTGCCAGGATTCCAAACAAGGTAAACTTACCCAATTTACTGTTTCCACTGCTTACATTAAATGATAAATCCTGATAAGAAGGTAAAGCGGTTGTGCCAATATCAACACCCACAGCCTGGGCAACTCCTGCCAAAGCATAGCGGTAGCCCACCAGATACGATGAACCTTTCTCCTTACTGATTGGTCCTTCGGTGGTAGCTTCCAGACCGGTAATCAGGCCTGCCTGCAAAGTTGTTTCCCTTTTTTGCGAATTTCCGCTGCGAAGTCCCAGATCGAAAACACCAGCCGTCGCGTTTCCATATTCAGCCGGAAAAGCCGAAGTTAAGAAGTCGGAACTCTTCAGCAGATTGGTATTTAATGCACTCACCGCACCACCTGTTGTTCCTACGGTTGCAAAATGGTTTGGATTGGTCACGTTCATTCCATTGATGCGCCATAAAACACCAACCGGGGAATTGCCACGAATCACAATGTCATTCCGGCTGTCATCGGGGGTACTCACTCCGGCGAAATTAGCAGCAAGACGTGCAGGATCACTCCGCCCACCTGCGTACCGGTTAACTTCCTCTGTCGAAAATGTGCGGGCACTAATAGATGTCAAATTGTTAATTGTTTTATCTTTAAGATTACCATTAATAACAATTTCATTCAGGTTTGTAACTTTTTCTTCCATTGCAATATCCAGGATGGTTTCTTTGCCCGATGTTAAAATTACGTTGGGAATAACTACTTCTTTGTAACCAATAAAAGAAACTTTTATTTCGTATCTGTCGGGAGACAAATCAGTAAGAATATAATTTCCGTTTTCATCAGTTACGACACCTTTGTTGTTGGTATTATTTATTATTTGGACTGCTGAACCCGGAAGGGAAGTTTGTGAAAGTTTATCGGTAACAACACCACGTATATTTTGCTTATTGTTTTGAGCAAAAGATATCTGGGTGATGAAAAGCGAAATGATAAAGAAGTATTTTTTCATATATTTTTCTTTTTTTAATTCAATTGTTTTGTGCTGCCGGCTTCAACCGTAAACACTTTGTTATTTATTTTTATAAACACATCTATCGAACTCAGATTGGTAACCATGGATTTATCCACTGAGAATCTGAGATTTTTAAAAGCATTTATATAATCAAGCAGGCCTGTTTGTGTGGTGTAGAATATGTCCGGATTTCGGGAAACCATTTTAAAGAAATTTTCTACTTCAGCCCATTTATTCCCGGGTCCTTCATATTCCCAACTATGTCCCCACACATAAAACAAGGCCAATGAATTAGCCTTTAGAAAATCAGTTGTAAGCCGATAAAATTCGTCTAATTCTCTTCTGTCGTTTAATGTGTCATTAGGTATATAGTTTGTTTTCCCGAATAAATGAATGGTAGGTTGCCATTCAAGAAAATCAGCGGGCAAACTAAAATTGTATGTATCCCCAACTGTTCTTGCGTATTCAATACCTAAACCGCTTATTGCATCAATTACAAAATTGTTGGTATTGCCAAACGGATACGACATTCCACGAACGGGATAACCCATCAATCTTTCCAGTTCTTTCCTGTCTTCGAGCACTTCATAAATCACATCAATTTTCGACAACGTAGTCAAACCCGGGTGATTTGCCGTATGACCCGATACTTCGTGTCCCTGGTAAAGGTTTCTAATTTCATCTTTGGTGAGATAATCTTTTGTTCCGAGCTTGTTGGAATTGAGATGAAATGTTCCCACAAGTCCATACTCATTCATCAATTTAACCAGTCGTTTATCTGCTACATTTCCGTCATCAAAACTCAATATCAATGCTTTGGATTTGCCTTGCGGGAAAAGCATTTCTATTGGAATACTGGTATTTACTCGAGCCGTATTGGTTTGAGCATTTGCTGAATTGATAACAGTTAGTAAAGCAACGAGAGCAATTATTATTCTCTTTTTACTTTTCATACTATTCACTTATTTAATTGTTCTTACCAGGCGTACATAGTTTAAAACCCGTTCCTCTCCTTCACCCGTTCCAACAGTCTTCCTGTCGAAACGCACAGCACCAGCACCGTGAAGGTTTTCACCGTTTCCATCTTCTGCCTGTCCAAAAGCCACATACCATGCAGAAGGATAAGAACCATTTGCCATTGACATAGCCGAAGTGCTTGTCCAATAATAGGGATAGTCAGCCTTTCCTCCATCGTTTAGAATGGCGGTACAACTGAATAGTGCATTTATTGCCGGGCCGACATTGGCAGTTTTTGTTGCATAAGGCGAACGTGTGTAATCCACCAAACTTTGAAGTTCCTTTGCATTAGGGAGACGCCAATCATTGTGACCCAGATAATTTGTATTATTCTGCGTTTGCGCATATGCCAAAGCGTGTTCCCAATCCATTCCCGAAACGTTGTCGTTTTGTTGCCACATCAAGCCAGTAGCTAAATCGGAAATAGTACCATCATTGTTGTTTTGGAATAAATTGACGCCATACGAAAGATTGCCACGTACACAACGAACCTGATGCTTTGGACCTACACTGATACTATACGATTTAATATGTCCGGTGCCAAAATTTACACCGAAGGCTAGTTCTGCGCCAGGCGTTTCCCCATTTGCACTTATATTGCCCATTACTCCGGTATATTTGTCGCTACTCCAAAAAATTGCGTGGCTCAGCTCTTGTTCATCTGTATATTTAATGTCAAAATATGCTGTGTTAATATAAGGCCATCCTACACTTGCATCCCATAAAGAGTAAAGTTCCTTGATGGTCGGTACTCTCCAGTCGCTATAGCCACCGTAGTTTTGTTTGTTTAAATTGTCAACTACGGTTTGGATTGAAGCCCAATAATAAGTGCCACTGTCATAAGTTTTCTGCCAGGTTAAGCCGGTAACTTCGTCTTTTACCGTTTTTCCATCACTACTTAAAGTGTAGTTAGGAGTTATATGTGGAAACTGAGCATCCTGCCCGAAAAATGCTTCTCCCAAAACAGGGGTGATAATGTTGCCGGTGGCATCCCAAATTCCGGTTTGACTTGTGCCGACAAGCGGATAGCAACCTGCGTAAGCCGCTTCTCGCGGAACTGCTTGTAAATCACCGGTAGTTGTATTATCATCTTTATTACATCCTGCTAAAATCATATTCAGAAGGATTAAAACGGCTATCAAAACTGATAGAAAACTCTTTTGCTTTACTTTTGATTTCATTGTTTTTTAAATTTATGATCAGAATTAAAATTAATTTCACTGCAATAATAACGTGGATAATAAAAAATTACAATCCAAAAATATTGAGTTGTGGAAAAACAAGATTGAGTTGCTTAAAAAATTGGCTGAAATGTTTTTAGTTTTGACAGGTACTATAGATAGTTTTTATTGATTAGATATTTCCAGTTAATTTTATGCGAAATATAAAATTATAATTAGAAAAAATTTAATTTTATAAATTATTGCAATTTGTAAAATTCATAAAAAATTGCTATACAAAACATTAAGTAAATATATAATATTAATTTTATCTTAAGAATCAATAAGTATTTATATGTTTTCTAAATTTTACATATTTTTATGGTTTGGTTTAAAAATTTAAAACAAAAACAATAATTGAAAAATCAATATGGAAACAATTTATCTTATTTTAATAATAGTTTTAGGTGTATTGGCAATATCTGACCTGATCGTTGGGGTCAGCAATGATGCTGTAAATTTTGTAAATTCAGCAATCGGTTCCAAAGCATTTAAATTCAATGTTGTAATGTCAATTGCAGCAGCAGGTGTAGTCGTTGGAGCAATTTTTTCAAGTGGAATGATGGAAGTTGCCAGATCAGGCATTTTTAATCCTCAGCATTTTTATTTCAGTGAAGTTATCATCATATTTCTTGCTGTGATGATAACTGATGTCATTTTACTCGATCTGTTCAATACTTTTGGTCTGCCAACTTCAACAACAGTATCTGTAGTATTTGAATTGCTGGGTGCTTCTGTTGGAATAGCAATTTTAAAAATCATGAATCAACCCGATCATTTACCCTTAATCGATTATATCAATTCTGAAAAAACAATAGTAATTGTAATGAGTATACTGCTAAGTGTGGCAATAGCTTTCACTTTTGGTGCCATTGGTCAGTATCTCAGCAGGTTACTTTTTTCTTTTGATTATAAAAGGAAGTTGAAATATTTCGGAGCCATCTGGGGTGCGATTGCAATTACAGGTATAACATTTTTTATTCTTGTGAAAGGGGCTAAGGATATGTCATTTATGACTGATGATTTGAAATCATATATAAAGGATAACAGTTTTCTTATCATGCTGTATTGTTTTGCTTTCTGGGCAATAATACTTCAGTTGATAATAATGTTCACAAAATTTGATATACTGAAACTGGTGGTTATATTTGGAACATTTGCTCTTGCACTGGCATTTGCAGGAAATGATCTTGTAAATTTCATAGGTGTACCACTTGCAGGTCTTGAATCATATAAACTCTGGCTTGCCTCAGGAGCTGATGTAAATTTATTCACTATGGAAGGACTGGCAGGCGATGTTGAAACACCGGGTTTGTTGCTTTTGCTGGCAGGAGTAATAATGGCTGTAACACTGTTCGTCAATAAAAAAGCGAGAACTGTAACAGAGACTGAGGTTGGGCTTGGAAGGCAGGAAGAAGGATATGAACGGTTTGGTTCATCTGCACTGTCAAGGTCAGTTGTGCGTGGATCAACAAAAATGGGTAAAACGATAAATAACTATCTGCCCGGATTTTATAAAAGATTTACTGAAAAACAATTTGACAGATCTGTTTTTGTGGCAAAACAACAGGCAATGGGTAAAAATGCCCCTTCCTTTGATTTACTAAGAGCTGCTGTAATACTTGCTTCAGGTAGTATTATTATTTCTGTAGGTACTTCATATAAACTACCTCTTTCTACAACGTATGTAACTTTCATGGTTGCCATGGGAGCGTCACTTGCAGATGGAGCATGGGGGAGAGAGACAGCAGTGTACAGGATTACCGGTGTGTTATCAGTCATCGGAGGATGGTTTTTAACTGCTTTTTTTGCATTTACTTCAGCTTTTTTATTAGCTTTCCTATTCTATTATGGTTCATATGCAGGTATATTTGTGATGGTAGCAATTACAGCGTTTTTAGTATACAGAACCCATGCTATGCACAAAAAAAAGGAAGAAGAAAAAGTAAAGAAAGCAGAAGAGGAAGAAACGGAAAAAATTTATACTGTTGATGATGTCAGAAATAAGAACCTCAAGAACTTCAGGAAATTCAGTGAGGAAATAAATCAAATACTTGACAGGTCAGTAGATGGATTAGATAAGGAAGACCTTAAAATGCTGAGCAAGAACTATAAAAAATATTCTAAGTTGTTAAGTGAATCAGAAGAGAAACAAAGTGAAATCAATAAAGTCATAAACAGGATCCCGGAAAAGGATATTGAGATCAGTAATTATTACACTATCAATCTGTATTACCTGAGAGAAATCATTCAGAGCCTCAAAAACATCACATGGGAAACTTTCCATCATGTAGATAATAATCACAAGCCTCTTATGAAAGCACAGGTTGAAGAGCTGCAGGAAGCGGTAAATGCAGTTAAAGGACAAGTCCAGGGATATGTTAATTTTATACAGGGATTACCTTCTGATGATTTTGATGACAAGCACGAGGCAATAATAGAATTGTTCAACAAATTGAGAAGCAATCAAATCAAGAGGGTAAAAAATAAAACAGCCGGAAACAGGAATAGTGTACTATATTTTGGTTTTATTGGCCATCTGAGAAGTATTATCAATTTCACAAAAAGACTACAACTTATAGAAACTAACTTCAGAAAGCAGAATCAAATATAAATTATTGCCACTGTTGGTGACAACACAAACAGTCCAACGAGAGGTCTATTTTTTTATTTCACGCAAAGGCGCAAGGACGCAAAGAGCAGTTATTTAAGCATATATAGTGCTAAAATGTCATTTTAACAAATAATTATTACTTTTCCAATGATGTATTTCTTTCGCTCTTTCAGTGCTTTCAAACCGTAAAATCAAAAAGTTATTGGTGACAACACAATCATCAGCTGAATTTTGTTGGGAAAAAATACAATCCAGGGTTATTGGTGAAAACCAACAATGGCATCACGGTACTGTGTTGATATGAAGTTGACGACACAAAACGGCTGACTAAATTAAAAAAAAAGGATCAGAAGCCAGAGTGAAAGTATTTGAATACTAAAAAGCTTAATGCAGAAATCAATGCTGAAAATGGTATTGTCACTATCCATGCCATGACAATATTAAAAGCAATTTTCCATTTGATGCCGGAGATATCTGTCACTGAACCAACTCCTATGATTGCCCCGGAAATAGTATGAGTTGTTGAAATTGGGATACCCAGGTGTGTAGCAAGAAATATTGTCAGTGCTCCTGAAGTTTCAGCGGCAAATCCATGAACAGGTTTTAATTTAGTGAGTTTCATGCCCATGGTCTTGACTATTTTCCAGCCACCAAGAGCCGTACCTATAGCCATAGCAAGATGACAGGATAAAATAATCCATAAAGTATTAAAATGGGTAATTGACAATTGAACATCGGGCTGAAATATACCTGCTGCAATAAGCAAGGCAACTATTACACCCATAGTCTTTTGAGCGTCATTGCCCCCATGGCCCAATGAATACATTGCAGCAGAAAATATTTGACCTTTTCTGAACAGGTTATCTACATTTTTGGGAGTCCATTTTCTGAATATCCAGTACAGCGCCACCATAAATCCAAATCCCAGTATTACTCCGATTAATGGAGCAACAGGTATAAAAGTAGCTGTCTCAACCAATTTATGCCAGTTGATTACGGCAAATCCCTTATGAGCAAGCCCTGCTCCAACCAGGCCTCCGATTAAGGCATGTGATGAACTGGTAGGCAACCCAAACCACCAGGTGATCAGATCCCAGATCACAGCTCCCAGCAATCCAGCTAATACAACATAAACAAATGCAGGGTCCAGGGAATCAATTTTAACAATTTTAGCAATTGTATTTGCAACTTTAGGGGCAAAAACAAACATTGCTACAAAATTAAAAAAGGCAGCCCACAGAACAGCAAATTTTGGCGAAAGAACCTTGGTAGATACTATAGTGGCTATCGAGTTAGCTGCATCATGAAATCCATTGACGACATCGAAAATTAGAGCCATTACAATTGTGATGATCACAATAACCATTATTGCATCCATAAAAATTTATAGTTTTGAGATATGCTATGAATTGTCTATAATTATACTTTCTATAATACAAGCTACTTTTTCAAGTCTGTCAACAGCTTTTTCAAGTTTGCCATATATCTCTTTCCATTTGATCATAAGCAAAATATCATCAGTAATGAACAAATTGGAAATGGCCTGACTCAGAATTTCATCTGACTGAAATTCTAAATCGTGTACTCTCAGACAATTTTCTCTTATAGAAATATTTTTCTTTATTTTCCTTAAACCTTTAACAGCCAGATCAATTTCAACAGCACTTTCATGGATGTTCTGAGCAAAATCAATAGTCTCAGGCCGTATCTCCTCAAATTTGTAAAGTGCAAGTCTGCTGGCAGCACCTTTTATATCGCCTGAAAAGCTATCCAGTCCTTTCAATAAAGTATAGATGTCATCCCTGTCAAAAGGAGTAATAAAGGTTCTGTGTAAAAGATCAATTGCAATCCTTGCAGTATTTTCACATTCATGCTCTATTCTTTTGATCTCCACAACTGATTCTCCCAAATTGGCATTACCTTCAACAGCCTGCAAAAAAGTTTGACTTATCGATAAATTTAGAGCAGCCATTTTTTCAAAATAATCATAAAAGGCTACTTCTTTTGGTAATATTCCTCTGAACATAGTATTTATTAATTTTGTATCAAAATTAATTTAAGTATGCAATATATTTTAATTATAATGTAAAATTAATATTAACTTAATATTGATAATTTTAAATATAAACAATGAGTAGATCACATTGCCTTAAAATCACAGCAATTTATGTTTCTGAATTCTAAATCATTCTATAAAAAAAGCCTGATAATATTAAAATTTATCAGGCTTTTTATTGGCATTATCTTTTTATTCAATTGAAAATCAATGACTTGATAGTTTCCTCATCCTTAGGCAGTATATATCCTGTTTCTTTATTCTGAGGTTCATCACTTTTATGAGGAGCGTGAGGCTGCCAGCCATGAATGCCAAGCATCACAAAAAATCCTAAGACGTATGCTACAATAACATGCCATCCATTTTTAATATAATTGACAGTGTTTTTTGCTTCAGGATACATATTTGAAAGTGCAACCCCTGCAGAACTGCCAAACCAAATCATAGAACCTCCGAAACCTACAGAATAGGCAAGTACACCCCAGTCATACCCTCCCTGATCCAGGCATAGTTTAGTAAGGGGAATATTATCGAAAACTGCTGAAACAAAACCCAAAATAAAAGCTGACTGCCATGATGCAGGTGGTAATTCCTCTACAGGCATCAACGAAGCAGTAGTGACCAATGCCATTAAAAATATAGTACCTTTCCATGAATTTTTCATTTCATACCATGGAGTTTTGCTGAAAAGGGTTCCTATCAATATTGCGATCCAGACACCAAGTGCCGGGAAATCGAGGAAATAATTTGTCAATATTGCTCCGGCTAAAATTAATGCTACTATAAAGATCTTTACTTTATCTACTGTTGCTTTTTTTTCAGGATCTTTCAGGATTCTTTGATACTTATCCTGCTGAATTGCTCCAAAAATGCCGAAAACAAGAAATGCAGCTAAAGAAGCTATAAAAGCCGGAAATACCCACAGAGGGCTGACACCATCAATCCACATTAAAGTAGTAGTTGTGTCTCCTACCACACTTCCTGCTCCTCCTGCATTACTTGCGGCAACAATAGCTGCCAAAAAACCCAAATGAACTTTACCTTTGTATACAACCATTGCAATTGTACCACCTATCATAGCAGCAGCAATATTGTCCAAAAATGAGGAAAGTATCATTATTAAAAATAATAATACCAGGCCTCCTTTCCAGTCATCAGGTAAAAACTTGGGAAGAATATCAGGAATGTTTGATTCTTCAAAATGTTTGGCAAGAATTCCAAATCCAAAAAGGAGACCCATCAGGTTCAGTAAGATCCTCCATTCACCTTCATGACCTCCACCACCGAGAAAATGCTCCCCGAAGTGCATTCCGGGATCAAAAATAAGTTTGAAAACAATAACTGCAAAAAGACCTGCTAATGCAACATACATGGTATGCCTGTGAAAAACCGCAACTCCTACCAATGTCAGAGCGAATAAAATGAATTCAAGCCTTATAGGGCCTATCATCGGTACTCCTGAATTCTGTGCATTCAGCAAAACAGGGAATATTGTCATTAAAACTGACACCAATCCGGTCAATATAAATTTTTGTAAATTGTTTTTCATTTTTATAGTTTTAGTTCATAAAAGGTGCAAAAATAGGAATAAACATCAAATAAAGGCAAAAAACAATTATAAGATTTAAAAATTTTGACACCCCAGTTTATTATATTTGAAGAATTTATTGTTAGTTGAAATGAACTTGTGGCTTGATTTAAATATACTTTATAAAAAATCAAAATCGTAAATCAGTTAATCCTGACCTGAAAAAAGTTTAAGATTATTTTTGACCTTTTACAAGGAGGATAACTGAAATAATTCCGAATAATATATTTGGCATCCATACAGCAAGAACAGGATCAATATCCACGCTGTTGGCATAGGTAATTGAAAATTTTGAAGCTACTATATATAATCCTCCGATTGCAACTCCAAGAGCTAGATTCCAGCCTAAACCTTCCCGTGATTTGCGGGCAGCTATTGCAAAACCCAGGATTGTCAGGAAAATAATAGACACAGGATCTGCATTTCTTCTTTGCAGTTCAACATTCAGCTTTGTGGCAGAACTAAGGCCTTTCTGTTTTTCGTATTCTATATAATTACGCATTTGCCTGGATGTCAGAAGCAATGGAAGGTTATCATAATGAATGAAATCATTGGGATACAGATTCAGAACTGTATCAAGGGAAGCTCCTTTTTTCACAATCAGTTCTTCACTGTGATTATTTATCCTGCGGATGTAGTAATCACTAATGGTCCATGTATTAGGTTCCCTTTTCAGTTTTATCTGGTCTGCAACCAACACCTGACTGAGTTTGTTTGAAACATAATCTTCCATCCGGAAATCAAGCGCAGAAGTATCTCTTTTCCTGTAATATCTGAAATAGGCAACAGTATTAGGATTTAGATAGAAAAAAACATTGTCAGACAAAATCTTTTTTTGTGATTCCCTGAGATATTTATTTTCGAATTCTCCTTTTATCTTGGTGCTTATTGGTATAATTACATTGTTGGAATACATGTGAATTAAAGTAATTATTGAGCCGGCTATCAGATATGGTACCAGAATCCTGTAATAACTTGTTCCTGCACTCAGCAAAGCGACAAATTCCGTATCTTTAGCCATACGGGAAGTAAAAAAAATCACTGCCATAAGAGCAAACAAAGGCCATAACAGACCATTGATCCATGGTATAAAATTCAGGTAATAATCAACTAGTATTTCCTTGAGGGTCATTGGGCCATTGAGAAATTTATCGATCCTTTCAGGAAAATCTACAACAAGTGCTATCATAGTGATAAGCAACATTGTAAAGAAAAATGTTCCCAGGTATTTTTTTATGATGTAGAGGTCTAACGTTTTAAGCATAATTTTAAATCCTTAATGTTATTTTTTTGATCATTTCCTCTTTCCAAACGGAGAAATCTCCTTCCACAATATGTTTTCGTGCTTCTTTTACTAAAAATAAATAAAAAGACAGATTATGAACACTTGCAATCTGCAATCCCAATATCTCCTTTGATCTGAACAAATGATTCAGATATGCTTTGGAGTGATTGTTGCTCAGGTAACAATCCAGGCTATCATCAACAGGGTTAAAATCGTCCTTCCATTTAGCATTTTTTATATTTATAATTCCATTTTCTGTGTAAAGCAGACCATGTCTTGCATTTCTGGTTGGCATAACACAATCAAACATATCGATACCGAGAGCTATGCTTTCGAGTATATTTTCCGGTGTTCCTACTCCCATAAGGTAGCGGGGTTTATCGATGGGCAGTATACTGCATACCAGGTCAGTCATTTTATACATCATCTCGTGAGGTTCTCCAACAGAAAGACCACCTATTGCGTTCAGTTCACGGTTTTGTTCTGAAACAAATTCGGCAGAGCTTTTTCTAAGATCTTCATAAATACTGCCTTGTACTATGGGTGCAAGAATTTGTCTGTACCCGTATAAAGGCTCTCTAGAATCGAATTCCACGATGCACCTTTTAAGCCATCTGTGAGTCAGGTCCATTGAATTCTTTGCATATTTGTAATCACAGGGATAGGGAGGACATTCATCGAAAGCCATCATGATATCTGCACCGATCTGACGCTCTGTATTCATAATGCTTTCAGGAGTAAAAAAATGTCTTGATCCATCTATATGAGAAGAAAAAATCACACCTTCCTCAGTTATTTTTCTTTGTTTGCTAAGGGAATAAACCTGATATCCTCCGCTGTCAGTCAGTATTGGTCTGTTCCAGTTTATGAATTTATGCAGCCCACCGGCTTTTTGCATGATATCCATTCCCGGCCTGAGATACAAATGATAAGTGTTGCCAAGAATTATCTGAGCTTTTATGTCTTTTTCAAGTTCTCTTTGTTGAGTGGCTTTGACTGTTCCCAGCGTGCCCACAGGCATAAAGATCGGTGTCTGAATGTCTCCATGATCAGTTTTTAAAATTCCTGCTCTTGCACCCGAGTGAGCATCCTTTGTTATAATCTTAAATGGCATCCAAATAATTTTAAGGAAACGAAAGTAAAAAAAATTTGGGTATTATGCTATACTTTGTTGCTAAAATTTAAAAGACTTGCTGAGTACCAAACAGACTTGCTAAGTCTCAAAGGCCAAACAGACTTCTGACTTAAACCTCACTCTTCAAACGATCTCCATATTTCCTTATCCAGCACATGATTTTTAAGAGCTTGATGTGAATTTTCAAATTCATTTTTCCCGCCGAACCAATCTAAAACTTCATCTCTCTTCAGCAATGTCTTTTTATCTGAGAAAATCATTTTAAAGTAACTATGCGGATAATTTCCAAAGTCTGTAGTCATCCCATGATGAACAGGATTGATATGAATATAAGCTATAACATTAAGCAAATAGTTTTGATTGTCAATTCTCTTCCTGCGAAAAAACTTTTAACCAGACTACCTTGCATGTTCTCCTGCTTATTGAAAGCTTTGGCATAACTCATAAAAAACAATCTGAATTTGTCGATGATGACTTTATTTATTCCATCATTACTTTCCTCATGATTCTCGGGAATATGACTTGCAGAGTTAACTGAATTTTGCAAGTCTTCCATTTCTTTAATTTTTATTAGAAAATGAAAATGATTTGGTAAAAGGCAGTATGCAAAGGTATCAACAAAGTCAGATAAATATTTTGAAAATAATTTCAAAAAATATCTGTAATTTTCATCCTTTGTAAAAAGCTTATCCTTATTATTTCCTTTATTAAAAATATGATAATATTGACCAGGTTCCAATGGAAGAGTCCTATCATCAAATATTTTATTATGTTTTTCCATTTATAAATCCATTTAAAATGAAATACCTTTTTAAAAACCTATTATCCTCATTAAGAGCTAAATTACTAAGGCAAATATACATAATTTCTGCAAATACCTAATTGACTTGGTAAGTCATAAGGCCTGATAGACTTACCTAAACTCAAAGACTTAGTAAGTCATATGGCCACTTAATTAAAACTTCACAAATAATTAATATTAAACTAATTATAACTTTATATTAGAAATATACTTTTGCATGAATAAATTAAAAGCTCCTGCAGAAAAAAAAGTCTAAATTATGAAAAGAGTATTGTATGCTATCCAGTCAACAGGTAATGGACATTTAAACAGGGCATTAAGTCTTGTGCCGGAATTAAAGGAAAGGGCTCATGTTGATGTTTTAATTAGCGGAGAACAAGGTGATATAAATTTACCTTTCGAAGTAAAATACAGATTCAAGGGATTAACCTATTTTTTTGGAAAAAATGGAGGCATCGATATTTTCAAATCGATTACAAAAATGAATATTTTCAAATTTGTTAAAGATATTGTCAGGTTGCCTGTAGAAGAATATGATTTAGTGATCTCTGATTTTGAACCAATTTCAGCATGGGCAGCTAAGTTAAAGGAGATTCCATGTATTGGTATGAGTAATCAGGCAACAATTTTTGATCAGAATGTGCCCAGACCAAAAACTAATGATCTGTTGGCAACCATGATTTTGAAATATTATGTACCGGCCAATATCAAATTTGGATACAATTATTTCAGGTTTACAAATTATATCTACACTCCATTAATCCGTAAAGCAATCAGAGAATACAGCATTACTGATTATGGCCATTACACGGTATATTTGCCTTCTTACAGTGATGAAAAAATAACAGCATTTTTATCAAAATTCAAAGATATCAACTGGCATGTTTTTTCTAAAAATGCTGGATTTGAGTATAAAACAAAAAATATTAATTTTTTTCCAATTCATCAGCAAAAGTTTACATCCAGCATGGCAAGCAGCAAAGGGATCTTGTGCAATGCAGGATTTGAAACAACTTCTGAAGCTTTATTTTTAGGAAAAAAATTGTTGGTTATCCCTCAAATGGGTCAATATGAGCAACTGTGCAATGTGCATGTTTTGAATCTGATAGGAATATCTTCAATTCCAAAATTGAGTTCCAGATATTTGCAGACAATTAATAGCTGGTTAGTATCGGATGAGTGTGTCAAGTTCGATTTCCCGGATCATACCGAAGAAATAGCTGATCATTTGCTGAAAGTTGATTTTAAGAAGTCACCGGTTATATCTGAAAGATCATCCCAGACACAGATGGTACTGGAATATTAAACTATCGGAAAGACTTGGTAAGCCTCTAAATACCCAAAAGAATTACCAAGTCTCAATCAAAATTATTTTACTATATTTTACAGTTTTTTTTCAGTTGCAATTTTTTTGATTAAATTTGAATTGCAAAAAACAAATTTATGAAAATTCTGCACACAGCCGACTGGCATCTTGGCAAAAAACTTGATGTTTTTTATCTTCTTCAGGAACAAAACGATTTATTGTATGAAATATGCACAATAGCAGAAAATGAAAAAGTTGATGCAGTTCTGATAGTAGGTGATATTTTTGCTACATACAATCCACCTACCGAAGCTATTGAATTGTTTTACAGGACTGTTCATAATCTTGCAAATAATGCTACAAGACTGGTTCTGGTAATAGCGGGAAACCATGATTCTCCTGACAGAATTGAAGCTCCTGAGACACTGGCTGTTCAAAATGGCATATTTTTCATTGGGTATCCGGATACTGAACTCAGAAGAATTAAACTCGACAGCGGTATTGAAGTTTTGAATTCGGAACCGGGATATGCTGAATTTTCAATTCCATCCTTCACTGAAAAGTTAAGAATTATTTTTGCTCCGTATGCCAATGAATACAGGCTAAAAAAGGCTTTGGAAACAGAAGATCACGAAAGTGAATTCAGCTGGTTGCTTGAGCAAAAATGGAAATACCTTGCTGATAAGTACTGTGATAATAATGGTATCAACATTCTTGTCAGCCATCATTTTTTTATAGCAAAAGGCTATAAAACATTAGAATCAACAGACGAAGAAAAACCCATTGTTTTCGTGGGTGGCACCCAGGCCATAGACATTAACTGTATCCCGGAACAAATCAATTATACCGCTTTAGGACATCTTCACAGACAACAGAATAGCGGTACCGCAGAGAGGAATATTTATTACAGTGGTAGCCCATTATCATACTCCTTTGCCGAAGCTGAACAGGAAAAATTTGTACTCATATCCGGATATTCTGATAATGCATGTACAGATGTAAAAAAAATTGCACTTAAATGCGGTAAAAAATTGGTGAAGAAAAAATTTGAAAATATTGACGAAACTCTTTTATGGCTTGCAGAAAATACGGACAAACTGGTTGATATCACGGTTAAAACCGATACTTTTATAAGCTCTGAAGACAGGAAAAGAATGAATGCAATACATCCCGGAATTATTTCACTTCAACCGGAATTGACTATTGGCATTGATGGTTCCGGTCCTGAGATTGATAGTGACCTGAATCAGGATATTGCCAGTTTATTCAGGGAGTATTTCAGATACAGAAAAAATATCGAACCGGACGGCAGGATCATGGATCTGTTCAGGGAAATCATTTCAGAATAAAAAGAATCACCGGGAGAATATTCCCCCGGTGATAAAAAATATATGAAATTGAAAAATCTTAAAGCAACTTACTTTACAAAATCATAGTTGACTGCGAATGTATATGTCCTGCCTTCCTTATATGAATTGAAAACATATTCATTTCCCTTATGCTTTATTGTTCTGTTTACTTTATCATCAGTTGCATTGTTTACGCCTATACTTATATTGATATGCCTGGATAGTTTTTGTGAAATTTTCAAATTAATCAAGTTGAATGGTTGTTCGAAAACATCTGGCTTAGCTCCTACTTCCACAAGATATAATCTCTCTCCCTGCACATTATAATTCAACCTGGCCGATGTCCCATATTTATTTTCATAAGAAAAAAAAGCATTTATCAGGTAAGGTGATTGCCCATATAGCTGTCTGGTATCGAGTGCATCCGGATCATGATATTTTATATTGGCTAATTCATTTGGATCAATTGATGCTTTGCTTTTAGCCAGTGAAATATTCCCACCAATCGAGAAACCTTTTAGTGGTGAAATAAAATCCAGTTTTTTTATAAAATCCAGTTCGAACCCGATAACAGTTGCATGTTTTACGTTTTTATAGACCCATTCACCATTTTTTGCTTCAGGGTTATTTGTAAGCTCTATTGGGTTTTTGAAATCTTTATAAAACGCCGATACTGTGACTTTTTCACCATGGGTTTGAAACATCTCCCATCTGAAGTCAAAATTGTCCACTGTCGTTCTTTTCAAATCCGGATTTCCCAGAAGGAAACTGTTGTTCATAAATTCATAAAATGCTACATCAGCTATTTCCCTGAAAGAAGGTCTTGCAAGTGTTCTGTTGTAATTCAATCTTAAATTCATTTTATCAGGAATCATTTCATATATCATTCCAAATACGGGTAAGATATCGATATCGTTCATCAGAAGTACATTATCGAATGACACGTTAGAAAAATTCATTTTAGATATTTCCATTCTTGCGCCTGCTACTGACTTGAGCTGTGCGGTTATTGGTAATTCAGTCATTATATATGAACCCAAAACCAAAGAAGATGCCGTGTAATTATTCTTGGGGTTTGATCCGTCAGTAACGAAAACTCCTTTAGGATTAGAAGAAGATATCATATTTTCATCAGAAAAATAACTGCTGAAACTTCCATTAAATGAGTTGCTGAGGGATTCGAACTGATAAATGTATTCATCAAAATTCCTGTGTTTCCAATCCAATGCCAGCCCGGTTTTGAAACTGGATTTTTTTCCGTTCCAGTTTTTAAAATTCAAAGTATAATCCATTGTATTGGAAGAAGTGTTTTCATTCATATTTCTCCAGTATCTGGTTGGTATCAATCCAATTGATGGTTGAATTGAATAATTAGTACCTTCTGCAGTTTCTACATAAGCATTATTTAGGAATTTTAGATCGGGTTGTGCCATATATGTCAGGCTGTAACTTCCAGCCCAATCAACTTTATGTTGTTGATTTTTGCCGAAATTATGGTTTCCACTTAACTGAAAAGTATTGAATCGTCGCTCCTGATATGATAATAATTTTTCGCTATAACCAATATTTTCATCGACTCTGAAACCTGATTGAGTTCTTGTAACCCTTCTTCCTGATATATTCAACAGATAAGTAAATCCGATTTTATTTGAATTGTTTAGTTTAAGAGATGAACTGAAAATCGCACCTGCCAGGATATCATCATGTCCTCTTTTTTCGTCATATTCACGCTGAACACCGAGTGTATCTGAATTTTCAGAAATGAATAAATATCTTCCTGTTATGCCGTTGTCATAAAATGAATAATTTCTTTTATATGATATACCTGCAATAAAACCTAAAGGTTTGTTAAAAACATTTATCTGGTTTCCCAAAGAAAAATTAAGATTATAATTTAAAGGTTTTGTTGTCTCATAAATAGTTACATCTTTGTTAAAGCTTTTTACGAGCTTGTTAGCTTCATCAGGTTGTGTTGCTACAAAAGCTGCCTCAAGTTTACCATCTGATTCTTTTATCAGTTCAGGAATATTTCTGTAACCATCATCAAAACCCAGGAAATCTGTTGAACTTGCTGTATGATCATAAAATCCATTAATCAAATTTGATTGTGGGTTATATCCCAAACCTATAGAAAGATTTGTTTTAAGACTGGTTGGAAAATCCTTGGTTTGAATATCGATCAATCCACCGGTAAATGAACCGGGCAAGTCAGGTGTAAATGATTTATAAACTATAATATTATCGATAATGTTTGTAGGAAAAATGTCGAGTTCTACCGAATTCTTATCAGGATCAAGACCCGGAATGGAAAGACCGTTCAAAACTGTCATACTATATCTTCCTCCCAGTCCTCTGACAAATACATATTTGCCTTCCTGAATTGAAACTCCGGTGATTCTTTTAATTGCCGAAGCAGCATCACTATCGCCTGAGAGTGAGAACACCTGATTCGAAATTCCATCTATTGTGCTTAGACTTTTACGTTGAATAGTCTGAACTGCATTCTCAGTATTTTTCAAAGCCTGTGCTGTTACAACAACATCTTTCAATTGTATGGATTCATCCATAAGTTTAATTGTACCTAAATCTATAGGTCCATTTTTTACCAGTATATTTTCAACAGTCTTACTTTGCATTGAAATGTAAGAAACAGTAATTTTATATGTTCCTTCAGGCAGCCCATCCAAAGAAAAATTGCCATCAATGTCCGAAGTTGTAATTTTGCCATCAATATCGGAAAGTTTAATGTAAGCGCCTATAATAGGCTGACCTTCGATGTCAATCACTATTCCTCTGATTGCTCCATCCTGCCCGTTAGCATATAAAATTTTTGAAAATAGAATAAAACTTAATAAAATAAAGATTTTCAATTTCATATAAAAAGATTTAATTTTGAGTTTAGTTATTTTTTTTAGAATGTTATTAATTAATTATTTAATGATTTGAATTTATATTAAATTGAAAAAAACGGCAAACAAACTTTTGAAAGTTGAAATTGCCGTTTTTTAAAACCAATTAAAAAACACGAAACGTAGTCAATTTTATTTGACTGTTGAAGTTAATGTCCATCCATCGATCCATCTTGTTGAAGCAGCAGGATCAAAAGCTCCTTTATACGTCACTGTCTTAAAAAAGCTGTCGTTATAAGCATAAACAGAACCTAAATTTGCAGCAGGAACAAATTTTGCCGACATCAGTGGGTCAACATTCACTGTATTACCGGCAGCGAGAAGTTTATCTGAAACTGTTGCCGAGTTTGCATCCCAGGGTTTGGTTACATTAAATAAAACATTGTTGTTGAATTTTAAAAGTCCGTTATTGTATTGAGCTAAACTTTCAGCTCCATTTATTTCAAATCCATTAGCATAATTTATAAAAAGCGTTGTATACCTGGAAGTTTGAATATGGCTGGCATAAGAGACAGTCTGCCGGTCCTCCATCATGTTCTCCACCGTTATCACCTTCTTCATCCTGGAAAGTTAACCAGAACTGATTTTTTCCATTGTATCCCTCATCACAGTCAAATGAATCATCTCCGCAGTTAGCAATCACAACATATTTTGTATTAACAGTACCTCCGAAGAATTCAACACCATCATCTTTGTTTGCAATTACTTCTATATATTCTATTGTAGTTCCGTTTCCTACTGCTCCCATAGTCAAACCGTTGATTTCATTATTTGCACCAATAACAGCTCCTCCAAATCTGATTGAGACATATTTTAGTGAACCTGAATTATCAGCTACATCAGTACCACCATATAATCCTCTGGTTTCGGTTGTTGGTATACCTTCTATTGCAAGTTCCTTCTCAGAGGAGTTGATCGTTGATTTGCCAAGTAATATAAGTCCTCCCCATAATCCTCTGAAATTTGTTGCAAGATTACCACCCTTGCAAGTCAGGGTTCCGGTTTTATCCCTTGCTATATCGTCAACTTCCGATGTGAAAATAATAGGATCGGTTGCAGTTCCATTAGCGATTATTTTACCTCCTCTGGCTACTATAAGTGCTGCGGCTTTTTCTCCGGTGCCTGCTGCTCCTTTTACGATCGTACCAGCTTCGATAGTTAAGGTTTGTCCGCTATTTACAAAAACTTTGCCATTCAGAATATAAGTTTTATTCTTTGACCAGGTTACATTACCTGTACCTAATCCTCTGTCAGTTACAGTTATAATAGTGTAATCCTTGGTTTCACCAGAACAAGTATAACTTTTTGTAGATTCTTCATATAAAGTAGAAGTCGTATCAGGCTCTTCTACCGGATCTTTTTCTTCACATGAATAAAAAAATATAGATGCCGAAACAGCTAAAAGTAAAGTAAGAAATTTAAAACTTTTCATGATTATTGATTTTGTTAAAAAAATTTGGTTTAAAATTATGGCGCAAAGGTATTGGGAAAGTGTTAACTAAATGGGAATTGAAAATTAAGAAATAGTTAAGATTATAGTCCAATGTTAAGAAATTGTAAAGAAATTTGATCGAAACACTATAGTTTTAAACGAGTTCGTTTTAGCTAATAAAAAAGTGGGAATTGCTCAAATCTACATTCTTCAGGATTAATATGAATTATTAATCTAATATTTTTTTAGTTTTGTAGAACTTAAATGAAAATTTGGTCGTTATTTTTTTATATTTGTTTGAAAATTTATATTGCATATGAAAGAATTGAATTTCAAAAATAATAATATTAACAGCTGGCTTGGATTAATTGTGATTTTTGGGATCATCGTTGTCCTCTTTATCATTATTCAAAGTTTGTATAAACTTTTTTTCATTCTGGCCCCTGTTTTCATATTGCTATCACTCATTCTTGACTATAGGGTTATAGCAAAGTTTGGAATTCTTTTGTACAATTTACTCAAGCATAAGACTACTCTTGGTGTTTTAGCAGTGATTTTTACAGTCATAGGTTTGCCATTTGTAGCAGCAGCCATGTTTTTCAATTCTTTTATGAATTTCAGAAGCAAAATAAGAAATAAAAGCAAATACGCAAAATATATTGAACTTGAAGCCAAAAAGGAGGAATTTGAACTGAAAGAAAAACCTGAGATCAAGGTTAAAAGCTATGAAGACCTTTTTGAATGATCAGATGACAATAATTATTAACTGGGCACTACCCATCATATCACTGTTTTTCTTTGTATTTTATTACTTTTTATACTTAAGCTGAGAGCGGTATGGAATAAAAAGTCATTCAATTCCAGGCAAGCGCAATTCAGGGATGAAATTTTTATATCAGTGATTATTGCGGGAAGAAATGAGGGGTCGAATTTAAAAAAATGTATAAATTCTATCCTGGCAAATGATTATCCACCCTCACTGTTCGAAGTGATTTACATTGACGACCATTCCGATGACAATTCACTCATCGAACTCGAAACTATAAAGGCTGAAAACTTCAGTTTTCTTGAATTGAAAAATTATTTAAGTGAAGAAAAATTGAACAGTTTCAAGAAAATGGCTATTTCTGCAGGCATATCAAAGGCGAGAGGAAATATCATACTTTTGACTGATGCTGATACGATAGCAGGCAAAAAATGGATAAAAAGTCATGCTGACATTTACGAAAATGATAATAAGGTCAAACTATGTACCGGTGGTTGTATTTCATGGCAATCATAGCTTCATCGGGCAGTTTCCAGTATTATGATCTTCTCGCTACCATGGGCTTCACTAACGGGGTATTTCCGAGAAAAGTATTTTATGGCAAATGGTGCAAATATGAGTTTTTGAAAGAAATTTATGATTCCGGGTCACTGAGGTCAGAATATGCATCAGGAGATGATATGTTCTTTGTACAGAATACAGCAGCAAAATTCCCTGATTCAGTCAGGTTTATAAAATCAACAGATGCAGCAATTGACTTATCCTGAAAATACTTTCGGTCTTTTTAAATCAACGGTTAAGATGGGGACTAAGTCGTGGATATAAAGATAAAAGCTTAAATCAATCCTGATTTTTATTTTTTTGACAAATTTGCTTTCAATTATTAATATTGTTTGGTTTTGGCATATATAAGTATTTTTTCAGTCATTGCAATATCATTGATTGCAATAAAAATTTTGGTTGATATATTTTTTATAAGATCTGTAGCTCAGGATCTAAGGCAGAAAATTGACTATCCTGTTTTGACTGCATCCTTATTGCTATATCCTTTTTATATAGTTCCGGTTGGGCTGCTAAGCCTGTTTTCAAAAAAATATAACTGGAAAGGCAGAATAGTTAAAAAGAAAAGGAGCCTGAACTCCCTTTTTCTTATTTTGCTTATGATCTTCGATATATAATTGTACCTTTCATTTGTTATTCTCAGAATATAAATACCATTATTCAGTCTTGAAATATCAATTACATCGGGCATGAAACCTGATACTTTTTTTGATATATATTTCTGTCCCTTTAAATCAATAATTTCTGCCATAAAAACACCTGCATTTTCTATATGTACATTTAATATATTGTTTGCCGGATTTGGATATACAGAAACCTGGTAATCAAACAGATCTTCTGTTTTATTGATAGTCTCATCAGTGATGAAGCTGAACGATGTTATTCCAATCCAGCCTCCATCACCATCGGTAACTGTAAAATAAAATCTGTCAAAGATATTATTGTCATTTCCATTGTATTTTATTGTTATGTTACCACTGTTTATATCACTCTGGCTGAATTTATCACCAACTTTGAGCATTATATTTTCATGATACAATTCGCAGTATTGAGGGACTTTTTATAACAGTGTATATAAGGGTCTTCGTCTGAATTGTTTTCATCTGCTACCTTAAGGTCTGTTGCCGGAATGGGCCAGTATGCCTTCAGAGGTATTTTCAAAATATTGTTATTGACAATGTAAGGAAATTTTGGATAGAATTCAGCACACAATTCAAGATTGAAAAAGTTCAGTAAACCTGACTGCTGATCCATTATCGATGATTTCAAGTATCCATTTTCCTTTGCCCTGCTTTCCGTTAAATATACTTAAGCTTATCTGGCTTAAAGATACCCGAAGGAGGTGTTTTTATTTTAAATTTAGCTTCATCATCAAATGTCAAATTAAAACTACCCTGGTAATTGAATGATTTATGATTGAACAGGAGCAGTTTTGTAGTATCAGGTGCTGTCAGTGAAGCTCTGATTTCCTTGAATGCAGTATGATTTCCTTTCATAGTAATATTTACATCAGAAACGAGCAGCTCATCTTCAATATTCAATTCAGATAAACAGGGTTGGTTGTCATTCGATTGACAGGAACATCAATTGAAACATAATCTTTACATTTATATGTAGAAGTACTAAAAGTATAAATAGTATCAGAAACTACAGTTCCGCATTCATTTGTGAATTCGAGTTTCCAGTAATACAAAAGAAGAATAATCCAGTACCAGGTCAGGAATTATAAGTGTATCAGTCAGTCCTGTTTTTAACATAGCTTTCAGTTAACGGGAATGAAGGGTCTTTGCTCAGATAAAAATTCACATTTTCAGCCGATTTCAACCTTCGCCATTGAATGCAGGATTTATTTTAACATTGCTACTTCCTGCAACAGGACTTAATATTTCATGTTTTCTATAATTATTTGAATAAAACTGCCAGGTAAAATCTCTTTTAATGTATCTCCGCTATCTGAAATAGCTAAGATAATTGGCTGAAAATATCCTTCATCATTTGATTTTGAAAAATCAATTTTAAGGCTTGTTTTGCACCTGGTTTGATTTTTCATTTTTAAATTCATATTCAGTACCTAAGGGCAATCCAGATATTTCAAATCTAAGAGAATCAGAATAGTTATTTATTGCCCGGGTTCTGATATTCAGGTCAAGATCACGGGGCATACAAATTGTTCCGTTAGTATTTTCAATATCAAATACAAAACTGGATTGTTAGGATTTTTTATTGAAAATCCATATTTATCAACATCAAAGAAAATATTGTCATTAGCTTTTACCATAAATTTTGCCAGGCTGGTCAGGGTGTCAGGAGGTAAACTATTTCACTACCATCATTTGGTGTTTTGAATTTTAATAAATATGATAGGTAAATCCAAAATCCAATGACATAAATATATCTACATTTCTGCAATTTACTTTTGGATTGTTGGTATTTGCAACATTCCATTTCACTTCAACCCCTTGCCCACTTTCAAATACTTCAGCGGTCTTCGGGAAAGTTATTTTAAAAGGTCCTGCTTCACCGTCAACTTTGAAGTTCATATCTGCCCAGTTGGTTCCACCGGATCCAGGGTTATTGTCCCGCGCTATGAATCTGAAATTGAGGTTTCTCGAATAGGATGGCAGAATTTCAGAATTGTTGAAATTGTTGTAGATAATTGTTTTAAGATTAGGAAATATCTTACCGGACTGTTTGAGGATCGGTAGCAGCAAAAATCGGAGAGTCATCTACAGGACTACCGATTGGAGTTCTTAGTCCGGTATCAAGTTCTTCTCCAGGAGTATGTCATTTCATCACCTTCACAATCAAAGGCATTTCCTTCCAGTACGAAATACGTACTTTTAGGAATATAAAACCATTTATGTAATTGAGACTGACTACAGGTGAAGTGTTTTCAGTAGCGATTTTTCAGCACATCCTTTGCACCTCCTATCCTGGTGAAATTCATTACCTGCTCAATTGAATAAGAATGGAAATTTTCGGTGCATGGGATATTGTACATTATTACCTCCACAAAGCCCGCAATAAGCCATGATTGATGTGCCTCACACCGGTTCAAATCCTGCACTTGATTCATTTCCGTTACAATTATTGAAAGTATGCACTCCACTGAACTGGTGTCCGATTTCATGACAGGTGACATTTGTTACAATGTAGTTGAGATCGTCAAAATAATGACAGCTTACACCACTTCCTTTGAGTTCATGCAAACACCGCTTAGCATAGCGACTCCTCACATCAGTACAGTCATTGGTAAACACGTGCCCGATATCATAGGAGTTATAACCTATCTTACTGTTTATGACTTCCCCGATGACTTCCAAAAGACCTTTTCCTGTATTCGATTTTTCAAAAGGATCGGTCAGGGGGTCAAGCCATATAAGCTTGTCATTCTGATTAACAAGATTGAAATGTATGGCAAATTCATTTTCGTAAATCTGGTTTATCCTGTTGACTGATGTCACTATATCGGCAAGAGCTTTCGGAATAGTATTTCCATGTTTTTTGCCCCATTCACCGGTGCAGGCTATTGCAATACTGTAATTGTATTGTTTCACAGGTTCACAATCTTTTGAATCCCTGCTGATGATTTTTCTCTATCATTGTTTTTCTTTCTATTGGGATATTGTTATCGTCAAGGATGATTTTGTCATCAACTCCGCAAGTGAGGTTGTACTGGCTTATATCAACCTTGTAATCACGGGTGAAATATGAAATATAATAATCCGTAATTCCAGCTCCATAAGGATCTATATAAATATTATTGCCTTTCCAGTAAATTGAACCCCAAAAACCTCTTGGTCCTATGTTGAACCTGATATTCACATTGTCATCAGTCCTGCTGATACCCTTATAGGAAGTTATTTCAGGATATTTTGCAGCAAGTTCTGACTCCATGACCTGGGAAATGAATACATCAAAAGGCATTACATTTCCATCAGGCATAGGAATATACAATAACAGACTCTTATTTTTATTGTTGAACTGCATTGGTGCATTGCTGAGGATATTGCCTGAGGGCATCAATTTCGAGATTAAAGTTGAATACTTTTCCGGTATTATACCCCTGTCAACTTCCTGATGGAAATAACTGAACGATCATCAACCTGTTTCAGAAATTCTGTGCTGTTATATTTATTGAAAAAAGAAAAATGAAAAGTATACTTTTATTCATTTTGAAAATATTTAAAAATTTATCTTAATAACCAATTTTCCAATTGTTGTTTGTCTTCTAACTTATTTTTTTATAATCAGAGTAATAACGAATTATAAAACAAAAATGTGCTAAATGAATGAAAAAAACTAAATAAAAATAAAAGCCAAAAGTAATAGTTTTAAATAATTCAGATAATAAAACAAGGAAAAAGGATGGTTTTTTTCACTAATTTGAATAATGCTGATAAGTTTCAATGCAATTTTTTTAACAGACAAGATTTGATTAATTTCGCAAAACAAAAAATATGAATCATAAACTTTTTGCCGGTCTATTCCTTTTGTATTCATTTTATTTATATTTTCCTGTGCGCCTCGGAGAAAAACCATTGGATGTCAGCAAAATAGATTTCTCAGATGAAACATTCAGAATGATTATGAATTTTCAGGATAAGCGGGAAACGGACAGCATTATAAAGTACCTGAATCATGAAAATGCTTTGTACCGGTATGCGCCCTTAATTCTATTGTCTCAATTCAGGATTCGGGACTGGTAGATATGGTCGTACCAAACTTAAGGATGAAGATCCCGCTTGTAAGGGAAACTGCCGCTTGGTTCATGGGATTGATAGGAAACAGTGGAATTCAGGATAGCCTTATGATGGTTTTTGGAAAATATGATACCATCAATCCCAATAGCAAGTTCAATGAAAATATTCTCGCGCAATAGGCAGAGTTGGCAATAATAAATATCTCAAGTCAATTGCAACAATCACAACTTACAGACCTTCCGACCCTTCTCATAATGGGACAGATGAAAGCACTTTTACAGGTTCATGTATCCAAAAAAAGATCTGTACCTGAGGAGTACTGTGAGGGGTTATGGAAATCTCACTTCTGATTCATATCCTCTGAAAGCCTGGTATTTTATAAACGAATTACTGATGCCATGTCCTCAGGAGGAATTGATCCAGTATAATTTGACCTGATTAAAGTTTTAAGAAATAATGAAAATAATATAATAAGAAAAATGTAGCCATTGCCCTTGGAAAAACTATTTGATCCCGGGTTATGCTGTTGTTCAGGGATATGCTGTCAGACAGCCTTGATATTGGATTAAGGAAAAGTAAGTTTCAAGGCACTCAAAAACTTGAATTATCCTGATGTATCGATGTTATTGTAAAAAGCCTTGGAAGTAAAAAAATTCGAGAAAAGCATGTGCAACACTATTTGTACCAATGGATTGCCAAAACCTATATAGAATATAAAAATCTGGGGCAGATGCAAGCAAGCATCGTGGCAGGCAAAAACGATTATATGCTGCAACTTGAAACATATTCCTGTTTATTATGGTGGAACAAAAGCGAAAATAATTGAAGAACTTAAATTGCAGTTCGGAAGTTAACGATCCCTATATAAAAGCTGAATTTATCAGGGCTATCGGGGAAGATATCAATTCATATGCGACACTGTACGAACTCGGTTTTAAATCTGAGAATTTGACACCAGAACTGCTGCACTGGAATCTTTATGAAGAATGAAATCTGACCCGATCGCTTAAATGCTTGCAGGTGCCAAAATTATTACAAGAAACTTTATGCTCTATGTTGAACGAGGCACTTCCGTCTCAGCGATCCGGGGATTGATTTCTGCAGCACGATGCAGTATTGAATCTTACCAACCGATTTTCGGGAAGAATTGATGGAAGTTGGTAATTCAGGGAAATGCAGTACTAAGCTAAAACTCATGCGTGACACTCAAGTGCCAAACGCTGGTATTGATAAACCTGAAGTCGTTTTAAAGGGAAACCGATAAAAGTAAAGTTGCAGCCTTCAATAACCCTGTCGATTGGAGCAAATTTGATGAACTAAAGGATATAATGTTTCAAGTAAAACAACAAATAGGATTTTGAACCTGGTGCTGTATAAAAAGAAATCCCAATAGCCAAAGTTCTCAGGGAAGCTTGTGGAACTTGGCTCATAAACAAACCTTTCCACTGGCTGTCTTCCAATCAATGGATCCAGACAAGGTGCCCTGGAATGGATATAAAATTCTGATTCTTTTAATAAATAAGAACAGAAAACAGTTCTAGCATAATGGATGGAAGTGGATGGCTTGGAATGGCTTGCAGGGAGAGCACTGAATTTCTCTCAATGGTTTATTACTCCTAACTCCACTCCTACATCTTGACGGTAATTATACTTGTTTGGAAAAGGATAAAAGGTATGGATGGGGTGTGGAATATTGAAACTGGAGAAAGATCAGCAGGGAAACTCAATAATTGCTGGGTTTTTAAGAAAATATAAAATTTATTGCATTTTTCTTTCTTTGAAATTTAAAAATATTCTTTTATAATTTTACATTCAAACTCCTACTCCAATGGACAGTAAATGTGGCTTGACTGAATATTAGTTTTAATATCTTAGGTTCAACTATTGAATTGCTTAATAATGCATAACATACCAGCCAGTAAGTATGAAAAGGGCACTTATTAGTTAATAATGCTTGCGCAGCATTTTAATTAGATATTTATGCATGGAAAATGATGATATGGCTTAAAATTTTAG
>JADJGA010000011.1 GCA_016708265.1 Saprospiraceae bacterium | reverse complement strand
AAAAAGTAACAATCAATTCTGTTCAGGCTAAAATTGAAAAGCAACCAGAAACCACTGCAGAATTGCTTGATGTCAATGGTTCTTTAAAAATTGAGTCAACAGATGGAGTTCTCTTTGATCAAAATCTTTTGGAAACTTTTACAGAAACTGTTCCAACAATAGTGAATAATAAAACTATCAATCAACTTTTAAATGGGGCAGCTATAGATAAGATTAAGAAATTTATTCAAAAGGCGGTTGATCCATTAGCTGAAAAAACACAAACTTGGATGTTATTTAAAATTAACGGGAGATCTTACAAGACAGATTTATCTGATCTTTTCAATCCCAAAAACGTTGATGCTCAACTCAATGCCAAATTTACTATTGTTTTGAATGCTACTATAACCTATTCAGTATGTAGAGAGGTTCCGAAAGGTATATTTGGGCTTAAAGAATGTGATTAATTATATTTTAACTTAGGATAGTTCTAATTTGGTATTCAAACGGGTATTTTTTTAGTTGGCTTATTATTCAACTTCCGTGCAGTTTTTGGCTGTATGCCTCTATGAGCAGAGAAAGAACAACAACTTAAAAATATTAGTACTACTGATCTGAAGGTTTTTTTGATTTGTCAGCTTTGATTCTTAACCATAGATTTTAAATCCAAAGCATCACGTTGCATTGAAACAGGAAAGGCAGTAAAAAATTTAGTAGCCGTTGATATTAATAACACCATTGATATCAGCCATTATTTTGAATGATCGGCCATATTGGACTAATTTATTAAATATTTTATTTAAAATTCGTTAGATACTTTATTATTATTTTAATTAAAATTCGAATATGAAGTTATTCTGCACTTTTATTTATTTTAATTTTATTTTCACACTATTAAACTTCTTAATTCCTGTCGACATTCAGTGCCAGAATAATCAGGGAAGATAGAGGTGCCTGATTCAATTAAAGAGGATGCTTTACAGATATGCCAGGAAATGCCCCGTTTCTTGGTTGCGAAGATACTGATTCTAAAATTGATAAGGCTTATTTTGTGCTTACAAAAAAATGATGCAATATATTAATGAAAAAGACTTAAGTATCCTGAGGATGCAAAAAATAATCTGATAGAAGGAAAAGTGATTTATAGAGGTTTGTTATCAATAAAGATGGAAATATAGTAAGTCCGGTTTTGATCGAAGATATCGGTTTTGGTTGTAACAGGAAGTAGTCAGGGTAGTGGAAACCATGAATAGTATGCCGGTTAAATGGATACCTGGAAAACAGGGAGGAAAAAATGTGAATGTCTCATTGAATGTCCCTGTCGAATTTGGGTAAAATGACAGAAAGACTGAAAGCTCAGATCAGGCTAAAAATCCTGCCAATTTAGACATCTCAAAAGAAGAAGTACTGGAAGAAGTTGAAGAAATGCCGAGATTTCCTGACGCGAACCTATAAGCTCTGAGATAAAAAGAGAAAATTGTGCAACACTTAGATTAATAGGATTATATTCAATCAAAACTTGTTTTATCGGAGGAAGCCAAATTGAGGGATATTAACGGAAAAGTAATAGTAAATTCATTGTTCGGTAAAGATGGTTATGTCTTCAAATTGCGAAATTATTAAGGATATAAAAGAGGATTTGGTGACCAGGTAAAAATGCGATTGACAACAAGGAATAAGAGAAATATAAGATGGATCCCGGGGAAAAAATGTAAGGAAATCCTTGTTAACGTCTCTTCTACAATACCGGTGTACTTTAAGAGAGATGCTGCAGTTCAGGAAAATAAAGTCATTGAAAATTTATTTGTGTGTTTTAAGACTTTCATATCTACCAGAATGCCTTTGATTTTATTGAAATTAATACCTGTTTCTTGCAGAATATTATTCAGGTTTTTTCTTTCATATAAACCATAATCATGCAGGCTAAAAAGAATTGCATTCTTCATCAGAAAATTATCATAAAAAAAGTAAAAATCCCGGAATGCAGTAGCAGTTGAGTTGACGACATAAAACACAATTCTTCCAGTCTTATAAGGTACCGGGTAATACTTCATCCCATATAGATAAGAAATAACAGCATACTGCCATAAGCAGCAAATGTTGCCCACGCAGCAGCCATATAAATCCAATAGTCGGTATGAAAACCAGATTAAGAACAATTGTGGTTACAGCACCAAAAATAGAAATATACATTCCGAATTTTGTTCTGTCAGTGACTTTGTACCAAACTGAAAGATTATGATAAATTCACATAAGATCAGCAGCAAGAATAACCGGAACTATTGCAATGGTTGTAAAATACTCTTCACGTCTGATAAATATACCTGATATTATATCCATATATGCCATTACCTCAACAAAGAAAACTGAGCTCATAATTGTAAACCATAAATAAAAATTCGATGGCATATTTTTCTCTTGCATCTTTTTTGTGCACTTTGACTGAAAAAGGTTCAGCACCCAGACGGAATGCAGTGATATATAAAGCCATGAAGGTTCCGATCTTATATGTTGCAGCATACGATCCCATAATTTCTCCGACAACATCCTTTTAAGCAGGAATTTATCAAGGTTTTCATTTATCACATAAGCTATCCCTCATATCATGATAGGATATCCGTATTTCAGCATGTCAAAAAGAAGCTTTTATCAATCGCCAGTTTAATCTTTGAAAACAATGGAATAAAAAACATGATTGTGATCAGACTTGCCAGAAGAGTAGCAATAAATATATAAATTGCCTTGTTTTCTGGATTTAAAAATGAACTCCACAATGAATGACTATTGGGGTCATAGGTAAAAAAATAATTTAACCCCTTAAAAAAGAAAATTATACAAAGCAGATAAATGAAAATATTTAAAATTTTAATAAAAGCGAACCTCACAGGCCTGTTTGTGACTCTCAGATAAGCAAAAAGGAATCACCGCAATAGTATCAAGTACAGTCACGAAAATCAAAATTGAAAAGTATAGAGATTTGATTTCAAGAAAATCAGATATCGGGTTTCTGAAAACAAGCATAATTATCAAAAACAACATACTGGATATTAATATAGCTGTAAATGAAGTACTTATAATTTTACTATCTTTATTTAATTTAGTAAAATACCTGAAGAATGATGTCTCCATTCCATAAGTCAGCAGTACATTGAAAAAAGAAGCAAAGATCCAGAAGTCAGTAGCATCTGAAAACTGTGAATTTCTCATTTCATATGTGAACAACCCCAGTAATAATACTGAAATTATCCGCGGAAGAATAGTTGCAACTCCATAAATAGCCGTGTCTTTGGCAAATTTCTTTAAACTCATTATTTGCTTTTAAATCAAAAAACAAACTTAGCAAAAATATTGATTGAATTTTCTCAAATTGCATTATTAATAATAAAGCAGTCATTAATAATCCTGTAAATCTCGATATACAGTCACGACCGTTGTTAGTATCATTACAGTAATCTTAATGAAAATTTTAGCATTTAATAAAAACCAGAATAAACTTTATACACTTTATAAACTTTATAAACCTTATAAACCAAATATAATATTTCACCATTATTCCGTTTTAATAATGCAAAAGCAATATTTTGATTAATTTGTGCTTTTATAAAATAGTGAAGAATAAAAGATCATTTCAGTAATTGGTGCGAGACCCCAGTTTATCAAGCATGCACCTGTTGAACTTGAGCTTCGTAAGGAGTTTGAGTTGATTACTATTCACACAGGACAGCATTATGATCATAAAATGAGCAGCATTTTTTTGATGAACTGAAAATCAAAATTCCTGATTATAATCTTGAATCCGGTGGTTATTCTCATGGGGAAACAGACAGGTATGATGATGATAGAGATAGAAGACATATTTGAAAAGAGAATCCGGATGCAATTCTTGTTTATGGAGATACCAATTCTACACTTGCCGGGGCACTCACCGGTTCAAAACTAAATATTCCTGTATTTCATATTGAAGCCGGATTGCGCAGTTACAATAAAGCAATGCCCGAAGAGATAAACAGGGTTTTAACAGACCATGTCTCATCTATGTTTTTTATACCTTCTGAAACTGCCCGTATAAATCTAAATAAAGAAGGAATCCGTGATAATATTTTTACTGTGGGTGATGTGATGTATGATATGATAAAAATATCAATTGAAAAGGGCTTTCTGAAAAGTTCTTTCATCAAACCCTATTATTATGTCACACTTCACAGGCCTTATAATGTTGAGTCAGAATGATTGGAATAAACTTGTTTTTGAAAATCTGGATGACTTAAATTCTGAGTTGAGGAAAGTGATGGGCAATTATCAATCCGGAATTTATGGAGATGGGATGGCATCAGTAAGGATAAAAGAAGAGATAATTAAATTTTTTAAATAATTATACCAAAATGATATTTCCAGATAAGATAAGATCGATTTGCTGTATTGGGGCTGGTTACGTGGGTGGTCCTACAATGACTGTTATAGCTGAAAAATGTCCGGATATAAAAGTTACTGTAGTAGATATAAACACTGAAAAAATAAACCAGTGGAATAGCGATGATCTCGATAAAATACCGGTTTACGAGCCGGGGCTCAAAGAAATTGTAGCTAAAACCAGGGGGAAAAACCTGTTTTTCTCAACTGAAATGTATGAGGCTATTAAAGAAGCCGATATGATATTTATGTCAGTCAATACTCCGACCAAAACTTTTGGAAAGGGAAAAGGAATGGCAGCAGACCTCAAGTACATCGAGGCCAGTGCAAGAATGATTGCCCGGATTGCCGACAAGGATAAAATTGTTGTTGAAAAATCAACTATTCCTATCAGGACTGCACAAGCGGTGAGAAAGATCCTCTCAAATTCTGATAATGGGATCAAATTCCAGGTATTATCCAATCCTGAATTCCTTGCAGAAGGTACAGCAATACCGGATTTACATTTTCCTGACAGGGTACTGATAGGAGGAGACCTGAGTGAAGACGGCTCAAGAGCTATCAATCTGCTTGCCAGTGTTTATGAAAGGTGGGTTCTGGTTGAAAAAATTCTTAAGACCAATATCTGGTCTTCCGAATTATCAAAACTTGTGGCAAATGCATTCTTAGCTCAGAGAATATCTTCAATTAATTCAATATCAGCTCTTTGCGAAAAGACAGGGGCCAATGTGGAGGAAGTTTCAAAAGCTATTGGAATGGATTCAAGAATTGGTCCAAAATTCCTGAAACCTTCGGTTGGTTTCGGAGGAAGTTGTTTTCAGAAAGATATTCTAAATCTGGTTTATATCTGCAGATCTTATGGATTGAATGAGGTAGCCGATTACTGGGATAACGTACTAAAGATAAATGATTTTCAGAAGTATAGGTTTGTTGATGCTATACTTGAGGCACTGAACAATACTCTTCCGATAAAAAAATTACTTTTCTCGGATGGGCATTTAAAAAAGGATACAAATGACAGCCGTGAATCAGCAGCTATTTACATAGCCGACAGATTAATGGAAGATAAAGGTGAAATTTATGTTTATGATCCCAAAGTCAGTGAGCAGAGAATGTTGGATGATCTCAACTATCTCAATACCAGGACACAGGAAGAAAATGCAATGTTGCTTCACTATACTAAAGATCCTTATGAAGCGATGAAAGATTCCTTTGCAATAGCAGTTATAACAGAATGGGACGAATTTGTAACTTATGACTGGAATAAAGTTTTCAGCCATATGTTGAAACCGGCTTATATTTTGACGGAAGAAATATTCTGGATCACGATAAACTGAGAAAAATTGGCTTCATCGTAAAAGCAATCGGCAAGTAAAACAAATATAAATAAGAAATATATTAATTAGCGTATTAGTTAAAAAAAATATATACTCAGTTAATTAAAATCTCAAGTTTGTGACGGTACGAAATTATGTTTGAGCTGGTGAATGTAGGAAATTTTACCGAAACCTTGTAGGTAAAATTTCCGTAATTGAAAACGTTATAACTTGTTGTTCTACAAGTAACTAAAGGTTTGCGAGTTTAATTTCGTACGAGTTTTTTGCTTCTTTTTGACGGATCAAAAAGAAGAGAAATTTAAATACTAAAATTGGCTTTATTGATGCAAAATTGTGGTCTAAAATTAATCAATTTTCCAATAATGAATTTACTTAAATATCAATTAAAATTAAATGTTTTAAAATAAATATTTTTAAATAACTTGTGCATTTAAATTTGATGAACAATGTTTTAACTAAATACACATTTTTAATTTAAGAAAAATTATGAAAAATTTTGTATTAATAGGAGCAGCAGGGTTTATAGCTCCAAGACATTTAAAGGCGATAAAGGAAACTGATAACAAATTAGTTGCAGCTCTTGATAAATTTGATTCAGTTGGAATAATGGACAGCTATTTTCCTGAAGCAGACTTCTTTACAGAATTTGAAAGATTTGACCGTCATATTGAAAAAATTAAACGAAGTGGTACTAAAATTGACTATGTAAGTATCTGTACACCCAATTACCTTCACGATGCACATATACGTTTTGGTCTAAGACACGGAGCAGATGTGATCTGTGAAAAACCACTGGTACTAAATCCATGGAACCTTGAATCTTTGGAAGAAATAGAAAAGGAAACAGGAAAAAAGGTATTTAATATTCTCCAGCTCAGGTTACATTCAAGTGTCATAGAATTGAAAATAAAATTGATAACTCACCCAAGGATAAAATATTTGATGTAGATCTTGCATACATCACAAGCAGAGGTCACTGGTATTATACGAGCTGGAAAGGCAATATAAATAAATCAGGGGGAATAGCCACCAACATAGGTGTACATTTTTTCGATATGCTTGCATGGATATTTGGTGATCTGAAGCAGAATACTGTACACATACATACTCATGACAGGGCTGCAGGATATCTGGAATTTGAAAAGGCAAGGGTTAGATGGTTCTTAAGCATAAATAGCGAAACACTGCCGGCAGAAGTCAGAGAAAAAAGTTTAAGTACCTACAGAGCTATAAATATAGGTGATGAAATTTTCGAATTCAGTGGAGGCTTCGGGGATTTACATACAAAAAGCTATCAACACATACTTTCCGGAGAAGGATTTGGTCTCAAAGACTCAAAAAAAGCTATAAATCTGGTACATGATATACGGACCAGTGAACCGGTAGGATTAAAATCTGACTATCATCCATTGTGCAGATTGCCATTGACAAAACATCCTTTCGATAGGTAAAGTTAAAATTTCGGACATATTGCCTCATGGATTGCTGTTAAATTCCAAAAAATAATTACATTTGCATTTGTTTTTAGCATTTGAATAATGCAAATTGCACCATAAGCCCTTGCGACTTAAGGACGGCGAAGCCATATCAAAGTCATAACTATTTATGATTATCAATATCTAACCGATTTAAATCCAATAATTTACGATAACCTTTAATTAATTAAGAATAATTTATTTTGAAGGATTACTGTACAAATTTTAATTTTTTGCAATGGATGGTTTCAGGATTGGTTAAATAAAGCAAATAATTTTGCATCTTTGCGTCTCTGCGTGAAATAATAAGAAAAAATCTGCGTGTTTGAATTAAAAGAAAACTCACGCAAGGCCTTGAAGTCGAAAAGGAACAAATCCTCAAAAACCTGAACTCTGAAAACTATATTGAAAATATAGATTCTTTGCGTCTTTCCGTGAAACAATTGAAAAATCACCCATAGCAGCATTCAGATGTCCATCAATCTCAAAAAAAACAGTATTGCGTAAATGACTGAAAATGAGATATCTAAAATTATTGTTGATACATGTTTTCATATTCATAAGGAGATTGGACCGGATGTCTTGAATCAGTTTATGAAGAAATCTTATTCTTTGAATTGACAAATAAAAGGATTTTTGTTGAAAGACAAAAAGCTATACCTGTTATCTGGAGAAACCTAAAAATGGAAATGGGCTTCCAGAGCAGATTTAATTATAGAAAATAAAGTTATCATCGAACTAAAATCTGTTGAAATATTGGCACCGGTCTTCCCAAAAATTCTATTGACCTATTTAAGATTAACCAATAAAAAATTAGGATTACTAATTAATTTTGGTGAAAAGTATATTAAAGATGGAATAACCAGAGTGGTAAATAATTTAGAAGAATGAATAGACTCATTTATCTTTGCGTCTCTGCGTCTTAGCGTGAAAAATAGAAAATCTCACGCAATCCCGATAGCTATCGGGAGCAAAGCAGCAAAAAGAATGAAAAATAATAAACCTTAGCGTCTTAGCGTGAAAAAAAATAATACGAAGATATTGGTGACAGGAGGAACCGGGTACATAGGATCCCATGCTGTTGTTGAACTCCAGCAATCCGGTTTTGAAGTGTTTATTATCGATGATCTTTCAAATTCCTCAATCGAAGTAGTTGACAGGATTGAGAAGATTACTGGTATTAAGCCTCATTTCACTAAATTGGATTTAAGAGATAAAAATGCTCTAAGATTTTATTTTGCAGAGAATGAAGGTTTTGAAGGGGTGATTCATTTTGCAGCGTCCAAAGCAGTAGGAGAATCAGTTGAAAACCCGTTACTGTATTATGAAAATAATATACTTGGACTGGTTAATCTGCTCCGGAAATGGTCCATAATAAAATTGCAAATCTGGTTTTTTCATCATCATGTACGGTATATGGACAGCCGGATAATTTACCTGTAACAGAAAGTACACCTGTTAAACCCGCTACATCACCATATGGTAATACTAAAAAAATCGCTGAAGATATAATTTCTGATACTGTTAAAGCATCGGCTGGATTGAATTCGATTGCGCTCAGGTACTTCAACCCGGTTGGGGCTCATCAAAGCGCTTTGATAGGAGAACTGCCTCTAGGCATTCCAAGCAATCTGATGCCTTATATAACTCAAACGGCAATCGGATTGCGCAAAACCCTGAAAGTATATGGAAATGATTATGATACACCCGATGGTACAGCTATAAGAGATTATATTCATGTTGTGGATCTTGCAAAAGCCCATATCATAGCACTTAAAAGAATGCTTGGAATAAAAATGAAATCCAGATATGAAGTATTCAATCTTGGAACCGGCAGTGGATTTTCAGTCCTCGAAGTGATCAATTCCTTTGAAAAGAGTACGGGACAGAAGTTGGAATGGGAATTTGCTCCACGCAGGCTTGGTGATATTGAAAAAATATGGGCTGACAGCAGTTATTCGAATATTGAACTTGGCTGGAAAGCACAATTGGGTCTGGAAGAAATGACAAAAAGTGCCTGGGAGTGGCAAAGACTTTGAAAAAAGAGGATTAAATGAATTTATGAGGCAAAAAGGTATTATGTTCTTTTGGTATTCTGGGAGTCCGGAGATATGGTAGATTGGATGGTTTTTTGAAAAAATAAAATGATGGGCGATTTCAGGAAGCTGAATGTATGGATAAAATCCAAAGACTTAGCAGTACGAATCTATAAGATTACTGATGATGGACTGTTTGCCAAGGATTTTAGATTCAGAGATCAAATCAGGTCGGCAGCTATATCTGTAGTTCCCAATATAGCAGAAGGTGATGAGCTGAAAACCAATAGTCAAAGCGTAAACTTCCTTTATTATGCAAAAGGTTCAACTGCTGAAGTGATTACACAATTAATAGTCGCTTTCGAAATTGGGTATATAGATATAGAAAATTTCAATGATCTCGTAAAAGAATATGAGCATGTTTCACATATGTTGGCAAAATTAATAATCGCAAGAAAACCATAACACCAAAAAACCATAATACCACAACACCAAACAACCACAACACCAAAACACCATCAATTTAATAAATGAATAAAAAAAATATACTAGTCACAGGTGGTGCAGGGTTCATAGGCTCCAATCTTGTCGAAGCATTACTAAAAGATGAAAGAATAGGAATGGTAAGAGTTATAGACAATCTCTCAACCGAATTCAGGAAGAATAAAAATAAAGAAATATGAAAAATTTTGCTTTGATAGGAGCGGCAGGATTTATAGCTCCACGACATTTAAGAGCTATAAAAGACACAAATAATAATTTGGTTGCAGCACAAGATATTTTTGATTCAGTCGGGATTTTGGACAGCTATTTTCCGGAAGCAGATTTCTTTACTGAGTTTGAGAGATTTGATCGTCATATTGAAAAAATTAAACGCTTGGGCACTAAAATAGATTATGTAAGTATCTGCACACCCAATTACCTTCATGACTCACATATTCGATTTGGATTAAGGCATGGAGCTGATGTCATTTGTGAGAAACCTATTGTCTTGAATCCATGGAATCTCGATGCCCTCAAAGAAATGGAAAATGAAACAGGACATAAAGTCTTTACAATTCTTCAACTTAGATTGCACGATAGTATAAAAGCACTTAAAGCAAGAATAGATGCTGGTCCAAAGGATAAAATATATGACTTCGATTTGACATATCAGACTTCTAGAGGGCATTGGTATTACACAAGTTGGAAAGGCAATACTGATAAATCCGGAGGGATAGCTACAAATATCGGTGTGCATTTTTTTGATATGTTGAGCTGGGTATTTGGTCCGGTAAAACAAAACATAGTCCATTTACACACACACGATAGAGCAGCAGGATACTTAGAGTTTGACAGAGCCAGAGTTAGGTGGTTTTTGAGCATAGAATATACAATAATCAAAGAAGAAGTAAGAAAAACAGGTAGACGTACTTTTCGTTCAATGAAAGTTGATGGAGAACAGATTGAATTCAGCGATGGTTTTACCGAATTACATACATTAAGCTATAAAGATATCCTCAAAGGAGTAGGTTTTGGAATAGATGCTTCAAGACAAGCAATTGAAATAGTGCATGATATCAGAACTAAGCCACAGCTTGGACTAAAAGGAGATTATCATCCTCTTGCAAAATTAAAATTACAGAAACATCCATTTGTTATTTAATGAAAATAGAATTCATTTATAAAACAATTAATAATAAGAAATATGTTTAATGATATAAATTGTGCTGTAGTTCTTGCTCCACATACTGATGATGGTGAATTTGGGTGTGGGGTACTTTAGCAAAATTAGTAGAAAGTGGAGTACGTGTTTTTATGTTTGTTTTCTTTATGTGAAGAATCAGTACCTGATGGATTTCCCAAAGATATACTGTATCATGAAATGCTCTCTGCAGTTCAGAAGCTCAGCATACCTACAGAAAATGTTATTACATATAATTATCCAGTCAGAAAATTTAACTACCAAAGACAGGAAATACTTGAAAACATATTTACATTAAAGAAAATGATAAACCCTGACTTAGTTTTTTATTCCTTCGCTTAATGATATACATCAAGACCATAGGGTTATTGCAGAGGAAGGAGTTAGAGCTTTTAAAAATTATACTATTTTATCTTATGAATTATTATGGAACATAATATCTTTTAACAATACTTGTTTTGTACAATTATCAAGTGAACATGTGGATAAAAAAAATAAATGCTATCCAAGATTATAAATCTCAGGTTTTTAGAGGTTATTCAAGTCCGGAATTTATAAAAGCACAAGCAAAAGTAAGAGGCGTGCAGGTTGGTTTTGATTATGCTGAAGTATTTGAAGTTGTCAGAATTTTTTCAAAATTATAAATATTGTTGTCTATGGTACCTATAATTGATATTCTAAATCTTTTAGATGCAAAGATCATAGGAAGTATTGATCAAGATCAAATTATTGATAATGTGTCAACTATAAGTAATGCTAATGATAAAAGTTTAATTTGGTTAAAAAAGAGTGTATCCAACTTGAAGGATATTATTATGAAAACAAATGCAAAAGTTATTATTTGCACTTTCGATAATACTCAAGAACCTGTTGATGGTAAAATCATATTACAGGTAGAAAATCCTAGATTAAGTTTTATTAAAGTTGTTTCAGCTTATTTTACTCAAAAATTAGCACCAGGTATTCACCCTACTGCTTTTATTCATCCAGAAGCAAATGTAGACAAAACTGCTTATATTGGGCCATTTACATATGTAGGGAAATCTGAAATTGGAGAGAATACAATTATTCACGGGAATGTCTTTATTTATGATAAAGTGAGAATAGGAAGAAATGTTGAAATCCACGCAGGCACAGTAATAGGTGCGGATGGATTTGGTTATGAAAAAGATGCAGATGGTAATGTACATAAATTTCCGCATATTGGTGGTGTCTGTATTGAAGATAATGTTGACATAGGATCAAATACTTGTATTGATAAAGGTTCCCTTGGTGATACAATAATTAGACAAGGGACAAAAATTGACAATCTTGTGCATATAGCCCATAACGTTATTGTAGGCCAAAATTCTTTTGTGATTGCTAATTCTATGATAGGTGGTAGTACAAAAATAGGTGACAATACTTGGATCGCACCTAGTGTATCTCTAATGAATGGTATCCAAATTGGCAATAATTCCACGATAGGTATGTCTGCTTTGGTAACTAAAAATGTACCCGAAGGTGAAACATGGACTGGAATTCCGGCAAAGAAGTTATCCGAATTTCTAAGTTTACAAAAGAAATTGAAAGAACTTTGATATACAATATACTTTGCAAAAATAAATTAATACAAAAGAATCAATTCACTTAATCAATTCATAATTTTGGTTGGATATTTTTATTATTATTGGTAGTAATAAGATTTTATTTAATCAACCTAAATTAAGTAAAAAAACTGACTTCCATAATTATCTAAAAAGATGAAACACTCATCCTGTTCAGAAACATAGTGAAATAAATGAAATCCTAGTTAAAAAATCCTTCGCAATGTTTCAAAAAGTTCTGATTAAAAGAAAATGTGAAATGACTTGAATTGAAAATTTTGTTTTTAAAAGTGTTTTCACCGCTAAAAACGGAAAATACAATTGAAGTATTAATAAATACTTAGTATCAAAAACCACATCAAACTAAAAAAAATGTAAATTATAATTGATTATACTCTGCATATAACGAAATAAAGAAGGATAAATAGCTTATAAAGAAAATTTCAATTACCAGGAGAATGAATATTTCAATCACATGTCAGCAAAGTTGATATATTCGAGAAAACCATCTCCAAAAACCTGGAACAAAAACAGGAGACAACCAAAACTAGACAACAAAACTTATAAAACACCACAAAGCAAAATAACTTTAATTCCTTTTTGGGAATAAAGTTAATTAAAGCTAAGTTTTGTGTTTAAAATTTTTACAAATTGTTCTATTTATATTTAAGTGAAAGTTAGAAAACAAATTATATCAAATTTTTTTAAAAAAAATTTATTATTAATTAATTTAAAGTCATTTTTATTCTCAAATTCTTTAAAAATATTTCAATTTTATCGATCGGATCCATTTTAGGTCAAATTGCCTTTTTATTTTTACACCAATACTTGCAAGACTATATTTACCAGAGAATTTCGGATCATTATCTGTTTTTACTTCTGTTGTTGTTGTTCTTGCCATTTTTTCTACAGGCAAGTTTGAGTATGCAATTTTGCTTCCAAAAAACAAAACTGAATCATTTCATATTACTATTTTGGGTGGTATTTTATCTGTTATTTTTGGATTAATAGCCTTTATAACTTTTGGTATTATTAACTTATTTCATCTTCAGATTCCATTTATTGAAAATAATTTTTTATATACTTTTTTAGTTCCTTTTGTTATAATGTTTTCTGGTATTAATTCATGTGTTTTGTATCTTTTGATAAGAAACGAAAAATATAAAGAACAATCTCTTTTCAATTTTTTACAACCTATTATTATCATTGGACTTAATTTGAGTCTTGGGTTATTAGGATATTTAAAATTTGGTTTGATTATTTCATTTTCAATATCGAGTATTATAAGTTGTGTATTATTATTATGGATCCTGAGAAAAAGAATTTAAGGATTTTTGCCAATCATAAAATTCAATATTTTTATCTTAAAAACTATTTATTAAATATATTGATTTTCCTAAATATCAGCTTCCTGCTCAGGTACTGTTTCATTCGCTCAACAAGCAACACCGATTTTTTGCATCATTTTTTTCAATGACATTAGTAGGATTCTATTCCTTATCAATTAGACTACTTTCAACTCCAGTAAGTATTATTGGCACTTCAATTTCAAGTGTTTTTCGTAATGAAGTATTAAAAGTATTAGTAAATAGTAATGATTTTAGTAAATTATTTTTGAAGACTTTAAAACAACTGATTACCATAGCTTTACCTATATTTATTATACTTTATTTATTTCTGCCATTTTTTTTTGATATATTGTTGGGTAAGCAATGGCTAAAAGCAGCAGATATGGGACGTATATTGTGTTTTATGTTGTTTGTTGATTTTATATCTTTACCTTTAACCTCATCAGTTTTTATTCTAAAGGAAAAACAAAAAATATATTTAATGCTACAATTTAGTGCTGTACTACTTAATGCATCAGCGATACTAATTGGATATGTTATTTTCGCAATATTTATTATTGTTTGGGATTATTAGTTATTGCTTCTATAGGAAATAACATATTAGCATTATTAATATCTTTTAAATTATCTAAAGGATTAAGATTTAAAATTTGAGTTTCAAAGGTGTAATATTGAATGATAATTTTGTAGGTTCACTTGCAGGTTGGTTAGTAATATTTCTCACCTGTGGTTATCCTTTGAGTGCATCGCTTGGACTACTATTGCGTTTGCCAACTGATCAGGTTAACTTTGCTTCAAAAGCATTTTTTTTAGTTCTGGCTTTGTTGTTATTATCAATTGTATTGTTCAAAAGAAAAGCACAATATTTTACTTGGATGGGAATTCTTGTATTATTGTTTTGGGTATTATATTTATTTAGATTGGGAGTAGATATGTTTATTTTTAATATTAAAGATAATTTCAATTCAAATTTTCTGATACTTTCGTATGCTATTGGTGCTTGCTTTATTCCAAGTATTGCTTTGATTTTTACAAGTCGTTATATTGATCTGAAAAAATTTATTATAAATATATGGATAATTTTAATTATAATCAATATACTTTTACTTTTTCAGGTATTTCAAAATGTAGATAATTTTTCAATAGAAATTTTTCAGAATCGTGTTGGAATTCGAGCAGAAAAACAGAAAGCAGAAGTCATTAATTCAATCTTAATAAGTTTTTATGGTGGCTTATTAATAGTAGTAAGTGTATGCAAATTATTATTCAACAGAGTCACTAAAATAATTAAAATTTTAATATTGTGGAGTTCAATAGCTGTTGGTATACTTTCTCTATTACTTGGGGCCTCACGATCTCCAATTATACTCACCATATTTATAATAATAGCGATGCTTATTATATATTTTTTAAAAGTGTACCGTGCATCGGTAAAAAGTTTAAGTAACTTTATATTTTATCTGATTGTATGTGTTTTTGTCATAGGACAAGTAAAAAGTAAGTTATCTTCAAATGATTTTATAATTTACGAACGTTTAGTATCGTTTAAGAAAGACAGAATTGCAGGCTATAAAGAGGAACGTGACTATGAACAAGAAGCTGCAATTAAAGATTTTGAAAATAGTCCAATTCTGGGCAATCATTTTGTTAATTCATATGATAAAACTTACCCACACAATGTGGTTCTGGAATCATTCATGGCAATGGGAATAGTTGGTGGGATTTTATTTGTAATTATTATAGTTAGATCTTTTCATTTTATTTTCTTGTATTCTTTTAAGTATCCCTTTTTATATCTGGTATGATGTTTTTTATTTATGACCATTGGGTTAAGTTTTTTTCTGGGAGTCTTTGGGGCAATCATGGCTTTTGGTTTCAATAGTTTTAATTTTATCATTAAAGAAGTCTCAATTTGCGGTTGGGAATTAAAAAGCTTAATTTTATTTATAATTCTAAACTTAAATCACTTATGAAAATAGTTATGATTTCCGATGGTTATTTTAAAGGACTTGGATACCAGGAAAATCTGATTGCAAAATATTATATAAGGTTAGGTCATAATGTTACAATAATTACATCAACATATGATACTTTTAGAGAATTATTATATAGGAGATAATATAAGTCTTCCAGAAACTATTGAATATGAAAGTGGATTAAAGATTGTGAGATTGACGTATAGTATATTCATATTGGACAAAATAAAAAGATTCAGGAATATTTCCATGATTTTGTCTGAAGAAAAGCCCAACATGATTTATTTCCATGATTTTTCATTTAACCTTCATGAGGCTGTGAAATATAAAAAGAAAATGCAGGGTGCATTTTAATAATGGATTATCATGCGGATTATTCAAATTCTGCTAAAAACTGGCTTTCTTTAAAATATATTACATAAAATAATTAGAAGAACATATTTAAATTTTTCAATAAAATTTATCGATAAAATATTTCCGATAAATACTGGAAGTAAGATTTTTTGAACGAAGTATATGGTATTGCAAATGAGAGAATGGAAATACTCCCATTGGGTTTTGACGATGAATTCGCAACTGATGCTTTCAAGGAATTGAATCGTAAATTGATCAGGTCAAAATACTCTTTGCCTGAAAGTTCCAGAGTAATTTTTACTGGCGGAAAAATAAATAGTTTAAAAAGACTTGAAGATTTAATTGATGCTATTGACAACCTTAAAGATTCCGACTTGGTTTTGTTACTTGTAGGAAAAATTGAAACTTCAAATAGTGAATATGAAAAGTCTATTAAATCTAAGATTCAAAGTAATAACAAAATTATACATGTAGGATGGGTTTGTTCTGATGATGTTTACAAATATATGGCCGCATCAGATTTGGCTGTTTTCCCTGCTAGCCAATCGGTACTTTGGCAACAATCAATGGGTATGGGATTAGTAACGATAATAGGTAAGTTTCTTATTTACAATGATGGAAGAATAATTGATCAACATGTTGAATATTTAAATCAAAATAATAATATTATTATTTTAGAGTCTAGAGGAAATAAAACAAGCGAAATAACAAATAAATTGAGGATGTTACTTAATGATAAGGAATACTATTTATCAATAAAAAAAAATAATGCAGATTTCTCAAAAAACTATTTGTCTTATGAATCTATAGTTAAGCAAACATTAATGAATGTATAAATAATATTTGCTTATTTAGTTTCTGTGAAAATATTAATAATTACGGATTTTCATAAGCTTGCTTAGATATAAGAATTAAATAATTTTTTTATAGAATTAATACTTCGGGAGTTTATTAATAGAGAAAGTTTTTCAGAAAATGCACTATCAATTGTAAGGAATAATTATAATGCGGCTATTATTGCAGAGAGATTTTTCAAAATGGTGGATCTTGTATTACAATAAACTAAAATGTTCGGAAGATAATTTTAAGTTAAAATGTTGATAGTATTGCTTATTAATTCACAGTTAAAAAGTCTATATGAAAGTTGTAATTCTTGCAGGCGGACTTGGCACTCGTCTTTCTGAAGAGACAGTGACAAAGCCAAAGCCTATGATAGAGATTGGGGGCAACCCAATACTTTGGCACATAATGAAAATTTATAGTAGCCATGGATTTAATGATTTTGTTATTTGTTTAGGATATAAAGGTTATATCATTAAAGAATATTTTGCCAACTATTTTTTGCATCAATCTGATGTAACCTTTAATATGAAAAATAATAGCATGAAAATTCATAATTCCTTAGCAGAACCATGGAATGTAACATTAATAGATACAGGTCATGATACAATGACTGGTGGAAGAATTAAACGTATTGAACCGTATCTTGATAACACTACTTTTATGCTCACTTATGGAGATGGAGTAGCTAACATCGACATTAAAGAGACTCTAAATTTCCACAAATCAAACAAAAAATTGTTAACAATAACAGCAGTTCAACCTTCAGGTAGGTTTGGAGCATTGAATTTATTAGAGGACAATATAGTATCATCTTTTACTGAAAAAGCCTAAAGGCGATGGTGCATGGATAAATGGTGGATTTTTTGTTTGTGAGCCAAGTATTATTAAATATATTAAGGATGATAGTACAATTTTCGAAAAGGAACCATTACAAAACCTTGCTAGTAATAATCAGATGATAGCATATAAACATTCTGGTTTCTGGAAACCGATGGACACACTTAGAGATAAACAAGAATTAGAAAAACAATGGGAAAAAGGAAAAGCAGAATGGAAAATATGGTAAATTACTCTCATTTTGACACTTGCTTTAAAGGTCGTAAAGTTTTTATTACAGGACACACTGGATTTAAAGGGTCTTGGCTGTTAGTATGGTTGCATTCTATTGGTGCTATTATTAAAGGCTACTCATTACCTCCGGAAAATGAATATGATTTATATTATAAAATAAATGGAGATGAGCTTTGTGAGTCTATTTTTTCAGACATAAGAGATAAGGATAGGCTTTTAAAGGAAATTTTAGATTTTCAACCAGATTTCATTTTTCATTTAGCAGCTCAGCCAATAGTGAGACTTTCTTATGAGATCCCAGTTGATACTTTTGAAATAAATGTATTAGGTACAGTTCATTTACTTGAAGCAATTAGATTTTTAGAAAACAAATGCGTTTGTGTTTTGATTACAAAAGATAAAGTTTATGAAAACAAAGAATGCATCATCCATATAGAGAGACAGACACATTAGGAGGATATGATCCGTATAGTAAGCAAAGCAGCAGCAGAAATAATTATAGCATCATATAGGAGTTCTTTTTTAATCCTAAACAATACTTAGGCCATAAAAAGGGCATCTCATCTGCTAGAGCAGGAAATGTAATTGGAGGTGGCGATTGGGCTAAAGATAGAATAATTCCTGATATTATAAAATCGTTAAAAAGTAATTCTTCTATCATGGTAAGAAACCCAAATTCAATAAGACCTTGGCAACATGTAATAGAACCGATTGCTGGCTATCTTCAACTTGCATATAAAATGGAAGACAATCCAATAAGTTATGCTTCAGCGTGGAACTTTGGACCACAAATGGAAGACGATCTAACAGTAGAACAATTAGTTGGAATAGCTATTGAGACCTGGGGAAGTGGTTCATTTGAGCAAAATTTAGCTCAAAGCCAACTTCATGAAGCAAAAACATTAAAACTAGATATAAGTAAGTCAGTAAATGAATTGAAATGGAAACCCAAATTGAATTCCAAACAAGCAATTATTCATACTATTGAATGGTACAAAAACACTAATGATCAAAATACTAGACAAGACTTAATGAATTTTATTAATTACTATATATTAATTTGAGTTAATGAAAGTAGCTTTTATAGGATCTAATGGCTTTTTAGCAAATTCATTTGGAAAATTTTATAATAGTTTTGATAATGATATTGTCGTTTATGGAAGAACAGCTCCAAAATATAATAGTAATATTTTTTTTCAATTGGATTTACTTTATTATGATTTTGTAATTGAGGAACTTCTCAAATTTGATATTATTTATTATTTTGCAGGAGAAGGGATTCAATCCAACAATAAACCTGATGTGAATGATATTTATAAGATTAATACATTTATTCCAATTGAGCTGATATTAAAGCTAAAAGGCAAATCATTTTCTGGATGTTTTGTGTCTTTTGGCTCCTATGCAGAAATTGGATGCAATAGTATTATTAAAAAATTCTCGGAAGAAGAAATAATAAACTCAAATCTTAAATTATTAAATAATTATACTATTTCGAAAAAATTATTAAGTCAATTTGTTTCTAATTTTGAAACACCATTTCATCTGTTTCACTTCATAATTCCTACAATTTATGGATATTATGAAAATCCTAATCGATTGATCCCTTATATAATTAGAAATGGGAAGGAACAAAACCTATAAACCTTACTGCAGGAGATCAGGTGAGAGAATATTTATATATTGATGAAGTACCTGATATTGTTATGAAAGCAATTCAATTAAAAATCCCTAGTGGAATTTATAATATAGAAGGCTCAGAAAACTTTACAATAAAAGAAATTGCAAATTTAATTATGGAAGTGACTGGTTTTAATAAAAATTTACTAAATTTTAACTCCTTGGAAAAATGGGATACTGGAATGAAAATTTTAATGTTGGATGGGAGTAAACTAGAAGGTCTAATAGGGTTAAAGAGTTGTGAGAAACTTAAAGATACTCTCAAAGAATATTTAATTTCTAATAAATTATAATTTAAAAATGGTTTCAAAGCTGTTGAGTATTACCATTCCAACATACAATCGGGCTAGTTTTCTTAAAGAAACTTTGAAGCAATTGTTTTTTCAGTTTGATGAAATAGATATAAATCAAATTGAGATAATTGTTTCAGATAATTGTAGTACAGATAATACTTCTGAAGTCATTTTTGAGTTTGTTAAAAAGGGATTTCAAATAAACTATATACGTAATGAAAAAATATAGGTTGGGGCTTAAATTTTTCAATGTTTTAATAAGTCCGTTGGAAAGTATTTTTTAATTTTAAGTGATGATGATTTATTGTTTGATGGTACTTTAAAAACCATTTTCAATTTAATTTCAAAAAGGAATATGGTGTTATTTGTATGAAAGGATATGGATTTACTCATGATTTTAAAAAAGAATATCCAGGAAAAGGTGGTAGGTACATTGAAATATATGATTTTAATGAATTTTGAAATCTTCAATTCCTCAAATCACTTTACTATCTTCATCAGTTATAAACAGAGAATTTCTTACTGGATTTGATACTTCAAAGATTGAACCAGGTAATTTTGCACATTTACATTTAATTTTTCCTTGTGCAGCAAAAGCAAATTTAAATTTATACATTGAAGAAAATCTTATTGCAGTAAAGCGTGATAACTCTAGTAATTATATATATTCAGAAATATTTGTAAATGAACTCTGGAGTTTATTTGAAAAGTATGAATATTTAGGGATTTCTAAGAATACATTCAACTTTATTGGAAAAAAATTAATTTTAAATTATTATCCCAATGATATATTAAGATTAAGATTAACAGATTCGGGAGAACATAAATTGCTTATGAACATTTTAAAATAAAATTTGGTTCTAATTTCTATTTTAAAATAATTTGAGACCTATGTTAATAATGCCAAAAGTATTTGCAATTATTTATGGTTCATTTGTGGTGGTAGCTTCAAAATTATCAAGAGGGGAATTTAATACACTTAAAATATTTATTAAAAGCAAGATTAACTTGTTTAAAGAATTTAAAAACGAATGATTATAACTTTAAAAGAGACCAGTTTTTATAGACTTATGTGTTTTGTAGCACTTTTGTCCTTGATTCTTTCTTCCTGTGTAATTTCATATCCTTATATTGAAATTGATAAAAATTTGAAAAGTGCAATTCAAAATATTTCTGGAAATACTATTTACTTAAAATCAGGTTATATCGAACTGAAAACACCTGTTTATTTAAATAGTAATACTATATTAAAAGGAGATAATACAATTATCAAATTTAGTGAAAACAGCACACCAGTTTTATTTTAGATAAAGCAAGAAATGTAAAAATAGTAAACCTAAAATTTGAAGGACCTGAATTGAAAAACTCAAAAGATAAATCATTTCTTGAAAAAGCTAATCTAAGCTACATAATAAGATTATTAAGCACTAACGATGTTGAAATCAGTAAATGTGAATTCAGGAATCATTATGGAACCGGAATTCATAGTGGTGATGCAATTAATCTTAAAATTGAAGATTGTGTTTTTAAAAATTTTGGAGTTACAACATATCCTGATATTAATTATTCCTCTGATGCAATTTTTGTTGGAGGGTATACTCTTACCAATGATATAAAAATTATTGGTGTACTTTGAAAACATAGGATTTTTCTTTCAAATAGCAATCTCCTTGGGGAATTAAAGTAATGAGTGGTGACAATTTAAGGATTGAAAAAAATGTATTTTCTAATTGTACATCTGCTGTAATTTTAGCAGTAATGCAAAATTCTTCTAAAATAAGAATTAGTGATAATTTGGTTGATAAGGCAGATTATGCTTTTGGAAGCAATAGTATTTCAGAAAGGATTGTTTTAGATAATTTGATAATAAGTAATAATAAGGTAGGGCAAGCAATATATTTTTTAGAACAAGTGGAAATTAATGGTCATTAATTCTGAGTTTTCAGATAATGAAATTGTAGATGTTGGAATGTTTTTTATTGCTGGCAGATTCTTAAATACAAAAATAAAGAACAACAAAATTAATCTTTTTGGATCAGCACGAAATGCAAGCTATATTATGGCTTTTGAAATTTGGGAAGAAAGTGATAATGTACACATTGAAAACAATACTTTAGTGCCATATACTCCTAAGAATATCGAGTTTTTTAATCATTCAAAGAAAAAAATTATTTTTATAATAATAAAATGGAGAAGCCTAAATTTGCTGAATAATTTATTAATCACAATCATTTAATAAGTATACATTTTTAACTGTTATTATGAATAAAAGACAATATCAAATTTGTACTAAAACTATAATGGATACATCTGATTCCAACATTAAATTCAATGAAAGAGGTGAGTCAGATTATTATATCAATTTTAAGGAAGTAATTGAACCAAATTGGCATACAGACGAGGTAGGAGAGCAACAATTAATGAAGTTTAGCTGAAAAAATCAAAAAGAAGAAAAAAATAAGCATTTTGATTGTATAATGGGATTAAGTGGAGGACTTGACAGTTCTTATGCATTGTATATTGCAAAGGAAAGATGGGACTTCGACCTTTGGTTTTCGTGTTGACGCTGGATGGAATACACAAACAAGCTGTCTCAAATATTGAAAAATGATAGATGGTCTTAATTTGGATTTGTATACTGAAGTAATAAATTGGGAAGAGATGAAAGATCTTCAGTTAGCATTTTTAAAAGCTCAGATTCCAGATCAGGATTTGCCCCAAGATACTGCTTTTTTCTCTTCACTTTATAAATTTGCAACTAAGAATAATGTTAAGTATGTCTTGACAGGTGGAAATTTTTCAACAGAATGTTGTAGAGAACCAGAACAATGGGGAGCTTATTTAATGGATAGTACTTTAATAAATGATATTCATAATCGGTTTGGGAAAATACCAATTAAATCATTTCCAATAGTCGATACCATTACTCATAAAGTTTACTATCGTTTTTTTAAAGGTATGAAAGTCATCAAACCGTTAAATTTTGTCCCATTTATTAAATCAGAGGCTGAGCTATTATTGGAAAAAAGTTTGGTTGGGAAAAATTTCAGCATAAACATCATGAATCCAGATTTACACGTTTCTATGAAGATTATTGGATGCCTCGCAAGTTTGGATATGAAAAAAAGAAGAGCTCATTTTTCAAGTTTAATTTTAACTGGTCAGATGACTAGAGAAGAAGCTTTAATCAGAATTTCCAAACCCGAAATGTCAGAAGAATTTCTAATGCAGGAATTTGAATATGTGGCAAATAAACTAGACTTGACTGTTGACCAACTGCAGGAAATTTTTAGTGGTAAAAATAAATCATTTAGAGATTACAAAAACAAAAAATGGATTATTGACATTGGCACAAAAGTCCTAACATTTTTAGGTGTTGAAAAAAGACTTATAAGATGATTGCTATAATAAATTATGGTTCAGGTAATGTACAGGCAATTGCTAATATCTATCATAAATTGGGAGAAACTTTTTGCATAACAAATGATCCAGAAGCTATTCTAAAAGCTGATAAATTAGTATTACCAGGAGTTGGAGCTTTTGATGAAGTAATGCTCCAACTTAATAATTCTGGATTAAGAGATATTTTGGATAAGAAAGTGAATATAAAAAACTCCTGTATTAGGTGTTTGTGTTGGAATGCAAATTTTAGCAAAATTTAGTGAAGAAGGAGAAATTAGTGGCTTAGGTTGGATAGATGGAGTAGTGGAAAAATTGAGTTCTGAAATGCTCTTACATAAACCGTTCTTACCTCATATGGGTTGAATACAGCCATTCCTCAAAATGAAAACCTACTAACCTCAAACCTTGAAATTGATAAAGGATTTTACTTTTTACATTCTTACCATTTTATATGTAATGATTTGAAGATATTTTAATGACTACTGAATATGGTCAAAAAATAGTTTCAGCAATTTGTCATAATAATATATATGGAACTCAATTTCATCCTGAAAAAAGTCATAGCAACGGGATTCAATTGTTTAAAAACTTTGCAAAAATATAGTTGAAAATGTTACGTCCTAGAATGATTCCATGTTTGTTGGTTCACCAAAAAGGGTTAATTAAAACTATTAATTTTGGAAATCCAAAATATGTTGGTGATCCAATTAATGCAGTACGCATATTTAATGAGAAAGAGGTAGATGAATTAATTGTATTAGATATTGATGCCACAATAGAAAACAGAGAGCCGGATTATACAATGATTAAAAATTTGGCTTCTGAATGTCGAATGCCATTTTGCTATGGTGGTGGTGTAAAATCTTTAGATCAAGCAAAAAAATCATTAATTTAGGGGCAGAAAAGTTGCAATTAGTTCAGGTGCTCTTGAAAACCCAAGCCTTATCAAAAACATTTCTAAGTCAGTTGGAAATCAAAGTGTAGTTGTAGTGATTGATATTAAGAAAACAGGAATATTTAATAAATATGAGATTTTACACATAATGGAAGGAAAAAATCAAAATACAATTTTATTGAATTTGCAAAACTTATGGAAGAATTTGGAGCAGGTGAAATAATTGTAAATTCAATAGATAGAGATGGCATTATGAAAGGTTTTGATCTGCATTTGATTGATCAGGTGAGGGATGCAATTACACTACCAATTACAGTTTTAGGTGGAGCTGGGACCTATGAAGATTTAAAACAGTAATTGATAGATATAAAATAATAGGTGTGGCTGCTGGTAGCCTCTTTGTTTTTAAAGGGGTTTATAGAGCTGTGCTTATTAATTATCCTAGTTTTGAAGAGAAAGAAAGAATAATTAATATTTAAGATAAAAGGAATTAATATGTTCAAAAGCAAAATCATCCTTATAACCGGAGGTACTGGTTCTTTTGGAAATGCTGTTCTAAAAAGGTTTTTGAAGACGGATATCTCAGAGATCAGGATTTTTCACGGGATGAAAGAAGCAGGACGATATGCGACACCTGTACAACAATAGCAAAATTAAATTTTACCTGGGAGATGTCCGTGATAAACGCAGTGTGGATATTGCAATGAATGGCGTGGATTATATATTTCATGCGGCTGCGTTGAAACAGGTGCCCTCTTGTGAATTCTTTCCAATGCAGGCTGTGAGGACGAATGTATTGGGAACAGAAAATGTAATAGAATCGGCTATTGAACACAAGGTAAAAAGAATGATTGTACTCTCTACTGACAAGGCTTGCTACCCTATAAATGCTATGGGAATGAGTAAAGCACTGATGGAAAAAGTAGCAATTGCCAGAGGAAGAGCTTTGGGTAAGAATTCAGATACTACCATTTGCTGTACAAGATATGGTAATGTGATGGCTTCAAGAGGTTCTGTTATACCATTGTTTATAGATCAAATAAAAGTAGGTAAAGATATAACAATTACCGATCCTGAAATGACCAGATTTATGATGACTCTTGATGATGCTGTTGATTTAGTGCTTTTTGCTTTTAAACATGGAGAAAATGGAGATTTGTTCGTTCAGAAAGCTCCTGCTTCTACTATTCAGAATCTTGCAGAATCAATTTTGGAATTATACAATTCAAAATCCAAAGTTAAAATTATCGGAACCAGACATGGAGAAAAACTTTATGAAACACTGGTAACAAGAGAAGAAATGGCTAAATCAATAGACATGGAAAATTATTTTCGAATACCTTGCGATGACAGAGATTTGAATTATGACCAGTTTTTTACCGAGGGGGAATCTACTATATCTTTGATTGAGGATTATCATTCACATAATACCAGAAGGTTAGATAAAAAAGCTATGACTGCTTTGCTTTTAAAATTGGAATTGATCAGTGATGATGTTGAAAGAAAGTAATCCTCAGATTATAAAAGGTGAAATTTTTGAGGACGAAAGAGGGAAAATTCACTCTTTGAATTCATTTAGATTTGATGATGTTAAGAGATCATATTTTATCCATCATCGGATAGAGATGTGATCAGAGGTTGGCATGGTCACAAATTTGAGAAAAAATGGTTTTGGTGTATCAAAGGAGAGTTTGTAATTGGGCTGGTGAAAATTGATGATTGGCTGAATCCCGATCCGGATTTAATTCCTCAAATCGTCAAACTCAATGTTTATAAAAGCGAAATTTTATATGTGCCTGAGGGTTACGCAAATTGTATAAAAGCCTCCATTGATCATTCGTTATTGATGGTTTATAGCGGCAAATTGCTCTCGAAGCTATAAATGACAGCTGGAGATATGGTAAAAAATTTATGGATCGATTGGTCAAAGTATTAGTCAGATATGATAAAAGTAGGAATAACAGGGCAGGCAGGTTTATAGGAACGCATTTATACAATACCTTAGGTTTATATATAGATAAATTTGAAAGAACAGATTTTGATGACTCTTACTTTGAAGATGAGAAAAAATTAGATTTATTTGTAAGTTCTTGTGATGTAATCATACATCTTGCTGCCTTAAACAGGCATAATGATCCTGAAGTAATATGCAATACTAATCTTAATTTGGTAAAGCAATTAACAGAATCGTGCAAAAGGACCATTCTCATCCTCATATCCTGTTTTCATCTACACAGGAATATAAAGATAACATTTATGGAAGGTCCAAATCTGAAGGAAGAAAACTTTTTTTGAAAATTGGGCAAAGAAATCAGGATCAAGATTTACCGCATTGATAATTTCTAATGTATTTGGACACATTTGGAAATCCTTTTTATAATTCTGTAGTTGCTACATTTTGTCATCAACTCGCTCATAATTCAGAACCACAGATTCAACTTGATTCTAAAATTAGTTTAATATATGTAGGTGAACTTATAGAAAATATATTAAAATTGATCCTTGTCAATGAGCACGAAAAAATAAATGTCCATGAAATTCAGCATACCAAGGAAATAACTGTATCTGAATTGCTGGAAACTTTAAAAAGAATGAAAAGTGATTATTTTGAAAGAGGTGAAATACCTGACTTATCATGCAGTTTTTCCAGAAATTTGTTTAATACTTTTTTGTGTTACATTGATCATAAATCTTTTTATCCGTTCCTTTTGAAACTAAATACTGATAACAGAGGCTCATTTGTAGAAACAGTGAAACTAAACAGTGGAGGGCAGGTATCATTTTCGACTACCAAACCCGGTATCACCCGGGGAAATCATTTCCATACCCGCAAAGCGGAAAGGTTTGCAGTTATAAAAGGTAAAGCAAAAATAGAACTCAGAAAAATCGGAACTACAAATAAATTTGAATTTGAATTAAATGGAGAACATCCTTCATTTGTTGATATGCCGGTCTGGTACACTCATAATATCACAAATATTGGAGATGAAGACTTGTACACAATATTTTGGATTAATGAGCATTTTGATCCTGATGATACGGATACATTTTTTGAGAAGGTGTGATCAGTGACCAGTGATCGGTAATCTGTAAATTCTTTTAAATGAAAACTTATCGACCTCGATGTATGGAAAAAATCAATCCTGATGGTAACGGAAATTTACAAGTTTACGGAATCATATCCTAAATCGGAACTTAGTGGATTGACTAGTCAAATTGAAGTGCTGTTTCGATTCCTTCAAATATTGCAGAAGGAGCTGCCGTACTTCAACAAAGAATTCTCACAGTTTCTTTCTATTGCCTTAGGTTCAGTATCTGAACTTGAAACACAACTAATTGTGTCCATAACCTTTGTTTTCTAGAAAATACTGACCTTGACTGCTTGATAGACCAGAATTGTAACTATAAGAAAAATGATCATTGGATTGAAAAAAATCCCTATCATTATAACATTAATCTAATATTCAACAGATCTATTAAAATACAATGACTAATAACCCTTCTCAGATCACAGATCACAGATCACGATCACCAAACTCAAAGTCCTCACGGTCGTCGGCACCGGGACCCGAAATAATTCGATTGTCAAGTAATAAAAAACTTGATTCGTCAGATGCTATAGATCATGTTCTTGTCCACCGGACAATGGAATTATGACTATGAATTGAATGAAATATTCTTTAATGACCTTGGGTTGAAGAAAGCCTAGTTTCTTCCTTAATGCTGCCGGAAAAATGCGACTAGAACTGCCGGTCAGATTTGATCAACATTGATCCTGTTTTGCTCCTGTCAGAGGCAACTTTCCTTGTGTTAGGTGATACAAATTCATGTCTTTGTGCTATTGCCGCCAAGAAAAGACAAATCCTATCTTTCATATGGAAGCTGGCAACCGATGTTTTGACAAGAGGTACCCGAAGAGGCAATAGAAAAATAGTGGATATATTGCAGATTTAGATTTAACATATGGTGATATAGCAAGGGATATCTTCTAAAGGAAGGATTATTGCAGATAGAATAATTTAAACCGGAAGTCCTATGTTTGAACTTAATTGCAAATATGGAGCAGATGGAAAAGTCCGATATATACTCGAAGAGGCAGATCTTAAAAAAGGCTATTATTTTGTAGTGTCAGCTCACAGAGAAGAAAATATAAATTCAGAGAATTTCGATAAACTTGTACCTTATCTTAAATCAGATAGCCGAAAAATATGGTTTGCCGATTATAGTTTCAACTCACCCTCGCACTCGAAATAAAATCCATGAAAAGGTATTAAATTTCATAGTTCAATACAACTATTAAAGCCCTTAGGTTTCCACGATTACATCAATCTCCAGAAGAATGCCAAAGCAGTTTTATCCGATAGTGGCACAATCTCCGAGGAATCATCCATTTTGAACTTTCCTGCTTTAAATATCAGGGAGGCTCATGAAAGACCCGAAGCTATGGAAGAAGCTTCGGTTATGATGACAGGAATGAATTTAACCAGGATTTTACAAGGCCTGAAAATTTTAAAAAAACAGGTTAATATTAATGATTTTAGAACATTAAGGTTAGTATCTGACTATTCTATGCCGAATGTTTCGGAGAAAGTGCTAAGAATAATATTATCATACGGATTATGTAAATAAAGTAATTTGAGAAAAGAATAATTCATTTAAAATATTATATTAATGGATATTTTAATTGTTTCGCAAGTTTTTTGGCCTAAGAAAATTTCAAGATCAATGAACTTTGTTTAGAATTATCAAGTGTGGTCATAATATAACTGTAATTACAGGAAACCTAATTACCCTAAAGGTAATTTTATAAAACATATGGATTTTTAAAAACTTTGAATTATATGATAAAATCAAAGTCTATAGAGTTCCTATAGTCCCTCGTGGAAATGGATCTCAATTTAATTGTCATTGAACTATCTTTCATTTATTTTTTTGGATTACTTTTGTTTTATTTCACAAAAAAATATTCTTTTCATTTGTTTTTGGAGTTTCCCGATTACTTCTGCGATTCCAGCAATATTACATCGTACTTTATATGGTACAAAAATGTATTTATGGGTACTTGATTTATGGCCGGAGAGTGTACTAGTTACTGGTAGGGTTAAACATCCATTATTCGTCAAAATTCTAAATTTTATAGTTAAGTATATTTATCATAAATGTGATAAAATATTTATTTCTTCTGAACAAATGAGAACTTCTATTGAAGAAAAAAACACTAAAAAAAATATAAATCTAAAAATCAGTTATTTGCCCAATTGGGCAGAAAGTTTATTTTATTCATCACTCATTGATAAAAGTAAATATTTTTCAATAATTCCAGAAGGTTTTATCGTTCTTTTTGCCGGGAATATTGGTTTTGCTCAAGATATTGATTCTTTAATCAATTGTGCTAAGAAACTAAGAAATGATAGTAGGATTAAGTTCGTCTTTGTTGGTGATGGTAGTGAGAAAAAAAGACTTTTGGATCTTAAGGTAATTCTGAGAATCTTGAAGAAAATGTATTCGTTTTAAATAGTTACCCTTTATCAGAAATGCCTCATTTTTATGCACTGGCAGATTTGTTGCTTGTATCTCTTCGTGATGAATTAATTTATAATTATACATTACCCGGCAAAGTTCAATCATATATGGCTTCAGCTAAACCCCTTGTTGCCATGGCCAATGGAGAGATTTCAAATGTTATTAGGCAAAGTGGTTGTGGCATTTGTGTGCCTGCTGGAGATTATCTTTCTTTAGCCGATGAAATTTTAAAACTATCTTCAAAGGATGCTTTAGATCTTAATATTATGGGACAAAATGGGTTTAATTATTCTAAACAATTCTTTAATCGAACTTACATCATCCAAAAAATTTTTAATTAAAAAAGTGAACTAAAATTTGAATTATCAAAAAAAATTTCTAAAGATTTTAAAGAAATTTCAGTGTAGTTATTAAAATTATTTGCAATTTGGTCTACTTCATTGAACAATTTAAGAAAATTATGATTTATTTGATGTTAAACAATCCAATTTTTTAAGTAGATTTTTATCCAAAACAATTTATGTACAATTTTAAACTTGTTCAAACTGATAGTTTTTCATTAACTCAATATAATGACTTAATGAAAGTGGTATTCCCAAACGCGAGAAAGTTTTCAAAAGAGTTTCTTAAATGGGAGTATGAAGCAAATCCATGTGGAAAAATCATAGGATTTAATGCTTTTTTTGGAGAATCATTAGTAGCGCATTATGTGACGCAACCAGTCATTATAAAGCTAAACGGTATTGAGAATAAAGCTTTACTGTCCTTAAACACAGCAACTCATCCAGATCATCAAGGCAAAAAATTGTTTACAACCTTAGCAGAAATGACCTATAACTATGCTTTCGAGAATGGTTATAATTTTATTTATGGTATTGCAAATGATAATAGTACATATGGGTTTGTCAAAAAACTTGGCTTTCAGTTTGTAGCCCCTTTAATAACTAAACTTGGAGTTGGTTCCCTCAAACACATTGATAATCCTTATGACTTCGAGTTTTTAAGAGTTTGGGATGAAAAATCATTTTCCTGGAGATTAAGTAACCCTGCATCAAATTATTTTGTTGGGAATAATCAAATATTAGCTCCCACTGAAAAGTTATTTATAAATGCAATTTTAAGCTCTATTGAAAAAGATAAGCAACCGGATTTAAAATTGCATTTATCTAATAATTTAAAAAAGGTTAAAACTCTATGTTGGATTGGATAATACCATAGATTGGCGTAATTCTTTTTATTTTAAAATTCCCAAAGATTTAAATCTTCTCCTTTAAACCTTATTTTTAAAGATCTTACTGGGAATAGAACTCAATTGGATAGGGATCGAATAAAATTTCCGTTGATTGATTTTGATGGCTATTGAACTCAATTATTAATTAGCTAGCTTTTACTTTCCAATTATTTTAATTTTTTTAGCAAATGAACATTTTGACTTTTTTGATATTGAAGAATGGTTTCACATTTTAGATAATGAATCTACTAAGTCTGAAAGGAATGGAATAAATTTGACAGTAGAATTTATTCTAATATGGAAAAGATCATGTCACTTCTTTTAAAAAGAAATCAAAAAGCGACTTTTTTTGTTTAGGTTGGATAGTAAGAAAATATCCTAATGTTGTAAAGCAGCTTTTTGAAAATGGGTTTGAAATAGGTTCTCATTCAGATTTACATCAATTAATTTATCAACAATCAAAAAGGAATTTGAAGATGATTTGAAAAGATCAATTTATTCAATTGAAGACCTAATAGGTACTAAAGTGACCTCATATAGAGCCCCAGGATTTTCAGTCAAAGAGGAGAATAGTTGGGTGTTTGAGCTTTTAATAAAACACGGAATAAATAGATTGTTCTGTATTTCCGGCAAAACGTGCCCATGGAGGATTTCCTAATTTCAAAATCAATAATCCATGTTTAATTCAAACCTCAAGTGGGTTCCTGAAGGAATTTCCAATCAATACTTTTAATTTACTTGGAAGGGATATTGTATTTTCTGGAGGAGGTTATTTCCGATTTTTCCCATATAGATTAGTAGAGTTATTAATTAAAAAATCAAATTATGTAATGACTTATTTTCACCCTAGGGACTTTGATCCTGGTCAACCAATAATAAATGATTTATCTATAATTAGGAAGTTTAAATCCTATTATGGATTAAAATCTAGTTTAAAAAATTAGATTTTCTATTGAGTGATTTTAAATTTATTTCTTTAGAAGAAGCGGATAATGATATAAATTGGGAGGATTCTGAAATTTTTATTGTTTAGATTCTATTAAAAGCTTAAACTATCCATTTTTCGTATGAAACGATCCATCTTTGTCGATACACATAAAAATATTCTTATTGTATATATGTTTAATGACATCGAATTTCTTGTAACCTAAAATATTTATAAGATAATTTTAAATATTAAATCAATGTTTAAAACCTTAATGAATAAATAATGTAAAAAACTTTCCCATATTAGAACAGAAAGTTAAGTAAGCTACATAAATTAATTTGCAATAGATAAATATGAATTATTCTAGATATAAAAGGAATTTACTATTAGTTTTAGTTTGTTTTTAATGATGAATCCATTAAAATCAGCCAATGTCAATATTTTATTAAGTATTAATAAAATTATATTTAAATTAGATATTGATACAATACCTCCAATTAAGAATAACTTATTTTCAACTTCAACATTCACTCATATAATTACTTCCAATGCATTTAATATCAACAGTCCTTTAGAAGGTTGGATGCAACCAATAGGTGCGACTGAAGGCAATACAGCTTCTGTAAGATTTGCTGATGGGGCAGTTGCTCTTTTTACATTTGAAGGTAATGAATGGATATTGACCTTGATTGATGGATCTCAATTTGCCAATAATCTTATGGTCAATGGAGTAATAACAGAAAGGGGTAATATTAATCCAGGTGGCTCCCAGCCAGCAGATTATAAAAGAAATATATATAATTGGTTGGGGACTTATTATCAAGATAAATGGCAAAGTACTGGCGATCAAAATCTTTTTGATATAAATGCTAATCAAACAGTTGTATCAACAAATACTATTAATGCGGGTCAAGGTGCAATTAATATTGGAAGTAGGAGCAAATGACCAATATAAATTGAATATTGGAGGTGCAATTTGGTTAGATAATGGATATGGAGGGGTAAATATTGGTAATTATGCTGGTTTTAACAATTCTGGTCTAAATTCTGTCAATATTGGTAAGTTTTCCGGTGCCAATACATCAAGTGAAAATTGTGTAAATATTGGCTTTGCCGCTGGCATAAACAATATTGGAGTTGGGGAATATCTATTGGAAATGATGCAGGCGAAAATAATCTTGGTTCAAATAATATAATTATTGGTAATCAAGCAGGTAAAGGAAATTCTGGGGAAAGTACTGTATTGATAGGAGTAGATGCTGGAAAATCTAATACTTCAATAAATGCTGTTTCTGTAGGTCATTTGGCAGGCGAAAATAGCAGTGGAATATCGCCAATTCATATTGGAACATATGCTGGTAAAAATTCCACTGGAAATAACAATATTAGTATTGGTGAAACTGCAAATGAAAACCAATCATCTCCGAATTCTATTTCCATAGGTCAGCAATCAGGTCAAAATGCTTCGACAAGCAATGGTATAAATATTGGTTGGAAAGCTTCCCAAAATTCAACAAGTACAAATTGTATATCGATCGGGTCAGAGGCATTTTTAAACGGACAGGGAGATAGTAATGTAGCAATTGGTGTATCTGCATTAAGGGACAATAATGGAAACGAAAATGTGGCAATTGGACAATATGCTATGTGGAAGAATACCACAGGTTTTAGAAATACAGGAATTGGGTCAAATGCCTTATATTATAATTTGACTGGAAGTGATAATACAATGGTTGGGTGGCGAGCAGGATATAATGTTTTATCTTCAAATAATACAATGATTGGTGAATCGGCAGCAGATAGAACAAGTACTGGATCTAATAATGTTGTCATAGGTAAACAATCTTTGCATGATAATAGGGATGGTTCTGAAAATACAGCTGTTAGTTCATTTTCTTTGTATTCATTGAATACTGTTCCTTTAACACAACTGATATTAAACCAGACATATCAAATACATCATGTAGGATCAACAGATTGGGTATCAATAGGAGCAGCCTCAAATACTTTAGATTTACAATTTATTTATAATGGTACTCCAGCTACAGGTGACGGAGTAGCTGTTTCTATAAATGGGGAGGGTAATAGTAATACAGCATTAGGCTTTCGTGCTGGCCAAGTCAATGGGATTGGAAATGGAAATGTTTATATAGGTAATGAAGCAGGAAATGCAGAGTCATATAGAGGTCAAAATAATAAGTTAATTATTGCAAATACAAATACTGAAACACCTTTAATTGGTGGTGATTTTTCAATACAAGAATTGATAATTGGAGGTCAAATTGGATTTTCAATACAATATCCTACTGATGGTGTTGGTGTTGCTAATGGAAAAATATTTCATGGTTCAGATGGTGCTCTTTATTATAAAGGTGGCTCTGGTACAGTCACAATGATAGCTCCAAACTAATATTTAAATATAAAACAAATATTTTTTTAAGCAATTGCGCACTTATATAATTTCCAAAAGTTTGTCCACATAACACGCTTCAAATTAATTAGAATAATTTTAATCATTCACTCAATATCCTAAATTAATTAATGGACAATATAGAATTGGACTACTATATGAATTCACTAATTTTAAAATCTGTGAATTAATTTTTGACTTTAATTATGTCAAAACTCAAAATAAATCTATTCCTTTTGTAGTTTTCAGTTAGATCAATTTCAATTTTTTTTATTTTATGTATATTGTTTTAAATTAATGAAACATGAAGATAATAATTATGATTGAAAACTTATAAACATAATAAATCAATATTTTCGTAAATAATTATATATGACAAAAAAAATATTAGTAACAGGTGGTGCAGGTTATATAGGAAGTGTATTAGTCAGACAATTGCTGGATAAAGGCTATTTTGTAAGAGTTTTAGATTCTCTTAAATTTGGTGGCGATGCACTTTATGATGTTTCTCAGAATCCTAATTTTGAATTTATAAAAGGCGATATCAGAAATAGTGATGATTTGGAAAAATCCATGAAAGATATTTATGCTGTGGCTCATCTTGCAGCTATAGTTGGAGATCCGGCATGCAAAAAGTTTGCAGATGAAGCCCTGGAAGTAAACGGATCAGCTTCAAAAATACTTTCATGGCTGCAGAAAAAGCTGGTGTCAGGCGCTTTGTTTTTGCCTCAACATGTTCAAACTATGGAAAAATGTCAGATCCAGATTCTTTTGTCATTGAAACTTCTGAATTGAAGCCAGTTTCACTTTATGCGGAGTTGAAAGTCGCTTTTGAAAAATGGCTTTTGGATGACATGAAAAATTCTTCAATGTGTGCAACTGCTTTGAGATTTTCCACCGTATATGGTTTTTCGCCAAGGATCAGATTCGATCTTACAGTTAATGAATTTACCAGAAATGTATTTTTACATGGTGAACAGGAGATCTGGGGACCTGAATTCAACAGGCCATATTGCCATGTTGATGATCTTGCCAGAGCTGTTGTACTGACCATTGAATCTGAAGAAGAAAAGATAAAATCGGAGGTTTTCAATGTAGGAAACACAGCTGAAAATTATACAAAAAGGAATTTAATGGAAGAAATTGCAAAAGTTATTCCGTGGACAAAAGCTGTATATGTGGAAGCTGCTGAAGACCCAAGGGATTACAGAGTCAATAGCGATAAAATAAAAGACGAACTTGGGTTTACAATAACGAAAAGAGTTCCTGACGGAATCAGGGAAATCTATAAAATCATGCAGTCGGGATTGATAACTGATTCCTATTCAGAAAAATTCAGAAATATATAATATGATACTTTTATCAGGTCCTAATATTTCAGGCAATGAATGGAAATATGTGAAGGATTGCCTTGATACTCAGTGGGTATCTTCGGTAGGGTCTTATGTCAATAAATTCGAACAGATGGTAGCTGAATTTGCCGGATGCAAATATGGAGTAGCAGCTTCAAATGGAACGTCGGCTTTACATATTTCGCTTGAACTGCTTGGAGTAAAAAGAAATGATTATGTAATTGTTCCTAATGTGACTTTTATTGCAAGTTTGAATTCAATTAAATATACTAAAGCTGATCCTATACTGATGGATATTGATCCCGAAACCTGGCAGATGGATCTCAATCTTTTAGAAGAATTTCTCGAAAACGATACTTATATAAAGGGAAATCATTCATTTTTAAAGAAAAACAACAGAAGGATACCTGCAATCATGCCTGTCCATGTTTTAGGTAACATGTGTGACATGGATAAACTGACCGGTATCGCCACAAGATATAAATTGCATGTCGTTGAAGATGCAACAGAGGCATTGGGATCATATTTTAATAATAGACATTCCGGTTCTTTTGGTATTTTAGGCAGTTTTTCATTTAACGGAAATAAAATTATAACCACTGGAGGAGGAGGTGTAATTGTAACCAATGATGAAGATCTTGCAAAAAGAGCAAAACACCTTACCACACAGGCAAAATGTGATCCGTTTGAATATATCCACGACGAAATAGGATATAATTACCGTCTTGTTAATGTATTGGCAGCAATGGGTGTTGCCCAAATGGAACAGTTACCTGATTTTATTAAACGAAAACATGAAATAGATACATTTTATAAAAATACCCTTTCATCTACAGGGGATATTTCATTTCAAAAAGTGCTTCCTGAAGTAAATCCGAATTATTGGCTATTTACATTTAAAACTAAAAAGCAAAAGGAATTACTTAAGATATTGAATGAAAAAAAATGCAGTCAAGACCATTCTGGGTGCCAATGAATCAACTGAAAATGTTTAAAAAAGCTATTTATATAAATCATAATGATGTTTCTGATCAGATATATTCTTCTTGTTTGAGTATACCCTGCTCTACTAATATTTCAGATGAAGAATTGAGTTTGGTTGCACATACTATTAAATCCTGTTTTTGATCTTCCCTTTTCGACTGCTTTAACATAAATTTAGATTGAGAAGATTGACAATTATTTCACGATTTTAATTTTTTACATTTTGTTTTACAGTAATTTCCTTAATTAAAATTATATGAATAAACACATATTTGACACAAATTTCAAATGAAAACAGTCAGAGAAGATAAAATTTTTTTTGTTGGAAATACAATGATTGACTCATTATTGGCTAATCTCAAAATTAAAAAAGCAAGAAAACCCCCCCCCCCCCGAAAAATGATTTCCGGACATTGGAAAAAGGGCAGTATTCCCGAACTTTGGGATGGGAAAACTTCTGAAAGAATTGTTAAAATAATCAGTGAATTATAATGAATAATCAAGACTTAAATTTGAAAAACAAGAATCTCATTATAGCTTATTCAGGACATGCATTTGTTGTTTGTGATATTTTTAAAAGCAATGATCAGGATATATACGGATATTTTGACAGAAATGAAAAATCAAAGAATCCTTATAACCTTGTTTATTTAGGAGATGAAAACTCAGATGAAGCAACAGAGTATTTAAATAATAATAACTGGTTTGTTTCAATTGGAGATAATAAGATCAGAGGCAGTATAATAAGCGCTTTGATGGAAAAAGGAATAAATGCCCCTTTAACTATAAGACATTTCAAATCTGTGATTTCAGAAAAATGCGATATAGGATATGGGACTATGTTTGCAGCAGGATCAATAGTAAATCCTTTAACATCAGTTGGAAATGGAGCAATATGTAATACAGGATCAATAATAGAACATGAATGCACTCTTGGCCATTTTTCCCATTTAGGTCCCGGCAGTGTCTTATGTGGTAATGTCAGAGTTGGCAATTATAGTTTTATCGGTGCAAATTCCGTAATCAAACCTGGAATAACAATCGGAAATAATGTGACAATTGGAGCTGGAACTGTTGTTTTGTTTGATATCCCGGATGATATTACTGTCGTTGGTAACCCGGGAAGAACTATTAAAAAATGAACTTCATGAATTGGTTTTCAATAATTACTTCTCCTCATAAAGCTTTCCTTGTTTTTTGTGCATTTATCATTAAAAGCGGGAAAAAGGGTAGAGTACTTTTACAAAGAGCCAAGTACAGGATTCCGTCTTCTGCTATTATTGGTGATTTGACAATAGTTGGTGAAAATTTCTCTATTGGTGATAACAGCTATTTTAATAGTGGTTATATTTCATCGAATATAAATGCAAAAGTCCAAATTGGTAAATGGTGTGCTTTGGGACACAATGTAACATTATTGGCAGTGACCCATGATCCTGGAATTCCAACTGGAAATGAAAATCTCAGACCTTTAAAAATGGGAGATGTGATTATTGAAGATGGAGTTTGGATAGGAAGCAATGTTATTATTGTGCCTGGAGTTAAGATCGGAAGACAAGCTGTAATCGGTGGAAATTCTGTTGTAACAAAAGATATACCTGAATGTACTGTATGTTCAGGCAATCCATGTAAAGTTTTGTATTCTAAAAATGAAACTGATATAAAAAAACATAGCGATATAATACAATCTTAGTTTTAACATTTGAACTTAACATATTACCTTAGATTCCTTTTTATAACTTGCAAAAAATAGTTTATAAATATTTCAAAATCAGATATAGTAAAATGGTTTGCAAAAACATTACCTCATTTCGAACATATCGAAACAGGTAAAAACCTCGACCAGAAGATGTGACATAGCTCCTAAACCCTTATTTTTACATAGCTTGAAGATATTTTACGTAAAATTATGAATCGTAATTACCAAATTAACGTTAATTTGGTAAATATAATTGCTAAATTACCGCAATATTAGTATTTAGTGATAAATTTGCATTAAATATTTTTTAATGAATGATTTTTTCATAAACAGGACTATAGAATCAAGAATCCGAAAGGAAATTGAAGCAAATAAAGTTACAATGATAATAGGTGCCAGAAGAGTTGGCAAATCTATATTGCTGAAAGTATTGATGCAAGACATTCTCAAAAATGAAATCATCTTTTTAAATGGTGAAGATGTTAATGATCAGCAATTATTGCAAGAAAGGTCAGTCTCAAATTATACCAGATTGCTTATTAATAAAAAATATCTTATCATCGATGAAGCTCAGAAGATTGAAGATATAGGACTGAAGCTTAAATTGATAGTTGATAACATACCTGATATTTTTGTTATAGTCACAGGTTCATCTATTTTTGACTTAGGTTTAAAAATGGGAGAACCATTGGTAGGCAGAAAAAAAACTTACCAATTATTCCCCATAGCTCAAATGGAACTAAATAAATATGAAGATTTAAAGACAATAAGTGAAAATCTTCCTTTGCGCTTGATTTATGGGGCATATCCTGAGTTAGTACAAATTCCTGACCTTAAAAAGAAGGAAAATTATTTATACGAGCTTGTAAATGATTATTTATTGAAGGATATTCTTGAGTTTGACGGAATAAGGAATTCTAAGAAAATATACAGTCTTTTGAAACTGATTGCATTTCAGATTGGTAAAGAAGTTTCCATTCCTGAATTAAGTAATAGTATTGATCTTTCCAAAGCAACAGTGGAAAAGTACCTCAACATGATTTCCAAAGTATTTGTTTTGCTGGAAGTGAAATCATTTAGTAAAAATCACAGAAAAGAGATTTCGAAAATGAGTAAATGGTATTTTTTGGATAACGGTATCCGGAATGCATTGATCAGGAATTTTAATTTGCTCAATTTTAGAAATGATACAGGTGAATTGTGGGAAAATTACCTTGTCAGCGAAAGAATAAAATTTCTGAATTACAATAATAATAACACCAGCTTTTATTTCTGGAGAACTTATGATCATCAGGAGATTGACTGGATTGAAGAATACAATTCCAATCTTGCAGCTTATGAATTCAAATGGAACCCTTTGAAAAAGGTCAAATGCCCTGGAGGCTGGCAAGCTAATTATTCATCAGCAGAATTTAACCTGATAACTCAGAACAATTATTTGGATTTTATTACATAACTTGTCCTAACAATAAGGTTTTAATACGAATCGTACATAAAAAATAAGATTTGATTCCAGCATCAATTTTGATGGTTATGGGCAACACTATTCTGGTGAACTTAACATATTACCTTAGATTACTTTAGCGAAACTTGCAAAAAATAATTTATAAATATTTCAAAACTAATATAGCTGAGTTTTTAACTATCAGTGTATTAATTTCGGTAATATTAACTCACCTGATTGATATCCCTTATATCAAACAAAACATCCAGCTGACTGAGCTACTTTTTTTAATGACAGTTGGATATATTGCAACTAATTATAAAGAAATCAAATTTCCTCAATTTGGTTTATTAGATTATTCTTTTGCCTTCCTTATCATCATTCTGATTATTAATTATTTTACCCACCAGCAACCTCAGGTGGCAATAATGGTGATTGAATCAATATATGTAATTTTACTGTATTTTGTATTCTCAATTTTGCTATTGAACATTAGAAAAGACAGGCTTTACAGGATTCTGGGTTATGCTGCAGAAGTTGCATTTTGGATATTGACTTTTGCCGGGTTTTTGGGATTACTTTTATATTATTTTAATTTCACAGAAAAATATGTTCTCAAATACGATAATTATCCATATTTTGGAGATGTTTTCAGAATAAAAGGGTTCAGTTACTCCCCAAATCTTTATATTTCAGTAATTTGTTTTTTTGTATGTTTGTTAAAATCCCTAAAGAGACTTCCTTTAAACAAGATATTGATGATATCTGTTATTGCACTTCTTTCATTAACTAAAGAAGCAATATTGTTGATATCTATTCTGCTAATTTTTTCATTGGATAAATTTATTACTAAATTGTATTTCAAAAAGCTGATATTAATGTTTTTTGGTATTATGTATTTGGTATTAAGCTTATTTTATATTTCCTTTAAAGCGAATGAGGATGTTTTTAATAATAAAAGCTTATTGATTGATGAGCCGATAATATCCAATAATGGAATAAATGTCTATGGAACGACCTATTTTGCAGTATTAAACGGGGGATATTTAATTTTTAAAGATAATTATTTAACCGGAATTGGTATAAATAATTTTCAATCAGAATTAAAAAATCTGGTTAAGAAAAAATATTATCCTGAGAAATTTGAACTTTATAGACCTACAGATTCATATTTGGGTATAGCTTCTGAATTGGGATTTTTGTATATTCTTTTTTTGATTTTATTATTTTACACAATATCAAAGATTGTTAGAATTACCAATTATGTAAATTCACATCCTTTAATATTGCTGTTAATTTATTTTTTATTTGAGTCAGTTTGTCTTGGTTCATTTCATTTTCGGCATTATTATATTTTCTTTGCCATTTTGCCGTTTTTGTTGAAACAAAATGAACAAAAAATAGCGACATCACACATTTAGAATTGATAATTAAAATCTGGGAATGAACTTAAAAAAATCAGTACTCGATTTAGTGCAGATTGCATATCAAAAGGGCATCCGAAGGATAGTCTTTTCCAGCGGAAGCCGAAATGCCCCTCTGATCATCGCTTTCAATATGCATGGAGGATTTACAACTTATTCAATACATGATGAACGATCAGCTGGTTTTGTAGCATTGGGTATGGCTCAGCAATTGGGTGAAACTGTGGCTTTGGTTTGTACTTCCGGTTCAGCTACACTGAATTATTCTCCGGCTATCGCTGAAGCGTATTATCAGCGTATCCCTCTCCTTGTGATCACTGCCGACAGACCTCTTGAATGGATAGACCAGGGTGAAGGCCAGACAATGAAACAACACAATATTTATGCTAATTTTATAAAAGATAGTTTCGAGATATTTCAGGACACGATCCATCCTGATGAACTATGGTACAATACCCGTATGTTCAATGAAGCTATAAATCTATGTATAATAGCTCCTCAGGGCCCTGTCCATGTAAATCTGCCATTGAGGGAACCTTTGTATGACAAGGATTATGATTTCAATCATAACAATGTGAAAATTATAGAAAATATATCTCCTTCACCTGAACTTTCAAATTCTGATGCAGTTAACCTGGCTAATATTTGGAATAGTTCAAAAAGGAAAATGATATTGACAGGTGTATTACAGTATGATCCGGAGTTTAAAAAACTTGTCAGAGAATTTGCCAACGATCCTTCAGTTATTGTATTGACCGAAACTACATCCAATCTGCATGATGATGCTTTTATAAATAATATCGACAGATTTATAATGAGTATTGGAAAAGATGAGGAAAATCTTTTCAAACCAGATATATTGCTGACTTTCGGAAGCCATGTCGTTTCAAAGAAAATAAAGGCACTGCTCAGAAAATGGAATCCCTCAGAACACTGGGATGTTGATGAGTCGGATAAAATCACTGATACTTATAAATCACTGACCAGGCACATAAAAAGTGAGTTGAAATCATTTATCAGATCAATTACTGAAAAAAGAAATATAGTCGAATCTGATTTTTCGGAAACTTACAAAGAAAGAGAGAATTTAGTAAAGATCAGGCACAATAAATTCCTGTCCGAAACCGAATGGTCGGATTTAAAAGTATATGAAATAATCTGCAGCTGTCTTCCCGAAAATTCTAATGTGCATATGGCAAACAGTACTGCAGTCAGATATGCGCAGCTGATGCAGTCAGGACCTGGTATGCTTTATAATTCCAACAGGGGTGTTGCAGGAATTGACGGATGCACATCCACAGCTGCAGGTGCTTCTATTGTCAACGATAAACCAACTGTACTTTTCACAGGTGATGTAGCATTCCTGTATGACTCAAATGCATTGTGGAACAATTACTTACCTGAAAAACTACGGATAATTGTATTCAACAACCAGGGGGGAAATATTTTCAGATACATTCCCGGACCATCGGAAACAGATCAACTGGAAGAGTTTTTTGAATCCCATCACAACTACAAAGCAGAATTTATTGCCAAAGCTTTTGATGTGAATTATTATTCTGCACTAAATGAAACAGAACTAAAAGAAAAATTATCCAGCTTTTTCTCAGTACAGAAAAACAACAGACCTGCACTATTTGAAATTTTCACTCCAAGACTAAAAAACATGGATATCCTGAAAGCATATTTTAAAAACCTTGAGAAACACGAATAATAATATGAATGTCAATATACGAAAAACCGAAAAAAAGGACTATCCTGCAGTTCTCAATCTTATAAAAGAGCTTGCATTATTTGAAAGAGCTCCGGAAAAAGTTACCAATACGGCTGAATTGATGAATGAGGAGGAAAACCATTTTCAATCTCTTGTTGCTGAAAATGAAGAAGGAGAGATAATAGGTATGGCTATTTTCTTTTTTGCCTATTTTACCTGGGTCGGCAAATCACTCTATCTCGACGATATTGTCGTCACTGAAAAATACAGAGGCAATAAAATTGGAACAAAATTATTGGAAAAAGTTGTTGAATTCGGAAAAAAGAATAATTGCAAAAGAATAAGATGGCAGGTCCTCAACTGGAATGAAGATGCAATAGAATTTTATAAAAAATACGGAGCAAAACTTGATGGCGAATGGATAAACTGCGATATGGAAGGCTTTTAATTCCTGTTAGCCTCTATCCTGCAAGTATCTATATACTCAACATTATCCTCAGTAAAGTAATAAATAAGATCAAATCTCAAAATAGAATCTCTTAAGATTATCCCCTTTGACGCATTGAAAAGGTTAGTTATATTGGAGCCTCCAACGCTAACCTTAACCCATTGGTTGGGTATAAAGATGCTGTCTTTCCTTATATTTCCCCTTAATGATATTGCTGTTGAATTATTATCGAGAGTTATTGAAATGCTTCTCGGATCATCACTTTTATTTGTAATTTTAACTTTTATCGTTTGTGTGCCCTCCGGGCAAATCTGCTTACCTGAATAATTTCCTGCAAATTTATCGCTTTCCCTGATCTCACAATTTTCCCCGGAATACCCGTCAGAACAAAAGCAATCACCTTCAATGCAATATCCGTTTTCACAATCTTTGTCCTTGCAGGGATCGGTACAAGCTGTGAATATTATTGTAATAGCCAATGCAAAAATCAAGCACAATAATCTGATGGATCTCATAGATACTTACAAATTTTAATTTATAAAAATAATACATTTCATTGAAATCATGATTTTTTTTTAATAAATGGTTCATTTATGAATAATATTTTCTATTTTTCGCAATTATTTACTACGATTTTTTTAAACAATAAACTTAAATACTTATGTTCAGAATTATAACAATTATGTTTTTCCTAGCTATATACCAGTTTAGTTTTGCCTGTACAAATTTTCTTATCACTAAAGGTGCATCGACTGAAGGTACACCTATGATTAGCTACAGTGCTGACTCTCATATTTTGTTTGGTGAGTTGTATCACTGGCCTGCAGCATCATATCCGGAAGGTACACTTCTTGATATTTATGAATGGGATACCGGGAAATATTTGGGGAAGATAAAGCAAGCCAGACAAACATACAATGTTGTTGGCAATATGAATGAATACCAGGTAGCGATTGGAGAAACGACCTATGGGGGAAAAGAAGAACTGGGAGAACAACCAGGGGCTATCATGGATTACGGTAGCCTTATTTATGTAGCACTTCAGAGATCAAAATCAGCAAGGGAAGCTATAAAGATCATAGCAGATCTGATGGAAGAATATGGTTATGCAAGTTCCGGTGAATCATTTTCCATTATGGACAAAAATGAAGTGTGGATTATGGAACTCATCGGAAAGGGCAAAAATGAAAAAGGTGCAGTATGGGTTGCTATGATGGTTCCGGACGGATATATATGTGCCCATGCCAATCAGGCACGTATCATGCAGTTTCCTAGAAAATATAAAGACGGAGCTATTTCATCGAAAGAAATGGATAAATTGTTTGATCCTAAAGTAAATGTAGTTTATGCCGAAGATGTAGTATCTTTTGCTAAAACCAATGGATTTTATTCCGGAGAAGATAAAGATTTCAGCTTTTCAGATGTTTATGCTCCTGTAGATTTTGGGGCTGCAAGATTTTGTGAAGCAAGGGTCTGGTCTATGTTCAGACAAGTAAACAGTAGCATGGATAAATATGAAAATTATGCAATGGGTCATGATCTTACCAACAGAATGCCTTTGTTTATAAAACCAGAGAGGAAGATCAGCCTTAAAGATATGATGAATTTTATGGGGGATCATTATGAGGGAACTAAAATGGATTTCGGCAAGGATATTGGTGCAGGTCCTTATGAATCTCCCTACAGATGGAGACCTATGACCTGGAAAATAGACAGCATAGATTATTTTCATGAAAGAAGCACCTCTACCCAGCAAACAGGTTTTACTTTTGTTGCGCAGAGCAGAGATAAGTATCCTGATCCGATAGGTGGAATACTTTGGTTTGGAGTCGATGATTCATATTTTACGGTCTATAATCCTATGTTCTGCGGGATAACAGATGTTCCTGCAAATTATAAGGAAGGTTATGGAAGCATGCTTGATTTTAAACCTGATGCTGCTTTCTGGGTGTTCAACCAGGTATCAAACCTTGCTTATTCGCGGTATAATCAGATTGGACCTATTGTAAAAGAACATCAGTCGATGCTGGCAGATAAATTCCTCAAATCTATAGATCCGATATCGGAAGCTGCAACAAAAATACTCGCTGCAGATAAAAATTTAGCAATTGATTTCATTACTAATTACTCGGTTTCAGAAAGCGGGAAAACTGTTAAGCACTGGATGGATCTCTATGGTTTCCTGTTTTCAAAATTTGTAGATGGCAATGTAAAGAAAAGTGACGGAATGAAATTGCTGGATAACGGCAATGGAAAAAACATCCCGCCTTCTCCAAGTCAGCCAGGTTTAGGTGAAAAAGCCCTAAGAGAAATAATCAAACAGACAGGAGATAGATATAAGGCAAGATAATATGAACTAATGCCTTAAATAATTCAGATTATATTTTAAACAAAATGCCGTTTCGACGGCATTTTTGTTTGTGATATGTAACTCATCAAAAGTTTGAAAGTATAGAAAAGTTTTGATCAATTCCATTTTGTTTTATTGTCAGTACAATTATCGATGTTGCAGTAATTTGTTAAATTTTATTTGATTATATCACAACAACAGATTAACTTTGTAAGATACAAAATCGAATTCAAAAAATCTTTTAAATATTAAAATCATGAAAAAATATATTCTATTATTCATTACCTTACTGCTTACTGTTCCAAATTATATAATTGCCCAAAATCAGGTCAAAGGGTTTGTCTATGAAGATATAAACAGAAATGGATTAAAAGATAAGGAGGAAAAAGGAATAGCCGGTGTAGGTGTTTCAAATGGAATAAATGTAGTCAAAACCGGAGCCGAAGGTGAATACTCATTACCTGTTGGAAATGATAATATTGTTTTTGTGATAAAGCCTTCAGATTATTATGTTCCTGCCAATTCCCACAATCAGCCTCAGTTTTTCTATATTCACAAGCCAAAAGGAAGTCCCAGGCTTCAATATCAGGGAGTTTCACCAACCGGGCCTTTGCCAAAATCTGTTAATTTCGGACTGATACCCTATGTTGTAAAAAATGATTTCAGGATCCTTGTTTTTGGAGATCCTCAGCCATACAATGAAAAAGAAGTCGATTATTTTTTAAATGGAATAGTAAGTGATATTAAAGATTTTGATAAGGTAGCTTTCGGGATCAGCCTCGGGGATCTGGTAGGCGACAATTTAGACTTATTTATGCCATACAAAAATGCCATCAAATATGCCCGTGTACCCTGGTATAATGTGATGGGCAATCATGATGAAAATTATGATGTTGTGTTTGACTCCCTGGCAGATGAAACTTTTGAAAGAGAATTTGGGCCGGCAAATTATTCCCTTAATCATGGTAAAGTTCATTTTATTATCCTTGACGATATTCTGTATCCTGATCCCAGGGGAAGTAAAGGTTATTGGGGAGGTTTTCGTGAAGATCAGTTCAAATTTATAGAAAATGATCTGAAATTTGTACCAAAAGACTATTTGGTTGTTCTTGCATTTCATATACCATTAAGCGAATTTGAGGGTGGAGATTCATTTAATGACAATCACAGGAACAGATTATTCAAACTACTTAAGGATTTTCCCAATACTTTATCACTTTCAGCGCATACTCATTGGCAAAGCCAGGATTTTTTCACAGAAAAGGAAGGCTGGCTGCAGGAAGGAAGGCATCATCATATGAATGTAGGCGCGAGTTGCGGTGACTGGTACAGCGGCAGACTCGATGAAGATGGAATTCCTTTGTCAACAATGAGAGATGGTACTCCAAAAGGATATATTTATCTGAATTTTTCAGGCAATAAATATACATTTGACTATAAAGTGGCAGGTAAACCTTTTGATCACAAAATGGGAGTATTCGCTCCAAAGATTATTGAGAAAGACAGGTGGCCGGCAGCTTATGTTTGGGCAAATTTCTTTATCGGGAGTCGGTCAGATACTTTATGGTACAGAATTGATACTGGTGACTGGAAGCTTATGGATTACACTTATGATTACGATCCTGCATACTTAAAAATGATCAATGATTGGGATTATTCTGATATTTTACTTGACGGGAGAAGACCTTCTAATCCCGATAAATGTAATCACCTCTGGAAAGCATCTATTCCAAAAAATATAGAGGCAGGTATACATATAATCGAAATCAAGGCAAAAGATATGTTTGGAAGGGAGTATTTCCAGAGTACAAGTTATGAGATTGCTGAGAAAGACGATTGATTGACTCTATGAATTTTTTGATTTAAAATATTTTTTCTTTTATTTGTGAGAATTATTTTAAGTATTATAGTATTCTCATTATGATTTTTTATTATTTATTTATATTATCTCATAGAATAAAGGTAACTATTCAGGTAATTGCTCCATAGGTGCTAAATTTTGGTAACATCGGATTAAATCCGGTGTGAATATGGCAACAGATGCTTGTTTTGGCACCATTTTTGCCCTTTGGTAAAAAAATCCGGATTAAACAATACTTCATTTTCATCAGGACCTGAGTAGTTACGCTATTATTAATACAGAAAAGGTCTGGATTTTAACCGTAAGTGCTTTAACCTTATCTATCAAAAAAAAATTATTATGTACAAATATTCGGTTTTTCTAGCTATTTTAGTTATATTGATATCATTTTCATGTGATGATAAGGTTCCTGATAGTGACAATAGCACTTTTGTTGAAGGTGAAGGCATTTTCATTGTGAATGAAGGTCTGTACAATCAGGCAAATTCATCAGTATATTATTATCATTATGCCAAAGACTCCATTTATCCTGATGTATTTCAGAAGGCAAACAATGAAAATATAGGTGATGTTTTGCAGAGCATGCAAATTTCAGGAGATAAAGCATATCTGATAGTTAATAATTCAGGTCTGGTCAGGAAGGTTAATATCCCGGATTTTAAACATATTAAAACAACTTCCGGTTTGACCTCACCAAGACAAATGATAAAAATAAGTGATTCAAAAGCCTATATATCAGATATTTTTGCTAATAAGATAAATGTTTATTCCTTAAGTGAAGATAAATTGACGGGAGAGATAAAAACAGGCAGATGGATTGAAAACTTTGCCATGAATGGTAAGCAAATATTTGCAAGCTGTCCCTGGGCATTTGGCAAACCAGTTTCGAAATGGATATATGTGATTGATAGTGAAAAAGATAAGCTGACAGACAGTATTAAAACCGGTATAAGTCCTTCTCAGGTGGTAATTGACAAAAACGGATTTTTATGGACTTTGTGTATTGGCAATTCTTATGATGGAATTAAAGGGAGCCTTTTCAAAAGCGATATTAAAACCTTAAAGAATGTCGATTCTCTTCATTTCGATCAGGTCCTGAATATTTTCAATTCAGGCATGCAGTTAAATCAAAGTAAGGACACTTTGTATGTAATGTATAATGATGTTATGAAAATCCCCGTTTCGGGAAAAATCATTGCAGAAACAGTCGTAAATAGACAGAATGAAAATTTTTACGGATTGGGTATTGATAATAAACGTCACCTGCTTTATGTTACAGATGCCTTGAATTTTGCTGAGAAAGGGAAAGTATATATTTATTCTAAAAAAGGAAAACTTATAAAAACACTTTCTGCCGGATACTTGCCCAATATGGTGATCCCTTATTGATTTTGTCTGGCTTTTTCAAGGTCTACCGGAGTATCTATGCCTGTTCCTTTGTATTCAGTTTCAAATACATGGATTTTATATCCATTCTCCATCCATCTTAGCTGTTCCAGCTTTTCTGCCTTTTCGAGAAAAGATTCACTCAACTTTGTAATTGATTGAAGCGATTTATTACGGAAAGCATAAATACCAATGTGCCTGTATTGATTTTCAATAGACCCAACACTATCCCGGAAATATGGAATTGGAGCCCGGCTGAAATACAAAGCTTTGTTGAAATTATCCTTTACTATTTTTACTGTATTTGGGTCAGATACTTCATTACGATCCTTTATTCTGGTACACAAAGTCGCTATTTCAATCCAGTCATCTTCAATCATCTTTTTGCCAAGCATATCTATAATTTCAGGGTCAATGAATGGTTCATCTGCCTGGATATTTATTATTATGTCGGATTCCCAGAATTGAGAAGCTACCTGAGCACATCTGTCTGTACCTGATCTGTGAGAGCTAAATGTCATTTCTGACTGTCCTCCGAAATATTCTGCTTCTCCCATTATCCTTTCATCATCAGTTGCAATTATAACTTCTTCAACCATTTCAGTTTTTTTTACCTGATCCCAAACCAGATTCAGCATGGTTTTATCTCCTATTTTTTCTAAAACTTTGCCGGGAAGCCTTGAAGAATCATACCTGGCAGGGATTATTGCAATAATTTTTGACATTTTTTTAAAATTTAATACATATTATAAAAAATAGTAATATATTTGCAAGTTGAAAACTACAATACCATGCACAAATATACTGAAATAAAATTATTTTTGATCTCAATTGGGATTTTATTAAGTGGATTTGTCTATTCCCAAAATGTAACTAAACAGGACTCCATTTTTTTAAATTACACTGAAGGTAAAGGCCTTGCTTTTGAATATAGAGTCGAACCGGGAAATACGGTTTACAGCATTTCAAAAATATTCAATGTTGATATCTCAGATATATATTCCTTCAATTGGGGTTTAAACAAAAAGCCTTTGTCAAATGGTTCAATAATTTTGGTCCCATTAAATAAAGAACTCCTTGTGAAGGAATCTTATAGAAGAAAAAGCAATAACTCAAAGGTTTTTTACAAGGTTGGACAAAAGGAAACCCTATTCAGGATAGCAAAGGTATATCTGGATATGGATATCGAAGACCTTATGAAATTGAACAAGCTGAAAAATATGGATCTTAGCCTTGGTCAGATTTTGTATATAGGATATCTGGACTCAAATAGAAGAGTTTCGGAGATGGTAAGCAATATTTTACCTGATTCCAGGGTAAAACAGTTAGAACCGGTAGTCAGGGAAAAACCAATTACATTTAATAAAATAGTATTGAATGATGTATCATTCCAAAAGACAAAATCAAAGAAACAAAAGGAATCTGAATTAGCAAAGGATAAAAAATCAAAGAACGGATCAGATTCCGGTGATAATTCGGTGGCTGTTGCAAAAAAGCAACCCGAAAATCCGGATTCCAGGGTTAAATCCATAAAAGATAGAAAAGCGATACTGAAAAATGATAACAAAGAGAAGATAGAGTTTGTAGGTGTAATAAGCAGACCTGTAAGTGAGCCTGAAAATACTGAAAATGAACGGCAGGAACATATTCTTAAATCTCATAAAGATAGTGGTATCGCACTTTGGAATAAACAAAGCAGAGTCAGGGGTGTGTATGTACTTAGCAATGATGCAGCATTGAATACCATGATCGAAATTAACAATCCCATGGTGCAGAGAAAAATATTTGCCAGGGTGATTGGAAATATTCCTACAAATACTTATCCGGATAATGTAAAAGTCGTACTTTCGCCTGAAGCAGCAATGACTTTGGGAGCATTGGATTCAAGATTTTTTGTAAAACTGCATTATTTAAAATAATTTATATGCCATTAAGAGGAGGAATAGTTGGTTTGCCTAATGTTGGTAAGTCAACATTATTTAACGCACTTACCGCTGCGGGCGCACTTGCGGCAAATTACCCTTTTGCAACAAAAGATCCTAATATTGGTGTTATCACAGTACCTGATGAAAGACTCGATATTTTAGGAGATCTCGTTAAAACAAAGAAAATTGTACCCACAACAATCCAGATTGTGGATATTGCCGGTCTTATCAAAGGAGCCAGCCAGGGAGAAGGCCTTGGAAATCAATTCCTTGCCAATATTAGAGAAGTGGATGCGATTCTCCATGTTATTCGTTGTTTTGATGATAAAAATATTGTCCATGTAGATGGATCAATAGATCCGGTGAGGGACAAGGAAATCATTGATACCGAGCTGTTACTTAAAGACATTGAAACAGCTGAAAAAAAAGTTGACAAATACAAGAAAAATGCTAAAAGTGGGGATAAAGCAGATTTAAAGAAAGCTGAACTTGCACAGCATATATATGATTTCTTAGCTAAAGGAAATCCGGGCAGGAACTATCAGTGCCATATTCCTGAAGAAGAAGAAATATTGAAGGATATGATGCTCCTCACAGATAAACCAGTCCTTTATGTTCTCAATGTTGATGAAAAATCAATGAAATACGGCAATAAATACACTCAGGCTCTTGAACAGTTAGTTGAAAATGAAGATGCAGAAGTTATACACATCTGTGCATCCATTGAAGCAGACCTTATGGAATTCAAGGATCCCGAAGAAAAACAAATGTTTCTTGATGAACTCGATATACAAGAACCGGGAGTTAACAGGGTTATTAAAGCTACCTACAAATTATTGAAACTGATAACATTCCTGACTGCAGGAGAGAAGGAAACCCGGGCATGGACAGTGAGGAGTGGTGCAAAAGCTCCTGAAGCAGCAGGAGAAATTCATTCAGACTTTGAAAAGGGGTTTATAAGAGCTGAAGTTATAAAATACAGTGACTTTATTAAATACGGATCAGAACATGCTGTCAAAGAAGCTGGTAAAATGAATGTGGAAGGCAAGGATTACACCGTTCACGACGGAGATGTAATGCATTTCAGATTCAATGTTTAGTTTTTAAAGGTCAACAATAAATCAGCCAACAGCATTTTATATTTGAAATTAATAAACGCTGTTGACTGATATACAATTACAAATTCATGACCGATTTTTATTCTGAAACTATATCTTTTTCAGTTTTTTTAATTGTTTTCAACCTGCCTGCTTTCTTCAGTTGTTCCCTGATCATCCATTCAAGCTGTCCGTTTACACTTCTGAATTCATCAGCAGCCCACTGCTCTACTGAACTGTAGACAGAGTCATCTATTCTCAATGCGAATGTCTTTTTTTTAGACATTTTATATATGATTAAAGGTACTTAAATCAGTGAAGTGATCCTGTATTGACAACCGGAGATACATCTTTATCGGAAGTCAAAACAACCATCAGGTTACTTACCATCTGAGCTTTACGTTCTTCATCAAGATGCACTATCTTCTTTTTGCTCAATTGCTCCAGAGCCATTTCAACCATGCTCACAGCTCCCTCGACAATTTTCGTTCTGGCAGCAATTATAGCTACTGCCTGTTGCCGTTTAAGCATTGCACTTGCTATTTCAGTAGCATAGGCAAGATAGTTTATTCTTGCTTCCATAATCTCAATTCCGGCTATTGTGAGCCTTTCAGATATCTCCTGCTCAAGTTGCTTGTTGACCAATTCTCCTCCATCCCTGAGGGTAAGTTTTGCATCTTCATCCTCAAGATTATCATAAGGGTAAATACCTGCAAGTTTCCTTACAGCAGCTTCAGTCTGGATACGTACAAAATGTTCGTAATCATCAACATCAAATGCAGCTTTGAAAGTATCCTTAACTTTCCATACTGTTACAGCTCCTATCATGATCGGATTGCCAATTTTATCATTGACTTTGATCGGCTCACTGTTAAAGTTTCTTGCACGGAGCGATATTCTCCTTTTTAACATAAACGGGTTCACCCACCAGAATCCGGTTTCAATCATAGTACCTTTATACTCACCAAATAAAGTAAGAACCAGAGATTCATTCGGATTGACAATTGATAATCCAGGCAGCATAAAAAAAGCAATTACAAGCAGTACTACACCAAATACAGGCATTCTTAAAACTAAAAATATCCCCAAAGCAATGATGACAAATATAAATATAAGCATCATGTAAGCATTTAATCCTTTGATTTGATTTTCATGTTTCATTGTAAAAAGATTTATTATTATAATATTAAAATGATATCACAAATATATCATTTTTTTTATCTGAAATCAATGTTTTTTCGATAAATAGCATTAAAATTCAGATAATTGATCAAAAAAAGTGATAAATACAATCTCAATCGATGTAAATTGCATTAACGATCTGAGGTTTAAATTTGAATTTATTCACTACTATTTTTATAATCAGTCAGATCTCCTTTAATTACGCATCTGATATTTAGAAAATTCACGAAATCATCTATATACTGTATTTCTTTGAGAGGAATATTTTCTGAAATATTTTCTATAAAGAATTTTACATTTTCACTCAATTCAGAATAAGTTTCCGGAACAAAATAATATTTTCGCATCAATTTAAGGTCGCTGGTTGTTAATATGCCATCATTGTTCATATCAGCTGAAAATTTCTGAAGTTCGCTTAATTCAATTTTCCCAAGCAAATATTCCTTTAGCAGGAAAATATCTTTCTCATCAATGAATGAATTCGAATTCAATGATGGTGAGAATTTAAGTTTGGGTTTTAAATAATTCTCTTTATATGGTAAATTAAATGACCCTGTAGTATCTGTATTACCGATTTTATAAGTTCTTCCTGCTCCTTCCAGAGAAAGAGCAACGTTATTCATAGGTTTATCATTGATATTTTTTATCATACCACTTATTGAGTGAAATGTACAGGGTTCATTTACCTGTATTCTGACCAGGATATATGTATAATCAGAATTGCCAGCTTCATCGATTGCATAGATCCTTAAAAACTGAAAACCGGTATCATCACAGTCAAATGTAAGGAATGAATCTTTTTTTTCCGGGCTGAATGAAAAAACCAGTTTGTTTTTTGGTGAGCAGTTATCAAATGCTTCTTTTACAAAATGCCTGGCAGGTAAGCGGATTGTATCATCACCCTGTATAAGATTGGCAGATGTAAAAATGTAACATACCAATGTAGGTGGTTTGCCATCTTTTACAGTTATATTTTCTGTGCAAGTAGAAACATTGGCACAACCATCATACACCTTCCATTTAATTAAATGCTTGCCGATTGGAAGATGCTTATGACTCACAGATGGATTATTGGAATAAATGGTTATTGTGGTGTCAATTTTACAATCGTTTTTTATATCGATTTCATATATCCATTTCATATTTGAATTCTCACCGCAGTTATTATCAGTAGCTGCCTGGGTAAATGTCACATCAGCACTACAATCAGTATTAAGTGCTTTCACTGTTCTGTCAGTGCAGCTATTGATTGTCGGAGCTATTTTGTCAAGTATCATAAATGTTTGAGTATAATTCCACACTCCTTTATTTGAATTTGTATTAGGTTTGAATACGCACCAGTCAATCACTTTCCAGTTTCTAAGTATTTTTACACAGGCATTTTCATCAAACCTGAAAGTATCATCTTTGAAGGTATGTGCTATCTGATCGCAAAAACCTATGTCATAGTCCGGTTCACTATATGGAATTATATCACTGCATGACCCTGACCAGTCCTTAGGCCATTTAATATTCCCTGTGAAAATATCATTTCTTTCCAAATGAATATACTGGGAACAACTGAAATGCCCTACTTCATTATAACCTGTCCAGATACGCTTAACAGTTCCTATCCTGCATTCATCAATGCCAACTGAATCTGAATAAGTGTAATAATTGAAAACATAATTAATTATACCCGGATGGCCTGTAATATTTGTATCTTTATAATCCTGGCAACAGCTTATTGATATATTAGGAGGGCATTTGATAGGATCTCCCCCAACAATTTCATATCCAAAAAGTTGAAGAGAAAGTAGTATTGAAAAAACCGGTATTAAAACTAACCTTAAAAAGTATGACATAATTTCCTTTTTAGAATATTAACCAATAATAAAGATATACTATATGTATTTACAAAAATACAATATATTTATAATAAATGATGCAGATAAATAAAAAAAGGCTGCCTTTTGGGCAGCCCTTTTTATAAAAAAAATAACTTGTGCTTATTTAGCCCACCATATTTTATCTTTGAAAACATCTATTTTTGGAACATTAGCTCCATTTGAAGACACTTCACTCAAAGCATAGGGAAAACGGTGTACAAATCCACCTGAAGCTGTCAGGTTGTTAGGATTTTTCATAGTAGGAATCAAAGTTCTGCGATAATCATTATAAGCTTCCATTGCCTCATATTCGTACATTGCAATATACTTTTGAGTAAGGATTTCTTTCAATTCATTACCAGCAGTCAGCTTAGGTTCAACTGCGTCAGCAAAATAAGTTCCTTCGGTAGCTTTTGAATATGCAAAAGCAGCAGTTACAGCAGCTTTAAAAGCATCTTTCCATGTTGCATCACCTGCTCTGAATTTTGCTTCTGCTTCAATGAATTTAAGTTCGTGAAAACTCATCATTGGAAGAGGGGCTATCCTGTTGCTTTCTGAAACCAGAGATACTGAATAAACACCACCCTGGGTCTGGAGGGCTGTTCCAACTGGGGCAGGAGCATAGTTTCCACCTATTTTTGTAAAAAGAACAGCCATTCTTGGATCATTTCTTTCATTCATTAGATCATACAGAGTTGATCCGACAGATAAATGTGACCGGTCTGCCATAAATTGTCTCCATGGGTTTTCACCTGTTGCCGTAGCTTCAAAGCTTGCAAATACCAAAGCATCTGCAGCACTTGCGAAACCTTTAGTAATAGCAGCCAGTGCTGTTGCAGCAGCATCTGATTTCTTGTTGGACAGACGCATAGCATATCGTGCTTTTAAAGAATAAGCGGCTTTTATCCATTTGTTCTGATCACCTTTGTAGATATAATCATTGGCACCAAATTTAACAGTTGTTTTGCCTAAATTAACAATTGCATCATCAAGAAGGGCAAAAATCGCTGTATAAACTGATTCCTGTGAATCAAATTTAGGCTGTACATTAAGTGCACCTTTTAGTGCTTCTGAGTAAGGAATGTCACCCCACATATCAGTAGTGATAGCTAAATTATATGCCAGTAAAGTCTGAGCAATCCCTCTTGCCCAGAAGTTATCTGGTTCGCTGCCTGTAGCAGGATCAGTTTTGTCAATAATGGCTTTGCACTCAAGCATTACATAATAAATATTATTCCAGCTGTTATTTGCCAGTGAAGCAGAATTTTGTCCGATTCTTTGGTCAGCTTCCTGTGATTGTCCCCAGGTACCTGCACTGTGCTCGCAATATACAGTAGCATACCATGCCAGGTCAGTTCCTGTAGATTCAAATGCACTTTGTACTATAATTGACGGCAGGATATTCGCTGCCGGCATGTTTTCAGTATCATTTTTTTCCTTGTTTATTTCATCCATTATATCTTCAGAACATGAGAAAATAGTAAGAGTGAAAATAGTAAGGATTATTAATTTTAATGTTTTCATATTTAATTTTTTTAGAATTTGTTAGAAAGTAATGTTTAATCCTATACCATAAGAACTCGTCTGCGGCAATGACATATAATCCATTCCACCCTGCATATTACCCATACCCTGGGATGCTTCAGGATCAAAGTTTGGTAATGGACTCCATAACAGGAAATTCCTTGCAATAAGATCCAGTGATACGCTCTGAATTTTTACTGAAGACAACCATTTTTTAGGTAACACTAGATTCAAGGCAACTTCTCTTAATTTCAGGAATGAGGTGCTGTAGATGTGCGCTTCGCTTATTGAAGAAAGAACATTATTGTAAAGGTCAGCATATGCCCATTGATCATTTGGTCCACCTCGTTTAATATCATTAGAAGTTCCTCCTGTGTAAGTGTTTTTATCAGCATCATAAGCGGCGGTGCTGAATTTTACTCCTTCATAAACATACTCAGTAGTTCTGTCCTCAGTCCTTGCAGAAGATCCATATAGATCCATAAGTCTGTTTGAACCGGAATACATTTGACCTCCGTCTTTCCAGTCTAACTGAGCAGACAGGGTGATGAATTTATACTTGAATGAATTACTGAATACCATCAGGAAATTCGGAGACACATCACCAATTTTACCAAATTCTCCGATCAAAGGCATTCCATAAAAATCACTTGTTGGATCATCGTCTATCAAAATCTTACCATCAGAATTTTTCAGGAACTGCTCTCCATAAATTGAAGGATAGGTATCGCCTGCACTTGCACGGATATTTGGTGTAACATATCCACCTAAACTGATGTTTTCAACTCCCTCTGCCAGTTCAACACACTCATTTACATACTTTGTAAACAATGTCGTGAAATTCCATTCAAAGTCATTTGTTTTAACTGGTACCAGATTCAAAACAACTTCATGCCCTTTAACTGTCATAGTTCCTGCATTTCTTACAAGTTGTGAATAACCTGTGGAACCAGCTAAAGGAACTGCAAATATCTGATCTTTTGCTAACTGATCTGAGTAAGCATAGTCCAAACCAACTCTGCTATTAAAAAACTTTAATTCTAAACCAACTTCAAGATTTCTTGTATTCTGAGGTTTTAGGTTCGGATCATATAATGTAGAACTTGGTCCGTAACCGCTTACACCACCCAGAGGGAATGCAAGACCATCTGATAAAAATCCACTACCTGCTGAAGTAAGTCCAAATGTAACAGGGCTAAATGTACCTGCCTGGCCTACATTAGCATAAGAAGCACGGATCTTTCCAAAATTGAGAATACTATTCTGCAATGGTTCCAATTCTGTGAAAATAAATCCAAGTGAAACTGATGGATAGAAAAATGATCTGCTACCTCTAGGCATAGAGGAAACAATATCATTTCTTCCTGTAGCACTCAAATAAATCATACTATTATAGTCAACTGATAAGTTTCCAAAGAAACCTACTGTTCTGTTTTGGCCTAATGAATTATCTGCTGTTTGTTTTGAGGCATTAGACATATTTTTCCAGCCAGGTACTGTATATCCGGTTCCCAGCATTGTATATGAAGTGTATTTATTATCGGCAATATCATTACCGAAATCCAGAACTGCGTTTATACTTTCTGTCAATTGTTTTTTAACAGAGAAAGTCAATAATGAATTGAGATTTGTACGGTTAACACCATATAAATTCAATTTCCCTCCTGTAGGAGCTACATAAGTGTAAGTAGGTTTTGTCGGGTTTGTATATTGTGCTGCAGTTGGCAAAGCTTGACCAGTAGCTGCACTTCCCATCTCAAGATAATCAATAAAATCACTTGAATATGAATCCAATCCAAACTGATAGCGAACTTTCAGCCAATCCAGAGGTTTGAATTCGAGATATGAGCTACCATAGAATCTTTTTGTTTTTTCTGAAAATTCGTTGTTATCAACTGCCCATAGGGGGTTTTCTCCAACAGCACCTCTTCTATAACTTAGCTGACGATACTGACCCAAAGTACCCGGCATATGGGAAGGTGTTCCCACAAGGTCGAAAGATGCAGGAGCTCCGTAAACTGTAAATAACCAGCTATCGTTTCCGGAAGGCAGTTTATCCAATTTTACATCTGAATAGTTAGCAGAAAAACCTGCAGTCCATTTTTTGCTAAGATTTGCGTTTGCACCCAGTTTAGCTGTGTAACGGTCCATTCCGGTATTTTTTACAATACCATCCTGATTTGTTGTGCCAAATCCCAATGTATAATCTCCAAATTCAGTTGCCTGACTGATGTTCAGATTTGTACCTAATGTCGTTCCGTTATTTGAAAAGAAATTCTTAGCGTTATTAAAAACTTCAGGAGATACCCATGCAGCTTTGTATGGATCCCACCACAATCCGGGCTGGCCTTTTGCATTTCCTCCATAAGTTGCATCATCAGGAAGTTCTGAAACCTTAGGTCCCCAGGAAAATGAATTTGCAGCTGCGAATCCGTTTGTAGTAGCATTCAGGTAATAACCCTGAGCATAAGTCTGCTGGACATCAGGTAATTTTGCTACCACATCAGTTGTGTAATTGGTTGACAGACTTATAACAGGTTTCCCCTTAGCCAATCCTTTTCCGCTTTTTGTAGTGATAAGGATAACACCATTTGAAGCTCTGATACCATACAGAGCGGCTGCAGCCTGACCTTTCAGTACTGACATACTTTCAATATCATCAGGATTAATATCCAGTGATCTGTTTGAATAATAAGCACCGGTTACGTTTTGACTGTAGTCAGAACCTGAACTGATCGGCATACCATCTACAACATACAATGGAGTGTTGTCACCGCTGAATGCTCTGGATCCCCTGATGAGAACCTGTGATGGAGCACCCGGCATACCTGAAGAAGGTTTGATTTCAACTCCGGCCACTTTTCCTGCTAAAGCATTGACAATATTTGGATTGCCGGCTTTTGTGATCTGATCACCTGTAACTTCCGTAAAAGCATAACCCAAAGATTTTTTCTCCCTGGTGATTCCCAAAGATGTCACAACTACATCTTCCAGCTGAACACCGGAAGCGAGGGTGATATTAAGATCATTCGAAGAACCTAAAGCTACTTCCAAAGGTGTAAAACCTATGAAAGATATCAATAAATTCTTAGCATTAGCATCGACTTTAATGCTGAATTTTCCGTCCAGGTCGGTAATAGTACCTACTGTCGGACTTTCTTTGACGACTACCGAAGCTCCGATCAAAGGAGTACCAGCATCATCCATGACTGTACCACGTACTGTTCTCTGAGCCATCATAGCTGATGTAGCAATAAAAACAGTAAATAGTAAAAGTAAGAGTTTTTTCATATCACACGTTTTTGTTAAAAAAAAATAAACAATTCAATTAAATACTTTAAGGTATTTACCAAAAACAAAGTTATACAATTTTTTTTTAAAAATACAAACAAATTTGTCTAAAATATACGAAATCGAAAATAGATTTTAGAGAGTTTTAGTGATTTGTTGAACAATCAGTATTAGTAATTAATCAGTTAAGTAGAATTTAAATTTGATTTGAACCATACTGAAATATCTTAAATTCCAATTTTTTAGTATAATATAATTCAAATAATTGAAATAAGTTAAAAAATATGCCGAAATGTTACGATATAGCAAAACATGAATGAATCATTGATAAATATTTAGATTTAGCGCATAATAAATAAATATTATAAATAAAAAAAGGCTGCAAAATGCAGCCCTTTTTTATTTAAATTTGATTCAAGTATTACTTAATCGGAGTGTATTCTTCATCCATAATACGATTTCCAGTTGCTCCTACATAAAAATAATGCAAATAAAACTTACCTGTTGAAGGTTCAAAATATGATTTCTGCGTTGTAGAACCAATCATTGCAGTTGGAACACCGTTTGAAAATGATACTTCATTTGTTACAGGATCAACTGTAATATCAACAGCGTATCCACTGGCTCCTAAATCCCCGGCAGGAATATTACAAGTGTATGCACCTACTGGAGTTAAGAACTTTTCTTCGTTGATAGGTCTTGGCCCAGCAGTAGGGTGGGTAAAAACTCCAGTACACAAGTATGCCCCTGCATATTGATTTGCAACAGAAATTTTGGTTTTGGCATTATTAACTACAGCTCTTCCGTCACTTAATACGCTGGTATAATTAAATGTCCAATAATCTCCAATTGGCAATAGTCCTTCATTTGATGGAAGAGCTCCACCATTATAAGTCAATCCCTTGATCAAATCTGTATACTTTACTGAGAATGTTTTTGTAACATCTTTACTGACATTTTCACCATTAACATCAAATGTAGCCATTAAAGATTGGTTAGATGTTTTTGTTTCTCCACTAACTTTTCCTGTATAGGTATTGTAAACTTCTACTTTACTAATGGCAGGCCCTTGGGGAACAAAGACACTAACGTTTACAGTAGGGGTGGCTCCAAGTTTATATGGTATACCAGAAGTTGGCACAACAAGGCCACCAGTTTTTGCATCTGGAGTTAGCAAATCTTCCTCTTTATTACAAGAAATAAAAAGGAATACTAAAAGTGCAAATGCTAAAATTGAAATATTTATTTTTAGTTTCATTTTTTAGTTTTTAAAATTATTAAAAATATTCTAATTAATTAACATCCCACCAAACTCTTGTATTCAGATCATCAGATCCACCAAGCAATTTAACACCTTCTCCGAGAGCTGTTGGGTTTCTGGCAGCCTCATCTGTTGGATAAGGGAACCTTACGGGTATTTTTCCATTATTTGTTCCGTCTTCAGCAGGTATTAAAACCGGAAATCCTGTTCTTCGCCACTCTATCCAGCTTTGCAGTCCCTGATCGAAAGTTGCAGCCCATCTTTGGGAAGCTATCAATTCCATACCTTTAGCAGCATCCCAACCATAGATATCTTTTGCAATATAATCTGCAGCAAGTGAATCTGAATTTGCATCAGCCGATGGTAACCAGGCAGCAGGAACTTTAGCTATAAGATCATCGCCAAACTGAGCATAAGAACCATAAATCCCTTCATAGTAATATTCTTCTGCTTTTGTCATTCCACCGGGAACATATCCTTTGAAAGCGGCTTCAGCCAAAATAAACTGCAATTCTGCATAGCTCATAAGCATACCCGGAGCTGTCGCCTGTGTGAAATAACTACCTACTTTACATGTATTTTTTATTCCATTGCCTTTGTAAGCTAATGCTTTTGATGATGTCAATCCATTTGGCATACCTTCAAATGAATTGCCTATTCTTTCAGCATAAATACAAATCCTGTAATCCAGATTTGGAGAATTTGTCCACATCATATCTACTAAAGTTTTACTTACTCTGTGGTCATCCCTTGTTTTTCTGTTCTCATTCATTGGATGATTATTCGGAGCTGAACCTAAATATTTCAATGCAGCATTATCATCATTACTTTCAAAAATTGGATATGTGGTTGGATCACCAATCATTTTAGTTAATTCTGTAGTAGCGGTAGCAGCATCTTTTCCTGACATTCTGAGCAGAAGTCGCATTCTCAGGGAATTGGCAAATTTTTTCCATTTTAGAATATCACCATCAAAAAGAATATCTCCTTCTATCCCATCACCATGATCGTCAAGTAAGGTATTAGCTTCTGCCAGTTTAGCCAAAACATCCTTGTAAATTGATTCCTGGGAATCATATTTAGGGAGAGTATTTTCAGCTCCTTTCCAGGCTTCTGAATATGGTATTGGTCCAAAAAGATCTGTCAGTAATGATGCAATATAGCTTTTTAAAACTAATGCAACACCCTGATAATTATTGTGTTTTTGTACAACTGCAACATTGTACAATGCCTGAACATCCATTCCATTTGCAGCATAAAAACTTGCCCATGAATTATTTACAACCGAAGTTCTGTAAATATAGCGATCTTCATCTGTGTATTGGCACTTTGCTTCATGCTGTGCCCAGCAATTTCCCATTTCCTCACCCAAAAATATTTCCTGAACCCTGTCAGTCATACTTTCAATACTGTTAGTAAGCAACATTGAAGGGGAAGCTTTGCTCAATTCAGCATCATTTGGATTAGTATTGATCTCTTCAAAATCCTTGGTACATGAATTGATAACAAAAAGGAATGAGATTAAAATCAATGATATTCCTATTATATTTAATTTTTTCATAGTTAAAACAATTTAAGATTACTAAAATTTCACTCCTACGTTAAATCCAAGAGCTCTGGAAGATGGAATTTGTCCAAATTCAAGACCCTGAGCATTACGTAGATTGAAAGATGTTTCCGGATCAACATGAGGAACTACACTATACAATAAAGCAAGATTTCTTCCCACCAATGATATATTTATTTCACTAATCGGTAATTTACCTAATTTTTTAAAGGTATAGCCTAATTTAATCTCTCTCAGCTTAATATAACTTGCATCAAAAACACTACCAGCAGGGATACTGTTTGAAAATGCGGCATGATTATATTCTTCAGCAGTTACCACTACATCATTTGTCACATATGTTATTTTTCCATCTGAACCTACAACTTCTTTTACACCTGAACCAACAATTCCTCCTTCTCTTCCAATTAGTGATTCTTCAAGTGCACCTGCATATCTGCCCCAAGCATTGGTCATGGAATAAAGTTCACCTCCCATATGTGCATCAACCAACACACTTGCAATGAAATTTCCATAAGAAAATTCATTTGAAAATCCACCTGTCCAGTCTGGTTGATAATTTCCTAATATCTTTAAATCCCCTTTTACAGGAACACCAGCTCTATGAACAATATTCCCATCAGCATCCCTTAAGAAATCAGCACCATATAAAGATCCAAAAGGTTGACCTGGTATAGCCATTACTTTCAGATCCCAATAAGTACCAAGTTCGAATTGTTCTACTCCAGGAGCAAGTTCAACGACTTCATTATTATTCTTAGCATAGTTCAGATTGATATTCCAGTTAAACCCTTTTTCTGATTTAAAAGGTGAGAAACCTAAAGATACCTCAAATCCATTATTTGTAATCTTTCCTGCATTAATATATTTAGTTGAATACCCTGAGGAAGCTGATATCGGAATATTTATGATTTGGTTTGAAGTATTGGAATTGTAATAAGTCAGATCCAAACTTACTTTATTCATAAAGAATCTTAATTCGGTTCCAATTTCAAATGAAGCAGTTTTTTCTGGTTGTAACTGATCATTAGGTAAGCTGTTAGGTACAAATTGATTAAGATATTTTGTAGCTGAATTCCAGCCATCTCCAAGACTAAGTACAGGAGCAAGATTATAAGGATCTGTATCACTTCCTACCTGAGCCCAGCTTGCCCTAAGCTTTGCAAATGAAAGCACATTTGAATTCATATCAAGCATTTCAGTGAGTACCCAACTTGCCTGCACAGAAGGATAAAAATAAGAATTATTGTCAGCCGGCAAAGTACTTGACCAGTCATTTCTGCCTGTGAAATCAAAGTAAAGAGCGTCCATAAAAGAAAATTTTCCTGCAAAGTATAAGGAATTTAATCTCTTTTCTTCAGTTCTGTTATTTGATCTTATAGCAACTTTTGAGTTATTAATATTGTAAAGTCCCCTTACAGCCAATTCATCAGCAGCACCAAAAGTTTTGTGATATTTTTTATCTGTTCTGCTACCTCCTGCACTGAATTCAAAACCTAAATTATCAGAGAACTTTGTATTATACATTAATAAAAAGTCAAGCACAGTTTGCCTTAAAGTAGAAAGGTCCTCCCAGTAATATCCATAAGCATTGTCTATATCTCCCCAATCAGCTCTTTGGGTGTTGAGGTTATTATAACCATCTGCACCGGCACGAACAAATGCAGAAAAATTCTTAGTGAATTCATATTGCATTTTTGCATTCCCGTAAATTCTGTCCCTGTTTAATTTATTAGTATTTTCATACAAAGTAGCATACGGATTATTATGATAATTATAATTCCAGTTATACTTGCTACCATCAGCATTTTTATAATTTTTCAGATCCGGATAGTAAACCTGACGTGCAGCCCATAAAATCTGTTGCATTACGTTTTGTGCATCGTAGCCGTAACCCGGCATGTTATTGCTATTTGAAAGCACATAATTGGCAGTTGCAGAAATATTAAGTTTTTCTACAGGAAATACAGACGCTCCAAAAGATATTGTATTTTTTTTGTAATCTGTATTAGGGATCATACCTTTTTGATTCATATTAGTAAATGACAATCTAAAACTTCCAAATGTAGAAGCTCCCCCAAATGCGAGATTGGTAGTTGATGTCATTCCTGTTTCAATAAAATCTTTAACGTTGTCTGGACTTGAAACCCAATCGGTTGCTTCCCTGACTCCATTTACAACTGGAGAGTTATATTGAGGAATTTTCAACCCGGCATCCAATTTTGGACCCCAGCTTTCATCAACTCCGTCATTTATTCCTCCATTTGCTCCGTCAACATATGAAAATTCACCACCTGAACCTTGACCATACCCATTTTGGTATTTTGGCAATCTTAATGGATTCTCAAATGTTGTTGAATTCGATAATTCTACACCAATTCCTTTTGTTTTAGTCTTTCTATTCAGAGAACCTGCTTTCGTTGTAATCAAAACTACTCCGTTGGCAGCCAAAGATCCATATAAAGCAGCAGCATTTGGGCCTTTTAATACTGAAATATTTTCAATATCATCCGGGTTAATATCTATGGCTCCATTACCCCTGTTAACACCCTCATTTCCATCGCCACTAAATTCACTATTCAGGAATGGTACACCGTCAACGACAAATAGAGGCTGGCTGTTGCTTTTCAAAGAGTTAGCACCACGAATTACTATCCTTGATGATGAACCGACAGCTCCTGAGGAATTGGTGATTTGTACACCGGCAATTTTTCCCGACAATGAATTGATGATATTGGTTTCTTTAGCCCTGGCAATTTCATCACCCTTGACATCCTGAACGGCATATCCAAGGGATTTTTTTTGCCTTGTAACACCTAAAGATGTTACAACCACATCTTCCAATTGAACACCCGGAGTCAAGGTAATACTTAGCTCATTTGATGCTCCCAATTCGACCTGCATTGTTGTGAAGCCGATGAAAGAGACAATAAGTGATTTTGCATTTGCATCAACTTTTAATCTGAATTTACCATCCAGATCTGTGATGGTACCTACTGCAGGGTTTTCTTTTACAACGACCGAAGCACCTATTAGAGGTGATCCGGAATCGTCAATAACTGTACCATTAATTGTTCTTTGTGCTATCATAGATGATGAGACAATAAGAACAGAAAATAGTAAAAGTAAGAGTTTTTTCATATCACACATTTTTGTTAAATAAAAAAAATAAATCTCCAACAAAACATTGAATCAATGTTAAGTTGTACCAAAATTAAGTAAAATATACTTAGCTTTCAAATAATTTAAGAAAAAAAAATCAGGATTATCGTTTTACTCTTTTTATATTAAAAAATAAGTAATATAATAATTGCTTATTAATAATTAATTATAAATATATTATTAATATAATACAAAATGTATTGATAATATTTTTACAAATTATATTTTAAAAATGTTAATTGTTATCTTTGTTTAAAGAATAAAATACTGAATATTTTCTAATTGAATAATAATATTTTGAAAAGTGTTATACATTTCTTTTCAAAAATAATTTTTCAAATAATTTATATCAATTCTATTTAGTTTTAAACCGATTTCTATATCCTCTCGAGGCAGATCTTTAAACTTTCAAACCATTGTGGTATTGCAATATGAAAGGCATTTATGATCTTTTCTTTTGAAAGTCTGCTGTTTTTTGGACGGGGAGCAGGAGTTGGATAGTCTGATGTGTTGATCGGCATTAAACTACATTCAAGATTCTTTATCTTTATGATCTCTGTGGCAAAATCATACCATGAAATAAATCCTTCATTACTATAATTGTATATACCGAAATTGCAGGAGTTATTTATTATGTTTAAGATAGTTAAAGCGAGGTCAGGGGCATAAGTTGGGCTGCCGATCTGATCATTTACTACTTTTAGTTCTTTTCTTTCTTTTGCAAGACGTATAATAGTCTTTACAAAATTATGTCCAAATTCTGAATATAACCAAGAAGTGCGAATGATAATGTGATTTTTCAATATATTTATTATTTCTCTTTCTCCCTCCAGCTTACTGATTGCATACCAGCTCTTTGGAGATACAGGGCTATTTTCTGATAGTATTTCATTGTCGCAACAGTCATAAACATAATCTGTAGATATGTGTATTAATATACAATCAGATTTTTGACATGCTAAAGCCAGATTCTTTGGTCCTGTTTTGTTTATTGAGGCACATAGTTCTTTTTCAGTCTCTGCTTTGTCGACAGCTGTATATGCTGCAGCGTTTATGCAAAAATCAGGATTTACTACCCGGAAAAATTCCGAAACTGCTTTATGATCAGTAATGTCCAGCTCGTCAACATCAGTAAAAATAAAATCATAATCAGGAAAGTCAGGTTGAAGACTTTTGAAGCTTCTGCCAAGTTGTCCATTTGATCCGGTGACAAGTATTATCAGTTTTTTTTTCTGCACTTTATTAGTAACCTGAATTTTTATTTGCTATAGAATTTCTTATGATTTCCAAAATCCGGAAGAAGCAGATCCTTTTCTGAAAGTATAATTTTATTTTTATCTATTTTCCAGTCTATATTTAACTTTTGATCATCATATCTTATACCTGATTCAGAACCCTTATGATAAAAATTGGTGCATTTATAAGAAAAAATAGCTGTTTCGCTTAAAGTAACAAAACCATGAGCAAAACCTGAAGGGATAAATACCTGTTTTTTATTTTCGTCGCTAAGTTCGATGCAGAAATATTGGCCAAAAGTATTTGAATCTTCGCGGATATCAACAGCAACATCCAGGACCTTACCATGAATAACCCTGATTAGTTTTCCCTGCTCAAAAGGTGGAATCTGGAAATGCAGGCCTCGTAAAACACCAAATCGGGAAAAGGATTCATTATCCTGAACAAAACTGATATTTAGTCCTGTAAGTTCTTCGAACTGTGATGCATTGAAAGATTCAAAGAAATAGCCTCTCTTATCTGAAAATACATCCGGAGTAAAAACTATGATTCCTTCAATATTAATTTTCTCGGCTTTCATTTCAGAGCATTATTTTTTTCTGAAATATATGCTTATAGGTATTCCGGATAAATCGTAATGGCTTCTAAGCTGATTTTCAAGAAAGTTTTTGTAATTTGATTTAATTTCTTCGGGATAATTACAGAAAAAAGCAAAGGCCGGATAATGTTTAGGAACCTGTGAAACGTATTTAATTTTTATATAAATACCTCTGTATGCAGGATGAGGAATTTTATTTATTGCTTCAAGAATGAAATCATTGAGCTCAGATGTAGGAAATTTTTGTTGTCTTCTTTCATATACATCCAAAGCCAGTTCAATAGCTTTGTATATTCTCTGCATATTTAGTACTGACACAAATAGTATTGGAATATCGCTGAATTGTCCTAATTTTTTTTTGATATTAGCCTCAATTTCTTTGGCTGTATTTGTTTCCTTTTCTATAAGGTCCCATTTATTGATAAGGATAACAATTCCCTTTTTCCGTTTTGTAGCAAGATCAATAATACTCATATCCTGCGATTCAAGTCCCATTTTTGCATCGATCATCACAATCACCACATCTGCATCTTCGATAGACCTTATGGCCCTGAGTACAGAATAAAACTCAAGGTCTTCAAAAACTTTATTTTTTTTTCTGATCCCTGCAGTATCTATGATCTGAAATTCCTTTCCGAATTTTTCATAAAGAGTATGTGTCGAGTCTCTTGTGGTGCCGGCAATATCGGTAACGATGTTTCTTTTATTTCCGATAAGGGCATTAATAAATGATGATTTCCCGACATTTGGTTGTCCCACTACAGCTATTTTTGGATAAACTTTAGCTTCTGTATCAGAAATAACCTCTTCACCGATAAATTCAGTCACAGCATCGAGTAATTCACCGGTACCTGAACCCGTTATAGCAGATAAAAACAGAGTATTTTCGAAACCAAGGCTCCAGAATTCATTTGCGCTTAACAATCTTTCGAAATTATCGGCTTTATTTACTACAAGGAAAACAGTTTTTTTGCTTTTCCTGAGAAGGTCTGCAATTTCAACATCAAGGTCAGTAATACCTGTTGTTGTATCCACCAGGAAAATTATTGCATCAGCCTCTTCAATTGCTATCTGGACCTGATCCCTGATCTCTGCTTCAAATACATCATTTGAGTTCTTTACAAAACCCCCGGTATCGATCACATTAAATTCTTTTCCATTCCATTCACATGTATTGTAGATCCTGTCTCTTGTTACTCCGCTGATATTGTCTGTAATAGCCTGATTTTCACCTGACAATCTGTTAAAAAGCGTTGATTTGCCTACATTGGGCCGTCCTACAATAGCAATAGTTTTCATTTTGAGGGTTGTATTATGATTTTTTCTGGATTTCTTTCGTTTTTTCAACAATATTCTGAATAAAAACTGAAGCTGAAGTGCCAGGATAACCTACCACTCTGTTCAATTCATTGCCTTCATAATCAAGAATTAACACTGTAGGAAATCCTCTGATGCCGAATTTTCTGTTTAAATTATCATTATGAGATCTTTGTTTTTCAGATAACTGGTTTTCAGGACGTCTGGGAAAATCAGCTTTAACAAGCACTAGGTTTTTATTGGCATATTCTTCAAATTCAGGGGAAGCGAGTATGTTTTTTTCAAGCATTTTACAAGGTGGACACCAATCTGAACCAGTGAATAACAACAAAACTGGTTTATGGTCCTTTTTAGCTGTTACCAGTGAATTATCATAATTCAATGTCCAGTTAGTCTGAGAAAATAACAGTGAAGAAGAAAAAATAAATAATAATACTGAAATGGTAGTTTTGAACTCCATGGCTTTGAATAGTTTTTTGTTAAAAAAATATATTTTCTCTGATTAAACACAAATTTGGTTTTATTGTTGTATTACTATGTCAAAATTGCTGAACAAATAGTAATAGATAAGTAATTGTGGACTATAATTCTCAATTATGAGTTAATATTGCAAAAAATTATTGAATGGAATTTTTTTCCGGGAAAAAAGACAGAAGCAAAAAGGGAGCAAATCCCATGAAAGAGATGAGTTTTATGGATCATCTTGAAGAATTGAGATGGACAATATTCAGATCTTTGTTATATATAATTGTTATAGCAACAATAGCTTTTTCATATAAATCCTTCATTTTTGATAAGATCATTTTTGCTTTTTTGAATGACGATTTCCCTACTTACCGTTTTTTATGTTTTCTGGGAGAAAATTTTTGTATTGATGCACCTAAATTAATTTTGAGTACGCGTCAGATGGGAGAGCAATTCATGGTACATTTTAAGGTTGCTACTATCCTGGGATTTGTTGTTGCTTTTCCCCTTATAGTATGGGAGGTATGGAAGTTTGTAGCTCCGGGATTAAATCTCAAAGAGAAGAAGTTTTCAGGTTCAATTATTCTGATTAGTGGGTTATTATTCTTCGTTGGGGTACTGTTTGGTTATTATGTAATCGCTCCATTTGCCATAAAGTTTTTTGCAACTTACACTGTCAGTGATTTTGCTGAAACTATGCCAACACTTGATTCTTATGTTGGTTTTCTTACTATGCTTGTACTACCTGCCGGATTTATATTTGAATTGCCTCTTGTTGTATATTTTTTGAGTAAAGCAGGAATTATAAGTGCAAAATTTTTAAGGACTTACAGAAAGCATGCTATAGTGGTCATTCTGATATTGGCAGGAGTTATTACTCCACCTGATGTGCTTTCTCAGATTTTGGTAGGTATTCCAATTTTGCTAATTTATGAAATAGGGATTTTAATTGCCTTGAGGATTGAAAAAAAGAAAAAAAATGCGTAGACTTTCTTCAAACTGGACCTTGTTCCTTAAAATATTTCTTCCGGTTTTCTGGATTTCATTTTTTGGAGGTTTTATTATTGCTGCTTTTGTGACTAATAGTATTGAAGCTCCCCAATTCACCAGCGGTAAATTCAAATTGCAATCCATTATTTTTGTTTTGTCGGGAGTTTTGTTTTTTATTTTCACATTTTTCCGATTAAAACGGGTAGACGGGGATGAAGGTTTTGTTTATATTTCTAATTATTTCAGGACTTTTAGATATCCTGTGGATGCTATCGAGGAAATTATAATTTATGACCACATAATTGTTAAAGCAGCACATATAAAATTTAAAGGGACAACTTCATTTGGCAGCAGGATAATTTTTCTCCCCTTTATGCTGGAATTGAAGGATTTCTGTGATAATAAAAGCATAATACTCAGAAATTATAACTCTAAATAATTATATCAGACAATATTACGGGTCAATTTATCTTCTTATTGAATTGCAGTACTTATAATTTGACGATTTTAGCAAAGTGTTTGTAGAATTTAAGAATTCTTTATTATCTTAATTATTATATTTGTGTTACAGAATGAAAAAGAGATATAAGCATTGAACTCAAATAACGAACATAAAATTTTAGTTGCTATAGCAGGCCCCACTGCTTCAGGAAAAACAGAATTATCGTTAAAAATTGCGGCAAATTTAGGGGCAGATATAATTTCTGCAGATAGCCGGCAGGTATACAGAGAAATGGAAATAGGTACAGCCAGGCCTGACCCTGAAGAGTTACAAAGAGTAGCCCATCATTTCATAGGGAATATTTCGGTTACTCAGGAGTATAATGTGGGCTTGTATGAGCATGAAGTGATGAGATTTTTGAATGAATATTTTAATACAAAAGATATTGCACTCATATGCGGTGGTAGCGGATTATATCTGGAAGCAGTTTTGAATGGGATTGATGATTTTCCGGAAATTGACAGAAATATAATTGACGAAATTCAGGATAAATTTGAAAAAAATGGATTGACTTATTTACAGAATGAATTGAAAAATACTGATCCGGAATATTTTGACAGGGTAGATATTTATAATCCTCACAGACTTATTAGGGCTTTATCTGTTATAAAACAAACGGGTAAACCTTTTTCCTGTTTTTTAGAGAAGACCAGTACAGAAAGAGAATTTAGCAACATAAAACTATTAATCGACCTGCCAAGAAAGATCCTTTATGAAAGGATTAATAAGCGTGTTGATAATATGATGGAAAGAGGATTGGAAGATGAAGCAAGGAAACTTTATGAACATCGTAAATGCAAAGCTTTACAAACAGTGGGGTATAAGGAACTTTTCAGCTATTTTGATGGTTTAGTATCAATAGATGAGGCCACAGAACTGATTAAAAGAAATACAAGGAGATATGCAAAGAGACAGATGACATGGTTTAATAACAGGGGTGATTGGTTAAAAATTGATCCCGACGATATAGATTCTGTATATAATATACTAACTGATAAAATCAAACAAATTGAAAAAAGATATTCCTGAATTAATCCTGACAGCCGCTAAAACTATTAACAAATTTAATAACAGTTTTTCAAAACCAAAAACAAAGAAAATGAAAGACATTGATGATATTAAGAATGACAGTGCTGAGATGATCATTAAAAACCACATGGTGTGGTCTATGGGAGCAGGATTTATTCCTATTCCATTACTGGATTTTGCAGCAATAACCTATATTCAGCTTGATATGATCAGGCAACTTGCAAAGATATATGAAATTGATTTTAAAGAGACGGAGGGAAAAGCAGTTATTTCTTCGATTACTTCTGCCGGGCTGGCAAAAGCCGGGGCTTCAAGAGCAATTAAATTCATTCCGATAATCGGTACTTATCTCGGTGGTGTTGCAACATCAGTTCTATCCGGAGCTTCGACTTACGCACTTGGGCATGCATTTAAGCGTCATTTTGATAAAGGTGGAACATTTCTTGACATTGATCTCAACTCTCTTAAAAAGATGTATACCGAGAAATTTGAAAAAGGAAAGCAGGTAGCTGAAAATTTTTCTAAAGACCAGCAGGCTAAAGAAGAAATCCTGAAAGAAGTTGAAAAAAAGCAGGAAGGTATCAGGTTTACAGATGATGTAATCTCAAAATTAAAAGAATTGGGTGAATTGAAAGATAAGGGTATTATCACAGAGGATGAATTTACGAAAATGAAGGAAAAGCTGTTAGGATAGTTTTGTATGAAAATAACAAGTATTCATAACCAAAAAATACTTGCTTTAAGGAAATTGTATAAAAGCAATGAGAGAAAGCATTCCGAAGTATTTATAGCTGAAGGCAAAAAAGAGGTAGAAAGAGGGTTAATGGCAGGGTTTGAGGCGGTATCTGTTTATTATTCTTCTGACATCATCGATAAAATCAGTTTAGAAAATATTGTCTCAAAAATCAGAAATAAAGCAGAATTCACAGATCTTGATAAATCTGTTTATGAAAAAATTGCATACAGGGATAATACTGAGGGAATCATAGCTTTATTCAGAAAAAAGGTTCACGTTCTTGAGGATATTTCTGTCGGATACAATGATATTTTTGTAATACTTGAAGCAATAGAAAAGCCCGGAAATCTCGGTGCCATTCTGCGGTCTTCAAATGCAGCAGGTGTAAAAGCAATTATACTGACTGAAACAAAAGTTGATCAATATCACCCAAATGTAATCAGATCGAGCTTAGGAGCAGTATTTGAGATACCAGTCATTATTACTTCAAATTCCAAAGTCCTGGAATGGTTGAAAATTCATAATATTAAAGCATATTCTGCAGCACTTCCATCATATGCAAGTATTTTTCAACTTGATCTCAGAGGAAATATTTCCCTTGTGTTTGGTGCTGAATCGGATGGACTGTCTGATTTTTGGATAAAGAGTTCTGACGAAATATTTACGATTCCAATGAAAGGTATAATAGATTCTCTTAATGTTTCTGTTTCTGTTGCAATTTCACTTTATGAAGCTGTTAGACAAGGGAGGATTTTGAGCAATTAATCCTGGTCTTCAATTATTTTTTTTAACTCATTTAGCTTTAACATGCATTCTATAGGAGTCATTGTGTTCAGATTCAATTGGGAAAGTTGCTCTTTTAGCTTACTTCCGGTTTCATCGACAGCATCAAAAATACTTAACTGATAAGTTTTTTTTGTCTCCAGATCTTTAAGTTTTTTAACCGGATCTGAATCATTGTATTCCTGGTTGTGCATTTTTTGTTCTAGTTGTTCAAGAACTTCATAAGCTCTGTCTATGATAGACCTTGGCATACCAGACATCCTTGCAACATGAATACCAAAACTGTGTTTACTCCCTCCTTTAACTAGTTTTCTAAGGAATATAACCTTATTTCCGATTTCTTTTGTTGCAACATTAAAGTTCTTTATCCTCTTGAATTTAGGTTCAAGTTCATTTAATTCATGATAATGAGTAGCAAAAAGGGTTTTAGGATTCGCTTTTGCATTTTCATGAAGGAATTCAGTCAATGCCCAGGCTATAGATATTCCGTCATATGTGCTTGTTCCCCTTCCAATTTCATCCAAAACAACCAGACTTCTGTCTGACACATTGTTCAGGATATTCGATGTTTCATTCATCTCCACCATAAATGTAGATTCTCCGCTTGAAATATTGTCTGAAGCTCCTACTCTTGTGAATAATTTATCGATGTATCCAATATGAGCAGAGCTGGCAGGAACGAATGAACCGATTTGGGCCATGAGCACTATCAGAGCAGTTTGTCTTAGTATTGCAGATTTTCCCGACATATTCGGACCTGTGATCATCAATATCTGATTATCATCATTGCTGAGATAGATGTCGTTTGGTACATAGTTATCACCTGGCTCCAGATACTGCTCAATAACCGGATGCCTTCCATCTCTTATTTCAATAAGCAATGAATCATTCACTTCTGGTTTTACATATTGATTCTTCACGGCAAGAAAAGCATAAGATATTAAAACATCTATGCGGGAGAGCAAACTGGCATTGTGCTGGACAGAAATAATATAATTCATCGTATCAGTAATCAAATCCTGGAATAGTTTTTCTTCAAGTACCAGTATTTTTTCTTCTGCACTTAATATCTTTGATTCCAATTCCTTCAATTCAGGTGAAATATACCTTTCTGAAGATGTAAGTGTTTGTTTGCGTATCCAGTTGTCAGGAACCTGTTCTTTGTATCTGTTTGTTACTTCAAGGAAATAGCCGAACACATTATTAAATCCTATTTTCAATTTGTCAATTCCGGTCCGCTGAATTTCACTTTCCAGTATTTTATTAAGGACTTCCTTGTTGTGGTTGATAAGATACCTGAGCTCATCCAGTTCAGGTGAAATGCCGGCAGAAATCACATTCCCTTTAGCTACAGAGACAGGTGCATCTTCCATAAGTTCTTTCGTTAGCCTGTTTCGCAGTTCATCGCAAAGTGATATCTGGCTTCCTATTTTTTTCAAATGTTCATGATCAGTATTTTCAAGTATTTCTCTGATATGGATCAGGGCATGCAGACTTCTGTTCAGCATCAGCAATTCACGGGGATTCACCTTACCGAGCGAAACTTTGGATATAAGTCTTTCCAAATCTCCAATCTTTTTGAGATAATGGATAATGTCCTCAGCAATAAACATGTTATTGACAAAAAAATCTACCATTTCAAGTCTTTGGTTAATTGCCTTAGGTGAGACCAAAGGAAGAAGAAGCCATTTTTTCAGCAACCTTGCTCCCATGGGAGAAGTTGTTTTATCAAGAACTTTTATAAGTGTGGCACCAGAATGATATTGTGGATTTATAAGTTCAAGATTTTTAATAGTGAACCTGTCAAGCCACATATAATTTTCATCATAAATTCTCTGAATAGAATTAATATGTCTTAGATTTTTATTCTCAGTTGTCTTCAGGTAATGGAGTATAGTGCCGGAAGCAATCTGTGCCGCTTCCATATCTTCAATGGCAAACCCTTTCATTGAATTCACTTCGAAATGCTCAAGAAGATTTTCCCTGCAAAAATCAAATGTAAAAACCCATTCATCAAGTGGATATGCGTAAAACTTATTATCGAAAAGTTTCTCAAACTGCTTTTTAAATGATTTCGAAAAAATGATCTCAGAAGGGCTGAAATTCTGAATAAGTTTTTCAATGATTTCTTTTGAACCCTGGCTTGTTAAAAATTCACCTGTAGAGATATCAAGAAATGCAATACCCCATTCACCTTTGGTGTCAAAATGAATTGATGCAAGATAATTATTGGCATTGAAATCCAATAATTTTTCATCTGATTTTATTCCGGGAGTTACAATTTCAGTAATACCTCTCTTTACTATTTTTTTTCCGGGAACAGGTTTTTCGAGTTGTTCACATATAGCTACCCGATAACCTGATTTTACTAGTTTTGGCAAGTAAAGATCAAGGGCATGAAAGGGGAAACCGGCCAATTCAACATCATTGCCTCCATTATTTCTCGATGTGAGCACTATTCCAAGTGCTCTGGAAGTTTTAATCGCGTCTTCACCAAAAGTTTCATAAAAATCACCTACCCTGAAAAGCAATATGGCATCAGGATGCTTTGCTTTGAGCTGGTGATACTGATTCATCAGTGGAGTAATCTTATTTTCAGTAAAATTTTCTATTGCAATTTTTTTTATTGTTTATAATCGGGTGGACAAAGTTAAAATAAATTAAATAAAAAAAGCTACTTTGCAGTAGCTTTTTAAAACCATGTTTGACCAAAAATATAAATCCTAATTACTTGATTATTTCAATTTTTCTGACTATACAATTGTTTTTATCTGTGCGTACCTCAACAAAATAAACTCCGTTTTTAAGCCTGTTGGTATTTATCAGCGTTTGTTGCTGATTTTCAACAGTATTATTTTCTAAAATCATTCCGTGAACATTGAATATCCTGTAATTTGAAATCAGTTCATTACCATCCAGATATAGCTGGACTTCATTTGCTGACGGATTGGGGAAGATATTTAGATTTGGAGTATCGCTTTTATGATTACTGTCTTTTAACCTGAGATAAACAGTTGTTTCTGAATCAGGTAGCCCGAAAGATCCATTATTGCTTGTCAAAGCACTGACATTAGTCAATCTGATTTTCACGGGAAGCATATTGTTTTTGATATTGTCTCTCTTAATCCCAATCATATCATCTTCAATTATAAAATCGCATTTTGATATTTTGCCAATCCCTGATACACCTTTATTCCCAACTTTACTGAAAGCAGCTTCAACCTGTCCCGTAAAGACCTGGTTTGATATCTGTAAGGAAGATGTAGTTCCTGCAAGCCAGGAATCGAGATAAAAAGAATGATGCAGGGAAGCAGAATCCACAAGTTCGGGTTCAATCTGAAGTATATATGAAATAGCAGTAATATCCTTTGCTACATATTGTTCATCACCAGCGTTAATAAATAAATTGAGAACTTCTCCTGCATAAACTGTATCCTGATCGGTAGTTATATATACAGGGAATCTGGTTTTCTCAGTTTCACCATCAAAATACAAATTGTGTATTTTGTTGTAATTTGAAAGTATGCTCAATGAATCAAGTTCTGAAATAAATCCATCACCATTGCTGTCAGCATGTTTCAGGTCGAATTTTTGAGATCCAGTACCGTAATTCCAATCATTTCCGTTCAATCCAAGCCATTGATCAGAAAAATCAGATCTTGAAAACCCGTTTGTCCCGGCAAACCTGCCCAGAGGTAAAAGGTCTTTTACATTTACAATTCCATTATTGTCCGTATCTCCTTCCCAGATACACTTATACGCGGTACAATAGCAGGAAGTGTCGCTTGCAGTATCCAGAATGTTAAGATCTATTTTGATTATATTGCAGTTATTATTCGGAGCACAGTATCTCAGTTCAAATCTTGTAGTCCCTGTGAAGCCATTCTGAGGAGTATATACAATCATATTTTTGCCTGAGATTTGCTCGCAATTGGCAATAATAGTATCTGTTCCGTTAAATATCTCTACACTTCCATTTTCTGGTCCGGAATACAATTCGAAAGTATAATCCGCAATAGGGACATCGTAATTTAAAACAAATTCCTTGTTTTTAGGAATATTTATTAAATACGGGATATTGTTATATGGAAGAAAATCAGTCACTACTATATCAACTGTAGCTGTTTGATACTGGGCAAAATTTAGTTGCCTGGTATATGTAAATTCATCAAAGCCATGAAATCCTGAATCAGGTGTGTATGTAAAGTTCCCCTGACCTGTATGAACAACCGAACCATGCTGTGGTTGAGTATATGAAGTGATGAAACTGTTCTTTTTGAAATCATTTGATGAGACATTGAAACTAACAGGAGTTTGTTTCGAAGTAAAAACTTTATCATCAATGACCAGATTACTGTTAATATCGCTTTCTATTACATTAACTATGATCACAATAGTATCACCATTATTAGCCAGCCTGAAAATATCAACACCTATAGAATCAACAAATGGCGTGTAAATCAATTCAGGTGAAGCTGTATTATCAAACTCTCCGAGTATCGGTGGATCGCCGGCAAGTTCATAAGTTCCTTCTACAGCAACAAATGACAAAGAATTTGTATTTGTAACATAATAAGTAAGTGTATCTGCTGAGGTAGCTGTGCTGTTTATGTTCAACACTAAATGTCCGGTTGCAGTTGAGCCAAATTCATCACTGATATTATAATTCAGAAATGCGTTTCCGTTAAAATCAGCTATAGGCTTGACAAACAATTTATTGTCACCGGTAATCGAAACCTCACAGTTTTTTATATTAAAAATCCTGTCTAAAAATAAACTATCACCTGTAGTGGTGTCATTTGCCAGTATGTCAATCGTAGCACCTGCTGAATTGATTTCTGCGAATTCAATGTCTTTACCTGCATCAATAATCGAATTCAAAACCTCAATGTAAAGAGTAACTTTTTTAATACGCCAGTTCATGATTGAATTTCCCGGATATCCCCTGTATTCAATTATTACTGTGTCTTTGCCGATAAAATCAGGGTGAGGAACATATTTTACATTGTAAGTTTTTAGATTTCCTTCCTGACCAACTATAGTAAACTGATCTATAACTCCATGATTGGGGCCATATAGATTATCACTGGGTGTCATATATGCTTTGAGAAGGAATTCCAATGTCTGATTCTTCAGCGTCTTGAGATGAAGCTGAGGAAGATTTTGAGCAAAAAGACCTGCTGAAATATAAATCAGAAAGACAAACAGCATGCCTGTTTTATATTTTATATTCATGGTCCGGTACATAGTTTTGGTTATTAAAACAAAGGTACGTAATTAATTTAAATAATTCATAATTCTAAACAATTTTTTTTATGAAATTTTTAGTATTGATTAATATGATGCTGTTTTTTGATGAAATGCTGCATATATATGATGATTTATGTATGAATAAGGATTTATAATATTTTGAGATTTAATGATCTTCTTCAATAAAAAGAATAATTTTAGGATAATTTTAGGATAATTTTAACTTGCAAATTCGTCATTAGTCATGTTGCTGAATCACAAATAAAATCATTGCACTTTCAGGCAGAAAAATAAATCCTGGAATCATTTAAACTTAATAATCATAGTTAAGACAAAAAGATTTTAGATTTATAGAATTACTTAGTAATTTTACATTTTTCCAAAATATTTACTTGATCAAATGGAAAGTTCAAAATTATATACATCACTAAAATACCTGAATATATACGAGCTGGGAAGTTTTGATAAGTTTCTGAGATCTCCATATTTCAACCAGAATGAAAATCTTATAAAGCTATTTCACATTTTGGTGCCATTCCTTAAAAGCAGAAAAGAAATTGACCTGGATAAATATCAAGTTTGGGAAAAAATATTCAATAAATTGGAATTTGATGACAAGAATTTCAGAAAACTAACCTCTGATCTCCTGAAACTTTTGGAGCGATATATTTCTCAACAGGTTTATGATGAGAATGATTCACTTATTACTAACCAACTCCTGCAGGGAATAACCAGAAAAGGAGCTTTTAAAATGTATAATTCTGCATTGGCCACTGCAGAAAGGCTTGTTGAGAGGAATTTTGACAGAAATGCAGATTACTATTACCAGCAATATATGCTTGAAAAGAATAAGTTCAATTTCACTTCGGAATTTGAAAAAAAATCTAAAAAGCAAACTAAGCACAACTGGCTTAATATCAAAGAAATAAGTGAGAATATTGATATTTTTTTTATAAGTGAAAAACTGAAGCTTTACAGTACACTGCTCAGTGCCAAAAGTATAAAAAAGATCAATGTAAACCTCAATTTTATTGACGAGATAATAAAGTTTATCCAAACAAATAATTTGTTTGATTACCCTCCAATTGCAATTTATTACCAGATATACTTAACGCTGACTGACAGTAAAAACGAAAATAATTATTTTACATTAAAGGAGTTAATAGCAAAAAATATTCATTTATTCCCAAAGGAAGAAGCATTAGACATTTATGAATCTGCTTTAAATTATTGTATTACAAATGTTAACTTAGGTAAAAGTGAATTTTATACTGAATATTTATTATTATTTAAAGATATGTTACAGAATAACATTCTTTTTAAAGATGATAAGATCGATCCCACTAGATTTAGAAATATAGTTTTCTCTGCAGCACGAGTTAAAGATTATAAATGGGCTGAATGGTTTATCGAGACATATAAAGACAAGCTTGATGAAAGGTACCGTGATAATGCTGTAACATTTAATCTGGCGAGGTTGAACTATTATAAGAAAGATTATGACAAGGTAAAAAAATATCTGAGAGATGTTGAGTTCAATGATCTGGCATATGAGTTAAGTGCAAAATCAATGCTTATAGCAACTTATTATGATACTGATGATTACGATCCGCTTTATTCACTTCTTGATAGTTTCAATATGTTTCTGAACAGGAATAAAAAAACAATTCCTGAACAAAAAGGAAAGGCCCACCAGGTATTGATCAAATTTGTAAAAAAAATGATAAATATAAATCCTTCTGATAAAAAGGCTAAAGAAAAGCTTAAACTGGATATCCAGATGTCAGGAGATATTCCTGATAAGCAATGGCTTCTGGACAGAGTACAAGAACTATAAATCAACAAATATTTGTGGAAAAACAGGGCGGCTAATCGGACTCGAACCGACGACCAATGGAACCACAATCCACTACTCTAACCAACTGAGCTATAACCGCCATGTCAAAAATCAGGCGGCGAAGTTATGACTTTTTTTTGTGTTAACCAAATTTGAATAATGTAAATTGAAAAATAAATTTTTATAAACTTTGAAATCAATAGTCAATCATTATGATAGTAAAAACACCTGAACCACCTTACTTTGCAGTTATTTTTTCAAGTTTTAGGACTGAAATCAATGATGAATATAACGAAACTTTTGAGAATCTTATGCTTGCAGCTTCAGAACTGGATGATTTTTTAGGTATGGAATCAGTAAGGGACGGATTTGGAATATCGGTGTCATATTGGAAAAGCATCGAAGGAATACGTGAATGGAAAGACAATTTACAGCATATTGCTGCCAAGAGAAAAGGGATAGAAAAATGGTATGAAAGCTATATGTTGCGAATTGCCAGAGTTGATCATGACAGTTATTTCAGTTTATAGAACTACTTCCTTATCTCAGTGATTTTATTTAAAAATCTGTCAACAATTATTTCAAGTTTATAGTTATCTTCAAAAAATTTTGCAGCATTGGCAGAAATTTGTTGAAGGGCTTCAAAATTGTGTTTACAGAATCTGATCTTTTCTATAAATTCTTCATCAGTATCCGCGATCAATACTTCTTTTCCATCCGTAGCATCTATGCCTTCAAGGCCGATACTTGTAGTTATTACAATGCGGCTTAAAGCGAGAGCTTCAAGTATTTTAAGCCTCATTCCGCTTCCTGCCAGGAGAGGTACTATCATAACAGGGCAGGAATTAAGGAATTCTTTTGAATCCGGAACTTCTCCATGTATTTTGATATTTTTATTCTGATATTTATAAATCCATAGAGGTGTATTTCTTCCGGCAATATGCAATTCCAGAGTATTATCCGAAATATGGGATTTATTCCAGCATTTATCGATAAACCATTGTATGCCTTCAGAATTGGGCAGCCAATCCAGAGAACCAATAAAGGAAATTTTTAGTATGTCTTTGTTTTTGATTTCTGCAGGCTTATAGTCTTTACCTTCTATTCCGGCAGGAACAATAAGGCTGACCCCTTTAAAACCACCTGAAATAAATATATCGAGGTCTCTTTTAGTCAGAGTACACAGCAAATCATATGCTGCAATATTGGCTAACTCATATTTCTTGAGTTTTCCTGTTAGATATTTAATATATGGCTTTAGTAATAAATTTTTTGAAGTCACTGACAGCCTTTGCCAAATTTCATATTCTACATTATGAGCTCTCAAAATAATTTTGGCAGATGAGTATTTTCTGATCACATCAAAATATGGATTTAAATACAGGCTTTCAATAAGAATGAAATCATAATTGTTGTTTTTCAAAATTACTGTTAGTTTTTCTTCAAATTCCTTCCTGATGAACCTTGTGATATGAAAGGGCTGAGCGGAAAAAAGATTTTTGAAGGCATCAACAGGTTTTATTCTGTTATCAAGGTAAACCATCCAGATATTTGAATAAGGGTTTTGATTCTCAGGGAAATTTTTAAAATCAAAAAAATGCTTTATAGTATTAAAAGACAGTATGTCAATCTCATGACCTTTGGATTTTAATGTATTATTGAACCCTGAAACCAGTAAAGATTCTCCATCAATTGGTGGGAAGGGAAATTTCTTTGATAAAACTAAAAACTTCATTGTATACCTTCTAAAGCGCTTTGTATTTAGATGGATGATAATTATGCATCATTGAATATATCTTTTCTGCTATATTTTCCGGATTAGGTTTGGTGAAATAATCTCCGTCACTTCCATAAGGTGGCCTGTGCTCATAAGCTGTTATTGTCACTGGAGGATGGTCCAGATAATCAAATGCTCCCTGTTCTTCGAGGATATTCTGAAGTATAAATGCTGATGCTCCACCAGGAACATCTTCATCAGCGACTACCAATTTATTTGTTTTCATTACTGAATTCAAAATCATATGTTCTGTATCAAATGGCAATAATGTCTGAGCATCAATAAGTTCAACAGAAATATTCAATTCTGCCAGTATTTCTGCTGCTTCTGTGGCTTCCCGCACCATAGATCCATAAGTGACTAATGTCACATCGGTACCTTTCAATATAATCTCCGGCTTTCCAAGGGGTACAGTGAATTCACCAAGATTAGATGGAACTCTTTCCTTTAGCCTGTAGCCATTTAGACATTCAATTATTAGGGCAGGATCATCAGAATTGATCATTGTGTTGTACATACCTGCAGCTTGAACCATATTTCTTGGAGTGAGAATATAAATCCCCCTCAGAGAATTAATGAGCATACCTAAAGGTGAACCAGCATGCCAGATACCTTCAAGACGATGGCCTCTTGTCCTGATAATGGCAGGAGCCATTTGAGTGCCTCCTGACCTGTACCTGAGAGTAGCCAGATCATCTGAAAGTGGGGAATGACCGTATATGAGATAATCCAGGTACTGAATCTCGGCTATTGGTTTGAAACCTCTCATGGCAAGACCTACTGCCTCACCCATTATCGTCCACTCCCTGATCCCGGTATCAAATACCCTGGTTTTGCCGTATTTGTCCTGCAGACCTGCGAATCCCTGATTAACATCACCAATATGTCCGACATCTTCTCCAAATGCCAGTAAACGGTGATCCTCATCGAATTTTTTGTCAAAAAAGGCATTCAATACCATGTATCCCGGTACTTCGGGTGAATCAGCAGAGAATTCTTTTTTTATTTCCTTTACTTTCAGGGCAGAATTTGCTGAAGAACTATAAAGATGTGTATGGTATCGATGATCAGCAGTATTGTTATTTTTTTCAATTATCTTGTCAAGGATTTCGTTTATTTTAATATTTCTATCGATCAGCCTGAATTTTAGCTTTTTAGCAAATTTCACAATAGTAGAAATGACAGGATACTGAACATTCTGAAATTGCTGATATAATTCGTTTATTTTAATATCACCAGGGAATTCTTTGATAACCATTGAAAAGATATTGTTCATTTCAATGAGGGCATCTTTCAGGTCGTTCAGAAGATTATTCCATGATTCATTTTTTTTGATCTTCACATATTCCTTGGCATTTTGTCTCAGAGCGGTTACAGTCTGTTCATCAGTTATTTTATTATCAATCAGAAAATCGATATACAATTCAGTAGGATCCATTCTTTTTTCCCATTGCAACCTTTCTTTTGATTTGTATCTTTCGTGTGAACCAGATGTAGAATGTCCAAGTGGCTGAGTCACTTCCACAACATGAATCATAACCGGAACGTGTTCCGACCTGCATTTTTCAGTTGCGATCCTGAATGTTTCAATAAGTTCAGGGTAATTACCGGCTTTTACCTTATAAATTACTATTCCGTTAGATCCGTCTTCTTTATGCAGACCATAGATTGCTGAAGAAATATCACCTTTGGTTGTCTGCATTTCTTTTGGAACTGAAATACCATAACCATTATCCCACACCACAACGGCAAGAGGTACCTCATTTACAGCAGCAGCATTCAATGTTTCCCAGAATGTACCTTCGGATGTGCTTGCATCGCCTATTGTGCAGAAGCAAATTTCCTGTCCTTTATTTGAAAAAAGATGAGCATCTTTGATATTAGGAATATCCCTGTATTTTTTTGAAGCCATAGCCAAACCAAAAGCTCTTGCAACCTGAGCACCTGTGGGTGAAACATCAGAAGAAATATTATATCTTTCTGTCAATTTGAGCCAATTACCATTTTCATCAATAAAAGGAGTAGCAAAATGATTATTCATCTGTCTGCCTTTTGAAAATGGATCTCTTTCGGAATCAGCATAAAGTTGCGCAAAAAAATCATTTATTGTAGCAAGTCCCTTATGAAACATAAAAGTCTGATCCCTGTAATATCCAGCTCTGTAATCACCTTTTTTGAAAGATTTGGACATAGCTATCTGGACTATTTCCTTGCCATCTCCCAAAATACCAAATTTTGCCTTTCCTGATAGCACTTCTTTTCTGCCTGCAATACTGACTTCCCTGCTTACCAATGCAACCCACATGTCTTCGATATATTCCCTGTTTGATTCATCAGTCTGAATTCCGGCATATTTTTTAAAATCCAACATAGCTAAGTGATATTTTGCCTGCAAATCTACAAATTTATTTATACAAGTTCAAAATTATGTTTGAAACTTATTTGAAGTAGATTTTTGCAAGGTACGAAGTATGATTTACGAAGTACGATTTTAGATTTGCGATTTTAGATTTAAGATTGAATGAATGAATTATTGATTGGGGGGAATATTTTACATTTTTGATTTTATATTTATTCTGGTTAGGGGTTTGTTAATCCTATAATCTTTAAATCTTTAGAATCCTAGTTCTGACAAAAGTAAGGAGGTAAAATTTACGATTTTAAATAAAAAAACCTCCCAATTTCCTTTGAGAGGTTTTTTTGTAAGTGATATTATAAATTATTACTTAAAAAGTTCATCGTAACTTGAGCCTGATTTTTCTGCTGAAGTCTTCGTAGGAATATTCAGATTATCGAGGCTGTATTCATCAGATTTTGTTTTCGGACCTTCCAACATCAAAAGTGTGCTTTTCTTTTCAAAATTTTCGAGCATCTCAAGTCCTTTTTCTTCAAATTGGGCATTTTCAAGATCAATTGATTCCATAAAACTTGAAGAAAGCTCCATCATTCTCTCCATTTCACCTACTTTCGCTGCGATATCATCGGCTATATATTCAACTGCCTGATCAAACATCATTCTCTTGTCTTTATCACCCCTCAGAATACTCATAGCAGATTTCATGGCTGAATGAGAAGTGCGAATAGCCTTTCTTTCTTCTTCTTTCACTTTGACCTGATCTTTAGTATCTTCGAGAAGAATTTCGGAATTATCATACATTTTTTTAAGCAGTCTTTTGAGAATATCCATTTTTTTAAGCAGGACCAGATATTTTTCATTTACATCCTGCAATCTGGCTGCTTTTCTTGTTGTCAGCAAAACATGTTTTTCGTCATTCAACTCCTTGGCTTTTCTTGCAAGTGCAAGGTTGTTATTGATTTCTTCTTCATTCTTCTTGTACAAGGTATTAATCTTACTTATCTGCCCCATCAGGTTGCTTATCTGACTGTCGAGATTGGAAAGGTTGTTTTCCATATCGTCAATATAATTTTTTAAAATTCCGATCGGATCTATGGTTACGAAAATGCTGGTTACTTTCCTCATTGCACTCTTGTACATATATGAAAGTAGAGTTCTCATCTTTGGATCGAGAGCTACATAAAGCAATACTCCCAGTGCAAGAATTACAACTGCAAGTCCCAGCACATTACCCATAAATGCTGTGATTGCTGCAATATTGTTGATGAGTAGATAGCCTCCTCCAACTATAAGTGCGAAAAGTATGATTGCTCCGAGAGTTCCTTCCGGTCTTTTCCAGAATGATTTTGGTTTGTATTCAGGTAAATTATTTTCCATAATACTGATTTTTAATTTATTATAAAATTGTTTTTATTTTGGATTCATCAGAATTTATTGTATTTTCAAGATGGGAAATGACTTTGATGAAATTGTTTTTGGTAGATTCGATTTTCACCTTTATTTCATTTATTTCGGAATCTACATTTGAAATCCTGTTTTTCCCTTCCTCTATAGCTTTTTGGTATTCTTCTATCTTTTTTTCAAATTCGGTAATTTTGGATTTAAGATCTTCAGTTTCCTTTATTTTGGTATTAATTGAGGTATCCAGTGTGTTTTTAAGTGCTGCGGAGAAATTTCCCTTTTCTTTTTCTACAATATTTTTATAATGCTGAATGGTGTTTAAAAGGTATTCTTTTGTGATCCCAAGAGTTTGTGCAGTTGTAAATGTAGATTTAATGCTGGTTTCTTCATCCATTTTTAGATTGGTCAGATTCTGGACAGATGCTTTGAATTTAAGATAATCGAATTCACTTATATGAGCTTCATTTATTGCTCGTAATAATGCATTCATACTCTTTTCATCAAAATTCTGGTCAAATCCAAAAAGCGTTTTTAGGTCTATTTTCATTAGATAGTGTTTAATTTTTCAGGCAAGCAAAAATAAACAGACGACTTACCCAATATATAATTGAAAAAAATGATTGAAAGTTTAAAATATTTTACAAATAAATATATAAATATTAGTATTTCAAAATTTATTATTTAATTCTGAGCAATCCGGCTTTAGCTTTCTGGTGTAAACTGTTTTTATATTCCTGTGGTTCAATATTCAGACAAATATTATAATACTTCTTTGCATTTTTTTTATCATTCATATTTTCATATATTATTCCTGACTGGAGTGCGGAACTGCAGGCAAAATAGAAATCATTTTTTTTACCAAGCTGAATTGCATTATTAAATCTGGCGAGAGCATCGAAATTGTTATTGAGCAACTGCAGGATCCTACCCATTCTGTAATTATACTCAGGATAATCTTTGTTTTCAACGGGGAATTTTGATTTATTGATTTCAAGATACTTATAGGCTTTGGTAAGATAGGAACCATCAAATAGCAATCTTGATTTCAAAAGATCCGGACTTGGACTAAAAAGCAGAGTAGCTTCTTTGAATGCAGTTTTATCTTCATCCACAATTGTTTTGCCTTCATTTATAGTCTTTTCGATAAACTTACGGTAATTCGTATCATTTTTTTTAATGATAAGTTCATACCATGCCAGTTTTAAATATGCATCTTTTATGTAGTTAATTCCTCTGAAGTTCTGAATAAATTTAAGTAGGTGAATATTTGCATCCTCATCAAGCCTGTAGAGCTTGCTTTTACCCAGCATATAGTCAAGATAATAAAAGGGAAGTCTATCTTTACTGACCGGCTTTTTATATAATATTGAAATTGCCTGGTCATTTCTTCCTGTTTTTGAAGCTATGTTGGAAACTACAAAACATGCAAGAGGACTTGTGGTAGTGTTTAGTTTTGCAGAGGAAATAAGATTCCACGCTTTTTCCTTGTTGTTTTCAAGATGAAGTGCAATAAAGGCAGCTATTGTATAAATTTCATCTTTAAAAAGACATTCCTTTTTTTTAGTAAAATTAATAGCTTCTTCGGCTTCCCTTGCCCCAAGTTTTATTGACCCTGACAATCCGCTGAAAAGGCTGAGAAGGTTTTTGTAAGTATCGGGGAAAGTGCCTACCAGGGCATGTATGGCACTGAGGCTCTTTTTATTGATAGCAAAATCAGGATACAGTTTTGAATTCTCTGTGAGAAGATCATGAGCACTTTTTAATTCTTTAAGAGTTGTGAAGTATTCTTCAAATTTTAATCTTCCCAAAGCCCAGTGCAGTTTTATCTCTGCTTCGCAGAATCTGTAATAAGGTGATTTTTTATCTCCTGAGGCTATTTTTGATAATCGGATATTTTTATTCTTTTCAAGCTCAACGAATTCATTATAATCCTCATTGATAAAAATTTTATAAAAATCTATATAGTCTTCAATATGATAGACCATCATATTTTTTGGTTCAGATCTTTTCAGTGAATCGAGGATCTTTTGTCCTTCTTTAAGCTTTAAATTATTTATAGCAGTATAAGCTTTTTTTATGCCAGGTGTAATCTTAAAATAATTCTGAGCTGAAACAAATGAAATGTCAGTAAACAAAAAGAAGAATACTGCAATTAACAATATTCTTCTCTGTATTGATGTGTAGTTGAATTTCACAAACAAATAATGCTAATCAAATTCAAAAGTACGTTTCATTTTTCTTCTTGGGAAATCTTCAATATCTGAAATCCTTTCTTTTTTATCTACTGAAGTTGCGAGATCATCAGCAATTAAGACTCTGCCGCAGTTTTCACATGCTATAATTTCTTTCTTTTGGGAGATCTCAATTTGCATCTGAGGAGGAACTGCATTAAAACAACCACCACAGGCATTTCTTGTCACAGTGACAATAGCTAAACCATTTCCATATCTTTTTCTCAGAGCTTCGAATGCTTTAAGCAGTCTTTCATCCACCATTTTGTTCAATTTGAGAATTTTTTTCTCAAGGCTTTCAATTTTTTCTCAGTTTTCTGAATTATTTCTTCCAGTTCAATTTTCTTTTTCTCTAATTCCAATTTTTTGTTTTCAATTCCCACACTGATATCATTCAGTTGTTCGACCACTTTATCTTTTTTCTCATCAGTTTCCTTTATTTTCTTTTCAGCAAGTTTAACTTCAAGGTTCTGATATTCAATTTCTTTGCTGAGTGCTTCAAATTCCCTATTATTTTTTACATTATCCAGCTGGACTTTGTATTTTTCAACCATTGAATTAGATACTAAGATATTTTCCTTGAATTTCTTTATATCGTCTTCAAGTAGTTTTATTTGATTTTCAAATTTTTCTTTTCTTTTTGAAAGACCCTCGATTTCATCTTCCATATCTCTTACCTCCATCGGTAATTCTCCCTGCAATTTTATTACTTCATCTAACTGAGATGTGACGTACTGAAGCTGGTACAGGTTTGTCAGTTTTTCTTCAACGCTTTGGATTTGATTAATAGTCATAATATTATAAATATTTTATCGGGTTTGTTACTACAGTTGTCAAACGGGCTGCAAAGTTATTAAAATTATTTATTAATTTATCAAAAATTAACTCAATAGTGAAAATTTCACTCTCATAATGGCCAATATCAGCAATTAATATCCTGTTCTCAGCATCAAAATAGTCATGATACTTAAAATCAGAACTTATAAAGACGTCGGCACCTGAACTAATAGCTTTAGCAATAAGGAAGCTGCATGATCCACCGCATATGGCAACTTTTCTTACTGGTTTGTCCAACAGTCTTGTATATTTTATACACTTCAGGTTGAGACTATGTTTAAGAAAGGAAAGAAAATTCAATTCATGCATATCATTTTCCAGATTTGCAATGATTCCTGTTCCATAAATACTCTCTTCATCCTGAAATGATACTTTTGGATTAAGTATCTCAATATCTTTAAATCCCAGCTTGAAGGCTATTTTTGCACTTACACCATCCTTAAACGCATTATCCAGATTAGTATGAATAGCATATATGCAAATATTATTTTTTATAGCCTTAATCACTGCTTTGCCAATGTAAGAATCACTGTTAATTCTTTTTAAGCCTTTGAAAATAACGGGATGATGTGCAATTATAAGATTATAGCCCAGAGAAATACATTCATCAACCACTTCAGGAGTTGAATCCAGACAAATAACAGCTCCTTTAAATTCTGTCTCATGATCACCTATTATAAGTCCGGAATTATCATATACTTCCTGATACCTGAGAGGGGCAATTCTTTCCAGAAAATCAGTTATTTCCCTTATTATCATTTGATTCTATATTGACAATGTAATAATGCAATATTATTTTCCTGCTATTTTATCTATTATTAAAGTAGTTGAAAAGCCTTCAATAAAACTTAACGATTTAACGGTTCCATTGTTGTTCAGAACAATATCCGAACCCACAATCTGATCTGTTTTCCAGTCTCCACCTTTAACCAGAACGTCCGGTAAAACAGATTTTATCAGATCAATTGGTGTGTCCTGGTCGAAAACCACTACCATATCTACATCTCCCATAAAAGCAAGGACCTCTGCACGTGAATCCTGCGAGTTCACAGGCCTTGATTCTCCTTTTAATCTTCTGACTGAATTGTCACTATTTAATCCTATGATGAGCTTACTGCCCAGTTTTTTTGCTTCATGCAGATATTGTACATGCCCTGAATGAATTATGTCGAAACAGCCGTTTGTAAACACTATTATTTTATTGTTTTTCCTCCAGCCCTCTATTTTCTTCAGACATTCAGAATCAATACTCTTATATATTTTGTTTTTGTAATTCATCTTCGATTTCTTTTGCACTCAAATTGAGCATTAATAAAGCTATGATTCCAAAAAATATCACTCCAATGATCTGAACTGCAAAAAACATAATATTGGCATAAGAAAATCCGTCGCTTCCACTTACTCCAAAAAGTTTTAATGCTTCAATAACCAGAAAATGATATGTTCCCATACCTCCCGGAGAAGGAATGAGTATGCCAAGACTGCCAAATGTAAACACAAGGATAGCAGGAACCAGTCCCAATCCTGAAGTGGGGCTAAAAGCCATGAAACCTGCCCAGTTCATGAAAAAATACATAAGCCATATCAAAACGGAATGGAATACAAACAAACCCGGTTTTTCAACATTTTTAATGCTTTTGAACCCGATAACAATTTCTTTGATAAATTTTATAACTTTTGAACCTACAGGACTTTCTTTAAACCTTTTGCTTTTTAAAACAAATACTGAGACAACTAAAAATAAAAACAACAGGATCCAAACCTTAGGATCAGTTATAAAGTTATTTATTTTTTCTGCTAGGTTGTTGTTTCTTCTGATAAAAGATATTAAATGTCCGGATGAAACACCTATAGTAATTATGAAGACAATTCCAAGGCTCAGTACATCAATAGTCCTGTCCAGAATGACAGTACCCATGATTTTATTGAAATTTAAATTTTCTTTTTTGGCAAGTGCCGCAGCTCGTGCAAATTCCCCTATCCTGGAAAGTCCCAGATTGACAAGATAGCTGAGCATAATTGAATTGAATGAATCTCTGAAACGGGCTTTAATATCTATGGATTTGAGCATCATCTGCCACCTTATAGCTCTTGAAACATTGCTAATAAAAAACAGAACGTTGACAAGTAACAGGTAAAAAATATTTGAATTTACAAAATCATTGTATAGTTTTTTTAAAAGACTACAGTTTTCGGGTTTGATGCCCTTGAGTACACAATCTTCCTGATATGCTTTGTCCTGAACTACATAAACATACCCTAAAATAGCAACACCCACACCTACAAAAAGAAGGAATTTAATGAGATTCCTAAAGTGAGCTTTTCGCATCTATTTGCTTTATAAGATTCTTGTCAGTCACATATACCGTGACAGGTATATACTCTTTGGCTTCATCATGTGACATCCAGGCATAGGAAATTATTATCACTATATCACCAATTTCAGCCTTTCTGGCTGCGGCTCCATTCAGACAGACCGTACCGCTACCTCGTTCACCTTTTATAACATAGGTCTCAATTCTTTCTCCATTATTATTATTAACAATCTGAACTCTCTCACCTGCAAGGATGTTTGACGCTTCCATCAGATCCTCGTCAATTGTAACACTGCCCTCATAGTTCAGATTGGCATCAGTGACTGTAGCTTTATGGATTTTTGATTTTCTTATCTGAATAAACATTTCTTTAATTTTTTAAAATAATCGGCAAAATTATGATATTGCATTGAAAAGGAGTATTAAATCATTAAAAATAATAAATAAATAAATAAAATACTCGTGTTATTATAACGTTTGTATGAAAAATTCAATATGCTTATTTCAATAAAATTCAATTTATCTGTTTTGTTGGTCTTTACCATGACGCTATTATCAGCTCAGGAGGAAGAATACGGAACTATTATTTTCGATGGAATGATTTATAAAACCATGATCATTGGTCAGGATACCCTGATACTTGCAAATCTGGATGAAGTTACGATTAAGCCTACAAGAAAAATGACTGATGAAGAACTTAAAACTTACAACCTGTACAAAAGATGTGCAAGAGTGGCATATCCGTATGCTAAAGATGCAATAAACATATTGAGTAAACTGGATCAGCGCACAAGCAATATGACTTCTGCAAAACGGAAAAAATACATAGACATGACTTATAAACAGCTTGAGTCCAATTTTAAGACTCAGCTTAAGAGATTGAGTAAAACTCAGGGAATGATAATGATTAAAATGATAGAAAGAGAAACTAACAAATCATTTTATAATGTAATCAAAGAAAACAGAAGTGGATTTACAGCATTTTACTGGCATCAGTTAGGGAAATTTTATAATTATAATCTAAAACAAGGGTATATAAAGGGAGAAAATCAAATTTTGGATTTAGTGTTGAAGGATTATTATTTCAAACCGGAAGATAGTCCTGTACTAAATACAAAAATAATTAAATATGAACAGAAAAAGTGATCAGATTAATATTATTAATTACTTTCGCATCTGGATGTTTAATATTAAAAACTTAGTTTTATAAATTGAACAGGCTAACTACTTTTGACATAAGAAACACGAAAAACTCTTTGAAAAAATATGGATTTTTTTAAAAACAGCGAACTTCATATTGATCCCAACATTCAGCTTGAAGGTAAGGTGGGATGGAAAAGCCCCTCAAATATTGCTCTGATTAAATACTGGGGAAAATACAGGGATCAGATCCCGATGAATCCTTCGGTCAGTTTTACCTTAAGTCAGGCATATACACAAACTATTTGTGAATACAAAACCAAGAAAAAAGACGACAATAAGATCTCAATAGATTTTTATTTTGAAGGCAAACAAAAACCTGAATTTGCAAGAAGGATCAATTTGTATTTCAAAAGCCTGCTTGATGTATTTCCTTTTCTGACGCAACTTGAATTTGAGATTTTCAGTGATAATTCTTTTCCGCATTCATCCGGAATAGCTTCATCAGCTTCGAGCATGAGCAGTCTGGCTCTTTGTCTGAGTTCGATTGAACGAAACATTTTTAATATTCATCTAGATGAAGATGAGTTTTTGAAAAAAGCCTCATATGTTGCCCGGATCGGAAGTGGTAGTGCCTGCAGATCAATTTTTCCGAAGATATCTCTCTGGGGCAAGGTCAATGAAATACCTGAGTCATGCAATAAGTATGGCATTCCGATGGAAGACTATCTGCATAAAAATTTTAAGAATTACCATGATGATATATTGATAGTCAGCAAAATAGCAAAAAGCATTTCTTCAAGTGACGGCCATGTTATCATGAGCGACCACAAGTTCAAGGAGGGCAGAATACAGCAGGTTAACAAGAGAATGCATTTTATGATGAGAGCTCTTGAAACCGGTGATCTTGAAAAATTCGGTGAGATCCTCGAAAATGAAGCCCTTACATTGCACAGCCTGATGATGAGCTCGGAGCCTGCTTACCTCCTGATTGAACCAAACACTGTCAAAATTTTGCAGAGAATTGAATCTTTCCGCAAAGAAAAAAAGCTTCCGGTATATTACAGTCTGGATGCGGGCCCAAATGTTCATATGCTGTATCCAAATAGTATCGCAGAAAAGGTCACTGAATTTATTGACAATGAATTGGTAAAATACTGCAAGGATGGTGATTATATCAAAGATTATCTGGGGTCAGGGCCAAAAGAAATCGATTTTAGTTGAAATAATTATTTTATACGCTCTAATAATCGATTTATTTCATTAAAAATTAACATATTATAAATATATTAAACATTTTATCATCTGGATACCTGCTAAAGATATGACTTATTCTTACGCAGAGTTTCGAGGATAGACCGAGAAAAATATTCATAGAGCTGAAAATCTCTGACATTTTTTATTGCATATGTTCCACCATCTTGAATAATGACTATTCGGGTTGAAACACTTAGGATATTTTCGTAATCATGGTCAGTAATGACAAAGCCCTTGTGAGATGACTGATCTTTAATAATTTCGACAATTTCTTCCTTAACGACAGGTGATAATTTACTGAATGGCTCATCTAAAAGCACAAATTCAGCTTCTGAAAATACCAACATGAATATCTCGGTCAATCGTATTTCCCCAAATGACAATTCCTTAATCCGGCGACTTAAAAATGGCTTTATCAAATGGAGCCTTTTCACTATTTCAGCATTTTGACCACAATAAAAATCTATTGCTGTTCCAACTTTTATCTGATAAGGCAGGAATGAATTCTGGGGAAGATATTTTATAATCTTGTATGAATCACTTATTTCCCTTATGATCTTGTCTCCAACTTTAATGAACTTGCTGTCAGCCGGTATTGCTCCAAAAATAATTTTCAACAATGTAGATTTACCAGATCCGTTTCTACCAAACAATCCGATGATCTCTCCTTTTTCACATGTTAAAAAGACATCTGACAATATCATTCGTAATCCATAAGATTTTACAACACTGTCAACATGCATCATATCAACCAACATTTGAAATCAAAAAAAAAGAAAAACCAAGAATGAAGGTCAAAAACCAAAGCATGTAACTCCCGAATCCAAGATTATAAAGAAAATAATACTCTTCAGGGTTTAATAACTCATAAAAATAATAATGGTAAAAAAGAGAGAGCATCATATAAGAAATTGCAAAAATTTCAATAACAATTTCACCACTCAATAAAAATGACAACAAGTTTAAGGCTATACAAAATAAAAAGCTTAGTCTGAATATTCTGTACTAAAACAGAAAATATGCATGTATCCTTTTAAACATTTCAAATTTCTTAATCGCATTTTACAGGCTGAGTAAACAAAACGCCAGTATCTGAAACATAAAGTTTGTAACAAACTCCATCACCGTCTTTTAAAATAAATCCATTTCCATTACTCTGGATAACAATATTTCCATTTTGTTTCTCTGCGTTGGTTGCTGGAACAGATGAAATGCTATTCACATCAAGATCACCGTTATTTTTGACAGAAATTCTAAAAAGATTGTTGTTAGCCGATCTGATTATTATGCCCTTCAGAGGATCAGTGATCTGAAGATTTCCTGTCTGAACAAATGTACTATTTGTAAATGGAGGACTAACCGCTGTAGTGCTCAATGTTCCGTCATTTGCTATATTTACTCTGTATTTTGTTTCGTTCGTTGATGTCATGATAAGGGTATTGGGATTTGGGCTGACATAAGCATCTGCCGAATTAATTCTGACCCTGTTGGTTTCAGACACCTGATTGTTAACAGCATTTATTTTAAAAGATAACAGAAATAGATACGATGCCTGAACATAAATGGAATTCTCGGTTATTTCCCAGCTATTCTGGGGCCAGCCGGTATTCCAGTCCCTGTAACATTTCTGGATAGGTTGATTCAGTGGTGGTTCAAGGTTAACACAGAGGCTGTTAAAACTACCGCATGAACTAGTCTGACAACATGCATCAAGTGAATAATACTTATTAACACCTCCTGAGATAAATCCCGGGGCAGGACCATAAACTGAAGTTCTGGTATCATCCCACAAAGCACTCCCATCGGTAAACCATCCGTGATATATTGAATTTATTGATTTGAAAGCCCCTTTTTCTTCCATGTTGCTCAGATATGCAAGGCCATTTGGATTTCTTCCATGAGTATAATGAAGGTAATCCGCAGTCAGTTTTACCAGTTCAGAATTTTTGCTGATATCAAGTCCGTAATGATGATATGCCTGATATAAATTGCCCATATTAGTTTTAACCTGATTGCTCCCCCATACGTGGTTATCATCTTTTATGAAAGCTCTGTAAGCATCCATTGAACCTGTATATGAAGGGTAATTATCAGGGTGAGTATCAACAGATGATTTGTAAGTATTCTTTATATCATTGCCTACAGTAGAGGAGATATTACCAAGATTTGAATAATACAAAAGTGATAGTTGGATCGGGTTTTCAAAGGGATAGACAAAACCCCATTGAATTAAATGTGATTGGTTGTAATTAGTTTCAACATAAATTTTATAAGCATTAAGTCCTGTCAGGGCATAAAGATAAATTGCTGAAACAAGTTGACGCATACTTTTCTCATAACTGTCAACTTCCTGCTCACCTGCAGCTAAAATACCTGAATTATAATAGAATTGAGAAGGGTTATTGACAGCCCAATTATATGCAGAAACAGCCTTTACCTGTAAATTTGCAGCAAATGCCTGAGCAGTTGGATTATTTATTTTCCTGAATTGTATAGCAGCAAATGCCATCATTGCTGAAGCAGAGAAAGAGGCACTTGTGGTTTTTGGTCCATAAAATCTTTCTGCAATGTCTGCTGATGGTGGACTTGCACTTGCAAAGTTTTGAACACCAACCAGAGAAAAAACACCACCATCTGTGTCCTGCATTTTGATCAGCCAGTCAAGTTCATATTTTACTTCATCAAGGAGATCGGGAATTCCATTGCCGGATTCGGGTAGATTCATTGCATCGTTAGTCCATGCTTCCGGATTGAACTCAAAGGACATCAATAGATCCAGAACAGCACTATAAGCAAAATTCACATATTTATTGTAATCGCCTGCATCGTGCCAGCCTCCACTCATATCTTTCCATAGAGCACTTTTGGTCGGATTATTGATAAATTTACATTGCATATCCTGTGTATGACAGATTCCGTCAGTATACCCACTTAAGACAAAAGGAGTTGTTTTGGAGCTGCCACATCTTTGATAAAAATAGGTTTTAAATACTGTTTCTAAGATTTCATCATAAACATTATCAGAAATATAAAAATCCTCTGATCTAACAGCTCCGTCCGCAACATAATACTTGCCCGGAGTTGAAAAACTGCTGAAATCAAAACACCAGACCTTGTCTCCGCTTTGAGAATGAGTTGCTCCGCTATTCCATTGCACCGGACTACCAGTATAGACAACACTATGAGATAAAGAATTTTTTAAAGCAACTAAAGATGAAGGTGTGTAGCTGTCACTTTCATTGTAACCCGATTGAGGATCAGATAAAACAGCTATTTTATAAGCATTGGTTGCATAACCAAACTGATCAACTTTTATTACAGGCACAAAAAAATCATTTTTGGCACGTGTCACAGCATTCTTAACATTGATCAGGCCATAACCATAGGTATTATTTGGGATTGCAGTTGGAGGTATTCCTCCGCATGTATTTCCTCCGGTCAAAGGCAGAGCAGTCTGTTCAAATATGGTTTCAATTTGCTCAACTTCTCCTAATAGTTCAGGTTTAGCTGAGAGTAGCAGAGCCACTGCTCCTGCTACATGTGGACCTGCCATGCTTGTGCCACTCATTGTGCCGTATCCTCCGTTCTTTACACTTGATCTTATATTCACTCCCGGAGCTGAAACATTTGGTTTTAGACGGTTTGAAGAATCATAAGTCACCGGTCCTCTACTGCTAAAACTTGCAATTGTATTTGAACTGTTGGTAGCACCTACTGAAAAACTACCTTCAAAAAATGCAGGTGGATCATAAGTGGAAGAGCAGGATGAACCACTATTTCCATTAGATACAACGATTACACAACCGGCATTTCTCAGATTATTCAATGCCTCTTCCATTACAGGAAAATTGCTTGAATTGCAACCTTCGCTTGTCGGACAACCCCATGAATTATTGATGACATGTGGTGATTTAGACGGATCTCCCTGTCCCGGAGTCTGTCCGTATTGATATGGGGCAAGAAACCATTCGAAACATTCAACATAAGTAGTCAGGGTTCCCCATCCACGTTCCATATTCCTGCAGCCAATCCATTTCGCTTCAGGAGCAACTCCAATTGTATCAGACCCCGAATTTCCTACCATAGTTCCCATAGTGTGAGTGCCGTGGTCATGGTCATCGCAGGGGGCATTGACTGAATAACCGCAAGGATTTGTACCTGAATTGTGTATATCATTCTGATGGATGGCATCATGCCAGTTATAATTGTGATCAGCCGATGAACCATTCCATCCCCGGTATTTAGATTTCAACTGAACATGATCCCATTTGTAACCGGTATCCTGACCACCAATCACTATATCTCCACCTTTATGTCCCTGAGCCCATACTTCAGGGGCTTTGATTTGACTGAGTCCCCATTCAGTAGAGCGTTCATCTAAATAATCATCTCTAGGCGATTCCTCCAGCATGAAAGAGCCATCCTGAAGGATGCTTTTTATATCATTTCTCTTTGCAAGCAGATATATTAAGTTAAGGTCTGCTTTCAATGATATCATATTTACAATATAAAAAGTCCTGTGAGCAATTTCTTTGGATCTGAGAAATTCAATCAGACTTTTCTGGCTTGTTTGGGAAAAATGCAAAAGTTTTTCATAGACAAATGTTGATTTCCTGTCTTTAGTTTTGATAAACTGTGCTTCTCCAAGATTGGCTTTGCCTTTTAATATTAGCACAACTGACCTGAGTGAGTCTGCTCTGCCACTCACTAAAACGGGATCAACAAATTCAACCTGGGCTTCAGTAATAATAGAATAAGCAAGTAAAAATGATAAAAATATATATCGCAACATAGGTGTTTTTTTGACAAAAATATCATTTTTTGAAAATTTGACCTAATTAATATGTTTAACTGTATAACAAATTGAATAAATAAATGCAAATTGTAACAAAAGAAACAGAAGAGATAATGAGTACAAACAAGGAAGTAAGGCCAGCTTTGGCACGGAATAATTCTTACCTCCGCAGCAAAGATCTCTATTCCCCGCAGCAAGGTCTCCCGACCTCATGCTGGAAAGTTTTATTCAAATGTCAGTTTCATAAAGTATTGTAATACTTTAGAATTTTGACGAGATTTTCCTTTTTAGCTTTTTTGATTTTTTCCTTTTTTATAAAGTTTTCAATTTTCACTTTATGATCATCCATGTACATTATCAGAGATTTTAAATTTGAAATTTTTTTAAGTTCAGAATCTTCCGTCATAATGTAAAAAGTATCAGGATACTTTACAAATGAGGCAGGTTTTATTGTTCCTTCAATTGGTTTAGGCCCTTCTTCAGGTCTGAATTTAACTTCTCTTTTTTGGAGAAGCGTATATTTGCCCCCTTCAAGTAATTCAAAATAACCCCTTCCCTTATTAGAATTTAAAAACAAAAAGGCTGATTCACCGAGCATAATCCTGCTCAGGGATTTAGGATCATTTACTGCATAATTTTTACCTTCCAGCTGATACTCCATTTCATCAGCATAGATATTATATCTGACTGGCAATTTAAAGGCTGTACTATCCCTGAAATAGAAAATTCCTTCAGTAAATTCCCTGTTTAAATAAGGGTTCCCCACAATATCATTGTACTCAGTTGCTTTACCTGAATTTATATTTTTAATAAAATAATAATCTTCTAAGAAAAGCTCCTTTGACTGAGCGAATAATATGTTAGAAAATATATTTAAAACTATTATAATATATATTTTTCTTATTTTCATAAATTTATTTGCATTTTTCAGAATAGAAATAAACATGTTTTTCTACATTGCTCCATCCAAGTTTTTTCGTGAATTCTTTTTTAAGTTCAGGGCAATCACCATAAAGACTTTCAAATTCCTCTTCGTAGTTTTTTTTGTGCATTTTGAAAGCTACAGCATCACCTTTTTTGAAATAGTATGACTTAGCATCTCCACCTGCAACTTTAAATCCTCCTACCCCAACAGACATAGTTTCATCAGCATACGGATCAAAATATACCTTGATTTTTTCAGAAAATCCCGGATTTAGTAATTGAAGAAGTAAAGTCATTTTTTTCTTTTTAATCAAAACATCTGTGGTTTCAAAGTACACATATCCCTTTTTTACAAATTCATTATGCATGCTTCTGTCTTTTGAAATTTCTGTCAAATCAGTGGATTTCTTGTCAAAAGCAGCCAATTTATCAAATCCACTTGGAGCAATATACATGTGTAAAACATCATCCGGTTTGAGATTTATTTTCTTTTTATTGAGATCTTTGATCGTAATTTCTTCGATCAAACCATTTTTGCGGTCGATGTCATCTATGAAACCAACAATTTCTTTTCCGTCTTTTAATGTTATGTATGATTCTTTTTTATTGGAAAAAGTGAATGAGCCGTCCAGGAAATCCTGAGCACTTATTACAATTGTAAAAAAAAGAAAAAATGTAAGCGATAAAAATCTGGTTTTCATAATAATATTTTTTTTGTTAATAATTATGCAAAAATAGTTTTTTATATGGTATCAGTTTAACTTAGTTGAAATTTATTGTTTGGAAGTCATCATTGTTTGAAGGTCTCTAACTATTTTCACATCAGGTTTTTTATAATAAATGCCTGTGGATTGTCCTGTGCGCATGCCCCTAATAAACAGGTAATAAACCCCTCCAAAATCCCTGTGAAAATCGAAATCTGACTTTTTTGATCTAAGGTATCTGGTTAGTGCAATTGTGTATATCAGGTATTGAAGTTCGTAGCTGCTTTGCCTGATCTCCTGTTCCAGAGAATCGAAAGAGTAATCTTCAGGTTTATATCCTAAGTGATTTGTTTTCCAGTCCAGAATAAAATACTTGTCATTGTATTCAAAAACCAGATCGATAAATCCATGCATAATGCCTTCTATCTCGGTATATGATAAATTAAGATGAGGAAGTAAAGAATTCAACTCCGAAGTTTTAAATTTGTCAAAAGAAAAATAGAATTCAAGTTCTGAAATCCTTTTTTCAAAAGTAATATCAGAAAGCTTAAATTGCATCGGAAACAATAATGTATTCAATATATTGCCAATAAGTTCAAGGTGATGATCAATAGTCGTGTCGTCAGTATTGATGCCGAAATCATTCAATACTTTAATTATGGTAAATCTATAGTTAGAGGGATTTGAAAAATTTATTTTTTCCAGTATTTTATGTATCAGTAAGCCTGTTTGAACACCTTTTTCAAGTTGATTAAAAATGAATTCATCATAAATATTATTTTGCACTGCTGATTTTTCAGTAAACTTATATATGTAATCTTTATTTGTGCTTAGAGCAGAATAACTTGTTACTTTCCAGCTATTATCTATAGCGGACATAAGCATTCTGGGTGTATAATCTATCTCCCTTTCTGTATTTTGTGTGAATCTATATGATTTATCCGGGTTTTCGGGAGATTTAAAAATAATAAACCGGGGCTTTAGTCCTATTCTTTCGATATAATCTGTGAGTATACCATCATCGTTTTTTTTATGGTAAATTATACATTTATATACTGCGCGGGTTATTGCCACATAAAGCAATCTGTCATTCTCCTGTTCTTGCTGCAATCTGTTGTACTCCGTTTCTTCACTATCATTGTAAATCGAGACAATTTTTTGCCCGCTTTTATCTTTGTATTCTATGCAAAAATGTTTTTTATTGCTTGTTGTAAGGTTAAAAAGTGGCAGAATAACGATATTGTAGGCAAGTCCCTTGCTCTTATGGACTGTCACTATCTGGATGGAATTTTCATCATCTTCGAGCTGTTGCTCATATTTCCCAATGTTTTTATCGCCTTGCCTTGCCCGCAATAAACAATCCAAAACCTGAATGGATGTAAGACCATCAAAAATTTCTTTTTCGTTCAGAATTTCAGCCAATTGAAGAAGATTGGTAAATATCCTTTTCCCTTTTGTATTATCAGAGAAAATGAGATTTGATCTGATGTCAAAATGATGGATAAATTCAGATACTGCTGCGTAAACCCCATTTAAATTCCAGGTATCCTGAAGATTTTTAAATCTTTCTTTCAACAATTCAAAGTTAATATCCCTGATATGATCCGGATTAAATCCGGTAAAAGAACTCAACAAGGCTCGGCTTATGGATGAATTATTTGGATCAAGGATAGCATATAGCAGGTAATACAGATCTTTTGCCTCATTAGTTTCAAGTACTTTGGTATCATCTACTACAATAGCGGGAATATTGTATCTTGAAAGTTTTTCTTTTATTAACTTGCCGTGTGCTTTGCTTCTCACTAAAATACCGATATCTGATGGAATAACCGGCCGTTGTTTGTTATTCTTAATGATATTGTTTTTTGACAACAGATCAATTATTTCACTTACCATACTTTCTAAAATATCATCCTGATTTTCATCTTTGGATATACCGGTATCATTTTTATTAATAATCTCAAAAGCATTGGCTGGACTTCCATTTCTCAAAAGTTCTCCAAGTAAATCATTTCCGAATTTAACTTTTATATAATTCAGATTGTCAATTTTTTCATTTTCCTTTTTATTGTCTTTCCTGAAGAATTCATTGATACCCTTCAGCAATGATTTTGTTGAACGGAAGTTTGTGTTCATTGAAAACAAAGAATCTTTTAAATTATCTTTTGCTAAATTGTAGGTGTCGAGATCTGCTCCCCGAAATGCATAAATGGACTGTTTGGGATCACCAATAAAATATAGGATCGAATCAGTATTTTCAACGAACAGCTTTTGAAAAATTTGATATTGCAATATATCAGTATCCTGAAATTCATCTATAAATATGGCTTTATACTTATAATTGAGCTCTTTTTTCAACAAAGGGTTTCCTTCATTTACAACTGTATTATGCAGAATTTTTATCAGGTCGTAAAATGATACGAGTTTATTCCTGTTTTTCTTAAGTTCTATATGATGTTCTACAAAACTCACTGCTTCCTGATAATATAAGGCGAGTATATCGTCAACAAACTGTGCCAATTCCCCTTCTGCAGCCAGAACTTCATAAGCTGCAGGAAAAAGGAAATCAAGTTTTGCCAGAAGATTGCTTGCGTTGTCTTCTTTAAGTTTGACAAGAAACTCATTTGAAAGATTATTAGTCGATCTATTGCCGATTGCCTTATTTATTTTTTTCAGATTTCCCAGTTTAAGAGGAATAATTTCAGGCCAGCTATTTTCAATTGTTTTAATGAAGTCTTCCGTCCGGAATTTCAGTTTTTGATTCAAATTTTCAAATTCCGTGAAGATATCAAAGAATGGGTGATAATTATTAATTTTTAATTTTGCACCATTTGCAGTTTTTGCATATATTTCTGAGATGTTCTTGACTGAAAAGTCCTTTTCAATCATTTTTGAGAGAATTCCGGGATCAAGAATTGTGATGTTTTTTCTCCAGAATTCTGTCACCGCATTTTCAATAAGAGATGACTGGTCATCTATGATTTCAGTATTAAGCAACATGGAATTTTCAAAAGCATAATCAGTCAGGACTCTTTTGCAAAATCCGTGTATTGTAAAAATAGAAGTTTCGTCAAGAAATTCAACAGCTTCACTTAGCAATTTTAAAGTATTTTCCTGTCCGATGTTTTCAATTGATCTCTGCAAAACTTCTCTTATCAGTTTATCTTCGCTTTCACTGATTTTCCTTGTATGCAAAATTGCGTCACTGATAAATTTTCGTATCCGCAGTTCCAGTTCATCAACAGCGGTATTGGTGTATGTCACCATCAGTATCTGTTCAATTTTGATCTTGTATTCAAGCAACAACCTAAGGACGAGAATTCCAATAGCATAAGTTTTTCCTGTACCGGCACTGGCCTCTACAAGATTATTCCCTTTCAGTTCAATATTTAGTACATCGAAAACTTTCATAGCTTACATCAGCAATTATTTATTTTGTAAATGATTCAATAATTAAAAAACATTTCAATCAGTTTGTTTACCGGATTATGGTCATTCTTCAGGATTCCGATAATTGCATCTTCATCTTCGAATTCCAGAAATTTCTGCAGGTAGTTATCGTATTCGGATTTTTTTTTCAATGATTCAACAAATTTTTCTTCAGGCGATTTTATTATCCTCGTATTGCCCTTAGCATTATACATTTCAAATCCTGCATCAGCAGTGAAGATCAACATATTATGATTGTATTCCAGAAAAATATCTATGAGGAATTTCAATTCTTTTTCTGCTGTTTTCGTATCAATTGCCTGCAAAACTATTTTTTTTATCTTGTTGTCACTGCTGTTAATCAGGATGAATTGACATATTTCAGGGTGTTTAAGAGCAATTACCAAACGGGTAATCTGCAACTGAACCAGTCTTTTTGCATAATTTTTGCTAAGATCCACGATTATCATTTTGTCATCATAGATGTTTTGCACTGTGCCGGTGAGTAAAATATCACTGCTTATATCAAATTCAATATCAACGTTTTCAGGTTTATTACCCGAAGTCAATTTAAAACGTTCACTCTTCAATTGCTTTATTTCTTCCAGGATATTATTGACTGTAACAGTACCTGCTGATTTCAGAGGAAGATTGCCTTTGATCTTTTCTTTGAGTATGAATTTCTCTAGTTCAGGTTCATCACTTATTTCCAATAAACTGTATGATAAATTATACTTTTGTAAATTGTTGATCTCAAATAATTCTGTCTCGGGAATTAGGATCTCATTCTCCCTGTAATCTATTTTCAGGGTTTTTCTATAATACCATTCAATTGAATTTTTGTAAAATGATACCAAATCTGTTAAACTGATCTCATTTATTTCATTATCTTTTGTACTATTGTCGATATTCAGGTAATTGTCATTTATATTTTTTGTTTTAATTTCATTGTAAGTAAATAACTGAGGATACAAGGGATTAAAATATTTTGAATTGAAATTGTGAAGAGGATGCCTGGTTATAAATTTTTTCCTGAGATTATGATCTGTTTCAAAGAAGAAAATATAGTCAATTAGAGAATCGATAACACTTGAAGGAGGTTTTTCAACATTAGTTTTGGAATCCTGTCCCAAATAGCTCAGATACAGCTTTTCGCGCGCAGACATTATTGCTTCAAGAAAAAGAAACTTATCAGATTCTTTATTGTTTCTGTCACCCGGTCGATGTTCGGCATTCATGAGATCAAACAAAACTTCATCGTTTTTACGTGGAAAACTATTGTAGTCGAGGCCTAAAACTGCTACTATTCTGAATGGAATACTTCGCATTGGTGTCATGCTGCAGAATGTGATATTGCCATTAAAAAAACTACCTTTCCGGGTATCCTGATAAATAGATTCCAAAAATGCGCTCACAAAAATATCATAGCTTATATCATTTCCCGAAAATGTTTCTATGACCGGAGGAAATGACAACCTTTCATTTATATAATTCAAAATGTCAGAGTCCGTATCTTTAAATACAAAAACGTCATTTATAAGTGTTTGAATGAAGTCTTTCCACATATTCAGAGACCTGTTTGTCTTTCTCTCCCTGATAAAATCGATCAAAAAATTGACAAAACCAACCAATTTCAAACCTTCCGATGCAAATTCATTTTCGATGAATCCGAGAGGTAGATTTTCGTAGTTTTGACCTGGAATTTCCATCAATTGTTCGGAATTGACAGCAAACCCAAGAACTATCCGTTCAAGTCCATTCTTCCAGCTTACGATGTGTGTTTCATCAGCTTTTTCACCAAAAATGCCATTTCTTATGTTGGCATTATGTATTATAATTCTCAATAATTCGAGGTCTTTGAAATCAAATTTATCCCTGACTGGTTTAAACTGTATGAGCCTGAATATTTGTTCTGAAGTGAATTCATCTTCTCGTAGGTTAAGAATTTTCTCCAGTATTCCAATCATATTGTCAACACCGTGGTACGATCTGTCAGCAATAGTGTATGGGATTTTGTATTTGCCATTTTCAAACACAGAAATTATATACGGTACATACTTATCGATATTTGCAGTCTGAATTATGATATCATGTGGTTTTACTGAAGTGTCTTCCAAAATCTCAAGAAGGTAATTGTAAAGTGCTTCAACTTCTCTACCGACAGAATAATGGGAAGAAATATTTACGGAGCCATCAAAGATGATATCATGATCCGGGGGAATCCTGTTTTTATCTGTTATGTTATTATAGATTTCATTTTGAATTATCTTCAACATGGAATTTGGTCCCGGTTTAGAAACAAGACTTTCATTGTCAAGATTATTCAGAAATTCTTCATTATTAAAGATCATCAGGTAAAAATATCTGGCAGTTTTACCCAAATCCATCAGCAATCTGTTGCCGGCTTCGAGATTAAGTCCTGATAAATTTATTTTAAAATAACGTTCTATCCTGAGCTTCGTCTTTTCCGGAATATCATGTAGCCAATACTCCTCAGGAGCAGGGCTGAAAAGGTAAAAATCGATATCACTTGTATGTTTTGACATTTCTACCAGAACATTTATATGAAGCTGACTTATGGATGAAAAGCCAAAAACAGTCAAACGTGGATATCTGGTCCTGATCTTTGACTTTAAGTCTTCATCATCTTTGAGAGCATTTAAAAGCATGAAAAACATCTCAACCCTGTCATGGATTTTATCTGTCAGCAGCTCTCTTATCTTTCTCCAGATCCATTTTTGCCATTTTTCATGATATATATATTTCCTGTTGATACCGTTGTCTGTATCGTTGTTCCAGTTAAGAATATAGTCAGGCCTGAAAAAAGTATACTGATCAAAAAGATCACTCAATTTTGTTGCTAACTGAAGTTGCTTGATATTGTCATTTTCATAATAAGCTGTAATCTCAGGAAATAAATTTTTAAATTCAGTATTACTTAAAATATTGTATATCAGCCATTTAAAATTGTTTGTAGTAAATAATTCCGGCATTTGCATTTTAGCTAAACCGAACAGGTCATAGATCAGGCTGTTAGGAGGAGTAAAATGAAAGTTGGCAAAGACTCCTGAATTAATTGCCATTTGAACAGAGAGCCACCTTCTTAATCCTTCAGTCTGTACGATGAAATGATCTTTCTGAAATATTTGTTTTTCTAAATACTCTGATCTTTCATTTAGTTTTGAAACTAATCGTTCAAGGTCATTTGATATGTAAACATTAAGTCCCATAAATATCTTAACTCAAAACTTCAAGCTTATTAATTCTATATTTTATTCCGGATATTCTGCTGATTTTATTTCTTAAGGCCTTAGTCAATACATCCCTATCAGAAATGATCAAAACTCTCTTCTTTGCTCTTGTTACGGCTGTGTAGATCAGTTCACGGGTTAAAAAACCTGTATTTTCTACATCATTCAGAACCACTACAGCATTATCAAATTCAGAGCCCTGACTTTTGTGAATTGACATTGCATACGCTGTTGAGAACCTTTTAATTTCATTGCAGGATACTTTTTTCAATTCTGATAATTGAAAATATGCATAAAAACCACCGCTTTCTTTATCTGATCTCACTATTCCGATATCTCCATTGAATAATCCAAGCTGGTAATCATTTTCAGTAATTATAATGGCTTGTTTATCATAAAAATAAGTATCGGGATTTATAAGTCTCTTTTCTTTCAGGCGTGTCTCTATCAATCTATTGAAGTATCCGACACTGTATTTGCCTTCGGTAACTGAGCATAAAACTTTTATCCTGTTCAATTTAGAGAAGGCTGTTTTAATATCCTCTTCTTGTGCATATTCTTCGTATAGATCAAGTAAGTTCTCTGCAAATTCATTTTCAATATTTTCTGTGATAAATACATCAGTATCTGCAGTATTATCGGAAATATAATATTTGTTTAACTCCTTTATTTCACCATTTAAAATTGACCTGCTTAATTTTCCTATTCCTTCAGTATCTGAAAACCTGTAGCTATTTTGCAATTCTATTACATTTCCGGACAATATGCTTCTTTCAGAAACATCCAGCCGGTCTTCTATGGTTAGAATTTCATTATCTGCCAGTTTATTTATCAGGTCAAAATCCTCATGAGGAAACTGGTTTAACCGGGCAGTAGAACACAAATCTCCAAATACTGATCCTGCTCCGATTGGAGAAAGCTGATTTTTGTCTCCAAGAAATATCATCTTTGTATCTGATCCGGTTGAATGGAAGAGTTTTCCCATCAAAGAGATATCTATCATTGATGATTCATCGACGATCACTACATCATAAGGTATTTTGAGATCATCTGACAATGAAGATACGGTATTATTCTTATGAATTCCAAGCAATCTGTGTAAGGTCTTTGATTTGATTTTGAGATAATTTTCCTTTACTACCGGGTCCTCAATCCTTTCGCTGTATAATAATAAGCTTTCACTCATTCTCGCTGCTGCCTTACCTGTCGGTGCAGTCAGCACAATTTTACTGTCCGGGAACAGCATAAGAAAAATATGAATAAATCTGGAAATGGAAGTTGTTTTGCCAGTACCTGGCCCTCCGGTTATGAATGTAAGTGAATTGATAAATGAAGACAGTGTGGCAACATTTTGCCATTTGGAAGAAAGGTCTCTGATATTTAGAATACCAGAAATAAGTTCTTGGCAGGATAGGTATTTATCAATGAATTCAGATCTGTTTAATTCACCGAAGCTGATCAATTCCGATATTTTACCGATTATTATTGATTCATATCTGAAATAACGATGCAGATAAAGCAAGCTGTCATCGTATAAAACAAAAGGCTTAATTCTCTGTTCGGGATCATCTGTGACAAAAGGGGATTTCCTGATTTGGGATGATGTCAGGTATTGAACATTATCAGCCTTATCGTCCAGGTCCATGCAGATATTGCCTTCTTCCAGTCTTTGAGCAAGCTTCAAAGCGATGTTTTTCGATATCCCGTCAGTGAAATAGTTTGAAAAGATTTCAGGAAGATTTACAATTCTTGCTTTCATTTATAACAATTACAATCAAAATTAATAAATCCCATCCAACTTTACAAGCTTAATTTCTTTTATTTTTTCATTTACAGCATAATCTTTTTTTGCCATAACAAGGTAAAATCCTCCTCCACCTGCACCACAGAGTTTGATAGCTGCTTCACCTGATTGAAGAACTATTTGCCAACTAACAGTTAATTCCGGTAATATCATTTCTGTCATTTCTGAGAACTGCAATTCTGATATATTCCTGAACAATTCAAAAGTGTCATGCTCCTGATTGTTTAGAAATCTATTTATGATTGAATTGGTCAAAATACTCTGCGGATCAATATACGATCTTCTGAATTGAGGATCATTCATTTTACGCTTGTAAATATCGACAAAGTGCTTTGTAAGTCTTGGTTTTCCACTGTCCAGGAGATAGAAATTGTAATCACTGAAAGATATTTTTCCCGGTTCAACAATCTCAATTTTATTACCTCCCGTTAATTTTATTAATCTTCTGATATATGAAACCAAAGGATCAATACCGGAAGAAGATGAATGAAAGAAGTTTTCAATTTCTGCAAGTATTGATTTCAATTCTGATATGCTTTGATGTTTTGTTTCAAAATACGAATCATAAACTGCTGCAGTCAAAGCTCCTGAACTTCCTGCACCATATCCTTCAGGTATATTAGAATCAAAAAAAAGCCCTGCATTTAGGTCTTTAAACATCAGATCATAATTAAAGCATAAATTGAAATTATCCTTACTTTTAATTTTAAGGTATTCGGCAAAATCAAGCATAACTCTTTCAGGCTTCTCCGCCCTGTAATTCCAGCATCCACGGAATTTATCTAATGGTAATGCCAGGGCATCAGAACCACTGATGACAGTATATTCTCCAAATAATAATATCTTGGAAGGATAAAACATTGTCAGCAAATTATTCAGGTAAAGCTGTGTATCATCTGCAAAACTAATAATTTTTTGAACCAATGTATTATTAATTGATATTTTGGTATTGAAATTGAATAAATTATTTAATTTTGTCGGTCATTTTAAAAGTGATAAATGCTGATTTCAGTCTTTAAAAGAAACTTATTTGTTAATAGCTTGCTGTTGTTGCCTCTGACTGCTTTGGTAAGGGTATTCTCATTGATTTTCCACGAAAAAATTGAAACAAATAAAGAAGGTGGGATATTATATGAATTTGTCATTGATATTCTACCTGAAAACTCATTATTGTATTCATTCATAAGCATTTTCATTGTCTTTTTCACTGCAGTATTAATAAACCGGCTGGTTATAAAAAACCGGATTGCAAATGAAATAACTCTTTTGCCAGGATTATTCTTTATACTTATGGTTTCTCTGTCCCCCGAAATGCTTGGACTTTCATCTCTGCAGTTTGGATTATTATTTATCATTCTTGGATTTATCAGCCTGTTTAAATCGTATAAAAAATATAGCAGTGAGATGTTATTATTTAATACCGGTTTTTATATTGGAATTGCTTCATTGTTTTGTAATAATCTTGTTGTGTTCATCATACCTGTTTTATTTGGCTATATTTCAATAAGGTCATTCAATTTCAGAGAATTGTTCCAGTTATTTTCAGGTTTAATCCTGATAGTGTATTTTTATACATTTTATTTGTTTTGGGCCGGAGAATCATTTGCTTTTAGTCCGTTTACATACAATTCCATAAAAGATGTCTATTCCGGCAATATTTCAATTAAAATAATTTTAACTATTTATTTAGCTTTAACTTTAGTGCTACTGTTTACATATAGAAGTTTTATTATCAAGAAAAGCATCCAATCTCAAAAAAAAATAAATATATTGCTCTGGTATTTAATACTGACATTTCTGCTCATCTGGATATTTGACCAGGTCTTCTGGTTTGGTTATTTTTATCTTATTGCATTTGGATTGAGTTACTTCACTTCAGCAATTTTTTTAAGGTTAAAGAACAAAATGATATCTGAAATCGTTTATGTAATAATTGTATTTTCAATTTTGATTTATCAGTTTATATTTTATTTTTAATTTAATGCAATAATATTACTTTTGTTTTGAGTTTGTTTATTATTTGACAATAAAATAATTTATTTATAAAATAATACCACATAATATTTTAAAGTTTTATATATGAGAAAATTGACCATTTTAGTTTCTTTACTTTTATTAACTATATCAAATGACATTTACGGACAAATTTTAAATCCGGTAAAATGGTCATGGAAAGCAGAAAAGATAAATGAAACAGAATATAATCTGGTATTTCATGCCAAAATAGACAAAACCTGGGCTGTTTATTCTCAATTTATAGGTGAGGATGGTCCTGTACCGACTTCTTTTACTTTTAACGAGGGAAATCATTTCAAACTGATTGGTAAAGCCAATGAAAGCAAGAATGTTGAAACCAAATTTGATAAGGTTTTTGAAATGACGATCAAGAAATTTCATAACTATGCTGATTTTACTCAAAAAATAAAAATTCTTGACAAAACAAAACCTGTTGAGGGTTATGTCACCTATATGACATGTGATGATACACGATGCTTACCCCCAACTGAGGTAGATTTTAAATTTGATTCCGGTACCTGGGGCAATACTGCCGGTTCTAATGAATCCGGAGTCTCAAAAAAAAAAATAACTGATCAGTCAAAAGTTCAGAATGCTTCTGATGATCAACTGAGTTCTGATATTAATGCTGCCGGAACCGGAAGAGGTCAGCAAAAAATATCAATGCAGGAAGGTAGTGACCCTGTAAAATGGAATATTGAACTTCAGAAATTAAACCAAAAACAATTTATTCTCCGCTACACAGCAAATATTTCCAAAGGCTGGAATGTTTATTCGATATATACTGAAGACAATGGTCCTGTACCCACTTCTTTGATTTTTGAATCTAAGGATGGTATAGAACTATCAGGGAAACCGGTTGAAAAGGGACAACTGAAAGAAGGAATGGACAAGATGTTTGGAGTTAATGTCAAGAAGTTTTACCCTGACCAGCCATACATAATTGAACAGAAAATTAGTGTTACAGATATTACCAAACCTGTAAATGGACTCATAAGCTATCAGGCTTGCGATGATGAAAAATGTATTCTACTGGAGCAAGATTTTGCTTTTGACCTGCAGAATGAAAAAGTAATTGAATTTTCACCGGAAACAGGAGCAAATGCAGTCGCAGGAGAACTGAATCCTGTAACAAAGCATAAATTTGACAAGGAATTCATAAACACTGAATGTGGAGGAGTCACATCAGTTCCGGAAGAAAAAACGCAAAACTGGTGGCTTATATTCCTGGCAGGATTTGTAGGTGGATTGCTTGCATTTTTAACCCCTTGTGTATTTCCTATGGTGCCCCTGACAGTCAGCTTTTTCACTAAAAGAAGCGGAACCAGGGCGAAAGGTATAAGGAATGCAATTTATTATGGTTTGTCAATCATAATCATTTACCTGATTCTCGGTCTAGTCATAACAGCTGTGTTTGGTGCTGACGCACTCAATCAGCTTTCGACCAATGCATGGTTCAATATTGGCTTTGCAGTATTATTTATTATTTTTGGTATTTCTTTCTTCGGATTCTTTGAAATACAGTTGCCGAGTTCCTGGGCTAACAAATCAGATAGTATGGCAGGAAAAGGTGGTCTGTTAGGAATTTTCTTTATGGCATTCACTCTGGCATTGGTTTCATTTTCATGTACCGGACCCATAATTGGCACACTTTTGGTCGAAACAGCAACAGGCGGAGGACCCACACTATTCGGTACCATTCCTATAGGCCCGCTTGTAGGTATGTTCGGATTTTCTTTAGCACTGGCCTTGCCATTTGGTTTATTTGCCCTGTTCCCCGCATGGCTTAATTCATTGCCTAAGAGTGGTAGCTGGATGAATGTGATCAAAGTTACACTTGGATTTATTGAAATAGCACTTGCACTTAAGTTTATATCAATAGCTGATCTGACTATGAACTGGAAAATCATGCCTTATGAATTGTTTGTAGGCTTGTGGGTATTGATAGCCGGAGCTATGGCAGTATATTACTTCGGATGGCTGAGATTTCCGTCCGATCCTCCAAAACAAAAGATATCGCCTGCAAGAAAAATATTTGGTACGCTGATGGTATTGCTCATGTTATATATGGCAAGCGGATTCAGGGTAAGTAAAGTATCGGAGACATTTATCACTCCCAACCTTCTTTCAGGATTAGCACCACCGGCAGGGCACAGTTATATTTTTCCAAAGCATTGTCCTCTGAATATTAATTGTTTTCACGATTATGATGAAGGAATAGCTTATGCAAAAAAAGTAAATAAACCAGTTCTGCTTGATTTCACAGGTTATGGATGTGTCAACTGCCGAAGGATGGAAGACAATGTATGGAGCAAGGATCAGGTTTTCAGGCTTATCAATGATGAATATGTACTCATATCGTTGTATGTTGATGACCGTAAGCCTTTGGAAGAGACATATATGTCCACTTTCAGCAATAAGGAGATAAAGGAAGTAGGTAAAAAGTGGGCTGATTTTCAGGCTATCCATTTTGAAACCAATTCGCAGCCATATTATGTGCTTTCGAGTCCAGACGGTAAAATACTTAGCAAACCTGTAGCCTATACACCTGATATTGAGCAATACAGGATGTTTTTGCAGTGCGGGCTGGACAAATTTGAAGAGTTGAAGAAATAGGGGAGAACTGAAAAATTCTTACCTTTTTTTAATTATTATTTATTCGTATTTTGTTTTGGCAATTGAGTTAAAAATCGATAGTAAAGTACTTTGGTTAACCGGACTTTCTGGTGCCGGGAAAACAACTATTGCAAATAAGCTAAAAGAGAAATTATCGGCATTTGATATAGCAATAGAAATTCTGGATGGAGATATTTTGAGAATGGGGATCAACAAGGATCTGGGATTTAGTATGAAAGACAGATATGAAAATGTGAGGAGGACGGCTGAAATTGCAAAAATATTGGTAAATAATGGTATCTACACGTTGGTTTGTCTGATAAGTCCGACTGAAGAAATCAGAAAAATGGCAAGGAATATTATTGGTGAAGAAAAGTTTATTGAAGTATTCATTAATGCTCCTTTTGAAATTTGTAAGGCAAGAGATGTGAAGGGAATGTATAAAAGAGCAGAGAGAGGTGAATGTAAAGATTTTACAGGATTAGATTCGCCATTTGAAAAGCCAGCAAATCCAGATATAACAATAGATACTTCGACAGACACTGTCCTCCAATCCGTTTCCAAAGTACTTGATTTTTTAAAGTTTAATAAGTAAAGTATTATGGGTTACAATATAGATTACCTTGAAGAATTGGAATCGGAAGCAATCTATATAATCCGTGAGGTTGCTGCGAAATATGATAATGTAGCTTTAATGTTTTCAGGGGGTAAAGATTCTATTTTGTTGATTCATTTGGCAAGAAAGGCTTTTTATCCTTCATCAATCCCCTTTAAATTATTGCATGTGGATACGGGTTTTAATTTTCCTGAAGTTGAGGAATATAGAGATAATCTGGTAAATGAATCAGGTTTGACACTTGTAATAGCTTCTGTGGAAGATACAATCAGAAAAGGAGAATTGATTGAAAACAGCGATAAAGACAGGAACAGATTGCAAATACCAGTTCTTTTAGAAAAGATAAAGCAGGAGAGATTTGATGTTGCAATTGGAGGTGGCAGGAGAGATGAAGAAAAAGCGAGGGCAAAAGAACGTATTTTTTCGCATCGTGACTCATTAGGACAATGGCATCCTGAAAACCAGAGGCCTGAACTCTGGAGTATTTTCAACAACAATAAATTTCCGGAAGAGCATTTCAGGGTTTTCCCATTGAGCAATTGGACAGAACTAGATGTATGGAATTATATAAAGAAAGAAAATATTGATATTCCTTCCATATATTTTTCACACAAACGGAAAGTGATATTTAAAAACGGAATGCTTTTAGCAGATACAGGAATTCAATTAAATGAAGAAGTGGCTACTGCTGAATTAAAATATGTACGATGCAGAACCGTTGGAGATATGATTTCCACAGGATTGTGGGAATCGAAGGCAGCAACTTTGGATGAAATTATTGATGAGATTTCGAGATCGGGTATCGGAGAACGTGGTCAAAGAGCTGACGATAAAGTATCGAGTTCAAGTATGGAAGACAGGAAAAGAAAAGGTTATTTTTGAAAAATCTTGCAGATATCGAAACACAATCAGATAATAATAAAAGCATACTCCGGTTTACAACTATCGGTTCTGTTGACAATGGCAAATCTACATTGATCGGTAGACTATTACATGATAGTAAGGCAATTTTCAAAAACCATTATGAAGATTTGATAACTGAAAAAGGTAGCTGGCAAAATGAAAATATTAACCTGGCATTTCTGACTGACGGGCTTAGAAGAGAAAGAGAAGAAGGTATTACGATTGATGTTGCATACAGATATTTCAGTACTCCCAAAAGGAAGTTTATTATTGCAGATTCTCCGGGGCATCTCGAATACACCAGGAATATGGTGACCGGTTCTTCCAAAGCCAATTCAGCTTTGGTATTAATAGATGCCGAAAATGGCATGAACGAACAGATAAAGAGACATACGATTATATCTTCATTGTTAAGGATTCCACATATAACGGTTTGTATAAATAAAATGGACCTTGTGGATTTTGATGTTTCCATATTTGAAAGTATCCGTCTGGAATTCATTGAATTTGCTGCCAAGTTGCAGTTTTCTGATGTTCAGTTCATACCTATATCTGCTTTACATGGAGACAATGTGGTCAATAAATCTGATAAAATGCCCTGGTATAAAGGTCCAACACTGATCTACCTGCTGGAGAATCTATATATTTCAAGTGACCGCGATTTGATAAATTGCAGGTTGCCTGTCCAGTATGTGATAAACAAAAAAGGTGTTAATTATATAGCAGGTTTAATATCAGGAGGAGTTTTTAAGAAAGGAGACGAAATAATAGCCCTGCCTTACAATATAAAAAGTAAGATCATACATATATGTATTTTCGATAAAGAGCTGTCTGAGGCATTTCCTCCGATGTCAATCACAATGACGCTGGAAGATGATATTGCGATGAAACGTGGTGATATGTTAGTCCGACCCAATAATTATCCTGTGATAACTGATGAAATCGATGCGATGCTTTGTTGGTTTGATGACACTCAGAAACTCGAAACAGGTAAAACATATAAAATATTTATTTCCTGTAGGGAAATTGATTGTAAAATCGAATCGGTTATTTATAAACTGGAGGTAAATACTTTGCATAGAATTATGGATTATGATCACATAAAATTTAATGATATTGCCAGGATCAGGATCAGGACACATGATATGGTTTTCATAGATCCATACTCAAAGAATAAACTGACAGGAAGTTTTATTTTGATAGATAAAGAATCAAATAACACTGTTGCTGCGGGGATGGTCAGGTAAGAGGCATTTTATATTTGTATTTTACTATAATATCCTTTAAATTCGTTGATAACTTTTTCTGGTTTTATATCTATCAAACATTCTAAATCGGGGCAATTATTTGGATTTTTAACTCTGGTTTTATTTGTTTTTGAAAATCCATGACAAGGCCAGCATTTAATGGGATTATATATGACTTTATGTTTTTTACTATCAAATTTTTCATATCCAACAAAATGGTATGAAGACGCACCGAAAATACTGAAGGTGGGAATACCGTATGCTACAGCCAGATGCATAAGTCCACTATCCAGGCCTACATAAAGTTTTGAAAAATAAAGGATATTACACATTTCAGTAAGCTCTGTTTTCCCGATAAGATTAATAAAACTACCCTTTAGTCCGTTTTCGATCTGTTTTCCTATTGAAATCTCATTTTCATCTCCCATCAGAATAAAGAAAAGATGAGGAAAATCGAGTGAAATTTTATTTATTAATGATATCCAGTTTTCCACTGGCCAGTTTTTATATGGAGCTTTCATATTGGCAGAAGAAGCCTGGATAACTACCGGAATTTTTCCGTCTGTTTCAATATTCCGGATAATATCAGGTTTAAAGTCATTTTTCAAAGTGAGTTTCAATTGTGAAATATCAAAATCTGACCCTTTATATTCCTTATCAAATAATTGAATATTTAAAACAGCAGCATGAGTTTCATATTTTTCATTTCTGTAAGTGACATTAGGAAAAAAGATATGCTTTTTTCTCATTGCTATTACTCTTTTGCTAATAAAAGTTGATAAAAATACATTCTTTACTGAAGAAGAGCTATAGTCCAGAAAAGCCTGATCGAATCTTTGGAAATTATTGCAGATAAAATTTCCCACTTTGATTTGATGCAAGTCGGTTAACTCATCATAAATATAATTATTGAATTCAAGGAATTCCTTATTTATAAATATTGTATCAAGTATTATATGAATTTTGTGACCATTGCTTTTTATCTTTTTCAACAAAGGTATCATTAGAACTGCATCCCCAATTCCAGCAGATAAAAATATTGCAATTTTTTTTCCCATTAATCAGACTAAAAATATTTTCACTCAATAATTACATCATATACCTTTTCCCATACAGCAATATTAAACAATCTCCATTTGACAATGATATTAATTTTATCTAAATTACAAAGAAGTTTTTTCATATCAGCAATTTTATTTAATATGGCTGAAGCTTCAATTTCAGATTTTAACTGTTCATCAATTGCTGACATCCACGTAGTTGTTGGTGAATTAAAGCTCAGTTTATTCTTTCTCCATACCACAATTGAAGGTAAATATTTTTCAGAAATTTTTCGCAAAATAAACTTTGTCCATCCATTTTTAATCTTAAATTCATGATTGATACTGATGGCTGCTTCTACTGCTTTATAGTCAAGGAATGGTAACCGGGTTTCAACTGAATGTCTCATTGAATTTTTGTCTTCATACCTCAGGAGTTCAGGTATCATAGTTCTATTTATTTCCAGTTTTTGCAATTCACCTATATCTTTATTGCTATGGGCAAAATCATTAAGAAAACTGAACTCATTGTCAAAGGTTTTTAAAAATGAAGTTCTTCTTTTGTAGGCATGTTTGCGTAAAGTGGCAGATATGGTTCCTATTGAAAATTTCAATATCCAGTAAATATTCATTTTAGAGTTGTTCCTTACCGAATCAGAAATTGCTTTCAGGAACTTCACAAATCCACTACTTTTTAAAATATACCTGTAATAAGCAGGATAATATTTTTCATATCCCAGTTGGGTTTCATCACCTCCCTGTCCATCAAGCATAACTTTACAACCTGAATCCTTTGCTCTTTTCATTATGAAATATTGCATAAAAATGGCTGGTCCACCAAAGGGTTCTTCCTGTGTATAAACAACTTCATCAATACAACTTATAAAATCATCAATTGCAGGTTCAATAATCTCTAAATCCAGACCGGAATGCTCTGTAACTAATTTTGCATAATAACTTTCGTCAGTCGATTCTTCAGAAGATTTGGCATGGATAGCCTTGAATTTATGTTTGGAAATTTTCCTGTATTTTTCTGCTGCAATAGTTGATACTAAGGAACTGTCAAGACCTCCACTGAGACATGTACCAATCAAAACATCCGATCGCAACCGGATGTCAACAGACCTGTTCAATTCAATTTCGTAAACCGATACTGAATCTTCGAGAGACTTTTTTTTCAGGTTTATATCTGTTGAAAAATTGTAAAACCTAAAAATATCAAAATTGTGAGAACTCAGATCATAGATCAAATTATGCCCCTGATCCAATTTGTATATTCCTTCAAAAAATGTTTCATTTGTGTGTTCAAGTGCACCTGTGACTAAAAAATCTATTAAAATTTTCTTATTGACTATTTTTTTTTTATGAAATTCAAGAAGTTGTTTTATTTCAGAGCCAATTATAAAATAGTCATTTAATTGTGAATAATACAAGGGTTTTACACCAAACCTGTCCCTGCTGCAAAACAAAATATTTTTTGATTTGTCAAATATTACAAATGCCCACATTCCATTGAACCTGGTAACGCATTCATTGCCCCACATATCATAACTTGCCAAAATAACTTCAGTATCGGAATCAGAAAAAAATGAATAACCCAGATTTTTTAATTCCTCCCTCAATTCAATATAATTATAAACCTCACCATTGTATGTGATGATATACTTATCGAGGAAATTCATTGGCTGGTGTCCTTTAATGCTGAGGTCAATAATTGAAAGTCTCCTATGCCCCAGAGCGAAATTTGATCCAAAATAAAAGCCTTCATCATCCGGACCCCTGTGAATTATCAGGTCATTGATACTTTTAATTAAAGAAGGTTCAATCTCTTTATTTTTTAAGTTAATTATCCCGCTTATTCCACACATTGGAAATTAAATTCAAGATTTAATGAAGTGTATTTTTAAATAATCGTCAAATATAAGAAGCAAAAGCACATTTAAACATCAGTAATACGTATTTTTGTAAAAATTTTGTAATAATAGAATTTATAATTTGAAATGGAACACAGATATTTAAGATATTTCATTTTAGCTGTTTTCGCTTTTATAGCACAGCTTATTGATGGAGGTATCGGAATGGGATATGGTGTTAGTTTGACATCGTTTTTGCTTTCTGTTGGCTTTGGTTCAGCTATGTCAAGTGCAGTAGTGCATTTATCAGAGATATTTACCACACTTGTTTCGGGAGCTTCGCATTTTTATTTTGGCAATTTTGACAGAAGAATATTTAAGTATCTTGCAATACCTGGTGTTATAGGTGGTGCATTTGGTGCATTTTTTGCGGTAAAATATCAGAATTCAGATGTTATCAAGCCATTTGTGTCTTCCATTTTGCTACTGCTTGGAATTCTGATTGTTATAAAGTATATATTAAAGAAAGATTTTCTTGAAAAAGAGTATATCACTCCAAGAAGAAATCACCTGATACCCCTTGGATTCATTGCTTCATTTGTTGATGCTATTGGAGGAGGGGGATGGGGACCAATTTCAACGCCTGTATTGGTAATGAGTAATACTGATCCCAAAAAAGCGATCGGATCAGTAAACTTTGCTGAATTCTTTGTGACTCTTTCTATTTCAATAACATTTCTTATTTCGATGCCTAAAATCGAATGGGATATAGTTTTAGCGCTGATAATTGGAGGCATTATAGCCGCACCTTTGGCAGCGGCTATTACAAAAGACTACCACATAAGATAATAGGGGTTTCTGTAGGAATTTTGATTATTATATTGAGTATCAGGACAATTTTTAAAGCTTTCGGTTTATATTTTCTGTTTTGATAATCATGTAGGAAATAATTATGACTAACAACCAAAAGATATTATTTTCAATAATCATACCAAGCTACAACCGGGCAAATATGATCAGCAAAGCTATTCTAAGTGTGCTTGATCAGACATATACAGATTGGGAATTGATAATTGTTGATGACGGATCAACAGATAATACAAGTGAGGTAGTAAATTCTTTTGATGATATCCGAATAAAGTATTTTTACAAAGATCATGAAGAGCGGAGCATTGCCAGGAATTTTGGAATTGAAAAGGCAGCAGGTACCTATATTAGTTTCCTCGATGATGATGATTATTACTTGCCGGAGTTTTTAGAGGAATTCAATAAGAAAATACTTGTAGAGAATTGTCCTGTGGCTGTATTTATGAGTGAGGAATTGATTCAATCAGGAGAGAAGATTATTGAAAAAAAATTCTCTGATAAATTGTTAGATAATAAAATCAGACTGATTTGGAATTATGAACCCGGGATCAGACCATTTGTGTTACATAAAAATATTTTTAAAATTTATAATTTTAAAATTGGGTTGAATTACGGTCAGGATTTAAACTTGATAATAAGAATTGCAATGAATTTTAGGATCTATTTAATTAAGTTCCCTCTATATGTTTTTTATTGGCATGACGACCAAGGTGTCAAAACAAAATTTAAAAAAAATATTTCTTATAATGCTGAAAATGCTATAATGAGTTTAAATGAATTAATAAGTAAAAATCCCAGCATCACGCATTTTATTCCTTTAACTGAACTATTTGATAAAGTAAATCATCAAGCTTATGGTTATGCTAGTGCTTCAATGAAAAATGGAGATTTCATGTTATTTTTTAAGCTAATCAGGAAATTCAGTTTTAAGGGGTCAAAATTGAAACTTGGATATAGATTAATTTCTTTGTTGTCGAGATTGCCATATTATTGGTTAAAAAACATTTAAAATATGGCTGATACCGGATATGATATACTTTTCTCAATTATAATGCCTACTTATAACAGGGCGAATATGATAGCTACTGCCATAGAAAGTGTGCTTAAACAGACCTACAAAAACTGGGAATTGATCATAGTGAATGATGGCTCTACAGATGATACAGCGGAAGTATTAAAATATTACACTTCAAATGATTGCACAATAAAACACCTCTATCAGGAAAATAAAGGCAGAAGTTCTGCAAGAAATGCAGGTATTGAATTGGCTGAAGGCAAATATGCTTGTTTTCTGGATGATGATGATTATTATTTGGAAAATTTTCTGATGGAATTTTATTTGGAGATTTGCAAAGAGAAGGATTTAGAAACATTATTTATGTGCCAACAATTTGAGGAGACAAACTCTCATTTAAAGCTGATAAAGAATGACAGAAAAAAAATCCAAACGAATCCATTCAAATACTTAATTCAAAAATCAAATAATCTACAACCATTTGCAATTCCTTTAAAAATTCTAAAAAAAGAAAAATTTGATGAAAGATTTGAACTTGGTGAAGATTTTCATTTATTGATCAGATTATTAATAAACAAAAATCTCAGATTCATAAATAAAGCTACCTGTGTTTATAAAAATCACAGTGAAATGACAATGGAAAGAGAATTGAAAGATGGTTTGTTTTTCAAATTGCCTTATAACAGACTTGATATTATGGATGATATTGACATAAATCATCACGATTTATTAATTCAAAAAAAGGTAATTAAAGATTTTTATATAAAATATAATCGGATTGCATACTTTTATGCAAGTGCAAGTTTGAAAAACTATAGACTTAGGATTAGTTTATTTTATATTTTAAAACTAAAATTTCATCTTAGCTTTATACCTTTTTTTTACTTCTTATCAATTCTATTAAGGATTCCATTTAATTATTTTAAGCAAAAATTATTTTGATGATATTTGAACATAACTCAAAAAAATATATATTTGTTACTGGATTACATCGTAGTGGCACAACTTTTTTAGCTGAATTAATTAGTCGAAATACCTATGTTAGTTCTTTTTCAAAAACAGGCTTCCCAAAAGATGAAGGGCAGTTTTTACAAACTTTGATGCCAACTTCGAGTGAATTTATAGCTCCAGGCAGATTTGCATTTAACCACGAAGCTCATTTAACAGAAAATAGTAAATTGCTTGATAATAAAGAGGTATTGGTGGGGGAATGGATTAGCAAATGGGATTTGACGAAACCATATTTACTTGAAAAATCTCCCCCCAACCTGATCAGAACTAGGTTTTTACAGGAAGTTTTCCCAAATTCTAAGTTTATAACAATAATTAGACACCCAATTGCAAATTCTTATGCAGTAAAAAAATGGACAAACGATAGATTTTTAGAAATTCTTATAAAGCACTGGATCAAAGCTCATTCTATTTATCTTGAGGATAGAAAATATTTAAAAAATGAAATTTGTATAACTTATGAAGACCTGACACAAAACTTTAATAAAGCAAATGATGAAATCAGTTCGTTTTTAGATTTGGAAATTAAACCTGAAATTAGATTTGAAAGCAAAAATAAGTTTTATTTTGACTTATGGAATCTTAAAGATATAGCAGGATTAAAATTTATTATAAAAAAAATAGAGAGAGAATATTTAATCAAAAAATATGAGAACCAACTTAATAAATTTGGATATAGTCTAGTAAATTTAGAAATGAATAACTTGAATGAAAAAATCTTGAAAAATGCTTTTTAAGAAATTGAAGTACTATTTATTGAAATTTAGATTTAAATATGAAAATTTAAAAGAGTCTAAATACATTATTGCATCAAATGAGTATGGTCTATATTGTGTTCCATTATCAACATTAAATAGACCAACATCTAAAGAAATTTTAAAAGGAAATATTTATGAAAAGGAAACCATTGCTTTTGTAATAAACAATTATGTAGATGGAGACATAATTACTGCAGGCACATTTTTTGGGGATTTTTTACCTGCATTTTCAAAGGTGGTTGGAATAAATGGGAAAATATGGGCATTTGAACCAAATCCTGACAATTATAAATGTTCACAGATAACAGTTTTGCTAAATGATTTAAAAAATATTGAATTATTTAACAATGCATTAGGAGAAAAAAAAGAACAATCCTTTTTAAAAATTAAAGAAAATGATGGCACTTTTTTAGGTGGAGCAAGTTCAGTATCTATTGAAAATATAAAGTTCAATGTCCCAATTGGTATTGTTACAGTTGACGATTCAATAAGTTCTGACAGAAATATTTCTTTAATTCAATTGGATGTTGAAGGACATGAATTATTTGTTTTGAAAGGTTCTTTAAAAACTATACAAAGATGTACTCCAACTTTGATAATTGAAGACAATAACAATACAAGAGAAAGTGATTGGTTTAAAGAAAATATTTTAAAATTGGGTTACAAATTTGTGGACAGCGTTCATGATAATTATATTTATCAAATCATGCATTGATGTCAATCCATTTATGGTCAATTAAAAAAGGAAATTCTTTTCCCGGCAAATTTCCAGAAGTGTAAAATATTCCTTGTACTATTTCAATTTTGACAATTTCTTTAAAATGGAAAATGTAGGTGCCTGACCTCGCAATGCCAAAATCAATAGAATAATTCCCAATATTCAAAGGTAGATTTTGAATTGAACAAGTAAATTCATTGTTCCCTTTTTTAAGACAAAAACTATCCCCGGTTAAAAAGCTGCTCAAAACTAGTCTATATTTAGTAAAATGGTCAATTATATCACATCGAAGATTAATATTCTCCAAATCAATTTTTGAATCTAGGTTTATATTAATTGTAAAGTTATCTCCTGAACTAATGATATTAGAATTATTTTCAAAACTATCTTTAATAATAAAACTACTTATTTTAATTTCTGAATAGATATCCCTATTATTACTTTGTAAGTTATCATTTTCATATCTATTTCTGTACTTATTAAGGACTTCTGACATTGCACTATTTAACTCAAGTTTCCCAAGATTCAGATAGAAACCTTTATTGCAAAGACTTTCTATTGCATCAAGATTATGACTCACAAATATCACCGTTCTCCCCTGCTTTGCCACTTCATTCATTTTGCCCATACTTTTTTGCCTGAAAGCCAGGTCTCCAACTGATAGCACTTCATCAACCAGTAGGATCTCTGGTTCGAGATGGGCAGCAACTGAAAATGCAAGCCTCACGTACATACCCGAGCTATAATGCTTGACAGGAGTATCAATAAATTTTTCTATGCCGGAAAAATCGACTATCTCATCAAATTTCTGACGGATCTCTGCCCTTTTCATGCCCAATATTGAGCCATTCAGGTAAATATTCTCCCTGCCGGTCAATTCATTGTGGAAACCGGTGCCAACTTCGAGCAGTGAAGAAACCCTTCCTCTCAGTATCGCCTTGCCGGAGGTAGGATAGGTTATTTTTGAAAGTATTTTCAGCAGGGTAGATTTACCCGAACCATTAGGTCCTATCAGTCCAGCACATCCCCTTCTTCAACCGTGAAATTAATATCTTTGAGTGCCCATATCTCAAGCTTGTCACTTTTCGATCCGGAGAAAAATTCACCGATTGTCTGCCTGAGATCAGCATATTGTTTGCCTATCCTGAATTTTTTTGATAATCCTGTTACCTCTATGATTGGCTTGCTCATGTCATCAGATTATGTCGGCTATATTTTTTTCGAGCCGGTTGAAAAAATAAAATCCTGTTATGAACAAAACCAGAATCACAGCCATACTGATTGAAAAATAATATATTTCCATTGGAAAACCAAATAGTGCCCACCTTATCCCTTCTATGACTCCTGTCATTGGATTCAGAAAAAACATCCACCTGTATTCTGCAGGAATTTCAGAAGTTGTATATGCTATTGGAGTGAGGAATAAACCAATTCTTGTCAGAAAGGGTATCACATGCTGGAAATCCCTGAACCGTATATTCAATGCAGATACCCAAATTGCAAGTCCCAGGGAAGCCAGTACCGTTAATAACAAAAACACAGGAAGGATCAAAGCATTCAATGTATATTCATCCCAGTAAATGAAATAGAAAACTAAGGTAAAAATAAATGCAATCCCAAGATCGGGCAATGCAGCAATGGCTTTTGAAGAAGGTATAAGTATCCGTGGAAAGTAAATTTTTGTTACCATATTCTGTGTCAGGATCAGTGAGCTTGAACCCTGGATGATAACATTTGAAAAGTAATTCCATACCACCATACCGGAGAGGCCGAACAATATAGGATTGACACCGCCTGTTGTGGCTTTGGCAATTTTATTGAATATTAAGCTCAGTAAAACAGCGGTTACAAGTGGTTCGATGACAGCCCATAACAATCCAAGGATAGTCTGTGCATATTTGACTTTAAAATCGCGATAAGCAAGTGTCCATAATAATTCCCTGTAATTGTATAATTCCTTTATTCTTTCATTCAGATTGAATCCTTTTTTATTTTCAATTACAGTTTCCAATATGTGAAGTTTTACCTTTTTTCGCAATAATTTCTTTCAACATTTTCTTATTCTCTACGTGGTTCAGTTTGATCTTAGTATTTAATTGTAATTTCTTTTAGTTTTAATAAATGTCCATCACGCTAAACGACAGAACCGGGTCTTTAAGAGGAAATCAACGGTTTATAGTTCCACTATTCTTAAATCGAAAATCAAGTAGTATCATAGCACACGAATAACGCAGAACTTGTCAAGCCAAAGGCATGATCATTCAGATTTACACAGTTTTTTTTCATGTCAAATTCCAAAAATCCACTTGAATACTTCGATTCACAATCAACAATTTGCCACAAACTATTTTTTAAAATTTAATTCCTTCCACCTTTCAACCCTTCTACCTTAATATCACTAATTTGCCGAATCCTTCCTTAAAGAATTTTTCAGTATCAGTATCTGATTTCATTTTCTCAAATTCTTTGCCATCATTATTGACAGCTTTTACCTGATAGAGATAAATTCCATTAGCAAGTTTGCTTCCATACTCATCAGTTCCATCCCAGTATTTTTCTGAGATATTTTGTCCTATTTTAAATTCTCCCAAATCTATATATGTCAGTTCTCTCACTACCTTACCGGTCATGGTTATTATTTTTATCACTATGTCCTGCGGAACTTCCAGTCCTGTCAGAGTAAAAACAAATCTAGTTTTAGTTGAAAATGGATTAGGATAATTATAGACATCGGATATCTGCTCTTTAAAAATGACCTGGAATGATATCCTGTACTCATTCTGTCCGGACATGTTACCTGAAATGTCGGATGTCTGAGCTATCAGCTGATACAATCCTTCTTCGGTAAAGACCGGAGAAAAGTTCAGATATGCTTTATTGTCTGCAACCGATTGAGCCGGCACAAATTCAATTTCACTGTTATTACTGAGAGGAATATTTTTAATATTGCCACTTGGTAAAACGAGGGTCAGTTTTCTGAAAATGCTGATATCATTCAGCAATAAAAATTTATTATCGTCTTTGACCATCACTCTGATCTCAGGTTTTGGATTGATTATATCACCATCCATAATATGAGTACCATCGAAGGTCACATCCATAACAGGGTTTCTGTTGTCCTGCCTTACAAAAAATCTCCTTATACCGATATTATTGAAATAGTATTTTTCATTCTGTTCTTTGTCTGCGTTAATTTCAACAGTAAATTCATTTACTCCACCCAAATCAGAAGAAGGATATTCAAAATCGATAAAATACTCTGTACCTGCTTTCAGGGGCTTATATCTCTTCAACGATACTATTTCCTGATTATCCTGTTTTTTAATCTTAAACCGTACCAGTAAACTGTCCATGTCCTGGGAAGTATGATTATAAACCTTGCTTTTGAATTTAAATTTATCTCCAAAATCAAGTGTGTCTTTATAAAAATAAGCATTTTCGTCATTAACCAATACTGCATCTGGCAAGCCTTCATATAGAACGCGCCAAAAAATAAAATCAGGAGTTGTCCTTACTTTTTGCAAATCACTTACTTTCAAATCCAACTGAAGGTAAGGATAATTAGTTGGATTTATTGAAGAAATATCATACTCATACACAGAATTCAAACTATCAACAAATACTTTTTCTGTTAAATTATTATTAATTTTATATACATATATGGTTGTTTTATCTCCTTGTTCCTTATTTGACTCATTCCAGAGAATTTTATTCCATTTTTTAGAAGGACCGATTATTTTTGAATTTAAACTTCCATTATTACGTCTTTCGGGAATTTGTAAAGAAGCATTTACAATTGAGTTTGGAGTTTTGCCAATTTCTTCAAAAATTTTCCCAAATCCTTTTTTGAAAACAAAAAGATAAGGAACTGTACCCCTTGTTTTTAAGTATCTTACTTGTTCGGCTCCATATGATTCAAGTAAAGAAAAGATATTATATCCAATCTGTATAGAATCAGATTCCCAATCTTCTGTATTCAAAGTTTGATTTTCACCATCTGCAAATGTGTAAAAAATTATAGTAGAAGAATCTGGAAAAGCTTCAAAAACATCTTTCATTCCTTTTCGATTCTCTATGCTATTAGTTTTATAAATAAATGTTGTTGGTCTCCAAAATTTTGAACCATAATCAGTTCCACTTTTATTTAAATAAAAATCCAGCCTAGGACCATATCCTGCTATAACAATAGCTGGATGCAATGTTTCAGGTCTGAATCCCCCAATAGTCTCTCCATCTCTTCGTACCATATTCATGTTAGTAAGATCTAATTTTCTTATATCAAAAATGAACTCTCTTAGCCATTTGCTAAAATCCAATCTCCTATCATTCATTTCCAAATTATCAAACTCATCCTTAAGCCACTGATAATAATGGCTCTGATTCCAGCCTTCCGAGCTGTTGGGGAGGTAGATAAAAGAGCTGTACTGCCAGTTGAACGGAGACTGAGGATTTATACTGTCGGTGCTTATCCTCCAGTAGTAGACTGTGCTGTGGGTGAACTGAATTTCAGGTTTCCATGATAGCATGCCGCCTTTAGTAGTGATTTTTACCGATCTTTTAAGCGGACTATCAAATAATTCCGTAGTATCGATCTCGAAAACATATTTTTCGTCATTGACAAAATAATTATATGTCGATGCCCTTAGCTCAACATCAGCTTTATTTACGATGCTGAATTCTTCTGGATAAATCGGCTTGATTCCATTGTTGATTATATAAAAACAGAATTTATTCTCTCCGTTCTGATTTCTCAGTTCATTATTATTTTCTGCAGCTGGTTTTGGAACTTCATTTACGGTTTTATCAGGGTTCAGGATCATTGCAATACAGTTTTCTCCGGTGCCATCGGTGTGGTAAGTATTGAGAGTGACTTCAAAGCTGCCTTTAGACATCGGAGCTTTGAATTTTGTATTTATGGTTTCAGTTTTCCCATCAGGCAAAGTTCTTATAATCCTGACAGGTATTGAATCGTTTATTCCCATTCCGATATTGAATATATCAAAACTCAGTTTAAATTTTTCTTCATTGGAATTAATAACAGAAGGATTTATTTTCAGGGACTGATAATCAAATAAATAATCCGGTCCGTTATAATTATACAATGTTACAGCAGGGTCACCATGATATGTGAATTGCTGATTAAGAGTGACAGTGGCATCAGAATTGTTATTATCATTTTCCTCTATGGCTTTTTTCATGATCTTTCCCATGCTTTGACCATACATGTTATTACCGATATTCTGATAGAGACTTTTGCCCGAGTTTGTGAGTGCTGATGTAAAACCTGTTCCACTGGTACCAGCATAAGCTATCATATTTTTTTCATTCAGCACAAAGTCTTCACTCTGTCCATCATTGACGGTGGTATGTATATTGCCTGAATAGCAGCCAAGGCTGAAGAACATCGGAAATTTATCATTATTCAGGTTTGTGATCTTAAAATCATCACCGGCAACCCCTGAATGGCCGTAAAAAGTAACAACAGAAGCACCCGCTTCAATCTCATTAACGATTCTCTGAGTTACTGATTCCTGAGCTGTACCACTCGTCCTTTCAAAGGTAATTACATTTGCACCAAATTTGCTATTGGATATGATATTTGCCATAAATTTCAAAGAACTTCTTATACCATCTATGACAGTTGCATCACCACCAACCAGGTGAACTATCTTTTTCATCCAGAATCTGTCTTCAACAGATTGTGAATTGTTTTTATATTCGTCAAATTTCTTTACCTTATTCAGGTACATTTTAATTTGTTCATAATTCTTTGCTGCTATCCTTCCTATTGCTATATCCTGATGATTCTCACTGTACCGTGCAGCCAGTAAATTATCAGAACCGGGATATCCGTAAGTTGGTACGACAAAATAGCTTTTGTTGGTTTCAAGATCCTGTGGTATCCTTACTTCATCGTATTCCAGACCTTTACCTATAATGAAAATGTATTCCGGGTTTAAAAACTTATCCTTGTAGTATATGGCAAAATTGTTGAGTGCCTGACTATGCCTGCTTATCCCGTAACCGAACTGATCATAAATGTCCTGAACATTGACCACCAGTGCTTTAAGATTGCCTCCCGCAGCTGACTCTCTGTATTTCACATATTCATCGACCCAGTTTACCTGATTCTCGTCTTTAAATCTCGATTTATCTGTGATGATAAGATAGTTTTTTTCAAGAGAATTGTTATAATCTATAAAATTCATTTTATTAATACCACCGATTGTTTTCGCAGATTTGTCTAGGTTGACAAGCAAGAATTCCCTGCTGTAAGAGCTTGGATCAAGTTTGAATTTGACTTTTTTGCTGTTATTGTCGATAACGGGAGTAAGTCTCTTTTTATTGGTCAAATCATAAAGGATAAAGTTATTTCCCTGAATATCAAATTCTTCGACTTCTATATAATCTGAAAAATCAGAACTCTCTATATTGAATCTGAAAAATGATTTGTTTTGAAATTTGAATTCTCTTGAATATTTCAATGATAATACTGAGACTGTATTCCTGTCATAAATATCTGTATTATTTGTTCCTTTCACCATTACCGGCATACTATTCTTAATATCAGAAGACTTCAGTGGGATGCTTATATTTGTACAGATAAATCCACTTTGAGTATGAACTTTTTTGATGTCATTATTTACCAGGAATTCAATACTATGATTGCCGCTGTTAGATGCAAATCGCACATTTAACTCGGGTTTTTCACCACTTTCCACATAGTTGGATGTGTTTATTGTAAAAGCATTTTCAATTTGCAATTTTGATCCAAATCCTTCCCCTGTATCAAAATTGGATCGGTAAACATGATTTGTAATATCCCGAAGTGGTTTGTTAAAATCTGAGTTAAAAACTTGTTTTTCAACATGGAAATAATAGGGTTTTGGTGATGGGAGTGAACCTGTAAGATTATTTTGAAGTGTCCCGTATCTTAAACCGTTTGTATTATTTTCCCAGGTCAGAAAATATGAAGCTGTATCTGTAAATATACTGTATTCAGGATTTAAAATATCGGTTTTTGTCCTGAAAAGAAATGAATCAAGTTGTGACCGGTTTTTTTCACCATAGAACTCAATGTAATCACCTGCAGCAAAGATATTGTCTGTTGATGTGAATATAGGAATTTCTTTTCCAAGTAAAAATAACTGATAATTTGACCCTTTGATTTCATCAGCTTTTATTCCTGCTGACAATAGTTGCTGAATTGATATCCTGTATATACCATCTTCAGAAATTGGGATCTTGTAGTACTGTTTAGTTAAATTGATCCATTCATTACCATACCTGATATCTGATCCATCAACCATTTGAGCTTTGAGCAGAACAGGTAACATCAAAAGAATTAAAAGAGAAAGAAATAACCTCATAATAAACTTTTAAACAAATTATATAAAATCAGTTTTATTTAAATAATCACACAAATATATATATATTAAATTAATTTGTAATATAAAAAACCTTAATATTCTTATTTTAATTTACAAATAGACGAATAAAAAGTTTTCAACCCTATCTAAATTAACAATTTTTTTAATTATTTAATCTTAAATCCATTCAGAATTGTTAGTTTTGGATTATGATTTTCTTAATTTCAATATTTACACTGATCAATTTAAGTTACTGGATTTTTATATTTTCCAGGTTTTCTTATCATAGAATAGATGAAACCAAAGAAGCAAATCAAATAGACTTAAACAATACTGTCATTTTAATATCAGCAAAGAATGAAGCACAAAACCTTAAACGCAATCTTAGTTCTTTTATTGATCAGAAGCCTTTGGGGTTTGAATTGTTAATTGTCGATGATCATAGCACAGATGGCACATATACATTTCTTGAAGAATCAGGGAAAAGTATTTCTTATCTTAAGACATTGAGGAGTGAAAATGATGAAGGTAAAAAACAGGCACTTAACTTTGGAATTGAGAAAACTGACCGTGAGTTCATAGCGATGACAGATGCTGACTGCTACGCAGTCTCAGATAAGTGGCTCAATCTAATGGTATCAGGTTTTAATAGCAACAATACGGATATTGTATTGGGATACAGCCCCTATGTTGGCAACGGACTATTGACAAGTTTTATAAGATTCGAGACATTCATGACTGCTCTTCAATATTTTAGTTATGCATTGGCTGGAATTCCATATATGGGTGTCGGTAGAAATATGGCATTCAGGAAATCTTTTTTTCTTAAAAATAATCGATTTGACAATCATCTGGATATCAAATCAGGATCTGATGATCTTTTTATAAACGAAACATCCAAACCTAAAAATATTTTTATTCAATATGATCCCGATTCATTTATTTACACATATCCTGACGAAAGAGTGTTTGATTTTTTCAGGCAGAAATCAAGACATATCAGCACATCATTCAGATATAAATTAATTCATAAATTCCTTTTAGGCCTTTACTCATTTTCACATATCGGGTTTTACTTGTTGATTATCTATTCTGTTTTTATTGGAAATATAAATATTGTTTTATTATTTTTAGTGATCAGGTATACTACTCTTTATATAGCATCTTTTGGTGCTTTTTCAAAACTAAAGGAGAAAGATCTGTTGATATGGCTGCCTGTTTTAGATTTTCTTATGTTTATTTATTATATTTCATTGTCATTTTTTTATTATTTTTATCCCAAAAACAGGTGGAAATGAAATCTGATATAATATTGAAATATTTTCCGCAAATCACGGGTTCACAATTTGATAAACTAAACAGGCTTTATGATCTGTACTTTGAATGGAATCAAAAGGTAAATATTATCTCAAGGACAGATATTGATAATATTTACCTCCATCATGTTTTGCATTCTCTTAGCATACTTAAGTTTTATGATTTTAAAAATGGAGCTGCAATTCTTGATCTTGGTACAGGAGGAGGTTTTCCAGGTATTCCCTTATCAATTTTGCTGGAAGGATGTAATTTTACGCTGATAGATGGAACAGCAAAGAAAATCAAAGTTGTAAATGATATTGCCGAAAAACTGGAACTCAAAAATGTGAAAGCATTGCATTTGAGAGCAGAAGAATGCAGGGAAAAATTTGATTTTGTCCTGACCAGGGCAGTTTCTACTCTTGAAAAACTATCATTATGGTCAAATCCTTTATTAAAAAATAAAAATATCGGACCAATGCCTCCGGGGTTTTTTGCCTTTAAAGGTGGTGATATCAGTAGTGAATTGCAGTTGCCGGGTAAAGATAATTATTATGAAATCAATTCTATATATGAAAAGATTCCGGAAGAGTATTTCAGGGAAAAATACATTATTTATTTCCAGAAATAAAAACATGTCCAAATGAAAAATTTAATCATTATTGTTGAAGGAAAAGTACAGGGTGTCTGGTTCAGGGCAAGTACAAGGAAAATGGCAGAAGAATTGAATTTACATGGTTTTGTAAAAAATGAACCGGATGGATCTGTTTACATTGAATTAACTGGAGAGGATCAGCCGGTTATGAAATTAATTGAATGGGCACTTCATGGGCCTGAACTTTCTGTTGTAGAAAAAGTTAGTATTATTAAAAGCAAATTTGTCCACGAAAGCGGATTTACTATTAAATGAAATTTTATGGAAACAATAATAGCTCCTTCAATTTTATCTGCTGATTTCAGTAAACTCGGTTCCGAAATTGAAATGATAAATAAAAGCGAAGCCCAATGGATCCATGTGGATATAATGGATGGGATGTTTGTACCTAATATCACTTTTGGACCCTGGATAGTAAGAACTTTAAAGAAAATTACAGACAAAGTCCTTGATGTCCATCTGATGGTTGAAAAACCTGACAGGTTCTTTGAAGATTTCAGGAATGCAGGAGCTGATATACTGACGGTGCATTATGAAGCATGTACGCATCTGCACAGAAGCATTCAAAAGATAAAAAGCCTTGGCATGAAAGCAGGAGTTTCTGTGAATCCCCACATTGGAGTTAATTTTTTGGAGGATATTATTCCCTATGTCGATCTGGTACTGATCATGTCAGTAAATCCAGGATTTGGCGGGCAAAAATTTATTGAATCGAGTTACAGTAAGATAGAAAGATTAAAGGAATTGATTTCCATCAAAAATCTGAGCACTCTGATTGAGGTCGACGGTGGAGTTAGTCTTGAGAATGCAGTCACATTGATTGGATCGGGAGCTAATGTATTAGTTTCCGGAAATGCTATATTCAGGTCTGAAAATCCGTTGAAGTATATCAATGATCTTGCCGAATTAGGATAGACTAAATTGAAATTGATTTTAAAGTTGAATTTTAATATTTCAAACTTTTCAAAAGTAAAACTTTTGAAATGTTACACATTCCAGTCTATAGGCTCCAGACCCTGACTTATCAACAATTCATTTGTTTTTGAAAAATGACTATTCCCCTGAAATGCATTTCCTGCCAAAGGAGATGGGTGCGCGGATTCAAGGATAAAATGTTTTGAACTGTCAATAAGTGATTTCTTATTCTTTGCAAAATTTCCCCATAGTAAAAATATAATACCATTTTTATTATCAGAAATACTTTTAATAACATTATCTGTAAACTGCTGCCAGCCTATATTTGCATGTGATCCGGCCTTGCCTTCAATTACAGTCAGTATAGCATTCAACATAAAAACTCCCTGTTCAGCCCAGTTAATTAAATCACCATGTTCTGCTATAGGGATACCCAGATCCCTGTTCATTTCTTTATAGATATTCAGCAATGATGCCGGACGAGTAATATTCCGTGGCACTGAAAAACAAAGTCCCATCGCCTGACCCTTACCGTGATAGGGATCCTGCCCCAGAATAACAACCTTCACCTTATCAAAAGGAGTAAGGTTAAATGCATTGAAAATGAGTTTCCCGGGTGGGAAAATTGTTTTTCCGGACTTAATATCAGCAATTATCTGGCTCTTTATATCTCCGAAATAAGGCTTTTCAAACTCATCTTTCAAAACTGATTTCCATTTTGATTCTATTTCTATATCTTTATTCATCCTGACTGATTATTATTCGATGCAAAAATATCAAATTCTGAGTGCAATGGAAAAATAAATTAAAAACCGGATGAAATTTTTAAGCTTTGCCTGAATATTTCAATAGTTCTTCTAAAATGCTTTAAGTTTGCAATTTATTTAAAGGATATAGAAGATGAGGTTCAAAAAGATAACAGAAACAATTGAAGTGATCGATATTGCCGATAAAGGTCAGGCAATAGGGAAGACTGAAAACGGAAAGGTAGTATTTGTTGACGGACTGGTTCCGGGAGATATAGCAGAAGTAACTATATTTAAGAAAAAGAAAGGAAGTTTTCTTGCTTCTGTTAATAAACTTATAAAGAATTCTCCTTTCAGATCTGAACCTTTTTGTTCTCATTTTGGCAATTGCGGGGGATGTAAATGGCAGAATCTGAATTATCAGAAACAACTCGAATACAAAGAGAAAAATGTTAAAGATGCTTTGCTGAAAATAGCAAAAACTGAAACAGAAGAAATACTGCCAATAGAAGGAGCAGAGCTGACAGAGTTTTACAGAAATAAACTAGAATTTTCATTTTCGAACAAACGCTGGTTAACAAAAGAGGAAATTGAAAATGATGATTTTGTAGAGCAGGGAAATGCTCTTGGATTTCATGCCCCAGGCAATTTTGAGAAAATAATACAGGTAGAAAAGTGTTTTCTACAAAAATATCCATCAAATGAAATAAGGGATTTTGTCCGCGAACTGACCAAAGAACATAGTTTTACTTATTATGATGTGAAGAATCACAATGGACTAATGAGGAATATGATCATCAGGACTTCCAATTCAGGGGAAGTCATGGTGACTATTAGTTTTTCAGAATTTGACAAAGAAAAAATTGATTTATTGCTTGGGTCACTTAAGAATAAGTTTCCTGAAATAACAAGCCTCAATTACGTCATTAATTCAAAATTCAATGACTCAATCTGGGATCTGGAAGTTGTTAATTATTCGGGTAGTAAGTTTATAAGGGAAAACCTTGGATCAATAGATTTCATCATTTCACCAAAATCATTCTTCCAGACAAATACATATCAATCACAGAAACTGTATGATATTGCAGTTGATTTTGCAGGATTCAAAGGAGACGAACATGTTTTGGACCTGTATACGGGTATAGGAAGCATAGCTTTGTATATCGCAGATAAGGTAAAGAGTGTTGTCGGTATTGAGGTGGTCAATGAAGCTATTGAAGATGCTAAGGATAATGCAAAATTGAATAATATTTCAAATGTTGAATTCATAGCCGGAGATGTAAAGAAAGTATTAAATGAAGGATTTAAAAAGCCTGACATCATTATTGTTGACCCGCCAAGGGCTGGTTTAGACAGGGAAGTAACAGAGACAATCATGCTGCTGTCACCCATAAAAATTGTTTACATAAGTTGTAATCCATCAACACAGGCAAGAGATATTCAAATTCTTAAAGAAGAATACCAGGTAAAAAAATCAAAGGCAGTGGATATGTTTCCTCATACTCATCATATAGAAAACATAGTGCTTTTGATAAGAAAAGATTAAAAAAACGAAAAGTAGAAAAATGTTAACCATATACTAAGGTCATAGAAGCACGACACTATGATGTCATTATATTTCCCAACCCTTGATTTGCATTAAGATTAAAAATTTTATATATTAGCTTTCATTCCGATTTAACCATAATTTAATTTTGTTTTAAGATTTTAAGGAAAAATCTCATCTATGATACAGGAAAAACCCCTGAAAGAAACAGTGTTTTTCCTCTTGTTCTCCGTACATGGTTTGGATTAACTTTGCATTATTGAAAGTAAAACAACAATCAATCGGCGGAATCCGAAAAGCCGGATCAGAGTAGGAAAAAAAATAAAAACTATTAACAATGAAATCACTAAATTTAAATGTTGCAGCTTCCAGGCTTGAAATGCCCGTTATGACTATTTTGGATAATAAATCTGTAATTCACCGCAGACAAAAGATGATAAAAATATATGTTGAGGATTTCAACAATCATCCAATTAGCTATGCAAATGTCAAACTCACCTCAGGCGATGTTTCCACAACTTTGAAATATGACAGAAAATCAAACTCTTATGTAACAAAAAGATTTGCCGTTGACAGGTACGACCTGGAAGTGACTGCCGATCATTTTGAACCGAACCTTAAGAATATGTATATCCCTAAATTCGGAATTGAAAGAACAGTCGTTCTGGCAAAAAGCTGATCCGGTATTTATACAACTGAATCTGAAAATCACTCAAAACCCTTTCAATACGCTGAAAGAAGAAATCAATAAATACTGAAACCTTCGAATGCTTCCAATCCCAAATCCGCATGAAATGCATTTATGATACACTTGTAAGACAAACTGGGTCTGGCGTTTTGCTTAAAATACAACAATACCATTTAGCTGTTTAATGTCAGCAGCCTTACCCGAATCACAATTATTGAAAAAGAACAACAATATTACTATTTGTACTTTGTCCTGAGTGAAGCAACGATAAAGCATGAATGCATGGCTATTATCAGTATAGATGTTACAACCATACGTATTTCAAAGTTGAGGGTCATAAATTTAAATGCAATCATCATCGGTAGAAAAGGGACTGAGAAAAGCAATAAACCGGTACTTATCCAAAAAGATTTAGATCGGTAAAAATCATGAATTATATCTGATTCCATTATTTCAAGAAGATGAACAGATATGATATATATTAAAAATATTAATGATATAAGATATGTATGATACTGTATTTCTGTAAATAAATTTTTAAATATAATATTTTCACCAATAAAAATCAAAATCAGAACAAAGGAAAGGGTTTTAATCAGTTTTTTCCTTGGTGCTGATTTTGAAAGCATTGAAAAAATCCTGAAATTTATCAATGGAAAAAAAAGACAGTAAAAATTATATAAAAAAAAATTATCAAAATGTAGATATCTTCCTACAATAGATCCTAATACTTCGGTCAGGAAAATATATCCTGTCATTATACTGAAAACAGTATCAACAGGAGTTTTATTCCTGTTAAAAAAAACAGAGATCATAAATGTCATAAAAGGAATGACATGAATTATTATATCATAAAATATCATAATAATATTTATTCTTGACCATATGGATATGCTTTACGCGGTGGAACTCCTGCACTACCAAAATTCAATGCGTCAATATTCAAATCCTTATCTTCAAGTGGGGTTTTTTCGATGTCTTTGCAAAGAATGGTTGGAGAAATAAAAACTGTTAAATCTCCTTTTTTACCTTTACTATTATAATTACCAAAATAAATTCTTATTCCTGAAAGTTTCTCCCCGGTTTTATAAGCTTTTACTTTTGCATATGCAAGGTACAATTCCAGATCATTAATATCGAACCAGGCACAATTAGCATAATTGATTTTGTTGTTTTTTGAAATTGTTTGAATGTAGTGATCAAAGTTATTGCTCAATTGCTGAGCTTTCTCCTTTGAGATAGTTTTTTCAATTTTTCGTTCCATGATTTTACAAATTTTAATTGTTAAAATTACAAAATTACTCTAATACTATCAGAAAAACAAGGGTGTTTTCCCCTATTTTATATAGGTGTTTTTCCTGTATAAAAAGGTTTTCCTGTTGTTTATTACATATTTTTATGCATATCTTTGTAAATGGAGAGCTTCCATTAAATACTGATGTTGATGCTCACAGCTGTGCATCTAATAGTGGGAAATATATCCATGATCAAAAACTGAAACAGATAAACATTGAAATAAAATAGATTAAAAACTGATATTTGACTTAGGTCATCATATTATGAGACATAATTAATTCATTTTTTAATATAGGACTTATGCGACAATTCAGGCTTATATCCCTTATGTTATTAGCATTAAATTCGTCTTTTGCACAGGATTTCCATTTCGAGAACAGGGTTTTCGACTGTTTAATAGGAACCTTAGATGATATGGGAGTTGATTTTAAAAAAGGATTATCAGAACTAGAAGATCAATGTATAAAAAATGGTATTTTGGCAGACAAAAGTGGCGAAAGCTATTACCTGTCATTCAGCAATTTAAATAGAATGGAAGAATACAACTTCAGATTGCAGTCTTCGGTTTTTGATTCATTAAAATCGGCGAATATTAAAATAGATGATGAAAGATTTGTAAAATGCAAAGAACTCTGCAAGACATTCCAAAATAGCAGTAGTTATAAATACTCAAAGATATTTTTATTGAATACTATGGTTGATTCATTAAAAAAATCCGGCAATTTTGATCTTGAAGATATTTCTTCCTCCACACTTAAAATTTTGGAGCCAGATGATTTTGAAAATGAATTTTACAAAATGACAACTCTTTTTATTTTAACTGCAGCTGTTAATTCAAACAAAGAGAGTGAAATAAAACTCCCCCCATGGTCAGAAGATAAATTGCCTCTCAACATAGAAAGCAGAAATCTATTGATAGTTCATGTAAGTGAAAATAATGATACTTGTACGCTTAATGGGAGGAAAATATATATTGACAGTTTAGTTACAATTATTATAAAATACATTAAAAGTGATCCAAAAGATACTTCAATGCCTGAACTTAAACCTGTCCGTATTGATCTTATCGGTGACTGCTATCAATCACAACTTGTGATTTCATTGAGCAACGAAAGAAGTACCAGGTACGATACATATATAAAAGCATTTGAACTTTTAAAAACTGCATATAGCAAAGCCAGAGACGAAAAATCTATTGATTATTTCGGTTTAAAATTTGATAAACTTTCACAACAACAACAAGATGCTATCAGCTTATTAATTCCTATGTGTCTTATAGAAAAGGAAACCACCAGATAAACCATTATAACTTCTATTTATAGTAATGAGATAATCATAAATCCGGTCAATTCTCATTACAGACTTTCGTATTTAAATCTAACAACTATATTGGGTGGATTTAATAGTTTTTTATATTTTTGTGAATAATATTAATAATGTCGATTATATATCAATGCATAAAAAGTATTTATTTATCCCTTTCATAATCCTGATCTTACACCTTAAATCCGGGACCCAGGACAATTCCATTTTCCTTACACACACAGAAATATCAGATACTAATAGCCGGAAACTGAATTTTGGCTTTGAATCTACCAGTTTTGTAAAGAACAATGAGTATTTTGATCACCTCGACGGATGGACAGGGATAGGATTTTTTATCAAGCCTCAATTGATATATCAACCTACTAAAACAACAGAAATTCAGGCAGGCTATTTTCTAAAAAAATATTCCGGGCTTAATAAATTCAGCAGTGCAATTCCTCTATTCAGGATAAGACAAAAACTCGGAAAAAATTGGGAAATGATTCTCGGTCATCTTTATGGCAATCTGGAACATAATTTGAGCGAACCGGTCTATCAGTTTGACAGGTATTACACTGACAACGTCGAATACGGAATGCAGTTTCTGTTCAAAAACAGATATATTAAAAATGATCTGTGGGCAAATTGGGAAAAGTTCATTTTCAGCAATGATCCTTACAGGGAAGAATTTGTAACGGGCAATGCCTTTAATGCCAAAATTGATATCTCAGGTAAACTGACTGTGAATTTCCCTTTACATTTTACATGGACTCATGCAGGTGGTCAGATATATGAACACAAACCATTGAGGGAGAATATAATGTCACTATATAATACTATGGCAGGTATCAGCTTTAAATATACAAATATTTCCTCTCCGGAAGAACAAAATTTCAACAGGATGTATTTGAAAAATGTATCGCTGGAATATAATTACAATAAATACAAGGCAGGAGCTAACCCACCTCCGGGAGATGAATTTCATCAACCTTATTCTAATGGTTTTGGCTCATATATCAGGTGCAATATTGATTTTAATGCTTTGAAAACCATGATTGGATACTGGGGATCAGAAACTTTTATTGCTCCCCGGGGAGAAGAGATCTTTCTTTCTGCATTTGGTTATGACAACAAAATCATTGTACCAAAAGTAGAACTTATAAATTTCAAAATTGCCTATGATAGAAGAATTTCTGAAGATATAAATCTCAGTTTCCGCACTGATCTCTATTATAATCTGCAGTTAAAATCACTTTTCTATTCCTACGGCTTTTATTTTGTTTACAATGATATATTCCCAATCAGAAGAATTTCTATTCATTTTTTGTAGGAGTATTTCATTTAATAAATTCATAGCATCCGATATCAGGTGCAGCATCCCTAAAATTGAAATCTATATCCCGGGTTATCCCTGAGACGTATTTACCTTTGTCTATCACTATTGCCATTGTATCAGGCCTGTAATCATATTTTTCAATATTAAGAAACAGGTCTTTATCACCCTGACCATTAAGGCATGATGTACAATTATCGAAAAAATACGGGAATTGGTTGGGCTTTAGCAGATCCTGCACCTGAACAAGACAATTTTCAAATGAGTATTTAAAAAAAGCCGGGTCTGACTTATATCCGTCAGATAATAATAATTCATCCTTGCTTGTCCCGTAAATGATGCAATTGGTAAGTTTAGCATTGAGAGGATTTGGATCTACTGTTGAACAATTCTTATCAAGACACTTGTAATTTTTAAGTACTAGAGCATCATCAGAATTGTTATTGTAAATAGTGCAATATGTCATATTCACATTTCCACCATAATCTATGATCACATTGTAACTGCCTATATCAGCAAACAAACAGTTTTCAGCATTCACAGTTGCGTGTCTTGAATAAAGACCCCAGGCACCTGCATGAAGTATTTTTGTATATTTCAAATCCAGTGTAGCCAGTGAATCTAAATACAATGCTATAGTTGCATTTTTGATCTCTGCATGCTGAATTTTATTTCCCTTGCTTTCAGCAAGGATAAATATTCCATACCATTGAGCATTTATATCCTGATATTCCTTTTCAAGCCTGTCAGTCTGGATGATGACAGGTTTTTCAGCTGAACCTTCAATATTTAATCTGCCTTTTTTATAAACATATATGTTGCCATCATAATAAAAGTTCCCTTCACTGTCTTTATTGATCCCTCCATGCATAAAAACCTTCGTTCCGGGAGGCAATGTAAGTGTACAACTGTCTATTCTAAGTATACCATATATTATGTAAGGCTTAGGGTCATCCCACACTATTTCTCCAAGGTTGCAGGATAATTTTCCGATTTCACTTGTATTGATATAATTAGCATTTTGACCCCAAGCCTGAAGTATTACTTTTTGCTCATTTTCATTGGTTTTGAACATTAAGCTGTCTGTGACAATAAACGGACTGACAGACAAAGGATCATCAGGATTAATATGGGTCTCAGCAAAAATATAGATAGAATCCTTTGGCCCAATCTCAACATCTTTAACTGTGTTGGAACTTGTTCCGTCAATGTTGAGTCTGAACTGATTATTCTTGTTTGTAGCTATTCTGATCTCAGAAATTTGGATAGCTTTGTCTTTATCATTATAAACCTTTAAAATTCTTGTTGCAGAACCCCTTGATGTAAACACAGTATCAAAGGTCAGTGTATCGCTTGAAAACCGTAGTTCAATGTCGCTGCCTTCATAAAATTCCTCCTTATAACAGCTTGATATTAAAGTTATTGCCAACAAAATTAAAATAAATACCCAATGTAATCTAACCATCCTTTCTTGTTTTTCCGGTGATGTGTTCCTGATCAATTTGCAAAAATAACTTATATGTTGTTCTATTTGATAAAATAATAACTTCATAACTTTAATATTAGGTCATTTATTGCAGCAAGTGAAAATAGACTTTTTAAAGTTCTACCTACTTAGGTTGAAATGTCAGATAATGATTTAATTAATTGTCATAAGCATACCGGATTAACTAAAATCTTCAATAAAATTAGTATTTTTGCGGAAAATTTTGAATTTTGACTTTTGAAGAAGTAAGGAAATCAGTTAAAAATAAAAAGTTTTCCCCACTGTACCTGTTGCATGGGGAAGAAGCTTTTTTCATTGATATGCTTGTCGAAGAAATTCAGAAAGAAGCTTTGACAGACACAGAAAAAGAATTCAATCAGAATATTTTTTACGGCAAAGATACTGAAGCAAAAAGCATTATTGGTGCTTGTATGCAATATCCTATGATGGCTGAATACCGCCTGATAATTCTGAAAGAAGCCCAAAATATGAAGGAAATTGAAGACCTGCTGCCAATTATAGAAAAACCTGTATCAAGCACCATTCTTGTAGTCGTTCATAAAGAAAAAAAATTAAGCCAAAAATCAAACTTAGTGAAAGCATTTGCAACCAATGGTGTAGTTTTTGAGTCGGCAAGAATGTATGAAAATAAAATCCCGGATTGGATAAAGGCCAATTCAAAACGCCTGGGCATTAACATTAGCGACAATGCTGCCGGTCTGATGACGACATTACTTGCAAATGACCTGACAAAGATAGATAATGAATTGCAAAAACTCAAGATCTTGAACGATGGCATAAAAACTATTGATGTTGAACAGGTAAGGGATAACATCGGTTTAAACAGGGAATTTACAATTTTTGAACTCAGCAATGCAATAGGTGAGGGTAATTTAACCAAGTCTATACAAATCCTTGATATTTTCAATAACAACCCCGGACCTTATCCAAATGTCATGATTATTTCGACATTGTATAGCTATTTTGCAAAAGTATTGATCAGCTCAGAAAACTTGAAAAAGACCGATGTTGAAATCGTTAAGATAACAGGTGGTAGTATTTTTTTTGTTAAGAATTACAGAAAAACTGCAAAAATTTATCCCAGACAAAAACTGATTGAAATAATATCCCTGCTTAAAGAATATGATCTGAAATCAAAAGGAGTTGATTCAAAGAATATATCTCAGATAGAACTTATGAGGGAAATGATATTGAAGATCATGATTTAAGAAATCTTACATGAATCTTTTAAATGACTAAAAACTGATTAAAAAATATAATAATTACTACATTTAACGTTACATTTATTATTAATCCAAGGAAGCAGAATTAAATATTCTTAAAAAATTTTTATATGAAGTTCAGGTTTTATCTTTTTATCGTTATTATAGTTTCACTTTATTCCGAAAACCTGAAATCACAGGATGGTTTTGAACTGGGAGGATGGATTGGTATGTCAAATTATTTCGGTGATCTGAATACCACTTTCAATTTATCCAAGCCGGGTTTATCTGCTGGTGTCAATTACAGACTTCTGTTCAATGACAGGCTCGCATATAAAGCATCATTGAGTTTTGGTTCGGTTCGGGGTGATGACAATGACTCATCCAATCCCTTTGAACATGATCGAAATCTAAGCTTCAGAAGTCCAATTTATGATTTGACAAATCAGTTTGAATTCAATTTCCTGCCATATATTCATGGCACTTCAACTGATTATTTCACTCCATATATTGCAGTAGGATTGAGTATTTTCTATTATAATCCCACAGCAGAGATTGATGGGAAAAAATATAATCTCAGGGAGTATGGAACTGAAGGACAAGCTCTGGGAGAGGAGTATTTTCAATTCAGCTCAGGATTGATTACAGGAGGAGGCATTAAATGGGATATCAACCACAAGCTCAGCGTGAATATTGAAGCGAGCTACAGGTTTATATTTACAGATTATCTTGATGATGTAAGCACTGTTTATCCGAATATAGGTGAATTAAGGTCTATAAGGGGAGAAGAAGGAGTAATGCTTTCTGACAGATCCGGAATTCCGGGATTTGCCATTCAGGGCAAACAAAGAGGAAACAGCCGGGATAGTGACAAATATTCTTTTTTTAGTGCAAGTCTGATGTATTATTTTGGAAAACTTGATTGTCCTGAAGTTAACAGATTCAGTTTCAAGTAAAGGCAATAAAATGATCATCCAAAAAGAAATTTCTTTACCCCATTTCCCCAGAGGATTTCATTTGATAACAGACATTATCCGGAAACAGCTGAAATTTCCTGAATCAGGGATCCTTCATCTTTTCATCAAACATACTTCAGCCGGATTGACAATAAACGAAAATTATGATCCAACGGTGCTGGATGATTTTGAGACCTCATTTAACATACTTGCTCCTGAAAATATGGATTATTATACTCACACAATTGAAGGGTCTGATGATATGCCTGCTCATATAAAATCTACACTTACTGGAAGTTCTGTGAGTATACCGGTAACAGATGGCAAATTGAACCTTGGAGTCTGGCAGGGAATTTACCTTTGTGAATTCAGGAATGGAAACAGAGCAAGAAAAATCGTAGCAACAATATATTATTAAAACTATTTGAAAGTAAATGACCACTAAAAATAAAATTAAATACATAGTCTGGCTTTTTGTTGTGATGTTCGCTTTTGCCGGCTGCAAGAATGATCAAACCATTAATGAAGGTGATAGTGGGAAAATTGTCAGATATGAAAAACTCTTATTTGGTCTTGATACTTCATCACTGAAAGATCAGTTTATGAATTTAAAATCACAATATCCTGATTTTTCAGATGTGTATTTTAAAAATGTACTGGGTTTTAATTCATATCAGACCAATGATGATCAGTTTTATAATGATTTAAAGCTTTTTATCACTGACACAAACAATATCAAAATTCTAAATCTCGTCAATGAAGAGTTTAAGGATATTAATAAAATCGAAAAAGACTTTGATGAAATAGTCAGCAATCTGCAAAAGGAGTTTCCGGCAATCCTTAAACCAAAGTTCTACACCTTTATTTCTATGTTTGCCTATCAGGGATTTATTTTCGATGATAATGGGGCTGACGGGCTTGCCATAGGACTTGACATGTTCTTAGGCGGTAAATTTCCGTATTCAATACTTGGAACAAAAGAAAATGTTTTTTCAAACTATATGACCCGTACTTACAATAAGGATCATTTATATAAAAAAGTGGTTCAGTTATGGCTTGAAGACCGCGTTTTTAATAATCCGGGAAATAGAGCCGTGGACCAGATTATAGAAAACGGTAAAAAGTTATACCTGATGAAAAAGATTATCCCTGAAATACAGGATACCGTTTTATTTGAATATTCAAAAGAACAATTGAAATGGGTGGAAAACAATGAACATGAAATGTGGTCTTTCTTTATAAAAAACAATTTCTTCTATACAACTGATGAGTATAAAATTAAAAGACTAGTGTCTCCGGGCCCGAATTCTCAGGCTCTTGGCATGCCTCTTTTATCTCCGGGACAAACAGGAAATTATGTAGGATACAGGATAATTCAGTCATATATGACGAGAAATAATGAAACCGGCATAAGCGTACTCATAAACAATAAAGATGCACAAAATATACTTGAAACATCTAAATTTAAACCCAAAATAAAATAAAAGAATTGAACTTCAAAAAAAAGATATTGAGATGGAATGACTGGATAGCTTTTGCACTGCTAAGCTTTATTTGGGGTACTTCTTTTATTCTCATAAAAAAATCTTTAGTTGCATTTGACAGTATGCAGGTTGCCAGCCTCAGAATACTGATAGCAACTTTAGCTTTTACACCTGTTTTCATTTTCAATTTAAAGAAGATCAACTTCAGGATCTGGTACAAATATCTTATCGTAGGTCTGGCAGGAGGTGGTATTCCTCCATTCTTATTTTCACTGGCACAGACTAAAGTCAGTTCAAGTCTGGCAGGTGCTTTAAACACTCTTACACCGATATTTACCCTTATTCTTGCAGTTATAATATTCAGAAATAAAATTGACCTGAAAAAATCACTGGGAGTTGCTATTGGACTGGTCGGAGCTTTTATCATGATTTATAGTACGAATTCAGAATTTACCGGAGGTGTTTTCTATTCCAGCCTTATTGTTCTTGCTGCCATCCTTTATGGCTTCAATGTAAATCTGGTCAAGAAATTCTTCAATGATCACGATCCTACAGTTCTCACAGCCGCTTCATTTATGTTTTTCGGTCCTTTTTCGATAATTATCCTGCTCAATGGTGATTTTTTTGAAGTTATGAGGACAGATTCCAGTGCACTGTTCAGCTTAGCTTCTGTCACTTTATTATCGCTTTTCAGCACTGTTTTGGCCACTGTTTTATTTTTCAGGCTGGTACAGAGATCAAATGCACTGTTCGCTTCTTCTGTCAGTTTTATGGCCCCTTTCGTAGCTCTGATATGGGGATTGCTTGACGGAGAAACTTTCAATTTTATCTATATCCTGAGTCTTATACTTATACTCACCGGTGTTTATCTGACCAGAAACAACAATAAATCCTGAATGCAATGTCTAAATCTCAAAAATTTTATGTAGTCTGGCAAGGAAACAATACCGGGATTTTTTCAACATGGGAAGATTGTAAAAAGCAGATTACTGGATTCGCTGAAGCTAAGTATAAATCATTTCCTGACAGATATTCTGCAGAAAAAGCATTTAGTGAGGGATTTAAAAAACATTATGGAATTAAAAAACCGGCACCGAAAACTCAATTGCTTTCAGAACAAAAGATGCTAATCGGAAAACCCGAGCTGAATTCAATTGCTGTTGATGCTGCATGCTCAGGCAATCCCGGGGCTATGGAATACAGGGGAGTCAAAACTGCTTCAGGCAGAGAGATATTCCGGCAGGGTCCTTTCCCGGAGGGCACTAATAATATTGGAGAGTTTCTTGCAATAGTTCATGGACTGGTCTTGCTAAAAAAGAACAACAGTGATTTGCCATTGTATTCTGATTCTATCAATGCTATAAGCTGGGTAAAGAAAAAAAAGGCGAGGACAAAACTGATCCCAAATGAAAAAAATGCATATCTTTTCGAACTGATAGACCGTGCAGAAATATGGCTTAATGAAAATGACTATCAAACCAGAATACTTAAGTGGCTCACCGAATACTGGGGTGAAATACCTGCAGATTTCGGCAGGAAATAATACGGGATAATTATTCAGCAGCCTTCTTCTTCTACTTCCTGTTTTACAGGAGCTGCCTTTTTTGCTTCCGGTTGTACCGATTTTTTCCCTGCAGTTTGTGGAACTTTTCCTGGTGTCAAGCTTCCTTTTTTTGCTGTTTGTTGAGATTCTACATTTTCCTCTTTAATATATTTTTGTATGTCAAACACAGGTGCTTCATCATTCAATGAAACATTTTCTGCTACCAAAGTATTAAGATCCTTACTTTTGAAATAATCAAAACCTCCCTGCAAAATTTTAATATTATTAAAACCAAGAGCTTGCAACGTCATAAATGGTACATTGGCTTCAACAATATCTTTACCATAAAAATAAACATTTTTGCCTTCTTTCTGGAAATCTTCGAACTGCTTAAAATTATCACCTTCAAGTATATCTGAAGCCGGAATATTTACAGATCCTGTTATATTTCCTTTATTAAATTCATAAGGACTGCGTATATCAATAAGCACCACATCCTTATTTTTATCTAATACTTCTCTTGCCAGCAGACCGGAAGCAATCTGATAGTCTGCATTCTTCAATTCTTTTAAAGTCAATGAAGGGTCTGATTTAAAATAGTATTTTGGAGTAGCCATTGTCAACAGGCCAAGCAATATCACTCCCAGCATTACAAGTACACCAACTGTAATTCTTTTAGTTTTTGTTAATTCTATCATTTTTTAAAAGTTTATTATTGTTTTAACAACCTTCTTCTTCAACAGCGGCTTTTGGAGCTTCTGCCTTTCTTGGTGCAGGTTTTAAAGCTTTTTTAGGACCGGAAACTTTTTCTGTAATCCCTGTTTTTGGACTATCATTATCAGGGATTGAAGTTCCGTTGTATTCAGGGATAAAGTCTTTTGGATTTGGCAGGCCAAAATAAACACCTGCTGCTTTGCGGAAGCTGTAAATGTCAGATGCTTCTGAAGGATCAGTATCTGCCGGTTTTACAGGATTTATCAATACCCTGAAAAATTCGTTAAGGCCACCTTCCAGGACTTTTACATTCAAATACCCTTTTCTTCGCATAAGCATCCAGGCTTGGTCAGATTGAAGAGTACCATTTGAGACCAGTACTTTCTTATAAGCATTATTTTTAAATAATTCATTGTTTTCTCCGTCAAACAAATTTTGAAATGAGATATTTACAGAGCCCGGCAATGAATATTTTGCAAACTGCACCTTGTCTCTTAGGTCTATGACCACATAAGATGGATCTTTCTCAATTATGCGGGCTGCCAGATTGTCTGCATCTATATATCGCTGACTGTTTATTGAATTCAAAAGCAATTCCTCCACCCTTTCTCCCTTACACTGACTGGTTTTCAGGTGAAGTTTGTCCCTCTTTTCATTATTACAATTATGCCTTGAAGGCAGCAATACCAGCAATAAAACTGTTGAAAATAAAACTATGACTAAGAATATATATCTTCTCGACATTTTTAAATGATTAATTTTTAATAAAAAATCTTGCTTACTTTTCTTCTGATTAGAGTAGTAACATAAAATGAAATGACACCTATGATCACAAAAACGAATAAAAACCAGTATGGATCTATGTTAAATTTTTCCATAATAGTTATGTTGCCCAGATAAGATGACTCATAGAAATTTTTATACAACGGGAAAAATTCGGAAAAAAGAAATATTCCTGCCATTGATCCGACAAAAAACACAATGCCATCAATCTTGCCAATTGCAGCTGCGCATAGAGTTGTACCCGGACAAAAGCCTCCTATCACAAATCCCAGTCCCATAAATACTCCTCCAACAAGAATAGGGTTTAAATAGGTGGGATATTTATATAATTCTGAAAAATCGAGCCAACCAAAATAATCCATGAAAAGCAATCCTGTTATCCCGGTAATCACTGCAGTAAGAAAAAATCGCCAGACAGTAAAATCATATCCGTAAAATACTCCCATAAGTTTTCTGGATGAAGAAAAACCCGAAGATTCAAGAACAAATCCAAATGCCATCCCAATCAGAATAGCGATGATCATATTCCATTCGTGAGAAATTATTTCATTAGGTATTAAAGGTCCCATATTTATAAATTTTTAAATCCACAATTTTCTGAAAAAATAAGCAAACAAATATCCAGAGCCAAATATTGCAATCATTGCAATAAATCCACCCAATGAGAGCACTGTCATACCGCTGAGTGCAGCTCCGCTGGTGCAGCCCCTCGCAAACTGAGAACCAATTCCAAAAAACATTCCTCCCATAAATGCTGCAATTAATCTCGTTCGGGTAGTGATCTTGGGTGAATGCTGAACTCTGAATTTTACCCTTCCGGAAATTGATCCGGAAAAGAATGCTCCTGCCAATATTCCAAGCAATTCAAATACCAGCCAGTCATTCATAGGCTTCTTGTCATCTCCCAGTATTTTTTTGTAGTAGACATTGTGTTCGGCATGCTCAGGGGAAATGCTGTAAACCATTGAAACAACAGTGCTTTTAGTAGCTCCCGAAGCCCCTAAACCCCTGCCAGTGAAATAAAAAACCATAATCAGAATAATACCTGCCATAAATCCACCAAAATATGGATTCCAGTAAATATGTTCTTTATCTTCATTCCAGTGCATATCTTTTTTATTTATATTTTCATTAATAAAGAATTCTTGTCAGTTGCCCTGCTTCTACAATTAAAATCCTAAAAATCAATCCTCCGGCTAAGATCAATAAAGCCGGTATGATAACAGGAACCTTATATCCTATCAACTCGAAAATTTCAAGTATCAATGGGAAAAGAAGGCCTAATATTATAAGTATTCCAAAAAAAAGTGTCGTAAGCTCTCCTCCTACTAGAATACCAACCGCTTCAACCTGCATTTCATTTCCTGCATAATAACCCATAATAAGATGTATTATTAATCCAATTTCAAGTATTATCAGTAAAATATCTATCTTGCTGAATAAATGACGCTCAAAACTTGTTTTTGCAAATAAAATTATTGTAGCTGCAGCCGTCGATAATCCTGAGATCAGGAACAATGGTCCTAAAATAGCATTATTCCACAAGGGTCTGGCATTGAATGCAGATAATAAAATCCCGGTATAAATACCGAGTATCAGACTCAAAGGTATAATGACCCAGGCCATTTGCTTACGGTATTTTATCGCTAATTCCTCAATTTTATACAATATCTTGTATTTCAAGTCAAGATTTGGGAATAGTTTATGTACATCAGCAAAAACCCATAAAATTGACAAAGGAGTAACTATCAGTAATACCCAGGCACCCCATGACATCGGAGATTCGAATCTGATAGTAGTATACAGCCTCCATACATAAAGCTTATGACTTAAATCAACAAACAATGCAAGCAAGCCTGCTACCAATGCAATTGGTGCAATTAATGGAGCCCAGCGGGCACTGGCGGGCAATTTATCCTGCTTGTCCAAAAGCACTACTATTGCTGAAAAAATCAGGATTCCGGCAGCCAAACCTCCTAAAAACAGGTACAATGCAATTGGAAATTCCCATATTTTAAGTAATGGATCTATCTTGGGTATATCTCTTCCGCTAATAAATAATTCTTCTCTCATTAATTAAGCTTTTATATCAAATAATAAACTCTTGGTTTTGTTCCTGCTTCAGGAGCAAGCACTTTGTGATTTCTTTCAACCAGCAGCCTTGCAACTTTACTGTTAGGGTCATCAATATCACCAAAATACATACAATTCGTTGGACAAACAGCAACACATGCAGGGTCAAGTCCTTTTTCAACTCTATGTATACAAAATGTACATTTATCAACATAGCCTTCCTTAGGATGCTGATATCTGGCGTCATATGGACATGATTCAATACATGCTCCGCAACCTATACACATATCTCCGGTCACTAATACTATACCTCCTTTAGCTACATGACTGGCTCCTGTAGGACAAGTTCTGACACATGGGGGATTTTCGCAATGATTGCATCTTTCGGATCTCAATTCCATTTCTACTAATGGATATGTTCCATTTACAGTTTCAGTTATCCAGTCCCTGCAATATCCGAAAGGAACTTCATTCTCGGTTTGACAAGCTACAACGCAGTCGCTGCACCCTACGCATTTTGCCGTATCAATTACCATTACATATCTCATGATTCTATATTTTTATGTGGATTTGTTGTTATTATTGTGACAAAATTGCCTCTTAATCCTGTTCCCCCCATCAATGGGTCAATCATAAGTTTTGTCATCATTTCTGAATCACTTGCACCTTTTCCGTATGCTCTGCTGAGCTTTTTGTTATTATGTCCATATCCATGTTCCATATATACTGAATCCCATCTTATCCTCTCCGTCAGCCTTACCTTGATCGGAAAGCCGGATACGACATTGTCCTGATTTTTCAACCATACTTCCTGACCTTGTTTTAAATCCCATATCTTAGCTACTCTAGGATTGATCCATAAGTGATTTTCGTCTCTGAGATCGCTCAGATAAGGATTATTTATAGTTTTACTGAAAGTATGCATTGGAGCTCTGCCATAAATGAGCCTGAAATAATTGTCGGGAGGCAATTCATGCTGTGTAAATACCGGCATAGGATCAAATCCTAAACCTGCCAGTTCTTGAGAATACAATTCAATTTTTCCGGAAGGAGTTGCAAAAGCATAATCTTCATTTTCTTTAAGATATAATTTGTCATTGTTCCTTTCAAAATTCTTAACTCCAATTTTTTTCATTTCTTCCAGTGATGACCCAATTTGTTTAAGCTGCCAGTCCAGAACTTCAGTATAATCATTGTACTTGTAGTACTCATGAAGACCCAGTCTTTCTCCTATTTGTTTTGCTATCCACCATGCCGGTTTTGTTTCATGCTTTGGTTCAACTGCCGGCATTCTTAATGCTACTGAAGGGGTTCTCCACGTAGCTGCTCGCATATCATCGTATCTCTCAAGATAAGTGCATTCCGGTAAAATAACATCTGCATAACCTGTAATTTCCATTGGCATAGTATCAACCACAACAAGGAATTCAAGGGTATCAATAGCTTTCAGTATATTTTCTTTATCAGGAACTGATTGTGTCAAATTGGTACCTGCTATCATCCAGCCTTTGATCTGATGTTCAGTTTTTTCTTCAGGTATTGAGGCCTTTATTACATCATTAGTTATTCCTGAAGAAACTAGGGGATATTTACCCTTACTTAATTCTTTCCATGTCCACTTTGGTTCAGGATATTCAGGATGAGGAAAATCGGGTATGTTTGCCTTGTCTTTAAAATAAAATCCTCCTCTTCTGCCCCATGACCCCAGCAATGCATTAAGAATAGCTATTGCACGTGATCTTTGAGTGTCGTCACCATACCATGTCACATGCCTTCCCGGATGAACTATTGTTGCCGGAGCAGCGTTAGCCATTTCAATGGCAGTATCCCGGATTGCTTTTGGTTTAATATCGGTAATTGTATATGCCCATTCTGGTGTAAAGTTTCTAACATGATCTTTTAGTTTATCAAAACCAACAGTATATTTACTTACGTACTCTTTATCATAAAGATCTTCATAAATCAAGACATGCATCCAGGCTAGTAGTAAGGCTATATCAGTTGAAGGTCTTATTGGCAACCAGTATTTTGATTTATTTGCTATGGTAGAAAGTCTCGGATCTACTGTGATGATTGTTATTCCTTTATCTATTGCATCAGAAACTTCCTGAACCTGAGAGTTGTGCATATTTTCTCCGATATGGCTACCGATAAGTACCAGGCATCCTGCATCACGAATATCTGTAGGTTCCGGAGAGCCAACTGCAGTTCCGAAAGTTAGTTTAAATCCATCATCTCTTGGCCCCCGGCATTGAGCATAAGCAGGTTCTGCTATCGTATCGGATCCATATGACAAAAAGAGGTGTTCAAAATGAGTACCCGGTGCTCCATGCTTGATCAATGCAAAGCTTTCAGGGCCATATTTATCTTTAACTTCTTTCATTTTTTGTGAAACAAGACCAAGCGCTTCTTCCCAGCTTGCTTCTCTGAAAGTTTGTTTGTCTCCGTCCTGAACCCTGATCAAAGGAGTTTTCAACCTGTCTTCATCATAATATGACCCTAAACCACCGGTTCCTCTTGGACACAATCTTCCCCTGCAATGTGTATCTTCTTCGTTGCCTTCAATCTTTTTAATTTCACCTTCCTTGTTAACATATGTCCACGCTGCACATTTCCAGAAACAAATATCACAATAAGTTGGATAACGGGTCATTTCACTCATATCAAGACCCCTATTATCTTTTTCGGATTTAAAAACATTCAAAAAAGACAGCGATCCTCCAGCTAATGTTACACCACCCAAACCGATTGAAGTTACCTTGATAAATTGTCTTCTTGTGGTTTTCATATATATAAGTATTTATTTTTTATCCGGCATTTCCCGAAATTTTAATCTGTAAAGGTAAGCTTATTTTTACTGCTTATGATCAAAAAAAACTTGATTAATATCAATATAAAAAATGATATTGAACACAAAGTTAAGAAAACAAAATTGTCGCATGACGACATTTTTCAAATAGCCCTGTATTTTAGAAGCTTTCAAAATTGGGTACCCTTGAAATCCTTGTTATTCTAATTAAATAAACCGAAATAAAAAAAATTTAAAATGGGGTTAAGCAGTTTAGGTTTTATATTATAGTTTTAATCATACAAAAACACAAGAAGGGTTTTATGTTAAAAAAGAATTCTATTTTGTTAAAATTGGATATTTATTTTTAAGTTTTTTTCCAATAACAGAATTTATTGCTAAATTGCCTTTTATTTTATTTTGTGTTTTCTTACTGATATGCCTTTAAACACTTCAAATAAGAGTATTTTATTCATAGCCTTGCCTATAATCCTCGGCAGTGCTGCACAGCAGATCATTGGTTTGAGTGATAGTATTTTCCTGTACCATTACAGTGAACTGGATTTTGCGAGTATTGGCCTTATGAGTGTATTTTACCTTATAATCGCTTCTACAGGTTATGGTTTTTCGAAAGGTGGCCAAATCATAATTGCCAGAAGAATGGGTGAAGGTGATATAAAAAGTATAAGTAAAAGTTTTTATACATTATTATTCTTCGAATTGGCACTTGCAGTGTTAATGTTCCTGTTTATGAGGTTTGGCACTGAATGGTTTCTGAAGTTTTTTATAAAATCAGAAAGAATATACGAGCATAGCCTAATGTACATACAAATAAGAGCTTACGGTGTATTTTTCAGTTATACAGGAATCTCGATAATTGCCCTTTATACAGGGATTGCCAAGACACGATTTATCATTATTGATTCATTAATATTGGTTATTTCAAATCTTATATTGAATTATATTCTGATATTCGGAAAGTTTGGTTTTCCGGAATTAGGTATCAGGGGGGCTGCTCTTGCAAACAATATAGCAGAAGCTATCGGACTTATAGTTTATGTTATTTATATCATTGCTAGTGGCGGTCTGAAAAAATGGGGACTGGAAAAGATCTACAGGCCCGAAAAATCTCTTTTCTTATCAATATTAAAACTTTCGTCTCCTATTGTAGGACAGTCAGTGATCAGTATCGGCAGTTGGTTTTTATTCTTTTCACTTATAGAAATATATCTTGGGGAAAGGGCCCTTGCAATATCTAATCTCATTAGAAATGTTTCACTTATTCTGACAATTCCTTCATGGGGATTTTCCTCTGCTATCAATACATTGGTAAGCCAGCTTATAGGAATGAGAAAAAGGATGGGTGTGATGCCTATAATACATAGAACTGCTAATATAAACCTGATAATTTCAATGGTATTATCAATCCCGATTGTTTTTTTCCCAACCACTATGCTTTATCCTTTATTTGGAGGTGATGATATGTCATTGATCCTTGAATCTAAAAATATACTATATCTGCTTTTGGTCAATTTAATACTTGCATCAACAGGTATGATATATTTCAACGGGCTTTCAGGAACAGGTGCATCAGCATATGGGATGAAAATTCAGGCGGCAGTATTCTTAATATATATACTGTATGTGTTCATAGTTCTTGAATATGGCAAAGGCAGTCTAATTTTAGCATGGTCAGCAGAGATAGTGTACTGGATATTTATAGTATTCTTCAGCCTAAGATACTTATATTCAAAGAAATGGTACGGTAAAATTTTTTAGAATTAAAAATGACTAATTCATAAAAAGAATTAATAATGATTAATCAATTATAAAAATGGAAGAAAACAAAACATCAGCCACACCAATTGAAAATATAAATACAGGCAATCCTGATTTCCTGTTTATAAATGGAGAGCACTTAAAAACTGATGAAATAATTCAAAAATACCAGGAATTAAAAGATTTTCGGGACGTTCCGTTAAAATATTTACAAAAAGCGGTCAGAGTTATGATGGAGGAGGATGAACTAAAGGTTTATCAGGCAGAACTTATAAAAATGCAGGATTATCTTGAAAAGACCAACGGTAAAATGATTATTTTGTTTGAGGGCAGAGATGCTTCAGGAAAAGGTGGAACCATAAGAAGGGTTACAAGGTATATGAATGAAAAGCACTACAGGGTAGTTGCCCTTGGTAAACCAACAGAAGAACAAAAAACTCAGTGGTATTTTCAGAGGTATGTGCAGCATTTTCCACATGGAGGAGAAGTTGTTATGTTCGACAGAAGCTGGTACAACAGAGCAATGGTAGAACCTGTATTCAATTTCTGCACCGAAAAAGAATATGATGATTTCATAAGCGGAGTGAAAGGTTTTGAAAAAGAACTGGTAAGGCAAGGAACAATATTGATCAAATTATATTTTAGCGTTACAAAAAATGAGCAGGAATTTCGTTTCGACCGTAGGAAAACAGATCCAATGAGACAATGGAAACTTAGTGAAGTCGATCTGCAGGCACAAGACAAATGGGACGAATTCACCATCATGAAATATAAAATGCTTGAAGCTTCACATTCGAGGCATGCCCCCTGGTCTATTATACGGTCAAATGATAAACATCTGGCAAGAAAAGAAGCTATGAAAGTAATTCTTAATCATGTAGATTATGAAAACCGAAATTTGAATATCGATTTCACACTTGACACTGATATTGTCATATCGGGAGCTCATGAACTGGAGTTGATGGATAAACATTTAAAGCAAAAAGGGAAATTTATTTACTGATATTGACTTATCTATTACAATTAAAAAGTTAGCATATGAAAACTATATTTTTTTCTGTCTTTTTAATTATCCAGACCACATATCTGAGTGGTCAGTTCAAAAATGTACTTATTGACAATCAGGGCTCTCCGAATGAACCTTCAATTGCTATTAATCAAAAAAATCCTTCACAGATAGTAGCAGGAAGCAATATCGACAATTTCTACTTTTCAAGCGATACAGGAAAAACATGGACAAAAGGTAAACTAAAATCAGATTTTGGAGTCTGGGGTGACCCAGTTATCATGACGGATACCAACGGACATTTCTATTTCTTTCATCTTTCAAATGCCGACGCCTGGATTGATAGAATAGTTGCTCAGAAAAGTTTTGATGGTGGAAAAACCTGGCCTCAGGATACATATATGGGTCATTTGGCAGGAAATAATCAGGATAAACATTGGGCTGTTACAGATCCACGAAACAACATAATCTATTGCACCTGGACTCATTTTGACAAATACGGCAGTAACAATCCAAAAGATAGCAGCCATATATTGTTTTCACGATCTTTAGACGCAGGGAAAACATGGTCGCCTGCAAAACGCATTGACCAAAATGGTGGAGATTGCATCGATGACGACAATACAACTGAAGGGGCAGTGCCGGCTGTTGGGCCAAATGGTGAAATATATGTTTCCTGGGCAGGGCCGCTCGGTCTGGTTTTTGACAGATCACTGGATGAAGGTGAAACATGGCTTAATAAAGATATTATTGTTTCAGATTTCCCTGGCGGATGGAATTATGAAATACCGGGCATATACAGATGCAATGGCTTGCCGGTTACCGTATGTGACCTTAGTCAGGGACAATACAGAGGAACAATTTATATCAACTGGACTGATCAGCGCAATGGAGAAAATGATACAGATGTGTGGATTGTAAAATCAACTGATAACGGCAATACCTGGTCTGACCCGGTCAGGGTAAATAATGATCTTCCGGGGAAGCAGCAGTTTTTTACATGGATGGCAATTGATCAGGCTACCGGATATCTGTATTTTGTTTTTTATGACAGGAGAAACCATACAGACAATAAAACTGATGTTTTTATGGCTATCTCAAGGGATGGGGGAGAGACATTTGAGAATTTCAAAATAAGCGAATCTCCATTTTACCCTAGTAAAAATGCTTTTTTCGGAGACTATACCAATATATCAGTCCACAACAATATTGTCAGGCCAATATGGGCACGAATGGAAAATTACAATATGTCTATTTGGACAGCTTTGATAAATGGAAAAAAGATCACCACCAGTATCTCAGATCTTCAATTTGAAGATCATTTTTTCGAATTGTATGACAATGATCCAAATCCTTACAAAGGTAAAACTGCAGTAAGTTTTAAACTTTATCAGCCTGCAGTTGTAACTCTGGATATATATAACTCCCTTGGATTCAAAATCTCAGGTTACATAAACAATAAGTTTTATAACTCAGGAAAACATATAATAGTCATTGATGTAGATGAATTAAATCTAAAATCCGGAATCTATTATTACACTTTAAAAGTTGAAAATAAAATAAAGACAAAAAAGATGATCATCCAATAAAAAATCAGATATAGTTCAATTTTAAAAATGATTAAAAAAAAGAGTCCTGAAACTTGGAAATGTTTAAAATTTTGTTTTATTTGCGGATTGAGAATACATTATAATGAAAAGAGTATTAGTTGACCTTGAATTTTTCTTCAAAGCATCAGTTCCGATGGTATTTGAATATGTCAGTTCTCCCGAAGGACTCACACGATGGTTTTGCGATGAAGTAATAGTAAAAGATGAAATCTTCGAATTTTACTGGAATGGCTCGAATGAAAAAGCCAAGGTTATAGATTATGATGATGATTATAGGATTTCATTTCATTGGGAAGAAGCTGAAGAACAAAAAGAATATCTGGAATTTAAAGTATATAAATCTCCTATCACTAACGAAACAATTTTAAATATAAAGGAATTCTGCGATTCAGATGAAGTCAGTGACATTAGTGAACTCTGGGCAAGTCAGGTTGCAGAATTAAGAAAACTTCTTGGAGGTTGATCATTACCTTATTTTATATTCCAAAATCGGATCGAAATAATTTCCGTTTTTAACTCCAACTATAATATGACTATTCTCTTTGCCAAAAGTTGGAATATTAAGTTTAATAATACTATCCTTCATTAAACTATCAACCTTAATCAAAATATTATCATCAAAAACTGCAATATGGGGTATGTAATCCTGAAAATCCAGTTGTATTTCAGTAAACTTCTGTTTTGAATTCAGATATGCTATCTGAGGATTATAGCCGACAACTTTGTAGTCATAGAATCCATCATGAATAAAAGGAAACTTTGAAAAGTTATCAAATGATATTGCATGAGATAGTAATTGCCATTTAGACTCTTCAGGAAAATGATTCAATATAAAAACATCCGGATCTGTTAGAAAAAATCCTTCCTGAAATTTTTTCGAAAACGCCCCAGTCCTGAAATCAGTAGTACCTGCTGCCCAAGTTGCATCAAGCAAATACCATAATCCATCTATTTTAACCGAATTCCATGCATGATTAACAGTATTGGTTTGCTTCCCAATATCTGCAGGATTAAATCTTGCATATCCTGTAATGGTCCTTGATTCAATACCTATAGCCTGACACATCGCTTCAAACAAATAGCTGTAATCTTCACAAACACCTTTACCATTATTGTAAGTCTTAATAATTTTATCCTGCTTGATTTTTTGTCTTTTTGTTTCAATTTCCTTATGAGATCTTCCATAAATTCTGGTATAGCCACCATTTGATCTATCTGCTCTATATTTTTCAAAGTCATATACTATATTATCAGTTATCCATACAAAAATTGCTCTGACTTTGTCCTGTTGAGTCTCAAATGGAGATGTCAGTTTTTTTGACATTTGCCTGAAGTCTTCAGTTTTTATAACTGTTCTGGTATAAGCATCAACTTTCTTAAAGTCATTACAATAAGCAATTTCAGACAACAAAATTAATAATACTATAAAGGGATATGATCTCACAATCGTACAGAATTTTCAATTAAACTCAAAAATAGGAATTTTATGATTAAAATAATAAAAATTAACTTAAATTTATGAAACTGTCGTTATTTATATGCTTGCCAAAGTTTAACTTTTCAGAATATATAATATACACATAATACATTCAGGCAGCTTTGTAGTTTTAAAAACAAAAAGCCCCGATTATCTCAGGGCTGTTTCCGCGGAGGAGGAGGGATTCGAACCCCCGGTACCCTTACGAGTACGTCGGTTTTCAAGACCGATGCGTTCAACCGCTCTGCCACTCCTCCAAATTTAAGTGTTAAAAACGGTTTGCAAAGGTAAATGTTTTTTTAAAAATACCAAAAAATGACCAGCAAAATTTAAGATTAATAATCTGGCATGTCTTGTTTTAAAACAAATACGTCAAAATTGATAACCATAAAAACATATTATTTCTAATTTTTTTACAATTTTTATTTATTTTTGAATTTTTATAAATGCTGATAGTTCAAAATAAAATATTAGTCAATATACTCACATTGAATTTTGCAAATGCAATAACTCTTTTCCCTTTTATTTTTATCAAATACAAAAGTCACAAAGAGAATAAAATTCTGATCAACCATGAAAGAATTCACATACAACAACAACTTGAATTGCTTATTATTCCTTTTTATATTATATATCTTCTGGATTTTTTGATAAAATTTATGAAATTTAAATCTAAAAAAGAAGCATATTTAAATATCTCCTTTGAGAAAGAAGCCTATTCAAATCAAAACAACTTCGAGTACATAAAAATACGTAAATTCTGGGCATTTTTAAATTACGTATAATGTCTTTAAATTTATTTTTAGTGTGTTTACTTTTGTTAATAATAATTTGCCTTTATTCTACACGAGCCACCCGAATGAGATTAGTTCTTTGTTTTTGAAAAACTGGCATCGATGATGTATGAACAACGAGATCACCTTCCTCAATCAAGTTTCTTTCCTTAAGTATCCTGGTCAGATTCCTATGGGTTTCTTCCGTAGATGAATCAATATTATAATAAAATCCTCTTACCCCTCTTATAAGATTAAGGGTTGACAGAATGGACCTGATCTTTGAAAACATAAAAATACTCGCATCTGGCCTGAAACTGGAAACTTTAAATGCAGTATATCCTGAGATTGTAAGTCCTATTATAGCTTTTGCACCAACCTCATTTGCGATCTTAGCAGCATTAAAACACACTATATCGCTTTCAAAGGTATCAGATTTTGGTTCTGGCTTAGGGGTTTCCTTAACCGGCTTAAAAGACTTTTCAGCTCCACGGATAATTTTATTCATTGTTTGTACCACAATTGCCGGATGGCTTCCCATAGCAGTTTCTTCACTAAGCATTACTGCATCAGCTCCTTGTAAAACTGCGTTTGCCACATCAGTAACCTCAGCTCTTGTCGGACTTGTATTTGTGATCATTGATTCCATCATCTGTGTTGCAACTATCACAACCTTAGATTTCCTGACGCTGGTATCGATAAGATATCTTTGAATTCCGGGCAATTCTTCAATAGGGATTTCTACTCCCAAATCTCCTCTAGCAACCATAATAGCATCACATTGCCTTAAAATCGTTTTAATATTTTTTACAGCCTCAGGTTTTTCTATTTTTGCAATTATCTTCGCCGGATGTTTTGAATTTTTTATCAATCTCTTCAAATCCCTGATATTAGTTTCATTTCTTACAAATGATAAAGCTACCCAATTGACTGGGAATTTCAGTATAAAATCAAGATCACTGAGGTCTTTTGGGGTTAATGACGGCAATTGCATATTAGTATCAGGAAAGTTTACACCTTTTCTTGCTTTTACAAAACCCCCTTCTATCACCTTTGCTTTAACACTCTTACCTACAGAAATTATTTCCAGAACAATTTTTCCATCATTTATAAAAACTTTTTCCCCTGGTTTAACATCTTCTTCCAGTCCATCATATGAAATAAAAATCTCTTTGCTATTACTTAATTTTTTTTTGCTCGAAATAGTGAGTATTTCATCAGCAACTATTTCAAATCCTTCATTTAATACTTCCCCAATTCTTATCTTTGGACCTTGCAAATCTGCTAAAATCCCAACAGTCAAATCATATTCCTCATTTATCTCTGTAATAAAATTGATAAGTTTCTCATATATATCATAATTCACATGAGAAAAATTCAAGCGAAATACATCAGTACCCGCATTGACCAATTCCAATATTTTTTCCTTTGAATCTGTTGCCGGACCAAGTGTCGCAATTATTTTAGTATTTGTGTAACTATTCATTAAATATAATTAGTGGTTAAAATCTGTGTTAGAAAAATTGGATATTAAATTACAGGGCAAAATATGGTAATTTCTTCAATAAAATGAAAATATTTACCGATTGCAATTTTCTAAGTGAACTACTTTTAGGTAAGTGAAATACCATTAAGTTGTTTATACAATTCTACTGCATGTTTATCTGTCATGCTAGCTATATACATACTTATATTCAGCAATTTGTCATAATCACTATCAAATATTCTTCTCCCTTTGGCCAGATAAAGGTCAGGAATTAGTTTTAAAATCCTTTTATTATTTGAACTTCTTTCATTAAAAACAGCATCAATAAATATCCCAAGTAGCTGTGGCAAAGCTTTGTACCCTGACACTTCAATTTTAAGAACAGCATCACAACAGTAGATCCTGTCAAAACTATCTTTTTTAATAAAATTTATAATCTTACTTACAGGAATAAGATCCAGCAGAGATTTGTCAAATTTCCCTTTCAGGATCAATGGTTCATTTTCCTTGAAAACTTCAGATGTCTGATTAATAAGAGTATTGATTGCTTTACTCCTTAAATAATTGATCTTACTTGTTTTATCAAATATCTTATTGTATTGATTTTTAAGATTATTCCATTCATCCAATATTATAGAAATGAAAACATCTTCTACTTCAGTAAAACTCAGTAAACCTTCATGAAAACCATCCTCATAATCGATCAATGTATAACAAATATCATCAGCAGCTTCCACTAAAAATGCCAAAGGATACCTGTTATTAAATGAGGTATTGTTTACTATCTTTTTCCCCAAACCCAATTCTGTGGAAATTTTATCAAAAATATCTTTTTCTGAATCAAAATAACTAAATTTTTTTAAACTGGCATTTTCAGAATTGGATACTTTCGGCAGAGAACCTTTCGGATACTTGATAAAACTCGCATATGTAGGATAAGTCAATGCAAGTCCTCCTTCTATTTCGGATTTTGAAACCGGAGTATTGGAAATAATTCTGAAACCTGCAGCATTTCCTTCAAAATTCTGAAGATCTGCCTTTTGAATATCAGTCAGATTTTTTAAATATTTCTCAGATTCATTTGAATTAAAAAAACTTGAAATAGCATCCTCTCCCGAATGCCCGAAAGGTGGGTTACCAAGATCATGAGCAAGACAGGCAGCACTTACAATCGACCCAAAATCAGAAAAATTGAATTGTTCTGCAAGTTCATTATGCTTTTCAAGAACAAAGCTGCCTACCAAATTTCCAAGTGACCTCCCTACACTTGATGTTTCCAGACTATGAGTCAGTCTGTTTCGTACATAATCAGATTTTGGAAAAGGGAAAACCTGAGTTTTGTTCTGTAACCTTCTGAACGCAGATGAAAATAAAATCCTGTCAAAATCCTGTTGAAATACAGTACGCAATCTGGTAGATGGACCGGCATCGTATTCTTCCCTTCCTAATCGTAAATTACTTAATAATTGTGTCCAGTCCATTGTTTTATACTCGAAGTATTTCAAATAAAAAATTCAGAATTTCTATCAGGCTTATTTCATATATTTCTTTTTAATAACATCATACTCAGGCAATTTCTTATAGTGCCATTTCTTAATTATTGTACCATCCTTTAATAATAAAATCCCTGGATTCGATCTGAGTATTGTCTTTAAGGTTGTATCATCAGAATTATAATATACCATATCAGGGCCACCATCTTTTACAAAATCTTTTACAATTGAGGCAGAAGTTGAGGCAGCAAAATAAGAATTGAAGCCATCTTTCTTTGCATTTTCAACCAGAGGATTGATATACTTTTTGATATTTTGCATATAACATTCATCCCAGATATAATCATAATCATCAACCTGCTTTTCTTCAATTTTCACCATTGTTTTTACAACCTTAAAATTATCAGTATTGATTGTTTTTATTGTATCATATCTGAAAATTGTATCCTGAATTTTATAAGATACCGGCTGTGGTTCTCCCTTCATAGTAGGAGAAATTATCATAAATGAATATTTCTTATCCGTTAATATTTGATCACTAACATCATAGCCCTCCATATCCTCAAGGAGAAAATAAGTTATTCCGGTCGTAGGAATTTCCGGTTCTTCATATATTCTGTCCAACACAGAAAACTTTTCTCTTGGAAATTGGTCCAAAGTTGCATTATACTGTTCACTTGGCAATTCCAATATCTCTTTCGTTGCTTTATTTTGAATTATAACAGCCTTTTCCTTAACATTAGCACTGGAATTTAATTCCAGCTCTTTTCTTTCCCTGATATTTACCCCTTCTTTGAATTCCCTGAAATCTATTACCGGTTCTGACCATTTAAAATTATAAAGATTAAATAGATAAAACACAATAATACTTAAAGCAACAATTATGAATTTTGATTTTGGTGTCCAAATCTGATGCATATTTTTGGCTCTTAAAATGAAAAACAGACCCGGAATTAGCATTATAAGGTCCTTTAAAAATGTATGCCAGGCTGAAAATTTAATAAAATCTCCAAAACATCCACAATCAGTCACTCTCATATTATCTTTATCAAAAGCTACCCATTTACTAAATTCGAAGAAATTTGCCTCTTTTGGTACATAGGCTGTCAAATATGTATAACCTGTCAAAATAGTAAAGAAAAGCATAAGAAGGAAAAAAGACCAGGCAGTAAATCTTGGCTTGAATCCAATAATCAGCATAACACCAATTACCATTTCGATAACAATCATTACAATCCCAACATACAATGCATTATGTTCAAAAAACAACATTAAAGGATTTAGGAAAGATAACCAGATCGGTTCAAATAAAATTTGAAACTCCTGAAAATATTCTTCCATTTTATATGAAAATCCCATTGGATCCACTGCTTTAACAAAACCGGATATAACGAAAAGTAATCCAAAAAAGAATTGCAGAAAACTCATTAAAACAGATTTAGTGAGTGTTGTAAATCTCTTTAAAATGAATGTCAGAATAACTGACGAAATACCAATCAAAATTAATAATAATGTAAAACTCATGTGTTGTTATTTTCTGTTAATAAAATCAATGCAAAAATTGCATAATTAGCTATATCTTTTATATTGGAATCAATTCCTTCTGAACTTATTGTTTTTCCTGAATTATCTAATATCTGTCTTATCCTGAATAACTTAACCAATATTAAATCAGCAATGCTACTGACCTGCATTTCCCTCCAGGCTTCTCCATAATCATGATTCTTGGCTTTCATCAATTCCCTAACTAAATTTACCTCCTTTTCATAAAGCAATAAAGCTTCATTCAGTTCAAGATCTGGTTCATCAGTAAACTCAAGGTATAACTGAATGAGGGACATAATACTGTAATTATAAATAGCCAGGAATTCATCATCCAATGATTCTTTAATCATTTGTTCACCTGCATTCTGAACACTTCTGATTCTTTTAGCTTTTATAAATAACTGGTCTAAAAGCGAGCCAGGTCTTAAAACTCTCCAAGTTGAACCATAATCCAACATTTTATTATGAAAAATTGTTCTTGCCTTATCTACAATAATATTGTATTGGTTGATAGTTCTTTCCACAATAACGGTTTTTCCTTTGTTTTAAAACTTAGTACGAAAAACATTTAAAAAAAACTTAACGAAACTATTATAAATATTATTTTTCAGCAGTAACAATATACTGAAAATCGAGAGTTGTGTCGTCAGTTATGATATTTTTGAAACCGGCTTTTACAAGTTGATCTTCAAGTTCATTTATGGGTAATCGGTCTTTAACAGGAGGAGCATCTATTGGAATATTTTTGATCTTAAAATCAACAATAAAAACTTTTCCCCCACTTTTCAAGCCTTTTTTTAATGTTTTAAGGTATTCAATTTTCCTGCCAATAACACTAAAAGTATTAATGATTACTACAAGGTCAACTTCTCCTGGTTTTAACAAAGGATCATTTTCCTTTGCAAGTCTTGTCTCTATTCTGCTCTTAATTTCAAATGGCAGTTTTTCCTTGAGATTATCTAAAATCTCAAGATAACTAGGCATGATATCTATTGCAATTACTTTTTGTGCCTGTAATGCCATCCTGAAAGTGAAATATCCTGTTCCCGCACCTATATCTGCAACTGTTCTGTCCGATAAGTTTCCCATCTTTGATACCACAATCTCAGGTTTCTGCCATAATGCTCTGTCCTTATTTTCATCCTTAGGGATTGTAAGAGTATTTTTACCAGGGTTCTCAGGACTTTTTCCAAGATCCTGATCCTTGTTACTGTCTAAACAAGATACCAAGGTAATGCTTAAAAAAAATGTGAGTACTAATAAAGGTATGATTAAACGATCCATAAAAAAATATTAATCAACAAATCTACCATTTATGTGATAAAGAATGGAAAATTATTGAGGATATTTTACTTAAGTGCAAAAAAAAAGCTCTTTTTTAAGAGCTTTTATTAAGTTTTTCAAACTTTATTTCCTGATAAAATTCCAAAGAACTCCTATTTTATAGTAATAAGTTACTTTATATTTATTTCCTTCAATTCTTTCAGTACTTGTTTTATTTATAAATCCAAGTCCGTCCAAATCTCTGCCAATTCTGGTAGCGTTCGCAAAAATTGCCAATCTTTTATTAAGATCATAACTTGTCCTGGCAGAAAACCCAAATCCAGGTTTCACAGCATCAACATTAACTCCAACTCCTTCAGATTTTTTAACAATTGGAATAGCTATAGTAAAACCTAAACCTACTTTGAATTTTCTTGCCTGAGCTAATTTTTTTAGTCTTAACACTTCATTGTCTTCAGCAGAAAAGCTATTGCCAATAGGAAAACTTAATCCAGGATATAATGTAATATCAGCAAATGCACCTTTAGATTCCCTACCCCACTTGTCTCCTTTTTCAGTAGATTGTGTGTAAAATGCACCAACTTCAGCTCCAAAGAACCAATTTTTTGTCAGGTCAGGAAAATAATTAAACTGAGCTACAGCACCAATATTATAAGGATATTTCACCCAGGAATTACAATCAAAAACTCCGGAGTTAATTCCAATTAAAAAGTCAGCTGATTCACCAAAAAAAGGTTCATCTGACGGAGATGTGGTATCCTGTGCATTTGAGTTTGAAGCCATAAAAGAAATAGTAATTCCTAATATAAGCAATAATAATGATTTTTTCACTTCTAAATATTTTAATGATTAATAAAATAGTTTTACTTGAGACTGATCTTAATTACAAAGGTAATTCAAATTATTCTTCCCTTAAAAAAAAAATTAAATTATTATATATATACATTAATATCATACATATATAATTATTAAACATTTATTTATACATTTTATGAAATACATTATGTTAATGATAAAACTGGACATTTCATAAATATACAATTAATCATAAATATTAGACCCCGATTATTACCATTTTTTAGTGGAAACAGGATTTCCGGATTTATCCTTAACTGAAATCAGATATGTCCCTTTCCTCAGAAATGAAAAATCAAATTTGAAAACTGATTCCTGATCAATATTCTGCTGTTTTGACCATATTTTTTTTCCTATTACATTGTAAATATCTATTGTATACTGCCCTTCTGAGAAGTTTGAAAATAAAAACTTTGTAATTCCATAAGTAGGATTTGGATATAAAATGAAATCCTTGCCACTACCGGATATGTTAAAATCTGAATCATTATCAATTCCGCTTTGGAATTCGATCACATAGTCGTCATTATTTTTGTTTGGCCTTACCTTGGCAAAATACATCTTTGTTGAGTTGGAAAAGAATAAAAAATGGTGATTTGTACCTACGCCTGGATAAATCAGACTAAGAGCATTATTATCATTAAATGGTATCTCTGTACCGCTATATATATCGTATAACCGCAAATCTACTTTTTCAACAACTTTCATTCGCAATGCTGAAACATTTTTATCTTCCAAAATAAACCTGCCACTTGCATCACAATGATAACTGCGAAATATTTCACCAATGATCTTTATATTTTTAACTTTATCAGGAAGTGATTTAGAGATTCTGACAGGTAGTTCATCCCTGCTGATACTTAAGTCAAAACTTGACTTTTCTGAATATTTTGCTCCGTATTTCAGGTTTTTATAAGAAAATGATATTGGCTTGTTATATTGGAAATTATAAGTTTGGAAGGAATTTAACCTGACTGAAATTCCTGTTTCATCAAAATTGGATTTACTTCTTTTAACCGACCGGGTATAATCACCATCACTTAATTTAAGATTCTGTACTGAGCCGCTATTGATAATATTGATTACAAGTTCTTTGTAAAGAGGACTTTCAATGTTCTTTAAATTCCAGTTCTGATTTGTTCCTTTGTTTTCAACTATTTCTTTGTCAATATAATCAACCCTGTACCTCAACCTTGTATCTGACTCGAACCTGAATGGATTGTTAGTTATTTCTATCTGGCCAAAGACAGAAGCACTCAGGATAAAAAGAAATATTATGTATATCGACTTTAACAATCAGTATTTTTTTTTACAAAAATAAGTTTTTTAATTAAACAAAGAATTTAAAGTTGCTGGAGTTGAACAAATTTATAGTATACTCCTTTTGACATAATCAATTCATTGGGTGTTCCGGATTCAATAATTTTCCCATTTTCCAGCACTATAACTCTGTCGGCATCCTGAATTGTTGATAGTCTGTGTGCAATTATAATTGAAGTCTTGTTTTCCATTACTACCTGTAGAGCTTTCTGAACTGTTTTTTCAGATTGAGAATCCAATGAAGACGTAGCTTCATCCAATATCAATACCGGTGCATTCTTATAAATAGCCCTTGCAATTGCTACTCTTTGTTTCTGACCCCCACTTAATTTTGTTCCCTGATCTCCTATTATTATTTTATCCAATCGTGAAACATCCGGTACAAATTCATCAACCATTGCTGTTCTGACAGCAAAACCAAGCTGTTCAGCATTTACTTTCTGATCCGAAATACAAATATTCCTCAGAATACTGTCATTGAACAACAGGGCATCCTGTGAAACTATCCCGATCAAATTGCGCAAATCATCAATTTTCAAGTCTTTAATACTGACTCCATCTATCAGTATATCACCTTTCTGCACATCATAAAAACGCGATATAAGGTCAGCAAGCGTAGTTTTACCTGCTCCTGATAAACCAATAAGAGCTATTTTCTGTCCTTTGAATATTTTGAAGTTTATATCCTGAAGAACATAATCAGGAGAATCAGGATATCTGAACCAAATATTCCTGAATTCAATAGAATCATAGAAATCTGTTTTACTTACAGCATTCTTCTTATCTGTTATATTATTATTTTGGTTCATTATCTCTTCAACTCTAACTAATGCTGCAGCACCTTTCTGAAAACTGTAATAAGCATTTGAAAATGATTTTGCGGGTTCAATAATTGAAAAAAAAGCATAAATAAAAGCAAAAAAGGCAGAAGGGAGGAATTCTCCTTTAAATACCAATGTTCCGGAATACCACATTAGCATTGCGACCACAATCACCCCCATTATCTCAGCCAAAGGAGATGCAAAAGCCTTCCTGAACATGATTTTGTCAAGTAACTTTTTATAACCGTAATTTATTTCTCCAAACTTTCTTATAAATGAAGAAGTAGCATTGAAACTTTTTATAACTTTTATACTTCCTATGGTTTCTTCCATTAAAATCAACAATTTTCCAATATAATCCTGTGCTGTAGAAGATTGTTGCTTAAGTTTTCTGGAAATTCCTCCAATCAAAAAAATCGTAACCGGCAGAAGAATTAATACAAAAGTAGTGAGCTGTGGACTTATAACAACCATAAAAACAATTGCTCCAATTATAATTAGCGGAGATTTGATTAATGCATCGAAACCTGTAATAATACTATTTTCAATTTCCTGCATATCAATACTCATACGCGAAAGCAAATCCCCCTTTTTTTTATCCTTAAAATAAAGAACTGGTAGATTTATAAGATGGTCATAAATATCCTTTCTATAGTCTTTTATAAAACCATTTCTTACCGGTGTCATGAAAAAATTTCCAAGATATACAAAAATATTTTTAAAAAGGAAAGTAATAACAAATGCAATTATCACATAAAATAATGCTTCCTGAGGTGTTTTTCCATTAATCAGTTTAGAAAGGTAAAATTGCAGATAATCTTTCAGAGATGGGTCATCACTCAATGTAAAAATAAGACTTTTTGATTTATCGGGTTTAAAAAGCAATTCAAAAAATGGTATAAAAAGCGGAATGCTGGCTATCTGAAATACAGACATCATAAGGTTGGAAAAAACACTTAGATTGAACCACATTCTGTATGGTTTTAATCTTTTGAGTATATACCAAAAGTGTTTCATTAAAATTTAATTTCAAAAATTTGGAAATAACATGATTTCAGTTGTTTATTTAATCTGATTTTCATATTATTCGGTAGGCTCCTTTTCTTCGTCCATCACAAAATCATCCATAAAACTTGTATCAAATTTCCCTGATGTAAATCTTTTATCTTCCATAAGTTTTAAATGAAAAGGAATTGTCGTTTTAACTCCTTCAATAATGTATTCTTCAAGTGCTCTTTTCATCTTTTTAATAGCTTCTTCTCTGGTTCTTGCCTTGCAAATGAGTTTTGCAATCATTGAATCATAATATTGAGGTATTACATAACCTGCATAGGCATGAGAATCAACCCTAACTCCCTGACCACTGGCAGAATGATATGCTGTTATAAGTCCAGGACTGGGTGAAAAATTTTTATAGGGATTTTCAGCATTTATCCTGCATTCTATGGCATGCATTTTAGGAATATAGCTTTTTCCTGAAATCGGAATGCCTGCAGCTATTTTAATCTGCTCTTTAACCAGATCAAATTCAATAACTTCTTCTGTAACAGTATGTTCAACCTGAATTCTGGTATTCATTTCCATAAAATAAAAATTCTTATGCTTATCAACCAAAAACTCTACTGTACCTAAACCCTCATACTTTATTGATTTTCCGGCCTTTATGGCTGCATCACCCATCGATTTTCTCAATTCCTTTGTCATTAATGGAGATGGACTTTCTTCAACGAGTTTTTGGTGTCTTCTTTGTATTGAACAATCTCTTTCTGAAAGATGAGCAACATTTCCATACTGATCACCCACGATCTGTATTTCAATATGACGTGGATTCTCGATATATTTTTCAATATAAATACCATCATTGCCAAAAGAAACTCTGGCTTCATTTTTAGCGAGATTCCACTGCTCTTCAAAATCTTCAGGCTTTCTGACTATTCGCATACCCCTGCCTCCTCCACCTGCGGTAGCTTTTAAAATTATCGGATAACCAATTTCCGAAGCTTTTTTTAAACCTTTATCAAGAACTTTCAACAATCCCTCAGACCCTGGAACAACAGGTACTCCTGCTTTTATCATAGTTTCTTTGGCAGTTATCTTATCCCCCATTTTTCTTATCATCTCAGGCGTTGGCCCAATAAATTTTATTCCATGCTGTCTGCATATTTCAGCGAAATCAGCGTTCTCGGCAAGAAAACCATAGCCGGGATGGATTGCATCAGCATTTGTAATTTCTGCAGCTGCCATGATTCTGATAGGGTCAAGATATGATTTTGCGGGGCTCGGTGGACCTATACAAACTGCTTCATCGGCAAACCTTACATGGAGACTGTCTTTATCTGCAGTAGAATATATAGCAACTGTTTTAATGCCTATCTCTTTACAGGTGCGTATTATTCTCAACGCAATTTCTCCCCGGTTGGCAATAAGAATTTTATTGAACATAATGCTTATGTTATTTAATTTTCAATACAAAACCAAAAAAAATGTTCTTATCAGCCTTTGGGATCAATTAAAAACAGTACCTGGTCGTACTCAACAGGAGAGCCATCTTCAACCAAAACGTCTACAATTTTCCCACTGACATCAGATTCAATTTCATTGAACAGCTTCATTGCTTCGACTATACAGACCACTGATTTCACATTCACATGGTCACCAATTTTTACATAAGCTTCCTTATCAGGACCAGCAGACCTGTAAAAAGTACCTACTATTGGTGACTTGATTTCAATAAACCCTGTTTTTGGTTCAGGCTGAATCTTTTGTATCAAATTTTCATCGGATGGTATGTCATTAGTCTGGCCATTGTAAGCTTCAAATGAAGAAGCTGACTGCACAGGGCCCGAAACATTAAATGATGTGGGTTGCGGAGCAGCTGAATAAGAAAATTTATGATAATCTTTTGTTCTGATCGTAAGTTTGAAATCTCCGTTTTTTAATTTCAATTCAGAAATATTGGAACTGCCTGCCAATTTGATTAAGTTTTGTATTTCCCTGTAATCCATTTTGAATTATTTTTTTAATGAAGCTGTATAAAATGCATATTTATTTTACTCGTTCGAGATATTCTCCTGTTTCTGTAAGTATTTTTACCTTGTCTCCTTCATTTATGAATAATGGTACCCTTATGGTTGCCCCTGTTTCAACAGTTGCAGGTTTTGTGGCATTTGTAGCAGTATCGCCCTTAACACCGGGTTCTGTATATGTAATCTGAAGAACAATATGCTGAGGCATTTCAGCGGTAAGAGGTATTTCATTTTCTGCATGAAATAGTATTTCGACTGATTCTCCTTCCTTGAGGAATTCAGGTCTTTCAAGCATTTCTTCCTTGATAGAGACTTGCTCATAGGTTTCGGTATTCATAAAATGAAATCCTGAATCATCTTTATACAAAAACTGATATTTTCTTCTTTCCACTCTTACATCGTCTATGCGGTGACCAGCCTGAAAAGTAACATCTATAACCCTTCCTGTCGTTATGTTTTTAATTTTTGTTCTTACAAAAGCACCTCCTTTTCCGGGCTTTACATGTTGAAACTTAGATACTACCCATATGTCATCATTATAGTTGATACACAATCCATTTCTTATATCTGCGGTTGTTGCCATATATTAAATTTTATTTAGCCCGCAAAAATAACAAACTATTCTATATTTGGATAAATAATCAAAAGGAAAAGTTTTCTGTCACGTAAAATGAGCGTTTATTAGGAATATTAATATAGTTTTGAAATATATTTATTGATTTTATTGGCTTTGGATAACAATTCTTATAAGTATTACAGTTGAATTCAATTGCCGATAAAAACAATTTTAATGTGTAAATTTCCTCTATAACATTTTAGACTTAATACCCCATAATGTATTCCGCAACCAACTCAGAGGGAAATTTCTCAATTTTTATAGCGAGTTTACATTTTTCAAATTCATTTATCATTTCATCTCTTATTGAAGGAGTAAGAACTCTACAAAGCTCCTTATCAACATTTTGTGGGCTTATCTGTTCCTGCAAAAGTTCAGTGACAACTTCCTTGCCAAGGATAATATTTATAAGTGATGCAAACTTAATGCCTGTTACAACCTTTTTGATAATCAAATGGCTTATGTAACTTATTTTATAAATTACAACATGTGGTAGTTTAAAAATTACTGCTTCAAGTGAAGCGGTGCCTGATTTGATAATGCCAGCATCGGCAACATTAAGTATATCATAATTTTGATCATATATAATTCTTACATTATCAAGATGTGATATTCTCGTTAGTAATTTGCTTTTAATATCTGATCTGGCAGCTACAAGAAAAATCTTATCTTTACTTTTTTCAATTACTGGCAGGACTGGATCGATATTACTTTTTAACTCAGCAACTCTGCTTCCAGGGAAAAATGCCACTTTAACGCTTCCGGTTGGTATGTTGTATTTATCAAAAAAAACAGGATCTGACCTGAATTTGCTTATCTCCTCAAGCAATGGATTTCCAACATAAACAGCATCAATCCCGTGAGTTTTAAAAAATTCCTTTTCAAAAGGAAGAATCACAAACAATTTATCAATATATGCTTTAATCTTCGGTATCCTTTTCTTTCCCCATGCCCAAACCATAGGCGCAATATAATAATAAACCTTAAGTCCTCGCTTTTTTGCCCATTCAGCCATTCTCATGTTAAATCCAGGATAATCAATAAGTATTAAAGCATCAGGCTGAAATTGGAGAATTTCGGATTTTGCCTTTCTGAAATAAGATAGAATTCTCCTTAAATTCATAAGTACTTCCAGAAAACCCATTATTGCCAATTTATCAATACCGACACTTATATCAACACCGGATTTTTTCATTTTTTCACCTCCAAATCCTTTAAATCTTATATCCGGATCGATTTTTAACATTGATTCAACAAGGGATGAACCGTACATATCTCCCGATGCTTCTCCGGCAATTATATAAAACTTTCTCTTCACTAAAAGATTGTTCTGAAATAGTATATCAACCAGATTGCAACTGCTAAGATTGTCATATACAAAATACCTTTCATCACATTTTCAGATTTCTTTGCTTTAAAATACTGAAATGGAATCAGATTGAATATGATGCCTATAACCCAGATCGTACGTTCCTGATTAACGAAGAAAACTCCGGAATTTGTTGGTATTATACCAGCACCTGCGAGCTGTTCAAAAATCATTTTTGTGATGGCAGCACCTAAGATGGGAATACAAATACCAATTATTATTCCAAACCAGATGCTTGTTTTAAAATCATTCATTTGTAAAAAAATTTAAATCTTTGATAATGGAATGCTTTGTCAGATCAAAGCACGAAGGCACAATCGAAACATATCCGTTTTTAATAGCCCATAAATCAGTATCAACAGCCTCTGGCTCAAGATTTTCAAATTTGCCTGTCATCCAGTAATAAGGTACACCTCTAGGGTCTACTGCATCCATGAATTCCTCAACCCATTTACCCTTGGCTTGTCTGCATACCTTAATACCTTTTATATCCTCTGTTTTTAGCCTTGGGAAATTAACATTCAAAAGAAAAGGTGTCTTAAACTTATTTGTCAGAGACATTTCAATGATCTTACCTGCATATACTTTTGCCGCTGAAAAATCGGCATTATGTGAAAAATCATCGAGAGAAAAACCTATTGAATTAAATCCTTCAAGAGCACCTTCCATCGCAGCGGACATTGTACCTGAATAAATAATATTGATAGATGCATTATTGCCATGATTTATACCTGACAATACAAGGTCTACTTTCCTGCCTCTGAGAATTTTGTCCTTTGCCAGTTTTACACTGTCAGCAGGTGTGCCTGTACATTCCCAGGATTCAACTCCATCAAAAGCCTGAACTCGGGTCAATCTCAAAGGTTCCTTTATAGTGACTGCATGCCCCTGCCCTGATTGTGGTTTGTCAGGAGCGACTACAACAACTTCACCAAAATTTTTAGAAACTTCCACTAAAGCACTTATCCCCGGTGCCCAGATACCATCATCATTTGAAATAAATATAAGAGGTTTTGACATAAAAAATATTGTTTGAATTCAGAAAAAACTCTGAAAGTACTAATTATTAAAGTATATAGTTTTAAGCTTGACTTTTTCGGTTTCCCAATTCAGTTTTTTTGCTGCTTTTAAGGAATTTTCACTTAATCGGTGATAGCTTGAAGTATCATTAATTATTCTTAATATTCCACTAACTATGCTTTCAGGACCTATACTATCCAATAAAACAAAACAATTGAATTCTTCATTAAGTTTTTGATATTCCTCAAAATTCATGGTCAGACAGGGTATTCCCATATGCAAATAGTCAAATACCTTATTTGCAAGTGAAACCCTGTAACTTTCGGAATCACTGTCAAGAAGATTTAAACCAATATGTCCGCCTTTTAAAAGTTCCGGAATACTTTCCGGGCTTGTCCAGCCCGTTATTTCAATTCTATCATTCAATTTCATCTCGGTAACCATTCTTCTCAACTCAGATTCAAGGTCACCTCCTCCAATCAGGATCAGTTTAAATTCATCGGACAGCAATTTCATTGCCCTGATTGCATTTTCAAGACCTCTTCCCACATTAAGGGCACCAACATAGCATATCTTAATCTTTTCATCAGTCTTTGTATAACTTATCTCTCTAAAGTCTGTTAAAGCAGGAACATTTCTAATCACTTCATACTTTTGCCTGGTCTGAGATTCATATAAATACTTGAGACTGTCAGAAACAGTATAATTAACACTGATAAATGGCAATGTGACTCTCTCTGTTATCTTCCATAACAATTTTTTAAATGATTGCCCATTTAACTCCGGTACTCCTGTAAAAAATTCATGGGCATCAAACACTATCTTTTTTCTTCTAAGCTTTGAAACAAGAAGACTAGCTAAGACAGTATCAGTATCAACTGAATTTATCACATCAAATTTTTCAACCAGAAGATAGAAGAATAACCTTATATTAAGTTCTGCATAAAAAAGGAATCCCTGTTTAAATATAAGTTTCAATCTTTTTTGAGCATAAGTTCTCGTTTTAAGATCCGAAGAATATCCTCTCTGAACTCCGATTAAAGTTACATCTGCTCCAAATTCTGTAAGTGCAGAACAAATACGCTTCATTCTCCTGTCAGTATTAAGGTCATTGGATACAGTGCATATTATTTTTGTAGTATTGGCATTCATCCTTGTTCTTCCTTTAAAATCTTATTGCCCAATATCTGAAAATTTCCCTTTTTTAAGAAATTCTTGAGCATCTGCTTATTTTTATGTCTTTTCAGATATGTACCAAAATATATAAGATCTTCCATTTCCGCCCATCCTGTTGATAACATATTTTCAATTCTTTCAGAATAATATTTTAATTCATGCTGAGTATAGTTTTCTTCTTTTGAATTCAGACAAATATCGCAAATTCCGCATTTCTTTTTCAATTTTTCATCAAAATATTTTAAAACATACTTTTGCCTGCACGATTTAAATTCAAGATAGGATTTGATAGTATTAAAATTCCTGATCAGTCTTTTTTTTCGAAATTCTAGTTCATTGTGATCAATATGAATATCTTCGTGATTTTTAAATATAAGTTGTATGTTCTGATTACCGGGTTCATAAGCAATCAAACCCGAATCGGCCATTTCATTCAAATGCTTTTTTATTGAAGAAAAATCATAGCCGGTCTGTACTGAGATCTCATTTTCAGATATGGGTTTTTTTATTGCAAAGATGTTGTTGGTATTAAAAATAATCGTCTTTAGTATACTAAATTTTATTTCATCTGTTGACCTGAGTGAATCTATTTCATAGTCATTTAAATTAATTTTCAATTTACTTTGACTATGTTTTGGATTGATATTAAACGCAATAAAACCATATCTTTCAAGTTCGGTGATAGATCTGACAGTTATCAACTTTGGTAATCTATTTTTGTTAACAAAATTTGCCAGATCAAAACTAAGTTTTATTTCATTTTGATCTCTAAAATTGACATTGGAAAATCTGATCAGATTATGGTATGTTGTATTGATATTTTTAATGTCGGGAAAACTGTCAATATCCCTAAGTTTCATATTAAGAATATCTTTATTGTGATAAATGATCACTGAATCTGACATTTTTCCGTCTCTTCCTGCTCTTCCTGCTTCCTGGTAAAATTCTTCCATACTCGTTGGCAGATCATAATGGATCACAAACCTAACATCCGGTTTATCTATACCCATACCAAAAGCTGTAGTACTTACAATTATCCTTGTTTCATTGAGCAGCCATTTATCCTGAACATATTTTCGATCTTCAGTGGTCATTCCTGCATGATAAAACATAGTATTGTATCCCAGGCTGTTCAGTTTATTGCTCAAAATTTCCGTTCCGTTACGGCTTCTCATATAAATGATCCCGGATCCCTGAAATTCTTTTATCAAAAGTGAGAGGATTTTTAGTTTGCTCTCGCTATGAATAATTCCAAATCTAATATTTTGTTTTAGAAAACTGCTTCTGAATAATGAATATGCCCCTAAACCGAGGTAGGATTTAATATCCTGCAATGTCCTGATATTTGCAGTGGCAGTGAAAGCACACATCTGAATATCAGGAAAAATCTCCCTAATGTTGCTAATTTTTCTGTACTCAGGCCTGAAATCATATCCCCATTGTGAAATGCAATGCGCCTCATCGATAGCAATAAAACTTATCTTAGCTTCATTTATAAAAGATCTGAAAGTTTCAGTTTGTAGCCTTTCCGGACTTATATACAACATTTTAAGATGGCCGGAAGTAAAATTATACAAGATTTCATTTTGAACTTTTGGGTCCTGGCCGGAATGAACTCCTTCAGCAGGAATATTCAGAGATTTTAATCTGCTTATCTGGTCTTCAATTAGAGCAATTAGTGGTGAAATGACTAGGCATGTTCCATCTTTAATCAAGGCAGGTATTTGAAAACAAAGTGATTTTCCTCCCCCTGTAGGAACCAGAGAGATAGTGTTTTCACCTTTCAAAATAGCTGTGATGATCTGTTCCTGATCCTGATAAAAAGAATCAAAACCCCAGAATTGTTTTAAAATATCCTTTGCTTTATCAATCAGAATTTTGGACATTTCACATTTTTTCGGGTTTTAACCGGATAGCCACCATGAATATCATAGGTCATATTTATGAATGACATAACGTAGTAATCCCTGACTTTATTTCCTCCTCTCTGAGAACCGGTAGCCCTGTCAAGATTATGATCAAGGCTTAAGTATTCAGGGGTCCGGTCTGACAAAATTGCTGCCATTTTTCCGTTTGATCTTGTTAGTTCGCTATAATTGATATATTCACCCCCAACATCATCAAGGTAGTCAGTATTAGTTCTTCGCCATCCCAACTCCAATGACACTATTAATGTTTTGCTAACCGGTATTTTAATACCAGCTCCGAATACAATACTAGTTTCTATCAGTTTGTATTTCAATTTATCAAGATGCTGAACTGATCCCTGACCTTCTGTCCCCAAATCCCTTAAATAAATCCATTCGCCTTCAAAAAGAGTTTTAGGATTAAAGTGAAACAGATTTAATCCCCCATAGAAATAAGGATTCACTCTATTATCAATTCCAATAATATTAAGTTCAAGCACTCCGGACAATTCACTAATTTTAGAACTGAAACTTAGATTTCGTTCTTTCTGACTTATATCATTTGAATAACTGTCATTGCCAGAGACATGGCTTTGTCCGATTGATAATCTTGTATTCAAATACTTATTAAACTGAAAGCCATAAAAAGCCTGGAAAGCTGGATGCAAATTTTTAATGTTATCCCTTCCTAAATCCCCATAATAAGTGCAAACACCAAATCCTAAACCAAATTCTGATTTCTGCGCACAAACTACAGAAGTTGTATATATAAATATGACAATAACAACAAATCTGTTCATTATAGATATTTTTATAAAGAAAAAGTATGAAAAAGGAATGTTTACTTAATTGGCAATGCAAAGATATTATAAAATTTTATAATATAAAAAAATAGTTCGTTTTTTTCTTTAGGCTTTTGAAATGTGCCTCCAATTTCTTTTAGATTTGCAATAACAATGAAGTTTGTGAATGAATTTTAGTGAATTTATAAGTTAAATATCAACCAGTATGATGTTTTTAAAACATATTTTAAATTTTTTTATTGATTTTAACCCTTTTGATTCATGCCAAATTTTAGTCCGTCTGTGGAAATACAGCCAGAAGATCCACACTGACCATTTCTTTGTATTTATTAAAATTTTCAATAAAAGCGCTCACCAGCTTTTTTGCATTTTTATCATAGTCATCTTTATTTGTCCAGCAATCTTTAGGATTTAGTATTTCGGACGGAACTCCCGGACAACTCACTGGTATTGCAAAATTAAAAGCATTGTCATTTCTGAATTCTATGTCATCCATTTTGCCATCCAGTACATCATGTATCAATGCACGTGTATATTTCAGCGGAATCCTGTGTCCGATTCCAAAAGGGCCTTTTATCCAACCTGTATTTACAAGCCAGACTTTAGTATTGTGCTTTTCCATTTTTTTTCCCAGCATATCCGCATAAACAATTGGATGTAAAGGCATGAAAGGTTCACCGAAACAGGTTGAAAATGCAACTTTAGGATCAACTATTCCTACCTCAGTTCCTGCAATTTTGGAAGTGTATCCATTCATGAAAAAATATTCTGCCTGCAATTTATTTAGTTTAGAAATTGGAGGCAAAACACCAAATGCATCGGCAGTTAAAAAAAAGATGTTTTTTGGATGGTCCCCTTTCGAAATAAATCTGGCATTATTGATGTAATACAGTGGATATGAAACCCTTGTATTTTGAGTTATTGAATCGTCTGTAAAATCAGGTATTCTGGTATTTTGATGAAAAACTACATTCTCAAGGAGTGCTCCGTGTCTGATAGCATGAAATATGTCTGGTTCATCTTTCTCATCCAGATCTATTACTTTTGCATAACATCCTCCTTCAAAATTAAACACTCCCTTTTCTGACCATCCGTGTTCATCATCTCCAATCAGTATTCTAGTGGGATCAGCCGATAATGTGGTTTTACCTGTACCTGATAATCCAAAAAATATCGCAACATCTCCTCCTTCTTTTGAATCATTTGCAGAGCAATGCATTGGGAAAACTTCTTCTTCTACCGGCAAAATAAAATTCATAACTGAGAAAATACCTTTTTTAATCTCACCAGTATATCCTGAACCACCGATAATAATCATTTTTTCAGTAAAATTAATTATCGAAAAGTTACCTTGTCTTAAACCGTATTTCCCGGGATCAACAATAAAATCAGGAACAGATATTACAGTCCAGTCAGGGAAAAAGTGGAACAATTGTTCCCGGTTTGGCCGTATGAACATATTATATGCAAATAAAGCACTCCAGGGCAACTGGCTGATAACTCTTACTGATTTCCTGAAATTAGTATCAGAACCTACAAAACCATCATGGATATATAAGTTTTTATTTTTGATGAAATCCCGAAGCTCTATGAAAATATCAGAAAAAACCGAAGGTTCAACAGGAATATTGACGCCTCCCCAAAAAACTGAATTCTCGGTTATACTATCCCTGACAATATATCTGTCCTTAGGAGACCTGCCTGTGAATTTCCCTGTTTTGATATTTAATGCACCTGTATTTGTAAGTGTCCCCTCCCCTTCCAGAACACTAAGTTCAATAAGCTCTTCAGGAGTGCAGTTCCAGAAAATTTTCTCTGATGTAGATAAACCAGAATTCCTTAATTCTGTTATTATTTTATTTATATCCATTTCTGCAATAAGTAATTAACTTTGGAAAATCTATGTTTAAAAAAGTCGCAAATTTAACATTAATTTAATATTGACAAATTATTATCTTAGTTTCAGCTTAAATCTGAATAATTTTTTACCAGGATTTGAAATTATTCGTTTTAATTCTGATAATTGATCATTGATTTAGTAAGAATAAAATTCTTATACTAACTTTGTAATTATAAATACTTTCTTAAAATGGAAAGATGGAAAATATGGTCTATAATTATTATCATGAGCATTGCTTTAGTTGGTGTTGCACTAAGTCAGATATATTGGATAAAATGGTCTATTTCCCTGGATGAAAAGAATTTTGATGCAAAAGTTTTCAGGGCTTTGAACGAAGTAAAAAAACAGATTGATGAAAACATAAAAAACCAAACGCTGGTTCAGGATATTACTAAAGACCTGTTAATAAAGGAGACTGAGAATTATATCAATAAATTAAAATCAGATTCCTCTCAGTGGAGGAAATCTCAGATACTCAGTGATACCCGTAGTCTGACTTTTAGTTTGAATCCTGAAATATATCTTGAAAATCTTGATCCTAAACTGATAAACGAATTCATCAAAAGTTCTTTGAAAAGTCAGGGTATAAAACTTGATTATAATTATGGTATTTTTTCAAAAAAATATGAAGATTTTATAATTATCAATGATCATTTTGTTAGTCCTTCCAAAAATGAAAAAGTTTCAAAAACCAATATCAGCAATTCAAATATTTACAATTCAAAATACCAGATTCAATTATTAACAACAGAATTCAAATCTCCAGGTAGCTTAAAACTTCTCTTTAAAAATAAAGCCGAATGGATATGGTCAAATATATTGCCGACAATGCTGATGAATATGATATTTACTTTGCTAATCCTATTTGCTTTCAGTTACACAATTTATATTATTTTAAAACAAAAAAAGATATCTCAGATGAAGACTGATTTTGTCAATAATATGACTCATGAATTTAAAACACCTATTGCAACGATTTCTATTGCTACTGATGCAATTCTGAATCCAGCAATAATATCCGATAAAAACAAAATAATAAAATTTGCAAACATAATACAGGAGGAAAATTCAAGACTCTTGAATCAGGTTGAACAAATCCTTAACATCGCAAAACTTGACAAGCACAGGATACAACTTAATATGGCAATGGTGAATGTTCATGATATTATCGAAAGAAGTTGTGACCATCTAGCATTGAAACTTGAAAAAAAGAAAGGTGAACTTAAAACAGATTTCAAAGCAGATGATCCGGAAATAAACGCAGATGAAATTCACCTTATCAATATTTTCAACAATCTGATAGATAATGCAATCAAATATTCATTAACAGAACCTAAAATTGCAATAAAAACTCAAAATGCCGATAATGGGATTGAAATAAGTATTTCTGACAATGGAATAGGTATTCCAAAACAAGATATTAAATTTATATTCGATAAGTTTTACCGGGTTTCTACCGGCAATGTTCATAATATCAAAGGATTTGGTTTAGGCTTAGCCTATGTAAGAACCTTTGTGGAAGCTCACAAGGGAAAAATATTTGTTAAAAGTTTAAAAAATAAGGGCACTGAATTTAAAATTTATTTCCCTAAATTGTGACTTAATTGATCCAAAATAGTCTTATTAAAAAAAGTTAAAATGAGTTTAAAAATCCTACTGGCAGAAGATGATCAGAATTTCGGAGATGTTCTAAAATCGTATCTTGAACTTAACGGATATGTTACTGACCTTGCACAAAGCGGAATAAAGGCTTTGGAGCATTTCAAAAACAAAAAATACAATATCTGTATTTTTGATGTTATGATGCCAGGCATGGACGGTTTTCATCTGGCAAGAGAAATCAGAAAAGATGATACCGCTATACCTATTATCTTCCTGACAGCCAGATCATTGAAAGAAGATATAATCGAAGGATTTAAAATTGGTGCAGATGACTATATAACAAAGCCTTTCAACTCTGAAGAATTACTTTATCGTATCAAAGCAGTACTAAAAAGAAGTGAAAGTGAAAATATTGAAAAAGAAGCTACTGAATTCAAAATAGGAAAATACCATTTTGATTTCCCTCTGCGAATACTCAGCATCAAAGATGAAAATAACAAGCTTTTAAAACAAAAACTATCACCTAAAGAAGCAGAATTATTAAAACTCCTATGTGTCCATCAGAACAAAGTACTGCCAAGAGAACTTACTCTGAAACAGATTTGGAAAAAAAATGACTATTTCACTGCCAGAAGTATGGATGTCTTTATTACGAAACTCCGAAAATACCTTGAAATGGATGAAAACATCAAGATTGACAATATTCATGGCAATGGTTTCAGACTGGTAGTGGAAGAGGATTTGGGAGTTGCAAGTGATTGATTTTGTAAGTGTTGTTTAAAAATATTTTTACGCATTGATAAAAATATTTTTTATTTTTTTTGCTAGTCCAACATTTCTGTGGTAGTAAAAAATATAGACAATCACAAAGTTCGGCAGAAAATACTCATATCATTTTAAGATTAGAATATTTTTTCATTTGATTTTTTCATCCTGCAATCACATAAATTATGGCCTAGGTAATCAATAGAAATAGTGATTAAAACCTATGTTAAAGGTATGCCCAAATCCATTATTTTTAAAATATAAATCAGAATCATACTTGTCAAAATACCAGCCAAAATCCAGACTGACATTTAAGCTTGTTGACGGACTTAAATAATATACAAAATTATTCCTGAAATTTATTCTGAAAGAATGTGTATCTGCTTTGTATGATCCCTGATAAATCAGATAATTGAACTGGCCATTAAATGAAGTCGAAAAATATGCTCTTGAGCTGATAAAATTTATCAGTCGTGCATTAATTGAAGGTGTCAGGAATCCACTTTTTTGTGCTGAATTGTAATTAAATAAGAATTGCTTATCATAGATATAATTAAAATCCAGAGTTGCATTAAAATCGAATTGCCAGAACATATTTAAAGGATTATAACTGTTATAGGATAATCCAGCGCGAAAGCCTGAAGTCAAACCATTATAGTTGTTTTCTATATAATCATCATTCCAAACAGAAATTAAGGGAGCAAAATTTAATGATATGTCCCTGTTTGACAATCTTCTGAAATCTATACCGTATGACCACATATCAAACAATGATTTATAATAGTCAATGTTTCTTTGCCTTATTAAACCAGTGTTAAATAATGCTTCATCAAGCCTTTTAAGATTCTCTTTCCTCCTCATCCTGCTGTCAAATATTCTATCATTTTTAATTTCTGAAATTCTTTTGGCAATTGATAAAATCTGACCGGGATCTGGTACATCGGTCAATAGTTTTTCTCTCTCCAGATCTTTTAATATCCTTATTGTATGCCAGGCATCGGTTACATCTTCAATCCTGCCTTTTCCAATACCAATTCCGGGTCTGAAACTAAGATTATAAGAATTTTTATTGCCGCTGTATATTTGGTATCCCTCTCCCAATAATATAGGAAAATCAAACAGTAATGTATATCCTCCAAACATGCCGGAGAGATCGGATGTCAATTCAAGAAAATAGTTTTTCGAATTGAAATATTTATATGACCTTTCCGAATAAAAATTTGGCCCTAATGTCCATTCAATGTCTGAATCGATAGAATCCCATGCTTTAACTTTATTATAGCCAACATTGAAATTAAATTGATCCCTGCCGGAACTCTGTTTTTTGGAGGAATTGATATAATGATAACGGTTAAGGCTTAAGTGTGATTTAAAATTAAAACTGGAAAAATTATCTTTTTCAATGGTTGATCCGGTGTTATAATCAGAATTGGCATCATTTGAATTGGTATTTAAGTCAAATCCAAAACCCAGTGACTTGTATTTCAAATCGGGTAAAACATAATTCTTCAAATTAAAAGTATCGATAGCAGTAAATTTTTTCAATTCTATAGTATCGGATTGAGATGAAATATTAATCAGCACCGAAAAATAAACAATCAGGATAAAGAATATTTTTATAATTTTCATGCTAAAAGATTTTTATTTATAATAACACAAATATACATTGGCTAAATGAAAAAATAGAACAATACAGCAGATCAAAGAGTTAAACTTATGTTAAAAAAATTGTAAGTTTAATCTTATCGATCAATTAATAATATAAGTATTTGACTATTAGTATTATAGGAAACTTTTCATCTCAATGATCCTAAACATGCACGCATCAATAGTATGAATATTACTCGGGAAACCAGGTATACCCAATAATTAATAGCATTTTCTCTCAGTTTGCCACATGCCTAATCTAAGCCGACAGGAATGAAATGCAGAAAAAAACTAAGCAATATAAGTTTTTGCCCTGATCGCTTCTGTGTGTAATTAATCTAAGATTAGAAGGAAATGAAAATAAGATTTTTTTTAAATACTGATTTGGCAATAATCATTACTTGCGGCCATTACATCAGGTTTATTACAACTTCACTCTAAAAGGTAATTTAAATTAGTGCCATTTTGTCATAATCAAAATTAATTATTTCATTGGTTTGATTTTTGATCATTATTAATTGTATTTTATCGAATAAATTGATGATTTTTAGCTTTTGATTGCTAAGACTATACAATTTTAACTTTTATCTTTTATCTACATAATATGACATACGACAATTTTACAATAAAATCGCAAGAAGCAATAGCGAAAGCCCAGCAAATAGCTGCAGGATATGATCAGCAGACTGTTGATACTCCTCATCTTATAAAAGGGATGTATGAGACTGATGAAGATCTCTTTAAATTCCTTCTGCAGAAAACAGGAGTCAGTTTCCAGATTCTAAAGGATAAAATAAATGCAGAAATAACCAGATATCCTAAGGTAGAAGGTACTGAAAAACAGTATCTTACAAATGATGCCAACAAAGCATTGTCAACAGCTAAAACATTAATGAAAGAATTTGGAGATGATTTTATTTCACTTGAAATTATTTTCTTAGCCATACTTAACGGAAATGATAAGGGGGGCAGAATTCTTAAAGAATTGGGGCTTACTGCTGATTCACTCAAAAAAGCAATTGCAGAATTGAGGAAAGGAAAAACCATAAATGACCAAAGCACTGATAATCAATATAACGCTCTGAAAAAATATGCAGTTGACCTGAATGATGCGGCTGAAAACGGCAAACTGGATCCTATCATAGGTCGTGATGATGAAATTAGAAGGATACTGCAGATCTTGTCAAGAAGAAAGAAAAACAATCCGATACTGCTAGGAGATGCCGGTGTGGGGAAAACAGCAATTGTTGAAGGAATAGCGTGGAGAATTGTAAAAGGTGATGTGCCTGAAAACCTGAAACGAAAAAGGATATTTTCTCTTGATATGGCAGCCGTTATTGCAGGTGCAAAATATAAAGGTGAATTTGAAGAAAGGCTTAAAGCAGTCATCACCGAAGTAAAGCAATCTGATGGTCAGATCATCCTGTTTATTGATGAAATTCATACTCTTGTCGGAGCTGGTGGTGGAGGTGGTGCAATTGATGCTGCCAACATTCTGAAACCTGCACTTGCACGCGGAGAAATGCACACAATCGGAGCTACAACATCCGAAGAATATCAGAAATATTTTGAAAATGACAAAGCTCTTGTACGTCGTTTTCAGACTGTTTATATTGATGAACCAAGTCCTGAAGATACAATTTCTATCCTTAGGGGAATTAAAGAAAAATATGAAGTATATCACAAGGTCAAAATTCTTGATGATGCCCTTATTGCAGCTACTGAATTGTCGCACCGATATATAACAGAGAGAAAATTGCCTGACAAAGCTATTGACCTGATAGATGAATCTGCAGCAAAACTCAGACTTGAACTGGATTCTGTACCGGAAGAAATAGATGAACTTAACAGAAAGCTCAGACAGCTTGAGATCGAGAGGGAAATGATAAAAAGAGAAAAAGACAGTGGCAATCTAAAACTGATAGAAGAAAAAATAGCTAAGCTAAAAGAAGACATGAATACTATAGTGTCTAAATGGAAATATGAAAAGGAAATAGTTGAAAATATTCAAATCATAAAAAAGGAGATAGATGATCTGATGATCATTGCAGAGAAAGCGGAAAGAGAAGGAAATTATGAAAAAGTAGCAAAAATAAGATATGACGACCTCCCGAAACAACAAAATCTCTTAAAGGCTTCTGAAGATAAGCTTCATGAAATTCCAGAAGAAGAACGGTTTGTAAGAGAAATTGTATCACCTTTTGACATAGCAGATATCGTATCAAAATGGACAGGTATCCCTGTTTCTAAAATGCAAAAAAGCGAAAAAGCGAAACTACTAGGACTTGAGGAAGAATTGTCATCAAAAGTGATAGGACAGGACGAAGCCATAGAGGCAGTATCAAATGCTATCAGAAGAAGCCGGGCGGCCCTGCAGGATCAGAATAAACCCATAGGCTCATTTCTGTTTTTAGGACCTACTGGTGTCGGTAAAACCTACCTTGCAAAGCAGCTTGCAGAATTACTTTTCGACAGCGACAAAAACATGATCAGGATCGATATGAGTGAGTATCAGGAAAGCCATACGGTTTCCAGACTGGTAGGAGCTCCTCCGGGCTATGTTGGTTATGATGAAGGAGGTCAACTTACTGAAGCAGTCAGAACAAAACCATATTCAATTGTTCTTCTCGATGAGATAGAAAAAGCTCATAAGGATGTTTATAATATTCTCCTTCAAGTCCTTGATGATGGAAGATTAACAGACAATAAAGGCAGGGTTGTGAATTTTAAAAATACAATTATAATCATGACCTCAAATATAGCTTCAGATGTAATTCTTGAAAATTTCTCCGAACTGCAGATGCTCGATTCCGATGAGGAAAGGCAAATGCTGATCGCCGATACCAAAAAGGAGATTTTCGGAATGCTTACCAATTTCATGAGCCCGGAATTCCTTAACAGAATTGATGAAAAAGTGATGTTCCTGCCTCTGGATAAGGAACAGATCAAAAAAGTTGCATTACTACAAATAAAGGAATTGAAGACTATGCTTGAAAACCAGGGATTGCAACTGGATATCAGTGATGAAGCTCTCAATCTGATTGCCGAAAATGGTTATGACCCGGTATATGGTGCACGTCCTCTGAAAAGACTTATTCAACAGGAAATTACTGATGAGATTGCTAAAATGATACTTGGAGATAAACTGACAGCAGGTGATATTATTAAAGTCGGTACCAGTGATAATAAATTCACATTCAACATATTAAAGCCAGAAGTAGTAAAATAATAGTTTTCAATATTTTATCATATCAGCGGCAATTCAAGATATGGGTATGAAGGATCGCTAAATCCTGCTGACCTGTAAAGGTTTTCACCATCAACCGATGTGTGTAGACAAAGTTTGGTTATTCCAATAGATTTTGCTTCCTTTATAAGCCTAAGAAGTATTTGTCTTGATATTCCTCTTTTACGTGCAGTTGGGATTGTATACATATTCAGAATATCTGCTTCGCAGTATACACTATTGTTGAAGTCTCCGGGAATGTGCCTGATCACCATCCCTCCATATGCAATGATTTTACTCTCAATAGTTGCAACCAATCCAAAAAAACTACCATCAGATATACTTCTTTTAAAAAAACCTGTCATCTCCGATTCCAGTTTATTCAAATAGACTTCATTACGGGCACCCTGCATTTCTGTCAGATATTCAATTCGATACCTTATCAGCTCAGGAATATCCTCTGGAATGACTTTATTGATTTCTAATTTTGAAACGTCAATATTCATTTTTATAAACTATTTGTAATTATCTCGGTCTTGCAACCATAATACCGGTTGCCTTATTTCTATTAGCAAGGTATTCTTCTAGTGTTTCTTCAGAGATAAGGACTTTTTCATGACTTTGACTGGCGTGCAATATATGCAACTTCCCTTTTTGCCAGATTGCAATAACTACATGCATTATATCCATACCATTAATGCTTGTAGTGATTCCGATTATGTCACCATTTTTAATCTTCTTTTCACTTAAATGCAATTTAGCTTTAGGAATATATCTGAAATCTCTTTTCGAAATAGCTTTCTCCTGTTGTTTTATCTGTTCAATAAATCCTGGATTTAATTTCAGGGCAAGATAACTTTTGGGATGCTCTGACATAAAATTTACTTTAAGCTTAAAAGGCTCACCTATAGTGATGTTTTTTATGATCTTTTTTTTATCATTATCGTATATCCAGTCACTAAAATAATGAAGCCTGGAGGGGTAATTTTCAATAACACCATTTCTGTATCTTATTTTACAAAGTTCCTTATTAAAATTACTGACTTTGGGGTCTTTTTGTTTGATTATCCGGGCTAATGCAAGACAGTATTCAGCAAATGTTGTGCAATCCATTTCTCTGAGATTAACAACCAGGTATTCATTCAGATTTTCTTCAAGAGTATGAGCGACATAAGGGGTTTCTAAAAAAAATTGACCTATTTTTATTACAAGTTCTCCGGTGCTTAAGTTTTTATCTTCGGAGTATTTATTAATAATATCATTGATTATTTTTTCATCTTCATTAGTAATTGAAATTTCGCTTTTTTGAGAAAATGCTGAAGTTGATAATAAACTCAATAAAAGTATAATTATGTTAATTTGAATTGAGAATTTCATAAAAAAATTAGCTTAGTTTACATCATGGATAATAATTAATCCCAAATCCTATCCCACCGAAAAAATTGAGTGAGGAACTGTAAGCACTCTTATTATTCCTGAATCTCCAGGTTGGACTATTAATGTCTCTTAATCCAACATTTCCTGTCAATTCACCAAAAATTGCCCAGTTATGTCCTAAAAAGTACTGCATCCCAAACCCTGCAACCATAGAAAGATCAATAGGAGAAAAAAATTCTTTATCATTTTCCGGAATACCTATTTTCATTATTTCATCCAGATTCGGATTTATCCCCTGATATGAAACAAAATCCCAGAATCCAATTTCATTACCATCTCTTTCCCACTTAATACCTGCATCCAATAAATATCCAAGCTGGAAACCTCCAAAAATGTACTTATATACAATTTTAAAATCAAATCTCTTCGTATCTCCAAAAACATATTTATATACTATTGGTATGTTAATGTAACTAAGTGTAATAGTTTTTTTATGGGGCAAGCCATGCAAAACATCAGAATATGACTGCCCGAATTGTCCATACAAAACACCGAACCTGAAACTCTTTTTTAAATAATTGTCATATCCAAAAAGCAAGCCAGCCTGACCTCCCACTTTGATGTTATATGCCATCTCACTGAAACCAAAATTGTTCTGGTTTATAATTGCAGGTGCTCCAATATTAATAATGGGGGAAATATAAAGCTGCCCGGTTTTGTATTGCAATTGTGAATAACCCTGAAAAAGAGTTACCAAAAATAAAAAAAAAGATAGGCCAAATTTCATTCTTTTTTGCATTCCTAATTTAACTTAAAAGAGTATTCTTTAAATAGCACTATTTTTTTATAACTCCCTGACAATTTATATCTGGAATTATCGGATTTTCAGGATCAATTTTCAAAGTCAGATCCATTTCGGATTCTGATTTGATATTCCCACTTCCACTTACAGTCATTTTGAATTCTCCTGCATTTGGAATAGTTAAAGTTACCGGCAAAGGAACTATATTGAACTTTGTAAATGATGTATCGATTTTTCCTACCATTATATAATTATCAAAATCAATAGAGAAAATTCCTAATGAATACTTCAGATTGTGAGTTTGCAATTTCAATTCTGTCAATGGATTACCTCCTTCTTTCACGATAAGACCTATAGTGTCTGTAATAAGCGTACAATTCATTATTCCTTCCCAAAATCCTTTAAATTGTGTTGATCTCATAACCTTACAATCGTCTCCCATCCACCCTGGATCACAATTGCAATTACCTTCAATACAATTTCCATTTGCACATTCTACATTTTCACAAGGGTCTATCACTTCAGGCTCTTTTTGACATGAACTGAATAATAAAAATAAAGAAAAAATGAAACCAAAAAAAATGTACCTTACCATATCAATATTATTTTAAAAATTATTAAATATTGAATAAATTAAATTTGAAAATTAAAAATAATATTACAAATATATATCTTTTATTAATATATAAAACATTTCAATATACTAAATTTGACAATTAATATATAATGTCATCATTAAGCCTGTTAAAACCCTTGATACCCTGCAGACCGCCTCCATGTACCCAAACAATTTTGGAGTTATCAGAGAAATATCCCTTTTCCATCAAATCATTGACAGCAAAAGCAAGTTTACCTGTATACAATGGATCCAGATCAATACCAAATCTGAATTTAAACCTGTTAATGAATGATATCAAATCGCTGTTAAACTTACCAAAACCTCCGAAATGATAGTCCTCATTTATAACATAGTTCTTTTTGTTAAATAAAACCTCATTTCCATTAAATATTTCATTTATGGTCTTTGGCCAGTTCACCCCCTTCAGAACCGGAATTCCTATAAGCTGAGTTTTATCATCAAGTTTCGAAAGCAGTCCGGCAAAAGTACCTCCAGTTCCCATGTCCATAACAATATAATCCGGAACTCCATTTAATTCTGAAATAATCTCATCATAAATTTCTGCCGAACCATATGTTGCAAGTAAATTAGATGCACCTTCAGGTATGATATATGAGTGAGGCTGATCCTTTTGCTGTCTTTCCAAAAAACCTTTTTCCCTTATTTTTCTAAATTCTGTCCGGGATAAAAATATCATTTCTATTCCGTTATTTTTGATAAAACTCAAAGTAGGATTGTTATCATCATAATCATCGCCCCTTATGTAAAATGTGGCAGGAATTTTCATCTCCTTAACGATAAGAGATAAGGCATGCAAAAGATTAGAATATGCTCCTCCAAAAGCAGTTATGTGACTTTTGTTTTCCTTGTAAAAATCAATCAATATATATTTCAGCTTCCTGAATTTATTACCTGAAATAACCGAATGTATAAGGTCATCTCTTTTAACAAAAACATCAACATTATTTTTGCCTTTTATTTTTTGAAGAGGACTCGGAATCCACAAGTTGAAGTATTCATAAATTTCATCCATTTTATTTCAGTTTATATTGCTTGTGAATCGCTTTCAGTGATGAAGGATTTTTCATATTCCCATTTTTATCATCTGTTCAAGCTGCATTTGTAACTTAACATGAAAAATTCATAAGAATTTTTCACTCAATGAGCTCCTTATAAACTTGCAAAGTTTAAATAAAAAGAGCCGAAGTTAAAAACTCCGGCTCTTTAAATTCTTCTTACTCACTATTTTTTACCTCCATCAAGGCTTGTCTGCAATTTTTCCAATGCATCCCAATCTCCGGCAGCAGCAAGTTTTGCCTGCTCAGGCCAGGTTGTAGGATCGTGCATTTTGTATCTGCTGCCTGCAGCCAATAAAATCTCTTTTATTTTATCAACTTCAGTTCCGGCAAGGTCAGCAAAAGTGACAACACCATTTTCAGTCAGGATTGCCGCGATCTTTGGTCCTATACCTTCTATTTTTTTCAGGTCATCAGCTCCCTTAGATTCCTTTTTTGAAGATTTCTTTTCTACTACGGCTTCTTCTTTTACTGGTTCCTCCAAAATCACCTCTGCTTTTACTGCTTCCTCCAAAACTATCTCTTCTTTTACTGCTTCTTCCTTCTCGGCTTTGGCTTTTTTGGTGGCAGCCTTTTCTTCAGCTTTTTTATTGTCTTCCAATTGTGTCATTATCTCACTGAAAGCATCGAGTTCACCTAAAGTGGTTCGTTCAACGTTTGATGCCTGCTGTTTAATGATGGTTTCAACTTTTTTCTTTTCCTGAACCTTTTCTTTTTCAAGATTGTCTTCAGTTTCTTTTTAACATCATCAATAAACTTCCTGTGAGAAACAATTATCCTTTTATCATCCCTATTGAATTCAATAACTTTGAAAGTAAGTGTTTCGTCAACTTTAGGAACAGTATTATCTTCTTTTCTCAGGTGTCTGATAGGAGCAAAAGCTTCAAGACCATATGGCAACTGAACTATTGCACCCTTATCATCTTTCTTGGTTACGACACCTTCATGATATGAGCCTTCCGGAAATACCTTCTCAAAAGTATCCCATGGATTCTCTTCAACCTGCTTGTGTCCCAAAGATAATTTCCTTGTCTCTTTATTGCTTTCAAGAATCATTATATCAATCTTTTCTCCAACCTTTGTAAATTCTGAAGGGTGAGAAAATCTTTTTGTCCATGAAAGATCAGAAATGTGAACCATACCTCCAATTCCTTCTTCCAGCTCTACAAATACTCCATAAGGGGTAAGATTTTTAACAGTACCTGTTACTCTTTTTCCTGTTGGGAATTTTTCATCAATTTTTGTCCATGGATCATCAGAAAGCTGTTTTATACTCAAAGACATCTTTCTATCTTCCCTGTCTACTGTTACAACTTTTGCTTCAAATTCCTGTCCCAATTCAAAATACTCAGTAGCATTTACTGGTTGATTACTCCATGTAACTTCAGAAACGTGTATCAAACCTTCAACTCCGGGTATAATTTCGAGGAATGCACCGTAATCTTCAATATTGACTATCTTTCCTTTAACCACAGAACCTTCTGCTATTTCTTTATCTAAAGTATCCCATGGATGAGTCTGAATTTGCTTCAATCCTAATGAAATTCTCTTCTTGTTCTCATCAAAATCAAGTACTACTACCTGAATTTTTTGGTTCAATTCTAAAACCTCACTTGGATGCGAAATTCTTCCCCATGATATATCTGTTATATAAAGCAATCCGTCAACTCCTCCAAGATCCATAAACGCACCGAAATCAGTGATATTCTTAACCACACCTTCCAGTACCTGACCTTTTTCAAGTCCCTGAATAATAACTTCTCTTTGCTCTGCAAGGTCACTTTCTATCAATGCTTTATGAGATACAACCGCGTTTCTTATAGCTTCATTGATCTTCACTACCTTGAATTCCATAAGCTTTCCAACGTACTGATCGTAATCAATTATAGGCTTGATATCAATCTGTGATCCGGGTAAGAATGTTTCCAAACCCTGACAATCCACAATAAGTCCACCTTTAGTTTTACTAATAATGTGTCCTTTTAAAATTGTGCCATTTTCATGTGAATCAACTAAAGCATCCCATGCCTCAACAAGTTTTGCTTTTTTTCTTGATAATTTTAATCTTCCTTTTTCATCTTCAAGACTTTCAATATAAACTTTCACCTTATCTCCCGGCTTAAGTTCTCCTTTCTCTTTCAGATCAGATAATGGAATGATACCGTCTGATTTATAGTTTAAATCCAGAATTACATCTCCATCAAGTATTGTTTTTACTATTCCGTCTACTATTTCATTTTCACTTAATGAAACCAATGTGTTCTCATAGTCCTTAAGATACATATTCCTTTCTTCTGCAGAATATGAAGAACTGTTTTTTGGTCCTAATGACCAATCAAAATCATCGTGTTTAATGTCTTCTAGTGAAATGATCTGCTCAATTGGAATTTCATCAAGCATAGCTTCAATTGCGGGTTCGTTGGATTCGTATTCATTATCATGTGAATCAAAATCATCATCGTGGGTTTCGAATTCATGATCGTTCTCTTCATCATGATTGTCAAAAATCTCATCCTGATCTTCTACAAGATCCTTATCTTCTATCATATTAAATTTGTTTGTATTCCGCTCATCAGCGAAAGAGGTTAAAAAAATTTTCAAATGGGCTGCAAAGGTACTATTAAATATTTAAAAAACAACTTATTATTCAAATATTTTTTCAATAAATACCAATCGAATTTCATGTTGAAAATCCTGAAAAATCATTCTGATTTAAACAAATTATTTTTGACTAATATCTACATTGATAAAGATCTGATCTTAGCAAATACTGTCCTTTTGTCATACAAATAAAAATATTACTGCCATTATGTCGTTTTAATTAATGGTCCAACTGCAATTTTTTCATGAAATGCGTACTGGAATACTATTTGATTGTGAAATAATGTAATTTGATTATTAATTTTTAAAGCATTATATTATGACATTCACATCAAATCCGGCCATTTATTCCTTCAGACCTTTAACAGAGCTTGACAGACTCCTGAGTAATGCAGCCAGAAGTCAAAGCATTCCAAAACTTAACATTCTTAATATTGAAAATACCACAGAAATCAGCTTAGCAATACCAGGTATCAGCAAGAGTGATATTGAAATTAGTTTAGAAAAAAATATCCTGAAAATAGAATCCAAAAAGCGAGTTGAAGAAAAAACAGTAAATAAAACTGCTTATCTGATCAAGGAATTTGATTACTCTCATTTCAAAACTGAATATAAAATTTCTGACAAAGTAGATTTAAACAATTTATCAGCAAAAATGGAAGATGGGATTTTGACTATTAAACTTCCGGTTAAATCGAAAGAACAAATTAGCAACAATAAAATTATAGAAATCAAATAGATCACACTCATATTTTTTGTGAGTGTGAGCCAAAACGAAAAAATATTAATTCACAACAAAATTTTAAAAAAATGACACTTGTAAAATTCAAACCTTTCGCTCCGTCCCAATATGTTTTTGGAGACTTATTCGAGGAATTGTTCAACAATTTCCTGAAGGATGAAACCGGCATCACTTCAGTAAGATCAGCAAAACCGGCTGTAAACATTTTAGAAGAACAGGATAGATATGTACTTGAACTAGCAGTTCCGGGCATAAAAAAAGAAGACATTGATATTAAAATCGAAGACAAGCAGTTAATAATCAGTTCTTCAAAAGAAACTAAAGATGAAGAAACCAAAGAGAATTTCATACGGATGGAATACAATTTTGAGTCTTTTAAAAGGGTGTTTTCTCTCCCCGACACTGTTAATTCTAATGAGATCAATGCGGAATATACTGATGGCATTTTAAAACTTAATTTGAAGAAAAAAGAAGAAGCAGTAAAAAAAGGTCCTGTGACAATTGAGATAAAGTAGAGTTTTCGTTATACTTCTTGAAAAAACGGGGATGAATCATTCCCGTTTTTTTTTCATTAACATATCCTTCTGCCCTATTTAAAATATATGTTGCAGCAGATCAATTACTTTTCCAATATCAATCACTTCAATATTGAAATTACTTTTATTTATTCCTTTTAAGTTATTAGCGGATACAAATATTTTTTTAAATCCCAGCCTGTTTGCTTCTTTGATTCTAGATTCAATATTTTTTACCGGCCTTATTTCGCCGGTCAGACTAATTTCACCGGAAAAACAAACATTTTTTGCTATTGCCCTGTCTTCCAGTGATGATACCAATGCGGCTACAATAGCAAGATCAATAGCAGGATCGGCAATTTTTAATCCACCTGCAATATTCAGAAATACATCTTTTTGCCCGAAATATAGACCAGCTCTTTTTTCAAGTATTGCCAGTATCATGTTCAGCCTTCTCAGATCGTATCCAGTAGATGATCTTTGTGGAGTACCATAAATCGCTGCTGATACAAGAGCTTGTGTTTCAATTAGCATTGGCCTTAATCCTTCAATTGTAGCTGCAACTGAACTTCCGGAAAAATTCTCGGTATTTTGTGAAAGCAATAATTCTGATGGATTATCAACCGGCTTCAGACCATTCTCCATCATTTCATATATCCCAAGCTCTTCAGTAGATCCATACCTGTTTTTCAGGGTCCTCAATATCCTGTAATTATAATTTCTTTCTCCTTCAAACTGTATTACCACATCAACTATGTGTTCCAACAACTTCGGTCCTGCAAGATCCCCGGATTTTGTTATGTGTCCTACGATGAAAACCGGAATTTTTGTTTCTTTAGCAAATCTTAGCAATTCAGAAGTGCATTCCCTGATTTGAATTATACTTCCTGCTCCTGAATCTACATAAGGAGAAAATGAAGTCTGTATAGAATCAATGATTATCATATCAGGAGCAAGGGTCTGAGCTTCACTAAGAATAATACTGAGGTTGCTTTCAGCCAAGATGTAAGCTGTCGTCTGGGATGAAGACAACCTGTCTGCTCTCATTTTGATCTGTTCTTCACTTTCTTCTCCCGAAACGTACAACACCTTTTTAGAAATTCCAAGAGCTGTCTGCAACAATAGTGTTGATTTCCCTATTCCCGGCTGCCCGCCAATAAGTATCAAAGAGCCAGGCACAATTCCTCCACCAAGTATCCTGTCCATTTCACTATCCTTTGTTGAAATTCTAGTAGTTAGTCCCAATTGCACCTCAGAAATTGGCTTAGGTTTTGATTTTCCTGACTTTTCCTCATCTTTCCACTGTTTACTTCTTTTTTCCCTGGTATTTTCAGGTAAAATTTCCTTCTCTTCAAATGAATTCCATGCTCCGCAACTAAAGCATTTACCTTCCCATTTTGGTGAGGTATATCCGCAGGAATTGCAAATAAACAAAATTTTATTACCAGCCATATTAAGAATTTACTTTTTAATGACTCAAAGTCATAAATTCAATTTGTTATAAAATTGCAAAATATGTAATTATCTTCAAATTTCAAAATAATGATTTACAATTGAAGGCCATATTTATGTCTTTTTAATTGAATAACGTATGCAATTTCCTACTTTCAAAAGAAAAACTGTTTTTTTTCGCTGCATTATTAATATTTTTATAAATTTGCAAACACAAAAATAATTAATATGGGAAAAGGAGATAAAAGAACAAAAAAAGGAAAGATAAACAGGGGCTCTTATGGCAAAAAAAGGGCTAAGAAGAAAAAATCATAAAATCTATTTTCAATTTTGATTTTTATCCGGATAATTGTTTCGGTATTTTTAATGCCTTAATCTTTTCATAAGAGGGAATTATGTTAATAAACACAACAGGAATAATTCTCAGGTCGGTAAAATACTCGGAAACAAGTCTTATTTTGGATATTTTTACAAGGGACTTTGGTTTAAAGACTTATATAGTAAGCGGGGCAAGAAAAAAAAATTCTACCTCCAGTGCTGCCTTATTTCAAATTTCCAATGTCGTGGAAATTGTTGCATACAATAAGGAAAATTCAAAAATCAACAGAATAAAGGAAGCTAAGATATCCAGATTTTTCAACAGGATCAGTTTGGAAATACATAGATTCTCGATCGCATTGTTTATCCTTGAAGTTTTGTCAAAAACCTTAAAAGAAAAGGAAGCTAACTTTGGATTATATGATTTTCTTGAAAATTCCCTGGTATTTATTGATCAGTGTTCCGGTAAAACTACTAACATACACCTGGCAGTATTGTGTAAAATGACGCGGTATATGGGATTTTTTCCGGAAAACAATTTTTCTGCTGAATATCCTTTCTTTGATTTGCGTGAAGGAAAATTCATTAAACATAATCCTTTTCATGAAGATTATCTTGATGAAAATGATTCATTATTATTGGCAACACTGATTAGTACAGATATTGAAAATTCAGATAAATTGCAATATAGTAAAACAACAAGGCAGAGAATTCTTGACAAAATGATTTTGTATTACAAAATTCATTTAACTGATTTTGGAAGAATTAAAACTCTTGAAGTTTTTAAAAATATCTTTTCTTCTGCCTAAGTAATTAAATTTGTTTGTTTTATGCAAAGTAAATTAAAACATTAATATAGCTTGGCTAAATTTCGAATATAAAACGAAAAAAACTTTTAAATAAATTCATAAAAAATAATTTTCTTTCCTAAGTTTTTTCATTTTGTTTTTAATTTAGTGCTTTTAAAATTATAAAATATTTGATATGGTATTTTTAGAGTTTGAAAAACCTTTGGAAAAACTTTACGAACAGCTTGAAAAGCTTCGTAAACTAAATGAAGAAGACGAACTTGATATGACTGACAAAATCGCAGAAATCGAGTTGATGATACAAAAAAAATCCAGGGAGATCTATTCGAATATGAGTGGCTGGCAGAAGGTTCAATTATCCAGACACCCTCAAAGACCCTATGCCGAGTATTATATCAAAAGCGTCACTTCAAAATTTATCGAGTTACATGGTGACCGTTATTTTAAAGATGACAAGGCTATAGTTGGTGGAATTGGCAAAATCGGAAATCAATCAGTAGTTTTGATTGGTCAGCAAAAAGGTGAAAATATAAAAATGCGTCAGTACCGAAATTTTGGGATGGCAAATCCTGACGGCTATCGAAAGGCTTTACGATTGATGAAACTGGCAGAAAAATTTAATTATCCGGTAATAACATTTATTGATACTCCGGGAGCCTATCCTGGTATTGAAGCTGAAGAAAGGGGACAGGCTGAGGCTATCGCACGCAATCTGTTTGAGATGGCAAATCTTAAAACTCCTATCATTGTTTATGTTATAGGTGAAGGTGCATCAGGGGGAGCATTGGGAATAGGTGTTGGTGACAGGATCTTTATGCTGGAAAACACATGGTATTCCGTAATATCTCCAGAGAACTGTTCAACCATACTTTGGAGAAACTGGGATCATAAGGAAGAAGCTGCAGAAGCTCTGAAATTGACTCCCGAACATATGCTGCAACAAGGCCTTATTGATGAAATAATCAAAGAACCACTTGGGGGTGCACATAACGATCCGGAAAAAATGGCTAAAAATCTTAAGGCACATATAGTAAAGCAAATAAAAGATCTTTTGGATTTAGATACAGTTTCACTGCTTGCACAGAGAGTAAACAGGTACAAAATTATGGGGCACTTTACTGAAATTTAACTTTTATTTACATGATTTCAATAAGTATAATTTGAAAATTAAAGAAATTGCATTTAATAAAGCATTAAAAAGGATTTTAGAAGGAACTTCTGAACCATTGCTTGTATTAACAAATCCTTCCAAATCATTTCTCATACTTTTTAATGGTACAAATGAATACAATATTAATGAAATTTTCAGTTTTTCCGAATTTCTGAAAAAAAATGGAAAAACTACGAAACTGCTTTCATTTATTGATTCCAAGGGTGTGTTGATAGATTTTGGAATGGCAGTTTACAATAATAGCTCTCTGAATTGGTTCGGATTTCCAAAAGAACATATTTTCAAACTACTTGAAACATCAGATTTTGATGTGCTTATAAATTTAAACATTGCTGATGATAAACATATGCATGCACTTGCCTGCAAAGCAAATGCCAGGTTTAAAATTAGTTTACCTACTATTTATCCCAACAATTTTACCATGCTAATTGAGACAAAGGAAAAAAATGATATCAAGGGCATGATAGATGAAATAATTGTGTATTTCGATATTCTGGCTTCTTAAATATCAATCCAGTCATCCTGTTTAAATTTTCTCTTCGTCTCAAGTCTCTTAAATTGCCTATCCACTATTAGTTTTGCCAGAGAAACATAAACCGAATCTTCAGTGTCAGCATGGTAAAGAATATCATGAACTTTCTTCTCGTTCACATCCATTCTATATAAATGATTAAAAAACAACTCCATATTATTCTCCATAAAAAATTCTACCCTTTTTGCAACTTCCTCTATCAGTTTTTCTTTCGACAATTCATCAACTACTTCAACCTCGTAATTCCTGCTGATAAGGGATTTTATTTCATCAAATTCTTCAATCATAATTATTGTTGTTTGGAAAAATCAAGCAGATTTTCTACATAATTCCTGCTATTGGATAATCTTGGTACTTTATTCTGACCTCCAAGTTTTCCTCTGGATTCCATCCATCTGTAAAAGGTTCCATTAGGCACTACTGAAAGTTCCAGCTCAGATAAAACGTAATCATTAAACCTTTTTGCTTCATAATCAGAATTCAGACTTTGCAGAGTCAAATCAAGGTCCCTTTTAAATTCTGCAATATCAGCAGGTGATTTGGAAAACTCGATAAGCCATTGATGACCTCCTTTATGAGTACCATCCAAAAATATAGGTGCTACTGTATATTCTTCCATCAAAGCATTATGCTTTGCAAGTGCAACTTGTAAAGCCTTATCGGTATTAGAAACCATAACTTCTTCCCCAAAAACATTGATAAAATGCTTGGTCCTCCCGGTAATTCTTATTTTAAAAGGACTTAGAGAGGTAAATTCAACTGTATCACCTACTACATATCTCCACATTCCGGAATTGGTACTTATAAGAATTACATAATTTACACCTAACTCAACATCTCTGATAGTAAAGGTATCCGGGTTTTTTGAACCATATTGATCAAACGGAATAAACTCAAAGAAAATCTGGCTGTTCAGCAACAATAACATATCGTCGCTATCTGAAATAAGATCATCCTGAATAGCAAAATAACCTTCAGAAGAGTTATAAACATTGATATAATTAAAATCTTCTTTAGGGATCAACTCCATAAATTGCTTCCTGTAAGGTGCGAAATTTACTCCGCCATGAAAAAACACTTCCAGATTCGGCCATACATCAACCAGATTTTCTTTTTCAGTTATCTTTAATATTTCCTTAAGCAAAACCAGTAACCAGGAAGGTACTCCCCCAATGGCAGAAACATCTTCTTTTGAAGCTATCTGAGACATTAAGGGGATTTTCTGATTCCAGTCAGGTAAAAGGGCTGTCTTTATATCGGGTGTATGAAAAGCTTTACCAAGGTAAGGCATATTTGTCATCATAAGGGCTGAAATATCTCCAATTCTGATGTTGGGATTATCCTCAAAATTCTGAAGGCTACCTCCCAATAAAAGGTTCTTGTAAGCAAATAATTTTGAATCAGGCCTGTTATTATATAATATTGTTGCAGCATCCCACCCCCCTTTTATATGGCAATCTATCAGATTCTCTGTTGAAGTCGGGATAAATTTGCTTTTATCTTCTGTCGTACCAGATGATTTTGAATACATTTCAATAAGCCCTGGCCATAAAACATCCCTTTCCCCATGCATCATCCTCTGTATCCAGGGTTTAAGTTCATCATAGACTGATACAGGAACTCTTCTTTGGAAATCATGATAGTTTTTTATATTAAAATAATCATACTGATCTCCCCATCTGGTTTTTTTCCCATTACCAATTAAATATTCAAATACCTGATCTTGTGCATCAAAAGGATTCTTAATGAATTTTTCAATACTCGAATATCTGTATTTAAGATATTTTGAAACAATTTTATTTATTATTTCCTTCAATTCCAGCTAACTTAATATTGAAACAAATGGGACAACTAATTTATATAACTTACAAGTCTACACCAACTATTTCCCAAAAATAACATATTTTTTTGGGTTGTTGCTTAATGCGAACAAATATTTTAAACCTAAGCCATAGTTTTACTGTTTTCTATCATTATACTGAACGAAAATATTTTTATTTAACCATAAGTATTGAACTGAATACAGATGCAAAAAAAAATTGAGCTTATGTCACCTGCAGGTGATTTTGAGTCATTAATTTCAGCTATTGACAATGGTGCTGACTCAATTTATTTCGGAATAGAACAGTTGAATATGAGGGCCAAATCATCTCGCAACTTCAGGGCTGAAGATATGAGTGAAATTGCCCATATTTGTCATTCACGTGGTGTAAAAGCATATATCACACTAAATACAATAATATATGACCACGACCTGAAATTTATGAAGACGCTTGTTGAAATGGCTTTTGAATCAGGTATTGATGCTATAATAGCAATGGATCAGGCCGTAATTATACATGCAAGAAAAATCGGCATTCCTGTTCATATTTCCACGCAAATAAATATAACCAATGTAGAAACACTTGAATTTTACTCCCAATTCGCGGATGTTGCAGTATTGAGCCGCGAATTAAGTATGCGACAGATCAGACACATTTGCTCTCAGGTAAAATCCCATGATATCAGGGGGCCTAAGGGTGAGCTAATGAAAATTGAAGTCTTCGCACACGGAGCATTATGTATGGCAGTTTCAGGGAAGTGCTATATGAGTCTCCACACTATGAATTCATCAGCCAATCGCGGAGCTTGCCTTCAGAATTGCCGAAGAAAATATAAGGTAACAGATCTTGAAGAAGGTCATGAACTTGTAATTGACAATGAATATATAATGTCTCCCAAAGACTTGTCTACAATAGATTTTCTTAACCAGTTGGCTAGTACAGGCATAGATATAATAAAAATAGAAGGCAGAGCCAGGGCACCGGAATATGTTGCGAGGGTTACTAAAGTTTACAGAGAAGCAATTGATTCAATTTATGACAAGTCTTACAGTCAGGAAAAAATAGAAGAATGGGTTAAAAAATTGGATTCTGTATATAACCGGGGCTTTTGGGGGGGTTATTATCTTGGCAAACAGCTTGGAGAATGGACTGATAAATCAGGAAGCAGTGCCGCGCAAACAAAGGTATATCTAGGCAAAGCTTTACATTATTATCCAAATGCTAGGATTGCACATTTCAAAATAGAAAGTCAGAGTCTTACAACAGGTGATGAAATTCTGATAAGCGGCCCAAATACAGGTACTGTAGAATCAAAAGTTGAAAAAATCATGGTTAACGACATATTTGTAAATCAAGCAGTTAAGGGCGATGAATGTACTTTTGTTTTGGACAGACCAATTAAAAGATCTGATAAGTTATATAAGTTAATACCTGCCTGAATGGTTATAATTACTCATCAGAGAGATAAATGTATAGGTTGCAATTACTGTGTGGAAGAAGCTCCGGAGCGCTGGGCTATGTCTCAGAAAGACGGTAAAAGCATACTTATTGATGGAAAAGACAGCAAAGGTTTTTTTACAGTCAGAGTTCATGATGATGAGTTTATTCAAAATTATTATGCAGCTGAATCCTGTCCCGTAAATATTATCCAGGTAAAAAACTCTAGTTTTTCAATTTGATATCATAAATCTTTAAATAAATAGAGCCTGACAATTAACTGTCAGGCTCTATTTATTTGAGGTCGGTACCGGATTCGAACCGGTGTTCACGGTTTTGCAGACCGTTGCCTAACCGCTCGGCTAACCGACCTTTTAAAACGTTAGGGAATGCAAAGGTAAACTAAAATTTGAAATTTTGTATAATTAAACTCAAAATTTGATCATGAAATTATCCTTTAGGAAAAAATAGTGAAATTCAAGAACTAGCAAAATATATAAAAAAAGCCGGCTTCACATGAAGCCGGCTTAATTTTTAATTGCAATCAGATTCTACTCAATAAGTATCATCTTCCTTGTGTCTGTATTATCTCCTGATTTCAATCTGTAGTAGAATACTCCGTTCCCTCCTATTTCCTTTCTCGAAATATTTACACTGTTGTAGCCCGCTTTTCCGGAATTCGAAATCTCTTTTACTGTCTTTCCTGTTATATCATAAATACTTAATGTGTATTCATTATCAACAGGTAAGTCAAATCCAATAACAGTCTTATCTGAGAATGGATTAGGTATATTCTGATGCAGTGCAAACGATCCAACTACATTTCTGAATTTCAGTTCCAAACCCGATACTTCATCATTACTGTAAATTTCAGGTGCTAAAATACTATTGCTAAATTCAATAGAATTCGCTAAATGTCCGTTTTCTTTTGCTATCACAGAAATGATCATTACCGGCTCGTCTGTACCTATGTTCAGATCAGATGGATTATTCCAGCTAAATTTCAAACTGTTATCACTAACTTTGTAGTTCGAATTATTGATATCGATAACTTTTGATGACACACTCTCTACTTCCATTCCCCTGAATTTCATTTCAAACTGTGTTCCGCTGACATTTTCAGCTCCCGACAGATAAACAGGTATTTCATATGCCTCTCCCTTGATAAGTTCAAGTTCATCAAAGATCATATCAACTTTGTTACCGCTTCTGCCTTCAATTATTCCGGCACTGTAATTAACATCTCCTGCCAAAACTCCTGAAAAGTCAACATAATCTACCGTTTTACCTTCTACGACATCAATATTCATTTTATAAGCATCCTTCAATGAAATGTCAGGATTGCCATTATTTTCAAGTATGAAATTGTCGCTCAGGAAATTATAACTGGACTTAGCGTCCATATATCCAAGCAGCATTTTCCTACCGTATAATATATCAGATGCAGAAACCTTACCGTCACTATTGATATCCATAGCAGCCATTTTGCACATATCATTTGCAGTTTTCATGCCTAATATATGCTTCTGTATGATTACAAGGTCAAGTGTGGTCAAGCCCGGTATTCCGTCTATCTTCTTGCTGGCACTTACATTATAATTGTTTTCTGACAGCCTGATACCAAACTTTCCATTTTCTGAAGTCAACGCAACTCTTGTCTCGTCTCCATCGTCAAAACTAACTGTAACATTATTGATACCTGTTTCATTATTACATGTTTTAACATTTCCGCTTACCAGTGATCCAACATTTGGACAATCATCATCTTCTGTATTTATCGATAGGATTACAACACCAAAATCATAGTTGTTATCATCACACTCTTCATTCAATGCAAATTTATCCCATACATACACTTCAAGTACCTGTGTCAGATCCGGTCCGTTTCCAAGTCTGTCAATACCGATTATCCTGCATGAGGTTTTCCTGACTGGATCCCATGAATATGCTTCTCCAAACAGATATTTTTCTTCCGTTGAAATTGCCCCTGTAACAGGATCATAGAAATATTTTCCATATTTATTGTATTGATTTTGCCATTTTACCTCATCTACATACAATTTTGGCAATACCGGTCCAAATGTGAAATACAACTCTGATTGTGGTGTACAATTATCAAATGATGATATACAATTACCATTACATCCTCCCTTATCAAACATTATCGCACAAATTTCTACCATACAGTTCATCATGGTTGCAGTAGCCAGGTTGACCAGAATTGGAGTAGGTGCCTTTTTGTCAACTACCGTAAATACCTGCTCGGCAGTAGTAGCATTCCCACATCCGTCTCCTACCGTCCAGGTCACTTTATAATGTCCCTCTTTCAATGAACTCAACATTACAAGTTTGGCTTCTTTTACCTTATCCAATTTATCTAAACTCCTCTTGCCAACAAGTGCTGTTGGTGGTTTCGGATAATAATTGTATGAAACCTGAATTGGCTCACAAACACAATCCAAATCCTCCACTTTATACTTCCACCAGTATTCTTCATTGGTATTGCAGGTGTCGGATGCAAAAGCAGTCATCGTAACTCCATTGGCAAAACATCCGTCAGTGAATCCTACACACGCATCTTCAGTAGTTATCTTCGGAGGTATCAGATCAACTACCTTCAATACCTGCGTATATCTGTAGTACCCATCCTTAACCAGTGTATTGCAATTTAACTTCCTGGCACTTGTTACCTGATCCAGATTATCCTCAGCTCCGGTATTTGCCTTATAAACACACCAGTCTATTACTGCCCATTCCCTAAGTATCTTGTAACATGCTCCTTCTACAAATTTAAATGTGTCTTCCCTGATAATCTCAGACGTAACAACATTACATGGATATTCATCCCATGTCGGTGTTCCTCCGTCAGGTAAATCGTTTGTGCAATGTACCTGTTTATCGCTTGGGAATACAATTGTACATGGATCAAATGGAGTTGTCTGTACCACTTTTATACTCTGCTTACATTGAGTCGATTTGGTACAAGAGCTTGCTGTCCATGTCCTCGTTATATTTGCACTGCATACATTGTTGTCCCTGCTGTCTGTATAACTCAGATCCACTCCGCATATACTAGTTACCTGTGGCCATAATTTTGGATTATCATTCGGATCCAGACTTTCTTCACATGTGATCTCAACCGGCGGACATGTCAGCGCAGGTGGTATTTTGCATTCTATCGTTACCATACTCCAGCAGTCATTGTAATGTCCGTACAGGTCTCCACCAAACAGATATCTCTTCGGATCAACCGGTCCCGGTCCGGGATCAACTTCAAATACTCTAAGTGATACCATCACCTGGTGTCCCGCATCATCACAACAGAAATATACCAGCTCATCATACCATACATCAACAGTTGCAGTTTTTGGATTATCATCTCCGTTCAATCCCGGACAGCCTCCATCATATTCATTATTGTTATTAACTCTCAAAACTTTAAAATATACCGGCTTGCAGTTATCAAATGATCCTGAATTGAAATCGGTTGCAGCAACTCTTGCATCTGCTGATACTGTCAGTGACACCTGTTTGAACTGTTCACAGATAGCAATTGGCGGATTGCCATCATATACCTCAAATAATATACAATATGTGGCAACATTTTCACAACAATCTACCGCATGGTAACACAGTTCGTAGATCCCTTTAGGTACATTCAATAATTTCCAGGTCTCATTCTTATCTACAAATCCGTTTCCATTTATATCTCCTGTAACAGGAAAATTCATATTTGTCGTTATCCACCATCTCACATCCGTGCAACAATTGTCTTCAAGACAGTTTATCTCCGGAATCTCTACATCACCATTGCATATATAGGCTTTACTCGGAACCCTGAATGTCTGCGGTTGACAGAATGTCGGTGCCTTACTGTCTGTTATCCGTATTACCTGCGTATGCTTATAAACAAGGCCTGTACAGTCATCAACCAAATCCCACTTTCTTAATATTTTTGTACCGCAATCCAATGCATGTACTTCATCAGAATAAAACACTTCAGCAAATTGACAAGTACCAATGCCCTCAGGATATCCTGTATATGAAGGATCAGGATTGCCGTTTGCATCAATCGGGTAACCTGAATCACATTCCAACATTTTCTTATTGGCAGGCAGATTATCATAATTTTTGGGCCATTTCAGAGCAGTTATATCAAAGCCTTTAAACAAATATTCCTGAGTACATATATCAGTATTTCCTCCTAAATCAGTCACTTTCCACGTATTTCTCAATAACTGGGTACCACATGCAGTACCTGGCACAATTTCACTTTTAATAATTTCCAGGGTATAACTACAATTTTCAATTACATCAGGCTTTGGCAAGTTATAATTTACACTGCCATCATAACAACCGTCATATGTACATTCTATTGAATAACCACCATTTTGCAAATCTCCACCCACAGGACAATTACAATCCAATTGAGGTGCCAATTTATCCATTACAATAATTGTTGTAGAGCATTTATTCTTCGTATTTGCAGCATCTGCAACTGTTATTGTATATGCTCCCGGTGCCAATTCAATTGGCAAATTAGTAATATTAATTCCATTATAGGCAGGAGAATTAACGTACAACTGGAACATGTTGTAACATTGATATGGACCTCCTTCGAGCAGCATATCGGCATTCAATTGTATTTCACAGTTCTTATCCAAAGAAACCTGAACTGTATCATTGCATGCCAGCGTTCCGATAATAGGATTCGGATATCCATATATAGCTATTTGAAATGAACACGTGACCGGTCCGTTTCCATTAGCATCATAAACCTCATATACTATAGTATAAGGACTACCCAGCAATGTGAACTCACTACCTTTATCTGGCCCTGATATTTTTGTTACTACAGGTTCTCCGGGACAATTATCAGATACTTCAGGATCATCATACCACAGGAAGGCACTGCAATCCCCCGGATCCAGATATACACCCTGATTCGGTGGGCAGTTTACTATTGGTAATTTAAGATCACCAATAATTATCATTTCTGTATGAGAATTTGCATTACATCCACCCGTCAGATTAGTAGTGAAAGTACCAATTGGCCAGGGTTTTAATGCAGTACTGTTGGATGTGGCAAAATCCAAAGCATTAGGACCAGAAAAAATCCAGTTATTAATATTGAAAACTGTTCCATCATTTGAAGTATTATTTTTTCTGTAAGCCCAACCATCCATATATTCCCAAAGAGTACCGGTTCCTGATTCATTTACATCTCCGAAAACATCAATTCTCTGACCATCATTATAAAGTACTATTGCATCATCACCATTTATATTAGGTACATTACCATTGACATATGTTGGACCAAAACCAAAGAAATTAATAAACTGGTCGGCTTCAGAAGCAACCCAGATATGAGTGCCTGCAGCCACTGCATCAGGCGGAAATGTATATTCAGGTCCAACTGAACCATTTCCATTATTAGCACTTTCCAGACTATATCTGCTAAGGTCTGAAATAGCTTTTACAGCGTATAATTCAATTGCTTTTGGCAATCCTCCGGATATTGGACCATCAACTACTCCTGTAATTATTAGATTTCCTCTGCCATCAACAGTATTTGTAACATTATATGTACCCCAGTCGCTTGTATTTATATTGATCTCACCTGTCTTTTTGTCCAAAGCCAGATTAGGTCCATCACTAACCACAACATAAGTATATACTCCATTTATTCCTGTAGCGTGAGTAACTGTAGGATTTGAACTGCCGGGACAATATTCGTCCTGAATATAACTGAACTCAGCACTTTCAGTGGGAGGTACTGTCGTAAGACCGACACTGTCAATTGCATTAGGGCAACCTGAATTTGGAGGCGCTAGTGTAGTCCACTTAAATTTGACAGTTTTTCCCAAATCTGCCGGATTGGTATTATAAGTCGTATTTTTACTAGTCGGGCTCACTATTGTCCCTGCTCCATCAGATGACCATTGACCGTTATAGTTTGAAGTTGCGCTAAGAGGTATTGAAGTTGGCAATCCGCAAAAGAATTTATTATCTCCTGCTTCTGCTGTTGCCTTTGCAAATACTGTGACAACTACAGGAACTGCATTACTTTCACATCCTGTTACAATATCTACCTGAGTTACCCAGATTGTTTGTGGACTATTTAAAGGTGTAGTATGAGGGTCGTAAGAAGCTACAGGTCCTGCCAGTAAATTAGTAAGTGCTGCATCTGAATAAAAATTAAATAAAGCTTGTCCTCCTGTTCCTAAATTACAAATGTAGGTTCCTACAGGCATCGGGATTGGCATAGATGCGTTAGTTGTGTAGCCATCAACTGCGTTTATGCCGCTGTAAATCCAATTTGTCAGTATAAAAGTACTTCCATCATTGCCAGTATTATTTTTTCTGTAAACCCAGCCGTCCATATATTCCCATGGTGTACTGGTACCGGATGCATTTATATCACCAAAGACATCTATAACTGTTCCATTGAAGAAGAGCTCAATGGCATCATCACCGTTTATATTTGGAGCATTGCCATTAACATAAGTTGGAGGAAACCCGAAAAATGCTGTAAATGCTGTAATTTCAGTTGCAACCCATATTCTGGTTCCTGCAGCAGCAAATACGGCCGGAAAAGTATATTCCTGACCATCAGTACCACCTCCGTTATTAGCACTTCCAAATCCATACAAGCTTAAGTCCGGAATATCATTAATCACATAAAATTCTACTGCCTTCGGTATACCTCCGGTCAATGGGCCATCAATCACTCCTGTTATAAGCATATCTTCAGTAGCAGGACACGACCCACCGGATCCTCCTCCTGTTGATTGAGGTTGAATCAGGGTACTTCCCCCTTCGCATACAGTTATATTACTGACTATTGGCTCAAGTGGTTTAGGATTGACTGTGATTGTAAAAGTCTGAGGAGTGCCTGTACAAAATGTAGTAGAAGGTGTGACAGTAATTGTTGCTATTATTGTGGCACTAGTTGTGTTCATAGCAGTAAATGCTGAAATATTACCTGTGCCATTTGCACCCAGGCCTATATTAGCATTATTGTTTGTCCATGTATAAGTAACACCTGTAGGGGGTGTGCCATTAAATAAAACAGCACTGGTTAATTTTCCTGCACAAACTTCCTGATTGGCCGGGTCATTAACTGTAGGAACTACATAAACAGTCACATCAAGTGTATCAAAAGCTGTACAGCCGGGATGTTTATTATTTGGATTATCATCAGCAGCATCAAAAAAGTAAATAACTTCATATACTCCATCGCCTAAAGCAGCAGGATCAAAAACGGTAGCAGAATTACCATTGATAGTGAAACTTTGAGTTTCCGCTGTGGCAGTGCCACTGCCATCTCCGAGTTGAGCTGAACCAGTTAAGGTTACAGAAGGACTATTTTCACAATAACTAGTATTTAGCCCTGTGATAGTCGGATCCGGATACCAACATTCATTTGAAATACTAAGGGTAGTTGTTCCATTTGTAACACTCAAAATATATCCTACATCATCCAGATGAACTCCAACCAAAGTATAAATTCCGCTTCCTGCCGTTGTTTCAACCAAAGGTGTAGCTATTGGAAATGGACTAAATGTCACCGGATTTAGAAAACCAGAATTTGCAGATACAGTCCACGTCTCACCGGTAAATGATGTTACAACCACTTCCTCATCAAATAAACCGTTTCCTGCACATGTGCATGGATCAGCGATGGTTGGCCCACCTGAATTTGAGATTGTAGGATCACCTCCTTGGCAATTGACTGGGTCTGTTGTGGCACTGACTACGGGACTGGTGCAGTTGGATTCTACATCCATGCAACGGGCATAGACAGTGATTGGCTCAGTTGAGTATGCAGGTGCTGCTTCACTCCATGGACCTGCTTCACTGAGCGCCCATTCTAAAATGGTTCCATCTCCACAGCCTTCAGAATAGATACTACCTTCTGTTGATGGACACTCATTATCTATTATTGTAATTGAAGGTGTTTCTGGAACCGGACATGTTCCGGGAACTGTGCTTACAGCAGTTGAAGCAGGACTAAAAATCAATGCATCCGTATCACACTGACATCTTGTTGTTATACTTTGTGATGGCCCGTCCTGATCATATACAGGCACAGTAGTACTCCATGAACCTCCATCAATTGAGTAATATAACGTCGATCCTGTTGGACATGGTGTACCGGTCGGAGCTGTTATCGTTCCTCCTCCTAATGTACAACCTGATTGACATGTGCTGTTAGTTATATCTACATTTGCAGGTGTTGATGATAAAACAGGACAACATGCTTCACATAAACCTGCTGTTATTGTATGACTACCTAAACTGTCAATATAATTCTGTGCAAATCCAAGCCATTCTATACCTGGATCAAATACATCAGATCCATTTGCATCTCCACTTGTGATTTCAGGTTTCCTGACTAATGTATTATCAGCAGTAGAAACCAATCCAGTTCCCCATTCAGTACCGGGGTCAAATCCGATTTGACCAAATATATCGAGTGTTGTAGAACCTTTAACTAATTCTATTGCATCATCACCATTAAAATTACATGATCCACTAGTCTGATTTGGTGTTACAGCTAAAACCGCAGAAGTATGTGCCAGAATAAATGTTCCTTCAGAGGCAATTGTCCCAGTTAGATTGATAGTAGTTGTAGCAGTTGTGCTGCCATTATAGTATATTTTTATTGAATAATTACCTGTCAAATTAATTTCTTCGCATGTTGGATTGTAAAACTCCAGATATTTGTTATTACTGGAACCTTCCAGATATTCTGAAATAATCAGATCGGCACATGTTTCTTCTGGTATATCTTCCATTATTGGAGTTGCCCAAAGTCCTCTGCCGTATGAAGCTGCGTGCAACACGCTGTTTTGAGGAGTTGCGTTGTCATAATAAATATCCAGCTCAGTAACGATTACATTGGGTATACCGGTGTTAAACTGAACCCAATTTGCGGTACCAGCTTTATAATATACTCCATTATCAGTACCTGCATAAAGATTTGTCTGACTGGTTATAAGCTTATTATGAATAATACAGTTGGTTGGAACTGAAGGAAGTCCCGTTGAAATATTGGTCCAATTTGTTCCACCATTCGTGGTTTGATAAACTGATGCCCCTGAATAGGTTGACAAAGTTACCCATACAGTATTTGGATCATCATTCTTAACTGCAATATAAGTAATCCAGTTTCCAGGCAAGCCTGCAGTAATATTACTCCAGTTTGATCCTCCGTCGGTAGTTTTCCAAATAGTATAAGGATCAGACACATAAAGAACCTGATTGTTTGAAGGGGCGATAGCCATTGCACGAATTTTACCAGGAAAATTCATTGTAGAAATTTTAGTCCAGGTATTTCCTCTGTCAGTTGTTTTCCAAACATCGGAATAACCGGCATATAATGTAGAAGGAGATACCGGATCAATAATATATGGAGTTACCCATGCTCCTACATGATCACCTGAAATATTAGCAGAAATATCTGTTGCAGTAACCCAATGATCTATTGTTCTGTCAATTTGGCCATTTACATAGGTGCCATATTGGATATTCGCATCAGTATAATCAATCAAACACTCCATACCATCACCACCCTTCACATCTGACCAAACTGCACCTGATTTTAATTTAGTACCATTATCTTGAAGTCCGGTTATTACTTCATTATTTAACGTTTGTGAAACTCCAAGTTTGTACATTTGACTGATAACCATTCCATTGGTTTTATCTGTCCAACTTGTTCCATTATTAGATGATGTGTAAATACCACCATCATTGCATTCGAAAAGATTTCCATCAGACCTGAAAACCAATTTATGTTTGTCGGCATGAACTGCCGGAACTCCATCGCCCCACCAATGGTTTACTATTGACCAGTTCAAACCCCCATCCGTTGATCTCCAGGTATTTACACCACCTATCAATACGGTATTTGCCTGAGTATTTGAAACCGCTAAACTTAAATCATACCATCCCTGACCTCCGGTATCGCTTCCAGAACTTTCCCAGCCTAACATATTTTTAGTTGCACCATCGAATACCAAAGAAAATGATGCACCACTATCGGTTGATTTATAAATTCCGAATAGTCCTGAATCGGAATTTTCTACAACAGCATATACCCAATCTGGCTGATTTGGGGAAACTCCCAATTCTATCCGATAACCACCAGTTACATCCAAAGTTTGTGTCCATGAAGTTCCTCCATTTGTCGAAACATAAATATCACCAGCAGTAGTTGAACCATATAAAGTGTTAAAATCCCCTGGCTTATATTCCATATCGATGAAATTAACAGAGGTCAACTGTGTGTTCCAGTTAGTTCCTCCATTTATTGTTTTGTATACCCCATCGTTTGTTGCTGCCAAGAGTATTAGATCATTTGTTGGATCAATTAGTAAACTGTTAACCATTTTACCTTGCGATTCAGTATAAGACAATCCTGTAGCATTCCATGTAGAACCACCATCAGTGGATTTCAAAACACCAATACTACGATTATCCCAATGATCTTTATCACCTGTAGCAATATACAAGGTATTTGAACTTGAATAATCAGAAGGAACAATAATATCGCTAACTCCCAAAACTCCGGTTCCATTATTTAAAACTGTCCAGGAACTACCAGCATTTGTTGTCTTCCAAATACCTCCTGAGGCTGCACCAACCCAAAATGTATTATTATCAGAAGGGTGAAATGCAATACAATTCAATCTGCCAACACCTGCATATCCACCTGTTGAAGAAACAGGTCCGGAACTTGTCCAGCTAGCAGTATTAAGTCCTGATGGAAGTCCCTGAGGAGGGTTATAATACTGGAACTGCATATCCATTGCATCGAATTGAGGGAATTGCCCAGTTACAGGATCGACTCTTTGGTCCCAAAACCATTCCCAACGTTTGAATTGTTTCCAACCGGCAGCTTTAGTCTTTTTCCCATTTTGATCAATATAAAAACCATTTACAACATTATATGGATTCCAATAATCATTAAAAGCTTTTTGATAATCAAATAAGGTCAGCTCAGATATATTTCTTTGAGGTAAGTTTTTTTTCCAGCTCTGAGCGTTTAATCCTAATGATAGAATTAAAATAATAGCTATGGAGAGACAATTTTTAAAAATATTCATCTCAGGTTGAGTTTTGGTTTATTAATCATTCTATTTAAATACTCATAGTCATTGTCTACTAAAGACAAAGCCTAATTTTATGTAAAAGTATACGAAAAATGAGTATAAAAAAAATTTTTAATTGGGTATTTTACTACTGAAAAAAAATCTTAATATTTAAATCAATTTTCCAATAAAAATTTAGAAGAAATAATATTTTGTCATTATTACAATATCAAAAATATATAATATAAATAACAATAAAAAAGGGGTATTAACATCGGTCAATACCCCTTTTGCCAAAATTAGATAATTTAACCTATACCTTAGGTTCTTCTGTTTCTTTTTTTACTTCCTCTGCTTTGGTTTCAACAATATCTGCAGCTTTTTCAGCCTCATCTGATCCTTTATCAAAGACATCCTTTGCATATTCTTTTGCATCTTCAAAAGCGTCTTTACCTTTTTCGATAACATCACCTGCCACATCCTCTACTTTATCCACTACAGTCTTTGTTACTTCCTTGCCTTTTTCGTAAACATTGCCTGCAATAACAGCAGCATCATCATATACTACTTTTGCTTTTTCCATAACATCTCCTGCCACAACCTCAACTTTGTCTGCTACATTTCTTGTAACAACTTTACCTTTTTCATATACATCTTTTGCAACAACAGAAACGTCTTCGTAAACCTCTTTAGCTTCCTCCATTACATCTTCTGCTACGTCCTCAACTTTGTCAGCAGCGGATTTTGCTACTGATTTTGCTCCGAAAAGCACTCTTTTTATCCAATCTAATGCCATAATTTTAGTTTTTATTAAGTGATTAAATGATTTTGATTAACAATTTATTAAAACAACTAACTTATAAAAAAGTTCAATCTCTTTTCTTAAATGACCAGGCAAATTCAAATTCGGCAACCAGTTCGTTCTGTTCATTGTATCCCATGGATTTTACTGTAAGGATTTCACCCTGACCTGAAGAAATGGCTTTACTGATCGAATCCCTAATAATCTGGCCCTGGTCACAAATAAATACAATTTTTGTAGTAGCCTTTTTATAGAATTTGCCATTAACCCCTACCACCAGGAATGAAACATTGTTGCCTTCTATTGCAAGAAAAGCCAGCAATCCTGTAGCCAGTTCTGCGGCACCTGCTATGGCTGAAAAATAAATTGAACCGAACGGATTCTGAGTTGTCCATCTGTATGGGATAGTTACTTCAGCCCGGTCGCTGTCAATATGCTGAACTTTTATTCCCCAAAAAAAAAGAGATGGCAATTTCACGAGCTGGAAATATCTGAATTTCCATTTAGACTTAAATATACTTTCAAGTTTTGATTTCATTGGTAATTATTTACCGTTTTTAATATTAATCCAAGTTCATCCAGTTGTTTATCGTCGATAGTATCGGGGGCATCGATCATGATATCTTTGCCCTGATTGTTTTTAGGGAATGCTATATAATCTCTGATTGTAGTCTGATTGTTCATGACAGCGCATAATCGGTCAAATCCGAATGCTATACCTCCGTGAGGCGGAGCTCCGTATTCAAATGCTCCCATAAGGAATCCGAACTGTTTTTCAGCTTCTTCAGGTGTAAAACCAAGGAGGTTGAAATTCTTTTCCTGCAATTCCCTGTCATGAATCCTGATCGACCCTCCTCCAATTTCATTTCCATTGATAACCAGATCATAGGCATCAGCTTTGAGGTTTTTCAGGGTCTCTAAATCTCCGCTCATCATTTTCTCTATCTCATCCCTCTTCGGTGAAGTGAAGGGATGGTGCATGGCAAAAAATCTTTTTTCTTCTTCATCCCATTCGAGCAATGGAAAATCTATCACCCACAGAGGTTTAAAATCTCCATCTTTCATCAGGCCAAGCCTTCGTGCCATTTCAAGCCTTAGTTCGCTCATCTGTTTCCTGGTCCTTTCTTTCTCTCCTGAAAGTATCAGAACCAAATCTCTCTGCTCTGCATTTAAAACTGACTTCCATCCATTCAATTCCTCTTCGGTGAAATATTTGCCTATCGATGATTTCAGAGTGCCGTCTTCATTGTAGCTGATATAAACCATTCCCTGCGCTCCGATCTGAGGACGTCTTAACCATTCAGTGAGTTCTTTGAGTTCCTTGTTGGATAAGTTAACATTCTTCACACATATCCCTACTATAAGTTCAGCCTCATCGAAAATGGAAAATCCTTTGCCTTTTGCAAGTTCACTGAGTTCTGTAAACTTCATGTCAAATCGGATGTCCGGCTTATCTGAGCCATAGTATTTCAATGCATCATCATAACTTATACGAGGGAATTCATCGAGATTTACATATAGCAAAGATTTAAATAAGTGTCTGGTCAAACCTTCAAAATTATCAAGTACATCATCACGATGAATAAATGCCATTTCACAATCGATCTGAGTAAATTCCGGTTGTCTGTCGGCTCTCAGATCTTCATCCCTAAAACACTTTACTATCTGGTAATACTTGTCCATCCCGGATACCATTAGCAATTGCTTAAAGGTCTGTGGTGACTGAGGCAGGGCATAAAATGTACCCTGATTCAGACGGCTTGGAACAACAAAGTCCCTGGCTCCCTCCGGAGTGCTTTTTATCAGAAACGGAGTTTCTATCTCAATAAAACCCTGTTCGTCAAGATATTTTCTCACTTCAAGAGAACACTTGCTTCTGAAGATAAGATTGTTTTTCACAGGATTTCTCCTGATATCAAGATAACGGTATTTCATCCGGAGTTCGTCACCTCCGTCAGTATCGTCTTCAATTGTAAACGGGGGTACTTTGGATGGATTGAGGATTTCAAATTCATCGACCATCAGTTCAATATCTCCTGTTTCCCTGTTCATATTTTTATTGGACCTTTCGTTTACTACACCTTTTGCTGCAATTACAAATTCCCGTCCCAGTTTTCTTGCTCTTTCACAAAGATCAACATTGTCGTCCATGGAAAAAACGAGTTGTGTTATTCCATATCTGTCCCTTAAATCGATAAATGTAAGTCCACCCAGGTCTCTTCCTGACTGAACCCATCCGCTTAGTGATACCTGTTTTCCGACATCCTTCAATCTTAATTCTCCACAATTATGCGTTCTGTACATATCTTAATTTTTTTATAAATAATTTTAATTTTTTAAATATATCAGTTTAGAACAATTTGACTTATTGAAAACAACATTTGCTTCTGAAATTATCTGATCAGAGCTTACTTTATTATAAAATTCAATCTGATTATTAATTAATTCCGGATCTCCCAGCAATTCGTATTGTCCGAGATTTATTGCTTTACTCATGATGTTTACTTCTTCAAAAGCCAATTGATTTTCCATTTTGTTTTTCAGCTTTTGTAGCTCGTAATCCGGCATTTTAGTATTTTTCAACAATTCCAGTTCTTCAAAAATGCTTTTCTCAGCATCATCCACTTTTACATTATCAGAGATCATTCCTTCTATTACAAGCAGACCAGGGTCAATACTTCCTGAAATATAAGCATGTATCTCAGAAAAATACTCCTTCTCTTTCACAAGCTTCTGGTAAAGCCTTGAAGATCTTCCTCTGCCCAGGATATCGCTCAGAATGTCTTGAGCATAATACTCCTCCTGCATTCTGCCGCTTACATGAAATGCCATATAAATAGCATTTGAAGGAACATTCTCAGTGACAACCCGCTCTCTGTATTTATGTTGGTTTGGTTCAGCAGGTAAATGATAGCTATTTTGAGATATTTTTCTTATACCTCCAAACCATTGCTCTGCCATTTTTAGAATTTTGTCAGGATCAAAATCTCCGCTCAGTGATAAAATTGCATTTTCAGGATTATAAAAATCGTTGTAGAAATTAAGAACATCTTCAATACTTATGGCTTTGATCTGATCAATACTTTTTCCTATTGTAGGCCATTTATAGGGATGGACTGAATAACTCATTTCTGATAAATGGTGCCACATATCTCCATAAGGTACATTGAGTGTGGTCTCTTTAAACTCTTCAATCACAACTTTTTTTTCGGTAGAAAATTGTTTTTTTGACAGTTTTAAGTTTATCATCCGGTCAGATTCCAACCAGAATGCTGTTTCGATATTGGCTGAAGGAATTGTGATATAAAAATCCGTAATATCGTTATTGGTAAAAGCATTATTGTCACCTCCGGCTATCTGAGTGTGATAATCAAAATCCTTCACATTTTTTGAACCCGAAAACATCAGGTGTTCAAAAAGATGGGCGAGACCTGTTTTGTTTTCATTTTCATGCTTAGAACCTACATTGTACATAATATTAAATGCCACCAAAGGAGTATTTTTATCGACATTTAACAATATTTTCAATCCGTTTTTGAGAATATGTTTTTCGAAGTTGACCATAATTTCTAAAAATAAAACTTCAAATATCCGATTAAAGCATAGAATAAAATAAGAAATGATATTTTTTTTGTTAAAAATTTATAATAGTTGAATTATTTATCCCTTTTTTGCAACAATTATTTATTGTGTTTTATAAGATTAGATATTTTTTTGATAAAACTCGAATTGATAAATCTGAAAATGTAACAAATCAAAACTAATCCTATATTCAGACTTTATAAATAGAAAATATTTTTTATTTTTTAAAACACTCTGACAATTTAATAGTTTAATTTTGGATTTTATGTATTATTAACCGTTATAAAAAAAGTAAATATATTCATGGAAAGATTAAAATCTTTGTTTCAACAGAAAGCCATAATACTCGGAAATGAAATTAAGGAAATACTCAGAGATCATGGTGACAAAATAATTGATGAATCAACAATAGGTAAAATATACGGAGGTATGAGGGGTTTGAAGTCTATGATTTATGAGACATCGGCTCTTGACCCTAGTGAAGGTATAAGATTCCGTGGTTTTTCAATTCCTGAACTTGAAGAAAAACTTCCTTCAGCCAAAGATGGAAATGAACCACTTCCCGAAGGCCTTTTCTGGTTGATGCTTACCGGTGAATTACCGACTGAAGACGATGTTGCCTGGCTGACCGAGGAGTGGCGCAAAAGAGCTAATTTTCCTCAGTATGTAAAGGATGTTCTTGATACTTTGCCATTGGAAACACATCCAATGACAATGCTGAGTATCGGTATTCTGGCTATGAGAAACAACAGTATTTTCGATAAAAAGTATTCTGAAGGTATGAATAAATCAGAATACTGGGATGCTACTTATGAAGATTCCATGAACCTGATCGCAAATCTGCCTTATCTCGGAGCATATATATATAACATAAAATATAATAACGGAAAACAAATATCATCAGATCCGGAACTGGACTGGGGAGCAAATTATGCACACATGATGGGCAATGATGACGAAGGATTCAAGGAACTTATGAGACTGTATCTTACTATTCATGCCGATCATGAAGGAGGAAATGCATCTGCTCATACAACCCATCTTGTAAATTCAACTTTGAGTGATGCATATTTTTCGCTATCTGCAGGAATAAATGCTTTAGCCGGACCTTTACATGGGCTTGCAAATCAGGAAGTGATAAAGTGGGTATTTGAGATGATTGATGACATTGGAACTGATAAGCCAACTGATGAACAAATAATCCAATATATTCACAAGACCATTGAGGCAGGTAGGGTAATTCCCGGATACGGACATGCTGTTCTCAGGATACCTGATCCAAGGTTTACTGCACAGCAAAAATTTGCCGAGCGCAATATTGAAAATTCCAATCTCATAAATATAATCTGGAAACTATTTGAGCATATTCCACCAATCCTGACTGGACTGGGCAAAGTTAAAAATCCATTTCCCAATGTCGATGCACACAGTGGTGCATTACTCGTGCATTATGGGTTTAAAGAATATGATTATTATACTGTGATGTTCGGAGTATCCAGGGCTTTGGGTGTTCTGGCAGCATCAGTATGGTCTAGGGCTTTAAATTTTCCTCTTGAAAGACCTAAATCACTTACTACTGACTGGATCAAAAATTTTGTAAAAGTTTTTAAGCAAGAACCTGCTTAAAAAAAAAGCCATATCCTCATCAGATATGGCTTTTTTGTTTTGCTCATAAAGCTATTATTCTACTTTCCTGTTTTTGTAGCAGCGTCTTTTGCACTCTTCAGTGATCTTGGAATTTCTATAAACGCTAATGGTGTATTTTCATCGTGCATTACCTGAACCCCTTCAGGTGATATAAGGCTTTTTACCCTTATTGATTGTCCAAGTCCCAGTGATGAAATATCAGCCTTGATATTATCAACCAGTTTTTCCGGGGTGGTTTTAATTATAACTTTTCTCATAAGCGGCATCAAAGCACCACCTTCCTTTACTCCTTTTGATGCTCCTGTATAAATGACTGGAACAGAAACTTTAATTTTCCTGCCATCAACCAGTTCCTGAAAATCTATATGAAGTATATTATCTGTTACCGGATGGAACTGAATATCTTTCAAAATCGCTTTTGTTTTTTTACCTTCAAGGTTTATTTCAACCAACTTAAAAGTATGATTATACACAAGATCTTTTATTTCCATAGGCTTAACTGCAAAGAAAGAAGATTCTTCCCCTCCGTAAAGCACACATGGTATTGTTTCATTGTATCTGGCTTGTTTGGCTCCCTTTTTGCCAAAGTTTTCTCTCTTTTCTCCCTGTAATTTAAAAATTTCCATAGTGTTCTGTTAATGACGTTTTTAAAATGGATTGCAAAAGTAATAGTTTTTATTTAATTATCACCTTTTTACAAAAAAAAATCAAAAAAAATTTATGAATTTACAATTCCTGTGAATAATTCCGGTTAAGCCTGCTTTTTTTATAACTATAGGCAAAATAAATTATCAAACCAATAGCAAGCCATATTAAAAACCTAAGCCAGTTAGTAATCCCTAACTGTGAAATCAGGTATAAATTTGTCAAAAGCCCGAGCACCGGAATAAGTGAAAAGTTTTTCTTAATAGCATAATATGTCAAAATAACAGATATGATCCAGAAAAGCAAAATCGGAATCTGGTGTTTAAAATTATTCCAGTCTGAAATATCAATTTCATTGAAGGTAGAATAAATTTCATTTCTAAAAAAAATGAATGATATCAGAGCAATTCCCAGCCAGATCAATGGTAAAAATACCCGTGAAGAAATAAAAAATATCTTGAATGTACCCTGCATCTGTGAATTTTTGTCTAGTATCAATACCCCTCCACTTACCAAAATAAATGCAAAAAGAGTTCCGATACTTGTGAGATCTGTCATTTCAGTAAGATTCATGAACAGACTGGGTATGGCCACCATACAACCCGTAACAAGTGTTGCAAACCACGGAGTCCTGTATTTCTTATGAACTCTGGAAAAAATTGGTGGCAATAGCCCGTCCCGGCTCATACTCATCCAGATACGTGGCTGGCCTACCTGGAATACTAGCAATACCGAAGCCATAGCTATAACTGCACTCAAAGCAATTACTCCTGATAATTTGTCCATATTTACGGCCTTAAAGGCAAATGAAAGTGGATCACCAACCCCCAGATTACTATAATGCACCATACCTGTCAGTATGAGACTGATAAGTATGTATAAAACAGTGGTTATTATAAGTGAATATATCATTGCCCGGGGAAGGTCTCTTCGAGGATTTTTACATTCTTCTGCTGTAGTACTTATAGCATCAAACCCAATGTAAGCAAAGAAAACACCGGCAACCCCCTTCATGACTCCACCGAGGCCATTTGGAGCAAATGGACTCCAGTTTGAAGGATTTACATAAAAAGCTCCTACCCCGATCACTACAAATAAAATAGCAAGTTTCAGAATAACCATTATATTTCCAGCTACTTTTGATTCATAAATCCCAATATAAACCAATGAAGTAATAAAAACCACAATCATAAAGGCCGGTATATCAGCAATCAGTTTTATGCCTAAAATTTCATGAGCATTGGTCCATGCATGATATGACTCCTGCAGACCAAATTTGAGCGAATCAAAATGAGTCCCGCTCCCTAGCAGAGCTGAAGCTTCGTTGAACCCCCGGGATGCTGATAAATAATCGACTGATAAATACTCCGGAATATGTAATCCAATACCGTTAGTTAAAGCTGTAAAATAGTCTGACCAGGAAATCGCCACTGCAATATTACCTACGGCATATTCCATTATCAGATCCCAGCCAATGATCCAGGCTATCAGTTCACCAAATGATGCATATGCATAAGTATAAGCACTTCCGCTGATCGGAATAGCGCTTGCAAATTGCGCATATGCAAGGGCTGAAAAGCCACAGGCTATTGCAGTAAAAACAAACAACAGCGAAACCGCAGGACCCCCGTGAACAGCCGCATTGCCAATGGTACTGAAAATGCCGGCACCTATTATTGCAGCAATACCAAGTGAAGTCAGGTCACGTACATTTAGTTTTTGCTTTAAACCGGAATCCGGCTCTGAAACTGATTGCCTGAGGATATGATCTATACTTTTTCGCCTGAATAATTGTGACATACACCAGCTTTTATTACATCATTGAAAAATTATTCGAAGTCAAAAGTAAGGAAAAATATGGATTTGGAGTGAAAAAACTGAACACCTTTACTGAACATTTTTAAAGCCTTGTTAAATATATGAATATTTCACAAATTCAGCAAACTCCCAAAGAAAATAATTTTTCTGCAAGGCTACTCCATGTTGCAAGCCAATAAAATCGGGACAATCAAAGTTTTTGCCAGTCTGATTTCATTATCCCTCCTGCTCATAATCGCCTATATCATACCTCTGTTCAAAGTATTGACAGATCTGGATTTTCAATTCGTTCTGACGTATAGTATCGTTTTCGGGTTCATAGGGTATTAAATTTTCCCACATTGGCCATCCGTCGTCATCAAAACCATTCTGACGGAAATAACCTCTGCTGCTCAAAACTGTCATAGTACCCAGGGTTGTGATATCAAGTTTCTGTTCATGAGAATACGACTCCTTAAAAATGCCGAGTTCCTGAAGGCCTATTACAAACAAAACTGCATCGGGTTTAGGCAGATCCGGTGTTTTAAATTTATCTTTTACGAAATGCTGGATCTTTAACCAGTTGAAATCAATTTCCCATTGCTCCATTAATGTAAAATTTTATTTTATTTTAAAAAGCACCGACAAGAACCTCTGTTATCCCGTCTTCCGGCAAATGTTTATTGGCAATTGCCATCAATTCTTCGGGTGTTACCTCTGAGATTTTATTAACAAACCCTGTAAAATAATCCTTCTGTAGTTTTGATAATTCTATGGTTTTGATCAGGCTGAGGGTATTGATATTTCCGTTTATCATTGACAGCATATATCCCTTTATGTAATTCCTTACAAGTTTTAGTTCATCAGCCGTAACAGGTTCCCTGCGCAGCATATCCAGTTCCCTGTATATTTCAAAAATGGTCTTGTCAAGATAATCATTACCAACATCAGTACTTATTATAAAATATCCGTCCCTCTGCAACATATCCATAGCAGAATAGACTCCATATGTGTATCCTTTGTCTTCCCGTATATTTGCACTGAGTCTGGCTCCAAAATAACCTCCCAATACGGTATTTAGCAGGTACATTGCGGGATAATCAGGATGATACCTGTTGAACATCTTTTTGCCTATCCTGACTGCTGTCTGGTACATTCTATCATTTTCATAACGAAATTTACCGGGCAAAGCAGCTACTGGTTTATCAGTCCTGATATTGATATAATCACTATTTCCTTTAATAGTACCTAAACTCTCGTTCATCCACTGGATTTTATCGTCAGTTATATTACCGGTAATCAGTATTGTACAATTGCCGGGAACGTACAGATCATTATAATGCTCAAGTATCATTTCCCTGCTCACATTATTATAATCCTCTGGTTGTGTGCTGTATCCGTAGGGATGGTCGTCACCAAACAATCGTTCAGTATAATATCTGTATGCCAGGATATCATTTTTTGAAAGATCATTTTTTAGTCTTTCGATCTGACGGTTTTTATATTTCGATATTTCGCTTTCATGAAAACCCGGCTCAGTCAGCAAACTTCTGACAATAGCAACAATATCTTTAAAATATTTCCCCAGGAAATGAGTCTGGATAAATGAAGTGTCCATATCAGCCCCGGTTGTAAGGTTAGCTCCGTAATAATCTATTTGCTCTGCAATCTGTGCCGAACTCATGTTACCGGTACCCTCCTTTAGAGTGCTGGCAGTGACTTTTGCAACGGCTTTGTTCTTTTCATAATATCTGCCAGCATGAAAAATGATCTCCATTTTGACAACATCAGGACCATCCGCTTGCAATACCGATACAGGTATACCATTTTCAAGTAAGATGTTATCATAATGAGGCAGGTTGAATCCTGACAGTTCGGTAATTTGAGGAGCTTTCAATTTCATATATCCTTTAAATTAATTCAAAATTATAAATCCTGCAGAGTAGTTCATATTGTTTCGGTAGCATGTACCTGAATTCTGTGTTATGGGTAAAAAACAAGGTGCTTAGTATCTGAAAATGAGATGTGGGCTCATATCCTGTTGTAAGTACTATGAATTCCTTTTCAAATCCTGAAATTTCCTTCACTTTCTCCCAGAAATTGGAGTTATCAGGTAAATCTAAAGACAATCCTTTGTTAAGATATTCAAAGATCCCTGAAAATGCATAAAGACCTGTATTGAATAGTTTGTTGTGGGGATTAAAAGAATTTACAAGCATTTCAATATCAAAAATTGCTGTCCTGTCTTCGAAATTGGTCTCAACTGAATGAAGGACCTGAATGCCCGGAGAAGGAAAAGGGTGTTGATATGCAAAATAGAAATCAAAATTCCTGAACAGATATTCCTCAAGATTGAAAGTCAACTGGACAGCACATGAGGCTATTGCAATCTTGAAATCCTGAGGCATGTCGACTGTTTCCTGAACAATTAACTTAAAACTTTTGGATCTTGTAAAAACATAAACTCTTTTTTCAAATTTGTCTTTCTGTTCATCATTCAGCTCATTATAAAACTTTGAAAATTTTTCCAGGAATATTTGATCTTTCGGACTCAGTCTGCCGGGATACTTTTTGTACCATAAAAAATCGATATGCGGTTGTAAAGTGTAAATCGCTACAAGCAAAACAACTGAAATTATTAAAAATGGTAAGTTTGCTGCCTGTTCTTTTAAAAGTACCTGATATCCAAAAATAACAGCAAGAATAATAAATGGTACAGCCATGAGAACAGAAACTGAATGTATTTTCATTTACAATTTTTTCTAATCATTACAAAGATTATTGTATTTCTCCTTTAAAATCGATTAAACGTCGATAATTTTTCTAACTGACAACAAAAATAATAAAGAATTATTTGTTAAATAATAAAAAGGAATTAATTTTGCAAATTCTTTGAAATCGCATATCAATATGCAATGGTACCCTAGCTCAGTTGGTAGAGCAACGGACTGAAAATCCGTGTGTCCCCAGTTCAATTCTGGGGGGTACCACAAAAAAAGCTTGCCTTTCGGCAAGCTTTTTTTATTTTACAAGATGTTATATTTTTATTTGGATAATTTTCCCAAAATAAAAGCCGTTGCTGCTCCGACTATTCCAAGCATTATTACACTCAGGACTATATCCAAAAACAAATTCTGATAGTTTATTTCCATTCCTGAATACATAAAAAAGTTTTGGGCTCCGGAAAAAAATAAACCAATAATAGCTCCAGATTTAGAACCTGTCCACCAATTGGTTATGCCCGCCCATTTTGTAAAAACAAATGCAACTAAAGCACCCAGGAACAAACACCCGAAAAACACAAATAACATAGAATGACTAAAATTATCCTGTGTATAAATATCCTTGAATAAAAGACCATATACTATATAGCCCAAAAGATAATAGACAATTGAAGCTACCAAAGCTCCGACAATAAAATTTTTTGTTTTCATAGATAATTAAGTTTAATAGTTAATAATAATCAAATCTATGCAATAAATATTTTATTATCCAAACAAATCAGCAATTTTTTATTGTGAAGATTAATTTTTAAAAAACAGGTCGGATCAAAGATTTTTAATACTGGATACTAATATTCTGTTTTAATCAGATTATCAGAAGTTTAATTATCATTCAGTGCCAGCCATTTCTTTATATTAGGGCAAGTATCTTTATATACTCCGTCGACTCTCAGGTATGCTGTTTTAATCTTATTTTCAACCCATTTGTTGATATATTCATTTTTCTTGCTGTTTTTGGCATAAGACTGAATCTTGGAATAGTCCTGACTTATATTTGCTCTGTGCGGTTCAGTTTTAGTCATTAGTTTAATGATCTGAAATCTGACTTCACCCATTTCATTAGTAGTCTCCATGACTTCTGTGACAGAACCTTCCTTGAGGTTCTCAATAGAGAAATACACATCAGGCTGTAGTTCGTTCATTTGAAAAAAAGTAGTCTGACTGGCAGGATTGGTCATCCTTCCATTATTAGAATAGCTCATACTCTTGGGATCTGAAAATTTCTTAACTGCAGCTTCAAAAGTCATAGAATCAGCAATGATCATTTTCCTGACAGAATCGAGTTTCTTCTCTGCAGTTTTTAAATCTTCACTGGTAATACGTGGTTTTACGAGAATATGTCTTGTGTGAATTGTATTTCCTCTTCTTTCAAGCAATTGAATAATATGATAGCCGTATTCTGTTTCTACAATATCTGAAACCTCATTCTTTTTAAGTGTATATGCTGTTGCCTCAAACTTAGGGACAAATGTTCCTCTTTTTACCCACCCAAGGTCTCCACCTTTGGAAGAAGACCCCGGATCATCCGAATATTTCTTTGCGAGGTTTTCAAAAGGTTCGCCGCTTTCAAGCTGTGTTTTAACATTCTTTATTTTTTCTAATGCCCTGAGTTTTTCACTTTCATTTACCTGAGGAGATGTTATGATCTGAGCAAGTTCAACTTCACTGTTGAAATACGGTAAACTATCAGCTGGAATCCTTTCAAAAAACTCTGTAACCTCGCTGGGTGTAATATTAATATCGTCAAGTAGTTTTTGCTGCATTGTTTCAGCCATCAGATTATTTTTGATATCATCCCTGTATATATCCTTCATCTCAGCAACAGATTTTCCGTAATACTGCCGAAAAAGAACTTCATCTCCTCCCATTTTTCTGAGGACACCTTCCATTCTCATATCGAGCTGACTTTCAACCTGATCTTCAGGAACTTCAATGCTGTCAAGTCTTGCCTGATCAATAAGCAGTTTCTGAGCCATTATCTGTTCAAGTATCATACATTTAGTGTCATCATTGACAGTCTGGTTTTGCGATTTGAAATAATTATATTCAGTTTCTACATCAGACATCAATATGATCTCACTTCCTACCTGGGCGATGATCTTATCAATAAGTTTTTTATCCTGACCTAATGCAAAATCAGAAAAAAATAAGAATGCAGTAATCAGAAATGAATATTTTATAAGTGTGTTAACTTGCTTAATCATAAATTTTTACGTTATTATTTTTAGTTTCCTGTTTATAAAGATCTGCTATAAAACTGTCTAAAAGATCAGTTTTTCTTTTCTTAAGTATTAGTTCCCGTATTTCATCCTTAATTATTGGTAACGGAATAATTTCATTTTTGTGTCTGGAATTGGTAACTTTTAAAAAATACTCTGTTCCGTTAATATTTTTCTGAACTTCATAACTGGATTTATCCTGTATTAATGACCGTGGAATTATTTGACTTAATTTGCTGCTACTAATCCAAAAGTCATTATTCAATGCACTTTCTTCCTGACTCAGGTTGATATAATCCGTAATCCCCTTATATTTTCCTGAATTCCAAAGATTTTTAATTTTGTTAATTGTTTGTTTGTCGGCTACAAGTTTTATAAACTTAAGATTAAAAACTGTCTCATCCAGTTTAAAGTTATTCTTTACCTGTTCATAATAATCCTTCAATTCCTGATCAGAAATTATGGAATCCAATTGTTCATCAATTATTCTATTCTCATAGAAATCAATAATCAGGGAATTTTTGTAATCATTGGTGAGTTTATCGATAGTTTTTTTATCTTCTGAACTGATCTGAGCTTTATGCAACAGCAGCTGCTTCCTGATCCAGTGTTCAACAAACAGGCTTTTCATCGTTGCACTGTCGTTACTGTCCATATTATCCCAAACCCTATAATCTATTTCAGAATTACGAAGAGTTTCTCCATAAACTTTAGCAACTTTCCTATCCTTAAAACTAACTTTACCACAACCATAAGACAGCGAAATTACAAAAATAATAAAATATAAAAACTGTGATTTCATCTGAAGTTTTTAACTAATCTGGTAAAGTATGAATCCAAAAGGATCTTGCATCAAATGCCAAAAATCATCATTTAATCAAACTTTCGAAAACTGCTGTATCAATCCTGACCGGATAATTCTTTTTCAAGTCCTTGATCCAGTTATTCTCTAAATATTCCTGATAATCGGCAATGACATATCCTTTAGCTTCATCAAGAGTCTTTTGAGAAATTGGGATTATTTTGTCGATTTTTTTAAACTTTGAGGTATTGCCTGTGTCGTCAGCTACAACTTTAGTCATCGCATTCTGAGCAAAATCAATTCCTTCTAATTCTTTATCTCCCGCTTCTAGTTTATCTGTTTTAAAGCTTATAATCTGTGCTTTTTTGTTGAACTTTTTTATAAGTTTGTCGGTAGAATTTGAAACGGAGAATTTATAAATTTTATCTGTTAGTTTTTTATCGCCTGATTGTACAGTATAGGTATAAAGCTCAGCTCTTGGCTGCCATAAATACTTTTCACGATTATTTTCAAAGAAAGATTTTAAACCAACTGTATCTTTTGCTGCTTTGTTCCACACTTCCTTTTCCATAACTTCAAAAAGTAAATTCCCTTCAGTATATTCTCTCATAAGAAACTTAAAATCAGGATATTTATCTTCAAGTTTGCTTTCTTCAAATTTAATACATTCATCTTCAACATAGGAATTGTACATAGATGCAGCCGCCTCAATAAGTTTGGTTGCTTTATTGAAATTTAGCCTCCCTCTTTGATTATTTTTCAAATACTTCACTAAATCACTAAGCATAAATTTTCTGGATGAGAGTTCAAAAAGGAATCTATCTGTAAATTCAGGTGCTTTCCATTTAAAAGTATAGAACTCTTCATTTAATAATCCTGAAAAGTAATCAAGAGTAGAAAGATCCTCTTTGAATTTACCCTCAGCTTTAATTTTATCTGTTAAAGCTTTTCTTCCAACACCATATCGTTCATTCTGATTGATTTCATTTGTCAGGCTTCTTTTTGCAGCTTCAAAACTTTTAACTCCCGGCTTACTCATTCTTTTCACAATATGCCAGCCCAGTGTAGTATTGAATGGACGTGAATAATCTCCGTTATTCTGAAGGGCAAATACTTCATCCTCAAAGACCTGATCATATTTATTAATACCAAATATGCCAAGATATCCACCTTTGGGAGCTGTTTTATTATCCATCGAGAACTCTCTTGCGAGCTGAACAAAATTATCCCCTGCTTTTAGCCGGTCATATATACTGTCGATTTTAAATTTAGGACTCGGTACAGGCATTTCTTTATCAAAATTTCTGATCAAAATATGTGAAGCTTCTATTTCGCCTCGTGCAGGCCTTTCGTCAAGCAATTTAACGATATGATAACCAAACCCTGTTCTAAAAGGCTTAGAAAATTCACCTTTTTTAAGACTGTATATCTTGTTCTCGAATTCATAAAACCCATTTGGCAGCAATGAAGTAACCCAACCGAGGCTACCACCATTATTATTGCTGTAACTGTCATTGGAAAAATCTTTTGCCATCTGTTCAAAGGATTTATTGTTTTTCAATTCTTTATACAGGCTGTCTACAAGATTTTTAACTTTTGTTTCGTCTTCACCGGCTTTTACTGAAATCATTATATGGCTTACTTTCAGATCTTTGCCCATTCTTTCGTATGCTTCATTCAGAAGTTTTTCACTGACTTCCTTATCAACGAGATATGATTTAGCCAGTTGCTCACGATATCCTGCCATTTCTTTCTTAAAAGCAGGTGTTGTATCGAGTTTCAATTCTTTAGCCTTTTTGACCTTTAGCTTAAAGTTTACATAAAGGTCCAGATATTCTTCAAGGCTTTTTTTTGAAAAATCTGCCTTTTCTCCCAGATTCTTCTGATAAATATAAAGGAATTCAGACACAGGGGTTTTTTCTCCCCCAACATCAAATAAAACCTGATCATTTGATTGCCCTATAGAATTAACAATTCCGCAAAAGAACAATATTAAAACAAAAGGAATTCTATTCATTTGAAATCTAATTTTTTAAGTAATCTGCAAAGTTATTAAAATTATAAATATTCTATTTGATTTTGAACAATTAATTAATAACTGATATAACATCAAAAAAATTTTAATTTTTCTAAAAATTTTGATTTCACAGGACATTAAGACTGCAAGTCGGTAACAGATTTATCTTAAAGTTGTGTGAAATTGAATATTCGCAGGATTTTTTTAACAAATATTTCGTTTTAAAATTATTCTTGCTATTTTTGGTTATTCAGATTAAAATATATTGTCAATGAAAATCATATTTATTTTTCTTCTTTCATTATCTTTAACAATTAATACTTTTTCTCAAAAGGTTTCTATCTCTCCTCCGGTCAATATCAGGAATGATAATTCTTTTGAAGTGATTAGTATCAATAACATTCCAATTGTTTTCAGATACAACAACAATGATTTCATCCTTAACATTTTCGATCAGAATTTATCAGGCTACTCAGAAAAGAAAATATTTCTCGAAAAAAGAAATTCAGAAATTGTTTCCACAAGTGTTAATGATAAGAATTTTATAATTTTCTATTCAATCAATTATAAAGGCGATGAATCAGTCAAGGCCATTAAAATCAATGAAAACGGAGAAAAAAAAGATTCTGCCGATCTATTCACTGCTTCATCTAATATTGACTCTTATGATTTTAAAAACACTGAATCTGAGGATAAAAGCAAAACACTGTTATTCAGGAGCATAAACAGTACTGAAATGGATTTCATAGTATTTGATAATATAAAATTCAGGAAATTATACTCAAAACGAATAAAATTTAAAGATATAAAAACAAATACCGAATTCAGGAAAATTTCAATTTCAAATGACGGCAAGGTGTTTATGCTGTTTCAGAAAACACCAGGAATCTTCAATAAATATAATAATAAAATGATAGTTGGAAGCATAGATCCGACAGATCAAAATTTCAGGAAAAAGGAACTTGATATTGAATTTTATTTTGATAATTTCAAAATTTTCTTTGACAACATCAACAAACACTTACTAATTGCAGGCACCAGGAATAAGTTGTTTCAAAATAAATCTGAAGGGTATTTTACAATCAAATTCAATTCAGAACTTGAACTGATATTTGTTAAAAACAATTCGTTCAATAAATCACTCCTGGATACTTACTATAAAACAATGAAACTCAAAACCTATATAAACAATCTGAAAGTGAAAGATATTTTTCCCAGAAATGATGGTGGATTTGTGTTGCTGCTCGAAAAAGTGGAAATCATTACCAGACAGTCCAACAATGATTTCAGAATGAGATACCCAAGTTATGTTGAATCAACTGACAATATTTATGGTGAAATTATATTAATATCTATACATGAAACCGGTGAGGAATTCTGGTCTAAAATTATTACAAAAAATCAGATTTCATCAAACGACCAGGGTGTTTATTCTTCTTTTGGAGTGCTAAAAACGTCTGGCAGGATGAACATTATTTTCAATGACGAAATAAAAGATGAAACTCAGGTAATAATGTACAATATCAATCCCATTGGAAACATAGGCAGAATTTCACTTTTTAATACCGAATTATATGACCTGAAATTAATGTTGAGGGAATCACTACAGTTATCAAACAGGAATTTATTAATACCAAGCTATAATAAAGATAAACTGAAGCTTGTACTGCTGGAACTTGAAAACAATTAGATCAATTGCTTTTCTTTCTCTTAAAATCTCCTCTTTTCCAGGCCTTTATGAATTTCTGCCAGGCCATGACATCAAAAATCCTCATCGGTTTGATCTGACCTGTATAAACAGCATCATCCGCTATTCGATTCAATTGCAGGTTTACTGATTCAACCCCATCAAAAGGAACTTCCTTTATCATCTCTTTAACGATTTTTTCAGCAAGGTTTTGCTCGGCTTGTTTTTTAAGGTCATTCGAAATATCCATTGCCAGCAGTTCCTGTTTAAAAAACTCTTTCCGCGGCCATGGATAAATAACCGTTTCGGGAAGTAATATATCGTTTTGTGTCATAATCTGATAGACAGAATAGAAATGTATTGATAAAGTATCTGGTATTACATAATCCACAGGATCATATCCGACAAATGAAAATCTTATGGTATCTCCACGCAGGGCAACAATTGAAAAAAAACCGTCAAAAGCCGATACTGTTCCCCTGCTGGAACCCTTTATATAAACGTTAGTATAAGGCAATGGAATTGCATCTCCTGTTTTTTCATCCTGTGTAACAACAACTCCTGAAAACTGAATAGCAAAGACTTCTTTTTTGGTTCTTTGACCAAAAAGGTCTGAAAATACCATTAGAAAGCCAAATATAATATATAGTTTTATCAATCTCATTTGTTAATCAAAGCTAATTATCTAATCATTTTTAACTACCATTATTGCATTAAACGAAATAAATGATTTATTGTATCTTAATTATAAACTTATTTATTTGAAATTTGTTTCGATATTAATGCTTCTTATAATTGCCGGATTTAAAAGAGATTTTAAATCCGGTTTTTTTTCCCTAATTTTGTCTTAAGACTCCTTTTCTGACTTTGCTGATATAAAATAAAACACCTGTCATAATAAGGGCACACACAACTAAAATAAAAAAAGTAAATTGATATTCAATGATCTGAAAACATATGCAATCATAATAAAAATAACATTGGCGAAAATAAGGAAAATGGTAACCTGAATATGGTTAAAACCAATGTCAAGAAGCAAATGATGAATATGTGTTCTGTCCGGATTAAAGGGCGATTGCATCCTAAAAATTCGTAAAACCATTACACGTAAAGTATCAAAGATAGGGATTATAAGTATTGCGATTGCAAAAACAGGACCACTACTAATATGAAAATGAGAATTATATAATTCCTGGTTGAATTCTAAAAAACTTATTGCTAAGACTGATGCCACCAATCCTAAAAGCAGGGAACCTGTATCTCCCATAAAAATTTTTGCCGGTGTGTAATTGTAATATAAAAATGCAACTATAGAACCAATTGCTGCAAAAGAAACCACTGCCAGTTCAATCCTGTCAACTTTGTAAAACCAAAAACCAAAAACAAAAGCTACAATAACTCCTACGGATCCCGCAAGTCCGTCGACACCATCAATCAGGTTAAAAGCATTTATAATAGCTATGATCACAAAAATAGAAGGCTATGCTGAGTATAAATGGTAAATGCCCAATTCCAAAAACTCCATAGAAACTTGTTATTCTGATATTTGCAAAGAAAACAATAATTGATGCTGCAAAAAGTTCAGCTCCAAACTTCTTTAATGGAGATATAGGCTCAATATCATCTTTTGCTCCTATCAGGAAAATTATGATAAAAGCAGCAAGGATATATTGCAGATCTCCAAGATATTGAAATGGTGACCATAAAATAATCGAGAAAAGAAGTCCGGCAAAAATTGCTATTCCTCCCAGTCGCGGCTTTACTTCATCGTGAGACTTCCTTTCATCCGGAATATCATATATTTTTTTTATTTTAGCCAGGTGTATCACAGAAGGTATAACTCTGAAAGTCAGTAAAAAAGCTGTAATGAAGGCCAGTATTATGCTGTACATGGTTAATTAGCTTTTATTTTCAATATCCTTTAGTACCTTTTCCAATTCTCTTCCTATTTTTTCGAGGCCTTTACCAAAGTGTTCGACTCCCCTTTTAAGATCTTCCGAAGCTTTTTTGAAATCTTTATTGTTTTCAATTTTCTCTATTATCTTATTTATGTCTTTTTCCTTGTCAATAAGTTTATTTATTTCATCCGAGAATTTTTTCATTTCATCACTTTTCAGATCAACCGGCAATTCACTGCTCAGCTTATAAAAAGAATATTTCAGAGAATTTTTAAATATTTTTCTTTCTTCAGCAGATGTAAATTCCTTTTCAAGTTTCTCATAACACTCACCTGTCAGTTTGTCAAATCTTAACTGAGCCTTCTCCCAGTCTGCTTTAGTATAATCTCTATAATCATGTTCAACTTCTTTTACAAATTTTTCAAACGAAGTTAAATATAATGATTTGTTGCTGCATTCATCAAATGTGCATGAATAAAAAAAGTAAAAGGTAAATACTGCCAATAAGAATCCATATTTAGCCATATTAAATATTTTTGAAACAAATTTACGTAAGTTTTTGAATATGTCACTAATTATACTATCAAATTAATCACATTTTAACTTCAATAATTTCCAGGGGGTCAATCGGAATTCCTGATTTCCAGATTTCGAAATGGAGATGAGGACCTGTGCTTAGGGTTCCTGTATTTCCAAATATAGCTATTGCTTCTCCACTGTCAACAAAATCACCAATTTCTTTGAGTAGGGATGCATTATGCTTATATAAGGAAATCAATCCGTTTCTGTGCTGAACAATAATCGTATAGCCTGTTTCAGTACTCCAGTCGGCAAAAATCACATTCCCGTCAGCAATAGCTTTTATCGGAGAGTTTTTGGTTCCGGATATATCGATTCCATAATGGCCATTCTTAATATCAGATTTTCTATTTATTTTCCCTTTCAACGGAGCAAAATACTGTTTTCTAAGAGCTTCTTTTCTGCTTTTTAATGATGCCTGTGAATTCAATTTGCCTGCATTAATATAATCTTCGTCATTTTCCGATCCGCTTTCATTCTGGATTAATATCCTTCTCAATGCCTGGTTATAATGATCTTGAGCTTCTATTTTCTTTTCAAGTTCATTAAGATTTTTATTCATTTTTATTACATAGGAATTATTATCAACGGTACCATAACCAGGAATCAGGCGTTTCAAAGGAGTATATGCTATCAATAAATAATACAGCACAAAAAATAACACAAAAAGACTGCTGATAAATATATACAGATTCCTGAGATTCAGATTGAATGAAAACTTTTCTTCAAATGAATCCCGGTTCATAACCACTAATCTGAGATCTTCGTTCTTTTCGAACCTTTTCAGCACTTCAAGCCTTTTAAGCTGGCCTAAATAATATTTAAATCCTTTCATCAATTAATACTTTTCCTTTTAATTATTGCTTAAATAAGCGACAGTACGTCATTTTTATTATTTAGATGTAATTCTAAAATATTTTTGCAAATATAGTGTTATAATATTCGATATTTTTAATGCACTGACGATTTAAGAAAAATCAACTGTTGAATTATTGCATTTTTCCTATTTCCTTAGTTATTTGCATTCTTTTTGAATTAATTGCGGATTTTTAATTTAAAAACTCAGAATTTAGTTTCAAATTTAAAATTCAGGACATTTACACATTAATGATTTTTTTAATTACATAATTCTAAGTTTTAAAAAATAAACACATGAAATTTAAGGGTATAGCTTTCATTTTGTTTTTACTTTTATTTGGGATTTTTCTTTCTGTCAGCTCTTGTAAAACAACAAAAAAAAGAGAAGATGTTTCAAAAGCAGCAAAAGCATATCAGAATACAACTTCCTATTACAATGGATATTTCAACGCAGATGAATTGTATCAAAACAGCCTGATGGTCCTTAATCAAAGCTATAAGGATGACTATCAGAAGATATTGCCTCTATATACTTACAGGGCTGTTGCAAGTACAAAATCGGTAGCTCAGGATCTTGATAAGGTCGTGGAAAAATTAAGCAGGGTTATAAACCTAAAAAGAGCTTCAGAGTGGGTTGATGATAGTTACCTTTTGATTGGAAAAGCTCAGTATTTGAAACAGGATTTTGAAAAAGCACAAAAAACATTCGAATATTTTTCAGATGAAATGAATCCTGCATTTAAAAAGTCATTAGCTAAGGCTGCAAAAAGAAAACAGATAAAACTCAAAAAAAAGCAAAAGTAAAGACAACAGTAAAACTAAAAAAAGAAAGTCTTAAAGAAAGATCTCAAAAAAACGATGCTGCTAAAACAGAAACTAAAGAAATAAAGTTAGTACAACCAAAAATCACACATTCGATAGGATCACCAAAAGACTGGAATACATATAACGAAGGACTCATATGGCTGGCAAAAACATATATTGAAAGAGATAAACTTGCAGGAGCCAACTATTTGATCAGCCGTCTCGAAAGCGAACCGCTGGATGATGATCTGAAAAAAGATTTGTACTTACTAAAATCTTATTACTTCCTGGATCAGAAAAAATATGATGAAGCAATAAAACCTCTGATCTCAGCAGTTGAATTTGCCTCTTCAGCTAAGGAAAAAGCAAGATATGCATATATTTTAGGACAGTTATATGAGAAACAAAACAATTCAAAAGAAGCATATGAATACTTCAAAAAAGTCGGTGAATATAAACCTGACTATGACCTTGAATTCAACGCTAAACTCAAACTGCTGAAAAACTACAGCGGAAAGTCAGAGGAATATGCGATGAAAGAATTGAAACAGATGTTGAATGAAGATAAATATGCTGAATATCAGGACATTATTTACTATACAATGGGTGAAGCGCAGTTTGGTAGAAATAATATCACGGAAGCAATAACAAATTTCAACCTTTCATTAAGGAAAAACAATGGAAATTCTCCGCTTAAAGCTGAAGCTTATTATAAACTTGGTAATATAAATTATGATAACCATGAATTTGTAATGGCAAAAAAGTATTTTGACAGTTGCCTTGTAGCTATGGTAAAAACTGATGAAAGATACATAGACATCCAAAACCTTAGTTCAAACCTAACTGAAATAGCCATCAATCTTGAGACCATAACTCTTCAGGACAGCCTTATCAAAATTAGTAAAATGTCAAAAGAAGAGCAAATGGCACTGGCAACCGGGATCAGAAAAAAACAACTTGAAGATGAAGCTAACCGAAAAAATGCTGAAAAAAATGTTTCGGGAAATCTGGCATCTAAAAATCAGTTAGCTCAGGCCGATGCACAAATGGGTTTGCAGGGGAAAACCATGGACAGAATAAACACAAGTTCTTTTTTCGCATATAATGAAACAGCCAAACAAACCGGAATAGAAGAGTTTACAAAAAAATGGGGAAATATAAGGCTGGAAGATAACTGGAGAAGGTATAATAAAAGCTCCTCTGATTATTTCGAAGAGGCAAAAGTATCTGCTGATGAAATTAAACTGACCGATGTAGAAGTCAATTCAATACTGGGAAATTATCCAAAAAATCCTGAGCAGGTCGAAGAAGCAGAATTAAAAATAAGGAATGCAATGCTTCAGTTGGGAGTTTTATACAGGAAAAACTTATGAATTACGATAAATCTGTTGAAATACTTGAAAAACTGCTGACAAGATTTACAGGTTTTACCGATGAATGCAAAGCCATGTATTACCTCCAGATGTCATATAAGGATCTCGGAAACTTTGACAAAGCCCAATCCTGGATTTCAAAAATGAAAAACAGTTATCCTGAATGTGTTTATACCAAAATCCTGACTGATCCGGAATTTGCTAAAAAGGCCAACAGGGCTCAGGATGCAAAAGCCATGTACTATGAGGATATCTACAATGCATTTACAAACAATAATTTTGCTGCCGCACAAACCAAAATCAATAATGCTCCTGCCGAGCTTATTGCAGATCAAAAATATAAAATCAAAATTGACTTTATACAAGCTAAACTCGCAGGTAGTACAAAAGGTAAAGATGATTATATTCTCGCACTTGAAGATTTCCTGAAACAATATCCGGATTCCAAGGAAGCTATCAGTGCAAGGGAAACCCTCAGATTTCTCAAAGGAGATAAAGACACCTTCAGCAAAATTATTTATGAAGAAAATCTTGAGGAATTTACTTACGAAGGAGATAAAATGCATTATATCATAGTCATAGTTAAAGAAATCAGTGATCAGGACATCGAAGAAGTAAAAACTTCAATTTCAAACTACAACAATACCTTTTATAAACTTGACAGATTAAAACTATCAAATATTTATTTTGACACAAAAGGTATAGACCAGATCATTTTAATGAGAAAGTTTGATACTGCTGAAGGAGCAATGAAATATTATAATGACGTAAAAAAACAAAGTTCGGATTTCATAAAGGGAAATATTAACTATGAAGTATTTGCAATTTCTCAAAAAAATTACAGAGAAATAATCAAGCAGAAATCAATTGAGAATTATAAAATATTCTTCAACAAAAACTATGTTGAACAACAGAAAAAATAATTTATTCTGAAAACTCCTATTATTCCGGATTAATATTTTAAAAAATCCTGAAGTCAAATACTATTTTAATAATGAGACCTTTTCTTTTAATACTATTTATGTCATTTTTATTTACTGAATATTCCTACAATCAGGATTGGGCTGAACTATCAAGGTACAGGTCCGAAAATGAAAAAATCAAAAATGCAGTTTCTTATGACCGCATTGTATTCATGGGAAATTCCATTACTGAAGGATGGACTCTGTATTCTCCATTTTTTAAGGAAAACCACAACTATATCAACAGGGGTATCAGTGGTCAGACTTCCCCGCAAATGCTGTTAAGATTCCGCTCTGATGTCATAGATCTTCATCCTGAAGCCGTAGTGATCCTATCGGGAATAAATGATATAGCTGGAAATACAGGACCCTCAACTCTGCAGATGATAATGGATAATATTATTTCAATGGCAGAACTGGCAAAAGCCAATAATATTGATGTCATATTGTGTTCTGTGCTACCTGCTTATGATTTTCCCTGGAATCCAGGCCTTGAACCTGCCATGAAAATTGTTGCCCTCAATAAAATGATAAAGAAATATGCTATTGAAAATCAGCTGACTTTTGTCGATTATTTTTCAGCAATGGTTGATGATAAAAATGGCTTAAAGGCAGAATACTCTGAAGATGGAGTACATCCCAATACGAAAGGCTACAGTATAATGGAACCACTGGTAAATAAGGCTATTAAGAAAGTTATTTCAAAAAGTGGAAAATAAATATTGTTAAAATAGAATTTTCCTGTTTATTCGTATCTCAAATAAAAAATAATGATGCTTGAAGACGCTAAAAACAACCTTGTAAAAAATGGTTTTCTCAACATTCCTGTTGAAAAAGATTTAAATCTCTTTGAAGAGATCAAAAAACTTAAGAAAGAAAAAAATGCTGTTATCCTGGCTCATTACTACCAGATACCCGCTATTCAGGATATTGCCGATTATATTGGGGATAGTCTTGGTTTATCCCAGCAGGCTGCTGCAACCGATGCTGATATTATAATGTTCTGCGGAGTCCATTTTATGGCTGAAACAGCTAAGATGCTTAGCCCTAACAAAAAAGTTTTGCTACCTGACCTGAATGCAGGCTGCTCCCTCGCAAATTCCGCTCCTGCCGATATTTTCAGTTTATTTAAAATGAAATACCCCGATCATGTTGTTGTCTCATATGTCAACAGCAGTGCAGAACTTAAAACCCTGACTGATATATGCTGCACCTCATCCAATGCCGAACACATTATAAATAGTATTCCGGAGGATAAGGGAATTATTTTTGCACCCGACAGAAACCTCGGAGCTTACCTTATGAAAAAGACAGGAAGAAAAATGGTGTTATGGCATGGCGTCTGCCAGGTTCATGAAATGTTTTCATGGGAAAAAATCATGGAATCTTTAAAAGATCATCCGGGAGCAGAATTCATTGCTCATCCGGAATGCGAACCTCATGTGCTCGAAATAGCTGATTTCATAGGCTCAACTACACAATTGCTTAATTATGTGAAAAAATCACCCAAGTCTGATTTTATAGTTGCAACTGAACCGGGAATACTATATAAAATGCAAAAAGAAGCTCCAGGTAAAAATATTTACCCGGCTCCTCCTTCAACACAATGTGCATGCAATGAATGTCCTTTTATGAAAATGAATACACTTGAAAAAGTTTATCTTGCATTGAAATACGAATTACCAGAAGTCACTCTTGAGCCACATATAATTTCTGAAGGAAGAAAATGTATAGATAAAATGCTTGAGATCAGCGCTAAGGCAGGATTATAAAACTATAAACTGAACTTTTTAGGCTTAATACTGACACTTTCATTACTGTAAGCAAATCATTGTGGTATTTCACAAAAATCAGCAAAAAAATTGTAATAATACAATTGAAATATATCTTTCCTGAAAATTAGAATAAAATTTAATAAATATTCTTTACTTTTGCGAAAATTTTGGAGAGGTGCCAGAGCGGCCGATCGGGGCGGTCTCGAAAACCGTTGTCCTGCTTTGCGGGACCCAGGGTTCGAATCCCTGTCTCTCCGCTGAGGAGGATAGGAGTTTAAATAACAATTTTAAAAAGTTCTTTAATAAATTTAAAAATAAATCACTGAAAAAAACTGAAAACATTAATTATTTAATTTTTGGTACAATTTATGATACAACATTAAATAAATTACATCGATTTGGTACGGAATTAATCTGATTAATTCAATTGCTTTAAAATATTAGATACATGAAAACAAAACTGATCCTTTGGGGTAAAACAGAGAAAGATTTAAAAGTACTGGTAGCCATAGAACTATTAGAAAATGAGAATAAAGTCAAAAGCTATATTTTTACTGAAGATGTTGCTACAGAAGATTTTTATAACCTAATGCTGAATGAATGGAGATTTGACAGAGAAGTGGAATTTCCTTCTGTATTTCAGACACATGAAACCTCACTAACCGCTTCTGAAGATATATTACCTGAAGGAATCCTGGTAGAAAAACCTGAACTGATAAGCCGGGCAAAAACCGAATGGCATTTTGTAGTTCTTTCTAAAAAGTTGTACGACCTGTACAGGGATGAACTTGAAAATATGAAGGATCATATTGCAGAATTAACTGAATTCAGCACAGAAAAATGGGATGAACTAAGGATGTTCTGGGATAAAGTTCAAAATCATGTCAGAGAAAAAAACCTGTTCAGAAATCATGTTGAAAGTTTGAAAAGAAGAACAGATGAACTTTTCAATGACCTGAAAAATCTGAAAAATAAAGCAGATAATGAAATAAGAGAAAACTCCGAAGTCCTCTTTAAGAATTTTAATGATATCCTCGATGATATTGACAAAAAACTCAATAAAGGACTTGGTCTTCAACCTCTCTTCCGTGAAATGAAAGATATTCAAAATGATTTCAGAGATGCAGAACTTTCAAAAGACCACCGGAGGAAACTCTGGAACAGAATAGATAAAACATTCAAGATTATTAAAGAGAAAAGATTTGGTGAAGTCAGCAAAGAGAAAAGCCCTCTGGCACGAACAGAAAAAAGACTTGAAGGCTTAATGGGAGCCATCGGAAAAATGGAAGAATCCATCAATAGAGACAAAGAAGATATGAACAGTCATCAGCATGGAATCGACACAAGCATGGGGCAGTTAGAATCAGAACTCAGGAAAGCAAGACTCATGATGATTCAGGACAGAATTGATTCCAAAGCTGAAAAACTGAAAGATATGTATGAAACAAAATCCATGCTCGAATCAAGAGTTGAAATGGAAAAGAAAAAGGAAGGAGAAAGAATGAAATATGAAAGGGCAAAAAAAGATGCCGAAGAAACAATGAAAGAAAAAGTCAAAGTCAGTTCTGATTTTTTGAAAGAAAACGAGTCTGAGATTTTAAAGGCAACTGAAAAAATTAAAGATAACGACAGCTCAATTAAAGATGATATTGAAGAAATAGTTGAAAAAGCCGAAGATATTATTGAAAATGTCGTTGAACAGGCTGCAGATTTTGCAGAAAGTATCCTAGATAAAGTAAAGGACAAAATTGAGGATGTCAAAAAGAAATTCGAAGAAGAATAATTGTAATCATAAAAAAAGACCTGCTGAGTTTCAACAGGTCTTTTTTTTTACATGATCGACAACTAAGTAATCATCTCTGCAAATTTTATCAGTGGCATCCGCACCCTGTCCCACAGCCACATCCGTGGTCTTCGCTGTATACCTCTCCTGATTCTAGTTCTTCTTCCATAGCCTCCCTAATATTTATCAATTCAACCTTAAACCTGAGATCCTTGCCGGACAAAGGATGATTGTAGTCGATCTTTACTTTCTCCGAATCAAATCCGGCTACTTTTACATATACCTTTTTATTGTTGTCATCAATACTCATAAGTGTCATTCCGTTCCTTAATTCAAGGTCTTCAAATTGGTCAATCGGAAATTCCTTGATAGATTCTTCCTTATAATCACCATACGCATTCGAAGATTCCACCACAAATTCCCTTGATTCACCAACGCTCATACCTTCAATCCCACTTTCAATTCCTGCTATAACATGACTCCTTCCGAATATAAACTCAAGAGGATCCGAATTAAAATTACTCTCGAGCATTACTCCTGTTTTGTTATCAAAAGCCTGATAATAAACTGTCACTACTTTGTTATTTTCTATTTTCATAATTATTTTAATTGATTAATTTTAATAAAACGGTTTTAAAGCAAACAGACTCATTCAGTTTTTGTTCATTAATAAATGAAATAATTTAGATGTTGTCTAATTTAACCTGAAAAATTCATAAAATTTTTTCACTCAATGAGCTCCTTATAAACTTGCAAAGTTTAAAAAGTATTTTAAGCTGCCCTTCATCTGACGAACAGGTTAAAAATATGAAAAAGATTCTAAAAAACAACAAAGTAATGCAAAAGATCATCAATCGCTGCCAAACTCACCAAATAACATGTAAATATGTGAGTTTATTCACCATTTTAAATGTGTTTTGGTGAGTTTATTCACTGAAATGTATATTATTTCAATTATTTAATTTACCTTTGTCTCAATTATAGATGTTTATGTATCAGAGGACAATTAAAACAAATATTAACGATAGGCTTGAGGATAGAAAAATCATCATGGTTACAGGACCACGACAAGTCGGTAAAACTACATTGATTGAGGAAATTTTGAGTGGTCATAATTATCTCGAAATCAATGGCGACGACATGGCTGACAGGTTATTATTCGATAGTTTTAATACAGAAAAATTAAAAAACTTAGTTGGTGATTATAAGTTTTTATTTGTAGATGAAGCCCAAAAAATACCAAATATTGGAGATGTATTAAAAATAATTTATGATAAGATTAAAACTATTAAAGTACTCGTAACGGGGTCGTCTTCCTTTGAGTTAAATCAAAAAATAAATGAACATTTGACTGGAAGGAAATGGGAATTTACATTATTGCCTATCAGTTGGGCTGAATATGTCAATAAACATGGTTATCTGACAGCTCAAAAGCAATTGGATTTAAGATTGGTTTATGGTATGTACCCTGAAGTACTCAATCAAGAAAGTGATCAGGAAGAAATATTAAAATCATTGACATCCAGTTATTTGTACAAAGACATTCTGGCATTAAATAATCTAAAACGACCTGAATTATTAGATAAATTATTGAGAGCTTTAGCGTTTCAAGTCGGTTCAGAAGTCAGTTATAATGAATTAGCTCAACTCTTAGGTGCAGATAAAAATACAATAAGCTCTTATATAGATCTATTGTGCAAAGCTTATGTTATTTTTAAGTTACCTGCTTTCAGCCGGAATTTGAGAAATGAAATCAAATCTAATCAAAAAATATATTTTTATGACAACGGTATCCGAAATATAGTTATTGGCAATCTTCATCCTTTGGGACTTAGAAATGATATAGGTCAATTATGGGAAAATTTTCTTATCAGCGAACGATATAAAACAAACATTTACGATGGGAAACTCATCCATTCCTATTTTTGGCGAACTACTACACAACGAGAAATAGATTATATTGAGGAAGATGCGGGTAAAATCACTGCTTATGAGTTTAAATGGGCTGGCAAAAGAATAAAAGTTGATAAAGAATTTGAAAGAGCTTATGATGCTAAAACAGAATTAATAGATAAAAATAATTATGATACTTTTTTGAGAAAATATCAAATTATTTTGCAATAAAAAAAAATAATCTTATCTTTGCCCCCCGTTAAAATCATGTATGATGTCTCATGGTGTAACGGTAGCACTTCAGATTTTGGTTCTGTCAGTCAAGGTTCGAATCCTTGTGAGACAACAAAAAAAGCTGTCCTTTTTAGGGCAGCTTTTTTTATTTCAACCTCAATTTTCTGAGTTATTAAACTTTATACTTATTATTGAATTGCTAACTTAATTTTTCTGAACTTCTATTTATTCAACTTGCCATATTTTAAATTTCAAATTTTTTTTCGCTTGAATTGTCTTTAAATCCCTACTTTTGCCAATATAAAAAAATATGTCAGCAGGAGGATCAAATATTGCCATTTTAGCAGCTATTGTTGCTAATATTCTGATAGCGGTTTCAAAGTTTATAGCGGCAGCTTTTACTGGTAGCTCGGCTATGTTCTCGGAAGGTATACATTCCATGATTGATATCCTTAATGGACTGTTGCTCCTGCTGGGCATTAAACGCAGTCGCAAAAAACCTACAAAACTGCACCCCTTCGGATATGGTATGGAAGCATATTTCTGGAGTTTCGTAGTATCAATTCTGGTATTCTCCGTAGGTGGAGGTTTTGCTATATATGAAGGTATTCACAGGCTCACCAGTCCTTCGATGGATATGGACCATTCACATATACTGTGGAACTATGGAGTATTGATGTTTGCAATGATCTTCGAAGGTACAAGTTTGTACATTGGAATCAGACAGTTCCGAAAAACAAATCCGGTTGGAATGAGATCATCGCTGAAAAAAAGTAAGGACTCTCCTACAGTGGCAGTTATTTTTGAAGAAACTGCTGCTGTGATAGGCAATGGTATTGCTTTAGCCGGAGTTACTCTTTCTTTTATTCTGCACGACCCTTTTTATGATGCACTGGCATCAATAATGATCGGTATTTTGCTGATTTACGTGGCTTACTTCATGGCAACTGAAACGAAAAACCTACTTATAGGTGAATCCATCACTGATGAAGATATGGCGCTGATAGTTGAAATACTTAATTCCTACAAAGAAGTTGATAACTTTGGAAATATCAGGACTATGCATCTGGGACCGACTGAGATCCTGATAACAATGGAAGTAAATTTTAAAGATAATCTGAAAACTACAGAAGTTGAACAACTGACAATTGAAATCAAGGATAAATTGAGTAAAAAAAATAATTCATTCAGATATATCTATATTGAAACCAGCAATATAGAAAAATCCAAGCTTTGAAAGCATGAAATTCCCTTATGTAGTTAAATACCCGCGTATAATCAGAACATTTTCCCCTCTCTGATATCAAAAATACATGTAAGGGATAAAACTGTATTTCTGACATTTGATGATGGTCCGATACCTGAAGTAACTCCTCAGATACTCGATATTTTATCGGAATATAGCGCGAAGGCAACCTTCTTTTGTCTCGGAAAAATGTTGAAAAGAATCCAGATGTCTTTGATTCCATGATCAACAGTGAACATGCTGTCGGCAATCACAGTTACGACCATAAAAATGGCGGGAAAGCACAAAACCATATTTATTTTGAAAATATTGAAAAAGCTGACAAATTAATCAGGTCTGTTTTGTTCAGGCCTCCATATGGAAAAATTATGCCTTCGCAGATCAAATACCTGAGATCGGCATACAAAATTGTAATGTGGGATGTACTGTCAGGAGATTTTGATCCTGATATTTCAAAAGAAAAATGTGTGGAAAATGTGTTGAAAAATACAAAACCCGGGTCAATAATAGTATTCCACGATAGCATTAAAGCTAAAGAAAAAGTTCTGTTTGCACTTCCGGTCATTCTGAGAGACTTAAAGAAAAATGGCTTCCGGTTTGAAACAATTGAAGGTAGGAGGGTAGAAAGGTAGAAGGGGAGAACGGTAGAATGGTAGAATGGTTTTTTTAAGATGAAAAATCATTTAGTATAGGTCTTGAAAATCCTTGTGTTACTTTGAGTCTTCGTTACTACGAAAGTAAAATAGTATAACTTTTTGTCGTCAAACCAATACATTTCAATTGTTGCATTTTTTTTCTTTTATAAAAAAGAAAAGGGGACTAATCCCCTTTTCAAAAATACCAATATTACTACTTAACAATCTGAAAACTACGGTTTAAGATTTTGTTATCATAACTTAATGTTATGTGATATGATCCGGGATTTAAATGGTAAACATCAATTTTAGCATCTTCCATAGGTGAGAAAACCTTTGTTGTTACTACCATTCCGTACCTGTTATAAACTTTAGCTGTGATATTGGACTTTGCTGCTTCCTGTAATTCAACTTCAATCCAGGTTGTAGCCGGATTAGGATATACATTAAATTTAACTGAATTTGTATTTTCATTTACTATTGACAAAGCTTTAGGTAGTGGTATCAGCTGACCTCCTGAAGATAGGGCTACATAAAGGCCAAAAGATTCTCCATCACTGTTTGCTGAAGGATTCAGAAATCCTGATGCCAATACTGTCAGTGCCTGATTTTGCAGTTGCAGGGATTTTAAAGGTGCATCATAAGATGCCACCGTTACTGCTCCTGTTTTATCTTTGACTTGCAGTACATAATCATTAGTAGGCAATTCAAGATAACCTTTGAACTGTCCATATCCCATATCATCAATTACAGTACCTGCAGGAACTGATGATTCTACAACATCTACTTCAGGTGCATCTGTAGCACCATGGAAAACCATTACATCTGTATTATTTGTTTTCATTGACTTGTCTCTGGCCATATCGTAAACGAACAGATTGAAGCCTTTAACAGGTGAATATCCCTGTGGGCTTACAATTCCGTTGGCAACAATTATATATTTGCCTCCAGATTTCAAAGTATAAGTAAAATCTGCTATCGCATCACTTACTGTTGTGCTGGTAGATGGTGCAATTGATATCTTCACAGGAACACCTGCAGGAATATCAACGAAAGGTGTTGCTGTTCTGAATGCGAAGTCATTTAAAGCAAGTGCTCCATTTACATATACATCCACTTTCTTCGCTGCTTTGTCAGCTGAATTGTGTATTACCTGTACTTTTGCCTTAGAACCTGGCAATGCAATCAGGTCTCCTCCTGAAGATAGAGCTACATAAAGGCCAAAAGATTCTCCATCGCTGTTGGCTGAAGGATTCAGAAATCCAGATGCCAATACTGTCAATGCCTGATTCTCCAGTTGCAGGGATTTTAAAGGTGCATCATAAGATGCTACTGTTACAGCACCTGTTTTATCTTTAACTTGCAGTACATAATCATTAGTAGGCAATTCAAGGTAGCCTTTAAACTGACCATAAGCCATATCATCTATTATTGTACCGGCAGGAACTGCTGATTCTACAACATCTACTTCAGGTGCATCTGTAGAACCATGGAAAACCATTACATCAGTATTATTTGCTTTTATAGATTTCTCTCTTGCCATGTCGTAAACATAAAGATCAAAACCTTTGGCAGGTGAATATCCTGATGGACTTACAATACCATTTGCAATTATCATATATTTACCACCTGATTTTAAAGTGTATGTAAAGTTTGCGATAGCATCATTTACAGATGAACTATTAGAAGGTGCAATAGATATTTTGACAGGAACACCAGCAGGAATATCAACGAAAGGAGTAGCTGTTCTGAAAGCAAAATCATTCAGAGCAAGCGCTCCATTGATATAAACATCAACTTTTTTTGCAGCTTTGTCAGCAGAGTTGTGTATTACCTGTACTTTTGCCTTGGAATTTGGTAGAGCTATCAGGTCACCTCCTGAAGCAAGAACAACATAAAGACCAAAAGCTTCACCATTGCTGTTAGCTGAAGGATTCAGAAATCCTGATGCTACTATAGTAAGTGCCTGATTTTCCAGTTGCAGGGATTTTAAAGGTGCATCATAAGATGCTACTGTTACAGCACCTGTTTTATCTTTAACTTGCAGTACATAATCATTAGTTGGCAATTCAAGATAACCTTTGAACTGTCCATATCCCATATCATCAATTACAGTACCGGCAGGAACTGATGATTCTACAACATCTACTTCAGGTGCATCTGTAGCACCATGGAAAACCATTACATCTGTATTATTTGTTTTCATTGACTTTTCTCTGGCCATATCATAAACGAACAGGTTGAAGCCTTTAACCGGTGAATATCCCTGTGGGCTTACAATTCCGTTTGCAACAATTATATATTTGCCTCCTGATTTCAAAGTGTAGGTAAAATCTGCTATTGCATCACTTACTGTTGTGCTGGTAGATGGTGCAATTGATATCTTCACAGGAACACCTGCAGGAATATCAACGAAAGGAGTTGCTGTTCTGAAAGCAAAGTCATTCAGAGCAAGTGCTCCATTTACATATACATCTACTTTCTTAGCTGCTTTATCAGCTGAATTGTGTATTACCTGTACTTTTGCTGTTTGTTTTGTTGCTGGTAATTCGATTAGTGAACCTCCTGTTGGAAGTGCAACCCACAATCCAAAAGATGGACCATTAATGTTTTTTGCCGGGTTTAAAAAACCCGAAGCCACTACTACAAGGGCCTGACTTTGAAGTCCTAAGGTTTTGAGTGGTGCATCAAAAGAAGCAACAGTAGATGTTCCTGTTTTGTCCCTTATTTGCAGTACATAATCATTAGTTGGTAATTCAAGGTATCCTCTGAATTTTCCATATTCTATATTATCTACTATAGTACCTGCAGGTACTCCAGACTCAAATACATCTACCACAGGAGCATCTGTAGAACCATGATATACCAGAACATCAGTGTTATTTACATTCGTGGCTCTATCTCTGCCCATATCATAAATGTGCAGGTTTAAACTTCTGTGAGGTTGGTAAGCTCCGCTGAAAGCTCCATTAGCTATAGCAACATACTTTTTGTTTAATTTAAAGGTGTAATTGAAAGAAGCTATTGCTTCAGCTACAGATTTACTTGTCGATGGTGCAATTGAAATAGTTACCTTCTGCCATGCAGGAATACTGATAAATGGGGTAGCAGTTCTGAAAGCAAAATCATTCAATGCAAGTTTACCATTGATATAAATATCTACATTTTTCGCTGCAGCATCAGCAGAGTTATGAATTATCTGAACTTTTGCTGTCTGAGCAAATACGCTTCCTGATAAGAGGAAGAAAAACAAACCGATTAAAAAAATAGTCTTTTTCATAATATTAGTGTTTAAGATTTAATAATAAAGATTAAACGGAACTAATTGAATAATGTTTAATAAAATGATTAAATAATTAAACAATAAATTAAATATTTTTTTTAATAAATTGTATATATCTGAATATTAGCTACTTAATTAAATTGAAAAAATGAAAAATTTTTATATTTTTTTTGCAAAAATTATTTTTATATTTTTTTTGGAAAGAAAACTATGCATTTCTAAAATAAGGCATTTACTGATCATAAATCTGCACTCAAAACTTGATTACAATTGGGGTCTAAAAGGAATATCTAATAATTAATATTGTATTTTATGAATACAGTCGAAGGTATTTTGTCATAAGCCCGGAATGTTTCATTGGTCAGTCTCATTCACTCCATAATGAAAGTATTATTACTAAAGACTAACGGGGCTGCATATTTCTATTGTCAGTTGAAATGAAGTTAAGCACCGGCATATTTGTGAAATACTGCAAATTCAGTACTTTAGGTTCATTGCACCGGGAAATTAAAAATTCCGCACAGTACTCAGGTTCTTGTGCTATTGACAGATCGGCCAAAATGTAGCTAATTAGGAACTAAGATCATAATAAAATAAAGCAATTGCGTTATTTTTTGTTCATATCCTTTGATCTCCTCTAAATCCACTAATCTAGAGTTTTTTCACGATTTTTATCCTGAATTTTGTCTATTATGTCCAATTGTACCTAAAATTATATCAGATTACACTTGATCCATTAATTCCTTCACTAATTTTCAAATTGGCTAATTACCCAATTCTCGAATCACCTTAATCTTTCACGAATCTTATCTGCTACTCTGAACGCATTTGCATAAATTGTCCAGGTGTATGTAACACTTCCTCCTGTAGGCATAAAACTTCCGTCGGAAACAAAAAGATTTTCAACTTCATGAGACTTGCAATCAGGATCAAGAACAGATGTTTTTGGATCTTTTCCGAATCTGCAACCACCTGCCTGAAGATTTGGAGGTGCTGATCCGCTCACATCTGAATAAATATTTTTTGCTCCCATTTCTTTAAGAAGCAGTTCTGTTTTTTCTGCCAGAAAATTACCTACTTTCAGGTCGTGGGCATGATAACCGGTCCTTATCCTGGCAACCGGATCCCCCCATTTATCCTTCACTTTGTCATCAATAGTCACAAAGCAATCATCTGTAGGTAACCAATCTGCAAATATTTCAAATTTCAGCTTCACGACTTTTGTAAAATAATGTTTAAGCTCATTCTTGAATTTTTTCCCATAAATCAAATTCCCATTCTCATCCCTTTTTCTGTTAATAGCTTTTGTCATCGCATTGGCATGCTCGAGCAAAAAGTCAACTGTCCCTCCTTTTATTTTATTACCAGTTTCTCGGTCGATGAATTCATAAAACTCATGCAAAGATCTGTTTACAAAAAAACCAGGGACCATAAGCTGCATAGCTTCCTGTTCTGAAAAATCATCGGGATAAAAATCTCCACCACCAGAACCACCTGCAGAAAAAAGAAGATTTTTGCCTACCTGTCCGTTATTATTTGATAACCCATCGGGAAATTCTTTGTTTTTACTCATCAGCAGAAGCCTGGAAGTTTCCACGGCCTGGGCAGCTACAACAAATATTTCTGCCTCCACTGATACTTTTATCCCATCAGGATCATAGTACCAGGCTTTTATTATTCTTTTGTTTCCATCTGTTTCAAGATGAAAAACCTTGGAATTTGGGATTACAGTACAATTTCCGGTTTTTAGTGCATCATGGATCAATGCTACTCTGGAACTCCCTTTTGCATCGGTAGAACATCCATAACTTCCGCAATAATTCGAATAAGAACATTCCTTTCTATCATCTTTAGGAGCTGATAAAATCGCTCTGGCAATGGGGACTACATCAAAATTGAGTTTTTCAGCTGCCTTATCAATCCACCCGGAAATGATATTTTCCTGTAAAGGAGGATATGGAAAATCCTTTATTGAACGGGGTTCCTGGTATTTATTAGGAACATTTTTGCCGGATACTCCGACAACTTGTTCAACTTTTGTGTAATACTTTTCCAGGTCGCTATATGTTATAGGCCAGTCAACAATATTAGCTCCTTCAATCTTTCCGTATTCTGAAAGCAGGCGGAAATCATCAGGCTTTGACCTTTGGAAAAACCCGCTCATGAAATTGGAAGAGCCTCCCACACAGTTTCCATTCCAGAAATCATTTCCGGTATCGTAAGTCGCTTGAGGTAACCAGCTCCCGTCATCGCCCCTGGATTCAAGTACATGCCTCTCATCAATTAAATTGGGAGTATATACACTTCTGCGTGTGGCAACAAGTTCATCCTTAGTAAAATCTGATGTTCTGAACCATGGTCCCTTTTCCAGAACCAGTACAGAAAAACCTGCTTTTGACAACTCATAGATAACCGGTCCTGCCCCTGCACCGGAGCCGATCACACATACATCATATTTGCGATTTTTTTCAGTCATGCTTAATAAAAATTAACTTCATATCAACTCGTCCAATCTGGTGATTTGAACATTCTCTTTCATTCTTTCAAGCAATTTCTGATATCTGTTGCTTTCATCAGGACGTGGAACTCCCGGATTATGGTCAAGCCACTTATAAGATATTCCACCGGTATTCGATTCATAAATCGGGTCTGAAAACAGAGCTTCAATTATTGTATTTAGCATTTTCAAAAGCCATGCTTCTCCCCAGTCAGTAACCGCTATTTTAGTCAACAGCGTGGTTTTCTGCTCATCATCAAGCATTTCAAAATGCTTATTATTATCTTCCATAGCTGTTTCGTCAACCCATCCCATTCCTTTCATCAAATACTCTTTTTCTTCCGGATCTACATTAGGATCGGAAAACATCCATATAAAAAATTCATAGACTTTAGCATCTGATACTGATGGCCCGTTTCCATCATCAGGCCACAAAAATGTTAATACTTCTTTGAGAATAATTTTGTTTCGTGTGTTTAACTCAGATATATCATGATTCTTCCAGCAGGATTCCATAAAAGGTAAATTAATTATTATACCTGCTTTAATGAGCCCGGATATGAAAACTCTGCGCGTATGCATATTTTTAAATTCGTAAGCTTTCATCTTCAACTTTGAATACTGATAATTTAAGCTGTTAAATGGAAAATAATCCGAACAGTGTAGCATCTATTTTCTCAATAACTTCCCCGAGATCTTCCCTGTTCAATACAAAATCTTTACCTATTATATCTATTACCAAAAGATTACCCCTATCATAGTTTTCAATCCACTCATTATACTTATCATTCAATTTTTTAAGGTAATCGATATTTATTTTACCCTCATAGCTCCTTCCCCTTTTCTGAATATGGTCGACCAGGGTGCCTACATCCGACTTCAAATAGATAAGCAGATCAGGAGCCTTCACGAACCTTGACATAAGTTCAAATAAAGAACTGTAATTGTCAAAATCGCGTTTCTCCATAAATCCCATTTCATGAAGATTGGGAGCAAATATTTTTGCATCCTCATAAATTGTCCTGTCCTGAATTACCGTCGTTTCCCCTTCCCGGATCTCATTTACCTGCTGAAAACGGCTGTTCAGAAAATATATCTGCAGATTGAAAGACCACCTGCTCATATCTTCATAAAACTGTTCAAGATAAGGATTGACCATCGTATCCTCATACAACACTTTCCAGTCATAATGCTTTCCCAATAGTTCTGACAAGGTAGTTTTTCCAGCACCGATATTGCCTGATATGGCTATATGCTTTACTTTATGTAAATTCATATATAAATTTTTTATATAAATTAAATGCTAATATAAAACTTAAAATCTATTTGAAACTTTATTTGCAGTTTTTTTATAATTTTTTAATTCCGGTAGAAAAAAAATAAGGACGAAATAATAACAATATTAATTCTTAATTCTAAATTTCTGCGGATTTCAATTCAATAAATAAAGAACAGTCTTATAAAATTCCATGACAAATGCTAATATTTAAAATTTTAACTTATGTTTGCACTAATAAAAAAATGCTCTGCTTTAAATGTCCAGACAAAAAATTACCAAGGACAAGAAAATTGAAATTTTCGAAAAAGAGTTTCTTCCACATATCGAAGCCCTAAAAACATTTGCATTTTACCTAACTTATGATGAAGATGACACCAATGACCTGGTTCAGGATACTTACCTGAAAGCATTTAAATTTGCAGATAAGTATGATAAGGGAACTAATTCGAAGGCATGGTTGTTTAAGATACTGAAGAATGCCTATATCAACGAATACAGAAAGAAAAGCAGGCAACCTGACAGAGTCGATTTTGAGGAAGTTAAGAATTATCATATTAATGATGAACCTGAGGAAAACAAGTATTTCGATCTGAAGGAAGAAATATTGGACAGCATTATGGGAGATGAAGTGACTCACGCTATTAATTCTTTGCCTCCGGAATTCAGAACCGTTATTTTGCTGGCTGATATAGAAGAATTTTCTTACAAGGAAATGGCTGTGATACTTGATGTTCCTTTAGGTACTGTAAGGTCAAGATTGTTCCGGGCAAGAAATACTTTGAAAGAAGCATTAAAAAACTATGCAAATTCCCTCGGATATAAAGATCTGAGAGGTATTAAATCAGAAGAGCAATAACAGGAAAAAAGTAAAAATATTTATTATGAACGAGAAGCATAACCCTTTGTATTACATGAACAAAATAGATGAATACCTGGATAATGCACTCAGTGAAAATGAATGCAGTGATTTTATTAAGGATGTTCAGAAAAATCCCCTGTTAAATCAAATGCTTAACAAAGAAAGAAACATCAGAACAATGATCAAAAATCAATTCCAGAAACAAAAAGTTGATAACAATTTCATTAACTCTTTAAAAAACAGGCTTTACTCTTAACAGCCTTTTTTCATTTTAATAAATTTCCGGAAAAAATTATATCACAGATAAGTAATGCCACAAAAAATATTGCTTGTTGACAATAATGATTCCTTTACATTCAATATAGTTGAATTAATACGCAGTATAAAAGGAGAAAAACCCGTTATTGGCAAAAGCAGTTCATTCAAAATACAAGAACTGCAGGATTTCAAAAGCATAATTTTTTCTCCTGGCCCGGGTTTACCCTCGGAATTTCCGGTTATGAATAAAATATTAGCACAAGTCAGCGGTATAGTACCGGTATTGGGGATATGCCTCGGGCATCAGGCAATCTGCGAATTCTATGGACTGGAGCTGATCAATTTAAATGAGGTTGTACATGGTCAGTCAAAAAAAAACAGAATTACCTGCAATTCTGTTTTATTTAAAGGATTGCCTTCCTGTTTTAATGTAGGTCTTTATCACTCCTGGGTTGCAAAAAATAATTTTGATAATAATAATCTGAACATCACAAGTGTAAGTGAAGACGGTCATATCATGTCTGTTGAAAACCCCTTAGAAAAAGTCTGGGGAATTCAATTTCATCCAGAATCTTACATCACAAATTACGGTAAGGAATTAATGTCAAATTTTCTTGAGATCAGCTGATGAACAAAAGCGATTTCATAAGGAAAGCAAATGAGTTGGGATGCAAAGCCGAACCTTTTTTATTTGTAATAGATTTTGAACTCAAAAAACCTGTTATCATTTCTCCTGATAATGCAAAAGATTCCGGAATATATTTTGATATAAAAAATATGACAAACTGGAATTATACAGATTTAAAAAAGTCGGTTGAGGTTTTCAAAACAAAATCTGTAAGCTTTGAAGTCTATAGTGATTCATTCAATTTAATTAAAAAAAATCTTCTGCAAGGTAATACTTATTTAACAAACCTTACATTTCCTACAGAGCTTGAAAACAAATCTGAGCTGAAAGAAATATTTAATGTAGCCAAAGCTCCATATAAGCTTTTATTCAGGGATGAATTTACTGTTTTTTCTCCTGAGTGTTTTATCAGGATCTCCGGTGACCGTATTTTCTCTTATCCTATGAAAGGCACCATAGATGCATCAGTGGAGAATGCCGAAGAAAGGATATTATCAGACAGCAAGGAGCTTTATGAACACAATACAATTGTTGACCTTATAAGGAATGATATTTCCCAGGTGGCTGAAAAAGTATATGTTACAAAATTCAGGTTTATTGACAAAATCAAAAGCAATAATAAAGATCTTTTGCAGGTAAGTTCGGAAATTACCGGGGAATTGCAACATAACTGGCAAAAAAATCTTGGAACCCTGCTTATGAAAATGTTACCTGCCGGTAGTGTAAGCGGTGCTCCAAAACAAAAAACTCTGGAAATCATAAAAAATGCTGAGGGACTGGAAAGAGGTTATTACACAGGAATATTCGGGTTTTTCGATGGAAAAGATCTTGACAGTGCCGTAAATATACGATACCTTGAAAAAAAAGATGGCAAATTATTTTTCAGAAGCGGAGGAGGTATCACAGCCCTGAGCAATCCTGACTCAGAATATTCTGAATTATTAAATAAGATTTATGTCCCGTTTGGTTGAATCCATAAAAATTGTAAATGGTATTCCCATGAATCTGTTCTGGCATCAGAAAAGAATTGAGATATCATTTAAAAACTTTTATAAATCAGTTCTACCATTTGATCTTGAAGAACTTATCATAGTTCCTGAAGAATTCAAAACCGGAATAGCTAAACTTCGCTTTATATATAATGACTGTGATAATAATCAGGAATATTCTTTCTATTTATCTAAATCAGTCACCACTTTAAAAATAATTGAAGATGATAAAGTTAATTATTCATTTAAGTTTCTTGACAGGTCGTATCTTGAGTCGCTTATGGGGAAAAGGGATAAATGTGATGATATCCTGATAGTAAAAAACGGACTGATCACAGACTTATCTTATGCTAATATAGTTTTTTACGATGGCAATGAATGGTTTACACCTCACAAACCCTTACTTAGAGGTACAAGCAGAGAAAGATTGCTCTGTACAGGTAAATTATCAGAAATGATGACAAAACCCGAAGATCTTCCAAAATTTTCATCTTTCAGGATCATAAATGCAATGATAGATTTCGAAAATCAAAAACCGCTTGATATATCAAATATTTATTTTTGAGCTGATCTGTTCTTAATATCCTCAAATATTTTCCTGGCTTTATCATTTTCTGAATATTTACTGTTTCCTTTCTCACTGATCCGTGTTTTAAGACTAAGTATTCTTTCTTCTGTAAGCGGATGAGTGCTGACATAACGAAAAATTTTCCTGCTCTTTTCGTTCAACACCATTGATTCTTCCTTTTCTATTTTCTCAAACAATTCAACCATGCCAACCGGATTGATATTATTCTCAACCAGATAATCAAATCCTGTATCGTCTGCTTCTTTTTCGAATGACCTGCTATGCGAAAGTTCATTAAGCTTAAATGCATTATCGATCAATACCGTACTTGCTCCGCTAAGGTCAGTGGTCAAAACTGAAACAGCCAGATAAATACTTAAACTTCTGCTAAGTGATTTTAGTGAATGCCTTTTGTCAACATGCGCCAATTCATGAGCCAGAAGTCCCGCAAGTTGTTTCCAGTCATTCATTTTTTCGATCAATCCACGGTATACCACGATTTTTCCTCCAGGTACTGCATACGCATTTACTAATGCCTCATCAATATAAACAATTTCAACAGGATATTTACTTTTAAATTTTGTCTCTGTATAAAATTCGTTCAGACGAAGCGACAAGTCATTGTCAACATCCGAAAACTTCTCTATAGATTCAAACATTTTGTTACCCAGTACGATTTCCTGTTTTTGAGGAATCAAATCAACAATTTTAACAGCAATGTAAGGCGCTACTACGAACAGATAAATCAATAATACCGATAAAAGACTTAAAATACCGTAAAAAAAGATTTTTAAACGATTACCCTTTAGAAGGTGAAAATATATATTATCCCTGTTAAGCTGAGGGTACAATACCTTGATAGTCTCAAAAGCCATATCACCTTCCAGGATCAGATTTTTTTCTGGAAATGATCCATAATTCAGGTGAACTGTCTTAGACCCCGTAAAATCAATATTTTTAATTTCATCGATATCCCATGTTTCTATCACAGCATTATCAGTTCCCAGTATTTCTATATAGTTTTTATAAAACTGTACCTGAACCGAAAGTGGTCTTGATGATAAACCATCTAAATATTTTCCCGGCAATGTTGTTTCCATCATCAGAAATCTAATCCGACATCAAGTATATCTAAAAGGCTGTCTCCTGTAGCATCGTTAAAATCATCTACATTCTGTTCAAGGGCATCCAGATCAACGTCAGCAGGTAAATGGACAGATTGCAGGAAGAGTTTATAGCTTCTCATTATTGCCCATGGGGTTGCCAGTCCTAAAGTTACAGTAGTGAGAATTGCGTTTAGCAATAAGGTGCCAAAAAGATCTCCTCCATCAAGATTGGTCCTGAGATATGATTTTTTATCACCATGATATATGACTGTATTGTCAATTGTGAATTTAAACCTGTTTTTAATGAACCATGGCAAATAAATATATAGAGTGATAATAGTGAGAATGACCCCCAACAAATTGATCACAAACAGATCAGCACCATCACCTTCGAAATCAAACTCATACTGTCCAAATTTTGTGTGCGAAATCAGATATTTCTCGATTTTGACCCTGAACCATGGACCATATATACCTATGGTGACCAGTGTGAGTAGGAAATGAACAAAATAAAGACTAAAAAACTCCCTCATATTTCCATCAAATGAAAAGTAAATTCCACGCCACGAAGTTCTTGAAACACGGTAACGCCACGCACCAAAAACAGCAAATGGCATAATCAAAAGTAAAACCACATAAAACAAAAAAATCAACCCTGGAGAAAAATACGACATAATCAAACTTATCCCAAGAATCAGATATGCAATTACAAATCCTTTAAAAATTTCATTTCCGGTGCCATGAAAAATGAATCTGTCTTCTCCAATTGCCGTCGAATTCCAGAGATATTTCCTGTTGGCAACCTTTGCCCAGGGATAATATAGTCCCAGTGTTAAAATAGTAAGTACAATATTTACCACCCAAATACCAAAATATCTGGCACCCTCACCATTAAATGTCAGAGGAAAATAGTTGCGTTTTTCGTTTTCCATATAACAAGTTTTTATACTAACTTAAATAATTGTGCAATATACAAAACTAATTTATAGTAAAAAAAAACTAAATATTTTCCTTATATTTATGTAGTTATTTTAACCTATCCATTATATTTATTTAGGTCAACATAAAGAGTTTTAAAAACTATAAGAAACAAGCAATAATTATTTCACCGGGTAAATTCTTAAAGCTGCTACATCATGTGCAGGAATTAAAGCTTTATATTTTACATCAAAGACTCCAAGATCTGAGTGTAAATATAAATCACGTACCCTTGCTTTTATATTTGAATATAAATCAATTTCAGGCCAATAGCATATAATTTCTTTGGCAATTTCTCCTCTGTTAAACATTACTACAGCCTTGGAGCCATCAGATAAAGGTTTCATCCAAACTTCAAGGTCCTCATCATCACGAACTTTATATCCCTGTATTCCGAGTTTATCCTGATTGATATCTATCAATTCTTTATTGGTCAAAATTTCTTTTGTTTCTTTTTTCATATTTCTAACATCGTTTCCTGCCATCAGAGGAGCTGCAAGCAAACACCACAAAGCAAAATGTGCCCTGCCTTCTGAAATGGTAAGGCCTGAATTGCCTACCTGAAGCATATCCGGATCATTCCAATGATCAGGACCTGCAAATTTTTCAAGTCCTGCCTGTTTGTCCAGAATTTTAACAAAACCAATGTTTTGCCGGGTATCGCCACAATCCCAGCAATCCAGAATATCATCAGTTGTCCTCCATAAATGTCCGACTTTTGCAGCCCATGTCCATGGCTTGCTGTAACCCCAATCGCAAATACTAAAAAGCATTGGCCTTCCTGCCGCATAAATAGCATCACTCATTGTCCTGTATGACTCTTCAGCATTTTGTCCGGTAGTATTACACCAATCAAATTTTAAGTAATCAACTCCCCATGCAGCATATTGTCTTGCATCCTGAAACTCATACCCTCTGCTGCCGGGTCGTTTTTGACATGTCTTTCTTCCTGCACAAGAGTAAATACCAAATTTTAATCTCCTGGAATGTACATAATCAACCAATGATTTAATGCCTGATGGAAATCGTTGTGGATCTGCTAAAATATTTCCGGCACTATCTCTGCTGATTTGCCAACAATCATCTACAACTATATACTGATATCCAGCTTCCTGCATCCCCGATTGCACTATTGCTTCAGCAATTTCTTTGATCAATTTTTCACTTACGTCACATCCAAACCAATTCCAACTGTTCCAGCCCATTGGAGGAGTAGGTGCCAACCCTTCAAACTTTTGACCTGATAATGTCAATGACAAAAAGCTTATTAAAACCAATATTATATTTTTTATCATAATATATTTATTTGTATTATTAATTTCATTCAATATATAACATTTTCAAATTAATTAGGGGGAAAAATAACTTTTGGGTTTTTCTAAGTTGATCCACTTAAATTTATAAAATAGTAAGTACAATATTTACCATCAAAATATCTGACATCCTCTACATTATATGTCAGAATGAATTAGTTGCGTTTTTCGTTTTCCATATGACAAGAATTGAGATTAAAATAACAAAAATCAATATATTTCCTCCGGTTCAAAATCTGATTTTTTACACTCATTATGTTATATAAACTGCAATAGGAAGCATCAGTATTTAGTCCAAATAAAATAATCAAACCGGGTGAAAAATACTACTTTACAAAAACATACTCAGTTAATAAGTATTCAATCACTGTAAAGGTAACATCCAATTCAAACAGAGTTTAGTTACCTTAAAGAATATAAACAGGGTTCAGACAATTATCAACAAACTACTTCAGCAACAATATATTATTTTCAATTTCAATTGTATTCAGCTTACACAGTCCGCTATTAGTTACGATTTCCTGACCCTTGGCTTGTGTGAATTTCAGGAATTCAACTACAGCAGGATCCACAGGTTTTTCTAAAGTTGCAAGATACAAATACCTGCACAGGCACTTTGGGTATTTTCCTGCCCACACATTGCGTTCAAATTCAAGCAGATTGATTGCGATTTCTTCCTTCTTATCAACTTTACCATTGTTATTCAGGTCAAAAGGAATTACCTGAATTTCAGGGATTCTGTCCAGCGTTTTGTCATCAAAGGCAAAATTCAAATTGCAAAAACCTATACCATAAATGTCTTCTGAAATGCAATTAATCATACCCGGATCACCCTCACATCCTTTTCCGTTAAGATCGGCTTGAGTGCAATACAGGAAATTTGCCAAAACTTCAGCAGCACCGCTGTTATCTGATCTAACAAAGGTGTTAATTGTTTTTGCCTCAGCTGTTTTAATAAAATCGTTCCATTTCAGTGGCTTTTCAGAAGTGAATAATTTTACGATTTCAGCCTGTGTAAATCCCCTTGCAAGTATTTCTTTCAACCAGGGATTTTTTGAATTGATTATCAAGCCTACCCCATCTCTTGCAACAGATATTTTCCACAAAATACCCTTATTTTCTTCAGGAGAAGCTTCCCTTGAAATCATGGCTATTGTAGCTTTTTTGTCAATCAGGTCTTTAATCCCTGCTCCGGTTCCTTTTGTATAAACCTTCACATTGACCTGGGGATACAGCTTCTTAAATTCATTTGCCCAGTTAATAGCTGCAGGCATTAAAGCATAAGCTCCCGTCAGAATAATTGTGCCACTAATTTTTCCATTTTTTATTTCATTTTTATTTTCCTTACTGTCTGGTTTTTTGCACGAACAGAAGCAAAGTAGTAATCCAAAGAATAGATACAGAAATTTTCTTTTCATGATATTTGAGTTTAATATTTTCGCTGAAAGTTACGTTTTTTTTTTAAATAAAAAAAATTTATTTAAAAAAATTTTAACTTAAAGTATAATTATTAATCTGAATTTAAAAACAGTTCACTAATTTGATCTTTTTGAGTAAGTTTTGCGTTAAGATGGAAATAAAATTAAACATTAATTTGTCGGTTTTTTTCTTATCTTGGTTACCCCATATCTTGCCTTCCAGCATAAAAAATTAATCTGTATCAAGATCAAAAAAATAACAATTGACTTGAACACACAGTGAGTAAATATTGAAGTGCAGTATATTTAGATTTTGCTTTTTCTTCTGTACTTCTCAATTCTAATTACAGTTAATTAAGTCCGAAACTTATGAATATAATATCCCGGATAATTAAAAAATATTGCCTGATACATTTGTATTAAAAAAAATAACAATTATTGTTCAAAAAATAATTTTTTCTGAAACTTTTTTATTTCTGGCAGCGTTATAACGTAAACATACGTTACATAATTAATATCTAAGTTGAAAATTAAAAAAATGAAGAAACTTACTAAAACAGAAGAAGAAATAATGCAGATGTTTTGGTTGTCCGGACCATCAATAGTGAGTGAACTTATTGAAAAAATGCCTGATCCGAAGCCACCTCATTCCACTGTTTCCTCTATTGTAAGGATACTGGAAAAAAAAGGCTTTCTGAAACATAAAGCCTATGGTAAAACATACGAATATACTGCTGTGGTGAACAAAGATGATTATTCTAAAATGACAGTAGGGGATGTAATATCGAACTATTTCGAAGGTTCACCAAATGCTTTGTTGTCTTTTTTGGTTAAAGAGGAAAAAGTAAATATAGAAGAATTAAAGGATTTGCTTAATAAACTTGAAAATAATAATCTGCAATGATAACTCAATTAGTTTTATATCCGGCATTAATATGGGGTTTATCAGCCTTATATTTTCAAATTTTTCTGAGAGCTGAAAAGCAATTTACATACAACAGGTTGTTTTTATTGCTTTCTTTAGTTACTGGTCTAATAATTCCATTTTTGAACAGTTCTCAATTCCTTCAGTTTATTAAAACTTCTGATTCTGTATTCTACGTAATCACGTCACCGGAAATACTTATAACATCATCTATCAGTAAAATAACGGAAAACAACCAGATCTACGGAGATATTTTTCTGACAATATATTTATTTGTTGCAATAATATTTGTGGTACGATTATTGAAGTCATTGTATTCAATATATATTTTGTATGTTAATAGTATTAAGGAACACAACCCGGATTACACTTTAATTCATACTTCCATAAATCCCTTCTCATTCCTGAATTTTGTTTTCATAAATGAACGGGATAAAGAACAATACGATAAGATCTTAGACCATGAACTGGTTCATGTTCGTCATTACCACAGTATTGATATCATTTTTATTGAAATTCTGAAGATTGTATTCTGGTTCAATCCAATTATTTATTTATTTTCAAAATACATTAGAGAGAACCATGAATTTACAGCCGATAATGAAGTTATCTCACATTTCCCTAAAAAAACATATAGCGAAATACTGATCAGACAATTGCAATCCGGAATGCAATTCCAGGTCACAAACAATTTCTTTAATTCACTTATTAAAACCCGTATTAAAATGATGTACAAATCTAAAAATCAAAACAGGTGGAAATACATTATGGCAGTTACATTTGGACTACTCCTTGTATTTTTCGCCAGAAGCCTGCAATCACAAACAGATATCAGGGCAGATAAAAAAGCTAATAAAAGTGTAGCAACAGAGAATGTATTTGATGTTGTGGATGAAATGCCAAGATTTCCGGGATGTGAAGACAAAATGACAAAAGAAGAAAAAGAAAATTGCTCTATTGAAAACCTTATGAATTATGTTGCTAAAAATCTTAAATATCCTGAAGCAGCAGTTGCCGGTAAAATTGAGGGCAAAGTTGTAGCAAAGTTTACTGTTTCCAAAAAAGGCATGGTAAAAAATATTCAAATCATCAAAGATATTGAATATGGCTGCGGCAATGAAGTAAAACGCATACTTGAGAGCATGAATAGCATGCCTCAAAAATGGATCCCCGGTAAAAATAAGGGTAAAAATGTTGATGTTTTTATGACACTTCCTGTGATGTTCAAATTGTCAGATAAGAAAAAATGAAAATATTTGTTACTTGAATGTCTGGATAATTGCACATTTTCTTAGTTTATAAGCAAAAAATAATTCTTTGTGATTGCTTTCAGTAGAAATACAATCACAAAGAATTTTTGCAACATGTAAATAAAGGATGAGCATATTCATACATACAAGCTTAAATTAGCTTAGAACATTTTTTTGCTTTTTCTGTCAGTTTTTAAATTCAAAATTGTTATCTGAAATTACAGTAGATCGCTTTGAAGCGGGTGAAAGTACTTAATGATCTTGCCTGCAATGGTTTTGCCTACAATGATCATGAGATCTTCAAAAGTAGCTTCCTTTATTTTTTCTACTGATTTGAAATGCCTTAAAAGCTTTGATATTGATTTTTCACCTACTCCGGGAATATCTTTTAGTTTAGTATCAATAAATTTCTTTGAGCGCTGGTCCCTGTGAAAAGTGATAGCAAATCTGTGGGCTTCATTTCTCAATTGCTGGATCAATTTAAGCGATTCTGATTTTTTGTTAATATACAAAGGCACCGGATCGTGTGGAAAATAAATCTCTTCCAGCCTCTTTGCTATTCCAATGACCATTACTTCGTCTTTAATTCCCAGTTGATCAATGCTATGCATAGCTGAACTCAACTGGCCTTTTCCACCGTCTATTATGATCAGTTGTGGAAGTTCCTTTTCTTCTTCGATTAAACGTTTATATCTCCTCAATACAATTTCTTCCATCGAGGCAAAATCATTGATGCCTTCAACTGTTTTTATATTGAAATGCCTGTAATCCTTTTTTGAGGGTTTGGCATTTTTAAAAACAACACAGCTGGCAACAGGATTAGTGCCATGAAGGTTTGAATTGTCAAAACACTCAATATGGATGGGTATTTTATCCATCTGAAGATCGGTTTTCAATGTATTTAATATTCTTTCCGATGGAGTAGTTCTTTTACTTTCTTCTTTATTTGCCTTATTTTGGATCATGAAATAGCGCACATTTTTCCGGGACATTTCCAGGAGCTGGAATTTATCTCCCTTTCTTGGGACAGTGACGACTATATTTTCAATTGTCGTGGTTATTCTGAATGGCAGTATTAATTCAGGAGAAATGCTGTTGTACTTCTCTCTTAAATGTGAAATAGCAAATCTGAGTGCAGATTCTTTATCTTCATCAAGATTTTTTTCAAGTTTCACGGTTTCGGCAGTTATAATACTTCCATTTACAACCTTCAGGAAATTAACATAAAAACAATCATCTTCACTGTCAATATAAAAAACATCCAGATCTTTGATACTAGGACTCACAACAGTCGATTTGGCCTGATAATCCTCGAAAATGATCAGTTTTTCTTTAAATTCCTGTGCTTTTTCAAATTCAAGAATTCCGGCATAATAATGCATTTTATCAACTATATAATCCTTTACCAGTTTGAAATGCCCTTTTAATACATTTTTTACCTGATCTATCATCTCATTGTATTCTCTTTCTGATTGCAGACCTTCACAGGGCCCCATACAGTTTTTGATATGGAACTCAAGACACACTTTGAATTTTCCGGCATTAATATTCTTTTCGGTCAGGTTTAATTTGCAGGTCCTGACTTTAAAAAGTCTTTTTATAAGATCCAGAAGTATATTTACTTTATACTTTGAAGTAAAGGGTCCGAAATATACCGAACCATCGCGGATCACTTTGCGAGTGAATTCCACTCTTGGGAAATTTTCTTTTCTAATTCTTATATAACTATATGATTTGCCGTCCTTTAGCATTACATTATAGCGGGGCTGATGCTTTTTTATCAGTGTGTTCTCCAGCAATAGAGCATCATGTTCGCTGTGAACAACAGTATAATCGATCCTCACAGAATTCCTGACCAGCAATTTGACTTTGAATACAGCAGGATTTTTTTGAAAATAAGAATTCAGTCTTTTTCTCAAATCTTTGGCTTTACCAACATACAGAATATTTTCATCCTCTCCTATAAATTTGTAAATACCCGGCTCTACCGGTATTGATGGATAAAAAATATCTTTGAATTCTTTTGCTGTCATTTAATTCTTTAATAAAAACCTGATTAACTGTTTCCGGAGGGCAAAATTAAAAAAATGCCATTACAATTTATAAAATACTTTTATTGCAGATAAATTAATTGACCCTTATACTAGCTAAGCATTTGTTTATTATCTTTGTAAGTCATTATTAAATCTTGTTTTATGAAGATATCAAATGTATTTCTAATATTTGTTTTTTTGTCTTTAATGGCTTTTTCTTGCAGAAATACTAAAGTTATAGAAGCAGATATTTCCGATGATTTTGACCGGACAATTCTTAACCTGTCCAGAAGCTATTTCGATCATTTACCCGATCTGGACCTTGCAAATATGAGTCCGGAAAACAGGAAAATTGTTGAACTTGGCAAAAAACTCTTTTATGAAAAAAAACTGTCAGGTACTAAGACTATTAGTTGCGCATCATGCCATGATATTGCGAAATATGGTGTTGACAACCGTGCTCTTTCTCCGGGAGATAAAAATCAATTGGGACTCAGAAATTCACAATCGGTGTTGAATACATTTATGTTTGAAGGACAGAACTGGGACACAAAATTTAAAAATGTTGAAGAGCAGGCAGCAGGACCAATATTCAGCAAACTGGAAATGGCAATGCCCGATACTTCTGAATTGATAAAAAGGCTTAATGATGACCCTTTTTATGTAAAGGCATTTACAGAAGCATTCCCTGATTCAAAACCTTCAGTATCTCTTGACAATATTAAAATTGCAATAGGGTCATTTGAAAGAACATTGTTATCTCCTTCCAGATTTGACGATTATTTAAAAGGGGACCTGAATGCTCTTACAACCAAAGAAAAACTTGGAGCACACAGTTTTGTGATCAATTGCAAATCCTGCCATAGCTCAGCATTGGTCGGAGGAGGTTTTTCAGTTGAATACCCTATATTTGGTTATCACAATGACTATTCGAATAATGGTAACACGGATAAAGGGAAATATGAAGTCACCAAAAATCCGCAGGATATGCATGTATTCAAAGTACCGCAATTGAGAAATGTCGAAAAAACATATCCTTACATGCACGATGGCAGTGTTAAGACTCTTGAGGATGCTATCAGGATATGCGCAATGGCAGAATCCAATATGCAGTTGAAAGATAAAGATGTGGAGTATATGACAGCTTTTTTAAAGTCTCTTACCGGTAAAATACCTGTACACGCGTTGGAAAAGAATAAAACTTTTGATTGATATTTTTGATTATAGCCGGTCTTTTATACTTAATTCTTTAAGAATAAGATGTTGTTTAACATTTCAAATCCGTCAGTTTTCTTTCTTTTTAAAAAAATGAAGCCTTATGAAGTCAGCTGGAATATTATTTGTTTTAATTCCAATTTGTTTTATACTCTTTTCTTGCAGGGAGACCAAAGTTAAGGAAGAAAAACTTCCCGATGAAATGGAACAGACCATACTAAAAATGGCTCAAAGCTATTTTTCACCTTTGTCTGATCCGGATCTGAAAAATATGAGTCCTGAAAGAAAAAAAATGACCGGATTGGGTAAGAAACTGTTTTATGATAAAATATTGTCTGGTGAACAGAAAATTAATTGCGCATCATGTCATGACATCAAAAATTACGGAGCAGGCAAATTGCCTGTTTCGAAAGGCAATAAAGACCAACTCGGCTTTCGCAATCCTCCTTCTATAATAAATGCTTACATGCAGTACTCTCAGAACTGGGATGCTAAGTATAAAAATGTAGAAGATCAGCTCATAGCAATGATCTTCAGCAAAACCGAAATGGGCATGACTGATACACTGGAACTTTTAAACCGACTCAGCAAGGATCCTTTATATGTTAAAGCTTTCTCTGAGGCATTTCCCGGTTCCAATCCATCTATAACATTACAAACTTTAAAACAGGCAGTTGGTTCATTTCTTAGAACTCTGACTTCTCCATCCCGTTTTGATGTTTTTCTGAAAGGAGATACAGATGCATTGACATCAAAAGAAAAGACAGGTTTAAAAAGCTTCATGGAAAATGGATGTGTACCCTGCCACAGTTCCCCGCTGGTAGGAGGAAGTATGGCTCAAAAATTTGCGGTATTCGGTTATTACTGGGATTTCACCAACAGTAAGACCAGGGACAAAGGAAGATATGAATTAACTAAAAATCCTGCTGATGAATATATTTTCAAAGTTCCACAGTTGAGAAATATTGAAAAAACCTATCCATATTTTCATGATGGCTCTGTCGAAACCCTTGAAGAAGCTATAAGGATAATGGGTTTGACTGAAGCCAAACCGGCAACTGAATGATACAGATGTGGAAAATATTGCTGCTTTTTTACGGTCGTTGACCGGAAAAATACCGGAACATGCGCTGGAAAATGGAAAATGGAAAATTGAGAATGGAAAATGATCCCGTTAACTCATGGTAGAAAAATCAATATTAAAATCTTAATTTGTATATTAGTAATAATTCAATAACTCAATCATTCATTCAATAACTCATTCATTCAATCACTCAATAACTCATTCATTCAATCATTCAATAACTCAATAACTCATTCATTCACTCATTCATTCAATAACTCATTCATTCATTCCTCCCTCTTCCTTATTCATCAAAACCCACAATGTATCCTTAAGCTTGTCCAGTCCTTTTCCTACAACTGCAGAAAAGAAAACAAGCGGTATTTTACCGAATTTAAGTTCCTTTTTAATCAGTTTTTCATATTCATCATCTATAAGGTCGGTTTTTGATATACCAATCATCCTGGGTTTATCCAGCAATTCAGGATTGTGCTGCTTCAATTCGTTGAGCAAAATCTTGTATTGCTTGTTTATGTCATCTGCATCGACCGGTATGATAAACAGAAGTACGGAATTTCGTTCTATATGCCTTAGAAACCTTAATCCAAGACCCTTACCTTCATGAGCATTTTCGATTATTCCAGGAATGTCAGCCATGATAAAGGATAATGCATCTTTGTAGCTGACAATACCAAGGTTTGGTTCGAGTGTGGTAAAGGATAATTTGCTATTTTGGGTTTTGCTGCCGAAACTGATGCAAGCAGTGTTGATTTTCCGGCATTCGGAAAACCAACAAGCCCGACATCTGCCAATAGTTTTAACTCCAGTACGATATTTGCTTCGACTCCGGGTTCTCCCGGCTGTGCATATCTTGGTGTCTGATTAGTTGATGATTTGAAATTGTTATTTCCCATTCCACCTCTGCCACCTTTCAGCAGTATTTTCTCTTCCTGATCTTCGGTGATCTCCAGCAATACTTCATTAGTATCAAAGTTTTTTGCTACGGTGCCGAGTGGTACTTCAATGATTATATCCTCACCGCTTGAGCCGGTTTTCATCGCTCCTCTGCCACAGTCACCATCTCCGGCAAATATATGTCTTCTGTATCTTAATGGTAAAAGAGTCCAGGTATGCTTGTTGCCTTTAAGCACAATATTACCACCCCTGCCACCGTCTCCTCCGTCAGGTCCTCCTCGTGGGTTAAATTTTTCACTGTGGAAATGTACTGATCCTGCTCCTCCCTTGCCGGTTTTACAAATTAATTTTACATAGTCAACAAAATTACTGTCTGACATTTATTATTCTTTACCAACATGTTTGTCAATCACTTCAACTACCCTTCCGAATATCTCGTCGATAGTTCCTATTCCATTTACTTTGCTGGCTTTATTCATGGAATGAAAATAATCGAAAACAGGGTCTGTTACTTCTTCATATACTTTATACCTGCCCCGGATAACACTTTCATCATTATCGTCAGTCCTACCTGATGTTTTGCCCCTGTTTAGTATCCTTGCAACTATCTCCTCTTCAGGAACATCAAGAGAAACCAGTAAATGAACATCCGATTTGAGGCTTTTAAAAAGTTCAAGCAATGCTTCTGCCTGGGCTATATTTCTCGGGAATCCATCCAAAAGAAACCCGTTGGGATTGCTGTAACTCAATATTTTATTTTTCAGCATAAGTATTGTGATCTCGTCAGGGACCAACTGTCCGCTGTCAAGATACTTCTGTATTTTTTTTCCAATATCGGTATTGTTTTTCAATTCATGCCTGAACAGGTCCCCGGTTGAAATATGGTGAAGATCATATTTTTCTTCAATTGAAGTAGCCTGAGTTCCTTTGCCGGAACCGGGAGGGCCAAATAAAATTATATTAAACATATTTATGAGATTAAATTATTTTGAAATCACATCTTTGACCTGATATATTTTGCTTTTCCAGTATCCGCTATGCAATACATCTTCCTTTATAACACCCTGAGAATTCGTGCTGTGAATTATAATGAGCTGTTTTTCGTTGCTTTCAACTACTACACCAACATGATCGATTCTTCCTTTTCTTTTGAAAAAACGAGATCACCCGGCTTGGCTTTATTTTTACTGATCTTAATGCCATTGTGAATCTGTGAACGTGATCCGTGAGGTAAATCAATCCCGTTCTTAGTGAATATATAATGTGTCAATCCCGAACAATCAAATCCTTTTTCAGGAGATATTCCGGTATATCTGTATTTTTTGCCAATCATATCATAGGCATCAGTTACTATTTTTTCACGTACTTCAGTCTCAAAGGCAGGTGGGTCGGTTGCATTTATGGATGAGAAAACTTTACAACCTGTGAAAAAACATAAAAAAAAGAATACCACAGGCAGCGAATTTGTATAAAATCCGATCTTATATCTATAAAAGTTACTTATTACTGCTTTCATGTTAATTAATAAGAAATTCGTTGCCAAGTCCGGTCAAAAGTGTCCGGACTTTTTGTTAGTTAATAATTTTTTCAATCCATAATTTAATACTATCAGTAAAACTACTACCAAAATAATTAAATAATAAAAAGGCATATAAACAAAAGCTATCACTCTGAACCTGTCCAATACCCACAATAAGAAGATCACTGCTGCTATCATCATCATAAATCCCGAAATCTTATCAAAACCCGGTATTGAATCAAAACTTGCATAGCGCCTTATTATCAGCAATGTAGCTATCATAGAAACAACCGGAAGTATTTGCGTGTGAATATTTAAGTCCATAATCGACCTGTTCTCAAACAGGAAAACATAAACATTCAGAAATAATGCAAATATGCCGGGAATTGTGACAGCATAAATTATGATCATAAATAATTCTCGATATGGACTGGAAGAACCAGACTTATGGGATATAATTCCAATTATTGCGGCTAAAACCGGCAACCCCAAAAAATAATATAAAATATACTCAGGATTCAGGCTAATATAGTCAAAAAAGTCCTTTAAAGTCATTCTATATTATCATTTTGAGTTTTGGATAAAGCGAAGATATAATAAATATTTAAAACAAAAAAATTTTATATAAAAAATTAAACTCTGCGTAAAATCCTTTTTATCACCACATTAAACATATTGCAAATTATAATTATTTGTATACGTCTAATTATAAAACAAATAAAACAGGTTAGATTTGTTTATTAAATCTTAATTTAAATTACAAAAAATAAATTAAACGGACATGTTGTTTTGGGAAAATCAATTAAAATGCCGGCATAGGAACTTTTCAGCACAATACGCTTTCCCATTTTGGGGAACAGTATTTATAAACTTGCAAAGTTTTAAAACTTTGCAAGTTTATAAGAGTTGTATGATCTTAAAAATGATATCTTATTGTGACTATTATTCTATTGGGTGTATCCCAAAAAGATATTGATCTGAAATTTCTTTGGTTTTGCCCCATCCATGATTGGAGTCCAAAGAATTTCTATTATAAAATGCAAAAATTGGATACACCCATTCTATTCGTATCTCAGCGACTCTATTGGGTCCAGTTTGGCAGCTTTCATTGCAGGGAATACTCCTGAAAGTAAACCAACAGCTGTATTCAGGATCAATGCCAGAATTATCCACAACCATGGCATTTTAAACGAGCCTTCGATATAGCCGGCAAGTCCGATACCGATTATTATCCCCAATAGTATTCCAAGTATACCTCCAACCTGGCTTATAATTACCGACTCTGTCAGAAACTGGGTAAGAATGTGGTTATTGGTTGCACCAAGGGATTTCCTTATGCCAATCTCTCTGGTTCTCTCAGAAACTGAAACCAGCATAATATTCATAAGCCCAATTGCGGCACCCAGAAGAGTTATCAATGCAATTGCCACAGTCGCAAACCTGATCTTGAAAGTAGCATCCTTGATCATTTTTAGCAGGTTATCGCTCTTGGTTATTTCAAAATCATTTTCCTCCTTGATTTTAAGATCGCGGATATTTCTGAACACTGAAATAGCACTGGAAATTGCTTCTTCCATATTGAGGGAACTTTCCATTCCGACATTCACATAATAGGGCAATCCCTCATAATGGTAGTATCTTTTTCCGTTCAGAAGAGGAATAAAAGCAGTTTTATCATTATTTGAATTCTTATTCTGACCCTCTTCTTTCAAAACACCTATTACTTTGTAATTATAGCCGTTTATATCAACAACCTGACCTATCGGATTGGTTTTTTGTCTTTAAACAGAGTTTTATATATACCATTCCCCAGCACAACCTTATGCAAACCTTCATTTTGTTCTGTACTGTTAAAATATCTCCCATTTTCAATATCCAGCTTTGATATTTCGACAAAATTATCGTCAATACCCATGATCTGCATGTTTGGATTGGTTTTCAAATTCTGAAATTTAACTGTAGCATCATTGAAGTAATTCGAAAAAACAGATACTTTCGCACCCGGATAGTGAAATTTTTCCTTGAACTGATCTGCCTCCCTGAAACTGATCTCGGATCCGATCCTTTTTCTGTCACCATGATCATTGGATCTGATATTTTCATACGCTGGCCTGACCTTGAAGGAATTTGACCCGATATTGCTGAAATTATCATTCAGCGAGTATAATATTGTGTCAATTGCTGTCAATATGCCTACAAGAGCAGTTATGCCCACCATAATTATAAGAATGGTAAGCAGAGATCTTAAAAGATTAGTCTTTAAAGACCTGATAGCTAATTTTATATTTTCAATGTACATCATGACTGTAAAATTAAACTATAGAAATAATATTCTATTTATTTATTCGAAATACGAACGGAATTATTAGATAAACATTCGATTTAGCTAAAATTTATGCAATAAAGAACTTAATTTTTGAAAGATTAGTAAATTAAATCTATTTTTGCAAATAAGATAAAAAAATGTTATTGTAAAGTCTGATTTTTACAATTTTAAGAACAAATGAGCGTAATCTATCTGTAAAATAAACACATTATTATGAAGTTCAATGCTTTTTCATCGGAAATATCGAGAAAATTAGCCGTTGCATCAATTGCGATCAGCCCAAAAACATAATGCCAATTTTAGAGGATTTTCTCCTGAAACTGAAGGGAAATATTCTCACAGTAAATGCAACAAACCTTGAAATATCCATTTCTCTGAGTATCGAGGTAACAGGACATGAAGACGGGGAAATTGCTGTATCATCGAGGCTATTTCTCGACACTTTAAGATCTTTACCTGATCAGCCTTTCACATTTGAAACTTTAGAAAGCAACATAATACAGATCACTTCCAGTTTTGGAAAATATAAAATGGCTGGTGATGATCCTGATGAATTCCCTACCATGGAGTCAGTTCCGGATTCTGAAACGGTAACTTTAAATAGCAAAGTACTGAAAAGTGCAATTGAAAAGACTATAATCGCTATTGGTGAGTCCGGAGTTGTGAGACCTTCAATGACCGGTGCTAATTTTCTTTTCGATTTCAACAAACTGAATGTAGTAGCAACCGATAGCCATATACTTGTGAAATATACAGTCAATGGCATGAACTTCGATACCAGCAAAACCTTCACAATATTGGAAAAAGGTCTTTCACTACTGAAAAATGCCCTTGTTGATAATGTAGATGTGAATGTTTACTGGACTAAGAATAAAGTGTTTTTTGAGTTTGATAATTATCTGGTATCTTCAGCGATTATCAGCGACGATTTCCCGAATTACAACAGTGTTATTCCTGTTGATTTTGATAATGTACTGTATGTTAACAGAAAAGATCTGCTCAATTCTCTGAAAAGACTTATACTTTTTTCAAATAAAAGTTTCAATCTCGTTACCCTGAATATCATAGAAGACAGTTTGACGCTCGCTTCAGAAGACATTGAAATGTCGCATGATGCTACCGAACAGATGCCCTGCAAATATGAGGGTGAACCTATGACTCTGGGTTTCAGTGCTAAATTTTTTATTGCGATCCTTAGTGTTCTGGAAGAAGAAGAGATCAAAATGGAATTTACAACACCAAAAAGCCCTGTAATACTGAAGCCTACTGAAAAATCCGAAAATGAAGATATCACTCTGCTTATAATGCCTTTGATTTTAAAGAATTAATATTTCTGAATTGTGGAAATAGGCTTGTATTTTGGTTCCTTCAATCCCGTTCATACCGGTCATCTCATTATAGCAAACCATGTCCTTAATTATACAGGAATTGATGAAGTATGGATGGTTATCTCTCTTCAGAGTCCATTCAAACAAAGAAGCAATCTGATTGATAATTACGACCGTCTGAACCTGGTCGAGCTGGCTATAGGTGACAATGACAGGATAAAACCATGTAGTATTGAATTTGAATTGCCGGTTCCAAGTTATACCATAGATACCCTGACATACCTGAAGGAAAAATATCCTTTCCATAGTTTTACATTGATCATGGGCAGTGATAATCTTGTAAATTTTAACCACTGGAAGAATTTTGATGTAATACTAAAATATTATAAAATACTGGTTTACATGAGGCCCGGTTTTGAAAATGTACCTTTTATCAACCATCCCAGTGTAAGCACTTTAAACGCTCCTTTGCTTGAGATTTCCTCTTCCTTTATCAGAAAACTGATTGCTGAAGGTAAATCAATACAGTATCTGGTACCCGATAAAGTACTGAATGAAATAATCAATGCCGGATTGTTTAAAACGTAGCTCTCGCCTGCATTTTAGCTGAATGCAGTGTTGAAGAACTGCTAGTCTTTCGACCTTCGTATTGCAAAATTATGTCAAGATTGTTTTTCAACCTTTTTGTAAATCTCAGACTCCACAGGTAGTTATTGCCATTCTTTAAACCTTCAAGCATGGACAATTCAATGTAACTGTTTCCTGACCCGTTATATTTTATCCTTATATAGCTCAGGGAACTTTCAATTTTTGAATTCTTCCATTTTATAAGTTTCCCTGTAAGTCTCAGGTCGTGGATGAATGCCGTTTCCTTAATTTCAGAATCATTTGATTTGCGGGAATAGTTGTAATTGAGTTTTAAGTTATAGGTTTTTGAAGGATAGAGCTGTAGTTCATGCCCTGATGAAAAGAAATCAAAACTAAAGTTATTCAGGGCATTCAATTGTGATTCATAGCCTTTTCTTCCCGTGGAAAAAGTGTTATAATACTCCATACCTTTCACAAGATTAATTCTGACATAAGTAAAATACTCCTTGACATCATTCTTTGTAAATCCTCCAACCTGGGAAACCAGATCCTTATTTCTTTTAAATCCCAAATGAAAATCATATTTAGGATCGCCGAGATTGTAATAAAGGGTACTGACTGAACTAAGGTTGTTCAAAAGAATGGAAGTATCTGCAAGATTATGGAAAAATGGAACAGAAAAGTCCTGTTCAGTTGAAATCGTTTTTTCAGTTGTTCTGAAAATTGAATTGAAACTGATATTTGAAAGAATTGTATAAACTTTCTTGTCTTTTCTTTTAATGATCTTTTTCAGATCAACCCTGAAATTGTTATTAACAGAGGCAGTATTGGCCCTGATATACTCATTATTGTATTGTATATATTTGATATAATTGGCAGTATCTATACCCGGAATAATTAAAAATTCATCTTTGCCTTCTATTCCATCTTTATTTCCATCATTCCATATATGAGTACCTGTTCCGGGAGCTACTTTTATATATACAAAGTCAGCCCTTGCCTGCTGTCCGGAACCAAATTCCATTATAGTTACTGATGATATACCGTTATTTATCAATTTAAGATTATGATTAATTTTCCCTATCAGGTTAGATTCAGGTCTTTTCTGTCCTATCGCGGGGTTTATTACTGTCAATTGCCTGAATGCAAGATTGTAGCTGAGATTTGAGAAATTTTTATTATTTAGTTCACCGGAAACACCTATTTCTTTAGCCTGGGTGAATTCTTCAAATTTATTATTTACAGGTAAAAAATCTTTACGGTAGGCAGTATACAGATCGATTGATGATTTTGAAGAGTTGCGAAAATTTATATATAAACGGTACTGGTCATAGGCAAAACTGGTTTTTTGAAGGCTATCCAGTGTTCTTGTCCTGATGGTATTATTTTCATTTTCATAATTTAAGCCGATCCTGGTATCTTTAATAAAATTGATTTTTTGGGAAACATTTACACTGGGCCTGAAAAAACTGGTCTTAAATAACTGATCGCTGCTTTTCATCAGATTTCCTGTAGCAGATATGAAAAATCCCTTATAAGTAAAATTTATTAACAGTTCATTACGGTTTCCGGTAAAAATATCACTCCGGAAAAATCCTGAATAAGTATAATTTACGTTTAAACCTGTAAAATTCAATGACAGAGTATTTGAGACAAGGTGTTCGTTGACCGGTATCAATGACCGGATCAGATTCCAGTCCCTGGAGAATTCTGTTGCTCTGTATGGATTCAGGGGTTTGAAATTTTTATCTGAAAATTCATATACTCCGGTATTCCGGATTTCCAGTTTATTCTTAAAAACATCAAATGATTTTTTAGACTGCAGTTCAAAGAAACCGGCATAACCGACATTGCCGGTATCCGAGTTTGAAAAACGGTTTTTATCGAGATTGCTGAGGCTGAATTCTGATCTGACTGAATTGCCGGCAGAAATTTTATAATTTGCTCCCACTGAAAACAATTGTTTTTTCTCAGGTGCAACCAACTGAATCAATGGCTCATATCTTCCCGATCCTTTTCCAACCCATTTATAAATCCTGCCAGTGGCAAGGACAGAATTGTCAATCTGATAACTTCCGTTGTTTTCCCCAAAATCAGTGAAATATGCTATATACTGTGCACTGTCAGGATTGCTGGTATAAACAAGAATTGAATCAGGTGCCATATAGATTTTCCTGTAAAATATTTTTTCATTGATATCGTCAGTGCTTACGTATTTCTTTATTCCGGATTTATAAATACTGTTCGGATCATCACCTGCTGATTCGAGAGTTTTGATATCTGAAGAATCCAGTTCGATCAATCCTGTTGCCGATTTACTATCCTGTTCGTTGTAAAAATTCAGATAAATATTTTTGGTAGAATCACCTGTTATTGTGTTTATTGCCATTAGGCTTCTGAGATAATTCTGTTCAGAATATTCAAATTCAACAGTTAACCTTGAATTTTCAGTAATCATTATATTTGGAGTAAAAACTATTTCTGCCAGATTGTAATCCATAATATAATCATTGTCATTCCCCCGCGTGAGTAATCTTCCGTCAAGAAATACTTTTTCTGTCCCTGCAAGAACTATCAGATACTTTTCACCACTATTGCCATATAATTTGTAGGGGCCCTGATTTCCGTTAACAGCTTTCAGGTTTATCCTGTTGAATTTACCCTTACTTATAGCTACATTGAACCTGTTTTTAGAGGTATATCTTTTATCTATACTTATTTCATTTGCATAGCTCAATCCTTTCAGTTTTTTAAAATACCGGGTAAAATACCCATACGGACTCGAAATTTCAAAATCCCCTGCTATCACAGAATGTTTGTCTTTCTGTATCTCAATAAAAACTTTGTCAAACTCATTCAATCGCTGGGTTGTACCTTCCGGTTGAAATGGTATGTTGGCATCTGAAATTGCTGCCTTCAGCATTATACCTCCACCAATATCTCCGGCCATCTGAATATTAAAATTAGAATTAAGGCTCAGGTCCTGCCTGTTGCCAAGAGATATCCCTCGCGAAAAACTTCCATCATAATCGAGCGAATTAGGTAAGACATAAGAAGAATTTTTTGTGTTTTTACCCATATCGTAACCAATGTAAACAGCTCTTTCAGTATTTTTAAGTGCATTTGAATCCAAATGATAATACTGTTTTCCCAGGTTGATCCTCAATGTTTTATATTTAACTCTTAAAGTGTCACCATTGTATTCATTAAAACCCTCTTCTGTGAGGCTTATTTCAGTATTATTTATAATGTACAAAGAATCTGCAATTATCTGCTCATTATTATCATACAGCTCAACACTGTAAGGCATTATAGTTAAAGTATCAGACAGGATCAGTTTGCCATTCACTACAAGGCTCTTTCTTATAGTCGAATTGCTTTCCTTTATCTGCGGGAATACAAATAAAGGTATAAAAAGTAAAAAAATCAGGATTATATTTTTTTCGAAAATTCTCGTTCAAATTCCTGCATTTTGACAATTCATATAAAACAGATTTTATTATGCAACATAATATAATTCAATGAATCAACAGTTTTTTGAACGAAAATTCACATTAATAATTGCAAAATCAGGTTTTGTAATCAGGGCATTTGTTTTTTAGATCAGGATATTTCACAATTTTATCGATAAAAAAATGACTATTAATTTGCAGAATTAACTTTTTATACATACTTTTGCATCCTCTTTAATAAAGGGCGATTAGCTCAGTCGGTTCAGAGCATCTGGTTTACACCCAGAGGGTCGGGAGTTCGAGTCTCTCATCGCCCACAAGGAAAAAGCTGTTCATATTTCGGATAGCTTTTTTTATTTTTAAATGTTATATGGCTCAGGAGTTCTCTCGATAAATCGGAAGTATCGACCACAAAAATATCCTTGTACAAATAACCACATATTTTAATATTATAATGTACTTCATTTACATCATATATTCTGAGAGTGCTGATAAACATTATATCGGACAAACCGATAATGTTGAAAAAAGATTATTGGAGCATAATTCAGTACATAAAGGATTTACTTCACAGGCTGATGATTGGATTTTAAAATTCTATGAAGAATTCAATACTCGACAAGAAGCCTTAAAACGCGAAAAACAAATTAAATCATGGAAAAACAGAAAATTTATTGAAAAATTAATAAATGGAGAATTATAGGGTCGGGAGTTCTCCCGATAAATCGGGATCATCGCCCACAAGGAAAAAAGCTGTTCATATTTCGGATAGCTTTTTTTATTTAAAGTATTGGCTCAGGAGTTCTCTGATAAATCGAAGTATCGACCACAAAAATATCCTTGTACAAATTACCACATATTTTAATATTATAATGTACTTCATTTACATCATATATTCTGAGAGTGCTGATAAACATTATATCGGACAAACCGATAATGTTGAAAAAAGATTATTGGAGCATAATTCAGTACATAAAGGATTTACTTCACAGGCTGATGATTGGATTTTAAAATTCTATGAAGAATTCAATACTCGACAAGAAGCCTTAAAACGCGAAAAACAAATTAAATCATGGAAAAACAGAAAATTTATTGAAAAATTAATAAATGGAGAATTATAGGGTCGGGAGTTCTCCCGATAAATCGGGATCATCGCCCACTTAAAAGCCATCCACATAATTGGGTGGCTTTTTTTGAACCCGCTTCAGGGTTCGCACAGGACCATTTTGTAATAAGGGTGTTTAAAAAGACTAATTTGCTCAATTTCACGCAAAGACGCAAAGACGCAAAAACCTATATATTAAATAATTATATATTATCAATTTAAGAGTTAATCGAAAATTATTTACTTTAGCCACTGTTGGTGTTTTCACCAACCGTCAGAACACAGACAGAGACTAAAAATTGGGATTTCCTGCTATAGAATGGTATTAATGCAGTAGATATTTGCCTTTAATTCTTGTAATTGCACCACCTCCAAACAGAACACGAATATTCCCTTTTTCGTCAATATGTTTTTGCAGTTTAACTATATTAAATTTTTCTTTTTCCCCATTCTGTTCAATTGTAACGACTGTATCATTTTGCCACATATTGTTTTTAATCAGATAATATCCAAATGCCGAATTACCAGAACCTGTAGCAGGATCTTCAAGATATCCAAATGTCGGAGCAAAAACTCTTGTCCTGTAATTACTGGAACTATCAGTGACTTCCCCAGTAAATACTTCGATAATATCTATTCCATATTTTATACAAAAATCCTTTAACATATCTAATTCAGGCGTAATGTTTAATATACCATTTAATGTTTTGATTGGAACAATTAATGTGGACAACCCTGCATTTATTATGGAAATTGGAAATCTATTGTCAATAATATCAGAACTTATTTTCATATTGGCAGACAATTCCAAAATACCTGGCATTACATCTATTTCATAAGGTTCAGGTGAAAAGATGAATAAAGCATCTTCATTTTTTATGCGATTCAGAACTTTAAGAATTCCTCTATTGGTTTTGATCTGAATGGTATCAAGGAGTTGTAAATCCGGGTCATTTTTCAACATATCATACATTATTGCAATAGTCGCATGTCCACAAAAATCTACTTCTCGTTCAGAAGAATAAAATTTCAGTTGATATTGATCATCATTTGTTTTAAAAACATATCCTACCTCATTCACAAAACCTTGCAATTCCTGTGCTATTCGAAGCATGTCACCTGGAGTGATCTCGTTTACACTATTCAAAAAAATACAACCTGCAGGATTACCTGCTGATTTGGAAGTTGCAAATGCATCCATTTTTTTAAAATTAAATTCTTTCATGTTAATTATGTCTTATGGTTTTCAAGCACATTTACTTCCTGCAGAATAAGAAACCACACCTATTGTAAATATGATGTTATTTGATGTTTCATTGCTCATCAAAGAAGTCTTCATCTATTTGTTTTATGATTCATTTAAGTAACATTACTCATTTGATGCTGGTCTTTTTGAAATCAACTTATTCATTATTAATTTCTCGTTTGATTTACTTACTTTAATGAATTCAAAATAATGCCCTCTATTGTCTCCGTTTACCTTAAACAAAAATTCTGGAAGTTGATCATGATCAATATCCCCATACCAAAACAAGGTTGGAACTTGATTGAAGTAATTTAGATCAGGTTGATATAAAATGATTTTGTCTTGTTGATTATTATTCTTATAATAAAGTGTATAATCTGTAAAGAAGTCACGTTCTGCAACTTTACTTTTCACGTATTTCCACTCAGTAATCAATTGATGACCATTTGAAAATCCATTTAATGTATCATAAAGTATTAAATCAATTTCAACAAAAGGTTTTAACCAAATATCAGGTAAGTAAGATTTAACACCAATTATAGATTGATTAAGTTTTTCTTTTGTCCCTATAGCAAATACATAGTTTTCATTACCTATGTCAAATGGAGATATACCTGATGTCTCTATTTCATCGCCAACCAATAATGGCTTTATCTTTATTTTTCGTAATAAATCCCCTTTAATGGTAGAAAAAATGCCATACCAATTCAAATCAGGATTATAATTGAAAATAAAATAGTTATTGAGAATAATGTCAAATGTATCAACCTTGTTCAACTGCACTATCGATCCTGACAAGTTAGAACGCAATGTGAAACCAACAATACTATCAATGCGAATTTTGTACCATGTATCATACCCTTCCTCCATGGGTACAGTCTCATATGTATTTTCAAGTAGTTGAATCCTGTCGTTTTTTTTCAGGATGTAAATGATTCTGGAGGTATCATTTGGAGCAGATCGGACTTTTAAAGTTGAAGAAATGACGAACGCAAAAACGGGATCTTCCTGAGCATGCAACGGGTGGAAAATATTACATAAGAATAGAAGAAAAATAATAAACATTTTCATTTGCTTATTGAGTTTAACATTATACTTTTTTATGGATCGTTCCATGCAAAAATAAATAAAAAATTGATATAATATCAAATTATTGAAAGAATATTTTTGAGAAGTAGTGGATGATCAAATAAAAATAAGTTGGACTAAACCATAAAACACTTAATCCAAAAATACCGTAGCTAAAAACTTGAAAATCAGTGTTTTTTATGATTATTTTACATTCTTGAGAAATAAATGGAATATATGACCTTACTATCCATTCTAAGACACTTTATAAAAGCCCCATCAGGAATTTTCGTAAATTCAATGTCATTCACCGCATAAGAATTACAGTTAATCAAATCCAAATTCTAAAATAATTATTCCTAATTTTTCGTACTCAATTTTTCTATTCAAAAAATCTGTCTTACTTATTTCTACTAATTTTTCTTTCTTAATATGTTTATTGTAACTTAAAATGAGAACTTCTGAGTATCCAGTTTCAGTAATATAAATTTCATAAGGTATTTCTTTAATTTTATTGGCAATATCTTTTGTGATTACTTGTATACCACTTGCACCAGTTAGGTTTTCAAAACTATCAGGTATTGATATTATTCTTGAAATACTATTAACTTTGATAGTATCTATATCGTCCAAAGCTAATGGAGCCTTTATTGATAAATATTCATATAAAATTACGTTTTTATAAAGGATAATATCTTTTTGAGTTTATCACTTGCAAGAATTAGGCTTTCAGGGAATTTATATTTAAATGATGTGTCTATTGGGTATGACCACAAATCATTCCATAAAACATATCCAGTTGAAGTTGATCCATTTTTTAAAAATATTTTGATTTTCTTAAGTTCCCAACAAGCAATGCAACTACCAAATATTTTTGTGTTAGGTAAACTAAAACTAACTATAAGAATTAAAATTAAATATCTCATTTAATGCGTATTTTAAATTTATGGTAGCTAATATTAAAGTGTTCCATCCATCGTTCTATGCAAAATTATAAATAAAAAATATCAAATTGGTAATAAATTATTAATGTGATTAAGGGAATGATCAATGATGGTTTACAACTACCCGAAAGTGGCGATTGCGAATCTCTTCTCTGTCAGCCTGCAGAAAAGTTTGATAGAAACCCAATACTTTAATTTAATATTTCAGCCCTCATTGAAGCAAACCTGTATTGGCGGTAGTGCTTATTTGCTCAGCGTTTTTATTTTCTTTTTAATACATTTCTGCTATTCCTATAAATCCTTATTAAGATAAATCATATCAACAAGTTGTATGTCGCCCTCGAAAATCGGAGTGGTCGTAATTGTCTGTAAAAAAAATTATATACCCGATATGACTCTTCAAATCCACAACTTTCATAAAACGACAAGATTGTCGGTGTTTCACCAGTCCCGACAAGCATTGTTTTATAGTCGTTTTTGTAGAAATCAAAAATGAAATTTATCAATGCTCTACCGTACCCTTTGCCTTGATATTTCTCATATGTCGATATGTTTTTCAACTCGCAGGTTTCGCTGTTTAGCGGCACGACAACGCAAACACTTTTCAAATCATCGTCATAGAGTGCAAACAAGTCTCCATTGGGCAAATACTTGTCGATCATGTTTTCCTGCTCATCTGCAAGCAACAATAAGTCAAGAAACTGTTTCTTATTTTGATAATTTTTTCTATTTTCACTATATCTCAGTTGTTTCCTAATTTGTCAAGTTTCATCTTCCGTTGTACCGCACTGCATTAACGCTAAACTTTCTCGGTTACTCTACGGTGGGGATTGCGGTGTGTTTTCCTATCCCGAGCAACAAAACCCGAGGCGAGTGATGCTGACTGCTAACCTCTTCAACCCCAATGAAGTGTAGCCGTTGTTGAACTAAATCCCGCAAAAGCACCTGTGTTCAAAATTACTAAAAATGCTTTCCTCTCTGCTGTGTTTCTTGCAAATAACTTGTTGGGTACAAAACGTGCTAATAAAAGGACAAAAAGGTATTACCAAAATAAAAACTCAACTTCAAAACCTATAAATAAGGTTATGGAAAAACTTGTCGTCAGACCAATTAAAACCTTAAAACGGAATTATTTCGAATAAAAAGTAGACTATTCACAAAAAAACAGCAAAAGAACAACAAAAAATCTTTTTTGTTCCCAAATCTCCCTGGAAAAAAAACCAACTTCTGGTATTAGCGGGTCGTTAATTATTTATTTTTATTGTCTTTATCATTGTCAATCTTGTAATTAAATATTGAGAAATAATCAAACCAAAACCTCCTACAAAAATTATAGTTAAATCATTGTTTTCGTTATCTCAAAATCGAGTCCAAGCATTCCTTGTATGTTTTCTCCAATAGTTTTATCTGTCAATCCGATGATTCCCGATGAAATGCAAATCAAAGTCATTATCAATCCAGTGAATAATGAAACTTGATTAATTTGTTTTGACTGCAATTGTGATTGAATCTTATTAGAAATAATCCTATTACCAAAATAGTATCCTGCTATCAAACCCATCAAAATATTAAAAACAGGAAATCCCATAAAGAAACCATACGTACAAATATTGTAAAATATATAAATCCCCGAGATAAACCAAAGTGGCAAATCAAATCTATGCTTAATCCAATTTTGTAAAAATTTAAAGTCAATAATCAATCCAAGTACAATTCCTGTGGTCAAATAAATAAGAACTCTACTCTCAGATTTATCAAGATAGAACCACGTTATCACAGATAACAATCCGAACAATAATGGAAATGTAAATCCAATTATTAATCCGATAATCACTTTTTCTAATCTTTTCATAAGTCGCTGAATTGTCGGTTTTAATGCCCGCTGACGGTTGACGGCTTGAAATATAAGGTTTTACGGAACTGCGTTGGTATCCCACAACTAAGCGATGAAGCGAGACGAACTGATGCTTACCTTCTGCACCCCTTAAATTTTAAGCCGTTTATTGGCGGTAGTTGTTTTTTCTATGGTTGTCCTTTGTATTTTGGGTCAAAGTCCACCATCCATTCTATACCAAACTTATCTCTGAACATTCCAAAATACGATCCCCAAGGGCTGTCTTCGATTGGCATTTCTATTTGTCCACCTTTTGATAGTCCTTTAAATATTTTATCAGCTTCTTCCTTGCTTTCGGCACTTATAGAAATCTTGCTACGGGTTTCCATTTCGTTATGTTTTCCCCAATTGCTCCGGAGTGTCGCTTCCCATTAACAAACTGTGTTTGCCAATAAGCAATGCAATATGCATAATTTTTTCAGCTTCCTTATCAGAGTTAGGACTGCCTTCAAAATTCATATCTTTAAAGCGTACGATTGTAGCAAAATCGCCTCCAAAGACTGACTTGTAAAATGTAAATGCTTCTTCTGCATTTCCATTAAAATGAATGTAAGGGTTAATTGAGGCCATTTTTTTCTATTTTAATTTTTCTAATTGTCCTTTTCTTTTCACAATGTTTTTATAGTCCCATTGAATTTCTTTAGATTTCTTCAACCATTTTTCAAATCGGTCAATTCTATCTGGTCTATCGAAGTGTAACGAAATTCTGCAGCTTTAAACTTTCCTACGTACTTTAATAATTCTTCTTCAAAAGTTTGACCACTCCAAAAAAGTAGGCAAATGCTATCTTTTCGTTTGCTATAACCAACGATCGGATTGCCCTCCAAAAACCAAACTGGGTGGGCGTGCCAAATTTTGCTCTCTGCTTCGGTCAGTTCGTTGTCTATGATTTTGGCAAGCAAGTCGCAAATTTCTTGGTCTGTCAAAACTTGTCTGTTGTTATATGTTTTAATTTCTTTGTTCACTTTTTATAATTTAAATATTGTTAGGTCGGAACTTTTTATGTCTGAACGGTGCCTGTGTTTACAATTACCGCCAACGATTGGCGGTATGAAACGTTAGGGATTGCGGGCTACTATCCAATCCAGTTACACAGAACTTTATGCGGGTCATAACACTCAAATAACCACTTAAACCCCAACGTTTTATACCGCTTGTTATGGTGCTTTAATTATTTCTGTCATTGGTAAAAACTTAATTCCTTTGTCTTTCATTTTTTTATCATAAATACATTTCTCAGCCATAAGACCGACCAAAACAATCCTTTTCGCTTTTTTTACTCTCCAGAAAACTTATCAATTCTGCTGAAGTAAATGCATTTCCTTCTACTTTGATAAATATATTTTTGCTCACAATATTAAGATTGCTGTCAAAGTCAGGAGCTGGCAAAGTATCTATTGAAAATCCTTTTGAAGTAATACTTATTGCCTTTCCTGTTGCCTTAATATAATTACATTTTCGGCATTGAAATGGCTTATCAAAGAATTTACATTTTGTATCATTTTCATTACTGAACTATCCAGTAATGTGCTTTTTTTTGAAATTTCTGAATATCAAGTACAACTATGTATCTCTCCTGAGAGAAAGCTTTATTCTGAGATAAGTTCAAACTTATACAAATGAAGATAAGTCCAATTTTCAACACTAATTTATCTTTCATATCATTTTTTTAATGCACCATAACGAACAGGTATTTGTGAAGAACCGACTTCCCTGTACGTTGCTCAATCAAAAGTACAAAAGTTCATTTAACTTCCAAATGTCCAATTTCCTTCCTTCTGCCGGTTTTTAACAAATACCATGTTGGTGGCTGGCTTTTTTATTTTAGTTTTTAAGTTGTAACTTCATCATTATATCTGTCTGTTCATCGTTTCCTAATTTGAAAATATGTTTGTCAAATTCTACGAAACCATTCTGCTTGTAAAAATTTATTGCTCTTGGATTTTCTTCCCAAACTCCTAGCCAAACAAAATCGAATTTTTTACGTTTAGCAATTTCCAAGGCTTTGTCGCAAAGTATTTGTCCAACCTGTTTCCCGTGAAATTCTTTCGCGACATAAATTCGTTCAATTTCAAGTCCTTTGTCGTCTTGAAGTTCTGTTTGCGATTGTCCAAAGTTAAGTTTTAAATATCCAATTACATTTTCGTCAATTGTCGCAAAATAAAATTCTGTATTTTTGTCATTAAGTTCGGCTGTAAGTTTTTCTATTGAAAATCCTTCGTCTAAATATTTAGTCATATTCTCTTCCAAATTTCCTTCAGAAAAAGTCTCACTAAATGTTTTTATGCCAATTTTCTGTAAATTATCAATGTCTTTTAGTTCAACTTTTATGATTTCAATGTGTGTCATTTCTTGTTAAAATTACAGATAAATTGCTAATCGTTTAATTGTCGGAAAGTGTTGTAATAAGCTTGCCACCAACATCTTCATTTACGCAACTACATCAACTTAAATATTCGCTTTACACCCCAAATTTGGAGTGATATACGCAACGCATAAAGAATTTTATTATGCGTTTAATTTTCGTCAAAAATACATACTATTATTTTAAAATTAAAATATCCAAAATGTTTTTTTCAGTTAAACCACAATGTGCAATTCATACAAAACAAAGATATTATTGTCAATTCAAATGCCAAATAAAATCATTGACTTCGACTTTAGATCTTCCATAACTCACAATTCTCACATCAAGAGGAGTATTTTTAAATTTTTTTACTGACTTTTCAATTGCATCAAATATCCAGCTTGACATATTTCCGAATGCCCCTCCTCCAACTAAAGTTAAAAATAATAATCTGTTCCCAGTATTTTCATAATTCTTCAAGGCTGCATAAAATGTACTTTCATATAACGCTTCCAAAATTAGCCTGGCAAAACTTTCCCAATGTTCGGGTTTTATATCAGTATAAGCTATTGGCAATGCTGAACAATATGCCTGTGATACTAAATGTCCACTATTTGAAATTGTGACTTCTGTATCCCATTGCAATCCAATTTTTAATTTTCCTTTTAATTTTTCATATTGATCAGAATACAATTTATTTATATGTTCGGATATTGTCTTAAGTCCTTGTAAATTAGCCAATGTATATCCATTCTTCATATCCCAGAGATGTAATTCCTGATTTTTCAAAGCTATTCCGATTTCTTCCATACAATCAATTTGTTTTAGTGCAGACTGCCCAATTTGATTATCCATCTTAATAAAATAGTTTCTGAATATCGTGCCAGCTCCACAGGCAATTGCACAAGCCGGGCCTTGTGTATGATCATTTTCATAAATGCCAATGCCATCCTCAGGGGTATATCTATAATTCAACATCTCCAATAAATTAAATTGAGATGCTGCCTGAAAGAGTGCTCCTTTATTAATTGGATCTTTGTGAAATTCCTGAACATCTCCAACAATTTCAGAAATCGATATAATATCGTTATACAATTCTGGTCGAGGTAAAGATTCTCTTAACTCCTGAAGTGTCGGAACTTCAAGTTTGCCATATTTATAGCTTTTACCATTGATTCTGGAAATCAATTTGTCATCTTCTATCATCAGATTGCTTCTGACCTGATCGGGATTTTCTTCTCTGAATCCAACTAATTTTTCAAACCACATTTTTCTAATTTTTTAAAAATTGACCCTTGAATAAAAGCCGAAGTGCAGTATGTCAAAGTGCTAAACTAACTTCCAAAACAAAACTTGAAATGAATCATAAAACTTTACATGCTATAAAACAGTCATGTTTGCAAAATAGAATTCAAATTTTAATATGCTTTTTAATCTGTTAGTATAATTTTATTAACCATTTTAAAAAGAGTATACCCTATATTTTTTTAGGCTCTAATTCATACCTCTAATATGTTGTAACAGAATACCAAATATTTGGATATCCATCATCTCCGATAGCTTTAAGCCATCCTTTTTGTTGACGATATAATTTACTGGGGCATTCAGAATCTTCATCAGGGGTAGAAGGGTATTTATTTGTTATCACATTTACATATGCCCATTTATCCTGTGATTTTATAACCTCAACATGTGTTACAAATCGTGAATCATGTTTGATTCCATTCGAAGGAACACAAGTGATAATTTTAGATTTTATAGATGGAGACTCTCTTAAGTTTAAACAGTTCTCTAAATTCACACCTATTCTTCCATATTCTCTACCCCAATTTATTTCTTTTGGTAATTCTTCTTTCTTCCCAAAAAGTAATTCCTGATAACTAAAATGAAAATATTTTTGTTCATCGATATCTTTTGAATTAATCCATAAGCCATTACTAAAAGTTGAATTCATGATTTTATGGTATCCACTATTAGTTTCCGAAACTCTTAAAAGTTCTATTGAATTAGACCCTATCCACACTTTATCTAACTCATCAATCCAGATTTGTTTGGATGATGTATCTGGATTATATCTCAAATTCCAATACTTTTCACTGAATTTAAGATTACCAGTAACCTGCCCATTTGGACTATCATAAGTTTTTAATGATTCTCCTCTTTTAATCCAAATACAAGATTTTCCCCATATGCCTTTAGTCTGTGGAAACATAATTCCACACGGGTTTTCAGCTTGGAGAATTGCAAATATAACTGTGAAATAACACGAAAATAAGATTCTCATATTATTGAATTTAAATTAAATTTGATATATCAATTTCATATTTTACAAATCCACCTGGATAGGATTTTTCAATTTTTTCTATTTGAATAAGCAAAATTATAAATTCTAATTCTACTGCCATGTTAATCAGTTTTACTAAAAATTCTTCTTTAAAATACTATCCAGTCATTCTATTTTAACACATTCTTAAGTACAGATATAAGTAAAATTAAAACATTTTATAACCAAAAAAATGGCTGTCAAGCACTAAAAACTGCCTATTTCAGATATGGTGTTAGATTTAGTTAAAATTTAATACTGTAAAAGGTTCTTTTAAATTTTTCTATATATTTTCCATTGTCAATGTCTCCGCTAAAAAAAAATACTATTGTATTGTCTTTGCTTAAGTAAGCGTTAAAAATAAAACTTTTATAGTTAATCATGTCAGAAGTTTCAATATATGAAATATAAAATGCGCTGTACCCATTCAAGGTTGTGTCTTTCTTTATCAAGTTTGAAATTTTATATCCACTTTGTGGAGACTCATTTGATATCCTTTCAAGTTTTTCTTTGGCTATTGTAGCAGACATATTTGGCGATATTTTGACTAAGAAAGTAGTTGGATTATTTGTATTTAAATCTGAAGCACCATTTTTAGTAAAAACATGGGTTCCTTGAAAATTTGCTGCAAACTTAAAACCTGTTATTGTCGTGTCAATATTAAGCTCATCTACCTTAATTTGTCCAAAAGAATAATTAGCCATTAAAAGGAAAATTAAAAGGAATTTGATTTTTGTTTCATATGTTATTTTTAAATTGGTACTGGTCTATAATTACATAAAATGACTTAGTGTTTCATCCATCCTTCAATGCAAAATTATATATAAAAAATCACAAAACACCAAATTATTGGAAGAATATTATTGAGATAGAGAGAATTATCAAAAACCCAACTTGGACAAAACAATTAGGAATATAATCCAGAAAGTTATCTTTTAAAAACTTGAAAATCAGTGTTATTGTTGTTTCATAATTTTTGAGTCTTAGCAATGATATTTGTGAAAATGAACCTATGATCTTATCGGAGAGATATCTTTAAAGGTGTACCTTTTTTCACAGGCAGGACAAGAAACCCTGTCGTACTTTGCCCTGTTTCTAAAGTATATTGTTCAAGATAATGCTCATTCATATCAATACTGAATCTTACATGTGAGATAACTTTTTTGGATTCATTAACGGTCTTTCCAACTCCCCAGATTAGCTCCCATAAAAAGGGGGCTTCTATAATATCGCCAATTGTGTTTGTTTTATTTGTTACAGGATCAACTAATTCTTCCATAGCTTTTTCCAACTGAAGAGGCTGGATACTATCTCCTGTATTTATTTGAATTAATAAATCCTCAGGCAGAAGTAATTCTTTTTCTCCCAAATTTTGAACATTTAAAACAACTAAGCTAACATTGTTTTTCTTTTCCCTTTTCGAATACATCTTATTGCTCGCTCCTGTTAGTACATCGTAATCCAAGGCGATTTCTACATTTGATTCTTTAAGACCATATCTATAGTCATTAATAGCCAGAGATTCAATTTTTATAGGCTGGTACAATGAAACACAACCTGACCATGAAATACCAAGAATAATTCCAATTAAATATTTTTTCATAGAATCATTTTTTTATAATATTCGGACTAAGAATAAAAACACATATTGAAAATAAAGTAATTATATATTTCTAATTATTTGTTCTTTTATTTTGAAAATTGTCGTTTTGTTTAATTCAATGGAATTGCTTTTTCTTAAATACAAAATTTTCAATAAGCCCTGAAATTCCTTACTCCCTCTCAAGTTCAACAATTTTAATTAAGCCTGTTTTATCTTTGAGTTTCAGCTTTAGTTTAACCATATTCTTAATTATTGAACCATTTTTTAAAACATCGCAAATGTTATAATTTTCATAATTCACATCATTTATTTCTATGATTTGGTCACCTGCAGACATTTGATTTTTATATTTATCTTTCCAGATTATACCTATTGAAAGTTTATTATCTTGAAATGTCAGGTCAAAAGGTAATTGTTTCGCCTGCATATTTACTATTTTTTTGAAAGGTTCAAAGTAAAATTTTTTGTTTTTATAATCTATTATTATAATTCCATAGTCTAATAATTTTAAACCTATGTGTGAATCTGGACTACTTGTAGTGTTAAAAGTTACATTTTGAAATTTAGTACCCTCTAACTTAATTTCAGGAACAGTTAATCTATATTGAAAAGAGTCCTTTCCTACTCCAAATAAACTATAAGAATTACTCCCGAATCCTTTTAAAGAGTCATTGAAGACATCCCTTTCTTGAAAATAGATGAAATGGCTTAATGATAAACTATAAAAATCATTTGCTCCGCTATCAAATAATACTGGATCCCTTGCATTTGTTTTGTCTTTTAACATAACTGTAATAAATGGAACGGGATCATCAAAATAGAATTTTGTGCTGTGGGATTTGTTAAGGTTTAATTTTCTCTTATTATCTGTTATTATAATTGTTTTGTCTTTTAAAGATATTCGAACTATTGAATTTCTCAGCATGTTATTACCAATAAATCCATCTATGCCAAGACACTCTGAGAAAATATTGTTTTCTGCAACTGCTGTTGGAATATTTTTGAATGTTATTCCTCCGAATGTAATGCTATCCAACGAAACAACTGCAAGACTGTCAATTTTTCCGTTACCATCATAACAAGAAATTTTAGTCAGACTATTGAGTTTAATCTCCTCGTATAAAGGTTTAAAAATCAAATTTGAAGATCCAGTATCAAAAATAAAACGATAATCAATATTTTCAATATTTGCTTTTACAACGATTTTGTCATTTTCAATTTCAAAAGGTATTACAGAATAGTAATCCTTCTGAGTTGTTCCTCCTTGATTTAAAGAAAATTCTTGAGCCTTATTCAATTGTATGAAGGACATCATAAGAAAAATGACCAAAATATTTTTTTGCATCATTTTGAAATAATTATTTTCTTCAGCATAAATATATTTAATAGTTACACTTAGCAGCCACAATCTTCATTTACACATTTAAAACAACCTATCTATTCACTTTACACACAATCTAAGAATTTATGGACACAACTCATATTTCACCTTTCCTTAAAGCCATCTGATTTTTCCAACTATGGAATTCGCACAACCCGAAATCCTTTAGTATCAGCAAACACATTATTAGGTTTGCAGGGGGTTCTCCAATAAGAAGTACAAATAACACCCATTGTTTTATAAGCCCCACCCCTTGTTACACGGACATTTAATTTAGTATTTGTTGGGCCAGTTGGGTCTGTTTGAGGTGTTGCTGGATAACTACCATACAAATCTCTGCACCATTCTTCAGCATTGCCATGCATATCATGCAATCCAAAAGAATTTGCTGGATATGTTCCAACTTCCTGTGTTTCATGAGGACTTTCGACATTTGTATTTTCGCAAGGCCCGTATGGAAATAACCAATAATAATTTGCCTGTAAATATGATAAACATTCACCAGTATTAAATGGTGTGGTAGTATTTGCACGACATGCATATTCCCATTGTGCTTCGGTTGGTAGATACCCTCCGATATATGTTGCAAACTCGTCAGCACCAAACCATGTAACATTTATTACAGGGTGATTTTCGTATCCTTTAGTTGGCATCCATTTTTCGTCTATGAATTTCAAACCACATTCTTCACAAAAATAAGGTTCAAGAATTAAAGAAACAGTCGGATCTTTACCTTTTGTATATTTTCCATCTTTGCCAATTTTCTTTTCATTTAAAAAAACTGCATATTGAGAATTTGTTATTTCGTATTTGCTCATCTTAAATGCACTTACAGTAACCTGGTGTTCGACCCAACTCGTATCAGATATAACTGAGGAATTACCCATAATAAAAGTACCTGCAGGTATTTCCACAAATGATATTTCGGGTAGCTTAGGTGGTTGTGACTGCTCTTCTTTATTGCAACCCACTCCTAATATTACAATTGTCCATGCTATTAAAAATGTATAAAAGAAGTTGCCATACAAGAATTTAAGCCGAGAGAAAAAATATAAATCCATAATGTTATTTGTTATTGAGTTCATAATTTAAAACTTTTGTCGACATCCTTATGCCAGTACCAAAACTCACAAATACTTTTTATTATAATTGGTATATTTACAAAATTTAAAGACTTTAATTCCGATATTTCATCCTACAACTTACTCCTGATATTTGCTTTTTTATATTTCAAAAAAAATGCTTAAATCTTTTTGAATAATTATAAATCAACCAGTTGTAATACGTTCAGTACTTATACTTTTCCAGTTTTTCTTTTTAGCGTTATAATTATTTTGATTTCCATTAATTTTAATTTTTATCGTTGCCGAACCAATCATTCCTCCAATCATGGTACCTGGTAATGCTAACGCAATACCTCCTGCCATGGCTAATAGAGGTATAGGCAAATCATCTTCTCCTAAAGGACCAATAATTGCTCCTAATGCAAATCCAACCAATGCTCTGTATAAAAAGCCTTTTGAATCATTATTTTTTTTTCTGAAACGAAGGAATTCTATATCATTTATCATAATTGTTTTATTTTTAAAATCCTTCTTTTCCATTATAATTATAGAACTATCTTTAACTTCTTTCAAATACACAGCCTCTGAATATGAGTTATCCATGTATTTAACCCAGGTGAAATATGTTTTTGATTTCTCCTGAGTTGTGATTTGACTATGTAATACTTGATATGAGGAGAAGAGAATCAATAAGGGAATCAATAAAATATGAAATAACTTTTTCATTTGTTGTATTTTTGGGTAAGATGAAAAAATGAAATTCCAATTAAATACAAAGTTATACTAAAAAGAGCTTAATTCGGTTTTTGGCATCAATTATTTTAAGAATAATGTGTATTTCAACATTAAATAAAACCAACATGCAATATCAGCAAAAAATAAAATAATAAATAATTCAATTTGCTTACTCTTAAACCACTGAATGAAATCAGATTAAGTTTGAAATTGAGGTTATTATCATTTAATCCGATAATTACTAACTAAAATATTATTTAAAAAAATACGATTTGTTTTTTAGATTATTATTTGAATTAAATCCATATTTAGGTTATAATTAATATAAAATAATATTTACAATCACATTTAACAGCTTGACCTTGTAGTGGAGTTGTGATAGGAAAGTATAAAACAACCCGGAAATGGGTTGAATGATTTGTATTATTGATATTGAACCCACTGCAGTGTTTTCATAGGTCCATTTTGTAATTCTTCCGGTGAAACTGGGGGTTATTATTAATTTTTTTATTTAAATTTCCTTACTTTTTGTGTCGACACAAAAAGTAACAATCCCGACGATAAATGTCGGGACGTGCGATCCCGACATCTAAAGGCGGGAAAACTCGCAAACCTTATTTTGCTTTTAAAAAGACAAGTTATCACGTTTTCATCCCGATAGCTATCGGGAACGAAAATTTTACCTACAAGGTTTCGGTAAAATTTCCTGCTTTCTCCAGCTCAGACTCCCGACGATAAATGTCGGGATCGCACTGTCCTGAACTACCTTTAGCCACTGTTGGTGTTTTCACCAACAGTCAAAACACTGACAGAGACTAAAAATTGGATTTCCTGCCATAGAGATTTGTTGGTGAAAACACCAACAAAGGCTTAATTTATTGTTTTCGAAAAAACTCCTGATATCAATAAAAGAATGATTGCGGTTAATTTTTGGATTGAAGCTGCTTTTGCAACGTCAATGGAGAAAATAAACATTAGCGATAAAAAAGCAGATTAGTCATTTAATCATATATAGTTGTTATATTATTGAAAAATTAGTTTGTATATTAGCACAAAATTTTACGCAATAGAAAATTTATACTGAGTTGCGTCTATCACTATTGAGAATGGGTGCAAAGCGAATATTTAGGTTGAAAATATTGCGTAAATAAGTATGTTATGCGTCACCCTATTACCGACCAAACTTAACATAGACATAAAAACAAAAAGTAACTTTGACATCAAAAATATGACGAACAATAAAGCAACATCTTCTGCAACGACATTCCGAATGGAAACAGCAGTTGCAATCAACATCAAAGCATCAGCAGACAAGATAATGGCTTTGCTGACCAATGCTACTGACTTCACAAAGTGGAACTCAACAGTTGTTTCGGTGGACGGACAAATTAAACAAGGAGAAAAAATTAAACTTGTTTCAAAACTCGACCCCAAAAGAACTTTTAACCTTAAAGTTTCACAATTGACACCTACGACAATGGTTTGGCAAGACGGCTTTGCTCCAATGTTTTCAGGAGTTAGGACATTTTCATTGACACCTAAATCAGACGGAACAACTGACTTTTCTATGGTTGAAGTGTTCAAAGGAATAATGCTACCAATGATAAAAGGCTCGTTGCCCGACTTCAAACCTAACTTTGAGCAATATGCTTTGGACTTAAAAACGGCAGCAGAAAAACAGTAACATCAAAACTTTAATAAAATGGCAACTGAAGGAACAAAAGAAAATCCGTGGAAACTAAAAACTCCACCATTGACATCGGACTACGAAATGTATAAAGATGTAAAAGACGGCAAAGAAGTTATTATGTGTATCGTTGGCAAGACAACACTTATTTATGACGCAAAATGCCTGACAGACCTACATACAATGCTTAAACAACACGGAGACTGGATGGAGTTAGGAAGTGCAGACGAACAAAAACCTGCAAAGGAAGGAACTGTTGAAGCTTGGGGACGTTCTGACAACAATCCAAACGGTGGTTGGTATGGTCTGAAAAAAGGACTTCGTGGACGCTTTGGAATGTATGTTCCCCCTTTAATGGAAAAACTTGGACTAGCAGAAGTGACCCATGATGCAAAGGGAAATAAAATGAGAGCAAAGTAACAGCGGACGAAGGAGCACTACTGGTAACAACACTTACAAGAAATTGGCGGTTCAGTGGTTAAATGAAGCTTTGTGCTTCGTATCAAGTTCAGTGCTGGCAGACAGTTTAGTGCTTCGAAATCCGCTTCTTCGCCAAGCGCCAAAACGTTACCACAAATACTAAAAAAGACACTAACTAATTGATAATGAAATGAATGAATTGAAAAAACTTTATAAAATAGCAGGAATAGCAACAATAATGATTGTTATACTTATTCCAGTTCAGATTTTTATCTATGGAATGTACCCTCCTCCGAATTCGCCAAAAGGATTTTTTGAACTTTTTAATGAAAATTGGTTTTTGGGATTATTGAGTTTAGATTTACTTTATATTGTAAATAACACGCTGATTATTTTCGTTTATTTGGGATTATATGCCGCATTAAAAAAGACAAATTTAGAATATATGACAATTGCCTTAGTGATTAGATTCATAGGAATTGCATCCTATTATTCATCTACTGTGATTTTTGAGATGAAAGCATTGAGCCAACAATATATGGACGCTTCATCGACTGAAATAAAAGAACAAATAATATCTTCGGGGAATTTGCTCTTGCTGCGTTATAATGGGACTGCATTTGATATTTATTATATACTCAATGCATTGACATTGATAATTTCTTCAAGAGTAATGCTCATGGATGATACATTTAGCAAAAAAACTGCAATATGGGGCTTGATTGCAGGTGGACTAATGATAATACCATCTTCAGCAGGAATGTTAGGATTAGTTCTATCATTAGTGTCATTGATGCCTTGGGTAGTTTTTTCAATTTTGATTGCTAAACGATTTTTTAAACTTGACAAAATGAATGAATGATGTACAGGTGGTATCAGCACCTACAAGAAATTGGCGGTTCTGTGGTTAAATGGTGTTTTGTGCTTCTATTCAAGTTCATTGCTGGCAGACAGCTTTATGCTCCGAAACCCACCTGAACGCAAAGTCCGAAACCGTTGGTGGTAATAATAAAAATTCACAATAAATATATATTGACATGAAAAAAATTCTAATTATCCTGTTGACAATTATCTCAATATCTTCTGTTTTTGCCCAATCAGACAAACGTCTGAAAGGACTTGAAAAGGACTTAAATGAAATTCTTGAGCTTACTAAAGCTCCCGGTTTTGCTGTCGCTATTGTTGAAGGCAAGAAAATCATTTATGCCAAAGGATTTGGATACAGCAATTATGAGAATAAGATCCCTGCTGATGAAAATACCTTATATGCCATTGGTTCAAGCTCAAAAGCATTTACAGCCTCTATCCTGGGTCAATTACGGCAAGAGGACAAATTATCTTTTGAAGAAAGTCCTACTAAATATGTGCCTGATTTAAAATTCTATAATGATGAAATGAATAATAACATCACTATAAAAGACTTAATGTGTCATCGAACAGGTTTGCCTCGTCATGACTTTTCATGGTATCTTTTTCCAACAAACAATAAAGATAGCTTACTCCTTCGTGTAGAACACCATGAACCTTTTATTGGGGTAAGGCAACAATGGTATTACAACAACTTCATGTTTCTGGCGCAAGGTGTAATTGCAGAACGCATTACCGGGAAAAGTTGGGAAGACAATATTAAAGAGCGCTTCTTTAAACCGTTAGGTATGACCAGATCGAATGTTTCTATCGAAGAATTCGAAAAAAGCTCAAATGCAGCATTTGGTTATGAATTAAAAAAGGATAGCATAATAAGCAAAATGGATTATTATCATATTGCGGGCATGAGTCCGGCTGGAAGTATTAACAGTAGTGTCAATGAGATGTCTAACTGGTTAATAACCTGGATAAACAAAGGAAAGTTTAATGACGAACAGATATTGTCTGAAGCCTATATCAATGAAGCTATAAGTTCTCAAATGGTTGTTAGTGGCGCCCTACCTGATAAGGATATTCCGGATATGCATTTTTCAAATTATGGTTATGGTTGGTTTCTTTCATCCTACAAAGGACACTATCTCGTTCAGCATGGTGGCAATATTGATGGATTTTCAGCCAATGTTGCCTTCTTTCCAAGCGATAGTATTGGGGTTGTAGTCTTAACAAATCAAAATGGTTCAACAATTCCTGGTTTAGTCAGAAATACAGTGGCAGACAGAATGTTAAAAACACAGAAAACAGATTGGGCAAAAAAGTTTTCTGAGCAAAAAATAAAAGCAAAAAAAGAAGAGGTCGAGGCCAAATCTGAAATGACATCATCAAAAAATAGAAAACACAAAACCATCCCATATTTTGCTGGATTATACTGGTAAGTATTCACATCCGGGCTATGGAGAATTCAATGTAACCAATAAAAATGATTCATTATTTGCTAACTTCAAGTTAAAAAAACTTTATTTAAAGCATGTACATTATGATATTTTTGAACCTTTCGAGGTGACTAAAACAGGCATTGATACTTCGGAAACAGGTCCTTTACGATTCAATTTTATTACCAACGATGGTGGAGAGATTTCTTTAGTCAGAATAAAAGTGGAAGGCGCTCTGGATCATCCGATTGAGTTTAAGCATAGTCCGAATATTGTTGATGTTGACAAAGCAATACTGGAAAAATATGTAGGTGATTATGAGTTAGCCGGGACTACAATAAAAGTGTATATTAAAAATGAAACTAAGCTCTATCTCTTTGTTCAAGGCCAGCCAGAATACGAATTATTAGCGACAGATAAACATAAATTTTCTTTTAAGACTTTAGAGGGCTTTAAAGTTGAATTTGTTGAATCTGATGATGGATCCATTACTGAAGTTTTATTGATACAACCAAACGGAACATTTAAGGCTTCGAGAAAATAACTACCACCAACATCTAGGGCTTCGGATCGTCCGCAGGACGTACTATGAAGTTCCCGAAACATCGGGATTGAACCTAACCGGGGCTTAAAAGCTATGGATTTTTCGACTTGCGGGGATATTCTTTTTCTAAGAGGAGTAGAACAATTAATTTTAAAAATGCTTAGCCACTGTTGGTGTTTTCACCAACAGTCAGAACACTGACAGAGATTAAAAATTGGGATTTACTGCTATAGAGATTTGTTGGTGAAAACACCAACAAAGGCTTAATGTTCTATAAATAAACCATGAGGCTATTTCTTTTTTTTGATTACCAATTTAGGATATCTTAAAAGCATTACCGGAGCTTATTTATTCACCTTAAATTAGATTTTAATATTCAATAATCAATTACTCAGTCATGTAAATAATTCTTTGAATCCTTTCCGTTTTTTTTATTAGAAATTAAATCGGAATTATTTCGATTATTATTGAAAAATTAGTTTGTATATTAGCACGAAATTTTACGTAATAGAAAATCTATACTGAGTTGCGTCTATCCCTACTGAGAAAGGATGTAAAGCGAATAGTCAGGTTGAAAATATTGCGTAAATAAGGATGTTACCACCAATACCGCAAAAACAGAGAGAAATGCTCATACTCAAAATAATAGTGCTTTAAGACGCACCTTTTATTGTAATTACATAAGAAAAACCAAGACATGTAAAATATAGTGCGATTTATCGCTCTTTTTATTGAATTTTTAAAATTAGTATTACATTTGCATAAAATTATGCTTTATAATGCACTTTTCAGAATTAATAAAAACCATAAAAGAACGTAGGGAAGCTCTACAAGTAACACAGGAGGGGTTGTCAGAACTATCAGGTGTTGGATTGAGAACTTTAAAACAGTTTGAAAGCGGAAAAGGAAATCCTACGCTGTCAACATTGCATAAGATATCTGATGTGTTGGGCATGGAGGTTTGCCTAAAAACTAAAAATATAACGCATACTAAATGAGAAAAGCCAAAGTATTATTCAAGAATGAAGAAGCGGGTATCTTGACCCAACACGATGATGGTTCGTTTTCATTTCGTTATCACGAAGATTGGGTAGCCAATAACGATAGGCAAAGCATCAGTCTAACTTTACCTAAAAACGAAAAAGAATTTCATTCTAAATACCTGTTTCCATTTTTTTTCAACATGCTTCCTGAAGGATCTAACAAGCAAGTGGTATGCAAACTAAATAGAATCGACCGAGAGGACTATTTCGGATTGCTCATGACTACTGCAAAAAATGACAGTATAGGTGCGGTTAGAATTATTAAACTAGAAAATTAATGAGTTTACCAGAAATTAAATATTGTCCCGGCACATTATCTGAAGGTTTTGATACTTATAGCAGAACCGCTTTGAATAGAGTTTTTCAGGGCAAGAAGGTGCATCATGTTTTGCCTTACGATTCTCCAGCATCCAACCCAGAAACCAATGAGCTATTTGAAGAGAATCGAAACCGCATGTCGATATCAGGTGTACAAGAAAAATTTTCTGTATTGCTTGACAAAAACAAGCTAAGGCTTATTAATGAAAATGAACAAGGTACTTATATTCTGAAACCAATTCCAGGTGCTGGTAAAAAGCCAGATCAAATGCCTGCCAATGAGCATTTAACCATGCAAATTGCCCGTCAGGTTTATGGAATAGAGACTGCAGAAAATGCATTGATATTTTTTAAGGATGGTACACCTGCATACATCACCAAAAGATTTGATGTAAAAGAGGATGGCTTAAAATTAGCTCAAGATGACTTTGCTTCCTTAGCAAAAAGAACCCCACAAACCCATGGAGAACACTACAAGTATCTCGGGAATTATTTAGATATATTTGAATTAATGCAACAATATTTAACAACTTACAAGTTAGATGCGCCAAAACTTTTAAGAATACTTGTCTTTAATTATCTTTTTTCAAATGGAGATGCACACTTTAAAAATTTCTCTATATTAGAAACACCTTTTGGAGATTATCGACTGAGCCCTGCTTATGACTTGCTAAATAGCCGTATCCATATAGAAGATAAAGACTTTGCATTAGATGATGGTCTATTGCCTAGAAATCTAGCCCAAGGCAAAATCGGTTTACAATTTGCTAAACTAGCAGAGAAAGCAGAAATCAGTGAAAAGACTTTTCAGGATATTATGGCATTGATGATTTCCAAATCAGATTTAGTTGAAAAAATGGTATCTGCCTCTTTTCTAAATGACACAACTAAAAGAAATTATTTCCAATCGTTTCAAGGCCGTCTAAAACAACTGACCAAAGTATGAGATATGATTCTCATAAAGAATACGGAATTTGGTCTTTAATACCAACAAGTACTGGTGGTAACAGGCGTTTGGCAAAAAAGCGGGTTCGGTGCTTAAATGAAGCTTTGTGCTTCGTATCAAGTTCAGTGCTGGTAGACAGTTTTGCGCTTCGAAATCCACTTCTTCGCCAAGCCCGAAAACGTTAGCTGCAACATTACGAGCGAACCGTAACAGACAATTGCAATGGCCTTTTTAAACAAAATAATTATGACATTTCTTAAAACAAATTTTAGTCTGCTTCTTTTTACTTGCCTTTTCAATAATATTTCGCAAGCACAAAAAATTGATAGCTCAGGAATAACCATTGCTGAGATTAAAATAATTCATTCAACAATCTTAAATGAAGACAGAAAAATTTATATTTATACTCCCGAAAATCATTCTGAACCGCTTCCTGTAATCTATCTAATTGATGGCGAAATGATTTCGTTAGTGGCTGGCATTGTAGATTTTCTCTATCAGGTAAATCAGCTCCCCCCTGTGATAGTTGTTGGAATTGGCAATTACGAGTATGACAGAGCCCGTGATTTAACGACTTCCCACAGCCTATGGCAGATGGACGGAACAACAGATAGTATTTTTTGGAAAAACTCAGGAGGAGGTAAAAATTTCCTGAAATTTATAAAGGATGAAGTAATTCCGTTTGTAGAGAAGAATTACAACTCTTCGCCCAACAAAATATTTTTTGGACATTCCTTAGGAGGTTTAATGACTTCTTACTGTCTGTTATATCATCCTGAAATGTTTAATTCATACATTGCCGTTAGCCCTTCCCTTTGGTGGGACAAAGAATCTATTTTCAAAAACACAGACTTACTATTCAAAAACAAGAGTTTTAAAAATAAGTCATTCTTTTTTAGTGATGGCAATGAAGGTGCTGAATATCATAAAAGTGTTTTAAAACTATTATCATTGTTTGAACAAAAAAAAATAACAGGATTACGATATAAGTATATCGCGTATCCCGAAGAAACACATAATTCAGAATTAGTGAAGGCAACACAAGACGGATTAAATTTTGTCTTTGAAAATTGGAAACCAGTAAAGTCTGACACAACTCTTGAATTGGTAGTAAAGTTCTACGAAAATCGCTCGGAGAAAAATGGATTTCAAGAATTGCCACCCGAACAAGTAATCAATGAAATGGGTTATAAATTTTTAAACGCACCAAACAAATTGGATGAAGCTATAAAGTGTTTTGAATTAAATACTAAAAATTATCCAACTTCATATAATGCTTTTGATAGCTTAGGTGATGGTTATTCAGCAAAGGGCGACAAAGTAAAAGCAATCGCAGCATACAAAAAATCAATTGCAATAAATCCAAATGTAGAGGAAACGCAAAAGAAATTGAAAGCGTTGGAATAAATGCAGCAGATAACTTCCACGGCTTCGTATCATCCGCAGGACGTACTATGAAGCTCCCGAAACATCGGGATTGAACGTAACCGGGGCTTAAATACTATGGATTTTTCGACTTGCGGTGATATTCTTTTTCTAAGTGGGATAGCACAATCAATTTTAAAAAATGTTTAGCCACTGTTGGTGTTTTCACCAACAGTCAAAACACTGACAGAGACTAAAAATTGGGATTTCCTGCTATAGAGATTTGTTGGTGAAAACACCAACAAAGGCTTAATGTGTTTTTGGCAATACTGCCCCCGGCCCCTAAAGGGGTGCAACGCTCTAAGTGCAAAATGCGGGATGCGGTTCTTCCTTTAGAGCCTGTCCCGCCTAAGCGGGAAAGTTAGAAGGCTGCTGTGCAAAAAAAGGCAAAGGTGTATGTTGGCTCTGCTTCCCTCAGTTTGTGAGAGGAAAATTCGAACAGCAATACTGGACCAGGCTCTCGCTTTGTGGGAGAGTTCAAAAGAAATTTCTATTATAAAATGCTAAAATGGGATACACCATTAAAATTCAATCCCTTCGGAATATCCAAAATATTCAGCTAATGTTCGTGAGTTTCAATAAACTCCGTGAGGAGTTTAACATCAATAGCCCACGGTGAAGTGAAACGAAACCGTGGGTTTTGGAAGAAAAGTATAAAACAACCCTGAAATGGGTTGAATGATTTATATTATTGATATTGAACCCACTTCGGGGTTCACATATTTTGTAATTCCCCCTCCGTTCCGTATTTATACCTGACATAAGATTTGATCCATTTGGATCTTTCCTTAAGTTCATCAAATCGTGCTTTTCTGCTGTCCTGAGCAACCTTCAGGTTTGATTTCTTAGTCGCAACATCAGCATTAGCATCATTGATCTTGTCAAGTAATGTCGATAAGCTCTCAGGTTTGTATTCATCGAAATCCGGTGAATAACCATCAAACTTCAATACAGTAGTTATAAAATCATGAAAATTCTGAGTCAGAGAACCATAAGATCTTGCAGATCGTGTATATGACCTTTCTGATTTTTGCTCCTGCTCCTCATTTCCTCCTTCAGTTGATTCAGTATTTGTTTCATCTGATGTAGTTTTGAGAAGTTTGGATGTTCTCATCCTCTTCATGATAGTATTCAAAATAGCATATTCAGTTGATTGTACTCCGTATCTGGCTTTCACATAAAGCATGATATTGGCAAATAATCTTATAACTGAATTGTCACCAGTCAAAAATAGCTGCGTCCGGTTGCCTGCTGATAGTCTGTAAGCACCATTGTGGTCTGTTACATCCTTATTAGCAAGAACCAGAGTATCTATGAAAGTCTGAATACCTTCAAGACTTTCTGTAGCACGAGGGGGGTCATATCCCTCAAAACCCTTAAGGATACTGTACATATCCCTGGCTCTCTGGAGCCTGTCTGAAAAACCAATTTTGTTATTCAACATGTAAATTGATTTAGTGATGAAATAAAATAAAACTCGCTGATATTGGTGCTTTCACCAATATAGATCTTATTCGTCGGTACTATTTGCAGGTATGGCCTGCACCTACACTGTAAATAATTAAAACAATAATCAACCGGTGATAAAACCGGTTTACCAACACTTAATGGATTGAATATCCACTGCTGTATGGATCTTATAATATGATCTGTAGTTTTTAACACATTGATATTTAATAATATAGACGATCTTTTCCTTCTAAATAACTGTTTGTTTCCGGCAGTTGAAAATGCCATATTGATTATATTCAGCATGCGATTGTACACATTTATCAAGCGATTGTACAAATGAAGAATGCGATTGTGCACTTGAAGTATGCGATTGTACAAATGAAGTATGCGATTGTACAAATGAAGTATGCGATTGTACGTTTGAACTATGCGATTGTACAAATGAAGTATGCGATTGTACGTTTGAACTATGCGATTGTACAAATGAACTATGCGATTGTACAAATGAAGTATGCGATTGTACGTTTGAACCATGCGATTGTGCAAATGAACGATTGTGCATGTGAAACGTGCTTCTGTACAAAAGTATCAGGCTATTGCATGAAATAAGCATGCCAATGCATAATTGAAGAATGTAAGATTTCAAAGAAAGTATGCAGGAGTAACAGGTAAGACAGTAAAGATAGGGATGGAATTCAGAAGATACTATGGAAACTTCGCCAGATCCGGCAAACAGATCGATGGAATGATCATGCCTGGTGATGTAGTTTTCTGTTTGGGGGATTATATTGATATTTAAATCGGATATGGTACAGTTTCTAATCAAGCTATAACAGGTTTATGATGAAATAATAGGAAGACAAAAACGACACAACTAAGCTTCCGGTAAGCGAAAGCCCTAAAGACATAAAAAGTGAATTGCTGATTGTGACAGGAGGATAATATGTGAAATCCTCACTCATTAGTTTATGATGTGCAGAATCTGAAAAACCGGTTTCAGATTTTATACTATTCCAAATACGTTTTATAAAATTTAATAACATAAAAAATAAAATAAATATATTTTTAAGTATATCATGGTTTTGCAAAGATAATACAGATTTATATCATATTTAATAATTTGGAATTATTTGGAATAATTTTTTCTAATATATATATAGCTATGTATTACACCTATAGTAGCATCTTGTATCTGATTAGTCCAAAAACACATTATAAATTATTGTATTATAAATATTTATATATAAGTAGTTGTTTGGAAAACCTGAAAATATTAAAAAGCACAAAACATCAAAAATTGCAAAAAATTTAATATTTACGAAAAAACTCCTGATATCAATAAAAGAATGATTGCGGTTAATTTTTGGATTGAAGCTGTTTTTACAACATCAATGGAGAAAATACACATTAGCGATAAAAAAGCAGATTTAATCATTTAATAATATATAGTTGCTATATTATTGAAAAATTAGTTTGTATATTAGCACAAAATTTTACGCAATATAAAATTTATACTGAGCTGCGTCTATCACTAATGATAAAGGGTGTAAAGCGAATATTTAGGTTGAAAATTTTGCGTAAATAAGGATGTTAGGGGTAACCAAAATAAATAAAGAAAACATGCCAACATTTACAAATGACCCAGATAATCCAAACATCGTACATGTTAAATTTTCAGAAGAAGAATTGAGAACTTCAACTGGAACTATAGTCCCAGATGAAACTCCTATAATAAGATATATGAGTTTGAGTAAATTCTATTCCTTATTGACCAGCGAATCTTTATGGTTTCCAAGAGTAGATCAATTTTCAGATGAATTTGAAGGTTTGGCTGTAATAAATACACCTTCTGAAGCTGCTGATTATTTCAGGAAATTATCATTAGTAAGTTGTTGGAATTATTTTATAACGGAATCTTTCCCTTTATGGAAAATTTATTTAGGAAATGAACCTGCAGGAATTGGATTAGTAAGTACTGTAGGAGATTTTAAAGAGTCTTAAAAATGAAGAAGACAGAGACCATATAACTCCCTATTTAGTCCAGTATGTAAATCCAGATGAAACTTACGATAGAATAAATAATATGTTACTTGTAACCAGAAAAAAGAATTTCTATGAATATGAAAATGAGATTCGATTCAATTATTACACAGGGGGTGGTAAATTTGAACAACCGGTAGGAAAAACCATTGAACTTGATCCTGAAAAACTGATAAAAAAGATTATTCTATCTCCCTACATGCCTTTTGGATAAGAGCAACGCTAGAAAACATTTTAAACAAATATGGACTAAATACTATTATAATTGAAGAATCGATTGTTAAAGATAAAATGCTTAAATAAAGGCTACCACTAACAATGTAATGGACGCCAGACTTTCTATCGCTGCGCCCGTGGCCAGTGCCAGACGTTAGCAGCAAGTTTTATTGAAAATGCGTGTGAAAAAGGAGAAGCCGCCAAGCATAAAGTTGAGGCATTAATAAAAAATGTAATATGTTGACATATAAAGAGCTTATCGAATTAAGAGAAAAGTTAGCAAATGGAGTGCTTACACAAGAACTTGCAAAAGAAATTTTTTGGAAGGATCAAAAAGACGGAGAACGGTCATGGCATACAAAAGATTGGAAAGAAAGACGAAGCGAAGTTATCAAAGACAAATGCGAAATATGTGGCAGCAAAGAAACATTAACAATACAGCATCTTTCTCACCCCACAAAACCTTTCGAATTTAAAAAAGATGTAACCACAGAATATGCTAAATCTTTCATATACTCTAATCCCAATGTAGATAGATATGAATTTAGTGAACATATCAAAAATAATTATGAGTATGTGCCTGTACCTTTGTGTCCAAATTGTGAGAGTAGATACCCTAACGAAAGAACTAGAAAAACCCCAAGATATCTTTGCACAGAATGTCGACACGAATTTGATGAAACAATCCATAAATCAGTAGATGAACTTCTTGCAACCTTTTTTGAGAATGAAGAAGCCGTTGAGGTTCGTGATAAATGTTTTATATCAAAAGATCAATATAGAAATAAGCATCACTTATCGAATGCAAAATACTGGTTCCTAAGAGAAAAGGCGAAAACTAATAATACTGAAGAAATTGAGAAAGTGTCTTTTTTACTATATTTAGACGACAACATAAAATATCTTTCCTTTGAAGATGCAATAACTGCATGTAGAAAATGTGCTTATTACTTCGATATAAAAAGCATGGAATTATGTCCCAAATGTAATGAATACTACAAAGGGATTCAGTATCCAACCTGTATTCAATGTTTGCCCGAAGAAAAGCGTAAAGCAGCATTAGAAAGAATCAAATTTGGAACAGATATGCGTGATATGCATGAAAGTCTAGGAATAGACTAATGTGCTGAATTACAATTAACATTTATTGTCACCTTCTAACAGCATTCATGTTTCTATGTCGGTACTATTCACATCGGTGCCAAAATGCAATTTATGCAGTTTTAACTCTTTTAAGGCAGATATTTTCCTGATAATAAATTCTTAAATATGACATTTATAGAATTCAAAAGCCTTTTCTTTTATGAGCTTTACCTGTATTTTATATTTTTTGAATTTCCACTAATATTAATAGCTCAAAAACATCCAATTATTTCCTTTTTTTTGATTACCAAAACAGGATATTTTAAAAGCATTGCTTTAGCTTATTTATTCGCCTTAAATAAGATTTTAACATTCAATAATCAATTACTCATTCATGTTAAATAATTCTTTGAATCCTTTCATTTTTTTTTATTAGAAATTAAATCGGAATTATTTAGATTATTATTGAAAAATTAGTTTGTACATTAGCACAAAATTTTACGCAATAGAAAATTTATACTGAGTTGCGTCTATAACTACTGAGAAAGGGTGTAAAGCGAATATTTAGGTTGAAAATATTGCGTAAATTAAGGATGTTGTGCCTCATGCCAAGTAAACATCATCAAAAAAATGAATTTATAAAATGAGAATAGAAATTAATCGACTTCCTCAATATTGTATTAAAACTACTCTAAAAGACTTCTATTCTGAGGAAGATATAGAAGAATTTATTGCAATAATAAATATTGAAGTTCTAAGCAATGAATTGCAACGCTTTTTAATGGATAAAACAATTAAAGAATTTATAGAAATAGAAGACGTATCTGGGCTAACTCAAAATAATGAAACCTTAGAAAGCCTTGTGTATAAAAGTAAAAACAACAAACAATTGTATTTTTTTGAGTTTAAAGATTGTATTTTTAAAAGTTGGATATCGTGGATAGGTTTAGCTTTATCATTGCTTGACCCCAAATCTTTGGTTATCCCAGGAATTGAAATAGCAAAAAATCTTTTTCAAAACTTCAAAAAATTAGAAAGCCCAAAAGACGATGATAAAATCCATATAACAACAACTTTACTTAAATTAAAAGCGAGTTTAAAAACTCAAAATTCAAATTCTATTACTCTATCAGAAATTAATAACCATCTAAAATGGGATGAAGAATTATTAAAGCATACTTTAATAGAATTAACTGATTTAAAAATTGTTTTAATAAAACCATCTATTGTTAAAACTGATATTCTGGATTTAACAGCTATTATTGAATTAGTTATCTAATAAAGTATAATGGATAAAACATTTGGAACCTTTAGTTTACGTTACCTATCAATAGGAGCTACTTTAAATTCTAATAATTTACGGGAAATTCTTTTTCAAGAATTACTCGATATACCATCTAATGGTCTAATTGGTTTTCCTGATACTTCATATTTTCACGAATTAAAACATTTTCAAGATTCATTTGGAACAATAGCCGGATTTAGTCTTTTTGAGAATGAATTTAATTTACTCTTAAAATTTGTTGAGAAATTATATAATAATAATAAATACAAACTACCATTATCAGCTAATGCCTTAGAAAAGGACAATCAAGGGTTTGTTGTTGAATGTTTGTCCCACAAAATACTTTGTGAAAATTTTAGGTCTACAAAAAGAATAAGTAAGCAAGAGGAACATACAAACCACTATAAAATAGAAAACGAAAAGGGTAATATTTATTTTCCCATAAATACATTTAATGTTAATGATGGAGAAACCTCGAGTTGGGTAGACTTCATAAAGATAGGCTTTAATACTCTTCTCGAAGCAAATTCTCTAATAGTTGACAGGAAAATTATAGGATTGCAAAAAAACGAAGAATTAGATAATGAGTTAAAGAAGAGATTATATACAATAAATGGTATTTTAACGGATTATTGGATCGTGGATTTAATTGTTTCAAAATATTTAAGAAAGAATGGTAGAAAGAATTTTCAAATGGAGAGTATTCTCAAAATTGTAGATATAACATTAGCCAAAATTAACTTTAAAACTGGTAGTGTGTCAAATATTGCTCTATTACAATACGTTGATATTGACCGTGTTTTTTTGGAGACTCTTGAAAGTATAGATTTTGAAAACATTGAAGAAAATTCAATAAAATATCCACCAAGTGTCTTAGCGTCTTATAGTGAGTTAATCGAAAGGCTTGCAAAGGATTTTCCTTATTTTGAATTAAATGAATATGAAACTGGTTTGCCCTTATCAGTCTATGACAGTTTAATAATAATTCGTAATTATATTATACATTTCATTACCATTCCACTTATTAGGAATAGGCTACATTCAGAAGAAAATACTTTTACTTCATTTACAGAGTTTCTAAAGAATGTCTCAGAATTCCAGCCATTAGTTATGAGTATTGACAATAAAGTGATTTTTACTGTTAAAAACAAAGTACTTATTGAAGCTTGGATAAATTATACCTGGATGGTAAGCATATTTAGTCAATTTGCAAATGAAGACAAAGTAATAAAGTGTCCAGCTTATTATAATGAAGTTTTATACTTAAAAGATACTAATTGGTGTTTTAATTCAACTTGTCTTGCTGAAAAGAAATTAGGATGTGGTCTTTTTTATCCAAATAATCCTTTAGAACTTCCTTCTTGTATGTTTTCAAATATAGTTAATCAAATATTTTAAGGCACAAACGAAGGCACAAAGGCATAACATGGGTTTGAACGCAAGTGCGGCTGAATTGCTTCGTATCAACATTTGTCAAAATCCAAGCATAGTGCTTCGTATCAACTTTAGTACGAAAATCTCCACCTGCGTCAAGCCCCAAGCGTTAAGTTTGTTTTTCTATTTTGAAGATACTCCTGGAATTTCAGACTAATCACGGATTTGAAGTTGCATGTTTTGCTTTGTTGCCAAAATCATGATTTGATTCCGGACAGTCAATTCCTTCCAATCTTATCTTTATTTGTATCTTTTAATCTGTCAATACACCTATGGTATCTCCATCAGTTATCACGATCACTTTTGCTGTGAAAGGCTCGTAGATCTATAGTGAAATTATCAGGAGAAGAAGATATTTTTATGGGATCATATAGTGAGTTTGTTAAAATAATTTACGCCGCTCTCTGACCATACAAGTATTGCTGAAACTCTATAAATAATCGGCTGATAGTTGATACATCTTCAAGAATTTCTTTTGCATCTTCCAGAGGTTGTGAAGAATTTTAATTTATTTTATGACACCATGCTCAATTTTAACTCTTTTATCCACTCCTTAACTTACTTTTAGTACTTCAATTTTATTGTTCACAGGTGTTTTAATATTCTTTAAATTTGTATATCTATAAGGGATTTTTCCAATAAAGCCATCAGATATTTTTAAATAATTTCCTGTCAATCAAGTATTCTTTTCCTAACCAAATTACAAGCCGCTCCATATTATCATTGGTAAATGTGAGAGGAGCATTTTGAATTTGATTTCTTTTTATAATTTCATAGGAAATTATCTCATAATAACTTTTAACTCCCATTCCTTTTATATATGGTGCAAAATATTTCAAATTCTTAAAACCAAACTTAGATGGCTTTTTATTTCCCGAAAAATAAAATGGCTTTTCACTATTTTCAATGCATTGAATATGATTGTCAGTTTGTATAAAACCAATTAAAACATAAGGATTTGGTGATTCATAACTTGTTTCTTTTTGTGGAGAAACATCGTTCAATACTGATTCAGTAGATTGTCCAATTATAGTTTTTAAATGTTCTTCTAAAAGAATTCTATTTATATAGTCGTTGGGTCTTAATGGGAATGCACCAATATTAACTTCATCTATTGATTCATAAAGGGATTCTTTTTAATTTCTTCTAAACTTCCAGCACTGGATATAGAATGTATCCGCCGATTACTTCCTTTTCGGGGAAATATTTTCTTAGAGATTCTCGATTTTTCCAACTTCTATGTTTTAAATTGTTTTGAAAATAAATCGCATCTCGATATCTATGCATTTGATTTATGGAGTCTTCAGTAGGCAGGTCAGGAAATCCTTCCTTTTCATCTGAAGCAAGTCTGTATTTGGCATCATATAAATAGGTTAAAACATAATTATCTTTTAAATCATTTTTTGTTAACCTTAAAACTATATCAGGTTTTTGATCTATAGTATATGATTTTACTGAATGACTATTAGTTTTATAAGAGAAGTCATGGAACAAGTCAATTACTTCACCATTCATTTTTATAAAAGAAACTTTAGATTTAACTCCACGTTCAATTTTAAATACAAAGTCATCTATTTGAATTTCTGCTAAATCAACATCATCCGGATTGTCCTTGCCTAAAAGTTTTTGCAAAATATTTTTTATTTCAAAGAAGCACCATATTTGATAGAGGTCTGCAATATTTTTTAGTTCAATTTTCTGTATTCCTTCTAAAAACTTTATACCACTATTTAGCATTATCCAAGATTTATAAATAGCGCTGTAGCCAGTTGCTTTTTGCAAAACAAGAGATTCTTGTTTTATGCCTTGAAATTTGTCTATTGTTCTAAAGAATGGATTGGCGGAAACTATTTCAAACTGTTTCTCTATTGAATTAAGTTCAACTTTGAATGGGTCTGTAATCAAATTTGAAAAATGATTTTCAATAAATGATTTTACTTTTTTATATCTTCTTAGAGTTTGGGAAACTGCATGTTTAAAAAATTTATTTTCTGATGTATTTGTGCTTAAAGTTTTGTATTCTGAACGATAAATTTTATTTGGCAGATATTTAAATTGAGCATACTCCTCTTCTAATGTTGTTGTCCATTTATTTATTCTATCAGCCTTTACATACTTAGTTTGTCTTATTATACGACTATGAGGTTTATTTAAAATGAATTTTGATGATTGAATAAAATCGTTGTATAGTCCACCAAAAACTTGCCACCATATTAAATCTGTATTAGGCGAATGCCCTGATTTGAATGAAGTGTAAGTCTTCTTAAGGAAATCGAGCACAAGATAAGGATATTCTTTTTCAATATCTGAAACTATCTTTTCATAGTCGCTTCTATAATTGAGTTTTGTTGGAAAAACCTCAAACTGAAAGTTAATTTCCTTTAATTTTTTTTCCTTCGTATATCTAACAATCAAATTGCTTTTTCCAAGGTCATTGCCGAAATTAATTGTTCCTGCGAGGAAGCCCAATTCTTCACGATAAAAGAACTTTTCTTGAACTTCTTTAAGTTTCGAATAAATATGAGGTAACTGAATTAATGCTTTGTTTTTAAATGTAATTCCAATAAAATAGTCTTTGTTTTCAAATATTAATTGATAGGTTTTATCTGAATTTAATACTTCTAGAGACTTACTTTCAAAATTATGAATCGAAATATTTCCTTCATTGACAAAATAGTTGGTAGCAGATAAAATTTGAGATTGCTTTTTTTGAGCTTTATTAAAAGTGGATTCAAGGTTATTGCACTCAATAACCAAATCAAAATCGATATGTTCTACTTTTATAATTTGCATTATGACCAGAATGAAGTATAACCTGATTTTTGAAGTCGTTTTGTCATCTCATCAAGTTTTGAATTAGACTTTTTAAAATCACTAGTTAAAACAATTTTTAAATCATCTAGTATTGAATTTTGATTATTTCTTTGAGATGCAAGTTTTGTTTCGTCACCTTCAATTCTTGATAAAATTTTCATGCTTGTCATATCATCCAATGCATTTGTCAACCAATTTGAATTTGTTTGATTTAAACTGGCATAATAGCAATAGATTAAAAATTCATCTCTAACTCTATAGGCAATTTTGAAAGGGGTTCCTTCAAGTTCTTTATTAATGATAATAAGGAAATCAATAACCTTGTTGCTTTCTATAAATCGATTGACAACTTCAGCACCTGATGTAAAGTCACCGATAACCTCTTTTGATGAAATAAAAGTTTGGGGATAACTCCAATCATTTTTTGTATTATCTAATCCAGCTGTTAAGTCAATATTATTCATTTCAAATGTCATTGCACGGTCAAGTACTTTTCTGCTGAATGAATGAGTAGTTTCATCCATGTTTACGGTACCAATTACAACAAGATTGTTTGGTATACTAATTCCATCAGTAAATTCAATTTCATTTAGGCCTAAATCCACTAATAATTGGGAATACAATATATGATTTTCAAAACTAGCTTTTGAAATTATATAATCTGTGCCAATTCTTTCGCCCTGCACTTGTCTTGTTTCTATGATACTTAAATACTCTGCAAAGTATTGTTCTACAGGAGCAAGGTTCATTTCGTCCAAGCAAAGTAAGAATGGTACATTTATAGTTTGCCATGCTTTGCGATGAACTGCAAAAAAGTAGTAGTTATATATTTTTCACCGTTTATTCTACTTACATATCCCATTAGTTCAGATGAATCATGCCAATTTGGACGAACAGGAATTAATTCAAAATTGCCAGGCTTTTTTGGGTCTTTTCTTAAATCTTCCTTACTACAAGTTTTATAGGCTAGGGTTCTAACCAATCTAGATTTTCCTGTTCCCGATATTCCTGCTAGAAGAATAAAAGGTTTCGTTTTTATGGCATTTAGTATACTAATATCAGATTCTTCCATTTTATTATTATTATTATTTTGGGGTTTAGTTTGACTTTATCAAAGAATTCATCTATTTGTTTGTTGCCAAAGGGCTTGTTGTACAGATCTCTGATATATCGCCCTGCTTCTTTTGAAAATTCATAAAGATACCCTTGATTGATTGACCCATTTATACTAAACGGTTTGTTATTAACTTTAGAAAGATGAATATTAAAGGTAGAAATGTTTCTAGTGAATATTTCACTCTTTAAAGCAGGGTTTAAAATAGTTAAATCAATATCGACTCTGAAACCATTTGGCCCCCATGGCGATTGTGCATCTTTATTTTCTGCTTTATATCCATCATTTGATGCTAATGATACACCCTTTAATTCACCTTCAGAATAATTGAAAACTATATCTCCTTTTTTTACTTTTAGAACATTTTCCCAGTAAAATCTACTATTTCCGTCTTTACCTTTTTCTGGAGCCCACAAAAATTTCATCCCTCTTTCTTCTGTGAATGTCGCACCTTGAGTTACAAACCAGATTGAAGGATCTTTTATAATTGCTCCTCCAGTGAAGTTCAACAAACTATCATTTAATAATTCATTAATTAATTGATCATCAGATAATTTTAGTAATTGATTGATGTTTTTTATTCTGTTCTCGGAACTTTCCAATGCAATCCTAGAACCATTCAAGTAAGTAGTTTCGCTACTCCCCAAACTTTGCCATACCCAATCATTGGGAATAGTTAAATTGTTTATTACCTCCAGCCGAATGAATTTGTTCCATTTGCCGCTTACAATAAAATCTTTTTCCAAGTCGCTAAATATGGTAGTGTCACCCTTTTCAGTTGTCGGGATGTCAATTTTATCCAATCGACAAAATAAGACCCATTTATTCGTTCGGTTTACAACAAATACAAAATCGCCTATTTTTAAATTTATAAATTTGGTTTTCTTCCAGTAAAAGTATTTCGAATCATCACTGAAAAGTTCTTTGGCATTTGATGAAGCAGTTCTTTTACTTCATATATCATTACTTGGCCTGTCATAATTCATTATATTTTTTTAGCAGTTCCTTTTGCCTTTTCTACTGGATATTTCTCAGCGTTTTGTTTAATCTTTTCAAGAACTATGTCTTTAACATCCAGATTGTACTTTTCTGCTAGTAGGAAAGCAAATGCAAAGACATCAGCCAATTCTTCCTTTATCTTTCTAATTTAGCGTCACTTGCATCTTTCCAAAGAAATAATTCAAGCAATTCTCCTGCTTCGACATTAATTGCAAGTGCCAAATCTTTTGGGTTATGAAATTGTTCCCAATCTCTTTCGTTCCTGAATTTTACTAATTCCTTAGTTATTGTTTGAATATCTGTCATTTTGAACTGGGATTATGTAAGGTTTTTGCAAGAATAAATTCATTTTCATAAGGTAACTGAAGTTGTGCGACCATATCTGGCATAGCGATTGACCAGCTGACATAATAATATGCTAAAATATGATAGCCTGAGAATTTTTTGTCGGGAACAGACCTTAGCATATAATCCTTTTTATCCGGACTATAACCATGAATGCCTTGCATAGCAATTTCCAATGCAATGTTTTTCACTTCTTCTGTTTTCAAGTTTTCAAAATATTTCAAAGCATCAACCATAAACATTACAACTGCCATATTGGTACCCATTTCAGCCTGTGATTTCTGAAATTTTTTCATTTCCCTTTCCTTCACAGGGTCTGTTTCATCTAAACCATATGGGTCTTTTTCCAATGAATCCAAAAAATCATCAAGATGAAAGCGTTTGTGATATTGCTCCTCCCCAACCAGTTCAAAATATTTATCGAGTCTGAGGTCTTCAGCCCAGTGCTGTACAAGTTCATATTCTTCCCCTGGGTTGCCTGTTCTCTTTATAATCGCTGAATTCTTCATAAAAATCATTTGCCTGATTCATTTCCAAAGGAGATGCTTTGAATTCGTTTATTAGATCTACACCAAACAATTCTTTGAAAAGGAGTGCATAAACAATATTGTAAGTTTTGCTTTTTGATACGATTTCTTTTGGTGAATTTTCAACAATGTTTTTATCTGTAACAGCGACAATACTTTCATTTATTAAAGCAGCCATTGATAAAAACTGATAAGGTCTTAATGCCTGAAATTCTGTGTATAAAAATTCTCTATAAATAAATCAACTGGTGCATTAAAAACTTGTGCATTCATGCCTTCAAAAAGTGCTGAGCAGTAATTAGCAATGGAATCTTCATCAATTCCGGATTTTTTTAATTTTTTAGAGAAGATTTCAAGATTTCTGATAAAATCTGTTTTATGTTGTTGCGAGGACACAAAAACCTGATTGACCTTCTTTTCTTGCGTTCTCTACTAAATCCAAATGGGTCAGTTCGTGCATTACAAGATGTTCATAAGCAGGGTAATTTGAATTGTACTTAACCAAATGGAATTCTCTGGTGTGATACTCTGCTATTTCAATTTTAGCAGCAGTTTTTATATCAGCGTCTTTTATTATTTTGATTTTTTTATTGCATCTTGCTTCCAGTTCATAACAGTATTTTTTAATCAATTTTTCACCTTTGTCAGAACTGGAAAGTTTCTGTGCAATTTCAAAAGACTTTTTAACAGAATTTGCATAAAGGGAATCCTTATGTTTATTGAGTTTTATTGATTTGTTAAAGCTATAAAAAGCAGAATGCAGGTCATTTTCTATTTCTGCAATCATACCCAATGCAAAGTGAGTGTTTGGATAATTTTTATCAATCTTATTGGCTTCCCAAAAATATTTCTTTGCTTCTTCAATTTTCCCCTGTTGCATAAGGTTTGCACCAATATTATTACGGGTAATATTATCTTCAGGATTTATCTTTAATGCCTGGTCATAATATTTCATGGCAGTTGGAACATCATTCCTGTATTTTGCAAAATATTACCCATCATTACCAATGCCCAACTATTACGTGCATCCCATCTGATAGCATCTATCAGATAATTTATTGCCTCGTCCTGATCTCCTTCCTCTGATAAGATTTGTCCCATTATCCTGTGATATTCTGATATAGTGGGATTTACAGTTATGAGTTTTGAGAGTATGGGTTTAGCTTCTGTAAATTGTCCTTTTTCGCATAAGGATACAACTTTTCTATAGTCAGCTTCCTGGGAATTAATTGCAGGAGAGTCAATCTCTACAATCACCAAACCATCCTTAATATAAACTTTTGGTTTATACACACTATAGGTATAATAATCTTCAAAACTTTTTATCAGTGCTTCATTACTTTTATCCCTTATGTCAGGAAAAATACTAAATAAGAAATCGTCAATTATATGGATTATCTGCATTATTTCTCTTTTATGATAAATAAAACATGAATAATATATTTTTATTCAGATTTTATTAATGAAGATACAAATTTAAGAAAATTTATTTACAGGATCATTACACCCGTTTAATTATTTAGCCTGCTGCCGGAAGTTTTGAATAACTTCCGATGAATATTAAGGATGAATATACCAATGATAATTGTATACATTGCGTAAAAAATGCGGTATTATTTTGAGAAAGAAGTTATTTTTAATAAGTATTGATGCAAGTTTTGATCTTTGAATTGTGGTACATATTCAGAGGTAATATTTTATAATTGTCCGAAGTTTTGAAACTGCGGACAGCTACGAATCTGGTACTCTATGATCCACTTACCGGTTTGGTGCAGATATCAAAAGAAGTTCAAGCAGTATGTCAAGAGTTTGTTTGGAGCTAAAAGTCCTCAGTTCAGACAGGTGAGCGGCCTCGAATTCAAAAAATCCTTAAAGACTAAGATTCTTATATTTTCCTGCCATCGTTTAAAATTCTTGCAGCAGCGATCAATATTTTGGTCGCTGCTTTTTATATTGTCCAGTCTGATTTTTATATTTCAGGCATTGCGCTTGATATTTTTAAGACTGCGTCTTATATTAGTGCGACTGCGTTTTATATTATAGCGTCTGCGTCTTATATTTAAGAGGCTGCTTTTTATATTTTTCCTTATGCGTCTTATATTCAGCTTATGGATTTTTATAATTTCCTGTCATTTGTTATTACTGGAGTGTTTGAACAACTGAATTTTGATTATTAAAATTTAAAAAGGATAAAATATTATAATATATGAAGCTTATAATATACTTTTGTGGTAGTATAATTCATTGATTAAAATTGTGAACTGATTTGATAAGCATATAAGAATTGCCAGGACACAACTGATCAAAAATTATAAACTAAATACAGAAAGCTGTGACAGAAAAGTGTAGTCGCAAAATATTAATAATTACTAATAGGCATACATAGCCAGCAAATAAAGAAGGCTTGGATTCCATTTAGGATTGGTATAACAAGTTGATGGTCAGATTAAAAAATTAAACAATGAACATTACGTGGAATATATCAGAAAATGATATTCAAAGGATAAAGAAAGTTCTGATTGATAATGAAAATGCTTTTATTGTTAAACGTAGAAAACGGAATGTTGATAGACAAAATATTGTGATAAATGAAGATATAATAATCAAAGCGATGATTGCATGTCTATTGACTTCACAACAAAGGTCGGGACCGAATTCTGTTGTTGGACAATTCTTAAGTAAAGAGCTTTTCCCTTTAACATTTCAGAGTATTTCTAAAGTAGATAATATTGAGGATCATTTAAAGTTGGTACTCAAGAAAAATGGATTAACAAGATACATAAATCGTATTAGTCAATTTTTTGCTGCAAATATTAAGATAATTCATAAAGACAATTGGTCACTCATTAAAAAACTTGAAAGTTTGACTCACGTAGATTCTAAAGAAGAAGAAAGAAAAATTGCTGATGAATTGGATGCAAATTTTAATGGATTTGGACCTAAACAAGCTAGAAATTTTCTTCAATCACTTGGACTTACCAAATATGAAATACCGATTGATTCAAGGATTACAAATTGGTTGAATGATTTTGGTTTTCCTGTAACATTATCATCTTCACCATTACAAGACAAGGGATATTATCATTTTGTATTGGATGGTATACAAGAACTTTGTTCAAAAGCTGAAATATATCCTTGTATTTTGGATGCAGCAATTTTTTCAAGTTATGACAATGGAGAATGGACACAAGAAAACACAAGATTTTGACTATGAAAAAGTCCGAACCTATAACACCTAAGGTTTCCTCTGTTGTCAGAAGTTTTGAACAACTTCCGACGAATTTTGAAGAAGAATATACCAAAGATAATTGTATACATTTCGTAGAAAAAGCGGTATTATTTTGAGAAGGAAGTTATTTTTAATAAATATTGATGCAAGTTTTGATCTTTAAATTATGGTATATATTCAGAGGTAATGTTTTATAATTGTCCGAAGTTTTGAAACTGCGGACAGCAGGTAAGAAATGAGCAATTACGAATGGGCAAACCGTTTTTTGACAACAATATTTTGTCACAAATTTCGACAAGATTTGTGACAGATTTTAGTAACAAATACCCCCGTTCTCGGCAGTTTAGAATAACTTCGGAAGATTATTAATGATGAATGTCCCATGGATAACTGCATTCTTGTTTGTGGGCACTTTAAATCAATTATTTTGAATTAATAATTTAGTCACTCATTATCCTCCCTGCACCACTCCGCATAAGACCTTGGAGTTTCACGAAGAAAAACATATTCAAGCCTGATGTTCTCCGGAAGGTTTGATTTTATCTTGTTGACAATATCTATCAGAATATTTTCGCATGTTGGCACATAGTCAACTATCATCAGTCTTTCGTTGTCGGTGATCATACCGACAAATCTGGATTCCTTGTGAATTATGAACTGATGATCGAGTTTATCAATAATATTTTTTTGACTATGAGCTTGAGGTCGACAAAGTCCATAACCATACTTTTCCGGAGTTCACCCGAAAGGTGGAATACGGGACCAGAGACAGTCACATCGAGATGGTATGAATGTCCATGAATATCCCGGCATTTGCCAACATATTCTTCCAAAGCATGTGCTGCTTCAAAGTCAAATTGTTTAGTTAACCTGATCCTGGTCATAAATAAATTCCAAAATAATGGTAGATAAAATAGGGATCATCGCTTACAAAAATGTAGGCTATTCAGTTTCTGGATAGTTTTTCTATGAGTATGTTATTGGGCTGGAGTTTTATATTAAAATCGGGATCATCTCCAACTTAGAAAATAGCAATTCTGGTTCGATTGGTTTGATTTGAATTAATTTCATTCAAATCAATCCTCTTTTCTTTAAATGATATTCCAATGAAAAACTATTTGCATGCTGTTCATCTGACAACTCATTTAATTTATTTACCGGAAAAGTGTTATAAACGCTTAGTTTTTCATAATAAATATCTTCGAATAATGAAAAAAAGTACAAAATATTCTTAAAATCTTCTATAGAAAAATAAAAGTCTTTAATCAACGCCAATGATAAAAATCCATTTTCAACATCCGAAGTAAAGATCGGATAATATATATTAAAAATCTCAATAAAAGTCTTTTCATATTTAACGAGCCAGTTTAGAATAATAAATTCAACTGATTGATCAATTGACTTGAAATCATTAATTGCCAGATTTACAATTTTGTCAAGTTTGAAAAGCCCTGAAATTTCTATTAAATTTTCAAAAATATCACAAAACAAATTGCTGAAATGAATATTATCAAGCGGGGGTATATAAAAACTTTCATAAAGATCTTTATATTTTTCCAGCCAAGGTAGATAATCAATTTTTTGTAGGTAACCATTATTGTATTTTCTAAGTTCGTTGACAGCTAAAAAACATTTGGCAGAATTATATTGATAAAGTTTAATATCATCTGGATTTTCAATAACAATATATTCACTAAAAAAAGACGAACCGTAAGGTGATTTTTTTACGCTGGTGGTTTCATGAAAATTACATTTACTTATCTGAATATCATCATTTTTATCAAAATGAAAATCAAAATGAAAAAAATCGAGACTATGGTTTACGGTGACAATTAAACTGAATTTATTATTAGCTGAAAAGTCATTATTCTATAGAGTGAAAACCATTCCCGGATAATTATTTGATATAAGAAATTTATGAAAAAAACCTTTTAACTTATCTAGAAATTCTTCTTTTGATAAACCATCGTAAAGACAAGCTTCCTTCAAAATTACTTTAAAATCTGAATATTTAAATTGTATTAAAGACTTAATAATATTAATTTCTTTTGGCAACATATTAATAAATTATCATTACTTATAGACTTTTATGGCTTTCCATCCCCATTCATTTTTCTTTTTGTTGAATGATAGTATAGCTCTTCCTTTTATTGTCTTACCATCAGTCATCTTACTTTCCTCTATAATTTTAGGTTCAATAAAGATGTCTTTTATGAGGCCGAAGTTCTGTGGAAAAATTACCTTTAATACTCCTTCAAAATTCTTTATTGCGTCCGAAGTCAAATTGGAATCGTTTTTCTTGGCTGTCAGTATTTTGTAATACCCATTTTGTCCGTTTCCATTAAAACGAACCTTAAGAATATCACCAATTTGTGGTTTATCTATATGTCCGGAATAGTTGAAGAATCCAAATTTTTGCGTGTCTTTCACGAAATTCAGCATTCTATTGTTAACGTTCACAAACTCAACTACGATGAGTTCTTCCGGTATGTCCTGGAACAATATCTCCTCTGCTTTTTTGATTTGATTGAAATACAAATCCTGGTTGTCCTTTTTAGCAGTAGCAGACTTGTACCAGTCCTGTTCAGTCCATTGTTTAATTTGGTTGGTCAGCTTCCATTCATGTTTTTCTCTTGTTGCTACAACTTTTTGGATTTCCGTTTTTGCTTCATTGTACATTCTCTTTTCAATGAGCCTTTCGGCAAAAGTCTGTCTTAGCTTAACCAAAAAGTCTTCGGGTGTTTTTAGGCTCAACGCCTTGCAATAACAAGCAAACTGAGTGTCCTTATCTTCTGAAAATATTTCTGCCATTAATTCCCAGACCCAAAAGTCATTTCTTTTTTGCTTTGCAAAAGGTAAAAATGCAGACAGAATATTTTCATCATTTCCTAATGCTAAAAGGAGTTTTGCTTTGAAATATGGCGGATATTGATAGTCTGGATGCTTCTCAATCAAAGAATCAAGTTTTGGTAAGAATGATTGGATCTTTTCCTTGTCAATCATTCTTTGCAGTCCAAAAGGATCAATTGGATATCCTTCCAAAAGCTTCTTTGAATAGGCAATGTATGCCTGTTCGGCAAGTGACATCATTTTTTTGCCATTGAATTCTTCTTTTAAGTAGTCTTCAGAACGAAGGTTCTCGAAATTCCACCAATCGGCAAAAGTTAGATAGCTTGACCAGTTTTGATATCCTTTGTGAAAGGCTTTGTAGATAAATGAATATGCCTCAGATGGTTTTGTAAAATGAAAATCCCTGATGATTTCAAACAACTCATTAATTTTCCCATATTCAACATATTCTGCTTTCTGCAAAGCAAAAACCATAATCCCAATTTGCCAGGCACAATTATCAAAGGCCATTTTTTCATCTTCGGGCAATTTTAATTCTTTTACCCTGATAAGATTTTCTTTGAAAGCATCCAAAGAATCAGGTTTCACGTTCTTTTTGAGAAAATCATAGTACACCCATACAGCAGCTCTTTTATTCCAAATGTTGTCCGGTTCTGCCTCCAAGAGCCTGATTTGCCATTAGCAAAGCCTCATCAAGCTTTCCGGCTTGTCTTAGTTCTTTGATTTCTTTAAATGACATAATCAGCTTCTTTAAGGTTATTTACAATGGATTTGATTTTGGCAAGAAGTTCAGGGCAATCGCATTTTTTTTCTAATGGCAACACTCGACCAAAAAAGCCTGCTTTGTCATATTCAAAGTCAATAATGCAAGACCATCCATTATTTTCAATGGTATATCTCTCACGGTATTCAAGATGCTGAATATTAGAAAAGATTTCACCGTTTGATAATCCTTTGCTAACAAAATCGAAAAGGTTTTTTAAGAATGGCTTTTCTTCTTCGATTGCTACATCAAATTCAATTTGAGTTAAAATACCTTCTATGTTATTTCTTTTTACAACAATGGAGGCGAACCATCCAGAATTTTCGTTATAGATTCAAATAACTCATCAGAATTGCTTTGTGCAGGTAGTTTTTGAAAACTGTTTTTAAAGACATTCTGTCCATTTACCCAATATTTGAATGCTGCTGTTTGGCCTTCTCTTTTAAAATGTATCGTATTTCATAACCAACTTTTTGCCAAGCATCAATATCAATATAATGCTTTCGCAAATTGTACCATCTGTGAATAAAATGATCTTGGATGTTTAATGATTCATCAGCCAATCCAAACTTTTCGATTTCCGGTTTAACCTCATTGATATTGATTTCTGCAGCCAGATTTGTTTTCCCTGTCAATTCATTAAATGCTTGTTGAACATTGATGTCAATAAAGTTCATGCCTGAAAAGGATGAGAAATAAGGCGGGTTGATGCAAAACAGCTTCTTGGAAGCTCTGGTAACTGCGGTGTATGCCCAGCGATAAAACTCCGAATTGGTTTTGCCTGAGCGGTCATGCTCTGTTTCATAAAAGTTGAAGTTAGCTTGTGTTCCTATGTCCCAAAAAACAAACACATTAGCCCACTCCCCTCCTTGTGATTTATGGCAAGTAACAGCATAGCCATATTTAAGAAGTATGCAATTGAAATACTTATCATTTATAATTGCTTCTTTAAATTCTTCTGTTCCCTTTTTGAGATTAGGATGTCTGTTTTTAAAATCTACATATAGAGCCAGTTGTTCTTCATGTTTCAGGTAATTATCTCCATACAGATAATTTTCTAAAAAAAATCCGTTTACCGTTTTGGGTTGATTATTTTCATCAGGTATAACAAGGTTAATGCTGCGCCAAGTAAGTCTCACGCTTTGAGTATTACCTCCTTTGGTATAGAAACTAACTTCTCTGCTTTCAATTGATGGACTGGCTTCTGATAACAACGGCAAATTCTCCGTTCATGATACCCAAACGGTAATTGTTTCCTCCTATGATAATGGTTTCAGATGCCTGAATTGGTATATCATCACCAAATTTGTCCCTGCGGATAGCTCTGTTCAAATCAAGTGCTGTTTTGTTTTTGTAGCAGATGATGATTTTTTGGTCTAGCTGTGCCTTGTAGGTTTCCAGGTAATCCTGATAATCAGGATTAAAAATGTCTCGATTATTTTCTCTTAAATCAAAATCATTGAAGTAGCCTGATGTAAGGCACTGTCTTATTTTCGTGGCAGAAATCAAAATTCCATTGTTTGCATCCTGACGTTTCACTTCCTTCATTTCAGCTTGTAAAACGGAAACCTTGTATGAGTCCTCTAAATATTGCGGATCAAGTGCAGGGGAGAAGTTCATGCCGATTGGCGGTAACTGGGCAGGGTCACCTATGAAAATTAGTTTGCTGGTTGTCGTTGGGTCTTGAATTCTACCATATGTTATTAGGTCTCGCAACAAATGACCGCTACCAAAGCGGAAAAATTCACCATGACTCAAAAAGTCGCTTACCATAGATGCTTCATCCACAATTAGCACAGAATCATGCACCTCCGGATTGTTTCTGATTTTATATTGATAAAGAAATGTAACATCATTTTCATCCTCACTTTGCTTGATTTCCTGTAATTCTTCAAAACTGTAGATGCCTTTGTGAATGGTAGTAGATACAAAACCCGTTTTCTGATTGATGACTTTTGCTGCTCTTCCGGTTGGTGCCATCAACTGGTATATCTTTTCTAATGATAGCAGATATTCTACAAAGCCCTTCAGTAAAGTAGTTTTACCACTTCCCGCATAACCTTGAAGGATAAACACCCGCTCATCACTTTCTAAAAATGCTTGAAGCTTTTCCAGCGCATGATGTTGGTCATTGGTGAGATTGATATGTTGGAAATGGTCAAACAAACTCACTTTTTGTAATTTTATAATTTCTTGATTTAATTTATCAATTTCCAAATTTTTATTCATCAAAACTTCACAAGCATTATGTGTATCAACCTGAATAAGCATTGATAAATAATTGAACAATTCCTTAAATCTATTCTCACTTTTAAAACCCATATCAAAAATTTTTTCTTTATCTATTCCTAATCTATCAATTATGGATATTTTCATCAACATAGAATTACTATTTCCTTTTAAGTTGCCCCAATAATCATCATTTATGATAGTACATTTAATTCCATATATTGAAAAAGAGTTATCTTCTAGTAATTTGTGATTAGAATCATAAAATTGATTCTTATAATAATCATATAATCCCTTTCCAGATGAAGATTTGATATAAAATGATTTGATAAACAAAATAGGAGTTTTGTCTATTTCTATAGATTTGTTAATCAATGATACAGACTTAAAGTCATTTAATACAACGTAATCTAAGTTTATTTTACTTTCCATAATTGATTAGTATTTTTATTTATGACACAAAGTTAGGTTATATGTGCAGTGGTTGTGCATTACACTTTTATTAATATTGTTTTCAATGTTGTAAACCAGTTTTCAATATCGTTTGAAGTTAGCTTTGATAAATTGAACCTATTTTCTGGGTGTATGAAATCATTCCTGTATTTAGAAATATTGTGAATAACCTGATGCATATTAAAATCTTTGATACCAAGTTTCTGAAAAGCAGAGCATGAACCTTATTTTCTGTGGATTCATAAGCATATTTTGGTATTTCACTGGATTTGGGTATTAAATCATATTTACTATTAACGTATTTACAAAACACAACATCTAAACCGTCCCAAAAATGTAACTTCCCATTTATTTCATCCTTTTCAATAAAGATTTCTGATAGACTTTCGAGTATTTTAAATATTGAAAGCATAACTACGTTTAATTTGTTTTCATTATCAATTTTTAACATCCTAAAAGATGTGTCAACTTCTTCTAAAATCAAATTCTGATAGCTTAATGCTTTCAACATCTCATGATTATTTGGAAAATACTTCTTTAAAGGATTGTTTTCAAAATGGGTTTTTATTTTGTTAATACTTTCCCATACGTAAAATAAGTATTTCTGTTCAAAACAATAAGAAATCTCCTTTTTGAAATTTTCATAATGTCTATTTGTTTCGCTAATTGAGTAATTAAATTCCGGGGATTCTTTTACATAATAGGATGAAGCTCCTCTTTTTAATGCCGCGTTTATATTCCAAATTTTATTCGATGCTGTTGATACGATTATTTGGTATCCTTCATTCTCATTTAAAAATTCTTCAATCAATTTATAACCAGAAAATTCGGTTGGTGAAACCATTTCATTGTCAATATCTTCTTTTTCCGGATTCAATCTCAGGTCAATAATTATTAAATCCCAGTTTTTGCCTATATGAGAGCGACATTCTGTGATAAATCCTTCAAAATCATGGAAGAGTTTTGTTTCACTGTTTTTGTATTTAGCACTGTCAATGAATACAAAGTTATTTCCTGCCCTTTAAAGATATTTTTAATCAAATCTCCCCAACCTTCATCAGCTTGGTCATCAATGAAAAGAATTTTCTTGCTATTACATTTAATAGGTTGAGGTCAATACGTTTCTCTTGTTTAAAAGCATCATTATAACAAATAAGATATTTAGAATATAAAGTTTTTAGATGCCCTGAAATAGCATTATGTTTATATATTTCATCTCGCAAACCAGTAACCTGAGCAAGTTTGAAGCATCCCCATGCATTAGTAATACTATGTTTCCCTGTACTTGCTTTAGGCAATATTTTTAGTTTATTTAATACTTGTTTTTGATAATCTTCCGGTGAGCATGGTTCTGCATTTTCCACAGTTTTTATGATTTCTCCACTATCGAATGACGATAGATAAATTCCTTTCGTAAATAAGAGGTTTTGAGGATTGTTGTCAGTGTCAAAATTGTTTTTGCCAATAATATTTTCAATACTAAAATCTGACAATAAAATAATCGGAGTTAACCTTTGTGATAAAGTTAGCTCATAGTTTAAGCGAATATGTAATGCCATTTTTAGTCCTTCTGTATTAATTGGATTATCAGTTGGAATCGAAATCGGGATAACTAATTTACTTATAATGTCATTCTTAAATAATTGTGTTGTCCAATCGTGCCAATTACTCTCATTCTCAAAAGATGGCAAAGAAATAATTCTGTTCTCAGTGAATTCTAATTGTATAGTAAGTTCTTTGAAAAATTGAGTATAATCAGACAGAATAAATACTTCTTTCATAGTTAAATATTTTTATTAATTTCCTGAATAATTTCATTTTTTGAAAGTTGAGAATCAATCCATCTCTCAATTGTTTTAGTTATATCTTGCTTTGGGTATAAAATACTCAATCCTTTTTTATAGCAGAGTTATTCTGAAATTCTTGAATGTTAACCATTCTAATTTGCAACAGCATATTTTGGATTATTGTTAATCTTTCTTTCTCCTGAAAATTATTACCCCAAAATATGATTTTAGGCTCGAAAATGTTATTTTCTATTTGGTAATCAAGAAATGGTTTTAAATTAGTATAGAACAAATCTTTATCAATTTTTTTAGTTTCATAATTTGTTTCCAGACCTCTACTAAATTCAATCCTTTGGATTGATGATTGTCCTATATGATTCAATAATGATTCACGATATTTTGTATTGTCTTCTATGTTTAATGGTAATCCAGAATTATTATAAAGCTGTAAAGTTTTATGGTTGCAAAAAACATTACAGTCAGGCAATAATCTTATGATTTGAGATATCTCAGTTGTTTTTACAATAGAAAAGACCTTACAGATTGCTTGATATCGCGCTTCTTTAAGGTATTCTATATCATGAAATTTATGTCTGTCAATGAAGGTGTCATCAATAATTATTACCATAGCTTAATAAAATTTTAAGATGTGTGAGAATCCTTCAACAACTTCTGATTCTAAATCAATTGATTGATTCTTTTCAACTATGTCTTTATAATCTCTATAGTTGTCTGTTAAGAATAATTTCTTTTTTATCCCATCAGGAAATTTTGCTTTTATTTCGTAATTGCAAAGTCCCCATAGGTTATTTTGTATTGTTTTTAAATCGCCTTTTGCAAATGAAGGGTCATTCGATTTTTTTGTTGCTTCGGAATTTATATGAGTTATAGTAATAACTTTAAAATCGCCGCCTTCTAATGTTTGGTTGTTATACCTAATCTTAATTTCAAAACAAAAATTTTTCTCTGCCCTGTCTTTGATAGTTGAAATAACATGAAATATTGCTTGCTGAAACATATCAACATCTGTGTAGAACTCAGCCAAATTCAGCTCTTCATTATTCTTGTTAATTATAAAATTATCTTTTGATTCTCCTAAGGCTAATGTAATTGCTTCATCAATAATTCCAGTTAAATTACCTGCTCTCACTTCGATTGTTTCCTTAAATGGCAATATCATTTCATTATTCCACTTCGCATCTAACCCAGGGTGTATATTGATTTTATTTTTGTACCATTCAATAAACGATTTTTCAGACCAGCCTTTTCAGGATACATTTTATCCTTACCTTTTCTAATATACCATTTCGGACTTTCTGAAAATGCAAATTCCTCAATACGCTTTAGTAAAGCAATAGGTACGTTTTTATATTCTTGTTTAGCTCCTTCAAATTCTTGCTTGCATAAATCAATAAAACTATTATAATCACGCTTCCCATCATTAAATTTGTGCGTCAAATATTTTAATCCATCACTATTATTAAATAATGATAAGAAGTTTTTTGTTTCCCTAGGTTTATGGAGCTTCCCCTGAAAACCTTTTTCTTTCTTTTTGAGTTTCATCACCACCAGATAGCATTTCTTCAATTCTGGAAAGTCTTTCAATAATTTCAGTTTCTATTATTCCTGTTTTTTCAAATTCTTCACTAATAAGATTAATCAGCCTTTCCTTTGTTTTGTCATCAACCTTTTTCTTTATGCTATAATCAAGAATATCAGTAATAAATTTACTTTTATTTTGCATAATTGAATTTGTATTTTGTATCGGTTCTTTCATTCTTAACTTCACCTTAGTTGATTAAAAACTTCCATAGCTTTTTCAATACCATCTCTATCCCAACTTTCCAAAACTTCATTCAAAGGACTATTCAACCCTGACAATAAATCAAATCTTTGTTTAAGTTTCGAATAAGTTGAATCCTCAAAACCTTTCACCATTTTCAAAAACTCCAATTTGCCATCCAATACATTTGCCATATTGGGTTCGCCTTTTTTTACATGTCCTTTGTCAGCTACATAATCCCGTTTAAAAATCTGCTCCGCTTTTTCATAGCTGTACTTTTCCCAATAGTACAGCCACATGCGGATTTGCTTCACATATCTCCTGCGGACATTTACCTTGTCGTTTACGATCAAGCCTGTTACTTCCTGGCGATACCCGGCCTTTTGCAAACGTGATTTCTTTGGGTTGATAACCAGTTTTTGGTCTTCTTCTATGATTCGTTTTAGCTCCTTGTTGAATTCTTCATCCGAATAGATGTTATGCGGTGACGAAAACGTAATGTCATCCGCATATCTGGTATAGGTTGCACCAAATCGGTTGGCAAGTCCGGTGAGTCTGCGGTCAAGCTTTTTGCAAAGAATATTGGTAAGCGTAGGGGACGTTGGGCTGCCTTGTGGAAGCACAGTTTTTTCTTCACCATCAATTTCAAAAGGGTGGGTGCAAAGACTTGCAATAAGAAAAGCCAAAGGTTCTTTGTCACCATTTAGGTTAAATGGCTCATATGAAGCCCATCTTCACTCTGTTGCGGTCGAAGGTATGAAAGAAGTCTTTCAAGTCCATGTTTAGGACATAATGATGCCCTACGTGCTTTTTGGCATTGTCAACGATAGACTTTTCCAAAACAAAACCTGTTGCTGCTTTATGTGGTTCATAAATACATTGCAGGACAAAGTTTAACGAGCGAAGAATGGATTTTAACCCTTTCACCGGTGCATGGATTGTTCTGTCTGCACCTGACTTTTTCTTGATGGTAAAAGTTTGATAACGTTTTTTGCAAAGTTTTGGATTAGCGAAATAGTTCAATGATTTTAATTGAACAGGCTTGCACTTCTCACCATAAAGCATGTTCTTAGCGTCACTTAATAATTTCACTAAGTCCTCTTTGCTTTGCAGTTCTGCAAATTGCTTCCGTATATGGTCGATATGTGCCTGTTCAATTTTCATGTCTAAAGTTTTGAAGGCCTTTGAAAACACCTGCCGGATACTCTTTTTGTATGTATAATTCAGCATACAGCTAAAGTCAATACCTATTCATCACTAATAATTACATCAATAACAACTTAATATTATTGACTTTAAAATCAATAACTGCTGTTAAAAATGCCTAAGTGACATTCATCCCGACCAGAAGTCGGAAGAAGATGCCGATCATTGTCCCAAACCGAAATTTGAGACCAGCACCCACGAATCAATATCTTAAGGCAGGTATTTCAAAGAACTATCACAAAGATAAGACACAACTATGCATTCAATCTGCATCGATTGAATAATTTTTTAAAATATTTTGGGCTTTATTTTTCAGTGATTGTTTTAAGCTATCGGGTTGAAGTATTTTTATATTTTCACCAAATGACATAAGCAGCGAAATTAATTCGTAATTGACTTGAAGTGAGAGTTCTATAACAATATAATCTTCTTCCTTATTTTTGACTTTCTGAGAACCATGTATAGGTTTACTTTCAATATAGGGCCAGAGATCTTTGTTTATTTCAAGCAATATTTTTTCACATTCCTGATTTTCATTTACTGTGACACCAATTACATCTTCGAAATATTCTTCAAAATCTATTTTCGTGTTTTCAATAAATTGAAAATGTGTTTCATTTATTTCGAGTATTCTATCCAGAGATAAATTAGTTATTGATTTGTGTTCTTCATTATAGCCGAAAAGAAACCACCTGCTGTTATATTGTTTTAAATAATAAGGATGAATTATAATATAGCTCGAACTTTGCTGCTTAAAACTTTTATATTTTAATTCCAAAACCTTTTTGTAATGGATTGCATTGAATATCTGCTGAAAATAATTTAATCCTTTCAAATAAGGATTTTGTTCAAAACTTACAAATGATTTATCTTCGTGTTTTACCTTAAAAGCAGATTCTAGACGAAGAATTATTTCTTCCATCCATTCAAAATTTGGCAAGCCCCCAAATCTCTTTAAAAAAAATAAAGTATCTGACAGAAGATTAAATTCTGATTCATTTAAGCCCTGCTGTTTTATTGAATAATTTTTATCGGAATATCTGAAATAAACTCTCTTGCCATCTTTTTTCCTTTCCAAAGGCACTGACCACCCCTGTTCACTTTCCATAAATTTGATATCTTCAATTATTTGCCTTCTTTTGATACCTCTTTCATCTCCTGAAAATTCATATAATTCAATATTACATGCCTCAACCAAATCCTCAATATAATATTTTCTACCTGGATTGCCAAAGCACTTATCAAGCGCATGATATCTGATTACCGCGTTTTTATTTGTTGGCACATTAATTAATTGAGGTTTGTAATATCGTCTTACTCATTATCCTCTCTGTGCCACTCCGCATAAGACCTGGGGGTCTCACGCAGAAAAACATATTCAAGCCTAATATTCTCCGGAAGGTTTGATTTTATCCTTTTTACAATATCTATCAGAATATTTTCGCATGTTGGCACATAATCCACAATCATCAGCCTTTCGTTGTCGGTGATCATACCCACAAATCTGGAATCCTTGTGAATTATGAACTGATGATCGAGTTTATCGATAACATTTTTTTTGACAATGAGCTTGAGGTCGACAAAGTCCATGACCATGCTTTTCCGGAGTTCACCCGAAAGATGGAATACGGGACCAGAGACAGTCACATCGAGATGATATGAATGTCCATGAATATCCCGGCATTTGCCAACATATTCTTCCAAAGCATGTGCTGCTTCAAAGTCAAATTGTTTTGTTAATCTGATTCTCGTCATACGGTGTTTTTAGAGTGGGCAAAGGTAACAATTTTATTGATTAACTTTTAATAACAATGTGCAAAATACAATAAAGCACTGAATAATAGGTGCTAAAAACAGATTATCAGCACAACTTATGATCAAAAAGCTAAACTATGGTCAATTTCCTAACCTGGACAAGCAAGAAACAAAGGGAGATGAAAATTTATACTTTTGATAATTAAATAATTATATCACAAATTGAATGTAATTTTATTGACCCAATTTAGTTTTATTAAAGGATATTTGAATTAAAGTTTCTCTTCTTTTTGATCCGTCAAAAAGAAGCAATCCCGACGATAAATGTCGGGACGTGCGAAATTAAAACTCGCAAACCTTTTGTTGATTATAAAACAACAAGTTATAACGTTTTCAATTACGGAAATTTTACCTACAAGGTTTCGGTAAAATTTCCTGCACTCTCCAGCTCAAACTCCCGATCGGTATCGGGATCGCACAGTCCTTAACTACCATTAGCCACTATTGGTGTTTTCACCAACAGTCAGAACCCAGACGGAGATTAAAATTGGGATTTACTGCTATAGAGATTTGTTGGTGAAAACACCAACAAAGGCTTAACAGTGAAGGGCGAAAATTTACAATTTACAATTAACCATTTACAATTAATACTAATAATCTGTAGCAAAAACAGATTTATAATAATATCTGTTCATCCTGGCAATATTTGTAAGTTTAATCTCTTTAGGGCATTCTACCTCGCAGGCACCGATATTCGAACAGGATCCAAATCCCTCTTTATCCATTTGCGATACCATACGCATAACCCTTCTGTCGGTTTCGACTTCTCCCTGGGGCAAAAGTCCGAGATGCGATATTTTTGCGGAAGTGAACAGCATCACTGCTCCGTTAGGACAGGCAGCAACACATGCCCCGCATCCGATACATGCTGCTGCATCAAACGCTTTGGAGGATGTATCTTTATCAACCGGCAATGCATTTGCATCCTGGGCTTGTCCGGTATTGACTGAAATAAATCCTCCTGCCTGGATTATCCTGTCGAGAGGAGACCTGTCAACCATAAGGTCTTTGATTACCTTAAAGGCTTTAGCACGATAAGGTTCAATGACTATTGTTTCTCCATTCTTAAAGAATCTCATATGCAGCTGACATGTTGTTGTAGCCTGCAGCAATCCATGTGGCCTGCCATTTATAACCATACCGCAGGTACCGCAGATACCTTCCCGGCAATCATGTTCAAAAGCTACCGGCTCTTTCTTTTCAGAGACAAGCTTTTCATTCAGTACATCAAGCATTTCCAGGAATGACATGTGTTCATTGGCTTCGACATGATACATTTCAAATTTACCTTTCGAAGATTTATCTTTTTGTCTCCAGATTTTCAGATTCAATTCCATTACTTAAAAATTTTTTTCAGTTATCAGTTAAACAGTTATCAGTTAAACAGTTATCAGTTATCAGTTATCAGTGATGAGTAAACAGTAAACAGTTATAAATTATCAGTTATCAAGCTTGTCTGTATAGTTTACCTTTAGGGGGTTTATCAGTTTGAGGTCTCATAAACTTCATAAACATTATAAACCTCATAAACTAACTAAACATCCTAAACCTTCTAAACAATAAACTTCATAAACCTTATAAACTTCATAAACCTCATAAACTTCATAAACTTTTCATTTTCCACTTTTCTCCCGATAAATCGGGATCACTTTTCACTTTTCATTTATAGCTTCTTGTTTTCAGTTCCACATTTTCAAATTTCAGTTCTTCTTTATGCATCTGGTGTTTGCCATTTTCATTCCATTCCCATGCTGCCACAAATGCAAACCTGGCATCATCCCTCAATGCTTCTCCTTCAGCAGACTGATATTCTTCCCTGAAATGCCCGCCACAGGATTCATTACGTAGCAATGCATCAAATGCCATCAGTTCACCGAGTTCTATGAAGTCTGCAACTTTTGTTGCTTTTTCAAGTTCGGGGTTGACTTCTTCAGCTTTGCCGGGAATAAAGAGATCCCGGTAAAATTCTTCTTTTAGTTTTTTTATCTCTTCAATGGCAGTTTTAAGACCTTCGGCATTTCTTGAAATACCCACATAATCCCACATTATTCTGCCCAGATGTTTATGAAAATGATCGACACTTTTACTACCGTTTATTTCCATCAGTCTTTGAATTCTTTCCTTTGTCTCTCTTTCAGTCCTGTCAAATTCAGGCAATGATGTCTGAAACCGGGGAGTCCTGATATCATCGGATAAAAATGTGCCTATAGTATATGGCAACACAAAATAGCCGTCAGCCAGTCCCTGCATCAGTGCAGAAGCTCCCAGCCTGTTTGCCCCGTGATCAGAAAAATTGGCTTCTCCTGCAACAAATAATCCGGGGATATTTGATTGCAGGTTGTAATCAACCCAGAGTCCACCCATAGTATAATGAATAGCAGGATATATTTTCATAGGGGTTTTATACGGATTGTCACCTGTTATTTTTTCGTACATTTCAAACAGGTTTCCATACTTTTCTGAAACCACAGCTTCTCCAAGTTTTAAGATCGTTTTTTCATCAGGATCTTTTATTCCTTCCATCACTGATTTTGAGATTCCATATCTCCTGATTGCATTTTCGAAATCCAGGAAAACAGCCTTGCCTGTTGCATTCACACCCAATCCCTGATCACAGGCAATTTTAGCAGCCCTGGATGCAACATCCCTTGGAACAAGATTGCCAAATGCAGGATATCGTTCTTCGAGATAGTAATACCTGTCCTGTTCAGCTATCTCTGAAGCCTTTTTCCTGCCTGTCCGTATTGCTTCAGCATCTTTTTTTTCTCTTGGCACCCATACCCTTCCGTCATTTCTCAGCGACTCAGACATCAATGTAAGTTTAGACTGGTATTCCCCTGACTGTGGAATGCAGGTCGGGTGTATCTGTACATAACACGGATTTGCAAACAAAGCTCCCCTTTTAACAGCTCTCCATGATGCTGTTGCATTTGAAAACATGGCATTTGTTGACAGGAAAAATACATTTCCATATCCTCCGGTTGCAAGTACTACTGCATGGGCAGCATGTCGTTTTAATTGTCCGGTCAGTAAATCTCTTGTAATAATTCCTCTTGCTTTGCCATCAACAAGTACAAGGTCCAGCATTTCCTCCCGGGTGAACATTTCTACCTGCCCTGATGAAATTTGCCTTGACAATGCACTGTAGGCACCTATAAGCAATTGCTGGCCGGTCTGGCCTCTGGCATAAAATGTCCGTGATACCTGAACTCCCCCAAAAGACCTGTTTGCAAGTAATCCTCCGTACTCCCTGGCAAAGGGAACTCCCTGAGCTGTAGCCTGGTCAATTATATCTGCGCTGACTTCAGCAAGCCGGTAAACATTTGCCTCCCTTGACCGGTAATCACCACCCTTGATAGTATCATAGAACAGCCTCCATACACTGTCACCATCATTGGCATAATTTTTTGCTGCATTGATACCTCCCTGTGCGGCGATACTATGCGCTCTTCTTGGGCTGTCGTGATATGTGAATGCCTTTACTTTATATCCTGATTCGGCAAGAGTTGCTGATGCAGATGCTCCTGCAAGACCTGTACCTACCACTATTATTTCTATATTTCTTTTATTATTAGGTGCTACAACCGGCATTTTTGACTTGTAATCTACCCATTTATTTTTCAGATCACCGGAAGGAATATTTGAATTAAGATCCATGATTTTATTGTTAGAATATTATTTAAAGAAATAAACATAAACCGGAATTATAAAAATCCAAGAGGAACAATTATTGAATAAAGTAATCCAATGAATTTTATAAATGGTGTCCATTTACCGTGATTTAGCCCAATTGTTTGAAATGCACTCTGGAATCCGTGTCTTAAATGCATATGAAGAGCTATTATACCAAGTTCATAAATAATGACATAAACAGGATTTTTAAATGCAGCTATTACTGTATCATACAATTCGGTATCATTAATTTCGTGTGTGATTTTAAGGCCATACCAGAAATTGCCAAGATGAAGTACAAGAAAAATAAATATCATCACTCCAAACCAGAACATGTATTTTGAAAAAAAAGATGCGTTGTCATTTGTACTGACTGAGTAATTAACGCCTTTAGCCCTTCTGTTAGTGATCCATACATCGATACCCTGTATTATATGAATGATAAATCCTGACATCAGCACAATTGACATTACTTTGATTAATGGATTGCTTTCCATAAATTCAACAAATCCCCTGAAGGCCTCCCCATTATCGTTCAGTAAGATAAGTGAATTTCCTATCAGGTGGATTTTGAGAAAAACAATCAAAAACAATCCGGTCAGTGCCATAATAAATTTTCTGCCCAAACTTGACCTGAAAAATCTCAATATCCAATACATGGTATTTTTGTTTTTTTGAAAAATGAATATGTTTATTGCTTAAATTCCAAAATTGTTCTTAACAAATTAATCTTATTTTCAAAAGCGAATCTGCTAATATAGGGCAAAAGTAAAAAATATCACAACATTTTGGTATTAAAATAAGGAAGTTGTTTGAAAATACTAATTTATAAAGTTCATACACCTTTGAAATTTAATAAATTACAACATAAAATGAATGAAATTTTTTAGAACCCATTTTATTACTAATAATAACAATTCTTGAATTAAAATTTCTCTTCTTTTTGATCCGTCAAAAAGAAGCAAAAAACTCGTGCGAAATTAAACTCGCAAATCTTTTATCTATTATAAAACAACAAGTTATTACGTTTTCAATTACGGAAATTTTACCTACAAGGTTTCGGTAAAATTTCCTACTTTCTCCAGCTCAAACATAATTTCGCACAGTCCTATTCTTGAGTTTTTAAACAACTTCAAATTTAAAACAAATAAAAACGAATACAATTGCTCAAACAGCTATAACCCGGGCAATCAACCGGTATTCATTTTATTATTTATCGCAATTATTTAGCTTATATATATATACTTATTATGCAAATCAAGGGTTAAAAGCTCTCTGTGTAACTCCGCGGTTCTCAGCGCACCTCTGTGAAATATTTTTATTAATTACACAGAGTATCACAGAGGAAACACAGAGGTTCACAAAGAAATATCTTAGCAATTAGATGAATTTCTGTTACTTGTACAACGGTAAATTATTAATCATTTTTTTCAACACTTGATTCACATTTATTGAACAATTGTAAAGTGTAAGTCGAAGCTGTTTAAAATTCATATGTTTTATTGAAGAAATATATAATAAATTATTTTGCGTCTTTGCGCCTTTGCGTGAAATTGAACTAATTGACTTTTTTTCAGCCTCAAAATCATTTACCTGGGAAAAGTGAAACATAAATAACAAATTTGGCTCTGACCTAAACAATTACTATTTATCTCATTAAAAAATGAAAGACAGGTAATAATCAAAATTTAACTTTGTAAGAGATGATACTTTTGAAAAATAATTCTATTTTTGTTCTTATAAATGTTAAAAAATACAGAAAATATAATACTTGACGAATTGGTGTTTGAGCAGTTGTTCAAAACACATTTTCAGCATTTGTTCAATTTTGCTTTTCAATATTTACCTGATGAAGATATCGCTAAAGACATCACTCAAAACGTTTTCGTAAAACTGTGGGAACACAGAACCAGTATTGATACTCAAAAATCTGTACAATCTTATCTCTTCACTTCAGTTAGAAATTCATGTATTAATCATATCCGTGATCATAAAAAATACAACAGCAGGATACTTGATGTTGAACTGGCTGAAATAGAATCGGGAATAAAAACAGATAACTTTGAATATATTGAACTTGAGCAAAAAATTAATAAAATTCTCGGTACTTTACCGGATAAGTGCCGTAAAGTTTTGAAATGAGCCGTTTTGAAAATAAAAAGTATAAAGAAATTGCAATTGAACTTGATATATCGGAAAAGACTGTTGAAGCACATATGTCAAAAGCTTTGAAAAGTCTGAAAGAACATTTAAGAGAATATTTAATAAGTATACTTTTGATTTTATTGACAAAATTTTTAGGGTAATTTTAATTTTAAGTGTATTAGTAATGGTAAATTAAATACATGGTTAATAATGACGGGAATCATATAGACTATTTTGAACTGATACCAAGGTATCTCAGTGGCAATGCCGGCAACCATGAGGTGCAGTTGCTGGAGGACTGGGTGTTAGCTTCAGAAGAAAACAAAAGGCAATTCCTTGCTTTCAGACAAGCCTGGTTATTGTCAGGTGTTGGCATTAATCATAAATCATTTGATATCGATGCTGAATGGCTTAGATTAAAAAAGAATATAACACCTGAGAATGCCGGGAAAATCAGGCAACTCCAGGTAAAACCAAAATACAGTATTGGTAATTTTACAAGATATGCTGCAGCCATAATTATAATTCTGATATCTTCAATCGGAATATATAATTATTTTATCAAACCCCAAACTACAAGTTTATTGTCGCAAAACAGTATCAAAACCAATCAATTGCCTGATGGGTCCATTGTGACTCTTAATCAGAATTCTGCTTTAAGATACCCTGAAATGAAAGATACAAAAGACCGTAAAGTAGAATTGGAAGGTGAAGCTTTTTTTGATGTCACACGTGATACAAACCGAAGTTTTATTGTATCAATTGACAATATTACAGTTGAAGTGCTGGGAACAGAATTCTATATTGACGCAAGAAAAGACCAGGGTCAGATCACCGTTATAGTGCGATCAGGTTCTGTTTCTGTAAAAAGTGATAGTGAAAAAATAATTCTGGGCCCTAACGAAAGCGGTACTTATGATAAAGATAGCGGAATACTTTTAAAATCGGAAAACAAGGATCTGAATTATCTGGCATGGAATACCGGTATTCTCATTTTTGAAAAAACTGATCTTGAAAGGGTTGTCCATGATCTGAACAGGAAGTTTAAATCAAATATCCGGATAGATAACCCACAATTGCAATCCTGTCAAATAACTGCTACTTTTGAAAACAAATCACTTGAATCAATCATAAAAATAATAGAAAAACTTTAAAAATTAAAAGTATTTCCAGAGGCGATGAAATCATTTTAACAGGGAAGGGCTGTATTTGATTTGAATACTTTCAATCTTAATACTCAGGAATGTTCAGAAAAACGGTTCTTATAAGTATTTTTATTTTACTCTCATCATTTGTTTTTTCTCAACCCGGGAAGAACAGTATAACAATTAATAAATCAGCAATAAGCGTTGCAGATTTATTAAAAGAGGTAACAATTCAAAGCGGGCTGTATTTTTCTTATAACCCCAATATAATAGATCTGAATCAAAAAATATCATTTCAAATTAAAAACGCAAGCCTTAATGAAACGATGGAATTATTATCCAAAAAAATTCCGGTTGAATATAGTATTATTGAAGGTCAGATAGTTCTGAATCAAAGGAAAGAAGTACAAAATACTGAACTCATTGAAACAAAATATTACACTTTGAGTGGATTCATCAATGACATGACGACCGGTGAAAGCCTGATAGGTGCCTGCATAGCTTTGAACGACAGATCCAGGGGCACTTTTACAAATGACTTTGGATATTATTCTCTCAATTTACCGGAAGGCAAATACAGATTGCAGTTTTCATACCTGGGATTTTTATCAGAATTGGAAGATATTGAAGTGGACAGGGATGAAAAGATGGATATTGCCCTGAAGAGTATTCCTCAAAAACTTCCTGAAATAATAATTGAAATGCCAGTCTCCGTGAATTTAAGAAATATTCAGCCGGGAAATATTGAGCTCAGGCAAAGTGAGATCAACAATATGCCCGAATTCGGAGGTTCGTCAGATCTGATCAAAGGACTTCAGGCCAGGCCGGGAGTAAAAACCCATAGTGACGGATCGGCCTTCTATTATGTAAGGGGAGGAGAAAAGGACCAGAACCTGATAATCATCGATGATGCTCCTATTTACAACCCTGCTCATTTATTCGGATTCTATTCCCTGATCATACCTGATTTTACAAAATCTGTTAAATTGTACAACAGCGATATTCCTGTAAATCTTGGAGACCGTCTTTCTTCAGTGCTTGACATCAGAACCAGGGACGGAAACCTCAAAAAATATGAACTGAACGGTGCCACAAGTTTCATTATGAACAGGATATCACTGGAGGGCCCTATTGTCAGGGATAAGAGTTCATTTTTCACATCTTTGCGACTATCAAACTTCAGGTGGCTTTATAAGAATTATACTCCAAACCTTAACCTGAGTTTTGGTGATTTCAGTTTCAAATGGAATTACAAGTTCAATGACAGGAATCGTTTTTTCTTCACTGCAATTAATGGCCGTGATCTTCTCGCAAATTTTGATAATGCATTGGGTTCTGCAGGAATCCAATGGAACAATTTTGCAATGACATTGAGATGGAACCATATATTTAATCCAAAACTTTTTTCAAATACTATTTTGTATACCGGAAACTATCAGTACCAATTATCCTATGCTAAGGATATCTGGCATTCAGGTATTGGCAACCTCAGCCTGAAATCTGATTTTACCTGGTACAATTCTGCTTCATTAACAACCAGATTTGGAATGGAATTGCATGGGTACTTTTTCAATCCCGGGAAAATACTTCAGGGTTCCCTGTCCAGCCTTTTTCCTGTTATCAAACAGGATTATTCAAGACATTCAGTACTTTATCTGAACGGAAACTACAGATTTGATGATAAATGGCTCCTTAATTCAGGAGCAAGGCTATCTGTCTGGAGTAATTTAGGGCCGGCAACTTATTACAAATTTGATGAAGTCCATAATTTTAGCGAAGAAATAAATACAGGAACCGGTGTCTATCATCGTTATTTAAGAGTTGATCCAAGACTCAGTTTATCATTTGATATTGACAGTACCTCTGTATTAAAATCAAGTTACGGTCTTTATCACCAGTTTATAAACCTGATTTCCAACTCCACATCTCCATTTTCATCATTCGAGGTATGGTTACCTTCAAGCCCTAACATCAGGCCTCAGACAGCTCATCAAATGTCGATAGGATATATTAAAAGTTTTCAGAAAAGTAAACTGGAAATCAGTGCTGAAGCTTTCTACAAACTGATGTACAATCAGATTGATTATGAACCTCATCCGCATACCCTTCTGAATTCATTGATAGAGGGTGAACTCAGGTTTGGGAAAATGAAATCCTTTGGTATTGAATTGACTGCCAAAAAAGAGTATGGAAAACTAAATGGCTGGATAACTTATACATTTTCGAGGGCATTGCGACAGACTCCTGAAGTAAATTATGGAAATGAATATCCTGCTTTTCATGATCGTCCTCACAATTTATCAGCGATGTTAAATTATAGTTTCAGCAGACGGTCACAATTTTCAGTTTACTATACCGTCTATACAGGTTCTGCATTTTCATCACCAACCGGATTTTTTACATTCAATGATATAACAGTACCTGTTTACAGCGAAAAAAACAATGATCGGTTACCGGTTTACAAGCGTATGGACATAGCTTTTAAGTTCATTTTAAACAAAAATCCGGATAACCGGCTTGAACATAATCTCACTTTTTCAGTTTACAATGTACTGGCAAATAAAAATATAGTTGATGTGAATTTCAATAAGACTATTGATCAGAACAATGCACCTGTGGTTAAGGCCGATCTTCTTGCTCATCAGGATCTTATTGCCAGCCAATATATGCTCGTTAGATTTTTTCCCTCTCTTACTTATGAATTTAAATTTCGCTGATGATTATGAAAATGAAGTTAAAGCCATACTATTTTTTATCAGTCCTTATTTTGCTATTTTCATGTGAGGAAATAACAGACTGGAACCTTAAAACCGGTCAAAATAAAGTTCTGGTAGTTGACGCAATTATCACCGATGAATTTAAAAACCAGGAAATATTGCTGTCGCTTAGTTTCGACGGGATGAACGATTACCCCGAACCGGCAAGGGGTGCCAAAATTATAATTAAGGAAGGAAATGAAATATTTCAATTCTCTGAAGATCAGGAACATCCCGGACATTATAAAAGCGAAAAACCATTTTCGTCTGCGTTGAATAATGCATACAATCTTGAAATTTTATGGAACAATGCGATTTATGAAGCTGAAAACAATATGGTTCAGCTTATCCCTTTTACTCCGGTAACTTTCAAACCCGTAAACGGAACTGACAGTCTGACATTTGATCAGACACCACCACTTTATTCACCACAAGAACAGGCTATGTATGAGATAACAGTGGACTGGTCAGATATTATTTCATCTGAAAAAACCCGGGCTAAAGTTATTTACTATACTTTCAATACAATTGATGTCAATGAAATATTTAAACCAGCAAAACAATCAGTTATATTTCCAAAAGGCAGCAAGGTAATACAAAAAAAATATAGTCTCAATTCAAAAACAGCCAATTATTTCCGCTCAGTCCTTATGGAAACCGAATGGCAGGGAGCAGCTTTTGATGAAGCTTCAGCTCCTGTTTCCGGCAATATCACCAATGGTGGATTAGGTTATTTCTGTGTTTGTGCTGTTCTGTCAGATACTCCCCCTCTTGGCCCATAATAGCCAGAATTGGATTTTTAGCCAAATTTTTGACTATGACCCAAACTTACAAAATTAAAATAAATTCAACCATTAGGGTATTTTCAAACTCATGTGTATTAATGTCGATAAGGAAATAAAATCTTTTAAAACATTAAAAATAAGAATCATGAGAAAATTAAGTTTTTTATTAGCAGTAGCGTTTTCATTCCTGATGTTCCAGTCTTGTGTTAAAGATCAGGAAGGTGTTTTCAATGCGAAAAAGGCACCAAAACTTCCGTCAACAGAATTATTCACAATGCAATTCGATGATTTTTCTCAACAGAGAAAAGATGGACTAAATGGAAGAAGTGTCGATAATTTTTTACATTCAGCTACAAATGTACTGGTTTGGAATACTGTGGTCGCAGTTCATCTTTATATACCTGTAGCAGCCATAAAGGAAGCATTCAGACATCAGGCAGTTTACCAGGGAAATGGAGTCTGGATGTGGTCATATGAGGTAAAAGATGATCAGAATAAGATTTATATCGTTAAATTGAATGGGGAATTACTATTAAATGACGAAGTTAAATGGGATATGTATGTCAGCCAGATAGGAGGGTTTTCAAATATCCATTGGTTTACGGGTGTTACCGGAAAAAACAATGCATATGCACACTGGACACTGAATTTTGATCCTGCAAACCCAAAACCATTTATCAAAATAGATTACAGCAAATCTGCAAATTCAGCATCGATAAGATATACCATTGCAATACCGGATACTCCACAGACCGGTGGTTACATTGAATTCAGGGAAGGTGTGGTAACTGGTACAGAATTTGACCGATCATACGATGTTTTTGCAGCAGATCTTAATAACTTACTTCAGATAAACTGGAACAGTATGTATAAAAACGGAAGGGTTAAAGATGCCAAAAAATATAATGATAATGAATGGCACTGCTGGGACAGATCGCTTCAGGATGTCGATTGCAACTGATAAAATATAGAAATGAATACTTTTAAAAAGGCAGGTCCTCAGGGATCTGCTTTTTTTTTAATCAGAAATTGTCAGGGTATAAGTCCTTCAGTTTTATTTTAAACTTATAATTTAAAAAATCCTGCGGAGGGCGTAAATCGAAAGAACAATTGGTCTTCTCTTTCTTAGTGATTTTAGCCTGAAATGCTGTAGGAAATTCTGTAAAAACCAATACTCCATCAGGATTGTAATAACGTACTTCAACAACAGGATACTTCCATTTGTATGCAGTCTGGTTATCAATTTTCAAATTTAGAATTTTATAGGTGTTTGACTCATTTTTAATTAGCTGAACATTTACGATTTCAACCTTGAAATTTTTTTCAAAATCTTTAAATTCAATATCATTATTCCTTTGTTTGCTAAAAACAAAGAGAGAAACAATAAATAATACGATCAATAACCTGTAGAGTATTACATTATCAAAATACCATTTCTGGTATGAAAGACAATAAGGACATTTTTTAACATTATCCTGTATTTCATTCTTGCAAAACTTGCATTGTTTCTGGCTCATATCAAAATGTTTTTTTATTCTGACAAAGTTATAGAAATATTTAATTTGATGTAATTTTGTCATGGAATTTGTTAATAAAACAAGAATAAAAAAAATCAATTATGAAGGCTAATATAACAATGATCATTTTATTATTGATTTCGGTGTGCTCCAATGCTCAGAAAGTATTTGAAACCGATGAATTTAAAACATCGAAAGGAGTTTTGAAAATCACATTTATCGGTCATGGATCACTTATGCTTGAATGGAATAAAAAGATAATACAAATAGATCCATATTCCAAACTTGCTGATTATTCTAATTTTCCTAAGGCTGACATTATCTTAATCACACACGATCATCAGGACCATCTTGATGAATCAGCAATAGAAAAGATCTCAAAAGATGTCACTAAAATAATTATGAATTCACTCTCCAATGAAAAACTGAAAAATAAATACAATGCGGTCGAGATGAAAAATGGAGACCAAAAATCATTGTCCGGCTTAAAAATTGAAGCTGTTCCGGCTTATAATGTCATCAATAAAAGGAAAGATGGAAATCCATTTCACCCAAAAGGGGAAGGAAATGGTTACGTTTTAACTATGGGAAACAAAAGAATTTATATTGCAGGTGACACCGAAAATATCCCTGAAATGAAAGACCTGAAAGATATTGACATCGCATTCCTGCCAATGAATCTTCCCTATACGATGACCCCTGAAATGGTAACACAGGCTGCAAAATCGTTCAATCCCAAAATTCTTTATCCTTATCATTTTGGTTCAACTGATCCGGAATTACTTAAAGAATTATTGAAAAATGAAAGCGGAATTGAATTAAGGATAAGGGAAATGCAATGAATTATTTTGCTCTTATCTGACTTCTGTTAAGTTTTCAATTTTTACACACTTATAATCATTGCCTTCCAATTCAATCATGTATTCTTAAAAAATGTCGTCATTTATTATCTATGGGAATCAAGGGTTAAAAACTCTCCGTGTAACTCTGTGGTTCTCAGTGCGCCTCTGTGAAATATATTTATTAATTACACAGAGTATCACAGAGGAATCACAGAGGGTCACAAAGAAATTATTATGCAAATAGAAGATTTTCAGTTATTTGCATAAATGTCATTTATTAATCATTTTTTCAACCATTGATTCGCATTATTTATTTAACTTATAAATAAAACACAATTGAATAATTGAATTTTAATAAAAGCACTTTGCCTGTTAGCTTTGCATAATTATTTTTTCAAATTTAAAGTTATTCAAAATGAGTGTGATCAAAATCCTTAAAAGCACTTTGTTCAGAAAGATTATAATGTCACTTACAGGTTTGTTTATTGCTTTCTTCCTGATCATCCATCTTGCCGGCAATCTTCAATTATTGCTTCCATTTGACAGGGCACACATGCAATACAACTGGTATTCTCATCTGTTGTCAAGCAATATCCTGATTGAAATAATTGCCATTCTTCTTTATATCTCATTCCTTGTACACATTTTTAATTCAATATTTATTACCTATGAGAATTACAAATCCAATGGTACCGGTTTGAAAAAAGATACAAGAGGAAAAATAAGCAGTTGGTTTTCACGAAATATGGGAATACTGGGAGTTATAATTTTGCTTTTTCTCATCATTCACCTGAGAGATTACTGGTACTTGTACAAATTCAAGGAATTACCACTGGATGAACAAGGCAATAAAGATATTTTCCTCATAGTTTATGAATCTTTTAAACAGGGATGGTTCGTTATTATTTATATAATTTCTTTTATCGCATTAGGATTTCATCTGGCACATGGTATCTGGAGTGCATTCAGGACTTTGGGTGTTTATAACAAATGGTATATAAAGGCATCCAAATACCTTGGAATCGGGTTTGCAATTCTTTTATGTCTTGCCTTTGCACTAATACCAACTATTATTTACTTTCAAAACTTATAATATATGTTGAATTCAAAAATTCCGGAAGGGCCTTTGGAAAGAAAATGGACAAATTATCAGGAGCATTGTAAAATCGTTAACCCTGCAAATAAAAACAAACTCGATATTATAGTGATCGGAACAGGATTATCCGGTGCACCTGCTGCTGCGACACTTGCAGAACTGGGATATAAAGTCAAAGTATTCTTCTTTCAGGATACGGCAAGAAGAGCACACTCTGTAGCTGCACAGGGCGGAATTAATGCCTCTAAAAATTATCAGAATGACGGAGACAATGTCTTTCGTCATTTCCATGACACATTAAAAGGCGGAGATTTCAGGTCACGTGAAGCAAACACATACAGGCTTGCCGAGCTGTCTGCTAAAGTTATTGATCAGGCAGTAGCACAGGGGGTTCCTTTTGCCAGGGAATATGGAGGAGTTCTTGCAAACCGTTCTTTCGGTGGAGTTCAGGTCAAAAGGACTTTTTATGCTCAGGGGCAAACAGGTCAACAGATGCTGCTCGGGGCTTATTCAGTATTGATGCGTCAAATTGGTCTGGGAAACATAAAATCCTATAACAGGCATGAAATGCTTGAACTGGTAATGATTGACGGGAAAACACGTGGAATAATTGCCAGAGATCTTATAACCGGAGAAATTGAAAGGCATAGCGCACACGCTGTGATTCTTGCTACCGGTGGTTACGGCAAAATTTACTATCTCTCCACATTGGCCATAGGCAGTAATGCATCTGCTCAATGGAAAGCATACAAAAAAGGTGCCTATATGGCAGGAGTAAGCTGGATTCAGTTTCACCCCACCTGCCTGCCTCAATCAGGCAATTATCAGTCAAAACTGACATTGATGTCGGAAGCACTGCGAAATGACGGAAGGGTTTGGGTTCCAAAAATGAAAGGTGATGAAAGAAATCCAAATGAAATACCTGAAGAAGAAAGAGATTATTACCTGGAAAGAAAATACCCCGCTTTTGGTAATCTGGCACCAAGGGATATCTCTTCAAGGTCAGCAAAAGAACAAATTGATGCCGGATATGGTGTTGGAGGCAATAAAAATGCAGTATATCTGGATTTCAGGGATGCAATTAAAAAATTCGGTGAAAAAGAAATAGGAAAAAGATACGGTAACCTGTTCAGAATGTACGAAAAAATAACAGGAATGAGTCCATATAAAATACCAATGATGATCTCTCCTGCAGCGCACTTTACAATGGGAGGCTTGTGGGTTGATTACGAACTAATGACAACAATTCCAGGACTTTATGCTATAGGCGAAGCCAATTTTGCAGATCACGGAGCTAACAGGCTCGGAGCAAATTCACTTTTACAGGCAAGCGTGGATGGTTATTTTATAGTCCCTGTGACCATTGGAAATTATCTCTCCAATGAGATCAGGACAGGAAAAATTTCAACAGATCATCCTGAATTTGAAAAAGCCGAAAATGAAGTTATTGATAAATTAAATAAGTTTATTGCAATCAATGGCAATACATCGCCCGAGCAATATCATAAAAGACTTGGAAAAATACTTTTTGACTATGTAGGATTAAGCAGAACTAAGGAAGGTACCGAAAAAGGAATTCAGCTAATCAGGGAGCTCAGAGAGGATTTCTGGAAAAATCTGAAAGTTACAGGTGGTATTTACGAACTTAATTCAGAGCTGGAAAAGGCAGGAAGAATTGCAGACTTCCTTGAACTGGCAGAACTCATGGCTTATGATGCAAATGAACGTGATGAATCCTGCGGAGCACATTTCAGGGAAGAATTTCAGACTGATGATGGAGAAGCACTCCGGAATGATGAAGATTACCTTTTTGTTTCTGCCTGGGAATTTAAGGATATGGAAAGCAAACCAATATTACATAAGGAGGAACTTAAATTTGAAGTTGTCAAACCTGCAGTCAGAAGCTATAAGTAACTGCTATACTGATATTTATGTTAATAAAAAATTGAGTAAAAATATAAAAAATGAAAATTACACTCAAAGTCTGGAGACAAAAGAACAGCAATTCAAAAGGCCATTTTGAAACTTATAATCTTAATGATATCAATCCGGATATGTCATTTCTTGAGATGCTGGATGTACTCAATGAACAATTGATCAGCGAAGATAAAATTCCAGTTGAATTCGATTCAGACTGCCGGGAGGGTATTTGCGGTCAATGTGGGCTGACTATCAATGGCAGAGCTAACGGTCATTTCCATCATTCAACAACCTGCCAGATGCATATGAGACATTTTTCTGACGGGGACAATATCGTAGTTGAACCATTCAGGGCAAAAGCATTTAAAGTACTGAAAGACTTAAAAGTTGACCGCAGCGGTCTTGACAGGATAGTCCAGGCTGGTGGATTCATTTCAACTCACACAGGATCAGCTCCGGATGCAAATGCACTGCCAATCGGAAAAATAGATGCAGAGGAAGCTTTCAATTCAGCTGCATGTATAGGATGCGGAACTTGTGTTGCTACATGTAAAAATTCGAGTGCCGCTCTGTTTACAAGTGCTAAGATCTCACATTTGGTGACATTGCCACAAGGGAAAATCGAGAGAAATGAAAGAGTGATAGGAATGGTCAATGCTATGGATTTGGAAGGATTCGGAAGCTGTACCAACACAGAAGCATGTGAAATGGAATGCCCTCAGGAAATATCAGTTGTCAATATCGCCCGTATGAACTTTGAATTCAACAGATCCTTGCTCCTGAATGGATTTTAATATATAAAAAAAGCCATCATAAAAGATGGCTTTTTTTTATAGTTTTTATGCGCATTTCTTTTTGCAGTATTCCTGCGGAAATCTATCTATATAATACTTGGAAATCAGCTTTTTAATCTCATTTCTTGCTATAAAGATCCGGCTTTTCACTGTGCCTAAAGGAATTTCAGTTTTTTCAGCTATTTCCTGATATTTGTAACCAGTAAAATGCATTCTGAATGGTTCTCTCAAATTATCATCAAGCAGATCTATGAGTGCATTCAACTCTTCGAGCAATATTTGAGAATCAGCTTCATTCTGAACTATACTTTCAGAAGAATTGATGAAAAACTGGTTATCTGTACTGTCCATAACAGTGTTCCTCCTGACTTTCCTCCTGTAATCATTGATGAAAGTATTTTTCATAATAGTAAATAACCACGCTTTAAAATTGGTACCTGCTATAAATTTTTTCCTGTTAATTATAGCTTTGTATGCTGTATCCTGCAATAAATCCTCTGCCTCCTCATCATTCTTTGTCAAATTGAAAGCAAACGATTTTAAGGTTGCTGTACATTGGATTAATTTATTATTGAAATCGTATTCTGACATAATGCTTCTTTTTTCTTATTTAGAATTAATTTAATTACAAATAAACGATGATTTTTTTAAATTTCAAAATATTTTCGACGAAAATTTAAACATTTAACAAAAAATTAAGTTTTTAAGTCAATTTTTGCATTAATTTGAACTCAAAACGCAATTTTGATTAAATTATTGCGGCAAACATTAAACAAATTAATTTTTTTTCCCAATTGACAATATCTGTTCAATTTAATCCCCTGTAAACTATAAATCCGGGAATTTTTAAATCTTTCTTATTATAAAAAATATTATTACCATTTTTAATATTGACCAGATCAGCTCCAGATTCTTTAATTATGATATGTGATGCTGCTGTATCCCACTCCATGACAGAGTTGAACCTGAAATACAAATCGGCTTCACCACATGCAATGTCCATAAATTTCAAAGAACTACCTCTTTGAATTGTAACTGGGTCATTAAAGTTTTTTAAATATTCTTTCGTTGAAATATCTAAATGTGATCTTGATAATACAATTTTCAAATTTTTACTTTTCAGGTCTGATTTTCTGGCATTGATTTTAACAGTTTTATTATCAGAATTCATAAATGCCCCTGTTCCTTTATATGCCCAGTACATTTTGTTATAAACAGGTGCATATACAACTCCCAATACAGGTTTTGTTTGTTTTATTAAAGCTATATTTACTGTAAACTCACCGTTTTTCTTTATAAACTCTTTTGTTCCATCCAGAGGGTCAACCATCCAGAAATAGGGCCATTTTATTCTTTGTGCAAAATCGACATTCTGACTTTCTTCTGCAATTACAGGTATATCAGAGTAAATTTTTTGAAGATTACTGACAATGAATTCATTGGCTGTTCTGTCTGCAATGGTCACAGGACTATTATCAGATTTGTATTCTATTGTACCCTTAAAATCAGATTCGTAAAAATCGAGTATAATTTTTCCAGCTTCTTCGGCAATTTGTTTTACTTGTTCTATTACAGAAGAAAGACTGATCATTGAGGTTTTATTCCGCATATAGATTTTTACCTTATTTTATTGGAAATTCTAATTGGAAATATATCGGACGTTCATAATTTTTACAAAATTGAATAAAATTTTAAAAAAAACAAGCATTTTTTTGAAAAATATAATGATAATTATTACTTTTGCATCCGCTTTTGAGGAAAAGCATCATATTATGCCTCCATAGCTCAGTCGGTTAGAGCGTCGGACTGTTAATCCGCAGGTCCAAGGTTCAAGTCCTTGTGGAGGCGCAAAGCCGTTAAGAATATTTTTTTAACGGCTTTTTTATTTCTCATATGTTCTTTTAGAGATATTCTTCTTTAAGGTAATATGCGGTATAGCTATCCTGATGCTGTAATAAATCAGTTGTCTTACCCTGAAATATTACTTTTCCTCCTTCATTTCCTCCTTCCGGACCAAGATCAATAATATAATCAGCAGATTTTATAATATCCATATTATGTTCAATCACCAGAACTGTATTTTTCCTTTCAACTAATCTGTTAAGTACATCTATAAGATGTTTTATATCTTCAAAATGCAATCCTGTTGTCGGTTCATCGAGAATATAAAGCGTTTTACCGGTATCTTTTTTTGAAAGCTCTTCTGCCAATTTTACTCTTTGAGCTTCACCGCCCGATAATGTAGTAGCCTGTTGCCCAAGTGAAATATAAGACAAGCCAACACTAAGCAAAGTTTCCAGCTTGTTTTTAATAGCAGGAATATGTTCAAAAAAATGATATGCTTCTTCAACTGTCATATCAAGAACATCAGATATAGTTTTCCCCTTATATAAAACTTCAAGAGTCTCTCTGGTATATCTTCTTCCTGAGCATACTTCGCATTCCACGTATACATCAGGCAAAAAATTCATTTCAATTTTCATCATCCCGCTTCCCTGGCAAGTCTCGCATCTGCCTCCTTTTACATTAAATGAAAACCTGCCCATGTCGTAACCCCTGATCTTAGCATCGGGTATCATTGAAAACAGCTTTCTGATATGTGTAAAAAGTCCCGTGTAAGTTGCTGGATTTGACCTGGGTGTTCTGCCTATTGGATCCTGATCAATTTCTATAACTTTATCAATATTTTCAATGCCAGAGATTTTTTGGTATGGCAATGGTTTTTTTATGCTGTTATGAAGTTCCTGACGAAGAATAGGATAAAGGGTGTCATTTATAAGAGTTGACTTGCCACTACCGGAAACACCCGTAACACAAATAAAAGTACCTAAAGGAATAGTAATATCAACATTCTGAAGATTATTTCCATTAGCTCCCTCAAGTGTCAGATTTTTTCCTGTTCCCGGTCTTATAAATTCAGGAACATTTATCTTTTTCCTGCCACTCAGATATTCGGAGGTAATGCCTTTCATAGTTAAAAAATCTGCCGGAATTCCTTTGGCAATAATATTTCCTCCATGTTTACCTGCACCAGGTCCAAGGTCAATAAGATAATCAGATTCTAGCATGATTTCTTTATCATGTTCAACCACTATAACTGTATTGTCAAGATATGTCAGTTTCTTTAATGCATTTATCAGTCTGCGGTTGTCTCTGCTGTGAAGTCCTATACTCGGTTCATCGAGTATATAAGTTATGCCTGTAAGCTTGGAACCAATCTGGGTGGCAAGTCTTGTCCTCTGTGACTCACCTCCTGACAAAGTCCTGGAAGGTCTGTTCAGGCTGAGGTAACTCAAACCAACCTGCAGGAGAAATTCAATCCTTACTTTAAGTTCCTTGATTATTTCCCTGCCTATATTCAGTTGTTTTTCAGGTAAGACTGTTTCCAGATCTGAAACCCATTTTAAAAGCTCATTGAGGTCAAGACAACTAATTTCTCCTATGTTCTTTTCTGCAATTTTGAAATGCAGGGATTCTTTTTTCAATCTGTATCCTTTACATTCAGGACATTCAATTACAGTCATATATTCTTCTGCCCATGCTCTGATCTTTTCTGATGTTGTATTTTCATACCATCTTTTGATCATATTTACTAGTCCTTCATATGCAAGATTATATGTAAATTCAGTTAAACCAAAATTGAAATCATATTTAAAATCATCGTTACCACCATACAAAATTATTTTCAGAGCTTCTTCAGGAATATCCTTTACCGGAGTATCATAATCAAAATTATATTTTTTGGTAATCTCTTTTAATTGTTTAAATGTCCAGGTATCTCTGACTTCCCCAAAAGGAGCTATACCCTGCTGGTTTATATTTTTATCCCTGTCAGGGATCACTTTTTCAAGATCGACTGTATTTATTGTACCCAGGCCTTTGCATTCTCCGCAGTAACCATAAGGAGTGTTGAAAGAAAATGAATTTGGGGAAGGTTCTTCATACGAAATACCTGAATCAGGACAAATAAGGCTTTTACTGAATGGATATGTTTTATTTGTCTCCGTATCATTTATCATCATAAGGTTTTCGCCAAGTTTCATTGCAAGAAGTATTGAAGAACAGATCCTGTCCCTTTTTTCTGCTTCAACTTTTATCCTGTCTATTACAATTTCTATATCGTGTGTCTGATATCTGTCAACTTTAAAACCTGCTTTTAAATCCAAAATTTCACCATCTACCCTGGCTTTAGAGTAACCGCGTTTTCTTATCTGATCGAACAATTCCCTGTAATGACCTTTTCTTCCCCTGACCATTGGCGCCAGAACAGCAATTTTTTTTCCGTCAAAATCCCTGAGAATTACATCAATGATCTGCTCTTCTGTATATTTTACCATTCTTTTACCTGAAATATATGAGTATGCCTCGCCTATTTTGGCAAATAAAAGCCTGAAAAAGTCATAAATCTCAGTTGTAGTCCCAACGGTTGATCTGGGGTTCCACCCGGTAGATTTCTGCTCAATTGAAATTACAGGGCTAAGACCGGTTATCTGTTCGACATCAGGTCGTTCCATTTTTCCCAAAAACTGACGAACATAAGCAGAAAAGGTTTCCATGTATCTTCTCTGTCCTTCGGCATATATAGTATCAAATGCAAGGGATGATTTTCCGCTTCCGCTTATTCCTGTTATTACAACCAGTTTGTTTTTTGGTATATCAATATCAAAATCATTGAGATTATTCTCTCTTGCACCAATAACGGATATTTTATTATTTTTGTATACCATATAAATGTAATAAAAATGCTTCCAGATAATACAAAATCAATTAATTACAGGAAAAATTCAATTAAAAAAACATTAAACCCGCAAATATAACTAAATCCTGAAGTTTCTTTCAAAACACATGTAAAATTAAAATGATCAGATGCTAAAAAAAACGGAATTGACCTTTTATCGGAAGTAACCCAAATTGAAATGAAAAACAGGATATTTGTAATTCAAGGACTTAGAAATTCCTATGCTCAACGGTCCTGTCGGCAGATCTAGTTCCAATGAAACCCCACCACCGAAATACTCTTTCCAATCGTTTATAATAGCAGCATTTAAGATTGTTCGAAGGTTGAGCTTTTCTACTATTTTATATCGGAATCCCGTTTTAATTATTCCTTTATTTGATGAGACCAGATAATTGTTTGGTAAGCCCCAAAAAGGAGTCTGATATTTATTGTCAGGAATAACACCTCCAAATGAATTATCAAAAAATACCATAGGTTCTGTAAAACTATATGATGAATATTCAAATGCAATTTCATTTTCCCAGGTTAACCTGTCGTTAATATCTATATAATTCTTCCAGATAAAATCCAGTTCAGGATGTGGTTCAGGATTGAGTTTTAATATTGTTGCATCAGCATTCTTAAGTTTGATTGAATTATAAAAACTATATCCAATTGAAAGCTTGATAATATTTCCTTTTTGAGGAAAAAACTTATCAGTAACGTTATTGAAATAATAATTAACAAATGCTGAATTCTTGTAACTGGTGGATTTTTCAAATTTTTGACTTTCAGTCATAAATAGTTTTCTAAGAAATCTGGCTTTATTTTGATATCCAATTTCTATCATATAGTATTTATCGGGGATAAAAAGGTATGAAATTCCTGGAATTATCATGTTTCTTGTGTACTCATTTACTTTACTGCTACCAGAATAAACCGGCAATTCATCATAAACATACGAAAATGTTTGCTTAATTCCATGATTGGATTTCCGAATAAAATATTTAGCAAAATATTGATCCAGACCTGGGTAATTTGAAATTCTGCCTGCAATTTTAAACTTTGATCCCGGAAACAAATAGTTTCTGGAAGTAAACCCAACTACCAGGCCCATATCTGACTGATCATTATAATTAATACCAACCTGAAGAATGTTAGAAGATACCTCCTTAAATTTCAATTGTAATTTATACTTATTGTTTTCTTGTTTCTCGAGCGTATAATTTATAAACGCATATTGCCCTGTGCCATAAAGATCGTCTATGATATGCTCGATTGAAGAAGTACCCATATATATTTTCATGTGTTTCCGGACAAGGTCCAATATATCAAATTTTGTCTGAACGCGACTTATACCTACTATTTCAACATTGTCAATCTGCACACTCCTTAATCTTGGTCCATGTTCTTTTTCACTTTCAGAATTAAAACTTTTGATATGATCAGAAATCTGTTTTAATTGTATTTTTTGTTTTAATGCTTCATTGTATCCGATTTCAATAATTTCTGCTGCTTTATCAAATCTTGCAGCCATATCTAAAACCGGTGGTTCGATCAGAATATCAACACTGTCCCTATATTTTTCCATCTTTTTCTTGGAATTTATCATAATAAGCTGAGAGTAGATTTTAGGGAAAGAACCCAATTCTTTTTCTCCATAAAGCACATTTCCAACATTAGAGCCAATAATAATATCAGCTCCGTTTTGCAAAGCATATTCCACTCCAAAATTATCTATTACTCCTCCGTCAACCAATAATTTATCCTGATAATTGACCGGATAGAACAAAGTAGGTAAAGACATGCTGGATCTTAAAGCAACAGATAGTGGGCCTTCTTTAAAAACGAAGGGTTCTCCTTTAATTACATCCGCAGAAATAGCCCTGAACCTGGTTGGAAAACTATCAAAATCCCGGTACTTATTAGCTAAAAATGTAAGCCTTGACAAAAAAAGATACATTTCATGTGCATATATCAGACCTTTTGATATTTCTGGTTTGCCGCCCAGAATCGGTATAGCATATAGATAGTCTTCATAATCATCCTTTTCCTCCATATTCATATTCCTGAGGTCAGTATCATTGGACAAATAATACAACCAGTCTGTGGTTGTAGCTATTTCTTTGAGTTCTGGAACTGTATAACCTATTGCATACAAACCTCCAACTATACTTCCCATACTTGTTCCAACAATAAGATCGGGTTTTAACCCTACTTCTTCCATCAATTGAATTACTCCTATATGAGACAGTCCCTTGGCTGATCCCCCACTCAAAACAAGGGCAACAACAGGCTTTTTCAAAGTATCCTGGACAAAACAATAATTTCTGGAATTGAGTCCCAATACAATAAATAACAAAACCAATACTTGAAAACTTTTCTTAAGTTGCATTTTCTGTTTCTTTACAAAAACTTAACTAAGTTCATGAAGAAATAACGTTTGAATGATGATCAAATTATGAGAAAGTTGATTATTTACTATCAAAATTATTAACAATAAATATTATAAAGAAAAATATTATAACAAAAATTCAAAATACAGATTAAAATTCACTCTTTTCGTAAAACTCGACATCAGGGTGATTTTCCTTTATTACCTTGGTTGTCCATTGTGATTCTGCCAGGAATACATATTTTCCATCTTTATCAATAGCTATATCGCGTCTTCTCCTTTTTATAAATTCATCAAGAGTAGCCTTATCCTCAGTTTTTATCCAGAATGCTTTAAAAATATTAAGTGGTTCATAAATAACAGAAGCTCCGTATTCGTGTTCTAATCTGTATTGTATTACCTCATACTGAAGATTTCCTACAGTTCCTATTATTTTTCTTTCAGAATCCAGGGTTGTAAATAACTGAGCTACTCCTTCATCCATAAGCTGAATGATTCCCTTATCTAACTGTTTTCGCTTCAGGGGATTTGCGTTGATCACATAGCGGAACTGTTCCGGCGAAAAACTTGGAATGCCCTTAAATGTTAGAGTTTCACCTTCTGTAAGGGAATCTCCGATCTTAAAATTTCCTGAATCATAGAGCCCCACAATGTCACCCGGAAAAGCCTCATCAATAATGCTTTTTTTAGATGCCATGAATGATGTTGGATTAGAGAATTTAAGATTTTTATTTATCCTGTTGTGGTAATAATTCGTGTTTCTGTAAAAAACTCCGCTCACTATTCTCAGAAAAGCGATCCTGTCGCGATGGTTTGGATCAATATTGGCATGAATCTTAAATACAAATCCTGAGAATTTATTCTCTTCCGGATTTACTGTTCTTTCTTCAGCATCTCTCGGAAGTGGATTAGGTGCAAAGTCAACAAAACAATCCAAAAGCTCCTTTACTCCAAAATTATTGACTGCGCTGCCAAAAAAAACAGGAGAAATATCACCTTTCAGGTATGTTTGGAGATCTAAACTGTCATATATTTCCCTGATCACATTCAGATCATGAAGCAATTCTTTTGTAGCATGTACCCCGATATGTTTTGTAAATTTTTCAGTTTCATTTTCCCTGATCTCTATAACTTCCTCTATGTCCTGTTTCCCATGCGGATTGAAAAGATTTATATTGGATTTGAAAAGATTATAGACTCCTTTAAAACTTTGTCCTTTCCCTATAGCCCATGTGAGAGGGGTCACCTTCAGCCCTAGTTTAACTTCGATTTCATCGAGAAGATCAAAGCTGTCCAATCCCTCCCTGTCGAGTTTATTTATAAATACGATAATCGGTATTTTACGCATCCTGCATACCTGAACAAGTTTTTCAGTCTGTTCTTCAACACCTTTTGCAGCATCGATGACAACTATGGCACTATCTACAGCGCTTAATGTCCGGAATGTATCCTCAGCAAAATCCTTGTGTCCTGGAGTATCGAGAATATTGACCATCCTGTCAGCATATTCAAATGCCATGACCGAAGTGGCAACTGAAATACCACGCTGCTTTTCGATTTCCATAAAATCGGAGGTTGTGGTTTTCTTAATTTTATTGGATTTCACCGCTCCGGCTACCTGAATTGCCCCGCCAAATAAAAGTAGTTTTTCGGTCAAAGTTGTCTTCCCGGCATCAGGATGGCTGACAATAGCAAAGGTCTTGCGTTTTTTAATCTCTTCTATCAATCCCATGGTAAAAAATTTGAAAGTGCAAAGGTACTTTTTTTATCGGTTGTAATATCCGTTAAAAATTAAAAAAGAAGCAATATTTAAAGCACTTACATTATCGGAGGCTAAATTTGATTATAATCTATATGTAATAATCATATCACAGATTAGGTAAAAATGTAGATTTTTCCTGACAATTTCAGCAACCAAAAGTTAGACTTTAATTTTTTGTATATCATAGTCTTTTTTGAAAAATTTAATTCTTTAAATAAAACAAACGTATAAGTTATTTTCTCAAAATTGTTTACATTATAAAAATATTTGTAATATGTTTTGTATATTTGCACTTGATTTCAAAATGCTTAAAAAATGGCTGATAATATAAAATATACCGAAGACAATATTGTCTCACTTGACTGGAAAGAACATATCCGTCTTCGCCCCGGTATGTATATAGGAAAACTGGGAAATGGAGCTTCGGCTGATGATGGAATATATATTTTACTGAAAGAGATCCTTGATAATTCTGTAGATGAATACGTAATGGGGAATGGTAAAAAAATAGACGTATCGGTAAAAAACAATAAAGTTACAGTCAGGGATTATGGAAGAGGTATTCCGCTTGGAAAAGTGGTAGAATGTGTATCACAAATCAATACAGGTGGTAAATATGATTCACAGGCATTTAAAAAATCCGTCGGATTAAATGGAGTGGGAACAAAAGCAGTAAATGCCCTGTCAGAGTATTTCATCGTTAAATCAATCAGGGAAGGTAAAAGCAAACAGGCTGAATTCAGGAAAGGTGAAATAATTAAAAATGGTGAAATAGTCAGTTGTGATGAAAACCAGGGTACAATTACCGAATTTATACCCGACTCAGGGATTTTTTCCGATTACACATTCCGTGAAGAATATATAGTAGATATGCTGTGGAATTATGCATTTCTCAATTCCGGACTGAAACTCAAATACAATAATGAAACCATTTATTCGCAAAACGGATTGCTTGACCTGCTGTCAAAAAAAGTTGACGAAAAGAATATAAAATATCCTATTATTTACTTAAAAGGAGAAGATATAGAGGTAGCACTGACACAGTCCAGTCAATATGGTGACGATTATTATTCATTTGTGAATGGTCAGTTCACTACCCAGGGAGGAACCCATTTGAACGCATTCAGAGAAGCAATTGTAAAAACAATCCGGGATTTTTACAATAAAAACTTTGACAGCAGGGATATTCACTCGGGAATGATCGGGGCAATAAGCGTAAGGATCGAAGAGCCTATTTTTGAATCACAGACCAAGACCAAACTAGGCAGCAATAATATAAGTCCTGATGGACCTACTTTGCGTTCATTTATCGGCAATTTCATATCGAAAGAACTCGATAATTATCTTCACAGCCATGATGAAACGGCAAAAGCCATTCTGGACAAGATTAAAAATGCGGAGAAAGAGAGGAAAGAAATAGCCGGGATCAGAAATCTGGCTAAAAAATCAGAAAAAATTGCAAATCTGCATAACAAAAAACTCAGGGATTGCCGAATTCATTATAATATGTCCAATGCAGATCCGGGATCGAAGGAAAAGACTATAATTTTCATTACAGAAGGCGATTCTGCAAGTGGTTCGATCACCAAGGCAAGGGATGTTCAGACCCAGGCAGTATTCAGCCTGCGTGGAAAACCATTGAATACTTATGGCATGACCAAGAAAATTGTTTATCAAAATGAAGAATTCAATCTGCTGCATCATGCCCTGAACATCGAAGACGGACTTGAAAATCTGCGGTACAATAAGGTCGTTATTGCTACTGATGCCGATGTTGACGGCATGCACATAAGGCTGCTTCTGCTTACGTTTTTTCTGCAGTATTTCCCTGAATTAGTTACTCACAATCATCTTTTCATACTCGAAACACCTCTTTTCAGAGTCAGGGACAAGCAACAGACTTTTTACTGCTATTCAGAAGAAGAAAAACAAAAGGCTATAAATATACTTAAGGGCAAAGCTGAAATAACAAGATTCAAAGGACTGGGAGAAATATCTCCCGATGAGTTCGGAGGCTTTATAGGTGAAAACATACGTCTAAAGCCAGTTACATTGAAAAGCGTCACTCAGGTAGAAGAATTGCTCTCATACTATATGGGAAAAAATACACCCATGCGACAGGAATTCATCATAAGCAATCTGAAAGTAGAGCTTAACAATTTTGAACAACCAAATTCAAAAACTAACGGTTCAAAACCGGGTGAAAAACCTATTAACAAGGAAGTACTGGTTCAGACAAGCATCGAAGAGTTTAATTATTGATGTATTGATAATCTCTTTTTTCCCTGCCCCATGAAGTTTTCAATAACTTTAACCAAATGTAAATAATTAATAAAACAAAATTATTATTTTTGTTAGTGGGATTGGAAAACACAGAAAACATGAGAGAACAAATTTGGCTCTCTACGATCAACAGATGGAGATTAATATTGATTAAAAAAATTAATGTTATAATGCTAAGAAGTCTTTTCATTTTTATTTTTGGGATGATGTTATTAGTAAAGCTATCATCCCAAAATTATATTCCCTATTATAATCTAAGAAACGAGGCTTTATTCCATTTTCAGAAAAAAGAATATAAAATTGCCGATTCTTTATTAACCGAATCAAGGTTTTTAGCACCTCCTTTCGGTAAAGACATTCATCTTGCTGCTATAATTAAAGCTGAATTAGGAGATACTTCATCATGTTTGGATTTAATTTACACTTCTTTAGGTGTTCCTGAATTTTCTTTAGCTTCAATAATATTGCGTGATTCAATTCATTTTTTAAAAGTCATTTCAAGAGACAGTTTTTATCACTTTATTAAAAAACTCAAAATTGTTGATGAAATAAATATTAAAGGATATAATGAAGAATATATATCAAAATAAAATTAAAGAGATAATATCAAAGTTTAAAAATTTACAATCGGTTAATTCAATGGAAAGTGAATATTTGTTTATGAATTTATTAGAATCTAAAGCTGTCGAAAATTTACAAAACGAATTGATTTTATTTATTAAAAATTACGGTTGGGTAAATACATCAGAAATATATAAAGAAGTTTTTTATATTATGAATCCTGAAAATTGCGGAGAATTAAAGAATTTGTTATTGACTGAAGTAAAAAGAGGCCATTTGGATCCTTTTTGGTATGCTAAATGGGTTGATGATATAGAATATAGCTTATATAAAAGGACTATTTATGCTAAGTGGTGGAACTCTTACTAAAATAGATGAATATAAAAATAATAGAAAAAAAATAGGATTGAGTATTTATTATAATGGACCTTATCGAAATCAAATAAAAAACGTTTGCAATCCTTTATTTCTTGAAACATTCCTAAGATGAATGTAGTTGGAAGACTATAGACCAAAAAAAATCAATAACCAGAGACAACTCTTCCCGGCTTATAACATTTTCTTCAGCATATATAATAATCTCATCCATTTTACCGATATATTAAACAGTTGTTCAAAAATAAAAAATTATGGAATATTCAGTTGACATACAGGAATTGAACCAAAAAGTCAGAAATGATAGTGCTTTTATCGAAGACCTCCGTTTTTCAACTTCTAAAGTGATAATTGGTCAGAACTCCATGATGGACAGATTATTGCTTGGATTGCTTGCAAACGGACACATTCTCCTGGAGGGATTGCCGGGTTTAGCAAAAACTCTTGCTATTCGTACTTTAGCTTCTGCAATCGATGTAAATTTCAAGAGAATTCAATTTACTCCAGATTTACTTCCATCTGATATTATCGGCACAATGATCTATAATCCCGCAAAACTCGATTTTTTTGTGAGTAAAGGACCTGTTTTTACCAATTTTATCCTTGCTGATGAAATAAACAGGGCACCGGCAAAAGTTCAGAGTGCTTTGCTGGAAGCTATGCAGGAACATCAGGTGACAATTGGGAAGGAAACATTCAATCTTCCGGACCCTTTCCTTGTAATGGCGACTCAAAACCCAATTGAACAGGAAGGTACTTATCCCCTGCCTGAAGCACAGGTTGACAGATTTCTACTGAAGATAAAGGTCAGTTATCCTTCAGTCACTGAAGAGAAAAAGATCATCAAAAGCAGTTTTGACAGCTCAAGGGATGATAAACTGAAGCCGGTAGTTAATTCGGAAGACATAATCAGGGCAAGAGAAATAGTAAAAAAGATCTATATCGATGACAAGCTGATTGATTATATAGTAGACCTGGTTTTTGCTACCAGAAATCCCGAGAATTACAAACTAAGCGAATTGAAACCCCTGATAAATTACGGCTCTTCTCCAAGGGCAAGCATAGCCCTGGCAACAGTAGCCAAAGCTCATGCCTTCATCAACCGGAGAGGGTATGTTGTCCCTGAAGATATAAAAAACACAATCAAAGATGTACTGGCACACAGAATAGGACTGTCTTATGAAGCAGAAGCAGAGAATATAAGCCAGGAAGACATTATTACAAAAATCGTTAACACAATAGAAGTACCGTGAGAAAACTAATCATAACACTAACTTTGATCTTTTCAGTTTATTTATCCTTGTCAGGACAATCTGCACAATTGATAAATGAAGCAAGGGAATTATTTTCTGATGTTAAAAATATCATTAGTGTTGAATTATACGGATATTTGGGAAATGAAAATGAAGTCCAGCTATATCTCGCATACGATGAAAACGAATGGAGAGGCTTTTGTTATTATCCAGCCAGCAATACAAAAATAAAAGTTGAAGGTGGAATAGTCAGAAATAATCTAATTCTTGACGAAACAGACGGCAATGATATGAAAATAGGAATGTGGATGATAGGAATTGACCAGATAGACCACCCTGCCAAATGGAGAGATATCAGCGGAAAAGTCAGTTTTGACCTTATTCTAAGAAAACTAAATGATGCAAACAAAGCAATGGAATACCGGCATTCATACTGCAGTATTTATGAAGGCACAATTGATGATCAGAGCTACCAGTTAAAGACCTATATTAATCATGGGAATAACCTTAGGACATCATTAATGAATTACGGGAAAATGTTTTATTACCCTTCTATACCTGAATGTATCGACCCGGGATGCACTACATACAAACTTGTTATAAATAGCGAAGAAGGTATTAATGAAATCGTTTTTTCTCCTGTAAGCCATAAACTGATCAAAGCTTTAGTTAAATATGATGGTGGTACACAAAGGGAGGTTTCCTTCAATGAAACCGGGTTTATCCAGCTGAATGAAATAAGCTATATGAGCAGTTTTTACAGAATATATGTTTCTTACCCCATACTAAAAGATCTGAGTATAAATGACACAATCAAAAGAGATATTTCTGCTATAATGGACACCCTTAGAAAAGAACTGGATGCCTGTGTCGAAAATGAAGATGAACTGAATTCGAGGTTGACAGTTTCTGCTAACGGGTGGTTCGATCTCGGATTGGTAAATGATGATATATACAGCGGAGTATTGACTATTCAATCAGATTGTACTGATAAAATACGTACATATTCTCTGGTTTATAATGTAAAAACCGGCCAGAAAATAGATTTTGGTGATCAGTTCACTGAGGGTTTCAATATAAAATTCTTCTTCAGCCAGTATTTAAAGGAAAAAATAAAGAAAATCCCGGAATTTAAAACACCTATTTTCAAAAATCATTTGAAACCTGAAAGTTTCAGAAATCTTTATGTTTCAGATCAGGGCATTGTTTTTGCAACTGATTTCAATACTATACTTGGTTCACAGAGGATTATCCTTCCATTTACCGATTTAAAAGGTGTCATCAAAAGAAAAAGCCCTTTAAAGAAAATGGTCAATGATTAAAATATGGATGCAAGGGATATTATAAACAGGATCAGGAAAATAGAGATTAAGACCAGGGGTCTGAGTAGAAATATCTTCAACGGAGAATATCACAGTGCATTTAAAGGTATAGGAATGACATTTTCTGAAGTCAGGGCCTACAGATACGGAGATGAAGCAAAATACATCGACTGGAATGTGACAGCAAGATCTGACGAACCACATATAAAGATTTTTGAAGAAGAGAGGGAATTGAATGTGATGCTGCTTTGCGACATAAGCCAATCCACTTATTTCGGATCAAGAAGCAAACGAAAAAATGATCTGGCAACTGAAATAGCTGCTTTGATATCATTCTCTGCAATTTCAAATAATGATAAAGTTGGGGCTATTTTATTTACTGACAGAATTGAAAAATATATACCCCCAAAAAAAGGGAAAAAACATATTTTAAGGATTATCAGAGAGATAATATATTTCGATCCGGCAGGTAAAAAAACTGATATCGGAACTGCTTTGAAATATCTCAATAATGTATTGATCAAGCGCAGCATTGTATTTGTTGTTTCAGATTTCATTTCCGGGGATTTTAGTATGCCACTGCAAATAGCCCGAAAAAAACACGACGTGATAGCAGTCAGGATATATGATATTATGGAAATGAATATTCCTGATGTCAATATACTCAAAATCAAAGATCCTGAAAGCGGGTCAGAAATGCTTATAGATACTTCATCTGCTTCTTTCAGAAAACAACACAAAAGATTATCCTTCGAGAGACTGAATAATTTAAAAAGCCTTTTCAATATATACAAAATCGATATGATTGATATTGAAGTCAATGATGATTATACTCTAAAACTCCATGATTTTTTCAAAAAAAGAGCAAAATAAACTTCTATGAAAATTCATTTAAGATATTTGTTCATAGCATTTTTTTGGTGGATTTCAGAAATTTCAGGACAATCTGTAGTTGGTCTTACTACAATGACCGATACAACATTGGCAGGCCATGATATTCCTGTTTTAATAAAGATCAAGAAAGACTTTAAACCAGATAGCATCAGGATTTTTCTGGCTCATTATGACAGTTTTAAACAAAAAACTAAGGATATTAATGCCTCAGAACTAAGGCTTGCTGATTTTGAAATTTCAGATTTCGGAAAATGGAGTGGTAATATCCATACAATAACACTGAAAAATTTTCCTGAAGTAAAAGAAAATGAAATCCGGATCAAAGTTTGGGATGAAGGCAGATTTATTATCATACCTCTGATCAATGATGACGAAAAGATAAAAACAGACAAAAATTCAATCAGTGAACTTCCTCTTATTTTCATCAGGTCATCAATAGATCCTAATGATAGTATTAAAGCTCTCGCCCCAATAAAGGATATAATACGGGAGGAAAAACGATTTTCGGATCATTTTGCATGGTATCATTATGCTTTGCTTTTTTTAACACTTATTCTGATCGGTGTTTTTATGTTTTTTAAATACAGAAAAAAGACAAAGTCAGATTTTCAGGATATTAAGGTACCAGAGCCGGCATATACAGTAGCACTTGAAAAACTCTCTGTACTAAAAAATGAGAAAATATGGCTTAAAGGTCAGGTAAAGGAATTTCACGGTCAACTGACATATATACTTCGGGAGTATCTGGAAAAAAAATTCGAATTCGGTGCTCTGGAACAAAGTACGACTGAAATAATCAGCGCAGTTGAACTTAAACTTTCAGAGAAAAATCATCTGAACACAATATCAGATATTTTACAAATAGCTGATCTCATTAAATTTGCAAAAGCAAGCATAGATGAAGATCTGAATGAAAAATTCCTTAACAAAACAATCGATCTGGTAAGCATTTTACGATAAAACAACGTATGTTTTAAAATGACCAACATTCAATACATAGAATTCGAACATCCCTGGCTTTTATCAGGTCTGGTGCTGCTACCTCTACTTTATTGGTGGATCAATACACAGGGAAAGTCTTTTTTATCATTTTTTCCTCTTTCAACTACGGATCTCGACCCTTCAGTCAAATCTTGGAAGCTACCGTTATATAAGGCTTTGCCTTATATGAAATTGATTTCATTGGGTCTTTTTATAATTGCTTTATCGGGGCCAAGGCTCACTTTGAAAGAGGAATCTGTAAAAGCCGAAGGAATAGATATAATACTGGCACTGGATGTTTCTCCAAGTATGCTGGCCCTTGACTTTGAGCCAGACAGGCTTGAAGCAAGCAAGAAACTTGCCAAAGAATTCATAAGCAACAGGAAATATGACCGCATAGGTTTAGTTATCTTTTCCGGTGAGGCATTTACATTATCACCCGTTACTACTGATCGTCAGTTACTAACAAACTATATTGATCAGATCAAAGCCGGGATTTTAAAAGATGGCACTGCCCTGGGAAATGGACTGGCATCGGCAATAAACCGGCTTAAAGAGTCGGAAGCAAAAAGTAAAGTCATAATTTTACTTACAGACGGTGTTAATAATTCAGGATATGTGGACCCATTGTTGTCAATAGATATGGCAAAAGAATTTGGAATTAAAATATATACAATTGGAGTGGGAACAAATGGATTTGCTGAATCTCCGGTATCCAATATATTCGGAAAGATCATTTACCAAAAAATGGAGGTGACACTGGATGAGGAATTATTGAAAAAGATAGCTGAATCGACAAAAGGATATTACTACAGAGCTACTGACAATAATGAATTAAGAAAAATTTATGCTGAAATTGATAAACTTGAGAAGACAAAAGTTGAGATCAGTGTTTTTAACAGGTATTCCGAGGAATTCCGGATATTTATCAGTTGCTGCTTTATTGATTTTGCTAATAGTTTTTTTGGCAGAAAATACTTTTTTGCGATCTTTACCCTAAAAAATAAGAAATTTTAATGTTCAGATTTGAAAATATTAATTATCTCTTTCTGCTTTTTTCAGTAGTTCCGCTTTTACTGATCATCTGGTATTTCTATAAAACAAATCTGAAGTTAATGCGAAAAACTGCTGATCCTGAATTAATGCAGTTAATGATCCCTGGTTTTAAAAAACGATCGGGTTTGATAAAAAATATTATTATTATCCTGTTACTGATCATTTCAATTATTGCGCTTGCCAATCCTCAATGGTCAAATAAAAGAACAAAAGTAAAAGCACAGTCTTCAGATATAATAATTGCCCTGGATATTTCGCAGAGTATGTTCTCGTCCGATATAAGCCCTAGCAGGCTTGAAAAAACAAAAAAAGTAATTGAAGAACTGATCCTTAAATTAAAGGGAAACAGGATCGGATTGATCTTTTTTGCAGGGGAAGCCTTTATGAAAATGCCATTGAGCCCCGATTATGCAGCTTCTGTCATGTTCATTAAAAGTGCCTCACCTTATATGATTGAAAATCAGGGCACCGCAATAGAAGAATCTATAAAAATAGCTGGAAATGCAATTGCAAAAGATGATAAAAATCAGAAAGCTCTGATAATCTTTTCAGATGGGGAAGATCATGATGGAAATGCTGTCGAGGCAGCAAAAAATGCTGATGGATTTACGATTTTCACTGTGGGAGTTGGTACGGAAGAAGGTGGATTTATACCATATATAAACCAATTTGGAGTTGAAAACTTTAAAAAGGATGATGAAGGAAAATTTGTCAGGACAAAAGTAAACAATTCACTGCTTGAAGAAATTGCTGAGAACGGAAAGGGATATTTCTTTGATATTACTGATAAAAGCCTTGTAAAAAATATCGCTGAAAAACTCAAAAAAATAGAGAAAAGGGAGATCATCCAGCGATCATTTACTGATTACAACAGCCAGTATGAGTATTTTATATTTATTGTTATTTTATTGCTGATACTATATTTATTGTTTCCTGAAATAAACAGAAAAAAAACAAGTGTTTAAATATGACTTTTACATTAATTTCTATACCAAACCTTTTTAAATTCCGGAATTGCCTTTCAGTAATTCTAATCTTTCTCGCAATAAACCCATTCTTTTCCCAGACAGCACATAAATTTAGAATTGAAGGAGACCGGTCTTTTGAAAAACAGGATTTCAGTTCTTCGGAAGTATATTATAAGAAAGCGTTGGAAAAAGAAAACGATTTCAAAGCAAATTATAATCTCGGTAATAGCCTGATCAGCCAAAACAGGACAGGAGAAGCAATTGAAGCCTACAAAAATGCAATTAATAGTAAAAAGGATAAAATTACAGAAAGTAAAGCTCAGCATAATATCGGAAATGCTTATTACAAAATGGATGATTATACAAATAGTATAGATTCTTACAAAAAATCCCTGCGGCTTAATCCAAACGATAATGAAACGCGTAAAAATCTTGCACTTGCAAAAGAAAAGTTCGCAGAAAAAAACAAGAAGAATATCAATAAAAATAATAATGATCAGGAAAAGAAAAACAATAACAAAGATAAAAACAATCAAGAAAATAGCGAAAATAAAAATCAGAACAAGCAGGAAAAACAGACCCAATCAGGTCTGAATGATAATAAAATGTCAAAAAACGAAATCGATAAACTATTAAAAAATATAGAATCGGATGAAAACGAAATTCAGAAAAGAGTGTTTAAAGGGAAAAGCAAGTCAGAAAAAAGAAAAAAAGACTGGTAGGAAAAAGGAAGGTTGGAATGATGGAAAATTGGAATGATGGAAAGTTGCCAGAACCCAGAGCAGGACTAAAACGTATAAAAAACCTTTGCATTCAGGAACTGAACTTGACCGGTATCAAATATGTGCAATTGATATTTTATTTCGTTTTTAATTTGTGCATTCGTGGCTATAAGTAGCAAAAAGTAAAAACCTAAAATAAAAAGCTTATGAGAAAAATTATTTTGATAATTATTTTGTTCTTTTACGAAAGTGGGATTTTTGCCCAGGAAGCTTCTTTTACGATGGAAGTGAGCAACGATACGGTTTTAATCGGAAATTATCTGATTGTGAATTACAAAATATCGAATATTAAAGGAGATTTTGAAGCACCGGATTTTTCAGATTTCGAAATTGCGGGAGGACCAATGTCAAATTCCATGTACAGTATGGTAAATGGAAAAACAACGCATGAGTCAAGTTATACATATTACCTGAAACCCATAAAAACAGGAATTTCTATATTGGAAAAAGCCAGACTCAACATTGGAGATCAGGTATTGTACACAGAAAAAACAGAGATACTTACATTGGAAAATCCTGAAGGAATAATTGAAAAACCAAAACTGAAAGACTCAGAAAATGATTTTTTCTTTAATTCTGAAGAATCCTTTTATGAATCACCAAAGGTAAAAAAAGAAGAAGAAAAGAAGAAGAAATTGAATATCAGAAAGTTATGATTTTTGCAAAGCAAATCTGGTTATGAAAAAAGTTGTAAATAAAATTTTTGGATTAAGACTCACAGCCTTACTTTTTTTATATTTTATATTGCCTGTCAATAATTTTTCGCAGGTCAAATTTTACGCAACTACCAGTTCCGTTCAGATAGAAGAAGGAGATGTTTTTGAATTAAGATTTACCCTCGAGAATGCAGAAGGACTGAATTTCATTCCCCCGTCTTTGAAAAGTTTTGAACTTGTGGCCGGACCCTCAAGATCAAGTGAAATGTCGATAATTAATGGAATCTCTCAGAGCAAACTATCATTTATCTATAGCATCAAAGCCGGTAATGCAGCAACATATTATATCCCTCCCGCTCAGATTAAAACAGGCAATAAAATACTGAAATCAAATCCTCTGACTATAAAAGTTGTAAAAGCTGCAAAAAAAGATTTTTCAAATATAGCAAAAAGAGATAATTTCTTTGTGACAGCAGAGATAAGTGACAAGTCAGCATATCCTGGTCAACAACTATTATTAGAATATAAACTCTACACTTCAGTTAAAATTGAAGGTATCATGATTGAATCTGAACCGGATTTAAAAGATTTTAAAATTGAAAATGCTGATTTTAATAGCAAAGATCAAAGTATAACAATAAAAAACAAACAATTTTCTGTGTATTCATTAAAATCTGTTATCCTTTTTCCGCTCAAAACCGGACAAATGATCATTCCATCAGCTAAATTTTTAGTAGAGGTTCCGGAAGAAAAATCAGGGAATATTTTTTTCCAGTCAACTAAACCTTATCATTTAACTACAGAAAGTATAAAGCTTGAAGTAAAAAAACTACCTGGAAATGCTGCTGAAAGTTTTAGTGGGCATGTGGGCCAATTTAAAATCAAATCCAGAATTTCTTCAACGGATCAAATATTAGATGAGGCATTTAGTTTTATTCTGGATATTGCATCTGATGCATCGGAAAACTCAGTTTTAGCACCTGACTTCAAAGATAAAAATAAGAATTTTGAAATATATGACCCTAAGTTAATTTCACAGAGCCAGTCATTTCAGAATGGCAAACTTATTACTACCAAATCGTACGAATATCTGTTAGTTCCAAAAAAAGAAGGAAGACAGACTATAACCATTCCATATACTTTTTTCGATCCTGAAAAAGCAATTTATATCAGTACCTCAACAGATCCTGTCGAAGTTAATGTAAAGAAAGGTATAAGGACAAACAAGCAAATTCAGAAGACTGAGACTTCTCTTAAACCTTCTAAATCAGAGCTGAATCTTTCAAAGACTAAAAAACCATTATTTGGTTCATTTTTGTATTTTAGCCTTTTAGGTTTAATGGTTGTTGTACTCATGATCTTATACTTTTTGAGATTATCAAAACAAAAAAATAAAGCCCTTGATCCCGGTATTATTAAATTAAAACAGGCTGACAGGGAAGCATTGAAACGACTGAATTCAGCAAAGGAACTGATGCTAAAAGCTGATGAAAAATTGTTTTTTCGAGAAATTTATGAAGTGCTTATTAAATTCGCATCAGATAAACTTTTATTGCCACAGTCGGAAATAAACAGTGAGAATCTGTTCAAAAAGCTAACTGAAGAAGGTATCTTTATTGATAATGCCAACAAATTCATCGAGCAGTTGAGTAACTGCGAAGCTGCCCTTTATTCAGGAACACTAAAACAAGATTTAAGAGAAACATATGATTCTGTTCACAAAATCATTTCTGATCTTCAGACAGAATTTAAAAATATAAAATAATAATAAATGTCGTACAGACGACAAAACTGATATTTTTATTTGTTTTTATTTATTTATCAAACTCAAATAATAACATTAATCTATTTTAGCCGTTTGTAAAGGATTATTAATTAAACAAATTCTAAATTATGAAAAAAGGCATTCTATTTTTTACATTTTTATTAATCGGAACATTTATCATTTTTGGTTTCCAGGATTCAATGAAAACATTTAAATCAAATACAGTTACTGAGAAGTATATCGATACCAAAAATGATTTTAATTACAGCAAATGCGGAGAAGGAAGCGCAGCAGAAGCAACTCCTGCAAAGAAAGAGTGCAGTGATAAAGAAAAAGCAAAATGCAGCAGCGCATCATCAGGTTGCACTTTGAAATCTCAGGATAAAGATGCTGATGGAAAAGTATCGGCTGATGAATTCAAAAAACATTTTACAGAAGAATTTGCTAAATGTGATAAAAACACTGATGGAAAGGTAACCAGTGAAGAGTGTCATGCATTTGACAAATTCAATTCTGATAAGAATGAGGTCATGACAGCAGAAGAATTTGTGAGCGGCCATGAGAAAATGTTTGCTGAAATGGATAAAGATAAGGATGGATTTCTCAATGAAGAAGAATACAAATCATGTTGTGCTTCAAATGCAGGAGATGCAAAATGTGCTGTATCAGCAAAATCTGACAAGAAGGAAGGATGTTCAAAAGAGGAGAAAGCTAAGTGTGCAAAAGATGCAAAAGCAGAAGGAACATCAGCTAAAAAATGTGGCGGTGGCAAATGCTGTGGTGGAGGAAAAGCTGACAACACTGAAAAGAAATAACAATTAGTAAAATTTGTTATAAAAAGCTGTCTTTGGACAGCTTTTTTTGTTTTACACAGATTAATATTTAGCTTGCATGATGTTTTTTAAATTTTTTTCAATATTTTTGTTTTATGCAAGTCATCAATTGTAATGGTAAAATACTTGAGCTCTCCACTCCTGCAGTGATGGGAATCTTAAATATAACTCCAGATTCCTTTTATCCCGCATCAAGGATTTCCGGAGTTGAGCAGGCTGTTTTAAAAGCAGGCAATATGATTGAGGAGGGTGCCAGGATAATTGACATAGGAGGCATGTCATCGAGGCCGGGTTCAGATTTTATTTCTGCTGAAGAAGAATTATCCAGGGTTTTACCGGTAGTCACTGCTATAAGAAACAAATACACTGATACTATTATTTCTGTTGATACTTTCCGGTCCGAAATTGCAGCGCATTGCATTGATAAAGGTGCTGATATGATAAACGACATTTCAGCCGGTTCTTTAGACCCTTCTATCCTAGATATAGTTGCTAAAAATAAAATTCCTTATATCTTTATGCACATGCATGGTATACCCAGGACAATGCAGGAAAATCCGGTTTATGAAAATGTAACTGCGGATATCCTTAAATTCATGTTTGGCAAGCTAAGGTATTTCAGATCATTGGGTATTGAACAAAGCATTGCCGACCCGGGATTTGGATTTGGTAAAAATATGGATGATAATTACCGGCTTTTAAATAACCTTGAGGTTTTTAAAATACTTGAAATACCTATTTTAACCGGCATTTCACGTAAATCAATGCTATATAGATTCCTTGACATTACTCCTGAAGAAAGCCTGAATGCAACTTCAGCAATGCATGTAATTGCCCTGCAAAAAGGAGCAAAAATACTCAGGGTACATGATGTAAAAAAAGCTGTAGAAGTAGTCAGGCTTATTGAAAAACTTAGTACTTGTTAAAAAAACCAATATGAAGTATTTATTGTTTGTTCTGATTTTCATTACCGTTAGTTCGTGTTGCTTAGTAACATCGGTAGATTGTAATTGTGACCCTCCCAAACCATTTATTAATGATCTTACCAAAGAATGGCTTCTTCCTGATATTTCCCATGGTTTAGTATTTTATAATAAAGCCGACACAAATAAAAAAATACTTATAAACAGGAATTTCAAGGAGAGCACAGAATTTGTTGGTGGAGATGAATGCGGTTCAGATTTTCCAGTTTTCATTACGGAATTTGTAATAAATTTAGGCAGTGCGGATAATAATTTAATTTCAACAAAAGCAGTTATGAATTTTGTTGAATTTTACATTTCAAATAGGAACTTTTTTTTACCTATAGCGCAATTAGATGTTGAAAAAGATGTATTTTGGATTTCTAATGATTTGACATATAAATATAGTGATACGATTATTAATGGTAGCGATACAAAGAAAGTTGTTTTCAAAAAACAAAGCAATACTTTGAATAATGTTTTTTTTAATGAAATAACATTCGTAAAGAATATAGGATTAACCGAGTTTATTGATAATAATGGTGAAAAATGGAAATTAAAAGAATAATGAATTTCATAAAAATTATAGCAATAGTAATTATATTAATGTTATTTTTTATCGAATCTCAAGCACAAAAAATGGAGCTTTCAGACCAAAATATTATAAAGACCAGAGTCTTTAATCAACCTGCTGATTCCTTATGGTGGAGATGGACAACTCACTATGGCCTGAAAACATTCTTCGGCAGAGACAATAAAATCGAATTGTTCCCAGGTGGTTCATTTGAGATATATTTCATGATGGACAAGCCATACGGACTGCGTGGTTCGGAAACCTGCAAGATACTTTCATTTTTACCTGAAGAATTTGTTTCCTTTTCATGGAATGCACCTCCTCAATTCCCTGAAATAAGAAATACTGATTATAAAACCTGGGTAGTGATTGAATTCAGGAAGCTAAGTGAAATGAAAACGGAGATCAAAATTACACATACCGGCTGGCCAAAAGACGAAAAATGGCTTCCGGTTTATGATTATTTTGACAAAGCATGGGATTCGGTTTTGGATAATTTGTCGGTTCACGATCTGAAATTAAAAGCAGAAGAGAGATCTGAAAGAAAGGTGACAGGAATAGGAGGTATATTCTTTAAATGCAAGGATCCGGATAAACTAAAGGAATGGTACAAACAAAACCTCGGGTTGAATACCGATAATTACGGCACATCCTTCGAATGGAGACAAGGTGATGATCCTGCAAAATATGGATTCACCCAATGGAGCCCTTTTAAAGAATCTACAAAATATTTTGAACCTTCAACCAGGGAATTTATGATTAATTACCGTGTTGAAAACCTGGAAAAACTGGTTGATCAGCTAAAAAAAGATGGTGTCACTGTCACTGATGAAATAGAATCCTATGATTATGGTAAATTTGTACATATCATGGATATTGAAGGAAATAAAATTGAACTTTGGGAACCTGTTGATGCTGAATATGATAAGATAGCTGAGGGGAGGACAAAATAGAAATCTTTGATAACTTTAATCTAAAATTTTGCTGACATAATCCCACAGGACAATTCCACCTGCAACTGCTACATTGAATGAATGTTTAGTCCCAAATTGTGGAATTTCAACAGCAATATCCAATAATTCCAATATTTTCTCACTTATGCCTTCTACTTCATTTCCGAAAATAAAGGCATACTTTTGATCTCTGCCAGGGAAAAAATCATTTAAGTAAACTGATGTATCTGTTTGTTCAATCCCTATGATACCGTATCCCCTGTCTTTCAAATCAAAAACACAACTAAATATGTCCTGAACATATTCCCATTCAACTGAATGATCGGCTCCGATTGCAGTTTTACTGATCTCTTTATGAGGAGGGCAGGCTGAAATGCCACAGATGTAGATTTTTTCGATGCCAAATCCATCGGCTGTCCTGAAAAAAGAACCGACATTCATGGCAGACCGTATATTATCAAGTACAATTACAACTGGAAATTTTTCCTGCTTGGAGTATTCTTCGATCTTAGCCCTGTTTAACTCGTTTAATTTCAGTTTTTTCATGACCGGCTAATTATATTTCATCAGCTTGATTTTGATCAGTTTCAGCAAAGATCCATTTTCTATATTCCTCATTTGCTTCAATGTTGATCTTCAAAATGCATGGTACTTCGTAGGGATGTATCTTTTCTATCTCATCCCTTATTGTTTCCCAATATTCGGCCCTGGTTTTCAGCAATGAAACAAATTCTCCCGAAGCTTGAATATCTCCATTCCACCAGTATGATGACTCGACCGGAAAAATATTAAAACATGCGATAAGTTTAAGATCCAGCAGATAGCTTGCAATTTTTTTTGCAATTTCCTCATCAGGATTAGTTACATAAATAATTATTACTTCCATTTCTTTACTTACCATTTGTTGAAATGTACAAGTTCCGGATCATACCTGTATTCTGAAGGCAATTCTTCATCGGAATAACCTATCGGAAATATTGCAAATGGTATCATTTCTTCAGGTATTTCAATCACTTCTCTCAGGCCTTTGATTCTTGGTTCGACACTCCATAAAGCAATCCACACAGAGCCAAGTCCGAGATCATGGGCAGCAAGATAAATATTCTGACAAGCGCAGGAGCAATCCTGTGGATAAAAACCCGGAAATCCCTGTTTTTTCTCATCCCCAAGGATAAGTATTGCCAAAGGAGCATTTTTAAACATCTCATTTCCTCCGTCGACTTTGTCGGCTATCTTATCCAGTTTTGACCTGTCATCCAGGACAACAAAATGCCAGGGACGGCCATCTCCGGCACTTGGTGCATTCATGGCTGCTTCAAGTATTATTTTAACTGCATTTTCGGGAACAGGCATGGATTTGAATTTCCTGACACTTCTCCTGCTCATAATAGCTTTTAGGGTTTCCATAATTATTGATTTATTCTCACTGTATTTTTTTCTTTATGATTCATTGCTGCTTTTATAAAAGCCATAAACAGCGGATGTGGTTTTTCGACCCTGCTTTTATATTCAGGATGATACTGAACCCCGATATAAAACGGATGGTCGTTGTATTCCATAATTTCAACAAGGTTGGAAACCGGATTTTTTCCGACAGCCATAAATCCTTTTTCCTCGAACGAAGGTAAATATTTGTTATTGAACTCATATCTGTGTCTGTGTCTTTCCTCTATCTCAGTTTTACCATAGATATCAGCCAGCATAGAATCGGGTTTAATAATGCATTTATATAATCCAAGCCTCATTGTACCACCCTTATTTATCAGGTTAACCTGTTCCTGCATCAGGTCAATAACAGGATTGGGTGTTTTTGTATCGAATTCTGTGCTGTTAGCTCCTGCAAATTTCAGTACATTTTGTGCAAATTCGATTACAGCGATTTGCATGCCAAGGCATATTCCGAAGAATGGAATATTGTTTTCTCTTGCGTATTTTGCAGCATTGATCTTGCCTTCAAGTCCCCGTTCACCAAATCCGGGAGCAATGAGGATACCATCAAATCCGGAAAGGAAATTCTCTGGCTCAGTGATCAGGTTTTCGGCTTTTACCGGTGTGACATTTACCTTGCATTCATTGTAGGTTCCCGCATGAATAAATGATTCAAGTATCGATTTATAAGAATCCATTAATTCTATGTATTTCCCGACCAGAGCTATTCTGACATTGTGTTTTGGGTTCTTGAATTTTGTGAGGAATTCTTTCCAGTTTTTGAGATCGGGATTTTTCTTTTTTGGTAGAAGAAGTTTTTCAAGTACTATTTCATCAAGGTTCTCTTTTTGCAGCAGCAGAGGTACATCATAAATCGTCTCGGCGTCTATGGCTTCAATGACATCCTGTTTTCTGACATTGCAGAAAAGTGCAAGTTTTTCTTTTATTTCCTCTGAAATCGTCATTTCTGTACGGCAGGCAAGAATATCGGGTTGAATTCCTGACTGTAGCAGGTCTTTTACTGAATGTTGTGTCGGCTTGGTTTTTAATTCCTGAGATGTTTTCAGGTAAGGAATAAGAGTCAGGTGTATCGTGATAAGATCTCCTCGGTTAAGATCACGTTTTATCTGTCTCAGAGCTTCAAGATATGGAAGGGATTCAATGTCACCTACTGTACCACCCAGTTCTGTTATGATAATATCATAATCACCTTCATGTTCGAGAAGACGAAATCTGCGTTTTATCTCGTTGGTAATATGAGGGACGACCTGAACAGTTTTTCCCAGGTAATCACCGCGTCTTTCTTTGGAGATCACTGTCTGATAAATCCTGCCTGTGGTCACATTGTTTGCCTGTGAAGTGGACACATTGAGAAATCTTTCATAATGTCCGAGGTCAAGATCTGTTTCTGCCCCGTCATCGGTAACATAGCATTCACCATGTTCATAGGGATTCAGCGTACCAGGATCGACATTAATATAAGGGTCAAATTTTTGGATTGTGACTTTATAGCCTCTTGCCAGAAGAAGTTTTCCAAGAGAAGCAGCTATAATTCCTTTACCCAGTGATGATGTTACTCCTCCCGTAACAAATATATATTTAGCCATGATTTGTTTGTTTTGCTACGGAATGCAAAGGTAGTTCAAGCTTTGATTAAAACAAAGTATTATGGAGAAAAGTGAAAAACTAAAAGTGAAAAACTAAAAATGAAAAGAGTACAGTGATAAATGAAGAGTTGACAGTGATAAATGAAGAGTGAATTGTGAAAAATGAAAAAACTTGCCTGTCTGGGTTAACAATGATAACTGAAATCTGATCACTGACCCTGAATCACTGACTTCGTCTAAACTTAATATTAATGATTATCCATATTGATTTTTTTGTAAATATCGGTCTGTTGATAAGGAGTTACACTATAAATTCTATGTGAGCTACTTAATTCAAATTTAAACTTCAGCGCCATATGTTTTTTAATAAAAATCAATTTTTTTAATTCTTCTTCTAAAGAACAATTCAGGGTATTAGCCCTGTTATTATTGATCCTATTGATTTGCCGTTTATTTTCTTCATTATTTGTATCAAGGACATAGTATTGATCACCATAATATTTACACAATACTGGTGTTCCGAACTTATAGTCAGTTTTATTATAATAATTGTTATATAGCAGGTATTGGGTTGCAGAGATATTTCCCTTGAAAACATCAGAAAGTAGGATATCGGATATGCCGGCAGTATCCTTCTTATACCCATAATAATAGGAAATGATATTATCAAAACCTATTAAAGAAGTGTCACCAATTGTATTTATTCCTATTTTTCTGAAACCCGGATATCCATTTTTCCTGATGATATCTGTATATTTTGAAAAAATATCAGTTTCGTTAATTTCTTTGAGGAAATCTTTGCTATTTAACACATTATTAAAATCTTTGTAAAGATTTTCAAACTGTTTCTTCAGTTTTAAATCCGTTTTAGAAAGATATTCTTTATGCAATTTCGGAAACGATTTAACGATGTTTTTCCAGAATTTCTCATGTAATTTAATTTTATTCAATGGAATTTGATCAAAAAATTTAAGATCTGCCCCTAAACTTATCATCAATTTGCCATATTTAGCTGCAATCTTATATTTTTCCTCATAGATACTGCACAGCATCAAATTGAAAATATCCTTTGGAAATGGAATATCAATAATTTTAAATGCATAAAGGTATTGCTCAATCGCCTTGTTATAATCCTGATCACAAATCGATAATTCGGCATTATTTATCAATTTGTAATAATATTTGTATGGTTCATTTATGAAATTATGTTTAATTGTGTAAACCGAATCCATAAAATCATCATCAGGTAAAAAGTTATTGAAAGTACTATCTAATTTTTCTATATGAGCAAATCTATCTGAAAGTGTTGTCTCTTTTGAATTTGAAGCGTAATTATTAATCACAATTCCCAGGGATTGAAAAATGAATTTTGAATTTGGATTTTTTATTTTATAATATCTTTTAATGAGAGCATCACGAAATGATGAAGCAAAGATTTTTCTGCGATTATTCTCAAACCACTTATAATTAGAAATTTCAAAATTATATTCATCAAAATAAATATCTTTATTTATCAACTGAAATTTCGAAAAGCCATAAAAACTTAAATCCTGGTAAAAATAGTCCAGCCATAGAATTGCGTATTCAGGTTTTAGTCTTCCTTCGAGTATTTCATTTTTAATTAGTTCAGAAATCCTTTTTGAATTTTTATGTGCAGTTTGAAAAAGGTGTATTAATATCACATCCTGTGGGTAAGAACCTATAATGGTATCTTTATTTAAATTTATCCCTATCTTATCATGGTTAGGATACCCATATTCAGTAATAATCTGGCTTATTCTGTTGAAAATAGTATCTTCTGATATGGGATCAAAAGGTCGTGTAGGTCTTCCACAATAATTATTCTGATCGGCTTCCTGTAAGTTTAAAAGTTCCTGTTTCAGTGTGTGATTTGTATTCAACGTATAGTGCATTCTTAATGAAGGATACAAATCGGTGAATTTTTTCCAGCCTGGCACGTTAGATTTTAGTTCATTAAGAGGAATCTGATCAAAGAACTTCAATTCAGCCCCTAATTTTACGAGATATTGAGAGTAGAAGAGTGCTTCATCGTAGTCTTTTTCGTAAACATTGAGCAGGATGTAATTAAATATGTCCTCGGGAAAGGGAGAATAATTGAAACTGAAAGCGTTTTTATATAGTTTGATAGCCTCATTATAATTGTTTTCACAGATATACAGTTCAGATTTATTTATATTTTCCAGGTAGTTTTTTACTGAATCTACTTTAGATTGATCGGGCAATTGGCTTGAGAGCCTGAAGCTTGAAGCAAATAGAAAAAGTAAGACATAAAAGAATTTGAAAATCATATTTTTCATAATAGGTATATTTAATTTCTCTTTTCAATTTTTCATTTTCAATTAAAATTTTTTCACTTTCAATTCCTCACATCATTGAACAACTCCGGCAAATCAAGTTTTCTTAGGATTTCCATTTGTTTTTCTACACTATATCTTGGCACATTGATCATATGTCCATCTTTTGAAATTCGCTGTGTACCAAAAAATTGTTTTTCATATTTTATTGTATGAATTCTGTCTAAAGCAAACATTATACTTACTTTATCCAGTTCTCCGGCTTTGAAAGTTCTTAAAAGGAGTGGCATCCATTTTTCCATAAATTCAAGACCCATGTGAAGGAATATAGTGGCTATATATTTGGAATAAAGGTCATGTACTTTTGAAATGCCCGGATATCCATAATACGTAAAAATGGAATCAAGCAGGATTCGATTTTGATCATCAATGATATTCTGCTTGTGCATTTGATTTATTATCCTGTACTTTTGATCATTTTCTATCATTGTTTCGATTTTGGCTATCATCACCTGATCATATTTAGGATTTGATTTTATTAATTCTTCGGTTTCATTAGGCAATGAATTTAAGTAGTTTTCGCATTTTACCTTTCTTATAATATATCTCTGAGGATCAAGTTTGCCCCAATACATGCCATTTTTGCTTTCTTTCATAACATTATCAGAAGATATTAAATGAGTACATCCCAAATCAGGATCTATTGAAATAGCTTTATCTATGTAGAAAAATACTGTATCAGAACTTTCTCCAAGATTACCATACATACCAGCTATATTAAGGTAATACACTACACTATCTGTTTTTGTTTTATTCTCGATTTGATCATATTTATACTTAAATGATCTTAACATCATCAAAGAATTTTCATGCCATTCTTCTGGTGTTGATTTCAGGTTAAGAAATTGCTTCTGAGCTGAAATCGGATCAACTTTAAAAATATTAATTAAAAAAAACAGAACTAAAAAAGTCTTCATAATAAAACAGGCGTTATTAAAAAACAATCTTCATAATCTTCAGAGTATGTATTGTATTATTGTTTAAAACGAATTTATTTCTATCTTATCATTTACAGCCAGATGAATATTAAAAAGTCTGTAATAAGTTTTTAATACTTCCCCACTTTTTTAATATTGATTAAACCCGATAAAGTATTTTCAGGTTTGGCTTTCCTTGAATTTACCAAAACAGATGCATTAATCAAAAAACATGTAAAATATTCATTTACAAATAAAACACATAGACAACTAATCATATTGCCTATTTATGTAATATATAATAAAATTGTCATATTAGTGTAAATCCTTATATTGTGGGTTAGTACAAAGTTTTACTAAAAATATTTTGTATAATTAAAAATAATAATACCTTTGCATTATTAATTATTTTAACATAAAAATTTAAAAAAATGAACAAGGGAGATTTAACAAATTATGTAGCAGAACACACAGGTTTGACAAAAGTACAGGCAGGTGCTGCTATTGACGCTGTTTTGGATGGTATTAAAGAATCTTTGACAAAAAATGACAAAGCTGCATTTGTAGGATTTGGAACATTTTCTGTATCAAAAAGAGCTGCCAGAACAGGCAAAAACCCCGCAACAGGTAAAGAAATCAAAATTCCTGCAATGAATGTTGTAAAATTCAAACCAGGTCAAGGATTAAAAGATTCTGTAAACTAATTTTAGTTTATTAATGTTATAAAAGGAGCACTTTTCTTTGGAAATTGCTCCTTTTATTTTTTTTGAATTACTTAACCCAAATAGCGAATACAATTTAATAAATCTGAGATGTCCGAATTTGAAGATTTTCTTACTTATTTCCCATTAATAGAATTACCTGTCAATATTTCATCAGAATACTTCAGCGTTTTCAGTTCTTTCACCAAACCGGTCCCCGAGATATTAATAAGTAAATATATAATGGATGAAAACAGTATAGTAACAGAAGAAAATGATCCTGAAACAGAATATATTGCATGTTTCAGAATTAATGAAAACCAGAATTTCAATGCGATTGTCTATCTAAGGATATCTCTCCTGAATTATGAATACCATCTTCATACTTATGATAATGCAGGAAGAACAATTTCATCCGAGGTAATATCAAGTCTTAATTATGACGGAACATTTATTAAAGAAACGGCAGCATTGATCGATGAGACCTTAAGGATATGGAAAATGGAAGGTACAAGTGCTGAAAATTCTGATTTTGACCCGGCAAACACCAGATTCGAAAGTTTCCTTATTAACGATAATGGAGAAATAATTAAAAAAACAGAAACTCAGGTATAACAAATATTTAGTAAAAATCACCAGCCATAATCCCGAATATAAAATTATTATTTCCTTCGATCACTTATATCACTAGTCTTAATCCCGATTTAGATAAAGTGTAATGACTTAACCCTACTAACTATAATAAACATACATTAAATATTGTTTTTTACTTAACTTAGTGTTTTGTTTAACTGACAAAAATAATTAAATACGAAATAACAAATCAAATTGCTAAAATCAAATCATATCAAAAAAAATGGAACCACAAAAACATATTAACCAGGGATCAAAAAACTTAAATTTCAGTCTTTTAACTCATAAAGTAAAAAAACTGTTCAAAAAAGAAAGCAGTCTGGATTTTGATTCAAATAAAATTAAAAGAAAACTTGCAGTTAATAACCCCAGGACTCAGATTGATGAAATCATTAAAAATCTGCTGAAGGAAGAATTTATTGTAGTTTCAGGCAGAGGGAAATATATATTCAATGGCATTACTAAGGAAATACCTTCAAATATCAAAGTTACAGGCCAACAGGAGAAATCGATTTACACAGGCATAGTCGATAAGACCAAAACAGGTTCGGCTTATATCATCATCAAGGAGCTCCATTACGATGTCTTCATTCCAAACCGGCATATGATGACTGCTATGGACGGGGATACTGTAAAAGTGGAATTGCTGTTTTCAAAAATGAGAAACAAAAAAGATGGTAAGATCATCGAAATCATATCACGTGCAAAATCCCAATTCATTGGTACTTATCGAAGTTTTTCGAATTACTCTACAGTTTTTGTTGAAGGGATCAAAGATGAAATTGAAATATTTTTACCCATTGTCACTGGATTTGAAATAAAAGATGGTGATAAGGCTCTTGTTGAAATTTCAGAATGGCGGGGAAAAGTTAATCCTGTTCCATGGGGAAAACTAATTTCTGTGTTGGCTGATGAGGATCAGAATGAGATCGAAATGAAATCAATACTGATTAACAATGGATTCAGCATTGATTTCCCTCAAGATGTAAAACATGAAGCTGAATTACTTGATAAAACCATCTCAATAGCTGAGATCGGCAGAAGAAAGGATTTCCGCGATGTCATAACTTTTACTATTGATCCTGATACAGCAAAAGATTTTGATGATGCTCTGTCATACAGAACACTTGAAAATGGAAACCTGGAAATTGGAGTTCACATCGCAGATGTCTCTCATTTTGTAAAACCCGGATCAAAACTGGATGCAGAAGCGTTAAAAAGGTCTACTTCAGTCTACCTTGTTGACAGGGTAGCTCCAATGCTTCCTGAAGAATTATCAAATGAATTGTGCTCCCTGAGACCTGACGAAGAAAGTCTGACCTTTTCGTCAGTATTTGAGTTTAGCAAAAACAATGAAATAATAAACCGATGGTTTGGAAAAACAATTATTCATTCTGACAAGCGATTTACATACGAGGAAGCACAGGAGATAATAAATAAGGGAGAAGGCAAATTTGTCAATGAACTCCAAACCTTGAATAATATAGCAAAAAACCTCAGAAAGCTTCGCTTTCAGCACGGTTCTATCGATTTCAGTACAGACGAGGTAAAATTCATCCTCGACGAAAAAGGCAATCCTGTCGACCTTTATGTTAAGGAAAGATTAGATACCCACATGCTGGTCGAAGAGTTCATGCTGTTGGCAAATAAAGAAGTAGCTACTTATATTGTAAAAAAACCGGCTTCAAAAAAAATACCTTTTGTTTTCAGGATTCACGATCTCCCTGACCCCGACAAACTGATGGATTTTGCTGCCTTTGCTAAAGATTTTGGTTTAAAACTAAAACTGGATACGCCCAATCAGGTTGTAAAATCTTTCAACGACCTGAACAAAAGGGCGGAAACCGATGAAAGAATTTCATTTCTTATACCGCTGGCATTGAGAACAATGGCAAAAGCAATCTATTCTACAGATAACATTGGTCATTTTGGCCTTGGTTTTGATAATTACACACATTTCACATCCCCAATCAGAAGGTATTCCGATGTATTGGTACACCGGATACTGGAAAAAAACCTGAACGAACCTGTCCTTGAAAACAAAGGAGACCTTGAAGAAAAATGCAGACACATATCTGAACAGGAACGCAAAGCAGTAAATGCTGAACGGGAATCGACAAAATATAAACAGGTACAGTATATTTCAGGACATGAGGGAGAAATATTTGAAGGATTGATAAGTGGTTTCATTGAGAAAGGAATGTTTGTGGAATTAAAAGATAATAAAGTAGAAGGAATGGTGGAATTTAAAAACCTGGGCCAATACTTTGTTCTCAATGAAGCAAAGAACCGGATAATTGGTTCAAAAGACGGAAACACCTACAAAATCGGTGATACTGTAATTGTAAAAGTAAGGAGCACGGATTTGGTAAGAAGAAGGGTCGATTTTGAAATGACAGCACAGGATTAAACTGTTCATGCATTTTTTCAGGCTATGCTACTGACATTTTTTGACAAGACCAAAATAGAAGCCGGATGTGATGAGGCAGGGAGAGGACCTCTTGCAGGTCCGGTTTTTGCAGCAGCTGTCATTTGGCCTCCGGATACCAAAAACGATCTTATCAGAGATTCTAAACTCCTTAACGAAAAAAAACGTCTGCTGTTAAGGGATTTTATCATGAAGAAAGCCGTCTCATTTACAGTAGCCATGGTCGATAATTATGAAATTGATAGTATAAACATTCTGAATGCCAGCATCAAAGCCATGCATCTGGCACTTGATGGACTTGATCGTGATTTCAATTTCATCCTGGTAGATGGTAACAGGTTCAGACAATATAAATCCATCAACCACCTGACAATCATAAAAGGAGACAATAAATACCTGAGCATAGCTGCAGCCTCAATACTGGCTAAAACATTCAGAGATGAGTATATGACTGAACTGAATGAACAGTATCCACAGTACGGATGGAAAAACAATAAAGGCTATGCAACGAAGTATCATATAGAAGCTATCAGAAAATTTGGAATTACCGATTATCACAGAAAAACATTTTGTTCTTCTTACAAATACCAACAAACTTTTTTATTCTAAAAATGAAATTTTAAATAGAAAATATGTCAAATTATCCCCTTTTCTGATTTATTTTCAATGTAAATGATAAAAATGTAGTAAAAAATGCTTCTATTTTATTACCTTTGTAAATTGTTTTATAAATTCAGCGAATAAAGTTAGCATGAATAAAGTTCGGATATTATATATCACTCAGGAATTGGAACCATATACTGATTTTTCAGAAATGGCAGAATATGTCAAAAATCTGGTTTTAAATGCCAATAAAAAATCATTTGAATTAAGGGTTCTTATGCCAAAATTTGGCACAATAAATGAAAGAAGACACAAACTTCACGAAGTAGTAAGACTTTCGGGAATGAACATAATAATAGACGATGATGATTTTCCTCTGTTAATAAAGGTTGCCTCCCTGCCTGAATCAAGAATTCAGATATATTTCCTCGATAATGAAGAGTTTTTTAAAAGAAAAAATGCTTTTACAGATGAAGAAGGCAAACCATATGAAGATAACGATGGCAGGATGGTGTTTTTCTGCAAGGGAGCAATAGAAACCGTCAAAAAATTTGGATGGCCACCGGATATTATTCATTCCAATGGTTGGATGACAAGTCTCATTCCTCTGTTTTTGAAAAAAGTTTATAGCAACGACCCGGTTTATCAGCATTCCAAAATAGTTTATACTCCTTTCCCAAATCAATCCGGTAATATTTTATCCGGAGATTTCAAAAAGAAAGTATTGATCAATGATCTATCTGAAGAGGAAATCAGTGATTATTACGATGAAAAAGGAAATTTCAATCTCGATTTCGGAGCAATTAAAAATTCAGATGCTATACTTTTACCAAAAGAAGAAGGTTATAGTGAAGTGATAGATTTTATGGAAAAACAAGACATTCCCTACTATATTCATAAAGAAGAAGAAGCTAATGATAAAGGAGAATTGGTTTATTATAAAAAAATCCTGAAAGATAAAATATTACATTCTTCTATTTTATAAAATACTGGTTGGTGCTGTAATTTTATATTCCTGATTATTTATTTAGTTAATGTATGAAAGTAACACAAATACAATTTATTACGTTATAAGAGCAATATCGAAAATAATAGCATTTTATGAAAAAAATTTTTTATTTTATTTTATTGATTTATTTGACCGGAAATACCGGTTGCATTAAATCTTCAATTATAGGTGACGATATTCTGGAAGGCGATGAGATTTTTGTAGACTTTAGTGATGTTGTCAGAATTACTGCCACAAGCATAAAAAACGATTCTTTTGAAGTATTTCCCAATTCACGAAACTCCTATATTTTAGGGAAATTTGAAAATACTACAATTGGATCTGCAAGTGCTTCACTTGCAATGGATTTTGAGATAAAATCAGATATCCCTGATACAATAGATTTGCAAAATCTTGTTATTGACTCATTGGTTCTTTCAATAAACATTGATTCTTCCTATCATTATGGAGATACTCTTACTACACATACAATTAAGGTTTTTGAACTAAATGAGAACATACAGATCGAATCAGGAGACACAGTTAAGTTTTATTCCGATTATAAATTCAATTACAAACAAAATATTATTGGACAAACCAGCCTTATTCCTGCTTTGATCGATACTATCAGGATTATTGAACCAGGAAAAGATACTGTTAAGTATTCGCAATTAGTAAGGATTAAACTCGATAATTCTTTGGCAAACAGAATAATGTCTGATACATCGGTTTTAGGAGACACTGAGTTATTTAAAAACATATTCAAGGGAATATTTATAAAATCCGATCCCGGAACCAGTTCGATGTTGGGTATAGGAAGAACAAATGCAACAGGTACTGTATCTTCAAAAATTGAACTTTATTATAATGTTAAGGGTAAAAATGCCAAATTAGTCTTTCCTGTCAAATACATAGTTCCCAATTTTAATCATGACTATTCAGGATCAGAAATGAAAAACTTCTTCGGAAGTTCTGCCCTTGCAGATAGCCTGATGTTCATTCAGGGCATGACTGGTTCGAAACTTAGAATTGAAATAACAGGTCTTGATACTCTGGCATCAAAAAATATCAACAAAGCAGAATTGGTACTTTATACTGCTGATTACAATAATAAAAATGAAATTCCTTTCAGATTGATAGCTTTTATTGAAGACGAATCTGGCACATTGACAAATTTGGAAGATTATGTATACTCTGAAAATTATGGTGAACCTCTTTACTATAATGGATATTCATATAATTATGATGAAAAAGGAATCATAGGTAAAAAATACAGAATTGGTTTGACGAGTCATATCAAAAAACTTATGAAAAACAAGACCTACACTACAAAACTTATTTTACTACCTGCTGACAGGGTTGGCAATCCGGGATTTTCTAAATTCTATGGTCCGGGAAACAGCCAGTTAAGAACTAAACTGAATATTGTGTTTTCTGATAAAAATTAATCTATGTGTGGAATCATTGCATACAATGGTAAAGAACAGGCATTTCCTGTTATAATAGAAGGTTTAAAAAGGCTGGAATACAGGGGTTATGATAGTGCAGGAATTGCAATTTCAAACGGCATTTTCAATATAGTTAAGAAAAAAGGGAAAGTTGAAAATCTCTCGAATGCAATTAAAACTGAAATGAGAGGAACAATAGGAATAGGGCATACGAGATGGGCTACCCATGGAGAACCAAATGATATGAATGCCCATCCTCATTTGTCGGGAGATGGCAAAATTCTTCTGGTACACAATGGAATAATTGAAAATCATGAGACCTTAAAAAAAGCCCTTATAGAACTTGGACATAAGTTTGTAAGTCAAACTGATACTGAGGTTTTAGTGCATCTTATCGAGGAATATAAAAACAGGGAAAACATTTCACTTGAGGACGCTATAAGACTGGCCCTGCAGAAAGTAATAGGTGCTTATGCAATTGTAGTTCATAGTATTGATGAACCTGAAATTCTGATAGGAGCAAAAAAATCCAGCCCCCTGGTGATAGGAATCGGAAACAATGAACTTTTTATGGCTTCCGATGCAATGCCAATTGTTAAATATACCAACAGGGTAATATATCTCAAAGATGAAGAAATGGCTGTCATTAAATCTGATGGCACATATTCCTTGAAAGATATATACAATAATATCGTTACACCTCAGATAAAAGAAATTGATCTAACTATCGAACTGATAGAAAAAGGTAATTATGAGCATTTCATGCTAAAGGAGATCTTTCAGCAAAAAGATACTGTTTACGAAAGTATGAGGGGTAGATTTAATCCGTTTGAAGGCTGGGTCAAAGTAGGTGGTCTAAACAATCATATAAGCAGGATAAGCGAAGCAGGCAGAATTATCATAGTGAGCAGCGGAACCTCTTGGCATGCAGGTATGATAGGTGAGTACCTGTTTGAAGATCTTGCGCGAATACCTGTTGAAGTTGAATATTCATCAGAATTCAGATACCGAAATCCAATATTGTCCGCAAAAGATGTTGTAATTGCAATATCTCAGTCTGGAGAAACAGCAGATACCATCGCAGCACTTGAATTGGCAAAATCAAAGAACGCACTTACTTATGGTATTGTAAACGCTGTCGGTTCTACTATTTCAAGAATGACAGACACCGGTTCTTACACTCATGCCGGACCTGAAATAGGAGTAGCTTCAACCAAGGCATTCACCAGTCAACTTTCGGTACTGACTTTAATGGCCTTGAATCTGGCTATGGAAAGAGGTACAATTCCTCAAAGCTATGTACTCCAGCTCTTAAATGAACTTCATACTATTCCTTCTAAAATTGAAAGAGTACTAAAGGATAATGATAAGATCAGATATGTTGCATCAGAGATAATGAATTCAACTAATGCACTTTATCTCGGAAGGGGATATAATTTTCCTATTGCAATGGAGGGAGCTCTCAAATTGAAAGAAATTTCCTATATACATGCTGAAGGATATCCGGCTGCTGAAATGAAGCATGGTCCAATAGCTTTGATTGACGAAAATATGCCTGTAGTTGTTATCAGCACAAATCAAAGTGCTTATTCTAAAATAGTCAGCAATATTCAGGAAATTAAAGCGAGAAAAGGAAAGGTTATTTCAATTGTCACTGAAGGAGATACTAAAATTAAAGCACTTTCAGATTATACCATTGAGATACCATATATATCTGAGCCTTTGACTCCGATTTTATCAGTGATCCCGCTTCAGCTTCTGGCATACCACATTGCTGTCATGCGTGGTTGTGATGTCGATCAGCCAAGAAATCTGGCAAAGTCAGTAACTGTGGAATAATCTGTTTTATAAAAAGGAAAAACTGTTGTCTGAAAAGATCATTAAAAAATTTTAGTAAATAATTATTTATCATTAATCATATATAAAAAGATGGACAGAATTTTAGATATGGAATACAATGCTGAAAAGGAAAAACTTAAAATTCCTGAGTATGGCCGAAATATCCAGAACCTCATTTATCATGCAAAGACTATTGAAGATCAAAAAGAACAGCAAATTTTCATTGAGGAAATAGTCGAGTTGATGAAAAAAATGAAAATTGGTAATAAAGTTTCTCCTGAATATAAAGACAAAATCTGGATTCATGTCTACAAAATAGCTGACTATGAACTTACAGCTATTCCACCAAACGGGATAATTCCTGAACCCAAACCAGCTGATTTTAAACCTGAAAAACTGAATTACCCTACTTCTGAAAAACATTTCCGTCACTATGGCCACTTCATTCACTCCCTGATTGATAAAGCAATTGAACTGGAACCATCTCTAAAAAAAGACCAGTTTGTAGCTCTGATAGGTGCTTATATGAAACTGGCCTATAAGACATGGAATCCTGACCATTATGTAAATGATAAAATAATTATGCAGGAACTCTATGAAATGTCAAACAAACAGCTGACATTTCCGGATGGTTATTCTATTGATATGCTTCTGGACAAGGAAAAACTTAACGGAACATATAGTAGTGCCCCTGCAAAAAGGAGGACAACAAAAAGAAAAATAACAAAAAAATAATTTGACCCTGATTATTCACAAGAATTATAACTTCATTTGAATAATGACTATAAAATATTCTATGACAATATTTTATCTTTTTCAAAATTGCAAAGTTTTAAAACTTTACAATTTTAATAGAGTTCATTGAGCGAAAAAATCTTATGAATTTTTCGGGTTAATTCAATAGTTTTCAATTATATATCTGAGTGTATTTTTAATTTCCGATCTTATCATTTTATTACTGACAAGAAAATGATTGTTCATATAACTGAAAAGATAAATATTGGATTTGTTTGTAATTAAGTATCCACTTAGATTGTAATTGTTGCTCAGGCTTCCAGATTTAGCATACACTCCGGCTCCGTTAAGTGAATATTTTTGTTGCTCTTCCCTGCTTTCTGCCATATCAATTTCAGGAAATAAAACCTTTATTTTCTCAAGACCTATTTTATCATATATTTGAGTCAAAACACTTATTATTGATCTCGGCATAAACAGATTATATCTCGATAAGCCCGAACCATCAACCCAACGGCAACTATCCTGAAGATATGTCATTAACTTTTGTTTGGAAAATTCTATTGTTCTTTTTGTTTCCATGGTATCATAAAGCATTGATGAACACATCAGTAACAATTGTTCGGCAATGAAATTATCACTATCATGAAGCAGTCTAATATAAATCGAATCTCCGGTTTGCAGATTTAATGTTGATGTTGGTGAGACTATAATATTATTATCCGAAAATTTACTTATGTTTTTGCCTGATAATGCTGACAATACTTTTATTATCATTTCACTATCAGTTTTTAACGGAACTTTCAGAAGTTCTCCACTCCTGTATTTGCCAATAACAAAATCATTATTATCAAAAGATCTAGTATTAATAAAGCTATCAGCAATGAAAGTGATATTTTCTATGAATATATCCGGATACACAAAAGTACTGTCAGAAGTAAATTTAATATTAATAATATTTCCATAAACCGGCAAAGGCGATTTATCCAGTTGATAAGAGTACATATGATCATTCCAGGCCCATCCGTCACCGTATCGTTCATCAGCAAAATTATTGTCACAATAAAAAAGCTCTTCCTTTCTTTCCCTCAGAAAATTAATTATGGTCGAATCTGCAGGCAGATCAATATTCATCAAATTCGGGTTGCCGGTTCCCCAAAAAATCAAAGAATCTCCTTTGATGCAATATTTTAGGGCCGGCATCGAATCTCCTAAAATATTGATCGCAGTATAAAAAGTGAAAATTTTTGTGTTCGAAGCAGGAGTAAAATATTTATTGCTATTATGACTTATTACTTCTTTTCTGTTTTTTAAGTCAAAAAGCATAAAACCAGTAAAAGAATTATCAAATACTTTGCTTTCTGAAATAATAGACTCTAATTTGTCCAATTTCTCATGAGAAATATTTTTGGATATTTTACAGGAATGGAATAAGATTTGAAATATAAAAATTGTGAAAAGAAATCCAGGGTATCTGTACATTTATAATTTGAATTACCTATGATTTTCTAATTGTTAGTATCTTGGATATCTGTTTTTCAATGATTACAAAAGAACTTTCTCTTCAAATGGTATTATTACATTATAACCATTTTTCTTGAAATACTTTATTATATAGTCGTCTCCTTCGTTGGAAGCTGCTAGTATAAAATCTCCTCCCCAGGCACCAAGAGATTTAATAGTTCCGTTGAAATTTTTGAATTTTTGCTCCTGAACAGGCTTTATATCAAGAACTCCACCGATAAGTTCTTCATGTTCTTTGATAAGGTCAGTAAATTTGATAAATGATTTGTTAGTGCTTATTTGTTTGCTTATTTCACTGATCCTGTCTATAACGGATGACTTTTTGGCAAATTTTTTACCGTTTACTTTTATCTCATCTTCGCTGCTTTGTTTATGGTTTAGATAAACAAGAAACAGATTTTTGGAAAAATTTATATTAAGATCAAATTCATTATAATGTACCTGATCTTCAAGTAACTGATATATAATCGGGCTATCTGCAGATGCGCAGGCTATATCATAACCTGAGCCTTCCGATACTGAAAAATGAAGATGGAACGGATTTACATCTGCCCATTCTGCCACCATATAAATGAGGGTAGAACTTGAACCAAGTCCCCAGTTTAATGGAAATTCCAATTGTGTTTCCACTTTGAAACCACTCCATGTTGACAGGAATTCCGAATTCAACCTTGCGGCTGACTTCAGCAATTTCTGGAGTTTTTTTGAAATCTCCTGATCAGAGGTTTTTACGGGTGAAAAATCATATAGGGATAATTGAGATTCAAACCAAACCTCACCGTTTTCATCTAATGATTCCCAGATCAGATCAGAACCCCTTGCATTACGAACTACCATTTTCTGACCCGTTTTTAATGGCAATCCTATTGCTTTAGCACCATATAGAACGGCATATTCGCCTGTCAATAGCAATTTTGCCCTTGCATAAAAATCCCTTTTGACAGATATTTTATTTGAAATTGTCATATCAAGACTTATACTAAAAACAATTATGTAAATTTTTGCAATATATTTCGGTTTGGGAAATAATTCGATAGCAAAAGTAAACCAATGATTTTGTTAATCAAAATATTTTTAACAAAAAGTTTATTTTTTAGATTCATATTCTAATATTTTTATATTTTCAGGTCATTTAAAATAAATTTTCAGGTAAAACAATAATTTATTTGATTTTATGTTATAATTAAGATTATTTTATTCTTAATCAGTTTTATTGCTTATGGATCAAACTTACACCGATGAATCTTTGATAAAATATATTTATGCTGAAACAGATGTTGCAGAAAGATTTGAGATCGAAGATGCAATAGAGAATAATTCACAGTTGAATAAAGCCTTTTTAAGGCTATACTATGCATACAGGTCTTTACCAAAAGTATTGTTCAGACCGTCTGAAAGAGTAGTGAGAAATTTATTGCTTTTCAGTCAGGGATATACTGTTTAAAAAATATATTTTACCTAATTGAAGAATAAACCTTTAAGCATGTCTTAAAGGTTTATTTTTTTTAATATATTTGTAAATAATTTAAATTTGCATTTTATTATCTAATCAATAACTTTTTATATATTTGAATAATTATTATCAATATTATTTACCAACAATAATTTTATTATGTCAGAAGATAAGGAAAAATTAAAAGCACTTGAACTAACAATAAGTAAGCTGGAAAAATCTTACGGAAAAGGAATAATAATGAAACTTGGAGAGCAGGCTGTAGTAAAGGTCGATACCATACCAACTGGTTCCATGGGACTGGATATAGCTCTTGGGATCGGAGGTTTGCCCAAAGGAAGGGTCATTGAGATTTATGGTCCCGAATCATCCGGAAAAACAACCCTTGCCATTCATGCCATCGCTGAAGCCCAAAAAAAAGGTGGAATTGCTGCTTTCATTGATGCTGAGCATGCTTTCGACAGAAACTATGCATCCGCATTGGGAGTGGATATTGATAATCTTTTCGTTTCCCAGCCTGATAACGGAGAACAGGCATTGGAAATCACCGAAAACCTTATCCGTTCAGGAGCTATAGACATCATTGTCATAGATTCAGTGGCTGCCCTGACTCCACGAAGTGAAATAGAAGGAGAAATGGGCGATTCAAAAATGGGTCTTCAGGCAAGGCTGATGTCTCAGGCTCTAAGGAAACTTACCGGCACAATCGGAAGAACCGGTTGTATCTGCATTTTCATAAACCAGTTAAGGGAAAAGATAGGTGTTATGTTTGGTAATCCTGAAACCACTACAGGGGGTAATGCTTTAAAATTCTATGCTTCTGTAAGACTTGATATCAGAAAATCCGGCACATCTCTCAAAGATAAGGATGGTAATATCATCGGCAATACTGTCAAGGTAAAAGTTGTAAAAAACAAAATGGCAGCACCATTTAAAACCGCAGTATTTGATATAATTTTTGGTTCGGGAATATCCAAAGCAGGTGAAATTCTGGATGTTGCAGTTGAACTGAACATGATAGAAAAAAGCGGTTCATGGTTCAGCTACAATGGAACTAAAATAGCTCAGGGAAGGATGACTGCTGTTCAGTTCCTAGAAGATAACACTGAAATGATGGAAGAATTGGAGAAGTTAATTAAAGAGAAAAATTTGCCGGCTCTTTTCCATTCTGAAGAATAGTTTTGCAATTTACGGTACAAACCTGAATAAATTCATAAATAATTGTTAAAAACCTGTATTTTTGATTTTCAAAATAATTTTTAAAAAAAAATTCGATTATATCATTTATTTAATACTATTTTTGACTTAATTTTTATTCTTTAATTTTAAATACTTTGACAATGACTAAAATTAAATTTTTCTCAATTCTGCTTATGGCATTATTTTTTATAGGCAATATTACAGGACAAAGTGTTTTAGGTGTCTGGAAAACTATCGACGATAAGACTAAAGAACCAAAATCACATGTTAAACTATATGAAAAAAATGGCAAGCTCTTTGGAAAGGTAATAAAACTATTGCCTGCCGCTACTACTAAAGTATGTATTGACTGTCCCGGTGATAAAAAAGGTAAAAGTCTTTTGGATATTGATATCGTATGGGATATGAAAAAAGATGGTAAAGTTTATGATGACGGTGAAATCGTTGATCCGGCAAATGGTAAAGTGTATAGCTGCAAAATGTATCTTAAAGATAAAAACACACTGATCGTGAGGGGATACATGGGAATTTCGCTGTTAGGAAGGTCACAGATTTGGCATAGAGTCGAATAAATAATGTGTATTCAGAAGATTTTTATTTCTTTCTGATTACCAAAAAAACCAATCAAACAGATTAATTTGATTGGTTTTTTTATTTTAATAATTCACATGAAAACAAATAGTTCTATGAAATGGTTATAATTTGTCATTGAAATGCTTTAACTTCAGGTATGACAGACAAAAAATACAAAATAAAGGACATCTTTTATTCCATACAGGGAGAAGGTTTTAATATGGGAAAACCTGCCATTTTTATCAGATTTTCTGGATGCAATTTATGGTCGGGGTCAGAAAAAGACAGAGAAAATGCTGTTTGCAAATTCTGTGATACTGACTTTAAAGGTACAGATGGTGAAAACGGAGGAATTTATTCTCCTGTATATTTACTGAAAAAAATCATTGCACTTAGTTCAAATTGCAAGTTTTTGATCTTTACAGGTGGGGAACCACTTTTACAACTGGATGAACATTTGCTGTCATATTTAAATAAACACGATTATTTTATGGCAGTTGAAACCAATGGAACGATTAAAGCACCTGATCATTTAGACTGGATCACTGTAAGTCCAAAATATGGATCTGAACTTGTTCAAAAGTCCGGAAATGAACTAAAATTCGTTTTTCCTCAAACAGGATTTGCTCCTGAACAATTTCAAGATCTTGACTTTCAGCACTTCTTTCTTCAACCTAAATATGATGAAAACCTGGAGAATAATACTAGCAAATCTCTGGAATTTTGTCTTAAAAACCCAAAATGGAGACTAAGCCTTCAAACTCATAAATTTCTGGGCATAAAATAACCAAAGGTGTCCTAATCTGCGGGTATAAAATTATAAACTTCGTGCCAAAGGTGTCCCAAAATCGTGGCACATACTTCTATAAACAATAAAGGACATTGTATTTATGCAATGTCCTTTATTGTTATTTAATGTTATTTATTATCCATTAAGCTTAAAAATAACAGGCAATGTAAAGTAAACCTTTACTTTTCTTCCTCCCTGTCGTCCGGGCAACCATCTGTCTGGCATATTATTCATCCCTTCTATAACTTTCTTCGCAGCTTCACCGCATCCTCCTCCAATATCCCTGAGTATTTCAACTCCTCCAACTTTTCCGTCACGGTCAACAACAAATCTGATTGTAACCCTACCTTCAATTCCATTTTCTGTAGCAATAGCAGGATATTTAAGATTAGTGTATATATATTCCATTAACTTATTATTGGCACACTGCTCCTTATCTGCCTTTGTTCCTTTGTCTTCACAACCCGGAAACCTGGGCATATCTTCAGCCATAACAAAGATTTCCTCTTTATCTTCCGGTGGTGGAGGTGGAGGTGGAGGCGGAGCCTTTCGTGCTGTATCAACAGGGACAGCCACTTGAGTATTCTCTGTAATATCCTGTGAAGCAAATACAGGTTGATCTTCCTCATCTATTATCTGGTTGTCCGGAACAGCCTCAATTACCGGTGGGGGTGGGGGTGGTGGAGGCGGAGGTGGTTCCTTTGTAGGCGGAGGAGCCATCTCAATGTCCTCTTCTACCTGAAGGTCATATCCCGTGAGATCCATCTTCTTTTCATAGGTTGTCCAGTTAAAGGCAAAGAATACCATAGCAAGAGAAAATACCAAACCTGCCAATAAAACCGTGTTCCTCAATTTAAATGAATCTACTTCAGGATACTTATTCCTGGCAACAAGCAGAGAATTTAAATTTTTAGCTTCGTATTTTGTTTTTAAATCTTTCTGATTATTAAGCATATATTTCAATATGAATATAATAGCCATTATAGCTACTGCAATCAGAATAATATACAATAAAACCTGTGTTACCGTGAATTCAAAATTCATAATCAAAAGTTTTTTATCTTAAATATAATAAATACCAATAGTGAGCCGGTTGCATTTGCAATTATATCAAAAAAATCAAGACTTCTTCCAAAAGAAGTACAATATTGTAAAATTTCTAAAATCAAACCTAAGCCTAAGCAATATAACAAACCCGAAAACAACCAGTTATTCCTTATCAATTGGTTGCTGAAAAATATTTTGCTTTTTATCCAAACAAACATCAGCACTGCATACATCAGTAAATGTATAATTTTATCAGATCCTTCAAAAAGCAATATGCTTTTAGTCTCAATTTCAGGTTGAGGTATTATGGATAAAGTAATAATTAAAAGAGAAGTTATTGCTAAACTTATTTTTTTCACTACAATACTTTTATGCAGTTAATCTACAGATGAAAAAACAATAAAAATAGTTGTATTGCTCTGAAAAAATTATGAAATTAATTTTTCATAAGCCTCATGATCGAGCAATTCTTCAATTTCTTCCGGATTTGATATATTAATTTTTATTATCCAGCCTTTTCCATAAGGGTCTTCATTTATTACTGCCGGGTTATCTCCTTCGTTTTCATCTATTTCTGGATTGAATTCCAGTATTTTCCCACTAACAGGTAAAAATAGATCCGATGTTGTTTTAACTGCTTCTACTGTACCAAAAACATCCTCTTTGTGCAACTCTTCCCCAATTGTGTCAACTTCCACAAATACAATTTCTCCAAGTTCGTGAGTTGCAAATTCTGTAACTCCTACAATACCTGTGTCACCTTCGATTCTGAGCCATTCATGATCTTTGGTATATTTTAAATCTGATGGAATTTTCATAATTATACTTTTACTTAAATAATACTTTTATACGGTTTTAAAATTTATGCAATGTTAATCAAATTTCAATTACCTGAGAAAAAAAAACTTCTGTTTTTCGATACAGGCAACTAAATTAAAATCATTAAGAATTAAGCGTTTTTGCTTGTTATCTGATTTTCAATTAAATAAAAAATTTACAGGTTCAATTCCTTGAAGGTATCTCCATATCTGAGGTCTCCGGTTTCAAATCCTTTTTTGAACCAGAACATCCTTTGTGCTGATGTCCCATGTGTGAAAGCATCAGGTACTACATATCCTCTTGCTTCCATCTGTATCCTGTCATCTCCAACTGAACTTGCTGCATTCAAGGCTTCCTCAATATCACCCTTTTCAAGAAGATTGGCCATTTTTTGAGTATGATGTGCCCACACACCTGCAAGAAAATCAGCTTGCAGTTCCATAGCAACTGACATTTTATTTCCGTCTTCCTGACTTAGTCTCTGCCTCTGATTTTCAACCTGTGATGTTATACCCATAAGGTATTGTACATGATGACCTACTTCATGCGCAATAATATATGCCATCGCAAAATCACCCGGAGCTTTAAACCTGGTCTGCAATTCTTCATAAAAGCTTAGGTCAATATAAACCCGTTGATCTGCAGGACAATAAAATGGTCCTGTTGTGGATTGTGCATATCCGCATCCGGTATTATCCTCTCCTCTATACAATACCAGCTTTGGTTGTACATATTCCTCCTTAAGCTGTTCCCTGAACAATTTTGTCCAGACTGTTTCGGTCTCTTTCAGGACAACACCTACGAAATCTGCCAGGGCTTCTTCCTGTTTATTTGTGGGTGAAGCAACCTGCTCTGTTGTTTCATTTGAAAATTGTTGAAGTACATTTAACGGATTTTCCCCCATTATAAGAGCAAATACAGCCATCAAAATAGCTCCTATTCCTATACCTCCTCCTACTCTTTTGATTGTTCTGCCTCTCCTGTCTTCTAAATTTGAACTTTGTTCCCTGTTTTGCCAGCGCATATTTAATATTTTTCTGTTTTTAAATTATTTCAAAGGTATGACTATTTATTTTTTTAATCAATTTTTTTAACACTTTATTGTTAGGTACGGGACATCTGAATTTTTAAGCTTTAACAAAAATGCCCGGACAATATTGATTTTTCTGCTTTTTTTAATCTAACAACTATAAAAAATGTACAAAATAAAATTTTGAATAATATTTATATTTTTTTCTTTTTTATTAAAACGTAAAATCAAATTATATAAACATATATAACTGATTGCAAGCATATTAATAAAGCATAGCATATTTTAAACGGAAAAAAATTTTTTGCTTTAAAAAGTTTTACAGAATATAATTCATCTTATTTTTAATAGAAATAATTATTTTATATTGTAATCGTTTTATATTAACAAGATGCACTTAATTAAAAACAAAGTATTTTTTGAAATTAGCTTCTTTCTAAATTACCCCAAAATCATTCATAATACTTGACTTTTAATAAATGTAATCTGACTTTTGCATAAAATTTTGATTTAAAGTTAAAATATATATAAAATAAAAATTAAATTATGGAAAAACTTTTTAATCCAAAAACAGTAGCTGTTTTTGGAGCAACTAACAATGAAGATAGTGTCGGGTATGCAATCATGAACAATCTGGTTGGATCAGGTTATCAGGGTGTGGTTTATCCAATCAATTTAAAAAGAAAAAGTGTTTTTGGCATAAAGGCATACAAAACCTTAAAAGATACCGAAGATGAAATCGATCTTGCAGTAATTGCAACTCCTTCTGCAACAGTTCCCGGTATAGTTGAACAGTGTGGTGAATACAAGGTAGGTGGGATTTTAATTATTTCTGCAGGATTTCTTGAAGCAGGAGAAGAAGGAAAGAAAATGGTCGATTCTATCAAAAAGACAGCGAAGAAGTACAATATCCCGATTATCGGACCAAACTGTTTAGGTTTTATAAAACCTTCCATTAAGCTAAATGTAAGCTTTGCCAATAAAATGGCATTACCAGGCAATATAGCTCTTATTTCTCAAAGTGGTGCTTTATGTACTGCCATCCTTGACTGGTCAGTATCCGAAAATGTTGGTTTCAGTCACTTTATTTCTATTGGCTCAATGATTGACGTCAGTTTTGGTGATCTGATAGATTATCTCGACAAAGACCCAAATACCTCGAGTATCATTATATATATGGAGTCAATGACCAAGTCAAGCAGATTCTTTAGCGCTGCAAGGGCATTCTCAAGAAATAAACCTATCTTGGTACTCAAAGCAGGCAAAAGTGAAGCAGGTGCCAAAGTCGCTTTATCACATACAGGTACTCTGGCTGGAAGTGATATCGCTTTTGAATCTGCTTTTAAAAGAGCAGGCATGGTTTCTGTTGAGACCATTGATCAGCTTTTTAATGGTGCACAGGCTCTGTCAAAACAACCACGTCCTAAGGGTGACAGACTTGCTATTGTTACAAATGCAGGTGGTCCGGGAGTATTAGCTACTGACTTATTGGTTAAACTTGGAGGACAATTAGCTCCGTTATCGGACGATGCTATCAGGGATCTTAATAAGATATTGCCTCCGATGTGGAGTCATAATAATCCTATTGATGTTTTGGGAGATGCATCTGAAGTTGAATATGGAGGTGCTCTTGAAGTTTTGATACAGGAAAATAATGTTGATGCAATTCTTGTTATTTTAACCCCCCAATCAATGACTGACCCTGTTTCCATTGCTAAAGAGGTCGTAAGAATATCGAAGAAATATTCTAAAACCATATTGGCAAGCTGGATGGGCAGTGCAGATATAAAAGCTGGTCAGGAAATTTTGGACCAGGGCAAAATACCGACTTTTGTAGTTCCGGAAAAGGCAATTACAACCTTTATGGACATGGTTAAATATACTAAAAATATCGATCTTTTATACCAGACCCCGGCTAATATCCCTTCACAATTTGCACCAGAAAAAGATAAAACAAGAGAATTATTTAATAATCTGGTAAAAGAAAACAGATATATTCTCAATGAAACTGAAGCCAAAGAGGTTCTCAGAAATTATCAGATTCCAGTAACTCAGTTTGAACTTGCCACCACAGAAGAAGAAGCAGGTGAAATTTCAGAAAGAATAGGTTTTCCTTTAGTTATGAAAATTGCTTCTCCTGATATTTTACATAAAACAGATGCAGGTGGAGTAGCTCTGAACATTCAGTCAAAGGAAGAAGCTATAAAAAAATACAGGAAAATTGTTGCATCTGCAAAAGTTTATAAACCGGATGCTGACATTCATGGTGTAATGATAGAGGAGATGGTTGATAAGAAATATGAACTCATCATTGGATCCAAAAAAGATCCTATTTTTGGTCCGATTATAATTTTTGGAATGGGTGGTGTTGCAGTAGAAGTATTTAAAGACCTCAATGTTGCATTACCCCCTCTTAATATGGCACTAGCTCAGAGACTTATCGAAAACACCAAGATATACAAATTGCTGGCAGGTTACCGTGGGATGAAGGGAGTTGATATCAAATCGATTCAGTTTCTGCTATATAAATTTGCTTACCTGATAATGGATTTCCCTGAAATACTGGAAATTGACATAAATCCATTTGCTGTTGATGAACACTCTGGAGTAGTACTGGATGCCAAAATAGTTTTGGATGAAGAAGCTATAGCAAACAAAGTTCAGGCTTATGACCACCTTATGATAGCACCTTATCCTGCTGAATATACATATCATGTAAAACTACTGGATGATACCGATGTTTTGATCAGGCCAATCAAACCGGAAGATGAGCCGAATGAGAAGGAAATGTTTGCCAACTTTTCTAAACAAACCCTTTATTTCAGATTTTTTGGTTATATCAAAGACATTACACATGATATGCTAACCAGATTTACACAGATTGACTATAACAGGGAAATGGCTCTCATAGGCGAAATCACTGTCGATGGTAAAACACAAATGATAGGTGTATCCAGAATTGTAAGCGATCTTGAAAATCACACTGCTGAGTTTGCTATTGTTGTAGCTGACCCGTGGCAGGGCAAAGGTGTCGGAGCACACTTAATGGACAAGATCCTTGAAGTTGCGAAAAGACAAGGACTCAAGAAAATATATGCTTCTGTAATGAAAGCAAATGACACTATGGTTCAGATGTTCAAATCCAGAGATTTTACTTTTACCAGCGTAGATATTAATGTATTCTACGTTGAAAGAGAGGTATAATATTAAATTTTTATTAATATCCCTCATTTAAGTACATTGATATGACTTAAATGGGGGATTTTTTTACAATATTAACTAAATGGAATTTTATATAGCTGGATAGCAAATAATTCACTAAATTTGCCGGCTTATTTTTAATCGAAAACAAAATTAATCATGAATAAAAAAAGAGTTTATACTTTCGGGAACAAAAAAGCCGAAGGTGACAGCACAATGAAAAATCTGCTCGGCGGAAAAGGAGCAAATCTTGCTGAGATGTGCTTATTGGAATTACCTGTTCCTGCAGGTCTTACTATTACAACAGATACCTGCAATGAGTATTATGCAAATAACAACCAATTACCTGATGGATTAATGGAAGAAGTCTGGAAAGGAATGGAATTTGTGGAAGAAGCTATGGGCATGAAATTCGGTGATCCGGAGAATGCTCTTCTTATGTCCTGCAGGTCAGGAGCCAGAAGTTCTATGCCCGGTATGATGGACACTGTTCTTAATATTGGTTTGAGCTCTAAAACTATTCCGGGTTTGATCAAAAAAACAAATAATCCACGTTTTGTCTATGATTCCTATCGCAGACTTATAATGATGTATGCTGATGTTGTAATGGATAAAGCAGAAGGCCTTGAAAAAAACATCAGAAGACAACTTGACGAAATGCTTGAAGAATACAAACATTCCAAAGGATTTCATTCTGATACTGAACTGACAACTGAAGACCTTAAATTTTTATCAGAAGAATTCAAGAAAAAAGTAAAATCAGTTTTAGGTTCAGAATTCCCCGATGATGCAAAAGCTCAGCTTGAAGGAGGTATTAAAGCTGTTTTTAAAAGCTGGAACGGGAAAAAAGCTGTTTCATACAGAAGAATAGAAGGTATTCCTGATGAGTGGGGTACTGCAGTAAATGTTCAGGCTATGGTATTTGGAAATATGGGTGAATCTTCAGCTACCGGAGTTGCATTCACAAGAAATCCGGCTACCGGAGAAAATCTATTCTATGGTGAATGGCTTATAAATGCACAGGGAGAAGATGTTGTTGCCGGTATAAGAACTCCAAGTCCGCTAAACAACGACACCAAAAACGAACAAAATAAACACCTTCATTCAATGCAGGATCTTTATCCTGTTATTTACAAGGAACTCGATGATATCAGAACAAAACTTGAAGTGACATTTAAAGATATGCTTGACATTGAATTTACTGTTCAAGATGGAACTCTTTATATGCTACAGTGCAGAGTTGGAAAAAGAACTGGTACTGCAGCACTTAATATGGCCATGGATATGCTCAAAGAAGGTATGATTAATGAAAAAACGCTTGTAATGAGAGTTAACCCTGATCAGCTTGATGAACTTCTGCATCCGATTGTAGATCCGGCTTCAGAGAAACTGGCAACTCCAATCGTAAAAGGCCTTCCGGCCGGACCAGGTGCCGCCGTAGGAAAAATTGTATTTACTGCCGAAGATGCAGTTGCCTGGACAAGAAAAGGTGAAAAAGTAATACTTGTCAGAAAAGAAACAAATCCTGAAGATGTAGAGGGAATGAGGGTTTCTGATGGAATTCTCACCGCTTTGGGTGGTATGACTTCACATGCTGCACTTGTTGCACGTGGATGGGGAAAATGCTGCATAGTCGGAGCAGGTTCAATGGAAGTAAATGAAGAAGCTAAAACAGCTGTGATAAAAAGTAGTGGCATTACATTAAAAGAAGGTGATGTTATTACGATGAACGGTACTAAAGGCCATGTTTACAATAAAGAACTTGATTTAATGGATGCTACCGAAAATCCAAGATTCAAAGAGTTTATGAGCATTGCAGATAAATATCGTAAAATGGGAGTTCGCACAAATGCAGATACACCTGAAGATGCTAAAACAGCCCGTGATTATGGTGCAGAAGGAATCGGACTTTTCAGGACAGAACATATGTTTTATGGTAAAGGAGCAGATGAACCATTATTCGTTTTGAGAAAAATGATACTGAGCTCAACAGAAAAAGAGAGACTGGAGGCTATAAATGAACTGTTCCCATACGTTAAGCGTGACATGAAAGGCACAATGGCTGTTATGGACGGACTACCTGTAACTTTCAGATTATTGGATCCACCATTACATGAATTTGCACCTCAAACTCACGAAAAACAAGTAGAAATCGCTAAAGCCATTGGAATTTCAGCTGAAGAAGTTGCCAAGAGAGTTGATAAACTTCACGAGACCAATCCGATGATGGGTCACAGGGGAGTAAGGCTGGGAATTACTTATCCAGCTATTACAGAAATGCAATTCCGTGCTTTATTCGAAGCTTCTGCAGAATTGATCAATGAAGGGAAGCATCCTTTGCCTGAAATTATGGTTCCTGTAACAAGTGATGTCAATGAATTAAACTTTTCAAAGCTAATATTTGACAGAGTTAAAAAGGAAGTCGAAAATAAATTTGGCATGTCAGAGATAAAATGTCTCTACGGTACAATGATAGAAATCCCTAGAGCCTGTCTGCTCGGAGATAAAATGGCACAAACAGCAGAATTCTTCTCCTTCGGAACAAATGACCGGACACAGATGACATTTGGATTCAGCAGGGATGACGTAAGCGGATTTATGCATGATTATCTTGACAATAAGATCATTGCTGCAGATCCATTCCAGACTATCGATCAGGAAGGAGTAGGGCAACTTATTGAAATGGCAGTGAAAAAAGGCAGGGCTACCAGAAACAATCTTAAAGTTGGTATCTGCGGAGAACAGGGCGGTGATCCTGCATCTGTAGAATTCTGCAATGCAATGGGTTTGAATTATGTTTCATGCTCACCATTCAGAGTACCTATTGCAAGGCTGGCTGCTGCTCAATCAGCTATAAAATCAGAGAAGTAAGCTTTTCTGCATGCTATAAAAAAAGCTCTCAGAAATGAGGGCTTTTTTTTATTTCAACACAATGATCCAAATCAGTTTTTGACAAACTTCTTAGACTCAGCAATTTTCGAACTATTGCTATAAAAAACTGTATTATAAAGCCCTGAAGGAAGATCGGAAATATCGAGGAAATGATTATCCAGGCCAGACTTTTTCCTCACAATTTCTTTCTTGATTTTTTCACCAATCTGACTATAAATCACTATTTCTATGTTTTCTGTGTTTTCACTATAATACTCAATGTTAATATGACCTGAAGCCGGATTGGGATACATATTGATGAAATTCTCCATCTCAGAAAAATCATAAGTCGGGGAAATGTCCTTGATACTGAAATCAGCTACTATGGGTAAATGATCTGATGCATTATATGAATCTTCATTGTTGAGCTGAAACTGATCAAGGATATCTCTTTCGAGAAGGTCAGTGCATAATACATATGAATTTTCAAGCTTAAGGACCGATCCCGAATATATAAAGTAGTCTATCCTTCCGGCCGGATAGGATGAAAAATTGGATTTCCAGGTATATGAACCGGGATATCCGGTTGTCAATGGTTTTGCATCTTCAAAATATGTATTGTCCCAGTCTGGCAAAAAATCCTTACCATATTTTGATTCATTGACTATATCGCCCTGCAACAGCGTCTTGCGCTGTTGTTTTAATCCGACAAAATTAGTGTCGCCTGTGATTATTATCGGAGTATTTTTTTTAATAGTGATTGAACCTGTTTGATTTTTAGCATTCCTGATGAATTGCATGATCTCGTCTGTTTCGGTTTGCCGGTCACTGTCATTATCACAACAATATAAATGCACATTAATGATAAGAATTTCAATTCCATTATAATTTATCAAAAATGCACCATTACCTCCAATTGCATCAAATTTAATGATAGGATACTTACTGACAATAATTATATCAGTTCCAATTTTTGCATCATACCAATTGCCACCAAAATAGCTTTTAATTTTATTGTTCATTTCACCGGAACTATGATTATATATTTCCTGAAAACAGAGAATATCAGCTTGTGTCGCTTTTATTTTTCTTTTATATGGAGGCTCATCTTCAAAATTACCATCTTGTTTTACATTATAAGACATTATTCGCAAATGACCCTGATCGTATTTATCTATTTTAAAAGCATGAGGTATATATTTGGTATCATTCATCTGATATAAATAAGCTCCGCTCTGATCTGGAATCATGTCACCACCAGATACATTATAAATAAATGTTATCCTTATTTTATTGCCAAATATTACAAGATAATTCCCTGCATTAAACTTTCTTTCTATTGCCATTTCAAATATATCGGATGTGACTGTTGGCAAAGATATTAATCCGCAATCATCGTGATAAAAATCATAAACCGAAGAATTTCTGTGATAATAACCCGTCCTTTGTCCGAAATCATAGCTGATATCTGCACCAATTCCATTAATGGTCATTCCGGTACCAGTATTATTATCAATATCGATGTATAAAACTATTTTGCTGTTATCCTGAAGATTTAATTCTTTGCCTGTATTAAATTTTAGATACAAGTATTCTGAATCATTGGTACTTTTAAATTCAGTAAAATCAATACTTCCGCTTCCATCATTCGCTGGGTCGGTTACTTTCTCCTGTATCAGATTCCAGTCATTCAAATCCTCATCAATAATTATCTGAGCATTAATGTAGAAAGAAATCGATAAAAAAAATATTAATAATATGTTTTTCAATAGTATCCAATTTTGAAATTACAAATTTAATAATTTTGATTTGATATCGAAGGTAAAGTTGATACTATACCTGCAAAAATACTATCAGAAATCAGTATTTAAAATTAAAATACTTTAGAACATAATAATTTGTAAGTAAAACAGTTAAATGTCCATATGTTAATCTCAAATTTTTTTTCTTGTTAAATAAAACAATTTTATTGGTATTAAGTTATTAATCCTGTATTTATAATTATGAAACTGATCATCAACATATTTGTTTTATTTACACTTGGCTGTACGTCCGTGTACAGTCAGGCAAAGACAATCAAGCTAAAAAATCCGTCTTTTGAAGGTGCTGATGCTGCCGGAACAGATGGATATTTCTACCTTCAGGATTGGACAGATTGTGCTCCTAATTTTTTTCCGGATGAAACAGCTCCAGATATCCATTCTTCTGTGTCTAATTATTTTGATGTCAAACACAGTACTTTTGATGGTAATACTTATGTTGGCATGGTGACTAGAGAGCTCAGGGAAACTTATGAAATGATTTCACAACAACTGGAATCTCCCCTCAAAGCAAACAGATGTTATAAATTCAGTATTTATCTTGCTAAATCCGACATTTACTTAAGCAATATAGATGCTGTGGGTTTAGACAAATCAAAAAAGAATTTTAATAAAGCTGTAAAATTAAGGATTTGGGGTAGTACTTCCAATTGTAATAAGACACAATTGCTGGCTGAATCAGTCTTAGTAGACCATTCAGACTGGAGGCAATACAATTTTAAATTTAAGCCTTCAAGAGATTACCCATATATCATGTTTGAAGCATTTTATAAAACACCTGTTTTAGTTCCATATAATGGTAATATTCTGCTGGATAAAGCATCAGATATTATTGAGATACCTTGTCCCGACGCTAAAGAATTGGCTAAAGTCGAGGTTAAAAAACCGGGAAATGAAGTTCTAAAGAAAGCTGAAGTTGTCAAAAAACCGGCACCAACTGCTATTAAAAAGCCGGCCCTGACTATTAATAATAAAAAAGCTGATGATTCGGTTTTTACAAATCGAAAAAAAGAAATAAAACCCGAGAAAAAAGATAAAATATTAAAAGGTCTTGAAAAAGATAAAATACTGATAGGACAAACCATACGGATAGAAAAACTCTTTTTTGAAGCTGACAGTTCTAATATAAAACCTGAATCTTTTGAAGTTCTAAACGAAATACACACTTTTCTGGATGAAAATCCGAATGTCATCATTGAAATCGGTGGACATACCAATAGTGTACCCGATGAGGATTACTGCAATAAGCTTTCTACTGAAAGGGCAAAAAATGTAGCTGAGTATCTATACAAAAAAGGTATCCCAACTTTCAGGATCAAATACAGGGGTTATGGTAAATTAAAACCACTTGCTTCCGACAATACTCCTGAAGGTCGTAAAAAAAACCAGCGTGTTGAAATTAAAATACTTTATACCGGAAATAAATCAATTCAATCCCAGTAAGAACCCAATAGTAAAATTTGCATCCCAGTCAAACACAAATAATTCACATCCTGTCGCATCTTTTACCGATTTGTATATATTAAGTCCGGATTTCATCTTAGCACCATCGGCTTTGTAGAAATCAGGATTTTTGATAACAGTATATCTTTCTTTCTCGTTTCTTACCTGCTTTGCCATGTCAAACGGAACCCCTCCAATGATAAAGCATGTGGTAGTTCTTTCTTTGGGAATTTGTTTTGCTTTACCTAGAACATCATTGTAAACAAATTTATCTTCCAAATTGTCAGCATAATATTTTGCACCGTATGTATCTATTCCTTTCGGCCTGCCATTACTGTCAATCCAGGATAATTTAGTGTTTCCTGACCCGATATCTACCACAAATGCATTTCCGAAAAATTTCTCCGGCAATACAGATTTTAAAGCATATTTTGCTTCCTGCTCAGGTGTAACTTTATTGACAACATAACCCATATTTTTCAACTCATTGATGATCTTTTGTGTGGATTCTATTTTCTGAGCACCTGAACTGACAACAAAATGTATGTCTTTTCCCGAAACACCATAATCAAGTATTTTGCTTATATATTTTTTCAGACCTTCTCTGATATCTGAACTTGATGCCATATTGTCATAAACAAGACTATTGCCCCATTCGGCTTTTTTCAGTTCCCAAACTTTACTTTTATCCATATTTACTATGAAACTATTGAACCCGGCTGCCCCAAGTTCAACAACACCCTTCAACTTACCATTTCCCGGTATTGGGGCTGTGTATTCAAAAAGTTTTTTGGTACTGGCCTCATTTTGTATACTTTGGGAAATTGGCTGGTTTACTTCCTGCGATCCTGAAGCGGTAGAAGTTGTTTCTGTGGTTTCAGCAATGCTGTTTTCGCCAGATTGAGGTATATATTTTCTTAAAACAAAGAACAGTATAACCATAACAACCAAAGCGATCAATAATTTTGAAAATGTAGTTAATTTTAAAGACATGATATTTAGATTTATTTGTGAAAAAATGATAACAAATATAAAGCAATAAAATGAATTAAAGAACAATCATGTATAAAAATAATTTTTTTGCTATCCCAAATCCAAATTACTAAAAAGCAATTCATTAACATAGAAAAAGCAATTCATAGTATGTTGCCCTGAATTGCCTTTAAATCTATTTATCAATAATTTTACTTCTTCAACAAATCCCTGATCTCTTTTAACAGGTCGTTATCACTTGGACCAGCAGGAGCTGAAGCAGTTTCTTCTTCCTTTTTAAATGCTTTAGTAGCTTTGTTATACGCTTTAACTAAAAAGAATAGCACAATTGCAATAATTATGAAGTCAATGATAAATTTTAAGAATCTACCATAATTGATAGCAACTTCCGGCACTGTAACTGTGCCATCATTGGTTGCTTCTTTCAGAACTATTTTTAAATCCGAAAAGTCAATTCCTCCAACAAGGAGACCTAAAGGTGGCATTACGATATCTGCAGTAAAAGATGTTACTACGGCACCAAATGCTCCGGCAACTATTACTGCGACAGCTAGATCGAGTACATTGCCTTTCATCAGAAAGTTTTTTAATTCTTTAATCATGATCGTTGATTTTTTGTTTTAAAATTATAAAATGATTACCAATTTTCTAAAAGAACATTGATTTACAATACAAATATACAATTTAATAATCCACATAATCAAATAATCCATACACTTTAACATATTCACTTTTCATAAAGGAATTAAATTTTAGTACCTAAACTCTTTTCGTGTATTTTTTGTCAATCTATATTAGGACTAGACAGTTGTGAGTTTATCATAATACCCCGGCCCTTCTCCTTTCAAATGCTTGCCTTTTCATTTTGCTACCTAAGTTTAAAGTATAAGGGGAGTACTTTACCGATAAAAACCATCAATTTTCTTTAGTGCTCCGAAAGAATGACTAAAATAAAGTCCCTATCCTTTTTGGAGAAAAGGTGTTTAGTAGATTTTTATTTATAAAAATAAGTGGGATTTAGGGTGAGGATTCAGCGAGTTTATCCTAGTCCTTTTAACCTTGACACTGGAGAAAGGGTGACTTTACTTTTGGTCAGCAAAGAATATATTTAGTACCTAAACTCTTTTATGCTATTTTTTGGCAAAACTTAGAAATTATGTGATAACTTAGGGTGTGTATGAAGCAGTCAGGAATGAACTCTTCTGAGTTTCATCTTTATGCTTACGGTCAGTTCATCTTTAACCTGGACAGATCCTAAAAACCTTGAAGGAGGGGTTAATTTATAATCTGAAAGCTGTATAGTTTTTTTACCTTCGAGGGAAATATAATTATTGTCTGTCTTTGTGACTTTGAATTTTATTGAGCTTTGTTTTTTTACTCCTGTCAGTGTAATATCTGTTTTTGTATCGATATTTTCTCCATTCCTGACATTGGAAATCAAATCAGACATCTCTTTAAGACGGATATTCATAAATGGGTGCTGATCACTTTTAAGTGTTTTTCGTAGATCTTTTGTTATGAGATTCATTCCGCAATCAAAAGACTTGACGGGAATCTCAAAATCACAAAAGATCAGATGATTTTTTGAATTTGAATTTTCTGATCTGTAGCAAACAAGATTATTGCTCCAGTCATATGAACCCAGGGCACATTCAAATGAATTTACATTTGTTTCCCCTAACACAATCATTGAACTGGATTGGTCTATATCCCATATTTCACTTACGGGCATATCTTCTTTTGTTGAAAAAAGCAATGCAAATGTTAAAATTAAATATGTGAAAGAAACATTTATCATTTTATTAATCTTTTTGTTTTTTTATTATGGGGCAGATCAAATTTTTATCTGACCTACCCCTTAATAACTCAAAGTATTTAATCACGAAAATATATCTTAGAATCCTACGACAGCCTGAACAACCAAACCGCTGAATTTACCTTCATTTCTAATATCGGTTCCTTTGAAACCATCATATGCCTGATTAACATATTCTCCTTTTAGCAATAAATTTTTAATTGGATACCAGCCGGCAGAAAAAGCCATTCTGTTTATTTTTACATCTTCAGTATAACCTACTAAACCAGCAGATACTGTATTATACCTGAATCCAACAAATAATTGTTCATTGGCTAAAAACCTGTAAACCGCTTCTCCTGATATCTGAGTCATACTCCTTTCGTCACCTGGTTTTTCATTGACAGCTTTACCTTTGGTAGTCTCATAAGTTCCAAAAACTTCCAACCCTCCAAATTTCACGAAAGGATTGATACAAATCGCTGTAATAGAATTTGAAAATCCAGGATTAAATCTACCAGATGTAAAATCAACAGTACTGTTTGCCCACGCTGCAGCTTCTAATGCTCCGAAATAATTTGATCCTGTTCTGTCTCCACTGTAGAGCGTCAAACCTGGTGAAGAAGAATTGGTATAAAGAGAAGCACTTAATCTGAATCTGAGTTTTTCTGTAAATTGTTTATCATAAGCAGCTTTGAAAAGTATTGAAGGGCTTTTTGTTTTGATAGAATCTGTTTTTCCTGTACCAATTACAGGATTTGCATCATAGTCTCTTATGTTGTTTCTGATCAATCCATTTGTCAACCCTACCATGACCATCAATCCATCAATTGGATAAGCATACAATTCACCACCAATTTCTGTTGCGAACTGATCAACAATTGTGTTTTCAACAAAAGGATTGAATATTGTGTTACCTCCATCTGACCTTCTGAAATGGTTATCGCCATAATTAATCTCCATATGCCCCAATTTCACTCTGAAATACTTGGAAAACCAATCAGGATTTCCAAACATAGGAAGTTTATCCACTTGAATGTATCCTCCCTTTACCCAGAATTCATTGTGATGCCTTGCAGCCATGTAATTTTCGAGATAAACTCTGATACCATCTGCAACCTGAAGATCAAAATTCAAATTAGCTGCTGCCAGATTAAAACCACTTCCCAATTTGTACAAAGCATTTTTCTTTGCTTTTGATGTGTCTACGTTTTCGTGACTCAGCATTTGAAATCCCTGAGTAAAACCACCACCAATCTTTAGTTTAAAGCCATCAAATGGAGTTTCATCTGCCTTTGAAGGTTCAAAAACATTCACACCTTTCTGATTGGTCTCCCTTGAGAATTGCACCTGAGCAGAAATGCCCGTGCTAAGAATTAGTGCAAATAAAATAAATAAATTTGTAAGAATTTTCATGTTCGAAATTTTTAAATAGGTTATTAAATATTATTTAGTTAATGTCAAATCAAATTTTACAACTATGTCCTTTCCTGTTTTAACAGAACCAAACATAAATGAAGGCGGATCTACTTTGAATTCCTTCATGTCGATCTTTTTCTCACCTTTTATGGTAAGGCTTCCGTCTTTATTTAATTTGCCATCTGCTGAAACTGGAACATCTTTAGTAAATCCTGCAATCTGCAGTTTAATAGTAGCAATGATCTTATAATTTATATTATCTGTTGTAGTTGCTTTTGCATTTGAAAAACTTCCGGTAATATTTGGGTGTTTATCCGTTTTCAAAGCTTTGTAAGCATTTCCATCCATTGCATCTTTTCCACTTTTTAAAAGTTTTGCAGGAAAAGAAAAGCTAACATCTTTTAAACCAGATAACTTACCAGGACTATCAAAATCCAATATTGCAGAACATTTACCGCCAGATCCTTTCATCTCCCAGTCATGTAAAGTAGAAGTACCATTTACAGTGAAATTTACACTTTTGACTGTTTCATATTTTATCTGACCAAAAGTATATGCTGAAATAAAGCTGAATGCAAGAATATATAAGAGAATTATTTTATGTTTCATTAATTATAATTTAATTTTTACTGTATTTATGTGATTTTCTTAAAAGATTTATTTGATTATTAAATCTGTTTCCTAATTTGATGCAAAGATAGACTCATCAAATGGATCTGGTTAGCAAACCGACAATTTTCACATCGGAATTAAACTGAAATTCAGCGTGTTATAATGATTATTTGATCATAAAATAATAAATTCAAATCGTCTTTTTTTGATTTAAATCGCTCAAAAGAGTATTTAAATCGACATTTTTTAATTTTAAATCGTTAAATATTAAGAATATTTTCGCATATTTTTATGCAAATTCAACTTTATTCCCATATTTGTGTTTAATTTATTGCGTCAAAAAGATACCTAATGTATGAAAATTGTCAGTTTGTAACATGTGTAAACTGTTTTAATAAATCTCCCCTATTTGAATTAATGTCAAAGAAGGAGCTTGAAATGATTCAGGAAACGCGGTTTGAAGTTACGTTCAAACCTGATGAAGTAATTTATAAACAGGGCACAAAAACCACACAAATTGTTTCAATTACCGGTGGTCTGGCCAAAGCATATATAGAAGGTATCAATCATAAAAATTTTATTCTGGAACTGATAAAACCTACAACAGTTATTTCTGGTCCCGGCACTTATGTAGATTATAAGCATCATTTCTCCCTGAAGGCTGTTGAACAAACTAATTGTTGTTTTTTCGACCTTAAAACATTTAAAGATATAGTTTCCAAAAATTCAAAACTATCTGACTTCCTGATCCACATGATCAGTAAAAAATCTATAAGTTATTTTCAAAAATTTATTTCAATTACCCAGAAACAAGTAAATGGACGAATCGCAGAAAACCTGCTATACCTGCATTCATATATTTATCAGACTAACCCAATGGATCTTACAATTTCATTTCAGGATATTGCTGAAATGACCGGAATGTCAAAAGATACAGCTGTCAGAGTTCTGAAGGATCTTTGCAGCGAAAAAATCATTGAAATCAACAACAATAAATTGACTATTCTAAATCAAACAAAACTGGCTCAATTGAGTGAATTGGGATAACTGTACATGAAAAAAACTATCCGGCTTTAAGAAATGAAAATCAGTAACTGCTTTGATATAAAAAAAGAAATGTCTTATCCCTGCATTCCACTTCTCTGAATTACTTTTTACACAAACTTCAGGACTGTAATTTAAAAAAATTATTTAACACTTCCTGTTAAATTTAATCACAACTATTAACGTTTAAGTTGCATCTTTGATCTAAATATACAAATGTTAAAAAAATGAAAAATTTTCTTGTTTTTCCGATTATCTCCATCTGTTTCCTATTATTATCATGTGCTCCGGCAAAAATAAAAGTCATGAATGAAATTTTTAAAGATCCCAATTATACAAGTGATTGGCAAAAAGTCGATTCTCTCGAACAACAGGGTTTGTATAAATCAGCCCTGAAAATAACAGACTCTATTTATTCTGATGCTAAAATCAATAAAAGCACCGATCAAAAAATCAAGGCCCTGTTCTACAAAGGAAAATACTCAAATTACCTTGAAGAGGATAATCTTGTTAAATTTGAGCAACTGTTAATCAGCGAAGTATCAGACGCTGCTCAACCGGAAAAGTCAGTTCTTCAATCCATACTGGCAGAATTTTATGATAATTTTCTGAGTGCAAACATCTGGAAGATAAATGACAGAACCGAAAGCCAAGATAACACAAATACCGATATACAGACATGGTCAGCAGCCAGGTTTATCAATGAATCAAACAAGCTATATGACGAATCAATGTTATATGCAGACCTGAAAAACATTCCATACACTCAATTCAGGCACATTTTCACTGAATCGGTAAAAACCGAAAATATGCGAGTGTCACTTTATGAAATTTTGGCACAAAGAGCATTGGAACACTATAAAAATGACAGGAATTATCTGCCCAAAACAACCGGCATTTTCAAGATAGATAAAAAGGATTACTTCAAGACTCCTGAATCATTTATTAATTTTAAAATGGAATCTAAAACAACAGATGATCCAAAATTCAAAACATTGCTGCTGTTCCGGGATCTTGAGAAAAACAGTTATGAAAACAAAGATACTTCTGAACTTCTTGATATTACCCTGAACAGACTGGAATTTGTAAAAAATCAGTATTTGCTTCAGGATAGAGATGAACTTTATAACAGCTCATTAAAAGCGCTGATAGAAAAATATTCCGGTGTAAATGAAACTGCAGAAGCTTATTTTCTGCTTGCACAATCATTTAAAATGTCCGGAGAAGAAAATCCTGAACAAAATAAATGGAAGATCAAAGAAGCTCTTGAGTTGTGCAATAAGGCAGAAAACAATTATCCGGGATCTATGGGTGCTGATCAATGCAAAGCACTGAAAATGCAGATACTTGAAAAAACTCTCAACTGTTCTGTGGAAACAGTCAACCTGCCTGATGAAAAGCTTTTGGCAGAGATACGTTTTAAGAATCTTAAAAGCATTCATCAGAAAATTCTTAAAGTCAGCGAATCTGAGATCGAAGAACTGAATAAAATGCCTAAAGACCAGGATGTGTTTCTTAACTCAATTCCCTCATTGAAAACCTGGGAAGTGAATCTGCCCGATGAAGGAGATTACAGAAATCACAGTGTGGAGTCAGGAATTGATCCTTTGAACTTAGGTACCTACATTCTGATCACTTCCGATAATCCCGGTTTCCAAAGAAAAAAAGGACTATTTTCCTATCAGGTATTTCATGTTTCTAATCTTGCATACTGGGTTAAAAATGAAAAATCAGGCTCATATGTGTTTGTATTGAACCGAAAATCAGGTGCTCCGGTTGAAAATGCTAAAGTTGCACTCTTTGAATACAGATGGAATGACATGAATAGAATAAACGAGAGGATACTTTTCAGTGAAACATTAACAAATAGGGAAGGTTTTGTAAAAATCAATCAGGATAACAGTTATAATAGTTATGAAATTGCGGTTTCAAAAGACTTTGATTTTTTAAATCTGAGAGATAATATATATACTGAAAAGTTCGGAAATTCACAGGAAAGAACCTCTGTTATATTTTTTACTGACAGGTCAATCTACAGACCCGGCCAAACCATTTATTATAAGGGTTTAATGATCTCCTACAATCATGAAGACATCCCATCAATTGTTAAAAACAAGAAAGATGTGAGAGTTCAGTTTCTGGATGCAAATCATCAGAAGGTAAATGAAATAACTACTTCCACAAATGATTTCGGAACTTTCAACGGTAGTTTCACCATTCCCCAATCAGGTTTAACAGGATCTATGTTTCTGAATGAAATGACAACAAATGCCTACTACTCCTTTAAAGTAGAGGAATATAAAAGGCCTAAGTTTGAAGTGAGCTTTGAAGATTACAAGGAAAACTATAAGCTTGGTGATATAATCAAAGTGAAAGGTCTCGCACAGACCTTCGCAGGATTCCCCCTGCAAAATGCCAGGGTTAACTATACTGTAAAAAGAAAAGTGTTTTTCCCGTATTACTATGGCTATAGAATTCCTTACCTAAGAAACAGTGACCTTGAAATCGCTCACGGTACTATGATGAGCGATGAAAACGGAAATTTTGAGGTACCTGTCGAATTGTTTGCTTCAGACCTTAATCTGGATTCGTATTTCCCTCATTTCAACTTTGAAATAAGTGCAGATGTGGTTGATATTTCAGGAGAAACACATTCCGGTTCAAAAAGCATAAATGCTTATACAACTGTGGTAAATATAAACCTGGAAGTACCGGAAAAGACCAGGAAAGAAAAAGAGTTGAAAATATTGATCTCAGCTACCAACAACAGCGGACAAAAAACTGCAGCCAAAGGCAGGATCTCAATATTTAAACTGAAAGAACCAAAATCCATTTTCAGAGACAGATACTGGGATAAACCCGATACTTTTATGCTTTCGCGTGAAGAATTTTACAGGCAATATCCTGATTATGCCTACAAAAATGATGATGATAAAAAATACTGGGAAACTGATATTAAATCTAAAGAATTTGACTTTAATACTGCGACTACTGATTCATATCCACAAATATTAAGTGATGGTGAATATAAAATACTTTTGGAATTTGATGATGACAGCGGCAAAAAGATAGTACAGGACAAATATGTGTCAGTTTATTCAGATAAAAAGAATCCTTTTAATGAAATACTTTTAACAGAGACAGATAAGAGTGAATATGATATTCCATCTTCTGCCCTGATAAAATGGCAAAGCTTACCAGAAAGCCTCAATGTATATTATTCGGTATGGAAAAGGAATATGGAGATAGTCGACAAAAACTGGTTAACTCTTAAAAGATCATCAGATAAAAAGATAAATTTGAATGAAGACCATAGGGGAGGAGTGATTATTGCAAGTTCATTTATATTCAACAACCGATATTATGATAATACTGCTTATGTCAGCATTCCCTGGTCAAACAAGGAGCTAAGTTTTGAATATCTCACTTTCAGGAGCAAATTATCACCGGGACAGAATGAAGAGTGGAGAATAAAAGTAAAAGGTGAAAAAGCAGAAACATTTGTTACAGAGATACTCGCAGGTATGTATGATGCTTCTCTTGATAAAATATACAAAACAGACTGGAATAAAACGATAAATTATCCGGGAGTTTATCACAGACCGGCTTATAGTTACGGATTCAATCAGTCTCAATCCATAATGCTTTACCCTGACAATTATTATGACAGATTTTATCCTGATTCTTACAAATCTTACAGGAACATCAACTGGTTTGGATTCAGTGTTTATGATCAGTATTATGCATCTGATATGGTTTTAAGAAGCTCAATAGATGACGGTGCAATGTTTAAAAAGGGGAGAGTGTCTGGTGCCGGAGTTCCCGAATCTGAACCAATGGAAGCTGAAAGCATGCCTCCTCCTCCAAGAAACGGAGGAGCAAAACAATTTGATCAGTCTCCTGATGCAATAGAAGTAAAAATGACAGAAAAAGCTCCGGAAACCGATAAAACCCGTATTCAGCTAAGATCAAACCTCAATGAGACTGTATTCTTTTTCCCTGAAATTCGCACTGACGAGAAAGGCAATTTCATTCTTGCATTTAAAATGAATGAAGCGCTTACCAAATGGAAACTGAGGTTGTTTTCACATACGAAAGACCTGAAGTTTGCTTACGATGAAAAAGAGGTCATCACACAAAAAGACCTGATGGTCACTCCCAATAATCCTAGGTTTGTACGCAAGGGAGATCAACTGAAATTCAATGTAAAAATCGAAAACCTCACAGATAGACTCTTGACAGGAAGTGGGTGGGTCGAATTGTTCGATGCTGCCAATATGCAGCCTGTCGACAAAATCATCCTGACAGAGGCAAATACCAAAACATTCAGCATAGGAGGCAAGAATTCATCAGTCATAAGCTGGAATATGAATTTTGACAAAGACATTCCCGAACTGATAATCTACAGATTTTATGCCAAATCAGGTGAATACAGCGACGCTGAAGAAGGTTTTCTACCTGTACTGACTAATCAAAAAATAGTCACTGAATCACTTCCATTGTGGGTACGCGGTAATGAAACACGGTCTTTTACCCTGCAAAGCCTGAAAAATTCAGCCGGAAAAGATCTTAAGAATTTAAATTATACCTTAGAGTCCACTTCTCATCCGGTTTGGATTTGTATACAATCCCTGCCCTACCTGAAAGATGTGAAATGTGAAAATACTATATCCCTGACAGATGCTTTATTTTCTAATATGCTCGCAAAAAAGATCACCGATGAAAACCCCCAGATTAAGAGAGTATTCGAAAAATGGCAAAGATCAGGAAACGATATCAACAAAGATGCTTTAATGAGTTCGCTCAGGAAAAACCAGGAATTGAAAAATATACTTCTAGAAGAAACACCGTGGGTACTGGATGCAATAGATGATGAAGAGCAAAAAAGAAATATCGCACTGCTTTTTGACCTCAATCAGGTTAAGAATGATGAACGAAGTTTTGTCTCAAAACTCAAATCACATCAAAATCCAGACGGTGGCTTCCCCTGGTTTATAAGCGGCAGAAGCAGCAGGTATATTTCCCAGTATGTTATGGAAACTCTGGGAAAACTGAAGAAACTTGATGCTTTTGAAGTCAATAATGAAGTTAAAAGTATTCTGGACAGAAATGTAAGATTTGTAAATGAAGAAGTGATAAAGGATTATAAGAAATTACTTGAACTGGCTGCAGAAAAGAAAATTGACCTCGAAAAAAATAATCTAAGTTCTATTGATATTCATTACCTCTATGCAATTCAGTTCTATCCGGAAACTGAAATGAGTTCCGAGCTTAAACAGGCTATAAGCTATTATACCAGCCAGGCCTCGAAATTCTGGATTGACCAGCCATTGTATCTGAAATCCATGACAGCACTTATACTAAACAGGTCTGCAGATAAAAAAACTCCTTCAAATATCCTGAAATCTCTTGAAGAACAATCGGTTTACAGCGACGAACTCGGCAGATACTGGAAATCATATCACGGATATAACTGGTGGCAACTACCAGTCGAAACCCAATCAATGATAATTGAAGCTTTCGCTGAAATACGCAAAAACGATAAGATCATCGACGAACTGAAAATATGGTTGCTGAAAAACAAGCAGACCACAGAGTGGAAAACCGGAAAAGCAACTGTTTCAGCTATATTTTCTTTATTGCTTGACAACGGTGTTTCCCTGAAGGAAACTAAACCTGTCACTATTTATGTAAATAATCAGAATATCACTGCAGGTATTTCTAAAGATGATATTCAGGCTGGAACCGGATATTATAAGAAAAAATGGGCTGGAAAGGATGTAAAACCCGAAATGGCAGATGTGAAAATTGAAAACACCAACCCGTCTGTTGCCTGGGGAGCAGTTTACTGGCAGTATCTTCAGGATCTGGATAAAATAAAGAGCTTTGAAGAAACACCATTGAAAATAGTCAGGGAATTATACCTGGTAAAAAATACCGACACCGGAAAAAAAATGGAAATGATCACGACTGGTGATAAACTGAATACCGGAGATCAGATACGGGTTAAGATCAGACTGGAAGTTGACAGACCGATGGAATTCGTTCATTTATCGGACCAGAGAGCTGCTGCACTTGAACCTCTGGAACAAATAAGCAAGTATTCATGGCAGGGAGGTTTGGGATATTATCAGAACCCAAGGGATACAAAAATGAATTTCTTTATCGATTATTTACCGAGAGGGGTGTTTGTTCTTGAATATTCATTAAGAGTTATGCAGTCCGGAGTCTTTTCTAATGGTATAGCAGAATTGCAGAGTTATTATGCTCCTGAATTCAGCAGTCATTCAGGTGGAATGAAGATAGAAGTGAAATAACTCTATCTTAAAAACAGTGTCTGTATCGATTTATATTCGTAAACATAGCTTATTGCATTCGCAAATAAGGTAGAACAACTTACAACATTGATCTTGTCAGAATGAATTTTCAACGGTATTGTGTCACTGACGATCAGTTCTGATAATGATGATCTTTCTATTTTCTCAATAGCATTGCCCGAAAGTACAGGGTGGGTGCATAGTGCTTTTACGCTGTTTGCTCCTTCTTCCATAAGTTTATCCGCTGCCATTGACATAGTGCCGGCAGTGTCGACAAGATCATCAATCAGTATTACCTCTTTGCCTTTCACATCTCCTATCACGATCATATTGGCTACTTCATTGGCTTTTTTACGCTCTTTATCGCAGATCACAAAATCAACATTGAACTTCCTTGCATAAGCTCTTGCCCTTTTTACTCCTCCAACATCAGGACTCGCAAAAATAGTCAGTTCAGACATGTGAGATTCAAGATAAGGAAAAAATATCGCTTCACCAAGAAGATGATCCACCGGAATATCAAAAAATCCCTGTATCTGTTCTGCATGCAGATCCATGGTCATTACCCTGTCGGCACCTGCAGCCTGTATCAGATTGGAAAGCAGTTTTGAAGAAATTGGAACCCTGGGTTTGTCCTTCCTGTCTTGCCTTGCATATCCGAAATATGGAATAACTGCGGTGATATACCCTGCCGAAGCTCTCTTTGCGGCATCTATCATCAGCAAAAGCTCAATAATATTATCCCCCGGAGAAAAAGTGGACTGTATCAAAAAAACATGCGATCCTCTAATGGATTCAGTGAAAACCGGTTGCATTTCACCATCACTGAACCTGAATATCTCAAGATTACCAAGATCTGAACCAAAACTTTTTGCAATCTTTTGAGAAAGATCAATAGTTGCATTTCCGGAGTAAATTTTTATACCTTGCATCGATAGATAATTTAAACAGCAAAAATAAAAACTTATATGATAAAACTAAATATATAAGTACCTTATCTTTTAATTTGTTTTTATAATTATATATTTCCTGGTTAAGACCACAAATCTTAATTCGTAATTCGTACTTCGAAAATCATAAACTAAACATCAGAATTTCAGGTGTTTTACCGTCAGAGCATTATTCATAAGCTGTTTTAAAGATGCTATACCTATTTCCAGGTGAGAATTTACAAATTCTTTTGTAACCTTTACATCCGAATCCGATGTTTTTACTCCTTCAGGCACCATTGGCATATCCGAAACAAGTAAAATAGCTCCTGTAGGAATTTTATTAAAAAACCCTGTGGTGAATATCGTAGCTGTTTCCATATCGATAGCCATCGCCCTGATTTTCCTCAGGTAATTTTTAAAGTCTTCGTCGTGTTCCCAGACTCTCCTGTTCGTAGTGTACACAGTACCTGTCCAATAATCGTAACTGAAATCCCTGATAGTGGTTGATATAGCTTTTTGAAGAGCAAATGCAGGTAACGCCGGAACTTCACGCGGAAAATAATCATCAGAAGTACCATCTCCCCTTATTGCAGCAATGGGTAGTATAAGGTCTCCAAGATTGTTTTTCTTTTTAAGACCTCCGCATTTTCCAAGAAAAAGGCAGGCTTTTGGTTTAATTGCCGATAGAAGATCCATAATTGTTGCAGCATTGGGACTGCCCATTCCGAAATTTATTATAGTAATGTTGTTGTATGTGGCTGCAGTCATGGCTTTTGTTTCCCCATAAATTTTCACCTTATACATTTCAGCGAAGGTATCAACATACTGACTGAAATTTACAAGCAGGATATATTGTCCGAATTCATCAAGTGGCATACCGGTATATCTCGTAAGCCAGTCTTTAACTATCTGTTCTTTAGTCTTCATCATTATTAGCGTAATTTATTGCAAAATTAAAATCTATTCCATTCTTTAACCATTTAAGCCCGAATTATCTTCAATTCTTTTTGATCTTGTTTAAAAATCCAATTCTTTTTATCGGTCGGCTTTTGTTTTTTTAATACTTACAATTAAGGTTTTTAAAAGAAAAATTATTTATACAAAACATCTAAATAATTTATATCTTATACATTATCAATGCATTATAAATAAAACATAGATTTTTACTCTAATATTGATCAATATTTTGCGCCTTTACGGCCTAGAGTGGAAAAGTTAATAACCTGGGTGGTGAATTAACAAATTCCCTTAAAGTTTAATATGTTATATTACTTTTATAACTTTGTCCGTTTAAACTGAATAATGAATTCAATTATTATATGCTGAATCCAAACATCAATGCTACTGATAATTTCTTCTCAGGCGAAGACAAACAAATCGAAAAAGCCTTAAGACCTAAAGAACTCACACAGTTCAAGGGCCAGAAAAAAATTGTCGAAAACCTTAAAATTTTCATTGAGGCCGCAAAACTCAGGGGTGAGGCATTGGATCATGTATTGCTCAACGGCCCTCCGGGACTTGGAAAAACCACCCTCGCATTTATTGTAGCTAATGAACTCGGAGCAAATATCAAGATAACTTCAGGCCCGGTAATAGAAAAACCTGGAGATCTGGCAGGATTACTTACAAATCTCCAGGCCAACGATGTACTTTTTATCGATGAAATTCACAGACTCAACAATGTGGTGGAAGAATATCTCTATTCCGCGATGGAAGACTATCGCATCGACATAATGATCGATACAGGACCAAATGCAAGAAGCATACAAATAAATCTCGAACCGTTCACACTGCTGGGGGCAACTACGAGAATGGGACTTCTGACGGGTCCGATGCGGGCAAGATTTGGAATAACATTCAATCTCGATTACTACGATACTCCCACTCTGATGTCGATAGTAAAAAGAAGTGCCGGAATTCTGAATCTGGAAATATCAGAAGAGGGTGCGCATGAAATTGCACGAAGAAGTCGGGGTACCCCCAGAATTGCAAATGCATTGCTTCGCAGAGTACGGGATTTTGCCCAGATAAAAGGTGACGGCAAGATAGGGATCGAGATTTCCAAATTTGCTCTTGCAGCTCTGAATGTCGATGAATACGGTCTTGACGAAATGGATAATAAGATCCTCAGCTCAATAATAACAAAATTCAAGGGAGGACCGGTTGGACTGACTACAATTGCTACTGCGGTGGGTGAAGATCCGGGTACAATCGAAGAAGTCTATGAACCATTCCTGATAATGGAGGGTTTTCTTCAGCGTACACCAAGAGGACGTATAGCTACCGACAAAGCATATACTCACCTGGGAATTGCACGACCAACTACCGACTTTCAGACTCTGTTTGACTAAGATTTACTTTTGATAACATTTCAAAAGTTCAAAACTTTTGAAATGTTCAAATCCGTATTATTAATTTTTCTTGTCGGTATAATACCTGTTTTCCTATAATCACAGGAACATATTCCACAAATTATTTATAAAAAACAGTATACAAACCACACTTATTTCTCATTCAAAATTTCTTCGATCTTATCAATCTCCTCTTTCCCGAAAGCCAGGTTCTTTAATGAATCCAGATTGTCTCTTAGCTGATTGACCGAACTGGCTCCTACCAGCACAGATGTGACTCTGTGATCCTTTAGCAACCATGCAATAGCCATTTGAGCCAGGGATTGTCCCCTATTTTTAGCTGTTTCATTCAGTTTTATGATCTTTTCCAGTACTTCCTGTGTAATCTGCTCTTTTTTCAGAAATCCGTGAGGCAAAGCAGCCCGGCTATCAGCCGGAATGCCGTTCAGATACCGATCCGTTAAAAGACCTTGGGCAAGTGGTGAAAAAGCTATACAACCTATTCCTTCTTTTTCCAGGGCATTAAGTAAATCCTTTTCAACCCACCGATCGAACATCGAATATTTAGGCTGATGAATAAGACAGGGGGTTCCCATTTCCCGGAGTAATTCTGCTGCTTTTCTGGTTACGCTGGCAGGATAATTAGATATGCCGGCATACAATGCTTTTCCCTGTTTCACGGCTGAATCAAGAGCCCCCATTGTTTCTTCCAAAGGTGTATCAGGATCAAACCGATGTGAATAAAAGATATCAACATATTCAATGCTCATTCTCTTCAGGCTTTGGTCAAGGCTTGCTAAAAGATATTTCCTCGAACCCCATTCCCCGTATGGCCCATCCCACATCTGATATCCGGCCTTGGTTGAGATTATCATTTCATCGCGGTACTGTTTTAAATCAGTTTTAAGTATCCTGCCAAAATTTTCTTCAGCTGATCCGGGAGGTGGCCCGTAATTATTGGCAAGATCAAAATGGCATACACCTGAATTAAAAGCTTCCAACACTATCGATCTGGACTTTTGAAAATCATCCACCCCTCCAAAATTATGCCACAGGCCAAGTGAAATCAACGGAAGTTTCAGTCCGCTTTTTCCGCATCTGCGGTAAATCATCCCGGCATAACGATCTTTATCTGCATTCATATTAAAACTGATTTTAAAACAAAAATAACAAGAATTTTCGATTTAAATTGACTTTTAAAGAAAGTATGGTATGGTTTTTTCACAGACCTTATTTCTGCAATGAAAGATAAGCTACCAAAATCCATAAAAAATGCGATATTTTACGCTATTATCTCAAATAAAAGTAGTAATTTAGCATAAATTAAATGAAACAAAAGATTCCTGTTTATTTATATTTAAACTGAAATAAAATGGATGATAAGCCGGCTTAGCTTAGTCGGGAATATATTGATGCTTATGGTTATTGCAGGAGAATAAAAAAACAAATGATTTGGAAATTGATTAAATAAATTTACTTATGCTAACAGACATTAATCCAAAATTACCAATGAGGGATAAAATGGCAACGCGGGACTTTTACATTGATAAATTGGGTTTTCAGGAATATGGAAGTGAAGACTTTGCAGGTTATTTAATGTTGCAAAAAGACAATATTCAAATTCACTTTTTTGAGTTTAAACAACTTGACCCAAAAGAAAACTATGGACAAGTATATATCAGAACAGATAACATCGACAAACTTTACTTATCTTTATTAGACAAGAAAACAAACATACATCCAAATGGCCGATTAGAAATGAAACACTGGGGCCAAAAAGAGTTTTCTTTACTTGATCCGGACAATAATTTATTGACTTTTGGACAAACTATTTGATGGATTTTAATTCGGCAATGCGATGAATAAAAAACGGGGAATAATTATATCGTTAAGTTAAACAGAATTAAAATGCTAAACACCGATAATAAAAATGAATATTTTTTTTATATTTTAACTCTCACATTTAAAACTTATCAAAATGAAAAATACAAAAGGAATGCTAATGGTATTAGTTACACTGTTAATAACAATTTCTCTATATCTGGTTTTCTATTCAAGAATTGAGAGTAAACCTGATCATGTGGGATTTTGGTTTATATTTGTATTGGGAATGTCTGTAGGTGTCGCATTGACAAGATTCATCCTATGGTTCAAAGATAAAAAATATTAAGAAAAATTGATATTGCAGACATATAACAATACAAGCGGAGGATAGTGCGATCCCGATAGCGATCAGGAGTTGTAGCTAAAGAACCAGGTAATTTTATCGATGCTTTGCAGGTAAAATTTAATCCCTGGGATGATGTCTGCATCGCAAGCCGCGGTATTTATCGTTGAATTGCTAATTTTTATGAGTTCAAAAAGCAAAGAAATTTAATAAAAATTGAGTTAATTAATTCGTTAAGGGTGAATAGCAACAAATTTTTGTAAACAGCTACATGATAAAATTACTGATGGACACGAACAAAAAAGCAAATATTATTCAATCAATCCTAAATAAACCTTCGTTAGGCTATACTGACAATTTTTCCAAAAGAGAAATGTGGAAAGTAATTGCAAAAGAGTTCAATGGAGAATTTAAGATAAAACATAATTCCGGAAATGAAATTGAAATTCATAATATTTCAATACCATATAAAAAATGGAATATCCGGATTTCTGTTTCTGACAGCAGGCCATTAAAGTTTAATGTTTCTTTTTCATATAGCCAAATCTTTGAACTATTACTTAGCCAGGAAGACTTTTTCGACAGAATATTTAAAAAATTTACCAAACCAGAGATTGAATTAGGGTGGAAAGAGTTTGACAGGCATTACCTTATTAAAAGCAACAGGTCAGACTTAGTCAAGCTAATAATGAGTAGAGAAATCCAGGAAACACTTCTTAAATACAATATATACTCAGTTTCGTACCAATGTGAATCACAATCAGGAAAAGCAGAACTGTTAAGTGTTAAACAAAGAGATGCAGGAAATAAAGAAATGATCATTGAATTAATTGATACTTTTAAGCATTTATTAGACAACCTGGAAAAATCAGGAATAATTAAATGATAAATAAAAGCTTTAAAATTAAATAATTATGACACTAAAATTAAAATACCTGTTCTTTATGATATTTGTTCTGATACAGGCTGGAGTATTTTCGCAGCAAACCAGTAATGAAAATATTGAATGGATAAAGAACAACGCACTTGATCCTGATAAATATATTATCGAAAAATTTATGAACCATGATATTGTTTTGTTGGGCGAACACCATCTTGTGAAAGAGAACCTGTTATTTGTTCAGTCTCTGATCCCGGAACTCTATAAAAACGGGATTTACAATATTGGCATGGAGTTTGGTACCTCAGAAGTTCAAAAAGAATTGGATGCACTTGTAAATGCAGAAGAATATGACGAAAAAAAAGCCATGGAAATAATGTTTACCTACAATGTTACCTGGGGTTATCGGGAATATATTGACATTTACAAAACTACCTGGCAATTGAATCACTCCTTGCCCAAAACAGCTAAAAAGTTCAGGGTATTAAACTTAAGTTATGTTTTTGACTGGCAAAAATTCAATAGCCCAAGAACACCTGAAAGTATGAAACTGGTTTTCAATAAAGGCACAGTAGACAAATTCAGAGCAGAAATAATTGAAAAAGAAATAACTGACAAAAAGGAAAAAATCCTGGTTTTAACAGGTACTCCGCACGCATATACAAGGTATGGTTCTCCTTATTTTAAATACAACGGGGATAATTTCTGCGATTATGACTTTGACTGGTTAGGCAACAGGCTTTATAAAAAATATCCTGATAAAGTGTTTAACATAATTCTTCACCAGGCATTTACTCAAAAAGAAAGTAATAATTATTTCCTTGTTTCACCTTCAAATGGAGCAATTGAGCAATTGATGAAGGAAAACTCTCTGCATCCGGTAGGATTTGACTTGATCAACACCCCGATTGGAAAATTGCCTGATAACAGCATTAATAGCATGTGCTATGAAAACTTCACTCTGGAACAATACTTTGATGGTTATATTTTCCTGGAACCGCTGCATTCTCTGGAGGGTTGTACTGTAATCGATGATTTTGTAAATGAAAAGAATCTCGATTATGCCCTGAATAATTTTCCTGATCCGGACTGGCATGAAAAAGTCAAAACTTTGGATGACCTGAAAAAATTCATAAGAAATAACGCTGATCAGGTTTCGATTCAAAACAAAAAACTTTAATTCATCAGACATCATAAATAGCTTTCTCAATCTATTCAACAATAAATAGACAATACAAATAAATTGAAATAAAAGAAATCGCAGGAATTTAATTCCAAACCTGATGAAAACCGAAAAAAATAGAAGCTTAAGAATTTTATCGTGTTTATATCTAAGTTGCTTTGCATGACAATAAAGGTAACATAAAATAATCTTAATCATCATGGAAAATATTATCGACCAAATTAGAATAGAGTTAAAAAATAATATCGATGAAAAAACCCTGGCAAACAGCCAAAATTTTTTCAAAGAAAAGATAAAATTTTATGGAGTTAAAGTTCCGACTGTAAACAAAATAAGCAGGGAATTCTATAAGCTTATCGATTTTAAAACAAAATCTGAAATATTTGATCTCTGCGAAATTTTGTGGCGATCAGGATATATTGAAGAATCATTCATAGCATGTCATTGGTCATATTTTATCCGTAAAAAATTTGAACCTGGAGACTTTGAAATATTTGAGAAATGGATTAATAATTATGTAAATAATTGGGCTACATGTGATACACTTTGTAATCATACTATTGGAGAATTTATAGAGATGTATCCTGAATACTTAAAACGATTAAAAGACTTGGCTAAATCTGGAAATAGATGGATGCGCAGAGCCTCTGCTGTGACTTTGATCATACCGGCAAGAAAAGGGAAATTTCTCAGTGATATCCTTGAAATTGCAGATGTTTTATTTTTGGATAATGATGATTTGGTACAAAAAGGATATGGATGGATGTTAAAAGCTGCAAGTGAGGCAAACCAAAAAGAAATATATGAATATGTGATTAAAAATAAAGCAATTATGCCCAGAACAGCACTACGCTACGCTATAGAAAAAATGCCTGAAGATTTGAAAAGAAAAGCTATGGAAAGGTAAAAATATTCATTGACTAATACCAATTAATGATTTAAATAAGAATATGCAGACAAGAACACAAATAACAACCATATTTAACTGCTCCATCGAGAGAGCATTTAAGACTCCTATGCTTTGCGATGTATCTAAAATCCATACCGGCTTTGGAATTATGCCTAAAGTAACTCACTGCACAGAAGACGAAAACTGGGGACAGCCTGGAGGCAGTAAAAAGGTATTTGTCGCTAAATCCCCTACATATAAAGGTGGTGAGGCTTCTACAGACACAGTTATTGAAAGAATAGAAAATCAATACTGGAAGATCGAAGTGAGTGATTTTAAATCATGGATGCTGGGCTTTTCAAAATTTACCGGAGAATGGAAAACCACCGAGCTTGAATCCAACAAGATTTTAATAGAATATACATACACCATGCATTCCGATGTTGACCTGCTGTACCCGCTAAACTGGCTTTTCACAAAAACATTCTGGAGAATATATATGAAAAGGGTATTGGAAAATGTCAGAAAACTGGCATACAAAAATGAGCCATACAGGTACAAATGACAGGATCATTTGATCTGAGAAAGTAAACTTCAGGTTCGAGTAAAGGGACTAAATATCTGAGAGACACTAACACTTAAAATATATATTTTTTAAATAAATGCATTTATAAAACAACATCATTCTATTGTTCAGGTAAATCACCCCGCACCCTATGATAATCACAACAAAAAATAACAGGCAGGTTTCTTTACGAAGATTAAAATCAAATGACCTTGATGACCTGTTTGACTATTTGCAAAATCTTAGAGAAGAAACCAAAAGACAGTTTGGCCCTCACAGGTTTGACAAACAGTCTATAATCGATTTCTACACATATTCAGACCTTCATCTGGGCTATATTGCCTGTGATATGGAAACAAATCAAATCATAGCATACTTTATAATAAAAACCGGATACCTGCAACACGACGCTGTTAGACTGCAATCTTATGGTATGAACCCCGACGACAAAACCGACTGCACATTTGCTCCTTCAGTTGCCGATGCCTGGCAGAGTTGCGGTATCGGAAACCAACTGTTTCATTTTATCCTTTCAGACCTGAGAAGTACAGAGATCAACAGGATAATTTTGTGGGGCGGTGTTCAAATGGATAATATCAAAGCTGTAAATTTCTACAAGAAAAATAACTTCAAAATACTTGGAAAATTTACCCACAACGGTGAAAACTATGATATGTATTTCGACATTTCAAAACCACAAAATGCATGATAAAACAAATTCCAAAGAGGAAGTTAATAGGAAACGAGTGAAAGGAATTCTTTAAAATTTTTTGATTCACCTATGTGTTTTATCCTAAACAGTTGTTGGATTTTAAGCTGGACAAAATCACAGTTCTACATTTCAACACTTTCAAAACTTGACTCCGTTTTTATATATTTCCTAAAGAATATCCCCGGGTTATTTTAATTCTATCGATAATTATCGGTATTTTTGACCATTATTATTTATTATTAGGGTTTTGGATTGCTTGCCCCTCTCAGGATTATCTGATCTGATGCGGGCTAAATATATGATATAATTATAAATGCTAAAAGAATTATGAAATACTTATCAGAACTTGTACTACCGGGAAGAATAATTAAGCTTGCGTTCATTATATTTTTAAGTTTTCAGGGTATATACTCCGGAGCGCAATGCTGCACTTATACTTTATTCCTCAATGACAGCTATGGTGACAGCTGGAATGGTGCTACTCTTGAAGTACTCGTCAATAAGCAATCAATTGGTGTTTTCAGCGCAAGCAATTATGGAACCATAGATACCTTTTCGGTTTGCAATGGTGACAGCCTCGATTTGATCTATACCTCTGGCATTTATGAAGAGGATAATACCTACAGACTGCAGGATCCATCCTGGAATATTATATTCAAAGATGGTCCCTACCCAGATACAGGCCTTGTATACTCCGGAATAGCTGACTGCGACAAGCCGCTTCTACCGGGCGCTTATCCGTGTACTGCAATCGCAATAGATACAGGTCAGTGTGTTTTTACCGACAATACCGGTTTCCCCGGCTCCGGGCTGTTCCCAAACTGCTCCGACTTCAAGGGGGGTGATATCTGGTTTACAATGCAGGTTCCTGCTTCCGGCAATCTGAGTTTTGAAACCAAAAGCGGAAGTTTAAATGATACAGGCATAGCTGTCTGGAAAAGCAGTACCTGCGATACACTGAGTATTACTGGCTGTGATGATGACGCAGGTGACGGTTATTTATCGTTCCTACCCGTTTATGACCTTACTCCGGGGCAAACCATTTACATACAGCTTTGGGGTTACGGTGGTGCAGCAGGAACATTTGAGATTTGTGTAAAAGATTTGGGAACTGTCGTTTTTGAAAACTCTGAACTGCCAATCGTAATGATCAACACATTAGGGCAAAAAATTGTCGATGAACCGAAAATCAACTGCCTGATGGACATTAAATACAATGGCCCCAACAAGATCACAAATGTGACCGACGTTGCAAATATATACAGCGGCAATATCGGGATAGAGATTCGCGGTGCCACCTCTGCCGGCTATCCTCAGACACCATACGGTATTGAAACGAGAACCTCCTCAGGAGAAAATAACAATGTATCACTATTGGGATTGCCCAAGGAAAATGACTGGGTTTTACTTTCCAATTACAATGACCGTTCGTTGATAAGAAACCTGATTGCCTATAAGTTGTTTGGTGATATGGGTAATTACTGTCCCCGCGCCCATTTATGTGAAGTCATGGTTGACAGTTCCTACAAAGGTATTTATGTTTTCGGGGAAAAAATAAAACAGGATAAAAACCGGGTTGATATAGCAAAATTAGACCCTGTTGATACACTTGGGGATGAACTGACCGGGGGCTATATCCTGGAGCAAAACTACTGGGATGAACAGAATAGTTTTAAATCCAATTACTCACCGATCGATCACCCGGGCTTTGATGTTCACTTTTTGTATGAATATCCTGATAAGTCAGAAATACAACCTGCTCAGAAAAGATACATAGCCTCTTATGTTGATAGCCTTGAAACGGCACTTTACAGTCCGGATTTTTCTGACCCGTCAAAAGGATACAGGAAATATATGGACGTAAAATCCTTTATTGATTATTTTCTGGTGAACGAGATATCCCGCAACCCTGACGGATTTAAAAAGAGCGTGTTTTATAATAAAGATAAATACTCAAAAGGAGGAAAATTAAAAGCCGGCCCGGTATGGGATTTTGACTGGGCATGGAAAAATCTCGAGAATTGTTCAATATATAACACCTTTGATGGTTCAGGATGGGCACATCTAAACAATGATTGCCCCACAGACAATTATGCCACCGGATGGTATGTACGTATGTTTCAGGACAGTACTTTTCGTGATGAACTCCGGTGCACTTACGAGGACTACAGGCAAAATATCCTTGATACTGCTGTCATTTTCGGATATATAGATAGTCTGGGATTCCTGGTTCAGAATGCGCAGCAGAGACATTTTAAAAAATGGCCTTTACTGGGCAGGAGCGGACATGCTCCCGAAATAGGGCAAATGCCAGCTACCTACTATGATGAACTTGATACGCTCAAAAACTGGATAGGCAAACGGCTGCAGTGGCTTGATTTGAATATTCCGGGGCTTTGTTCTGCAACAGGAGTAATTGAAAATGATTTATCAGGTATGTTGACCTGTTATCCCAATCCGGCAAAAGGTAAGTTTACAGTTGACTTTTTATCATCAGGTCCTCAAAATGTTACCGTTCGATTATATAATTTATTAGGTGCAGAAGTTTTGGTAAAAAATTGAGATAAAAGAATTCCGGCAGTCATTCCCTGGCATTTGAGACAAACAATCTCACATCAGGGATTTATATACTGGAATTTAAAACAAGGTCATTAACTGCAACTAAAAAGATAGTCATAGCAAAATAATTTTGAAGAATAACCCACAGAAGATTTGCCGCCAACATTACAATTGGTTTATTTCTTTAATGCACAATTTCTTACTGTGTTTATATTGCATCTAGTTGATTATAATAATTTTCTTGGTGATAACAGAATTATCAGAATAAATTCTAAGGTAATACATTCCTTTAGTCAGGTTTGAAACACCTATTTGAGTTTGAATATCTGTTGGCCTTACTGTTTTAACTATTCTACCATCAGCATTAATAATATCAATAGTATTTACTTTAAAATCCGGATTGCATTTAAAATTTATTGTACCTGAATTTACCGGATTAGGATACAATGAAAAATTTTCATCATGTTTGGAATATTCCTCAGTGCTTGAAGTGGTATCTTGCAGGTTACAATACGGAGAGCCAACATCGGGCAGTCCTGCCATATATGATTTCAGCCAGGTCATTGCCAATCGCTCCGACTTATCATTATTCAAAATACCGGAACCTGCAGTCCATGTGGAACCTTCCTCATAACCCCAAAGTGTGATACCTGCCACAGCCGGATGTTTCCAGTATACAGGAAAGGAAGTTGAATAACTGGTTTTCTGGTTTTCTTCCGATTCAGGTTTACCCTTCAAATCCAGTTCTGTTACATAAATGGGCACTCCTGAATTATCCATCAGGTTTAAGGCATTTAACAAAGCTGAAGATGCAATTCCATCCACATTGAAATAGTGAGCCTGTGTTCCAAAGCCATCAATCAGATTCCTGTCTCGAAGTACTTTCACCACAGCGAGCATTTCATTTACACCTGCCGTATTTGTTTCCAGCTCAAAATCATTCATTATCAGTTTCGAATTGGGAAAATAAAAACGTGCTTTTTCAAACAACCAGATCACCCAGTCATAACCAGTTACACCGGGGCCTCCTAGCCCGGCTCTGAAATATGGTGTTCCTGCAGCATGCTCTTTTTTATCCCAGGAATTTATGTAAATGTTTTCGTTCAAAACATCAATCTGATCGATCAGTGGATACCGGGCAGCAATTGCAGCCATATATTCTTCCATTTCAGCCTGAAAATCGGCAGGACTTAATGTTGTTATCCATGAAGGATACTGGCTTCCCCATGCCAGGGTATGATACCTGAACATCAGGTGATTGTCTTTTGCATGTTTATATGATTTATCGGCTATATCCCAGTTCATTACATCACGGGTAGCCTCTACTGAGCCCCATTTACAGCCATTCTCGGCAGTTATTCCATTCCAGTAAGTATTAAAATTTGATTTTACAGTTGAAGCTATTATATTTCCAAGATACTTTCCTTTACAGGCACTTAACCCTACAGGTACAACAACATTAGAACCCACTGTAATAATTACTCCTGCAGATGCAGAAACCGCATTTTCATTATCCGTGGCTTTGGCTTTGATGGTGTATGTCCCTGCAGGGACCTGCTTCCATAGAAAAGAATAGGTATTTGATATCGCAGCAGAAGTTTCGCCTAATTTGATATCTCCGTTAAATAATTCAACTTTTTGCACTTCTCCACCGGTATAGGTTCCTCCAAAATCAGTAGCATAAATCCGGATGGTTATATCAGTTCCTTCCTTAAAATATGCATTGCAATGCGGTGCTGTAATTACACAGGACGGAAGTGAATTTTGGCCCTTCATTATCAGTGATGTGAATATTAGTAAGGCACCTATCGATAATTTAGTTATCCTGTTTTGCATAAATATTTGTTTATAAGATATTTAAAAGAATATATTAAGTCGATCCTTATGAATCAATTTTTAGACAAATATACAGGATAAAAAATCTTTTGTAAAGGAAATATTGTATAAAAAAAGTTTAAAGCAAAATTAAATGCAGACTTAGAAAACAATGCAGGGTAATAATCAGGGATTAATGTTTTATCCCATTATTACCGGGCGACTATTTAAAATAGCTCTGGTACTTCAATTACCATTAAAAATTTTGCGGTGTCCAGTTTAATCCCTAATTCTTAAAAATTTTCTAAAAGCCGTCATATGAAGACGGCTTTTAGAAAAAAACAACTTAATCAGTTGATGATCAGTTTTAAAGCATGTTTGGTGCCGTTCATTTCAAGACTGACCAAATACAAGCCTTGTTTCAAAAAACCAACATTTATAATTGAGGTATTTTCCGATGAAATCAGCGATTTGCCACAAAGGTCAAAAACTTCAACCAGTTCTGCAACAGAACTTAAATAAACAAGTCCTCCTGCATTAACAGGATTTGGAAACATCATGACAGAATTATCCTCTATACCTGACACTGCAGATCCCACCGGCTTATAAAAGTAAATATTATCCAGGAAAATCGTTGGTGAGCCATTGCCACCATCAAACTTAAACTGGATCAGGTTCTTCATATCCACATTGGTGAAAGCTGATAAAGGAATATCATAACTAACCCATTGACCGGAAGTAACAGGTAATGCATAAGCTGTTTCAACAGGGCCGGGACTGATACAGGAAACATTGACTGTAGATGCATTTCCTGTCCACATATCGAGGTGCAGTTTTTCCATGGCAGAGGCATCAACAGGAGATTTAAACTGAGTGCCCTGGTAATTGAAACTGGCATATTTCAATGTTTTATTGCCTTGAATTTCAACGACAGAAACTTGTGTTGATTGTCCCCAGTTTGGATTAAAATCTGTTTCAGCTATATCTGTGTATACATGACTAAAAATGGAAATTACATTTGAAGGAAGGCGTTCCGGTGGTGTTGGTGCTGCTGCTTGAGGTTCATTTACTGACTGACCTCCGGAAACAGCACTTGCTGTCGCAAAACCATTTGAATAAAGATTCGAGTTTGCATTAAATTGATATAACCAGAATGAATATTGGGTACCCGGGTTCAAACCTGTTAACACAAAACCAAATGCATTGATTCCGTTTCCATCACCCGGAGTCGTTCCAAATACATATTGAGTAGCATTTTTGGGATCCGCCGGTGCTTCATCAGTTTTAGCATAAAAAAGCCTGTATACGATATCACCTCCAACATTGTTGGGGCCACAAGCTAAAAACATTTCACCGGATCCAACCGGATTTTCGCCTATCAAATTGGAGGCCACAAGTCCTGCGGGAACAGGTGGTGTTTCTCCGGCAGGCTTTGGATTGAAACTGATATTATCAAAATAAATGACATTATCCTGTGTCCTGCCACTCAGATTAAAATCGGGAAAGATGATCACTCTGTCAAATTGACCTTCTCCTGCCGGAGGGTTCATAAATCCTGAAAAATCAAATGTAAGCTCCTCCCATTGGTTAATCTTTGTATTGGCTACTTTTAACTCGCCCTGTGACCAACCTGTTGGTGAATCAAACTTAATTGCCACATCACTTATGATAGGCTTCCAGACCATGATCTTAACTATGGAATTCAAATCACTTAAAACAAACGGTCCCAGATCACCATCACCATGAACAGATTCTACTCCTGCCCAGGGTTGTCCGTTTTGTAAAGCTGTGAATTTTGCTACTTTGGCTGAAAAGTTTATCCCGCTGGTGTCAGGATTGGCAATAATTTGCAAAGGCGGATTGGTTGCATTTTCAAAAACATTCCATGAAAAGTCTGCACCTAAACCACCCTCCTCGAAATCTATTACAGTAATTACAGGAGCAACTTCTTTGTAAAAGTAAATATTATCCAGGAAAAATGTTTGAGAGCCATTACCTCCGTCGAATTTAAACTGGATCAGGTTCGCCATATCCACATTGGCAAATGCTGACAATGGAATGTCATAACTAACCCACTGACCTGGAGTTATAGGTAATGAATATGCTGTTTCAACAGGTCCGGGACTTATACAAAAGAAGTTAACAGATGTGGCATCTGCTGTCCACATATCGAGATGGAGCTTATCCATACCTGAGGCATCAATAGGATTTGAAAATTGTGTTCCCTGGTAATTAAAGTTCGCATACCTTAGGGTTTGGTTACCCTGTATGTCAATCGTTGCTACCAGAGTAGATTGTCCCCAATTGGGATTGAAATCAGTTCCTGCTATGTCATTATAAGCACCACTGAAGATAGAAATCACATCAGCAGAATCCCTAACAGGTGGGATGGGAGCAGGACCGGAAGGTTCATTTGCAGGTGCTCCACCTGCACTAAAAGTAATATTATCAAAATATATTACATTATCCTGAGTTCTGCCTGCCAGATTAAAATCAGGAAAAACAACTATCCTTCCCAAAGTGCCATTCCCGGCAGGAGGATTAATAAAATTAGAAAAGTCAAAACTTAATTCTTCCCATTGATTTACAAGGGTATTTGAAACTTTTATTTCACCCTGAGACCATCCGGTTTCTGTGTCAAACTTAATACCTACATTGCTGATAACAGATTTCCAGACCATAATTTTCACTATACGGTTACTATCATTCCACTGAAAAGTACCCAAATCTATCCCTTGCAGGGATTCGCATCCTGCCCAGGGTTGTCCGGATTGTAAGGCAGTGAATTTAGCAACTGTAGCTGATGTGTTGAGCCCATTAGGATCAGGATTGGCAATAATTTCCAGTGGCGGATTGGTGTTGTTTTCAAAAACGTTCCAGCTCCAGGTTGCACCATATTCACCCGTTTCAAAAGTGATAGGTGCATTCTGTGCTGAGATCAATGATGATAATCCGAGTATCATCAAAAGAATCAAAAAATTTTTCATATTTACAGTTTTAAAGTTTTAAAAATTAATCAATTTCAAATAAAAATTTCATTATGCTTTCTGGTTTATTATTAAATCACAAACAGCCTTTTTCGGTGTCCTGTCAATTCTGAATAATCCCCAGTGTTTTTCCGGTTCCAGGGGTTCGGGTGATCCTTTCCATTCCTCATCAAATGCTTCAAAAAAGAAACACATGATTTTCTCCTTCTCTGTCCACTCCATCAATTGTTCGAAGTATATTTTTTGATATTCTTCATTTACATTTTCAGGGTTAATGCCCCTTCCGTTCGAGTTGGTAGCCCATCCGGCTTCCGTTATAACAACCTGTTTATCCGGATATTTATTGACCACCGAATAGTAATTCTCTTTTGTGAAGCTGAGAGATTCTTTTATATGCCTGTATTCCCAAACCGGATATGTGTGAATAGAAATAAAATCGACGGTATTTGCCAGCTTTCCCAATTTGACAAGCCAGGGAACATAATTCTCACAAAAAGTTACAGGTTGTTTGATTTCAAATTTTATTTGATTGACAAACTCAAGAACCCGGCTTTCAGGTACATAATGATCAGTCCACTCAACACAAGCTTCATTTCCGGTAGAAACCGAGAAAATGATATCAGGAAAATTATTGGCCAGTTCAATAAGTTTATTAATTCTGTTTTGATTGTACAACCGGTTTGATTCAAGCTTTTCTTCCGAATATACTCCTGCATTCCACGGGCAATTGAAATTATTCATTTCCGCCACAATATAAGCACCTAACATCAATTTGAAATCCAGTTTTTCCTTTTGTATCACTTTTATAACCAACTCAGCATGTTCATCACAATCAAATAAACGAAGGTATTTCCAGTGGCCATGGAGGATCAGCAGATCTTCTTTAACTTCCTCATAGGAGGGATACAAGCCTCCGGGTTGCTGTTCTTTTCTGAAACCTGAATAGCAAATACCCTTTCCGGGAGTCAACATTAATTTCTTGAAACAATCCATATCAGAATTTCAGTTTTTCATTCTTATCCCAGATTCCCCAGTATGCTCCTACCGTACCTTCGGGGCCTGTTTTCCAGCTTTCATCAAATGAAGCAAAATATAAAACCGGTATATCATCAACAGCAGACCATAACTGGGTATTGATAAAATAATCCCGGGCATGTTTCTTTGTGGGAACAGCAGCTTTAAGGCTTTCACCCTGGCTGGGCCATCCGGTTTCTGTGATGATCACCTGTTTTCCCTGAGATGCCTGCATTACCTGCTTATACATCTGCTTCATGTAATCCAGTGAGTTTTCGAAAGGACATCCTTCCCAAAACGGGTAGCAGTTGCATAAAATCACATCGCAGGCATCAGTAATCAGCGGACGATGTGAAAATTCGTAATATGCATCCACATATCCTACAGGAACTGAAGGAATTTCCTGTTTTACCTTATAAATAAATTCCAGAAGTTCTTCTTCAGTTAAATCATTGCGGTACATTACCTCATTTCCAACTGCAGCAATATCAACATATCCTTCTTTGGCTAATTTTATCAATCCTTTAATTTCACGCTCATTAATTTCGGGATCATTTCCCAGCCACGCTCCTACCAGGGTTTTAATGCCATATTCCTTTGCAACCTTAGGTATGAGTTCATTGCCATCAGTGCACGAAAATGAACGAACCCATTTTGTATAAGGTTTCAATATCTCAATTCTTCTCCTTACCTGAGCTTCTGTGATAATATCTCCCGGTTTTTGTCCTTCTTCATACAAACTGAAACAGAATCCATGTACTCCATCATTTAAAATGCTAAGAAACAGATCATCAAGCTCCTGATCTGTTTTTCCTGATATAAAATTATCTAAACCAGCATTTTTATGGATAAATAATTTTCTTTTCTATATGACATATCAATAAATTTTAATAGTTTATTACAATTCTCCTCTTCTGGCTACCAGTTCTTCTCTGATTTCTTTGGCTCTTTTTTCACTGATATCGTATTTCCACATCACTATCATGGCGAGAATGCCTGCTATTACCGGAATGCAAATATCAGCCAGACGAAGATTGGTAATTGTTGATGCACTCTGCACTTCAACATTCTGGTTGAAGCCTACAGCGCTTAAAATTACTCCACTTAAAAACAAAGCCAGCGAAGTTCCCAGTTTTACCATCCACCAGTAAACAGCTCCAAATAAAGCTTCTTTGCGTGGCATTCCATTTTTGAGTTCATCCAGATCACAGACATCTGCTGTCATTGACATCATCAGGGTAAATAAACCACCAATCCCAAATGACATGAGGGGTATTGGCATGAACATCAGCCAGGGCATTCCCGGATGAAAACCCCACCATTTAAGTGCATATCCAAAAATTGATATTAAAGTTGAAACAATGAATGCGTTTTTCTTTCCGATTTTTGTTGACATATAAGTGATGATTGGAATTACCAATAATGCCGTCATTAAAGCACTGACGGTACCGAACCATGCTGGCCACTGCCCTGCAGATGGCTGATTACCATTGAATAAATAAAATATGATTATAAAGAATGCAAATTGAGCTACAATTTGAAATCCGTTAAATACCAGAAATGTTGCTCCGCATAAGCGCAAAAATGGCTTATTATTGATGGTTTTCTTTATATCGCTAAAAAAGTGCTTAACATTGGCAACCAGATCCTTTAAAGAAAGTTTTGATTGCCCGGTTATATTCGATTGATCAATTTCTTTGCAAAACAAAGCCGGCATTATACCCATTATCAAACAAAGACCACCTACCCAATATGATAAACTCCGAACTCCTGCAGGTGCGTTTGGAAAAAGTTCAGGACGGGAGATGAGGAACCAAAACCATGGTGCAATCATCCAGGCAATTTGTCCCATAATTTGAGAAATTGCCATCAAGCGTGTCCTTTCGTTGTAGTCAGGTGTCATTTCATATCCTAAACCAATAAGTGGAGCCGCAAACACAGTATATCCAAGATAAAAAATCACCGACATTGCCAGAAAATAAATGAAATTAAAAGTTTCGTGGTTATTTCCCTGTTCCGGTAATTTTAATTGCCACATTGCAATAAAACTTAAACCAACAACAATAGCTCCAACAAAAATATATGGCCTTCTTCGCCCCCATCTTGATCGCGTATTGTCAGAAATATATCCCATAATAGGATCAAGAATGGCATCCATAAATCGTGGAATAGCAGCTAAAATACCTGCTTTATAAGGGCTCATTCCAAAACCTACCACCAAAAAAAACATGAAAACACCGAGTGCTGCAGGTAACAATTGATTTGTTAAATTCCCTGCCCCGAAAGCAATTTTTTGCCCTGTTGGAACAATATCTTTTGATCTTGTTTGATTAGTCATGGCTTAATTTTTTTAATTTTTTAAAATTATTGTTTGAAGCGCTTTTGCGCTAATATTTATTTCGGTTTTTTGATTTTTTAATCTGATTTTTAAGTCTTTTGCTTGTTCTCCGGGATTGAATGCAATTACTACAATAGAACCATCAGGATTTTTTGCTGCCGTAATCATCAATTCGCTATCTGAATTTTCAAAACCAATACGAATAGCACCCGGTCTGATAAATTTACTGAAATGAACCATCACATAATAAAGTGGGGTGAAATATACTTCATCTTTTTCCGGATCAACAATTACAGGTGCAGTGCACCAGTTTTTAAACCAATTTGGTCCACCCTGTCTGTCAAGTACCATATTCCAGTCTATCCAGCCATCAACCCAGTTGTTCAGACAACCAATAATATCTCTTGCATAACGATAAACTGGAACATATTTCGGATGCAGATACTTATCTTTTTCAGTTGCCCAATCCCAGCCCCAATCAGTAGCTTCTTTGCTCCAGTACCAGTTATCATTTTTCCATTTTGGTACTTCTGCATCAACACAAGATTCTGTATTTATTAAATATTTATTAGGAGCCAGTTTATGGGTATGTTGCAGTGATGCTGGGAAATAATCATATGTGCTGGCATACCAGTGCACTGCCATTCCATCAAAATACTTTGAAGAAGCTTCATCTTTATACATCACATTAGCCCAATTCTCCAATTCTTCACCACGATTTTGATCATAACCCAGAATTTTCATAGTTGACAATCCGTTCTTTTCAAAATGTGGCCCAAGATAATCTTTTACAAACTCCGTCATCTCTGCCGGAGTAAAGTACATGCTTTCCCAATTGTTGCCATTACCTAATGGTTCATTCTCCACAGTTACAGCCCAGACATCAATTCCTTCGTTTTTATAGGCTTTAATGTATTTTTCAAAATACAAAGCCCATGTTTGCCTGTAATTAGGCAATAATTTCCCGCCAACCCAGTCATTGTTATCTTTCATCCAGGGTGGTGCTGTCCAGGGAGAGGCAATAATTTTGAAACCCTCTTTGGATATTTTCATCGCCTCTTTAATCATTGGTATTAAATCATTTCTATCAGGTTCAATAGAAAAGCTATCCAGATTTTTATCACCGGGTTTCATTGCATAAGCATAATTACTCAATGAAAAATCACAGGAATTTATATGGGTTCTTGTTAATGAATATTTAGCACCGTCTTCACCAAAGTAGGCTTGTAATATTTTGTTACGATTTTCGGGACTCAGTTTATTTAAGAGAGATGTCGATGCTTCTGTAAATGAACCGCCAAAACCGGTGATGGTCTGAAATTTTTCATCGGGATTTATTTTAATTTCGATTGGATTCTCTGCTTTAGAAATCGCTTCTATCTTTTTCAATGAATTACCCTGTGCGGAAGTTTCATATACTTCAACAGTTACAGTATCAGTTTTTTTACAACTATTCAATAAAATTGCCATGATCAGAAATATTGTGAAAAATCGAAGTTTATTAACTGCTTTCATGATTGTTTGGTTAATATCAGTTCTTTAATATTTTGTTCGGCACCAATACATCTGCCCATAATGATTGCTCGCTGCCACTATAAGTTTTTGTAATGGGCTTTCCGTTTCGGGTTAATCCATTAAATACACCCTCATCCACCAAATTCCAGATGGCAAATTTTGCCTGAGATTGTAAGTCGATCAATCCAAAATGATTTTCAGAATGCAATGGGTTGGAGCTGTTTTTCCAGTTTTCATCAAAGGCTTCAAAATGAAAACAAGAAATACCTTCTTTATTTGTCCACTCCCTCATGAGTTTATAATATTGAGCTGATTTGTATTCGTCCACTGCTTTTGATCCCTCTCTACCGTATAATTGATTACAAACTGTAGCCCAGCCGGTTTCGCCGATATGTACCGGCTTGTTTACTCCAAGCGATTTCATATAGTTCACCACGCTTTGGTATTGATCTATTGCATAATCCCTTGCCCTCAACATAGCAGCATCAATCTTTTCTTTCTCTGATAATGATTGTTCGGTTTCTTTGATTCCCCAAAAGGCAGGATTGTAATGAGTATCATGCATAGGATATGTATGCATGGAAATATAATCGACCGCTTTAATCAATTCATTCAAATCAGAAACATGATATTCCTTTCCTCCTCCGCCCCAGGATGCAAAATTGTCTGAGCTGGTGATCCAAATGTCTTTATTTAGTTTTCCTTCTTTCTTAAGGTTTTGTAAATGATTTACCCATTTCAAAATGATATTGGGAGTTACAAAATAACCGGTCGCCCAGTTTACCATTGCTTCATTGCCAACAGCAATGATTTTGATGATATCCGGATATTGATTCGCTAATCGCACAGCCTCAGCAATTTCTACAGCATTGCGTTCACTTTCTTCGGTATGAATGGGGGGATTCGAAGTCCACGCATTTTTACATTCGATCCATGCCCCCAGCATCACATACATTTCAAAACCTTTTTGTTCCATTTTTAATTCTGAAATTGCTGTCAACAGGTTGGAGATTTCTTTATAATGCACATTGTAAGTCCTAATAACTTTTATTTTCATAGCGGCCAAAATTCGCATGTCTTCTTTTATCTCTTGAACAGATGGTTCCACATCCCTGGTAGGCATTCTGTATCCGCCATAACAGATAGCCTGATAATCAGGATTGCCTAGAATTGTCGCAGCTGTAATTTTTTCTTCAACTGGCCTGGCAGAACAGGAAATAAAGAAGAATAATATGATGTAAAAGTACCTACTCATTTTCTTAGATTATTTTCATTTAAATACACTTTGATATGATCTATTTCACCGGTTCTCTGAGAAATCTTGCTGCTTATTTGCTCGTTGAGCTCAGAAGTTGAAAAAGATTCCTGAGCACCATTGATGTAGTACACTTCAATCTTATTTGATTTGGCTGATTTATAAATAACAGGCACCTGGCAAACTGTAAATGCCAAGCTATTGGGTTCTAGTAATACATTTTTTAAACGGCCATCAGCTAAAAAAAATGTTGCATTTGTTTCCTTTTGTAAGAATTCACTCTTACTTAGTAAATGTGGTTCAAATACCAATTTGCCATCTTTCATTTTTACACCTAATTCACCTATTCTTGTCAAAATATCTTCTTTCACTTGCCCGGTCATTCCCGGCTGCTGTGCACCTTTATGCAAAGGTGTATGTGAATAAGGCGTGAAGGAGAAGGCACCATAAACTTGGGGTGATTTATGAACTCCGATTCCATCATTGACATCATAGTAATGTTTAACTAATCGATCAATTGTTTCTATATCAGCATTTTCTTTGATGGCTCTCAGACAAGTTTCCTGTACAGCAAGCGATAGTTTTGACACCATGTGCCAGTAAATAGAACCTAATCCTTCAAAGGCATAGAAAGTACCTGATCTTCCGGTAAATTCCTTATGGTTGAAAACGTCTTCAAAAATTTTAAGAATCCATCTCTTTTCTGTGGCGGCAAGAGTTTTGTATTCTTTTTCCGTAAGATTGTCCAGGGCTGCATCCAGGTCTCCTGAATTTATAAAATTTCCGTTGAAATGGAAACCTCCTTTAATGTCCTTTTCAATAATCTGAACATTATTATCAGCAACCAGTTTTTGTAACAACTGCGATTCTCCGACTGACACGGCAGGGATATTATTTCTTTCAAGAAATCCTTTCAGGTTTTTGTTCGGATAAAGTATATAGCTGTTCTGATCTTTTCTGTAAAGCGAACTTTGTTTTAATGCATCCAGCAATTGCAAACTTTCTGTTGGCGTTAATTGTTCAGAACTTAACACCGCAACCTGGCCTTCCAGCATTTCGCTGAGATAAGATATTTTCAATTCATCATTTTCAAAACTCAGCAGGTTGTAAGCATGATATAATTTATCTTTTCTTTTATTTGCATTTATTGAATGCTCAACAAATTGTAGGGATGATTTTACAAAAGCAGCCAGGTCAGCAGTCGTCAGGTTCTCTTTTTTGCCTGAAAAACCATTGTCGTAGATTTTATTTCTGAAATTGCTGCCTGCAATACCTAAGGCATCTGTAATAGCTTTTCTAATTTTGGTGTCGATTGAAGAATTCAGTAAACCAGAATGGCTTGAGAAAACATTTGACAATTGTGTGAAAAGCAAATGCAACTCGGCAGAAATGGAAACAGATTCTGATTTAGCATTTTCCACAACATGCAAGAATAACTTAAGGAACCTTCGCAAATAATAAAGCGTAACCATGGACACTCCATTGCCTACCAATGCATTGTTGGCATCATTCCACTCCGGACGCTGTGTATTCATCCAGATGCCCCCTTCGGGCACAAAGTTGGAAAGCTTGGAAAGAATGGTTGCTAAAATCTTCTCAGCAAAGTTTACACGGTAAATAATACCATTTACGGTAAGCAATGCACCATCAGCACCTTTTTGTTTGATTTGTTCTTTAATGATTTTTTCATTATGATGATCAAACTCAATCGTATCTTTTGGATTATTTACAATATACTGGTATGATTTGATCCGGTACGGCACATTGGCATAAACAAAATTGTTTAATTCCAACATTTTTTCAATGGCGCCCGCTTGATGTTGCTCTGCAAATTCTAAAAACTTCAGCAGGTAGACTATCTGATGATCGCCCCAATAACCGATATAGGACCATGGATTATCCGGCTCAATGGTTTCCCAGTCAAATCCATCTTTTGTAACCCTGTACGGATTATAGCCGTCAAAAGTGGAAGCATTTAAAAACTTGGAGATCATTCCATCAATAAATTCAGGATAGGAATGAGCTAATGCTTCCCAGTTCTGAAATATATCACGCCAGTTACCCTGGTAATCTAAAATTTTTGAGCCATCAATTTCGCTTCTTGTATTAATGGAAAATTGATTCCATGGCCGGCTGGGATCACCATGCCTGCGGCTGAATTTCAATGGAAGATATTCGGTTGCTAATCGTAAGAAATCGGGATTATTGAATTGCCCGGCAATTTTTTTGAGGTCAAACAAAGAAAATATTTCTCTGAGTTGGGTCAAAACAGTTTGTGCTTCCTCAAATACTTTATTGTTGGCCTTTTTCAGGTAATTATTAAAATCCCATTTTTCGATTTGATAATTGTTATCGAAAATACCTCCACGCATGATATTGAACAATACGTTGGAGTAATGCCTGGTATCTTTTAAAATATCCGCAGTGTATTGAAAACCATCCGCAGAACCTGTTAACTCCTGTAAATGCAAAGTTCCTGCTGCTACATCAGCAAGCACTTTATAAGAAAACTCTTTATCATTTTTTATTTGTTCAGAAAGGGCAATAACAGCAGCCTGATTTTGATTAACATTCGCAACAATCATCCATTTTTTTTCTACTCCTGCTGCAATTTTCAGTGTTGAAACCAGAATATAAGCGCCTTTCTCCCCTTTTACATCTTCTTCCTGTTGGATGGATTTGTTATTCCTGAAATGTTGAAGTTGATTAGAAGATAACAGGTAAGTTGGTTTATCCAGACCTGCACTCCAGGCCACATTTGCTTTTAATGCTTCTGCAGGTTCGGCTTTATCAACAATGATTGCACTTAATGCATAGATGGCAACTCCTGTTTGGGGAATAAGTTCAGAACGTTTATAAGCATCTGCCAGATTACTGGTTGTGGTTTGCAAATCGGTTGGCAAACCATATGGCATGATGTTCTGTATTCCATCAACCAATTGTAGTTCAACTATCTCACCGGAAAGATTAATCAGTTTTGATTGTCTTACAAATCCATACAAATTACTGCAGCTCCATTCATATTGAAAGCAGAGTTGAAGATCATGATTGATTTCTTCAAAAAGTATTTTGTTGCACAATTTGTTTTGATACAGATTTCTGCTCAGCCTAAAACGACCTTCACTGCGAACCGAAAAAGGCTCCCATAAAAAAACAGCATTATTTTTTGTAACACTAATAATAGTTTTGCTTCCGGTTATTTCAGAAGACTCGGTTATTTTATCATCCGTATAATAAGGAAACAGCGAATATTCTGAGTTTCTTCGACCGGCTGTTAAGCCTCCGTTGCTGGAAATAAACAACCAATGGTTTGAATCACTTACGATGCTCATTAAAAATGGACGCATGGAATCAACATGTGATATCCTGTAATAAATTTCATTATTAATTTCTACAGAATCAAGGTTTATTTTTCATCCTTGGCCATATCAAATATTCAAAATTTAGTTATTAAAGGATAAAATCTATGGGTCAAAATTATTTTATAGTTTTACCCATAGCAACAACATAATCTACAATTAATAAAAAAAATAGCATTTTTACACATAAATTACATTCAAGACTTAACCAATTGGAAAAATGATTTTATAAAGCTTAAGAAAAATCTAAGTTTTGCTTATAAACTTTTACATAATCAACATACATTGATTGTGGAAAAGGAGTTCCAGATGTCGGAAAACCAACAAAATTACCACCAACTGCCACATTTAGCAATATGTAAAAAGGTTGGTTATATACCCATTCACCTGTAACATTTTCTGGTGTAAGTCGCTGAAACAAGTAATTATCAACAAAGAAATCAATATAATCTTCTCCCCATTCAACTGCATAGATATGATAATCCGTATCAAATCTTCCGGATGCTAATCAATAGGGTTTGCCAATGGAATTACCGCCAGAGTATCCAGGGCCATGCAGTGTGCCATATGTTATGGAAGGTTGCTGACCTCTTTGCTCCATGATATCAATTTCGCCACACTGTGGCCATGGGGTTTGAATCAATATTTGATCCCAGCATCCAGAAAGCAGGCCACATACCGGGTCCCCATGTCGTTTTAAGGCGCGCTTCAAATCGACCGTATTTTTGGGAAAATAAACCCTTGGTGTTTATCCGTGCTGAACTATAACTTTCACCGGAACGGATAGCAGTAATAACCAAATTACCAATGCCGTCCATAGAGATATTTTGCGGCTTGTTAGTGTAAGATTGCAATTCCTGATTTCCCCATCCGTTCTGTCCTGTACCTAAGTCGAAATTCCATTTGGATGCATCTGGTAATTGACCGGAAGGACCATCAAATTCATCACTCCATGTCAATTGCCAATTTCGCTGTTCCAGTTTTTGAATTTCATCCTTTTGGCATCCGGTCAACAGCATTAAAAATATAAATAATGCAGACATTGCGAAATGAATGCTTTTGTTTTCTATAAGTTTTATTGATTTCATATTTAAGCTTTTTGGTTGGATTTTTTGATAAAAACATCAATGGCCTTTATGTCTAATTAAAATCTATTTATGAAAATATATATTATCAGCATAAAAAGAAGGTATTGTGTTATTCACATCCACAAAAACGATTTGCCATAAAGCGTTTCGTGAACTTAAGCCTGAAAAACTTGAAAGAGGAATTTCAAGACTTATCCATTGCTGGGACTGTGAAACAGAAAAAGTTCTGGTGTTGAGGCCTGTCCCACCTCCCGATTTATCCACCAGCTCTATTCTAAACTGAGTATTCCCTGTTATTGTCGAGGGAATGAAAATATCTGCGTGAAAATGGGTCATCGCACTTGCATTCAGAGTAGGAGAACTAAATTGAATTCCTACAAAATTGAAATCCGTGTAATGCAAAATACGGTCTCCATTGACTTCAAAATCAGCTGAAAGAGTAGTTTGATAAGGCTGCCAATATCCATTGTAATAATCTACAGGAATATTAGTATAAGTATCGCTGAAAATTGAGCTAACATTCACAGAAGCGAGATTAGGAATAGGTGCCGACTGAAAGGTACCTTTTGAATCTATTTTCAGTGAGCCTTTTGCTGCAACACCACCTACTGAAGCTGTAATATCGCTAGTGCCCAGTCCTCCAATAACTGAAATTTTCCTGAAGCATTAACAGTTGCAATAGTTGGATTAGATGATTTAAACTCAAAATATGCCGGAGCAGCATTCACCGTCTGATTGATTCCATTTGGAAGATTGAAAGATGTAGTCAGTCCACCCAATATTTTAGTAATGCCTATAAATGCTGTTTCGACCAGATCCTGGCCATTAAGAATCATGAATTGTGGATAGGCCAGATCTCCCAGTTTTTCAAACCTGACTTCATCAATCCAGAAAGTATAACCTTTTCCATTTTCCGGGCCGGCGGAGTAATAAAATAGACCTTTTTCGGCATTAAGTTTTGAGGCATCTGGTATTGGTATTATAACTTTCTTCCAGTTACTATTAACGGTTAAATTGCTTAAATTGACCTGGTATTTGGATTCTCCCAAGTCATTTCCTAATCCAACAACTCCAATGGTGGCAGCTTGAGAACCTTTAATGTAAAAGGTCAAAGCATTGTAGCCGGATAAATTCCTGCCGGTTTTGCTAAAAAAGACACCACCTGCATAAGATCCTTGTGGACTGTTAGCATCCGGCACCTCGAATCTCATGGACTGCTTTGTGCCTCCATAGCTTAGCTGATTATCCACCTTAAAAGCTTTCACATCAGAACCACCAAAAGCAGCATAAGCAAGATCACCGGTGAAATCATCAATAAAAACGTCTGCCAAACTCGGATATGAGGGAGCCTGAAGATTTTCAATATCTCTTGTACATCCAATTACAAGGATAATCAAAAATCCCAAAAAATAATTTAATACTACTATTGTTTGTGTTTTCTTTTTCATATGTATCCTATTTCCTTTGTTAATTAATTATTTACCTAAATTAATTTGAACGTAGGTCCTTATTTCCCATTCATTACCATCGGGAAATCCTATTGCGTTAGGATCCGGGACCCAATTGCCGGCTGCATCAATTGTTTTAACGGGCGAATACCTGGGTGAGTACTTATTTAGCGTTCTGTGGGTACCTCTAATTCCTACTTTTGTGCCTGGCAGCATATACCAGTCAGGTTTTCCAAGTTCTACAGAGAAATCGGCAATCAACTGAATTGGGAAAGTAAGGTTAAAATCACGGTGGTAATCAAATGGTCCCCAGTCATTGAACTTGCCGATAGCAATAAGTTTTGTTTTCTTAAATATTGTTCGCAAGTCAAAACCATAACGGTCAATAGTCCTTGCATCACTACCATTTGCCTGGCCGTTTCCGACATACAGATTCGCTATTACTCCAAGGTTTGGATTTATTTTTGATACTATGCGGGTATTTGCCTCCCATAGATCCAGTGCAGGAGTTGCTCCGGGAAATACAAAAGAAGTCCTTCCATTTCCTAATATACCGATGGCAGCATCCTGTGTTGTGGGCAGGTGTCTATAAACAAAATCAGCGCTGATGGCAAATTTTGCATCCTCAGCACGGTCATTGTCCCACTCATACATCCAGGTGCCTGGTGTTGGGTCGTAGGTTATCAGAAGTTCTCCTGCAACAGTTTCCCTGTTAGATCTTACGGAAAAAGGATCATCCAGAATATTTCTTGGTCTGGCAGGAGCTAACACATATGCCGGTATTGGTCCTTCAATTGGTTTTTGGTATAAAAAGTTGGGAGCAACTTGCACCTTGCCTATATTTACAGTGAAACCACTAAGTACATTATACATATTGCCGCTGCCAATGTCTTTCAACCTCCAGCCTGTAAATGTCCTTGTCTGGTCAACTCCACCATTGGCAACAAGACCCATGTATGAAGCAAGGCCATACCATTGCAGTAATCCTTTGATATAAGTGAGTTTGATCTTACCACCGAAATTGTCTTCTGAACTGATCTGATCAATATACACTTTATCATCTCTCATTAAATGAAATTCCCTGCCATTAAGTGGCTGCCCTGCCCAAAGTCCACCCAGGTCAAAGCCAAATGAACCAAATTTTCTTGAAACACTTAAGGCTGCTTTCCTTGTTTTAGGTGTAGGTACGGCAAATGAGCTTTGCAAGCCGCTACGTTGTGCAATGTCTTCATGAAACATACCTGTTATATCAAATTTTGCAAGTTTTCTGGTGTATTTTAGCAGTACGGCCGGGTTGGCACCCCACCAAAGTTCAGGACCAAAAGCAAGCTTGAAACCTTTGGTGGCTTTTTTACCTTCCAATTCAAAACCAAATGGGGCTTCTCCATTGTATATATCTATATTAGGACCATAGTTTGATTCCGGGTAAAGCCCAAAAAAATCACCTTCATAACCCCAATGATAATGCCCGGTCCGGTAAAAACCGGTAAGCTTAAATAGTCTGGCATCCCAGTTATAGCTTGCTCTGTATAATTGAATTCGGTTATTTGAACTAATTTGTTGTGTTCCTGTGGGTGTATTAACCGTAATTCTTCTGCCCCTGTTTTCGTAAAACACTTCATCAATTGGATTCTCTGCTACATTACCTAATATATTAAACTGAACATTAGCAGTCATGTTAGGAGCAGGCTTTGCAGTTACACCTATATTGAAAGACTGCATGTGGTCAAATCCTAAACTGCTCGGGTAACCACTGGTAGCAGGATCATCCTTTTCGGGAGTAGAGATCAGGCTGCCTCCTGTATTGTAAGTGCTGAAGTTGACCTGTAAATCGCTAACGTATAGTTTGCCTTTGTCCTCAGATTGTATTGCTGCTTTATCCCCCTTGCACGCAATGCCGCATCGGCAATTTGAATATTATCGAGGAAATTAATTTGCGACTTAGCTCCAGTATTGTAAGGATTAAAGCTGTGTACTTCTTTCAATGCATAATAAGCTGCCTGGGGATATAACTCGTAAGTACCCCTTTCATTGGTTTTGCCTTTGGCACAAACACCAAACCACTCTTCGTTCATGTTGTTTTCGCCTTCTTTGTAATCGTTCTGGTAGCCACCGTTTGACCAGGATGCAGTTGGATCATGTTCATCAAGGTTAATTGTTTGTCCTGTTTTCCACCAGCCATCGCTAAACTGGAAAGTAAATCCACCAAGACTGTTTCCGTTTTTACCCATACCTGCAGCATTGGCATAAATTTCCTTCCAGTTGCTTACCAGGACTTTTGCCTGGTATTCCTGATCTTCCTTATTAGCCAGTGTATTATATGCATCGGAGCCAAACTCAGTAAGCACTACCGGCTTGTCAAATTCCTTTTTCACCCTGTCATATAAATCAGTAAAAGTAAGACCACGATAGGTGTTGATACCGAGTATATCAATATCAATGCATTCTTTGGCAATAATATCGAGGAAAAGCACGTCCCCATTGCAAATAGCTACAGGATGATTTTTACTTATAGACTTCATTTCTTTCACTCCATCATTAAATAGTTTATATAAATGATAGGCATCTTGTGTTGACTTTCGGTCTTGTACCGGGATGTTCTCTGTTTCAGCACCCCTCCAGAATAGACCATAATTGTTTTCATTGCCTAAAAGATAAAGCAACAGACCCGGTGTTTCCCTGTATTGGTTCACCATATCTTTTACTTCTTTCAGGAGCAACTCCCTGACTGCCAGATTTGAATAATCGGTGTTAGCCTCCCATTTACCCTTTACAGTAAGACCATAACGGCCAAATGAGTGATTTAACATAGTGTAAATTCCATAATTCTTATATATGTATTCTATCCATTTAGCAGGTACACCTGTATATTGGCGAATGGTGTTTACACCCATGTTTTGAAGCAAAGGCATTTCATAATCCAGGGCAGCCTTTATCATATCGTCTGACTGCTGCCATAAACTGTAAGAATAATTGGTGCCAACCGGGAAATAATCCCAGTTCATACCATTAATAAAGAAATCATTGCCATTAACGGACAGTTTCATACCATCAGAGCCATCCTTTACAACAACTTTGTTTACCTGTGCAAATAATGCCGTGGTTAATAAAAAAAGGGCAAAAACAAAAACAGACTTTTTCATAGTTGAATATTTTAATATTAAAACCTTATTGTCTCCTGGCTAAATTAATGGTTGATTTATTAATCATTTTCCGGCTTTCAATATCCTCATAAAATCCAGTGCAGGCAAGGGATAAAAGCATTTTGGGCTTCATGACTTGAAACAATAAGAAAACAGGGGTAATAAAAGCGGAAAGTATAAATATTTGAACAACCGAACCCATACAAATCATTTAAAAAATGAAAGAATTAGTTTCTTTGTGTTATTTAGACACAAAGTTAATTTTATTATTTCCTGTTTTCCAAATTTTTTAGGTTTTTTTTTAGGTTGAAGGGAAATAATTTAGTTTTGCAGTTTATTATGGCTATGAATGAATATATCAGGCAGTTATTAAGTTCAGGAGAACATGATTTTCTCCCTTCATTATCAGTAGATTGTGTGATACTGGGTTTTCACGAAAATCAATTGAAAGTTCTTTTGCTCAAACACCGTTATATGGATATTTGGGCACTTCCCGGAGGATTTATTTATAAAGATGAGCCAACAGATGCAGCAGCGATGAGGGTGTTGAGAGAAAGGACCGGATTAAATGAAATTTTCCTACGGCAATTTTATATTTTTGGCGAACCTGAACGATCACAAAGAGAATTTCATATCCGTGACCTGGAAAAGGATGGAATAAATGTTAATGATGATCATTGGATTTTACAAAGATTTGTTACAATTGGATATTATGCCCTGGTGGAATTTTCAAAAGTAAACCTCCTGCCATATACAATTGCTGAAAAAAGTATGTGGTGGGATATTCATGATTTACCGGAATTTATGTTGGATCACCGGAAAATCCTTGATAAAGCTATTGAAACCTTGCGTATACAATTAAACTATCAGCCTATAGGATATAATTTATTGCCTGAAAAATTTACCCTTACCGAACTTCAGAATTTATACGAAACCATTCTTGATAAAAATCTGGACAGGAGAAATTTTCAACGAAAAATCATTAGTTACCAGATATTACGTCGATTAAATGAAAAAAAGAAAGGTGTGCCCCATAAATCACCTTATCTTCATTCTTTCGATATTGAAAAATACAATGATGCCCTCAATAAGGGCTTTAATGCCGGATGGTAGTATTCAACCTCATCTACTTTGCAAAATCGTTTTGCAGCTAAAAAAAGTTGGATATTTTCACCACTAAACTTCATACGAAGAAATAAAGTTTTTTGAAACAAAAAACTGTCATACGAAGCACTGAAACGCCAATTTCTTGAAGGTGCTTTTATCTGCTGCCCTTTTTCCTTATTCAGTTTCGCTAATTTCCAACCATTTTTTTAATTCTGTTGCTTTGGCTTTACTTACTAATATAGTTTTGCGGCTCTTTTGCAATTTTTGGTCTGTGTGTTGGCTTGTGTGAATTTAAAATGTGCTTATACCTTTGTGATGGCTATTTTCTTCTGTTTATTTTTGCTTTCACTGTGTCAACTAAATAATAGACCATCGGAACTAAAAACACAGTCAAAATTAAAGATGAAAGAAGTCCACCAATGATTACCCAAGCAAGACCGTTTTTCCATTCTGCTGCCGTTCCTGTTGCCATTGCAATTGGAAGCATACCAACAACCATTGAAAGCGTTGTCATTAGGATTGGTCGCATACGACCCTTTCCTGCCATGATTAAAGCTTCTTTGAAATATTTGCCTTCAGCTTTTAATTGATTGGTAAAATCCACAATTAGAATAGCGTTTTTCACCACTAACCCCATTAGCATAATTAAACCAAGTAAGGCGAACAAACTCAAATTGCTTAACGACAAATTCAATGCGAAAAATGCCCCAATTGCTGCTACGGGAATAGAAAATAAAACTATAAATGGATAAACAAAATTGTCATAAAGTGCTACCATAATCAGGTAAATCAGCAAAAACGAAATCAGCAATACTGAACCTAATGCTCCAAAACTATCATTCTGTCTTTTAATATCGCTACCCCAAGTCATTTGTATGCCTTTTGGTAATGGATTTTCTTTTAGATAAGCTACGACATCGTCTGCCACAGTCCCTGATGGTCTACCCAATGCGTCAGCGGTAAGTGTAATAGCGGGTTGACGGTCTTTTCGCTCCAATAATGAAGGGGAATTGTCTTGTTCAACTGTAGCAAACTGTGAAATTTCCATTGGCAAACCCAGAGGATTGATGATGGAAAGTTGTTGAACATCCTCAAAGTTTTGTCGGCTAAATTCAGATAACCAAATTCTCACAGGATATTCTGTTCCGTTCTCGGTTAGGGTCGCATCGTCATTACCAGTAAACGCTGTTCTTAGGTTCAATCCAACATAAGCAGTCGTTAAACCTAATCGTTGCATTTTATCTTTATCTGGAATTATTTTGTATTCAGGGCTTCCCTGCTCAACAGACAAGCGAACATTATCTGACCCCGGTATTTTTTCAATCACAGATTTTAATTCATTCCCTGTTTTCATTACCAAATCTAAATTACTGCCGCTTAAAGTAATTTCAATTGGAGCTGAACGTGGTATTAAACCCAAGGCTGCCATTGAATAATTTATACTCGGAAATTTTGACTTTAAGTCTTCTCTGAGTTTTTTCATAAATGTTTCTGTCGGCACATTTTTAAGCTCCTTTTTAGATTTTAGCTGAATAGTAAATTCTGTTTTGTTTGCAGAACCAACACCCAAGCTTCCAATACCTGTACTTGGCCCGCCAATGTTGCTGAATACCGTTGCTACTTCAGGTTGTTGAATAATGTATGTTTCAATCTTTTGAGCAATTAAATTGTTCTGTTTAATGGAAGTGGATTTGTCAAACTCCAAAGCCATTCTAAACTTTCCTTGGTCACCGGTTGAAATTAATTCTTTACCAATAATGCCTTGTTTCATAATGCCTAAGGTCATTACAAAAAGTAACAAAACAATTCCTGTGAAAATTAATTTATGGCTTAAAACCCATTCTAATTGTCTGCCATACCAATTGGTGAAATTTTCTAATTGATGCTCAAACCAAAGCAAGAAACGATTGAACAAATTAGTTGGTTGTAAATCTTCTTTCTTTCCAATACGTGAAGCCAACCAAGGTGTAAGAGTAAAACCAACCAATAAACTGGTGAGTGTTGAAGTTACTACAACTACTGAAAATTGTTTGAGCATATCGGCAACAAACACTTGTAAAAAAAGAATTGGTAAAAATACCACTACGTCAACTAATGTAATTGACAATGCAGCAAAGCCAATTTCCATACGACCATCCATTGCAGCAGTTCGTTTATCTTTTCCCCTGTCTAAATGTTTTTGAATATTTTCCAATACTACCACCGCATCATCCACCAAAATGCCTATGATTAAAGACATCGCGAGTAAGGTCATTAGATTAAGAGTGTAGCCTAAAAGCCACATTACTGCAAACGCTGTAACTAAAGAAGTCGGAATGGCAACTATTACAATCAATGAGTTTCTGAAACTTCTTAGGAATAAAAGCATCACCAGTGAAACCAATATCACCGCTAATATTAAATCAAAAACAACGGAATTAACTGCTGCAATGGTGTTGTCTGTGCTATCGTCTGCAATAATAAATTCTACACCTGCACTTGTATTTTGTTGCTCAATGGATTTGAACTTTTCACGAACTAATTTTGAAACATCAACAGCGTTTGCATCGCCTTGTTTTTTCAATAAAAGACCGATACCGTTTTTGCCATTGTAACGACTTATAGAAGTTGTTTCTTTTATACCATCAATAACATCTGCTACATCTTTTACATAAACTGGACTTCCTAAAACAGGCATCGCCACTTGAACATTTTTAATATCGTCCAATGATGTAAATTTTCCTGTTAAACGAACTGAATTGTTTTCTTTTTCAGTTTGCACTTTTCCAGCAGGTAAATCTAAGCCCGAACGATTAATTGCTTCAACAACCTGAACCATTGAAATTTTGTAAAGTTTCAGATTATCCTGATTTATTTTTACTTGAATTTCTCTTTCCTCACCTCCTAAAATAGTAATCTCTGCAACACCTTTTATTTGTTGAATTTGTGGCAGATAATCATCTTTCATTTTTTGATAAAACTCGGTGGCTGGCAAATTACTTGTTGCACTTATGGACATTATCGGTAAATCGTTTGGCGAAACCTTACTCATTACAGGACTTAAAATATCCTGTGGTAAATCTTTGCGAATATTATCAATGTAGCGTTGAGCATCTTGCATTGTTTTATCTAAATCCGTTCCGTATTTCAGATTTGCAATGATGATTGAAGCATTTGGCAACGACTTTGTAACCAAATAATCTACGCCTTCCAAATTAGATAGGGCATCTTCTATTTTTCGTGAAACCGAAGTTTCTACTTCGTTGGGTTCAGCACCCGGATAAACTGTTTTAATTACAACTACTGGCTGATTAAAATCAGGCATTAATTCGTAACTCAAATTTTTATAACCTATAAAACCTAATAAAGTAAATATGCTGAACAGAACTATTATCAGCGAAGGGCGTTTGATTGAAATTTCTGTAATATTCATTTTTCGCTGATTTTATTTAACAATTACATTTGCACTGTCAAAAAGATTGATAAATCCATTGGTTACAATTACATCACCTTCATTTAATCCACTTGACACAACTACTTTATTCTGTATCTTTTTTGAAATAGTGATATTATGCAATATAGATTTACCGTTTTTAATCAAATAAACTTGTGATTGATCAGCAGAGCCTACGATTGCAGATGCAGGAATAATAATACCCTTTTCTTGGGTGGCATTTTTCATCCCGATAGCTATCGAGGACACTTTACCAAACATCCCTGATTTTATTTTCAAATCAGATGTATTATTTACCATAAACTGAATAGGAAAACTGCTACCCATATTTGCTTTACTACCTATCATTGTAGCTTTTCCCGTTAATAGAATATCAGAATAAGCATCTACTATTAGAGAATAGCTGTGATTTAGTTTGAATTTGCTTAACTCATTTTCGGGGACATTTATGGTAAATTTTAAAGTTTTAATGTCTGTTATTTGCAGTAATGGAACTCCAGGTGCAGCGAATGCTCCTTCTTCACTCAGTTTTGCGGTAACTACACCGTTAAAAGGAGCTTTAATACTTGTTTTGCTTATTTGTTCAAGTAAAGTGGCTCTTTGCAATTTTGCAGATTTTAAGCCTAACACTGCTTTCTCTAACTGGACACCTTGTATGGCATCTGCTTTAGCTAAAATCGTATAACGATTTACATCTGCTTCCAAGCCTTCAATTTGCACTTCAATAGTTTGCAGTTGCAGTTTCAATAATGAATTATCCAATAGCACTAATGATTGTCCTTTGTTTACAACACTTCCAACATCAACTAAAACAGCATTTATCTTTCCTTGTAATTCGGCACTTATTTTCGTTTCCTTGTTAGGTTCAAATGTTCCTGCATAAGAAAATTCAGCATTCATATTTTCAATTTGCAGAGTGTCTGCCTGAACATTAATTGCTTGTTCTTTATCGTATTGATAAACTTTACTCTGTGTATTTTCTTTGTTGTTTTTCAGTTTAAAAACAAAAAGTGTAACGATTGCAATGCCTGCAATAATTCCGATTATTTTTTTCCAATTCATTTTCATTGTTTTTAATTCTTAATTGAAATATTTCCAGTTAATTTTTTTAGTTCTAAATCTGCTTTTAGATAATCAATTACCGCAGTGAGGTAAGTTTGTTGTGCTTCACGTAATGCGTTATCTGCAAGCAAAACATCTGTTAGACTTGCTGTTCCTTGTTTTTGCTGAAGAATAGTTTGCTCGCAAATAGTTTTTGCAATTTCAATTTGTTCTGTCGTTGTTTCCACTGATTTTTTAGTAACCATTCTTTGGAGTTTTGCATTTTCCATCTGCATAATATTTTGTTCGGTAAGTAAACTGAATTGAAGTTCACTGTTTCGGAGTTCAAATCTTTTCTGATTTATTTTTCGTTGTGTAACCGTCCCATTAAATAGGGGGTAAGAGAGTTGAAAACCTGCAAAACCAATTGGGTAGAATTTTAGAAAATCGTTGGGCTGCTTGTCGTAGCCAAAACCAGTTGTTCCATACATTCCAATAAGATTAAGCGAAGGCAAAAATCTTGTTTTGTTTAAGGTGCTTATTTCTCTAGACAATAATCGGTTTTGAGTTTTTATTATACGAATATCTAAAGTTGATGAAGGTGTATATTCATTTGTGTTTTGATATTGAATGTTCGCTTCAATTTGTAGATTTTGTTCAATGGAAATACTCATTGTAAATTTCAAAGCATTTAGAACTTGCTCATATTTACTGCTTATATTTTCTTTTTGCGTGGTTAATTGTGATACTTGCAATTTTACCTTGCTTACATCTGTTCCTTTAGCGAGTAATTGTTCCTTGAGCAGTTGTATATTTTTGAGTAACCTTTCAGCATTTATAAGGTTGCTGTCAATAAAAGCTATTTGATGATGTAAAATTTGAGCATTGTAATACAGATTTGAAATTTCAAAATAGATTTGCTCTTCTGTTTTTTGGTATTGTAATTCGGTCAATTCCGAGGCTATCTTAGTAGTTTGAATAGCCCCGTAAACTTGCGGATTATACAATGGCATTGACAACTGTAAATTGGCGTTGATGTTGTGCGGAACACCAAATTGGGCTTCTTTAAACTGTCCTTCAGGTGCTGTCGGGTTAAATGTTGATAGAGGCATTAACTGATAGGGAAGGTTTGCGAAATATTTATAGTCGGCATTAACAGTTACCTTTGGAATTAAATTAGCTTTTGCTTCCTTTGCTTTTTGCTCACCAATGGCAATATTATTTCTACTCATTTGCAGGTTTTTATTATGAACCTGTGCTGTATCAATACACTGTTGCATTGTCCAGACTTGGGCTTGAGCTGTATAAACTCTTATTAAAAAGAATAGCAGTAACAAGGTCTGTTTGTGAATGTTTACTAACTTCATTAATCAAATTTTTTTTACTTGATGAGTATTAATTGACTTTTAATTGTTCCTTCAACCCAATGCTTTACCATTGGTTCAATGTTTACATAATCACCCGACATTAGTGTTTCTTTAATACCTTTTTCGTTTTCAAAAATCACTTCCCCTTCCAAACAAATCAAAAGTGCTGGTGTTTTGGTGAAATGTTCCTTTAATTTTCCGCCTTGCAAAATTTGTATGGCAGATGCATTGCCCAGTACACTTTTAAAAAGATAGGTTGCAGAAACTGGGTTTTCTTGTGTGTGTAAGTCTTTTATGTTCATTGGAAATATTGATTAAATGTTGTGAATGAAATTTGAATGTTTTCAAATTGCTCTGATGCGTCGGCTTCGTCTTTAGCTTCTGAAAGTTCTTTTACCAAATCAATGTAGGGCAATAGCCACTTGTGCAGTTCATCGTGTGCTTTGCCTTTCATTGTGCAATTAGAAGTAAGTAAATCAATATTGGATTGTAATTTTTCAGATAATGATTTGTAATCTTTTTGCGTAACCTTAGCAAAGGAAATAATGTCTTTTTCCATATTGCGAATATGAGTTATCATATTGGCATCAACTTTCCATTTTTTTCCACTGTTAAGTTCGATGGTTTGTATTTCAGCGTTGTGCTGATGTTCTTTCTGAGTAACGGTTTCGGTTTGCTCTTTTGATTTTTCGTTAGAAGTATTGCCACAACTGAAAAGGAACAAACTGATTACTGGAATTAAAATTGTTATCTTCTTCATAATTTCTTTTTTTTTATTGTGAAATATGCAATGATTGTAAATACAAGGGTCACGGAAATTCTAAAAATCATTGCACCAATGGTTTTTGCTTCATAAATACCACCTGAACTTGCGTGAATTTTAAGACCGATAAAAGCTGCTATCAGTATGAGTGTTGAAATTCCTAAGAGTGTAGCCGTCCATTTTTTGTTTTTAAAAAACCCATAAGCTGCAAAAAGATAAAGGATGCTACTGATAAAATTTGACCAAACCACAAAAAGAACATAATTGCCCTCTTTGGCTCTAATACCAAACAAATCGAATATCACGGATGTGCTAAGAAACAATGTAAGCAAACCAAATACGGTTAAGATTGCTGCTAATAAGTAAGGGAGATATTTTTTCATTTTTCTAACATTTTTAAAAGTCCGTTTAATACATTTTTTCCATCATTTACTAAATTGGATTTATTACCCGAAAGCTTCCATTTTAAAACAACCATTCGCATACTGCCCATAATAATTGTTGTAATCGAGTCAGCCCCCAATAACTTTCCATAAACACCATCTTTTTGTCCTCTTACAATAAGTGCGTTAATGTTTTTTTGCATTAGAACCATCATTTTTGAAACCTTGTCGCTTAGTTCTTTATTAAATTGAAATATTCCTTCGGAAAAAATCACGCTAACTATGGCAGGTTTTTGAACAAATGTGTTCAATTGCGACACAAATACTTTTTTCAAAAGTTCAGAAGGTTGTTTTTCTTCATCAGCTAATATTACAGCAATTCGCTCGTTCATTTCTAAAATAAAATAAGTAAGTAAACCAAGCAATATTTCATTTTTACTTTTAAAATGGCGATATAATGCAGCTTCAGATAAACTCAGGTCAGAAGCTAAATTTTTTATTGTTAATTCTTGTATTCCGAATTTATCAATACGAAGCGTAGCTGCTTCCATTATTGCTATTTGCCTTTCGGTAAAATCTTTATTTTTCATTGTTTACATTTAATTTAATAAACGAAAATCCTAACCAAATTACAGAGGCAGTCATAGCAATTGCTCCAATTAATACTAAAGCAGGAGGCAAGCCAAAATACACCTCAGTTAATATTCCTATTGGCATTAACAATCCTGTCAATGCCAACCAAGAAATAACTTTCACATTTTTGAGTTTGTCTCTGAAATGGATTAAGAGATAACCAATGAGAATATTTAAGAATGCAAACAGGTTACCGTGAACGTGTGCAAGTCTGCTCTCAAAATGTTTACCAATACTATACGAATTTACCCATTCTTCTTTGTCTGCTGCAAAGTCACGGAGGTAAATTAATAGAAAGCCGTAAGCCATAAAAAGTCCCATTGTCAGGAAGCCTATCGCTATGTTATTTTTGCCATTCATTTTGATTGCATTTATTATGTTAGTGAATATTCGCTCACAAAGGTAATTGAATTTATTCATTCCTGCAAGTTTTTTTTGAATAATCTCAAAAATATGATGAAAATCACTTTTTGCGGTGGTAAATTGACTCTTTTGGGGTTTGCCTGTGTGTCGGCTTGTATGTGACTCGTCCTAAAATAAGTTTACAGTTTTGTTAGATAATCCTGATATTAGTTTACAATTCATTTTTAGTCCTGAATTGAGTTTACAAATGTAGTTTGTTTTTTGTAATTATTTTTCACTATTCACTCCATCAGCTCAAATTCTCCTTTCAAAGGCAGATTGTCCGAAGAATTCCCTATAAATACCTGGAACTTTCCTTTTTCGGGTCCCCATGTCTCATCCAGCCTGAAAAAAGCAAGATCAGCGGGTGTGATCGTAAATGTAACTTCTTTACTTTCTCCTATTGCCAGCATTATTTTTTCAAAACCCCTGAGCTGGAGAACCGGCCTGGAAACACCATTGCCAACTACATCACGAATGTACAATTGCACAACTTCTTCTCCAGGGTATTCCCCTGTATTTTTAATATTTACATTAATGGTAAGTTTGTCTTTCATGCTTATTTTTTCAGCACTTAATTTCAGATCAGTGAACTTAAAAGTAGTATAGCTCAATCCGTATCCAAAAGCATAAAGAGGTGCATTGGGAATATCACGGTATTTAGATGTCAAACTATCCGGTTTAGGGTCATAAGGACGACCTGAACTTAGTTGTTCATAGAATACAGGTATCTGCCCTACATGGTAGGGAAAAGAAGCAGGCAATTTGCCGGAGGGGTTATAATCGCCAAACAATACATCTGCAATGGCATTTCCGGACTCCGATCCAAGTAGCCAGCAATTGAGTATTGCATCAGCATGATCCACAGCATCAGTCAGCACCAACGGCCGGCCGGAAAATATTGTGAGAACAACCGGTTTTCCTGTTTTCTTGATTTCACGTAGTAGTTCAAGTTGCAATCCTTTGAGCGAAATATCTGCATAACTTCGGCATTCACCCGACATATAAGCAGTTTCGCCCAGTGCCATTACGACTATATCAGCTTTATTAGCGGCAGCAACAGCCTTTTTAAAACCGCTTCTGTCATTATTATTGATAAGTACCGGAGAGGCAAAACTATTCTCTTTATTATTCAGGAGTCTGCAACCTTCAGAATACAAAATCTCATATTTATTTCCTGCTATATTTCGAATACCTTCCAGCAATGATACAGCGGAATTTGGAGTTGCATTGCCTCTCCAATTTCCTAACGGAGCATCTTTATCATTTGACAAAGGCCCGATCACTGCTATACGTTTGACTTTTCCTGTTATAGGCAGGATTTTATTTTTGTTTTTAAGCAAAACTATTGATCGTTTTGCACCATCACGCGAAGCTGAAAGATGATTGGAATGCATTGTAAGCTCTTTTTCTTTTTGTTTATTACAATACTGATAGGGATTATCAAACAAACCCAGTCTGAATTTAATAAGCAAAATACGGCCGGCCATTTCATCGATCTGGCTGATAGTGATTTTATTATCAATTAGAAGTTGTTTTACCTGGTTTATATATATCCTGCCTTCCATGTCCATATCAATACCGGCATCTACACCTCGAAAACCAACGTCGTACTCAGATTCAACATTGCCATGGTAGATCATTTCTCCCAGGGAGTTCCAGTCAGAAACCACAAAACCGTCGAATCCCCATTCACCTCGCAGTATATCGGTTTGCAACCAGCGGTTTCCGGATGCAGGCACTCCGTTTATCGTATTAAATGAAGACATAAATGTTGCTACTCCGGCATCTACAGCTGCTTTATATGGACGCAGATAAACTTCTCGCAGCATACGTTCAGACATATCTACAGCAGCATAATCCCTGCCTCCAAAAGATGCCCCATAAGCTGCAAAATGTTTGGCACATGCTGCTATTGTATTGTCCCATGAAAGATCATCACCCTGGAAACCATGCACGCGGGCTTTCGCAGCCTGTTCTCCAAGATACACATCTTCACCTGCACCCTCCATGATCCTTCCCCATCGCGGATCACGTGAAATATCCACCATCGGAGCAAATGTCCAGTGTAGTCCGTTAGCCGCTGCCTCAATGGCAGCTATTCTTGCACTTTTCTCCATCACAGCCCTATCAAAACTGGCTGATTCACCGAGAGGAATAGGAAAAATTGTCTTAAAACCATGAATGACATCATATCCAAAGATCAGTGGAATTCCGAGTCTTGATTTTTCAATTGCGATTTTCTGTAGTCTCATTGTTTCATCAACACCTAGAACATTCAGAAAGCTTCCTATCTGGCCATTTGCTACCATTTCATCAAAACTTTCATTCCTCTCAGATTTAATCCCTGGACCGGTTTTATGGTAAGGATTTGACAATTGATTGAACTGACCAATTTTTTCTTCCAGAGTCATTTTGGATAGTAACTCCTTAATTCGCTGATCATAAGAAATTTTATAATTGGGATTATTGCTTTGTGAATTAATATGAAAAACTACAAGTAACACCAAAAGTCCCGGGAGAATCAGTCTTTTCATTTTTAAAAAATATTTTGTTTTTTAATTAGACTACACAATCTTTACAAAAAAATTGAGAAAATATAAAATAGTTACAAATAATAACAAATCTACAATAATCATTAAAAATCTACAATAATGTCTTAAAATGTGGTCTTTTCAGGCTTACCTCCCCGAATTGCTCTTTCTTCTTAGCTTCAAAATCGCTGAAGTTCCCTTCAAAGAAAATTTGTTTACCATCGTCTTCAAATGAAAGTATGTGGGTTGCCAGTCTGTCAATAAACCACCTGTCGTGAGAGATCACTAAAACACAGCCAGCGAAATTTTCAATAGCCTCTTCCAATGCTCTCAATGTATTTACATCAATATCATTTGTAGGTTCATCCAGCAAAATCACATTAGCCCCTTGTTTTAAAGTCATTGCAAGGTGCAGCCTGTTTCTTTCCCCTCCGGATAATACACCTACTTTCTTTTGCTGATCACTTCCTGCAAAATTGAATTTGCTGAGATATGCCCGAGCGTTTATTTCTGTATTGTCGATTTTTATCGTTTCATTACCCTGGCTTACGACTTCATACACAGTTTTATCAGGCAGTAATTCCTTGTGTGACTGATCAACATATGCGAGTTTCACTGTACTTCCTATAGTTATAACACCGCTGTCGGGCTTTTCTTCTCCCATTATCATCCTGAAAAGTGTTGATTTACCTACACCATTTGGACCGATTATTCCTAGAATTGCGTTTTTTGGAATATCAAAATTTAAATCCTCGATCAGTAACCTGTTATCATATCCCTTTCTGAGTTTTTCTGCTGATATTACAACATCTCCCAGTCGTGGTCCCGGAGGAATGAATAATTCTAATTTTGCTTCTTTTTCTTTAACTTCAGCATTGCTAAGTGTTTCATAAGCATTCAACCTGGCTTTTCCTTTTGCCTGACGTGCTTTCTGGCTCATCCTGACCCATTCGAGTTCAAGTTTCAGGTTTTTTTGTCTTTTTGACTCAGCTTTTTCTTCATTTGCTAGTCTGTTGGATTTTTGCTCCAGCCATGAACTGTAGTTACCTTCCCAAGGAATACCTTCTCCCCTGTCGAGTTCAAGTATCCAGCCGGCAACATTGTCGAGAAAATACCTGTCGTGGGTCACTGCAATAACGGTTCCCGGAAAAGACTGCAGAAACTGTTCAAGCCAGTTTACACTTTCAGCATCGAGGTGGTTTGTAGGTTCATCAAGCAATAATATGTCGGGTTTGCTGAGCAAAAGCCTTGCCAATGCTACTCTTCTCCGCTCTCCGCCTGACATCACGCTTACAGGAGTGTCATCCTGTGGACATCGCAGAGAATCCATAGCCAGTTCCAGTGTATGATCTATTTCCCATGCGTTGTAATGATCCATTTTCTCGAGCAATTCTCCCTGTATTTCTATGACTTTCATCATTTCATCATCGTCCATCGGTTCTGCAAGTTTTGCAGACACTTCTTCGTATTTATTAATTATATCGACTATTGGCTGAACTCCTTCCTGAACGATCTGTTTTGCGGTTTTAGTTTCATCTAAAACGGGTTCCTGCGGCAAAAAGCCGATCTTATACTCCTTGTCAAAGGTTACATAACCGGAATACTGATCATCAATTCCTGCTATAATTTTCAGAAGACTTGATTTTCCTGAACCATTAAGGCCTAAAACCCCAATTTTTGCTCCGTAAAAAAAAGATAGCCATATATTTTTCAATACCTGTTTGTTGGGAGGATAAACTTTGTTCACTCCTTCCATTGAGAAAATTATCTTGTTGTCTGCCATGATATTATTATTGAATTAGAATTTTGTGCGAAAATACACAATTATTCGTTTAACTTGTCTCTGACTTTAAATATTTTGGGAGGTTTTGGGTTAAGAGATGACTGTTTCAAAATTAAATTAGCCACTATAAAACCATGGGCTTATTTAAGGTTAAAAATTTTATAATCTCAATTCTTTAAACCCAGCTTTAATACCCCCCCCTTGATTATTTCCGATTGTGTCCCGGCCGCATCGGGATACCTCGGTCCAAATCCTGATGAAATATAGAAATGTGTATTTCCCTTTTTGATATATCCCCAGTCTTTTTCAAACATTTTTCCAGTGATATATCCAAGTGGCCAGAATTGCCCCTTGTGAGTATGACCTGAAAACTGCAGGTCAACAGGATGCTTTGATGTTTCTTGCAGTTTAAATGGTTGATGATCAAGCAGAATTACCGGCAGACTGGTATCAACATCTTTAATTAGTGAGCTGACTGTTTTTCTCTTTTTGCCGTTGAAATTGTCCGCAGTATGGTCATCTCTTCCTACCAGCCAGAATCTGTTATCGATTAAAACAGATGTGTCCTTCAGGATATTTATCCCGTTTTTTGTGTAATAATCCAGTTGTTCGTTGGCCCTGCTGATATAATCGTGATTCCCCATACATGAATATATGCCATATTTGCTTTTTATTTCTCCGAATCTCTCCAGGAGTTTATAGTGTTGCACTACCTTAATATTATTATCGGTTATATCTCCACCTAATAGTACTATATCAGGATCAAGTTTATTAATTTCTCTGATCATTCTGTCAAGTTCGGAATGATTGACTGTGGTACCAAGATGGATGTCACTGAGGGCAACTATATTTAACTGTTCTTTACCACCAATAGGTTTATTAGTTTTCAGCTCAAGTTTTACTATACTGGTATTATCAGCATTGAAAAATCCGTATATTACTATACAAATAACAGAAATCAGGGTTACTACCCCTGCAATCAGTTTAGCTTTCTGATAATTGGCAGTAATAAATTCCGGGAAAAACGGAAGAAAATGATTTATCAGTCTCAGCAAATCAAAAAACAAAAGAAATAATAAAACATAGAAAAGAATACCCAGGGTTGTTGAACCAATCTTAACCAGTGTTTCACTGAGAAAATTTACTGACACAGCCTGTAGCATATAACCGATAAATATCGAGGAAACAAGGAAAATATAGATATAAGTAACTATTCTTGAATTTAGAAAAGTACCTCCAAAAGCCTGTGAAAATCTGGTGTAAATGTAATACCCTGCAAGGCCGAATACGGATATTACAACCGCAAAAAAGATTATGAATCTCATTATACTAATTTTAAGAATACAGGTTGGGGGGGGGGGGGAGGGGGTAAATTAAAACTTTTTTTTTTTTTTTTTTTGGGGGGTTTTTAATTTTTATTTAACCTCGCAGGCATCGCCCATGCAATTTGGATCGACTTCAGGCTTTTTTATAAGTCCGAGGTTTCTGAACAGGTAATAGAGTTTACATCCGAGGCAAATTCCAAATGCAGTCTCAATATAAAGCAGAAAAATACATATAAGGCATAGCATACAGACTGGTTCAAAAAATTTGACGTCCTTCAGCAAAAAGAATGACAATATAAATATCAATGTTGATAATCCCAGTCCGAGACTCCATGCAAACCTTTTCTGAATTGCTCCTATAGGTAAAGGTGATTGCTTGTATGTTAATATTTTACCTATAACTATTGTAGGAGAGAACTTCGGATTTATAAAAACCCCTATAATAAAATTAAACATCAAAAATCCGGATACAAACGGAACAACAATATAATTTTTTAAAATAAATCCATTAATCGCAGCAATAATTGCTATAAAAAGCATTATCCCTGCACTTGCTCTCCAGACTCTTTCATCGACTATTTTAAATGTTTTCGATTCGTTATATTCTCCAAAACTAAATATTGACATAAACTTATTATTTAAATGGTTAAAACTAACTGCTAACAAATAATTGTATCCGAATCAATTTAATAATTTCATTTAACAAAGTCTGATAAGCTGATTAAAAATATAAAAATGATTTTTTTTAGACAAATCTATGATTTTTTGCAAACTAAAAAAAGACTAGTGTTTAAAACTTGTCATTGTCTTTAATCGGGCAAGCTTTTTATGTGTTCGTTTTTCACTTTTCACTATTTTACTATTTTAATCCTCTGCGCTTCAGTAACGGTTCTACAGCCGGATCTTTGCCTCTGAACTTTTTATACTGTATCATTCCTTCATCATCACCCGATTCCTGCAGACAATATTTTCTAAACTTTGCAGCAAGGTCTTTATTGAAAATATCTCCTGACTGTTTAAAAGCGTCAAATGCATCGGCATCAAGAACGGCTGCCCAGATGTAAACATAATATCCGGCTGAATAACCACCGCTGAAAATATGATTGAAGTATGTTGACCTGTATCTTGGTAAAATCTCCGGTATCAGGCTAATTTTTGCCATGGAAGCTTTTTCAAAATCGTTTGTTTTTATTTCTGTCTGTTTGGTAATGTTATGAAAATCCAGGTCGAGTAATGATGCTGCTACATATTCAACTGTCTCGAATCCCTGGTTGAACAAACTGCTGTTAGTCAGTTTTGCTATCAACTCATCAGGCATGATCTCATTTGTCTTAAAATGCTTTGCATAGAGTTTCAATACCTCTTTGTCTCCAGCCCAGTTTTCCATAACCTGTGATGGAAGTTCAACGTAATCATTCGGAACATTACCGGCAGTACGGTTATATTTTCCTTCGGTAAAAAGAAAATGAAGTCCATGTCCAAATTCATGGAATAATGTCAGAGTTTCATCCCATGATAAAAGAGCGGGATTATCTCCGGCAGGTTTTGTAAAATTACATACCATTGAAATCAACGGATCTACTACTTTTCCATCTTCCCATCCTGCATTTCTGAAACTTGTACACCAGGCTCCCCCACGTTTTGAATCCCTTGGGAAATAATCCATATAAAGTATGCCTATATGTTTGCCATCTGCTTCTTTCACCTCAAATGTTTCAACATCCGGATGATACAATGGAATATCTTTACGTTTTTCAAACTGAACACCATATAATCTTTTTGCAACCTCAAACATTCCATCCCTGACATTTTCAAGTTTCAGATATGGTTTAATCTCATTCTCATCTATATTATACTTTTCCTTTCGCAATATTTCAGCATAATACCACCAGTCCCATGGCTGAATCTTGAAATTTCCTTTTTCCCTGTCAACAATTTTCTGCATTTCTGCCAGCTCTTTCTTTGCTATTGGAAGAGCAGGCTTCCACAATTTCATAAGAAACTGATCAACAGCTTCAGGGGTTTTAGCCATATTTTGATCTATAACATAGGCTGAATACGATTTAAATCCAAGAAGCTGAGCTTTTTTCTGCCGCAGATTTGCCATTTTTCCAATGATCTCTTTATTGTCACTGGCATTTCCATTATCTCCCCTCATAAAATAGCCTCTGTATATCTTCTCCCTCAAAGTCCTGTTTTTAGCATATTGTAAAAAAGGTATCATACTCGGTTTATCAAGGGTAAAAACCCATTTACCTTCCAGTTTTGATTCTTTCGCAGCATCGGCAGCAGCTGAAACAGATGTTTCCGGTAAACCTTCCAGATATTTTTGGTTGTCAATTATAAGTTTGAATGCCTTGGTCTCTGCCAGTACATTATCACCAAATTTCAGTGAAAGTGACGATAATTCAGCATTCAGAGCCTTAAGTGTTTTCTGATCTTCAGGTGATAATTCGGCTCCTTTGCGTTTAAAATCGAGATAGTATTTTTCAACTACTCTCATCTGCTGGCTGTCAAGCTTAAGTTCTCCCTTTTTGTCATAAACAGCTTTTATCTTTTTGAAAAGATCGGGATTCATCGATATTTCATCATTGTGATTCGAAAGCATAGGTGTAACTTTCTCTGCAATTTTCTGCATCACATCATTAGTATTTGCTTCAGTGAGGTTGAAGAAAATATAGCTGACATCATTCAATAGCTTACCCGTTTTATCAAATTTCAAAATTGTATTTTCAAAATTGGGTTCCTCTTTACTGGCTATTAAAGCCTGAATCTCTTCATTGTGACGCTTCATGCCTTCATCAAATGCAGGCATATAATGAGAAGTATCTATTTTGCTAAAATCAGGGGTATTAAACGGTGTTTTGTACTCAGTAAAAAATGGATTTTCCTTGTTCACAACAGCATTTTTTTTACATGATGAAATAAATATGGTAAATACCATAATTATTACAAACATTAACAGATAAGAAATGGTTTTTTTCATATTTAAAGCTTTATAAATTAAAATTTAATAAAAAAACAAAATTATGAATATATTCATGATTTTTAATTAAATAATCTGTGACTTGAGCTTTATTGATAAATAGTCTAAATCAGCCATTTCTCAATAAATAATGATTTTTTTTGCCTGTTTCAAATTCGTGCATAATGAATCTATGATTTTTTTATCTTGTGATTTAAATTATTTTTTGTAAAAAATAATATTTTAATCCTCATTATAGCAATATTTGTATATAAACTTGTGATTTATCATGGTCAGATGACTATATTTGTAAAATCAAATCAGTTCATTTATTGTTAATTAAATTTAAAATAAATTCTTATGAGCACAGCCAAACTTACCACATTCTCAAAAATTCTTATAACTTTGGTCGTTATGGGTATTATTGGGTTTATTTTATATAAAGTGACCAGAAATCCTGAAATAAAGGATAAAATAACCAGTTTGGGCAAGACAGAAACCCCTGAAGGTTATAGACCGGTAATTAATATTGGAGTTGTAACCTGGGGAGGATATTCCGGTGGACAATACTTTAATAATGGTTTCAAACCTAATCCCGGATCAAATTACAAAAAAGATTATGGTTTTGATGTTAATTTTGAAGTTATCGATGATTTTGATGCTTCCCGTGAAGCTTTTAAAAACGGTAAAATTGAACTGCTCTGGGCTACCATAGATGCTCTGCCGACAGAAATGGAAGGTCTTGAACAATACGACCCTCAGGTTGTATTCCAGGCTGACTGGAGCAGGGGCGGAGATGCCGTAGTCGTAAGAAGAGGAATAAATTCAGTCGCTGATCTTAAAGGCAAAAAAATAGCCGTGGCTCCGATGACTCCTTCTCATTCCTTTCTGTTGTGGTTGCTGGAAGCAGGAGATCTTAAACTTAAAGATGTAAAAGTAGTGGAAGTGCCCAGTGCAATTGATGCTGCCGATGCTTTCAAATCCAATACTGTTGATGCCGCTGTTGTGTGGAGCCCGGACGATGCGGATTGTGTCTCAAAAGTGCCGGGATCACGAGTACTTGAAAGTACCAAAAACGCATCCCATATAATTGCTGATGTTTTTATAGCAAAAAAATCATTTATCCAGGAAAACAAAAAACAGTTGCAGGAATTGTATGAAGGCTGGATGAAAGGAGCCGCAGATTTAAACAAAAGTGAAGATAATAAACTTAAAGCTGCCAAAATACTTGCTGAAGGTCTTAATCAACCGGAAGATTTCTGTCTCCAGGCTATAAACAACGTAAGACTGGCAACTCACGGAGATAACAGGGATTTTTTCGGATTGAACAGGGATTATACCGGAGTGACCGGAGAGCAACTTTACAATAAAATGAAAACCAAGTATCAGGAAGTCGGTTACAATACTGGCAATGCCCGAAGCTGGAGATTGCTAGCAAGTGATGTTGTAAATGGTGTGGAATTAACCGGTAGCGATCATAATTCGGAGGGAGGAAAAGTTTTCCAGGCAGATTCAGGAACTGAAAATGAAAAAGAAGCTATTTCAACAAAGAAAGTTTCAATTACTTTCAGAACCGGAGAGTTTATCCTTGACGATAATGCAAAACAGATTATTGACTTGCAGTTTACCGATATTGCAAAGGCCTTTTCAAACGCAAAGATCAGAATAGAAGGTAATACTGATAATGTTGGTTCAAGAGATGCAAATATTGTGTTATCGAAAAAAAGAGCTCAGTCTGTTGCCGATTACCTGATTCAGACCCATAAAATGCCAAGAGAAAGATTTATTATAGTAGGCAACGGACCTGACAATCCGGTACAGGGATGCGAGAACAACGATACTGATGCCTGCAAATCCAAAAACAGAAGAACAGATTTTGAATTGATATCAGATTAAAGAATATTATGTTTTCAAAAAACAAATTATTTGAATTACGCGGCAATCTGGATTCCCGTACATCTTTGCTGCTCCAGATTGCCGGTATTATTATTTTTCTGCTTGTCTGGTGGTTTTTGAGTTTTATGACTAACAAGGTCAATATAACACAGATGGATTTGAGGGATTTCCCTGAAAATAAAGTGGTTGTTAGTGACAACAAATATTATTATAATGATTCAATGCTTGTGGCTGATTTTGATGTACTGATAAGTAAAGATCCGGATGAATTAAAGAATTATGGACTTAAAAAAATTACTGTCAGCAATTTACCTTCGCCACTTAATGTATTGAATGTGATCCCTGAGATGTTCAGATCAGATAATCTGCTGCCCAATATTTTAAAGTCAGTAAAACTTAATGTACTTGGTTATATTATTGCCATTCTTGTTTCTCTCATCATTGGATTTGTTATCGGTCTGATACCACTATTGCGGGGCTTGTTCAGCCAGCTTATCAGTTCGGGAAGATTCATTCCTCTGACTGCTGTCACCGGAATATTTATCCTTTGGCTGGGAATTGACAGTGAAATGAAAGTTGCATTTCTTGCATTCGGAATCGTTGTGTATCTTATACCGGTAGTAATTCAAAGAATAGATGAGGTTGAAAATGTATATCTTCAAACTGTGTTTACGCTTGGGGCCAATGCATGGCAGACTTTCCAAAAAGTTTATTATCCATTTGTGATGAGCAAACTTATAGATGATATCCGGGTTTTAACGGCTATTTCATGGACTTATATTACTATCGCTGAAATGCTCAACAAAAGTGGGGGAATTGGTCAGGTCATCTGGGAAGCTAAAAGACAAAGCAGGATAGATAAAGCATTTGCTGTATTGCTTATAATCATTTTCATAGGAATAATTCAGGATAAGTTATTTGTTATTCTTGATAAGATCCTATTCCCTCATAAACACATTCAACCATTAAAAAAATAGCGTATGTCTTTTTTTATTGACGACCCACTACTACAAAATATTGTTGAACTCCGGAATATTACACAGTCATATGATGATGGAAAATCTGTGATTCTTGACAATTTTGAATTGCTGATAGAAGATAAACCTGATCAGGGTCAGTTTGTGGCTTTACTTGGGATGTCGGGGTGTGGAAAAAGTACTGTTTTAAGATATATTGCCGGATTACAGAAACCAACATCAGGTACTGTAAAAGTAAAGAATGAACTGGTAGACGGAAAAAACCGTGTAAATATGGTATTTCAGCAGTATTCATCGCTTCCGTGGTATACTGTTCTTGAAAATGTAGCTCTGGGGTTAACTCTTAGGGGAATAGAAAAAAAACAGGCTATTGATAAATCCAGGAAAATGATCGAGTGGGTAGGGTTAAAAGGACATGAAAATAAATATGCTCAATATCCGCTGTTGTCAGGTGGCCAACTTCAAAGAGTTGCCATAGCAAGAAGTCTGATTTCGAACCCTGAAATATTGCTGATGGATGAACCTTTTGGTGCTTTGGATATAGAAACAAGGCAAAGTATGCAGGATCTGTTACTTGAAATCTGGAAAGAATATCATACAACTATAATATTCGTGACCCACGATGTAAGTGAAGCAGTTTATCTGGCGGATGATGTTTACATTATGAAAAAATCACCTTCTAAGATAATAAAACATATACCTGTTAGTTTGCCTTTGGACAGGGATTACCGAATTAAAAAATCAAACGATTTTATCGGTATTTACCGGGAAATTGAAGATATTATGTTAAGCACTCTTCCACAATAAAAAACCTATTTTTGAGAGTCCGGTCTTTTCATATTTTGTTGCCCCATTTCATCATTGAGCATTTTGTAGTTTACAAGGCGGAATCTCTGATCATTCAGAAGTTCCTGCAATTCGGGAGAAATCAGTGCCTCCAGTTCCGAATTGCGATGTCTGCTCATTTCTTTAAGTCCGAATTTATTGAGATCTTCCATAGATTTCATCTCAGGATTGTCAATACCAATATGGAAAACCAACAATTTGATACCACCATGCTTTAAATTTGCAATATTAGTATATAAAGTTGCGAGTTTGTTTTCGACAGGAGCAGAATATCCTCCTTCAACATCAACTTCTCCATAATACCGGGAAATGCTTACTTTATATTCGTTTGCAAGTTTTTCAACTATTGATCTTGTGAGTTCGTTTTGCATTGCAGCCCCCATATGATAATCGAGATAATCGATCTTCAATCCAGCTTTTTTGGCTTTTTCAATCTGGGCCCTCAGTTCAGTCTCAATTTCTTGCAGATCTGGCTTATTATCAAATAATTCACTTCTTGAAGGGAAAAAATATCCCAACGAATCTACGAGAGAAGGTACTTTGGATATGCCCGAAACTGGTCCCCACCTGTATTGTTTCCATTCTGAATTTAATGTGAGATGAACGCCTACGGATACGTTCTTATATTTTTTAAGCATTTCTGCTGCTTCCGGAAACCAGGAACAAGGTACCATTACCGACATTGAAACAGGAAATCCCTTTTCCAGAACTTCAAGTGCAGCAAGGTTTACATCATGGCACATTCCAAGATCATCGCAACGTATTAATATTGGAATTTTTTCTTCCATATGGTTGTTTTGACCGTATAAACTCACAAGAAATAATATGAATATTGCTATTGTGGAAAAAAATCTCATAGTACTTTTTTATCTTATATTTTTTTCAATATACAAAAATACTGAAAAATGATCCGGATGTTAATAAAAAGGCAAAATAAAAGCCTCAAAGAAATTTCTTCAAGGCTTTAATCAAAAACTTATTGCCAATTAAAACTGCAACTTCACATCCAACTCAAAATCATCATATATCGCCTTGTCTCCAAGATTATCAAAAAAGCTGCCTGATCCATATTTTATTCCATATTTTGTACGGTCTATTACAATTTTACCACTTGCTGTATTTCCTTTTACCACAATATCGAATTGCACAGAGTTCTTTATATCCTTTATTGTCAGATCAGCTGTAACAGTATATTTTCCCTGACCTTTATCTGCAATTTTTGTAAATACCATTTTTGACACCGGAAATTTTTCAGTTCCGAAAAAATCTTCACTCCTGAGGTGATTATTCAGTTTTGTGAGATACTCACCCTGAAGATCGGTTGATGTCAGAGAAGCCATATCAACAGTAAATGTTCCGCCAGACAATTTAGAATTTTTAAAGGTAAGTGAACCGTATTTTAGATTGACAGTTCCATTATGCTGTCCGGTTACTTTCTTACCGAGCCAGTCAATAGTACATTTTGTAGGATCTATCTTTTTTGTCTGGGCTGAAGCAATTGTTGTAAAAAAAGCTAAAAACAAAAATGCTGCTAATTTCAAATTTTTCATTAATCGTAATTTTTTAAGTTAAAAATGTTTTTAATTTTAAATTTCATTCAGGATAAGTAATAACCAATCGTAACGATTTAACTATTCTTATTTAGACCAATTAAACGAATAGTGTTGCAAAATGTTTTATTATTTGTCTGTTTTTTTTATTTATTAAAATAATTTTATTTCAATGTGATGCACATTATAAAATAGTTCCTGCATATTTGGTGCCTGATTTACAATATCTTTATAAGTTTATATAATTTTATTTACATCAATAAACAACTAAATCATTTATTATTCAAATGCTCATATTATATCTTTTATTCCAGCTAGATTTTTTAAATAGCTCAAAAAAGAGGCTGCCAGAAACCTGACAACCTCCTAGAGTTTTGGTTAAATAACTGAGTTGGTTATTTGTAGTAGTTAATTACTGAGATTACATCTTTATCAAATTTCAATTCAGGAGCCCATTTGAAAAACTGCTTACAATCTTCCTTGCTTTCTAAAATTGCATTGTCAAGTGATAATAGCGCTTCTTTTTTATTATTTTGCCTGAATTTTATCAATGCTTCAAGATAATTGAATAAAGGGCTATAGGCAGCATCTTCTGAAATTTTAATTACTTCTTTGGCTTTATTGTATTTGTTTTGTTTAAGAAGGTATAAAATATATTTTATATAATACTGTTCTTCAGGTGTACTTGTATCGATCAGCATATCAAAATAATGCTCTGCTTTTTTATAATCCTTAAGTTTTAAATACATTTCTGCAACCCCATCGATGTATTCTTCTCTTTCCTCGTCCAGATCCATAGCTTTATGGAAAGCATTCAGTGCTTTTTGCCAGTTTCTAAGTTTTTTATAAATAAGACCCAAAAGATAATATGCTTCATCGTTAAATGGGTCCATTTTTATTGAATTATAAGCACATTCCCGGGCTTTTTTAAGATTTTTAAGCTTGATATTGCATTGTATAAGATTAGCATAAACCTCTGAATCTCCTTCAAAGCGTTGCAAATATTCTTCATAAACTATTGATGCTTTGATATAATTACCTGTAAGCATACAAAGTTCTCCAAACTCAAGATAACCGAGTTCAAAGTTGGAATTTATTATAAATGAATATTCGAGGGAATCAATTGCATTCTCATATTCTGATAAAGCAGAATATATCTGACCAAGATTATACCATGCCATATAGTTATATGGTGATTCATCGATCAGTTTGCTGTGAAACTCAAGACTCTCATCATACTTCTTAGTAAGAATTGTAGCATTTCGCATCCTTTCGAGTGCTTCAAGGTTTTGTGGATCTATGATTAATGCATCTTTAAGATGATAAAACATATTTTCATGATCACCCGAATATTCTGCATTATAAGAATGAATTATACTGAATTCGGCACTGTAATTAAGCTTTGAAAATGTTTTCAGTTCTTTGAGAAGCTCCTTCAACTTCCCTTAAATTTCCTGACATGCTCAATGCCTTGGCTTTAAGCAATTTTATATCAAAAGAGTATGGAGAAATATTTTCACAATGCTGAATATAATTTATTGCTTCTTCGGGGTTATGGTTTTGAAGTAATAAATCGCCTTTGATCAGATAAAAATCAGTAATATACTGGAATTGTTCAATAGCAAGATCAACGATTTCCAATGCTTTATCTAAATTGTTGTTGCTTTTATAAAAATTTATGAGTTGTTCAAATTCATCCTTATTAAATGTTCCAATTTCCCCCTTTTCTAGCAGTGCCTCAAAATTATAAATTAAATTTTGAAGCATTTGAGTATTATGGTTATTCTCGTTCATGTTCACTGTTTAAATGGGTATTACATTCTAATATTTTGTAAAGGTAAAAACTAATTTTATAAAACTAACAAATTTTTTGTAAAAAAAAATAAAAAAAAATGAATTATTGATTTTTATAATTTGTTGATTTATACTATTTTACAAGCATTTATGAATATGCAAATAAACAAATATATTACAAGTAATACGAATAAATATTTAAACTTGTTAGATATACATATTAGAATACAAACTATATCAAAAAGTGAAAATTTTTATTTTTTTTCTTACTTTTGATGGTTGAAATAGATTTAATTCGAAAAATTATTTAATCTTCGATAAAATTAGTAATAAATTTTCATTAAAAAAATAATGGCGTTTAAACTCACATCACAATATAAGCCTACAGGAGATCAACCGAGTGCTATTAAAGGTCTTGTAAACGGAATTAAACGCAATGACAAATATCAGGTTTTACTTGGTGTTACCGGCTCCGGTAAAACTTTCACTATAGCAAATGTAATAGCTGAGATAAACAGACCAACAATAATAATCACTCATAATAAAACACTTACGGCTCAGTTATATGGAGAATTTAAGGAGTTTTTCCCGGACAATTCTGTAGAATATTTCGTTTCCTATTACGACTACTATCAACCGAAGCTTATATAAGTGTTACAGACACATATATTGAAAAAGATCTTGCTATCAATGAAGAAGTAGATAAATTAAGGCTTAGAGCCACTTCAGCCTTGTTATCGGGCAGAAAAGATATTATAGTTGTAGCGTCTGTTTCCTGTATTTATGGTATGGGAAATCCGGAAGATTACCGTCAAGGTATTATAAATATAAATTCAGGCCAGGTCATAAGCAGAAACGGGTTATTGCATATGTTGGTGGAAGCATTATATTCAAGATCAGGATCTGAACTCATACGGGGAACTTTCCGGGTTACAGGAGATACTGTTGAAGTTAATCTGCCTTATGTTGAATACAATTACAGAATTTCAATGTGGGGCGATCAGATCGATCAGATTGAAATTATTGATTCAAATACCGGCAGGACCGTTGAAAAGATTGAGTCAGCAATAATTTATCCTGCAAATTTATATATCGCAAATAAAGAAAGGCTGAATGTAATAATCCGTGAGATCGAAGATGAATTATACAGGCAGGTTCAATATTTTGAAAGTGAAGGAAGATATCAGGAAGCTCACAGAATAAAAGAAAGAACATCACTTGATCTGGAAATGATAAAAGAACTTGGATATTGCAGCGGTATAGAAAATTATTCAAGGTTTTTTGATAACCGTATTCCCGGATCCAGACCATTCACTCTCCTCGATTACTTTCCAAAGGATTTTCTGATGATAATAGATGAAAGCCATGCGACAATTCCACAGGTAAGGGGTATGTGGGGAGGTGACAGAAGCCGGAAACTTAACCTTGTGAATTATGGTTTCAGACTGCCTTCAGCCATAGACAACCGTCCTCTGAACTTTGGGGAATTTGAAAATCTTATAAATCAGGCTATTTATGTAAGTGCAACACCCGGAGAATTTGAACTGGAAAAAACCGGTGGTGTTATAGTTGAACAAATTGTGAGACCAACAGGATTGCTTGATCCTGAAATAGAGGTTCGGGCCAGTATAAACCAGATAGATGACCTTCTGAATGAAATAAACGAAAGAATTTCGGTCAATGAACGTATTCTTGTCACAACCCTGACGAAAAGAATGGCAGAAGAACTTACTAAATACCTCCTGAGCCTCGATATCAAAACGAAGTATATCCATTCAGATGTTGATACGATGGAAAGAGTGGAAATAGTACGGGACCTGAGATTGGGTGAATTCGATGTACTTGTCGGGGTTAACCTGCTGAGAGAAGGCCTTGACATACCTGAAGTTTCTCTTGTTGCTATTATGGATGCGGATAAAGAAGGCTTTCTGAGAAATGAAAAGTCTCTGACACAAACTGCCGGCAGGGCAGCGAGGAATGCAAACGGCAAGGTACTTTTTTATGCTGACAAAATAACTGAAAGCATGAGAAAAACCATAGACGAAACTATCAGAAGAAGGACAAAACAAAAGGAATACAACTTTAAACATGGTATAACACCGGTAACACTAAGTAAAACCAGGGAAGAAATACTCTCCAAAAAATCAATACTTGATATCAGGGATGTCGAAAGATCAATATATGTGGAACCTGAAGGCAACTTTATTGCAGCAGATCCTCTGATAGATTATCTCGATAAAACGCAGATCAGAAAACTTATAACTGAGAATGAACTTAAAATGAAAAAAGCAGCCAAAGAACTCGATTTTATCTCTGCAGCGCAATACCGTGATGAGATTAATATGCTGAAGAAGAAATTGTAAATGGGAAAACTAATTAAAATATCAATAATTTTGTTCTTTATCTTTCATGATATTGGTGCTCAGGATGATTACCTTTGTTTTGTGAATGAGGCCAATGAAGCTATATATTCGCGGATAAATATTATTGAAAATGCTCGTAACGAATTGTTTATTTCTTACTATATTTTCGGAAATGATGATTTGAGTTTATTTTTTTTAGCATTATTATTGGATAAAAAAGCTAAAAATCCGGATCTGGATATCAAGATACTATTGGATGCCGGTGGCTGCAGAATTGACAGGCAATACTTATATTATTGCGAACAAAAAGGCATTGAAATCCGGGAGTTCCATGCTATTCCAAAATTGATGGTCCCTTTCAAAAACATTAGTATAAAAAAATTCCTCTCTGCATTACAGAATTTCAATATGAGAATGCATGATAAGTTTATAATTGCAGATACTATTGCATTTATTACCGGGGGAAGAAATATTGAAAACACATACTATGGGATGTCCGGCCGTAATTTCAATGACCGGGACGTTTACTTTTACTCAAAGTCTCTGACAACTGATGTGAGAGAGTATTATTTAAAATTGTGGAACAGCAAATATGTCTCAAAAATCAATTATTTCGATCAGCGTAATGACGCATTGAATCCAGTTTATCTCAGCACATCTCTTTTCAATTTATTGTTTAAGGTCAATAAATCTGTTTTGATCCAAACCCCATATTTACTTCCTAATAAACATCTATATGATTTAATGGATCATTTGGTGAAAAAAGGGTGTAAAAATAGAATTTGCAACAAACTCAAATTGTTCAACAGATGTGATGCCTATTTCTGCAGCATATGATAATCAGAAAAGGGAAATTCGAAAAGTTTGGAATAGATATTTATGAGTCTGTGGGGCCTGACTATCTGCATTCTAAATCAGGGGTTTTTGATGATAAAATTGCCCTGGTCGGATCCTATAATCTTGACCCCAGATCGGCAGTTATAAATACTGAGCTTGTCTTTGTTGTCGAAGATGAAACGATAGCTCTTAAATTAAAGGAAATAATTCTTCATGACATAAAAAACAGTGTAAAAGTAGAAAAAAATAGTGAGAATAGTTTTGGGGGATATTATGGCTGCCATAAAACTGAAAAAGAAATGATGATATACATGTTTTTCAGGATTTTAACAAGAATTAAACTATTTTACAATCAATTATGATCATATACTGCATTCAAAGCAAGTTTTTAAGGCCGGATTCAATATCAATCTTTGAAAGGAAATCGATTTACCGCATTGAATACATAACCCGAATTCATCTTTGTAAATATTTTTGATCATGTTTTCCAACTTTTCAATTTCTATATTGATCTGAGTGATTTCAATATTAATTCTTTTGACGTCAGTTTCATGATTTTGCTTTTTCCCGTTATGGGTTTCTGAATGATTTTTATCGTCAATAATTCTCTGCAGGTCTAATAAATTATTGATATATCTCCTCAATTTCTTATTGACAAGTTCAAGCAAAACAGATTTTAGTTTATCATTCATTAAATACTTATGCTTAAATTTTAAAAAACCTGCAAATGTAAAATTAATATTAAAAAAAACAAAAAATTCAACTTTTTGACATAGAAATCCGGATTTGATTAATGCTTTAACCTGAAAAATTCATAAGAATTTTTCACTCAATGAGCTGACGAATTGCAAAATATTGATGTTTAAAAAATAACTAAATTATTTTATAAAAAATACTGTTCACCAAAAAGAGGGGAAGTACATTTTGCAATTGTCAGGGTTAACCCTGATATAAAATATTGGAATAGAATATTTTATCGTCATTATTCACATGAAATAAAATTCATGTGAATAATTCGGGTTAATATAATTTTTCTATGAATAAGCCGAACTCATAAACAAAATTTGACAGGACAAAAGTAGTTTATAATATTTAGCTTTGAGCCTACTCCGAAAAATATTAATTTATAAATTGCCAATAAGTCAACGTCTCAATTCCGATAGCTATCAGTACACAAAAACAAGGAATATAAGTATATATCATTAGTGTAACTTTGTGTTTTGGTGTCTTCGTGGCAAAAATACAAATTTTCAGATGGGGGATAACTTTGATAATTTAACTATCTATATTACTGCGTGTTACACAAATATTGAATAAATTAATTTTAGTATTGATCTCTAATAAGTGTTAAAATTAAATTCGATGGTAAGCTTTAATGGTTGAAATAAAACTGCTTTCACAAACAAATTTAATCTTCTATTAGTTATATTTGCTGAATAATCTGAAAAAAATATGATCGATCTTTTAACCGATGTAGTAAAAGAAAGCCTTGTCGTTGCCGGAATGGTATTTGCAATTATGGTTGTAATAGAATATATTAATGTTTTAACACATGGCATTTGGCAAAGATACATTACTGAAAAAAAATGGAAACAGTACCTTTTAGGTGCTATGCTCGGTGTTTTACCCGGTTGTCTTGGCTCATACATGGCAGTTGCTATGTTTTCTCATAAGCTGTTCAGTCTTGGAGCAACTATCACAACAATGATAGCAACGACCGGGGATGAGGCATACCTGATGCTGGCTCTTTTTCCTCAGAAAACATTCATATTGATGGGTATTCTTGTAATCCTGGGAATTGTTGCGGGTTATTTAACCGATAAATTCCTTAAGCCAAAATTTCTCGGCAATGAGTTTTCTGAAAATAATCTTCCTGTGCATGAGAATGAAAAGTGCACATCATACAACTTCCGTGAATTAAAAAACAATATTATAAATCCATCACCTGTGAGGCTCTTTGTTTCTGTTTTGCTTACTTTATTGCTTGCGGGAATAATTTATGGGATTTTTATGAAAGAAGCTGAAACATGGATGTATTACACCATAGTTATTTCAGCCATCATTGTACTTATTATCATCCTGAGTGTGCCGAAACATTTTATTGAAGAACATGTCTGGAATCATATAATTAAAATACACTTACCCAAAATACTGATATGGACGTTCATAATACTTCTTTTCATAACTATATTGCTGAAATATATAAACCTTGAGAATTATATTTCCGACAACATGATTCTGGTGTTAATTGCTGCAGTTCTGATCGGTATTATACCCCAGTCAGGGCCTCATCTTATTTTTGTCACGCTTTTTGCACAGGGCACTATACCGTTTAGCATACTTTTAGCAAACAGCATTTCTCAGGACGGTCATGGAATGTTGCCCTTGCTTGGAGAGTCCAAAAGAGCATTTATTCTGATCAAGGGTATTAAGGTTGGGATAGCATTGATTGTCGGGTTTATTGTTTACGGACTAGGCTTTTGATCCGTTCTTTAAAAGTTTACACTAGTCATTAAACTAATCCCGTTGTAAATAGTACCTTTGCAGTTCTATTTGCAAATACAATGAAAAGAGAATTTCTCATAAATATAGGTTTTTTATTGCTGATAAATCTGCTCATAAAGCCCGTATTTGTGTTTTTTATCGATAGCAGGGCACAGGATGTATTAGGAACTGACGTTTATGGTCAGTATTTTGCTCTTTTTAACCTGTCATATATCCTTACTATTTTTACAGACCTTGGAATTCAGAACTACAATAGCAGGACTATAGCACAAAATAAGGAATTATTGCCCGAATATCTTCCCAATATCATGAGTCTGAAGATTTTACTTTCTTGTATCGTTTTAATAGCAGGGATGTTGATTACTCTGATGCTTGGATATAAAACCGGTGCTATTATAATCTTTACCCTGATATTGATAAATCAGATCATGCTTTCTTTTATCCTGTATCTGAGAAGCAATATATCTGCTACCGGAAAATATCGCTGGGACAGTATGGTCTCCGTAATTGATAAGGTAATACTGATAGCTATACTTGGAGTAATTTTGTATTCGTCATTGAAGGATAATTTCAGTATTTACCAATACATTTTTTCACAGACGGCTGCTTTGTTTGTAGTTTTTTGTATAGTGATGATCATAAATTTTAATCTGATAAAGAAAATTTCAATCAGGTTTGATCTTGTTTTTTTCAGAAAAATACTTAAATCCAGCCTGCCATATTCTCTTGTTATCATAATGATGGCTATATATATGAGGATTGATGGTTTTTTGCTAGAGAGAATGCTGCCGACTCCTGATGAAGCAGGCATTTATGCAGCTGCTTACCGGATTTTTGATGCACTTAATAATCTGGGTTATCTTTTTGCTGTGTTGTTATTGCCGATGTTTGCTTCGCTTTTATCAAAAAGAGATAAACTTATCCACCTTATTTCAACAAGTCATGATCTTTTATTATTTATCTCTGCCACTGCATCGGTACTTACGATAATCTACAGCAAAGAAATCATGAGATTGCTATATCCTTCCGGATATACTGATTATTATTCCAGTGTTCTTATTTTTTTGATGTTAAGTTTTTTCTCTGTATGCATGAATTACATTTATGGAACTCTTCTTACTTCCGCCGGGAGAATTAGTTCTATAAATAAAATAGTTTTTGGAGCAGTAATACTAAATGTGTTGCTCAATCTGTTACTAATTCCTGCAAACGGAGCGCTGGGAGCAGCAATTACAAGTGTAATTACACAGTATTTTGTTTTTTTATTGCAGTATATTTTAAGTCTGGGGTATATTAAAGCAGGATTTAATAAATATATATTTTTCAAGAGGATAACATACATATTGTTGCTTATTTTCCTGACTTTTTCATTAAAGAATTTTATAAACCTGAACTGGATAATCCTGGCAATTATTTCCGCCTTTTTATCGTTAATACTGGCATATTTATGGGGATTTATTAAATTATCGGATTTAAAAAGGACATAAAATGGTCAAATTCAGGAGGGGGCACGGAGGAGAAACAAAACAAGGCATTAAACATGGTTTTATCGGAAGAAATATTTTGCTTACCCTGATACTTTCAGGTCTTTTAATTGGCATTTTTGTACTGACAAAACAAAAGTTTTTCAATCTTGCGACCAGTAAACCTGAAAAGGAAGATTTTTTTTTCACAAACTATGGTTATGATTCCATTGATCCTAAAAAAAGGTATTTTCTTCCTTCCTCAACTACCGGAGAGTTAGTGCATCACAAATATTATTCTCTCTCATACAATGAGAAATATGAACAGGCTGAGTGGGTTTCATATGTGCTGACAAAGGAAAGTCTCAGAGCAGAAAATGTAAAAAGGCATGACAGGTTTGATCCTGATGTCAGGGTAAAAACAAGGTCTGCAATTTATCACGATTATTTATCAAGTGGTTATACCCGGGGACATCTTGCTCCGGCAGCAGACATGGCTTTCAATGATGATGCAATGAAAGAAAGTTTCCTGATGAGTAACATTTCTCCACAAAAAAAAGAATTCAATAACGGAGTGTGGAACGAACTTGAGGAAAATACAAGAAACTGGGCATGGAAAAACGGTATTGTTTACATTGCTACCGGACCGGTATTGACCGATAATATCCGCGATTTTATCGGAAAAAACCGGGTAGGAATACCTGATTACTTTTACAAGATCATACTTGATGCAGATGATCCCGATAGAAAAGCCATAGGATTTTTACTGCCCAATGAAATCAGCACTGAACCTCTTTCAAAATATGCTGTAACTATCGACAGTATTGAATCTGTTACTGGAATTGATTTCTTCCGGGATTTTCTTACTAAAGATGAACAAACAAAACTTGAATCAGGTTTTGATATAAACAAATGGCCTTTTAATCCTGATCTTTATACAAAAAGGATAGAGGTATGGAATAAGCAGTGAAGTGTGAAAAGTGAAGAGTGAAGAGTGAAAAGTGAAAAGTGAAGAATGAAAAATGAAAAATGAAGAATGAAAAATGAAGCTACAATGTTATATTAATATTTTTGTGTTGGTTTCCTCTTTAGGGGTTAGGGGCAGCGTGGCTAAATAAGTGAATAATGAAAAATGAAAAACGAAGAATGAAAAATGAAAAAAACTTTGCGTTTTTGCGTCTTTGCGTGAAATAATTAAAAAATGAAATCAAAAATCGTACTTTGTAATTCGCAATTCGTAAATAAAATTTCCTACTTTCGCAATTTTATTTCCTATTTTATGTAACCATTAATAATTAATTATATGGCATTTGACATTGACCTCATAAAATCCGTTTATTCCCTGATCCCCGGGAGGGTGAAAAAAGCAAGGCAAGTTTTGCAAAGGCCTCTGACTCTCTCAGAGAAAATACTCTATTCGCATCTTTGGGATGGTGAAGCAACTAAAGAGTTTTCAAGAGGTAAGGATTATGTAGATTTTAAGGTCGACAGGGTTGCGATGCAGGATGCTACTGCCCAGATGGCTTTGCTTCAGTTTATGCTAGCCGGAAAGAAAAAAGTTGCAGTACCTTCTTCAGTACACCTTGATCATTTGATCCAGGCTCATGCAGGGGCCGACAAAGACCTGCAGGAGGCACTCAACAAAAATGATGAAGTATTCAATTTTCTGGAGTCAATTTCAAGAAAATATGGAATCGGATTCTGGAAACCGGGTGCAGGTATCATTCACCAGGTGGTGCTGGAAAATTATGCATTCCCCGGTGGTTTGATGATTGGAACTGACTCCCACACAGTAAATGCCGGAGGTCTTGGAATGGTAGCTATCGGAGTTGGGGGTGCAGATGCAGTCGATGTAATGGCTGATATGGCCTGGGAATTGAAGTGGCCAAAACTGATAGGAGTAAAACTGACGGGTAAATTAAAAGGATGGACAGCTCCGAAAGATATTATTCTTAAAGTTGCAGGCATTTTAACAGTTAAAGGAGGAACAGGTGCCATAATAGAATATTTCGGTCCTGGTGCAGAATCTTTGTCTGCTACCGGCAAAGGCACTATCTGTAATATGGGTGCTGAAGTAGGAGCTACAAATTCAAATTTTGCTTATGATGATGCAATGGAGAGATACCTGAGGGCTACAGGAAGAGATGATGTGGCAGATGCAGCAAACAAGATCAGGGAACACTTGCGTTCAGATGATGATGTACTTTCAAATCCGGAAAAATATTATGATCAGCTTATAGAAATTGATCTTGACACACTAAAACCACATCTAAACGGACCTTTTACTCCCGACAGGGATACACCAATAGATGAAATGGGAAAACTGGTAAAGGAAAATGACTGGCCACTTGAAGTGCAATGGGGTTTGATCGGTTCCTGTACAAATTCATCCTATGAAGACCTGTCAAGGGCTGCTTCTATAGCAAAACAGGCTCTTGATAAAGGTATAAAACTTAAAGCTAATCTTGGAATAAATCCGGGATCAGAACAAGTCAGATTCACTGCAGAAAAAGACGGTATACTTAAGATATTTGAAGATCAGGGAGCTTTGATATTTACTAATGCTTGCGGTCCCTGTATCGGTCAGTGGAGGAGGGATGGCATAGCTGGAAATCCGAAAAATACCATTGTACACTCCTTTAACAGGAATTTTGCAAAAAGAGCTGATGGAAATCCAAATACACATGCATTTGTTGCTTCTCCCGAAATAGTAATGGCATTAGCAATTTCAGGCAGACTCGATTTTGATCCTTCAAGAGATACGCTGATAAATGACAAGGGCGAAATAATAAAACTCGAAGCCCCGATAGGATGGGAATTGCCTCCCAACGGTTTTAAAGTTGAAGATTCAGGTTACATCGCACCTGCCGAAGATGGTTCAGATATAGATATTATTGTAAATCCCTTATCAGACAGATTGCAGTTATTAAGTCCTTTTGAAGCATGGAAAGGTGATAATATTACGGGAGCACATCTGTTGATTAAGGTTATAGGAAAATGCACTACTGATCATATTTCAATGGCTGGTCCGTGGCTTAAATACCGCGGACATCTCGATAATATATCGGATAATATGCTGATTGGAGGAGTCAATGCTTTCAACAATAAAATAGGTGAAACAATAAATCCTCTGAATGGTGAATATGAACCTGTACCAAAAGTTGCCAGGGCGCTGAAAGCATCAGGTAAATTATCTGTAATAGTCGGTGATCAGAATTATGGCGAGGGATCAAGCCGCGAACATGCAGCGATGGAACCAAAACACCTGGGAGTTATTGCTGTGCTTGTGAAATCATTTGCAAGAATACATGAAACCAACCTTAAAAAACAGGGCATGCTTGCGATAACATTCTCAAATGAAGCTGATTACGATAAAATACGGGAAAAAGACGAATTCAATTTTATAGACCTGAGGGATTTTGCCCCCGGAAAACAAATAACAATAGAATTGGATCACAAGGACGGAAAAAAAGACACGATAAAAGTCAATCATACTTATAATGAGCAGCAGATAGAATGGTTCAGAGCTGGAAGTGCGTTGAATTATTTGAGGAAGTAAAGTATTAATCACGTTGTGATTTCGATAAAATGGCTTTATTCTGGATCATCTTCCAGAAATCCAGATGAAACTGAAAGCTATTATTTTTTAATATCATCTCGTGCTCAGTCATCGGTTCAGGATCTTCCGTATTGAGTTTCAATTTGTCGGAATCCGGATCGTAAATCGTATAGAATTCAGGGTGAAACTGTGTACCGATTACATTTTTATATTCAGAATGAACCATCATTTCGACTACTTTGCCGTCTAAAGACGTTCCCGCAACTATCATTCCGGCACCGGGATTTTTTATGGCCTGATGATGGCTGCTGACAACTAATGGAAAATAGTCAATTCCCAGGGATTTCCTAATATTTTTGTCAGTTATATCAATCCTGTGAAAACTGTGCGAATTAATGTCCTTTTCAGGATAAATATTTTTATAATAATTTCTGTGGATATTATCCTTTTCCTGTTTAAGTACATCTTCCACATAATTCAGTCCGTAAATATCCGATGGTATATCCTGATACATATCACCTCCTGTTGCTACATTCATGCTCTGCATTCCCAGACAGATACCTAAAACCATGTAATCGGGTTTTAATCGCATAAAAGCTTTAAAATCCCTGTTCTGATTTCCTCCCAGCAGATGGAATAGAAAACTGAGTTCAAACAAATGCCTGTTGGGTGTATTGATGTCTACTGTAAGCTCGGTCTTCTGACCATAATAAACAGGTGGAATATCCCAGCCTCCAAAAAATATTATTCCATCAGAATTGTCAAAAATCTCTCTGAAGTCATCGGTACAATCGTTTTTTTTGTAAATTGTATTTATATTCAGATTTCCGTAAATTTCTCTGTTTAATATATAGTGGAGCTTATTTTCTCTGATGTAATCATCTGTATCAGAATATCTGACTTCACTTTTTGTATAAAAAACTGATTCAAATTCTATTAAGGCCGTATCCAGCACATGGGTCTGAACAAGAAAATCTATGGATCTTATATAAAACACTCCGGGATTGACCAATACTATTTTTGCTTTTTTTGCATTTGATTCCGGGGAAGCTGAATAAACCCCGGAAAAATAAAAAATATAAAAACAAATCAGAAATGCAGTTGATCTTCTCATGTTAAATTTTTTATAATAATCACAGAAAGTAATGTCATTATCCTGTATAAATATCTGTCAATTCAAATTTCTCACCATCGAACAGACCTTTATCACTGAGTTTCAAAGATGGTATTACAAGCAAAGCCATGAAGGACAGAGTCATAAAGGGAGCTGTCAGCTTTGAACCGTTCATTTTCACCAGCATATCAAGATCATCATATTTATCTGCCACAAGACTATATGGCTCATTGCTCATCAATCCACCAATAGGAAGACTCAGGATTTCTTTTATTTTTTTCCTGGAATTCACATAGCAAATTCCACCTTTATTTTCAATTATCATATTTGCTGCAGCACATATTTCTGCGTCGGCTGCACCTACAATAATGATATTGTGAGAATCATGTGCCACAGAAGAGGCAATAGCACCTTCCTTCATCCCGAATCCTTTCACAAAACTGACAGCAGGAGGTGAATCGTTATAACGGTTGACTACTGCTATTTTGAGTATATCATTATTCGGGTCAGAAAACAGGAATCCGTCAACAGGACTAAGCCTGAAATTTGTTTTATGTGTTACCAGCTGATCATCTATTACATTAATCACTTTGACGCTTTTGCCTTTATCAATGACCTTAAAGTCTTTAATGTCTTTTTGACTTGTATTGAAATTGTTAATCAGCCGGGAAGGAATGTATTTTAATTTGGTCTTTCCATGTTCAGCTACAGTTTCTCCACTTATCACTGTTCTCAGTATTTCCAGGCTATTTAAATTATTGACTTCTATAAAATCAGCATTATCACCTTTCTGAAGCAGACCAATATCAAGTTTATAATGTTTCACGGGATTTACACATGCCATCTTTAAAGTTTTCATAGCACTAATACCTCTTGATATTGAGCGTTTCACAAGATCGTTAATGTGGCTTTTGATCAGGTCGTTGGGGTGTTTATCGTCAGAACAAAACATCATTTTATTAAAATTAGTGTCTGCAAGACCTATCAGTTCATCAAAATTTTTGGCTGTTGATCCTTCCCTGATCAGGATTTTCATTCCCAGTTTAAGTTTTTCAACAGCTTCCTCTTTAGTTAAGCTCTCGTGATCGGTATTTATGCCATTGGAAATATATGTTTCAAGGTCTTTTCCGGTAAGTCCCGGAGCATGCCCGTCAATTGGTAAATTAAATTCCTTTGCCAGATTTATTTTAGTTATTACTTCCGGGTCTCGTTTGATAACCCCAGGGAAATTCATCATTTCTCCAAGGTGTTTTATATTGCCTTCTAAAATCAGTTGTCTGATATCATCAGGAGTGATAGATGCTCCGCTTGTCTCCATGTTTGTTGCGGGAACACATGGTGGAGCTGAAAAATAATAACGATAATTTACCGATCTTCCATCTTCAATCATGAATTTTATCCCATCCATACCCGTTACATTTGCTATTTCATGTGCATCAGCCACACAACCAACTGTACCATGAACAACAGAAATTCTTGCAAATTCAGATGGGGTAAGCATAGAACTTTCTATATGTATATGAGAATCAACGAAACCGGGTAAAATAAATGAATCATAATCAGTATATTCATGAATGATATCAATAATTTTTCCGTTTTCAACAAAAATAGTCCCCGGAAACACAGATTCATTTAATACATCTACGATATTGGCACTAAACTTTTTCATGATTTATTTTTTTATGATTTTTATAACACTGTAATCATTGTCAGTTTCCAGAAGAATACAATACATACCAGATGAATAGGATGACATATCTATTTTATGCAATTCATTACTACCTTTTAGCAGCTTGGCCTTTGTTTCATAAATTCTCTGTCCTGATGGATTAATGATAGTAATATCTAAATCATCCTCCTGTTCCATCCACAATTTAATTTGGAGGGTGGTTTCTACCGGATTTGGATAAACTAATGCTGCTAAATTTTCGTGTTTCAGTCCAGGATCTTCGCGTGACTGATCAAAAGTAGTGAAAACATTAGCTTGCAGATCTTTTATGTCAGTATTCCTGATAATCAAATCTCTCAATCTTGTTGCTTTTATTTCCCTGATCTCATCATTGCTGAATTCATTCTCAAAATAAAACCGGTCACCATCCCGGAGTCTAGTAAATTGCTCCGTAAGTATTTTTTTCAGAGTTGGACCGAAAAGTGAATTTTCTGCTCTGTCCTCTGCAATAAGTCCTGTCCAGGCATCTAAATCTTTGATTTTTTTATATAAAAAATTAAGATTGGCTGCCAGACCTTTATCTGATGTCAGATCCGAAAATTCTTTATACTCTTCAAAGCCTGTTTCTCTTCTGATCGTATTAAAATCCGGAATTCCACGTTCACGGCTTCTCATGATATTTATCGAGATTATATCAAGACCTCCGGAAACAGGGTCTCCATAAAGAAAATTTCTTGTTGCGTCAACTGCCTTCAAATCCAATTTCTCCTGATTATTAATGATTGATCCGTTTAAAAATGGTTCAATACCACCTGAAATATTAATAAGTGAAGGTTTAAAATATGAGTTTTTTAAATAAAGTATTCCCTGATCAATGTTTTTACCATCAATACCTACTCTCGGTATTTCATCGGATTGAAGGGTTCCTTCCAGTCTGAATGCAGCCGCGGAAAACAGATTTGAAATACCTGGATTGATCTTGGAGTCGTAGCCTGAATATTCAGGAAGAATTATCCCTTGAACCGGGAGCCATTCATTGAAAGTGATAACCTGGAGGTAAGCAATTAGTTTTCTTCTTGCTTTTTGAAATATTTCTTCATCGCTTAAATCCGGGTAATATTTTTTGTAATCTTCACACAATCTGTTATGCTCACGTACAAATACTGTATGCAGGGAAATCAAAAGAGGGTTGTCGTTAATTTTTTCATCGCCAGCAAAAAAAAGTTTTCCATTAGAATGGGTTTCATCAATTATTTCTCCAATTGAATTGTCAACTTTATCATTATACTCACCGGAAATGGTATTCCAGGGAAGAAATTTCCCTTCTGAGGTTTTCAATTTTCCGTCTTTAAATGATCTTAGTCTGTCATTCCTTGATTTTGAATTACCATATATATTTGAAGCGTCTAAAAATGCAGTGGATTTATTCAGATATTTTCTTGGATTAGCTTTGGATGTTCCTGTTTCCGGTGCCGGTTTTGTTCTGTAGAATTTCATATCAGAGCCTGAATAAAAAAAATAATCACCTTCCGGAATCTTAACTATGATTTGTTCGTTGGAATCTGTTTCAGTCCGATTCATATCATGATCTATAAACTGACCAAAAACCCAGGCCATTTGTGTGAGAAACAACTCATCGCTTATATTCAGGTTCTGATCAGAAACAAAATTTGACACCAGCCTTGCAGTTGGACGTTCAGCTCCGCTCAGTGAATTAATACTGTCCCCGAACTGGACTGGTGTTGTAGTTAAAAGTTGTTCATCTATACTTCCCCATTCAGGGTTGCCAATATTGTTTCCAGACCCATCAAAACTCCTGATGTTCTGTCCATTTAAAATGCCTAAAAAAGAAATAAAGGTAATAATGATTATTATCTTACTCATTGATAAAAAATTACATATTCAAACAATATTTATAAAAAAATAAAATATTTAAAATCAATGTATTATGATTACAAAAGTAATTAATAATTTTAAAACAACAATAATTTAATTTATGTTTTGCGCAGAATATCGAATATCCTGCAATACGTGAAATGCTAAACTTTATAATGTTTTGCTTGTTTAGATTCTAAATTAAAAATAACAAAATTGATTGGATGTCAAGAATAATGGGCCTCGATTATGGGGTTAAGAGGTCGGGAATAGCTGTAACTGATCCCTTACAGATCATTGTAAACCCATTGACCGTGGTTGAAACACCAAAACTTTTTGATTTTCTAGAGAACTATTTCAGAAATGAAGATGTTTCAAAAATTGTTATCGGGGAAAGCAGACACAGAGATGGAGAAAGTTTTTATTTTGAAAAAGATATTAATGAACTAATTCAATGGATTTTAAAAAAATTTCCGGAGATGGAAATAGACAGGCAGGATGAAAGCTTTACCTCTTCAGAATCAAAAGAAATTATCATAAAATCTGGTATTAAAAAGAAAAAAAGGATGGACAAATCTCTCATAGACAGGATCAGCGCTGTATTGATTTTGCAGAGATACTTAAAACATATTTGATATGCAGTTGACAGTTTATGCTTACGGACACCCTGTGTTGAAAAAAATAGCACTTGAAATCAGCCGGGAAGAATTTAATACACTGGGTAGTCTTGTGGAAGACATGTTTGAAACCATGTATAAAACTAATGGTGTTGGTCTTGCTGCCCCCCAGATTGGACAGTCGATCAGGATCTTTGTTGTTGATACTGTTCAGGTTAAAGATGAACTTAAAATTCCCAATCCAATTAAAAAAGCCTTTATTAATCCGGTTATAATTGAAGAATGGGGGAAACTATGGAGCTATGAAGAAGGCTGCCTTTCTTTTCCGGATATAAATGCAAGTGTAGAGAGGCCTGAAAATGTAAGAATAAAATATTTTGATGAAAACTTTATTGAACACGTGGAAGTATTCAATGGCTTTAATGCACGGGTCATTCAGCATGAATATGATCATCTTGACGGAATCTTGTTTGTTGAAAAATTCAAACCCCTGAAAAGAAGACTTCTTGATAAAAGACTCGAAAAGATCAAAAAAGGAGAGATACAGACCAAATACCCTATGAAGTTTCAAAGATAATTTGAAAATGTGATAATGTGATAATTAGGGAATTTGATATTTTGAATTAAAATCATAAACTCTCTAAACTTCATAAACCGTCAGAATCAGGATTCATAAGATTGAAAGATTAAAGGATTCTTACTTCTCTCTAAACTTTCTAAAACCTCTAAACCTCCTAAAATCCAAATACTTAATAAACCTACTAAACCAATTAGCTAATTTGCTAATTAACTAATTAATCAAATTTTTTAATTATCTGTTATTCAAATTTAAAACATTTATGCTATCTTAGCATTTATGTTGTGGAAAGGATTAAATAACAAGGAACAATTTTTTGTGAAGATTTTGTGGTCTCTGGTTTTTCTATCATTGATCTTTGTAATTGGTATTTTCATTTCAATTTCCAGAAGCGGGCTTCCAACTTTTGAAGAACTCGAAAATCCTGATTATAATCTGGCCTCATTGATTTACGATTGTAAGGGAAGGGAACTTGGGAAATATTATTATGAAAACAGGGTCAATATAAGTTATGACTCGCTGAATCCTTATCTGGTGCAATCCCTGCTTGCAACCGAAGATGCCAGATTTTTTAAACATTCTGGTGTTGACCTGATGGCAGTGTTCCGGGTAGTTACTAAGACATTCATTTTGAGAAATAAAAATGCCGGAGGAGGCAGCACAATCACCCAGCAACTTTCAAAGTTATTGTTCGAAAGACCCGACCTGAGGCAAATGTCGTTTTTTACCAGGCCTTTTCATCTGATAAAGATCAAACTCAAAGAGTGGATGATAGCTATCAAACTCGAAAAGCGATATACAAAAGAAGAAATTATCGCTATGTACCTCAATAAGTTTGATTTTATTTATGGTGCTCACGGAGTTCAGGCAGCGGCAAGGGTTTATTTTGGAAAAGATCAAAATGATCTTAGCCTGGTTGAATCAGCAGTGTTGATAGGAATGCTGAAAAATCCATCTTATTTTAACCCTGTTCGTCATTTTGAAAATTCAACCGAAAGAAGAAATGTTGTCCTTTACCAATTGAATGATTACGGAGATCTATCTGACGAACACTATGAATCACTTATAAAATTGCCAATCGACATTACCAATTTCAATAAAGCACGCTATGATGATGGGCCTGCTCCTTATTTCCGGATGGAACTAACAAAGTGGCTGAAAAAAACACTTCAAGATAATAAAATCAGGAAACCTGACGGCAGTGAATACAATATTTATACTGATGGTCTTAAAATTTATACTACCCTTGATATAGATTACCAAAAATATGCCGAACAGGCTGCCTTTGATCAGATGAAAGAACTACAGAGAAGGTACTGGAGAAGATGGAAAGGTATGGACCCAATGACTTATGAAGCAGAGGAACCATTTCAGATTGAATCAAGAAAACAATCAGTTGAGTCGAAAGTTATAAACTCTGAAAGATATCAAAGGCTGAAAAACAGAATACTCAATAGTATACTAGTACAGATAAATGAAGAATTTGATGGATTGATCCTGACCGAAAAAGCAACTAAGGGCTTAATAGATGTTAAAAATGGTAATAAAAATCTTGAAGACCTTGTTTCGGCCAAAATTATAAATCAAAACAATAAATCTAAGATTTTTGATCTTTTGAATCACCGGCTATGGAAAGAATACATCGCTCAATGGAATATATTTCAGTCAGAAAAAAATAAACAGTTCAACTCAAAAGTCAGAATGAAAGTCTTTGCCTTTAACTCTAAACTGGAAAGAGACACAACAATGACTCCCATGGATTCAATTATGTATCATATAAGACATTTACAGACAGGTGTTCTGGCAATGGAATCAGGGACGGGAAAGATCAAAGCATGGGTAGGAGGCACAGCTTTTAAATATTTTAAATTTGACCATATTAATAATAGAAGACAGGTAGGATCGACTTTCAAACCAATTGTTTACGCTACAGCAATGTCTGTACAGGGAATTTCACCCTGTCAGGAATTTGATGATATACCATATTCCATAATACCGGGGGAAGGTAATTTTGGATTGGAAGAAGTCTGGTCGCCAAACAATACTACTGAATTTTTTACCGGAAACAAATACAATCTCTATCATGGATTATTGTACTCCAAAAATTCTATAACTGTAAAACTGGTTAAGGAAATGGGTAATATCGAAGTTGTCCGCGATCTGGCAGATAATATGGGTATTGATAAAAACAGAATGATAAATGGAAAATTGTTGTTGCCAAAAGTTCCTTCTATTGCACTGGGTTCAGCAGACATTTCACTTATGGAAATGACAGGTGCCTATGGTACTTTTTCAAATGACGGAGTTTTTATTAGTCCTTATTTTGTCACACATATCGAAGATAAAAATGGTAAGGTTATCTATACACATATACCGGAACAAAAAAGAGCTCTGAATCCGGTTTATAACTATATAATGGTCGATATGCTGAAAAATAATATGGCAGGCCGTTTTTCAATGTATGATGTCAAATCCGAAATAGGTGGTAAAACCGGAACAACAAATGATTTTGCCGATGGATGGTTTATTTCTGTCACACCGGAAATAGTTGTCGGTGTCTGGACAGGGGGTGATGACAAATGGGTAAGATTTTATACTCTGGAAGAAGGACAGGGGTACACAACTGCACGTCCTATAGTCCAGAAATTCCTTTCCAGACTGGAAAAAGATAAAACGGTAAATTTTAATTACAAAAAAAGATTTAAAATTCCTGACGATAAATCATACCTTGACCTGATTGATTGCCGGAAATATAAATATGTACGACCTGATGTAGAAAGACAACAATCCCTTGAAAAGAATATTAAAAGGGATGAGTTTGAGGAAGAATTAAATGAAGAATTTAAATAGATTTTATTTTCAATCTGTGAACTAATTATTTGTTTTTATTTTTTGAACCATGAGAAATTTTTACATTTTTTTATTTTTAATTTTAGCTGTAAATACAATTTTTAGTCAGGATGAACAAAATCCTATACTTGTCAAAAAATTCAATATAAAACGTATAGAAGGTTATGTAGACAGCGCCATGAGTATCTCAGAACCTAAACTGGTCAGAATTGAAACATACAATAAGGAAGGAAAGATTGTAAACCTTGAAACAGGTAATTTTAAATCAATGATAAATAGATTTGAATATTTATATTATAACGACCTGGTCCTTTATGAAATTCTGCATTATAAATTTGATAAATTTATCAAAAAAACTAAAGTATTAAGTGATATTTATGGTGTAGAATTGAAATCTATTGAATTAGATTCCTCTGGTAATGAAACTGCAGAAATAATTAAAAAAGATTATAACAGAAAAAACCAACTGGTATCTGAAAAACAATTTAATAAAGATACTCTTAAGGAACATATAAGCTATGAATACTATAAAGATGGCTTACTATATAAAAAAACATATAATAAATATGAAAAGATGTCAAAGGAAGTATTATTTTACAAATATGGCGAAAAATCAAAACAACCTAAAAGTAATGAAAAATCCTTTCTTGAATACTATCATGGATTATGGATTTCGACTTATGATCACGAAAAAGATTCCAGTCTTTTAGCCGAAGTATTTTACACCCAGGATGGACTTATTGATTTTGTCTACTTTTATAAAAATAATGCCTTCCATTCAAGGTTGATTTATAAATATTTCACTTTTTGATTTTATACTTTAATACATTGTTAATGATGAGGATACCAATTATTTTTATTCTGTTAATATTGACTTACAATATTAGTTCAGGACAGGATGTACAATCTGATTCGATTATCAGAAAGAATAATGTGATGGAGGTCATAACTCATATTTATAAAAATGATAACAGTAAAGACTCAATACTTTATACAGTCGAGAAATTTAATGTATTTGGCAAGAGATTATCAATAAGTATAAATAATTTAAGAAATGGCTTTATCGAATATCAATACGCATATACTTATGATTCTATTCTTTCTGAACAAAAACAATTCAATTCCTACCAAAAGCTTTCACAAATACAACGATTTTTTTACAATAATCAAAGCAAATTATTCAAAGCCATTCACTTTGACTCCCTGGATAAGGAAACTGGAAGCTATTCAGAGTACAAATACAACGGGAAAAATCAATTGACAGAGCGCAAGTTTTTTATAGATAATTTACTGTTTCGACATGTAAAATATGTTTATCACAAAAACGGAAAACTCAAATCAGAGATAACTCTATTGCCCAAAAATGAAAAAACAATACTCAAATTTAATATAGATGGTCAGATGATACCAAACAGGAAAGCCAGATTATATTATTTAGAAAGTAAACTTAATAAAAAAAGTCCCGAAGATCCTGATATCATAAAAAAAACACATAAATTCAATAAGCAGCTAACAATTATCAGCCTGAAGGGTTATCTTGTGGTAAGAAAGTATGATACTCTCGATACTTTTATTCATTATCAAAAAGATGGATTGATCATTCATGAAATTCAATATCTTAATAGTAAGTTCCTTGCTAAAAAAAGATACCAATATCATTATTTCAGATAAAAATCATTTTCAATTGAGTAAACTTTCTGTCTTCAATGAGCCTGAAAATAACTTATGGTATTAATATTCAGAAATATAGAATTCAGTGATAACCCGTTTTTGGCCAAAATGATCAGAAGGGTCTTTGAAGAACATGATGCCCCTAAATTTGGCACTGTATATTCTGACCCTACAACTGATGATCTTTATTCTCTTTTTCAAACTCCGGAATCTGTTCTTTGGGTAGCTGATCACAACAGAATAGCTGTGGGTTGTTGTGGAATTTTTCCTACACCCGGACTTCAAAATAATTATGCCGAACTTGTAAAATTTTATCTTGCCAAAGAATATAGAGGTTCAGGTATAGGCATGAAGTTGATGAATCTGTCAATCAATTCTGCAAAAGAATTTGGCTATACACATCTTTATTTGGAAAGTCTTCCCCATTATGCCAAAGCTCTGAAAATATATGAAAAATCAGGATTCGTAAATATAGACAAACCACTTGCCGATTCAGGTCATAATTCATGCGATATCTGGATGGTGAAGAAATTGTAGAAGAAATTTATTTTTATACTTTTTTCATTTGAATTTTTTCTGAATTTATTTGAGTTTTTTTTCTTTTTGTTTTTTTTCACAAATTCTTTAAAAAAGAAATAATTTTTAATACGTTGTATTTCAATCGATTAAAAGTTTTCAAACGTTTACAAACTCATATAAACGACTACATTCGTTTAAGTTTCGCTTAGAAATTTTCAATGATAGCACTTTTGCATTGTCAAACGGACACAAACAAATTATCAATTTTTTATTTAACCCGATGCCTTAACAGGTATCATAAAGAATTTTAACTATGAAAACTTTAAGAAATTATGTGCAGTTAATTGGAAATCTTGGACAAGATGTAGAATTGAAAGAATTCGAAAGCGGAATGAAAAAAGCCAGCTTTAGTGTTGCTACTACAGATCATTTCACTAATAATAAAGGTGAAAAATCTGAAAAAACAGAATGGCATAATGTGATCGCATGGGGAAACCTTGCAGAAAAAATGACAGACTCTCTTGGAAAGGGTGATCAGGTCCTTATTCAGGGAAGTATCGCCCACAGGAAATACGAAGACAATTCAGGTGTTACAAGATACGTAACAGAGATAGTTGCCGGAGAATACCTGAAAATAGCAAAAAATTAAAAGCATAATTAGTACTTAGACCTGAAGGCCTGTTTACCGGTTTTACAGCAGGCCTTCTTTTTTCATTATGCCTGTGTACTTTTGTTATCCCTGTTATTTTTCTAAGTTCTGATTATAAAAACCTTTGATTATGCTTTTTAAAACATTTGCCAGTACCCTGATGGGGGTGGAGGCTACAACCATTACTGTTGAAGTAAATTCCGGAGGAGTAGTTCCAGCAGGATTCAATTATTACAATATGGTAGGGCTGCCTGACAGCGCAATTAAGGAAGGGTTTCAAAGAATTGAAGCTGCCATCAAAAACATATCCTACAAGATGTTGCGATTGAAACTTGTCATCAATCTTGCTCCTGCTGATATCCGTAAAGAGGGTTCGGCCTATGACCTGCCTATAGCTCTGGGAATTCTGGCAGCAACAGGACAGATGAATGGAAATGAACTTGACAAGTATATAATTATGGGAGAATTGTCACTTGATGGAGAACTACGCGAAATCAGGGGTGCTTTGCCTATTGCAATCCAAGCCAAAAGAGAAGGATTCAAAGGAGTAATACTTCCTCTTCAGAATGCAAAGGAAGCAGCTATTGTTGAAGGAATTGACATATTCGGAATAAAAAACCTCAAAGAGGCAGTCGAGTTTTTTGACGGGGTCAGAGATCTCATTCCTCTGCAAATCAATGTTAATGAAATATTTCTCAATAATCTTGACAATTATGTTGTTGATTTTTCAGATGTAAAAGGTCAGGAAAATATAAAAAAAGCACTTGAAATCTCTGCAGCGGGAGGTCACAATGTGATTTTGATCGGACCTCCAGGCGCAGGTAAAACTATGCTCGCAAAGAGATTGCCAACAATCTTACCTCCAATGGGTCTTGAAGAAGCACTTGAAACAACAAAAATATACAGTGTCTCTGGATTGCTCCCATCTGACCAGTCACTGATAAGCACCAGACCTTTTCGGTCTCCTCACCATACTATCAGTGATGTAGCACTGGTAGGGGGTGGTTCACATCCTACTCCCGGTGAAATATCTCTGTCCCACAATGGTGTTCTTTTCCTGGATGAATTACCGGAATTTAAGAGAACTGCCCTAGAAGTACTGAGGCAGCCTATGGAAAGCCGGAAAGTCACAATTTCAAGGGCAAAGATAAGCGTGGATTATCCATCAGATTTTATGCTTATTTCATCCATGAATCCATGCCCGTGTGGTTTTTACAATCATCCTGAAAAAGAATGTGTTTGTGCTGTCGGCACAAGGAAGAGGTATCTGAATAAGATCTCCGGCCCGCTTCTCGACAGAATTGACCTGCATGTAGAAGTAACACCTGTGTCCTATGAAGAACTGTCAAAATATGAATATACTTCTGAAACAAGTGCTGATATACGGCAAAGAGTTTTGATAGCCAGAGAGATACAGAGAAAAAGATTTGAAAATGTCAAGGGTGTATACAATAACTCACATATGTCAAGCAGAATGGTAAGAACTACATGTCAACTTGATACTGACGGGACAAGGATACTGAAAATGGCCATGGAGAAACTTAAGCTTTCAGCAAGAGCTTTCGACAGGATCCTGAAAGTCTCAAGAACCATAGCTGATCTGGATAATAGTAAGGATATTGAAGCCAGACATCTGGCTCAGGCTATTAATTATAGAAACCTTGACAGGGAAGGATGGCTGGGTTAAGAATTAAATGAATCTAAAATATACTCCCTTCAAGCTTAAAATACCTCTTTGCTATTAAGCCATATACAATTCCAAAACCAAATCCTCCTATATGTGCCCAATATGCTACTCCACCTGAATCAGGGCTCTGATTCATAGCAGAAATACCGCTGATAACCTGGAATACTATCCATAATCCCAGAAAAATATAAGCTGACAAATTAAATGAACTGAAGAAATATATAACCAGTATTCTGACTCTGGACCGCGGAAACATTACAAGATAGGAGCCCAAAACAGCAGAAATAGCGCCACTGGCTCCGATACTCGGAATACTACTTTCAAGATTAAACAACACATGAATTAATGATGCAAACATTCCACTACCGAGATAAAATAGCAAAAATCTGATATTGCCGATTGTTGCTTCGATATTATCAGCAAAAATCCACAAAAAAAGCATATTGCCGATTAAATGCATCCAGCCTCCATGTAAAAAAATATTTGTGAAAAGTGTATATAAATCTTTACCAGATGATATTTCTACAGGAATAGCTCCATATTCTTCAATAAAATAAGATAATTGCCCCGAAGAAATCAGAGAAACTTCAAATAAATACAACAGGACATTAATAGCTATAAAGCTATAACTAAATATGGGTTTGTAACCTCCTTTAATCTGATCATCGCCTATTGGAAAAATCATAATATGGCAAAAATATATTTTTTCCTTTAAATAATCTGAAATTAAAGCTATAATAAATTAATGTTTTTTAAAAAAAACTAAAAATAAAAATAGTTTAAATTGAACTCACTTAATTATCTTTGCTTGTTTACATGACATTAAGTTCATAATTAATAAATATTATAATGTTTTAAATATGTTTAATACAAACAAAAAACCCGATTACATAGGAAATAACAAAATTATATTTCTTAAAAAGGGACTAAATATCAGAATTAAAGGAGCCGCTGCAAAAACATATTTTGACAAAATTTATATTGAAAACTATGCTGTTCAGCCAGGAAACTTCAAAGGACTGGTTCCTATTCCGGCTCTTACAGTTGCTGTTGGAGATAAGGTCAAGGCCGGAGATATTTTGTTTTATGATAAAAAAAGACCGGAGCTTAAATTTGTTTCACCTGTCAGCGGTGTGGTTAAATCTTTTGACAGGGGAAACAGACGTTCAATCAAGGATGTTGTAGTGTCTGCAGACGAAAAAATCGATTATAAAAAGTTTTTAACTCCGGATTTTGAAAATTGTAGCCGGGAAGAATTGGTGGATTTTCTCATGGAATGCGGTATTTGGCCATTGATAAGACAAAGGCCATATGATCTGATCCCTGAAAAAACAACTGTTCCTAAAAGCATTTTCATAACTACATTTGATACTTCTCCTCTGGCACCTGATTATGATTTTATAATAGAAGGTAAATCAGAAATATTTCAGAAAGGATTAGATGTTCTGAAAAAACTTACAACCGGCAAAGTCTATCTTGGTTTAAATGCGAATAAAGACAAAAGTCCTTCAAAAGCTTTTACTGAAGCAACAGGTGTGGAAAAAACCTATTTTAGCGGACCTCACCCTTCCGGAAATGTAGGAGTTCACATTCACCATATAGATCCAATCCGTGGACATGACAAAGTTTGGATTCTTGGCATACAGGAGGTTTTAACTCTTGGAAATATGTTTTTGAAGGGGATTTATGATGCAGAAAGAATTATATCTGTAACCGGTGAAGAAGTCCTGGGAACAAAATACCTGAAAACTTACCTTGGAGCCGAAATATCCGGCATGATCAAATCTTGTGTTAAAGGTGAAAAGTGCAGAGTAATATCAGGAAATGTTTTGCATGGACAATCAAAAGAATACGGAGATTTTTTGAATGCCTTTGATTACCATGTTACAGTTATTTCTGTAGGTGATTATTATGAACCATTCGGTTGGGTAGTTCCTCAAAAAGCAAGGCCTTCTTTTTCAAGAACATATATTAGCAGGTGGTTGACACCAAACAAAAAGTATAATGTTGACACAAATACTCACGGCCAGGAGAGGGCATTTGTTGCATCAGGTATTTATGAAGATGTTATTCCTATGGATATTTATCCTGTTTTTCTGATGAAAGCCATTCTTGCAGGGGATATTGAGAAAATGGAGGGACTTGGTATTAATGAAGTGTCAGAGGAAGATATAGCATTGTGTGAATTCATTTGTCCGTCCAAACAGGAATTCCAGGATATTTTAAGAGAGGGTCAGCAAATGATGATTGAACAGGGTTATTAGCATTTATCAGTCAATAAACGACAGATAAGGCTTTTTGATAAAGTAAAATGTAAAAAGCTTTGAAAATTATTAAAATCTCAAAGGGAAAAAATAAAAAAATTATTGATGAAAAGAATTTTAAACTATTTCAAAAAAATTGAACCAGATAAAGTAAAACGGCCTTTCTTGTTTTCGGTTTGGGAAAGTTTTTTCACTTTCGTTTTCGTCCCAAATGACGTCACCCAAGGAACAGGAACTCATATCAAGGACAAGATGGACTTAAAACGTTTAATGACTTTTGTGGTTTTGGCACTTGTGCCTGCCTATATTTTCGGAACATATAATATCGGTCAGCAACATTTTGTCGCATTGGGTCAGTATACAGGTTTTTTCGATGCCTGGTACTTAAAATTATCTTACGGGCTTATAAAAGTTATCCCAATCTATGCTATTTCTATGATAGTTGGTCTTGCATGGGAATTTTTATTTGCTTCAAAAAAAGGAAAGGGTATTGAAGAAGGATTTTTAGTAACCGGAGCATTAATTCCACTTATAATGCCTCCTGATATTCCACTCTGGATATTAGCTATTGCAGTGACTTTTGCCGTAGTACTGGGGAAAGAGGTTTTTGGTGGTACCGGAATGAATATCTGGAATGTGGCATTACTTGCCAGGGTATTTGTTTTCTTTGCGTATCCTCTTACAATATCAGGTGATGAGGTCTGGGTAAGCGGATTTGAAAAGCTGGCTTCAGGTAACCATCCTTTATACGGATGGTGGGAGACCGGATTTTTCAATACGATCTTCGGATGGTTTGGATGGCTGCAATTTGATCCGGGAATGGCAATAGTAGATGGGTTCAGTGGAGCAACTCCTCTGTCAATAGTCAAAGAAGGGGGTTGGGATGCAATCACACAGGCTTATTCTACCACTGACCTTTTGTGGGGAAATATGCCTGGATCAATTGGTGAAACCTCAAAGCCTTTGTTGATTATTGGTGCATTGCTAATTTTCCTGACCGGTATAGCAGACTGGAGAATCCCTTTTGGAGCCATAATCGGTACATTTATTATGGGAATTATATTCAATCTATGGGATGCTACACCTTTAATGACCATACCATGGTATTATCAGTTTCATATTGGAGGAGGTGTTATTGCAATTTTGTTTATGGCCACAGACCCTGTTTCTGCAGCTCAGACCGCCAGAGGTAAAATTATTTATGGTGTTTTAATTGGTATAATAGCAATGTTTATCAGGATAATAAATCCTGCATATCCGGAAGGATGGATGCTGGCTATTTTATTTATGAATTCATTTGCACCGCTGATCGATCATGTTATTATTTCAAATCACATTAAAAAAAGAGTTAAAAAGTGAATAAATCAGGTTATATAATTGGATTTGTTTCTTTACTTACAGGTATTGTTGCGTTGGTACTTTCGCTTCTGTATAGCGGTTTGAAAGAAACTCATAAAAAAAATGAACTCCTCTTTGAAAAAAGAGCAATTCTGTCTTCCGTTCAGCATATCCTTGAAAAAGAAGTTGGTGAAATGAATGACAATGAAGTTCAGGAATTCTTTATTAAAAATGTTGAACAACAAGTAATCAATCAGTCAGGTGATACAATAAAATTTGAAGATGTGGTAAAATCCGGATATAAGGGAGGAAAAGCTGTAGATATCGATTTAAAGATTGAGCTTGCTAAATCACCCGAACAAAGAATTTTACCTGTTTATATTTTTAAAGATAAATCAGGTGAGGATATTTTCATAGTAAAAATGATCGGAAAAGGTCTGTGGGATGAAATCAGCGGTTACCTGGCTTTTGAAAAAGACAGGAACACCGTTTATGGAGCCAGTTTTGACCACAAATCTGAAACACCGGGAATGGGTGCAGAAATGAAAGATAATCCTAAATTTCCGGCACAGTTTGCCGGGAAAAAAGTGTTTGACGAGTCAGGAAAATTTGTATCCATCAAAGTAAGAAAAGGAGGAGCGGTTGACAAATTACATGATGTTGACGGAATTTCAGGCGCTACTTTGACTGGTGATGGAATTACCAAAATGCTTTCTGCGAGCATTGCTAATTATGAAGCATTTTTAAAAAAATCAAGTTTAAATAAAAAATAAAATGGGAGAAAATAATAAAGGAAAAAAGGAGCCATGGTTTCCAATGACTAAAAAGGAAAGGAAATTGCTTTTTGATCCAATCAATGATGACAACCCGGTAACAGTTCAAATTCTTGGGGTGTGTTCGGCATTGGCTGTCACTACTATGATGCTTCCTTCCATAGTGATGGCAATTGCTGTTACACTCGTTGTAGCTTTTTCAAACCTTGCAATAGCTCTTATCAGAGATTATATCCCAAAACAGGTTAGGATGATTGTTCAGTTAGTAGTTATAGCCTTTTTAGTTACAATTGTTGAGTTGATACTTAAAGCTTATGCCTTTCCTGTATGGAAACAGCTTTCTGTATTTATTGGCCTTATTATCACAAACTGTATTGTTATGGGCAGACTTGAAGCATTTGCAATGGCAAATAAACCTTGGCAATCTTTTATTGATGGAATAGGAAATGGATTGGGCTATGGACTAATACTGATTGTTATTTCCGTTATACGGGAGTTGTTTGGACGTGGAACATTGATGTCAGGAAGTCCGTTGGAATTGAAAATAATAGGTTCAAGCCCTGAATTCTGGATTAATACTACAACGAATCCTTTTTTTGGGTGGTACACAAATAATGGTATGATGGTTATGCCCGCCTCTGCAATTTTTATAATGGGACTGATAATCTGGTATCAAAGAGGTAAAAACCGTAAATTGATAGACATTTCATAATTAAAATTGAGAATAAAGAAAAAATAAAAAAATGGAAGATTTCTTAAATGTATTTATAAAATCTGCATTTATCGAAAATATGGTGCTATCATATTTTCTTGGAATGTGCTCATTTCTTGCAGTATCAAAAACTGTAAAAACTGCTACCGGACTTGGTTTTGCAGTTATTTTTGTTCTTGGTATTACTGTTCCTGTCAACTGGCTTATAAGCAGGTATTTACTTCAGGAAAATGGTATTTTCGGAATTGATCTTACTTTTCTCCGTTTTATTCTGTTTATAGCGGTTATCGCAGCTATGGTTCAGCTTGTTGAAATGATAGTAGAAAAAGTATCTCCTCCGTTATATAATTCCCTTGGTATTTTCCTCCCTTTAATCACTGTTAACTGTGCAATTCTGGGAGCTGCGTTATTTATGATCTCAAGAGAATATAATTTTTCTGAAAGCGTCGCTTTTGGACTGGGAGGTGGCATTGGCTGGGCTCTTGCAATCATTGGTATGGCTGCGATCAGGGAAAAATTGCAGTATTCCAATATTCCGCCACCTTTAAGAGGACTTGGAATAGCTTTTATCATAACAGGTTTGATGGGACTGGCATTTATGGGATTGATGGGAATTGATCCTGCAGTTTTTTTCAGTGCAAAATAAAATTTAAACAATGATATATCTTACTATCGATTTTGGTTTTATAATAGCATCAATAGCGGTTTTTGTTGTTATTATCCTGTTGCTTTCATTAATGCTTATTTATGCAAAAAAGAAATTACTTCCACAGGGACAGGTAAAATTAATAATTAACGACGAACACACTTTTGAAGTTGATCCGGGTAGTTCCTTATTAAGTACATTATCAGAAAATAATCTTTTTTTACCTAGTGCTTGCGGTGGAGGTGGCACATGTGCAATGTGCCGGTGTATTATCTCAGAAGGAGGGGGCGAAGTTTTGCCCACAGAATTAAATCACTTAAACAGAAAGGAAGTAAAAGAAGGAGTAAGGCTTGCGTGTCAGGTCAAAGTCAGGGGAGAAATGAAAATACATGTTCATGAAGAAATTTTCGGCATTAAAAAGATGGAATGTGAGGTCATATCAAATTATAATGTTTCAACCTTTATAAAAGAATTTAAGGTCAAATTACCTGAAGGAGAACACCTGAATTTTAAAGCCGGTGGTTATATACAGATAGATGTGCCAGGAAATATAAAGGTCGATTATAAAAATTACGATATCACTGCACATCCTGTTTATCATAAAAGACCGGATGAATTTAGGTCTGAGTGGGATAATTTCAAGCTCTGGGACCTTAAAATGGTAAATGAAGATCCTGTATTCAGAGCATACAGCATGGCAAATCACCCTGGTGAAGGAGATATAGTCATGTTGAATATCAGAGTTGCCACTCCACCCTGGAACAGGGAAAGGAATTCTTGGATGGATGTAAATCCCGGAATTTGTTCTTCCTATATTTTCAATCAGAAACAGGGAGATAAAGTAATGGTTTCAGGGCCTTTCGGAGAATTTTTTATTAAAGAAAATTCTGACCGTGAAATGATTTATATAGGAGGTGGAGCAGGAATGGCACCTTTAAGATCTCACATTTTCCATATGTTCCACACATTAAAGTGGAAACACAGGAAAGTTTCTTACTGGTATGGGGGAAGAACAAAAAGAGAGCTTTTCTATATGGAAGAATTCAGGAAAATCGAGGAAGATTTCGACAATTTTAAATTTTATGTCGCACTTGACAATCCCTTACCTGAAGATAACTGGCATGTAAAATCGAATATCAGCAGCCCTGGTGATGGTTTTAAGGGATATATCATGAATGTACTCTATGAACAATACCTGAAAGATCATCCGGAACCGGAAGAATGTGAGTACTATTATTGCGGACCACCTGCTATGGCAGATTCCATTAAGAAAACTCTGGATGAACTTGGAGTCCCGAAAGAACAGATTTTCTTTGATGACTTTGGTGGATAAAAAAGTATAGTAAAAAGGAGTTCGAAGCTCCTTTTTTTTTATGCTGAAAATTCATTTGTATATTCCAAAAAATAATACTTTGCAAGCCATGCTTTATAAAAAGGATCAAGGAAGCTAATCTTTCCTGACTGTATGTCTATGATTTCCTTTTCAACTAATGCTTTTTTTATCTTTGTAATATTACCTGAAGTGCCCAATTTGTATTTTAACAGAACCTTTTGAGAATTGAATTTATCTGTTCCGCTAATCAATGCATTCAGAAAATAAACCTGAGTATCGCTTAACCTGGCTGTAATGTTTTGAAAAAGCAAACTTTTTTGTAATAGTATGCTTTCGTAGGCATCTCCAATTATCTGTTCATTGCAAATATATGGTGATCGCAACCATGACTGCTGTGCCAGAATTTGTACATACTGCGGATGATTTTCGGCCAATCTGACTATCAGTTCTGCTGAATTTTTATCAATAGATTTACCTGTATTTACAAACCGGCCGATAAGAAACGGTATCCATTCCTCTGTTTTGATCTTTTCAAGCAAAATAATATCACCAAACCCGTATAAAGGCATTTCCTGTGTCTCAAAAAGTTCTGAAAGAATAAACCTGTTGGATCCACTTAAACAATATGCCGCATTTTTGTGGCTTTGCCATACTGATTTTAACTTTTGCTGAAAAGAAATGGTATCCGCAAATCCGGAAATATTTTGAAAATCTTCAATACAAACAATGATTCTTTTATTATTCTCAATTGCGATATTCTCCGCTAAATTTAATATTTCTTCAGGAAATTTGTTTGTTTCTTCCATATCCAATAGTAATGAAAACTCGTTAGTACTGTCAGAAATTAATTTTATCTTTAAAAATATTTTTCCAAGGTACTTTTTTGCAATCCCTCTGATTACTTCAAATTCAGTTGAAACTATTCTTAACAATTCCTTAGCGACTGTATTATAAAACTCTTCCTCGTTTTTGATTCCATTAAGGCTGACAAAGCAAAATTTAAGGTCATGTTCTGTTTTTATACTGATTTCTGCAGCCTTCTTCATCAATGATGACTTTCCCCATCCACGGGGTGAAATTAAAATTGTATTTGACAGGGATTTAAAGTTTTGTACTATCTGATGTATTTCTTCTTTCCTGTCGGCAAAATTTTCTTCTAATGCCGGTTTACCGAAAACAAATGGTATTTTCATTTACAAATTTTATTGCAAATATATATCAATTTCGAAAATCTATTCTTTATGATAGACTTTATTCTGTTACCTATTTGTATGTTACTGTTTTGTGTTGTGGATTTATCTGAAATAATTCAATTTTTAACTTGTGAAATATGTGTTTCTCCATCTGCTACTTAATGGTTATATTGAGAAATGTCCTTTCCGGATTTTAGTATTTTGATTTAGAATATATAATACAGACAGATAAGCAATTACCCTTGTCCGTAATCCAATATCAGTACTATTTAAAAAATATTCAAAAAAAACTACAGATTTTCAAATATGAAAAAACTAATTTCTTCAGTTCACAATTAAAGCTTTTCCGGTTGATGCTTTTCTTTTACAAGGAATGTAAAGAAAGCTGCAATTATCATAAAAACTCCTGCCAGCAGCAATGAATTAAGAGGTTTATTGTTTAAAAAATGCTGTAGTATATAGCCTCCGGTTATACCATTAACAATCTGCGGTATTGTAATTGACATATTGAATAATCCCATAAATACCCCCATTTGCTTTGCCGGGATAGAGTTTGCCAGCATGGCGTATGGCATAGCAAGAATACTTCCCCACGCTACCCCTATCCCTATCATTGGCAGTACGAGCATATTTGATGATGGTATTATTGCAAATGAAAGAAATGATAATCCTCCAATTATCAGGGCACTTGCGTGAGTTGCCCTTCTCCCGATTCTTTTAGCCATCAAAGGCAAAGTAAGAGCTATTACCGCAGAAATACCATTATAAACACCAAACAATATCCCAACCCAGTTTCCGGCTTCCTGAAATGCGGCAGTGTTTGGGTCTGTAGTCCCGTAAAATCTCTCTGCTACAGCAGGAGTTGTAAAAACCCACATGGAAAACAGTGCAAACCAGGAAAAAAACTGAACTACAAGCAACTGGATCATAGTCTTTGGAATTCTGAATTTTGTTTTTTCCTCTTTGACTTCTGCCTCATAAAAGTCAGGCGGATATTCTTTAGTTTTAATAATTGTCCACAAAATGGCTGAAAACAAAACAAAAGCGCCAAAATAAAATGAATACGTAACATTGGGAGGCACCAGACCGGCATGTTCACCTTCTGTTGCAACACCAAACCAGTTGCCAAGAATATACGGAAGCCAAGAACCTACTACAGCTCCGATTCCAATCAGCAATGTCTGCATTGAAAATCCAAGCGTAAGCTGTTCATCCGGAAGTTTGTCTGCAACCAGGGCCCTGAATGGCTCCATTGAAATATTGATCGATGCATCCATTATCATAAGCATTCCCCCTCCTATAAACATCGGGGCTATTATATTGGTAAGATGCGGAGCATTTGGCATTAGGACCAGAGCAATACTTGTCAATATGGCTCCAACCAAAAAATAAGGCCTTCTTCTTCCCAGTCTTGTCCAGGTCTTGTCACTGAAATATCCAATTATCGGTTGAATTATCATTCCTGTTATCGGGGCCACAAGCCAAAACCAGGGTAAATGGTGAACATCGGCTCCAAAGGTCTGGAGTATCCTCGAGGCATTGGCATTTTGTAAAGCAAATCCAAATTGTATTCCCAAAAATCCGAAACTCATGTTCCAGATCTGCCAGAAAGAAAGATGCGGCTTAACTTTCATTTTGATTATTTTAGTGTGTGTATAAATATTTCATTTCTTTAATTCCAAATTTAAGAGACTTAGTTATTGTTTAACTCTCTCCAGTACGGCATAATCCCATCCCTTAAGTTCCTTATACACATTCAGCCAGTCAGAAAACTTCTTTGTTTCCTTCGTCATAATATTAGTGTATGATTCTTCTTTGTTTATATCTTCCGCAAAAGTGAATTTCTGCGGTTTTGAAGAAAGATTTGTTATCACTATTACCTTGTCATTGTCCCTTTCTCTGGTGAAAGCATAAATCTGTTGATTATCGGTCTTTATCCTGCTGGCATAAGAACCATGTTGTCCATTCCACATCGCAGTATTTCTGTGGTGAAGGTCTATCAGTTTTTTAAAAAAATCTGATTTTGACAGGTTTTTCCAGTTTATTTCATCCTTTTCAAAAAATTTAAGTCTTTTGTCAAGAGAAGCTTCCTGCCCACTGTAAACTAATGGCATTCCCTGCAATGTAAATGCAATCACAGTCATTACATCACCTGCCTTTCCCATTCTTTCCCTGACTGTTCCTTTCCAGGAGTTCTCATCATGATTGTCGGTGAAATTCATCCTGTATGCCTCAACAGGAAAACGAGCCTTATCTTTCATGAGAAAGCTGTCGATTTTTACCGGTTTCATTTTGCCCTGTGCTATCTGGTTCAGTATGTGATGCAATTCCCATCCGTATGTCATATGAAATCCTGAAAAGTGCATAGCTGGTTCTTCTGCTTCTGCAAGCATAAATATAGCTTTGGTTTTATTAAGATTTTCAGAGGCTTCTTTCCAGAAATCATTTGGAACGGAACCTGCGACATCACACCTGAATCCGTCGATATCAAATTTTTTCAACCAAAGATTCATCATTTTGATCATTTCAGTCCGCATTCCTTCATTATCATAATTAAGATCTGCCACATCAGTCCAATCTGTGCCTTCAGGGTGTGTAATATTGCCCAGGCTGTCTTTAGTGTACCAGTCAGGATTGGAAACAGTCCATTTATTGTCAAATGAACTATGATTTGCCACCCAGTCTACAATAACTTTCATTCCCAGTTTATGAGCTTCGGCGACCATTTTTTTGAAATCATCTTCAGTGCCCAGATCGGGATTGACAGTCGAATAATCGGAAATTGAATATGGACTTCCCAGGTTTCCTTTTCTGTTTTTGACTCCAATCGGGAAAGGAGGCATAATCCATAAAATATCAATGCCAAGATTTTTTAATCTGGGCATCTGAGGAATAAAAGCCTTTATAGTTCCTTCTTTTGAATACTGCCTTAAATTTACTTCATAGATCACTGCATTTTTTGACCATTCAGGTGCAATTGCAACAACCGAAGCAGTGTCAACCGGTTTTTCAATTTTAGTCAGTTCTTCTTTTTTCTGATTTTTGCAGGAAAAAATCGATAAAACCGCAATAAGCATTATAAAAAATTTGAATGTTTTCATATTAATGTATTATTAGATTATAAAAATTTGTTTTTTAGGGATGTTTCCAGTTTTTAGAATAATAAATTTGTTAAATCTGTTTAATTTTGTCATTAGTGTTCAATATATGTTTGCAGCGAAGTTGTGCTTGGTTTTAAAATATTTCTAATTAATCAGGATTTTGTAACTAAGCGGACTAATAGTGATTTTGACATTTTGCCCGTTTATTTCGACCGGAGAACCTGAAGTATCTTTTAAATTCCGGATATTTACATCGACTTTGAAATCAATGACTGATTCCTTTTTGCCAGTATTAATAATTACTATCGCCGTTTTGTCAAAGTATTTCCTTGAAAAAACCAGCAAATCTTTTTCTGTTTTAATAAAATTAAGATCACCAAAAAGAAAAACAGGATTGTTTTTCCTGAGATGCGTTAAAAAAGAAACTTTCTCAAGTAGTTTTGATTCATTTTTATCAAGGTTATTGAATTTCATCATTCTTCTGTTATCTGGATCATTTCCTCCGGTAAGGCCAATTTCATCACCATAATAGATGACAGGAATTCCGGGCAATGTCATTATCAGGGAATGCATGATCGAAAGCTTACTATACGCTTCTTCAGTTCTTTTTTCAATTTTTCTTGACCATCCGGCAAGTTTCGAATCTTCGTCAAACTTTAGGTCCCCCGATGCCAGCGCCATGAATCTGGGTTTGTCCTGATTGCCGGTTATGTTTGCCATCAGATTATGTACTCCGTAATATTTAACGCTTTGCTTCAGTTTTTCCGTAAGTGTTTCAAAACCAACTTCTTCTTTAATCACGGCGCTTATCATAGCATCAAACAGGTTAAAGTCGAACTGAGCATCAAGTAAGCCAGAACCTATATAGCTGTCTATCAATTCTGGTGTTCCATAGGTCTCTCCTACCTGATAATAGGTTTTTCCGGTTTTTTCACTTGTTTTCTTCACTTTTGATGTTAATGTCCTCCAGAATGATAATGGAATGTGTTTTGTAGCATCATGTCTGAAACCATCAACATTGTATTTTTCCAGCCAGAATACTGTGCTGTCAGAAAGCATTTGAGATACTTCATCAAGCTGAAGATTCAACGTAGGTAAAAAAACATCAAACCAGGTTGTCAGTCTGTGTTCATCCCATTTTTCTGTGTTGAGTGTGCCGTCAGGAAGGTACAGGTCTGTCGTCCATTTTTTGCTTTTATTGGCAACATAAACGGGATGCTGTTCATGGACATGGTGTGCTACAATATCAAGCAATATGTTATTATTCTTTTTATGAGCTGTATTCACCAGATCTTTAAGATCGTCAGAAGTGCCAAATCTGTCATCAACCGAAGTAAATGAAATGGGCCAGTATCCGTGATATGCTGAGAATTTGCTCTTAATGCCACCTTTATTATATAGTCCGAATTTACCTTTTGGGTTAGCAACTATTGGAGAAAGCCAAACACAATTGACTCCCAGTTTTTCAAAATATCCATTGTTTATCATTTCTGAGACCCCGTTCAGGTCTCCTCCGTGAAAATCTGCTTTTGGCAATACTTCCGGATCATTTAAAGGTTTATTATTTTGTTTGGTGCCATCTTTAAATCTGTCGACCATAACAAAATACATTATATTTGTTTCTTTGTCCTGCCTTGTCAATTCACCCGCACTTGAAAGTACCTTGCGGTATTCCAGCGGTATAAATACTTCATCGGATACATAATCGCTGTTAAAGGCTCTGGCCCGGATATAGCTTCTTTTAATTTTCTTTGCATCTTCAGGAATTACAATTTTAATTTCCTCTTTTTGTCTTATAATATCAATTTTATGATTCTGATATAACACGATGATGTCAGAAACCGAATCCTGTATTTTCAGGACAATTGTATCATTAATTGTTTTCTCTGTCAGTAAAACCGGTTTGGATAATTTTGCCGAATTCTTAACAGTCAATATTGAATTCCAGCCTCCTATACCATTCTCCATTTTTATTTTATTCTGCGGATCAAGTTGGGATTTTCCGTCAAGTACAATTTGGTATGCATACTTATCCGGTTCAAGATAGAGATTGGCTGACCATATTCCATTTTTGAAATTTAAAGGTGTATTTGCTGGATTCCATGCATTCATTTCACCCGAAATTGCTAAAGTTTTATACTTGTGCTTAGGGTCACTGAAATTGAAAATGTGTTTTTGTTTTGCCGATCTCAATACCGGAATATCATATTGGTTGCTTTTGGTTTTAATTGTAAAAACACTGAATTGTGCCAAAAGAGAATCACAGACCAAAATAGTAGTATCTGATATGTTTTTACTGATTGAACTAAGTCCTAAGGGAAATATTAATTCTGTTATATCCTCTGTCTTGCCTATATAATCAGTGAGAAATATAAGAGTGGTGTCATAATTCAGTTTAACCGGAGTTGCAAGCCCCTGTATTTCACCCTTGGTTATCCCGATATTTTCCTTCCTGGTTTCCTGTTTACAGGCTAAAAAAAATAAAACCAAAATAAAGATAAACTGCAAACCCGATTTTGAAACAGGTCTTTTTGAAGAAATCATAGCTTTCATTTTTTTATAATAAATTTAATTTTTTTCTAACTAACTGAAATACTAATTAAATTTATGCAATATTAGTGAATTTTAATAATAATTACAATACTGAACGATAATTTAATAACATGTCAGATAAATGATATGAAAAATAATTGTCAAAATATTTATTACCAAACTATTTGAATTTAGATCATCGCTCATTTGAAAATATAACCTCTTTGGTACTAAAAAAGGACATTTACAAGTTTTGAATTTCAATATTCGGATTCTTTGATAAGCCTAATTAATAAAAATAATATAGTTTTGCCTTTCAAACTGATTGTAATGACAAAATCAATTCTAATTTTCTTACTTGTTTGCTCTCTTTTTGCCTGCGATATAGGTACGGTAGATATGGAAAAGGTAAATCTTGAAATTGAAAACCGGATAAAAAACGAAAAAATTAAAAGAACTATTAAATGCACAGAATTAGCCCGTGAAGAAGCTGAAATATTTGTTGATTCAATTATCACTGAAATAACAAAAAACTCTTTAAATAATGAGCTTTCATTTCCCGACAGGCCTTCAAGGGATACTGTCAGCAAACATTATGAGGTAAAACTGGACTCGGTGAATATCAGGAATTTACTCGACAATATGATTAAAACCGATCAGAAATGATCCCTTCATCATTTTCATCAAAAAGAGAAACTGATAATGTAATACCTCAATATTTAATAATTTTAAATGCCTGTGTTTTACCTTTGTTGATTATCCTTAGAATATACATTCCTGCCTGAAAATCTTTCAGATTTAAAACATAATGCGATCTCAGCACTATTTTTTCTGAAAATAAAATGTTGCCTGTTAAACTGAAAACCTGAATATCAAGGCTTTCTTCATTTTCATTGTGTGTTTCGATATTTATGTTCTCACTGAATACAGTCGGAAAAATATAATATGGTACTGAAGCTGTATTGACATCATTATCCGATACAATAAAATCAAAGTATTTCATTAATTTCCGGAAAAACTGTTTTATTTCTTCTTTATCCTGTACTGTTTCCAGTGGAAAACCTAAATGCATCAAAGCACCGATTGCCCAGTTTCCCCCAAAAGTTCCTTTATAAGCAATTCCGGCACTTGAGCCCTGATTATATTTAAACACAAGTACCGATCCCCCTGTTGGGCTGATTACGTCCGGAAAATCTTCAGGATATATTACTCCGTATGTTAGTTTAAGATCTGTGAAATCTGTGAGTTGAACTCCTGTAGCCGGACTTCTACCTATGCTTCCGTCCTCAAGATACACGGCTTTAAAATAGTCATGGTAAAAGTTCTTGTCTGCAACAGAACCTTTGTAATCGAGGTCCCAGGCAATTTCTGAACCCGTTACAAAAAATTTTCCTCCGGAATTCAAATAGTCTTTTATTTTGTTCTGTTCTGCTGAACTGAAAGTCTCATCAACTGTAGATTCATCTCCCAGATACCATATAACAGCATTAAATGTATTTAAGTCAATATCACCTGAAGTTATGCTTTCATTGCTGCAGGAAGATACATCTGCCTGTGCGGCAGCATCATATAACCCCCTGATATAAGTACTGCCCGTAAAATCGTGAGTAGTTCCGGAATATGAAGATCTCCTGTGAAAACCATCCACAATAAGAATAGTTTTATTATTTACATTTGAATTAAGCAATACACCATAAGTATTGCCCGGAATGCTTTCGACTCCTGATTTATTGAAGGAAGAGATTTTAAAAGTGTGGTAATTATCCCTGCCGGGGTTTTCAAAAATAAATTCTCCTGTATTGCTTTTCAGAATATTTGTATCTGCAAGAATACTATAAGTATCAGGCGAAAACTGATCATTATAATAAATCCTGTATCCTGTTATTCCCGACTGCGTAAGTTTTTTCCACCTGATCGTTATTCTATTGTCATTTTTTTTGTACAGTGCCGATAAAATTACAGGAAACTCAGGTGGTATAGATTTGATTTCCACGTTTTTGGTTCGGGCAGACGTATTTTGTTCATCATCAGTAAGCTTTAAAGTAACACTATAAGTACCCTCTGCCAGATAAATGTGGTTCATTATCCTGCCCGTATCTGTTGTATTTCCATCACCAAAATCCCATTCATACTTAACTATCTGACCGTCATCAGCAGATTTTTGTGCATTGAAAACTACAATATCTCCGGGACCTGCGGGAAGGCCTGTGATATCAAAATCAGCAAAGGGGATTCCGTTATTGTCTAATGGAAGAGACACATCCGTTTCCGTGTATTTATTAGCTTCAACTGATATCTGTTTTGATACTGATATATACCCGGACCTGCTGAATATCAATTCATAAGTTCCCGGGGTCAAATCTCCAAATGCATAAAATCCATTATAAAAATCATCCCCGTTATAGCTTTTATTGCCAGGATTTAATGTAACCCCGATATTATTGAGAACCTGTCCGGTAGATCTGTCTGTTACAATTCCTCCTATCCTTCCTGTCTCAAATCCTGCTGTATTGAAATATGTGCAGAATGACCTTGCAACAGCCCATGCATAATTGCGTGAGTATTCAAAATTTTTGAGCCTGAATGCTTCATCATTGAGATCATGAAAAGATCCTTCCGAAAGTACTGCCGGCATGTTTGTATTCTTCAGCACTCCCAGATTAAATGTTAAAAATGAAATATCTCCTCTGTTATGATAATTTGTTGTCCGAAGAAGATCCTGTAGTCCGGGAGCAAGATAAGAGCCCATTACCTTTGCCTGTGGCCATGCAGGAAAATTGTCTTCCCCCTTGTAAAGTACCAGTGAATAGTTATTTCCTCCACCCCCGGCATTTGTATGATTTGAAAGAAAAAAATCTGCTCCGAATTCATTTGCTATTGTAGATCTTGCTGAAAGTGAAATATCTGATGCATCGGTATTGTCTGTCCTGGTGAGTTTTACATTTGCCCCTAACTGAGTCAACAGTTCTCCTGCATGATTTGCTGTCATTAGATTTCCTTCTGATTCCCAGAATATCAATCCATAAGGCAATTCTATTTTCCTGTCATTTGCCGGATCATAACCTCCGTGTCCGGGATCAATACATATTTTAATGCCGTTTAATTGTCCGGATGTAACATAGACCATTGAAAAAATAAGCATTAAACAAACTAAAAATCTTTTTAACATCTTATTTGATTTTATGATACTTTAAACCGGTTGTGAATATCCTGCCATTTTCATCATTAAAGACAAGAGTTTTGAGATCGCCGGATATTGAAGGATATAAAGCTATCAAGTCTGTCCTTTCTGTAAGGTTTATTGTTTTACTGTTTCTGGCATTGATCAGTAAAATATCTGACTTAATAAATTTATGACCATCATCCTGGTCGTTCATTCCAAGGATCCATTTTCCTTCTCCGACCCATTGAGCATAATTAATCTTACCTAAATCCAATATGTTCTTACCATTCAGGTCGCAGATATATGTACCGGAGCCGGCTTTATTGTATAAAACAAATTTTTTATCCGGAGAAATAGCTACCCATATATAATTGCCGGGCCCTGATGGATTGAGGGTTTTTTTCTCTCCTTTAGAATATAGTGCAAGGTTCAGGTCAGGATCTGAATATGCAATTGTGACATTTTCCGGACTTTCTTCGATTTTTTTTGAAGAAATATTATAGGACAGCACTTTATCATTATCAAGGTATATTACCGAATCCAAACTAACAGAGAGAAGTTTCAGGTTTCTTCTGTTCTCTGTAATGGTTTTGATTTTTTTGTCCAATATGTTTTGAATCAATATACTTTGATATCTCCTGTTCTCTACCAAAGTATAGGTAATAAAAACAACATTCTTTTCTTCCTGATCAAGCAGAAATTTTGTTCCTGCTCCTTTAAGATCATTAAGTTGTGTGAGTTGGTTATTTACAGGATCATAAAGAATTAATCCATTATCATTTCTTCTTGTTGATATTATAAACTGATATTTTTCTGATAATACTGATTTATAAAGTCCTTTTTCTGTTTCGGGGATTTGTGTATATTCCGGATCCTGAGTCTTCAACAGTGTATTTCTTCTTGCGCAGGAAATACACATTAAAAAAGAGAATAGGATTAATATCAGTATTGTATTTGTTTTCATCATTTAGATTATTTAAATATTATTATCGTTTTACAGTTTTATTACTTTTATCACCGAAATTGATTTCTCGTCATTTATTTTCACAAAATATATTCCTGCCTGCCAGTCATTTACAAATATTTCACTGTCAATAATTTGTTTACTGTCATATATCTTATTCCCAAGATTGTCAATAATAGAAATTTGAGCTTCCTCTTGCAGTCTTTCTCCTTTGATGTTTATTATATCAAAGCATGGGTTTGGAAAAACTACGTATTTGTCAGATTCATTTACCAATTTCTCAGGAACTGATGTTTTTATTTCCAATGCTCTGTTTACAGCAGCAAGAGCATTTATTCTGCCATGACCAAAAATTGAGTTTGGCACCAGTTTTTCGTTTATATTTCTGCATTCATCAACTTCGGGTTTCGGATCTGCTGTGGATTCAAGTATTTCCTCGATTCTGTTTGTATTGCCCCTAAGATCCGTATTAGCAGAAAGCACAAGTGCTACTACACCAGCAACATGCGGACCAGCCATACTTGTTCCGCTTGAATAACTGTATTTATTACCTGGTACTGATGACAGAATTTTTTGTCCAGGAGCCGAAATATCCGGTTTGAGACGGAATGAATTGTCAATAATGACAGGTCCGCGACTGCTGAATGAAGCTATGGTATCATATACAGTATTTGTGAGGGTGTCGAGTAATTTTTTTGTTGCTCCTACTGTAAATGATCTTTCAAACATTGCAGCCGGAGTATTGATGGAGCCACAATTATTGATTCCGTCATTGCCGGCAGATACTACCACAAAAACCCCTGAGGCCCTGAGATTATTCAATGCCAGTTCCATATACTGCCAGTTTGTAGGGTCGCAACCTTCAGAAACCGGGCAACTCCAGCTGTTATTTATCACATCCGGAGACTTTGAAGGGTCGGGATTTTTTCCGTTAAGGTCGGTGGGTGCCAGAAACCATTCAAAGCATTCTATATATGTTGATGGTTTGCCCCATCCTCTCTCCATATTCCTGCAACCGATCCATTTTGCGCCCGGTGCAACTCCAATCAATAAGGAATCTGTTTGCCCTGCCATAGTTCCCATCGTATGTGTGCCGTGAGAATGGTCATCGCATGGCTCTGCAGCATTTAGTCCGCAGGGATTATTCTTTGGATCAGGGATACTGTCATTGTTGTTTGAATTGATCTCATGGATAGCATCGTGCCAGTTATAATTGTGATCAGCATTTGCATTGATTTTATTGCCCCTGTATTTATCTTTTAAGGCCGGATGCTTCCAGTCATATCCTGTGTCCTGTCCACCTACTACTATACCATGTCCCGTATATCCAATATTCCATACCTGATCTGCATTAATAATTGAAATTCCCCATGTTGGTTCAGGAGAAGCCATGATACCAGAAATATCCAGATATGAATCCTCACTTTTCGAAGGAGAATCAAAAGATATGTAATTAACATCATTTCTGCTGGCAAGCGTAATTACCAGATTGATATCACCGTATACAGATATTGCATTGACTATATAATACCTTCTGAATTCATATTTCCCACGGGAAAGAATATTTACTATGTCTTCCTGTGTTTCCAGATTGGTTATGAGGATTTGATATGCTTTTTCAGCTTTTGAGTTTTTGTCCAGGTCATGCTCGGGTATTGCTGTTTGTTTGTTCAGATAAACTAAAAAATACTCCTTTTCCTTATTTTCTAATTGTCTCAGCAACTGTGGTGAAACTTTGTCCTGCCAATTATTGTTATTTATACTATAGCCTTGAAAAACAATAGAGAAGAAATAAACAAAAAAAACCAAATCTAATATTATTTTCATACCTTTGCGTTTTGCTTTATTTGTAATAATAAACAAAGTTAAGAAAGTAAATACAAAAATTATACTTTTAGCGTATGGATGATGTAAACAAAATTAGATATTCTGATGAAGAACTGGAAGAATTCAGAATATTGATAGCGGATAAAATCGAAAAAGCTAAAAAGCAACTCGATTTTTACCAGGTTCAGATCGATGAACTGACAAATGGCCCGGACGGACACATCAAAGGTTTAGATGATGGTGTTGCAACTTCTGAGACAGAACATGTGATGCAGATGATGGCAAGGACCAAGAAACACATCAAGCACCTTGAAAGTGCCCTTATCAGAATAGATAATAAAGTCTATGGTATCTGCAGGGTTACAGGTAAACTGATTGCTAAAGAAAGGCTCAGAGCAGTACCTCATGCAACATTGAGCATAGAGGCAAAACAAAATATGGATAAGTTTTAGCCCTATTTTCCGATATCTTCAATTTCCTTAAGTTTTTCAAGGTTTTCTGCCATACGGAGAGAATTTATTATTTCATCCAGGTCTCCTTCAACTATTTTATTAAGACTGTATAAGGTAAGACCAATTCTGTGGTCTGTCACCCGGTTTTGAGGATAATTATATGTTCTGATCTTATCCGATCTGTCTCCTGTTCCCACAAGTGATTTTCTGTGTTCAGACTGTTCTCGTGCTTCTTTTTCCCTTTGTGCATCCATTATCTTCTGATAAAGTCGCTGAAGTGCAATATCCCTGTTTTTAAGTTGTGATCTTGAGTCGGTACTTTCTGCAACAATGCCGGTTGGGATGTGAGTAAATCTGACACCTGATTCTGTCTTGTTGACATGCTGGCCTCCGGCTCCGCTTGCCCTAAAAGTATCTGTTTTGAGATCGTCTTTCCTGATCTTGATATCTTCTTCAAGGTATTTCGGAATTACTGCTACCGTTGCAGCTGAAGTATGCACCCTGCCCTGGGATTCTGTTTTTGGAACCCTTTGTACCCGATGGGCACCGGATTCAAATTTCAATTTACTGAACACGTCTTCCCCGTCTATTTCGAGTACGATCTTATTAAAGCCCCCAACAGACCCCTCGTTTACATAAATTGTTTCAACAGCCCATCCCTGCATCTCAAAATACTTGGAATACATCCTGTAAAGATCTCCTGCAAAAATACTGGCTTCATCACCTCCGGTTCCGGAGCGGATCTCAAAAATAACATTTTTATCATCATCAGGATCCGAGGGTATCAGCATGAACTTGATCTTTGATTCCAGTTCTTCTCTTTTCTTTTCTAGTATTTCGAGTTCATTTTTTGCCATTACTCTCATCTCTTCATCTTCGTCCCGCAGCATAGTTTTTGCCTCTTCTGTATTGTCGGTCACCATTTTATACTCATCCATGACATCCAGAATTGTTTTCAGGTCTTTATATTCCTTATTGACCTTTTTAAATTTTTCCAGGTTGCTGGATATTTCCGGATTAGACAATTGTTCTTCGAGATAAAAATATTTTTCCTTCAGATTTTCGTATTTGTTCAATAAGCTCATATTTCAATGATTATCTCCGCTGATAAATTTTAAAAGCATTTAATAAAATAATATAATTGCAAAATTAATAAAAATAAGGACAAATTGATAATTTTTAATCCTGCTGAAAACAAGAAGGAACTATTTTCATATTATTAATCTGAACCAAAAAAAAGTCCCTAATCAATTAAGACTAAGGACTTTTCATTTTTGCGGTCCGGACGGGACTCGAACCCGCGACCCCGTGCGTGACAGGCACGTATTCTAACCAACTGAACTACCGAACCTTTATTCTTGCAAACTGAATTTGCGGATGCAAAGATAAAATAAAAAATTTATTTCTAAAATTTTTTTAACATTTTGTTTTATAATAAGCCAAAATATCTCTTTTGACATATTTGTCTTTCAATAAATGACTATTTGGCAGGTAATTTCGTTATAATTTTTAGTGGTATAGTAATTGATGTGTTTTTCTGATAATTAATCATAAAAAAATTATGTCCAAAGAAATAATATTCCAAAATATAGTTCACGAAGGAGATATTTCGTCAATTCTGGGTGTTACAGACGATGAGATAAATGTGTTCGGGGACGAAACATTACCTGAAGAATATCCTGTACTGGCTCTTACAAATTCTATACTATATCCGGGAATGATTATCCCGATAACAATCAGCAGGTCTAAATCTGTTGCTGCTGTCAATTTTGCTGAAAAAGCCGGCGGATGGATCGCTATTCTGACACAAAAAGATAAAAACGTTGAAGACCCTGAAATCGATGAACTATATCATACCGGAACAATAGCTAAAATCCTTAAAAAACTCAAAATGCCGGATGGCACTTACACTGCAATTATACAGGGAAAATTCAGGTTCACCCTTACTGAACTGACATCTGTTGATCCTTTCCTCAAAGGTAAAGTGAATATCATACTAGATATTTTACCTGACAATGATCTGGAATTTATTGCAATGGTAGAAGCTATCAAGGAAAAAGCAAGGAAAATAGTTGAATTGTCACCTCAGATACCTAATGAAGCAATAATAATGCTTGAAAACGTAAAGAGCAAGATATTTTTGCTCAATTTTCTTGCTTCAAATCTGAATGTAACAATCGATGTCAAACAGGAATTGCTGGAGATCAGTGATATTAAGGAAAGATCCAAACGCATCCTGCAACTTATTGACAATGAATTGCATATACTAGAGATAAAAGGAAATATTGAATTCAAGGTAAGAAAAGATATAGAAAAAACCCAGAGAGATTATTTTTTGAGCCAACAACTGAAAACTATCCAGGAAGAACTGGGTCAGAATCCCAATGCCGAAGATTTTCAGAAATTTGAAACCCTTGCAAAGACAAAAAAATGGCCGCAGGAAGTAGCCGAAAAATTTGACAAGGAACTGAATAAACTCAAAAGAATGCAATCTCACATGCCGGACTATTCGGTTATGCTGAATTATGTAGAATTATTGCTTGAATTGCCCTGGGAAGAATACTCTCAGGATAATTTCGATCTGAAAAAAGTAAAAGCTGTGCTCGACGAAGATCATTATGGTCTTGACGACGTAAAAGAGCGGATACTGGAACACCTAGCTGTATTGAAAATCAAAGGCGATATGAAAGCACCAATATTGTGCCTGGTTGGGCCTCCCGGGGTAGGTAAAACTTCGCTTGCTATCTCTATTTCCCGTGCCCTCGAAAGAAAACACGTTAGAATGTCGCTTGGAGGACTTCATGATGAAAGTGAAATTCGCGGCCACAGAAAAACATATATCGGTGCTATGCCCGGCAGGATAATACAATCAATTAAAAAGGTAAAAACTTCGAATCCCCTGTTTATTCTCGATGAAATTGATAAAGTAGGAGCATCTTACCGGGGCGATCCATCTTCTGCTTTGCTTGAAGTTCTGGATCCTGAGCAAAACACAAATTTTCACGACAATTATCTGGAAATTGAATATGACCTATCAAAAGTCATGTTCATAGCTACTGCCAATAACCTCAACTCCATACAGCCTGCATTGATAGACAGAATGGAAATTATCAATATCAACGGATATTCAGTCGAAGAAAAAATCGAGATAACAAAACGTCACCTTATACCCGATCAACTCAAAGAACACGGACTAAATCCCGGCCATATTTCTTTCAGCAAACCTGTAATAAAAGAGGTCATCGAAAAATACACACGGGAATCTGGAGTAAGGAGCCTTAACCGGGAAATAGGAAGGATCATGCGAAATATCGCAAAGAGAGTAGCTATTGAAGAAACTTATGAACCAAAGATCAGCATTGAAGACGTTGAAAAAATTCTGGGTCCTTCAAAATTTCACAAGGATAAATATACTAATATAAAAATGCCCGGGGTAGCTATAGGGCTTGCCTGGACCATAGTGGGTGGGGACATCCTTTTTATTGAAACCAGCCTTAATCCCGGCAAAGGAAATCTGACCCTTACGGGAAACCTTGGCAATGTGATGAAAGAATCCGCAACTACTGCTCTAAGTTATATTAAAGCAAATGCAAAAAACCTTGGAATACCTGAGGATATTTTCAGCACAACGGATATACACATACATGTTCCTGAAGGGGCTATTCCAAAAGATGGGCCTAGTGCGGGTATTACCATGATCACAAGTCTCGCTTCTGCTTTTAAGAAAATCAGGATCAAACCATATCTTGCAATGACCGGCGAGATAACATTAAGAGGAGAAGTTCTTCCGGTAGGTGGAATCAAGGAAAAAGTACTTGCAGCGAAACGCTACGGAATGAATAAAATAATTCTTTGCAGGGAAAACGAGAAAGATATAAAACAGATCAACGAAGAATACATCCGGGGACTAGAATTTATCTACGTCGACAAAATGATGGATGTATTAAAAATTGCCCTGGAGGAAAATTTAAAAAAATAGGCTGAAATTTTGATATCTGTGAGATATGGCAGGAGGTGAAACTTCACCTCTGCTTTTCTCTAATTCCAATATTCCATTCTTACATCAATAGAGAAAAGATTAAACTTGCAGTAGAACCAATACTTTAAAGGTTTTAGTTTTTATCAATATCACTTCTTTGCAGAAAAACTTCAAATCTCTTTAAATTTCTCAGCGCTTCTGAATCCTGCATATCAGTTGCCATTTTTATAGCTTTCCCCAGATGTTCCCTTGCATCAGAATAGTTTTTATTGTCTATCAGTGATTTGATATAATTAAGATAAGTTGCCGGTTTTTTGTCTTTTTCGAAAGTTATCTTTGATAATGCCAGTTTAAGCTCTGTGATCTCCGTTCTTAAACTTGGTATGACCGCAATTTCATCAATAAACCTGATCCGGGTTTCTGAATCCTTTAACTCATTAAAATAGTTTTTTGCTGCTTTTTTGTATAAAGAAATATCTCCTGTATTCTCAGCATTGAAAAGTTCTATTCTTGAATTAAATTCTGAATATCTGTCGTTATTGAATTTCTTCATTTTTTCCTTTGCTTCATCCTGCAATGCCGGCACTTCAAACTGAAATGATTTTTCAACCGTTTTCCAGCACACATTGTAAATTTTGTCGGATATTTCATTCTTAGAATAAATTCCCAAGAGAAGTTTCATGTTCTGTTTTTCAGTCATCATTTCAAACAATCTGCTGTCGCATTCTGATGTTGATTCAAATATCAAAACTGCTTTTTGTTCTTTGTTAATATCCGGTTTTGGTTTTAAATAATCAAATACTATCTTGTTTGCCGGCTTTGATTTTAATACAAGTGACTTAACATATTTCAGAACAAGGTCATAATCCCTGTTGCCGTTATCCCATTCTTTTTCCAGTTCCGGAGAATCATTGAATCCTAATATAGCTTTTTTTCCTAATTCTATCAGTCTCTGAACATCCGGGCTACCGACATTGCTGTATACTATGTCTCCCTTGTGATTGATATAAAATAATGTAGGATATGCACCTACCGGATATTTAACTCCAAATTCAATACCCGCCTGGGTTTCCATGTCAATTTTGAAATTTATGAAGTTCTGATTGTAAAAATCTCCTGCTTCTTTGGTTGGAAATACCGTGTTTTGCAACCTTTTGCATGGGCCACACCATTTGGTATATGCATCAACAAATATCAATTTATCATCAGTCTTTGACTTAGTCAGTGCTTCATCCCAACTACCCTCAAAAAATTGAATTCCCTGGGCATTGATAGCCATTGCAGACAATAAATAAAAACAGATTGGTATTATTAACTTCATTTTTTTATAATTTGGATTAATCCTGATGTCGAAACTCAAGTTACAAAAACGAATTTTCCGGTTTTTAATTATTCGAGATTGCTAAATATTTTATGGTGGGTTAAATTTCCAAAAACTAAAAAAGCTGACAGATTACACCTTCAACGCTTAATCTGTCAGCTATTGATTGAGCTTATATTATTAAAACTTTATGATTAATAAAAAGATTCGCTTAAAATCCTGAATAAGATATTGAAATAAATCCGTAGCCTGATAGTGCACTTAAGATATATTTATTAAAAAATATTTCTAACTGATGCTTTGGTTTCTCAATTTTAAACTAGATTTAAGCAAATAAAATTATATTTACTTCTCTGCTTTTTTACAGGTGTTTATTTTAAAAATAGTGTATAACGGACAAAAGCCTAGCAATGAAGTAAGTAACAAAACAATACCTGCTACCAGTAAAACTATTGCAACTGTCCCTGAAATAATATCAAAGTAATACAAAACAAGAATTACAAGAGCGATCAGGATCCTGATCCATGTGTCAATTTTCCCTACATTTTTTTTCATAATTGATTATTTTAAGGTTAATAATAGCAAAACTAAACAAATATATAAATGAAATATACAAATTTTATCTATTTTTTATTTCTGGGGTGATATTTCAATATAGCTTCTTTCAGATAATTAGTATCAAGGTGGGTGTATATCTCTGTTGTAAGTATCGATTCATGCCCCAGCATTTCCTGAATTACTCTCAGGTCGGCTCCTCCTTCAACAAGGTGAGTTGCAAATGAGTGCCTGAAAATATGGGGACTTACATTTTTTCTGATTCCTGCCGATTCTGCCAACTCTTTAATTATAATAAAGATCATGATCCTTGTCAGTTTTTTCCCTCTTCGGTTGAGAAAAATAAAATCTTCCTGCCCTTTCTGAATTTTAATATTCTTACGTGTTGAATTTAAATACACTTCTATGCTTTTAATTGCATCACGTCCGATTGGTATTATTCTTTCCTTATTGTTTTTTCCAATAACTTTAATAAATCCTATTTCAGGATAATAACCCGATAGTTTCATGTCTGTTAATTCGCTGACCCGGACACCGCAAGCATACAAAGTTTCAATTATTGCCTTATTCCTGTGTCCCTGATCCAGGCTCATGTCTATAATTGATATCATTTTTTCTATTTCCTCCAAGCTTAGAACATCGGGGATTTTTCTTCCGAGTTTGGGCGCTTCCAGTAATTCAGATGGGTCGTCTGAAATCATGTCTTCCATGATCAGGAATTTGTAAAAAGCCCTGATCCCGCTTATCATTCTTGCCTGACTTCTGTGTGAAACAGCAAGTTTGTTTATCCATTCAATAAAATTGCGAAGGTCTTTAAGTTCAATTTTTACAGGAGATATATCAAGATTGTTAATGCTGCAATACTCTGCTACTCTTGAAATATCTCTGATATAGGCTTCGATTGTGTTTTTGGAAAGAGATCTTTCAAGGAGCATATAAGATTCAAATCCCCTGATTGCAGAATTCCAGTCCATTTTATTTTATAATTTTATCGGGATTTTCACTCAGATAGCTTTTCCACCCTGAAAACTTTTTAGTTCCTGATGTAAAAGATGACAACTGATGAAAATGACATAAGGCAACTCCGAGAGCATCGGTTGCATCAAATAATTCATTCTCCAGCTTTACATTCAAAATATTCTGTAGCATGGCTGCCACCTGTTCCTTGGATGCATTACCGTTGCCTGTAATGGATTGTTTAACCTTTTTAGGTGAGTATTCAGTAATATTGAGTCCCATTGTTATTCCGGCAGCTATTGCAACACCCTGGGCTCTTCCCAGTTTTAGCATAGACTGAACATTTTTTCCATAAAATGGTGCTTCAATTGCAAGTTCGGCAGGTCTGTAAATTTCTATTATTTCCTGGGTCTGTAAAAAATCTCCTTAAGTTTTTCCTGATGATCAAGAATTTTTTTAAGTTTTATCACACCCATAGTTTCTACCTTACTATGGCCAAAAAAGTATTCCAGAATAGCATAACCCATCACCTGTGTGCCGGGATCAATGCCAAGAATTTTTATTTTTGAAGGCTTATCCATTGAATTTGCCTGATCTTACTTTTTCCAGTATTGCTTTTACTTCACTGAAAGAAACAATTTTATTTTCAAAATAATCCGATATTATTTCTTTCTCCTTTTCTCCTGCTTCAAGAAACGTAAGGATATTTGACAGATGTAGTTTCATGTGGCCTTTTTGAATGCCTGTTGTGATCAGGGATTTTACTGCTCCGAAATTCTGGGCCAATCCTACTGAAGCAACAATTTTCATGAGCTGTTCAGCGCTGGGATTATCAAGCATTTCCAGGCTTCTTTTTGCTATTGGGTGAGTTCGGGTCAATCCTCCAATTGTGCCAACGGCAAGTGGAACATCCAGCCAAAACCGGAAGATTCCATTGTTAATTTCACATTTGCTGAGGCTCTGATAAGTTCCCGTTCTGGATGCATAAGCATGTCCACATGCTTCCACTGCCCGGAAATCATTGCCGGTGGCTATTACTACAGAATCAATCCCGTTGAATATGCCTTTATTGTGGGTCACTGCACGAAAAGGGTCTTTTGTTGCAATTTCTATAGCAGTTTTAAATTTCTCAGCAAAAAATTTTCCGTCATTTATCGAGTTATCATTTGCAAGTTCATCTATATGACAGCTTACTTCTGTATGAACAATACATTCCGGTGTATAATTTGATAATATGGCCATGATTATTTCCAGTTCCTTTTCTTTTCCCTGGAAATGATCACCCGAAATAAAATAGTTTTTAAGTGTGATAGAAAACTGTTCCAGCACAGTATTGATGAAATTTGCACCCATACTGTCGCATGTATAAAATTCTCCCCTTATCTGAAAAATATCCGGTATTTTATCGGTAAAATCAATTAGTTCTATGCTATTAATACCACCTCCCCGCTCTTCCATTGATCTTATGATCGGTTTTACATCGTCTCTCAGCTTTTGAGAAATATCCGGGAAAATATGTATAAGCTTTTCCTTGTCTCCTCGCCACCTGAAATGAACCTGGCCGATTTTTTTCATGTCAATTACCTCTGCCTTGAATCCACCTCTGTCAAACCAGAATTTTGATGCGCTGGATGCTGCAGCTATTACTGAACTTTCTTCAATTGCCATAGGAATTGCCAAAACCTTACCATTGATCTTGAAGTTCGGTGCCACACCCAAAGGAAGAGGAAAATTTCCTATGGAGTTTTCTATAAATCCATCCAGAATGCTCTGGAGCCCGGGATGCCAGTAGCTGATAAGTTCATTCATCACCATGTCAGGATCCTTGAAAAAAGTTTCAACAATCCATTGAACCTTTCTTACTTTTGACAGCTTTGAAAAACCTGCTATTATTTTATTGTGCACGTCAAATTGATTTAACTCTTAAAAAAGCTTTGGACATTTTTAATCCCTCAATATGAAATTTTGTATACTCTTCCAAAACCTCATAACTTATAAGGGCATATTTTAAAAACTGCGATGCCATACCATAGACGGACGGCATATTAACTTTTTCAATGTAAAAATATCCGTCTAAGAACGATTTTATACCTCCGGAAATTATTATATTATTGCATAATACTTTCTCTTTTAATTCCTTTTGCAGTTTATTTATAAGTTTTACCATCTCGCTGGCATTATGGCCTACGGTGGTAAAAGCTGAATACTGTTCTGCAAATTCGTTTTTTAGCCTTAATAATTCCAGTTTTGCGAAATTAGACCCACCGTATGCAGCCGTTTCTATCGCATCAATTGGTAATGTCAGCAAAGCTCTCAGGCTGTCCTCTCCCATACCTTGTCCAACTTCCTTTACTATTATTTTGGTTTTAACCTTATCCATAATTCTTTTTATAGTTTCAATCGGTGGGTAATTAAGCTTATCACCCTCAGGCTGCATGAACTCCTGCATGGGGTTTACGTGAATGATCAGTCCGTCAGCGTTTAGTTTGTCAACTAATTCATTTATTTTATGAGTTCTTTTTTCCTCAACCAGCATTTCAAGTTGTGCTATGCCCAGGTTCGTAAAAAAGGGCCGGTCTCCGATATAATTTCTCATATCAAAATCACTTAGATGTTTATCATCGCTGAGTAACTGCCTGCATGATCCAAGACCCATTCCCAGTCCGTATTTATTGCACAGTTTTGCAAGGTTTGTGTTTATTGTTTTAGCTTTCTCTGCCCCTCCGGTCATACTTGATATCCAGATCGGATGTTCAAATATTGTACCTAAAAAATTAGTTTTAAGATCTGTGTTGTTGGCCGATCCCAATAATGGTTCATAGTTAAATCTTGGATCAACATCAATATTAACCATCTGAGAACTGAATGTAAGTTCAATGTGATCTTTTTTTCTCTGACCCGCTTCATCAGGTTGCTGATGTTTGCTCATTTTTTGTTAGTATTATTTATACAAATTTATCATTAAAAATTGAACTTGTGTCAATTTAAATAGCTAAACAATAAAATATTCAGGCGATTAAAACAAATTGAAAATCACCCTTTTATTATTTATGTGCTTTTACTTTAACATATTTTTGTTTTTGTTGTTTTATTTAAAGAGAATAAAATGAAATACAATTAGAGTTTGCTTAATTATATTATATTTTAAAATTTAATGTACTTTTGGGTTTCTTTTAATTAACATTCATTAAACTAATGATTTTCAGACAGTTTTATCATCTTGGAAAATATGTTATATGGCTGGCAAAGGCTTTTACCCGACCAGAAAAACATATTATCTATTACAGGGAGACATTAAGACAAATAGAAGAGATGGGAATTGGTTCCCTGAAAATAGTATTGCTTATTTCATTATTTATAGGTGCCGTAACTGCTGTACAGCTATCATACCAGTTTGGTGATGGCCTTATTCCAACGTATTATATCGGCTATGCCCTTCGTGATATGGTCATCATAGAACTTGCACCAACTATAACCAGTCTGGTCCTTGCAGGAAAGATAGGGTCAAGCATTGCAGCAGAAATAGGAGGAATGAGACAAAAAGAGATAATAGATGCTATGGAAATCATGGGGGTTAATACCGAAGGATATATCGTTCTGCCGAAAATACTTGCCGGACTTTTTTCTGCTCCGCTTTTAATTGCTCTTGCGGCAGCTCTTAGCATGGTAAGCGGTTTTTTTGCTGGTACAGCATTTGGGAATATTACTCCGGGAGATTTTATCAAAGGCCTGAGTTCATTTTACGATTCCTACACCGTATTCATTATGATAGTAAAATCATTTTTCTTCGGTTTTATAATAGTGACAGTAAGCGCATATCATGGCTATTTTGTAAAGGGAGGGAGCCGGGAACTTGGAAAGGCAGGAACGGATGCTATCGTTTATAGCAATATTTTGATCCTGGTATTTGATTATCTGATTGCACAATTGATGATGGGATGATAAAGGTTATAAATATTTATAAATCATTCAAGGACAAGGTAGTGTTAAATGGTATAGATTTTGTTTTTGAAAAAGGTAAGACGAATCTGATAATAGGAAGGAGCGGAGCCGGTAAAACCGTTTTGCTAAAAACCCTGATCGGTCTTATTGGCCCCGATAAAGGACGTGTTTTCTATGATGAAATCGATTTTTATACTCTCAATTTTAAGGAAAGAAGGGCTTTACGAAAGAAAGTAGGGATGCTGTTTCAAGGTGTTGCATTATTCGATTCTATGACTATAGAGGAAAATATCCGTTTTCCACTGGATATGTTTACCGAAATGACCGACAAGGAAAAAGCAAACCAGGTTGCAAGTTGTCTTGAAAGAGTTGACCTGCATGAAGTAAATCTTAAATATCCTTCCGAGCTCAGTGGTGGTATGCAAAAAAGAGTAGGGATTGCACGTGCTATCGTAATGAATCCCGAATATTTGTTTTGCGATGAACCAAACAGCGGCCTTGATCCTAAAACATCAATAATTATCGACAAACTGATAAAAGAAATTACAATTGAAAGAAATATTACTACAATTGTAAATACCCACGATATGAATTCTGTAATGGAAATCGGAGAAAATATACTTTTACTGGAAAAAGGTGAAGTGGTATGGACCGGTCATAAAGATGAAATTTTGAACAGTGAAAACAAAAATATAGAAGATTTCATTTTCGCCTCACCATTTCTTAAAAAGCTTAAAGAAAAGGCAATGCCTCAATTATAATTTTTCATTAAAAAGTCCTTTCATAATGAATCAGCCTGTTTTTACAAATGACATTATAATTCTTGGAATTTTAATTTCGGTTCTGACTTTATTGTTTTATACTTCCGGTCTTGAAAATAAATATTTTAAGAAGTTCTATACATTCGTGCCTGCGTTGCTACTGGCATATTTTGTTCCTGCCTTGCTCAACTGGCCGCTTGGATTGATTGGAAATGAATGGTATGATACCGGAGCAGTTATTGATTTTCTTAATCAAAATTTTAACCTTAATATTCAACCTGATGCTACTTTTGAACAAATTAAAGGGCTGGTTAGCCAAAATAATATAGATATCAGCTCACTGGATCAGTTCAGGGAAAAGTCTCAGCTTAATTTCGTTGCATCTAATTATTTTCTCCCCGCATGTCTCATTTTATTGACTATTAGTGTTGATTTTAAAGGAATACTTAGTCTTGGACCTAAGGCGTTAATCATGTTTTTGACCGGTACTCTTGGGATAATAATAGGTGGACCTTTAACTCTATTCGTTGTGCTGAAATTTTTTCCGGGATTGCTGCCATTCTCAGGTGATGACCTTTGGAAAGGAATGTCGACAATTGCCGGAAGCTGGATAGGGGGTTCTGCCAATCAAACTGCCATGAAAGAGATTTATCATGTAAATGAAAATATTTTTGCTTCATTTATTGTAGTTGATGTCATAGTTTCAAATATCTGGCTGGGGATTTTACTATATGGCGTCAGCATTCACAAGAAAATTGACTCCTGGCTTAAAGCCGATACTTCTTCTATTGATAGGCTAACAAGTAAATTAGAGGAATACCGCAAAACTATCGAAAAAAATCCTACTACAGTTGACTATTTGATAATGCTGTCAATAGCTTTCGGAGGAGTTGCCTTGTCTCAGATGGGAGCAGACCTGATCACTCCTCTTATAGGAAAGTTTGGTAATTCACTTGAAACATATAAATTAACCTGGCTTTTGTCGGGCTTTTTCTGGTTGATTATAATTGCTACCACATTTGGGTTGCTGTTGTCATTTACAAGAGCAAGGAAACTTGAAGGAATAGGTGCATCAAAATGGGGAACCATTTTTTTATATTTTCTTGTAGCAACAATTGGTATGAAAATGAACCTCATGGAAATAAAAGAAAATATAAGTCTTTTTGTTTTGGGAATAATCTGGATTTCCTTTCATGCTGTAATTATGATCATTGTTGGAAGACTGATAAGGGCTCCATTCTTGTTTATCGCTGTGGGCAGCCAGGCAAATATTGGTGGGGTTGCTTCCGCTTCCCTTGTAGTTTCTGCATTCAGTACTTTTCTTGCTCCTGTCGGAGTTTTGCTGGCTGTGCTGGGATATGCCATAGGGACTTATGGGGGAATTATTTCTGCCTATCTGATGCAATGGATCTCTGGTTAATTTTTTTTCGTCTCCAGCCAACCCTTTTCAAGATTTAGTTGTCTATACTGTTTACAACGGAGAAAAGGTATTTTACCAAAATGAATTGTCTGTCACTCCAATCTTTGGTATAATCCCGTTGTTAAATTATAAAAACTCTGCTTTTCTACGGGCTTCAATCGAAATGAAGCCCTTTTTTGTTCATAACTTTTATTTTCTGAAATTATATTTTAATCCTAAATAAAAATTGGAAATCACCGGAGGCTGTTTTATATATGCCCTGTATACATTTTCCTGCTGTGTATCTGTAAGCACATTGTAATTATTAAAATAATACTTATACCCAATTTGCAGGTTGATTCTGGTAATTATCTGATATTGCAAATTCAACTCTGCAAAATAAGTGTGATCGGGAATTAAATAGCCGGTTGGTAAACTCACTGAGCCATATTCGCTGTCATTTATTTCTATTCCGTTCTCATTTGAAACAAATATTTCTGTATTTTCCCTTAAAACCGAATTTAATCCTTTTGTAAAAGAAATTCCACCTCCGGCTTTTAATGAAATCTTCCTTGTTATGCGATATCCTTCATGCACAGATATTTCGAAAACTCCATGTTTTAATGACTTTTGATTTACACCACGATTATTATATAGTTCAATTTCGTTATTTGTAGCTTTGAAATCCGTACCATCGGCAGCCAAATTAACCGAACCGACCAATAGCTGTGAATTTGTATAACCGATGGCAATATCAAAAAAGAATCTGCGATTGAAATAAAAAGTATTTCCTGCCGAAAATTCAAATTTTGGAGATATGCTCTCAATTGTATTGTTGAAAACCTTGGTTTCAAGAAAAGGATTAAAAAACCAGTTAAAAGATTTTTTAGGTTTTTGAATAGCTAAATTTTTAAGATATGGATCTTTCTGTTCCGGAAAAATTGGAATTTTTAACGTAAATAAACGGGAAATATCATCATTTTCTGTTCTTTGGGTTTCCTTTATGTCATAAACAATCTCTGGCTCATTTATATTTTCATCTTCCTTTTCCTGAAAAGTTTTAGTATTTGAAAGGGCTTCTGTTTTAATACTTTTATATCGGGTGCTTTTAAGCGGATTCGCAGTGACATTGGAGTTGCCGGATTTGCTTTGCAAATCATTTAAATCCTCTGATCTAATATCTGACTTCCGGACAGTTTTTAAGTCTCCGGAATTATTGACTGATGAAGCTTTTTGAACTTCGCTTTGTTCATTTTTAAAAGTGTCAATATTTACTTCGGCTCTGTTATAATTGTTCATCATATATAAGCCAAACGTCGATATTATACCGAAAATCAGGAAGAAAACAAGAATTCGTTTCCTATTTCGTTGCTGAGGCAATTCTTTATTGAGTAAATCATTCATCCTGTCCCAGCCCTGCTTTTTAATATTGTCAGGAAAGGTTTTATTTCTCATGCTTTGTTGTAATTTATCTTGTTTTTTAATAGCATTTCTCTGAGTGTTTTTTTTGCATTTGACAGATACCATTTTGAAGTTCCAGGGGAAATCTTCATCATTTCCGATATTTCAACGTGGCTGTAGCCTTCTATTGTATGCATAATAAATATATCCCGGTCTTTTTCAGGTAAGTTCTTAATGATTTTTATTATCAATTCATAATCATAAGTATCAAAAGTATCATCATAAGGCCTTTCGTCCGTAAGTTGAACGTATTTGATGTTATTTTTTTTTACTCTGTAATGATCTGCAATACGATTAAAAACGATTTTTTTGATCCAGGATTCGAGGCTTCCTTCTCCTCTGAATCCTGAAATATTTTTAAATACATTTAGAAATCCATCATTCATAATGCTCATTGCTGTTTCTTCATCATCTGTATGCCTTAAACACATTCCAAACATTTTATCAAAAAATCGCAGATATAACTCTTCCTGAAATTTCCTGGAATTTCTAATACAGCCATTTATAAGTTCCTGATCGGAATGTATATTCATTCAGAATGAGTATATTTGCAATATTGCAGCATTAAAAAATAATCCCAAATCGCAGCAACAACCTTTGAAAAGTAACGTCCCTGTTGTAGATCTGATTTCCCCACTGACCCCTGTATGTAAATTTAGCTTCCTGATATTTAAAATTAATATCCAAAGTGAAATTTATACCGTAACCTCCCTGGAATTTAAAACCAAACGCAGGATTAAACATCAATCCTCCTGCCTTATCGATAATATTGTCCGAATTGGTGTGGAGCAATCCATATCCTGCCTGCAGCCTCAAAAATGGACTTATCGGGCTTTTTCTCAAAAATGTCATGTAATCCATAAAAACAGGGAAAAAGAATTCATTGAATCCATAGTTAAAATACTCTGCTCCTGCTCCTCCTCCCAGTGATGCATAATTATTGAACCTGTAACCCAGACTGTACTCCAGCCCCATACCCAGTCTTGGATTATCAGAGTAAATATTGCTTCCGGGTATAAGCTTGATCCCAAAGGCATGATAAATTGTATTTGATTCTATGTTGAATGGTCTTGTGTTCTTTGAAGTGGGACTATAAATCTCTATTTTCGAAACAACATCATCAGTAAATGTTAGTAAACTGCCATTTTCCAACCTCAGTTTTACTTCTCCGCCAACTCTATAGTCAATTATTGACCCGTACAACTTACTTCCGTTTTTCAAAATGATCATATCTTTATAACTTGGTTCATTCTGTGAAAACAGGACTACTGCATATAAAACAAATAATGTGGCTGACAGAAATATTTTCATTTTATAATATTTATTTCAAAAATAAGCAAAATAAGTGAATATTAAACAGTTATTTGGTTTCAACTTTTATTGCACTTAGTTCTTTCAAATCGTAGCCATCCAGCTTATACTGGTAAAGACCATCATTTCCAACCAGTATTATGTCATCTTCATCAAGAATGATAACATCATAAAAATGTTTGTTCACGATCTTCGCTTTTGTTTCTACGTCTTTGGGGTCTTTTACATTCAGTACTTTTAATCCGAATTCTCCTTCGCATAGTACCATTTTATCGTTTATTACACTTAATCCGTGAGGATTGTCCATTTTATAAGATTTAATAAGTAGCGGGTTGAGAATATTCTTTATGTCAATCACATCAAGCTGGTCCTCAATTCCCCTGCAGTTGTTTCCTGTTCTCAAGGTAACGTATGCTATATCACCAACCACAAAAACAGGATCACAGGAGACTGCATGGACAAAATTTGATAATAATTCCGGTTTGTCCGGATTTGTTGCACTATAGACAAACATTCCGGTATTGGAACCTATGAACAAGTTTTCTTTAAAAGGATATATGGTCTCAATTCCCCAGCCTAATTCTACTTTGTTGACAAAGTAAGGATTTTCCGCTTTTTCAATATTCAATACATTAAGGCTTGAATTATCGACAACGTACAATCTGTCCTTAAGGATTGTGAATCTTGCCATTGAACCGCCCAATCCTGTAACAGAACCGTTTCCTCCTGAACTTCCACCATCCTTTGTATTAGAAAAGTCAACAAGTACACCTCCTCCGCTTTCCCACATTATGTCGCCTGTGATATTTGAACAATCTATTTCTTCGATCCTGTCGGTTGCCTTGTAATATACCAGATACCCGAGCCCCGGGTTTTCATATTTATAGGTTGAAAATACATTCTCTACCTTTTTTAAATACTTTGGATTTTCCGGATCAGAAATGTCAAAGCTAAGCAGGTCAATATAATTATCAGCATACAAAATATTAGATTTCACCGCAATATCTACGTTGCCGGGAATGGAAATAAAGGATAAATTAACAGGGCTTGCGGGATTACTGTTGTCAAAAACATGTACCCCCTCATATAATTCATTGATAAACAGATATTTTCCAAAGACATAAATTTTCCCTGGATTTTTTAATGCCCGGGATTCCAGTATTTCTACATTTCTGAGTTGTGCTTTGGTCAGGTAAACGGGATTGTAAACCTGATATTTCACTGTTTCATTGCAATCATCGTATGCACATGAACTGATAAAGAGCAGCGAAACTAATGCAAATAAAGATGTCAAAATTTTTAATGAATTTTTCATAATTTATTGATTTAGAATTTTATAATTATTAATGTTTTATTATTTCCAGACATGTTATTTTTTTATATTGCATATTGCAAATACCCGTAGTATCTATATATTCAAATTCAATCAAAACCGGATATCCATTTTTTTCAATTTCGTCCAAAACAATATCCTGATTAGGGAGTAATTCGGTTTTTATCGTATCCTCCCCTGTTTTTATTACCCAACCGGGACAACACAGACATTCTTTGTATTCATAAAAAATTATTTCTCCTGATTTACTGCAAATACTTTCTTCGACATTACAGCAACAGGAACCGACAAACAGGTATGCTACTAAAAATGTCAGAATAATATTTGCAGAGTTTTTCATTTTTTTTATTTACTAATTTCAGACGTTGATTGTATTATAAAAGGTTGGAAAATATGTCATATATTATTTCCAAATATTTTTCGTTTAGTTCTAAATATCTTCAAATGGACTTTAAAAAGACTTATTTTTTACTTATAGCTTTTATATCGGCTTTTTATTCATTTTCACAGGAAATTAATAGGACTGACGATTATGTATATGTGGAAAACATTAAATCTGTGAAATTCTTTGCAGGCAACAATCCATTATCCTATCCCATCTCCAATCTTGAGGGCAATATCCCTTTATATTTTGAGTTCGACGACACTGACGGAGATTCTAAAAGCTATTATTATAAAATAGTGCATTGTGATATGAACTGGAACATCAGCTCCAATCTTAATGAGAGTGATTTTTTGAGCGGATACAATGGTGTGGAGATCAGAAATATAGAAAATTCGGTTTTCACACTCAGACAATACACTAATTACCGTTTAAAACTTCCAAACAAGGATATCAGGTGGATAATTTCAGGTAATTATATTTTGGCTGTTTATGATGAAAATGATGAAATTGTGATCACCAAAAGATTTATGGTCTCTGAAAACAGAATTAAAATAAGTTCATATATCAATCACGCACGGGATGTTTCAAAATATTACACCCATCAAAGCCTTAAAGTAGAATTAAACACAAAGGATTATTATGTTGTTGACCCCCTGAAGGAATTCAAAATTACTATACTTCAAAACAATAAATGGATTGATGCGGTAAAAGATGTTTCTCCTAAGTATTTGTTGGGCGATAACCTTAGTTTTGATGAATTTGATCCTTTTCTCTTCCGGGCTTTAAATGAATTTCATTACTTTGACAGCAGAAGCCTTAGGGCAACTAACCTTGAGGTCAGATCTGTTGATGTAAAAAGAAGCGGAGTGGATATTGTGCTTGAAAATGATGAAATCAGAAAATACGGGAATTATTTCTTTCATAATGATATCAACGGCAATTTTATTATTCTTAACCTGGACAACCAGAACATAAATACATCACAATATACAAATGTGCATTTTGCTTTAAAAACCCTGGCTCCTGTTAAAGACAGTGAAGTATATGTAACAGGTGGATTTTGTGAATGGCAGTTATATGATGAAAACAAACTGAGCTATAATCCGGAGACACAATCTTATAACGGAGAAATATTTCTTAAACAGGGTGTTTATGATTATTATTATGCACTGACAGATAAATCAGGAAAAATCGATTTTGAACCTATTGAGGGCTCCTGGTATGAAACTGAAAATGATTATCTGATTCTGGTTTATCAGCGTCCTTTTGGTAGCAAGTATGATAAACTGGCCGGCATAAAGATAATTGAATAATAAAGACTTAAAGCTATTAACCTCCCTTAAACCTGCTTTTTACTTTTACGGTATTCTTTGCTATCCGCATTTAGAGTGTCCGCAGGATTTGCATGAAAGACATCCTTCCACATATATCAGATTTCCTATTTCTCCGCAGTTTTCACAAGCTTCTTTTTCAACTTTTGTTCCGTCAGGGATGAAAAGTTTCAATGCCCGGACGATTCCTTTTTTCCACGAATTTATAGATTCGCTTTCAACATTTAATCCATCTATCAGTTCGACAACTTTGGGTAATGGCATACCATGTCTTAATACTCCCGAAATTAGTTTGGCATAATTCCAGTATTCTTTATTGAATGATCTTGAAAGTCCTTCGTGGGTTACTTTGAAGCCGTATTTGTCGGCATATTGAAGGTCATATCTGCTACTTCCTTCATTATCCCGTATTTTGATGACCCAGGCCTTGGAAATAGTTTTAGGGATCATGAATGTATCTTCGGCAGAACCAGTAAAGATTTCGTAAGGCTTTCCGTCAAGCAAACCTACAACTGCAATCCATTTTTCTTTGTTGTTCATGAATCTGACTATTTCAGCATCAAGTTTTCTGGGCCTTTTGGGTGAATGATTTACCCTGAAGTTAGGTATATCTTCGTCTTCTTTTTTATCATTTGTGACTAATACCCCTGTTCTTGAACCGTCTCTGTAAATTGTCATTCCTTTACATCCACTTTCCCATGCTTCGATATACAGTTTATTTACAAGGTCAACGTTTGCTGTATTCGGAAGGTTTACTGTAACACTTATTGAATGATCGACCCACTTCTGAATTCTTCCCTGCATTCTGACTTTCTGCATCCAGTCAACATCGTTGGCGGTGGCTTTGTGATATGGGCTTTTTTCAATAATTTTTTGAAGTTCAGCTTCGGGCAGATTTACTATCTCTTCAACATTATAGTTATTTGCCTGCAACCAGGTTATAAATTTATGATGAAAAACCATATATTCCTCCCAGTGATCATTATTCTGGTCTACAAATGAGGTTTTGGAATTCTGGTCATTTGGATTGATTTTTTTCCTCCTCTTGTAAGAGACCATAAATACCGGTTCCAATCCTGAAGTAGTCTGAGTCATGATACTTGTACTGCCAGTCGGGGCTATTGTCAGCAAGGCTATATTTCTTCTGCCCACTTTTGCCATTCTTTCATACATTTCAGGACTCTTTTCTTTCAGCCTCTTAATAAAGGGATTATTTTTTTCTCGTTCGTTATCGTATATTTGAAAAGCCCCCCTTTCCTCTGCCATTGTAACTGATGACATGTAAGCATTTACTGCGAGGGTTGACTGTACTTGTTCTGAAAAATCAATTGCCTCGTCTGTTCCATATCTGTACCCTAACGCTGCAAGCATATCTCCTTCGGCTGTTATTCCTACTCCGGTTCTTCTCCCTTTAATAGCCTTGTCTTTTATTTTGAACCACAAATCTTTTTCTGTAAGTTTGATCCCGCCATCTTCCGGATCCTTTTCTATTTTTTCTATTATTTTATCTATCTGCTCAAGCTCGAGATCAATAATATCGTCCATTATCCTTTGTGCAAGCCTTGTGTGCTCTTCGAAAAGAACAAAATCAAATTCAGCCTTGTCTGTAAATGGATTTTTTACATAACTGTATAAATTTACGGCAAGCAAACGACATGAGTCATATGGATTTAGGGGTATTTCTCCGCAAGGATTTGTTGATATGGTTTTGAAACCTAGATCTGCATAACAATCCGGAACGGATTCCCTGATCACCGTATCCCAAAACAGAATTCCGGGTTCGGCAGATTTCCAGGCATTGGTTACTATTTTTGTCCACAAATCTGAAGCTTCTATTGTTTTTGTTGTTTTAGGTTCTTTGCTGAAAACAGGAAATTTTTGCACATATTCCCTCTTTTCTACTACAGCCTTCATGAATTCATCATCGATGCGCACCGAAATATTTGCACCTGTTATTTTTCCAAGGTCCAGTTTTGCATCAATAAAATCTTCTGAATCCGGATGATTAATGGACAAAGACAACATAAGAGCACCCCTTCTCCCGTCCTGGGCAACCTCTCGTGTACTGTTTGAAAATCTTTCCATGAACGGAACAATTCCCGTAGAAGTAAGTGCACTATTTTTAACTGCTGATCCCTTGGGTCTGATATGCGAAAGATCGTGTCCAACTCCACCCCTTCGTTTCATAAGCTGAGCCTGTTCTTCGTCCAGTTTAATAATTCCACCGTATGAGTCGGCTTCGTTTCCTATTACAAAACAATTTGAAAGAGAGGATATCTGAAAATCGTTACCGATTCCGGACATTGGACCACCCTGTGGTACAATATATCTAAATCTGTCAAGTAAATTGAATATTTCTTCTTCCTGTATTGGTCTGGGATATTTTTTTTCTATTCTTGCAATTTCTCTTGCAAGTCTTCTATGCATATCTGCCGGGGTAGCCTCATAGATATTGCCTTCTGAATCTTTTAATGCATATTTATTGACAAATACACTCGCTGCCAATTCGTCCCCTTCGAAATAATCAATTGAGGCCTTGAAGGCTGTCTGATAATCTATCTTTCTCAATTTATTATTTTCGGTATCGTTTTGGGTTAAATTACCTACTTTTTCTACATTCATCATTATAGCAATTTCCGAGTTAATTTGTATTTAATTAATTATCAGAATTTTTGAGATTTTTTTTAATACAACGGCGCTAAATTATATGATATATTTGAATTTTTTTAATATTTGGAATAATTTTTTTTAATTATTTTTTTCTTTAAAAATATATTTTACACCACAAAACATTTTAACATTTTTTTTAATATAAAAACTTTATCATATTTAAGTTCTGATTTTCAGAATTACCAATTGAAGTTAAGGTTTTTATAGTTTTACAATCTTTCATCAATATTTTTCATTGAATAATCAGGATTTCAAGTGTGGATTTTTTCAATTTTCTGCAATTGTTGCCATATTTCAGGTTTTTTTTCGTTAGTAAAATAAAATGGTTTTATTTGTTGATGATTTTGTGTAGGTTTGCAAAAAAATTAATGCCGCTTGAATGATTTTTTAATTAATTGCTCCTATTTAAAAAATTTTAATGGATCAAATCAGTAATCAGGCATTTTCAATTTTAAATGATAAAAGATGAAAAGAATTTGGGTTTTAATATTGATGTTATTTTTTGTGGGTTTGAAAATATATGCACAGGAATTTCATTTTGGTATCCGTGGAGGGGTTAATTTTTCGACTATTTCCGGCCCTTTAGAGTCAGAAGTTTTGGAATCATATAAAATTAATAATGGTTTTCATTTTGGTGTTGAGGGCTTATATTCTTTCAATGACTATTTCAGCGCTGGGGCAGAAATTCAATACAGCCAGATTGGTGCCAAATACAAGTATCAGGGCCCGTCTTATTATATTTTTTTCGATGATGACAGTTATCTCCTCAGAAATGATAATGTTACTTACGATATAAATTTATCAAACTCGTATATTTATGTTCCCCTCAATTTACATATTAAACCCGTTAAAAAGCTTGAGTTCAAACTCGGTGGTTATTTTGGGTTTTTAATCAACCCTTCTGGTAATGGTACTATGCAATTTGGAAATAAATTCAATCAAAAACTAAAGTACAATTATTATTCTGACAAAGATGCCCCAAATCCATATGTGAACTATGGAATTCTTTACATAAAAACGACCAATGCAGATGGTAAGGAAGAGATCAGAACGACTAAACAAACAAGCCGGGCATACAATCAGTTTCCGGTAGCGGATTATAAAGATGGAAGTTTTTATAAGGTATTTGATGCGGGCCTGAATTTTGGGATTAATTATTTTATCAATACCAGTTTACTTGTTGGTATGAATTTCCAATATGGCTTGACTGATATTACAAATAATAAGCTTGACCGTTCGCTGAAAAGCCTGAGCGATGATGGTGATTTGTTTTTCAATAACGAAGACAAGCTGATATATAAAGATGATTTTGACAGAAATATGAACCTTCAGGTTTCATTAGGATTCCGTTTCTAATCTTTCAAGTTTCTCCATCAATTCTTCCCAGTTTGTTTCGAGTTTCTTGATACCATCATTTAGCTCTTTCAGTTTTTTACCTTTGAGTTCTATTGTCTTTATATCTGTTTCGGCGTTTTCAGAGAAAAATAGCATCAAATCGCTTTTTTCCGATTCCCTGCTTTCTATTTCTCTTAATATTTTTGATATTTCATTGTTCAATTTCTTCTTTTCGTTCCTGATTATATTTTTATCCTCTGTTTTGGGCTGGGATTTAGTCTCTTCTTTTTTTATCAATTTGCTCTGTGCCCTGTATTCAGAAAAGGTACTGTTAAACACAATGATCTCTCCTGTTCCGTCCATTACAAAAATATGGTCCGTTATTTTATCCATAAAGTACCGGTCGTGAGTTATAATTATCAAATTCCCCTTAAACCCCATCAGGTATTCTTCAAGTATGTTGAGTGTTATGATATCCAGATCATTAGTTGGCTCGTCAAGTATTAAAAAGTTAGGGTTTGTCATCAAAACTGCGAGCAATTGCAGTCTTCGTTTTTCTCCACCGCTTAACTGTGAAACATATATCTGCTGCTGACTTCTGGTAAATAAAAATTTCTCAAGCAATTGCTCCGCAGTTAGTTTTCGTCCGTTTAACAACGGTATGTATTCCGCAATATCCAGTATCACATCCAATACCCTTTTGTCGGAATCCAGATGAATACTATGCTGGGAAAAAATACTGAACTTGACCGTATCTCCTATTATGACTTTTCCTTTATCGGGTTTAACAAGTCCGTTTATGATATTTATAAATGTCGTTTTACCCACTCCATTATCCCCGATAATTCCTATCTTCTCATATTTTCTGAATTTATAGGAGAAATCTTTCAAAATATTAATTCCTTCATATGACTTGCTGACATTATGAATTTCCAGAATTTTACTTCCAAGCCTCTGTGTTTCAATTTCAATGCTTATCGAATCATTGTTTACATTCGTTTGGGATTTTTCTTTCAATTCAAAGAACTTATCGATTCTTGCTTTTGATTTTGTTCCTCTGGCTCTTGGTTGACGATTAAGCCATTCCAATTCGTTTTTAAGCAGTTTTTTCAGTTTTTCTCCTGTGATGCTATCGTTATAGATCTTTTCTGATTTTTTCTCTAGATAGCTTTCGTAATTTCCCGGATAAGTAAATATTTCTCCGTTTTCCAGCTCAATTATTTTATTGCACGTATTCTCAAGGAAATATCTGTCGTGAGTGACCATGAACAATGTCAGATTCCTGCTTAGGAGAAATTCTTCAAGCCATTCTATCATATCTACATCCAAATGATTAGTAGGCTCATCCAGAATCAGGAATTCCGGTTCTTTAAGCATTATCCTGGCAAGTGCCAGTCGTTTTTTATGCCCACCTGACAGTTCAGAGATTTTTTTGTCCAGTAGCGGTATCTTAAGTTTATAAAGGACCTCTTTAATGCTTGACTCTATATTCCAGCATTTCAGGTTATCGATTTTTGAAATTGCTGATTGAATACGCTCATTATCATTTCTTATCAGGGCTTCCTCATATTCTTTAATAGCATTGATCTTTTCATCATCGGTATCAAATATTGTGTCAATCAGGGTAAGGCCTTCATTAAAAACCGGTTCTTGTTCAAGTATTGATAAATTTATATTTTTGTTCAGTATAATTTTTGCTTTTTCTCCTTCAGGGCTCTCAATTCCGGCAATTAACCGTAATAAAGTTGATTTGCCACTGCCATTTTTTGCTACCAGGCCGATTTTGTCTCCTTTATTGATACTCAGGTTTATGTTGTCCAATAAAATCCTGTCTCCGTATGTTTTCGTTACATTTTCCAGCTGAAGATAATTCATATCTTTTATAAGGGTTTTTTAGTAAAATCTGTTATTAATTTCTCAAATATTAAATTTGCAGCTTCTGATATATTCATGTATAAAATTATAGTCGGAGGATTTTTTAATAATTTCAATTCAATATATTCCTGTATCCGGAATTAACGGCTTGCTTCGGGGCAATAACCACCTTTGCCCCAGACTCAGGCACAATATAGCATAATAATAAATATACATCAAAAAAATAATTGTAAAATAAACCTATTTGTTTGTTCCTGGTTGTTTTTTTTACCGTCTATAGATAATTATCAACCCATTTACCTAATAATTCCATCAATTTATGTTCAGATCTGCTAACAACTTTTACAACATCTTCGTGGGTTGTCTTTTTTATCCTTTCAGGAGGATAGCATTCATTCGAAACAACAGAAAATCCGGCAACTTTCATGCCTCCGTGTACTGCAGCAATTGTTTCAAACACTGTTGACATTCCTATCAGATCGGCCCCCATTCTATATATCATAGAGTATTCAGCCGGGGTTTCAAGGCTTGGGCCCTGAAGTGCAAGATAAACCCCTTCTTTGAGGGAATAGTTCAAATAGTTCGCTACTGATTTTATTTGCTTTCTTAACTCCAAACAATATGCATTTGACATATCCGGGAAGCGGGTGCCAAAAGTTTCAGGGTTTTTGCCTCTGAGCGGATGATCCGGAATCATATTTATGTGATCTTTTATCAGAATAATATCTCCTGCATTGAATTCGGGATTTATCCCTCCTGAAGCATTTGTCAATATCAGATCCGGTGTATTAATGAATTGAAGTAACCTGACGGGATATGTTATTTCCTGTGCTGAATATCCTTCATAGTAATGGAATCTTCCTGAGAAAATATATATTCCTTTTCCATTTCTTTTTCCTATTACAAGTTCTCCCTTATGATTATCAACCGTGCTCACCGGAAAATGTGGAATGTGTTTATATTCAATTTTTGCTTCAATGGCGTCAAGCAGCTCTTCGCTGCTTAATCCCGATCCGAAAACTATTGCAAGTTTTGGAAGTATCTGAGATTTTGAAAATATGAAATCTCTTGTTTCGGTTAGATTTTTAAGTAACTTTTCCATATATTTTATTTGAAACCCGCCAAAATTATAACTTTATTGATTAATTCTTCAATTATTTGTGCAAAATATATTAATTGTCATATATTTGCATCCGGAAACGGCAGAAGAGGGAACAAATTGTTCCCTCTTTTTTATATATCTTGTATGACAGACTTAATAAAAAAAATTACTGAAATTATTGAACAGAAATTCCTCGAAGAAGAATTCCGTGATTGTTATATTGTTGAAGTAAAAATAAATAAAAATCTGAAGCTTGAGATTTTTGTTGACAGTGATTCCGGAATGACGATCAATAAATGCACATCGGTTAGCAGATACGTCGGTAAATTTTTAGAAGAAGCTGATCTTATCAGCGATAAATACACTCTTGAAGTTTCCTCGCCGGGACTTGAACGTCCTTTGATAAAAAGACAGTTCCCTAAAAATTTAGGAAAGTTTATTAACATAAAACTGAAAAACAAGACGGTACTTGAAGGTATTTTATCTTTTGTTGATGAAAATGGAATAATTGTTGAATATAAAGATAAAAAGGAATCGAAAAATATAAGTATTGCCTTTGACGAAATTGAAGAAGCTAAAATAATTTTTAAATTTAATATAAAACAAAAATGAATTTAATTGAATCTTTTTCCGAATTCAAAGCTGGAAAAAATATTGACAGACCCACATTAGTACGGGTCCTGGAGGATGTATTCCGAACACTTATCAAGAAAAAATATGGTTCAGATGATAATTTTGAAGTTATAGTCAACACAACCAATGGAGACCTTGAACTTTGGAAAGTTCGTACTGTTGTACCGGACGGTGAGGTTACTGACGAATTGACACAGATTTCTTTTTCGGAAGCACAAATAATTGATAGTGATTATGATGTCAGCGACGAGTGTTATGAAAAAATCGACGTTGAAACTTTTGGAAGAAGAGCCATAATGGCTGCTCGGCAGACTCTTGTTTCAAGAATTACTGAACTGGAAAAAGAAGACATTTACAAACAATATCATACACGTGTTGGAGAACTGATCTTGGGAGAAATAGGTCAGATCATGAAAAAGGATTTGCTTGTTATTGACGATGCAACTTCCAACGAATTGCTTTTACCAAGAACAGAATTAATCAAAGGAGATTTTTTCCGCAAGGGAGATATGATCAAGGCTATTATAAAAACCGTTGAAATGAGAAATAATGTTCCCGTTATTCTGATTTCACGAACAGATAATAAATTCCTTGAAAAACTATTGGAACAGGAGGTGCCTGAAATAGAAGACGGGCTGATTGTGATCAAGAAAATAGTCAGGATCCCTGGCATAAGAGCTAAAGTTGCTGTTGAATCATACGACGACAGAATAGATCCGGTTGGAGCCTGTGTTGGGATGAAGGGTTCCAGAATTCATGGTATCGTCCGTGAATTAAGAAATGAAAATATTGATATTATCAATTATACAAGCAATTCTTCTCTGTATATTCAAAGGTCTCTTACTCCTGCTAAAGTGAGCAACATAGAAATTGATGAAAAATCTAAAAGAGTTTCTATTTATTTAAAACCTGATCAGGTTTCTCTGGCAATTGGAAAAAATGGGGCCAATATTAAACTTGCAAGCGATCTAACAGGGTATGAACTGGATATTTATCGTGAACTTGACGATAATCTATCAGATGATGTTGATCTTGATGAATTCAGAGACGAAATAGAAGACTGGATCATTGATCAGCTTAAAAGCATTGGTTGTGATACGGCTAAGAGTGTAATGTCTCTTAACAGAGAAGAGCTTATACGCAGGACAGACCTTGAAGAAGAAACAATAGACGAGGTAATTAATATTTTGCGCTCTGAATTTGATGACAACCAATAATCACTGACTTTAAAGATCAGTAACGAATTTTATTTGAATTAAAATCATATAATGGCTTATAACTTATTTAAAATAGCAAAAGAACTCAATGTAGCTACCAGTACAATTGTCGAATACCTTACTTCCAAGGGCATTGAGGTAGAAAACAAACCCATTGCAAAGATCTCCGATGAGGTTCATAATTTGCTCCTGGAAAAATTCAGCAATGCAATGGTGGAAAAAGAAAAAGCAGAGGCTTTGCTTGAAGAAAGAAAAAGAAGAAAGGAAACTCCTCCTGTACAGGAAAAACCAGAACCAAAAAAAGAAGAGATTTTTAAGAAATCAGCATATTCACAACCCGAAAAGTTCATTAAAACTGAAATTGAAGAAGTTGATAAGCCAAAGTTAACAGTAATTGGAAAAATAGATCTTGATCAGTTTAATAAAAAGAAACATAAAGAAGAACCTGTTGCAGAAACAGAAACTCCTGTGATCAAAGAAGAGGACTCAGGAAGTCCTGCTGACGGTTCTGAAATAACACCTCAGCCAGAAACCGGTGAAATCACCAAAACCGAAGAAATCACTAAAACCGAAGAAGTTGCTCAAGGTACTGAAATTGTTCCTGATGAAAATGAAATTCACAGAATAGAAACTCCAAAATTAAAGGGTCTTAAAAAACTTGGTAAAATAGATGTAACTAAATTTGAACATAAGAAAAAAATTGATAAGCCAGTAAAACCCGAAGAAAAACTTACGGTTATAAAAGCAGTACCTGCCACCGAAGGAGAGTTACACAAGAAAAAGAGAAAACGTAAAAGAAAGAAAATAAATACGGACCAGGTTTCATTGCAGGAAAAACCATTTAAAAAAGCTAAAGAAGACGAGGTTAAGGAAATCTCTGAAAAGGAAATTGAAGATAAAATTAAAAGCACTATTGCCAAATTAAAAGGCACAGGAAAGAGTAAACGACAAAAGATCAGAAAAGAAAGTAAAATTATCAGGAGAGAGCGGTCTGAACAGAATGAACAAATTGACGAAAAAATCCTCGAGGTAAGTGAATTCATAAGTGTATCAGAATTAGCAAGTCTCATGAACGAACCTGTAACCAGCATCATAACTACTTGTATGAATGTGGGTGTTATAGTTTCGATAAATCAGAGAATTGAGAAAGAGATCATTGAATTGGTTGCTGAAGAATTCGGTTTTGAATTGAAATACATGGAAGCTGATGAAATCAAGGAAGATGAAGAAGAAGAAATAATAGACAATGAGGCTGATTTGTCACCACGCGCTCCTATTGTAACCGTTATGGGACATGTTGACCATGGAAAAACATCACTCCTCGATTATATCCGTAAAACAAATGTAGTTAGCGGTGAAGCGGGAGGTATTACTCAGCACGTAGGAGCTTATGAGGTAATATTAGGAGAAAATAAAACCATCACTTTTATTGACACTCCCGGCCACGAGGCATTTACAGCCATGAGAGCAAGGGGGGCAAAAGTGACGGATATAGTTATTATTGTAATAGCTGCTGACGACAGAATAATGCCTCAGACTAAGGAAGCTATCAGCCATTCTCAGGCTGCCGGAGTTCCGATGATATTTGCCATAAACAAAGTAGATAAAAATGGAGCTGATCCCGAAAAAATAAAACAGGAACTTGCTTCAATGAATCTTCTTGTTGAAGAATGGGGAGGAAAATATCAATCTCAGGATATTTCTGCTAAATCGGGACTGGGAATTGAAGATTTGCTTGAAAAAATATTTCTTGAAGCCGAAATGCTTGATTTGAAAGCCAATCCGAAAAGACCGTCCATTGGAACTGTTCTTGAAGCAACCCTGGATAAAGGTAAAGGATTTGTAAGTAATGTGCTGGTTCAGAATGGAACCCTGGAAATAGGTTCCACTTTGGTGGCAGGACACTTTTTCGGAAAAGTGAAAGCTATGTTCAATGACCGGGGGAAAAGAATTAAATCAGCCGGACCTTCTACGCCGGTGAAAATCCTGGGAATGAACGGAGCAGCACAGGCCGGGGAAATATTCAAAGAATACACACAGGAAAAAACAGCAAAAAATATTGCTTCTAGACGTTCTATAATCGCACGTGAACAATTAAGCAGAACTAAAAAACGAATCAGCCTGGAAGAAATAGGCAGACGTCTTCAGTTAGAAGATTTTAAAGAACTCAACCTGATCGTAAAGGCTGATACAGACGGAACAGCTGAAGCTCTGGCAGATTCCCTGATCAAATTATCAATAAATGAAATAAACGTCAACGTTATTCATAAAGGTGTTGGACAGATCTCGGAATCTGATGTTCTTCTTGCTTCCGCTTCCAATGGTATCATTATAGGATTCCAGGTGAGACCTTCCGGCAATGCCAAAAGAATAGCAGAAAAAGAAGGGGTTGAAATTAAAACTTATTCAATTATTTACGAAGCAATTGATGAGGTTAAGCTTGCAATGGAGGGTATGCTTGAACCTACCAAGCAGGAACAGATTAAAGGACTCGTCGAGATTCGTGAAATATTCAAGATCAGTAAGGTTGGTATCATTGCCGGTAGTTATGTCATGGAAGGATCTATCGATAAAAACAGCTATATCAGAGTGATAAGAGATGGTATTGTTATTTACCCCACAAAAGAAAATCAAAACATATCTCTCAGCTCTCTGAAAAGGTTTAAAAACGATATTAAGGAGGTTAAAGCCGGGATGGAATGCGGATTAACTATCGATAATTTCAGCGATATGAGAGTTGGGGATCAGATTGAGGTTTATGAAATTATTAATATTGAAAAACACCTGGATTAATACTTAAGTAAGATTTAATTATATACTATTAGCTATTATTGCCCGGTTAAAACCCGTAATATTCATTTTTAGTATTGCAAAACTTTATTAAAAGCCGGAAAGGGTATTATTTTTCTGCCTTATCTAATGTAAAGGAAAATTTTGATCCTTTTCCAATCTCACTTTCTACTGTTATCGATTCATTATGTGCTTCGAGGATATGCTTAACAATGGATAAGCCGAGACCTGTGCCCCCTTTCTTTCTGGACCTGTCTCTGTCAATACGGTAAAATCGTTCAAAAATTCTATCGATATTCTCTTTTTTTATTCCGATACCATTGTCTGATATCTCAATTAAGTATTTGTTTTTCAGATCTTTACATCCTATTTCTATCTTTCCCTTCTCTTTGCTGTATTTTAGAGCATTCACCAGAAGATTCGTTAATACCTGCTCAATTTTCTCTTCATCTGCGAGAACTTTACATTCCTGTTCTTGCGGAATATTTATGGAAAATCGTATATTTTCTTCCTTTGCACTTAATTCAAGAGAATCTACGACTTCTTTTACCAGCTTGTTCATGTCGAAAGTGTTCCTTTCTATTACCAGGGAGCTTTTCTCCAATTTTGATATCATTTCGAGATCTTTAACTATCTGCGACAATCTGAGTATGCTTTTTAATGCTTTATCCAGGTGCTTTTGGTTTACTTTATTATCGTAGAGAGATCCGTCTATAAGCGTTTCTATGTAACTTTGTGCGATAAATAGCGGGGTTTTCAGTTCGTGGGACACATTACCCAAAAATTCTTTCCTGTAAGCCTCCATATCTTTTAGTTTGTTTATCTCTGTACTTTTTGTTTCGGCCCAGGTTCCAATTTCCTTTTCAAACTGGTATAGATTTTTTATTTTTCCATATTTCTGATCATCCTCCCTGAATTCATCAAGGATTTCATAAATTCTACCAGTGATGATTTTAAAATATCTGGTGAGTAAATAGAAAATAATTACAAAACATCCTGAAAAAAATAAAAAAATAAAAATAACAGACCAGACTATTTGACTGTCCCGGGGAACAAACTGATAAAAATAGTAAAGTCCTGCAGCAAGCAATACAACAGATGCGGTGATTTTAATAGTTACAATAATGGGGAGGTTTGCGAAATATTGTTTTATCACTGTCATTCTGTTTGTTTACGCTTCAATATGTAAATGAATATCCCATTCCTTTTATTGTACTTATATATTTTTCTCCTATTTTTTCCCTTATCTTTCTAATATGTACATCCAGGGTTCTTTCTCCAACAATAGTTGCATCTCCCCAGACTTTATGATAAATAGAATTTCTGCTGAATACCTTTTCAGGTTTTGACGATAATAACAACAGAATATCAAATTCCTTTTTTGTCAGAAAGATTTCTTTCTTTTTCACAAATACTTTCATTCTGGTCAGGTCTATCAGCAGATCGTCAAATGTTATTGTTTCGTTGTCCTCTGTTTTATATCTTTTTCTTAAAAATAACGAGTTAATTCTGGATATGAGACTTCGTGGTTTGATAGGCTTAACAACATAATCATCTGCCCCAACATCAAATCCGGCTACCTCGGAATATTCTTCATTTCTTGCAGTCAAAAAAACAATAAAAGTTTCATTAAACTTTTTATCATTTCTTAACTGTCGACAAACTTCGATACCGTCCTTTTTTGGCATCATTATATCAAGTAGTATTAAATCAGGTTTTTCGTCATATGCTCTTTCTATTGCTTCCTCTCCGTTTTTGGCTTTCCTGACTTTAAACCCCTCTTTTTCAAGCACATACTTCAAAATATCCAGAATGTCAGGTTCATCATCAACTATGAGTATTTTTTTTGGCATTTTATGTCCGCTTATGATTATTTTGCAAAATAAATTATAACTCTTTGAAATTCTATGTTTTTCATATTAATTAATTATTAAGTTTGCATTTTAAGATGATTTTAAGTATTAGCAACCAGGAATACTTAAGTCCGTTTTGCGTTTTGTTTCAACTCATCTAACCCCTCAATTTCCAAGAGTTGGGAAGTTTAACACCTTACCCTAAATCCCTACCGCTTCAGCGTCACAGGTACTCCTTTTTATTAACAAAAATCCACTTAACTTCTTTTCCCAAAAAAGGAGAGGGACTTTTTTTAGTCGTTCTTCCGGAGCGCTAAAGAAATTCTGATGTCTTTAATCGGGAAAGTGTTCCCCTTCTCCTTTAAACTAAAGTTTAAAGTTATTTAAAGGAGAAGGGGCCGGGGGATGAGGATAAACAAGACACATAAAAAAGTTTCTGTGTGTTGTACAGCTGTGAGTTATACTAAATATAAATAATTTAAAGTCTATCATTTGGTTATGATGTTGAATATCAGAATGTGCCATATAATCCCAGCTGAAATATAAGGTTTTATAATAAAGAATTGGACTATTCATTATTTCACGGCGGTATTAATTACCTTAATTTGCCAGTATTTGATTATTATCACCTTAATTCTAATCAAAAATCTAAGTATAATACCCTATGTAGAAACCAATTATTTTTGATTCGGACTTGTCCTGGTTAGAATTTTTGTCTTTGATTTTTTCATGGTTTTCATTAACAGGATTAAAAGAATTGATATTTCTGCTTGTCTGGAGATTGTGTTCGATTCTTGAATATTTAGAATGCTTCTGATAAAAATATCTCATTTACTTTAAAAAAGAGCCTTGACTGAAATAAAATTATTGTTTATATTTGCGTCTCTAATTAAAAGTATCCTTTAATCGCCACTTTAGCTCAGGGGTAGAGCAGCTCACTCGTAATGAGCAGGTCGTGGGTTCAAATCCCATGAGTGGCTCTTATTTTACATTAAACTCTTTTATTTTTATGTTGTTAATACAAAATATCAAAGTGTTTAATATTTATGTTTCCTGAATATGATGTAATTGTCGTTGGTGCTGGTCATGCGGGTTGCGAGGCTGCTGTCGCTTCTGCTAATCTGGGAAGCAGGGTCCTGCTTATTACAATGAATATGCAGACAATAGCCCAGATGTCATGTAATCCTGCAATGGGTGGTGTTGCCAAGGGACAGATAGTCCGGGAAATAGATGCATTGGGTGGATATTCCGGGATTGTTACGGACAATACTATGATCCAGTTCAGAATGCTTAATCTCTCAAAAGGTCCTGCTATGTGGAGTCCGCGGGCTCAGAGCGACAGAATGGAATTTGCCCGAAAATGGAGAGAAATGCTTGAAGCTCATCCCAACATAGATTTCTGGCAGGATATGGTGTCAGGGCTTATTATTGATAAAAAACAGGTTAAGGGTGTTCATACTCAGATAGGTGGAGAAATTAAAGGTAAATCTGTTGTACTGACAAACGGGACTTTTCTGAATGGAATAATTCATATCGGCGAAAAACAATTCAGCGGAGGAAGAATTCATGAAAGTTCAGCAAAGGGTCTGACTGAGCAATTAAAAGAACTTGGATTTGAGGCCGGAAGAATGAAAACCGGAACACCTCCCCGAATTGATGGAAGAAGTATAAATTATGAATTGCTTGAAATTCAGCCCGGTGATACTGACCCGGGCAAATTCAGTTTTACTGAAACACCGGTATTAAAAGATCAGATACCCTGTCATATAACTTACACAGATACCGAAGTACATAATGTATTAAAAACCGGTTTTTTGAAATCTCCTTTGTTTACAGGAAGAATAAAAGGAATCGGGCCCAGATACTGCCCTTCTATTGAAGACAAGATCGAAAGGTTTTCAGACAAGGAAAGACATCAGCTATTTGTTGAACCTGAAGGAAGGAATACGAACGAGGTTTATATAAATGGTTTTTCTTCTTCCCTTCCTGAAGACGTTCAGTATAATGCATTGAAAAAAATAAGAGGATTTGAAGGGGTAAAAATGTTTCGCCCGGGATATGCAATTGAATATGACTATTTCCCGCCTACTCAGTTAAAAAGAACTCTTGAAACACATTTAATAAAAAATCTGTTTTTTGCAGGACAGATAAACGGAACTACAGGTTATGAAGAAGCAGGAGGACAGGGTATAATAGCAGGTATTAATGCTCATCTTTCTATAAATGATAAGGAAGAATTTATTCTAAACAGGGATCAGGCATACATAGGGGTTCTAATAGATGATCTAATAAACAAGGGAACAGATGAACCATACCGTATGTTTACCTCAAGGGCAGAATACCGTATTCTTTTACGTCAGGACAATGCAGATATCAGATTAACTCCCCTGGCTTACGAACTTGGAATAAAAGATTGTGATATTAGAATGGAAAAAGTTAAAGAAAAGCTTTTGTGTGAATCTGAAATAAATGCAATTTTTAACGAAATTTCTGTATCTCCCGAGGAAATAAACAACTACCTGATTTTAAAAGGTTCTGCTGTTATTTCGCAAAAAATGAAATTGAAGCAAATTCTTCTGCGTCCAAACATAAGTATCGCTGATTTAAAAGATGCTCTGCCTGCTTTGAATTCGTTTATAGGTAAATACCCTAAGGAATACATCACTTTTGCTGAAATAGGTATCAAATATTTGGGTTATATTGACAGAGAAAAAGAAATGGCTCAGAAAATGAACAGACTGGAAACAATAAAAATTAATCCTGAATTTGATTACAGAAAACTAAACAGCCTTTCCTTTGAAGCAAGAGAAAAACTTTCAAAGATAAAACCAAATACCATTGGTCAGGCAAGCAGAATCAGCGGAGTATCTCCTTCTGACATTTCTGTATTACTTATCCATATGGGTAGATAGAAAAGGGGAATGTTTCACGTGAAACATTCCCCCTAATAACATTTTTCAATTCACAATCTATCTTTTGGGAATAGTTCCCAGTGTATCAATCAATAATTTCCAAAATTTCTGAACTGAAGAAATTTGTACTCTCTCATCCGGTGAGTGGGGATTTCTGATATTAGGGCCAAAAGATATCATATCAACATCCGGATACTTTTCTTTTATTAATCCACACTCAAGACCAGCATGACATGCAGTGATATGGGGTTCAGAACCAAAATTCTTTTTGTAAACCTCCTTCATTGAAGTATTTATGGCTGCAGTTACATCTGGTTGCCATCCCGGATATGATCCTTCAAATTTGACCTTATATCCTACTAGCTTAAATGCACTTTTTATAGTTCTTGCAAGTTCAAATTTCTCACTTTCTATACTGCTCCTAGTTAAATTATCAATATTTACTTTACCTTCTTTTATGACAATACGAGCCATATTTGTAGATGTCTGTGTAAGACCTTCAACATCTGGTGACATTCTGAATACACCATTCCATCCTGCCTGAATAGCATCTAATGTTTTTTTCAATTTTTTTCCTTTGAAAACTTTTTTCTCCGCTTCCACTTCCTTTACTTCAATTTTCAAATTTGCTTCCTTGGTTTTATATTCACTTATAATGTTTCTTTTTTCACTGTCAATTAGTTCAAACATTTTTGATTCCTTATCTGCTTTAATTGAAATAACACTTCTGGATTCCCTTGGAATTGCATTTCTAAGACTACCTCCTTCAACAGACTTTAACCCAAATCCAATTTTATTACTTAATCTCAACAAAATACGGTTCATTATTTTATTTGCATTTCCTTTATATAAATGGATATCAATACCACTGTGTCCTCCAGCAAGTCCTGAAACAAATATTTCGAAACTTTTAATTTCTCCTTCCATTTCCTTTTCCTTGTACTTACCTTCAACTAAAACATCAACACCACCTGCACAACCAATTGTCATCTCATCATCCTCTTCAGAATCAAGATTTAACATTATTTTTCCGTTCAGTAAACCTTCCTTTAATTCCTGTGCTCCTGTCATACCAGTTTCCTCATCCATAGTAAATAATGCCTCAATATCCGGATGTTTTATGTTATCTGACGCAAAAACAGCCATAATAGCAGATACACCTATACCGTTGTCAGCTCCTAATGTGGTACCTTTTGCTTTTACCCAGTCACCATCAATAATCATTTCTATTCCCTGAGTATCAAAATCAAAATCTACATCACTGTTCTTCTGAGCAACCATATCAAGGTGAGCCTGCATAATGACTGGTACCCTGTCTTCCATACCAGGAGTAGCTTTTTTCTTTATTATTACATTTCCTATTTCATCTACTATGGTTTCCAGTCCTAATGATAAACCGAAATTTTTAGCAAATTCTATTGCCCGGTGCTCTTTTTTCGATGGTCTGGGAATTGCATTAAGCTCTGCAAAATAATTCCACAATTCTTTGGGTTCTAATGTTTTAATCTGATTATTCATAATTTTATTTTTAATTTTTACAAAAATAAACAATTCTTTGTAATATTAATATTATATTTTTTTAAATAAAATCTATATAAATATCATCAGTAGTATTAACATGTTAATAATAATAAATGCAATTAATTTTATTAACTTAATAATTATGTTATCAACATTGTAAATTATTATTGATTAAATACTTATATAAATTATTAACATAATGTTAATTTTAATTATGTTGATAATTTTATTTAATTTAATAGTTGAAAAGTAATATCATTTTGTTTTTTTGATGTTAAAAAACATAAGATAATATACACTGGTATTCTAATATTTTTACTTTTAACAATTTATGTTAATAAACCTTAAGTTTTTAACATATAATAAACATCAAATATAGTGTGTGTATACTGTTTTGAAGTTAGAATAATCACGGCCTGATTAAATTCTTTAAGATTTTCTTAAGTTCAGCAGTTTATAACAAAGATTTTTAAGTTTGATGTAAATCAGTAATAATACTATATTATTAAACCTTTGTTATTCTATTTAGTCAAAATAATAATAATATGTGATTTATGAATAATTTTTACGGTTCTGTTGTTAATTCATCTTTTTCTCCTGATGAAATAATTAAATTTGATGGTCAGTGGACTTACCAAAAGGCTTCACACTTGTTAAGGAGAACTATTTTCGGACCAACTTATTTACAGATTAAAGAAAGTGAGAATATTGGTCTCGACGACACAATTGATTTGTTGTTGACAGAAAAATCTGCTTTGCCTCTACCTATAAATTTTTATTTCACCTCTGATCCGGAAGTACCGGTTGGAGAAACATGGGTAGGAAAAAAAATGGACGGAACTGTTTCCGGATTGGTTCAATCAAGAAATGCTTCTTTGTCAGCCTGGATTGTAAATTTAATGTATGATAGAAACATAAACATATCGGAAAAAATGATGCTTTTCTGGCACAATCACCTCGTAATATCTGATATATCTGATCCGAATGCTAAATACTCATATATTACCACATTGAGAAAATACGCTTTAGGAAATTTTAAAAAACTTGTAAGAGATATAACCATTGATCCGGGAATGCTTGAATATTTAAACGGAAACGAAAATACAGCACTTGCACCAAATGAAAACTATGCAAGGGAATTACTTGAACTGTTTACAATCGGTAAAGGACCTCTTGCCGGCCAGGGCGATTATACAAACTATACAGAGACAGACGTAAGAGAAATAGCAAGGTGTCTCTCAGGCTGGACTATTGACAGGACACTAAATAAGGGAGTTTTCAAAGTTTCCAGACACGACCAGGGAGAGAAAAAACTTTCACATCGCTTTGGAAATATCTCTATTAAAAACAGCAACGAAGAAGAGTATAAAAAAGTAATCGACGTAATATTTCAACAAAACGAAGTTGCAAGGTTTATTTGCAGACAGCTTTATATTTGGTTTGTTAATTCAGATATATCTCCCGCAACTGAGCAGGAGTTAATAATTCCACTGGCACAGATACTTATAGAAAATGATTATGAGGTTTCTCCTGTTTTGAGAGCTCTGTTATCAAGTCAGCATTTTTTTGATGAGTGCAATACAGGTATTATTATAAAAAGTCCAGCAGATTTTGTTATGACATTGATAAACTCAGGCTCTTACCCAATACCTGACGATATTATCCAAAAATATTTATTGTCCAATTATATAAATCAGAATTATTTCAGAAAAATGGATCAGGCCTGGTTTGCAATTCCTTCCGTTGCGGGATGGAAAGCATACTATCAGGAACCCGTTTATTATAAATACTGGCTTAGTTCTGTGTCTCTTCCACAAAGAAATACGATTGTCAATGATCTGACTTATAAAAAAATAAAAGTTGGTGATAAAAAATATGGCCTGGATCTGCTAATTCTTGTGGCACAGTTTGACCACCCGGAAGATCCGGTTTTGCTGATAAAATCCCTTTCAGATCTTTTTTTACCCTATGACCTCACTCAGGAACAATATGATTATCTTAAATCCGAAGTATTGCTGCCCGGACTTGGAGATTATGTCTGGTCAAAAGAGTACAATGAATATCTTCAAAACCAATCAGATGCGAACTTAAAAGAAACAGTAAATAAAAGATTACAAAACCTTTGCTCTGTAATTTTAAATTTGCCTGAAAACCAGTTATTGTGATTTAAAAAAAATAAAGTGATTGTAAATGAAAAGAAGAGATTTTATTAAAGCAGGATCATTAATAACAATACCTGTATTTATAAATGGTTTCGGAACCAGACTATTTGCCTCGGTAATTCCTGTAATACCAAGAGAGTATAATAACAAAGTTCTGGTTTTGATCCAGCTGGACGGTGGCAATGATACCCTGAATACTGTGATTCCAATTGAGCATTATTCATCATTGTCAGGACTTAGGGGAAATATTTTGATTCCGGATAATAAAGTTTTAAAAATCAACGACAAAACCGGTCTTCATCCTTCTCTTAATTCAATAAAAAGCCTTTATGACAACGGGTATGTTAATATAATAAGAGCAGCCGGATATCCAAATCAAAACAGATCCCATTTTAGATCTACAGATATATGGATGTCAGGTTCTGGTGCAGAAAAATATGAAACCACAGGCTGGCTTGGCCGGTATTTTACCCTTGATCATCCGGATTTCCCCGAGGATTATCCAAATGATCTTATACAATATCCATTTGCTGTTTCTTTAGGATCCACCGCCTCTGAAACCTGTCAGGGAGTAAAGGCAAATTATAGTATAGCCGTATCGGATCCCAAAGCAGTGGGAGAATTATTCGAGGGAGAATGGGACTATACCCCACCTAATTGTTACGGTTCACAGCTGAATTATGTGAGGGACATGGTAAGACAATCAAACCTTTATTCCGGAATAGTTTCCTCTGCCTACGATAAAGGAAACAATTTATCAACAAAATATCAATCAACCAATAAACTTGCCTCTGACCTGAAAATTGTTGCAAGACTTATTTCCGGAGGACTTAAAACAAAAGTATATGTACTTCGCTTGGGTGGATTTGACACACATTCCGGTCAGGTTGATGCTTCTGACACAACAAAGGGAGCTCACGCCAATTTACTGCAAACACTTTCGGAAGCAATAGGGGCATTTCATGACGATATAAAATTGCTGGGTATAGAAAATCAGGTACTCGGTATGACGTTTTCTGAATTTGGAAGGCAGATAAGATCAAACGGCAGCAACGGAACAGATCACGGAACGGCTGTTGATATGTTTTTGTTTGGATCGTGTGTTAATCCGGGTATTACTGGAAATAATCCGGAAATTAAAGCCAATGAAGAAAAGGGAATGGGAGTAACGATGCAAAATGATTTCAGATCAGTGTATTCAACAATACTGTCATATTGGTTTGGCCTGGGGCAGGCAGATACCGGAAATGTTCTGTTCGGAAGTTTTCCCGGACTTAATATTTTATCAGATTGTACAACTTCCTCAGCAGATCATGCTATCTCAGATAATCCGGAATTTTTTATAAGTCCAAATCCGGCCCGCAACGAAATAAACATAATATTTTCCAATACCGGCATTTGTTCCGGAGTTAATATATTTGATGAAACAGGACAGAAGGTAATAAGTATCCAGGAGAACTTAATTAACGGAAGCAATTCAATATTCATTCCGGTTTCTGATCTTCCGACCGGAATATACTTTGCAAAAGCAATTATAGGAGACCGCATGATCACTAAAAAATTCATAAAAATGTAAATCAAACCATCAATTTCAAAAAACAACTAAATTTTTGAATTATAATAAATATTGATATAAAACATTATAATTTCATTGTTTTTGCATATAAATGTCTGAATAGTAATCCTTTAGTGTTATAACATATTTCTGATTTTTTTGCCCGTTAGACCTCTGTTTTTTAAAATTCCGGATAATTGATTTAAATTAACTGTTAAATTGCTACTTTTGCAGTTAATTTTTAAAATTATACTAAACTCTTTATGGAGCAAAAAAATCGAAATATGTTCAGGGATAAAATGAAGGCATTTGATGCCCCTCAAAAAGTTCAGGAAATGGGATACTATCCATATTTCCGTTCAATAGAGTCCGAGCAGGATACAGTTGTGAAAATGAAGGGCAAAGATGTCCTTATGTTTGGTTCAAACAGTTATTTAGGTTTGACAAATCACCCCCGCTTAAAGGAAGCTTCAAAAAAAGCCATTGATAAATACGGGTCGGGATGTGCCGGAAGCCGGTTTTTAAATGGTACGCTTGATATTCACCTCGAACTTGAAGAAAAAATTGCCAGATTTGTTGATAAAGACGCATCTATTGTCTTCAGCACTGGTTATCAGGTAAATTTAGGGGTTTTATCAGCATTACCGGGCAGGCACGATTATTTAATTCTTGACGATAAGGATCATGCATGCATATATGATGGTGCGCGATTATCATTTGGTAAAATGCTGAAGTATTCACATAATGATATGGATTCTCTGGAAAAAGTATTAAAACCCTTACCCGAAGATGTTATTAAAATTATTGTTACTGACGGAGTATTCAGCATGGAGGGAGATATTGCAAAATTACCGGAAATAGTTGAACTGGCAAAAAAATACGGAGCAAACGTAATGGTCGACGACGCTCATGGATTGGGAGTGCTTGGTGAAAAAGGCAGGGGAACAAGCAATCATTTCGGTTTGACAAATGAGGTAGAACTTATAATGGGAACTTTCAGTAAATCACTGGCTTCTATAGGAGGTTTTATTGCTTCCGATTATGATACTATCAACTATCTTAAACACCTCTCCAGATCCTTGGTTTTCAGTGCGAGTATTGCACCTTCCAATGCAGCAAGTGTTATCGCAGCTATTGATATTATCGAAGAAGAACCGGAAAGAATTGAAAAACTATGGGCAAATACCAATTATGCTAAAAAATTGCTTATTGATTCAGGATTTAATACAGGAAGGTCTGAAACTCCTATAATTCCGATTTTTGTGGGGGATGAGATAAAAACTTTCGTGCTCACAAAAGTGCTTCAGGATGAAGGGGTGTTTGTCAATCCCGTAATCAGTCCCGGTGTTCCAAAAGGGGATGAAATGATCAGATTCTCCTTGATGGCAACTCATACTTTTGATCAGATCGATCAGGCTATCGGTAAGATCGTCAAAGTCTCGAAGCAGCTTGAAATATTATAATCAGGGACATTTAGAATATTTATTATAACTCAGAAAAATAGTTTTAAGATCATGGAAATAATTATAAAGAAAGCTGAAACCACAGCTGAAATTAAACATTTTATAAATTTCCCACACGATCTTTACAGGGGTGACTCTAATTATGTTCCAATGCTCTTTATGTCAGCCGAAGAATTAACCTCTAAAAAGAAGAATCCATTTTTTCTTCATTCCGAAGCAGATAATTTTCTGGCATACAGGGATGGTAAAGTAGTTGGAAGAATTTCTGCAATCAGGAATAATAATTATAATGAATTCCATGGCTCCAATATCGGTTTCTGGGGTTTTTACGATGTTATTGACGATTTTGAAGTGTCAAAAGCGCTATTTGATACAGTAGTACAGTGGAATAGAAATTTTAATTTTGACTCTGTGATAGGCCCTGTAAATTATACAACAAATGATACTGCAGGATTATTAATTGATGGGTTTGACTCTCCCCCCATTATGGATATGACCTATAATAAGCCCTATTATAAGGACCATTGTATCAAATATGGATTTTATAAGGAGATGGACCTTTTTGCCTACATGATTTATACCGAAAAAGTTTCGGATAAAGCATTCAGACTAGCCAATATTATAAAGGAAAGACTTAAATCCAGGGGGATAACTATACGTAAGGTCAGAATGAATGATTTTACAAACGAGGTTATGAAGATAAAAGAAGTTTACAATAAAGCCTGGGAAAAAAACTGGGGTTTCGTACCTGCTACAGAAGAGGAATTTAGAATGATTGCACGGAATTTCAAGATGATAGCTAATCCGGAAATGGTGTTAATAGCCGAACATGATGGAAATTTTATAGGATTTTCCCTGGCAGTACCAAATATCAATGAAATTACAATTAAGTTTAAAAACGGAAAGCTTTTCCCGTTTAATATATTTAAACTTCTTTTGAAAAAACATAAAACTAAATATGCAAGAATAGTCACCCTGGGTGTAGTTGACAAATACAGGAAAATGGGAATAGAAGCAGCTTTTTATGCTCATTTTATAGAGTTTGCAAAAAAAACAAAACTAATCGGAGGTGAAGCGTCCTGGATACTGGAAAATAATGACAATATGAGGCTTGCAGCAGAAAATCTTAACGGAGAGAAATACAAAACATACAGGTTGTTTGCAAAAAAAATAAATTGAACATCATTAGCTTTAGTATTATCAGAATGATTAGATATATTAAATTTTTAAGCTTGATTGATGTTGCCAATTTTATTTTCTGGCTATTGATGTTTTTGTTTTTTCTGTATAATTTACCACAATCAGATTATATCCCAAAAGCATCTTTTCTTTTAGGGGTATTATTCCTTTTGTTGGCTGTAGTCATATATTTTAGAACGGTAAACTCCGGTTCAAGGGTCATTAAACTGGTATTGGCAATATATCCGGCCATTTTTCTGATTTTAATTTTCGACAGCCTGCATATGGTGATGCCATATATGATCGGTGATGTTTATGATGAAGCGTTGGCAAATATAGATTATGCAATATTCGGGTTTCATCCCACCGTAGCAATTGAGCCGATAGTCACACCCTCTTTGACAGAGATCATGTATTATCTATATGTTTTTTATTTTCCAATGCCATTTTTCATACTTGTATATTTATATATAAGAAAAAAGTACATTGAGCTGGATAAAAGCATTTTCTTTTTCCTGTTGACCTACTATGGTTCTTACCTACTGTATTTTGCAGTTCCAGCACTTGGACCAAGATTTTATGAACCGATAACGGATCTTCAGAACGTACCACTCAATGGATTATGGTTTACGGATATAATTCGTGACACTATAAATTTTCTGGAGAATAATAAATATGATGCTTTTCCGAGTTTGCATGCTGCCATAGCCCTGGTTACAATTATAGTCATGGGAAAATACAGGCCTAATTGGCTTTATTTTTTCATTCCCGTCACCATAGGAATTTTCATTTCTCTCGTATATTGCAGGTATCATTACGTGATTGATATTTTTGCCGGTGTGGCGTGGACAATGATCTGCTGGTTTATAACAGAGAAATACCACAAGCTGTTACTAAACAAATATTTTGTAACATTTTATTCCTGAATCAACAATTCTGATCAATATGAAAGATTTTTTGTTACCGGACTTTACAAAAAAAGATATACATTTTTATGTTATTCTGCTTAGTGCGCCTGTGCTGCTAACTATATACCGGTATCACGGATATCCGGGCACAACGAATCTGAATATTGACTTTGGAATTCCTTCTGATCAGGTACATACCATATTTCAGTTTCTTTTTTTCTTTTTTCTTACTTTTGTTATCCCTGCTTTGTATGTTTTGCTTGTAATGAAAAAAAACCTGTTTGATTTTGGTTTTGGCAAGGGTGATTTAAAGAACGGATTAAAACTGCTGTTACTTGTTCCGGTTTTGATAATTCCGGCTATTTATTTTGCTGCAAAAATGCCAGATATAAGGATTGAATATCCCCTGGCAAAATCCTTACTGACAGATCAGACCAATCTTTTTGTTTATGAAGTAGCTTATGTTATTTTCTACTATTTTGCATGGGAATTTTTTTTCAGAGGATTTATTCTTTTTGGATTGAAAGACAGATTTGGGACAGTAAATGCAATACTGATACAAACCATATCTTCCTGTCTCATTCATATCGGGAAACCCGAAGGAGAAATTATGGGATCTATCCTGATTGGGATTATTTTCGGGATAATTGCCGTAAGAACCCGATCTTTCTGGTATGTGTTTTTGATGCATGCTTCAATAGGTGTATTTTTGGATTTGTTCATAATTTACGGAAAATAACTGATTAATGGAAAGAATTTTAGTTACAGGTGCTAATGGATTTATTGGCAGCAATCTCGTAAAAAAACTTATTAATGAAGGCAATCTTGTAACGGGACTGGTTCGTAAGTCTTCAGACCTGAGTTTTCTCGACGGAATGAATGTTGAACTCGTTCTCGGAGATATTACAGACTTGCGAAGCCTCGAAATTGCAATGAAGGGAATTGACAAAGTTTATCATGTGGCAGGACTGGCTGCCGACTGGGGACCTTACTCATTATTCGAAAGTATCAATTTTACAGGTACTCAGAATGTAGCCCGTTCAGCAGAAAAATTCGGAGTGAAAAAAATGATCTACATAAGCACGGTAGCTTTTCATGGATTTGGCAAGACGTATATGAACGAAGAAAGCCCCGTTCCGGATAAACTGATACCATATGCCAGAACAAAGTATCTTGCAGAAAAATGGCTTTGGGATTTTTCGAAATCTTCAAAATTAAAGATAACGGCCATCCGTCCCGGAAATGTGTTTGGAATTAATGACAGGACCTTTATATCAAAATATATTCAGGCTTTGAAAACCGGTAAATTTGCCCAGGTAAACAACGGAAAAAGCAAAACCTGTCCGGTTTTTATCGACAATCTCATTGATATAATTACAATTGCCGGAAATTCTGACAAAGCCGACAATAATGCATTTATAGCTACAGATGGCCTCGAGATTAACTGGTATACATTTAACTCAAAACTTGCAGAAGCCCTTGAAGTAAAACTACCGGAAACTTCTGTTCCGTATTTTTTGGCTTATCCCATAGCGGTAATATTTTATAAACTTTACAGTATTTTCAATAAAAGAACAGAACCCTTCCTCACTCCCTACCGGGTAAATAACGGAGGCAGGGATTATCATTTTTCGATTGACAAGCTGCGATCATTTTTTGATTACACTCCGGCCGTCGGAATAGACGAAGCAATGAAAAGAACAGCAGAATGGTACAAAACTAAATTGGAAATGAAGACTTAGAAATGAAAAGTTAAAAGTTGTAATTCCTACGATCGTCGAAATCTGTGACTTCGATGCCAGCATTTCCAACTACAATTGTGAAAGTCTGAGACTTCTCCTTCCATTTCATCATCCCTCTGTCAGAACTAGGATTCCTAGGATTCAAAGATTATAGGATTAACACACACCGAACCAAAATAAATCTGAAATCTAAAATAATCCCAACAACTCAACTCTTCAAATTATTAATCTTAAATCAAAAATCGTACTTCGTAAATCGTACATCCTTCGCCCTATCACCTAAAATTAACCACAAAAACTAATTTTTACTTCATCAGTGTAGCTATGATAAATTTTTGTATTAAATTCACATAAATTTTTTAGTTAACTCTTAAATATAATTATTATGTCAGTAATAATAAAAGAGGTTAAGACCACCGGGGAATTAAAAAAATTTATCTGGTTTGGAATAAATATGTACAAGAATTGTGAATATGCTGCTCCGCCTCTGATGATGGATGACCTGCTGAATCTGAAAAAAGGAAGTAATCCGGCATTGGATTTTTGCGAAACCGCTTATTTTCTCGCATATAAAGACAATAAAATAGCCGGACGCATTGCGGCTATTATCAATCCGGTCTCGAATGATACCTGGAATCAGAAACATGCCCGCTTCGGCTGGGTAGATTTTATAGATGATGAAGAAGTGTCAAAAGCATTGTTTGATGCGGCAGGAAACTGGGCAATATCCAAAGGAATGACATCTATACATGGACCACTTGGATTTACCGACTTTGATCACGAAGGACTCCTGGTAGAGGGTTTTGATAAACCCGGCACCCTTGCCACAATTTATAATTACCCGTATTATCCCGAACATCTTGAAAAAATAGGCTTCCGGAAAGATATCGATTTTAAGGAATATCTTATTACTGTGCCTGACGAGATCCCCGAAAGATATCTCAGGATAAGCGAGATCATCAAAAAGAAATACAAGCTGACTTCAAAAAAATTCAAATCGCGCAAAGAAGTAGTCAATAATTATGCACAGAAGATATTTGACCTTTTAAATACTTGTTACAGTCATCTGTATGGATTCACAAAACTGAACGAAAAGCAGATTGCATTTTATATCAAGCTGTATTTCAGTTTTTTCAAGACGGATACAATTTCGATAGTTGTAGATGAAAAAGACGATGTTGTAGCACTCGGTATCTCAATGCCGAGCTTCACAAAGGCATTACAAAAAGCAAAAGGCAGACTTTTCCCCTTCGGATGGTATTATATGCTTAGGGCATTACAGAAAAACGACGTTCTCGACCTGTATCTGATGGCAGTTCACCCTGACTATCAGAACAAAGGAGTCAATTCAATAGTTTTTGTTGATATCAATACAGCCGCAATAAAAAACGGTTATAAACTGGCAGAATCCAATCCGGAACTTGAGACCAATACCAGGATGTCTTTACAGTGGGGGGATTTTCACTATATCAATCATAAGAGAAGACGTATCTATATTAAAAATCTGTAATTGCTCTGCGATAACCCGAAGTGTAAAATATTGTTATCCGATATCGATAATGAAACCTACATAAAAAATGCCCTGAAGGGATAAATTTTATAGAGAAGGCCCTTCCTATAAAATATTAATCAGCACCGGGTACTAAAATTTATTTTCATAATAACTTTGAAATACCTGTATAAAAAAGCACAATACTTATCAGGTACAGCAGATATCCCATAGACCTTATAAGTTTGTTCAGAATATTGATATTCAGTTTATTCCGGTATCTGATCAGTATATTCGTGAGAATAATAAACCATACTAAACTTCCAAGCGCTAAAAAGAACGCATAACTTAAGCTTATGACCATCGGATAATATGGAGGATGATTTTTTATCTGCCCATCTTCCGGAGCTGTTTTTTGACTAAAATTCATCTCAGCAGTCTTGTCAATTGACAGGCCTGTCCCTTTATTCTCAATTGATTCAATCGTGTTAACTTCGTTCATGTGCTTATTCAACATATCTCTTATACCTCCGGTGCTATAACCCAGGCTTGCGATAAAGGAGATCACCAAAAAGGACGCAGTCAACCATCCGACGAACAAAGTTGGACTAAAAAGATTTAAAAGAAATCCGGTTATGAAACCACCGGGTCTTCTGTTTCGTTTGGCTGAAATGTTTTTCTTTTCAACAATTTCAACATCCAGCCTGGATCTGCTTATATTATATCCCAGATAAATCAGAAATAATGAACCGGCTATCAGAATATAAGGTATGAATGGATAATACAGGGCAAATAATCTTGTCAAACCATATATTCCCGCAAACACATATAAAAATTCAACCAGAGCTGCCCCGGCATTTACCCGCAGACAAAACCTTTTTTTACCCCTCAGGGCATTGGCAGTGATCATTATACTGACAGGACCGGCAACAGGAACAGAAAAAGCAAAACCGATTGCGAAACCTATCAGGGATATCGTAGTTAAATTTTCTAACATCTGTTATCCTTTATGTGAAAGTATCAGTTCCTTGATTTATGTGTGCAAATATAAACGAATTAATGCAAACCAAATGATAATCAGTATATTTTTAAATTTCCGTATAAACTAAACTACCAAAATAGTCCACTTGCCTTCCGTTTTTATCTTCTTTTGCCTCTGTGAAAATCATTCCAGCCTCCCAATCGTAAATCCTTCCATCATCCATTCGTCAGAACTAAGATTCATAAGATTAAAAGATTATAGGATTAAAACACCCTAAAGTCAAAATAAAGATAAAATCTAAAATGTAAAATAATCCCTACAACTCCCCTCTTCAAATCAAAAATCTTAATTCTTAAATCAAAAATCGTACTTCGTAAATCGTACCTCGTAAATCGTACCTCCTCCTCCCCTTTCCCACAGCCCCAAAACACATTATCCCCAAACGCAATATGTTAAAATTTAAGCATTTAACACAAAATTCATATTGTTTTTATCAGTTTGTGATTTTTTTGTTATATTTTTGTTCCCGAAAGAAGAAATCACGGGGTATTGACCGGACCAGCCAGTATCCACCCTTACTTAATTTTAAAACCAAACTGAAATGAAAAAGATTTTTTTATTTATTAGCTTACTCTTAGTTATTAATATTCATTCTCAAATAATTATTCAAGAGATATATGGAGGATCTGGAGGTTCAGGGTATACTCACAATAATGATTTTGTTGAAATTGTAAATTCGGGTTCTACTAATTTTGATATTTCTGGTTATAAAGTTTTTTATGCTTCACAAGCAGGAACTACATGGACACAAATAGGTGGTCCTGTACCGCCTTCATCTATCTTAGGACCAGGTAATACTTTCGTTTTTTGCGGTGTGCAAGGTGGAACAGGTGGTTCGAGTTGCAATTGTGGAGTATCAAATGGAACTAATCTAAATATGACTCAAGGTAAAGTAATACTTATTCCAAATGGCGATCCAAACCCTTCAGGTGCTTGTCCGTCAGGTGTAATTGTTTATGGAAGCTCATCTAATTGTTCTGTGCCTCCTACACCATCACCAAGTAGTTCCCAGTCTGTAAATTTTAATGGCACTAATTGGGTACTTGCAACACCTACTCCCATTACAATACTACCAATTGATATTTTGAAATTTGAACTGTTATCCAGTGATAATGCGGTAAAATTATCTTTCTCCACCTCCTCCGAAATCAACAACTCCCATTTCCTCATCGAATGGAGCAGTGATGCAAAGAACTGGATCGAAATAGGAACACAGCAGGGTAGTGGCACCACAAGAGAGGTAAAAGAATATAGCTTCATCCACGAAACACCTGCCTCAGGTACTAACTATTACAGGCTCACACAGGTGGATTTCGATGGCAGAAAAGAGACATTCCCGGTCAAATCAGTCTTCTTTACATCAAAGGAAAAAGATATCAATATAATACCGACTTTGGCAAAAGACAACATGAAAATAGAATTCAGCCAGCCGGTAATAAACGGAAGATTGCTTATATACAATATGGACGGAAGGATGATAAACAGCTATGTCCTTGCAGAAGGTATCGATATACTGCGAATCGACGTATCTGATCTTTTACCCGGACAGTACATCGCAAAATACATCGACGGAGAAGTGACCATAAGCAAAAAATTCATAAAACAGTAAACACCGATTAAAAGCCCTGATTTCAGGGCTTTTTTTTGCGTCCATACTTGTTTGAAGGAGACAAGGTTGCAAGGCAGCACGGTTAATAATCATTTCTACATTCGAGATTTTAACTTGTGAAAAGTTCTAAACTTTTCACAAGTTTTACAAGATTACGTGCTTATCCTCAACCCCCGGCCCCTTCTCCTTTAAATAACTTTAAACTTTAGAAAAGTTCCAAACTTTTCTAAAGTTCGATAAATCTTTAGTTTAAAGGAGAAGGGAGTACTTTCCCGATAAAAAACCGCAGAATTTCTTTAGTGCTCTGAAAAAACGATAAGGTTAAGCGTAAATTGCACCTACGCTTGTATGACATGAAAAATCTTTTTCAATAGTATTAATCCTCTCCATCCCAAATACTAACCACAAAATTAAAGACAAAGTTTATTCAAAAGGAGTACCTGTTCCAATGAAGCGGCAGCGAGATTTTATCTTTAGAAAAGTTCCAGACTTTTCTAAAGTTGAATATCACGAAATGTTAAAGTTTAAAAAAAAATCAAGCTATCTTTGATAAATTGGTATTCCCGAATTAATTTTGTACAATTGAAATGGATTTTATCCCGACCGGTAAAATCTGAGATTTCTATAACTTTAAAACCATACTGAAATGAAAAGACAATTTTTATTATTTCTCATGTTTTTATTGCCGTTCATATTAAAAGCTTCTTTTGGCTTTTTTGGCAGTGCTGTATATCTTGAGTCCAATGGTTCCTCGGCATTTTACAATTGTTTTGGAAGCAACATCGGAACTCAACCTTTTTCAGGCAGCTTAGGGCCATTTGTTCAAAATAGTGGAACTTTAAAATTACAGGGAGCAGAGATGAAAACATGGAAAGACGGCAATGGAAATGTTTGCATTCCTGTTTTTAATTATAGAATATATCCTACAGGCTCACCAAACGGTAATTTTATTGCTGTTGAATTACCATTTTTCTGTAATTGTTCCGGGGGAAGCTTTACTTGTGGAGGAGGGTCGTGTGGAGGAAATGATCAAAAATGGCAAAAACCCGGGTCTACAGGTTCAGGTTTAAATATTGACCTCACAACATATACACCAGGCACATATACCATGGAGGTTTTCTACCGTGTGCCCGGCAATCAGAATGGTACTTCAGATTGTCCTGACAATGTGTGGGATAATAATGGAGGCAACCCTACTAACTATACAATGAATTTCACAGTTACCGCTGTTATGCCGCTCAATTTCTTGTCGGTAGAAGCGAATAAATATGGAGATAAGGTTTTATTATCATGGAGTACCGAATATGAAAACGGGAACTCCCATTTTGAAATACAAAGGTCCAGGGATGCAAGCAAATTTGAAAAAATAGGAATTGTCAAAAGTTCGGGTATAAGCACAAAACAATTTTCCTATGATTTTTTAGACGAATCACCTCTTATCAAAAACAATATCTACCGCATAAAGCAAATCGATCTGGATGGAAAATATATGTTTTCCCCATCAGTTTCTGTCTATATGTCGTCAAAAATCAGAATTTTTGAAATCAACCCCAATATTGTCGGCAATAACCTGATGGCAGAATTCGGCAAACCAACAGAATCGGGAATTATCCAACTTTACGATCTTTCGGGAAAAATATCAAAAAGAATAATTCTATCAAAAGGAATTGAAATTATACACATAAATGTTGCAGACCTCATTCCGGGACTATACATCGCAAGATACATCGATGGAGAAGAGACCATAAGCAAAAAATTCATAAAACAGTAAACACCAATTAAAAGCCCTGATTTCAGGGCTTTTTTTGCGTCCATACACGTTTGAACTAGATTTTAACTTTAGAAAAGTTCCGGAATTTTCTAAAGTTGGATAAAGATTTACGTGTTTATCCTCAACCCCCGGCCCCTTCTATTTTAACTGATTTTGTATTTGATTTAGCAGCCTTAATTTAAAGGAGAAGGGGGAGTACTTTCCCGATAAAAAACCGCAGAATTTCTTTAGTGCTCCGAAAAAAGATAAGGTTAAGCGTAGGTTGAACCCTACCGTTTACACACAAATATTATGAAAATATATAATATAATATTAACTTTGTGGGCAAAAGGTAAAATATGGAAACTACAACAAAGCAGATCAATTTGGATAAGAGGCTTAAAAAAAGGGGCTGTCTATAGTTAAAGGCATAGAAGAGAATTTTATAAGTTCGGTTCATTCAACATTTAAAAAGAGGAAAGATTGTGTGGCAGCATATCGTTATTTAAAGAACGGAAAAGTAACAGAGACATACTTAATGGAGAATCTCACTATGTGCTGTAAACATAGGATAAAAGGCAAGAAAGTATTAGTATTGTGTGATACGACAGACTATAATTTGAATAGTCATAGAAATCGAATAAAGGATATGCGAGGTTTAGGATGGTCTGGAGATAATACTACAACAGGATTTATGCATCAAGGACTATTAGTTCATGATAGAGAAGAAAAAGCAAAGTGTTATGGATGGGCAGGTTCTTACTTTTACTATAGAGACAGTCCTGAAAAGCATGTAAGATCATATAGATCAAATACATCAATTGAAGGTAAGGAGTCATTTAAATGGTTAGGGCCATCATTGCAAAGTAGAGATAGAGTATTAGAACAAGCAGAGCATTCTTTGTTTGTAATGGATAGGGAGGCAGATATATATGAGGTGATGTCATTATTACCAAAAGCAAACACATCAGATGTGTTAATTCGCATACAACAAAACAGAAGATTAAAAACCCTTGATGGTAAATCAGTTAAGCTTTACGAAGACATAGAGGAACAACCAACAATAGGAATAGTAAAAATAAAAATAGCAGGCGAAGACAAAAAGAAGAAAAAAAGGATAGCGAAATTAGAAGTTAAAATTTCATCATATTATATTAGCCGTTCTAATTTTATAATAGATAAATCAAAATATCCAAAGGAATTGAAAATGCAGGTTATCCAAGTGAGAGAACATCCGGAAACTGTACCTTTGGGAGAAGAGCCGATAATATGGCGTCTATGGACAAGCGAGCATATAGAATATTTTGATGAAGCAATAGAATTATTAGAATGTTACACTACAAGATGGTATATAGAGGAAGCATTTCGCTTGCTTAAAACAGAAGGATTTGATTTAGAATCAACTGAGTTAGAAAGTGGAACCGGTATACGTAAATTATTATTAATAGCAATGGAAGCATCAGTAAAAATAATGCAACTTAAATCTGCAAGAGCAGTCAATAGTAAAGAGAAGATAATTGATTATTTCACAGAAGATGAAATAGAACTTTTAGAACAAATAAATGATTATCTTCAAGGAGATACGGAAAGATTAAAAAATCCTAATAGTAAGAATAGTCTGTCATTTGCCTCATGGATAATAGCGAGATTAGGAGGCTGGAAAGGTTATGAAAGTCAAAGACCGCCAGGAACAATAACATTTAAAAAAGGATTGGAAAGATTTGAACTGGCTTATCTAGGCTTTGTCGTTGGTAAAGATATGTGTAAACGGTAGGGTTGAACCTACGCTTGTATAACATGAAAAATCTTTTTCAATAGTTTTATACTCTCTCCCGAATACTGTCCACAAAATTAAGGACAAAGTTTATTCAGAATGAGTACCTGTACCGCTGAAGCGGCAGGGATTTAGGGCGAGGATTAAAGGAGTATCCTCATAACACCGAAAGAACTGCCAAAAAAGCCTCCCTCTCGCGAATACCGACCACAAAATTGAAGACGAAGTTTATTCAAAAGGAATACCTGTTCCGCGGAAACGACAGCGAGATCTAAACTTGTGAAAAGTTCCAAACTTTTCACAAGTTGGATACTAAAACTTTTCTAAAGTTGGATATCAACTACTTCTCCATCTGTACAACCCATACGCCTCTCATTTCTCCTTCTTTATAACCCACTGCTTCATCATTGGGGTAGAGTTTTTTTATCAGCTCATAAACCTTGGGCTTGATATCCTTTCCTATTACTCCGTGACAATTCAGGCATAATTTATCGGTCATGATAGGAACATATAATTTAACCATTCTGTTTTCAAGTTCAATTCCATCTGAAGCAAGAGGTTTTCCTTCTTTTTGGAGCTTATCATATGCAGAAAGCATTGCTAAATCATTCTGATCCGGGGCATTTTTTGTATTTCTGAATTTGATGCTTGTTCTTTTTATTTGAACCTTATTTGCAGTTGAAATTGAATCCATCATTTTCTGAGCTACTTCGTTGCACACATTTATAGCTTTTTCAAATCCTCCCTTTGCAATGGCCTCAGTCAACCTGGTTTTTAATGCAAGTCCGGCATCCCGCACAAAGAATTCTGCTTTTTTAGTATAATCTCCCTTATAATCTTCCCATTTTGATTCAATTACTTCAGGCTTTTCCTCCGTAACAACATTATCTTTGTTTTTACATGAAGAGAATGATACAAAAAGTAATAATGCCGATAGAAAAATTAAAAATTTCATAGTATTGGATTTTTGTTATTTGATTAAATATTTAATAGTTGAAGTTAATTTAAAATGATAACAAAATTAGCCAAAAATAATTTATCTCCGTCATCATCTTAGATTTTTATGTTGAATTAGTTAATTTCGTGATTTAATTAATAAAAAATTATGATCAATTCTCAGCTTTTCTCACCAAAAAGTATTGCCGTCATTGGTGCATCAGATAATACCGCAAAACCGGGAGGAAAAATTCTCGAAAACCTTATAAATGGTGGTTTCCAAAATCTCGTTGTTGTAAATCCAAATACGGAAGTAGTTCAGGGCATTAAAGCATTCACTGATATTGAATCCATACCGGAGACAGACCTTGCCATACTGGCAATTCCGGCAAAAACCTGTCTTTCGGCAATTAAAGCCCTGGCAGCCACGGGGGTTGAAGCCTTTATAATTATTTCTGCGGGATTTGCAGAACTTGATGAAGAAGGAAAAAATATGGAAGAAGAAATAGTGAGCTTTGCCAGGGAAAGAAACTTAAGCATACTCGGACCCAATTGTATTGGCATAGTAAATGGACATTATAAGGGAGTGTTTACTCTTCCTGTTCCGGACTTCAATCCCAGGGGAGTGGATTTTATATCGAGTTCCGGCTCCGTCGCGGTATTCACAATGGAAGCAGGATTAAAAAGCGGAATGCAGTTTTCAGGGATTTATTCGGTTGGGAATGCTGCCCTGATAAAAATAGAAGATATTCTAGAATATTTTGATTATAATTATATCACAGGAATCAGCTCAGAGGTGTTGATGATCTATATCGAACAGATATCTGATCCGGCAAAGTTTATCAGGCATTGCCGGAGTCTGTCAGTAAAGGGATGCAATATTGTCGGCACAAAATCGGGAATGACCGGAGCGGGAATAAGAGCAGCCTCATCTCATACGGGAGCAATGACAAGTACAGAGATAGTAGTGAATTCCATTTTCAGAAAAGCCGGTGTCATTCAGTGTGACAGCAGACAGGAAATGCTTTCCGTGGCAAGTGTTTTATTTTACCGAAAACCCACAGGAAAAAATGTTGCAATAATAACTCATGCCGGTGGTTCAGGAGTGATGACAGCCGATGCTCTCGAAAAAAACAATATGTCTGTTCCGGAAATTTCGGGGGAAAAAGCGGAAATACTTCTTACACAACTGTACAAAGGATCCTCGGTTTCAAATCCGATAGATTTCTTAGCTACAGGAACTGCAGAACAATTGAGCCATATAATCGATTTCTGCAACAATGAAGTTGAATACATAGATGAAATCATTGTCATTTTCGGTAGTCCCGGACTTTTTGATGTAACTCCGGTTTACGATGTTTTATCGGAAAAAATCGACAATTCCACTAAACCAATCTATCCCGTTCTTCCCTCGCTTGTAAATACCGAACAGGCAACGCAGGCATTTATCAGAAAAAACAAGCTTTACTTTTCTGACGAAGTAATACTGGCTAAGGCACTTGCAAAAGTGTATAATAACACACCCGTTTTTGAACACAAAAAGCAGAAAAAATTATTACCAGGGGAAAAGATACAGGCAATAATACAACAGAATGACGGAAAATTTCTCAATCCAGCCGAGGTCGGAGAAATTCTTGAGTTTGCAGGGATCAGAACGATTGCTGAAATTACGGTTTCAAACCATTCCGGGCTCAGGGAAGCGTTGAATAATGTAAAATATCCTCTTGTTTTCAAAGCAGTAGGACCTCTTCATAAAAGTGATGTGGGTGGTGTGATCCTCGATATAAATTCGGAACAGGAGGCTGTTGAAGCATTTGAAAAGATCATGGGAATAGAGAATGTAAATGCTTGTCTTATCCAGCCAATGATAAAAGGGATGGAATTATTTGCAGGAGCAAAAAGGGACAGCCAGGCAGGTCACATTCTTATGTTTGGGACCGGTGGAATATATCTTGAGATCCTGAAGGATGTACAGTCTTCGCTGATTCCTTTGGAAAGTGATGAAGCAGATTACCTTATCAGAAAGTTAAAATCCTACCCCATACTTAAAGGAGCGCGTGGAAAGCAAGGTATAGATACAGAAGAATTCAGGAATGTGCTGATAAAATTGTCCCGGTTGTTAAGTATTATTCCGGAAATCTCAGAAATTGACATTAATCCGTTAATTGCGGCAAAAGATCATATCTTTGCTGTAGATTGCAGAATAAAAGTCGAACTTAAATAAAACTATAATGGATTTTAGTTAGAGCAGTAAATAAACTATTTTTTGTAAAAGCAAAAAATGCAATACACTCATAAAGAATAACCCGATGAAACCACTTGATTTGAATTTTACCGGCCACAGCAAGGAAGAATGGATGGAACTGATTGCAAAATCATTGAAAACAGGATCTATTGAAGATTTTGTGTGGAACCTGGACAAGAATATAAAAGGGGAGCCTTTTGCCCATTTTGATGACCTTAAAAAAGATTACAGCCCTTTCATAAGCAAAGCAAAGGATAATAACTGGTTATGCGGACTCGATTACAGTCTTGTCTCCAATGAAACGGTCAATGGATATATTAAACAACATGTAAGATTTGGCCTCGAAAGCTTTATGTTGTATGCGAGCGACAGCAAAGTTGATTTTGAGTCAGTATTCAGAGGAATCGAGCTTGACAAATATGATATTTTGCTCAATACACGGAATGGAATTGATATTATCTTGTTTATGGAACATCTTAAAGATTATTGCCTCAGAAAGGAATATAATCACAAAAAACTAAAGTTCAATCTAAGGCTACCGGATGACCGGCCCGAAGAAATGCTTGAGCTTTTCAGGTATTTAAACCTGAATTTCCCGGAAGTTAGGTTTTTCTATCGTACCGAAAGGGAATTATCATATCAGCCGGCACAGTATCTTACTGAAACTTTCAATAATATATCGGATTTTATCGAAGAATCAGAATTGAGTAAGGATATACTGTTCAGTATGCTGAAAAGGTGGAAAGTTCATTTTTTCATGACTGAAAATTTCCTGTCAGATATTGCAACGATAAGGGCATTCAGGATCATGTGGAACAATTATCTTAAAGTTTTAAAGGCAGATAACTTTGGAGATAAAATCATTCTTGGTATTAATCACGATGCGTATACCGATAATGAAAACAACGATCTTATAATAGCAACCATAATTTCAATGGCAGGAGCCATAGGAGGTGTTCATTCGATCAATATAGCACCAAAAGAGACAGGCATAGATGATCCTGTCAACTTTATGCGGTTACTGCTGAATATTCAGAATATTATGAAGCACGAATGCAATATGAATCTAGTTAAAGATGCAATTGCTGGAAGTTATGCACTTGAGACAGCGAGTTTCAGAATAGCAGAAGAAGCCTGGGCCAAGCTTAGCTGATCAGTTAATTCGTTCTAGTAGAGATTTTTGGAGTTGCTTTATAACGGCAAGATTTTCTTCCGGTACCAAAATGCTGTTTAGATGTGTTTCAGCTTTTGCAGTCAACTCATTCATTTTTGCTTCAGTTGCCTGCCGTATATTCAGGTGATCGTAAATACTCAACACCTTGTCAATTTTTTCCTGTTCAGGCAAATTATCAGAATTATAAAGCATTTTTAGCTTTTCTTTATCTTCAGTCAATTCCATAGCCTTGAGGTATAAAAAAGTTTTCTTTTTCTGGATTATATCACCCCCTGGTTTTTTACCAAAGACATCGGGATTTCCATAAATATCCAGAAAATCATCCTGAACCTGGAATGCAAGTCCGAGGTTTAGCCCATAATCATAGAAATGATCAGCATCTTTGTCGCTACAATTACCTATAACGGCTCCCGATTTGAAAGCACCCCCCAATAACACTGCAGTTTTCAGTTCAATCATCTGCATGTAATCAGACAAAGTTATATTTTCTGCAGTTTCAAATTCCATATCATATTGCTGACCTTCACATACTTTGACAGCAGTATCTGTAAACAATTGTAAAATAGTGAATTTAAGATCGTTATCACTACAGCAGTTTATCAGGTGTTCGTATGATTTTATCATCATAAGGTCTCCGCTCAAAATAGCACTGTTGGCACCATATTTAACATGAACCGTTGGTTTGGATCTTCTTACGCTGGCATTATCCATTATATCGTCGTGTACAAGGGTGAAATTATGAAACATTTCGATAGAATAAGCCAGTGGAAGGGCATGATCTAGATTTTCATCAAAAACATTAGCAACCATCAGGCATACAACAGGCCTGATCTTTTTCCCTGTTAATCCCATTATATAATTTACCGGCTCATATAAACCGGAAGGCTGTGCAGTTATGATTTTTTTCTCTGAGTATTTGATAAACAAATCTCTCAATTCATCGAAAGTATATATTTTATGGCTCATAACCACAGTATTAATTTATTTGGAATCTTTTTTCTTTCTCTTCGATTTGAAAATTTCCACAAGTTCTTTTTCTTTATAAAATTTCAGATCGACAAAAGAACTGACAACAAATTTCTTAATATCCTGATAGTCTCTGCCTCTTTTGTCGCTGTAATACTTCATCAACCTGTTGACGAAAACCATACTGGTATTTTTAATACTCTGATTGAATTTTTCATTTGAGAAAATATCCATGTAGATAGAGAAAGTCTTAAACATTTCAAAGAACTCATGATAATCCTTTTCAGAAAGAGTATTAAAGAATTTCGAAAACCTGTTATTTAGAGAATGGCGGAGACATCGGTTCTGATTGGACAACCATTCATGTTCATTATAGTATTTTCTGATTGCATCAATAGTTTCCGCGGCAACATAACCCTTAGTATAGACAATATCCATTAGCCAGAAAAACCTGCTCAGTTCATCTTCAATGGATTTATCAATGAATTTAGAAAGATTACCAACAGCATCAATTATGAAATTAGCCTTATCATCCACAAACTGAAGAAAATAAGCAAAGAAATCAATATCGAAATTGCTTTTCTCTTTTCTGAGTTTATTGAAAACCTGTGTCAGTTTTTTGGAGTTATCACCGTCAAGCCGGTAATACATTCCAAGAACAAGAGTGATCTTAATGAACTCAGGCTCAAAGATGAATTCTTTTTTACTTAGAAAATTGTGGATATAGGGAATCAGAGTAGTGTTATCATGTTCTGCTGCAGCCCTGTACAGTAAAAAGTCTTTTAAAATATTTCCATGTCTTTTCAATTCAACAAGTTCAGTTGGAAAAACTGCAGTTTTATAATTGAATTTATCAAATTGCCTTTTGTATCTTTCAAAAGCTACCTGTCTCTCATTAACATCATGAAATTTTACATTTCTTTGATTCTGAAAGAATTTTTTTACGTTTTTATTCTGGATTTTGTTTAAAAGATCTGTTACCCAAATATCTGTACTCATTGCAAAACCAATCTGTATAGTCTGGCCAATCCTGGTCTGGATATTATCATAATTTGCAGATTCCGCTATTGCTATTAAAATGTCCCTGAAATGATCCTGCGGGAATTTGTATTTATACTGATCATCAAGTTCTCCTCTTAAAACTGAATAGCCAAGCAAGCGAGGAAGAAATAGTCCTTCAAAACCGGGATCAAGAAGTTCTTTTTCAAAAGATATCAGCTGCAGGGGATGATTGTCGGCAACTTTTGAGTGAAGTTCATCAATTCCGCTTTCAAAGATTGAGACAAGTTCCTTATAGGTTTCTCCATCCTCGTTATCCAGATATAATTCCAGTGTTTCGGAACTTTGAATGTCTTCTTTCAGGTTTTCAAGTTCGGTTTTATAGTTTTGTAATAATTCTTCCATTTTAATATTTTTAAAACATGTTTATATTTTAATACAATACCTGATAAAACAACTTGGGCTTTATCAGGTATTGAAAAATAAAAATTAAATAAAAAATCCCGAAAACAGAATATTTATTCTACTTTTCTTCGTTCGTAGTTTCTTCGCTTGTAGCTTCTTCAGTTGTGGTTTCTTCGCTTACAACTTCCTCGGTTGTCACCTCTTGAGTTGTTACTTCTTCAGTTGTAGCCTCAACAGTTGTAGCTTCTTCACTTACCACTTCCTCCTTTGCCAATTCCTCTTTAACCACTTCCTCCTTTATAGCTTCCACTTTTTTCACTTCCACTTTTTGAACTTTAATTGGAACATCTAATCCAGACATTTTTCTGACCAGGGCTTCTTTTTCCTGACGCACTTTATCCACTTTCTTCATGATATTTTCATCCTTGTTGCTGATAAACTCACTATATAACTTATCAGCTTCTTCCTGGGAGAAAGCACCTTTTTTAACGCCCTTATCGAGATGTTTTCTGAAAAGCACTCCTTTGTATCTAAGTATTGATCTTGCGGTTTCAGTTGGTTGAGCACCTTTCATAAGCCATTCGAAAGCTCTGTCTCTGTCAATTTCGATGGTTGCGGGTACTGTAAGGGGATTATAAATCCCGATTTTTTCAATAAATTTTCCGTCTCTGGGTGATCTGGAATCTGCCACTACAATGTGGTAAAAGGGCTTTTTTGCCCGGCCTCTTCTGGCTAATCTGATTTTTACTGCCATTTTTATTAATTTACTTGGTTAAACCATACCCCGATAATCCGCAAACCGGACACGGGGATCATAAAAAATATTTATTAAATAAATAATTTGAACTATTCTTCTTCGCCTGCCATTGCAGCAGCTATCATCTCTTCAGTAATAGGATCAATGCTTACATATGTCCTGTTATTTTTCCTGACATCGAATTTTACAAAACCGTCAACTCCTGCATGAATAGAAAAATCTTTGCTGAGATATACGTTATCTCCCGGATGAAATTTTGTTCCTCTTTGCTTAAGAATAATATTTCCGGCTATTGCAAGTTCTCCGCCAAAAAGTTTTACTCCCAGCCTCTTGCTTTTACTGTCCCTGCCGTTACTGGAACTACCGGCTCCCTTTTTATGTGCCATTTTTGTTGATTTTTAGGTGATTAAAAAACAATTGAATTGATTTTCAGCTTAGTAAAATACTGTCTGTGACCGTTTTTTACCCTGTAGCCTTTCCTTCTTTTCTTCTTGAAAACAATAACTTTGTCACCTTTCAGGTGTTCCAATACCGTAGCATCAACTTTAGCCTTCAAATTAGGGCCACCTACCTGCGTTTTTGTGTCATCGCTGACAAGGAGCACATTGTCAAATGAGACGTTAGCTCCTTCTTCGTTTTGTAAACGGTGGACAAAAATCTCCTGATCTTTAGTCACTTTGAATTGTTGACCGTTTATTTCAACTATTGCAAACATAATTAATAATTTTTTTAAATTTAAAATGGAGCGCAAAGGTAATTTTTTCTTTTTAATAATCAAGCATATATGACAAAAAAAGTTATAATTATTTTTTACCGCGGCACCGTTATTTTAAATTCAACAATTAAAATAAATATATAATTACCCCTGTGACAAATAATTATTCAGAAATTATAATTATTTTTGTTTTTTAATATTTACCCTATCTGGCGGTAAAATATATACCGCAGATATTATATCCTGGCAGACAATGGAAAGTTTTGAGGAGAATAATATTAAGTATAAAATTACTCATTTTGAAACTCCTTTGGGATTGATGACTGCTATTTCTGAACCTGAAGGTATTTTTACCCTTGATTTTAGTGACAGTATTAATTTGAAATCTGTAATGCAGAATCTTAAGATTAATCCTGAAGTCCGGGAAGATACACAATTAGTGCAGGTGAAAAAAGAAATTGAAGAATATTTTTCAGGCTTGCGTAAGGAATTTACGGTCAGATTAAGTTTACACGGAACTGAGTTTCAGAAAAAAGTCTGGACAGAACTGATGAAAATTCCATTTGGAAGAACCCGGACCTATTCTCAGCAGGCAATTGCTTTAAAAGATATAAAAGCAATCAGGGCAGTAGCCTCTGCAAACGGGAAAAATAAAATAGCAGTTATCGTTCCATGCCACAGGGTGATTGGATCTGACGGATCATTGACCGGATATGCCGGAGGATTGTGGAGAAAAAAATGGCTGCTTGAGTTTGAAAGTTCTGTTGAATCACCTGTTTTGTTTGATTCGGTTTGAGTATTCCATAAAAAATTCATAATGATACGAGAAATCACAGGTAAAATTAAATCAATCAAAAATTAAGAATATGAAAAGAATAGTTATTTTTTTTATGGTGATTTTGATCTTTTCAGGTATATCCTGCAAAAATAAAGCAGATTACCCTGAAGCAATTGTCGCTTCAGATATGGCACCAGCTCCAGAAATGAGCGGAAGAGATGTGACAAAAGAACAAACAACGGTTGTTGACCGCAGGATAATAAAGGAAGGTGAGATCAGTTTTGAAACTGCTGACAACAACGAAACGAGGAAACTGATAAACAAATGGGTGAAAGAATTTAATGCCTATATTTCCCTGGACAATGTTATCGATCAAAGATCCAGGATAGAAAACAGGATAACAATTCGTGTTCTTTCAGAAAATTTCGAAACACTTCTGACAAAAATCGCTGAATCTGCTAAACAACTTGATAGTAAAAATATCAGTGCCACCGATGTGACGGAAGAGTATGTCGATATTGAATCAAGGCTGAAAACAAAAAAAGAACTTGAAAACAGGTATAAAACCCTGCTCAACAAGGCAGAAACAGTAGAAGAGATCCTTAAAATAGAAAAACAAATCGGTGATTTGCGTACTGAGATCGAGTCAATTGAAGGAAGATTCAAATATCTTAATGACAGAATATCATACAGCACATTAACAATAGTTTTTTATGAACGGACAAACTCGTCATTCGGATTCTCCTCGAAATTCGGTCAGGCCGTGAAAAATGGTTGGGATAATGTTTTATGGGTTTTGATAGGACTTATAAATCTATGGCCATTCCTGATCATTTTGGCTGCAGTTCTTTTTGTATTGTTAAGAAAAAGAAAAAAAGTTAATTAACTAATCATGAGGAAAACAATATCTGTCTTGTCATTTTTTTTCATTCTTATAAATATTTCTGCCGGACAAACTCTGGCAGAAGAAGTCGGCAAAATAAGTAAAAAGCACGATCTGTCAGGAGGGATCCTGGTACTTTTTAACAGCAGAGAGATACTTCAGACTATACCATTTGGATCTGCTGACCACGAAAGAAACATTTCTGTCACAGATTCTACCGTATTCAGGATAGCAAGTATCTCTAAAACTATTACAACTTTAGCAGTAATGCAGCTATATGAGCAGAATAAACTCTCACCAGATCAGGACATTTCTGAAATACTGGGATATGAAGTAAAAAACCCCCATTTTCCCGGGATACCAGTCACAGTGAGGATGTTGCTGTCTCACACTTCTTCCTTTGCGGAGGGAGAAGCATATGACGATTTTCTTGGATTGTCATATAACAGCGATCCAATCCCGGATATAAGAGAATTGATAAATAAAAATGGGAAATACTATACTCCGGATCAGTTCCTCGTTCAAAAACCGGGATCATTCTTTAACTACTCCAATCTTGGGTATGGTATTTTAGGTACGATAATAGAAAAAATTTCAGGAAAGCGGTTTGATGAATATTGCAGAGAGAATATATTTGAACCACTTGGAATCGATGCAAGTTATAATGTGCTTGACTTTGAAAATATCGACAAAATATCTGTTCTTTACCACAAAACTGAGGATATTTGGATGCCGCAGGCAGATAATTACAAAGGGATAAGACCTGTTTTTTATAATTTAAAAACATACAGGCCGGGCACAAATGGACTCAGATTTGGAGCTCAGGGTGGATTAAGGATATCAGGAACAGATCTTGTCAATATATTTATGATTTTTCTGAACAAAGGAAAGAAAGACAAAACCAGGATTATATCGAATAAGTCTGTTAGAATGATGCTGAGATCAGAATGGGATTTTGACGGAAAAAATGCAAGTGATAATGAGGGTTTTTTCCGAAGCTGGGGCCTGGGAATCCAAAGGATTACTGAGAGTCCTGCATCTGAAAAGGTTTTACAAAGCTCAAAATTCATGGCAGGACATTCTGGTGACGCATATGGACTGATCAGCAATGCCTTTATTGATCCTCAGAGGAAAATAGGTTTTGTATTGATCACAAACGGATGCGGTACAGGATATGACCATGCAGCCAATTCTACATATATACCTTTTGAAAAAGATTTCTTTGAGTTGACAGATATGTTTTTTGCTGTAAAAAGAAGGAAATATTGATCAGTCAAAATACCATAACAGCTTTGTAAATTCTTTGACTTTGTTGTTTTCAACAGTCACTCCTTCGGCTTCAAGCATCTTCTGCATCATTTCAGGATCCGGGAAGTGATTTCTTCCCGATAATTCTCCTTTTCTGTTGACAACCCTGTGAGCAGGCACATTTTTATCAAAACTTCTGTTCAGAGCCCATCCGACCATACGTGGAGAGCCCAACCCAAGGTAATCAGATATTATGCCATATGTCGAGACCCTTCCCGGAGGGATAAGTATGGTAAGCTCGAAAACATCACTAAAATATGACGACATCCCGGTTGTCAGTTTGAAGACTGAAGAACAACGGGTACCTTTAATTCCTTGTTATCTCTGAGTATTGTGAACTGCACCTTGTCTCCTGCTTTATATTTCTCGAGAGTAAGTATAAGATCAGCATTGTTTTTTACAGCACTACCATTGATTCCCGTTATAATATCTCCTAAATTGCTTTTTGTAGTCCCTTTCAGTCCTGCCTTGGCTGCAGCCGACCCCTGATATACTGAATATATAATTACACCCTTGTCTATGCCGAAAGCCCGGGCATTATAATCTCTGACTGTACTGACCCCTATAACTGCCCTTCTGACTTCACCATATTTCATAATGTCGGAAACAACCCATCTTACAACATCAACTGGTATTGCAAATCCAATTCCGGAGGAACCACCGGAAGGACTGTAAATGGCAGTATTTACACCTATAAGTTCACCGGAAGAATTTAACAATGGTCCTCCTGAATTGCCGGGATTGATAGCTGCATCGGTCTGAATGATATCCCTGATTGGAACCCCTGATTGAGATTGAATTTCCCTGTCCAGTGCACTTATAACCCCGGTGGTCAGAGTATAGTCCAGTCCAAATGGATTACCAATTGCAAGAACAAACTGTCCGACCCGCAGATTGGTAGATTTGCCGGTTTTAATCGGCTTAAGTTTTTTTTGCGGAGTTTTAATCTTTAGAACAGCCAGATCCTTTTCTTTTGAATAACCTACCAGGTCTGCAGAATAGCTTGTTCTGTCAGATAGGGTTACTTCTGCTTTGTCAGCACCGTTGATCACATGAAAATTGGTGATTATATGTCCTTCTGTATCCCAAATAAATCCGGAACCTGTTCCGCTTGGAACTTCATACACATCCCTGCTCCAGTAATCCTGTTTATAGCTTGAGGTTGTTATATAAACAACAGAAGGAGAAGAAATTGAAAATAAATATTCCACTCCTTTTTCATATTCATAAATAAAATTCAAAGATTTGGCATCTCCATTATCCAGATATGGATCCGTAGAAGGTATTGAACTCTCAATATTTTTAATACCGGGGTTATTACCGGAGATTTTTTCTTCAGCGGGAGTACTTTTACCAAGTAATGCATTTAATCTGCCGGAAGACCAGGACACACCTATAGCAGAACCTATTAAAATGAACAAAAAATACAATCCTATTCTTTTCATATTACCAGATTAATATTAATTGAATTAAAATTAAAATATAACACTCAAAAAAATTAAATATAAAAAAACACACTTATAAAGTGACTAATGCTTCCCAGCAGGACAAACACATGGAAAATTGCATGATTGAAACTCAAGCGGTTTTGTAAATAAAAAACTGCTCCGACAGTATAAAAGATTCCTCCTGCAAGTAACCATAACAAGCCCCCTAATGATAGGTTTTGTATCAGAGGATATATGCCAACCAGCATCAGCCAGCCCATGAAAACGTAAGCTATTGTTGATATTTTGTCGAATCTTCCGGTATAAAACAGCTTAAGGATAATTCCGGCTAAAGCAATTCCCCAGATCACTCCAAACATGCTCCATCCCCAAGGACCCCTTAAGGTGACCAGTAAAAACGGAGTATATGTACCAGCAATAAGAACATAAATTGATGCGTGATCAAAAACATTCAACCTAAGTCTTACTTTTGGATTTTTGGAAGCATGATAAACCGTTGAAGCAGTATACAGTATAACAAGGCTTGCCCCATATATTGCATAACTTACAATATGCCATGCAGTATGATAGATACTTGAATATACTACCAGTAATGTCAATGCAGCGATGCTTAAGAATAATCCAAAACCATGAGTTATAACATTCCATAGTTCTTCTTTAGGATCATAGGTCTTCGATTTTATACCCATATTTATATCGTTATCGTTTTTGAATAAATTGACAGATAATAAACCCTGAAACTCTGATTGCTATTGTGTAAAATCAAAAGAAAATAAATAAAAAGTTGTAAAAATGTCTTAATTTGATGAAGATAAAGATAAGGTGATTAAATTTGTAACCGGAAATAATTATTATTTTGATATGAGAGACAGCAATACACTTTTATACATCGTCGTGACAGTCGTAATTTTACATTTTTTAGCTGGATTTATTTTTCTGGCATATAAATTGTCGGGCCCGGTTAAGAAATCTCGAAACCAAGATAAAAAACCTGATTGAAATGAAAGTTGCATCATATATTGTCTCATTTATTTTCCATCCGTTATTTATCCTTGTATACATACTGGGATTGCTTTATTTATTAAATCCCTACATTTTTAATGAGCAAAATGAAAAAGAAGAAATAGTCTTTCTGACTTATACTATTGTAAGTGTGCTGATAATTCCGGTAGTCTCTGTTTTATTGATGAAGACACTTAATATAATAAAGACTTTCAGTATGGAGGATAAAATGGAGAGAGTTGGCCCAATGATAGTTGTCAGCATAGTTTATCTGTGGTTGTTCATCAATTTTAAAAATAATACTATTCTTCCTCTGGTTTTTGCAGCTGTCATGCTTGGGAGTTCAATTTCTGTTCTGGCTGCTTTTTTTATCAACAATTTTACGAAGATAAGCCTTCATTGTGTTGGTATGGGTGCTGTGGTTGCCTCCCTGTTTTTATTGAAATTCAAAATGCAGTATGGAAACATCATCATTAATAATTCGGAAGATTATAATATTGAGATCAATCTTTACCTGTTAATTTTGATTTCTATTGTTTTGGCAGGAGTAGTAGGGTCTGCGCGCTTGTATCTTAAAGCCCATACCAGAGAACAGATTTATACAGGATACTTACTCGGGTTTTTATCACAATTGATCGCTTTTAGTATCATAATTTAAAACAAAAAAAATAAAAATGAATAAGAATTTATATTTTTTAATTCTTCTGTTGCTGATAGCCGGCACTATTGACCTTTCCGGCCAAACGGAACACGAAAGATATGGTTGCAAATATGTGAAGTCAAAAATGAAACTGAGGGGTTTTACCGAAGCAGAACTTAAATATGCAGAAGACCTGGAATTCAGATCTGACACGTTTGATATTATCAATTACCGGATAAATGTCGATGTGACAGATTTTTCAGGAAAGAAAATTCAGGGCAGGTGCGATATTGATTTTTCTCCAAGGATGTCAGATTTGAACTATATACTGTTTGATTTACTTGAAATGAAAGTGGATTCTGTTGTATTCAATTCAAATAAAATCAATTTCAAATACACCAATCCATTCCTGAGAATAGATTTTGAAAATTTTCTGCAGATTGATGATACATTCAGGGTAAGTGTTTTTTATAATGGAATATCGAAAATTGATCCTTCGGGTTTTGGTGGATTTTACTTTGAAAAATCATATGCATTTAACCTGGGTATAGGCCTGGCATCAATACCTCATAACTATGGCAGGTCATGGTTTCCCTGTTTTGATAATTTTGTTGAAAGATCTACCTATGATTTTGACATCATTACCCAGTCGGGGCATTATGCTTATTGCGTAGGAGACTATCTGGGAGTAGATAGTATGAATAACGGAAAAAAGATTTTTCATTTCCGGATGGAACAACAAATACCCACATATCAGGCAGGTGTGGCAGTAGCCGATTACAGGGAAATTAACTGGAATTTTGAGGGAACAGAAAGAAACATACCAATACAGCTTGTATGCAAGCCAATAGATACCGTAAAAATGAAAACCTCATTTGCCTATCTGCCTTTTGCAATAGAAACATTTGAAAAATGGTATGGTCCGTACCAATGGAGCCGTGTTGGTTATGTTCTAACATCAAACGGGGCTATGGAACACCCGACCAACATTGCATTTCCTGATTTCCTTGGAAATAATGGAGATCCTGAAGTTACAATGGATATTATGGCTCACGAACTTGCGCACCACTGGTGGGGAGACCTCACAACACTTACAACCGCCTATGATATGTGGATCAAGGAAGGAACTTCCGAATATGCATCACATCAGTTTATTGAAGACTTTTATGGCCAGGACAGATTCCGTGAGGTAATGAAGGAAAATAGTTATGAAGTCATCACAACAGCACATGTGCGGGATAAGGAATACAGGGCACTTTCAGGAATGCCAATGGAATTCACTTATGGTCCAACCACTTACAATAAGGGAGCTATGGTCATACATAATCTTCGTACATATATGGGTGATTCCCTGTTTATAACCGGAATGCGATCAATACTTAAGAACTATGCATTCGGACATCTCAATGCAGCGCAATTCCAGCAGGAACTAGAAACCAGTACAGGACTTGACATGGATTGTTTTTTTAATGACTGGATATATTCTCCCGGGTTTAATTCATTTGAAATCGACTCAGTCCATTTTATTCAGTCGGGAAACGAATACAAGGCAAAGCTTTTCATTGAGCAGAAACTTCATCATGCACCTAATTATCATTGCAATGTGCCCCTTGAGGTCACTTTCTATAATGATAATCTCGAGAAACAGGATGTTTCAGTTATTGTATCCGGACAAAACAGCCTTGCAGAAACTACAATTCCATTTTACCCTGCTTTCTGGACAATAAATGAAAACCAGAGACTAAACAATTCTCAGCTGGGTAGCAATTATTATTTTTACAAAAATAAGTCTTATACCCTTAAAAGAGAAAAATTAACGATCAAAACTCCTGATCTTGTTCCGGATAGCGTTTTTATGAGGGTGGAACATACTTGGGGACAACCGGACCCTCTAAAGGAAATAAAACCAGGCCAGTATTTGCGGATTTCAAATTCACATTTCTGGACAATATCAGGTAAAATACCGGAAAACAACACCATGACAGCTAATTTTTTCTACAACGGAAGCAATTCATCTGAACTTGACTTTGACCTTGCGAATGTATCAGAGGACTCGATAATGATAGTTTACCGTCCTGATGCGGGACAGGAATGGGAACTCCATCCTAATATTCAAAAACAAAAACTTGTTCCTAAAGACGGACGGGGAAATATAATAATTACAGGTCTGCTTCCGGGTCAGTATGCTTTTGCAAATTTTGCCACGACCACTAAAGTAACGGAAGAGTCAACTGAAAATATTTTGATTTATCCCAATCCCGTCAACAACACATTGTATCTGACATTCGACGAAGAAATCAGGGAACAAGCCGGAGAAATAAAGATATATTCAATCAACGGAGAAAAGACAGGTATAACTTCTTTTGCCGGTAACAACACGGTAAAAATCGATGTTTCCGGGTTGACAAACGGAATATATATACTTCAGGTAACCGGTAAAGACCATAAAGTAATTAAATCACAAAAGATCATTATTGATCAGGAATAAAAAAAAGACAGAATAATGATAAACGAGTCTTTGGTAAATCTCTTTTTTAACTGGGCGGGGGAAAAACCTTTCAAGATAACACCCTTCCTCAATCCGGATCAAACCGGAAGTATTACAGGATCAGATCCACTCAAAAAACGGCAATCGGTGTCGATAGTTCTGATTATAAGGAGAACTTAGCTTATATTGAGTTTTCAAAACATTTCCTGAAAAACGGATTAAATGTACCTGTGATATATGGTATGGATCTTGTTAACGGAGTATATCTCCTGGAAGACCTTGGGGACACCACTTTGTTCTCTTATCTTAGCGACAAACGAAAAGACGGAAAATTTCCGGCCAAACTAAAAAATATTTATAAAAAAGTACTTGACAGGTTGCCGGAATTCCAGATCAGGGCTGCAGAAAAATTCCCGTATGAATACTGTTATCCCCGTTCACAATTTGATGAACAGTCAATGAAATGGGACCTAAGTTATTTTAAATATTATTTTCTGAAACTTGCACAAATAGATTTTGATGAGCAGGAACTGGAAGATGACTTTCAGATATTTGTTGATTACCTGCTTACTGCCCCGGGAGATTTTTTCCTGTACCGCGATTTTCAGTCAAGGAACATAATGATTTCTAAAGAAGATCTTTATTTTATAGATTTTCAGGGAGGAAGAAAAGGAGCATTGCAATACGATGTCGCATCACTGTTATATGACGCAAAAGCAGCAATTCCGAACGATATCCGGCAGGAATTGCTGGAATACTACATAAAGAATTTAAAAAAATATATAAACATTGATTCTGATCAATTTCGTTCTTTGTATTATGCTTATGTGCTGATCAGGATAATGCAGGCGATGGGAGCATATGGTTTCAGGGGTTTTTACGAGAAAAAGGCACATTTTCTTGCCAGCATTCCCTATGCACTTCAAAATATGAAGGAAGTGCTTGCTAAAATTGACCTTCCCGTTAAACTCAGGACGTTAATTCCGGTACTGACCAAACTTACAGAGTCGGAGCGATTGCTGGATATTGGTACAAAAAGGAAAAAACTAACAGTGAGTATTAATAGTTTTTCATATAAAAGAGGAATTCCTGTCGATGAATCAGGTCATGGAGGCGGATTTGCCTTTGATTGCCGGGCTCTTGACAATCCGGGAAGATATGAACAGTATAAGAAGCATACTGGAAAAGATCTGAGAGTGATTGAATTCCTTAAAAATGATGAAGATGTCCAAAAATTTATCATACATGTAAAACAACTTGTTGAAATATCGGTAGAAAATTATATAAAGCGCGATTTTGGCCATCTGATGATAAATTTCGGGTGTACCGGTGGTCAGCACCGTTCCGTATTTATGGCTGAATACTTTGCTGATCACATCAGAAATAAATACAATGTGAATGTTTCATTAAGGCACAGGGAGCTCGAAATGAAAGAAGACATAACATAAGCTTAAGCCACGAATATGGAACTAAAAGCAATGATATTTTCTGCCGGACTGGGGACAAGACTGTATCCGCTTACGGCCACCAGACCAAAAGCTCTTGCTCCGTTTGGAAATGGAACTTTATTGTCGTATAATATTCATTTCTTTAAAAAACAGGGGATCAGAAGCTTTATAATCAATACACATCATTATGCCGAAGAGATTGAAAAATACATTGAAGAGAATGATTTTTTCGGATCAGATATCGTAATTTCCCATGAAAAAATACTGCTGGATACTGCAGGAGGACTTGCGAAAATTTATCCTCACATCAGAAATGATAAATACTTACTGACTTATAATGTTGACATTATTTCGGATATAAATATAAATAGACTATACAAGTTCCATGTTGAGAGCAGTAATGACATTAGCCTTGCGACGAGAAACCGTCAGTCATCCAGATATTTGCTATTTGATGATTCGGGGATTATGACGGGCTGGGAAAATGTAAAAACTTCAGAAAAGATAGTCAGACGAAATACTTTCACTACACAAAGGCTTGGCTTCAGCGGAACAGGTATTTTCAACACAGAACTGATACCTTTGATAGGTTCGGTTGAAAAAAAATCTCTGATACCGTTCTTTCTGGAAATCTGCAGCAATAAAAAAATTGCGGCATATGATCATACCGATGATTTTTGGTTTGATTGCGGAAGTATGGAAAAATTAAAAGAAGCCGAAGAATTTTTAAAAAACCACCCAGATGAAATTGAATATTAAATTTGTCATTATCGCATTTTTATTCCTTATGTGTGGTATAACGGTTTTCGGTCAGCAGGATTCTGTAAATAAGGACACGATAATTCATTCAGGTAAGGAAATCAATTATTATCTTGGATTAATCAAAGAGGGGTATTGCTCTGATGCCCTGTATTTTAACACAGGCAATGCTTATTTAAATAAAAAGATATGCCTCATGCAATACTTTACTATGAAAAAGCACTCAGGATCTCACCACTTGATACTGATATCAGGCATAATCTTTCAGTCGCAAGGAGAAAGATAGATTCAGAAATTATGCCAATGCCTGATTTTTTTCTGATAAGATGGTGGAAAAACTTTACAAATATCTTTTCAGGAAATATCTGGGCTATTATTTCATTGGTTTCAGCATTGCTAATCGTTTTTTTTACCGGATACCGGTGGTTCAAAAACCCGGGTTTTAAAGAGATTTGGATCTGGATATGTCTGTTTGTTTTTATAATTGCATTGCCGGCTTCATTTTACAGGTACAGGATCAATTTCAGGGAATTGACAGGAATTCTGATGGCAGAGGAAAATATTTATACTGCTCCTGACCGGAGGAGCGAAAAACTATATGATCTGACAGAGGGAGAGAAGTTAAAGATCACAGACAGTCTCGATAAATGGTACCAGGTTGAACTCATAAATAAAGAAAAAGGATGGATTGTAAAGGATAATATAGAAAAGATATAAAAACACAGGAAATAAGCTTTCGAAATACAATAAAATCTTAGAAAAAGAGTAATATTTAAAGACGTATTTTGGGCTTATTATATAAATATTGAAAATCTGAAAAAATGAACATTTTACTTATCGGATCGGGGGGGAGAGAGAGTGCATTTGCCTGGAAACTGTCACAAAGTCCCCGACTGGAAAAGCTGTTCATAACACCCGGTAATGGTGGAACATCACAATATGGAACCAATGTCGAATTGGACATGAAAGACATTGACGGGCTGGTCACATTCATTGTATCGAATGAAATCAAAATGCTTATTATTGGTCCTCATACCTACTGGCAGTTATCAGGCATTTTCAAAAGAAGAAAAGGCATCTGCACTTGAATATATTGATACACTTCCTGTACCTATAGTGCTGAAAGCCGACGGGCTGGCATCCGGTAAAGGTGTCATAATTGCAGGATCAAGAGAAGAAGCCAAACAGGAAATATCTGAAATGTTTGCCGACAAATTCGGTTCTGCCGGGGAAACAGTGGTAATAGAAGAATTTCTGGACGGAATCGAATATTCAGTGTTTGTGATAACTGACGGTAAAAAATTCAAAATGTTGCCGATAGCCAAGGATTACAAAAGAATAGGGGAAGGAGATACCGGCAAAAATACTGGAGGCATGGGAGCAGTCTCCCCAGTAACATTTATCAATGATGACCTGATGATAAACACGGTGCTGAAAATAATACAGCCAACGATAAGCGGTATCTGGTCAAAAGATATAGACTACAAAGGATTCCTGTTTTTCGGGCTTATAAAAAAAGGAAATGAGCCTTATGTTATCGAATATAACTGCAGGATGGGCGACCCGGAATCACAGGTTGTATTCTTCCGGCTAAAGAATGACCTTATCGACCTGCTGGAATCTATTTATAAGGGCAATCTCGAAGATCATGCAATAGAACACGTGAAAGAGCATGCCGTAACCATAGTAATGGCATCGGGCGGTTATCCTGATGAATATAAAAAGGACTACAAAATATCAAACCTCGGCAATATTACAGAAAGCACTATTTTCTATGCTGGCACAAAGGAAAAAGATGGAGAATTTGTTACCAGTGGTGGACGTGTGCTGGCAGTAAGTTCTCTCGGCAAAACCCTTGAAGAAGCTCTTGAAAAAAGCCTTAAAACATGTGAAGCTATAGATTTCCAGGGCAAGTACTACAGAAAGGATATCGGTATGGATCTGATGTAGTTCATCAAATCTGTTATTCTGTAAATATTAAATAAACAAATTATTAAATTTTGATGGAAATATCTACTGACATCTATTTAGGAGATAGTAAACAAGAATTAAAACTTATTTCAGATAACACAGTTGATTTGATTGTGACTTCTCCTCCATATGCAGACCAAAGAAAAAACACATATGGCGGAATTCAACCTGATAAATATGTTGAATGGTTTTTACCAATTTCCAAACAATTGTTGAGAGTATTAAAACCGACCGGGACCTTTGTTCTAAATATTAAAGAGAAAGTTATTGATGGAGAACGAAGTACATATGTGATGGAACTTATTTTAGCGATGCGTAAACAGGGGTGGTTGTGGACAGAAGAATTTATTTGGCATAAAAAAAATTCCTATCCAGGAAAATGGCCCAATCGTTTTCGTGATTCATGGGAGAGACTTCTTCAATTCAATAAAGAAAAAAAATTTAATATGTATCAGGAAGAAGTAATGGTGCCGATGGGTGATTGGGCTAAAAATCGGTTAAAAAACCTATCGGAAACTGATAAAATCAGATACAATTCAAAAGTTGGTAGTGGTTTTGGTAAAAACATTTCAAACTGGATTGATAGAGATATGGCATATCCAACTAATGTTTTGCATTTGGCGACTGAATGCAACAATAAAAATCATAGTGCTGCTTTTCCAGAAGAACTTCCGGAATGGTTTATTAAACTCTTCACAAAAGAAAATGATACTGTTCTTGACCCTTTTATGGGATCTGGGACCACTTTGAAAGTTGCAAATAGAATGAAACGGAATTCTATTGGAATAGACATTGTTCCGGAATATTATGAAATGGTAAGAAAACAAATACAACCAGTGGAACTCTATTTATTTGAACCTAAGATGAAGTATGAAAAAGCTTAATTTAACAGATGTTTCTCATTATGTTGAGAAAAATATTGGAAATTTTCATGAAAAAAGAATACAAAGTCTTGGAAATCTTAAACTTGTTCAAGTCCTTAAGAGAAAGAATCCATATTTGTACAAAGCCAAATATGTTTTGACTGCAGAAAGAATTATACGTGAGATTGTTGATGCCCATATATCATCTAGCGAGGAAGGAATTTTTGGTGATTGGCTTGAAGGTTTAGCAATTTTTATTAATGAAAAAGTTTATGGAGGAAAAAAATCTGGAATAGTTGGTATCGACCTTGAATTTGATAAAGATGATAAAAGATATATTGTAAACATTAAATCTGGACCTAATTGGGGAAATAGTTCTCAAATAAAGAAAATGGTTTCTGATTTCAAAACTGCAAAAAAAACATTACGAACCAGTAATTCAAATCTTAATATTGTGGCTGTGAATGGTTGTTGCTATGGAAGAGATAAACATCCAGACAAAGGAGATTACTTTAAGTATTGTGGTCAATCTTTTTGGGAATTTATTTCTGGATATGAAGATCTTTATACTGAAATTATTGAACCATTAGGTCACAAAGCAAAAGAAAAAAATGAAGATTTCATTATTTCTTATTCTCAAATGATTAACAAATTTACCAAAGAATTTGCAATTGAGTTTTGTAAAAGCAATGGAGAGATTGATTGGGAGAAAATTGTACAATTCAATTCGTCTAAAAATTGAAATATTACAATTTCAGAGGCAATTCACGTATTCAATTTACCTTCTCCGAAGCGAAATCAACTTTATAGTTTAATCTGTAAACGGGATAGGGATAATATCCATCGCCCCATTGAGGTACAAGGTACCGGTCGAAAAAATTCCAGTACAGCAATCCATCACCAGATTGTGGTTCCAGCAGGTAGACTGCCAGGGCAGCAAGCGGCTGGGAAGTCCTCACTACATATGTTCCTTTTTCAAAAGTTTTCTTTTCAGGTATAAATGTACCTTCAGCTGTATTGGTGTAATGTCCCTGATTCAGCCGTCGTGACCCCTTTAAGCTTTTTATATCGAATCGTTCAACTTCAAAAGTCTGATCCACAATCAGTTTCTCAACTATAATACCATGGCTGGTCAGCTTGTTTAAAATCGACTTGTCAGGAACTGTAAGCATGTAAGCATACGGATAGGCTATATTCGTAGTTGCTACATAATCTGCAAGATATGGTATGGTTATTGTTTTTTTGACATCTGTTGGCTTATATCCGAGGTAATTTTGCGTGTTGGCATCTTTTTCAACTTCAAATACCTTAATCGTGACCGGGTAGGGTACCGGAACCACTTTATAATCAAATGAGAAAGAATCAATTACCGCTGAGTCTGTCCACCTGCTGAGGTTTTTATCATCCGCGGCTTTTACCAGTTTCTTTATTTCGTTCTTATTTTCAATAATATAATCCATCAGAGCAAAAGAGAGATAATAACAGCCTTCAACCCTCGATCTGAAATCGGCATGTACATAATTCTCATTCAAAATCGCCAGCCGGTTGCGGAGACCGGCATAGTTTACAATATATCTCGGCTCATGTGCATAGGAAACATAACCCTCATCCATTTTTCCCAGGTCTTCAAATTCACCATAAAAGCAGTTTTCAATTTTATATTTGTTTAACAGGTTTTTGTTTATTTCCGGCATCATTTTATCGCGCATATAATGGATCAGACCCTGATTTCCGTTAGGATTGAGCATCCACGAAAATGTCGTCGGTTCCTGCCTGAACACTCCGTTGGTTGTGTGATAATCCATCATTACATAAGGGTCCCATCTGTTCAATACATTTGTGATTAAACCCGTCATTTCGGGTGATTCCATTTTTACAGCATCCCGGTTTAAATCGAGAAAAGATCCGTTGTACCTTACTCCGACCCCATTTTTTGGACCATTTTGATTGGTACGGTTTTTAACTGAGATCTTTTCGTTACCGTCAGCATTAAATATCGGGCAGATGAGTAAAACTATATTTTTCAGGATTTGCTCATTCTTTTTTATATCACGAGCAAACATCATTAAGGCTTCCTTTCCTTCGACTTCACCGGCATGAATATTTCCCTGCAGGTATACGACGATCCTGGGATCATTTTTCAAATCCTCCGGTTTTTCAGGCATCGGGTCGGCAATGATCATGAGTGGAATGTCCCTTCCCTCTTCCGAAACAGCCATTGTTTCCGTACGGATAAATTTCGATGATCTATCCAGAATTTCTATAAAGTTCAATACATCATTATATTTAGATGTGCTTTCAAAGTTTGAGGCTTCTGCAACAGTTTTAATGCTGATCTGACAAAGTATGTCTGATAAAACTCCATTAAGCAGAAATACAAAAACTAATATTTTTTTCATAAGGATAGTTGTGTTGGCTAATTATTTATTCAGGCTAAATTAAACAAATTTATTGTAATACAAAGTTTACGGATAAATTATTGTTTTACTGCTAAATCTTTAAAAAAGTTATCCTGAACTTATTTGGAGAAAGCACGAAATAATTATTTTTTTTAACAAATATTTTTGTGCAAAATTTACAAATAAGTCTAATTTTTAAACGAAAAGGAGTTAAAGAATTAAAGATTGTATAATTCCATAATTTATTCTTTCAGCATTCTCACTTTTACAGTTTTTTTATCATAATTTTGGATTTAAAAAAGCAGTTTTATTAATTAACTAGTATCAGTAATTTTTCTATAAGAGTTTTAACATATAATAACCATGAAAATAAATTATTTGATCAAGCACATCTTCGGTTCTTTTATGTTTTTTTCAGTTATTTTTGTTAGTGCTGGCCGTATAAACTATTGGCAGGGGCTTATTTATGTGATTATTGGCCTTTTAATGGTTTTATTAAATTACACCGTATTAAGGATAGACGATGAACTGATGAAAGAACGTTCAAAGCCGGGAGAGGGGACAAAGAAATGGGATAAGGCAATCTTAGGTTTATCATTTCTGACTACAATTTCCATGTTTATAATTGCCGGATTTGATTCTGACAGATATCACTGGTCTCCGGAGTTTCACTATAGCCTTTATATCTTAGGTATCTTTCTGACAATTACAGGACAACTACTTTTCCTTATTGCTCAAAAGCAAAATAAATTTTTTTCAAGTACGGTTCGAATTCAAACAGATAGAGAGCACATAGTTTGTGAAACCGGATTATATAAAATTGTCAGACACCCAGCGTATATTGGTTCTGTAATTCAGTCTTTGGGATTTCCATTGCTATTTGGATCGCTTTGGAGCTTGATACCTGCATGTTTGTCTATTTTTCTATTAATCACAAGGACATATATGGAGGATAAAACTTTAAAAAATGAATTGAGAGGATATGCTGAATATTCGAACAAAACCCGGTATAAGATCATTCCGTATTTATGGTAATGATTTTATAAACCGGCAAATTAAATTCTTAACATTTTCAGATATACCAGAAGTAATTTCAGGTATTAAAGGTGAAAAAATTGAATAATTTCATTATATTAATGATAAAATAAACCGGAAAATATGGAACTACTTGAAGTAAAATCAACACATGATATGCAGGATTTTATCAAATTACCATATCGTTTATATAAAAAAGATCCTGTTTGGGTGCCACCTTTGCGCACTGAGCAAAAAGCGCAATTTAATCCCCTGAAAAATCCTTTTCTGGAGCATTGTGAATGGCAATTTTACTTATTGAAGGATAAAGAGCGGTTAATTGGACGCATTGCGGCTTTTACCGATAATCTGGCTATGGATTTCTGGAAAGAGAGAATTGGTTTTTTTGGTTATTTTGAATGTATTATGGATCTGTCTGCATCGGAAATGCTTCTGAATGCAGCTAAAAAGTGGCTTCAAAAAAAGGATTGCGTCAAAATGAGGGGACCCTGGAGTTTTGTTTCACAGGAATGGGGAATGGTTATTGAAGGATTTTCCCCGTCTCCTGTTATAATGGCACCCTATAATCCGCCTTATTACAATGATTTGATGATTGAATACGGTCTTGAAAAGGTGAAAGATCTTTTATGCTGGGAAATTTCTGTAAAGGATGGCTATCGTATCCCCGAACGTATTATGAAACTGACAGAAGCAGTTGCAAAGCGCTATGACATCAGGATCCGACAGATAGATATGAAGAATTATGAACGGGAAATATCAGTACTTATAGAATTATCCAATAATTGTCTGATAGAAAACTGGGGTTATTCACCGGCTACTGAAGCTGAAGGAAAAGCAATGGCAAATGATATGAAACGCCTTATTCAGCCCAAAGGAGTCCTGATTGCTGAAGACAATACCGGACGTCCTGTAGGATTTGCTATTGTCCTGCCCGACCTTAATTCACTTCTCAGGGGGCTGAACGGCCGTTTATTTCCATTCGGTTTCATAAAATTACTGTGGGGAATACCGAGATTGAGAAGATACAGGATGTTTGCACTTGGTGTTATTCCAGAATACCAGGGTAAAGCAGTTGACAGCCTTATATACCGTTATCTGAACGAGTCGATCTATGCCAGGGATCTTTGGATGGAAATAAATTATGTATTGGAAGACAACATGAGAATGGTAAATGCTATAAGTAAGCTGGAAGCAAAGCCATCGCGACGGTACAGGGTATATGAAATGAACATCTGATATTTAGGTTATTTTTTCGGTAATGACAAGATCATCATGATAAATCAATAAAATCAAAATTGTATGAGAGTTTTTTTCCTGATAATAGTTTTAATTCACGGACTGATACATTTGTCCGGATTTGTAAAAGCATTTGGTATTAGGGAAATGAAAGAGCTGACTCTTCCAATTTCAAAGCCAATGGGAGTTTTATGGCTTATCGCGGCGGCTGTTTTCATTATCTATGGTATCCTTTTCTATTTCAATGCCAGGCATGGTTGGCTAATCGGGCTTATAGCCATTATTCTTTCACAAATTTTGATCTTTTACTTTTGGAAAGATGCTAAATTTGGCACAATTCCCAACCTGATCATATTATTTGCTGCATTTTTGAGCTTTGGTTCATACTTATTGCATAAAGAATTTGCCGGCAATGTTGATGCTGATTTTAAGGACAACAATTCACTTTCAACCATTATTCTGACTGCTGCAGATATAGCTCACCTGCCTTTGCCGGTTCAAAAATATCTTTACCTTACAAAGTCATTAGGTCAGCCAAAGATTAATAATTTCAGGGCAGAGTTTACCGGTGGCATGCGTTCAAAACCCGGAGATGATTACATGAAGCTCCATTCTGTTCAATACAATTTTTATCGAAATCCATCAAGGTATTTTTTTATGAAAGCAAGTAAAATGGGTCTGCCCGCATCAGGTCTTCATATTTATAAAAACGAAACTGCAAGTTTCAGGGTAAAACTTCTGAACTGGTTTACAGTTGTTGATGCCTGGGGAGATAAGTTGAATCAGGCTGAGACCGTGACACTGCTTAATGATATGTGCTTTATAGCCCCGGCAACTTTGATAGATAATAGGATTAAATGGGAAAACATTGACGATAAGACAGTCAAGGCTATTTTCACAAACGGTAATATAACTGTAGAGGCAAAATTGTTTTTCAATGAAAAAAATGAACTTGTAAATTTTATAAGCAATGACCGGTATGAAACTGACGGTAAAAAGTACGGTAATTATCCGTGGTCAACACCGGTTGAAGATTACAGGGAGATTAACGGGTATTTATTGCCGGGCAGGGCTAAACTGATATATCATAAGCCTGAAGGAGATTTCACGTACGGAGAACTTGAATACGAAAGTGTAAAATATAATCTGGTGAAAATTGAAGACTAAAGGTGGAATAAGGGTTCATTACCCCCTTATAAATATACTTTCTTTTATTGGTATAAGCTCAAGGCAGCAATATTCATATTCTACTTCCCTGAGTTATTTTTACAAATTATCGGAATAAAGAAACACGTTCCACTATGTTATAACAAACATCAATAATTCACAATATTAAATATTCTCAAAAAGTTTGTCCATGCTCCTTCTTACTTTTTTTGCTTTTACCAGGTAATCTTTTGCCTCGTCACGATATCCGACAGCCATTAAAACAATACTTTTCAGACCTTTTTCCTGCAAACCGAAAGTTTCATCAAGAATTTGCGGATTAAAGCCCTCCATAGGAGTTGCATCCACCTGCTCAAGAGCAGCTGCGGCGAGACCAAAACCCCTACCGTTTACACACAAATATTATGAAAATATATAATATAATATTAACTTTGTGGGCAAAAGGTAAAATATGGAAACTACAACAAAGCAGATCAATTTGGATAAGAGGCTTAAAAAAGGGGCTGTCTATAGTTAAAGGCATAGAAGAGAATTTTATAAGTTCGGTTCATTCAACATTTAAAAGAGGAAAGATTGTGTGGCAGCATATCGTTATTTAAAGAACGGAAAAGTAACAGAGACATACTTAATGGAGAATCTCACTATGTGCTGTAAACATAGGATAAAAAGGCAAGAAAGTATTAGTATTGTGTGATACGACAGACTATAATTTGAATAGTCATAGAAATCGAATAAAGGATATGCGAGGTTTAGGATGGTCTGGAGATAATACTACAACAGGATTTATGCATCAAGGACTATTAGTTCATGATAGAGAAGAAAAAGCAAAGTGTTATGGATGGGCAGGTTCTTACTTTTACTATAGAGACAGTCCTGAAAAGCATGTAAGATCATATAGATCAAATACATCAATTGAAGGTAAGGAGTCATTTAAATGGTTAGGGCCATCATTGCAAAGTAGAGATAGAGTATTAGAACAAGCAGAGCATTCTTTGTTTGTAATGGATAGGGAGGCAGATATATATGAGGTGATGTCATTATTACCAAAAGCAAACACATCAGATGTGTTAATTCGCATACAACAAAACAGAAGATTAAAAACCCTTGATGGTAAATCAGTTAAGCTTTACGAAGACATAGAGGAACAACCAACAATAGGAATAGTAAAAATAAACAAAGCAGGCGAAGACAAAAAGAAGAAAAAGGATAGCGAAATTAGAAGTTAAAATTTCATCATATTATATTAGCCGTTCTAATTTTATAATAGATAAATCAAAATATCCAAAGGAATTGAAAATGCAGGTTATCCAAGTGAGAGAACATCCGGAAACTGTACCTTTGGGAGAAGAGCCGATAATATGGCGTCTATGGACAAGCGAGCATATAGAATATTTTGATGAAGCAATAGAATTATTAGAATGTTACACTACAAGATGGTATATAGAGGAAGCATTTCGCTTGCTTAAAACAGAAGGATTTGATTTAGAATCAACTGAGTTAGAAAGTGGAACCGGTATACGTAAATTATTATTAATAGCAATGGAAGCATCAGTAAAAATAATGCAACTTAAATCTGCAAGAGCAGTCAATAGTAAAGAGAAGATAATTGATTATTTCACAGAAGATGAAATAGAACTTTTAGAACAAATAAATGATTATCTTCAAGGAGATACGGAAAGATTAAAAAATCCTAATAGTAAGAATAGTCTGTCATTTGCCTCATGGATAATAGCGAGATTAGGAGGCTGGAAAGGTTATGAAAGTCAAAGACCGCCAGGAACAATAACATTTAAAAAAGGATTGGAAAGATTTGAACTGGCTTATCTAGGCTTTGTCGTTGGTAAAGATATGTGTAAACGGTAGACCAAAACCCAGCGCTATATATGCCTGACGTGATGCCCAGTTGTGCTGAGACTCTGCAGACAGAGAGCCTGAAAATCCTGTGATCATTTTTCTGAAATCTGTAAGAGAATCCATTTTCTGGTTTCGGGTTTCAGATATATTCTTTAGATAATTATCTATTTTTTCCTCAGTAATAATATCCCAGTAACAAAATACGAGCATGGCACTGCTTTCCATAACCTGAGCCTGCTGACAGGCTTTTGCCAGCATTGCTTTTCCCTCGGGACTTTCAACCACCAGTATTTTTATTGGTTGCAGTCCTAAAGATGTTGGAGCTAACTGAATTGCTTTCAAGATATTATCAAGTTTTTCTGCAGGTACTTTTTGTCCGTTCATCCTTTTTGTTGCATAACGCCACTCAAAACTTTCTATGTAATTCATAATGAAATTTTAATGTTGTCAGTAGTAACAACATGAAATAATCAAATGTTTGATTTCATTTTAACTAAAAGTGTATAAAAAATATTTGCGTAAACTCTATTTCTTTATTTTTCTCAAATTCAGATATTATTTCATCCATCTGAACCTATATCCTAAATTGAATTCAAGAAATTCAGCTAGCATGAAATTTATTGCTCTGATATTTATCCCAATGGATAGGTTTTTATAAAAATCATATCGAACTCCTAATCTTTGATAAGTTTGTTTGAAATTACCGTATTTAAGGTGGCTGGCATAAATTCCCATTCCCCCTACCAATGTAAGTCTGTCAATAATAAGCTCGGGTTGGATAATAAATCCTAAGGTTAAATTTTTAAAGTCTCTCGGGCCAATAGTTCCATCCGGAAGGGCTGTCAATCCCATCCAGTAATTAAAATCAGCCCCAATACCAAGTCTGAAAGCGTTAGAAAGCTGTTTAAAAAATATAAGACTTAAACCTGCAACAGCATAATAATTTGTATCCAATTCATGTTCATTTAGCTGATGGTCACCATATCCCAGCATCAGGTACAGATCATCGGAACGTTTTAGTCTTCCCGGTTTTTTAATCAAACTTGCATCAGGACGTTTAAAAAAGTGATATTTTAATTCTAAAGATGGTGTATAAATGTTAAATCCCCTGTTTGGACGTTCAAATCCACCATTAGAAAAATGAACGAAACTCAATCCTGCCCCAAGGTCAAATTTTTTTGTAATGTGGCAAATCGCATAAATACCAGCGCTGGAGTGTACGGTTAGTCCTCCACCGATCACAAGGTTTTTAGGGTTATATATCGAATCATAGTGTTTCCAGTTCCAAGTTATCCCAAACTGAAATTCAGAATAAAGTTGAAATTTTTTCAACCGCAATATAGGAATTCCTAAAACACCATAATGAGACACAGGAAGCCCAATCTCATCCTGATTAAAAAAGTTTCCCAAAGAGGACCCAAGCCCATAATATGGCATCCTGTAAACTTTTTGCCAATCAGTATAACCTGGATTTTGCCATAAAGCCTTAAGCGTAAATGATTGAAAGTTAGTTATTGGTTTACCAGATAAATTGTCACCTTTGACAAAATCTGTTGTGGGGATGACATTACCGTAAGCATAATTAGCCGAGACACTAAAGAACTGTATTTTTTTTATCTTAGCAGGTTCAATTTGGGCAGAACATATGAATACAAGAAAATTTGATAAAATTATAATTAAAAGTTTCATAGTTATCTTTAATGCAAGATAACGATTTCCTTCAATTGTTTATTATCACTTCTTCTCTCAGAGGAATTATAAAAGATAAAACATTATATGTGAAAAATCACATTTATTTAGAGGTGTGTTCTTAGAAAAACTATAAACTTAAATATTTATAAAACAGGAGTTGACTTCTGTAATTTAAAATCTTACGTTGATTTTAGGTTTAATCTGTTTTGATTATTTTTTTTGTGATTCTCTCAAAATCTGATATTAATTCAATGAGGTAAATACCATTTTCCATACTACAGCCATCAATAGTCAATTTATTCTCGTTTTCACTGATTTTGTTGGAATAAACTAAACGACCAATCTTGTCATAAATATTTAGTTTTTTATAATAATTCTCGTTTTGAAGTTCAATTCGGATTTCATCCGTGAATGGGTTTGGGAATAAAGTCCAATTGAAAGAAATTGGTATATCCGCAGAGCTACTGGAACAATTTAAACTATGGGATCTAAAAAACCTCCAAATTTCCAATACAGCATTCATATCCTGGTTCGTGTCACTCCCCGGGCTTCCTGGAGCCGTGTGTCCGCCTCCGTTGACCTTAAATAATTCAACAGAACTGTTGCAGAAACAATTCTGATATAAATATTTGGTAACAGTACTGCCGTCCGTTGTGTTGAGGTCTGGTAAATCAACAACCGTGGGTGTTTTTGAGCATTGATTTGTGCCTACCCAAAAATCAATAACAGAATTGATTGCAGAAAAGGTATCAATACTGGATATTAAACCATTCCAGGGAATATATGGGTCAGCAGTTCCGTGTATTTCAAGAACAGGAACAGCTTTAGTGGGATTACAAGCCTTAAGCCTTGAGGCAATCATAGTTCCGGCAACAGAACCAATAGCAGCAAATTTATTCCCAAGTTTGCATGCCAGTTCATAACACATCATTCCACCATTACTAAATCCTGCAGCATAAATCCTTGTTGTGTCAATATTGAATTGATTTTTTAAAGAATCGATCATATCAGAGACAAAAAGCACATCATCTACAGTAAAACAGCAAAAATAGGTATTCCAGCCCTGACCAAACTGCGGATATGCAGGATCTAGGGTTCCGTTTGGCGTGATTAGAATGAAATTAGCGGTATCTGCCACAATTCTAAATCTACCCTGTTCGGCACTTAGTGCATCCCCTCCATATCCATGAAATTGAAATAATAAAGGTCGCGGTGTTTGTTGAGAATACATTGCAGGAACGTAAACTCTGAATGTTCTCATAGTGCCTCCGCTGAAGATGGTGTCTGTATAATTTATCTGAGCAAATCCTGAAATCCGGACCAACAATATTATAAGAATATAGATGTTTTTCATCTTAATATTTTTTTTTGAACAAAAAACTAATCCTTAATGAATAATACGTAAATAAACAAATATACAATATATTTTTGCATAAATCAATGAATATATGCATTATCAGTCAATAAATTAGAAGAGAAAGAAAGGATAATTGTAAATTTTACAAATTACAGCAAATCAGTTTTGAATTATCATTTTCATAATCTGTTTTTTTCAGAATTCTCTTTAACTCTGAATAACACAATTTTCTTTATCAGATCATAAGGAATTGGTTTGTTGAGAAGAAACTGTACAGATCCTTTTCCTTGTTTATATGCCGATAATTCTTCTGCGAACTGTTCATGACCACTGGGAGTAGCATAAAAGCCTATATGTTTTTTAAATGCAGCAAAATATACCAAAGGTTTACCTACTGTTTTATATGCCGGCATTCCGTAAGCAATACTTTCTTCTGCCTCCGGTGCGATATATTTAATTAATTTACGAATTTTTACGAGGATTTCCTTAATTTCAGGAGGGAAACCAGATATGTATTTTTCTACAGCATTCATATTTTTTTCAATTTTTTCATCATTGTCACAGATTTTTCATCAGACGCAAAAGTCTGAAAACCAAATTTCAAATACAATTTATAAGCATAATTCGACTTATCGACACTTAATGACACCTGATCATAATCCTTCTGAGTCAATTTATCAAACAGTGCTTTCAACATTTTTGTTCCTATTCCTTTTTTCCTGTAATTTTCAACTACCGACATGCTTAATTCCGGGGTTTTTGAATCTATAAATCCAAAACCCTTTTCATCTTCCGAAAATATTCTGATCCAGATCGCTCCGATCAGTTTTCCGTTCAATTCAGCGACCAAACAATGATCAGTATCTTTTCCGAAATCCTTAATGTACCCTGACAACTCCGGTAGTTTAATAATTTCCTTATCAGGTTTTTTCTGACCTTCAGGTATAAAGATCGCATCATACAAAAAATTATCGAGATGTGATATTTCATCATTTTTTAATTCCCGTATATCTACTTTCAAATCCACAGGTACTATTTTTTACCAATTTTTATTATTGCAAATGCATTTCGTTTGAGGCTCATTATCGGTATTGATCCGACATATCAGTTCGGATAGTTATCGGCATCAGTGTTCCTTTTTTAATACAGACACCTAAGCATAAATATTTATATCATTCGATTGCTGATAGAACATCCTTTCTTCCAGCAGTTTCTTCGTACTTGTATATCCCAGTTCAAATATTTCCCGTCCTTTTTCTACCTCAAAAGTGCTGTAATTTCCCATATCTATTGGTTCGATCAGAAAATCACAGATCTCTTTATCGGGAAGAATATTTGCTTTTAGCATAAAATGATATGATCGTGTTGCAACGTTAATAACCGATAGTTTATACTCATCGGCTACAAGGGGACTTGCGTTTACGCCGATTATTTTTTCACAGTTATCGCGGATCACAGAAACAGGAAAATTTTTAAGTACCCCGCCATCAACATAGTTGATCCCGTCGATTTTTTTCGGTGTAAATAATACAGGAATACTGCATGAAGCTATTACAGGTTCGATCAAATCCCCGGTTTCAAAGATTTTCAACACACCTTTATCAAGATTTGTAGCGACTATTTTTAAAGGTATTTTCAGTTCTTCAAATGTCCTGGAACGTAGATTTCGTTTCATAAAACCTTCAAATGCCTCAATACTGAAAATGCCACCGTCAGGAATTTTAAGCTTCGTCATTTGTCTGAATCGCATATCCTCAAATAATCTGCCTATCTCATCAGGGGAATAGCCGTCAGAATAAAGAACCCCTACCACAGCACCGGCACTTACTCCTGATATTATATCGGGTTTTATTGCATGTTCTTCCAGTGCTTTAAGCACTCCGGCATGACACAATCCTTTAATGCCTCCACCGCTCAGAGCTAATCCAAGTTTATAGGGTTTTGGTTTGAATAATTTGTGGACAGACATGGGTATTTATATTTGGTTAAGCAAGCTAATTACTTAATTTCACCACTAAATTACCACATATTTTTCATAATTTTCAACAGAAAAAATTATTTCTTTATGAAATGTACTGAATTAGCCTTAAAACTTAACCATACAGAATTTCCAACAGCTATCTGTAATCGTTGAAATGAATAATCTGAGACTTTGACTGTCATTTCAACACCGATATTCACTTTGATCTCTACTCCTGATTTAGTCCGGTAAAAATCTGTGACAGTTCCGCTAAAATTGTTAATTGCACTGGAGTTAAGTTTTTCAGGAGAAAGAGTAATAATATCCGGAGGGATAATAAGGTATCCGCCCGAACCTGTATCTTCAACTGTATTGATATAAACATTTATTCCGGATGTTTCAAATGATCTTAATCCTTCAATCTCTGATGAATCTGATATTTTTCCCCTGAAATAATTATTTATTCCGATAAAATCAGCTACGAATTTTGATCCCGGATTGTTAAATATCACTAGAGGATCACCTGACTGAATTATCTTACCATTTTCGATGATAGCTATTTTGTTTGCCAAAGCCAGCGCTTCTTCATAATCATGAGTTACCTGTATGATCGTCAGGTTGTTCTGATTGAGTTTTCTCAGCAATGACATCAATCCGTTTTTAAGCTGGACATCAATTGAAGAAAAAGGTTCATCGAGCAATAATATTTCCGGATCAGTAGCAAGGGTTCTTGCTATACTGACTCTTTGCATCTCCCCGCCAGAAAGATTATCAGTTCTGCGGTGCAGAATATGCGAAATCCCGGTTTCATCAGCCAGAAAGTTGATTTTTCCCCTATGTGATTTTTGGAATATTTACGTATTTTAAGAGGATATGCTATATTTTCCCTTACTGTCATGTGAGGGAAAAGAGATGGTTTCTGATATACAATTCCGATATTTCTTTTTTGAGGAGGTAAGCCAATTATGCTATTGCCATTTAAAATCAAATTTCCGCTATCCGGTTTAATTATTCCGGCAATTATTTCCAGGATCATGGTTTTACCCGAACCTGATTGCCCGATCAGAAAATAATAATCACCATTACCGATCTCAAAATCAATATCTGACAGCGTAAAAACACCTGCTTTTTTGGAAATTTTATCAAGTTTAAGCATTATGTGTTGTTCGTGAGATTAATTTCATGATGATAAAAATGATCAGACATATTGCGATAAAAAGTGCAGTGACCGGTTTAGCATATTCCAATCCAAAAGAATTGAATCTTTCATAGATCATAACAGGGGTTATCATCGGGTGATAAGCAATTATTATTACCGCTCCGAATTCACTCAATCCTCGCCCCCACATCATTATCAGCCCTGTTACAATATTCCTCCATGCCAGAGGTAGTGAGATAGTAAAAAAAACCCTCGTTTTTGATGCTCCAAGGGTATAGGCTACTTTTTCCAGTCGTTCAGGTACACTAATAAAACCGTCGATAGCTGCGGTAATAAGATAGGGAATACTTACGAATGCCATAGCTATTACAATACCTGCGGTATTATTTACAAAACTGAATCCAAGGAATTCGGCTATTTTACCTAAAAAAGTATCCCTGGATACTACTCCCAGAAGCGCTATACCGGCAGCCGAATGCGGTATTATAACCGGAATATTTATAACACCAAGCACAAATCTCTTTAAAAAGAAGTCTTTTCGTGCAAGAATATACGACAAAGGGATTGCCCCGGTCGAAAACAATAAAGTTGTCCCAAATGAAGCGGAGATCGTTAGGAGTATGCTTTGCTGAATTTCGGAATCGGCTGCAGCTTCAAAAATATTCAGAGGGCTTGTACTAATGAATATTCCGACCAGTGGAGCAATTATGAAGATCAGAAGCAGTCCAGAAAGAAAAATGAATATCAAACTTAAAGTATCCGGTTTTTTGATCATGTAAATTATTTCTTATTTCAGATATTCATACTGACGTTCCATGATATTAACAATTTTCCCGTCGACTTCAGTAGTTTTCCTAACCCAGTTTTTATAATTGTCAAATTCATAGCTGTAAATGCTTTTCCTTATCAGGGTTTTATCGGATTTATATGATAATTCTTCTGTCAGATTATTATCAGCATCATACCCATACACAGTTTTTTCTTCAAATTTTCCTTCAGGACTAAATACCTTACTTACCGATTTATTTCCTTTTTTATCGTATTTGAATCTGTTTATTTTCTGAAGTTTTCCTTCACCGGTAAAAATTTGATCTTCTTTTACATTTCCATTTTTATAATACTTTGATTTGATAATTTTGCCCGGATTACCATCTTTGTCTACACTGCTGTCGAGTATTGCATTTCCTTTATTGTCGAATTGATATGTTACCTTTATCATGATTTTTCCCTCGGGATTGAATTGTATTTTTTCGATCCTTCTGTTCATATTATCATAATTGTAGTTGTAATATTTGTCTATTTTACCGTTAGGCAGGTATTTTGTATCTACTGTTCTGTTGCCGAAATCATTGAACTCATTCGTAAAATAATGTGACATTACTGTGGCATTATCTTTTTCGATTTTATAGAATGTCTCTTTAATCGTCTTTATTTTTCCTTTCAGATTCCATTTATCTAAATCACTTTTTTGTGAGAAAGTAATCAGAGGCATTAAAAATGCCAGAATATAAATCATTGATATTTTTTTCATGTTTAAAGGTTTAATTTTTATATAATTTATTTTGTTTTTTTTGCAAAATGTTTCAATTCCTTCGGTATTTTATCGTAGCTTGATGTAGGTCCTGGTATCACTGAAGCCTGGCCAAGTTTATTTAAAATTCTCATGCCATTATCTTTCGATAACATAAATTTTACAAATTCCAGAGCTGCTTTTTTATTCGGAGCATTTTTAGGAATTGTTATTCCATAAATCATCGCTTCTCCCTTTTGAATTATTTTCTCTCCCGGAGTTTTACCGTTTATTTCAACTGAAACAGTTTTATACAGTTCTGAATATTCAGTTTTTTTCAGGTTAATTTCATCAGGAAGTATAAGATATTTTAATTTGTGTTGAATCGCTACCGAACGGTAAAGAAAAATATAATCCACATTTCCTGTTTCCAGTAATGCCAGGAGGTCAGTTTCTTTTGGCCGGATATTATTTACATCTTTTCCCAATAATTTTTCTGCGAGACCTTTTTGTTTATAGTGTTTTTCTGCCAGTTTTGAAACCAGAACAGTTCTGTAGCCGCATGGATCAGAATTTGGGTCTGACCGCGCTATCTGTACAGATTTATCGAGCAATATCCGGAACCAGTTGTTTTTATTTATTTCTTTTCTCCTTTTAGATTTTTCATTATAGACTATTGCCATTTCATTTGAAGCGAACCTTATATTCCAGTCGGCATATCCGGGTATCAGGAATTTATCAATTACAGAATAATCAGCAGAGGCCATTATATCACAAGGTTTTTTAAGGTCTGTTATCTTTCTTGCACATTCCACGCTACCTGCAGCTTCCATCATTATATTTACTTCAGGATTTTCTTTTCTGAAAGCTGCTGCTATCTCTTTCATCGGTACAGACAAACTACCGGCATGAAATATAATAAGATCACCTGAAACCTGATTATTTACCGTATTTTTACGGCTTTCATATACTACCGGTGTATTGTTAAACGGATAAAGAAAAATCAACAGGTAAATAACGAGTAAGTATTTCATGATAAAAACCTTTTTTTTCCCCTATTTTTTCTTTTGGGTTATAAGTCCTCTGTTCCTTAGCAGGGCATCCACATCGGGTTTTTTCCCACGGAAGTTTACATAAAGATCCATTGCATCGAGGATTCCTCCCCTGGAAAGGATCTCATATCTCAACTTATGAGAAAGTTCAGGGTCAAAGATATTCTTTTTTTCGAGGAATGCTTCAAAAGCATCGCTGTCAAGCTGCTCTGCCCAAATGTACATATAATATCCGGCAGTGTAACCACCTGACATTGAATGCTGGAAATATGTGCTTCTGTATCTTGGGGGAATTTGTGGTATTAATCCGTATTTATTCAACACACCTGTTTCAAATTTTTCAATATCAAAATCTTCCGGAACAGAATTTAAAGTATGATATTCCATATCAAGCAGAGAGGCAGCAAGAAACTCGGTAGTAATAAAACCCTGACCGTATTGTTCTTTTTTAATGAGTTTATCCATCAGGTCATCTGGCATATTTTTGCCTGTTTTGTAGTGCCTGGAATATACTTTCAGGACTTCAGGATGAAAAGCCCAGTGTTCCATTATTTGTGATGGGAACTCTATAAAATCACGTTGCGGGCTGCTTGTCCCTCCGAATTTTGTGTCTTTGAACAGATTATGGAGTGCATGTCCGAATTCATGAAAGAAAGTATTTACTTCATCAGAAGTCAGAAGGGCAGGTTTGTCAATACCAGGTCGGGTAAAATTGCAGGCAATTGTCACAACAGGACTGATCTTTTTAGTTCCATTTTCATAACTCTGTGACCTGTATCCTCCGCACCACGCACCTCCGTTTTTTTGTCCTGGCCTGGGATGCATGTCCATATACAGAAGTCCAAGATGACTGCCGTCTTTATCCCGGCATTCCCATGCATTCGCTTCGGCATGAGGCAGGGGTATTTCATTTACCCTGGTAAAGCTGATCCCATATAATTTATTGCACACATAAAAAATTCCATCCCTGACAGTGTCAAGAGAAAAAAATTGTTTCACCTCCTCCTCATCGATATTGAATTTTTTGCTTGCTGTTTTGGCAGAATAGTATCTCCAGTCAGCCGGGGTAACGGGCAAACTGATATTTTCTTTTTTCATCAGCAATTCTATATCTTTTAATTCATTTTTTGCCATTTCAAGGGAAGGAGTCCAGAGTTTGCTGAGAAAATCCATCACAATATCAGGATTTTTTGACATTCTTTCCTCTATAGCAAATTCTGCATAATTATCGTATTCCATGAGCTGAGCACGTTCCATACGCAGGGCAACTATCTTTTTGATTATTTCTTTATTATTTTTTTCATTATTGTTATTTCCCCTGTTAAGGTAAGCATTCAGTATCTGTGTTCTTAATTCGCGGTTTTCAGCGGTTTCAAGAAAAGGCATTATACTGGGATTATCAAGTCCAAAAAACCATGCATTTTCGTTTCCAGCTTTGACAGCTCTTTTTTTAGCCTCATCAAGTCCTTCTTTTGAAACTCCTTTCAACAGGTTAATATCTTCCACGTTAAGGATAAAATCAGCTGTTTCAGCAAGCAGATTCTGACCGAATTTCAACTGAAGAGCAGAAAGCTCTGAGTTTATCTTTCGCAATTTTGTCTGTTTTTCAGCCGGCAGATCAGCTCCTCCGCGGATAAATCCCTTATAAGTGTTGTCGAGCAGTCTCATCTCCTCTTCATTCAGATTCAGTTTGTCTCGCTTTTGATAAACAGCTTTTACCCTTTCAAAAAGCAAAGGATTGAGGTTTATATCGTCATTATGTTTACTTCTGACAGGAGATAGATCTCTTGCTATCTGCTGTAGTTCAGGAGAATTGGCAACGCTCGACAAACCACCAAACACGGGTCCTATTTTTCTCAGTAATGCACCTTTCTGATCCAGTGCTACTATGGTATTGTTGAAATCAGGCTCTTCCTGATTACGGATAATAGCCCATACTTCAGCCATATCTTCAGCAAAAGCAGCCTGAAAGGCAGGCATGATATGTTCGGGTTTTACCTGTTCAAACGGGGGAACACCATAAGGAGTTTTCCATTCCTGAAACAGGGGATTGATCTGTGAATTAAGCTGCATTAGTGCCATAATTGAGAATGTGAAAATAGATAAGTATTTCATAGATATTATTTTTAAAAACTGACAAATGTAGGCCATTAAAAAAACCATAAAAAATTTTCTTCCAAAGTTAAGATTTTTCAACAATCCTCATGTAAAATAATAATGATTTTATAGAAAATGATTAAATATTAAGAATATTTTTAATTATGCATGTATCATTCATTTTAAAAATAACATACAGGAATATTGAATAGGCGGACAATTAACTATTAATAAGCTAAAAACATAAACATCAAATGCAAATGTTAAAGAACTTTAACAAGTATTAAACTTAAGTTAAAACCAAAATAAAATAGGGTTTTGAAGTAACATGATTGTAAATTTGCCGTAATTAAAGTATTTATAACACATTAAAAAATTTATATCATGAAATACTTATTAATTCTGTTTGTTACCGTTTTTACTTTTTCGTCATGTGAAAAATACCGTGATTGTGTGCTTCCGGTTGCCGGATTGTATGATGCACAGATTGTGGGATTGACCGGACCATTTACATTAGGAGTTTCCATAGACCATGGTGATAATATTGAGATCGATGCTCAATGGCTGAAAGACCTTTGGTATGTTGTGGAAGCTGATACTGATGGTTGTGCTGACTATTACAATGAAAATTATGAAACCATGAAATTGTATATACATGAGCAAAGTATAGGCAACGGTAAAAGAATTTCCGGAGATGGTTATTACTACGATTATTCGATGCAGATCGACTATACAATCACAGAAGGAAATAATAAATATCATTATACCCTGATCGCAACGAAGAAATAAAAAAGTAAATAATTCTGAATAAGCAATTAACTCCTGTTTTTATAAAAAAATAGGCAGGGTAAGGAATTATTAATACTTAAAATGCCAAAAATTTAAAATAAATAAGTAAATATTTGTTTGTTAAAATATTTCATCATTATTTTGCATTACCCAATTGGGTAAACAATAAAATGATGGAGGAAGATACCAGACAAAAAATATTAAACACAGCTAAAAATCTTTTTATTGAGAAAGGCTTTGCTGCTACAACTATGCGTGAAATTTCTTCTACCGCTGATATCAATAAAGGTTTATTGCATTATTATTTTCAGTCAAAGCAGGCTTTATTTGCCAGTGTGATGCAAATGACCTCCTTTGAATTATTTCCAAAGATTGACTCAATTCTTCACCTTAATGTTTCATTTCAGCATAAGCTTGAACTTATCATTGATGTTTATATTGAATTTCTTTTGCGAAATCCAAGACTTCCAGCGTTTATAATCAACGAATTAAATTCAAATACCGATCTGTTTGTCGACGTCATCAGGCAGGCAGAAATTTATAAAAGAGTTTTGACAATTTGGGAATTGATATTTGGTGAGGAGGAACTGAGAGAGGGAGGAATCGAACCACTACATTTTGTGATCAATTTCCTTGCTCTCAATTTACAACCGTTTTTAATGAAACCGCTGGCACAAAAAATAGGACAAATAGATGATGAAAGTTTCAGTCATATTATGCGGCTCAGAAAGAAGATCATATTTGATACATTGATTAATTCGATTAAAAAATAAACTATGTTACCCAAAAGGTTAAAATTTTCAGTTTTAATTTTTGTTTTAATTTTCGGTTTGCCAATTGTTTTATTATCACAATTGGAAACTTTTACTCTTGAGGAAGCTATTGAAGCCGCTATGAAGAAAAACCCTGCCAATTTGCAGTATTCATTGATAGAACAAGCTACAGATAAGCAAATCGAAGCTATCAGAAAGCAGAACCTGCCCCTTGTAACATGGAATACTCAATTCTCGCTACAGAGCGAGAATATTAATCTAAAATTCCCAATCCCAAATGTCGATCCGATCAGTTTGCCTCTTTATAAAGTACAGAGTGCCCTGGAATCAAATTACCTGATTTATGATGGTGGAATTTCAAAAGCTATGATCACAAATGAAAACCTGAAAAAGCTGATAAATCAGCAAAATGTCACAAATCAGCTTTATACTATCAAAAGTCAGGTTGTGGATATTTATTACTCTATAATTCTACTTGACAGACAGAAAGAAATTCTCGATAGTTCGCTTTCGTTCATTAATATCAGGAAAAAATCGCTTGAATCAATGGTATCAAACGGAGTGATCCTTGTAAGTGATCTGGATAAAATGGAATTGGAGATCATAAAATTGGAACAAAATATAAATTCAGTTGAAAGCCGGATGAAAACCCTTATTTCGGTACTGACTAACCTGACAGGAATTGACATATCAAGAGTTACTCTTATTATCGGTGCAGACGTACAGTTGACATCTCAAAACTGGGATAAAAGACCTGAACTGACTATGTTTTCAATCAGAAAAGAGTTTCTTGATGCCAGCGGGAAACTAATTGAATTAAAGAATAAACCAAAACTCGCTTTTTTTGTAAAAACGGGAATTGGTTATCCCAACCCTTTCAATTTCTTTGATGAAAGCATTTCTCCATTTGCAATAGGTGGTATTAATTTCACCTGGAATATATGGGACTGGAAAAGAACAGATTTAGACAAACAGAAGTTGAAGATTGAAAAAGAAATTGTAGACAATCAGAAGAATATTTTTGATGAAAATTTGAAGATGGAAACCGACAGATTGATGACCGAAATATCGGGACTGGAACAAAATGCAGATTTTGACAGGAAAATTATAGAAAGCCAAAAAAAAATAATTTCTGTGACTGATAACCAGTACAAAAATGGTATAGTCACTATTAATGTTTATCTGGAGGAAATAAATAAAAAAAATATTGCAGAATTGAATGCAGTGGTGCATGAAACAGAATTAAAAAAAGCAAAATATAAATTAAAAGCAATGTTAAACGAATAATTTAAAAAGAATAAAAAAACAGAATTATGAAAATACTAAATTTTACCTTTATCAGCTTTGTTGTTCTAGGTATTATTTCATGCACTAATGGTGATCAAAAATCAGACGCCTATGGAAATTTTGAAGCAAATGAACTGATTGTTTCTTCTGAAATGCCCGGAAAAATTCTGCAACTTGATGTTGAAGAAGGCATTCAGCTTAAACAAGGTCAGTTAGTAGGATTGGTCGATACTGTTTTATTACAGAAACAGAAAAATGTTATAGCAGCAACTATACGGTCAATAGACTCTAAAACCCAGAGTCAGGCTCCGGAAATCGAAGTGTTGACTGAACAGAGATCCTATCTCCTAACCGAAAAGAAACGCGTAATTAAACTTATTGAGGGAAATGCTGCCACTCAAAAACAACTCGATGATCTGGAATCCCAGATAACAGTAATCGATAAAAAAATTACTGCAACCAAAGTTAAATATTATGAACTTAACAAAGGGGTTTTATCGCAAAAATCACCACTTTATGAACAACTAAAACAATTGGAAGAGCAAATTAATAAAAGTAAATTGATTAATCCTGTAGACGGTCAAATACTATCTGTCTATAAAAGAACAGGAGAAGTGACAGGGGCAGGTATGCCACTTTACAAAATAGCAGATATGTCTTCCCTAAATCTAAAAGCCTATATTACTGGTGCACAGATACCACATATTAAATTGAATCAGAAAGTTGAAGTATTGATAGATGAGGATGAGAAAACGAACAGAAAACTTGAAGGTGAAGTGATCTGGATATCGTCAAAAGCCGAGTTCACACCAAAAACAATACAGACCAAGGAGGAAAGGGTCAGCCAGGTTTATGCTATTAAGGTTAAAGTGAATAATGATGGTAGTCTCAAAATTGGAATGCCGGGAGAAGTGAGGTTTGGTAAATAGTCAACAGTCAGCAGTTGGCAGTCGGAAGTCCGCAGTCCGCAGTTGACAGTCTGAGGTCTCAAGAAAATGGTTGACAAAAATTTTAAAATAATTAAAATAGAAATCAGTGATAATCCGTCCAATTCCCGATAATAATCGGGATTATCAGTGTTCAAAAAAAAGAAAATGAATGATATTTATGTAAATATAGACAACATTTCAAAATCCTATGGCAATGTCAGGGCACTGAATAATATAAATATCGGAGTCAGAAAAGCTGAGATATTCGGACTGATTGGACCTGATGGATCAGGTAAATCAACCCTTATACGTATTCTGAACACACTTATATTGCCTGATTCAGGAAGTGCACATATTGGAGATTTAGATATAATAAAAGATTTCAAAAAGCTCAGACAAATTATCGGATACATGCCGGGAACATTCTCACTTTATGAAGATCTTACGGTAGAGGAGAACCTCAATTTCTTTGCTACTATTTTCAATACCACGATATCCCAAAACTATTACCTCGTAAAAGATATCTATAGTCAGATCGAGCCATTCAAAAACAGGAGGGCAGGAAAACTATCCGGAGGCATGAAACAAAAACTGGCTCTATCCTGTGCTCTTATCCATGAACCTGAAATCCTTTTTCTGGACGAACCTACCACCGGAATTGATGCGGTATCGAGGATGGAATTATGGCATATGCTGAAAAAATTGAAAGAGCACGGTTTGACAATTATCGTATCAACACCATACATGAATGAGGCAGGATGGTGCGACAGGGTAGCTCTGATGCAAAAAGGAAGTATCATGAAAATTGAAGAGCCAGGCATAATCGAAAGCGAGTTTTCAGATCCCATATATTCCGTAAAGGGTAATGATTTCTTTATACTTCTTAATGTTTTACGAAAAATACCGATAACAAAATCTGCCTATTTTTTCGGTACATCCATACATCTAACCACGTTCGGACCGATCGAACCTGCTGAACTAAGAGGTCTTATCGAATCAGAATCCGGACAAAAGACGGAAGTTACAGTGATCAATGCCAACATTGAGGATTGTTTTATAGAAAAAATGTCATTTTCATGATGAAGGAAAAAACCGATAAAATAGTTACTGTAGTAAATCTGACAAAGAAATTCGGAGATTTTGTGGCGGTCAATAATATTTCATTCGAAGTTGACAAAGGAGAGATCTTTGGTTTTCTTGGTGCAAACGGGGCAGGTAAAACAACTGCAATGAGAATGCTCACAGGATTGTCTGTACCAACTTCAGGAAAAGCAGTTGTTGCAGGTTACGATGTGGCAAAATATCCTGAAAAGGTAAAGTTCAACATTGGCTACATGAGTCAGAAGTTTTCCCTGTATAACGATCTTAAAGTTTTTGAAAACATAAGATTATATGCAGGTATTTATGGAATGGCAAAAAAGAAGATCGCTGAGAAAACCGAAATGATGCTGACCGATCTTGGAATGTATGATTACAGGGATAAACTCGTCGGAGACATTCCTCTGGGGTGGAAACAAAAACTTGCTTTTTCAGTGGCTTTGGTACATGATCCGCCAGTAGTATTTCTCGATGAACCAACAAGCGGAGTAGACCCGATCACCAGAAGGCAATTCTGGGAACTTATTTACAAAACATCAAGAGCCGGAACCACAGTTTTTGTAACTACACACTACCTTGACGAAGCCGAGTACTGCAATCGCGTATCAATAATGGTTGATGGCTATATTAAAGCCCTTGATACACCCTATAATCTGAAAAAAGAGAATAATGTTGATGATATGGAAAAAGTATTTATTAAACTGACCAGAGAAGGGAAAAGTGAATAATGAAAAATTAAAAACTAAAAGTGAAAAATGTTCTTTTGGTTTGCGTATCTGCGGGAGAATTAAAAATGAAAAACTAAAAATGAAAAATGGTCTGAACTAAGATTTGTAGGATAAGATGATTAAAGGATTTTGAAATTAAAAATGTAAAATTAAAACGGTCTAACAGACAACCGATGAACCGTCAACAGCGATAACTGAAAATAAAAAAAACAATGAGAGTACTTTGGGCTTTTGTAAAAAAGGAGTTTTATCATATCATTCGTGATACACGTTCGCTTATTATCCTTATTGGAATGCCGATAGTACAGGTAATCATATTCGGATTTGCCATTACCACCGAAATAAAGGATGCAAAAATTTCTATTCTTGACATATCAAAAGATAATGTAACGAGGGAAATAAGCAACAAACTGCTCGCATCTGAGTACTTCAAACTGGACGAGTATCTCACAGATGTAAAACAGATTGAAGAATCATTTCACAAGGGAAAAATTAAACTTGCAATTATTTTTGATGAAAAATTTTCTGAAAAACTTAACAGAAAAGAAGTTCCGCAAATACAGATCATAGCTGATGCTACTGATCCTAATACTGCAACCACCCTGATAAGTTACATAAGTGCGATAGTCGGTGATTACCAGAAAAAATATGTCGAAACCAGCAATTTAGCCGGAGGAATTGAAATAATAACGCGGATGGAATACAATCCACAGCTAAAGGGAGTTTACTTATTTGTGCCGGGTACTATCACCATAATACTGATGCTGATATCAGCAATGATGACTTCGATATCAATTGCAAGGGAGAAAGAAAAGGGATCCATGGAGGTTTTACTGGTTTCTCCGGTCAGGCCTGTTACGGTTATTATCGGTAAAGTATTGCCATATATCCTGCTTTCATTTTTTAATGCGGTAACGATAATATTGCTTGGAATATTTGTCTTTGGATTGCCGGTAGTTGGGCAGTATATTTTGTTGATGCTTGAGATCATTTTGTTTATAATTACTTCTCTTGCTCTCGGTATTTTGATATCAACTAAGGTAAAAACTCAACAGAACGCACTACTGATATCTATGCTGGGTTTGTTGTTGCCGATAATTATCCTGTCGGGATTTATTTATCCTACTGAAAGTTTACCTCAAATATTGCAATATATCAGTCATATAATTCCCGCAAAGTGGTTTCTTATAATCATCAGGAGTGTAATGATCAAAGGAGCTGATTTAGGCAATGTCATCATTGAAACACTGATTCTTGTCGGAATGATGATTTTCTTCATTGCCCTGAGTGTTAAAAATTATAAAACCAGACTGGAATAAAAAAATAGTATGAGAACGATATTATACATTTTACAGAAGGAATTATTACAGATCAGGAGAAACAAGCTTATCCTTCCAATGCTGTTTGGAATGCCAATACTTCAATTAATAATACTGGGTCATGCAGCCAACTTTGAGGTAAAACACCTGAATCTCCTGCTTATCGATAAAGATCATAGCAGCTTATCCCGGCAATTGATATCAAAATTCAGTTCATCGGATTATTTTAATATCGTAAATACAACTTTTGATCCGGCAGAAGGGAATGAAATGCTTATGCAAAGAAAGACAGATCTTATAATTGAAATACCGGAAAAATTTGAACACAACCTGATTATAGGAGAAAAATCGCCAGTCAGTCTCAAAATTGATGCCGTTAATGGAATGAAAGCCGGCATAGCAAATGCTTATTCTTCGATGATAATAAATGGATTCAATGCAGAAGTTCTGGCTAATCTGACGGGTAAAACAATTGTCATGCCGATAGATATCCGATATTCTTTCTGGTACAATCCGGAGATGGAATATTCCACCTTTATGGTTCCCGGTATTCTTGTTTTGCTTATCACGCTTGTTGGCGGATTTATTTCAGCAATAATTATAGTCAGGGAAAAGGAAATCGGAACGATAGAGCAGTTGAATGTTACTCCCATGAGAAAGCATGAGTTTATACTAGGTAAGCTCCTAACTTTCTTTTTTATAGGCTTCCTGGAACTCACTTTCGGATTACTGATAGCTAAACTGGTCTTCAATCTTCATTTTGAGGGCAGCATCTGGCTCGTTTATGCCTTTACTCTTGTATATCTGCCTGTAGTACTCGGATTGGGACTGCTAATATCTACATTTACCAATACACAGCAACAGGCAATGTTTCTTGCTTGGTTTTTTCTGATGATTTTCATACTTATGAGCGGACTTTTCACTCCGATCGAGAGCATGCCTCCCTGGGCTCAAAAGCTTACATTGTTCAATCCGATACGTTATTTTATCGAGTTTATGCGAATGGTACTCCTCAAAGGCAGTACTTTTGCAGATGTGAAATTGCATTTCGGAGTGATGCTAATTTATGGTTTTATCATCAATTTGCTTGCTATCTGGAGTTACAGGAAGACATCAGGTTAAGTAAGGTTAATTATCTGAAAAAGGAACACTCGAAAATCATTGGATTTTTGGCATGAATACCGGAAGTATGGACTGGTAGAATGATGTGGTTTATTATTGTTTTACAATCCCCGCAGCAAAGGTCTTACTGACTCTGCGGTCAGCACAGTTACTGCCAGACCTCTTGCTGCACACTCAGTTTAGTAAATCACCAGGGGATACTGTTAATTTTACATTTACCTTTATTTTTTCAGCTCAAATACAACAGGTAATGTAAAGAACACTTTCACTTTCCTGCCTCCCTGACGGCCGGGAATCCATTTTTCAGCAAAGGTATTCATGTTTTCTATCACCTTTTTGGCTTCTTCTCCACACCCTGCTCCAATATCTCTCAATATCTCAACATTTTCTACATTGCCGTATTCGGTCACAACAAACCTGATTGTAACCCGGCCTTCTACACCTGTTTCTGCTGCCAGAGCAGGATACCTGAGATTTTTATAGATGTATTCCATAAGTTTCTGTTGTGCACAGTAGTCACGTTCCTGATTTGTTGGAAGGTCTTCACATCCGGGAAAACGCGGCATTATTTCTGCAATAATTATTGGTTCTGACACTCCTGTATTAACATCAGCAACAGGAATGTCATGGCTTTTTTTCCATATTGTATCCACAGGATAATAGGAAACCTGATCATTAACATCGATATCGGTACGCAGAAAGTCGAGATTTTCCTGACTTCCTTTTATATCAGCTACAGGTACTAATTCAACGGCTACAGGTGGAGGTAATTTGGGTTTGGGTTTTTCGTCCATGGTTGGTGGAGGTGAGAATTCCAATCCTGTAAAGATTTCACCTCCTGATAAATATTTAGTTTTTTCTGCGGTAGTGGTCATATTGAACAAAATAAAAGCAAGGAAAAGAGAGATCACCAACCCAAGCAAAATAAGGGATCGTCGGTATCTGAAAGGATCAACCTCAGGATATTTATTAACATAATCGAAATTCATAGTTTATGGTTTTAATAATTAATAAATTAAAACACAGTTATGATCCCTTTGATAAAGAAAGAATACTTCTATTCTTTTACAATATCCCGGAGATCAGTTTTTTAACTATCATTTCGCATTGCAATACTTATTGTAGTTATCAATAAGATTATAATTTTATCACTTTGGTTGTGTGGCTGAATGCAAAAAGAAAAATAAATTAAAACCCGCGTCTATTGCTCTTTGATAACTTTTTTAGATACTATCCCTTTTATTGTTTCTATCCGGGCTATGTAAATGCCTGCAGGCAGGCCATTCAAATTCATGATGTTGGATTTACCCGTAAAAACAGACTCCCCTTTCAGTGTCATAAGTTCGACGGACTTAAGCTCAATTCCGGAAATTATAGCTTTTGAAGTCACAGGATTTGGATAAATACTGATCAAATCCGATAACTCTTCAGATACTGCAGATGTTGTTGGTTGCCAGTTGATGCTAATATTTGAAAAACTCGGGATGTTAGCAGGTGTGATGGTTTGAGGATTCGGACCTTTGACAAAAGTAAAAGTACCAGATCTTCCAGTTCCATTCTGATCAGTAATTTCCATTTTTATCGTATATGTTCCATCTGGTACCACCTGAATATTTACATTTGTACCATTCCAGGTGCAACTTCTTGTGGCATGTGAGGTTCTGGTTGCTCCGGAAATTGCATCTACAATATTATATGGAGATCCGGCACTTGTTGTTACTGTTTTCCAGCCTGTCAGGTATTTCTTTCTCTCTTCTGCATAAGCCAGAAGTGTTTTTACAAAATTGTTTGAGCTATCCTGAATCCATACAGCTACAATATTTTTAGGTTTATAACTTCCACCTACCTCGCTGGTGGTAGTAGTAACAATTAGAGTTCCTGCAGTCTGAGCATAAAAAGAAGACGTAAATAAAATAATAGCAAATAATAATACAAACTTTTTCATTGATAATAAATTAATATAATTAAAATTAACACTAATATACACTGAAGCAAAATTGGTGAATCTTGTATAAGAAACTCCTCGAAACCCATTATGTTTCAGCACAAGGATATTATTTTTTCTTGCTGATGTTCCAAATCTGAAAAAACTTAAATTAAAGCTTACCTTATTTTGATTTAATTAATATTTTAATTTTGTTATTTTTCAGTAAAATCATAATGTATAACATCGTAAAGAGAAAATGCCTGATTTTTAATTTTTACTGACAATTTACTGCTTTCTTCAATTGTTTGCATGCCCTTGACATCGTAAATAAACGATGAATTGTCGCTTATAAATCCAAATCCAAGGTTGAAGCAATATAACACCATGCCGTATTGATATTTATTTGAAAAATCATGTCCAAAGCGGAATTTATCCGGTTTGATACCCATCTGAGAAAGCAATGTGGGTATAATATCGATTTGTGAGACGGTTTTTCTGATGATCGTATCTTTGGCAGCTATTGCTCCTCCTGTCCAGAACATGGGAACATGGAATTTGTCCTGAGAATAGTAAGGAACTTCCCCGGGAAATCTGTGTCCGTGATCGGAAACGATTATGATAAGTGTGGAATCCCACCAGTCGCTTTTTTGTGCTTTTCTGATAAAATCACCCACGCATTTGTCTGTATAGTGCACCGAGCTTATAAATTTGGAGTTCTCATCATTTCCTTTTATAACCGCCTTATCAGGAATTTCAAAAGGTTCGTGACTGCTAAGAGTGAAACAGCTGCTAAAAAAAGGACTTTTAAGTTTTTCTAAATCTTCAAACCATTTATTAAGAACATATTCATCATGAGCTCCCCATTTTGAGTTGTAAAGCTTTTTGTTAAAGTCATTCATACTTATCAATTCATTAAAGCCCCCATTGATGAAATATGACCGCATATTGGCAAAATCGATATTGCCTCCATAGTAAAAACTGATGCCAGCATAATGATGTTTTATCAATTCTTTCGATAAATAACCGAGTTTTTGCGTTTTTTCAGGATATTTCATCACACTTGTGTGTGCAAGGTTTGGGTATCCGCTGAAAATTGAAGCCAGACCTTTTTCTGATCTGTCACCGTTTGCAAAAAATCTGTTGAAATAAATAGATTCTGACTTAAGACTATTCAAATTGGGACAAATCTCGATCCCGTTTATTACAGTATCTATCAATCGTTCTGGAATACCTTCCAGCACAAGTATAATAATATCTGGTCTTTTAGTCTTCAGTAGCCTAGTCCTGTCAGTATTAACAGGATTCATTGACTGAACAATTTTTTCGGCTTCACTCCGGTTTATTTTGTTGATAAAAGGATCGGGATCAGAAAGTTCAAGAAGTGATTTACTGAGATTCCAGGCAGTATTTATTGCAGCATGATTTGCAAAAGGCTTGTGGCTGAAATACGCATTTCCGGCATTTAATGGAGCTAATCCAAGGCCACCCCTGATGGGAACAACAAATCCAACAATCATTAAAAGATACAATGGTAATTCGCTAAAGTGACCCTTACCAAGTAATAAAAACTGTTTTTTAAATATTTTTTTTATAGTGAATAGGGTAATAAACACGATAAAAAATGTAAAAATAATGAGAAAAACAAATAACGAGAATGATGTTGAAGCCATCGCCTCCCCCGGATTTTTTAAGTAAAGCAAAGGTGTTGCGTCCAGCCTGAAACCCCAAAATCGGTATAATTCACAATCTGCTATTGTAACCAGAGACAAAACTACTGCTATAAAAGAAAAATAATAAAACACTATTTTATAAAGTATTTTGCCATTCAAAAAGAAAAATAATCCAAATATAAATGAAGTCAAAACACTGAAATAAGAAACAAAACTGAGATCGAGTTTAAATCCTTTAACAAAAGTCATTATTATTTCATGTAGACTTAACTCTGAAGAAAAACTGTAATTATAAAGCAAAAAAAGTATTCTTGCTGCTACAAAATATAAATACCAAAACAGTATAGTTCCAAGAAATATCAAAAATTTTCTCATTTTAATTTATTCAGGGCAGCAAAAATACATTGTTATACAAAAATAGTTGCAATTGTATTGCTATAGTTTCAAATATAGGCGAACCCGTGCCGAAAGATTTGATGTTATGATAATGAATTTGATTTAAAATAAATGTAAAATTGGAACGTTAGGTTAAGACAATCAATGTTTTATGAGCAGAAAGTACTTTTTTTTAATTTCAGTAGTCAATTTCATACTATTTTCCTCCGCTGTTTATTCCCAGGGAGCAGACCCGGAGCATTATTTGAAAGACACTACTGAGATACGGAATATGACAGAGCAAAACAGATCAAGAGCTTCAATTAATGGAGTTTACATTCCATCGGATGTTGAAGATGCTGTTAAAAGACTTAAAGAACTCTCTCCTCCCGAATCAATTGAAAAATTTAAAAATGCTCCCGAAGAAGGTATAGACCGCAAGTTGCATTTTGGAATTGGAAGATGGATGACAGTCAATTGGTATTTTTATGAAGGTTCCCGGTTGGAATATAAGCTCAGACAAATTGGTTTATCACATCCTGATGATATGGCAGATTTTCTGATTGTATGTTTTCACCGGCATTTAAACGGAAAAGATTTGGATATGCCAATACTTGCCGGCAAATACGCTGAAAACAGAAGAAAAGACCTTTTAGACAGGAAAAAGATAATTGATACGAGTGAATTCAAGGCAACTAAAAAGGGAAGAGAACAGAAAATAGTATATGACATCTTTTTTCTTTCCAAATGTTAAAATAAGCACTAAGTTTTAGATATTTTTATAATTTTCAAAAAAAATATGTTAGTTTTATGCTGTTAAAATAAATTTAAGGCTATGAAAAAGTCATTTTATATTTTTTTAATAGTATCATTTTTTTCGCTTGTATTTGGGTCATTTCCTTTGATCTCCCAGTTTAATGATAATTTTTCGGATGGTGATATAAACATCAACCCAGAGTGGCGGGGTAATCCCGAGAATTTTATAACAAATAATCTGTACCAGCTTCAGCTGGATGCTCCAGACGGAGGTAGTTCCTTGTTGTACACAGAGTATAGTGCTCCTGACAGTTTCGAGCTGGGTTTATATTTCAAAATGGATTTCAGTCCATCCGTTTCAAATAAACTGAGGATTTATTTAATGTCAGACAAAACAGATATTTCTAAAGCAAATGGATATTTTATCGAAATTGGCGAGAACGGATCTCTTGATAATCTCAAGTTTTATCTGACAGTAAACGGAATATCTTCCCTTCTGGGTTCTGGCAATCCGGGTATTTTTTCTGATGCCCCGGCCGCTGCATTTATCAGAATCACAAAGAATGGATTAGGAGTTTGGAATTTTTATACCAAAATAAATAATAATTTTTTCTCTCAGGATTTTTTAATCAAGGATAATCAATTTAACTTTTCAGGTAGCTATTTCATAATTCAGTGTATCTATACTTCAACAAGAAAGGACAAATTCTTTTTTGACGATATTTACATTAAAGAATATAAACCGGATAAAAAGGCACCATCTCTGACAAGCATAAGTATGACAGACAAAAAAACCCTGGAATTAATTTTTGACGAACCGATTGAGGAAACAAGTATTTATAATAATGGCAATTATATAATTCAATCTGTCAATATTTTCCCTGAGCAGATTTTAAATGATACTTTATTTCCCAATAAGGTGATTTTAAAATATAAAGATGAGTTTTCAGGAGGAAGGATTTACTCAATGTATGTATCAGGTGTCGAAGATTTTTTGGGGAATACATGTCTTAACTCAAAAGCTGATTTTTATCTTATAGAAAATGCCGAAAAGGAAGATCTGATAATAAATGAAGTGCTATTCAATCCATTTTCAGATGGAAGTGATTTTATAGAAATTTTAAATAAGTCAGAAAAATTTATCAATTTAAAAGGGTTAATGATTTCTAATTCGTCAACAAATAAAAATGTGATACTTAAAGAAGATCAGATTTTAAGAAAAGGAGATTATGCGTGTATTACAAGTGATCCTGCCGACATTGTTGTAAATTATTATGTCCCGGATAGTATTATTTTTATTGAAACAAGTATGCCGGCTTTGAATGATGACAAAGGCAACGTAAGTTTGATAAGATTGAATTCGGTGTCAGAGAGTATCATGATTGATTCTTTTGATTATAATAGCGATATGCATTCGGATTTTTTAGATGATGACGAGGGAATAAGTCTCGAAAGGAAAAATCCTCTGGTCAGAACCAATGACAGGTTTAACTGGACTTCATGTTCAACACTGGCCGGCGGGGCAACTCCCGGGTTTATCAATTCGGGATATTATGAATTGAAGATTGAGGAAGAAGGATTGTTCCTGACAAAGAGAATTTTTTCACCTGATGATGACGGATATGAAGATGAACTGGAGATTGAGTACAAATTGGCCGAAGAAGGATATTTACTTAATGCCGTGATTTATGATTCTAAAGGGAGATTTATAAATCAACTTGTAAATAACGAAACTTTAGGAAAAAATGGCTTTATAACATGGGATGGGTTTGTTGACGACAAAAAAGTTCCAGTTGGTATTTATATTTTACTATTCAAAATAGTCGGAGAGAACGGCACATCAAAAGGAGGAAAAAAACCGTTTGTTGTTGCTCATAAGTTAAAATAAACAAGATGTTGATGAGGTCGAAGAAAGCAATAGATTTTTTATACAGGTTATGTATTATTTCACTGCTGATTATTATTATAATCCAGCCCGATATTGATCGGCCATTGTTTACTTTTTTTTATGATAATACACTTTGGGTAATTATAGCAATGGTTGGCCTGGGAATGTTTTTTATGTTGCTAAAAAATACAAGTTTGATATATTTCAGTCTTTTTAGTGCTGCAATTCTTACGTTTTATCTGAAAGGCATTTCAAATAATAACCTGATGTATTCATCGGAAAATAACGGTAATTATACTTTCAACATTTTTCATTATAATGCTGAAGAATATGGAGAAGACAGAACGGGCTTATTAAAAGATATACTAAATTCAGAAGCCGATATTATATCTGTAGGAGAAATTCCTCCTGATCTTAATAAGTTTCTTAAAACCAAGCTAAAGAAAGATTATCCGTTTTCAGGTGAATTAAACAGGATAGATTTCAACAGTAAGCTGATATTCTCAAAATATGATATTTTAACTTGCGATACTATTTATCTTGGAGCTTATCCTCAGCTCAGTATCGGTTTTATGATTTACAATAAACCGGTAAACATACTTTTTCCATATATACTTCCATTTGAAATGACCGGTAATATAAAGGAAAATCAGGTAGTAAATCTTACTGATATCGTAAATAATATCAGAAATGAAGCATTGATAGTTATCGGAGAATTCAACCAGGTATACTGGTCTAAGGAAATGAGAGACTTCATCTACAGTACAAAATTAAATAACGCAAGAAGATTTGTTTATGCCATTGCTGACAGAAATCCGTATAATCATATATTTTACACAGATCATGTAAATTGTATCTCCTTTGAAGACCTTTATGATAAAAATTCCAACAGAATCGGTATTAAAGCGAGTTTTGAACTATCAAATGATAAAAAACTAGCATATTATAAGAAACCCTGAGATCATTTAAAAAATCCGGGCTCTTCCAAATCCTCGTTATATTTCTTGTTTTTAAAATTAATTTGTGCGCCAATTGAAAACATCAAAGGATAATAAACTATAAATTCATTGTTGTCCATTTTGAAGGAATATCCTATTTGAATATTGAATTTAAGATTTTTATATCCAATTTTTCCCGTTGCAACCGGTTCCACAAAAAAATCTATATTATTCGTGTTATCAAAGAAATAGTGGTATGATAAAAATCTCATGCTGAAAGCCGAGTCAAAATATTTTGAGAAATGGCCTAAAGTAGGATATATATAGAATTTTTTGGGACTTAACTTTATATTGTGTTCATTAAAGATAAAATCACCCTCTATTCTTCCGGCTCCACAACCTGCAAAAGTTTCAAATACAGAGTTCCTGTCTATCTTTTTATAATACCCGAGGCCAATATCAAAAAAATACGATTTAAAATGGCTGTCATTCAGCAAGTTGCCAAAACTGAAATAACTTCCGTTTCCAATTACACCTAAATTGTTTGTTAAAGAATATGACGTATGAAAATCAGTGCTACTGAAGAGGCTTGAACTACCGCCAGCCTGAAACTCACCTTTCTCGCTGAACAGAGGAGTATTGACAGCAGTAGGAATATAGACCGGAGTACAGGAATAATGAAAATGTATTAAAAATATCACGGAAAGCCCGATTAAAAAACTATAAGACATAATGATTTTTTTCAAAATTAATAATGACATACAAAGATATCAAAATTAATTATCAAAAAATTGCATCAGAACCATATTATGGAGCTTTAATATATAGTGTTTAAAGTTACTATTATTCTCATATACATCAGATAATTTTCAGAAATTACAATTTTTTTGACCAAATAGCATTATTAATCTGTGACAGTTACCAATTTTGCTAATTAAATTTTTAAATTGAACAACAGGTATTTTGCGGAATTATATAAGATCTATTTGATTTTAGCATTTTTAGTCTTGCCTAACTATTATTCGATTGCTCAAAACAAAATAAATCAGGGTAAATCTGATCCGATACTTATTAACAACGCTGACAATATGAAAGTGGTTACCTCAGAAACCGATTTTTTGCGGTATCTGAACGGAAATGTAAAGGTTTTTCATGCTAACTCCTATTTCTTCTGTGATACAGCAATTTTGAAAAATAATACACTGTATGCTTTTGGAAATGTTTCAATGTTGCAGGGTGACTCCCTTAAAATTTTTGGTGATACTCTATACTACAACGGAGATTCTCTCAAAGCAAAACTCATAGGAAAAGTTTTACTAAAAAACAACGATAAGGAAATAGTCACTAAAATTCTTAATTATGATGTAAAAAATAAAATAGCCACATATGATACCGGGGCGAGAATGAAACAGAAAAAATCAATATTGAGCTCTAAAAGGGGAATTTATAATATAAATGCCGATATTATGTATTTTTACGGCAATGTTACGATAAAAGACCCTGAATTCAACCTGAGAACTGATTCAATAATGTATGACTCAAAAAACAGGATAGCATATTATATTGCTCCTACTTATATCGATCAGGATAGTTCAAAAATATATTGTGAAGGAGGATTTTATGATATTAAAAACAGGAACGCAGAGTTTAGGAAAAACATTAAATATGTAAAAGGAACGGTAAATGCTCTTTCAGACAAGCTTGAATATTTTGAAGCTATCGATATGTATATACTTTCCGGACATGCCAGATATGCAGAGAAAGATAAAATTGCAAGTGCAGATACGATAAGAAGGGATAATAAGACTAAAGTCAATACTTTGATCGGGAATGCCAGATATAAAGATAAGGATCAGGAAGCAGAAGGTGAAATTCTCATATACAATGAGAAAACAGAAAGTTTTATTTCAGTAGGCCGGTCTACAATTAAAGACGGATCTATTAATGTCACTGCCGATAATACTTTTTACAACAGCAAATCAAAATTAGGTTATGCTAAAGGTAAAGTAGTGTTTATTGACACATCTTCAAGAATAATTTTGTATTCTGCTTTCAGTGATTTTAATAAATCTGCGGATTACCTTCTTAGTTATGGAGACAGTACTACACTTTTGAGACTGATATCGTATTCGGAATCAGATACAACCTACATTTCTGCCGATACCTTAGAGAAAATGAGGATGATTTCAGGAACAGATACTACCACCCAGATCAGATTGTTCAACAATGTAAGGATATATAACAAAGGCTACCAGGCCATTGCAGATTCTTTAATGCAATATTCAAAGGATTCATTGTTCGTTTTATACAATAATCCTTTTTTATGGTCTGAGGATACCCAGATATCAGGTGATACGATCAGTATATGGATGAAAAAGGGAGGAATTGAAAAGCTTTTTGCCAGAGATAACGGATTTATCAATAATCTGATAGCATTGAATCTTTATAACCAGATAAAAGGGACAGAAATAAATGCTTTTTTTGAAAATGACACAATAAAGACTATGATTATAAACGGAAATGCCGAAGCTATCTACCATATGGAAGATGAGAAAAAAGCCCTGACCGGTACAGTAAAAACAGTTAGCAGTTCGATTGATTTTGATTTTAAAAATAATAAGATAAAGAACATTAAATTCCACGGGGATCCGACATCCGACCTTATTCCAATTAGAAAGGAGGTTTTAAATCCACAGAAGCTATCGGGTTTCAACTGGATGGGCGATTACAGGCCCAGGGACAAGGACGATATTTCTCCTGTGAAAATCAAAATATTGCCGTTAAATACCGATAAGAAAGAAGAAAATATAAAGAAATCCAACAAAGAATGATCTATCGTATTTCGCAATAAAACAAACTTTCATCCCCGACAAAAGCCTCAAGCACATCTCCTGTTTTTAGACTTCCAACTCCGGCAGGAGTGCCTGTATAAATTAAATCACCTGCCTGAAGTTTAAAAAACTTTGAAATATACATTATCAGAGAATCGATGGAAAATATCATATCGCTGCTATTGCCCTGCTGGACTGTTTTTCTATTTATGTCAAGTCTAAAACTGATGCTGGATTTTTTCATCTCTTTTGTGAATTCAATCCAGGTACCAACTCCAGCCGAAAAGTCGAATCCTTTTGCAAGTTCCCACGGCAGAGATTTTTCTTTCAGTTTATTTTGCACATCACGGGCTGTGAAGTCGATCCCTACGGTCAATTCATCGTAATAGTTTTTTACAAACTCACTTTCGATGTGCTTGCCGTTTTTAGATATTTTTACGATCAGTTCTGTTTCATAATGAATATCGTTAGAAAATGCAGGAATGAAAAATGGTTTCCCATTCCTCAGAAGTGCAGTAGGTGGCTTCATAAAAATTACAGGTTCCTCCGGAACAGCATTATTCAACTCTCTGGCATGGTCGATATAGTTTCTTCCTACGCAAAAAATCTTCATTATTTACCTTTTTTTAGTTTTTTTATCATTGATTTTGCATCGGTGTATTCTGGATTGATTTTCAAGGCCTGTTCAAAATCAGCTCTTGCTTTCTCCTGCTCTCCATTCATATAACTGACAAGTCCCCTGTAATAATATGCTTTCGGATTACCTCTGGCAATATTGACCAGAAGATTGAAATTGTTATAAGCCTGGGGCAGTGAATCCATTTTCAAGTAAATAAGACCGGTATTAAAATAGGAACTGGTATTATTTGGATTTAATACACTCATTTTTCTGTATATCTTCAGAGCTTCATCAATCCTTTTGTGATTCTGATAATAAAAAGCAAGATAATGCAATGCTTCAGTGCTGTTAGTATCAATTTTTATGGCATTCTTATAGTAAGTGATTGCAATACTGTCTCCCTGTTCTTCGGCTATCTGTCCCAGTTGAAGCCATGCATCGACATGTTCCGGATTATTTTCGACAACTGTTTTAAAGCTGTTTTTTGCTTTTGCCAGTTCTTTCATTTCCCTGAAATTGACACCCAGCATAAAATATGCTTCAGGATTATTTGGAGAAAGATACAGAATATTGTTTACCGTTGTTATGGAGTTGTCGTATTCCTTTACTATAAAAAACAGTTCAGATAGTTTCAGAAGACTGGGAATTCTGTCAGGATATATATTAATAAGTTTTTTCAATGTACTTAAAGCGAATCGTGATTGAGCAGAATCCATATAGGCATCAGATAACAGATGGTAGTAGTCAGGATTGAGGGAATCAATTTTCATAATTGTATTCAATTCTTCAATTGCCTTATCATAAAGTTCATTTTTGTAATAGTATTTAGCCCTTTCAAAAAGCAAACCCTGATCTCCAGGATTTTTTGCAATAAGGCTATTCAATTGTTCTATACCGGCATCTTTTGGTATAATTGAAGAATTCTCCTTTTCTTTGTTATTATCTTTGCATCCTGCAAGAAAGGATACAATGAAAACTAAAAATATAAGTTTTTTCATTTTTTTGACTTTTATAAATACTATCCGAATAAAAAAATAAAGATTAAACGGAAACCTTGAAAATATTAGCTTATCTTTGACTATTGAGTTAACGAAAAAAGATATCAATTATATATTTTGCAAATATAAACTATTATGAGAATTCTTATTTTCTTATTGACATTTAACTTTGCTTTGATACCCACATTGCAATCGCAACAAATCGAAGACAGAGAATTAAGAGCAGTCTGGATTGCCACAGTACTGAATCTGGATTGGCCGGGAATAAGTCAGGATGCTTCGAACCAGAAGCAGTCTTTTATAAGTATGATTGATTCATTAAAGAAAATCAATATAAATGCGGTTTTCTTCCAGGTCAGGACAGAGTGTGATGCATTGTATAATTCCTCCTATGAGCCATGGAGCAGATATCTGACTGGAACTCAGGGTTCTGATCCGGGTTACGATCCTTTAAGTTTTGCGATTGCAGAATGTCATAAGCGGGGAATAGAACTTCATGCGTGGCTTAATCCATACAGGATCAATGTATCAACTACCGATGGAGGTAATTATTATGCTGAAACAAATATTTACAAAGAACATCCAGAATGGGCATTGGTATATTCAAATGGAAAGAAGATTCTTAATCCCGGACTACCTGCAGTTCAGAAATATATCAGGCAAATAGCAGGTGATATTATCAGTAAATATGATGTAGACGGGATACATTTCGATGATTATTTTTATTCATATGATGGCACTCCGTCCAACCTTGATAATTCAACTTATCTGACTTATGGTAGCCAATACTCCACTATTGGTGATTTCAGAAGAGGAAGCATAAATAAAATGATCAAAGAGGTTTATGACACTATAAAAGTAATAAAACCATACATAAGTTTTGGTGTAAGTCCTTTCGGAATATATGGAAATAATATGAATCCTTCCGGAATTGTAGGGCTTGATGCCTATAATGTGATATATTGTGATCCGCTGGCATGGCTTAATGAGGGCACAGTTGACTATATTGTCCCTCAGTTGTACTGGCCAACAGGAGGAAGCCAGGATTTTGGCAAGTTATTGCCCTGGTGGGCAGATAAAGTGTTTTTAAAAAATCGTCATGTTTATGCAGGGCATGGCATATACAGATTAAGTGACAATAGTCCTTCTTCACTGTTTGATTTTTCATTGATTTACGATGACTATAAAGACATTGTAAATTTTTCCAATTTAGAATCGATGTTAGTAGCCGGCTGGACTCTGGAAGAAATTGTTAAACAGATTAACATAGTGCGTCAGAATTCAATAAAAGGGGCAAAGGGCAGCGTTTATTTTCGGGCAAAAGATTTCGAAAGGGTAAGAAATCTTAAAAAATATGTATATGAAAATTCTTACTTTTTTAAATCTGTAATTCCTGAACAAATCTGGAAAAACCCTATAAAACCCGAAAAGGCTCAGAATGTCAGGATTGAAAAAGATCAAAACAGCGGTTTGTTAAATATTGCCTGGGATGGAGAAAATACAGAAAACAGATATGCAGTATATGTGATAACTGATCTTTCTGACACAGCAAATTACTATACAGGCAAAAACCTGATAGATGTAGTATTTGAAAATCACCTTATCCCGGATGATAATATGATTTTTGACAATCTTCATGTAGGTGTTGTCAGTTATAACCGATACTGGAGAGCAGGAGATCCCTCGGTAATGTATAAAGTTGAAAAACCGGAAGCACCAGTTTTATTAAGCCCCCAAAATGAAGCTCTCGTAAATGCTGATGAAAAACTGATATGGTCAGGATCTGCATCTGCTGGCAATTATCATATTGAAGTATCATGCTACAATGATTTTCGGGATAATGAAAGGGAAACTTCAACTAAAAATACTCAGTATAGTTTAAAAGATTTGGATCTGGAGGGGGAAAAGGATTATTTCTGGAGAGTAAGGTCATCGAATATTGGAGGTTACAGCCCTTATTCAGAAGTGAGGAAGCTTAAAACAAAATATCCCGGAACACCAGAAATAACAAATCCACCAGACAATTCAGAAAACATAGAACTTTATCCTGAGTTTACATTCTCATACAGTCAGAGTACTGAAAAACTGCATTTTCAGATTTCAAAAAGCGAGTATTCATTTGACATATATAATGTAGTAGATACTGTAATAGACGTTCAGCAAAAATTCAGGATTACAAAAAAACTTGACATAGCAACAGAATATTTTGTAAGGATCAAGGCAATCAACATTTCCGGTCAAAGCAAATGGTCTGAGGTTAACAGATTTAAAACATTCATTCCTTTACCTGATGCAACACAGATAATATTTCCTCAGGATAATTCTATATTAAGCGAAGAGCTTGATTACATACAGTTTTCATGGTATCCTTCACAAGGAGCCAAAGCATATATTTTGCAGATTGCAGATATCGAAAATTTTGAAAATACCATAAAAGAAGAAACCGTTCAAAGCGGAACCGGTACATCATATTATAATCCCATGACAAAAACATGGTTATATTCGAGAGTAGCCGGAGTAAATGAGGGAGGTACAGGACCGTGGTCTCCTGTGGTAAGGTTTATTTTGGACAACAATTATATTTCAACTAAAGACGAAAGTGAATTAATGCGGATCAACATATTTCCAAACCCGTGTTCTGATGATATTTATGTTGAAATTGACAGATTGCTTAATTCGGGCAGACTTAATTTTGAAATATTCAATAACAAGGGGATGAAATTGTTTGAAGAGGGCAGCAGATACAAAAAAGAGGACAAGATTTTCAGGTTTGACACTGAACAAATGGTTTGTCAGCCTTGTTACTTGCGTATTACTGATGATATAGCAACCCAAACTATTAAATTTTTTAAACTATAACTATGCACACAATACTTTTACACACACATTCGGGGTTAAGGTGGATTTTGCTGCTTATGATGATCTATGTAATAATAAAGGATCATAATATTACAGGAGAAATAAAAAAAAGAATTGACTGGACTTTGCTTACATTTTTGATTTTCTCTGTTCAGCTAATACTGGGAATAATTTTGTATTTTACAAGTCCGGCAGTAAGCTTTGAATCCGGTTTTATGGGTATCTCTAAGCTGCGTTTTTTTACGATTGAACATACACTTGGAATGCTCATCGCTTATCATTTGGTTATGATAGGGTATTTTAAACTCAGAAAACTACCTTCAGATAAATGGAATAAAACAGTGAGAATATATTTTGGCATTGCATTGCTGATAATTTTGCTAAGCATACCATGGCCTTTCCGTGGATTTGGCAATCATTGGTTTTAAAAAGAGGTCATAATAAAAATTATCATTTTTTTAATAAGTGAAGAGAAATTTTTTCTTATTAAGAAGTAGTACATTTTAGAATTCTAAATTGATATTTCCTTTTGTATAATAAGCAATTAGACTTATTTTCGTGCCCGGATATCATTAATGTCTGTTTAGTGAAAAATTGAACATTCATTAGTTTTATATTCGTGAGAATCAGGAATTATATTTGTTAAAGCAATATCAGAAAAATAAACAATATTATGGAAAATCAGACAAAACATAAACCCTGGGCAGAACCATATAAGATAAAGATGGTTGAACCTCTGAAAATGACAACAAGGGAATATCGGGAGGAAAAAATAAAGGAAGCAGGATACAATACTTTTTTATTGCGCTCCGAGGATGTTTACATTGATTTACTGACCGATTCGGGAACCAATGCTATGAGTGACTATCAGTGGGCAGGAATTATGCTTGGTGACGAAGCTTATGCAGGAAGTAAGAACTATTACTATCTAGAGGATAATGTCAGAAAATATTATGGTTATAAATACCTGGTACCTACACATCAGGGAAGGGGTGCAGAAAATCTGTTGTCCCAGTGTCTTATAAAAAAGGACCAGTATGTGCCCGGGAATATGTATTTCACCACAACCCGTCTTCATCAGGAGCTTGCCGGTGGCAATTTTGTTGATGTGATCATTGATGAAGCACACAATCCGGTCAGCGATCATCCTTTCAAGGGGAATGTTGATATCCAGAAATTTCAGGATTTGATAAATAAAGTAGGGGCAGAAAAAATAGCATATATAACTGTTGGAGCACCCGTTAATATGGCCGGTGGACAGCCTGTCTCAATGGAAAACATGAAACAGGTAAGTGAGTTAGCTAAAAAATATGGCATTAAGGTAGTTCTGGATGCAACCAGAAATATGGAAAATGCTTATTTTATTCAGAAACGAGAAGCAGGATATAAAAACAAAACAGTTGCGGAGATTCATAAGGAATTCTGTTCATATTCAGATGCAGCAACAATGTCGGGCAAAAAAGACCTACTTGTGAATATAGGGGGGTTCGTCGCAGTCAATGACTGGGATTTGTTTGAGGAATTGAGAAATATGGTTGTTGTTTATGAGGGATTGCATACATACGGAGGACTGGCAGGACGTGATATGGAGGCCATGGCCCGTGGAATTGAAGAGGCAATCAGGGATGAAAATATTTCATTCAGAGTAGAGCAGGTGGGATATTTTGGAAAACTTCTGAAAGAAGCAGGAATTCCGATAGTTGAACCAGTCGGAGGGCATGCTGTATTTCTTGATGCAAAGAGATTTTATGAACATATACCACAGATTGAATTTCCTGCACAGAAACTTGCAGCCGACCTGTATGTTGAATCAGGAGTTCGTGCTATGGAAAGAGGCATGGTTTCTGCCGGAAGGAATAAGAATACCGGAGACCACTATTATCCTAAGCTTGAACTGGTAAGATTGACAGTACCAAGAAGGGTTTATACTCAGGCTCATTTTGATGTTGCAGCCTATGCAGTTAATGAACTTTATGAAAAAAGACATACAGCAAAAGGCCTCAAGATGATTTATGAACCTAAGTATTTAAGGTTCTTCCAGGCACGTTTTGAAGCACTTTAGAATAGATTTATAATATTAGCATGAATCAGGGATCCGGACATCAGTGCCGGATCTTTTTTTATTGGGAAATCTAAAATATTTTATCACCAATCAAGTTTCATATTCATTAATGCGAATCACTAACAACATTTTTTCACAAAAGATTTATTGGATTTTCAAAAATATCTTATCTTTGCGGGCTGAAATAATAAGGCGTGGTAGCTCAGATGGTTAGAGCGCATGATTCATAATCATGAGGTCGGCGGTTCAATCCCGCCTCACGCTACTTGATAATCAAGCGGTTACGATGATTTAAATTGTAATCGCTTTTTTAATTGCAAAAAAATTGCAATTATTTTTAAAGATAATCTATTTTGAAGGGTTATTCAGCGGATAGGGTCATATACAAAAAAGGGTATTTGGGTTGGGGGCTGTGTGGTGTTTTTTTTTTTTTGCTTTATGGATTAATTACCCTAATTTGGTTTCATCAAAAGTTTTGCATTATTAAATCTGAAAATAATGGCGGGGTATATAAAAAGAAAAATCCAGTTTTAAAATAAATGTTAGGTTGATGAAAATAGCATTCAGACGCTATATAAACAAGCCCTTATTAGGTATTGCACTTTTCTTATCATAATTTCCAATTGCAGTTTAGTGAGTATTTTTGAACTAATAAGAAAAGTTGAATATTATTCTTGATACCTGATAATGTATAATCATAATAATTATTTCAACTTAGGTCAATTATGAAAGATTAGTAAAACATATTCAGAAATCATACACTGGGGACGAGAAAAAACACTTCGACCTCCCGTCAACGTATTTCCTCACCCCCATCAAAGACACTTAATTTATCTGCTTTGTAATAATATAAAATAGGCATTCAAAATTAGCCGCATAAATATACCTAAAATAGAAAGATACACACATTCAAAGTGTATTTAATACAGGTTAAAAGTGTATGCAGGTTGATAGATATACATTTGGATTATGTAGTAATAAGCAATATTGACATATTACGTTAAATGGGGTGAAATATGGAATTTGATTTTGGCTGAGAAATAAACATTTAGTGATAAGGTAACAATAGATTATTTAGGCAGCTTGGTTAAATAATTTGAAATAAATAATTCTTTACCTATTTGGTTTGAATATTTTGTTACATTTCTCATTCCGTATTTCAAATCCCAACAAAAAATATTTGCAAAACTAAATAATTCTCGAATATATTCATAATCATCATAATTAATAAGCCAGTTATGTTTACAAGCCATCATAACATTTGCAAAACGTAAATGGTCAAAACTTTTATGCTTGCTCCCATTGTTTCCATATAGGGCTGATTTCCATGCTCTATAATAAGAAGGGGCTAAAAAAATAAAAACATCAATACCATCTGACTAAACAACAGGCTGATAATCAATGTTTGTAATAGTTATGTTTTTTAAGTATAAGTTATCTAAATAAACAGAATGAGATTGAAATTGGTGAATTTATTTACAATGCGATTTTATCATTTCGAATCCATTAATTTCTCCCAATTCATAAGCCTTTCTGAAGTCGTTACAAGCACCTGCAACATCATTTAATTTAATTTTAACAAGCCTCTACTATAGTAGTGATAGCCTTTTTTCGGGTTTAATTCTATTGCTTTGGAATAATCAAAGTAAAGAACCTTTATAATCGCCCAGCTGGCTTTCTAAAAAAAACGCTCTTGTCGTATAATAAAGTGTTTCATTTGGATTTAAAAAGATAGCTGTCTTATAATCATTTAATGCACCTTCATAGTCGCCAATTGATTGTTTTAATTTACCTCGCCAAAAATAAGCTTTATCATGCTTAGAATTTAATTCGATGGCTTCATTAAAACATTCCAGGGCATCATTTTTATAACCAATCGAAAATTTGGTTACTCCTTTGGCGCATTTTTTATTTGATTTAACAATTATGGAGTCAGGAACATTTTGGCAAAATAAAAGAATTGGTAACAGAAGTATTACACAAATTTGTATTAAAGGTTTCATAATATAGGCAGGTTTAATAATTAACGCTATTGATGAAATATTTGTTCCCTGAATGGAACTAAATGAATAAAATATTTGTTATATAAGTATCAAGTTTTCAGGATATTTATTTACACCCAGCAAAATACGCAATATGAGAAAACTTTTACTTCTTTATGATTTTACCTTTCTATATTTTATTTCACAAGCACAATCTTTAAATGGGGCATACTGTGCGGATGTGCGATATATTAATCCAAAAACTGGGACTGATTCAGAATACAGGTCCATAATAGAGGTTGATAACAATATTCTGACGAGGGTGGTTTTTCCTAATGGATGGCATGACCAGGATGAATTTGGAATACAAAACATTAAAAGAACAGGACAAGTCAACTATACTATGAGAGGCGCACAATATACTTTAAAACTAAACAAAGTAAGTGCAGCACACTGCTATGATGGAGTACCTCGGTTACAACAATGCATGGGTATTACTAAAAAAAGGATATAGGTGTTCAAGGATGACGGATAATAAGAGAGGATTTTGTTATCAGCATGGAGGGTAGAAAAGAAAATGATAAAAAAGGAATTGTGCATTATTTTGAGTAATTAAAATACATTAATGCCAGTGGTGATTTTTCTATTAACCCTAATTTGTTCCCAATCAGGTTAATTTTATAGTCAAATCTTATGAATTATTATTTCAAACTTTATAAACTAAACTTAATGTTATGAAAACCATTATTAAAGTTTCATTCGCTGTAATACTAATGATGTTAACAGGATGTATGCAAACTCGGTATATCACTGAAAAATACATAAAAACTAAAATTGAGAAGCATGTTCCAAATAGTTTTAGTACTATTAGAACATACTCAATATATAAAGGCTATCTTGGAAATTCATCATATATAGAACTAACAGGGTATAAATATGATGGAAACAAAGCGCTGGTAATTGGTGCTGATAAGTACTATCTTGCGAGACAAAAATTTCAAGGTGATATGACAAGGTTTGCTGAAATTAGCTATTTACAATTAAATATTGATGAAGTGAATTCGATTTTGGTTAATCATGAAGTTTTAATTAAGCGAATAAAAAAAGAAAAACTTAAAACAAATGAGGAAGTATACCAAGATTTTACTGTAAATAAAGAATTATTTATTAGCCTTCATAAAACCTCTGCAAGTTCTGGAGATGTAAAGATTGATTTTTGGATTTATGGTGAAAAATATTCTGTATATAAATCAACTATAATAAATAAGCTTGAGGATTTTGTGAAATACTGATAGATTATACTTAGTTAATTTACTGAATCAATAATTAACAAATAATAGTTATGAGGGTTTTTTATATGTAGGTGTATAAAAATTTTTTAAACCGAACTTAAAATAATAAACAATGAAAAGGACAATATTTCTATTCTTAGGACAAGGTTTTGATATATATTTCTTTGAAAAAAATATTATAAGTATATTGTTTTCTAGATATTTATTTATTTAAATATTGGGTAATGATTTTTCTATTAGTTTTGATTAGTTTAGAACTGTTGATTTTAATCTTATTCAAAATGTTTATAAAGCTGACTTTAAATTATGATACTTACATATTACACTTATAAATGTCCAAAATGTAATGAGGACTTTAAGACTAGCGGTGCATTAAGTGGAAATACATTTGGTGCTACATTGTATTCAGATGCATTCAATTTTTATCCAATGTTACCCATAAATCATAAACTCATTAAATGTCCCTTATGTTTATCCTTTATATGGTTAAATTATTTAAAACCTAAATCAATAGAAAGATATACACCATCATATACATTTTCTATTACATTTGATGGTAGTCCTAGGAGAAATTATGTAAAAGAACTTTCTATTAATGATTATTTTGAAGCTCTAAAAACCATGTATCCGGGAGATAGGCTTTTTATCAGAAAGAAAATATGGTGGGCATTCAATGACAGAATAAGATACTATGACGGGAAAAGAAAAAATAAAAGCAAGATTATTTTTGTTGAGCCTGATGATGAAAAAAAATATACTGATAACTGTTATGCTCTTTTAGAATTATTGAATACGGAAGATATTAACCAAAAAATAATGAGAGCAGAAATAAATAGAAATTTAGGGAAATTTGAAGAGTGTTTAAAAATTATTGAGAGTATTAAAGATGTGAATTTTGAGCGGGCTAAAAATAAATTCAGGACTGAATGTAATAAAAGGAACATGTGGCTTTTTAAATTATCATAGTATATCAATACCTTATAAAACAATAATAGAAATGAAAAATTTTCAATTTATATTAATCTTAATACTTTTTACAAGTTGTACTGACAGAACCGATTTCAAAGATATAGGCAAGGCTACCTTAGAAGCAATTATTAAAAATGATACAGTTGAGTTAAAGAAACTTTTTAGCGATAATATGGACAACTTAGACGAGGATACAAAAAAAGAATTATTTAGTGAAATATTAAATTACAAAGATAAAAATTATTCGATTATTAAGTCAGATACCACTTCAAATGAGGTTACAAGTCTAGTATTTTCACAAATAAATACTTATTTTTCAATAGATAGAAACATTTATTTATTATGCACCGATTATGATAAAGATGATAAAGGAATAATCTCAATTGAAAATATTTATATATCCAATTTGACAGAGAAGTGTAATGAGTGGAAGACTAATCCTTATTGCCCGAAATTTGATATAACAATTAAAAGCTTAACTTGGAGAATGGATTATTTGAACAAAACTATCAAATCAGGAAAAGTAACATTAGAAAATCAAACTGATTACGACATTAATTTTATAAAGTTTAGAGTTATACTCAAATATAACAATCAAATATTTTTTAATCAGACTACTGTTTATGAAAGCAAAATCTATGCTGGCGATATTACAACAATTGATGTTTCTGGGATGCAAGACCTTTATACCGGTTTCACTCTATCAAATAATAAATTTCAGTTTGATGCAATATTAATTGAAGTAAAACCCAAACCTAAATCCGCTGAATGTCTGAAGTTGCTGGAACTAAGATAAATTAAAAAACTCTTATTAAATTTTTCGAAGAATTTCCGAAAAGAAGTTCATGAGTTTATAGTTTGACTTTCAAATTGTGTCGTTGATATTACAAATAAAATCTGAAAACCACAGTGATATCTCACGAAATTTAGCACTTTTTATGGTTGGCAAGGTATATACCATTAGAAATGAATTATCGGGGCTAAAATTGTTATACTGTGATGCAAATAAAGTAATTCTAAGAGGCTATATTTTGCATTAAAGTTATTTTGTTGTCTGATATTCAAGAGAATAAAATATCAAATTGATGTTTAGATAGCAACCTCACTTTAGTAAGATTGGCAATTTGAAGGAATTGACTAAAAACCATGATTTTAAATACCTACTTCTTTATCCTTTTTTTGAAATAAATTCATATAATTATCACCATATTCGCCAAAATACTTAATTGTTTCGCTAATGAGAATATAATCATCAGTAGGTTTTTTATGGTCAATCCAAAATTCAGGTTCTAATTCTTCCTTTACTTCAAACCCCCAACTACCCTCTGGTCTCCAACGACAAATTGCTTTAGGTCTAATATTGTTTTTGCTATATAACAATTCCCAAATATATGAGTCATCCCAGAAAATAAAGATTATACTATACTGTTGTTCACCATGTGACCATAAACTCCAATCTGCCTTAAATATATGTGGGCAGTAACGAGGAGGTGGAATTCTGTAAATCCTTTCGTTTGAATTTAAATAATCTCGGTCAATCGTAATACTTTGAATTTCATTGAATCCTTCCTCATTTAAGTTCGTTTTTAATTTTGCCAACATATCATAATAACTAATAGAATAAAGTCCAATATCGCAATATATGTATGAATGGATACTATTTTTAAAAGCCACTATTGGTGAAATATCTGAACCACTGCAATAATAATAACAACTATCTTTTAAAATATCACGAATATCAACATACAACATTTCTCTTAATATATGGTGGAAATTTCTATATTGCTTGATATTATGTAATTCTTCTCCGATTATCCTTGTCAACCATTTTGGATTTTTAGTTTTCTTTTCGTGTGGCTGCAATTTATTTTTTTTACGTTTTAATAATTTTTAGAATAATCTTATTTAATATTTATGGAATGACAGAAAATGTTAAAGTGATTTATTCATTGTTCAATGCAAAAATATATAAAAAAGGTGATAAATGCAAAAGTATTAAAAAAAATATTGTAATAATTCATAAGTGAAATGAAACAAAAATGAATAAAAACCTGACACCATATTCAGGGACAAAACTATTGAAACAAAAATTTTAATTGTTTGATTATTAATTGTTTATTATTAAAGGAAATGGTTTTAAATGGCTAAAGTTGATTTATATGAATTTATTGCAATAATAAGATTATCCTTTTTGATTTTTTTTCATATTTAACATCAAATACTTGACAATTTTATTCTCAATTCTATCACTTGCTTTTTCATTGACCAAATGACAATTTATCCTGTTAATTTCAGATAGAGAAGAAGCCATAGTATTATACCATTTTGACTGATTAACTGAACCAATTTGAGTTTCCCATTCATTTTTCTGTTCTAATTTAAATATAACCCAATCAATAGAATTAAAAGTATTATCAACAATAACATTGAAATAGGTTTGTTCATTTTTAATATTTTTCATTGGTATGATAAATTCAGACCAACTATGATAATTTTCAGCCTTAATTTTTCCATTATAATTCAATGTTGTCATTAGTGCCACAAAAGCCATTTCCCGTTCGCTACACCAACCGAATGTGGAAAATGTATCACAAGATTTTGAGTAATAATTTGGGACATTGCTAACCATATCACTTAAAAATAAATAAGGAGTCCTGTCAATGTCTGCATAAGAGGAGTATCTTGAGAACTCCTTTGGTGGTTTGCAATTTTTTAATAGTTTATTTGAAGAAGTGAAGTAGATTTTATGACGTGGATTATCCTGACACCAGTGCCAAAAATATGGTATGTCAAGTATCAGACCTTTAGAACAATTTGATGCAGTTTGCGACGTGAAAAGTTCATGTAGTATCTTTACAGTATAGAAATTTCTGATATTCAGTGAATCAGTCTTTAAAATATTATTGCTTTTACAAAAACTCAAGTAATCAATGCTGTCAATGAGATAAAAATCATAGGTATGATTTGTGATTAAAGCATTAAATAAATTAGGAATTGAAGTGGATTTATATTTACTGGCATTGATTGTAAAAGTGATTGAATTTGGTTGGCTTGTAATCTTTGATTGTGAATATGTATTTTGAAATAAAAAGAAAATCAGACAAGCTGTTATCATTAAAAATCTTAAATGTGTTGTTATTTTCATACCAGTATTTTTATTCTTAATTTAGCTTAGTGAAAACTTAACAAATTTTAAATTTAATAAAAAAACTTTAAAATCACAAGTTAATCTATAAAATAACCAAATATATTCAAGTTGCTCATAAAAACTTAAAAAATAATGTTATTACTTGATTTATAGTTGATTATGAATAAAAAATGTGATATTTAATCGTAAAATCCATTTTAAGGGGCAATAGAGAAGCCCTGTTGGTGCTTTTATTAAAATCAATAGTAAACACCGCAAGTCAATAAAAACGCAACAGGGCTCATTTATAGGGGTTTATGTGTAAAATCTAATCATATTATGCTGCTATTTTTGATTTTAAAAGTTTGGTAATTGTTTCTCTACGTAAGCTATAATTATTCGCACCTAAGATTCTATCTAATTCTTCTATAATGATTGCTTCAACTCTGTCTGCTTCACTTTCTTTGCATAATATAGAATCATGTTTTGAAATGACTGTCAATTTTTCTTGTTGTAGCTTAACAAGTATATTATCTACAAAAATCTCTGATTCACACCTTTGAAGTCCTATCGGCAAATAATCATTTCCAGCATCAAATCTTGATTTTTTTCTATTATTCTGTGTGTATAAAAGGCGGAGAAGTTTTTTATCATTAGTTAATTTAAAGACTGAGGCATATTGCATTTTTAATCCATTGACAATTGAGATGACATTTCTAAACCTTTTCTCAAAGAATAAATAAATCCTGCTTGTAGTATCATATTTCACATTTCCAAACATGAAACCCATAAACATGTTCTTGAACTTTTTTCTGTCATTTACCCCTATTTCATTCATCGCTAATTCGTAAATACGCCCTTGTTTGCAGGCATCTATAAATTTTCGAGTATCATTCTCTCTTGAATAACCCATAAACAAATTAACAGGCGTATTATGTATATTATTATTATTATTATCTATATTATTAAAGTCCATATGTTTGGATAGTAAAGGATTTGAAAAATCATCTATGTAATTTCCTAATAGACAAAATTGCGCATTTACCATATCATATTCTACAATTTTTTCGTGTTCTAGGGTGCAGTATCTAAGATATTTTTTTGGAAAACCTGTTAGTAAGTGGTCTAATCTGTTGTTTGTAGTGTTTCTTTGCGGAAAGTCAATTTCACCTGATTGTATTTTTTTTATTTTTCTTTCATAGTCTTTCTTTTTGCCTTTGGTCTTTTCTTCTATTATCTCCTGAATTTTTTTGTCAAATTCTTCAATACTGCCTTTGAATTCTTTTTGCTTTATAATATAGTTGCCATTATATTTTATAGTCTTTCTGTCTTTGTCTATTTTTATAAGCTTTTCAACCGACTTTTTGATTTCAGGTGAATCATCTTCTATTAACTGGCTAGCAGTGTAGTTATCAGGCAAATTGAAAGTTGTTTTATGTAATACTTTGAAAGTATTAAACTCAATCATGTTACTAATATAGCTTTCGTAATAATCAACTTCAATAGACCTGCCCGTTAAAAGTGTAGGATTGATTCTATATCGCTTACATTCAATGTTCGTTTTATAAGTAGTACCATTTTTATAATGAAATTCCTTGATAATGTCATCTTTAACCATTCGCCCCAAACTTTATTTCTTGGGTCGGGCAGTATCAATTTAATATAGGACGATTTCAACTTATAGTACTTAGATTTATTGTTGCCTTGTTCTTTATACTTTGAATAAAGACAGTTTGCTGCAATTATAGCATTATTTAGTTCTAAATCTACATAGGTCTCGTTTAATTTCTGTAGTAACTTTTCTGGAAGTTTTGTTATAAACTTTATCTTTCCATTTTTAATTTTTTCTTTTAATTTTTCTTCATTCATATTATCCTCTTTTTAAATTTGCCAAATAATTATCAATGTGAATGACATTTTCATCATAAGCTGGAATCCTAAACTGATTTATAAATGCATCTATGTCATTTTCGGGGAATAGCAATCTCCGACCAACTTTAACATGGGGAATCTTATTATTGTGTACCCATTTGTAAATTGTAGAATTTGTTACATGGAACAATTCTGCGGTTTCTTCAATTGTAAAATTTTTACCAATCATATTTTTTATTTAAGTTAATAAATTGACAGACCACTTAAGGTCTTCTTACTATATACCTGGGAATTTTTGACAAAAATGCAGAATTATTTTATATGCTAAAAATATAAATATGTAAAGTATCGATTATCAGTAAAAAAGTTTTTCTTAAAACGTGTTAAAGTTTTGTTAATGCTAAATTCTAGTGATATTTTTAAAAAATGCCTACAAATTTTCATTCATTCATATAAATATCAAACCAAAAATATACGATTTTATAATTGACAAAATCATTCAGGAAATATATTCTCATAGAAATCTTCACCGAAAGAATGTTTTAAAGATGACAAATATCTTTGTGTTGTAGTAATACTTGAATGACCTAATGCTTCCTGAATTTCAGAAGTTGGAATTTTTTTATTATTAGCAATGGAAGCAAAAGTATGCCTTGCATAATAAGTTGAAACCGGTTTTTTAATATCTAATTCGGCAACAATTTTTTTCATATGTTGATTAATAAGTCTTGTGAAATTCTTTATTTTTCTTTTTAATTCAGCTAAATTGTCATTAACTAAAAGGAAAGGGAATAAATAATCTTCTGGATTATCACCATGTGTTTTATATTTAGAAATTATAATTTGTGCGGCTGTTGAAACTTCTATGCGTTTCTCTGTAACAAAATCGCTTAAGTTTTTTGTTTTATTTCTTGTATTGTACAAATAATCTTTATTATAATCTTTATTTTTTATAAGCAAAATATCATTGATATTTAGACCCTGTAAAAAAAAACTAAGCAGCCAAAAATCTAATGCAGTTTCTTTGGAAGAGCCAGATTCAGGAACATAATCCATTATTTTTTTCAACTCATCATATGTTAAAAATCTTTTTGCATTTTGAGTTTGTTGAATCTGAAATCTGTCCTTTCCGAAAGGATATATTTCTTTGGATATTACTCCTTCTTTTATTGCTTGATTAAAAATAGCCCTAAGGTTTCTAAAGTAAATTCCCTGAGTTGCTGGTTGAACATTTATAGCTTGCCAATTTCTTTTAATTTCTTTTAGTTTATCCACTGTAAGAAGTTCAAAAGGTATAGGTTTATATGTTTGATTTTTGATAATTAAAAGCCTATCATGGGAAGAAGATGAGGGATATACAGTGAAATATATCTTTTTTAGGGCATTACTATAAGCTTCAGCCGATGATAACTGACCATTTAATTTAAACTCTTTAATTAGGTTAAAAAAATAAAACACAACATTTGTTTCATCACTTTTCTTTTGATAAAATAAATTTTCAAAATCAGCAAAACTAAAAGTTGACATCTTATTTAAAATACCATTTGCTTTTTCTAATATTATATTAAAATTGTCTTTACGAATTTTATTTTTACCCCTTGGAGCATAGTTCACAATTATTGCTTGATATTCATCCTCTGCCAATGAGAAACCAAGTTTAAAGTATTTAGATTCTCCTTGAAAAGAAATTCGCAATTTCAAAGGAAATGCCCCATCTTTTCTAGGTTTTCTTCTATCTAAGTAAAAATTTGCAGTTGGAAGACTTCTCATATTTAATTATTTTAGTTAGTTAAAAAATTGCAAAAAAATTGCAAAAAAATTGCAAATTATAGTTATTAATGGTTATTAACTATGGTTAATGTTAGTAACTTACTTTATCTTAGTTAATTTAAAATAACTTAAACCACTGATAACCAGTCTATATATAATAAACAAATAAGAATGTGAAAAAGTTCATTGAAAATATGTGCATGATTCATAATCATGAGGTCGGCGGTTCAATCCCGCCTCACGCTACTTTAAAATCAAAGCTTTACATTATTTGTAAAGCTTTTTTTTATCTTTGTTGCAACATTTCCGCAACATTTAATATGGATAACATTTTTATACTCAATTCCTGGATGAAATTAAATTTTATTTGAGTGAAGATAATATTTCATCTATGTGGACAAATCTAATAGATGAAGTAAGCGATCAACATCATATTGATCATGTTGATATCGAAAACTATATAGTCTACTATTTTGATGTCGATAATGACGGAATAACTATAGTAAGAAGTTATAAGTTGGAAGAACGAATAAAGATTTATTTAAATCAAAAGTATACTGATATTATTCACTTAATAGACAATTTGATAATAGAGTTAAATCCTGATCAACAAGCTTCATTTAAAGCTATTTTAACGGATAAAATAGAAATTATTAAAAGAGCAAATTCCAATGCTTTATCAATATTTCCTTCATGCGAAGATTTTTTAAATAAAATTATAGGATATTTTGATAGGTTTAGTCATATTAATGGAGTAAGTCCGGTATTAGATGTAATTTTTCCGATTCCTCTTGAAAATTCAAATAAAGTTACTATTGACTTTGGGTATATTATAAAATTCAGAATTCATTTGCATAAAATCCACGAAATAGCTATTGAAGAAAGTATAATTAATAGTAACACAAATCTTGCACAATTTGAAAATATCCTTACTATTCCTGATTCAGTAAATACCCTAAGATTTATTTGTGAGACAAAAAAAGCAGTCTGCTTTTTATCATCAATAAAGAAAATGTTTAAGGGTTTAACCCCTATAAATATTGAAAAGTCAAAAAGATTTATTACCCGTTCAGGAAAATTTCTCACAGAAGACAATTATTATACATCTTCTTATAGACTAAAAAATGACATATCAAAAGAAATTACAAGACTTCAAAACAAGATAAAACGTGTTTTGCATTAATACTTTTTTGACATTTTAATAGTTAAAATCTTTATAAAAATAACATTGTATATATTTGATATATAGAATGTTATACTTCATTTCCTTACAAAGTCCTTACATCGGCATTAATCAGCACTTACAAACCACTTATTATAAGTAATTGACCTGCAACTTCTTATATATTTCATGCGTCTATATGTTTGACAGTTGTCCAATGTGTGGACACATAAATTTGAAAAATTAAAATTAAAATTATGGTAAAAAACATAATGAATTTTAAAGAAGCCAGTGAATATCTGGGCCTCAGTAGATCAATGCTTTATAAGCTGACTTCAACAAATAAAATTACATATTCAAAGCCTGGGGGCAAGCTCTTGTACTTTGAGGTAGAGGAATTGGACAAGTGGATGCTAGGTAACAAGCATCTGAGTGTAATTGATGAATTAGGTATTGTTGGACTTTCAAAATTTGAAAAGTATGAAAAATTTTGAAAATGATATTTATACAAATTTACCTCCTGTGTTAAGAGAGGTAACAGAACCTTTTGAAGGGTATGAGAAAGATTTAATACTTCTTTCTTCCTTGGGAGTTGTAAGCGTATGCTTGCCGAATATTACAGGTTGTTATTTTGGAAAAAAAGTTTACCCTAATCTGTATGTAATCATAATAGCCCCACCTGCATCGGGTAAGGGTATTATAGATTTTTCGAGGATATTGATTGAAAAAGTTCACAGCAGCATCGTTATACAGTCAATGGCAGAATCAAAGTCATGTAAAGAAGAAAAAAAGAAATCTAAAGATAAGGATTATTCTGACTGCCCTAAAGCAATACTAAAGGTTATTCCAGGAAATATCAGTGTTTCAAATCTTTATCAAAGACTAAATGACTCAAAACACGGATCAGTGATCATTGAGTCTAAAGCTGATACTGTCTCCAGTATGTTCAATCAGGAGTGGGGAAATATGTCGGAACTGTTGAGAAAGGCTTTTCATCATGAAAAGTTAAGTCTCAGCAGGAAGACAAACGATGAATACATTGAGGTAAATGAACCTATACTCTCAATTGTTTTGACGGGTACTGCCGACCAATTGAAGCCACTACTTAGATCGAGGGAAAATGGCCTCTTTTCAAGGTTTTTGTTTTACAGTTTTCAGGACACTTTGACATTTAATGATCCTTTTGCATCAGTGACTTACGATTATACAAGAATATTTCAAGTTGCCGGAGAATCAATTTACTATATGTATATGATATTGGAGTGTGTTTCTGAAGAAATTGAAATAACGTTAAGTGACAAACAAAAGGAATTCTTCAATGAAAAATTCTCTGAATTTCAGGAAAAGGTGAACAAGAAGCTGGAACAAGAATTTACAGCTAATCTGAGAAGAATGGGTCTAATCATGTATAAGTTATGTATGATTTTTACAGTTTTAAGAAATAAGGATCATATATCAGAACTGACAAGCATTACTTGTTCAGATCAGGATTTTGAAAATGCTTTCAGGATAATAAATGTCTTGTTATTTCACTCGGAAGAAGTCTTCACAAATTTTGAATCCCTTAATATTTCTGATACAGATAGAGCTATACTGAACAAATTGCCTGATGAGTTTGAATCCTCCGAATTTATCAGAATATGTAATGAATCAGGGTATGCAGATAGAAGTTGTCGTTCAAGATTAAAAATTTAATAGGTAAGGCTATTTACAAAATCAAAAACGGAGTGTATGTTAAAAAATAGTGTATGAAATCATTAAAATCAGAAAATGCTTTTTGCAGTTAGTGCAATTAATGCAAAAGTTGCAAAAAATACATCGTAAAATTAAAAAAATCAAATATGATAAACATTAAGTTTATTTTACAGAGTAAATCCCTGAGCAGCGAACTTCACGTTGTTGCTCTTAGGGTGATTTTCAACAGGAAAAAGAGAGAATTCGGACTGAACTGGCGGTGTAAAACTGATGAATTTGAAAATGAACAGTTTACCAGAAAACATAAAGATTATAGAAGGAGAAATGCTCTTCTTACAAAAAATCAAATCAAGAGCCTATGAAATTATAGATACATATAAATTAAGGGAACAAGAGTTCACATTTGAAGCCTTCAGAGACCAGTTGTTTAATATTGACAAACCTGCATTGAAGGATATTTCCGTATTTGAATTTTTCAATATAAAAATTGATGAACTTAATCTTGCAGGTAGGACGGGTAACGCAAAAGCTTTTAGGGAAACCAAGGTTTCTCTCTCCAGATTTTTTAATCTTAAGGAGCTGAAATTTGCCGATATTGACTTTAACTTACTGATAAAATATGAAACCTTTCTTCGTAGCAGCAATAACAGTGATTCAGGAGTGGCTTTCAGAATGCGTGAACTCAGGTCACTTTACAATGATGCAATTAAAAGAGGTTATGCCAAAAGGAAAATTATCCCTTTACTGATTTTAAAGTATCAAAATATAAATTGAATCCTGTACGTAAAGCATTGAATAAGGAAGAAATCACTTCATTCATAAGGATTGATATATCAAAATATCCACATTTGATTAACTCGTACCATTATTTCCTTTTTTCCTTTTACACCAGAGGTATGAATTTCTATGATATGATGAAATTGACCTGGGATAATGTCAGAGAAGATAATATTTTCTATATAAGAAGTAAAACTAAAGGGAATTTTACGATTAAAATTTTGGAACCTGTCAGGAATATTTTAGATTATTACAAGGTAAAAGGAAAAACAAAATATATCTTTCCGATTTTACTCCGAGAAAATCTTACACCACTGCAGGTTGAAAACAGGAAAAATAAAACACTGCAGAAGTACAATAAAGATCTAAAAGAACTTGCAAGAATTGCAGGTATTGAAAAGAGTATTTCCAGTTATTCTGTCCGCCACAGCTACGGAACCTATCTTAAGTTTATGGGTGTCTCCACTGATATTATCTCGGAATCAATGGGACATTCCAATCTTAATGTTACTCAGGCTTATTTAAAAAGCTTTGACGATGAAATACTTGACAATGCCAATGAGGTTTTGTTAAGCCTTGATGATTGATATTGAATGGAGGTATGACCGTATTTGCTTGTGCCTCCTGTTTTTAATGCTGGATTACTGTAACAGGTTTTAAGTAATCTTTAACTGTTAATTTCAAATTAAAATATTAAAGAAATTTCTGAACGGGTTCATTTCATAATGAACATGGTATATAATTTTATTAACCAATAAAAAAATTTCAAATGATCTTAAAAAAATCCGAAAGGAAAAATGCAAAAATTAAGATGGCTTTACAAGGCAGTGCAGGTTCAGGTAAGACTTACAGTAGTCTTCTTCTTTCACAAGGGCTTATAGACGGTAACTTTTCTAAAGTTGCAATCATTGATACAGAAAATGGATCTGCCGATCTTTATGCAGATTTAGGCAATTACAATGTACTGACACTTAATACACCTTTTACACCTGAAAGCTATATTAAAGCTATGGAAGTGTGTGAAAATGCAAAATGGAGGTGATTATTTTAGATTCAATTTCACATTGCTGGGATGAACTGATTGATTTCCACTCAGGCCTGGCAGGAAATTCATTTGCAAACTGGGCTAAGGTTATGCCAAGACATAAGGCATTTGTGGATAAGTTGCTTCAATCCAATTGCCACATTATCGCATCAATTCGGACTAAACAGGATTGGGTCCTTAACCAGGTAGAGGGGAAATTTGTGCCTGAGAAGGTGGGGCTTAAAGCAGTTCAAAAAGATGGGATTGATTACGAATTCACTATTGTATTTGACCTTGACATCAAACACAAAGTAAATTGCTCAAAAGACAGAACTGGTTTATTCATGGGAAAACCTGAATTTACTATCACTGCCTCCACAGGAAAAATGATACTTGACTGGTGCAATTCAGGTACTGAAATAAGTCAGGCACAAAAGAAAATCAAAGAAGCTACCTCCATGGATGAATTAAAAGTGCTTTACAACATGTACTATGAATGGAGAGAAATGTTAGACAAAGACTTCAGACAACAGAAAGAGATCATTAATAACTTATTTAATCAACCTGTAAAATTCTCAGATAATGGAAAACCTGTCAGTTGAATTAGAACAAGAAAAGGACTATCAGTTAAGACCTGTATCTTATACCGATGTTATTGAACTTAAACCTTCAAAACCTGTACCTAAAGAAGAAGAAAGTGAATTTATGCAACTCCTGAATTACAAGCCATTCATTGAAGCAAATACCATGAGTATTGATCTTCATGAATTGAAAAATCACTGCATTATTCCTGTATTTTCAAAGGACAACGAAAATACAATACCGCATCAACATTTTTTAGAGACAGCATTGGAAAGTGTTTCAGCAGTATTTCCTGGTTACAAAATTAGTGATCCTGATATCAGGGTTTCACATGAGATTAAAGGCAGGATACCTGAAGCTATTCATAAACAGGTGAAGGAACTTTTAGAGCAGGATAAGACCCGCTTTTTCGAAAGATTTTCGTATATTATAAATCTTCCCGAAATTGTGGATACCATAAGTGGTAATGAATTATCCTTAACTATTGGTGGAGTCAGGAGTTATAACCAGGAGAACCTTTACAATAAGAAAACCTATGAAAAATTTAAGTTCTTCATAGGTTTTCAGGTGAAAGTCTGCTGCAATCTCTGTGTTTCTACTGATGGGTACCTGGAGGAAATGAAAGCTATGAGCACCAGGGATCTAAAGTTAAAGATGATAGAGGTAATGCAAAACTACAATGCAGAAAAGCATTTAAAGAGCCTCAAACAGCTACCTGAGCATTCTTTAACAGAACACCAGTTTGCACAGCTTATAGGCAAGTCAAGACTATATCAACATTTACCTAAAGCAGAGAAGGAATTGATACCTGCATTGTATTTCACAGATGGACATATTAATACCATTGCAAAAGATTATTATGGTGATACCAGCTTTAGCAGGGAGAATAACGGTGATATCAGTTTATGGAAATTGTATAACCTCTTTACTTCTGCCAACAAGTCAAGCTATATTGATACATTTCTGGGCAGAAATGCCAATGCCCATGATTTTATACAAGGAATTCAAAAAACTTTGGATGGTAGTTCTAAATACCATTGGTTTCTTGGGTGAACCTTTCCCAGCCTCTCTTTTAAGGGGCTGGGATCTTTGACAAACGAAAGATCTTGTAATAAGAAAACTTTGACAATAATTATTTTTTAACTTAAACAAAAAAAAATGAAAACAAAAAATGAAAAATTTGAGCAAATGCCACAAGGCATTTCAATCAGAACAGTGGTTGATTTATTGTTAAATTTAGAAGATCTGTTCAATTCAGGATTTCAATATTACTTATTGAAAATAAATGTATTGACAGAATTTAAATCCACAGTAGAAATACCGTATTTTTTAACTAAAATTTTAAATAATGAAAAGTATTAAATTAACAGAAGCAACTTTTAATGGTTATTTAAGTATCAGGACTTATTTGCCTGAAAATCTTATCAGCAAGTTAGAAGACATTTACTCCGGCAAACAGCTTAATGATGCAATTTTAGCAACATATAGCATTTATAACAAGTTTTTAGTTTTCCTATTCAAAAATAGAGAAAGTATGGCTGAGGATGAAGACTACATTAATAAAATTATCCTTGGCAAGAATCATAAAATATGGGACAAGCTGGTAGAAGACAAAATTTTAAAAAGATTAGGAAATAAAACCAAAAGCAAAATCACTGATCTTGAATATTCTTATGAGATAAATTCAAATTTAATGAATGATAAATTAATTAAGACTTATTTCTTGAAAAGGTATACCGGTAAAATGATAGAATCCAATTCCTTATTAGCCTTAAACAAGTTTCAATATATCAATTCAGATAAATCCAAAACGAGGTATCAGATATCGGGAGATTACGATGAAATAATGGAAACAATATCAAATGAATGTGATGTCGATGAATTAAATCAAATAATAAAACATGATCAGAAAATTATATATCAGGGAATAAAGGGTGTTTATGAAGAAGCAAAACTTGAAAGTGAAATTTATGTTTATTCATACTTAGAAACTCGTAAAAAAACATATGAATATGACTTTGCTCTTAGAGCGCTTGAATCAGGAATAATTGAATTGCCAAGATTGAATAAAACCAATAAAAGGCTTAATCATGTCTTGTCTTCAATTCCAACGAAATATCTTGAGCATTATACTTTAGATTCTGACAATATAATGGAAATAAAATTAATCAATTCTCAATTATGCATATTTGCTAATATACTTAAAAATCCGGATAATCCAATTCTAAATAAACTTATGCATTTTAAATTTCTGAAAAATAATGATAATTACAGCGATTATAAGGGAAAATTAATTCAAATAACAGAATTAATTAAATCTTATAGAGAAAAGCCGGATGTAAATTTATTTATAAATTCTTATTCGGAAAGTAATTATTTTGAAACAAATACTGAAGAATCACCAATTGTTGACTTATCTAAAACCAGCATGAATTTTATGAAACTGTTTAGATATAAAATTGTAAATAAGGATGATTTTTATTATCATACGCTAATTAAAGAATCATTTCCTGACATGTTCAGATTAATCGAATTAATTAAATTGTACTACATATCCTTATTCAAAATTTCTGATGATACCAGGCTTTTTGGATTTGATTATGTTTCTATGGATAAAAGTGATTTTGAAGCAGGAAATGATTATTTATCATTAGCTCTTGAAAGATGTGAAGCTGAGATTTTTATTGATAATATTTTATCTGAGCTGCAACTCAGTGGATTGACGGTAATTTCCAGACATGATGCAATTCTTTGTAAGGAATCTGAATACGGAATGGTGTATGATACCATGGTGAAGGAATTAAACAGAATTCTGGGAGAGAATAACTTTTCCCTCAAAACTGAGCTCATAACAAAAGCGGAGGAGATTGTGAACAATTAAAATCAAATTTATAACAAATTATTTAAGCCCTAAGGCTGTTTCCAATTTTTTTGATTACCAACCATCTGGATATCTTAAAAGTGGCTTTAGGGCTTATTTATTCGCCTTAAATAAGATTTTAACATTCAATAATCAATTACTCAGTCCTGTTAAATAATTCTTTGATTCTTTTCCATTTTTTTAGAAATTAAATCAGAACTATTTCTATTATTATTTAAAATTTAGTTTGTATATTAGCACAAAATTTTAGGCAATAGAAAATTTATACTGAGCTGCGTCTATCACTACTGAGAAAGGGTGTAAAGCGAATATTTAGGTTGAAAATATTGCGTAAATAAGTATGTTGGCTGCAATGAAAAGTGAGTATATAAGAAAATGAAAATTTATTCTATAAATAAATATTATGGAGAAAAATATAAAACCAAATAACTCAAAATATTTAATGAAATTATCAGTATTGCTCATTCTTTTTGGTCTGAGTATAATCCATACAAGTTGTAAAAAAGATAATCCGGAAGACAAGTATCCTACTTTAAAGGTTACAAATGACCTTGAAGATGATTGGCGTTCAATTACAGCTGTTTCATTGGTAGGTTACACTTTTGACAATTTGGACATTCAACCATTTGGTGATTCACAATCATTCATCTTGGATGAAGGAATGTCAGGCGGTTATGAAAATATAAATGTTACTGTACGGTACATTAGATATACAGGAGTTAGTGCATCAAGAAGTCTGAAAATAGATTTTTTTGATGGTGAAACGACCTCAATTAAATTGACAGGCTGTGATGGTGCTGAAGGATGTCCAGGAATATATCTTGAACAAGTTAATTAAAATAAAAATCACTACAGCCAACATCTAAGGTTTCGTAGCGTCCGCAGGACGTACTATGAAGCCAGTGTTGAACGTAACCACCTTAAATACTATGGATTTTTCGACTTACAGGGATATTATTTTTCTAAGTGGGATAGCATACTTATTTTAAAAATGCTTTATTTAGTAGTAAAGATTTATTTACTAATTTTACTCAAAAAGTACTTCAAATTGCTTGAAACCTCCTTTTTGGTAAATGGCAGTCCTTTATGCTTTTTGTTTCAAATACAAAACTTTTTTTCTGGATGCAAATATTCAAACCTTATATGCCTTTTTTTGCATTCTTTATTTTATTTTTGTCCAGTAAATTAGCTGGTTTTTAGACGATCTTAGGTTGGCAGGTAACTCTAAAACAACTACAAACAATTCGATGACACAGCAGATTTTCTTTAATTGAAAAATAAGTTATGATAACAAATAAATTTTTTATAAGTCACTATAGCGGGGATAAAAATATTGCAGAACTCTTTTCTAATGCACTTAGAAGAATTACTCTTGAGCAAATTACACTTTGGTATTCATCTGATAGCGGAAGAGATAATGGGTTAAAGCCAGGTGATATATGGTTCAATCAAATTTTAAAAAAAATTATATCAAGTAGAGCTGTTGTTTCATTGTTGACACCTAATAGCATCAATAGGCCTTGGATTTATTTTGAAAGTGGCATAGGGCAAGCATTAGATGATTGTCCCGTAATACCTGTTTGTATTGGTGTTAAGCGAGATAGTATATTGCCTCCCCTTGGTCTTTATCAATGTTACCAATTAAATAATTATAATTCAGTTGTCGAATTCTTTTCAAAATTACTTGATTTATTTCAAATTAAATTCGATGAAGAAATGTCGAAAGTCGTTATTAAGAAGTTTATTACTGATATTTCAAAGATAACTTTTGAGGTGCATACAGAGTCAATTGAACAAATCCAAAGCATTGAAAAGTTACTTGAAAATTTTAAAGGTCATATTGATATGAGATTCATTGAACTAATAGATAAAACAAATTATTCAATAGTTGGTGACTATACTTACAATAAAGATAGCCATAAAAGTGTTAAAGATCAAAAGTACCCAAAAAGATTCTATTCGGTTACATTTTCAGTTAATTTTCCAGAGTTTAAAAATGATCTATTTATTGATATTAGTGAAAATGAAAGTTTTCAAGATGTAGCAAATAATTTGTACTTTATTCTGAGAGATTATGTTGGTGTTTATAAATATTTAGAGGATGGATTATTATTGAAAAAACATCTAAGAAACGTGTCGTTATTAGGGAAATTGGCCGTTGGATACCTGCAAATTTAATCTTTTCACCCAATTCAAAATGGGAAATAATAAAATTAGATAAGCCTTACTCTGCAGATAATAGTTATGGGGAATAATAAATAACTGCCTACTTAAAAGATATTTTAATTTATATCAAGGTTGTAATTCTTAAAACAATAAATTAAAATATTGAACCTCAATTATTAAACATTAATTTTCTTAACTCAAATGTCATGAAAAACCTATTACCATTATTTTTTATCCTTTTTGCAGGTCAATTTCTTAATTCTCATAAATTGATCGCAATAGACAGTTTACCATACCATTACGTAGATACTATAAAAATCTATGATAAAGTCATTGATACTTTCATGACTAAAGGAGAGAGAAAGATAGCTTACCTGAATTTTGTGCCAAGTATCCTGACCATAAATTCACTGTAGTTATGATCATGGAGTATACCCAGAAACCAAGAATGATCCTGTGGTTTACTATAAAGATAAAAATATCTGTGTGACAGGCAAGCTTGAATTGTACAAAGAAAAACCACAGATTATTCTGAAAAATTGGGATCAGATTGTAATTACAGATTAAATTATATATTCTAAAGGTACCATTAAAAATACAACACTGGCTCTTTGACATGCTTGTCTTGGCAATGTGCCGGGTTTATTATTGAACTACACTCTGTAATTTCATTACTATGATTATATCAGCTCTTTTGCATTTTTGCAGGGGGTGATGCGCAGGGGGGAAAATGCAAATGTGCTGAGAAACAATCTATATTTAAAGTCAAATTCTTTGTTTGTATTCCTGTTGTAATACCGAAACTATTTACATTACTGCACTAACTGCAGTAACTGCAGTTATTGCAGTTTTAAGTCCTCTTTGTAAGGCTTATTCTTTGACTAATAATTATTAAAGCGGATTTTTACATTATCAAAAATAAAATAGTAAATTTGAACTTTAATAGATTGGCTGAATAGCTAAACAAAAGTTATTACATTGTCAATGGTTATATTCAAAACATTCATCAGCCAAGACTTGAAGTGCTTTTTTAAAATTGCCAAAATATTGGATGAGGAAATTGCTGATTTAATGGCGGATAATAAAAAGAAAAATAAATGAATAAGCCAATAATCAATACCATAGAAGACTACATAAAGTCCCAATCACGGAACAAGATTATTTTTCACTCTCAGGATATTTTTGAAATAGAGTCTGTAAATATCGGACTACGAATTTCAGAGAGTATTTACAATTTCAAAGAGCCGGGAAGAATCGCAATGCGAGTTTTGTCAGAATTAGATAAAATTCTTAATGCAGCTATCTCTCATCATGATGTGTTCGGAAGATATTTATCCATTGAAAATATTGGTATCCTTTTCGAATCGGAAGTGAAACTCGATTTTAGTCAATTGCTAGACAGATACTCCCAAAACAACGTGCTTTTTGGTTAAGTGGAATGGAGAAATAGATTCAGACAACCTATATTTCTTAGCTAAAGAAAACGGAATCAAAATATACATTAAGAACTTAAGCCATATCGCAATATGAAGTATAAAGAACTATTGAACTTCGAACCTATTACCGAAGTCGTAAAATTTAGCCAAACTAATGAAACGGATTATCAAAAATCACTGGTAAGGACATTTGTGTTTTCAAACGCTTTTAGAGATCATCTAATACCATTAATGATTCGAAATCTTGATTTTACAAAATCAGTTCAAAACCAAATTTCAAAAGTTAAAAATATTGAGACTTTTGGACTGCAGGTGGTAGGAAACTATGGAACGGGTAAATCGCATTTAATGTCAATGGTATCACTGATAGCAGAAGATTCAACCTTGCTGGATTTAGTGGATGATGAGAAAGTAAAAATGGACTTAAAAGCCATTGCAGGAAAGTTCAAAGTTTTGCGGTTTGAAATGGGAAATACAGAAAGTCTATGGGAGGTGGTCACATTTCAAATAGAAAATTATTTTAAAAGCCTGGGATTAACCTTCACTTTTGAGGGACACGGACCAAAGCCATATTTCGATAAGTTGCTTTTAATGATGGCAGATTTCGAGGAAAATTTCCCGGATAAAGGCTTTTTGATTGTCATCGATGAGATGCTTGCCTACCTGAAAGGTCGGAGCACTGCTGATAAACTAAATCAAGATTTGGCAGTTCTTCAATCTTTAGGTCAAGCTTGTGACAAGTCGAAATTCAAATTCATTTTCGGTGTTCAGGAAATGATTTACCATTCTCCCGAATTTCAATTTGCTGCTGACATGCTACTAAAAGTGAACGACCGCTATAAGGACATTGAGATCACTAAAGAAGATGTTAAATATATTGTAAAAAACAGATTGTTAAGAAAGGACGAACACCAAAAGCAGAAAATCAGATCTCATTTAGATCGTTTTTTAGGCTTGTTTTCTCATATGCATGGGTATACTCAGGATTACATTGACCTTTTCCCTGTTCATCCAAGCTATTTTGAAAATTTTGAGAAAATCAGAATTGCAAAGAGCCAGCGTGAAATCTTGAAAACATTATCCAATCAATTCAATGAAATATTAGAGCAAGAAATGCCTAATGACAATCCAGGTCTATTAACTTACGACGGATACTGGGAAGAAGTCCTAAAAAGTCAGGATTTAATGGCAATTCCGGATGTACGCAAAGTAAAGGAGATAACTGACACCATTCAGGATAAAATCGATTCCTACTTCACAGGTGCAAGAGAATCAAAAAAGGCAATAGCTAAGCGAATTGTGAATGCTTGTGCTATTAAAATTTTGCAGCATGATCTGCAAAAACAAAATGGAACTAATACTGAACACTTGGTTGATGACTTGTGCCTTACAGATAAACTGGCCACCGACAGAGATTTTTTGATTGATATCATTGATTCTGCAGCACAGCAAATCATCACGGCTACCTCCGGTCAATATTTTGATAAAAATGCAGAAAATGCTGAATACCATTTGCGTATTGAAGGCGGTATCAACTTTGACCAAAAAATAAAAGACTATGCGGCAACTATGGCCGACTCCCAAAAGGATGAATATTTCTTTAAGTTTTTGGAAGTGAATCTACCACTTGATCACTACACATACCGCACAGGCTTCCGTATTTGGGAACATAGTATTGACTGGAAATCACATAAAACCTATCGTGACGGCTATATCTTCTTCGGCAATCCCAACGAAAAATCTACCACGCACCCGCGACAGCACTTTTACATGTATTTCATGCCAATCTTCGATGATAGTAAGAAAAGTCGCAATCATGAAGAAGATGAAATCTATTTTGCTTTTGATGGCCTATCTAAAGAGTTCAAGGAAGCAGTAACTATGTATGGTGCTTCGATGGCATTGGAAGTACGTGCAGATACTTCTCAAAAGCCCATTTATAGGCAGAAGATTGATGAATTGAATAAAAAAGCAAGAGCGCTGTTTGACCAGGAGTATGTTCAAATAACCCAGGTTGACTATCAAGGCAAAGAACTTCCTTTGAGTGGATATCCATTACCCGGAGCTGGTTCTACAAAAGAGCAAATTTTCTCGACAGTGGCTTCTCTCGTATTAGAAAACTGGTTTGCCGATGAACGCCCAAATTATCCCAAATTCACACAACTAAACTCCCCGGTAGCTAAAGACAATTTTGACAGACTGATGAAGCAGGCATTGGTAAAAGTCGCTTCGCCAGAGCAAGCTAATCGAGATGGTGAAGGTATTCTAACAGGTTTGGGTTGTTGGGTACCAGGCATACTTGATTATAGTCACTCTCCCTATGCCAAAAGTTTGTTGAAAATATTGGCTGATAAAGGAGAAGGCAAAGTATTGAATCGCGATGAAATCATTGAATATGTTGACAAAAGCGACAACCTTTGGTTGACCAAAGATTTTCAGATTGAAGCCGAATTGAATTTGTTGTAATGGCAGCCTTAGCCGCCCTTGGAGAAATTGAAATAACACTGAATTCCGGAAAATCTATCAACTCAACCAATCTGAATGAACTCAGGGATATTCAAAAACAAGATTTCTATTCTTACACCCATATTAAACCGCCAAAGGGTTTGAACCTAGCAGCATTGAAAGTAATGTTTGTTGGTATGTTAGGCAGAGATTTAAAAGATCAGCTAAAAGATCCTTCTACATATACGCATCTGGTAAGTGCTGCCAATGATTGGGCAAAACGTACCGTTACCTTGCTAAGTAAAATACATGGAGGTTACATTTTTAAGGGAATTGAAATCGTAGGTCCTGAACAAGCAAGTAGATACCGTCAACATTTCACGGCTTTCTCAGGTTTTTGCGACAAATTGGCCAATTACACTTCTGAAGCTAAGATTAAAAACTTTGCTTTTTCTGTAGATGTCTTGAACCGCATACTGCCTGCTAAAACAGAAGTAGAAAAATTGGAAAAACAACTGGCAGAGTTGAATCTTCTGAATGAAGATATTTCCTTTTTTACAACAATGCAAACAATACATCACCAAAAGTGCCTTTAAAGATGATGTTTCAGAAGCCATCAATCAATTGGCTCAGGTGCTGGGCAAAAACGATGAAGCGGAACTTGAAAAGTATAAAAGCAGCTTCACCAACTCAAAGATCGGTATGCTGATTGGTATTTTGACTTATACCTGAAGCACCGTATCAGTCAGAAAGACCATACGCAAAAATTGCGCTGCTTGATTCAGATGCGAAAGCCATTTGCGATATTCTGAAAGATGCAGATTTCCTTTCATCGGGGCAGTATATGCAGTGGTTTCATAAAATCAATAAAATTCAAGCAGCCGATAGTAAGGTGAACAAAAATTTAATTCTCATAGTTCCCTATCAGGATTTTAACCCGGCTGATTTTGAAGGTGCCGAAGTGCTGACCGTGAAGCAAATGAAAAGTGAATTAGATGATCTGCTCGAACAATGGACAGATACACTCAAGGAGACGCTGGATGACCCTATGGTGATAAAGAAAATGAACTTGTTGGACGAGAGCACCCAAAAACTATTGGTTGATTTTAAATCCGGAGCCATTGAACTAGCAAAAGACAATGCACTGCGTATCCGCAATGCTATAATGGACTTACATAAAGGTTTGGAAAAAGTGGAATTGAGCATTGAGAATATGAAAAGCACTTTCAACAAGCCTTTAACGCCCGACGAAGCCATTGAAGCCTTTAAAGCTTATATAGACCAAATTTCCAAAGGAAAAGAGCGGGATAAAATCAGAATCATATTGAAATAAGACGAATGAATAAACCAAAGCACATATCAGCCCGATTGACCTGGCATGCAGATGGATGGAACGGAAAAATCTGCGAAGACACGGAAGCTAATACATATTGCACAGGTCAGTTTTCCTATCCGGGTGAGATGTATGAGAAAAAGCATTTACAAAAAGTAGAAGCTGAAAAATATGCCGGTTGTTCATGTAGTAAAATCAAGGCCGATTATTTACCCCCCTGCTGCTTTAGCAATAATGCTTTTGGTAGGGATAATACAATTGCTCAGGTAAACTCCCCTGCATGGTATAAAAACAAAGAAATAAGGCAATGGGAAATGCAACCGAATACAGTTAGTCTTTGGCCCTATGAGGAAATGTACTTTGAGGATGATAAAAATGAAGATGGTACCTTCAACTACGACAATCGCATTGCCAATGTTAAGGCTTTTATGAATGAAGTAAAGAAAGATGCTTCGCTTATTTTCTACTACAGCAATTACAGTAATCCTTTATCCAACGAAGATGACAGGAAGTATGTTATCGTAGGGTTGGGCAGGGTGAAGCAAATCCATGAATACATGGAATACTTACAAGCAACACCTGATGAACGCAAGCGCTATGCAGGGGCCTTTGTTTGGCAAATCCCCATTACTTCACATTATCCAGAGCAAGGATTTCGAATTCCATACCATAAGTACAAAGATCAGCCTGAAATTCTGGAAAAGATTGCTTTCTATCCAGAAAATTCAAGGAATTTCAAGTATGCCATGCGTCATATCTCTGATGATGATGCCCTGGAAATTGTGGAGCGAGCCTTGGAAATTATCGATGTACTTCAGTATGAAGTGCAAGATACTACGGAAGATTGGGATGCTCGCAGAAAATGGCTGCATGAGCTTGTTGTAGAGTTATGGAAAAACAGAGGGAAATATCCCGGGTTGCCACAAGTATTGAATTATCTGGATTTACCGGAAGTCAGCTCTTACTTCAAGACTCAAACTACAAAAGTCCATGAAGAAGATGCTTATGCCATCATCATAGCCTTTTTGAAGGAGGGTAAAAATATTCCCGGATTGAAAGTAGATGCCATACGACTTGGAAATGTACGCGATGAATTTGCAACTAAAGACGATGCTGAATTTAATTTCTTGCTCGAAGTTTTACCGCGATTTGAAATTGAAGAATCTGACCGTTTAAAACAAATCTCGCAGATATTATCTGAAGACAGACAACAAAACGGGCTGAATGTTTCCATTCAACAGCTTTGCGAAAACCCCTATTTGCTTTGCGAAAAATATGTGGGCAACGGACCGGACGACCAAATCACCTTTGCGAAAATTGACCATGGGATGATGCCTTCACCCGATTTGGGTTTGGCAGCTTTGACCACCAAGGGAAGCAATATCCGATTCAGGGCCTTGTGTGTAAACAAACTGAAAACCATTGCCCCGCATACGTTCTCCGCTACTGAAATCATCTTGAATGGTGTTAACAAATACATTTCCTACCTAAGCGATTGGCGACAGTTTGAATTCAAAATGAAGAATTTTGAATCTTATGCTGAAACCCTGAAAGAAACCTTGGTTTTGCGAAAAGACAGTGACCAAAATATCTACCTATACCTGCGTGAAATATTTGAGGATGAGCGATTGATTGAAGAAAAAGTCAGATTGTTGGCTAACAGACAAATTTCTAATTTTAAAAGCCCGGTTACTCAGCAGAATTGGGAGAACTTCTTATACGATGGCACTTCAAAAATTGCCGAGTTAAACCCAACAGAATACAAAGAAGCCGTGGCTGCCCAGGCAACTGTCTGTGCATCCATCTTCGACAAAGGCTTAAGCGTAATATCAGGGGGTGCTGGAACCGGTAAAACCACTGTGGTAAAATCCATTATCAGTGGCATCGAAAAAGCTCATGGGGCTGGCACATCTTTTTTGTTATTAGCTCCTACTGGTAAAGCAGCCGACCGACTGCGTGAGCGTTCAGGAAAAGAAGCCAAAACCATTCATTCTTTTTTGGCAGAACGCAACTGGATGAATGACAATTTTACCTATAAGCGTGAAGGTGGAAAACAGGAAGAAAATGTGCGTATTTTCATCATAGATGAATCTTCAATGATTGACCAATCTTTGATGGCTACACTTTTCCGTGCCATCAATTGGAATACCGTACAGCGTATCATTTTTGTAGGTGACCCAAATCAGTTACCGCCCATTGGCTATGCCAAAGTTTTTGCCGACCTGATTGAATGGCTACCAGAAGAAAACAAGGGCGAACTGAAAGAAAACCTGCGCCAACGTGAAAACAAGTTGGAAGGCAGAGGTACCGGAATTCTCGATTTGGCTTCTGTCTTTATTCAAAGCAAAGCCGCTGATGAAGACCTGAAAGACACAGGCACTAAAAAAGCACAACAAACAGATTTGCTGAAACGCATTCAGGAACTGGATTTTACCGAAGACCTTAAAGATATTGAAGTTCATTTTTGGGATACAGAGAAAGAACTGAACGATTTAATGTTCAATACACTCGTTAAAAACCTGGAAGAAGAACATGGCATAACATACAATGAAGAACTTTATTGGGAAATTCTAAATAAAGTTTTTGAGGAAAATGGTCAGAAAAGAGCTAGTAAATTTCAGATTATATCTCCTTATCGCTCTGAAATTTTTGGAACTGATGCACTCAATTCATTTTTCCAAAGTAAGTTGAATAAAGCAAATTTTGAAAGTCAGTTTTTTGTAGATGGAATTAGTGTTTTTGACAAAGTAATTCAAATCAGGAATCGAACAAAATCAGACCCAATATTTGCTTTTGTTCAAGGGGAAAATGCAACAGTTAAGATTAATATTTACAATGGAGAAATTGGTTTTACCAGATGGCACAACCAAGATAAAAAGCAATTAAAGATGAGAGCACTGGCACATGGTATAACCCTAGATACAAAGCTCCTTTTTTTAGATTGGAGAAATTCATTGTAAACTTTCAAGGCCGGGATGCTCATATATCTTTTGGTAAGAAACTAGGCAAATACAAAAATAAAAAGGGGTATTGGAATGACCTACCAAATGAAAAACCTGAAAACAACCTGGAACTCGCCTACGCCATCTCTGTGCATAAATCACAAGGTAGTGAGTTTGACCATGTGTTTCTGGTATTGCCCAAGAATAAAAAGTCCTTGCTGTCCAAAGAATTAATTTACACAGCTGTGACCCGAGCAAAAACCAAACTGACCGTTTTTGCCGAACAGGATATTTCCTCCTTTCTTCAACTGACAAGGCCGGAAGCCAATAAGCTTTCTAAAATCAATGCTTCACTCTTTGATTTTAAGCCCCTGCCCAAGGAATGGCTGATTATGAGCGAATGGTACGAAGAAGGCAAAATACACCAAACCCTTTCGGAATATATGGTTCGTTCCAAATCGGAAGTGATTATAGCCAATATGCTGAGCGAACGGCAAGTGCCATTCTGGTACGAGAAGCCTTTATTTGCACCAGATGGTTCGTTTTATCTTCCTGACTTTACACTAATCCTTAGAGGTGAAGAATATTACCTTGAACATGTGGGCAGATTAGATCTTCCTTCATATAAAACGCATTGGGAAAAGAAAAAAACCTGGTATGAAAGGTATTTTCCAGGTAAACTTTTGACTACTTATGAGACTACAACTTTAAGCCAGGATATTGACAGAATTATTAAAGAGCTATTATAGATAGCTCTATTTGACCGTTAAAAATGTAAAGACAACATAGCAAATGAAACACTCTGAAAGAAATATATTAATTGACCAATTATTAGAATACATCCAAAATCCATACATCAATCAGGCAGTATTACTGCATGGGGCTTGGGGATCAGGTAAAGAGGTTAAAGTAATTTATACATCAGCTAATGGAATTGCATCAGAGCAAAAAATTATCCTGCAGATCTATTCAAAAACCATTTTAGGTAAATACCAGGAAACTAAGAAAGGGAAAGTTTTTTCTTCATTGGCAATGGGAGCTGTTAGGTATGGGTTAGATAAACTTGGAAGCAATCTGGAAGATATTGACTTTAAGGATTTTATTTCTTTTAAAGAGAATAGCGTTCTTGTTATTGACGACATTGAAAGATTGGATGATTCTTACTCATTGATTTCATTTCTCGGTTTTGTAAATAACCTATCAGAACATGAAAATGTTAAAGTTATTTTGATTGGAGAAGAAGATAAATTGAAAGAAAAACTAAAATTGGCTTCCAGAGATCAAATTGTAAAGAGCAATGAATATGAAGAGGTTAAAGAAAAATACATATACAGAACTTTTTATTATGCTCCAAAACTAACAAGCTCCATCCCTTCTATCATTGATTCATTTAAGGATAATGAAAAATTTCATAATTTCCTGCGGGTTAACCAGGGTTTGATCATTGATATTTGGCAGAAACTGAATGTAGTAAATCTCCGAACCATAAAATTTTACCTCGATTCTTTATTCACGATTTATAATACAGATCCGGATAATATTGAAAAAATAAAAAAGCACTTTTGGTGTCTGGAGCTGTATTTTCCAAATTCTACAAGCAGAATTGCATTGATCTGAAATCAAAAGAAGTGCCAACTGTCCTGGATAGAAATTTTCCAAAAGTATATACAACAATTGACAGGAAAGCCCTCGAAATACATAAAAACCATGTAAAAGAGGATGATGCATTATTCCCATCAGATTTTACAATAGAGTATTCAAATGATTACCTGTTTATAAAGAGTTTTTATGATTCAATTATTCTTGGAAATACAAATGAAGAACAAATAAAAAATGATATCCAAATAGTATTATTGCCCAAAGATGAAACAATGCCCTGGCAAAAGTCTTTGGAAATAGTCAGGTCTTTTAGGAACTATGATCATAAAGAGGTCGAAGCGGCTTTCTCAAAAACCATTGAATTCATCCAACAAAATAAGTATGATCTGAATGAACTTGTTGTATTTGTCAATTTCGCAGTGGATTTTATTCAGAAGAAATTAATTTCATACTTCCCTGATGTTGAAAGTCTTTGTGAATTTATAAAACCCAACTTAAAAGCATCCTTACCGAATACCCTGTTCAATTTTAATGATCACCGTAGACTTTCTTTTCAACATAATGAAAAAATTGACTGCATAACAACATTAGAAAAGGAATTAATTGAATGTAAAGAGCTTTTAATAAAACAATTTTATAGAGGTGAAATTGATGGTTTAATGTCAAAAACTTCTGAAGATCTTGAATTCCTGACGCCAGAAAATATCGTTTTCATTATGGAACAAGGGTCCACCGAAGATCTTGATAAGATAACCGATTCTATGACTTCTTCAATTAAAAATATCAATACTACCTATCAAATTTTTATTGAACCGAATTTCTTTATCAGAGCCGGTGAACCTCAAATTCAAAATACTCTCTTTTCGGTTCTCGACTTAATTAAGCAAAAATCAAAAAAAGATAAAGTAATGGAATACATTGCGAATGAAATAATTACTAAATTCCCGGATCATAAATAAATCAATATGTCACTATTTCCAGTTGAAAGAAAAAGCGAAAAAATCACCGTCCTCGGCCTTAGCTTCAATTCGGAAGAAGAAAGGCGTGAATATTTCAGGATTGAACTGCGCAAAAAACTTCCAGAACTCAAAAAAATGGAAGGTTTTCCTATTGGTGAGGATGAAGACATCCTGAAACTGAGTGACCCGCCATACTACACCGCCTGCCCCAACCCTTGGCTTAATGACTTTATTGCCGAATGGGAAGCAGAAAAAAGGGAACTGGAAAAACAGGGTAAAAGATTGGTCAATGAAAGAAATATATTTCCTTATACTGAAAATATTATTGAATCAGTAAATAATGAAATTTATCGGGCACATACATACCACACTAAAGTTCCACATCCTGCGATTTGCAGACTACTTCTACATTATACTAAGCCTGGAGATATTATAATAGACACTTTTGCAGGAACAGGAATGGCTGGTGTTGCAGCTAGAAAATGTTACGGCAATGATAAAGAATTAAAGCATCGATTTATTCATGAGTTTGGTGTATTTGATGAAAATGAAATAGGTGCTAGAAGGGCAATTTTAAATGATTTATCACCGATAGCATTTCATATATCTAAAGCATTCAACTCCAACTACGATACTTATGCTTTGACTGATGTTGTGGACGATTTTAAAAAATCAATGGAATTGGAAATTCCTCACCTGTTTTCAACTATTATCAAAGGAAGAAAAATCGCTTTTAACTATTTGGTATGGAGTGAGATGTTGTTATGTAAATCGTGCGGTGGCGAATTAAATTATCATAATCTAACTTCAAACTATTCTAAAAATACATTTACTGAGATTCTTACGTGTTCAGCATGTGGAACCAAACAGAAAAGAACTGAAGCTAGTCCTTTAAAAGAAACTGTTTTTGATCCTTATATTAACCAAACGATAGAACAAATTAAGTATGTACCTGTTCTTCTGAACTGTTCATCTGAAAAAGGAAGAATTACAAAAATTCCGGATAATCAAGATATTGAATTGGCCTTTTATGATCAATTCAATGCTAATAACCATTATGTTCCTATCGACAATATAAAAGCAGGTGATAAATCGGGCGATCCATTTAGAGTTGGAGTAAGAAATATTCATCAGTTTTATTCTCCAAGAATTCGATTCTTTTTAAAAACTTATTTGTCTCTAATTGACAGTCCTAAGTATATATCTCATCGTGATTTTTTTCAATTTATCATGACTGCGATACTTCCAAAATTGACTCGCATGAATAGGTATATGCCAAAACATGGAAGTAGGGCTTTGGTTGGGCCAATGGCAAACACTTTATATATACCACCGATGTATGTAGAGAATAATCCGTTAGACCAATTTGAATTCCAAAGCAAGAAGATACTGAAGGCTTTCACAAGTCCACATCCTATGAATGTCAGCCAAATTGGCTCTGCAACTAATATGCTAAACCTTTCAAGCAATACAGTAGATTATGTTTTTATTGATCCTCCATTCGGAGCTAATATTATGTATTCAGAGTTAAATCAAATTACAGAAAGTTGGCTGAATATAAAAACTAATAACAAAGAAGAAGCAATAGAGAATAAAAGTCAACGAAAAGGCAAGTTGGATTATCAAGCATTGATGCACAGTTCTTTTAAAGAATTATATAGGATACTTAAGCCTGGAAAGTACATGACAGTTCAGTTTTCTAATACAAGTGCTGCAATTTGGAATACGATTCAAAACTCAATTAATCAATCAGGCTTTATAATATCTAACGTTATTACTAATGATAACACAAGAGGTGGTCTACATGCTATGCTTGGACCAACGGCAGTGAAACAAAATTTAATTATTAATTGCTTTAAACCTTCAGAAAAGTTTACTAAAACAAGTAAAGTTGATTTGAACAAATCTGTTCTTGCGTTGACAACTGAAATATTAGGTCATCTTCCTATCATAGTTTTCAATGAGAACTCAAGAGTTAATGTACTTGATCGAACACACAAATTTCTTTATGATAAGTTACTGAAGCATTTTATTGTTTTGGATTTACCGGTACCTATAGACTCCAAAAATTACAGACATTTACTTGAAGATTCTTTTATTGAGCGGGATGGCATGTTCTTTACCAACGAGCAGGTTCAGGAGTACGACCGTAAAAAAGCCGAAGTTCCCAACTTTGTTCAACTCAGCATTTTTGTAGCCAACGAGCAGGATGCCATTTACTGGTTGCACAATATTTTAGGAAAAGAGCCCAAAACCGAACAAGACCTGCATCCCATGTGGATGAAGGAAGTAGCCGGCAATATGCGTAAAGGAGATGCCCTTCCCGAAATGCGTACCATACTGGAAGAAAACTTTCTGAAAAACGACAAAGGCCAATGGTACCTGCCTGATCTGGAAAAGGAAGCCGATCTGGAGAAACTTCGCACCAAACGCCTGCTCAAGCAGTTTGAAACCTATAAAACCGAAGCCTACAAGCCCAAAGGCAAAATCAAAGAAGCCCGTGTTGAGGCCCTGCGTTCAGGTTTCAAGCAATGCTACCAGGATAAAGATTTTAAATCTATTGTACAAATAGGCGACCGTATCCCAAACAACCTGCTGATGGAGGATGAGGTATTGCTGCAGTTTTATGATATAGCGAGCTCACGAGTTTAGTGAATGATATATCATTCACTAGGCATAAAAACAAGGCTTATTGAATGATTTATCATTCGCGAATTTGTTATCAATAAGAAAATAACATACCTTTGCATGAGTTATCATTCACTAACAAATAAAATTAAGCTTTATGACTGATATATCATACAAAAACTGGGCTTCAATGAACGATAAAGTATTGGCAGAGCATATAGGCGCTTTTATTAAACACCATCGCATGGAGCAAAATAAAACACAGGATATGTTGGCAAATGCTGCAGGTATTAGTCGCTCAACATTAAGTTTGTTGGAGCGGGGTGAAACGGTAACACTTGCCACATTGATTCAGGTGCTTAGGGTATTAGATCAATTGTATATTATGGATGTTTTTTCGGTAGAGCAAACCCTAAGTCCTTTGGCACTGGCTAAAATTGAAAAAGAGAAAAGAACAAGAGCCAGAGGTAAAAAAGAAGAAACAAAAAACGAAAATGATTGGTAATTATGAACGTAGCAGAGGTAAAAATATGGGGGGAATTAGTAGGTGCTGTAGCCTGGGACACAAACAAGGGGTTAGCTACTTTTGAATACAATCCCAAATTCAAGACGTTAGGCAGGGATTTGTCTCCGCTTAAAATGCCTGTTTATAACAATCGTAATCGGTTTTCATTCCCTGAACTGAGAAAGGATAAAAATTCCGAATACGACACCTTCAAAGGCTTACCCGGTTTATTGGCCGATGCTTTACCCGATAAATACGGAAACCAATTAATCAATCTTTGGCTGGCACAACAAGGTCGGCCACAGGATAGTATGAATCCGGTCGAAATGCTTTGCTTTATAGGCACTCGCGGCATGGGTGCCCTGGAATTTGAGCCGGCTGTACTTAAAGAAAATAAAAGAACATTTTCTATTGAAATCGATAGCCTGGTATCTACAGCCCAAAAAATGCTCGATCAAAGGGAAGCATTTACCACCAATCTCAAAAAAGAAGAAGAGCAGGCAGTATTGGAAATTTTAAAAATTGGAACATCTGCCGGAGGTGCTCGTCCAAAAGCCCTTATTGCATGGAATGAAAAAACAGGTGAGGTAAAATCAGGGCAAACCAAAGCACCAAAAGGATTTGAACATTGGCTTATCAAACTCGATGGGGTAAGCGATGTACAGTTGGGAAGTAGTCATGGCTACGGCAGAGTGGAAATGGCTTACTATAATATGGCCATATCTTGTAACATAAAAATGATGCCTTCACGTTTACTGGAAGAAAATGGGAGAGCACATTTTATGACCAAACGTTTTGATCGTGAAGGAGGTGAAATGAAGCATCACGTGCAAACCTTTTGCGCACTAAAACATTTTGACTTCAATCTGGTTAATAGTTTCAGTTATGAGCAGCTATTTCAATGCATGCGGGAATTAAAGCTCAGTTATGCTGTTGCAGAGCAAATGTTCAGAAGAATGGTGTTCAACGTTATTGCAAGAAATTGTGATGACCACACCAAGAATTTCTCTTTTTTGTTGAAGCAGGGAGGTAAATGGGAACTGGCCCCAGCATACGACCTGTGCTATGCATATCATCCTGGCAGCAAGTGGGTCAGTCAACATGCCTTAAGTATTAATGGTAAAAGAAAAGATATTACTAAAGCAGATTTAATTGTCATTGGGGAATCCATTCGATGTAAAAAAGCATCGGAGATTGTGGATCAGATTAATGATACTGTCAATCAATGGAAAAGATTTGCAGGTGACGTAAACGTGAAACCAACCTTGCGCGATGAAATAGCCAAAACTATTTTAAACCTAAAAAAATGAGACACAAGGGCAAGGCATGTGAAATAGTGGGCGAAAAGGAAGTATTCGGACAGCACATTGCCTGGATACGCTTGATGGAAGACGGTAGCTTCCATGAAGTCTCTTATGATGAGTTGGAAAAGCCAACTACAGACTTTTCCATGCCTTACTTACGCTTTGTATCCATTGCCGCAAAAATTAAGGACGAAGTTGCCCGTAAAAACATATTAGCTCCTTACGAGAGTAGTTTGATTCCCTTACCACATCAGATACTGGTATTGGAGAAAGTAATGCAGTCTAATCAAAATCGCTTTATGCTGGCCGATGAAGTGGGAATGGGTAAAACCATCGAGACCGGTTTGATTCTAAAAGAACTAAAAATTAGGGGGGACATCAAACGAATCTTATGCATAGTACCTATATCGGCTATGCTGCAATGGCAAAGCGAATTAAAAGAACATTTCAATGAAGTATTTCATCTATATGATTCAGAAATGATTACTTCCATGGCTCGGACATTTGCCAATATCAATGCTGATGAAGAATTCAATTTCTGGACACAGCACAATCAAATCATTGTTTCTACTGATGCCTTAAAGCCCTTGGAAAAGCGACAAGGCTGGTCAAAAGAGCGAGTGGATGAATACAACAAATACCGCATGCAGGCAGTGCTGGAAGCAGATTTTGATTTGGTCATAATGGATGAAGCCCATAAAATGGGTGGTGCAACATCAACGGTTTCCCGCTACATACTGGCTCAGGAATTGTGTAATTCTGTGCCGAATGTGTTGTTACTCACAGCTACTCCCCACAGGGGCAAATCAGACCATTTCAGAAGAATATTGCAGCTATTGGATCCAGATGCTTTTGCAGGAGAAGGCTTGCCTGATATAGAAGAATTAGAACCTTATGTGATCCGAACTGAAAAAAGATTTGCTGTAGATTATGAAGGTAAAAAACTTTTTAATGAAAGGAGAACTCATCGTTTTGATGTCTTTTTGGATATCAACAAACATCAGAAACAAATGGCTTTGTATGATGCTGTTACGGATTATGTTAGGAAAGGCTTCAACTCTGCAAAAAGGACAAACAATCCTGCAAAGGGATTAATAATGATATTGTTTCAACGTTTGGTGAGTAGTTCTACTTCTGCTATTGTTTCTGCTATGCAAGGCAGGTTGGAACGATTAAGAATTGGCGAAGAATCATGTCTGGATGACTTTGCACTTGAGGTGGATCATGGATTTGATGAAAATGGAGAGGAAATAGATTTTGAAGGCATTTTACAAAGCAATACCGCAGGCTTAACCAATGAACAAGAATTGTTGTCGAGATTGATTGAGCAGGCAAGAGATTGTCTGGCAACAGAAAGCGATGCCAAAGCCGATGCACTTTTGAATAAAATTTTGGAATTAAGGCAAATTCAGACTGATCAGGATTTGAAAATACTGGTCTTTACAGAGTTCAGAACCACGCAGAAAATGTTGGTGGATTACATCAAACACAAAGGTTACATAGTCACATTTATTCATGGCGGTCAGGATTTAGATGAACGTAAAAGAGCATTAACACAATTCAAAAACGAAGCCCAAATAATGGTTGCTACAGATGCTGCCGGAGAATCTTTGAACATGCAGTTTTGCCATATTGTATTCAATTATGATTTGCCGTGGAATCCGATGATGATAGAACAACGTATTGGCCGTGTTGACAGGATTGGTCAAAAATATCAGGTACAGGCCTACAATATGCTCACCAATAACAGTGTTGACTTGCGTGTATATGAAGTAATTGAAGAAAAGCTTAACAACATCATTGAGCAATTAGGTATAGATAAAACTTCAGACGTACTCGATTCAACCATCGACATGAAGAAAGTCAATAATCTGTACCTGCAAAGTTTGTTAGACCCGGAAAAGTTTGAATTTGCAGGTGAACGATGGTTAAACGACATAAAGGGCAAACTACTGGAATACAAGTGCACGGAAGGGATTTTACCACAAGTAGCAGAATATGAAATTGAATACAAAAAAGCTGCAGAAGTAAAACACAGTCCGCTTCCTTTCTGGTTGGAAACCTTAGTTCAGCAATACACCATGGTGAATCAAGGTTCTCTAAGTAAAAACCTATTGGTCTTTACAGAAATTAAAGTTCAGGGTGAAAGCAGAAAGATCACCTTCGATGCCGAAGTTTCTTTGGGCAATCCGGGTGTTGAGCATATTACTTTACAGCATGATTGGATCAGGAAACTATTAAATGATTTAGGAGAATTTGATCAATCAAACGGCATTCCAGTAATCAAATCGAGTATAGGAGAAGAAACTCCTGGTTATTGGAGTTTGTGGCAAATAAGTGCCCGCAATTCCATGGAAAGCAAAATTCAGTATCACTGCTATTTTTTAGCCGATAATGGAAAGCAATACAGTGCCTATGCCAATGATATCTGGAATCGTTTGATTAATGAATCCGGAAAGTTTAGACTGGATGGTTCACAGCCAATGAGTGATTCGGATACTTACCGAAAAGAATTGAATCAATCCTTGTTTCTTTCCTTCCAAAATCTTGAGGTGGATTTAATCACACGAATAAAATTCAAAAAAGAAAACAGGTTTAATTCATATAGTTTTCAGAAATCAAGGATTGAAAAAATCGGAATTGAAAATATCCGACAAGCCAAACTTCAAAGACTCGAAAAAGAGCAAAAGACCTGGCTTAAAGAGTTTGAATCGGGCAGTAAAATAATTCCCGGGATTAAGCAACTATTAATGATTCGTATCAATGGCTAAAGGGCTTATCCAAAATATCACAGAAAGTCTCAAAAGCTACCCGGCAAAAGTGTTTTTGGTGGAAAATAATGATCATTTTTTATACCGAAGCGATGTTCAGGATGCCTTTGGTGCAACTGGTATTGAAATTACTAATGTAACTAAAATTGAACAGCGGGTTAGGTTTGAAATGAGAGAACCCGATGGCTTACTCATTTTACTAAGCCAAGACAATTCAAATTATCTCGAAGACATAAAAAAGCAAGCGGTATCCCTTGAATTCAGTCTCGCAAATTATTTGCAGGCCTATCACATTCCATCTATTGTTGAATTAGAATTGTCCATCCTTGATAACTTGTTTCTAAATCAACCTTTGGTTGGACTTAACAGAAAAGAAACCCAGGAGTTAATTGAAAGTTTAAACGCTGAAGCCACATCTACAGAGTCAGCATACGATTTGGACGATTTTATTGCCGCATTGAATTCACATCTAAATGAAGTGACTATAAATTGGGCTGTAGTAAGTCGTTTAATAGCTGAGGGGATTTCGAAAACCATTGGCACCGCAAAGTTTGAAGAATTGTATGCTCATATCAATAAGGCTAATATTGTATTTCAAGAGGCATTGAAAATGGGTTATCATCAAACCAAAAATTCAAGTGCTGTAAAAAAACCGCGCATTGTTTCAAAATCCTGGAATATCTCAACTTTAATTATCGGGAAAAGAAAATTGCACTTATCGTGGTTGATGGAATGGCTTTATGGCAATATGAGTTATTAAAAAGCCGATTGCCCGGCATAAAACATGAAGAGGTAATTTATTCATGGTTGCCATCAATAACGCAGCTATCACGTCAGGCTATTTTTCGTGGCTACACACCGCAAAATGATTACAGACAAGGCCCTACGAGTGAAGAAAAGCTTTGGAAAACGTATTGGAAAGAGAAAGGATGTCATGAATTCGAAGTAATCTATCAACACGAGAATACTGATTTTACAAATATTGATTCAGTTTCAAAATTGGCTATCGTCTTAAAAGACCTTGACGATAAAATGCATAGCTCGACAGATTATGTTGATTTACTAATGCTTACCAAAAACTGGATTGAACGAAGTAAAATCATCCACGTAATTGATGCTTTGATATCAAAAGGTTTTACAGTTTTTTTAACGACAGATCACGGCAATATCCAGGCAAAAGGTTGGAGAGGTCTGAAAGGGCGGGAAAAATTAGGAGCCAATAAATCAGGTAGCAGAAGTGAAAGACATATTGAATATTCAGAAAAATGGCTGTCAGATGAATTCATGGCTAACAATCCGGAAATGGGTGACTCTGTTGTAATGGAAAAACAAGCCATTTATTTTAAAACCGACTTAAGCTTTTCAATTAAAGAATCACTGGTGACGCACGGAGGAGCGCACCTACTAGAAGTATTAATACCATTTGTAGAAATAAAGAATGAATCATAAGTCAATAGACATAAATCAGCGTATCCCATTGGATACATTATATGCAGCATTGGAGAGCTTTTTAAACGGCACTTACAGTGAAGACTATATTTTGGAGCAATTAAGACTCGAATTTAAAGGCGAGAACAGATTAAAAAAATCATTGCGAATTGTAAACAAGATTATTTTACGAAACCCACTTTTACAATTCATCGAAGAAAATAAAGACCAAATAAAACAAGCTATAAAAAAGAAGCATGACAGAAATACAATCCTAATTGCTCTCCTCAACAGTTCATTTGCTTTTTCATTTGACACACTTCAATTCTTGGGTAAATACCTTACTGTACAGGATTTAGTAAATAGGGAAACCATCAAAAAATCTCTTGCCAATGTTTATGGTGGTAATAGAGCGACTGAAAATGCTATAGACAGTGTAATACCAATGTTTATTGAAGCTGGTTTGATTAAAAGATCATCATTAGGCGTTTATCAACATAATTCTGATTTTCAGGTATCATCCACTGTAAGTAGACAGATATTTATTGAATCGTTTAAGACGAATAATACATTGGATGGTATTCAGGAATATCAATTAAGAGATCCATACTTTCTATTTATAAATAATTGAAATGAATACAAAACTACAGCCACACACATTGCCAAGCCCTATAAGTCTCAACTACCGCAAAGTTTTGTCAAAGAGCTTTCCCCATCCGCCTCTTTAAAAAAATGCCTTTAAAAAATTGCAATCCTCTAAAGTTTTCTACTTTTATAATAAATTCCTGTTCAAAATTTTTATAAAAAATTTTTTAGCACCTACAAAAATTCAAAATACAGTGAAAGCTGAAATACCCCCTTTCAACACCCCCACCTATTTTTGAGAATAAAACTCCCCCCTACCTCTGGAAATAAAAATAATTTATCCAGGGTGTAATTTTTTATTTCACAAAATACTGTTTTAGTTTTCTTCAGGGGACAGAGATTATTCCACAACTCTTAGTATTAAAAGTTTTCTTCCTTGATCCTTAATGTCATTACTAATCTGAGAAATTGATGAAACTTCATTCTCTAATTATCATTAATCAAATAAACTGATTTAAAGCAACACTTTACCATAAAAGGATTATAATAAGGTAATCTACATTTAGTAATTATAAGTTTATGCTTCTGACTGTAAAGAGTAGATAAAACCAAGTTCTGGACTTGACTTTACAATAAAAGAACATTGATAATGATGCTATACCATTATAGTGCTTTTATTAGTTAAAGGAGACAAAACCAGATTTTTGTCAGATTTACAGTAGATTTTGCATTTTTTATTATACCCTCTATATAGCCCCCTTACCTATCCTCAGACATAAATCTACCCCTGTTAATGGTCATTATTTGCTATTGTTTGGAAATTAAAAAATCAAACAGCCTTCTAAATACAATAGTAAAATGATCCATTACAGGGGTTTTTATATTCTTTATTTTTTAACTCAAAAAACTATTAAAATGGTAACAATTATTGATTACAAGCAGAGGACTTCTGAAGATGGTAAATCCTTCTTTGTCCTCGAACTTCAAGGTGATGTAGAATTTGTACAAAGCCATGATACCGGCAAATACTATGCAACTGCCAGAAAAATCACAATGTCTTGTACTTTTGATGAAAACACCTGCAAAAAACTGGTTGGTATGAGCCTGAATGGTCATATTGACAAGGTTGAGTGTGAACCTTATGAATATGTCATCAGGGAAACTGGTGAACATATCACCAGCGCTCACAAGTATTCTTATGTTCCTGATGAAGTTGAAGTACAACAAGTGAAAGAAACAGTTCAGTTTGAGCCTGATCTCAGGAAGTTCTCAAAGAATGGTTCAAAGGAGCTAAAAGTAGCTTAACTATTATTCATTCCATGCACATTTCAGGATACTGGTACTCCCTGTTTATTCAGGCTTGTATCAGTATCCCCTTTTTTTCTGTAAATCATAAAAACCTGAATTTTAGTAAAGATTATAATAATAGCCATTTTTTAAAACCAGGTAATTTTTTATTTTTGCAAAAAGTGCAATAAATGCATGAATTGCAATAAGTGCAATTTCCTAAAGAGTCAATTTTGAAGAGATAAAATATTTCCGCAACATTTCCGCAACATTTTATCAAAACATAGGTTAAAAAGTGAAAACATATAAAAATATATAATGTGTTTATATTTTACAATCAAACAAATACAAATATAAGAAAATGTATATCATGCTTTTTAAATGATTCATAATCATGAGGTCGGCGGTTCAATCCCGCCTCACGCTACTGAAAACCAAATAAGGCATTAATATTCAAAATATTAGTGCCTTATTTTTTTTATGAGTGTCGTTTTAGGTGTCTTTCTTATTAATTTTTAACTATAAACAATCAATTATTAGGAAACTTTGCAACTGAATGATTCTGATGATTGGTATAAATTGAAATTTAATAACTTATACAGTAATTCAAAATGAAACTTTTTTTGGAGCATTTTTAAATTTTTTTCATTGTCTAAAAAAATTCATTGTCTAAAAAAATTTATGGATAATCTATTTGAACTACGTCCCCTGAATTTCCATTTATTTATATTTTGTTGGCAGTAGGCATTATTTGTAACTTTTGAAGAAGAAGATTACAACACAATCTAAAGTGTTCTCATTTTTAGCGTATCAAATTGATTATAAATCGCAAAAATAGCCACACCTAAAAGCACCATCACTATGATCAGAATAATGTTTAACAGGTCATCGATGCCAAAAGAGCGTTTGATTTAACTGGTAAAATTAATGAAGTCTAAATTCCTAAAAGCGCTATTGAATTTATTGCACAACAATTTTGTTGCCGGCTGAAAGGATTTGATTTACCAGGGAAGATTAAGGTGTTTAACTTCATTTAAATAAAACTCTTCCAAATTTTTAATTAGTTCCTTTGTCACAGGATTGTTGATACTCTCCAAATTACTTGTTAGCTGAGCAATATTTATATTCCCTGGTATAACTGTTGAGACAGCTTCATATGCTAAGCAAAACGATATAGCTTTTTGTGCAAGATTATCTTTTGCATTAATAATTTCCTTTACTCTATTTACCAGATGAGCTCTAGTCTGAATATTTTGTTTGGACCAGCGGCTTCTAATGTCATTAAATGTGCTTTCAGCATTGTATTTCCCTGATAACCAACCTGAATCGAGAGGGATTTTAACTATTACACCAAGCTCTTTTTTTATTGCCATAGCAAATGCTCGAGAGGCATCCTGGTGTAGTATGTTAAAAAGAACTTCAATCACTTTAGCACCTGTAGTATTAATTAGCAATTTTATCTCTTCGTAGGTATCCAGAGAGGCACCATATGCTTTTATTTTCCCCTCTTCAATTAATCGTTCAAGAATTTCGTAATGCTCGTTTTTCTCACCATCTAAATACTCTAAAGGGGGATTATGAATTAGAAGCGAATCAACATAATCAACTTGTAATCTTTTAAGACTGCCCTCCAAAGATATCCGGATATAATCTGAACTAAAATCTGTGTCTCCCGAATCGGTACGTCCGAATTTAGTATTGATTACTATTTTACTTCTATCAACACCTTTCAGAGCTTTACCGAGCCTGGCTTCTCCGGTTCCATGTCCATAAATTGGTGCTGTATCAAAAAAATTTATACCGTATTCCAATGATTTTTCCACTAGTTCCACAGCGTCTTTCTCTGACATACTTTTCCATCCGGAATTATTCCCCAACTGCCATGCGCCAAGTCCAATTTCAGAAATTAGGGTTAAGTCTTTTAAGTATTGATTATATTTCATATTGTGATTTGTTTATTATTTGCTCCATGACAACACAAACATATTATTGGTAGCTGGTGTTCTTTTCTATACTACTTTTGTGGTCTGAAATCCAAGCTATAAAAATTGAAAAGCATATTAAAAATATGAAAAGCAGTAAATATATTGAAAATTTGAAAAAATTCCCTTAATTAATTGATATATTAAAAATTAAATATTTATGAGGTCTACTGCAGATAGCTATCGGCATCAATCCCGCCTCACGCTATTTGATAATCAAGCGGTTTTTACGAATAAAATGTAGTCGTTTTTTTTGCGAACAATTTGCATACAATTGTTTAGGATTGTGTTAAATTTATCTTGTTTTTATAGACAATTAACCGGCACTACCTGCCATCAATTTCCATTAATTTTTATCACCAAGCAGTTTCACTGATAATTTTTAGTTTTTAGTATAATGAAGATCAGCGGTATGTATTCTCAGCCCCGATCTGTTAACATGTTATTGGATTAAATTCTTTTCAGTCATTACTATCTACCGTGCACTATAGCGGCTTGAACATACCATATGTAAAGACAAGTTTTATTTTTTTTTCTTAGTGAATGTCCACTTGCCTGAAAATAATTTTTTTTGTAATATTTTTTCTAATTCCTTTTTTAATGGATCGATGACATAATTGTTAATTCTTCCATCTGAATCCGTTGATTCCCAAACTTTTGTAATTCTCTTTAATTTTTCTACCTCATGCGAGTCTTCTCCGTCAATAAAGAGAGTTAAAAAGTTGTCCTCATCTTGTATTTTGATCACAATTACATACCAATTTTTCTCACAGGGCTCCTTCATGCTAAGAAAATAGTTCTTTTTATAGTTTTTAAGAACCACAGAATCGGATAGTTGAAATTTATCATTTGAATCTCTAAAAAATTGACTTGAATCTCTAACTATTAATTCAAAAGTCGAATCGTCTATGATTAAGGATAATTCATCATTTTCCACGTTTGTAAAAGCTCCTTGCAAAATCTTTGGAAACCTGCTCTCCTTGTTTGTATTGGCTGGTTGTGATTGCTCGAAGTAAACTGGTGGACCACATGAGCATAAAGATACTAAAATCCAGAAGAAAAAAAATAACTTATTCGTGATTATCAATTTATAGTTTTTATCAAGCGGCCTGTTTTATTTTGCTTTCAAAAGATTAGCTCCGTAATAATTAATATTTTATTCTTTCACCTGCTAAAAAATGCTTACTATGCTTGTAGAATCAATACTTCTATTTACCTATTATTCCTCCCTTTTTTTGTATTTGAACAATTGCTATAAATCATTTTTTTCACATCCTTTGATTTACCCTAAATATCCTGATTTACTAATTTTTCACGATTTTTATCCTGAAATTTGTCTATCACCTAGAAATGACAAGTATATTAAAAATGAAACTTAAAATTGGGAAAATTATCGAATAGATTCATTTCATTCAATTACCACAAGTAAAATCATTATTTACTGTTACGGTATATTTGCAGGTTTTATAATCAATCACAATCTTTATCTGATATGTATTGCCAGAATTATCATAAGTCAGGGTTCCGGTGGTTGTTACTAAAGCATAAGGTCCAAATTCTCCATAAGTTATTTCGGTATTTAAATTTGCAGTGAAATCGCCAGATTCATTTCCAATCTTATATGAAAAGTTGTTACAAGCACCCTTGCATGTTAAAAAAGGATTATCTTCTTCTTTAGAACAGTATATCAAGCCTGCAAACAGCAAAAAAACTAAATAAATTTTTTTCATAATTACTCATTTGAGTTAGGAAATCAAATTCATTTAAAATTAATGATATAGTAAGACAATTGAAGGTTTTACATTTCAGTCATTATAAATACAAAAATATAATAAATTTTTCCAAAAATCAATAGAATAGGCACAAATCAATTGGGGAATACAAAAACGAAAGTGATCATCTTAAATACAATTGATATTGAAGGCTCCCTATTTTTGTACAACACTAAAATTTAAAAATTTGCAATATTAATCTGAATTACCTTTCAATATTGATATTAACATAAATGAATCAAGTCTGACATTAAAATTATGTAACAAATAATAACAATTATGTAATATTCAGGGTTTTAAATACAACAACCAAATCCCCTTCCCCCCCCACTTTCACTCCCCCCCCCCGCCCCGCCCCCGCCGGGGCGGGGGGGGGCCCCCCCCCCCCCCCCCCCCACACCCCCCCCCCCCCCCCCGCGCCCCCCCTATTTTGCATTTCAACCTGAAATTGTATATTCAACCCAGGGTGCAAAATACAAGATTAACAGTGTCGATACTAAATACAATCTGGATTATATAAATATTCCTCTACTGTTTCAATATATGTTTGACAATGGATTCAGAATACAGGCTGGTCCTCAGGTAGGATTTCTTCTAAGCGCAAAATCAAAATACAATAATAGTACCATAGATAATAAAAATGATTTAAAACCCATTGATTTAAGTGTTAGTATTGGTATCGGTTATATATTTCCTCCTTCAGGTTTTGGTATTGATGCCAGATATAATCAGGGAATCAGCAATATAAACAAGAATGATACCGGTAACTCAAATAACCGGGGATTTCAGTTCGGAATATTTTACATTTTTAATCATAACTGATAAGAATCAAGTTTTTCAAGAGATTCTTTACTTTATCACATAGGATAAACCTGTTTTATAAGATAAGATTCTACCGAAACCAAATGAATATGCCCTTTTAATATTGCCTGTCTTTAAGTACTGGTCAATTTTAACTGCAATTTCAATCTTCAAGTATCATACATCTCTCAACTTTTAAATGATTACAGGATTTTTAAAATATTAGGAAGGCTTTTTATCTGTTGAAAGGAATAAAATACTGGATAAGATTAATAATATGAATATTAATTGAAAATGTGATTCAATCCCATAAATAAATTTTGTTCTAAAATGCCATATTTACCATCAGATAAAAACAGTTCTTTCATTTCTTCAAATAATTGGGCTATAGCATCTTTTGAGTAGCTATATTTTTCAATAGTAGTCCGAATTTTTTGAATGCTTTGGTAATCGTTATCTTTATTGAATTCCTCGTGTATTCTTTCAAAGCTATTGTCTTTAATTTTTGATTTAATGAAGTCTGTTTCAACTTTAGATTCTAAAAAATCAGCTTTAGCGCAATAAATCAGCAAGTATATTTTCAATTCTTCCTTCGTCCAGTTTGTTTGATATTCTTCCATTTTATATGATTAATTTTTCGATATTGGTACAATTTTTACAATCGTTACCGATATCAGGTAAAGTCGTATTTATTGAAATATGTAAGTTAAGAGTTACTTTAACTTCTTTTCTGATAGGTATTAATTATAATCAGAAAGAGATTTGTTATCTCCTTTTATATAACAAATTTGACAAAACCAAAATGATAATTGCACCAACAGCACCTGTTAATATGGCTCCAACCCACCCGGTACCAAGGCTAATATCAAGTTTTCCTAAAAGCCAGTATCCTACATAACTTCCAATAATTCCAATAACTATATTTCCAATGATCCCAAGACCGCTGCCTTTGTAAATTATACTTCCAAGCCATCCTGCCAAGGCTCCAATAACAAGAATTACAATTATTCTTTCCATTTTATGTGTATTAAGTGATTAAAAAATGTGATGCTACTAAATTTAATAATTTGTAATATTCATCTTTATAAACATTGTCACATGTTTTAATGAGATGGAATATCATTCTGCAATTTACGACAATTACACGTATTCAATTTGCAAAATTGTTAATAAGATTTACATGATTCTCACATTGCATCTGTTGTCAATATAAGATAAAACAATAAATAATAAAATGTTTAAATTAAAATGATTGAATTCTAAAAGTTAGGCAGGTGTTTATAATTGGCTATACCTACAACAATCCACTATCGGTGTGTTTTTAATTGAGATTAAGATAGAATCAGTATATCTGACACCTAAAATGATTAAATTTGCTTTTATAAAAGGTAATAATCTTTTTATTGGATTTCTGATGCTAAATACTTTTAAATATTGGGAGTACACTATGCAACCTTTTTCCAAAGGTTAACAACAATAGGAAATTAGTCTAAATCTTACAAGCAAAAAGTATCATAAATTCGAAAGTATGTTTTGATGATAACTAAAATACAATTAAGAAGCTACAAATTTAACCATTTTGTTTTCAATCATATCCTGTAGCTCTGCAAGAAGAGCCTGTTCCTGAGAATCGACATGACCGTCTTCGTAAGCCATTTGAAGTATTTTGTCATATTCTTTACGTGTTATTTTCTGATCTTCTATAGCTTTTTCGATCAACTTTCTTAGTTTGTCTGCGCTGCTGCTTAACTTCATAGAATATGATTTTAGATAAAATGATGTATTTTGTTAAAAAATATCCGGTTTATACCGATTTAATAATTAAAAAGCAAATATAGAGTATATTTTTTGTTACAGTAAAACATGTGAGGAAATTTTAATTCGGCATGTTAGATTTTGTTGATTTACCTGATAAAACAAGTATAGGAATAAAATTTATTTCGTGTTAATTTGATTGATCAGAATTATTTTTTTCCCATTGCCTGTGTCTTTTTTCCCTCATTCCCCGGCCACCCCAGGGCATGATCCTTTCGGCAGTAAAGGTATTTCTTCCCGTTCTTTTACCTATGATCTTTATTTTTTCTTCTTTTTCGAGAGTAATGGCAGGGGCTATAAAAGAAGAATCATAAGACACAATCCATATATTTTTTTTAAAGTCTTCAAGGAATAAAATAGTATTATTTAAAGAATCTATTTCACCTGCTAAGCTCCCCTCATCGGGTTTTAACCAGAGTTTTTGTTTTTTAACCTCTATACTTGCAAACAAACCGGACCCAGAAGAAAATGTATTTTCAAACCATGATGATCCCCCGGCAATAAAAAACAAAGTTCCAATTAGAATACTAAAACCCATATTGAAAAGCATCAGTTTTGAAAAGGAAAATTTATATCCCTTTTTTGAATTGTATATAGCATAAAAGGAACTGAAAAGAAGAATTATCAGGGTGATCAACCATATAAACGGAAAAATCACAAGAAAAAATTCAAGTTTGGAATGCCCCAAATGTTCCAGTAAAAGAAAATCAGCCTGTTGAATTGAAAACAGGATTATAGAAAAAGAAACAGCACCAACTATCAGAAAAAGGCAATACAAGCAATATAATGCCCAGTTAAGACTTTTAAAGTGCCATTTAGGAGCAGGCTTGATATTTTCTTCTCTTATCTTATCGATTATTTTATCTGAAGAATTCATAATAATATAGTGTTTAATAATTGAATTTGGTTTTATCAGCAATTTTTGCAAAGAAAGCTTTTGCTCTGTTTATTCTGGTTGCCACTGTTCCTTCAGGGATCCTGAGAATATAGGATATTTCTTCATAGTCCATGTTTTCGAAGAACCTTAAAATGATAACTTCTCTATATTTTTCAGGCATTTTATTGATGATCCGGCTGATTTCAATATTTGTCTCCTTTGTATATTCATTATTCTGTTCGTCCGTATAAGTGGTATTTTGTGATAAGTATTCTTTGACCTTTAGAGTAGAACTCACTTTCCTCCACAGGCTGATTGTCTCATTATGCACCACATTATAAATAAATCCTGATACTTCGACTGATTCGTCGTAATTATTCAGATTTTTCCATATTTTGATGAAGGAATTTTGAATCACATCATCTATTTCTTCCGGATCAAATCCTGATATCCTTTTGATATAGGCTTTAAGTCTTGATTCGTAACGTTCAAAAAGGCATCTGAAATAAGCAACATCTTCAAAGGAAAGTTTGAAAATTTCCTTGTCAGTAAATGAATTGCAATCAGGTTTTTGATTCGACATTCAGAAGCTTTTTTTAAGTGCTGGTGAAATTAAAGCTTTTTTTATTTATACGAAATGGAAATACAAATCTTTCATTTTCCGGATTAAGCCTGATAATAAAACCTGAATAAAAATCCCAAATCAGGACTGTGATTAATCAGTGATACTTTTGGCCAGAACTTCATTTACCAGACCGATAACTCCACATATAATGAGGTCACAAGTGTTTTTCAACACTGCCCGGCCCTTTGTATCAAGGAAGAGTAAGGTTGATAAGGTTTTGACCTCATATAGTAATGATATAATTGGTCCATTTTCTTTTTCTATATCTATCCTGTAATTTATGAAGTTCTCATTGTAAAGCTCATAAACTCCTTTATACGTATATACTTCTTCTTCCATAATCCTGCATGGTGCACACCAGACTGTTGTAAAATCGACAAAAACAAGTTTGTTTTCTTTTTCAGCTCTTTCAAGCAATTCGATAAGTGTACTACCAAAATAAAATTTCAGATTTTCAACATCATGTTTTTGTTCGGAAACTTCAGTTTCGGTTTCGGTGTAAATGACTTTTTTTGAATGGCATAAAGAAAGAGACAAAACAAAAAGTAATGAAAACAAACACAGATACCTCATCAAGGAGATTTATATAAATGATTAAAAGACAAAAATACTTAAATTCAGATAATTAGCTTATTTTTCATAAATTATCTGTTTTTTACTGATTATTGCAATATAATTTTTAAGTAAATGTTATTTTTGTCGGCATTAACGACAGTATGGATATATACAGGCAAAAATCATGGTGGAAAATTCTTCTTTTGATTACAGGAATGGTGATCATAGTATTCACAATGATATATACCAATTACCTTTCAAAAAAAATGGCTGAGAATGAAAGGCAATACATGGAGTTTTACAGTGAAGCATTGAAAGTGATACTTAAAGATTCAGACAAAAGTCAGAATGAAGATTCGGTTTTTTCCAATGTAAATGCTCATGAAAAGAATTATCAGGTGGAATTATTTATCCTGGAGAATGTTAAAAATCCAATTATCCTGGACGATGGAACAGACAGTTTAACAGGATATAATTGGGGCAAGGGGAAAGATACCGATCAGGTTTATTTGGTAGGGCAATTGTTAAAAATTCAGGAATCAGGTATTAAACCATTTATCCCAACTTATGATCCTGAATCCAATATCAGAGAAGAGTTTGTTTATCCTAAAGTTTATTTTAAATACAGCAATTTATATCAGCTTATCACCTGGTTTCCATTGATTCAGGTAATGCTGATTGCAATATTTATTTTCTTCGGATACAGTATTTTCAATTCAGTAAAACGGGGAGAACAGAACAGGGTTTGGGTAGGTATGGCAAAGGAAACAGCACATCAGCTTGGTACACCTATAAGTGGAATAATGGGCTGGACAGAATATCTTAAGTCAATGACTTTGCTTTCAGATGAACAGTATGATGCAGTGACTGAACTGGAAAATGACGTAAAAAAACTGGATCTGATAGCTGACAGATTTTCAAAGATCGGCTCTAAACCAGACCTTAAACCACAGCAGATCAACGGTATTTTATCGGAAAGTCTGGATTACATTAAAAAGAGATCTCCAAAAAATATCAGTTACATATTTGATGAAAAAATCAATAGTGAATATATTGCCAATATTAATGATCACCTTTTTTCATGGGTTATAGAAAATATTTTTCGTAATGCTCTGGATTCAATGGGGGAAAAAGGTCAGATTAAAGTTGCAACAGGTACCACAACAAAATATTTATATATCGATATCAGCGATACAGGCAAAGGCATCCCATCAGGAAAGCTGAAAACAGTATTCAGGCCGGGATATTCTACCAAAAAACGAGGATGGGGACTTGGATTGTCGCTAGCAAAAAGGATAATGGAAGATTATCATAAAGGAAAAATATTTGTACTGAAATCGAGGATAAACGAAGGTACCACTTTCAGGGTAATGTTGCCAGTACCAAAGGGGTCTTAATTGTGTGTCTGACAAATTGCACTTTTTGTAACTTTCAGTCAGAAGGGCGATGCCTTCCTCTATAAAATTCATGCCTTTCAGTCATTATTATACCGGTTTTGTATTATCAATATGTGACAGAAGTCCTGATATAAGATTCATTCTATTTTAACAATATAATCCAGGAAACTATTAACCTGAAATAATCCATAGCCATTCCGGATATTGTTATGTACATTTACCGGTTCTGCAAACGGGTTTCCATTCGAATTAGAATATTGATTGTATGATAGCAGAAAGTTATAATAGTCTTTGGTTATAGATGTGACCCGTAAGCGCATCTTTGGATTATTATTATAAATTTTCAGATCAGTTATAATCTTGACAACTGTTCCATTGAAGTTTTTATCGGAAATTATCAGTCCGTTTTTTTCACCAAACCAGAAAGGTTTAACTGAGGGATCATTAGAGTTTAGATATAAAGTTTCTGTAAGAGTATCATTATTGACAAAGCTAAGTCCTTCGGCCTGCACCATATAAAAATTCTCAGTGTTTTTATCGTCTTTTAAATCAAAACTCAACTGATCGGATTTAAAGCCGTCACTATTGATAAAGCCATCTTTTTTGAATTTAACATTTGAAAAATCCGGTTTGGCCGGTACTATTTGTTTTGAAGTGGCATACCCATATTTTTCGCTGTCCACCATCAGGGTATATTCATAACCCTCGACTATATTTCCTGGCAATGTTTTTTGTTTAAAGCTGTTATATGAACTGCCCGAAAAGCTCATTTTATAAAAAGTAGCACCATTTTCAAGTATGGTTATCTCTGCTGAAACCGGTGCATACTCCTTTATATCAGTAATGGATTTGGAATGGCTGACAGAAAAACTGCCTTTATTTTGCGAGATGTCAGCAAAGACAGAGAGTTTGCTATCGTGTTCGGGGATATCTATTTCTTTGACAGAAGTAAAAGCCCCTTCACAGGATATCAATCCGATTGTCAGAATAAAGCTGAAAAATAAATAGTATATTTTCATGATTGAGTATGTTTAATTATGATCAAAACTTGAACAGATATGAAATTGACGGTAAAAACGGTAAAAGGCTCACTTCCTTAAAAATAGTTTTTCCTGTGTCATAATCATTGTCAGGAAAGATGAAAAACGGATTTTTATGAGAATATGCATTATATATCCCCAGTGCCCAGGTCCTTTCCCAGTGTTTTTTCTTTTTGTGAAATTCAATTGAAATATCAAGTCTGTGGGAATCAGACATACGGAATGAATTTTTATTGCTCAGGTTTTCAATTTCATTATTATAAAATCCTCCGGAAGAATTGATAAAATATGGATACTTAAATGTAGCAAGGGTTATAGCATTTCCTGTGCTGTAAATCCAGTTTGAAGATAATGTTATCCTGTCAGTGATCCTGTAGGTGCCTACTATGGCAAAATCATGTCTTCTATCGTATTTAAACGGAAATCCTTCACCTCCGTTTATATTATCAAATTGTCGCCAGTTCCAGGAAAGAGTGTAAGCAATCCAGCCCGAAAATTTACCGGTGCTTTTCTGCATGAGAAATTCAAGTCCGTATGTATCACCAGTACCCTGGGTGACTTTACTTTCCCAGTCTGTTTCTCCGAAAGCTCCATCAAAAAAACTTTCTCCGGGGTTGTAAGAAATCACATTTTTCATTTTTTTATAATATGCTTCGATGCTCAGTTCATAGTCGCCTTTAAATGTTTTTGCCATTCCTGCAGCGGCCTGCCATGAATACTGTGGTTTAATTTTTTCAGTACTGGGCACCCAAAGATCAAAAGGAGTTGTAAGGGCTTCGCTTGTTAGCAGGTTGACATATTGTTTCATTTTTGAATAGGATGCCTTGACGGAATACCCTTTGTTCAGCAGATAACGTAATCCGATGCGTGGCTGAAGAGAGTTGTAAAATTCCTTACCTATCATAAAACCTGAGGTATGCAAACCCAGATTTGCTTTCAGATAGCCAATTGTAAAGTCATCTTCAATATAGACATTGAATTCTGATGATTTGCTTGTATTGTAACCTATGAGTGTGTCCAGATTAAAATCTTCAATTTTTGCTTTGAGACCAATAGCTCCGGGATTGTATGTGTGGTCAATTATATTGCCTCCGAATTTGATGTAATGTTCAGGAGATGGAATATAATCAAAATCAAGTTTAAGGGCATAATCCTTTATACCACTGCTGTATTTTACGGAAAAGGATTCAGTAGCATTATTTTGTTTATAGGAAAATTCGCTGTCAACTCCTGAATTAAAGTCGCTTATAGTAGCTGTGGTATTTAAAAACAATTTAGGAGATATCTGGTAATTCCATCTCAGTGCTCCTATAAGATTGCCCCAGAATATCCCTCCGGCATAGCTACCATCAGAGTCTGTAAATTTAGTGCCAAAAATGTCTTTCCCGGAATAAAAGCTCAGGTAAAGACGGTTTTTATCGTTGATCTTATAATTTACTTTTGCATTGAGGTCATAAAAATACATGTCAAGACTGACATCTTCCCCTTCTTGCAATGATGATTTAAGAAAGGGTTTTATAAATAGATCAGCATACGATCTTCTGCCGCTCACGATAAATGAAGCTTTATCCTTTACAATCGGGCCTTCGATCATAAGTTTTGAGGTGAGATTACCGATTGAACCCGATCCATGGTATTCCTTCATATTGCCATCTTTCATATTTATATCGATGATTGAAGACAAACGACCACCGTACCTGGCCGGAAATCCACCTTTGGTCAGGCTGACATTTTTTAAAGCGTCAGCGTTGAAAACCGAAAAGATTCCCATGAGGTGTGATACATGGTAAACAGGTACATTATCGAGCAATACCAGATTCTGATCAGGACTACCCCCACGCACATACAAGCCGCTTGTGCCTTCAGTACCTGACTGTACTCCTGGAAGAAGCTGCAGTACTTTAAGAACATCCACCTCACCAAATAGAGCAGGCATAGATTTTATCTGTTCTATAGGAACTTCCACACGACTCATCTGAGTTCGTTCTTCAATTTTTTCCTTTCTCTTCCCTGTAATTTCAATTTCTTTAAGCTCTGTTGAAGAATTCAGCCTGAAGTTAAATTCGTAATTTTTATTCAGAAAAAATCTTTTATTCTCCGTTGAAAAGCCGATATAAGAAATGTTGAGGAAAATACTGTCTCCGGGCAAGGTGATACTATAAAAACCATAATTATTTGTTACAGTTCCTTTGCCGGATCCTGAATCATATACGTAAGCAGAAATCAATTTTTCGCCGGAATTGAAATCTTCGACATATCCACTGATAGTGAAATTCTGAGAGAAAGAATAAAGCGGAATAAAAATAAAAATGATCAGGAAATTTTTCATCAGAGCATATTTCAATTTAGGAATAAACATTTAACGGTTTAGGGTATTAAATGTTACGAAGAATGTTATTTAAAAAAGAAAGCTATCTGAACTTATTTGCAAGTTGTCCGCAGGCAGCATCTATATCTTTGCCGCGGCTGCGACGCACTGTGGTCATGACCCCGTTATCAACCAATTGCTTTGCAAATGAATTTATCCTGTCTTCAGTAGCTTTTGTATAAGGAACTCCTTCAACATAGTTGTATTCAATAATATTTACTTTTACAGGAAATCTCCTGGTCAGTTTAACGAGATTTCTTGCATCATCAGTTGTGTCATTGAAATCTTTGAAGAGTATATATTCGAAACTTATTTTTGATTTGCTCTGATCATAATATCGTGTTAAGACATCGATAAGATCTGCTATTTTATTGGATTTATTGATTGGCATTATATGTGTCCTTTTCTCATCATCAGGAGCGTGGAGACTTAATGCGAGGTTTACTTTAATTTTATCCTCAATCAGCTTTTCTATTCCCTTAATAATTCCTGAAGTGCTGATGGTCACTCTTCGTGTTGAATAACCAAATCCATTTGGATTTGTTAGTTTGTCGACACTTTGTATTACATTTTCATAGTTGAGCAAGGGTTCACCCATACCCATATAAACGATATTGGTCAGATTATGTCCGTATGCCTCATTTGATTTTTTATTCCCCTGTATGAACTGTTCTACAATTTCAAAATCAGTAAGATTGCGTTTTAATTTAAGCTTTCCGGTTGCACAGAAAGTACAATTCAAGCTGCAACCAACCTGTGAAGAGACACATAAAGTATAGCGGTTTTCGTCAGGCAGAGGAATAATTACTGATTCAATCATCGATTTATCCTGTAGTTTCCATCCTGTTTTTATTGTACCATCACTGCTTTCCTGAATATGGGAGGACGTGAAAACATTGAATGTATAAGCTTCTTTAAGACCTTCCCTTAGTTTTTTGGAGATATTGGTCATCAATTCAAAATCAAGAATCCCTTTTTGCCATATCCACTCGTAGATCTGTTTTGCCTTGAATCTGGGTTCTCCGAAAGCCTGTACTATATTTTCAAGTTCTTTCTGGTTAAAAACCCGTATTTCCTGTTTTTCCATTTTTATTTTGTAATTAAATAATTAAATTTTTCTTGTAAAAAGGCTTTTTTCAACTAATTCACAGATTATATGGCCGATCATTATATGTGTTTCCTGGATTCTGGGAGTATCTGAAGAAGGGATAGGAAGCAAATAATCTGAAAATTCTTTCATTTTACCCCCATATTCTCCGGTCAGAGCAATTGTTATTAAACCTTGCTTTTGAGCCTGCTCAAAAGCATTGACAATATTCTGAGAATTTCCAGACGTTGACAATCCTATCAGTACATCACCATGTTGGCCTTTTGCCTGGATTAGCCTAGAGTAGATGTGCTCAAATCCGTAATCATTTGCTACAGCAGTCAGATAGGAAGTATTTACATGAAGGGCTTCTGAAAACAGGGGATCGCGGTCGAAATAAAATCTTCCCGAAAATTCAGCAGCAAGATGTTGGGCATCTGCAGCACTGCCACCATTTCCACAAAAGAAAACTTTTCCATGATTATGAAATACGTTAATTATAACCTGGGTGACATTTTCAATTTCAAGAAGTAAATTATTATTATTCAGTACTTTTTGCTTAACTGAAATGCTTTCCTGTATTATTCTTTTTATATCCATATCCTGTTGATAATTTAATATTTTCGATAGTGATTTAAAAGATTTGGTTACCTGAAAAAAACTTTTATGATCTGTTTCTACCTGATCAATGAAATGCAAAGTTAATTAAATTAATGTGAGTTGAGGCTCAAAAAATTAGTTTAATAATTTCTATAAGTTTATCCGTGTTCTATTATCAATTATTTCAATGGCACACAGAAGACATTCATTTAGTTTCAAAAGGATATAGCAGTATCCAAACAAATATCCGTAACCTCGGTTAAATTAATGCATTCATTAATTGTGACTTTGAAACTGTAGCTACACCCAGGGAATCGCAGGCTAATCCTCCTGCAATATTGGATATTTCAGCTATGTTTTCAATTTCCAGATTCGAAAGGAAAAAAAGTGTTGCAGCAGAGATCACCACATCACCTGCACCGCTCACATCGACCACATTTTTCTTTTTTGTCGGTAATATTTCAGATTTTTTATTGCTGCAATAATATATCCCCTTTTCACCCAGAGTTATAAACAAATTATCAAAATTCAATTGTTCTTTGAGTTTTTTTGCAGCTGTATTGAGGTTTTCAATTTTGGGAGAAACAGGCAGATTTATGATGGCACTGATCTCTTTGAGATTGGGTTTGAAAAAACCTACATTTTTATAGCACAGGAAATTTTTAAATTTTGGATCAACAGCGGTAAATATACCTTTTCCCCTGCATTTTGATATTATATGGTTAATTATATTGTCATTAAGTAAGCCTTTGTTATAATCCTGAAATATCACAGCATCAATTTTTATTTCTTCAGTAAGTTTATCGAATTTTTCTTTTAATTGCTCCTGAATTTGGGTATCAAGATCATCAGAAATTTCTTCATCTATTCTTAATATATGTTGGCCGGAAGCCATTATACGGGTTTTAACCGTGGTAGGTCTGTCATTGACAGTAATTATATTTCCTGTATCTATTCCATCCTGTTTCAATAACTCCCTTAACATTTTTCCCGGGGCATCATTACCGACAATGCCGAATAAAAATGGTGTTGAGCCCAGGCTTTTTACATTTAGTGCTACATTTGCTGCTCCCCCGGGTTTGTTTTCTACATTTACTTTTTCAAGGACTGGAACCGGTGCTTCAGGAGATATTCTGGAAATGTTTCCATATAAATAACGGTCAAGCATCAGATCGCCTATGATCAGAACATTGTATTTATTAAGTACGTATCTGGATTTATTTTTCATTAGTGAGTTTTTCAATGTATTTAACAATTTTAACCGATGCGTCCTTATTATGTTCAAAAAAACTGATTATTTCATTTTGTGCAATAGTGTAATTGATTTGATCATCAAGTCTGGAAAGTACTTCTTTAAGTGCGGATGTGTTGTTAATACTGAAAAAAGCCTTTTGTTTAACCAGAACAGATGCTTCTATAAATTTGGAATATTTAGGACCAAAAATTACAGGAAGTGAATAAGATGCCGGTTCAAGTGTATTGTGAATACCGTTTCCGAATCCACCGCCAATATAAGCCAGGTTTGCATATCTGTAAATTCTGGACAGAATACCTATTTTATCAATTATCAGAATATGTGAATTACCTAGCTCATTATCGGGTTTTGAATAAAAGGTGATTTTAGACAAACTAAATTTTGTTTTAATAAGGTCAGTTTGTTTGTTTGAGATTTCATGTGGTGCGATTATAAGTTTATAGTTTTCTGAAAGTATATTTTGTAATTCGCTAATCACTTCAATATCTTTTTCCCAGGTACTACCGCAAACAAGTACTTTTTTTGGAGCAGAAATAAATTTTTCTATGATAGCGTCTTTAAATTCACGGGATGAAATCTCCAGAACACGGTCAATTCTCGTATCACCAGCAACTTCCACATTTTTAAAACCTTTTTGTTGCAGAAGATTTAACGTCACTTCATCCTGGGAGAATATCCTTGTGGTTTTTGCCAATTCACTCAATAAAGATTTATTAAAGAATGAAAACAAACTATGATTTTTATGGAGCAGTACAGAAATGAAAATCAGTTTTATTCCTCTTTTATTTATCTCTTTTATAAAATTAAACCAAAAATCATATTTAACAAAAATGCAGATCTCCGGATTTATTCTGTCGAGAAAATCATTTACATTTCCGGGAAGATCAATAGGCAGATATAAAATATAGTCTGCAATTTCAGTATTATTCTTTAATCTTTCAAATCCCGATGGAGAGAAAAAACTGAGAACAAAAATATAATTTCCCAATTTTTTTTTCAATTCCTCAAAAACCGGTCTGCCTTGTTCGAATTCACCAAGAGAAGAACAATGCATCCAGATTACTTTTTTATTTTTCAGCTCAGGTATGATCTGTTCTTTTCTCCCATTGATCCATGATTTTGCCTTAAGATTAAAGTAGGAAAAAAATTTGATCAGTAAAAAATAAACAAGAATAGAAAGCTTATACACAATTTTCATTTTTTAATAATAAATTTCCTCCGGATTTTTTTCGATGTAGATTGGCAGTATCCAGCCTATTTTAATTCCGAAAAGAAGGTCGATTTTTTTTTCATTATCAGTTGAAGCATTGCTAAAATTATGTAACCGGAAACTTTTTGTGAAGCCCTGGAAAAATTCAAATCCTGCATTAAAACTGACATTACTCTTTTGAGACAGATGCTGATATCCAATAAACTCTTTAAGTGCAAATCCACCAGTAAGTCTGTCATAACCCTTCCGGTATTCACCCTCCAATTGCGGTATTGTACCCAAATCATCTTTATAATGTATCCAATGGCTAAAGAAATAAGGACCGAAGTCGATGCGGATTCCTGTCCTGAGGTTATGAGATTTAAACGGAAATACCTTGCTGACAAATGCTCCGGCAACAATTCCCCGTTCACTCATATTAAAAGATGAAATACCCGGCCCTGAATTTAAGATCTGTTCATCATAGGTCTGAAGATTTGAAACAGGATTAATTTTGACCTTATATCCGAATATATAATCTGCGGAAAATCCTATAGAGAAATTTGAATTTGCGAAATAATACGTTGGAGCTATACCAAACCTGAAATTATAGCCATATAAATCCCGCATGTTTCCTGCTGGCAAATCCAATCCATAAGATATAATGTTTATAAAACCCGGATCATTTTTAACTGAGTTTTTTGTTAAGGTGTTTTGACCATTTAAAAAGCTAAGTAAAAAAAGCAATAAAAAAGAGAGAAATAATCTTTTTGTCATAATTGATTGAAACTATAGTACAATTTTAATACGAAAATAATATTAATTTGTATTCTGCTGTTAATAAATGTTGTGTAATTTATTTAATGCTTAAGTTTATAAGTTATAAATACTTAATAATTTGTTATTTTTGCAAAAAAAATCTTAGAAATAATGGATTCGATTTTAATTACAGGAGGTGCAGGATTTATTGGATCTCATTTAGTAAGGCATTTCGTTAATAAATATAAGCAGAAATACCGGATTGTCAATTTTGATAAACTTACTTATGCCGGCAATCTTGAAAATTTAAAAGATATTGAAGATTTTGAAAATTATATATTTGTAAAGGGCGATATTCAGGAATATAACAAACTGGAAGAGGTATTTTATGAATATTCCATAAAATCTGTAATTCACCTGGCTGCAGAATCCCATGTAGACAGATCGATAGAAAATCCAATGGAATTTGTAAATACAAATGTAGTAGGTACCATCAACCTGTTGAACGCTGCAAAAAAAATCTGGAAAGGTAAGTCAGATCATTTATTTTATCATATTTCCACAGACGAGGTTTACGGGAGCCTGGGAGAGGATGGAAAATTTATTGAAACAACGGCTTATGATCCCCGATCACCGTATTCAGCTGCCAAGGCAAGTTCAGATCATTTTGTAAGAGCTTTTTATCATACGTATGGCTTGCCTGTCATAATTTCGAACTGTTCAAATAATTATGGGCCATTTCAATTCCCCGAAAAACTGATACCATTGATAATCAATAACATAATAAACAGCAAACCACTACCCATTTATGGTGATGGTAAAAATGTCAGAGATTGGTTATATGTGGAAGATCATGTAAAAGCAATTGATATGATTTTTCATAATGGGGTAAGAGGAGAAACTTATAATATTGGAGGTGATAATGAAAAAATGAATATTGAAATAGTGACTTTATTATGTGATATTATAGATAAAAAATTGAACAATATCGGAAGTTCAAGGCTTTTAATTGAATACATCAAAGACAGGCCCGGCCATGACAGACGTTATGCAATTGATTCCACAAAATTAAAAACAGAGCTTAAATGGAGACCTGAAAATGATTTTTCTATAGGGTTAGAAAAAACCGTAGAATGGTATCTGAATAATAAAGAATGGCTGGCAAGTGTTACCAGCGGGGATTATTTAAAATATTATAAAAAATATTACGAGAAATAACATATCTATTTTTAGATATTAATTAACTTTCAATCGTCTAAAACATTTAGGAAAAAAATTAAAAGAAATGAGAATATACATAAAAATAGTATTTTCAATAATGCTGCTTGTCTTGGGAAATTTACAGTTTTATGCCCAGGAGAATAAAATTATGGAGGCAAAAGTGAAGTCAGAACTTCAAAAGAGAGGATTATCAGAAACCGAAGTAAGGGAAGCACTTCTGAAAAATAATATTAATCCTGATCAGTTGGAAAAAGCGACTCCGGATCAGATAGTGCAGATTCAGAGAATAATCGAAGATCTTGAGGCTCAGAAAAAGGAAGAAGTTAAAAAGGAAATTAAGCCCCAGGCTATAGAAGAAGTTAAGACTGAAATCAAAAATGAAATAAAAGAAGATGTTAAAAGCAAAATTGATGAATCCCGTATTCAGGCAGAAGAGGTAAAGCGATTATCAAAAATTTACGGGCACGAGCTGTTTAATCTTGCACCAAAAGAGAAAACCGATCTTCTGAAAGTTAATGATAATTACATATTGGGACCGGGTGACAAGATTTCGGTATCTGTCTGGTCAAACCGTTCTCAACTTGAAAATAGTTATATTATTGAAAAAGACGGATATATAAAATTTGACAAAACCGACCTTAAGAAAAGGGTTTTTCTAACGGGTCTCACTTTTAGTACAGCAAGAAGTAAAATAGAACAGGTTCTGTCAAGATACATGATATTTAATAAAGGTGAGATCAATATTGCCCTTCAATCTTCAAGAAATATAAAAGTTTCGGTGTATGGAGAAGTTCTGAAGCCGGGCTCATTTAGCATGGATGCCACGAATAGTGTTTTTGAAGGAGTAAGATATTCGTCTGGGGTTACAGATATTGCTTCAGTTAGAAATATTAAACTGATAAGGGTAAAAGGAGATTTCAAAGTTTTTGATTTGTATAAGTACTTGTCAAATCCTACTATGAGCGAAAATTTTTTTCTTGACAATGATGATGTAATTCATGTCCCCGTTGCAGAGAAAATTGTAACAATTGATGGCGGAGTAAAAAGACCCTACACTTTTGAATTAATTCAGAAAGAAGGCATTAAGGATTTACTTAACTATGCAGGAGGATATAGTGAGGATGCTATTAAGAATAAATTTCAGATAGAAAGATTTGTTGAGAATAAAAAGGCATTTATTGATGTAGAGCTTTTTGACACTAATGGGAAAATAAATGATTTTGAACTTTTCAATGGTGACATTGTACATGTCAGAAACATAACAGTACCAGCCGACAACTTTTTTTATGTTAATGGTGCAGTTTATAATCCGGGCAGATTTGAAAATAATGGTCAGATCAGGGTTTCTGATGCATTAAAATCAGCGGGATTGATGCCGGAATCCAAACTTGACTTCGCTTTTCTGATCAGAAAGAATGATGATGGCTCTGGAAAATATATAAAACTGGATCTTGACACAATTATAAAGAATAAAGGAAATAGTGATATCGATCTAAAACTTGAAAATGAAGACAGGATCACTGTTTGGAGCAAAAGCAGATTTAGTGATAAAGCGTATATCGAAATAGCCGGGGCTGTTAGGGATACAACAAAAAAGTATTTGTATGGATCGGTTCAGTCTATAAAAATTTCTGAAGCAATTATATTAGCTGGCGGACTAAGCAGGAATGCTTCAGATATAGCTTTTGTACACAGACAAGATCCGCTTAAAGATTTTGAAAAGCAATATATAAGGGTAAATCTCAGAAATATTTTTGCAAATCCCGAGTCAACGGAAAATTTTAATTTGCAACCATTTGACAAGCTTGAAGTGTTGACACAAAATTTATTCAATGAATCTACAATGGTATCAATATCCGGTGCAGTAAATAAACCGGGAGAATATCAATATGGTAAAAAAATGAGTTTATTGGATCTAGTCACTATGGCAGGAGGATTTAAACTTGCTGCGTCAACTAACAATATTGAAGTATCGAGAATAGTAATTCAGAATAATAACCCTACAAAAACAATTGTAGCCAAAATCGATATGGATAAAAGTATTGATACCGGTAAAGATAATTATGAATCCTTTGTATTAGAACCCTATGATAATGTTTATGTCAGGTATATTCCTGAATTTGAAATGCAAAAAGTTGTAAATATTATCGGAGAGATTCAATATCCTGGATTTTACACTCTGACATCAAAGAACGAAAAAGTATCTGATATCATAAACAGAGCAGGGGGATTTACGGAAGAAGCATTTATAGAAGGGGCGACTCTTTACAGAAATCAGGATAGTATAGGATTCATCGTAATGAGGCTTGGAGAAGCATTAAAAAGTAACAAATCTAAATTTAATTACATTTTAAAAAATGAGGATATTTTGGAAATACCCAAGCAAAAGGACTTTGTCACTATTCAGGGTGCTACAAAAGTTTATGAAGTATATAAAGAGGAAATCGCATTCAACAAATTTGGTATTAATGTGCCTTACCACAGTGGTAAAAGAGCAATGTATTACATAGATAATTATGCAGGAGGATTGAATGAGCAGGCAAGTAAAAAAGATATTCTCGTAGAAAATGCAAATGGAGAAGTTAAAAGGACAACTGATTTCGGTCTGTTCAAAGTCTATCCAAAAGTAAAAAAAGGATCATTAATTAAAGTCGCCTATAAAAAAGAGAAAACAAAAGAAGAAAAAGACGACAAAGAAATTGACTGGAATAAAATAATTAATGACTCTGTTGCTCAAATATCTACAATAATGACACTGGTGATTCTTTTTAAAACCCTTAGTCAATAATTCATAATCAGGAAATGATAGTCCGGATAGTCAGGATGACTTTTAAAGAAGAAAAAATTGAAGAATTTCTGAATATTTTCAAGGAAAATCAGGAACTCATTTCGGGTTTTGAAGGTTGTATCTCTTTGAAATTATTGAGAGATATAGACAATAAAAATAAGTTTTTTACCATTAGTGAATGGAATCAGGAAAATGAACTTGAAAATTACAGAAAATCTGAATTGTTCGAAAAAACCTGGGAAAAAACAAAACTACTTTTTGATAGTAAACCTAAAGCCTGGAGTACTATCATCATGAGTAACAATTAAATACAGTATGACTATAAAATCAAAAAATAGCAAATCCAGTTATTATATTAACTGGTTATGGATAATCGGTATTTCTTCCATGCTACTGATATTGTTGCTATTTGTTATAGTGAAATTTTCAAGATTGCCAGATATCAGTGAAATGGATAATCCCAAATATGAATTTTCCACCATAATTTATGATATTAACACTAAGGAAATAGGAAAACATTTCAAATATAACAGGGTTTGGACTACTTTTGAAGAATTGAATCCTCATGTTGTCAATGCTTTAGTAGCAACAGAAGATATAAGATTTTTCGGGCATAGTGGTATAGATGCAAGGAGTACTGTAAGAGCATTGTTCTATATGGGCAAAAAAAGGAGGGGCTTCAACAATTACCCAACAGTTGGCAAAACTTTTTTTTACTGATAAACCTGCAAATAGTTTTGTCCGGATTTGGCAGAAAATTCAGGAATGGCTCATAGCCCTGGAACTGGAAAAAAGATATACAAAAGAAGAAATACTCGCAATGTATCTCAACAAATTTGATTTTTTGTATAATTCTCATGGCATTGAATCTGCAGCAAAAACATATTTTGGAAAATCACAAAAGGAGCTGAATGTTGATGAGGCTGCGGTCTTAATCGGTATGTTGAAATGGCCGGTAAGGTATAATCCTATAAAAAATACAGAAAAATCAAAGCAAAGACGAAACGTAGTTCTTTACCAAATGGAAAAGTACGGATTCCTGAAAGAGGGGATGTATCAAAAACTCAGAAATAAGAGAGTTGACGCATCTAATTTTTCATCAACAACATCTTTCAAAGGCCCCGCCCCGTACTTTAGAACAGAATTAATCAAATGGGTTACTGAATTGCTTGATGACCCAAAATACAGGAAACCCGACGGCACAAAGTATAATGTTGATCTGGATGGTTTGAAGATTTATACAACTATTGACCTGAATTACCAGATACTAGCTGAAAAGGCAGTAAATGAACGAATGAAAGAACTTCAAATGACCTTTAACCAGATTTGGAGCGGAAATGACATATGGAAAACAGGTGCAGATAAAAAGCAAATGGTGATAAGAAATGAAACATTGAACAGGTTTATAAGGGAATCAAACAGATTCAGGAATTTGAGAGAATCAGTAATGACTCCAATTATTGATTCTATTACTGATTATTTTCCTGAAGCAAGGTTATTGGATATAGATGTGGACAGAATGCTGGAACAAGAAAAAAATGGCAGTTATTTAGAAAAACTAAGGGATGAAGATCAGATAACTACAAACCAGGCAAGGGTTTATCTTGATATTCTTGCAAGTGATTTCTGGCCAGTACTGAAATCAAGGCAGATAAAACTTAATAATGCCGTGAAAAGAGCTTTCAACACAAAAACAAAAATGAAGGTTTTTGAATATAATGAAGCAGGTGAAAAAGAAGCCTTTATGACACCTCTTGATTCTATTAAATATCACAGAAACTTTCTTCAGACAGGAATGCTTGCAGTAGATCCGGCAAACGGATATATCAAAGCATGGGTGGGGGGTGTAAATTTTAAGTATTTCATGTATGATCATATAAATACCAAGAGGCAGGTGGGTTCTACTTTCAAGCCCTTTATTTATTCTACTGCCGTGTTCAATAAAGGGATAAACCCTTGTCTCAAAGTTCAGGATATCCAGTATTCAATAACACCCGGTGAAGGAGATTTTGGCCTTGTCAGTACATGGTCTCCAGGGAATTCCGATAAATTTTCAGGACAATATTATACATTATATGAAGCTTTATATGAATCAAAAAACTCTGTTTCTGTATATTTAATGAAAGAGCTTGGTAATGTTGATATAGTTCGCAATTTTGTTGAGAATTTCGGAATTGACAAAAATGATATTCCCCGTCAACCTTCTATTTGTCTCGGTTCCGCTGATCTTTCAGTGATGCAGATGACCGGAGCTTACTCTGTGTTTTCAAATAACGGATACTATAACAAACCTGTTTTTGTCACACGTATTGAAGACAGAAACGGCAAGGTAATTTACAGGCATGTTCCGGAAAAACAAAAAGCTATGCCTGAAAATTACAATTATATTATGGTAAGTATGCTCAGATATGCAGGCAAAGTAGTACAATCAAGACTAACTACTCCGGTTGGAGGAAAATCAGGAACTACCAATGATTATCGTGATGGCTGGTATATGGGCATAAGCCCGGGGCTGGTTGTTGGAACCTGGGTAGGAGGAGATGAGCAATGGATAAAATTCCGTAATTTATTATATGGACAAGGATCTTATATGGCAAGGCCGATATTTGAAAAGTTCATGCAGTATCTCGAAAGCACTCCGGTGTAGACTACAATAAAAATGTAAGTTTCCAGATTCCTGAAGGAGGTCCGGGAATAGAAATAAATTGTGAAGCATTCAACCAGGCTGTTGATATAAAACCAGGAAATGGAGAGGAAGAATTTGAAGAAGAGTTATAATAATATAAAAGAGGCGCCCGATGAAAAACGCCTCCCTTAAATAACGACATAGACTCTATTAAAAAACTGCTATATATATTGTTATTACCAAAACTCAATATTAAGATACTGCTGTTTTTAAATTCGCTGCAGTAAAATGAAAAATTTTTTAAAAAATAAAAAATTAGTCTACTCTGAAAAATTAGTTTTGTTGTTTTTTAATCATTTATTACCCTAACTCTAAAGGAAAATAGTTGGAAAACAATGCGTTATAAAAATGCGCTTTAGGAGTTGGGACAAATTTATTTTTTGCAGTGGACTCAAAAAATAATTTAAAAATTACTAAAAACTGTAAAAAACCATACCTCCGCTGTTGAACCTCGGATTTACCACATTGCTGCTTTTGGAACCGAAGCGATAATTGATACCCCAGTAAAAGTACAGATATTTTGAAGTAGGGTAAACCCTGGAATTTGTTATCAAATCCTCCTTTGTAAAATCTTTTTTAGGAATATTTGGTAAAATACCTTTAGTGAAACTGAAACTACTGCTCAAATATATGGATAGCCCTTTAAGTATCTGAATGTCAACCGACTCATAAATCCAATAACTATTGATATCCAGACCGGGTATTTTTTTACCTTCAAGACTGAAATTATTGAGAAAAGTACTCCAGCCACCAGAAAGATAAATGTTTCCCCATTTTTGAGTTATTGTAGCATTGGCAGACAGATTCTGTTCGAATAGCCATTCTGAATCTGAAATATTATAATACGAAGTATCACTGTATTTAAGATATGATGGACCTGCACTGTAATTTAATGTCAGTAATTTTTTTACAGATTCTTTATAGGGAAAAAAATCATATTCAACTGCTGGCTTTATTTTTACATACATCTTATGATTATTGTAATGGTCATAACCTGCAGAAACATTACCTCCTGCTGAAAAATGTGATCCAAGGCTGAAAACAATCTGATTTGAAGAATACGCGCTGTTCCTGTTCACAATGATCTCTTCATCTTCATATACCCACTTTGTCCGGGCTATAGTCATTGAATTATAAGATGAAATTTTGAGATCTTCAGTAGTTTTATAAAATGAAAAAGAATTTCTTATTGATTTGCTTGACTGATAATCATCTTTAGTGATATTTCCTCCGGTTCCGAAATTGAATATCCAACTCTTCCATTTGTCAATATCCTGATTACCGGTTTTTTTTACTGTATCGCGTACAGGAAATTTAATTTCCAGATCGGATAACATTGTTGTAAAGGTAAAATATCTGAATAGTCCTATTTTTAACATAGATGCCATTTTCTGACGCATAATATCGCTTGTTTCTGTATCGAGTACAAAATAAGTCAGGGTATCATTTATTCCCGTGAATTCTTTTTGTCCCTCGTAGAACATGTTGATCTTTTGTCCGCTTCCGGTACCTTCTGAAATTATAAGCAGGTGAACATTGGCCCCGAATCTGTCCAAAACGTAATTGACGGATTTTATTTCTGTCTTTATATAGTCGATATCGCAGTAAGCCTGACAATTGATAAAAAGATTGATTTCTTTAGCCTGCGGTCTAAGATTTTGAGAACTGATTTTATTTACTGAAAATAACATCAAAATAACTAGGGAATAGATTATTCTGGCCATAGGAGAGTTTTTCGTTTATTTTGTAACGGAAAAAACAGGTATGTTATTTTTTAGGACCAATTTTATAAAAGATGTAAATTATCCTGTTTGATTATTTTAAAAGTTTAAACGAATAAATTAAGCATTGGCTCTTAGTGCTTTGGCAATGTGCTTGAAATAGGGTTGGATTTATTATTTCACAAACTACATCCTCAATATAGCTAAGACTCTTTTCTACAATTGCATTTGTATATTGTAATTCATTCAAAATATTTGTCTTTGACAAGTCGATTATTCTCCTTCGCTCAAAAATCAACTGATTTTGAGTAAAGTCTTTATCTATCTCAAATACTCCATCATTATTTTTAAAGTCTCCTGAGAGGAATAAGGCATGTGTAAATGGCATTAAATACGAGGAATAAAATCTGTTATATCTACGTGTTTCATTTTGTTTTCCAAACCAATCTTTACCACAAGCGCATTGTCCTAAGATTATTATCGTATTAGGATTGTTATCATTAAATGGAATCCATCCAACAACGTCTAAACCTTCTTCTTTACTATTTCTTATTGATATTTGAGAAACTACTCTTTCGTTAATTTGTAAATTAATTTCTTCTGCTAATTTTTTTATTTTATTCTGAGCATTTCCTGTAAAAGTTGAGTTGCTTCCAAAACCATATACATTAGCATTGTTGGGTAAATAAGCTTTAAGTATATATTCTGATAACTTTTCAAAATCAAAGTTAATTCTGATTTGATTGTGCTAAAAAATTTAAAGATGAGGCTATTAGTAAAAACAAGTAAACTTTTTGCTTTTCCGTAAGACTATTTTTTTCTTTGATTTTAATTCCTAAGTTTTTATCGTAAACAAATGGATATGAAGAAGCATAAATTTTAGACCTTTCGTAAATAAATTCAAAAACTGTATTTATCCATAATTCGGCATTATCATTCTTTTCAGCATCATATAATCCAATTTCTCCATCGGGAACTTCATTTATATTAAAGATTTCTCCATTATCTTGAAGCCTATCAATAATTTCATTTTGAGAAATGAAGTCTTCAGAAAATATGCTAATTAATTCGATATAATCAGCATATAAATGTTTTTTATATTTAGGCTCGTTTAGCACAGTTATGCTAAGAGATTTAAATTGCTCGTCAAGTTTATAATTAAAGTTCTTCATTGAATTTTCCAGAATCAATTTCATCTTTTACACTTTTTATTTTTCTAATTATCTTATTTATATTGTGTAAATCTTCTATAAAATCAGGATAAAAAGATTTCACTTTGAGAGTTAAACTGTCTGCCTTTTCCAATTGGTTTATTGATTCTCTAATAGCCTTTTCAAACTGAATATCAATTTCATTTGTAAATTCAAGAGCAATACTTAATTTTTCACCCTTTCGAAAAACTTCAAGTGCGATTGGCGAATTGAGTACTTTGTTTAAACTGTTTAAATGCTCACTGTCTCCAATAATTTTATTTGGTAAATCTTTGTTAAAAAGCCAATCTGTCCATTCTTTTAAATTATTGAAATTTAAATCTTTAATGGGATTTTCATTTTCAAGATTTACTCCTAAAAAACCTTCAATATTAGAACGACTTAGACTGTCCGCTAAATAATTAAAATAGAAATTTGTATCGTTTAATTCCTTGATATTATAGAAATTATTTTTCTCAATAGTCTCATAAAGCTGATGACCAACTAAAATACGTAGCACATAATCTTTTCTACTACCTATCATTTTGGCAATTTCTCTACTTGCAAAATTCAGGTTTTGTTCAAGAAAAAAGTCATCTTTTAGTTTTGCCATATAACGGGCCTTTTCCAGTAATTTCCAGGATTTTATACCAGTTATATGACGAAACCCTAAATATTTTAATATTTCATCTTTTTCCTTAAATACCAAACATGGAATTTCTTTAGGAAAATATTCAGATTCTTTAATAACTAAATCAACCTTTGATTTGTATATATCTGCCAATGAAGGATTATGCAATAACTTCACTGCTGACAATCTTCTATTACCTTCAATGACTAAATACTTGGCATTTTCTTGTGGAATGACTAAAAGTTGTTCGCCTTCAAAAAAGCCATTTTTGCCAATTGCAAGCATTAACTCAATTAATGAAGCATCTGATAAAAAGAAGTTAATTATTTCTTCCTCAGATTTATTACCCATAGATTTCGGTAATCTTGGATTGTGTGCATCCAAAATTAAATTCTCATAAGGGATTCTTTTAAATTCAGCGTTTGACATATTATTTTAATTTCCTTTCCCAATATTGTTTTACCTTAAATAATTTAGCAACATCAAACTCTTTAAAGTTTGATATTGCTTGACCTTTTTCTATTTTTTCCATGCTTCGAGCAATGTTCTTACTGTTATTACCTGACAAACCTAAGAATTTTTCCATTACTTTTAGATTCTTATCTTTAATGTCTAGTAAAAAAGCTATTTCGCACATGGTTGAAAAATCAAAATCAGGTTGATTATATTCTTCAATACCTTGCGATAAAAGTACAACTGAAACACCCTTAGAGCGAATTTCACGCAACATTTTTTCAATAATATTCTGATATTTTTTCTCCTTAAAAATCACATGTGCTTCGTCAATTAAAATTACATACCTCATTGCTTTTATATTATTCTCAACAGGACTATTGTCCATATTCATAAATGTGTTGTAGATGTAATTGATTATTAAAAACAAAGATGTAAACCTAACTGAATTTGACAAGTCTCCCGATAATGACAAATAAAGGTTTTTGGCAAAGAAATTTGATTGATTTTTCGGGTCGTCAATGAATATTTTGTACCGACTTAATTCGTCCATTATTTCGGTCAAAGTATCTTTTTTATCCCCGACAATACTTTGCAAATGTTCATTTATTTGTCTGATTGATGGATATGTACCTCCTTTTTGCTCAATAAACGATTCTAATGCAGCCTCGCGAAGTTTTCCCTTTTGCTTAATTCCAAGATTTGAATATTTGCAGACAATATCCACAAATTTATCAATCCCCATGTTTTTATTTACTTCATTGACATTGTCAATAAATGTTAGAGGATTCACAGGAAATGGAGTTTGCGGAACATCAATAAAATCCGTTTTTGTATCAGTAAAAAAATGCTCTAAATCTTTTACATCGTCTTGTTTTAAGCCTTTAAAATCCAGATAAATGTAATTTACATGTCCATTAGATTGTTCGTAAATTTGAGTTAAAAATTCTAATGCAAATTGAGTTTTGCCTGTTCCGGAATTTCCAGCTACTGCAATATGACAGTTATTATAAATTCCTGTATCATTAAAACTTAAATTTATGGGTTCTCCGTTATCAATCCGTTTTCCAATTTCAATTTTTATAGGATTTGAATAAAATGATTTGTCAATGAGCTGTTGATTGTTCTTAACAGGGTCTAAAGAAACATAAAGGTCGGTTAATGATAACGCACCTTTTTCAATATGTTCTGCAAGAAAATCAAAAAAAGTATAATTGTAATTGTCCTGGAAAATACCGTCCATCAACTCCAAGCCGTGATCAATATGCAATTTTATGTATTTAGGAATATTTTCGTTTGTTTTATAAATTCCATAATGTTGGCAAATTAATGCTACATAAAAATCTCTATATTTTGCATCAAAAAGAATATGTTCTTTGTACTCTTTACCTTTAGAATCATATACATTCCCATCGTTAGAAGTAAATAGTTTGCCTGTTTGCAGAGAATACCCAAGCGCTATTCGTGCAACAACGTTTTCTTTAGTGCCAAGAGGTAATTTTGATGTAAGTTTTCTTACAACTTCCTGATTTTTTTCTGATGTTTTAATATTAATTTGCATTGTACAATTCTTTGTATTTTTCTATAAACTCATTTGTTGGACACTCTATAAACTCTGATTTTTCGTTTGATACATTATTAATTAAGAATGTCTTGCAAACTTTTTGTGAAGTTGATTGTACTCTTTCTCTGTTAATTCTTTATTAATCAATGGGAAAATTACAACTTGCTTGGAAACATTCGGATAAAAATGTTTAATAATGTTCTCTGCATGTTGCTCATCAAATTTTTGCATAGGGCTATCAATAAAAACAGGAAACTCAATGTCAGATTCATCAACCAGTGCATTTAATAATGCTGATGCATACATTTGCCTTTCTCCCATCGATAAAGAACCTTTATCAATTAACTTATTATTGTGATTGTATAGTGAAATGTCAATATCTTCTCCCGTAAGGCTTATATCAACCTCAACTTTAGTAATGAAATCTTTTTTATGCAATAAAGTATTTAAACCCTTAAGCATTTTTTCTTCTAATGATTGTTTCTTCAACTCTTTGAATTGGGCAATAAAGGTTTGTAGTTTATTGATAATATGTTTTGTTTTTTTCTCCTTTGCTGAATATTCACTAGATTCATCAATTTTCTTTCGTAAAATCTCTTGTTTTTGTTTCAGAATTTTAACTTGATTATTAAGCTCACCAATTTTTTGATTAATAATTTCAATTTCATTACTTATTGAGAGAATTCTTTTATCTAAAGCCTCTTTTTTCAATCGCATTTCAGCAATATATTCATCTTCGGCACTTTTTCTGCATCACGAATTTTTCTTCTTATGGAATCTAATTCATTTTTTAGATAGGAATACTCTGTATTTGATCTTGCAAAAGTCTCTTTAAAACTGTGTTTTATTGTATTGACAAGTTGATTAAACTCATTAGTTTCAGAATTTGAAAAATCATGTAAAACTTCAAAATTATTAGGAACATCTGGTATATCTGAAAAGAAATGTTTTTTAATAAGTTTTACAATTTGGCTTTCATAGAAATCACGAACATTGGTATCAAAAACAAGTCGCTCTTCAACTCGTTGCCTCTCTAATTCCATTTTAATCTGATTTATTTTTGAATTTACATCTTCTTGCTTGTATTTTTGTTCGGTAAGGTTTCTTTCGTTAATTAATTGTTCTGAAATATTCATTATTGTTTCACCAGCTAATGCAAATGGAATTATATCAAAGTAATCTTTTAAATTTTCTTGCAGTTCTATTCTTTTCTGTTCCATTTTCGATTGCTCATCTTTTAACAAATTAAGTTCTTCAAGGGTCATTTTATCACCCTCTTTGATAAGTCTTCTTTGAATATCCTCTGCTTCTTTTCTTTTAGATTACTTTCGTGCTTTAAATCATCAATGTTTTCGACGAGTTTATCAATTTCAATTTTTGTATTTTCAATATCTGCATGAAGTTGATTTAATTCTTCTTTTTCTTCAGGTTTTGCTGAACGACGACGATACTCATCCTGTTTTTCCTCGAGATTTGCTTTTAAATCCTCATATTTCTGGATACCCAAAACTTCTGAATAAGCCTTACTTAATTGACGTCTTTGGCTATTAGAGTTAATTTCAGCAAGTGAAACTATTTTCTCGGCATCAAAAAAGAAAAACTTAGCTATTTCAATAGGCAAAATAAAATCTCGAATAAAAATTTCTTCACCCTTTTGATTTTCTTTTGTTAAATCTTCGATCAGTTGATTTTGATAACCATCAATTAAAACTTCTACCCTGTCAGATGTGCTGGAAACTATATTGTAACTTCTTTTATTGTTACTTCATCGCATGTAACATCCGGGATTTTTACACCTGAAAAGTAACAGAAACTGAAAACTCAGTTTCTCCTTCTTCGTAAGCTTTTCTATTTAAACTGTTTGAAATATACTTTGTATAATTGCCCTTATCTCGAATTTCTTTTTCATATAATTCATCAACTTTTTCCATCTGTTTACCATACAGACACCAAACAAGAGACATTAAAAAAGTTGTTTTTCCAAAACCATTTTTACCACTAATTACAATAATATTTTTGTCACCATCCGGCAATAAACAAATTTTATTGTTCCCTTTGTAAATCCTGAAATTATTCAGTTCGATTTCTTTAATGTACATTTTCAGACTCTTTTTTAGATACTTTTCAATAACTCTTTCCATATCATCTTTTAAACCTCTCTTGCGATTTAATAATGCTTTGTTTTTTTGCATTATTAATAGTTCCTGGATCAAATCAAAATCTGAGGTTTGATCATCGCAAACACTTTTTAGAAGTGCAATTTCTTTTTGGATTTTTTCGTCGTTTTTCTTCATATCCAATGCTTTATTGTAAACTCTGTTATATATTTCTGAAACCTGAAAATCAAAGCATAAATCTCTATGCCATATTACCTGAATGGCTACTAATTCCTGATTTGTAATTAATTCCAAGTGTGGTTTCTCAATTTGAACTTCTCTTTGAGCAATTAAAACCTGTTCCAGTAATTTTGCTCTGTATTTTTGTGTATAATTTCCCTGATTATGGCCTTCTTCAGTGACTGCGATTTGTCCGTTTCTTCTTGTAGGCATCCGGTTTTCAGAAATATTCCTATCTTCAATCATCATCGCCCTTAAATCAAGTAATGGTTTTAGCCAGGGATAAGCTTTGTTTACTAAAGATGTCATTGATTTATCTTCTTTAACAACAGTACAAGTCCAACATCCGAATCGACTTTGACCGCATGATGAATGGCTTTTGTCTGTAACCATTGTAGGACATTCATAATCATCCGCACTTGCATCTGAATAAATTTGAAATAGTCTTGAATTGTCTGCACCCCATGGCGAAGTCATAGCATTAATAATATACCATACTTCTTCAAGCAATAAATATTTAATAGGGGAATAAACATAAGTGTTTTGGTGATGTGGATGCTTGGTTAATCGTTTACCCCGGATTTCATGTTTTTTTATGGATTTTGCTCTGGTTGCACTTTCGGAACTTCTTGTGCCAATCAAAATGATGGCTTCTCCGTTTTCTGCAACTTGGTCAATTATAAACCTTGATGTTGGCTTAATTTTCATTTTGTCTGTACACCAACGAAATGTATTATTTGGAACGGGATAGCCTCGACCAATAATATTTACCCAAAAAGTGTCTTCTAATCTTGGGATTGTTTTCTGAACCTCAATTGGTAAACCTTGTTCAACTGCAGCTTGCTGTATTTGTTGCAACATGCTAAAAACATAGTCAGTTACAATGGGATTCTCCACAAGCGTGTCATTACAAACAACATAGATTTTTCTGTTTCTTAATTCCGCAGGAATATTCTTTAAAGCAAGCCACACTAACTGAAGTAATGCTGTTGAATCTTTTCCACCACTAAAACCAATTATCCAGGGTCTTAAAGAATCGTCATCCATTAAGTATTGGTCTTCTATTTCTGAAATAATGTAATTAATTCTTTTAGACATAGGAAGTTATAAAATATTCAAAGATACTAAATTTCAATATAATTTCATTTACTAAAATTTTATTTCTTTGTTAATTTAATTCACACCCCGATCACCTCCGCCCAGTGTTTCACCGTTCTGCCGCTCATATCCCGGATCTGATGACGGCAACTGAAGCCTGTGGCAAGGATTATTGCATCCTTTGGCAGAGCTGAAATTTTTGCTCCGAGTTCATTTTCATATATCTTTTTTGACAGATCGAAATGTTCTTTTTCGTAACCGAAAGCTCCTGCCATACCGCAGCAACCAGCATCGAATATTTCAAAAGTTCCTTCGGTATTTCTCAACAGTGTTTCGAGTGGTTCCATGCTGTCGATCGCTTTCTGATGGCAATGGCCGTGTATGATATGATGAGAAAGAGTTGAGCTGAACTTTTTATTTATTTCGCCGGATTTAATTGCATTTGCCAGAAAAACTTCAATTGATTTTACATTTTCTTTCAGCATCTGTGCCTTATTCTCATCATCGATCAGATCCGGAATATCGTCATATAATGCCGAAAACGATCCTGGTTCTATAACTAAAACAGGGATTTTCCTTTCAAGATATGGAAGCAATTTGTCTGCAATTTTTTCACCATATTTTTTTGCTTTTTTTAAAAATCCGTTTGATATCAGAGGTCTCTTACTGTCTCCTGTGTTTATAAAAGTGACCTTATAATTGAGATCATCGAGTAGTTTGATGACCGATTTTCCTATTTCAGGTTCATGATAATTTGTGTAAGTGTCGGAGAAAAGCACGACTTCTCTTCCGGTAGCTTTTGGTTTAAAATTGTTTTTATACCATATGTCCAGATTTTCAGAGGCATATGAGGGCAATATCCTTCGTGAATCGATACCTGCTATTTTTTCAAGAGATTTTCTGAAAATTATAGTTTTTTGAATGCTGTTTACAATTCCTGCAAATGGGCCTGAAATATAGCGGGACAACAGGTCGCTGTACAGGATAAAAAATTCTCTCAGACCATATCCGTGTTTATCATATTTTTTTTGTGTGATCTCGCTTTTTAGTTTAGCCACATCTACATTGCTCGGACATTCAGTTTTGCATGATTTACATGAAACACACAGATCGAGGACATCCAGTAATTCTTTATTTGTCAGGTCTCCTTCTCCAAGTTCACCTGAAATTGTAAGCCTGATGGCATTAGCCCTGCCCCGGGTAGATGCACTTTCATCCATTGTGGCTTTATAGGTTGGACACATAACTCCTCCTGATACCCTGTGGCAAACTCCAACACCATTGCACATATTTACCAGGGTGGAAAAACCTTCTTCCTTTCGGTAGTGATAAATAGTAGGAACCTCAATCTCTTTATATTCGGAGCCATATCTGAGATTTTCTGTAAGATATCCGGCATCGACAAGTTTTCCGGGATTCATAAGTCCTCCGGGGTCAAAAGCATATTTAAGTTTTCTGAAATCCTCATATATTTTTTCTCCGAAATAAACAGGAATACCGTAACTTCTGGACAAACCGTCTCCATGTTCACCGGAAAAAGAACCTTTATATTCGATGGTTTTTTCAAGTGTAAAATGAGATATTTTTTCCATTTTATAAATATCATCCTGCAATCTCAGATTGAGTATTGGTCGTATGTGGATCACTCCTACGCTGGCATGAGCATAAAGAACTACCTCTACATTCAGTTCATCACAAAATTCGATTATTTCTTTTATATATTGATGTAAATGTTCAACCGGGATGCATGAATCTTCAATAAATGGAATAGGTTTTGCTTCAGTCTTGATGCTCAACAGAAGCCCGAGTCCGAATTTTCTCACTTCCCAGACATTATCAAAACTCTTTTCATCTGACCTGAAAAATGGGATTGCATAAACTGAGGAATTGTTTTTAAGTTCTTCTCCGAGTTTCTGATGTCTTCCAAGCAGGGTCTCATAATCTTCGTCGATAAATTCTACGATCAGGATTGCTTTTGGTTCTTTGACTATAAAATCAGAAATATGGATCGTAGAAGGGTTTGTTTTTGCAATGCTGATCACATTTTCATCCATGATCTCAACAGCTGAAGGTTTGTGTTCCAAAATTTTGACTACAGATTTTATAGCTTCGAGCCTGTCATCATAATGAACCACAGAAATAGTCCGTTTTTTAGGTAAATCAACAAGGTTTAGTTTTACCTCAATTAAAGTAGCAAGAGAACCTTCACTTCCACAGAGTATTTTAGCCATATTCCATGCTTTTCCATCAATATATTCATCGAGTGGATATCCGGAAACCCTTCTCATCACTTTTGGAAATCTCTCCTTTATTTCATTTTCATCATTTTCGATTATATCAATGAAGGTCTTATAAATATGTCCTTCAGAATTATTTTGTTGAGCTTTTATCGAAGCATCTTCCTTTGATATCGGGCCTAATGTCAATACCTCTCCTGTGGCAAGAATTATTTTAGCTTCCAATACATGATCTATTGCTTTTCCCCAGATCAGACTTCTTGCTCCAGAGGAATTATTGATGACAACACCACCAACATTAGCCCTGTTGATAGTTGCTTCGTCAGGGGCAAAAAACAATCCATGAGGTTTTAAAAAATCATTTAATTCGCTGTGCACTAATCCAGGCTCAACTCTTATCCATTTCTCTTCTTTATTAAATTCCAGTATTTTATTCATGTATTTGGAAAAGTCTAAAACAATTGAATCACCAACAGTTTGTCCGTCAAGACTTGTACCTGCCCCACGAGGGAGAAGACTGATTTTATGCTTAAATGCTGTTTTTATAGTTTCAAGTACATCATGTGTGTTTTTTGGAATAATAACCAATTTTGGATCGATTTTATAAATACTGGCATCAGTTGAATATATTCCCAGTGATAGTTTATCATTCAATACTTCTCCCTGTATAACTGTCTTAAGGTAGGTCAGAGCTTCATTATTTATTGACATTTGCCTGATACTTTATTTTAAAAATGTATATTAATTTTATAGATATATACGAAACGGGATATAAAAATATTCTAAAACTTCGATTTTTTTTGTGCAAAGGCATTAAGAATCACTTATTGAGTCTTAGTGTTTTTTGTCTTAGGGGCTATAATAAAAGATATAGTTATATCCAGTTTGCAGTTTCTCTTTCTTTTTTCTCAAAACAGTAATTAATGATTACCTGATTTTAGTTACAATGTTGTTTTTTAGACGGTATTTTTCTCCACTTTCGGGACATATCGCAAATCCAAAATCATCAAAATTAAGTCTGTGTCCATATTCGCTTATCCAGCCACTTTGTCTTGCGGGATTCCCGACCATCAAAGCAAATGGTTCAACATTTTTAGTAACTACTGCTCCTGCCCCGATAAACGAGTATTCACCTATAGTATTCCCACAAACTATAGTCGCATTAGCACCTATACTTGCGCCTTTTTTAATTATAGTTTTTGAATATTCTCCTTTTCTGTTGACTGCACTTCTTGGATTTATAACATTGGTAAGTACCATTGAGGGACCTAAAAAAACATCGTCTTCGCAAATCACTCCGGTATAAAGTGAAACATTATTCTGAATTTTAACATTATTACCAATTTCCACACCGGAAGCTACAAAAACATTTTGACCGATATTACATCTTTCACCTATTTTTGAATTTGACATGATATGGCAGAAATGCCATATCTTAGTATCAACACCAATTTCTACACCTTCATCAACAAATGAAGATTCATGAATAAAGAATTTATCTGATTTTTCCATATTTTAAATTTTTAAAATGCAAATATCGAAATAAATAGGTACACTTAACTCATGAAGCTGATTATTGATATAACTATTTAGAAAAGTTACACCCAAAATAGAGAATTGATTTACTTCCTTACTTTTATGACTTTCTCTGAAAAAATATCAGATGCTGACCTTATTTGAAGAATATATACTCCCTCCTTCAATTCCGAAACATCAATAGGCTCAATAGGTATTTTATTGTAATTGTAAGTGGAATAAATCATTTTCCCATTTACATCTGACAATAAAATTTCAGTATTCTCAAGATTAAACTCTATATGAAGGTAATCAATAACAGGATTTGGGTAAATATTTATTTTTTCTGATGAATTAGATTTTATAGCCAAAATATTTGATACCATGAGAGAATTGTCAAAATCGTATTGTTTCAATCTGTAATATTGTAAGCCTGATATTAAATGACTATCCACAAAAGAGTAATTTGTTTTCTCATATCTGTTATTGGAAGCAGCTATTTTTCCTATTTCAAAAAAATCAATCCCATCGCTTGACTTTTCTATTAAAAAATATTCATTATTTATTTCATTTGTAGCATTCCAGGTCAAAATAACTTCATTTTTTATCAGTTGCCCGTTGAAAGCGAGTAATTCTATAGGGAGTGCTGAGAAATTAAATCCACTTGCTCCACCCTGAGGGTCATAATAATCAATTGTTAATATCTTTGCATAATTCCAGTTGGTACAACTATATGCACAAGCCTGAAAATTAAAGCCTCCGGAAACTCCTACTCCAATAAAACCTTCACTGCTGCTGTCCCCCCAGTTGTTATTATAATTTGCTAAAACATTGAAACGATGACCCCAAGCAGATCCTGAATCCTGATATAAAAATCTGTAAATACTACTGGCTACAAAATCAACAATTGAAGTTCCTGAAGTTGCACTTGAAGCTAAATTTTCAGCTTCTGATTCCCATTGTCCGTTTAATGGGGCACTTTGGTTCATCCTGTTAAAAGGACTAGATCCTGTTATGGGGGTACTGCAATTGGAACATATTTTATATGAGCTTGATGTTCCTGAGGCTGGATTGCCACCGTGACTAAAGACATCATTATTCAATTGCCAGTCAGAATGAGCCTGTGAAATTGCATCCAAATGAGTTTCTATTCCATAAAAAGGAAGAAAACCCCTGGCAAATCTTTCAGAATTATGAATGTACAATGCAATTTCATCATCAGACATATTATTCCATCCATAAGAAGGTTCAACCATATTTCCAAGGCAATTGGCAGGCATACCACGATTGATTTCTCCCATCTTCTTGCATTATTATAATTTAAATGTATACTTAACGATGTATTATAATTCGAAGGGTTATTTACTGATGGGCTTCCGTTATAGCATTGTGCATAAATATCATATGCGACCAATATTAAAATTACTATTGAATGCAATAGTTTTTCATAATCTGTAGTATTAATGGTAAAATCAAATCAATGATATAAAATTATAACTCATTACATCAAGTAATATTTTTTGAGAGTCAATAATAGTTTTTTTATAATCTTTATAGAATTTGATTAATTTCGCTTTTAAATTTATTTCAAATGAAAATTCTCGCTCATTCTGATCTTGAAGACACTAATACGGCATTTTCATATAAGTCCGATAAAGAGTTAAAAAAATTCATATCTTTTGTTTAAAGGTATGAGTAAACCAATGTTGGTAAATATCGGATCTAAAGCCACTCTTTTTGCTCTGAAGATTCAATTACCTATTGAATCAATATTAAAAAAAACAGTATATGATCATTTTTGTGGAGGAAATACTCTCTCAGAGGTTAAAAAAGTGGTTGAGAAATTTGATGTTTATGGTATAAATGTGATTCTCAATTACGGAGTTGAAGGAAAATATACTGAAGACGAATTTGACAAAACAGCAGAAGCACTTAACACTACTCTGGATTATGCAATTCAAAACAGAAATATAAATACTATAAGTTGCAAGCCCTCCGGCCTCATCTCTCACGATTTACTTGAAAAAGTAACTTCCAGACAAGAACTTACAAATGAAGAACAAAAAACTTATGTCAGAGGAATTGGAAGAGTCAGAAAATTGATTGAAAAGGCCTATATCAACAAAGTTTCGGTTCATCTTGATGCTGAGGAAACATGGATACAAGGAGCAATTGATGAAATAGCCCTGGAACTGAGTGTTGAATTCAATAAAGATTTTCCTACAGTCATAAATGGTGTTCAATTGTATTTAAAAGATAAGATGAATTTTTTAACACATTGTCTTGATCATGCCAGGAGGCATAAATATATAAGTGCGGTGAAACTTGTCAGGGGGCATATATGGAAAAGAGGCGAAATAGAGCTATGGAAATGAATTATCCAAGTCCTGTATGGCAAACAAAACATGAAACAGATAAAAATTATAACGCAGGATTAAAATACTGTATTGACAATCTTGATGTTTTTCATCTGTCAAATGCAACACATAATGAGGATAGTTGCATTTACCTTGCAAAGCTAATGAATGAAAGAAAAATTCCAAATGATCATCCCAAAATAATCTCATCTCAACTTAAAGGAATGAGTGATAATATTAGCTTCACAATGGCAAAACTTGGTTATAATGTTCAAAAGTATATTCCGTATGGACCAGTAATGCAGGTTATACCATATCTGATAAGAAGGGCTCAGGAAAATACCTCAGTTGACGGTCAGACAGGAAGAGAACTTGAGCTTATAACAAAAGAGATAGAGAGAAGAGGAATATAAAGAGATAAACTAAAAGAAAAAGTTAAAAATTATTTTATGGAAAAGGATAACAAAAATATTTTAAAGGAATTAACTCAGCCATTTGTAGATCTGTGGCATGCCTCAAGAGCTCTGTGGGGTGTAAATCTATCTTATTTAATTGAAGGTATTACATATTTTGGAATTGTTGGATATTTAGTTTTATATTTTACGGATATTGTAAAACTAAACGATATAAATGCAGGTCAAATGGTAGGATTTCAGACAGCAGGAATAACTCTGGCCATGCTTTTTCTGGGAGCTACTGTTGACTGGATAGGAGTAAGGAAAGCGCTGCTTGCAGCTTTATTTTTCATGCTTATCGGCCGTTTTCTTTTAACTCTTAGCCCTAGTATCAGCAGCGATACAGGTTTGTGGTCATCAACTCATTTGCTGGCAATGTTGGGAATTCTGGGAATTATAATTGGTTATGGTATTTATCAGCCGGCTGCATATACTGCAATAAAGCAATTTACAAATGAGAAAACGTCAGCAATGGGATATGCCATGCTTTATGCCATTATGAATTTAGGTGGATTTCTGCCCGGCATAATAGCTCCGCCTATCAGAAAAGCATTTGCCAATGATCAGCAGGGAATGCTGGGAGTGATGTGGGTTTATGTCGGATTAACTGTAGTCGGAATAATTTTAGTCTCAATTATATTATCGAAAAAAATAATCAATAAAACTATTTTAGAAGTAAGCGGTGAAACACAGGAAAAATTAGCAGCCGATAAAAAAGCAGAAGATGAAAAATCAGCAAAGGAAAAACTCATGTTTTATCTAAAAAATTTCCCGATCACTGATTTTCGTTTTATGTTCTTTATTTTTATCCTTATTCCTGTACAAACATTATTTGCGCATAACTGGCTGACACTTCCGGTATATTTTAAAAGGGCTTTTACCGGGGTTGTAGGAGATAATTTTGAGTTTTTCACGAATTTCAATCCTTTACTGATATTTATTCTTACTCCAATGGTAGCAGCCTTAACCGCGAAGAAGAATACTTATAAAATGATGATTTATGGCACTTTTGTCATGGCAGCCCCAACTTTTATTCTAGCTCTTGGACCAAGTATTTATACAGTTTTTGCATATCTTATCATTATGACTGTCGGTGAAGCAATGTGGCAGCCAAGATTTTTACAATGGGTAGCTGAGATCGCTCCTAAGGGAATGACCGGAATTTATATGGGCATAGGTCAGTTTCCATGGTTTCTTACAAAAGTTGTAACCAGCCTTTATTCAGGATGGTTCCTGATGAAGTATGCTCCTGAAGGAGTTGAGCCGTCCCAAATGAATACTGAAACTATGTGGTTCATTTATGGATGTATAGCTATGGTATCAAGTATAGGATTGTTGCTGGCCAGAAAATGGATGCTTAAAGGCTTTAAGGGTTAATAGCCATTTTCCATTTTTAAAATGTCGGCCAGAAAGCAAAATACTCAGTTTATAAAAGATGAAGCTTTAAAACTTGGTTTTTTGGAAATTGGAATTTCAGAAGCAACGAAACTGACTGAAGAAGAAACCAGACTTCAACACTGGTTGAATATTGGAAATCATGGGGAAATGGATTACATGCAAAATCATTTTGAAAAGCGGATTGATCCATCTGAACTTGTACCGGGAGCCAAATCTGTGATTTCCTTATTGTACAATTATTATACGGATAAAAAATCAGCTGAGAGCTCATTCAAAATATCCCGTTATGCTTATGGTAAGGATTATCATAGTGTTCTTAAAAAGAAATTGAAAAAACTTTTTCAGATCATAAAAAATATTATTCCGGAAACTGAGGGAAGGTATTTTATAGATTCAGCTCCTGTTCTTGAACGTGCCTGGGCAAGAAAAAGCGGTTTGGGATGGATAGGTAAAAGTACTATGCTGATCAATCCAAAAACGGGAACATTTTTCTTTTTGGCGGAGTTGGTTTTAAATATAAAACTTGAATATAATACAGGGGTTATTACTGATCATTGCGGCAACTGCCGCAGATGTATCGACGCCTGCCCTACAGGCGCAATTTCTGAACAGGGATATCAGATGGATGCCAGAAAATGTATTTCATACCTCACAATAGAAAACAGAAAGGAAATACCGGAAGAGTTTTCAAAAAAAAATGGACAATTATATTTTTGGATGTGATATTTGCCAGATAGTTTGCCCCTGGAATAAATTTGCAACCGAACATCAGGAAATTGATTTTTTGCCCCATGGTAAACTCATGGATATGAAAGATAATGACTGGAAATGCTTAAATACAGAATCCTTTGATGAATTGTTTAGAGGAACTCCTGTCACAAGAGCTAAATTTAGCGGGCTTAGGAGAAATATAGATTTTATTGCAAGGGATTAAGACAACTATTATGATTTATAACCAATCAGTGAATATCTGTGTCAACATGCAAATGGCTGTACAAGTCCCATGTTCTGTTAAAATATATTCAGACAGCACACAAATGGTAGGGATCAGATAGATTTACTCAGACAATAGCTTATTAAATGTAAATAAAATTCTATTTTTCCAAAGATTATAAAATTCATTAACTTTTCACTAAGTTTGCATTCATGAAACTTGCATTCAAAATAGCACTAAGGTATCTTTTTGGCAAAAAACCATCAATGCAATCAATATTATTACAGGAATTTCAATATTAGGTATAGCAATAGGAGCTTCTGCACTAATTCTGATATTATCTGTTTTCAATGGATTTGAAGATCTCATTCAAAGGTCTTTCAATGCTTTTAATCCTGATATCGAGGTCTCTCCTGCAAGAGGAAAATATATCGATGCAGACAGTAGTTTGATTAGGAATCTAAAAGATATCGGTGAAATAGAGTCATTTTCATTTGTGCTTGAAGAAGTAGCTTATTTAAAATATTCCAATAACCGTACTGTCGGAATAATAAAAGGTGTGGATGAAAATTACAGAAAAGTCAATAAAATCGATACGCTTATAGTTGCCGGTGATTATAAACTAAAAACAAATAATATAGATTACGGCATTTTAGGAGCTGGGCTGGCAAATAAACTCGGAGTAAACCCCCAGGACAGATTAACACCCATCAGTATTTATCTTATTTCTTCTGCCAATACAGCCGTTCTTGAATCAAGCTATAAAAAGGCTGATGTGATTCCGGCTGGAAGATTTTCTGTTCCGGATGAGACTGAAATGAAGTATATCTTAATTTCACTTGAACTGGCCAGTTACCTTCTTGAACTGGAAAATAAGTATTCAGCAATTGAAATCAAAGCTAATGGAAATCTGGCTGATATAAAGAATATAATTAAAAAAAGTCTTGGTAATGAATACATTGTCCGGGACAGAATGGATCAGGACGCAGAACTAAGAAATATTATTAACCTTGAAAGATGGGCAGCATATGCTATAGTAACACTGACACTTTTATTGCTGACATTTAATATGATAGGAAGTTTGTGGATAATAGTGATAGACAAGAAAAAAGATATTTCCGTGCTTCAGGCGATGGGAGCCACTAAAAAAACAATAAGATCAGTTTTTATTATTGAAGGTTTTTTAATATCAATAATAGGTCTGCTTTCAGGGATAATAATAGCTCTTGTGTTTTATTTTTTGCAAAGGAATTCGGAATAATTGGAGTATCTGATACATCAATTATTGATTCTTATCCAATTAAGTTAAGGTTTTTCGATTTTGTTATAGTTACTGCAACTGTATTTTTGATAAGCATATTTGTAGCAATTCTTCCAGCAAAAAAAGCCTCCGGGATTCCGGCATTTATAAGAGAGGAATAGTTTTAATAATAATACTTACGATTGATTTTTACCACCCGATGTTAAACAAAGGATCTCCTATATTAATGACAGGAGCATTATTATGACCTATTATATATGCTTTTCTTGGAGAAAAACATTTTTTGACCATTCTCCGTAAAGATCTTTAATAACACCAATCAATTCTTTTTCATTCACCAGGTCTCCGGACTTTTTTATAATGGTAAAAATTCCCGATTCCCTGGCCCTGATCCATCTCGTTTGTCTGATATAAACAGATTCTTTTAGAGAATGGGCCATTTCCTTATCTGACATATTATGATGAGCCAGAATATTTGAAATTCCCTGCAACCCTGTTTCTATGGAAAGATCATCAAAACGTCGGGATTCTCCTGCTTCATAGACTACTGCAGGGATACCGGCGTCATTTGCAGTTTTACGCAAGGATTTGGGCACAAATGGTTTTTCTATTGTAAAATCAGCATTAAATATTCTTGCCAGATTTTCTGACTCTGGACTTGATTTTGAAAATCTAACTTGTGGATAATTATATCTGGTTTCACCCCCTGTATGAAAATCAATTATCAGATCAACATGAGGCAGAATAAAATCAGTGAGTTTTTTAGCTATTCGGGAAGCCAGTGAACCATTATTGGAACCCGGAAAGCTTCTGTTAACATCTCTGCCGGAAGGTTCATCTCTGATAAAGTTTATAAAACCGAAAACATTTAAAACAGGAATAGCAATAACGGTTCCTGTTTTCAGGTCTTCAAAGAATTTTTTTTCAATAGCCCTCCTGATTATTTCAGTTCCATTGATCTCATCACCATGAATTCCACCCACGAGCAAAACTCTCTTGCCTTTTGCAGCACTATTGAATACCTGGCCATATATATTGATAGTAGTACCTGAATGCAATTTTCCAACTTTTATTTTGATGGATTTATTTTCTCCCGGCCTTATACCAATTCCATTTATTTCAATCATACAAGTCTTGTTTTTTGTTTTCAACATGAGTTATGATACTCTTTGCGACATTAACCCTGGTTGTAGTTTCGATTCCTTCAAGCCCAGGAGAGGCATTTACCTCTATAACCACAGGACCCGAATTTGATCTCATAATATCAACTCCGGCTATCTGAAGTCCCATTATCTTTGTAGATTCCTTTGCAATCCGGATCTCTTCCTTAGTGAGTCTAATCGGTTTTGATAAAGCACCCCTGTGAATATTTGATCTGAATTCACCACTCTGAGCTATTCGCTCCATAGCCGCAACCAGTTTATTGCCAACAACAAAAGCCCTTATGTCTGTGCCTGTTGATTCTGTTATAAATTTTTGTATTAAAACATCGTGGTTCAGTTTGAGGAATGCTTCCATCAGAGAACTACTCATTTTTGAATTGTCAGATTTTATAACACCCTCACCATGCGTACTGCTAAGCAATTTAATTACAGCAGGATGAGATCCGAAATTATTAACAAATTCTTCAATATTTTCATAATTCCATGAAATAGCAGTATCGGGAGTCGGCACACCATATTTTGCAAGAAGCTGCAGCGATCCAAATTTATTTCTTGTCCTGATGAGGCTTTCTGATGACATAGTAGAGAAAATATTCATCTGTTCAAAATGTCTGATAACCAGTGAACCATAATCCGTAACATTAACTCCGATCCTCGGAATTACAGCATCAACAGAGATTAATTCTTCTCCAAGATGAAAAATTCTGAATTCCCCGTTTTTTATAAAAAGATCACACATCATATAGTCTATTATACGTACATGATGTCCACGGTTAACTGCTGCTTTATAGAGACTTTGTGTACTGTAAAGAGCATAACTCCTCGATAATATGACAATATTCATTTTGAAGATTTATTAATATTTTATCAAAAAGAAAACAAGGGGAAGCATTATATGAGCAATAAAAAAAGACAAAACAAAATAAAAAAAAGAACTAAATATAGAAAAGATAAAATTACTTTTACAAAAAATACCATAATGAGTTTAAATGATAAGAAAGTGATAAATGGCTGGGCTTTTTATGACTGGGCAAATTCAGCATATTTCCTGGTTATCTCTACAGCCATTTTCCCGGCCTATTTTATAGCACGGACAAATGAGGTAATAGATATCTTTGGTTATCAGATAAAGAATAGTACTATATATTCATATTCTGTATCCTTAGCATATTTAGTTATAGTGATCATTTCTCCTATATTATCAGGAATTGCTGATTTTGGGGGCAAAAGGATGTTCTTCCTTAAATTCTTTACATATCTGGGTTCAATATCATGTATTACCCTATTTTTCTTCACAGGGGACATAAATGTATGGATAGGAGTTGGGGCATTTATTTTAGCAACCATGGGTGCTGCGGGAGGTTTGGTTTTTTACGATGCCTATCTTCCTGAAATTGCTACCGAAGACCAGTTTGATAAAGTAAGTGCAAAAGGTTATTCATATGGATACTTTGGCAGTGTTTTATTGCTTATCCTGATATTGTTTATCTCTTTGAAACCAGGTTTCTTTGGAATTCCGGAAAATACAACTTTACCTTACCGATTGGGATTTGCATTTGTGGGAATATGGTGGATGGGATTTGCCCAGATCACTTTTAAGAGATTGCCAAAAGGTAAGAACGAACCTCTGAACTTAAAGTTGATTGGGAATGGTATTAAAAAAATAAATAATGTTCTTTCAAAAATTGTCCAGAATAGAAATCTGTCGCTTTATCTCGGGTCTGTTTTCTTTTTCAGTGCCGGAGTTCAGACTGTAATTTACCTGGCCTCAGTTTTTGCGAAAGAAGAACTTAATTTTAAAACCGATGAATTGATAGTTATAATACTGATCATTCAGATAATCGCAATATTGGGGCATATATTTTTGCTTTTATATCACAGAAAATTGGTAATAAAAGCGGTTTGGCTATAATGATTATTATCTGGACTTTAATTGCATTTGCTGCATATTTTATCCAAAGCAAATTACAATTTTACTTGCTGGCAGCATTAGTAGGTTTGGTAATGGGAGGAATTCAGTCTCAGGCAAGGGCAACATATTCAAAACTTGTAGAAAATGATAAGAAAGGGCTTACTTCATTTTTTAGTTTTTTTGAGATCATGCTAAAATTATCTATCGTTGTTGGAACTTTTGCTTTCGGGCTTGTAAATCAGATTACAGGCGATTTAAGAAAAAGTGTTTTGTCTCTCGCATTTTTCTTTTAATAGGAGTTATATTGCTTTTATTTTCAAATTTTAAAAAAGCAAAACAAAAAGTTAATAGTTCAATAATTTAGCAAAATTGTAACTGCTCAGGTAATAGCTCCAGAGGAGCTAAATATTGGCAAAATCGGATGAAATCCGATGTGAAAATGTCAACAAATGCTTGTTTAGGAATAATTTTTGCCCTTTGATGCAAAAATAATGACAAAACAATACACCATTTTTATTAGAACATGAGTAGTTAAGTAAAATTTATTTAATAAAATATTGATCAGAAAAAAAAAAGTAATAATTTTGGATTATAAAAAATAAAAATCTATCAGATGAGAAAAGTTTTAATTCCTACTGATTTTTCACCGGTTTCCAAAAATGCATTGATATATGGTTTAAATCTGTATAAGAATTCCGATACAGATTTTGATATAATTCATATTTATCATCCATCTTTTGACCCCGTACAACCGGAGATAATAGAGTCATCCCTTGGCCTTGAGCTGGTTAAAAAAGAAATATTGAATGGCTTTGTTAATTCAATAACAGATATGGCCAATGAATACAATATAGGTATTGAAAGCAGTATTGAAGTAGGATTCACCGTTGAGAAAATAGTTGAACTTTCAAAAGAATATGAACTGATAATAATGGGGTCAACAGGAAACAACAGTTTTATAAATCAGATTTTCGGAGGAATTTCTTCAGAAGTTGCTTCAAAATCCAGTTGTCCTGTCTTGTTGGTGCCATCATCTGTCAGTTATCATAAATTGCATAATATTATTTATTCCTATGATTATGAAGGTATTGATGACGTGGTTCTTCAGGATGTGGCAGGATTTGCAAAAAGGTATGATGCAAAACTCCATTTCGTACATATTTATAATAAGGAGAATAAATCAATAAATATTGTTCTTCCTGAAAAACTTGATGTAGATCATACTATCAGTATTGTTCAGGCTGATACAATCAGAGAAGGATTGAGTAAATACATTGAAGAGAATAATATTGATATTGTAATAATGGCAACCAAAACCAAAAACTTCTGGGAAAAAATAATTCACAGGAGTCACACCAGACAATTCTCGCTCACCACCAAGGTCCCATTACTGGTCTATCATGAAAAATGATTTCTTGACAATTGTAAAAAGAAGGCTTTGATAATAAAAAAGCATGATTTTTATAAAAAATTAAAAAATATTATTATTTATATTTTATTATTAGTCAATAAATTATAAATTACAAAATTCAATAATCTAAAATATACCCCCTAAAAAAATATATTACATTTGAATATTCATCATATATTTGCTTTGTGATAATAAGAAAACTATACATTATAGTAATTTATATTTGAATTTTACAACTACTGATAATAGCAAAAGTATAAATTACTGCATTTTCCCCAACCTAAGAAATTATGATAATAGAGTATATATTGGCTTTATAAAAGTCATACTTTATTAATTTTTGCAAACTAAGAAAACTACATAGTTCCAACCAACTTGATATTTCCTTTATGGAATAAAATGTGATAATAGATTTCGATGAGTTTTTCATCGTGATTGTTTTATTATTTTTTAACTCAAAAAATTTGTATGAATTATTTGGGATTTGTTTGTCAATTTATTTTGGCATCCTGATCATCCCATAACAGTATTTTTTAACTTAAAACATTGGTTCTCATGAAGAAAATGAATTTTACTTTACCCAACGCGGTGAAGGGCTGGACTATTATGTTCGCTCTGATACTCACCACATTTAGTTTCTCACACTTGAATGCTCAATGTGTGTTAGCTATGAACGATGTTGTTGCAATTTCACTATCAGATGACAATTGCACAGCTACACTCACTCAGGACATGTTCCTGGAGTCTCCACAATCTTGTAATATTGCAGATCACTTCGAATTTGAGGTAAGATCTGCTGATGGACAAACGCGAAAGGACTTACATTGCAACAGATGCATCTGGCAATAATTCTGAACCCTGTACTGTTGTTATACAGGTTAACAGGCTCACTGATCTTCAATTTGGTACATGGATACAGTTTCCGGTTGATCTTGTAAAAGCTCATGGTAATGCTATCTCGTGCGAAGAAGCGGGTGAGTATAAGGATCAGAACGGAAAATTCAATCCTCATAAGACAGGTTGGCCATATTTGGTTTATCCTGATAAAAATCCTACTACATGGGAGTTAGCTAATGAAGGAAAGGTAACACTTCCAGGCGAAACTCTGCCAAGTACTATTGATACAATACTTCTGAAAAATGATTGTGTGTTAGCTTGTAATCTTGCATCGACATATCTGGATGTCAATATTAATTCATGTCCTGAATGTGTGGAAAAAGTAGTAAGATTCTGGACAGTAGTAGAAAGTTCATGCCAGTATCCGGAGAGATTCAGACCAAACATACAGACAATTGAAGTTATTGATCAGATTCCTCCGGTTATAATTTGCCCTCTGGATAAGGTAGTTACAACTAATACAATAGGTAATTTTGCACCTACCAGTTTTGGAGATGATTGCGGTGCAAGATTTACTTTCCCAGTTCCGGTTATTTCTGATTTGTGCTGCAATTGCATAAGTTGGACTATATCTGTAAAAAATGATCTTGGAGTGCCAATTTTATTTGCTGACACAACCATGACTAAGAAGCCTGTAAAAAGAGACCTTCCTCTTGGTGTAAATACTGTAACTTATACTGCTTACGATAAATGCGGAAACAGTGCATCATGTGAATGGACAGTAACTGTTGTTGATAATACTCCGCCTGTTGCAATATGTCAGCAGTTCACAACTGTATCTCTTACTTATGATGGTCAGGCCGAAGTACCTGCTATTAATTTCAACAGTGGTTCGTATGATGATTGCCTGATAGACAGATTTGAAGTAAGAAGAATGGATAATAAGATAGATTGTAGCGGAAATGTTGATTTGAATTCCGATCATTTCTTTCCTTATGTAACATTCTGTTGTGATGATGCGGGAGGTGCAAATGAAATAGTAATAATGAGAGTTTGGGACAAATCCGGCAACTGGAATGATTGTATGGTTGAGGTAGCTGTTCAGGATAAATTGCCTCCGCATATCACATGCCCACCTGATATATGCGTAGAATGTGAATATGCTTTTGATATCACAAAATTAGAAAACTATTTTGGTACAGTTGTCCAGGGAGAAGAGAATGTAAAAACAAATACAATTTATGGAGACTGGGGTTCATTGTATATCAGAACAGAGGATGATTGTAGAAAACCTGTGAAAAACTTTAAATTCCAGGATGGATGGGCTCATGATAACTGTAATCTTACTATTAAACCAACATATATTGACGAAAGAGATCAGTGCGGTGAAGGTAATATAGTAAGAGAATTTACAGCATCAGATCCGAACGGAACAGTAAAATGTAAACAATACATTCACTTCTACAATCCTGATCCATTTGACAGAGAAGACATCACATGGCCAATAGATAGAACAATTTTTGGATGTAAAGACGAAGCTTTATACGGACCTGATGTTACGGGATGGCCTATATTGTCAGAGGATGCCTGCGATCTGGTTGCCGCAAATTATGAAGACCTTGTATATCATTTCAATGATGATGATTATGATGCAGATGAAGTATGCTTCAAGATAATAAGAAGATGGACAGTTATGGACTGGTGTCAGAAATACACAGATGGTCCACATCATGGACAATACAAAACATGGTACTGGGATCAGGTGATCATGATAAGCGAAACTGAAGATCCTCAATTTACTTCAAGATGTGAGGACAAAGTTGCAGAATCACTCGATGCTGACTGCAAAAAAGGTTATATTGAGCTGACAATGGCATCAAGAGATAACTGCACTAAACCTGAAGATATGAAATGGAGATACCAAATAGACTTATTCAATGATGGCAAAGATCTTACTAACGATGGCATCAACAACGGCTCTTTCGACATAGACTCAAAAAATTTCAAATTTCCAAATAATATAATTTCAGGACCTTCAGCAAATGCCAGCGGAACATATCCGGTTGGAAAACACAGAATAGTATGGACTACATGGGATCAGTGTGGTAATAAGATCACATGCGATAAATTCTTTACAATCAAAAGTGTTAAAAAACCAACCCCAATTTGTATTGACCAGTTAGTTATAGAGCTTATGCCGGTTGATACAGATAAAGATGGTAAAGCAGACTGGGCGATGATAGAACTTCCTGCAAATATATGTGAAGGATGTAGTCCTTGCTCATTCCATCCTTGCGGACATAGATTGGTATACTCTTACTCTGCTGATACTCTTGATAAGAAGAGAATATTTGATTGCAATGATGTAATCAATCCGGACAAAGTACCTGTTGAAATGTGGGTTACTGCAGTATTCCCAGATGGTTCAATAACTCAGGATTATTGCAGAACAACTATTGATTTCCAGGATAACAACGATGTTTGTCCTCCAGCTTTAGGAGATATAGTAAAAGTTAATGGTACGGTGACTACAGTCAATAACCTCCCGATAACTAATGTTAATATAGCAGTACAAGGCAGCGAATTAGGACCACAGACAACAAATAATAGCGGAGCCTATGAATTTTCTGTAGAATCAGAAAGAGACTATGTAATGACACCTGATAAAGATGGTGACGATCTGAATGGAGTTTCAACCCTTGACCTAGTTTTGATACAAAAACATATACTTGGATTGAAACCAATAACAAATCCATACATGTTGCTGGCTGCAAATGCCAATACTGACAATAAAGTAAGTGCTTCTGATATTCTTGCATTGAGAAAACTTATACTTGGTGAATCAAGTGATATTGGAAAATCATGGAGATTTATGCCTAAGAATTACCAGTTTGTAAATCCGGTTAATCCTTATGGAGAAACAGTTCCATCATCAGCAAGTATAAATCCTAAAGAGAATACTACAGTTGATTTCTATGGTATAAAAATAGGAGATATGAACTTTTCCTTAATTGAATCAAGGAGTTCGGAGAATCTTGTATTTGCAATCGATGCACAGAATATAGTTCCCGGTGAAGTTGCTGTACCTGTTTACTCAGAGAATATTAACGCTGCAGAAGGATTCCAGTTTACAATTAAATATGATAATGATGTATTGTCATTCAATGAAATTGAAGCATTAGCGCTGAAATCACTTAGCAATTCAAATATAGGGCTGTCAAAAGCTGATAATGGAATTATCACTATAAGCTGGAATAAAGTAGGACAAGAGACAATAAGTAATGAAGAACCTTTATTTGTATTGAAATTCAATGCCAATAAAGCTACTGACCTGCAAAATGCTTTAACTTTCAATTCATCTGTTGTTAAGAAAGAAGCTTACAATGCAGAACTTGAAGTTATGGGAATAGAATTGAATTACAGAAATGCCGGTAATGAGTTTACTCTTTACCAGAATACACCAAACCCATTCTCTGAATTTACAGATATCAATTTCTTCTTACCTGAAAATACAAAAGGAACATTGACTATCAATGACCTTTCAGGAAAAGTAGTTATGATAAAAGAAGGAGATTTCACAAAAGGTTTGAATACCGTAAGAATTAACAAATCAGAATTGAACGTAAGTGGAGTAATGTACTACAGACTGGAAACTGAAGGAAATACTGCTACGAGAAAAATGATTTTGATAAAATAAAATACTGTTATAAGAATAGCTGGTTTGCAGAAAGTTCAAACCAGCTTTCTTTTCAAGAAAAATTGTTTACTGTTTTTGGGATGGACTCCACTTCAAAAAGTTGAAGGGAGTCTTTTTTATTTTATGTGGGTATGATTTTTTAATTCGTCAATAGGTTATTAAATATTAAGAAATATACCAATCGATGATTGGTTTTTTTAGGGTTATGAAAAGGGGCTATCAAAGGATAGCTTCTTTTTTTGTCAATTCACAAATCCATTCAAATCGGTCAGATTTATGTCATCCGTGTGCTATTAAAAAAACAGATAGAGCACTGACATAACAATTGAGACAGATATTCACAAATTGGTGCTAATACGGTTAATCAATGCCATTTGTATTTCATAGAAATTCACGGAAACATAACTAATACTGATGTGACAATAAATTGTAGCAAATGACATTATTTTTTATTGTATTTCAGCCATTATGTTGCAGGCATGGTGTGACCAAGTCGTCATCGCATTATACAATTTTTACATGCAACATTATGAAACTAAAATTGTATAAGATGATAAATGTTACTGTACCTTTAGTTTTCGGATTATAAAATTATTTTCTTTTAGCAAAACTCTACATGAGCTGGTAGTTTTTTTGAACAAAACCAACGCATTTATTGTTAGGTCAAAAATTTCAAATGAAAACAGCAAAAATTTCCTTCAAAGACCTTATTAAAAGCAAAACACCGGTGTTGGTTGATTTTGCTGCTGAATGGTGTCAGCCTTGTAAGATGCAAAAGCCAATTCTTCAAAAACTGGCAAGTGAAGACGGAGATAAGATCAAGATCATAACAATAGATGTAGATAAAAATCCTTCAATTTCGCAAAAATATAAAGTAATGAGTGTTCCTACTCTTGCAATTTTTCAAAACGGGGAAATTGTATACAGACAGGCAGGCGTTCATCAGTTATCACAATTAAAGGATCTCGTAACAAAGTATTCAATTAAAGATTGAATTCTATAATAGGTTTGAGAATCTTAGAAGGAATTTAAAAGAATTGCAATAAAATAAATATTTATTGCAATTCCATAGATTTGATTTATAATTTCTGTATACTGGTACATATACTTACTGCCTCATCAATAGCATTTTTATCATTATCTAAAAATGTAATAATAATGAAGAAATTAGTTTCAGAATCAGGATCTATTAAGCCCATAATGAAAACTTTAACTCCATCCGAAACTCCTTCTGCATAACCGCCCTGAAAACCGTTAAATTCGATTACACTGATATCGTCTATGCGTTCAAATTTCATTGAAGCAGCTATTCCCATTGTATAGGCAGTTATATCAGAATCATCAATAGATTCATCCTTAAAAGGAATAATTGACAATTCCATTCCATCTCCTGTTGCTGAAAATTCATTGATGTTATTGACTTTTTCTCTGAAATCATCTGCTAAAGAAAATGAAATTCCGTATTCATCCCATGTATATTCCTGCTGGCTAAAACCAAAATAACTAAAACCTGATAAAAAAATAAGTACAATTAATTTTTTCATAATAAAATATTTAATATTAATAATAATTTTGGCAAATATACCCGTATTTTAAAATCTTTCTAAATAATTTTAATTTTTTTACTTAAAAAAACCTAAATACCTTAAAATATGATGATTAGAAAGCTCTAAGCTGATGGAAATATACAAGAACTATAAATTCCTTAATACCTGATCTTATCTTCTTTGTTATCCCAGTTCCTGAAAACTTCAAGAGACTCCTTGCTGTCAATTTTAAATAATTTAAGATCCCTTTTTTCAATCGGTTTATATATCTGGTGGTAAATATAATCGTCATCAAAACCAATCATTGCAGCATCTTCTTTTGTACAGGCATAATAGACAGCCTTAGGTCTTGACCAGTAAATTGCAGCAAGACACATTGGACAGGGTTCGCAGCTTGTGTATATTTCACAATCCTCAAGCTGAAATGAATTAAGATTTTTGCAGGCATCTCTTATGGCCACCATTTCTGCATGTGCGGTCGGGTCGTTGGTTGAAGTAACTTTGTTATTTCCTCTTCCAACAATTTCTCCATTCTTAACAATTATTGCTCCAAATGGACCACCTTCACCTGAATCCATGCCATTTTGTGCAAGCTTAACAGCTTCCAGCATAAACTTTTCTCTTTCTTCCATATATATTATTTTATCACCTGTTTTTATATTGTAAATTATTTTATTTCAACTATTATTTTATTATTTTAATTTTAAGCTCTGCCATTTGACCAAAATCCGCTACATTTCATGAATATCCCAGTGATTTTGGGATTCTATTTCATCGAGTATCTGAAGGTAATTCAAATATCTCATTTCCGAAATGCCACCAACATCCAGCTCATTTTTAACAGCACATTTAGGTTCATTTCTATGAGTGCAGTTTGAGAATTTACATTCTTTCGATAACTCAAAAAATTCCCTGAAATTATGTGCAACATCCAGGACATTGAGATTGTTGAATGACAATCCTTTTATACCAGGGGTATCGATAATATTTCCCCTGTTTTCAATTCTGTACAATTCGGCAAAAGTTGTAGTATGCTGACCTTTGCCTGAATAATCGCTGATTTCTTTTGTCTTGAGCTCAAGTTCAGGCTGTATGGCATTTATCAGAGTGGATTTGCCCACACCCGACTGCCCTGCGATCAGGCTGGTCTTATCCTTAAATAATTGGTTCAATTCTTCAATTCCATTGCCTGTTAATGCAGAAGTAAGAATGCACTTATAAGATATTTTTTCATAGCATTCCTTAAATGTATTATAAATATTCATTTCTTCTTCCTGATATAAGTCTGACTTATTGAACACGATTATTACCGGAATATTATATGGTTCAGTCATGAGTAAAAACCTGTCTATAAATCCCTGTTTTAAATTTGGGAATGTTATTGTTACTATTAGGATTGCCTGATCAACATTGCTGGCAAGAAGATGGAGGAAATGTTTTTTTCTTGGCGATTGTCTGACTATGTAGTTTTTTCTTGAATGAATTTTTTTTATTATCCCTGATTTTTCTTCGTTATCCTCTATTTCGAAATCCACTTTATCACCTACTGCAACCGGATTGGTAAGTTTTATCCCCTGCAATCTAAATTTGCCTATTATGCGGCATTTATACCTGTCAAACGTATTTGTTTCGACTTCATACCACAAACCTGTGGATTTGACAACCAGGCCTATTTCTGCCAAATTATAATGATTTACCGGTTAAAAAAATGTATTGCATCTGCTATTTCAGGTAATAAGTCAGGATTTTTTTCAATAGCATCTCCGACAACCTGCAGATCAGCACCAGAACCCGCATTTTCATGAGCTTTTTCAGCTGTTTTAATTCCTCCCCCGATTATCAAAGGGATATCAATAGTATTGGCAACTGCACTGACCATTTCGCTGCAAACAGGGTTTTGTGCTCCACTGCCGGCATCCATAAATATCAGTTTCAATCCCAAAAACTGACCGGCCAAAGCTGTACTGGCAGCAATGTCGGGTTTATTGGCAGGGATCGGGTTGGTATTGCTCATATATGTTACAGTAGTTGGTACTCCTCCATCGATAAGAACATAACCTGTAGGCATTATCTCAAGAGGACTTAATTTGAGATAAGGGGCAACTACTACGTGTTTACCGATAAGGAGTTCTGGGTTCCTGCCCGATATCAATGACAGGAAAAGCAAAGCATCAGCCTTATAGCTCAGCTGGAATGAATTGCCGGGGAAAAGAATTATCGGAATATTGCATTCTTTTTTGATTCTGTCAAGAGTACTGTCAAGCATGTCACTGACAATAAGACTACCACCGATAAAGAAATAATCGACTTTGGAATCCATTGCAAGTTGCAATGTCTTCTCAAATTGTTTAAGTCTTACTTTATCAGGATCGAGCAAAACAGCAAATCTCTTTTGGTTTTTTGACTTGGCACTAACAAGACCATCGAATAATTTTCCTGTCATAAATTGTTATTTTATACAAAGATATAATCCTGACAGATATTTTTACCTAAAAACAACAAACTTAACATATCATTTTGAAAAAAAATCAACTATCTGCTTCATCAATATATTTCTTTCCTCTTCTTTTATTATTGTCTCAAAAGGAAAGCCCATGGCAACCACCCTGTATTTTCCATCATAGGCAATTCCGGCACTTGCACCAGAATCACAGTATCTGAAGCACGTTACTGAATTATCTCCAACCGGTTCAATTCCATCTGGAGATTCGACCATATAGAAATTTTCATCCAAAGCAGTATTGAAAATGATTTTAGCATCAAAATACCTCTTAGCCAGGTCAGTATTTTGAATACATCCTGTCCTTGAGGCAAAAACTGTTCGCCATTTATAATGTAAAACATCGGATGCAAATTTTTCTGATAAAGAGTCATTAGGTTGCAGATTATCAGAGGCAATATAGGCTCCTGATAGAAAAATATTTATTTTGTTTTCAGAAGCAGTCTGTATCTTATTTTTCATCGATTCAGAGAAAACCTTATAATTATCAGAATTAAAAGCCATTAATGGTTTTGTAGTTTTTTCTTCTCCAAAAATAATATCAATAAAATTAAATCCCGAAATTATAAAATCTTCCTTTTCAAATGCTTCATCACTTGTACTCAAAAAAGAACAACCTGCCAGTAAGATAGCTTTGCCATGCACAAATGGATAATCAAAACTATTTCCTGCAATCACAATGCCTTCATTATCAGAAAAACTGGCACCCCATCCGGGGTTATCATCATCGGTCCACGGATTTTTAAAATCAAAATCATATGGATAACCGACAAATGACAATTCATGTTTGTACGGAACACCCATATCTTTCCAGTATGCTACTCCCGAAGTTTTGGAATCAAAATAAACAGCCGGACCACATACCCTATCGAAAGAATTAACAATAAGAGCCGTTTTATTGCTCTTTTCCGTCAATCCTGCAGACAGTATTTCACTCGGAAAACTTTCTCCACCTTCATTTAGTGCAGTGATCTTAAAACTATAAATTTTATCAAACTCAGAAAGCTCGATCTCAGCAAAAGTATCTTTAACCATAAATCCCTGATCAAAACCAAGTCCTTCGGTTCTTGTATATACCATATATGCTTGAGGAACAGCAGTTTTTTCAAATTGATCCGCAACAGGTGACCAACTGAGTTTTATCTTTTTACCGCCTATTGAAGAAATACTGAAATTATTGACGGGAAGAGCTTGTACAACATATGGTTTTTGATTCTGGAATGAAAGAAATTTTAGCATACCTTTATAAATTGCTCTCGAAACAATAAATTTGAACCGGGGATCAAGTCCATACTTAATATCCGTCAGATTTTGATGAGACAGCAATTCAAGAAGCATTGTTGGAACATTTGGCCTCCATGCTTCTGAGTATGGACGGTTCCATAATCCTCTTCTGGTCCATGCAATTCCGTATTGATTTGAGATGTCTTCTACGATCTGCGTCTGTATCATATCAGATAAATCCCTGCTTGTCATCTTTGACTGACCTGATGCAAATATAGAGTCGGGTTTATCAGAGCTATAAATTCCAAGAGTTCCAATAATTGAATCTTCATTTGCAACTCCAGCATCGGTATGAAATGCAAGTACTGCATCAATAGGTATATTTAGCCCTAAATCATCTTTGCGGAAAGGAAATTCGTTGTTCCCTATCAGGTAATTTACCCATTCCGGCCTTGACTGATAATCGTCATTGTAATCATTTTTTCCTTTGGTCAGACTGTAGACAGAAGTATCGGGCATGCCGCTGTATTGAAGATAATATCTGGATCCTTCCAGATATCGGGGCATACCGCTTAACTTCCAGCTATAATTTTCAGGATTAACTGTTGTTTTTATTTCATCATAATATTCTTTTTTCTGACCGGCTAAAGACCATATGTTGGGCATAATTTCATCTGATGGCCTTCGTGCAACATTACCCATGCCTCCTCCAAACCTGATTGCATCGCTGGTAAAAGTGTTGGTAGAAACGATAGTTACAGAAGCATTATCAGGACTGAAACCTTTTTGGAAATAAAATGTACCCAGATAAATCCAAGTACCGGCTCCCTGAGTCTGATCAACGAGAAATTCCCTAAATCCTCCGGTGTAATTAATTGTATAATTTACAATTTTTGACCCTCCTGCACCATAGCTTATATAAACAGCATATTCTCCTGTTTTGGGAATATCGGGAATATAACGGATGGTAAGCTGTTTTGAAGCATCCGGATGCGCCATTAAATAAGTGCCGGATCTGAAAGGATTTTCATTATTGAATAATGTATCTTTATATTTGAAGCCACTGTCGATAGTATCAATCCTGAAATAACCCGGCAATAATACCTTTGATTTGCCTGTAGAAATATCATTATCAACTATTACTTCATTTTTGTTGAAATCCCTTTCTCTTGGTATGAAAATATTGGCACCTGCATTTTCAAGCATTGGAGCTAAAAAATCGATAACAAATGTAAGCGGAAAAATGTCCTCTACTGTTGAATGCAGTCTTGCTCTCTGCCATTCCCACCTGTCAAGTTTGGCTTCATAATATCTCCCATGACTATGCCAGACAGCCAGATTATATCCCTTTAATCCTTTTATTGGTTCCAGGAAGTATTTTTTCCTGATTATTGGAATTTGATCAGATTGTATTTTATTAAATCTACTTTGATCTATAACAATATCTTTTCTCAGGTAATTTGGTATAAGGGTACTTAATTCTGTTTTGCCTGCATATAAGTTAATACTATATTTTCTGAATTTTCTGCCAAGTTGTTTTTTGATTGAAATTTTTGCATTTGTCAGGTTAATTTCTCTGACAGGTGCATTTGCTAAACCGGAATTGAAAAAAATATTTATTGATTTTTGAGTTTTATTTAACGAAAATGAGTCAATTGAAATATTACCAAGTTTTGAGAATCCTGAAAAAATATTGTCCCATGATGATAATTTCTTTTCTATTCTTTGATATTTTTTATCTTTCAAAGGTGTCTGACCGGCTATCAATTGAGATGTAGCTGTAAAAAAAAGTATTAATATAATTTCGAACAGTAGTGATTTCATTTTTGAAATAAAATTTTTTTATGCATGATAAATATTGATAAAAAAATACTAAACAGTATTTTAATTGTCGCTTTTTATTTAATTTTGCAAAAGTGTATTTTATGCAATATTACAGAATATACCTAATTGCATTGATTTTTTCTTTCAAATAATTTCCTTTATTTTTTTATTGTTCAGAAAAAATGGGTAATTTTAATTTTTTAAAACCGTAGAAATTGAGAAGAGGCACAAGTATATTTCTCATTTTTATATATTCTTCGACGATATTCATATCGATGAACCCTGTAATACATTATGTTATACACAAGAAGTATTATAAGGAAATTTTATGTGTTAAAAGAAATATTCCCGGAAATTGCTGTGAGGGAAAATGCCAGTTAAAGAAAGAGATTGCAGATACAGAGAAGTCTCAGGATAGAACAGCTACTATTCCTATACCAAAGTTACAAATTGAAAATTTATTTTTCTGTTTATTAAAAAATCCATTTTTCGATTTATTATTGACAGTAAAATCAGGATCTTTAATATCATATGTTGATCCATTTCTGAAGATCATTTACCTCCGATTGCTCACTCCCCCTCCGAAATAATAAGATATATTTTTAGTGTTTTGTTTTTATGTAGACCCGGGTAGGATATCCTGGTCATTTCCATGTATTTAACTGCCCGGGTAATTTTGTATTAATTGAAATTACATTAAGTGTATTTAGCTATTGATCCAAATGATATAAGTGGATGCTCTAGTGATAAATATTACAAGATATACATATAAAGGGCACTTAAGAATTCAGTTAAAAACTGATAGTAGCCTTGAGTTATATATTTATTTATTTTATTTAAATTATTATTATGAAATATAGAATAGTTAATATTATAATGGTTCTAATGATATCTTTTCCGTTGGTAAGTCAGACAATAAAGGGAAGAGTTCTGGACATTACAACCAATGAGCCAATACCAAATGCAAAAATAACTGTGATTGAAACAAAAGAATCATCAATTACTGATATAAATGGATATTATACTATACCAGCCTCCTCAAATTCAGTTCTCGAGATAGAACACTCCTATTATAGAAAGGGCAAAACCGATGGGATGAATGCCGGTATAATTTATCTTAAGTCTTCAGTTATCAATCTCGAGGAGATTATTCTTAAAGCCGACCCTATGAAAGATATTACCCATAGTTTTATTGTTATTGACAATATAAAAAAAGGAAGTCAGCCAAGGAATTCAGCAGATTTGTTCAATGATATTCCGGGATTTAGCATTCAGAAAAGGAGTGCCATGGCTTCAGAGCCCTCATTAAGATCATTCCGGTACGAACAGATGAATATAAAATTTGACGGATGCACGAAAATAGTAAATGCTTGTCCTAACAGGATGGACCCCATCACATCGCATATCATACCAGAGGAAGTAAACAAGATTGAGGTTATCAAAGGGCCATATTCGGTGAGATTTGGACAGACTTTCGGAGGGATCGTCAATATGATAACAAAACAACCTGTCCCGGAAGAGTATGGTATACACGGAAATGCTGAAGCCGGATATGAAACAAACGGAGATAACAAAGTTTTCAGGTCGGAATTAATGTATGCCAAAGAAAGATTTGACATAACAGCAAATGGTGAGTACCGTGATTTTGGTGATTATAAGGACGGAAACTCCTTGCAAGTACCTTCCGGATTTAACACCATCAGTTATTCAATGAAAGCCGGAATAAACCCGACTTCAAAGCAGAGATTACAGTTCGACTGGAGGCAAAAATTTAGTAAGGATATTTTGCATGCCGGATTGCCTATGGATTCTCCTAAAGACGATAGCTATTCTGCTGCTTTTGATTACCGTATCAACTCAATAAATAAATTCGTGAATTCGGTCACTTTGAAAAGCTATTATTCTTTTGTTGACCACCTGATGAATAATCATCTACGGCCTAATTTTACAAAAATGGATGCTTCTACTCCGGTTACTTCAAATACATTGGGAGGAAAACTGGAATTTGCATTGACACCCCTAAACAGCCTGTTTTTGTATACTGGTATAGATGTCAGCAATGAAAAACGTGAAGGGAGCAGAACGAGGATAATTATGCTAAAACCAGATGGCACTCCTTTTCCGGAGGCAAGCCGCCCGGTTAAAGTAGATTCAGTCTGGCAGGATGCCTCATTAAATGACATTGGATTATTTGCAGAGGGAACATTTAAAATCACTGAAAAACTGTTTACAACTGCAGGTTTAAGGACAGATTTTGTAGCTTCAGAAGCAGGTTCTCCGGCTTCAGGATTTTCCAAAATATACGAACAGGGTTTTGATAAGACTTCCGAAAACACAATCGGGGGAAATATTTCAATAAAATATCTTTTAGAAAAATCACATTTCCAACTCGCTTATGGCTTAGGGACCAGATCAGCATCGATGCTTGAGCGATTTATTTATCACCTTGCAGTCGCAGCAGATGGATATGAATATGTAGGAAATCCGTTTCTGAAACCAGAAAAAAACAATCAGATAGAATTTTCTGTAAGTCATTTCAACACCAGATTCAGTGCTGGTGCCAGTGTTTTTTATTCAACAATAAAGGACTATATATCTGCAGTTTATAAAGATGGAGATTCAAACTTTAAGAAAGTTTTCGACAATCCATTTCCTTATGCCAAACAGTTTATTAATGTTGATGCAGAGCAAATGGGATTTGAAGCTTATTTCAGTTTAAGGGTAATTGAAGGACTGGAATTTAATTCAAATATTGCCTACACAGTAGCAGATAACAATACATTTGATGAACCTCTGGCTCAGATTGCCCCTATGACTACAAAAATTGGTTTGAAATATGAGAAAAACAAATTCTGGATCGATCTCAGGACAACAATTACTTCAAAACAGGACAGGCTTGCATTAAGTTTTGGTGAAAAAATTATCACACCAGGCTACAAAACAGCTGATCTCAGAGTTGGATTCAAGCCTTTCAAAGGATTAAGCTTAGGAGCAGCGATTTTGAATGTTTTTGATGAATCTTTTTACAACCACATGAATTATACGTATTCAAATACCATTGCGGATGTGGTAGGCAAAAAAATATATGAGTCGGGAAGAAACATCAGCTTTTATGCAAGATATCAGTTTTGATATTGTTTTAAGTTTCCGGTATTTTAAGAGGCTGTCAAAAATGATAGCCTCTTTTATTAATATGTTACTGATTATTACTGTATAATAGATATGATTAACATTGCAAAGAAACGTTTGTGTTTATAGGAATGAAAATAAAATTGTATAGGTTTCTATTTGTATTGTAATTCATAGGTCTTTTGCTTCAGGAATTCACCAAAGTAGTTAAGGTCTGAAAACTCATCCTGACGTTCAACACTTATAGGTTCACCGATATGAACATTGAAGCATTTTCCTCTTTTGTTGAAAAGCTCATGTGCTATACGTATTTCTCTTATTTTCCAGCCGATAACCCCCAATTGGTGAAAAAACCATGAATTTGTTCCCTCAAAAAATACTGGATAAATAAGGACTCTGGCCTGTTTGATGAGATGAAGTGCGCTGGTCTGCCATTTCCTGTCCTCAATTGTACCTGTTTTAAAATTTTTAAGAGAAATGGCTCCTGCTGGGAAAAACCCGATTGGATGATTTTCCCTGATATGCCTGATACTCTCCCTTACACCTTTTAGATTGTGGCTAACATCACTTTTGCTTCTGCCTTTCACAGGTTCAACACCGATAAAGTTGGTGCTTAAAGACTTTATCCTGGTTAAAAGTCCATTTACCATTACTTTAAAATCAGGGCGTATTCTTGCCAGGATATCGATAAGTATTACACCATCTGCCGATCCGAAAGGATGATTTGAAACCGTAATAAAACTGCCATCAGGTAAATTGTCAAGCAAATTTTTATTGATGACTTTATATGACACTCCGATATCTTCCAATACTTCCTTTGTGAAATCCGTACTTATAACATCAGCATGTCTTGCACACAATGCATTAATTTTATCGATTCCAAATGTTTTTAACATTAAAATTGCCAATATTTTTCCGATAAAACCCCTGTAAACCGGACTAACTGATGCTAAATATTCTTCATCTATAACTATCCTTTTCATTAAACAATTGAATCTTTCATTAAGCAATATTTTCAAAAAATAGTTCTAAATTATAGTTTTTGAGAAATTTCAGTACATATTTTTTCATGTTTTCTTACCGACATGAATAAAACAAGGTTTAAAATAAAAATTTCAAATAAGTAATAACCTAAAGGTATTACAGCCCATTTAGTGTTTATTAACAAAGCTCCTGCAATCGAAAGAATAAAAAGTACAGGTGTCCGGCCATTGAAAGTAAGCCAGTCTAACAAGGGCATTAGATTTCTGCTCTTTTGCCGGAATTCTACCCTTATATTATCGGGAATGTCTCCCAGATATTTTGTATCAATAATTTTTATCAGGTTTTGGAGTTTTGGAGTAATTCTTTCCTGCCCTATTGTGTAGAATCTGTAAAAGAACAAAAAGAACTTGTATATCCAGTCATCTTTCCATTTGGTTTCAAGGTACAGTATCCGAAGATTTTCATAATTATCAAATTCTTCTCCTTTTTTTCTGCTGATCAGGAATAAGTGGAAAGTCTTGTAATAATCTGCCATTGCTGCCTGACGGGCATGTGAGTATCCTGAAATTACGGCTATGACCAAAACCAAGGGACTGAAGCCAATATTTATGAGCCTTAAAGCAATAGCAAAATATAAAGTAGAAAACCAGAGATCACCGGCAAAACCATCCAGAATTCGTCCTATTTTGGATTTGATACCATTAAGTCTTGCCAGCTGGCCATCTACACAATCCAGTATATTTGCAAATATCATCAGCCCAACAGCGATTATATTCATTTTCAAAGATGGGAAATAAAAGCAAAAACCACCGCAAATTCCAACAATAATAGAAAAAATCGTCACCATATTCGGTGTGATACCTGTATTTTTGATCAAAAGAGTCATTTGAAATCCAATAGGGCGATAAAACTTCCGGTCAAGCCAGTTTTCAGTCTCTATTGACTTTAGAGTGGATTCAAGTGTGATTTTTTCATTTTTCATAGATAATCTATTTATAAAACCACTTTCTGTTTTTCATCGATATGAATATGCTCCGTCAATAACAATTATTTCTCCGTTTACATAATTGTTGTTAACCAGAAATGAATATGCATCTGTTATTTCTTCAGGCCTGCAGAATCGGTTTTCGGCAAGTTTGTTTTCAATGTGTTTTCTGATTTCCTCAGGTTTAGTCTTTTGCCAGTCAGTATCTACAAATCCGGGAGCAACGCAGTTAATACGTATTTTGTATGGTGTAAGGAATTTTACCATATTTTTTACCAATGCATGAACAGCAGCTTTTGTAACACCATAAGCCAGGGATACCGAATGAGGATGAATGGCCATAAGAGAACCTGTGAATACAATAGCAGAACCAGGATTTAAGAAATTCAACATTTTTTGAATAAGAAATACCGGGTAATGTACATTAGCATCAAAAGTATTTTTCCATAATCCCACATCCATATCTTCAAATTCCTGCCGGTAGGTTATTGCTGCATTTATTATTAAAGCATCAAGTTTAAGCTTATTTTCATTTAAAAAACCATCAATTGTTTTAATCGAGTCAATATCAAGAATGTCTGATTTCAGAATATTTACGCGCCTGTGAAAAAGATTCCTTATTTCCAGAACGGGCTCTTCAGCCAGTATTTCATTAGAAGTAATTATAAGGTCAAATCCTTCTTTTGCAAGGCGGTAAGCAACAGCCTTTCCTATTCCATTCGTGCCACCCGTGATCAAAGCAAGTTTTGTCATTATAGCTATTTTTAAGCCTGATCAGATTCATTTTTTATAATCTGTACGGGTTTTTGTTTTTGTTCCTTTTTCAATTGAGCATCGTAACTTTCGTAAATAGTCTTTTTAAGATTTGTTGACGATACACCGGCACCGTAAGGGAAATAAAAAACCTGTACACCTAAATCCTTTAAATAATCGTATTTTCCATACCAGTCATCACCAACCACAAAAGCATCAATATTTAACTTTTTTACTATATCGGTATGGTCAAGAGTGTGTTGAGGAATTACAATATCAGGAGTTTTGAGTGCTTCTATGATCTGTAAACGCTCGGTAAAGGGTATTATTGGCTTTGGTTTGAAGGTCATAACAAGTTCATCAGTACTTACTCCAACAATCAAAATATCGGCTAAACTTCGTGAATAATTGATCATTCGAAGGTGATTATAATGGAACATATCAAAAGTACCCGAGGTATAGACAATTGTTTTATGTTTAAACATTTTAAGATAGTTTTAAAAAATTTCTAAATGTTCCGGACTTTAGATTTTAAAGATCAGGATTAACAAGATTTAATATGCAAATTTAATCTATTTTATTTATAATAACTTTAGATTTTATTTATTTTGGTGAGATTTATTTGTCTGCTACTGATAATTATCCGTAAAGATTTACAATGTCAACACTTTGATTTTTATGATTATAAAATGATATGATTTTTATATACAGTATTTTAAACATGCAATCCTGGAAATTTTGCGATACCGTCTTTTTGGTAAAAGATCGTACTAATACTTGTGTTTAGCATAATTGCATCACAACTTTGTTCAGACTAAAATCAAAAATTTTATTGTTTACAATCATTGTTCCCACATACTCTCCCAGTACTGTGGTTTGGTATCTTCGGTTTTCTGCAGCCAGTAATCAGGAGTCACTTTTCTTCCGTCAGAAGTGCGCAGTTTGCGGTCATATACCCAGATAGTGGGATTGAAAACAAGGTCTGTAACTCCAATAGTGTACAGATCGGGATCATCCTCATTTTTCTTTTTTTCAAGATCAGTTAATACTGAAAATCCATTTACTTCAAGAAGATTTTTGAGGAAACTCATCCTGGCAGAACTGATTCCTTTTTCAACAAAAGTGACTCTGGTGCCTTGCAACTCTCCATATTGATGTTTTCCGGATAAAGACATATTATTATAGTTTTATTATTATTATTTTAAAAATATTGCTACCATATCATTTATGAGCTCGTAAAAAGGACTGTAGAATCCTATTGCGAGGATACCTATTGCTGAAATAAGCAATCCTGCTCTCATATAGATATCACTTTTGAAATAGGGTATTGGATTTTCATTTTTCCTGATGAACATTGCCCTGATCACCAGAAGATAATAATACAGAGAAATTGTAACATTTATTACTGCAATAAATATAAGCCAGTAATATCCCTCGCTGGCTGCAGACATAAAGAGAAAGAATTTTCCAAAAAATCCTGCCACAGGCGGAATTCCTGCAAGTGAAAACAGCGAAAGCATCATCAGTACACTAAGTAAAGGATTGGTCCTGTAAAAACCGTTGTAATCATCCATATTTTCCAGACCGGTCTTATTTGATATCGCATAAACCACACCAAATGCTCCCAGATTTGAAAAAACATAGGTTGCAATAAAGAATATCACTGATGACATACCGAGCTGACTTCCTGATATCATACCAAGGATCAGAAATCCTGCCTGAGCAATTGATGAAAATGCAAGGAATCTTTTCATGTTTTTCTGCCTGATAGCGAATAAGTTTCCGATAAACATCGTAAGAATAGCCAGAAGGAAGATCATTTCCTTCCATAAATCCATCAACGGACGGGCAAAAGTGAACAGTATAACCATCAAAATGAATGCCGAAGCACCTTTTGAAATAACTGACAGAAAAGATGTGACACTGATAGGAGCTCCTTCGTAGACATCGGCAGTCCATAAATGAAAAGGAACTATAGATATTTTGAAAAGCAATCCTGTAATAAAAAACAGGAATCCTAAAATAATGAGACTGTCATAAGTGAGAAAATGTGTAAGCTGATCAAAATATATAGTGCCTGATCCTGCGTAAAGAAGTGAAATACCAAATAAGGATACACCTGAAGTTATTGCTGCAAGGAAAATGTATTTCAAACCAGCTTCATTAGATCGTTGTTTAAATGTGTCGAAAGCAGCAAGACCTGCAACTGGAAGGCTCGCAAGTTCTATGCCGATATAAAACATCAGGAAATCGCCTGCCGAGATCATAAAATACATACCGAGAAGCGAAGAAAACATAAGAATATAGAATTCGGATAGTCTTTGGCTTTGTTTCATTTTATCTTTAACCCATGAAGCAGACTGGAGCAAAATGATTAAAACACCAACATTAAGTATGTTTTTGAATAGGTTGATCAGCTGATCTGTTCTGAACATACCCCCGAATAATGAGCCATCAGGCTGATTGATAAAGCCTGCAACAGTATGTATCAGAAACAATCCTAAACTCAGATTGACTATTATTTCTTTTTTGCTGACAACTATTTCTGCTATCAGTATCAGAAGGATTATCCCTGTCAGGAATAATTCACTTTGCATAACCGAAAATAAAGTGGTCCAATCCATTTATTTATTTTTTATCTTTTTATTAATGTACAAATCTTTCCATCATGGGAACCAATCCTTCCCGGATAGTATCTGTTATCCACAAAGGCATCAGGCCAATTCCGGCAATCGAACCCATCAGCAGAATGATCACCATTCTTTCGAACCAGAAAATTTTGGGATACTGATAATACTCTTCATTTTTTACAGGTCCCATCAGTAAAACACCCACAACTCTCAGAATATATACTGCTGTAACAACTATTGCTGAAATCGAAACAACTGTAAATATCCTGTTGAGAAGATTCGGATTTTCCCAGGCACCAACAAATATATTCATTTCTGCAACAAACCCGCTTAAACCCGGTAAACCAAGAGATGCAAGCCCGGCAATAACATAGGTTGCAGAGATCACAGGCAATACTTTCATCAATCCTCCCATCTGATGAATTTCCCTTGTATGAGTTCTGCCGTAAATCATTCCTATCAATGCAAAGAACATTGCAGTCATCAGTCCGTGTGATATCATTTGCAGGATAGCTCCTGTGAATGCCGTTTTTGTAAACATCATAAGGGCAAATAATATCAGTCCAACGTGACTGACCGAAGAATAAGCATTGATATATTTAAGGTCTGTTTTTCTGATAGCCACAAATGCCCCGTAAATTACACTGAATCCTGTAAGTACAAGAAACAGGTCTGCAAAATAGACAGCAGCTTCAGGCATAAGGTACATTGCTACCCTGAAAGCACCGTAACTTCCCAGCTTCATCAATACCCCTGCATGGAGCATCGAAACAGCTGTAGGAGCAGAGGCATGTCCGTCAGGAGACCAGGTGTGGAATGGGAACAGTGCTCCCAAAACTCCAAATCCCACGAAGGCAAAAGGATAGAAGAATTTCTGTATTGCAAAAGGGAAATCAATGTTTGAGAGTTCCTGAATATTAAATGTATGCAAACCTGCAGGATTATTTGAAAAGAAATAAATACCAAGTAAAGCTACAAGAAGCAATGCAGAACCTCCCATAAGCATCAGTGTGAGTTTCATAGCTGAATACTCTTTCTTTCCTGTACCCCATATACCAATCAGTACATACATCGGTATAACTGCAATTTCATAAAATACGAACATAGTGAAAAGATCTCTGGCAATGAAGAACCCAAAAACCCCACTTGCAAGAAGTATCAGGAAAATAAAAAATTCCTTTGCCAGATCTTCAACCTGCCATGATGCAAAAACTCCAGCAAAAGTGATAATGGAAGTCAGAAGTATCATTAAAACACCGATACCATCTATTGCAACACTATAATGAATATTCAGGGATTTATACCATAAAACATCCTGTGAGAATAAAAACTCCTCTGTATTTCCAAGGCCTCTTTCATTGAAATACATCCATACAAGAAGCAAAGAAGCCAGAAATTCGATTCCTGTTCCTACTGCTGATACAAGCCTGGCCTGCTTATAAGTTTTTGTAAAAATGAGCACAAGGATAGTCAGTGCAGGGATTACAACCAATGATGTAAGTATATTCATAACAAAAGTCTTGTTCAGTTTTTCCAAAAATAAATAAAGATCACAGCCAGAAATACGGCACCTGCTATAACTGCATATGCATAATCCTGCATTTTTCCGGACTGGAATCTTTTAATTGCAAATGAAGTCTTTTCCGTTGAAAACCCGATCCTGTCCATAGTTCCATCAACAATTTTCGTATCAAACCAAGTCCATCCACGCGAAATAATGCCAAACATTATTTTCTTCGTAACAAAATTGTAAATTTCATCAAAGTAAAACTTATCATAACTCCACTTATACAGTGCTCCGAAAGTTTGAGAAACCCTATCCGGGAGATCATTTTTCTTGTAATACATTTTCCATGCTATAAAAATACCGGCTGCAGCTATAGCAAGTGACATCCCGGCCAGACTCCAGTTAATGTGCATTTCAAACGATTTGCCTGTTGGTGTTATATATTCTCCGAAAGGAATAAAATAGAAAAAAACTATACCCGAGACAACTGATAAAACCGCGAGTATAAGCAGTGGAACCGTCATTGTCTTTGGTGCTTCATGTGGAGTGTGATGGTAGTGCACATCTTCATACCAGAATACCCTGAAATACAGCCTGAACATATAAAAAGCCGTCATTCCTGCTACAATCCAGCCAATCCAGAAATATACCGGATTGTGCATATAAGCAGCATCAAGAATAGCATCCTTGCTGAAAAATCCTGCCAGAGGGAAAATACCAGCTATAGCCAGAGCAGCTATCAGGAAAGTGCTGTGTGTTATCGGAAGGTATTTTCTCAGTCCTCCCATTTCATTCATATAATTGCTGTGAACTGCATGAATTATAGCTCCGGCACCAAGGAACAACAAGGACTTAAAAAATGCATGTGTAAACAGGTGAAACATCGAAGCTGTAAATCCAAGGCCGTGATGTCCTTCAAGACCTGATACACCCAAACTCATCATCATATAACCGATCTGAGACATGGTTGAATATGCAAGTACTCTTTTAATATCCAGTTGTGTCAGTGCAATAGTTGCAGCAAATAGTGAAGAAAATGCTCCGATAAAAGCTATAATGTGCAAAACAGCACCTCCATCTACACTCTGATACATCGGAAATAACCGGGCAACTAAAAATACTCCGGCTACAACCATAGTAGCAGCATGTATGAGTGCGGACACAGGAGTCGGGCCCTCCATAGCATCAGGAAGCCAGATATGAAGAGGAAACATGGCAGATTTGCCTGCTCCTCCAACGAATGCAAGAGTGAGGCCCCAGGCCAGAACTGACATTCCAATAAAACTTATACCTTCAGCAGAAGTGATTGCAGTCTGATCAAGATTGTTGAGAGTTATAAAATCAAAAGTTTCAGTATAATAAGAAACCAGTATAATTCCGATAAGGAAGAAGAAATCAGCAAACCTGGTGACAATAAATGCCTTTTTAGAAGCAAGAATAGCCGTTGGTTTATCGTAGTAAAATCCGATAAGTAGGTAAGAAGATACCCCTACAAGTTCCCAGAAAAAGTATATCTGAAACAAATTGGTCGAAAGAACAAGCCCGAGCATTGAAAATGTAAATAAAGAAAGAAAAGTATAAAACCGTCCGAAACCAGGCTCTTCTTTCATATAACCAAGACTGTAAACATGAACCAGAAATGAAACAGTGGTTACTACTACTACCATCATCATTGAAATCGGATCTATCAGAGTACCCATTTTGAACTGAAGCGTATCAGTGAAATTCATCCAGACCGTTTCAAACCCCTTTACTGGTTCAAAGATCATATCAGGATTTGCAACAAAAAAGTAATTATATGCTGCATAATAAGACAATAGCAGTGCGATGAAAACAGCTGAAACCCCGATCAAACCCGGTAGGGGATAGCGCAAATTCCTGCCATAAAATCCAAGGATCAGAAAACTGATCAGGGGTATTAAAGGAATCCAAATAGTATATGACCAATCCATATTAATCTTTAAATTTTATAAAAAATTGTCAATAAAATATTCTATCAATGCATCATCATTTCAGCATCATCGACTTCAATATTTTGTTTTATCCTGTAAAAATCAATTACCATAGCTATTGCAATTGCAACTTCGGCAGCAGCAACACCGATTATGAATATCCCGAACATCTGACCATGCAGCTTTTCCGGATAAAGGAACTTATTTATAGCTATGAAATTAATGGCAACCGAATTAAGTATAAGTTCAATTGAAATTAAAATCGTAATCAGGTTTTTACGGGTTATAAAACCATATACTCCGATAAAGAACATCAGAGTAGAAACTATCAGTATATCTGTCAATCCAATTCCTGCCAGCATAAATATTGTTTTAATTATGTTTAGTTAATTTTCTTTTAGCAACTACAATCGCTGCAATCATTGAAGCAAGAAGAAGAATACTTATCACTTCAAACGGCAGGACATATCCCCCTTCTCCCAGATTCAGCAGCTGTCTTCCTATCTCTTTAACATCCTGTCCGGTATCCGATTCAGCAGGATTGAACTGATGTCCTGCTATGATAAGAATAGTCATTACAGCTCCCGCAAGAGAAAGAAGCCCTCCGGTTATCATTTTAAATTTTGAGGGAGCAGGTATCTGCTCTCCGATTTTATGCGTAAGCATTACTGCAAAAATTATAAGAGCTACTATACCTCCTGCATAAACAATAAGTTGTACACCTCCCATAAAATTATAGTTTATCAGGAAATATATACCACCAGTTGCCAACAGTACAAAAAGTAAATAAATTGTAGCCCTCATCACCTTAAGTGAAGTTACAGCCATCAGTGAAAATATCACTATAACAGCTGATAGAAAATAAAACATGATTTGTGTTCCCATCATTTATGATCTTTAATATCTTTCATTACTTTAGAACCCGGTTTATTTAATACTTTTGTCAGTTCTGACCTGTCATAAACAGCAGTTTCGAATTCATGATTCATTTTAATTGCTTCGGTCGGACACGCAAGTACACATAAATTGCAAAAAGTACACATGCCGAGATGATAAACATATTTATCTAGCACTTTTCCCTTTTTCCCTGTTTCAGGATCTTCTTCCCTGAACCAAATTACTTCTATTGAACCATTAGGGCAGACTGTCTCACATGTCTGGCAGGCATCGCATCGCATTTCATTTTGTTCATTATGTACCATATAGAGCTGAGCACGGTATCTGTCTGCAAACCTGAGACTATCCTTATTATCAGGATATTGCTGGGTGATGATCTCCTTATATGATCGTGCAAAATGTTTGCCGGTGATCCTCATTCCTTTTAAAAGAGAAATAAATCCTCCTGCCACATCAGAAAAGTATTTTATAATTGCATTCATTTTTATCTTTTTTCTATCAGTAAGATTTACTGTAATTAAAAAATCCAGCCCATATTGACCATCAGAGCCATTAAAATAAGATTTAAAATGCTCAAAGGCAACAAATATTTCCATTCCAGAGTAAGCATCTGATCGATCCTCAATCGTGGAAATGTCCATCTGAACCACATAAGTATAAATATCACAACTGAAGTTTTCATTAAAAACCAGACTGGACTCGGTATATAATCCATTATATTATTGAAGCCTTCCCATCCCGGAATGTGAATAGGTAACCAACCTCCAAGAAATACAGTGACCGCAAGTGCAGAAATAATGAACATGCTTACGAACTCTGAGAGGAAGAAAAAAGCGAACTTTATACCAGAATATTCTGCATGATAACCTGCTCCAAGTTCGGATTCAGCTTCAGTAAGGTCGAATGGCACCCTGTTGGTTTCTGCTGTACCTGTGATTATAAAAATTATAAAAGCAATTATTGCAGGGATATGCCCTCTGAATAGCCACCATCCCTCTGTCTGGCTTATTACTATATCGTTCATATTAAGCGAGCCTGCCAGCAAAACCATGGTCAAAACAGAAGATAATCCTAATGATAATTCATAGCTTATGATTATAGCTCCGCTCCTCATAGCACCAATCATTGAATATTTGTTATTGCTTGCCCAGCCAGCAAGAAGAATTCCTATGACACCAACTGAAGATACAGCCATTATGAAAAACAAACCTATATTGATATCATAGGCTGTCAGTCCCAATCCATAAGGAATAACAGCAAGGGACATTAGAACCCCGATTATCAAAAAATAAGGAGCAAGATTATAAAGAAAACTGTCGGCTTTGCTGGTTCCTACAAGTTCTTTCATCAGCAATTTTACCGTGTCTGCTACAGTCTGAAAAATTCCGAATGGTCCGACTCTGTTAGGGCCTAAACGAAACTGGAAAAATCCAGCTATTTTTCTTTCTGCAATAACAAGGATTAGGCCAAGAACTGCAAAAAATATCAGAAAAACTATTCCAATCAAAATACCTTCAGTTACCGATACGGCTACTGCAGGCATAAAGGAACTTAACCACTCATGAATAGTACCTGTTAATCTGGAAAAATCGTACATATTATAACTTTTATAAATAATTGGATTTATTACCGGTCAATATCAGGAATAACGAAATCAAGAGAAGACATTATAGCTACAAGGTCAGCAATTTTATGTCCCCTGGAAATCTTGTCAAGCACTGAAAGATTTGAAAATCCCGGTGATCTTAATTTAAGCCTGTAAGGTTCCTTTTTACCATCACTGACGATAAAAACACCGAATTCACCACGTGCAGTTTCTACTTTCTGATAATACTCACCTACGGGCAATTTAAGCAAAGAACTTGTTTTTTCCTGGTATTCTCCCTCCGGAATATTATCAATCAGCTGATCAATTATATTCATGGACTCTTCCATTTCTTTCATTCTAACTAGATATCTGTCATATGAATCCCCTCCCTGATATAGTATTTCTTTAAAATTCACTTTGTCATAGGCACTGTAAGGGTGATGTTTTCTTACATCACATAAAACACCTGAACCTCTGGCTGACGGACCGGAAACACCATAAGCCACCGCAACTTCTTTTGACATATATCCGATACCCTGAAGTCTCTTTTTGAAGATTATATTATCTGTCAGTAAAGTGTTGTATTCCGGCAGGGCTTTTCTGAAGTGCCTGATAAATTCTTTAACCCTTTTTTGGAAATTAGGATGAATATCGAACATCAATCCACCTGGTACATTATAATTCATTGTCAATCTCGCACCCACGGTTTCTTCCATTATGTCATTTATCATTTCCCTGTCCCTGAATGCATACATAAATGTAGTCAGAGCACCTATATCCATACCCATAACTCCCCACCATAATTGATGTGAAGATAATCTTGTCAGTTCGTCAATTATTGTTCTGATAACTTTTACCCTGTCAGATACTTCTATTTGGAGAGCATTTTCTACTGCAAGGCAAACGGCTTCATTATTTATATGAGAAGACAGATAGTCGAGTCTGTCTGTTAAATGCACTATTTGTTTATAAGTATCCCTTTCGCACATTTTCTCAATCGACCTGTGAATATAACCGATATCAGGATCTACTTTTTCTATTGTCTCACCGTTAATTGTAAGTATAAGCCTCAACACTCCATGAGCAGCCGGATGCTGGGGGCCCATATTTATAAGATATTCCTGGGTAAGAATTCCGGGTTCGCTTAAGTTCTGGATTTCCATAAGTAGTTCTTTATCTTATTATCAGATTTGCTTCATCAATATAATCTTTTCTCAGCGGGTGTCCAACCCAGTTGTCCTGCATAAAAAGTCTGCGGAGGTCAGGATGCCCGTTAAATATTATTCCCATCAGATCGTATGCTTCACGTTCATGAAAATTTGCCGTAGGAAATATATCCGAAATTGTATCGATAATCACGTTATTTTCCCTGTCTTCTGTATAAGTGATGACACAAATAATATGATGGTATTTTGTGCTTTCAAGATGATATACAACACTAAAATTCTTTGGAAGCCAGTCTACTGCAGTTAATGAGAACAACAGGTCAAAGGAAGTTGATTCTTCGTTTTTAAGTTTCAACATCAAATCTCTCAGTTTTTCTTTGGGTACAACTACAGTAAGGTACTGTTTTCCTTCTGACTGAAAAGAAAGCCCACTTATCCATGATGAAATTACTGATTGTAATTCTGTGTTAGTCATTTTAGTTTTTTATATTGATGATTATATTTCTTTTCCTTCGTCAAATCCTTCTACCGGATTTTTTCGCTTGCTGTTTTGAAAAGTCTTTATTTTATTCTGAAGTTTTATCATTGCATCAAGTAATGCTTCAGGTCTTGGAGGACATCCAGGTACATAAACATCAACAGGGATAATATGATCAGCTCCCCTAACAACAGAATATGAGTTATAGTAAAAAGGACCACCGGATACAGCACATGCTCCCATAGCTACAACATATTTTGGTTCGGCCATCTGGTCATACAATTTTCTTAATACAGGTGCCATTTTATTAGTTATTGTACCTGCAATTACGATAACATCTGCTTGTCTCGGAGTAGGCCTTGCCACTTCAAATCCAAATCTTGACCAGTCATGTCTGGCAGCCCCGGTCTGCATCATTTCTATTGCACAGCAACTGGTACCAAAATAAAGTGGCCACAGGGAATTTGCCCTTGACCAGTTAATGATCTGGTCCAGTTTTCCCACTACAATATTTCCGCCATTTCCACCCGGAATTACCTGGCCCGGAAATTCGTCTTTGTTCTGCTGATTGTTTTTGTTTAATCCCATACTAACGCTCTTTTTTTCCATGCATAAATCAAACCAAGTCCCAGGATAACAAGAAATACAAGGGCTTCAACGAAAGCTACTGTTCCAACTTCTTTCATGACCACAGCCCAGGGGACAAGGAATACTATTTCAACATCGAATATCAGATAGATAATCGCAAAAAGATAATAACCCACTCTGAATTGAATCCAGGCATCACCCGTAGGTTCAATCCCACATTCCCAGGGATCTAGTTTTTGCGGATTTGAAGATTTTGGTGCGAATAAAACAGGTATTGCCGTAGCAATTACTATAAAAAAAACACCAGTCAAAAAGAATACTACCAGAGCTTCTGATCCCATAATTAATTATTAATATTTTTTTAAAAACTATTGAACTTCGTAGGTTTCCCCACTTGTGAACAGATCATTCACCGATTTATATGGTGATTTCTGACGTATTGCCTCCATCCTTTCACGGCTTATTTCGTCCACGGTTTTATCGGGTACTGCCCTGATCACACCTACTACTATAGGCATTCTCATTCTTGCAAGCATAAGATGTAAAGTCGGATCAGGATTTACAGCATCGTGTACCAGAAGATCTTTTTCTGTGATTCCGTCTTCACCAAGCGTGACAACTTTAAGAGTAAGATTATCTAGTACAATACCTTTATTTCCTTCTTTTCCGAAAATCATGGGTTTGCCATGCTCTACATATAACTGAGAATCGTCTTTGACTTCCTTATCTGTATAATTATTGAAAGCACCGTCATTGAAGATCACACAGTTCTGCAGTATTTCAATAATTGAAGTGCCTTCAAATTTTTCAGCTTCAACGAATATCTGTGTTTGCAATTTGGTATCTCCTCCTGCAACGCGGGCAAAGAATTTGCTTCCCGCACCTATTGACAATTCACCAGGATGAAACGGGAACTGAATATTGCCGTATGGAGATGATTTAGTCTTTTGTCCCATCAGTGAAGTAGGAGAGAATTGCCCCTTGGTCAAACCATATATCTCATTGTTGAACATTATCAGAGTGAGGTCAATATTTCTTCTGATAAGATGAATAAAATGGTTACCTCCGATGGCAAGAGCATCACCATCGCCTGTTGCAATCCAGACACTGAGGTTGTGATTTGCGAGTTTAACTCCGGTTGCGATGGCAGTTGCCCTTCCGTGAATACCATGGAAACCATAAGTATCTACATAATATGGAAATCTGGATGAACATCCGATACCGGAAACAAAAACGAAATCTTCTTTTTTCCTGCCCATCATAGGCAAGGCTTTCTGCAATGACCTGAGAACAACATAGTCATCACATCCTGGGCACCATCTGACATCCTGATTGGTAACGAAATCTTTGAATGTATATACTGGAATATTAGAATCTGTCATTTTTCAAATTTTTATTTATTATCCAAAATTTGTTTAAATTTACCTGTCAGCTCAATTACCGAAAATGGTAAACCCTGAATTTTATTATGCTTTAAATACTCAAACTGTGGCAGCTGAAAATTCAGGTAAGCATGAAATTGTCCCATATTCAATTCACAAACGATAATCTTTTTAAATCTGCCGAATACTTCAGCTGTATTTTTAGGTAATGGATTTATATAATTGAAGTGAGCCAGTCCAACTTTGTAACCGTTTTCATTGATGGAATTTACTGCCGTGTACAAACTTCCATATGTTCCTCCCCAGCCTACAACCAGCAAATCTCCGCTATCAACTCCTTCAACTTCGAGTTCCGGGATATAATCTGCAACCCTGTTTACTTTCTCCTGACGTATTCTTGACATCACTTCATGATTTTCAGGATCCGAGGAGACATTTCCTGTGATGTCTTCTTTTTCAAGACCACCGATTCGGTGTTCCAACCCCGGAGTTCCCGGAATAGCCCAGGTTCTAGCAAGGGTTTTTTCGTCTCTTCTGTAGGGTTCGTACTGTCCCTCATATCTTTCTATCTTCCTGATCTTAATATCAGGCATATCTTCTACTTTCTTTACTTTCCATGGAGCAGAACCATTGGCAATATATCCGTCTGTAAGTAAAATTACCGGGGTCATATGTTCCAGTGCCAGTTTGGAAGCTTCGAAGGCATAATCAAAGCAGTTTTCGGGAGTACTTGCAGCTATTACGATAAGGGGGCTTTCCCCGCTTCTGCCATAAAGAGCCTGAAACAGATCTGACTGTTCGGTTTTAGTCGGCAAACCGGTAGATGGTCCTCCTCTTTGAACATTTACAATAACAAGAGGCAATTCAGTCATAACTGCCAGTCCTATCGCTTCACCTTTGAGAGCCAAACCGGGTCCGGAAGTTGTTGTGATTGCAAGTGCTCCGGTAAAAGCAGCACCTAATGCAGAGCTTATTCCTGCAATTTCATCTTCAGCCTGAAAAGCAAGAACTCCGAAATGGAGGTGATTTGTCAGTTCATGAAGGATGTCAGAAGCAGGAGTTATAGGGTATGATCCTAAAAACAACTGCAGACCTGATTTTTCAGCAGCAGCCATAAATCCCCATGCAGTAGCTATATTTCCATTCAATATTCTGTATATTCCTGGTTTCATTTTGGCTGGAAGTACAACAAACGGACTTGGCATTAGTTCAAGAGTCTGTGCATAATTGTATCCGGCTTTCAGAGCCCGTATATTTGCATCGACGACTTTATCATTCTTTTTGAATTTGTCTCTGATAAATTCTTCGGTATGGCTAAGTGGCCTTGAAAACATCCAGTAAACCATTCCCAGCGCAAACATGTTTTTGCTTTTGTCGGCAGCGCTTTTTTCAAGTCCTATTTCTTTTATGGCTTCTGCAGTAAGGCTGGTTATTGGAGCTTCAATGACCCTATATGAATCCAGCTCTTTAGTAGTTAGTGGATTATTTTCATAGCCTGCTTTTGCTATGTTTTTGCTATTGAAACTATCTATATCTACAATAATTGTTTTTCCAACAGGTACTGATTTGAAATTTGTTTTCAGAGCAGCCGGATTCATTGCAACCAGAACGTCAACATCATCTCCCGGAGTATATATAGCATTTTCGCCGATATGAACCTGAAAACCAGATACTCCATAGATACTTCCCTGGGGTGCTCTGATCTCAGAAGGATAATTTGGAAAAGTTGCAATATCGTTTCCAAGAAGAGCAGAAGTAGATGAAAACTGGGTTCCCGTTAATTGCATACCATCTCCTGAGTCACCAACAAACCTGATCACTACCTGCTTAAGAGACTGTCTGTCAAGGCTATTTTCTTTTATCATGATTAATTCAATTATTTAAAAATAAATGCAAAGGTGCTAAATATGTTTTAAAAAAGGCATTATATTGAAAAATATTGCAAAAATAAGGAAACAATTTAGATTCCCTCTTAATATTCTCAAAAATTCAAAGTATTTTTTTTTCATTGAATTTAATTATTATAACTTTGCCATTTAATTTATTTATTAACATTAAAATTTTAGAAGAATTATGGCAATTATTATAACCGAGGATTGCATTAGCTGTGATGCTTGCATTTCTGAATGTCCGAACAATGCTATTTATGAACCGGGAGAACCCTGGAAACTCAATGATGGTACAGCTCTTAGTGGTGATGTAACTGCTCCAAGCGGAGAAGCTCTCAATGCTGATGAAGAGAACGATGCAATTTCTGATGATGTATATTACATTGTTTCAATGAAATGTACAGAATGTAAAGGTTTCTTTGATGAGCCTCAGTGTGCTTCTGTTTGTCCGGTTGATGCATGTGTTGCTGATGTAAATGTTGTAGAAAGTGAAGACGAGCTAATGTCAAAGAAAGCATGGCTTCATAACGATTAAAAGAAACAAAAAAAGCCTTGAAATTTTCAAGGCTTTTTTTATAACTCATAATATTTAACATAGTTTATTTCAATTCATTTAAGTCTTTTATAACATCAATAGCTTCCTTTACCTGATAATCTTTCCTGATACCTTTTAACCATTCATCATTTCTTGCTATCCTCGAAGAGTCCATTTGTATATCAGCAAGATCGGTTTCCAGATTTTTAACCATTACTGACGGTAATTCCTTATCTATATATTTTTTAAAGTACTCGTCAAGATCCTTTCTTTTTTTTGAATCTTCGGAAAAGGCCTTTAAATTAAGCGAAACCAGTGTTTTATCAGAATATTCTTTTAGTTTTTTTGCATTTTCTTTCACTTTTATAAGAAGAGAGTCAGAGCTCATGCGGATTTTGCTCCTGTTGATGATTTCCTGCTTTGAGGAGATATTCCAGACATTTTGCCTGTATGATAATGGTTCAATCTTATCCCAGGGCAAAGCATTTTCAAATTCTCTTTCTCCGACTTCCATAAACATATAGCTATCAGGTAATTCAATATCAGATTCAACTCCTTTCAACTGGGTTGAACCACCATTTATCCTGTAAAATTTCTGTGTTGTGATCTTAATATTTCCAAGAGGTTTGATATCACCGGAACCAGAGATCATATTGTCAAGATCAAAAAACCTCTGTACTGTACCTTTTCCGAAAGTGGCTTTGCTTCCGATTATTACTCCCCTGTTGTAATCCTGTACTGCTGCAGCCAGAATCTCAGAAGCGGATGCGCTCATTTCGTTTACAAGGATTACCAGCGGTCCGTCATACAGGATATCAGAGTCTGTATCATTGTGAACATAGGGTTTTTCGTTGGTCTGCTTTACCTGAACCACAGGGCCTTTTTCGATAAAGTAACCCGCTATCTTAATTACATCGGGAAGAGATCCGCCTCCGTTGTATCGCAGGTCAAGTATGATACCTTTAACGTTTTTAGCCTTCAATTTTTCAATTTCAGTTTTGATATCATCTGCACAGTTATTTCCGCCATCGGATTTAAACTCAGAATAAAAACTTGGCAATCTGATAAATCCTATTTCCTGATTGTTTTCTTTACCTGAAACAATTACAGATTTAGCTTTGGTTTCATCAATTATTACTTCATCTCTGGTGAGCTGTATTATCTTTATGCTTCCATCAGGTTTTTTAACTTCCAGTTTTACTTTAGTGCCTTTTTTGCCACGAATAAAAGTTACAACGTCATCTATTCTCATCCCGGTAAGATCGATATATTCGTCTGAATCACCCTGTGCAACTTTAAGGATTAGGTCATTGGGCTTAAGTTCTTTATGTTTCCATGCCGGGCCTCCGGGAATGATCTCCACAATTTTTGTAAATTCCTTGTCAGTCTGTAATCTTGCACCGATACCTTCCAGTTTACCCTGCATTTTTATATCAAAATCTTCTTTTTCTTTAGGAGAAAAATATTCAGTATGTGGATCAAAAAGATTTGAGAATGTATTTATATAATTTTCGAAACGGTCTTCCCTGTTCACTTTTTTAAGTCTGTCAAACATATCATCATATATTTTCAACACCCTTTCCCTGGCTTCTTTTTCGATCTGCTCCATTGATTTATTTACAGAATCGGTTTTAGTACTGGTTTTTTGGTTTTCAAGTTCACTGTGGACTCTGGTCAGGATTTCATATTTAAACAGTTTTCGCCATAGATCTGTAAGCTCCTGATCATCTTTAGCCCATGGTCTTTTATCAGGATCCATTTCAATCGTTTCGTTTGAAGTGAAACTATAGGGTTTATCGAGCAATGTTTTATAAAAAGACCTCACCTTATTTATCGCTTCTTCGGTTAATTTGTCGGATAAATCGAAAAATATAAGTTCTTTATTCAGGATCTGGTCATCAAGTTTAGTACGGTAAACTTCGAGTTGGGCAATATCCTGTTGTGTGAGAAATCTTTTAGTGCCATCGAGATTTTTAAGATACTCATCAAAAAATCTTGCTGAAAATTCATCATTTACAACCTGTGGAGCAAAATGCACATAATCAAGTGCGTTTTTAACCGTATATACTATAGCCTGTTCCTTTTCCGGATTTTCAAAAGAGATGGTTTTATTTCCGATTAAAAGTGCAACCAGACCAATAAAACCAATTATTAATCCTTTTATCATGATGTTATTCTTATTTAAATTAAACATTAATGTCTGTAATCAATTTTGCGATGCTAATTTGTTAAACGAATACCAGTTGTATAAGTTGCAAATATGAGTAAAAATTATATAAAACAGGGCAATTAACGGAAGAAATGATATTTTTCAAAAGATTAAACAAATGAAGAATCATTATTGATTAGAAAATTGATAAATTTTTTCCATGATTTCCTTTATAATTTACCGGTATATTGGCAAATTTGTGAATTAAATTAAATAATTAAAATTTAAAGAATGTGTAGAAAAACTTTGTCAAACGGTATTATTGCGGTTTTTTCGGTATTGTTTTTCCTTTCAAATAATTCAATATATGGTCAGGAAAGCAGTAAAGCATACTTTTCAATAAAGGGACATGATCTTTATGATCCTTCCGGCAATAAGTTTTTAATCCAGGGAATTAATCTCGGAAACTGGTTAAATCCGGAGGGATATATGTTTCTTTTTAAAAATACCAGTTCGGCCAGGTTAATAGATCAGGCTTTCAGGGAATTGGTCGGGCCTGATTTCACTGATGAATTCTGGAAATTATACAAGGATCACTATATAACAGAAGAGGATATTAGGTTTATAAAAGAGACTGGAATAAACAGTATTCGTGTTCCTTTTCATTATAAACTTTTCACTGATGAAGATTATATGGGACTTACAGGCATTCAGGACGGGTTTGAACGGATGGACAGATTGCTGAGCTGGTGCAGAAAATCTAATCTATATGTTATTCTTGATATGCATGATGCTCCCGGAGGCCAGACAGGAGACAATATCGACGACAGTTATGGATATCCGTGGCTGATGGTAAGTGAAAAAAGCCAGAAGCTTTTTGTTGATATCTGGACAAAAATTGGAGAGCGCTACAGTAATGAAGAAATGATAATAGGTTATGACCTTCTTAATGAGCCAATAGCCACGTATTTTGAAAAAGAATATAATGTATTAAATCCCGCTCTGGAACCTCTTTATATGCGTGCAGTTAAATCGATCAGAAATGCTGATAAAAATCATATAATATTGTTGGGAGGTGCACAATGGAACAGTAATTTCACGGTTTTCTCAGATTCGAAATTCGATGATAAGATAATGTATACGTGCCATCGTTACTGGTGTGATACTTTGCAGCAGAACATTCAGGATTTTGTCGACTTCAGGGATTCTGTCAATCTTCCTTTATATATGGGTGAAACAGGGGAAAATACCGATCAGTGGATATCTGCATGGACCAGGCTGATGATAAAAAACAATATTGGCTATCACTACTGGCCATATAAAAAAATGAAAAACCCAAGTTGCATGGTGAGCATTAAGGAGCCTGAAAACTGGGATAAAATAGTGGAATATGCAGAGAGACCCAGAAATACTTTCAGCGAGATAAGATCACACAGACCCGATCAGATGATTGTAAGGAAAGCAATGCTTGAGCTGATTGAAAATATGAAATTTAAAAACTGTCATGTCAATGATGCGTATGTCAAGGCTATTGGGATGTAATAGAAAAAATTAGTGTATCCTATTTTTGCTTTAGCTGCAAAAAAGGAATACACTAATTTATAATGATTTATGATTTTGATGTGTGTTAAGGGAAATTATAACACAATTCAGGTTTGGGTCTTTTAGAGTTCGGGAAGTCCGTCAGCCTGCCACTTTTTCAAAAGTTCAATGTTAGTTGTGCTGAGTTTTGATCCTCCCTGCGGCATGAATTCGTCTGAACCCGGAGACTGCTGCACTCTTTTAAGTATTTCATTGATATTGTTCTTTGTTGTAGTATAATTATCGAATTTTTTGGGGTGGCTTCCGCCTGCCAGATGACAAGATCCACAATTGTTTATCATAATGGGTTTTATATCAGCAACATATGTGATTTTTTGTCCGGATTCAACAGTTACTACTACTGTAATATTATCACCGGTTACACCCCCCGAAACAGGCGTAACAGTATATGTGGCAATACCAAGAGAATTACCCGTAAGAGTCAGAGCCTGAGCTATAACAGGACCATTTCCGTCAGTTGCTCCTGAAACCCCAGCCTGTTTGACGGTCCATGAAAATGTTGTGCCTGAAAGATTGGCAGTAAGGGCAATATTCGTTTTTTTTCCTGACTTAATGGTTTGAGATGAGGGTGTAGCAGTTGCAACAGGTTTGTCCAGTTCTTCCTTGGTACAGGAATTGAAAATTACAACAGCAGATATGAGTGCTGAAAGGAAAATTAATTTTTTCATGATTATAAGATTATGAGTTTAAAAAAATTGCAGTATTTCACTATGGTTATTTGTCATATCAGAATGAAATTTAATAATAAAAACAACATAGAAAAGTTCATATTTGTTTTAATTAAGACTAAGTAAAAATAAAAAATTTTATTATTTTTGTCCGTATAAGGATTAAAGGATGACAGGATTTGTGATTTATATAAGATTGGAAAAAGGGATTTTACTGAGATTTAAGGTATTTTAATTGATATTTAATTTACGATGCAAAAATCATCAGTCATATTCCTTTGGTACTTTTTAAACAAAATTCCCTTATTAGTCATTGTCTTCAGTTATCAATAAATCCTCAAGATTGTCTTCTATATCAATGCTGTATTGATTAATCTGTGCTTCAATCTGTTTTTGGCTTTCTGAATACGGTAATTCCTGGACGGTCTTCAGTTTTCTTTCAATTGCTCTGCTCCTCATTCCTGCCTGGTCTATTGTATTTGTTGCTTCCTGAAGTTTCTTTTTGGTTTTGTCCAGTACATTTCCGAATTTCCCAAACTCGGTCTTAATCACACTGAGAAGATCCCAAACTTCGCTGGTCCTTTTTTCGATAGCGAGTGTGCGGAAACCCATCTGAAGACTATTCAAAAGAGCACTCAATGTCGTTGGTCCTGTAATGCTTATTTTATATTCCTTCTGAATATGTTCAAACAGTCCGGGAGTTCTCAGAACTTCGGCATACAGGCTTTCAAACGGAAGGAACATAATGCCATATTCTGTAGTATTTGGAGGATCGATGTATTTTTCCTTTATATCTTTTGCATTTTTAATAATTGAATTTCTGAAGGATTTTCTCAGGATATCAATTTTTTCAGCATCACCATCATCATAGGCATCGACAAGTGCTTCATAGTCTTCTTTTGGAAATTTTGAATCTATTGGAAGCCACAGCGTTTTTTCCATACTGTTATTATTGGGAAGTTTTATGGCAAATTCTACTATTGACCCGCTGTTGTGTTTTGTTTTCACATTTTTCTCATATTGTTCTGATGTGAGCAGATCTTCAATGATATTGGCAAGCTGATATTCTCCAAGTATTCCCCGTGATTTGACATTTGTCATGACTTTTTTGATATCCCCTACGCTGTTAGCCAGGGTTTGCATTTCTCCCAGTCCTTTGTGAACAAGCTCCAGTCTTTCACTTATCATTGTGAAAGAATCATTAAAGCGTTTTTCCAGGGTTGACTGTAGTTTTTCGTCGACAGTATTACGCATTTCTTCAAGTTTTTTCATATTTTCATCCTGAAGTGATGTAATCCTGGTTTCGAGGGTTTCACGTATTTTATCGAGTTTTGTTTCGGTATCTAGTTTTATCTGTTCCTGCCGGGTGAAGAGATCATTGAATTTATTGCGCTGCAGATCGTTAAAATCCCTTATGTTGAGGGAAAACTTCTCTTCAAAAGACCTTAGTGAATTATTCAGTTCAGTCCGGTTATCCTTAAGGTTTGTTGTAAACTGAATGGAAAAAGTATTTAGTGTTTCACCGAGTTCCTGTCTGGCATCCTTTGAATTTTTCTGGTTTTCCTCACGGGTGCCTGAAAATTCAGTTCTGATAAGAGGATCTATCTTTGAAATATCGGAATTCAACCGTATCATTTCGGTTTTGATGTCTTCATTATTGTTTCCTGACCTGTTAAGAAAGGAGATCACAATGTTTATGATGGAAAGGAACAGAATGGTGATAAGCAGAATTTCTGTAAGATTCATATATATATTTTTTGTTTGAAAATTAATGCAAATTACGGGTTTTAACGGAATTTATATGGTAATGACATGAAAGTTTTATATTTTTCCCTGAACATCTGAGTTGCATGTCTAAATTGCAAACTCATGAAAGCATTACTTCAACCTTCTAAGTGGATATTTGATCGAAGTTACAAACTTCAATCATCTAAGGTGGTTACAAACCTCGACGATTTTAGCCATCTAAGGAAAAGGAAAAAGCCGGAAAATTAATTCCGGCTCACTCCGGAAGAAGACTTTGAAGTTATTAAAAAAATATTTATTTAAAAACATTTATCTCATTGATATATAAGTAGGTATTTTGCTTACAGATTGATATTTTTTTGACCTCATTTTCTCCTTAATAACATCAAATAGTATGTTTAAATTTATTTACTTTTTGAGTCGTCAAAAAGTAACAATCCCGCCAAGGCGGGACGTGCGAAATTAAACGCGCAAACCTTATTATCTTTACAAAAGAAAAGTTATAGCGTTTTCAATTACGAAAATTTTACCTACAAGGCTTCGGTAAAATTTCCTGCTTTATCGTGCTCAAACTCCCGACGATAAATGTCGGGATCGCACTGTCCTTCACTTCAATTTTAGAGAACTTCTTTATGTGTTTTTATCTGAAGGATCTGATTTTTGCTGTTTTGAATCGAAATAATCATCCGATACGGATTGTTTATTCCGGATTTTCATTGAATACATTTTCCTGGCTTCATTTTCTTTGATGAACATATCAGAAGTTCCTTTTGCGGTTTTCTGCCATACCATTGTATTTGTGATAGAAATTGAATTGGCAAATTTTTCCACATCGTGATCTGTGCCTATGTATGTAAAAGTCCAGTTATTCTGCTTGAGATCGTCTATCATTTTTTTAATAGACTGCCCCGAATATTCCCTTGAGGCATTTTCTTCCCCGTCGGTCATAATCGTGACAAGTACGTTATATCCTGTCTTATTTTCCAGAAAAAGTTTAAGTTTGGTGACTGAAAAGCCTATTGCATCGTATAGAGGAGTCATTGAATCCGGTTTATAGCTGGAGTCATCGATAGCTTCTAGTTTGCTGACAGGTTCAGTAAAATGCAGGACTTTTTGTCCAAGGCCATTGAAGCTGACCATCGAAATGGTATGCAGCTGATCGGGGAATTGTTTCTCGATTCCCTTGATGGTCTGCACTGTTTCATTAAATCCGGAAATGATTGATTTTTTTATTGACTCCATCGAACCACTTTCGTCGAGAATTATAAGATTGTGTACTGTGTGTTGTTCCATAATTATTTTTTTTATGTTAAAAAAGGATGATGTAATTGATAAAAAAGATTAACTGATGAGTTGATACAGTTAATTTGTGGAAAAATAAGAACCAGACAACAAATGTGCAGTAATTTGAAAACTAACCAAATAAAGCTGATATCTGCTTTATAGAACCTGATAAATGAGTAAGGTAAATTACCCGGGTTTCAGTAATTGTAAAATTTAATGAATTTAATTCCTATAGGTATAATACTCAACAAAATGTTTTAAAAAAAAGTTCCCTTGTTGAGGATTATTTCACCGGTTGATTTGCTGAAATCGTGATTTGTTTTGTTGTAGTGGTATTTGTATTATGTTTTATTACAGTCTTTGATCCGTAAAATCATACCATGTACTGTTTTCAGAATACTCATGGACTACACTTGTGTTGTTCTCAAATTCAAATGTGTTAAGAAGTTCGGATATTTGAAGTTTTAATGTTATCAGTGTGTTGTCTATAAGGTCTTTACGAAACCCTTTTTCTTCAAGATTTAATACCATATCCATTGAAAAAATCCGGCTTACCACCTGTCCGAATTGAACAAGTTTTCTCTGTGTGAGTTGAAAATCAGGTTCAAAGTTGATCAGTTTCTGTAATCTGTCTGAAGCACGTGCAGAGAAACCCATCAGAAACTGAAGAAGGTTTTTTTCTTTTGCTGTTTTCATAAGCTTAAGGAATGCTTCAGCTATCTGATGATATAGAATGTCATTTGATCCTTCGAAAATCTGGAAAGGTCGGCTGTCAACAACAGAACGACCTGCTATATGATTAAGTTTATAACCTTTGGCACCAACCAATTGCAGCAGTGACTGTGCCGATTCCTGCATCATATCGGAAGTTACGCTTTTGATGATGTTAGCTTCAAGCCCGAGTTGTGATAAATTATTTTCCATACCGGCAAGCTCACCCGATTTCAGGCAGAAAGCCGAACAGATAGTAAAATTTGACTGTAGCTGTACAAGACGATTCTGTACCTGGTCATATTCAAAAAGTTTCCTGTTGCCAACCAGACGTGATTTTGTATGACTTATAGCTTCGTCAAGCATTCTTCTTAGAAAGCCAAGACCCATTCCCGGAAACTGAAACCGGCTTCTGTGCAGCAGATCGAGAAGCATCTGTATACCTGAAGTATGTGGCACAAGTCTTTGTTCTTCCGGTATATAAACATCTATCTGATTTCTGCCGTAGGGGATCTGATAAAGTCCAAGATTCTCAAAATACTCTTCTACAACTATTTTTTGTCCTGGTGCGGCTGAATCACATATAAACATGTCAATATCCCGCATAAGTCCTCCGGAATCAGCCTTCTTACGGGCAGTAAGCAGCCACAGCTCAGCCATGCCTGTAAGGCCTGCCCAGTGTTTCTTGCCACTGAGATGAAATATTCCGTCTTTTTCCGTGAAAGAAGTTTGCATACTAAGTGCATCACTGCCAAAATCGGGTTCGGTGATCATTAAACCACCCATGGAACTGTTGTTCATGAACCGGCTGAAGACTTTAGCTTTTACTGAATCCTGACCATATTTGGCAACTGGCTGTATGAACAGTCCGTTATTGATCCCGAGGGTTAAAGAAAGAGAAAGAGATTCATACGAAACGGCTGACAGGAACGCAATATTCTCTTTGACATTTCCACCCAATCCTCCATATTCTAAGGGGATACAGAGAGCCATGGGATTGCCCGACATGACTTCTTCCAATACTGCCTGAGGAATTCCCCTGATGCTGCAGAACCGGTCTATTTCATCTTTAGTATGAAAAGCACGGTTCATGCTTAGGTTAAACTCATCGATCATTTGCCTGAACTTTTGTTCTATGGTCTGTGTATCTGGCGCTTTGCCAGATTTTTGATTTTGCATCATTTGCAGTATTTTATATCTGAATAATCATAAGATGAAAACAATTTATCCTTAAATTATAACAAGCCCTTAACTTTTTTGTTCTGAATTAGTTAAAAGTAAGGAATCTACAAAATAATAACCATGAGACTAAGAGTTTTTCAATCTGCTGTTTGAAATACTTTTTCGGCAGGTTTTGCAAGTGTGATGAAATTTGGTGGTTTGACCCTCTGAATTCTTAAAATAAATCCTGCCGTTTCAGCGGCACAGGTACTACTTTTTATAAATAAAGTCCACTAAACACCATTTTCCCAAAAAGGAGAGGGACTTTTTTTTAGTTGTTATTTCGGAGAATAAAAGAAATTCTGATGTTTTTAATCGGGAAAGTACTTCACTTCTCCTTTAAATAAAAGATTTATCGAGCTTTAGAAAAGTTCAAACTTTTCTAAAGTTTAAAGTCATTTAAAGGAAAAGGGCATGGTAAATGAGGATAAACACCCTGAATCCTCACCCAGTTATCAGTTATAATGAAATTCAGATATGATTTTACAGGGATTTGTTTTAGAACTTCAGTTTTACATTTAATTCGAAAATATCATCAATCAATTTTTCGCCAAGGTTTTCAAAAAAGCTGCCAGAGCCATATATTATTCCATATTGGGTTCTGTCTACTTTAATATTTGCGGTAGCAGTATTTCCAGAAATTAAGGCATCAAATTGAACAGGATGTGTGATGTTACGTATTGTAAGATCGGCTGTGACCGAATACTTTCCATTTCCATTATCAGCTATTCTTTTGAATACCATATTTGCAGTTTTATATTTGCCTGTATTAAAGAAATCTTCGCTTTTGAGATGTTCTTTCAGATATCCTATATATCTGCCCTGCTGATCGGTCGGAATTATTGAATTCATATCGACAACAAAGGATCCACCTTTTAATTTTGTTTTTTTAAATACCAGGTTACCTTGTTTTAATGAAATTGTTCCTCTGTATTCACTCATGATTTTTTTTGCAACCCATTCAATTGTAGTTTTTGAAGGATCGATTTTTTTTGTCTGGGCTGTAGCAAGAGTTGAAGAAATGGCTAAGAGAATGATGAAAAAAAATTTTAAATTTTTCAATTATTCAGATTTTGAGAGTTAAAAAAAATAATGTGCCTTAAATAAGAAGATTTTTTTCAAATACCGCACCGTATATTTATATTTAGACTAATTAAACACAAATAAAAAATTAATGTTGTATGAAATGAGTTTATTTTCAAAAAGTTGTAAGATTATTGGCAAAAAAGTTGTTTTGGCTTTATTATAAACAGTAATTTTCAATATTTGATGATCTGATTTATAAAGTTTATAAAGTTTATATGGTTTAGAGGGTTTAGAAAGTTTAGTTATGTCTTACAATTACGAACTGGAAATTACGAATTACGAATTGACAATTACGAATTAGCTGATCAGCACATCAACAAATCAACTAATCATCACATCAATTAAGTCACTAATACTTCAATATTTTATTAAGATTCTCGATGATCTTTTCTGATTCTTGGCAGGTGACAGTCTGACCTAAGAAATAGTAGCTACGTATGATAAAATTTTCAGCGTTTCAATTCCGGAGCCGGCAAACCATTTAATACTAAATTTCCGAACCAGTAAGCCTTCGTTTATGGTTTTATGCTGGCTTTAAAATTTCCCTTAATCTGCTATGTCGTAAAGATAGGTGACAATATCCAGCACTCTTTTCTTTGTCAGTTCCATCACATATGAGGCCTGGAAGATCCTCTGTATAGTTCCGCCTCCCGAATATTCATCAGCACGGAGAGTGCTGATCAGTTTTATCTCACTATCGCGGAATGCTATCCAGTTGCGCTGAGATTGTTTCAGTATGGCCTGATCTCCGGTTGAAAGCCGTGTATTGAGCATTTTGAAGTATTTATTCAGCAATTTATCATAATCCGAATTTAATGCACTGATAGCCTGTACTGTGCCTGCTGTCGAAAAATCCAGTTCCATCCGTTTTGAACATAGTCTTTCTATCTTAAATGTATCAACAGTAAATTCTATGCTGACTTTTTTCTGAAATTCTGATATATAATCATCCTTTTTTTCTAGTCCCCCGCGTATATAGGAAGCTTGTTCGTCAATTTCCTTTTTAACTTCGATAAGCTCCTTTTCCATCTTTTCTACAGGTATCTGACTGCCTGCGATCATAGCAATAAAAATTAGAACGATTGTTGTGCTTTTGCCTTTCATTTCAAAAATTTTTATAAAAATAGAACTTTTTTTTAATCACCTGCTTATTTTAACTGGTGTGTATAACAAATTGCACAGCTAATATAATAGCCTGATAAGAGGTGAAACACCATTATCAGGAGTTCTTCCAATTAGCAAAGGTCTCCGGACCTCTTTCTAAAGTATATAAAAAGTGCAATTTGTTATACATACTTTTAACTGTATCTTTTTTGACTGAAGGATTAATGCAACCTATGTCACCAACAGATTTTCACTGCCTGTATTTCTTTTGAAGAAAAATAGGACCAAAACCTAATCTGAATTGCAGGTATTTTCAACGACTAATTCTACCAGTTGGTTCTAAATGCTGTCTGTTGGTGACAACACCAACAGAGGCGAATCGTGAAATGTTGCAACAAAGATATAAAAAAAGCCCCACATAGTATTCAAGGCTTTGATTTTTAGAGTGGTACTACTTCCCGATCTATTGGGATTGAACCTAGGATCACCTGTTCCGATTAATATCGGAAGAATCAGGTGTTCCATGTCTGGTGTATTAGTTTTTCAATATTTTCCTCCGAATTAATCAGGCTTTCGATATATTTCCGGCTTTTCATAGATTTTATCTTTCGCTCAATTCTCACTGCATGACTATAATCCACTGCTTCAATTGCAAATTTTAACTCCCAGTCGTTAGCTTGAGATGTATAACTCTTACCTCCGTATTTTGATTTTTTGTGACTTTCAACCCGGGTTTCTATTTCTCCATTAGTGACTCCAATGTAAAATTTATCGATTTGTTTACTGTATATTACATAAACTTTTGCCATAAACATAAAATTAAAAAAGGAATCTCTTTTCTCAAAAGATTCCTTTGTTCCTAGTTCCACTTCCTGATATTGATCAGGATTGAACCTATACATTTGTTTTTTTTAAAAGTGGTCCCACTAGGATTTGAACCTAGGACCACCTGATTATGAGTCAGGTGCTCTAACCGACTGAGCTATAGGACCGGCATATTTTAATTCACTTTTACTTTAAAAGCGGATGCAAAGATAATAAAATTTCATTATTTATTTTCAAGTTTTTTGAAAAAAAATATTTATTTTACAAAAAAATATTGTTAGTTGTGGATGGAATATTATCATATGGTGATTTTCAAAAAGCAAAAATACTGGATAAAATGCTCAAATACTGTGTTTACCGCGATAGGTGCCATAAAGAAGTAATTGCCAAACTAAAGGAAATGGGAGCAGAAGAAGAATTGTCCGGTGAAATAATCGCAGAGCTGATCAGCGAAGGTGTACTGAACGAGGACAGATATGTAAGATCATTTGTGAGGGGAAAATTCAGGATAAACAAATGGGGAAGGAATAAGATCAAAACTGAACTTATGAAAAAAAATATTCCCTCTCAGCTTATTAAAAACGGAATGGAAGAAATTGATGAATCAGAATACATGAATGCGCTGAGGCATTTGTTAGAAGATAAAGTCAGGTTTATCAAAGCAAAAAACCTTTATGAAAAGAAGAATAAACTTCGTCAGTTTGCATTCGGCAGGGGTTATGAAACCGAATTGACTGACAGTGTTCTTGTAGAAATTAATTTATAATAAAGGAGCGTCCTAAAATTAAGACGCCCCGAAAAACTAAAACTATTGACAATTGATCTTACAGCAATAAAAAAATTATTTTACCGATTTGTATCTCTTCTCAACTTCTTCCCAGTTGATAACCTGGAAAAAATCATTTATATATGCAGCTCTTTTGTTCTGATGTTTCAGATAATATGCATGTTCCCATACATCCATTCCCAGTACCGGGAATCCGCTGAATTCAGCAAAAGGCATTAAAGGATTATCCTGGTTAGGTGTCGAACCTATCTTCAGGTCTCCGTTTTCAAAAGAAAGCCATGCCCAACCTGATCCAAATCTTCCCATTCCTGCTTTTGAAAACTGATCCTTGAAATTATCGAAAGAGCCAAAAGTATCAATTATATGTTTCAACAGATCACCGGCAGGTTGTCCTCCTCCTTTTGGTGACATTATATTCCAGTACATCACGTGATTGTAAAATCCTCCTCCGTTATTTCTGACAGGTTTGTTGTTCGGGTCAACAACAGCAAGGATTTCTTCAATAGAAGAATTCTCCATCGATGTGTCGGCAATAGCATCATTCAATCCGTTAGTATAAGCCTGGTGGTGTCCGGTGTGGTGAACCTTCATTGTAGCTTCGTCAATGTAAGGCTCGAGTGCATTGTATGCATAGGGTAATTCAGGTAATTTAAAAGACATCGTTATTTGTTTGTAGTTGATTAATTTTGTAATATCATTGTGGAAACGCTTATTAATTCAAAAAGTTTTGAATTATTTAAAATTAATCTAATTAAATGTAAAAAAAATTGAAAATCTGTTTTGAAAATGGTTTTCAGTATCAGACAAAGTGTTTCAGCATAATGATTTCCTGCTCTGACAGATGTCTGAACCATCCCCTTTTAAGTGCTTTTTTTGTAAGTCCGGCATAGTAAATGCGGTCTAATTTCAGAACATTATATTTGAAGTGTTCGAATATGCGACGTACGATCCTGTTTTTCCCGAAGTGAATTTCCAGGTTGATTATCTGGTTTTCATCATCCACAATTTTTATCCAGTTTACCTTAACATGACCGTCCTCCAGATCAATTCCATTTTCTATTTGTTCCCTGTGCTGTTCAGTCAGTGGTTTGTCGATGGTTATTTCATATATTTTGGTGACTTTGTGACTTGGATGAGATAATTTTTTTGCCAGGTCACCATCATTGGTCAGCAGAAGCAGACCTGTGGTCTGGTAGTCGAGACGGCCTACCGGATAGATCCTTTCACTGATTTTATTGTTGAGTAGGTCAATAACGGTTTTTCTACCAGATTCATCATTCATGCTGGTTATTACATTTTTAGGTTTGTTCATCAGGATGTATACCTTTTTAACTTCAGGTTTTATTACCTTACCTTTGTATTTGATAACATCTGTTTTTTTAACCTCATAAGCAGGATGTGATGGTGGTTCATCATTTACAGTGATGAGACCATTTTTTATCAATTCTACTGCAGCTCTTCTTGAGGCAATTCCGCAATGGGATATATATTTATTTAATATCATTTTACAATTTATAAGATGTTTTATCGCTTTTTACCGTGATTCAGCTTGTTTTTTTTTAAAATGGAACTTCATCATTATTTGTAGTTGAATTCAGTTTTGATTGTCTGGTTATGATTCCCGATGAATTCAACGGGTCATTTCCAAAAGGCCCGAATCCTTGTGAGAATGATTTATCTATTTCGACAAATTTTGTAAATTCTTTCTGGAATTTCAATTCAACTGAGCCTGTAGCACCATTCCTGTGTTTAGATATGATAATTTCTGCAATATCCCTTGGCCCTTCAAATTCTTCATTTTTTTCGTAATATTCCGGACGGTAGATAAATGCGACCACATCGGCATCCTGTTCTATAGCTCCTGACTCCCTGAGGTCGGATAGCTGAGGTCGTTTTTCTCCTCCACGGGTTTCAACTGCCCGGCTCAGCTGAGACAGGGCGATAACCGGTACATTAAGTTCTTTTGCCATTCCTTTGAGAGCTCGTGATATAGAGCTGATCTCCTGTTCCCTGTTACCGCGCGAATCATTGGGAGCAGATGTCATTAGCTGCAGATAATCGATAAGTACGAGTTCTATCTGGTGATTTTGTTTCATTCTACGGCATTTTGCCCGCAATTCGAAGATATTTATTCCGGGAGTGTCATCAATAAACATGTTTATCTCAGACATTCTTTCGACAGCATCATGAAGTTTTTTCCATTCAAAATCATCAAGAGTTCCATTTCTGATCTTTTTGGAGTTTATCTCTGATTCTATTGCAATAAGCCTTTGTGTAAGCTGCATTTTGGACATTTCAAGTGAAAAAACAGCTACTGGATGGTTTTTAAGTGCTGCATTCCTTGCCATAGAAAGTGCAAGTGCAGTTTTTCCCATACCGGGACGTGCTGCAACAATAATAAGATCTGATCGCTGCCAGCCAGAAGTGATATTATCAAGGTCTTCAAATCCCGATGAAATCCCTGTAATTTGTTCGTCTTTGAGGCTGATTGCCTCAATTTCCTTCTGCACCTTAGCTGCAAGTCCACCCAGACGTTCGTAGGCAGTATTGAGGTTTTGATCAGTTATATCGTAGAGTGCTTTTTCAGCATCATCCAGCAGTTCAAACACATCTTTTGTGTCTTCATAGCTATCCTTAATAACTCCTGTGGATACGTGGATAAGTTCTCTCTGAATGAATTTCTGTACCAGGATTCTTGCATGAAACTCAATATTGGCAGCAGAACCAACCTTGTTACTCAGTTCAATCAGGTAATTTGCCCCGCCTATATCTTCCAGGACTTTAGCTTTCTTCATGGCTTCATGGACAGTAAGGATATCTATTATCTGTGATTTCTGAAAAAGTTCAATTATCACTTCAAACAGGATCTGATGTGCGGGTTTATAGAAAACCTCTTTTCGGATTATATCAATTACTGCAGGCAAAGCATTTGTATCGATGAGTATTGCACCTAAAACGGCTTCTTCCAGTTCTATAGAATGAGGCATAACCTTTCCCAGCTCAAGTAGTTCACTGTTGAGTCGTGCAGGAGTCAGGCCTCCCTTTATTTTAGAAAGTCGTTTTTGATTTTCAGGCATAAGAATTAATTAGAATGCAAAAATATAAATAATTTTTATAATTTGTTTTAATCTATTGATATCAGAATTGATAGATGTTGATAACTCGAGGTTTTGTGTTGATTACTTTCTGTCAATCACAATTCGTTTGCATAAATATACATTGCAAAAAAATATATTTAATAAATTTGAACATAATTAGAAGGTGAAATTAATGGTTTTAATTAAATATTGCTATATTAAATAATATATAATTATAAATTAAGTCATGTTTCAGTAACTTTTGAGAATGATAAATATATTTTGAGAATGTTGAAAAGTTTTTGAAATGAAAAGTTTGGGCACGTAATTACTCAGGTTCTAATAAAAATGGTGAATTGTTTTGTCATGATTTTTGCATCAAAAGGCAAAAATGATGCCAAAACAAGCATTTATTGACATTTTCATATCGGATTTCATCCTATTTTACCAATATTTAGCTCCTATGGAGCTATTACCTGAGTAGTCACAATTTGAAATGCTTTTTCCAATTTGCAGGAATATTTGGCAAACAAAAATTCAAAATAATGAAAGGAAAAAAATCATTAAGCGTATTACTATTTGAAGATTTTGAAAATGATTTATTAATTTTAAAAAATAATTTTTATGAAAAATTTGATTTTTATTGGTGTTGTGTCAATTATTATGTTGACAATGATCACAACTGTAACGAGCTGTGATAAAAAGGACCTTTTTGCTGATGATCAGATCAGTGCTTATGACCTGAGCCTCAGAGGAGGGCCGAATTCTGACAGTTGCTTTTTACTGAATCCTTCTCCGGCAGTAAATGAGGCTGAAATTGAGATGTTAAAATATATGAGGGAAGAAGAAAAACTGGCATGTGATGTTTACAGATATTTTTTCACTTTATATAAAGTTACTGTTTTCAAAAACATACCAAATAGTGAACAGCGACATATGAGCAGGATAAAATGCTTACTTGATCATTATGGAATAGCGGATCCGGTAATTGATGAAGATGGTAAATTTACAAATCCGGTACTGCAGGGATTGTATACAACACTTACAGAACAAGGTAAAGTTTCGGTTGCGGAAGCATATAAGATTGGTGCAACAATTGAGGATCTTGATATAAAAGATCTTGCAACTGATCTGACTCAGACTGAAAATCCCGCAATTAGGGATATTTTTGAGAGGCTAATGTGCGGGTCAAGAAATCACCTCAGGAGTTATTATTCGCTGATCACTAATGCTGGAAGTACTTATACGGCTCAATACATCACTGCAGAAGAATTCAGTGCAATAGTAACAACAGAAAAAGAGTTTTGCGGTAATAACCAGGGAAATAACTGTGATGGAAATGGCAAAAAGGGGAACAACGGAAAGGGAGGAAAACATGGTAACAATAACGGCACCTGCAATAACTCAAACGGGAATTCAGGAGGAAATAACGGAAACGGAAATGGAGGTAATGGAGGAAATGGCAACGGAGGAAACGGAAATGGAGGTAATGGATCCGGAAATGGAGGAAATGGAAGTAACGGTAACGGAGGTAATGGCAACGGAGGAAACGGTAACGGGGGCAATGGTAATGGAGGAAATGGAAATGGAAGTAACGGTAATGGAGGTAATGGCAACGGAGGAAACTGATTAAATAAATTGGTCTATTTTGTTAAAAGCCTTTAAGAATGTTTTGTCCTTAAAGGCTTTTATTTTTTCTAAAATCCACTTAGATTTAATGTAACAGTAGGAATCAGAAGTAAAAATCCAAGTAAAACAAGAATGATCATAAATGGCCATACCCATCTGAACCATTTATCGTAAGGTATCCTGGCAATTCCCAAAACTCCCATTAAAACCCCGGAAGTAGGAGTGATCATATTTGTAAAACCATCTCCAAGCTGATATGCCATAACTGTAGCCTGCCTGGACAATCCGATCAGGTCAGAGAATTGAGACATAATAGGCATTGTTAGTGCTGCTTTTGCTGATCCGGAAGGCATTATCAGGTTAATACCGGTCTGAATGACATACATTATACTAAGAGTGGCATAATCACCAAATCCTCTCATTGAATCCGAAACGCTATAAAGCAATGTATCAATTATCTGTCCGTTCTTCAGAATAATAATTATACCTCCTGCAAGACCCACTATCAATCCTGCCGATAAAATGTCCCTAACTCCGTCAAGAAAATGTTTTGTGATCTCATTGAGAGAATAATTAAATGCCAGGCCTGAAGCGATACCCATCACAAAGAAAAGAGTGGCAATCTCCATAATATACCATCCATATCCCATCACACCGGCAATTAAAAAGAAAATTGTGAACATAAGAAGGTTCAGAATAAAGAAATGAACTGATTTTCTTAGTGATAAAATTCCTGTTATCAGAAAAGCAGCTGACAAAACAGGAATAGCGGGAATTGTGACACTTGAAACCCCTACCGACATTGTAGTTACTGGGTAACTAACAGAAAATACTATCAGTACGATCTGCAATACAGAAAAAACAAGCCAGGCAGCTAATGGTGTGATAGGTTCGGGCAATTCTTCACTAGTCTCAGTATATTTTCTCCAATATTCATCATCTTTATAAACTACTGAAGATTTGGGGTTCTTTTTTATTTTTCTTGCATACCATAAAATATAAACAATTCCTACGAGATTGATAATTATCCAACAGAAAAACCTGTATTCTATGCCTGAAAATAGTGGAAGGTCAGAAAGGCCCTGCGCTATACCGATTGTAAAAGGGTTAAGCATTGCACCGGCAAAGCCGAGTCCGGCTCCCAAAAAGCACATTGCAAGTCCAATAATAGAGTCGTAACCCATTTTAATTGCCAGGGGCACGAATATTATTGTAAATGCAATTGTTTCTTCACTCATTCCGAATACTGCACCGAAAATGCTGAATAAAAGCATCATCATAACGATGATAATATTATCAATCCCTAAATATCTAAGAGTTTTATATTTTTCCAGTCTTCTTGCAAATTTTAAAAAGGAATATATGCCTATGTCGATAGCCTTTGTCTGATTCATTATCCAGAATGCTCCACCTATCAGAAAAATAAATACAATGATACCTGCCTTATCGACAAACCCATCAAATATTGCAGAAAATATCTGCCAGGTTTGTGGTGTGTTTTCAATATAGTGAAAACTTCCACTTTTCACTATCGATCTTTCAATACCATTGACCATTTTTGTTTCGTGATCAAAGGCACCACCGGGGACTATCCATGTGAGGACTCCTGCTAGGATAACTATGAAAAACACAATAACGTAAGTATGAGGTATTTGAAATTTTCGTGCCATCGCTCTTTCTTTTATTAAAAAATATTTTCCAAATTTATCTTAAAAGCATAAAAAAAATGTAAAATGAAAAAAAAAACTTATATTTGCTTTATAATTGAATGAAAACTTAAAAAAAATTTTAACTATGAAAACAAATTTACTTTTATTTATTTTTTTATTGTTTGGCCTGAATGTATTCAGTCAGACTATACTGTTGCAGGAGTATTTTGATGATGTCAATAATTTTCCACCAAACTGGTCGAACATCGATAAAGATGGTGACGGTAATAAATGGAAACTAAGAAAGAATTCTGCTGGTGATACTTATACTTATTCTGAATCATGGGCTAATGATGTTGTTCTTTTTCCGAATAATTACCTCATTACTCCACAAATAGATCTTACCGGACTTACCGGCACCGTTGCTTTGAGCTATTTAGTAGGGGCTGCTGACCCTGAATTTTTTGCAGACCATTATAAAGTCGCTTTATCAACAACAAGTGCTGAACCGGAAGCATTTACTAATACCTTGTTTGAGGAAACAACCACTGTTGAGGCATACGATGGATGGCCACTCAGAAATATAGATATTTCATCATTCAAAGGTCAGAAAGTTTATCTTGCCTGGGTTCATTATGATTGCTCAGATGAATACAGGTTGCTTATTGATTCAATAGTTGTTAAGAATACTCCAACATCCGGGGTGGCAGTGAATAATGAGGTTGAAGTTTCATTATTTCCTAATCCGGTAAAAGATAAGTTATTTGTAACAGGTAATTTTGAAAATTCTGTTATGGAACTTATTTCTTCTGATGGTAGGATAGTTTATAAATCCGGTAAAGTATCGAGGGATACTTATGTTGATGTAAACAGATTTGAAAGAGGATTTTATATTTTAAGGATAGAAACTCCTGAAAATACGATTTTACGCAAGGTCAATATTCTGGAGTAAACAAATGTGGAAAATAAAAAAAGGCAGCTCATTTGGCTGCCTTTTTTATGCTATAATTTGATCCATGCCACCTGCATAGCATGCGGACTTATACCCGTCAGCCAGTCTTCCTGTCCTGATCCATCGAGGTTAGAACGGATGATCTTACCATCCTGACCAGAATTTGATATCTTATATCCCCAGAATAGTTTTTTCCTTTTATGGTCAATTGTGATTCCCCAGGTTGCTTTTGAACCGAAATCCCCTATTTTTGACAAAGCAGTTCCATCAGTTTTGCCCAGATAAAGACCGTTTTCAGTGATTGGAGTATCAATAACACCATAAGCAGTAATATAGACCTTATTTTCTGATGGAATAAGCTCAATTGCAGTCCCGTCAATATCATTCAGGTGCTCAAGAATGGAAGAGCCATCGAAATTCATCGAGAAATACCCGCCAGGATAGTCTACTTTATCATTTACAAGATATATTTTATTTTTTACAGGATCATATTGCATGTCCAAAGGGTATTCTGGGCCTGCAGATCCTGTATTAATATAGTGTTCCGGGTTTTTGCCGTCAAGGTCACTTCTGAATATTCCTCCAGGTGATCCCCAGTAAAGTTTATTTCCGACTATCATCATAGCTTCAGGTGAACCTACTAATTCCTGTCCTGCAACAGATGCATCAAGGATCTTAACCGGATTTTTACCGTCAGCATCAAATCTGTAGATCACTCCGAGGCTGTAATCGGATACATATACCTTTCGGTTGATTGTATCAACAGCAATTCCATAAGGCCTCGAAAGAGTAACAGTTTCAAAATTCTGAACCAAAGGAGCTCCATCATTCATGATAACCATATGAACCCCACCTCCTGCAGAACTTCTGGATGTATAATATAACACCTGAGTAAAACCGGCATTTGGATCTTTTATATTGACAGCCTCAGTTTTTACAAGTTGATTATAATGGACATCATTTTCGGGTGTGCATGTAAGTTTAATAGTAAATAAACCGGGATTATCAAATGTTACCACAGGATTTTCTTCTGTTGATGTTTTACCATTACCAAAATCCCAGGAATATCCTTTTGCATTGAGGGATTTATTTGTAAAAGTAACCTGACAGGGCGCATTACCACTATTTGATATTGTATATGAAAAATCAGCGATTGTGCTGGCATCTGGAGTTCCAAGTTCATATTTTTCACAACCGTAATAACCAGTTGTAATAGCCAGTATTGTTATAAAGATTAATATTCGTTTCATATGTCTGTTTTTAAAGATTTGCAAATATCAGATATTATTGTTTCAGTTTTTTATTTGTCTGCAATTCAAACAATGGTATTGGAAAAAATGAATATTTTTCATCTATTCCCAGTACAGTAGAAATACGTTTTGTTCTGACAAGGTCAACCCATCTGTGTCCTTCAAATGCAAATTCATGCCTCCTTTCATTTTCAATTGCAAGTTTAAGATCATTATATGATTCGGCAGATGTGTTTCCAAGTCCTGCTTTATTACGGACATAGTTAATATCAGATTTTATTGCAGATAAATTTCCATTGGAATAAGTCATTGCCTCAGCTCTTATCAGATACATCTCTTCGATCCTTATTACCTGGACATTATCTGCTCCTCCTGACACATCTTTGTACTTTATGCAGTAAGGTTTATTCTTGTCATCATAGGCAATTGAAGAATTTTTTCGGTTATCACCGGATTCATAACTATTGATCAGCCCTTCTGAAGGCGCAACCTCATATCTGCCTGCATAGCTTCTGGAAAAGAAATACTGCGCAAGCCTGTTGTAATTTTGAATATCAAATACTACTTCGAACAAAGGACTTCTGCCTGTGAGTATGACCCTTCCTGCAATAACAGCAGCACTATCCGCTGAGATTTTATTGCCTGAAATATGATAATCTGTCAGGTAAACTTTTGACAAAAGAGCATCCGTACTGTGTTTGTTTGCATGACCGGAAACCTGTTGCGCTGACATCAGTTTTGATGCAGTTCTGAGATCATCCATGCATTGCTTCAGGATTAGTTCTTTTGATGTTGCTTCCAGATCAATACTGCTGAGATCCAGTGTTGGTTTCAATCTGAGAGGAACATCTCCAAAATAATTTGCAAGATTGAAGTACAAAAGTGATCTTAAAAACAATGCCTCACCCATAAACTCATCCTGGTCTGTCTTGCTTATACCTGCTATGCCCGGAAGTTTATCGATGATATTGTTCACCCTGTTTATTCCGTCGTAAGCTCCTGACCACATACCGTCAATTATTGAATTGTCTGAAGGAATTGGTTTTATAAGTAACTGTCCGTAATCCTGTGTGGTACCAGTCCAGACAAGGTTATCAGCAGCGAGATCACCTGCTATTATCAGGTTTCTTCCGTATAATCCAATAGATTGCAATGCATTATAAGATCCTGTAAGTGCTTTTTCAACGCCTGACCTGTCATTTATAGCCTCCTCATCTGAGATTGCATCAACAGGGTTGACATCCAGCAAACTATTGCAGGATACCAATATTAATGAAAATAAAATTATGATTAATATATTCTTTTTCATGTCTTGTTATTTTAATTATAATCCAATATTTATACCAAACAGAAATGTCCTTGACTGCGGATAAGTAAAAAAGTCAGTTCCCATAACAACATTATCAACACTGTAATAATTGACCTCAGGGTCCATGCCGGTGTATGGTGTAAATGTATACAAATTCTGACCTGATATGTAAAACCTTGCAGATTTAAGTCTTATTTTTTTCGCTGTATTTTTAGGCAGAGTATATCCAAGGGTAATATTCTTGATCCTCAGGAATGATCCGTTCTCTATAAATCTCGATGATTTGTATGTATCTCCGACTTTCGGGTAATCAGTTATATCACCCGGTTTTTTCCACCTGTTGACCATATTTGTAGTCTGGTTATCTTCACCTGATCCGGACTCGAGGTAAATAAGAGTACCGTTGAAAACATCATTACCATATATTGAATGCAGGAATACAGAAAGATCTATATTCTTAAAACTGAAGTTATTTGTAATCCCGGCTATAAAATCCGGGTTAGGATCTCCTATTTTAGTTCTGTCATCGGCAGTAATAGCTTTATCTCCATTTATATCATCATAAACAAGATTTCCTGTTGTGGGATCAACACCGAGACAACGGTAACCGTAAAATATACCTGTTGCTTCTCCTTCCTGAACACGGTTTCCACCACGTCCCTGATCATCGATGGGCTGATTTTCATATAATTCAAGCACCTTATTTCTGTTTGCAGAGAAATTGATTGAAGTATTCCATTTAAAATTTCCTCTTATATTTTCAGTGTTTAATACCAATTCCAATCCTTTGTTTTCAAGATTTCCAATATTAGTGGTTATAGAAGTAAATCCTGTTGAACTTGGCAATGGCCTGTCAAGCAGTAAATCCCTGGTTTTATTGTAGTAAACATCGGCATTAATACTGATCCTGTTGTCGAACAAGGCCAGATCGATTCCAAAACCTGTCTGTGTTGTGCTTTCCCATCTGAGATCAGGATTAGGCAATTGAGTTGGTGCTATACCTGCACCTCCTGCATAATTGAACCCACCTTTATACAATCCCTGAGAATTGAAATCTCCGATAGCATCGTTACCTGTTTTTCCAACACTAAGTCTCAGTTTTAATTCATTGATTTTTGTGTGTTTTTTCATGAATTTTTCCTCAGTGATCCTCCATGCAAAAGAAAAGGCTGGAAAATATCCATAACGGTTATTTTTTCCAAATTTTGAAGATCCGTCTGCACGACCTGTTAAAGTAAAAATATATTTATACATGTAATTATATTTTAACTGCCCGAAGTAGGAATTCATGCCACGGTCAAGAGCAAATGTTGATGCAGCTCTGATAGTACCTGCGGAAGTAATGTACTGGAGATTTTCATTTGGGAAATTAATAGCTTCAATGTAGGTATTTCGTCTTGCATATTTTTCAAAACTATAACCGGCAAGAGCTTCTATATTGTGATTCTGTTTTAATGATTTTATAAATTGAAGTACGTTGCTGTTTACCATATTGCTTACATAAGTGGTGCCTTCTATTCCCAAGCCGTTGTATTTTGCCCCTTGTCTGACAGTATTAGGATCATAACCATGTTCGCGGAGATTGTAAAGGTCGATTCCCAATTTAGAGGTAAAAGTAAAATTATTCAGGAATTTATACTCTAAAAATGCATTTCCTATATTTCTGTTGGTATAGGCAACATTTTTTGTTTCATTGAAAATAGCTACCGGATTTGCATAAGGTCCATCTTCATTATAGTTTCCATCTTCGTTATAAACAGGGTAAATAGCCGGAATAGAAAGTGCATTAGGCAGAGGACCATAAAGGGTTTGGTCGCCTTCAACACGGTTATTTTTCGAATAGGACATAGAAAAATTAGCTCCAATACTCAAATTTTTCAATAGTTTATGATCAACATTCAGCCTGCCTGAATATCTGTCAAAAGATGTACCTCTTACCGTACCTACCTGATTGTAGAAATTTCCTGACAGGAACATTCGTGTCTTATCATTTCCACTGCTCAGTGAAAGTTCTGTGTTAGTGGTGGGAGCAACCTGCAATATTTCCTTCATCCAGTCAGTATCAATACCCTGAACATTTGTGCCCTTATATTCATTCCATTGCTGTGCATTCATGAGTTCAGGTAATCTTTCTTTCGGAAAAGACTGCCAGCCGTAATAAGTATTCAGCGAAACATCGGTTTTCTGAAGACTTCCCTTTTTTGTAGTTATAAGAATAACTCCGTTAGATCCCCTGGCACCATAAATTGCGGTTGCAGAAGCGTCCTTTAGTATTGTAAAAGATTCAATATCACCCGGGCTTAGATCTGAAAGTGCATCTATTTCCTGACCGCTGTAACCGATCTGCCCAAAACTTCCTGTTATGGTAGGAACACCGTCTATAATAATCAATGGTTGATTACCTGCATTTATAGAGCTGCCTCCACGAAGTTTGATTGTGCTTTGACCACCAGGAGTACCTGAATTTTGTGTTATTGAAACACCGGCTGTTTTCCCCTGCAACACTCCGTCAATAGTCCTGAGCGGAACATTTTTTATCTCACTTTCACTAATAGCACCAACGGAACCGGATATCAGTTTTTTGCTCGATGTGCTGTAACCAACTACAATGACCTCATCGAGTTTGATATTGTCATCCAGCAGTTCGACATCGATCCTTGTACGTCCGTTTACATTTTCCTCAAGCGTTTTCATTCCGATATATGAAAACACTATTGTAGCACCTTGTTCAGTTTCGAGCTTATAAATGCCTTCCATATCGGTAATAATCCCGTTCTGTGTGTTTTTTTCAAGAACTGTCACTCCGGGTACCGGCAATTTATCGCTTGCTGAAACAACTTTGCCTGTGATAACCACAGTTTGTCCCTGCAACCATGCCACAGAGAAAGCCAGGCTAAAAAATAAAAAAATCAATTTTCTCATAAATACAGATTTAGGTTAACATTTTATTTAATCATGTTTGTAATTGCAAAAATATCTTATTCTTTAATAATTTTCACCATTGAAGGTTTTAAGTTGTTTTTGTCGGATATTTCAACTAAATACATACCTTTTGCAAAAGAAGAAATATCAATAGATTTACCTGTAAATGCTTCTCCTTTTAAAATCATCCTTCCGTCAAGAGTGAATATTTTGTAATTGAAAAAATCATCAGGCCATGAAATGCTGAAAAAATCATTTACAGGATTAGGTATAACTTTAACCTGTGGGCCATCACCCGGCAGAATTGAACTTGGTTCAGTTATTCCCATAAAATAAGGTTTCGTATTATCAGTCAGCGTAAGGTACAATTCATCGAATCCGGCTATCATCCTGGGTTTTGAACTTGTACTTCCGGAACTTGTCTGACTGGAAAAACCAGTTTTTCCTCCATCATTGCGAAGTATCATCACCGGTGCTTTTCCATAACTGTAAATATAGTTTTTACCATCTGATTGGGTGAATTTCATATAGTTGTGGTCGGTAAGCCAAATACCGTACCTTAGTGTGTCTTTGGACACCACATAAGGGATGGCAGTTGCTGAATTCTCGTACATAATACTGTTGAAATAAGTATTTGGCATGATTACACTGTTTTTCAGCAATCCAAGTCCGGTTTCGAACGTCAGTTGTGCATAATAACCAGCGTATTCGGTATAAAAGTTTTCTATTACAGTTTTCCCTGCAAAACGGGAATCATCTCCGATAAAAGCCGATATCATGCCAGGATTACTAAGTTTATTTTTCAAAGTAATACCATTTTCAGTTTTCAGGAATTGTATAAAACCTGTAGTTGAATTAGAAAGCAAAACAATTTTTTGTGATGAATTTATCAGTTGTTTAAGTCCGGGATCTGTTCCGGCGTTATGATCTATACTCCTGACTTCGACAGTTGACGCACCTGAAAGCAACAATTTATCCTTATATGAAGCTGCGAGTGAGATTTCACCTGTAAGGATAAGGACAGCATCAGATTTATTCCCTGTATTGTTCAGAAGATCATCGAGGAGTTCTATATTATTTCCAAGGCTTTTATTCCCACTTGCCAGTACAGTATAGTTCCCGTTTTCTGCCAACTGTGAAGTATTGATGACTCTTGTTAAGTTATCGGTTTCTGTTTCTCCGGTTTTAAAATCATACTTACATCCCTGAAGCAACTGAACTATTTTTATTGAATCCGCAAGCAGTTTTTTACTATTCTGACTAAAATTGCCAACAGGAAAATAAAGATTGGCACATCCTGTACCGTAAACTGTTCCAAGTCCATTCCCGTCAATGGTCATGCACGTAAGATCATCCATACCAAGTCCTATAATATCCTTTCCATTATTTAGCCTGTAATTTGCTAAAAAACCTACCAGACGACCAAACCTGCCTCTTTCTGCAAAATGTGTATCAAACAAATGTCCGGGAACGAAATCCAGGAAATCTTCAGCAAGTGTAATATATTTATTGTTAGGATCTTCAATGCATTCATCTGGATAGGCACTGCCATTTTTTGCCGTATAAACGACAGAAGAAAGAATGTGCATTCCGGCTGAAGTTCCACCTATTGTACCACCATTTGAATAAACAAATTTTACGGCATCAATCAATTTGGTATCTTTATAGTAGTTGTAATAATCGTACTGGTCACCACCCCTGAAAAAAATTGTCTGATAAGTTATTAATGTATCATAAATGCTTTGCGAATTGGCAGATTCCCTGTTGCTTACTGCAAATTCCTTGGCAAATGCAGCTCCACATTGCTGTTTGAAATATGGGGCAAGGCTTCCTGTTGAAATTCCTATAATTGCTACTCTTTTGCCTTCTCCTGCCCATTTATATGCTGGTGTACTCCAGCTGTTGACTCCGTTTTTTTCCGCTCCACCACCTACAATCAGTATTCTGCCGTTCTGAGAATACATTCCCGTCAATTGAAATATTAAAATAAAAATCAGTAAGCATTTTCTGGTCATAAATATATTGGTTTATCAAAAAACTGATTAAAGGCATTGAAGAATATTGCAGCAAATATATAAAAAGAAGTTATTGTTTAAAAGTATTATTGAATTTTTTTAGGTTTAATGTTCTTGTTTTGTATTTTTGGATTTGAAATTAAATAGCCTTGTAATGAACCTGTCAAGAAAAAATAGATCTACTATAATTTACAGTTTTGTATTTTTTATGTTCCTGCATATTTTATCAGCTGGATTAACGGCTCAGAATGGAAATACAAAAGGTAAGCTGTTCATAATCGGAGGTGGAGAAAAACCTGTAAGCCTGATGCAGGAAATGGTGAGAACAGCCGGGCTGAAACCTGATGACTACGTAATAATTCTTCCAATGTCTAGCGAAGAGCCTGACAGTGCTGTATGGTATTCAAAGCAGGATTTTGCTTCTGCCGGTATAGTAAATGTTTCAGGAATGAATTTTTCAGAAGGCCAGGCTATTACATCATTTCAGGTAGATTCTATTGCCAGAGCTCCTTTGATATACATCAGCGGGGGAGATCAGACAAGGTTTATGAAAATTGTTGGCAAAGGCAAGATTTATCAGGCAATACACAAAGCCTTTTCTGCTGGGGCCACAATAGCAGGCACTAGTGCTGGTGCTGCAGTCATGAGCAAAAAGATGATCACGGGAAATTCATTAAAATATCCTGAATATACGGGTAGATACCCTACAATTGAGCCTGACAATATTGAGGTCACTGAAGGATTAGGATTGGTCAGTAAACTCATAGTAGACCAGCATTTTATAAAAAGGCAGAGAATGAACAGACTGATGGCTGCATCACTTGAAAATCCTGACCAAATATGTGTCGGAATTGATGAATCAACTGCCATTGTTGTTGAGGGAAATAAATTCAGGGTTACCGGGGAAAACCAGGTTATTGTATTGAGAAATCCTAAAAAAAGCAGGATAATAAAATCAGGTCTTATGGGAGGAAAGGGACTTATTGTAGATATTTTGTTGCCTGAAGAAACTTATAAATTTAAAAAATAAAAAATACAGGAATGCTGACATTATTTAAAAATGCAAATATATATACTCCGGACTTTATCGGAGTGAAAGATGTACTCACAGGAGGTAAAACTATACTTTCAATAAGCGAAAACATATCGATTCCTGACGGTCTGAAAGTGAAGATAATAGATTGCAGCGGAATGAACCTGATGCCCGGACTGATTGATTCGCATGTTCATATTACCGGTGGAGGAGGAGAAGGAGGACCTGCCACCAGGATGCCGGAACTTGAGATAAGCATGATGATTGAAGGAGGGGTAACCACTGTAGTAGGATGTCTTGGTACCGATGGTATAACGAGAACTGTAGAGAGTGTACTGATGAAAGTGAAATCGATCCGTGCAAAAGGGATGTCGGCATGGATGTATACCGGAGCCTATCAGGTTCCGCCTCCGACTATTACCGGAGATATAGCTAAAGATATAGTTTTGTTTGAAGAGATCATAGGTGTGGGTGAAATAGCTGTCTCTGATCACCGGTCCTCTGTCCCAACTGTGGCAGAACTGACCAAACTTACTGCTCATGCCCGGGTGGCAGGTATGATAGGAGGCAAGGCTGGTATAGTGAATATGCATATGGGTGATGCAAGGGATCCGTTCAGGCCTATCCATGATGTGGTTGAGAGCAGTGAACTCAAGTACACCCAATTCATACCAACCCACTGCAACCGCAATGACTATATTTTTGAGGATTCAAAGGAATATGGTAAAAAGGGATATATCGATATTACAACTTCATCTTATCCTTACTATGCCGATGAGGAGATCAAACCCTCAAAAGCTCTTAAGATACTGCTTGAAAGCGCAGTACCGCTGAGAAACATAACTTTTACATCTGATGCGTGTGGTTCACTGCCGGGTTTTGATCCGGAAACGGGAAAACTTGTGAAGATTGAAATGGGGCTACCTGATTCGATACTTAGAGAGATAAAAGAAGCTGTTATGGAAGACGGGATTCCACTCGAACAGGCATTGTATGTAGCTACCTGCAATCCGGCAAATATTTTAAAACTGCAGGGTAAGGGATATATAAGGGAAGGCTATGATGCAGATATACTCATTCTTGATGATCAGTTCAACATTGTGAAACTGATGGCTAACGGAGTAATTGTAAAAGGATGAGACGATTAATAGTTTTTTCATTTACATTGAGTTTATGTCTTTTTGCATTTTCTTCAATATATGCTCAAGAGAGGCAATCACCGGTAAAATCCCCCGAAGTACATGATTTTTATCCTATAGTTCAGTTTCTTGCATCAGCAGAACTTGAAGGTCGGGAATCTGGAACAAGGGGTGGCAATATAGCCGCTTCATACATTGCATCCATGATGGATAATCTCAATCTTACACCATACCGGAGGAATCATTCCTCAGGAAGAGAATTGCAGGATTACTATCAGAAATTCATTTTTTATAAGATATGGAATGAAAATGTTAGTATCTCCGTTACAGGAAAAGGTAAAAAAGAACATATTTTTAAGATAAACGAAGACTTTACTACCAACGATTATTTTGAAAAGCTTAATATAACAAGTGTTCCTATTTATGGAGGACATGGTATATCATTTTATAATAAATATAATATTACGCCATTTAAAACATTGACATGTAGATACAATGATTTTGCTGATTTACATTTACGGGGAAAAATTCTATTAATAATAGGCGGATATCCAGGACATAAAGATACATCAGAAATCGCATATAGCAGATTCCATAAAGAAGCACCAGATTATTCTGCAAATTTGGAATCATGGCAGTTTGATGAATATTTAAATAATTATCCTGCATCCTTAATTATTGTAAATACAGATTTGCACGATAACAATGGCATAAAAATCGATGCAACCAAAATCGAGCCTATATATTCTTTTTTTGAGCAGCCTTGGGCCTCTATTTATTACATATTTAAATTCAATTCTCAAAGCACCAAAAAACTCGGAGATCTGCTTGGAATTGATTTCAGAAAAGAAGAAAAATACATAGCAAGACATTATAAAAAAAGGCCAGTTAAGCTTAAAAAGGAAATTATTATCGAAGCCAATACTACCGCATTGGATATAGAAGGGATAAATGTGATTGGTAAATTACCGGGTGCAGATACTACAAAATCAATAATCATAGGTGCTCATTATGATCATCTCGGCATGCGTGGGGATAGTATTTTTTATGGTGCCGACGATAATGCATCAGGAGTGGCCGGAGTTTTGTCAATGGCAGAAAAATGGAGTGAAAGTGGGATAAAACCCCATGTTAACCTTGTTTTTGCCTGCTGGACAGCGGAGGAAAAAGGTCTGATAGGAAGTGACTATTTTGCTAAAAACAAATTGAAAACTGACAGCATTTTACTGTATATCAATATGGATATGATATCGAGATCGGCTCCGGATGATACTCTGCAAAATATACTGAGTATTGGTACTAGAAAAAGCGATACAACATTGAGGCAAGACAGCGAAGAAATTAACAGAAAGCTGGTGAAACCTTTCAATCTGGATATTTGGGAGGTTGATGGTCATTCCGGAAGTGATTATGGCTCTTTTACTGCGATAAATGTTCCGGTTATGACTTTTTTCTCAGGTTTTCACGATGATTATCACTCACCACGAGATACATATAAAAAAACTGATCCTGACAAAATGTACAATGTACTTAAACTCGTGAACGGGATTTTGCTGAATTATATGGATAAAATGGGAAAATGAAATGTAAAAGAACAAATCGTAGCAGTGTTATGATTAACGCTGAGTATTACTATTCAGAAATCAATTTTGTCATATACCTTTCCCCGGTATTAAAATTGATCAGGACCAGGATATAAATACCTGGTTTCAGACTGTTTTTCAGGATCAGTTCACCATCATACGAAATGATTCCATTATCTGTTTCCATTCCGCTTATACTTATTATCTTAAAATGGCTAAAACTTTTTGTTGTACTTTCCAGAAAAAACGAATTACCTTTTTTCTGAGGATTAGGAAAAACTTTAATGTCAAAATAAGTTTCGCCTGTTGCCTTTAGCGGTGAACAAGGGTTCCAGATCAAATTGAAATGAGTGTTCAGATATTTAATGATAGTTTTTGTGAAGGCATTTGCAAACTTAGTCCTGTTTTCTTCAGTATCCCTGATTCCATTATAGTTCAGTTCCATTTGAAATCCATCAGTTATGACACCGGATGCATAGCTGGTATGATTTGCAGTTATATATCCGCCGCTAAAATAGTTTGAAGATGTTCCCGGGTAAGGAATCTGCTGACTTGGGACCGATGGAAAATCGTATTTTGACAATAATGTACCGAAAGCTTCAGGTCCTCTCAAAAGTTGGGCAAGAGTGAAATTATTTACATTGTCATTGACAAGATTTTTTATTGAACTGAAGTTAATATACTTGTCAGAATTCAGGATTTCATCCGATAATTCCAGTTCATGATCGTACAACAGGTATCCAAGTTCTATCCTTTGGACCGGATTACCATGTCCATGAAGATCAACAAAAAGTGTTTTGTTATTGAAGTTTTGATTTGCAGTATTCTGAGCTGTATTGATGAAATCATGAAACTCATTCCAAGCTGTCATGGCTTCTGCATTACCACATGCCCCCTCATTTATATTTCTGTTGCAATCAAGTTTGGCCCTGTCCAGATGGCAGATGATGATATGAGGATAGCATCCTGTAGCTACATAAAGAGCTGCCTTTATTTTCATAGCAGTTTCAATAGTATATGCATCGGTGGCATAAACCGGATCACTGCAGATCCTATCGGGAATTTTTGCAGGATTCATGCTCCCCCCATGAGGAAAAGATAAAACAATCGGTAATGTTCCTTTTTGATATTCAATGTAATTGTTAAATCCGAATTCATAAGACTGAGACATTGTTATCCCGGTGTAAAAAAGTGTAATTATAAATATTGCAGTATTTTTAAACATACTTTTTTATACAAATGATTGTGATCGATCTTTTTTTATTCAGTATAAATTCAAAAATCATATATCAAAAATACAATTATTTTAGGAAATCTAAATTATTATCTGTTCAAGAAAACACCTTTTTATTCACAGTCACCTTATCAAGCATTTGCATGTTTACCTCAACTCCTATTCCCGGTTTTGTAGGGACATCCATCGTGCCATCGGGATTTACCCGGAATTCTGGCTCAACAATGTCCTCTTTATAATATCGCTTACTTGCAGATATGTCACCGGGAAGAGTGAAATTTTGAAGTGATGCCAGAGCTACATTCCCTGCCCGTCCTATTCCTGATTCGAGCATGCCACCATGCCATACAGGGATATTCATCGAAGCACAATAGTCGTGAATAAGTTTTGACTCGGTAAAACCTCCTACTCGTCCCGGTTTTATATTTATGATCCTGCAACTTCCCAGTTCGATTGCTGTTCTTGTATCATCAAGAGAATGAATGCTTTCATCGAGACAGATCGGGGTTTTGATCTCTTTCTGAAGCTTTGAATGATCAAATATATCCTCATATCCAAGAGGCTGTTCAATCAGGGACAGAGAATATTCATCCATTTTTTTAAAAAGATCAATATGATCGAGGGTATATGCCGAATTGGCATCTACCTGTAGCAATGTGCCGGGAAATTCTAAGTGCAGTGCTTCTATAAACTGCATATCGAGTCCGGGAGCAATCTTTATTTTTATCCGTTTATAGCCCTCTGACAGGTAGCCTTCCACTTTTCTGATTAATTTCGGAACAGATTCCTGGATGCCTATGCTCACTCCAACATCGATTTTCCTACGCACTCCACCCAGCATTTCTGAAAGTGAAATACCCATAGATTTAGCAAATAAATCCCACAATGCTGCTTCCAGTCCGGCTTTGGCCATCATGTGACCTCTTACCTTAGTATATCCTGCAATCGCTTCATCTATGCCTGAAATATCTCTTCCCAATACCGATGGTATCAGAAAATCACTTAGTATATGCCAGGCCGTCGTCACTGTTTCATATGAATAAAAAGGAGTGCCTTCGGCAACACTTTCTCCCCAGCCTGTCAGACCTTCTCCGTCAACACGAACTATTATATGTTCTTCATCGTACTCAATACCCATTGAGGTAACAAAAGGACTTATTAGTTCCATCTTTATATGCCTTAATTCGATTCTGTCGATTTTCATTTGTTTTATTTTTTAGAATTTTTAATATAAATTAATTTTTAGTCCTTATTATTCTTAAAACAGGGAAAGCAGTTCCTTCTTTTACAAGATATGCAAACTGCCTGTATGTTGCAAGTCCGATCATCGATTTAGGTTCAAGAGCCTGAATGATCATCTTTCCCTTAAATTGATCAACAGGTATATAATAGTAATCTGTAAATGATAAATTATCGTAATATCTGGAAGTTAAATCCGGATCAATTACCGTATCACCTTCGAAATCGGTTGAATCCACTAATTGCACCAGGTATTCTTCGATTTTTATATTTTTTCCCGGCTTAAATGTTTCATATTTCAGATCAATACTTTTCATCCAGCCTAAAAGATTTTTATCAGATTTTGGTATAAGGTATCCTATCGGATTAATAACCTCAGTAAGAGATTTCACTACCGGACGATAATCATCAACTAAAACTATGGTATCATTACCGGTAAAATACGACCTTAAAGGCAAAGTAAGTTTTTTCCCATTTCCGGTATGGATCATCTGCACCGACGTTTTACCGTTTTTTAACCCTGATAATAGCGATTTTCTTTCATTTTTTATCAGTTTTTTTATCTTTGTTTTATTGGCATGAATAAACTCCAACATAGCCAGCATTCCATTCATCTGTCCTTCGGCCCTGTGTCTGATATTTTCTTTATATGTATCAATCCCATTCATACCTTCCTGTATGAATGATAAGGTATTTTGAATACCAAGGCTTTGTCTTCCGTCATTTATATCGAAGGTGCTATGCCTTATATAGGCAGAATCAGGTGGTCCACCGGGGCAATAAACAAACGATGAAAAGCCTTTTTCTTTTAATCTTTTCAGCACAAAAGGCAAAACAAGGCTGTCAGAATACTTCCTGATCTTTTCCGGTATGTTGATATTGGTGGTTGACCCCAGAGTCACATCAGTATTTTTCCGGTATCCATATTTTTTCCAGTCATCACCGTAGGGAGAGTATTCATGAACATCCACGGTCACCTCAAACAGGTATTTATCAAAAAGCTTATGAATCGCTTTTGTTTCCGGCTCTGTCATTATCAGGTGATTCCTGTTAAGGTCAGCATTATTGGCATTGCGTCTTTTGTTTAATTCTGATCCGTCCGGATTTACCTGTGGGATTAAAACGAGATCAATTTTATTGAATAAATACGCATATTCGGGTTTTAACAGGGTTTTTGCCAGCAAAAGTACCCCCTCTTTTCCGGATTGTTCATTACCGTGTTGCTGGGCAAAAAAAAGCACTTTTATTTTTGATTTGTCTTTGCCTATCCCTTTTTTGAAAAATTCAATGCATAGATATTGCGATTCAAAACCGAAGAACCGATTTTTTCAACTGAAAGTATTTCTGAATTGCCATCCGTTTTTTTCAGAAAAAAGGCCATATCTTCATAAGAGCTTATTTTCATGTAATTGTCTAATTCGAGAGGTGTATCCTGTGATATTAACCAAAACGGACTTAGGAGTATTAAGTTGCAGAAAAGCAGAGTTTCAAATTTCATTTATCAGAGTTTTATTCAGGGAAAGCAAAGTTAAAAAAAGCTGGTTAAAATGTAAGTTTTTCAGCCCTTAAAATTTCTCTTTTGCCGGGAGGACCCTGCAATTTATTAATTTTAAAGCCGAGATCTTTCAATGCTCTTTTAAAAAAACCCCTGACACTGTAGGTGACCAGAATGCCATTTTCATTAAGTAAACCCGGTATTTTGTCGAGAAATGGACGATTCCACAGATGTGGCTGTTCGTCAGGGCCGAATGCATCGAAGAAAATCACATCGAATTTTTCAGATGTTTTGTAATCCTCAAATTTAGAAATTGATTTTGAGAAGGAGAAGCATTTTCCAATTCTCAGAATTTCATTTTGAGTAGAATGCATTGACAGAAATTCTTCTTTGAATTTGCTTAGTTCGTCATGTGAGTGTAATTGAGAGCTGATACTAATTCAGTTGAAAGCGGGTATGCCTCAATAGCAGAATAATCAATTTTTAAATTGTTAGATTGGCTGTAACTTAGGCTTAATAGTGCATTCAGGCCTGTTCCAAAACCGAATTCAAGGATCTTTGCATGTTTCCTTTTTGTTTTTTCCAGGAAATAACAAAGTCCGCTTTGTATAAAAATGTGATCACTTTCCCTGATTGCACCGTGAATGGAATGATATGTACATATAAAATGCCCCGAGAATACAGAACTTGAGCCATCTTCTGTTATAATTAAATTATTTTTAAAATTTTCTGATTCCATTCCTTAATAACGGTAGTAATTTATAACGAATTTAAAATTAGTTTTTTGTTTTAACACAAAAATACTATAACTTTAATAATTAATTAGATCCAAATCAGTTTTTATTAAGTATTATTATTTGAATTGTAAATTTTAACACAATAATATTTTATATAATTTTTGTTTATAAAATATTATATTTATTTTTATTATCATTAATTAAAAAACAAAATATTATTTTTGCAGCTTGATTTGTTTTCAATAAAGGAAATATGATAGAAACCATTTTAAAATTAATTAGTCCGACTGAAAATCCAACTGTAACACAGTCTCTGGTAGTGGTGATGTCTGTCATTGCATTGGGGATCTTTTTAGGCAATCTGAAGATCAGGAAAGTATCGTTTGGAATGTCAGCAGTTATGTTTTCCGGATTACTTCTTGGGCATTACGGTTATAGAGTTGAACAACACACCCTTGAATTTCTAAGGGATTTTGGATTAATTTTATTTGTTTATGGCATAGGTATTCAGGTAGGTATTTCTTTTTTCTCATCATTTAAGGATGATGGCCTTAAGTTCAATCTGCTGGCAATTTCTACTGCAGTTATGGGTGGTATTATTGCGATTTTGGTCTTTATTATATCCGGTCAGTCGATAGAGAATGTTGTTGGTATGATGTCCGGAGCGGTAACAAATACTCCCGGACTTGGAGCTGCAAAGTCTGTTCTTGTTGAATTCCAGGATAAATTCCCTGATCATAAATTTGCAGATCCTGCCGTAGCCTATGCAATAACTTATCCTTTTGGTGTTTTTGGTATAATTATGGTTATCATGCTCTCCAAGAAATTGCTGAAAATTGATCTTAAGAAGGAAAATGAGGAATTTGAATCAGAGATCGCAGCCAAAAAACATGTTCCTGCAATAATGAAAGTGAGAGTTACAAATCAGGAACCGGTAGGTAAAACGCTAAGAGATATTATTGAAATGTTTGGCAGGGAAAAGGTAATTTTCTCCAGGTTGAAACGCACTGGAACCTCTATGGTTATTTCACCTTCTGCCGAAACTGTTATCGAGTATCTTGATGTTTTGATGATGGTAGGTTTTAAAGAGGATCTCGACAAAGTTTTAGAATATCTCGGCAGGGAATCCTCGGATCAGATGGTAGAGAAAGAACAGGGAATACACGCTAAAACACTTATAGTAACTAAAAATGATGTGGTGCATAAAACCCTTGATGAGCTTGATCTGTACAACAGGTATGATCTTAAAGTAACAAGAGTATTCAGATCGGGTATGGAGCTTTTGGCACATCCATCGCTTACCCTGTTTTTTGGAGATAAAATAGCAGTTGTAGGTAATAAATGGTCCATACAACAGGCAGAGAAGATGATAGGCAATTCAGAAAAGAAACTTCTGGAACCCGATTTCTTCAGTTTGTTCGGAGGACTGATACTTGGTATTATAGTTGGTTCAATTCCGTTGCTGATACCATCATTTCCTGTTCCGATAAAGCTTGGATTTGCCGCAGGCCCACTGCTGGTGGCACTTTTTTTGAGCAGGTACGGAGGTATCGGGTTAATTCATACATATATAAATCATGGTGCAATATACTTCATGAAAGATCTCGGTATTTCATTGTTTTTTGCGACTGTTGGTATACATGCAGGTCATAATTTCTATGAAAATTTTGTCAAGTATAATGGATGGGAGTGGATTGGATATGGTGCATTGATAACCTTCATTCCGCTTGTAATGATGGTAATTATTGGCAGATATATTTTAAAGATAAATTACTTCAAGCTTGTAGGTATAATGAGTGCAAGTTATACTGATCCTGCTGCATTGTCATTCAGCAATCAATATTTAAATTCAGACATACCTACACAGTCATATGTTACAGTTTATCCTATGGTGACTATCACACGTATTTTGATAGCTCAGTTACTAATCCTGATCCTGGCTTCCTATATGTAAGGGAATGAGGAAAGGTTGGAAGGTTACATGAGAATGAAGAATTGAAAATGGAAAATTGAAATTTTTTTCAGTTATCGGTTGTCGGTTTGTCAGTTTGAATTATAAATCTGAAATCATATTTCATATATCGGTTCTGCCATACCCGTCGTGTCGACGATTGGAGGCATGATCGTGGTCACTGCTTGTTATGTAGCGTATGCTTTTAATTGTATGTTACTAAGATTTCTTTACCAAATATTAGACTTATAATTATTTTTGTCTTCATCAAACCTTAAGGATTTAATCGTTTCTAAAGGATATCCGTTTAAGAAGTTTCTAATTTTTTTCGTTTCATTTGATTGAGCCTTTATTTTATAGGATAATATATATTCCCCATTTACGTATGGGTTTGCCATGTCAAAGTTGTTAGTGGTTTTTTGATCTGGTTTAATTGATATTGTGTTGACTTTTTCTTTAGTATAAGATAGTAGTATAGAGATTGAATCTATGTTGGTGCCAGTTTTATTTAAGATTTCCAGTTCTGTTTAAGAAATGTTTTCAAATGACATTTTTCCTTAATTAATTCTCCTAGGTTTCTCTAATTTAAAAGATATACCATCATTCGATACTTTTAAAGTGTCGTTCATATTTGAGTTTCCAAAGTTCAAATTGTCTTTAAGAATAATCAGAGAGTCTTGTAGTTTGTATTCCCCTAAGATTGGTTGCCTCCAAGCATATGATGGTTTAGTGCTTTAAAAGTTCCGTTCTTTCTGTATTCGACATCAACACCTTCTTCCCAGTAAAATTTTGTTGAGATTAACACTGGTGACAAGTTACGCATCTTATTAATTGCAGTCAGAATGCAAATGAGAATTGTCATTAAAGTGATCCACATAAAGAAACCGCCAAGTCGTTTATGAATAAATTTAATTTTGGATTTGTTAGTAATGAGAACTGCAATTAAACTACAAATTAGAAAAAAGATAGATACATAAATAGTAAAACATCCAAAACCAACTGTTCTCAGTACATAATATATTAAGCCCCCAGATATTAAGCTTAAGGTTAAAAAGAATACTCTTATTCCTTGTTTCATATTATTCATTCGAGTCAGGGATTTTATTTTTTATGCGACATAACATAAATCTGTGAAAATCGATCTGATCCGAAAAATGGTATTACCTGGAAAGCAGTTTCATCATTGAAACAGCGGCAATTTCTGCTTTTTTTCTGATTATAGCCCTGTCGGTTTCATCACCTACCTCGTAGGTTATACTTTCTGCTTTAAACTGTTTATAGTACCAGGTTTTGGAATATGGTTTTCCCAATGGTTCAGGGCTTAATACGGTTTTAAACGGATAAACACCCTGGTCTATGATATCTGTCCATTTACGGGAGAAGTTTTTCAGTTTTGACTTAAAGGATTTATCATAAACATAGTAAATGTCCTGCGAGGTCGAATGGAAATCAAGACTAAGCATGATTCTGTTATGATTCTTTTTAGCTCTTTCAACGATAAATTCCGTAATAATATCGATTTCAGGCTGTTTGTAATAAGCCCAGTCCCTGTTTAGATCGACTCCATTAAAATTGTGTCTCCAGTGTCCGAGGTCGACTCCATCCGGATTAATAGCAGGAAAAACCCATATTTCATATTTTTTAAAGAACTTTTCTGTAAACTCATTTTGTTTCAGGAGTTCCCCGGTAAATGCCTGAAAAGCTTTATAACCAGATATTTCAGGAGGATGCTGACGTGTCATAACAGATATTACTTTTTTCCCTTTTGAAGAGCCTTTACCAATTCTGAAGAAATGAAGATCTTTTCCAAGAGGTGTTTTCCTATTGATTGGTATTCAGAGGTTAAATTATTGGTTTTTAATGAATTTATCCATAATTCCGTATCATAACTATTTACAATTTCCTGGGCAGAAATATAAGTTACTGAAGGTAATAAATTTATCGAAAACATAGCTGAACTATCATTATCAACAAGTTTGACCAATGAAGTATCAACAGGTATCCAGAATTTCCCATCTTTACTTAATTTGGGTATATACCGGTGTTTTGCATTTTGATATTTCAGTTTTAAATATATTGTCCTGGCTTGATCTCCTGAAATCCGGAATGAAAACCATGGACTTTCGTTTACTGGAGTGTTTTCAGGTTTTATAAGCGCCTGGAATGTTGTATCGTTGATCTTAGTAAAATCATTTAGTCTTGCCCCATCAAATAAATTGTCGGCATAAACCCCGTCAACCTGGTATTTTTTTTTGACCTGCAATTCTATTTGTTTATTATTTGTATCAACCGGATCAGGAAATTCAAAGTCATTTCTTACATAATAAGCCCTGGAGCAGGAAAGAAAGAAAATGAAGGAGTAAATTATAAATCTTCCGGAGTGTATTATTTTAGAACCAATCATTTTAATAGATTTTATTAACTGTTAGTTTTAACCCACAATTTATCTAATTATATAAAGCTATAAATAGCCTGAGTTGTTTAAAAGTGTTGGAATTAATTTTTTAAGATCATTGCCTGAGTCTACTTCCTTTGTTTATCCTCATCCCCCAACCCCTTCTCCTTTAAATGACTTTAAACTTTAGAAAAGTTCCAAACTTTTCTAAAGTTCGATAAATCTTTAGTTTAAAGGAGAAGGGGAGTACTTTCCCGATAAAAAACCGCATTTTTTCTTTAGAGCTCTGAAATAACGACTAAAAAAAGTCCCTCTCCTTTTTGGGAAAAAGTTGTTTAATGGATTTTTGTTAATAAAAAGGAGTACCTGTACCGATGAAGCAGCAGGGATTTAGAGTGAGGATTTGCTTCAAGTCTCCTGCCCATTCTCACGGAGCAAGAAAAGGCTTCTGTAAAAGATTTAATCATCTGCCATTTTTTGAGCATATTGCAACATGGATGTAAATAGGTCGATCGAATTTATAAATTACAAATCGATGTTTTCTTAATTTTTTATAGCCGAAAACAAACAGGAGTGAAAACTTGTTTTCATATTTGCATTAAATTAAAATTTTCAGATATGATACAGAGATTGCAGACGATATTTCTTTTTTTAGCTTTTATGGCTTTTGCAGCACTTTTCCAGTTTCCATTTGCAGTAAGCGACATTAAAAGTGCCGGCTTTTTAGCTGATTTGGACTATGATGTATTCGACAATATATTTTTGATTGTATTGAGCTCTTTGGGTGGATTAAGTGCCCTGGTAGCTATATTTTTATTCAGGAACAGAGTTCTGCAATTGAAATTGAGTTACCTGGTTATCGTACTTAGTGTTCTGGTGCTTGTAGTAGCTGCTGTATTATTCTATAATGAGGCAAAAAACCTTATTGAGAGCAAAGGAGAGATAAAGGATTCCATAGCCCTGTACATGCCATTTGTAAGTATAGTTTTTGCAATTCTGGCTGTCAGGTTCATAGGCAGGGATGAAAAAACTGTCAGGTCAATGGACAGGCTGAGATAAAAGTCAGGACAAACTTATGATTTAAGATTACCAGTACTGTGTTTTGTACGGGTATCTGATCTTATATTTGATTTCGACCTCAGTTTTTATCAATTCACGTAAATTATCGATGTTTTCCTTTTCCCTGGCTGATATAAAAATGATCCTTTCTCCGAATTGATTTCTCATATTAGTCATAAATTTCTCCATAAGTTCAACTTTAGTCTCTTCATCCAGCAGATCATCAAAAGATATTTTTCGGAAAAGATCTATTTTATTGAATACGTGTATGATTGTTTTATCCATTGCATCCAGTTCCCTGAGGGTCACGTTTACTGTATTGATCTGATCTTCGAATTGTGCATGAGAAACATCAATGACATGCAGCAGGATATCACTTTCCCTGACTTCAGAAAGAGTAGATTTGAAACTTTCAATAAGATGATGGGGAAGTTTCCGGATAAAACCGACAGTATCGGACATAAGAAATGGCATATTGCCAATCACCATTTTCCTGACTGTTGTGTCGAGAGTAGCGAACAGTTTATCTTCAGTAAAGACTTCAGATTTGGTAAGCAAATTCATCAGGGTGGATTTACCTACGTTGGTATAACCTACCAGGGCAACCCTTATAAGTTCATCCCTTCGTTTTCTCTGGGTTTTATCCTGCTGTTCTATCTGAATGAGGTCTTCCTTAAGTTTTTTATTTTATATTTTACAATACGACGGTCTGTTTCGATCTCCTGTTCACCCGGCCCTCTCATTCCGATACCCCCGCGCTGTCTTTCGAGGTGTGTCCATAATCCGCGCAGCCTTGGCAGCAGGTACTGAAGCTGTGCAAGTTCGACCTGAACCTTAGCTTCTGATTTCTGGGCTCTTTTGCAAAGATATCAGTATAAGTGTACTTCTGTCTATGATCTTAACTCCAAGCAGTTCTTCAAGCAGGGAAGTCTGTTTTCCGGACAGATCATCATCGAATATTGCCATATCAATATCACCTCTGTTTTCGATATATTCCCTTAATTTCCTCTATTTTTCCTTTTCCGACGAAAAATTTTGAGTCCGGCTGTTCAAGTCTCTGGGTAAATACTTTGACTGTTATTGCACCGGCAGTCTGGGCAAGGAATTCGAGTTCGTCGAGATATGCCTGTCCTGAGCTTTCAGAGTTCTTCAGGAAAAACTCCGATCAGGATCGCTTTTTCGTCTGGTTTTTGTAATGTTTTTTTATTGTCTTTTTTGTCTAACATAATTCATTTGTAATAAATAATCTTTGTACTGAGATAAATGGAATTGTTTGCAGGATCTTATTTAATTTATAGACCTGTTCAGCCACAATTCAGGATTTAATTTGGTTTTAAGATGCCATATTTCAAAGTGAAATTCACCATTTTCGCTTATTTTTCCTAAGGGCTGATTTTTTGCAACCCTGTCCCCTTTCGAAATATTGACAGTTTCAAGTTTTGAATATACGCTGTAATATTCACCGTGTTTTAGAATTATCATCCAGTTATAGCCGTTTATATACATCAATCCTGCAACATCACCATCAAAAACCGCCCTGATGGTTTCATTGGGATTTGTGATAATATCTATCCCGCTGTTGTTGGTATATACACCGGGCATGCCCGGAAGTGAATGTCTCCCGAAACCTGATGAGATGAATCCTTTTGATACAGGCCACGAAAGTTTTGTTCTATATGCAGAGATGTTTTCCGAACCGGTATTTTTTTCTGTATCAGTTAATGATCCTGAGCTGTTTTTCAATCTGTCTATTATTATATTCTCAATACTTTTGTTTAATTCTTCTCTCTGTATTTTCTGAGTATTTAGGATAGCCCTGTATTTTGCTTCATTGGTGCTTAGATTGTTCAGAGTCAGGGTTTTTAGTTTTGATTCTTCATTGAGTTTGATCAGATTTTCATTTTCGGAAACAGCAAGTTTTTCAACTTCGGCTTTATTTGTATTAATTTCTTTCAATAATTTCTGAATTTCCTTTTCCTGTTTTTCAAGGCTGTTCAGTTTCTCAAAGATGAATTTATTGTATTGTTTTAAGTAGCGCTTCCTGTCCAGATAATCATCCCAGCCTTTTGAAGAAAACAAAAACAGATATTTGTTTTTCGTGATAGTATTAAGGTAATTGCTTCGTATAAGCCTTGATTGTTTTTCCTTGAGCTGGGTAATATTTTCTTCGAGAGTATCAAGTGTCTTTTGTTTTTCTGCGATTTCGCTGGTCAGACCGGAAATCTGCAATTTCAGGTTTTTCAGGATTTTTTCCCTGTTCCTATCTGTTGTTGAAGTGAATTGAAGTAAAGGAGAGTATTTTCCTTGTCGGCAACATTTTTCTTCAGGATACCTGTAATAAATTCTATTTTGTCAATGATCTGCAATCTTTCCTGTTCAAGCTGAGCTCGGTTTTGAGAAAAACAGGACTTACAAGAAGAAAAAGAAAAAGTACAGATTAAATCTTTTCATAACCAGAAGGAATTTCAAACTTAATTTTATGTTGTTTGTCAATCAAAAGTTCATTGATCCTGATTTCAATAACAGAATTTTCGGAAGAGCTCCCCGAATACTTGTAAACTCTTGTGTTCGGAATTTCTCTTTTTTCAATTTTTTTAAAATAGGAATACTTGATTTCAACCGATTTGCTCAAACTGTCAGAAATCCTTGCAAAAGTAGTATAAAAGCTGTTGTTCAGGACATAAGAGACATTAAATTTTGAACCAGATGTTTCGATCAAATAATTATTATCAGAAAAACTCCTGCTTTTGACCTGCTGATCATTTACAAGATTATTGCCTGCCATTATATCCTGCAATTCCTTGAAACCAAATGGAAGTCCATAGGTTTTTGTCAGGTAATCAACAGATTCAGCAGTATAATTCCGGTTGAATCTGTCGAGGAGGAAAAAGGAATCTGGCCTGATCAAAACCCTGGCGATTTCAAAACCGAATTTTTCGCAGCAATCCAAATATATTCATCTTTTTTCATGCGTACTTCAGCATTACCTTCGATGTCATTTCCGTCAGTTAAAAACTTAACATCGCAGTCATATTTAAGATAAGTGAATTGAAGATTTGATTCTGCAAGTTTTCCCATAATAAGGCTGTCGCTCAATTTATCAAAATTTCCTGTTCCTGCAACAGATCGGGCCGTTTTACATGAAAAAAAGGAAAATGAAATAAAAAGTAAAAAAATTACTGCTGCTTCTTTTTTAATCATACAGAATATTTAAAATTTAACTCAATTTTGTTCAATTTGTTGTAATTCCGGAATCAGCATATATTTATTGAAGCAGGAAATCCTTGATCTTTCCAATGACAGTTTCATCCCAGAGAATTCTGTAATGACCTTTGCCTTCAGTTGCATATAGTTCGGTATTTTTCCTGATGCGGGATATTACTTCTGCGTTTTTAAATGGTAAGATCATATCCTTTTTGTCGTGTATCAGAAGCAGTTTGTTAAAATGTGATGATTCAAGCAATTTTGAGATCTGCATCTCGTCAAATGAGTAGTTGAATTTTTTTTCTGTTGTTTCGCACATTATTCTGAATGCTTTATCTGTCAGACCAATCCTGTAAGCAAAGTCCTTAAAAATGTCATAAAGTTTATCGGGTGAGGTAACAAAAACCAGTTTATCAACTTTAATCCCTGATTTTTTCAGAGCAAAGCTTATGGCTCCTGATCCGAAAGAATGCGATACAACAGAAATATTTTCGTTCAGATTGAATTTCTTCAGTACATCTATCAGGATATCAGATACATAAAGCATGTTGGTAGTTTTTTGAACTGAAATACCATGAGCAGGTACATTGAAAACAAGCACATGCAATCCCTGATTTATGAGTTCCTCTGCAATTCCAGCCATGCTGCCAGGGTTGGAATCCCAACCATGGACCATCAATACCTTTTTGCCGTCCTTATTGCCTCCCTCATAAATTATTATATCTTCAGGGTTGTATGGCAATCTCAAAATCTTTGTTTTCTCCAGAAAATCCTTCTCTCTGTCGCGTATTTTCTGAAAATGAGGCCTCTGAAATAAATTAAGGGCTTGTCCTGAAGCATAAGCCGGTGATATTATTGAAAGAAGAGAGAACTTTAGTCTGATAAGTTTTAAAACCAGGTTCATAATGAGATGCATGAAATAAAAAATTAACAATTTTGAACTAATTAAGTTTGAAACCCGGGTCGATTTACCAATATCCAACTATTTCATTAAAAGGAATTTGGAGGCATTTCTGAAATTAAGCTTTAAAAATTAACATTTGACTTTTATCCTTAAATAATACTTGATTTTAAACTGACTTTAGTATAACTTTGTATGCAGAATTGAAGAATACCATTTTTTATCCGGAAAGTATCACTGTTACCCCGATTTATGATTACCCGGTAAAAAACCGAAACTCTAGTTATTTGAGTGTTTCTGTAAGATAAGATCTGATGTAATTGAGAAGACAAAATGTGTAACTATTTAAATATTCATAATTAAAATTATCATCTTTTCATTTTAATACTAAATACCATGAAAAACATTAAAATCAGTATAGCGACAGCGATAATTATTCATTTCGTATTTTTTGCTTTTTCGCAAGGCAATGTGGGGATAAACAGCGACAATTCTTCTCCGGATGCCAGTGCCATGCTGGATGTGAAGAGTACAACCAAAGGTATCCTGATACCCAGGATGACGTCAACTGAGAGAGATTTAATAGCATCTCCTGCGCCCGGACTGCTGGTTTACCAGACTGATGGTGCTAAAGGATTTTATTATTACAGCGGTTCTGACTGGATACTTCTGACTGATACTTCCACATCTGTTAAAAAGATCGACGATCTGACAGATGGGAAATCAGATAGTGATGGATCTGATGATGGATCTTCGGTTTTCCTTGGTATCAATGCCGGTCAGGCTGATGATGGAACAGCCAACCTGAATGTGGGGATCGGATATGAGACGATGAAGGCCAATACCACAGGAAGCTGGAATACGGCCAGTGGATATCAGTCACTTAAATTCAATACAACAGGATATGATAATACCGGCTATGGGTATAGGTCACTGCATAAAAACACCACTGGAACCGAAAATACAGGTATTGGATCTGCAGCGCTTTTCACCAATACCACCGGATCTGACAATGCCGCTGTTGGATTGTATTCACTTTTTTACAATACCACTGGAAGCTGGAATACGGCCCATGGGACGTATGCACTTTTCTACAATACCACTGGAAATTACAATTATGCCAGCGGGTCTAATGCATTATATTCTAATAAGGCAAATTCCCGCTCAACGGCCATTGGTTTTCAAGCGATGTTAAATGCAGACAACACTACTACCGGTGACAACACCTACAATACAGCAGTAGGTGCTGAATCACTCAGGGGAAGCTCTACACCTGCTGACAATACTGGTAAATACAATACTGCGGTTGGAGATGCAGCTATGTTTTCCAATACTACGGGAAGCTACAACGCTGCCAATGGCAGGAGTGCCCTTTATTCCAACACTTCCGGAAGTGACAATACTGCTAATGGATATGCAGCCCTATATTCCAATACCACAGGATATTCCAATACTGCCAATGGCAGAAATGCCCTATATTCAAACACTACGGGTAGCTTCAATACTGCCAATGGAACTAGAGCCCTTATATCAAACACCACGGGAGGGGGTAACACTGCCAATGGTGAAGAGACTCTATATTCCAACACCACTGGATTTTCCAACACCGCAGTCGGTGCTGCAGCCCTACATTCCAATACCACAGGATATTTCAATACTGCCAATGGTCATAATGCCCTTTCTTCCAACACTACGGGTAGCTTCAATACTGCCAATGGAACTAGAGCCCTTATATCAAACACCACGGGAGTGGCCAACACTGCCAATGGATGTACAGCCCTTTATTCCAACACTACGGGATTGGCCAACACTGCCAATGGTTATCAAGCCCTTTATTTCAACACCACAGGTAGCTTCAACACTGCCAATGGTTATCAAGCCCTTTATTCAAACACTACGGGAAATTCCAACACTGCCAATGGTTATCAAACCCTTTATTTCAACAATACGGGAGATGACAACACTGCCAATGGAAGGAGTGCCCTTTATTTCAACACCACGGGTTATAACAACGCTGCCAATGGAAATGCAGCCCTTTATTTAAACACTACGGGATATGACAACACTGCCAATGGAAATGCAGCTCTTTATTTAAACACTACGGGAATTGACAACACTGCCAATGGTTATCAAGCCCTTTATTTCAACACCACAGGTAGCTTCAACACTGCCAATGGAAATGCAGCCCTTTATTCAAACACTACGGGAAATTACAACACTTCTAATGGCAGCGGTGCACTTTATTCCATCACCACAGGGGATTTCAACACTGCAATAGGGCATTCAGCTTTTAGCTCTGGAAGTAGCTATACCAATGCAGCCGGCATAGGTTATGATGCTGAGCCAGGTGCTTCCAATACTATCAGGCTGGGAAATAACAGCGTGGATTGGATAGGGGGTCAATCTGCTTGGTATAATACTTCAGATGCCAGAGTGAAAAAGGATATCAATGAGGATGTGAAGGGAATTGAATTTATAAAACGCCTGCGTCCTGTTACATTTCATTTTGATAAAGACAAAATGGATCAATTGACCGGGATAGTGGATTCAAGCCAATATGATGAAAAATATGAAGTGGAAATCACAAGACACAGTGGATTCCTGGCACAGGAAGTTGAGCAGGCTGCCGTTGAAGCAGATTATGATTTCAGTGGTGTCAGCAAGCCCAAAAATGATCGTAAGTTGTATAGCTTAGCATATTCAGAGTTTGTTGTTCCGCTGGTAAAAGCCGTACAGGAACAGCAAACTATTATTGAAAAGCTAAAAAAAGATAATGAAGAACTCAGAGCCGAGATAGATCAGATAAAAGCATTGCTGTCAGAACAGAAAAAATAGAAAGGAAAGGATAACCTGATATTGTCTTATATCTGAGGTGATTTATATGAAGGTGAAATGGTAGAAACTTAACAAGGTAGTAAGGGTTATGGTTCGGTTAAATAAAAAATATTGAATATCATTCCGGAAAATTATTATTTTAGCCAATTTATGCTGGCATGATTTAATATATCATTATATTTATAGATAATTTTTCTAAAAATTGTGACTTATTGAAAATTAAACGTTTCAATAGAGGATTAAAATATCTGTGAGGTATTTTATCCTTATTTTTTAACAAAACAAATAAATAAAATGGCAATTAACATTCTGGATCTATTCAAAAATCAGGTCATAGGGGAATTGGCTAAATCAGCCAGCGGATATCTTGGCGAAAGCGAAACATCAACTAAAGGTGTACTTGAATCAGTAGCACCGGCAATACTTGGTTCATTAATACAAAAGGGAAGCACACAATCAGGTGCATCTGGCATACTCGATATGCTTGCAAAAAACAATTATGGTGACGTACTGGGAGGATTATCAGGGCTAACAGGTGGAGGAGAAAGTAAATTCTCACAAATCACAAATTTAGGCCTGCCTATAGTTAAGATGTTATTTGGTGATAAACTTGGTTCAATTGTTGACTGGATATCAGGCAACAAGGGAGTAAAATCAAGTTCAGTGTCATCACTGATCAGTTTAGCTGCTCCATTTCTGATGGGATTGATTGGAAAACAAATGAAAAGCCAGAATCTGGGTTTGTCAGGATTGATGAGTTTACTCGGAGGTCAGGGCACATTTGTAAAATCACTGCTTCCTTCAGGACTAGCAAATCTTACCAATTTCAGCGGTTTCAATTATGATGAAAATGTGACATCATCAGGAAATGGTTTTAATTTTAAGAAAATGTGGCCATGGCTGGCTTTACTGATAGGACTGGTACTTTTATGGGCTTTGTTAAGAGGCTGCAATAATAAGGAAGTGATGGATACAGCTAACGGGATGGTTGATACTGTAAAAACAGAAGTAACAGAAGTTGTGGATACTGCTGCTTCAACTGTTGCCGATATAAAAGGTACTGTAGATGCTGCAGGAAACTGGGTAACAGATCTTGGAAAAGAGATCACATTGTCATTACCTGATAAATCTGAACTGAAAGTTGGAGAAAAAAGTGTTGAGAACAAGCTGGTTGAATTCATCAAAACAGGAACTACTGATGAAACAAAGTTAAAAAATACATGGTTTACTTTTGACCGTTTGTATTTTGAAAAGGGAAAATCCACACTGACTGCTGAATCACAGTCGCAGCTCAAGAATATCGCTGCAATCCTGAAAGCTTATCCCAAGGTGAATATTAAGCTCGGAGGATATACTGATTCTGATGGTGATGATGCAATGAACATGAAACTTAGTGACCAGAGAGCTAAGTCTGCATCATTCGAATTGCAAAAACTTGGTGTTTCTTCAAAAAGACTGGCTTCGGAAGGTTACGGAGAACAACATCCTGTTTGTGCTGCAAATGATACTCCTGAATGCAAATCACAGAACAGAAGGATAGATATCAGAGTGACAAAGATGTAATTTTCACATTTTATTTAATATTTAATTTTACTGAAAGAGGCTGTCAATTTTGGCAGCCTTTTTTATGCAATGAATATACAAATGTATTATTTTTATAACGTATAAAATATTTAATTACAATTTTATTTGTATTATTAAAAAATATAATATAATTTTGCATTACCTAATTTTTTTTTGAAATAATTGTATGAACGAAAACATCAGTGGTGATGTTTAATATGTGAAAGTGAGAATATGTTAAAACAGAAGTTAAGTCAGAAATTAGTCCAGAAGCTTTCTCCCAAGCAGATGCAATTGATGAAGCTCATCCAGTTGCCTTCAACATCTCTTGTTCAGAGGATCAAGGAGGAGCTGGAAAGCAATCCTGCTCTTGAGGAAGATGAAGGTTTTAATGAATCGTATGAAGGGGAAAGTGTTGACAATGATAGTGAAAAGGAGGATTTATATGATGAAGGAGGAGAAAGGGAGGAGGTCTTCGAACTTGATGATTACATAAACGAATATATTGAAGATGATCCGGTTTCTTACAGAGTATCCAATTCGTCATCAGACACGAGTTATGAAACCAGTTTTCCGGTTGTGGATTTTGAATCCCTGTTAGATCATCTTGAAAAGCAAATCGGCCATCTTGGGCTTGAGACTGAAGAAGATGAAATAATAGCACGACAGATAATAGGAACAATTGATGATGATGGTTATCTCAGGAGGGAAATTACTGATATTATTGATGATATTTTGTTCCTGTACAATGTAATAGTGAGCTACAGGGATGTTGAAAGAATAATAAAAAGGATACAAAGACTGGATCCTCCGGGAATAGCAGCTCGTGACCTCCAGGAAACTCTTATTATTCAGTTAAAGGACAGTATAGAAAAGGGTACAGAGAATGTAAGAGCCAAGGAACTGGCAATGAGCATTTTGAACAATCATTTTGAAATATTCTCAAAAAAGCATTATATCAAGCTTGAAAAAAACCTATTTGTAACAAAGGAACAACTGAAGGAAGCTATTGATGAGATTCTGAAACTGAATCCTAAACCGGCAAGCGGATTTTCAGTTGCCACAGAAAATACTCTTGAATATATAGTTCCGGATTTTATCATTGAGAATAAAAACGGAGAACTCGAATTGTCGATGAATAACAGTCAGATCCCTGAATTGCATATCAACGATTCATACCTGAATGTTCTTAAATCATATAAGGAAAGTGACGGCAATGTTATAAAATCCATGCAGGATAAAAGTACTCTTTTCTTTATTAAGCAAAAGATAGATTCCGCAAAATGGTTTATCGATGCAATCCAGCAAAGGCAGCAGACACTGTATAAAACGATGTATACGATAATGCAGTTTCAGTACGATTACTTCTTCACGGGTGATAAAAGCCGTTTAAAACCGATGATACTGAAGGACATCTCTGATATCACAGGCTTTGACATATCTACAATTTCAAGGGTAGCCAGTTCAAAATATGTTCAGACAGAATTTGGTATAAAGAGGCTGAAGGAATTTTTCTCTGAATCTATCACAAGGGAGGACGGCGAAGAGGCTTCAACAATTGAAGTTAAGGAAATACTCAAGAGTATTATAGAAAATGAAGATAAGCAGGATCCGTATTCTGATGAACAATTGAGATTATTGCTCATTGAGAATGGCTATAATATTGCCCGCAGGACTATTGCAAAATACAGGGAGCACCTGAATATTCCGGTAGGACGGCTCAGAAAGGAAATATAATTGGGTTTTTTTACGATTCTTTTCTAATTTTACCGGATGATATTTAAAACATCACATATATTTGATTTTCTAAATTTCTTTTCGAAACTTAGTTTTAGAAAAGCAAATAATCTGTGTCTGTTGATTTCATCGTATTATTTTTCAAAATTTACCAGCAGGATACATCAAAAGGGCAGTCCTGTGTCGATATCTATTGAGCCTACAACAACCTGTAATCTTAGGTGTCCCGAATGTCCAAGCGGATTAAGGGCTTTTTCCCGTCCGACAGGCAATCTCGATCAGGATTTCTTCAGAAAAACCATCGATGAATTGCATAAAGATTTGATTTACCTCATATTCTATTTCCAGGGAGAGCCATATCTTAATCCTGATTTTTTAGAAATGGTAAGTTATGCTTCAGAAAAAAAAATATATACAATAACTTCAACAAATGCCCATTTTCTTACAGATGATAATGCCAGGAAAACTGTAGTATCGGGACTGGACAGACTGATAATTTCCCTTGATGGTTCTACCCAGGAAATCTATGAATCATACCGCATAGGTGGTAAACTGGATAAAGTACTGGAAGGAACAAAAAATATTATCAATTGGAAAAAGAAATTAAAATCGAAAAAACCTTTTCTTATTTTTCAGTTCCTGGTGGTAAAGCCAAATGAACACCAGATAGGTGATGTAAAGAAACTTGCAGATCAAATTGGGGTGGATAAAGTATTGTACAAATCTGCTCAGATCTATGATTATGAAAATGGAAATGACCTGATACCGTCGATAGATAAGTATTCCCGGTACAGGAAACTACCAGATGGCAGGTATTCAATTAAAAACAGTATTAAAAACAGTTGCTGGAAGATGTGGCACTCTGATGTCATCACCTGGGATGGCAAGGTTGTGCCCTGCTGTTTCGATAAAGATGCGAAATTTGTACTGGGAGATTTAAGGAAAAATTCATTTCAGGAAGTCTGGAAAAATCCTGAATACGATAAATTCCGTTCTGCTATATTAAAAGGCCGTGACAAGATCGATATGTGCAAAAACTGCACAGAGGGGACTAAAGTTTGGTTGTAATTGTTCCTGAAATAATAATTGATTTTTTTATTGAAAAATGAAAAACTAATAATGAATTACCAATATATCTTTAACTCTTAACAATAATGGATATATTTGAGATATTTTGTAATAAAACTTAAAGATTAGTGAAAGTAAGTATTTGTCATTATGATCTAAATGAATCAAGTTATGAATAAATTCCACAAATTTTCGTTTTATTTGTTGTATATTTGAATCAACAAGTAAATATTATAATGAGTATGTACAAATACATTACGATTGTCATCATTTTAAGTATTTTCCAAACTGTTTCATTTGCACAGATTGCAGGTGATGACTGTGAAAATGCCATCGAACTTAAAAATGTCAAGGACTGGTGTTCAAAGAATGGAGAGTTCACTACAGTCGGAGCGACTCCAAGCGGATATGGGATACCTGACTGCTGGGATGCCTCTGACAATGACATCTGGTTCAGGTTTACAGCTGTAGCGACAGCAGTTACAGTAATAGTTTCAGGTTCGGATACTGACGGAACAATATCTGATCCATTGATGCAGATATATGAAGATAACGGATGTTTTGGGACTTTATACGGCACACAATGTGCTGCAGATTTCAATAACAGCGATGCCGTAGAACTCAACGAAGGTGCACTTACGATCGGACAGTCTTATCTGCTCAGAGTGGATGCCCAAAACGGCAGTGTTGGAACTTTCAAGTTGTGTATTAAGAACTTTTTTCCTCCTGTTGAGCCTGGGCAGGATTGTGTATCTGCTTCTCTTCTTTGTGATAAATCACCATTTACAATAAAATATCTGTCCGGAGCCGGTCAGGATAAAACAGAGACTACAAATACATGTATTCATGAGGAAAAGCAGACGACCTGGTTCAAATGGATAGCAAAAAATAATGGTACATTAACATTTATACTAACTCCAAATCTGCTTATTGATGACCTTGATTTTGTAGTTTATGAATTGCCCGGAGGTATTAATAATTGTAGCAATAAAATTGTTTTAAGATGTGATGCTACCTTTGGAGGAAACAATGTCGTCTGCGGACCAAAAACAGGGTTAAGCCTGCTTTCTACTGATCTTGAGGAGGATCTGGACTGCGATAAGGGAGAGGATGGTTTTGTAAAATATATCGACATGGTAGCCGGCAGGGCATATGCACTGGTTGTCAACAACTGGTCTGCATCCGGTAAAGGCTTTTCAATTGAATTTGGTGGTACCGGAGAATTTGAGGGACCTGAACCGGATTTTATTTTTGATCCTCCGACAGGATTGAGATGTGAGGATTCTATAAGAATTGTAAATAAAACTCAATATCCTTTAGGTTCTATTGTAGAATGGAACTGGGTGATGGGCACGGGTGCAAATCCCAAGACAGACAAAAAGAAAGATCCTTCAAAGATTTTTTACGATACTTACGGAATGAAATCAGTAGTTCTTTCAGTGAAGACCGATAAAGGATGTAATAAAACTGTAGTTAAAGATATCTGGATGGAACCCTGTTGTGATGATCTACCTTTTGATCAGAGGCTTAAGATTCTTGTTGACAGCATAAAGCACACCGTTTGCTATGGAGATGAAACCGGAATGATCATTGTATCGGGAAAAAACGGTTCTCCTTTTTACAAATACAGCATTCAGGATACAAATTTTTACTTTAATCCGAAATTTCCAAAATTGTCATCAGGGAAATACAAGCTGTATATTGTTGATACCAAAGGATGCAGGGATTCGGTAAATGTCACAATTATAGATCCGGAGCCCCTAATTGCCGATGCCGGTCCTGACAAAACCATTGAACTGGGGCAATCTACGAATCTGGCTGGAAGTTACACCCCAACTAATTTCAATATTACGAAATACTGGTCACCAAATTATAGTCTCAGGGATTCAAGTGATTTTCGTACTGAAGCATATCCTTATAAAACCACAAAATATACACTTACGGTGGTACAGAATGGTACCGGTTGTACAGATACTGATGAAATGACTGTTTTTGTGGTCGCTAACCGTGAGATCAGGATTCCAAATATTTTCACACCCAATGATGACGGATACAATGACTATTTTACCGCCTATAATAAAAAAGCTGCGGTCCAGATTGATGAGTTGAAAATCTTCGACAGGTGGGGAGAACTAATGTTTGAAACAAAGAATATTCCCCTTGGTGATGCCAGGAAAGGGTGGAACGGTACTTTCAAAGGATTAAAGGTCAACCCCGGAGTGTATGTTTATCTTGCTATGGTTAGGTTTCTTGATGATGAAGTTATTCCTTATGCGGGGGATATTACTGTCTGGAGGTAGAAGGATGATTATTTAATTACGAATTACGATGTAAGAATTGTAAATTATAAATTTTTCACGTTTCAAATGCTTAGATTTACCCGATGAACACCTGGTTGGTATTCTTTAGCAATTATATCTTTCAAAATATCATAGTATTGCAATTCCCCTATGAAGTCGATATCTCCGAGATCGATTATCAGAACGGGAAATGTTGTGATATTCCTGAAGTATTCAAAATATGAATCCTGGATATTATACAGGTAATCACGTGAAATATTTTTTTCAAAATCCCTGCCTCTCTTTTTGATATTTTTTAACAGGATATCCACATTTCTGTGAAGATAAACGAGTAAATCAGGATTAGGGAAATTTGTTTCAAGTGTTATAAAAAGCTGCTGAAATAGTTTGAATTCCCTCTCGTCAAGGTTTTTTCGTGCAAAAATAAGTGTTTTAACAAAGGCATAGTCGGAAATTGTAAAATCGCTGAATAAAGTCTGTTGAGCAATGAGGCTGTCTTCAAGCTGTTTGTATCTTTCAGTCATGAAGAATAATTCGACAGTGAAGGCATATCTCTTTGGATTCTCATAAAATAGCGGCAAAAAAGGGTTTTCAGCGAATTGCTCCAGAATATGCCTGCATTCATATTCCTTGGTGACCATTTTGGTAAATGAAGTTTTTCCGGCACCAATATTGCCTTCAACTGTGATATATCTGTATGGAAAATCAATCTTCATTTAAAAATGGTAAATAAAACTTAAGGTTTTAATATAATCTTATAGTATCAAAAAACTCAACTTTACATTCGTCTTTGCACATATCCTTCAGGGTTCCTGATGTCAGTTTTGTAACCGGATCATGGATTTCAACTGAAATATCACACAAAGGTATTAAAACAAAATTACGTAAATGGAATCTTGGATGAGGAATTATTAATTTTTTTTCATATATGATCTTATTTCCGTAGAAAATAATATCGATATCTATAGTTCTTTCTCCCCATGTTTGCTTTATATCTTTACCAAGTGTGTTTTCAATTTCTCTGAAAACTTTTTTCAAGTGCCAGGGAGAAAAATTAGTTTCTGCCTCCACAGCACAATTTAAAAACAAATCCTGATCAGTTTTTCCCCATGGATCAGTTTTATATACAGGCGAAACAGCGGTAACATTTATATAATCAGAATCAATTAGTTTAACTGCCATGTTAAGGTAGTTTAAACTGTCACCTTTGTTGCTTCCAAGAGAGAGATATACTTTTTCCAAATCCTTAGTTTGCTTGTCTGGCTTTAAAATTCCTGATGGCTGCAATATATCTGTTATATTCTTCTTTTACCTCAGGTGCCAGAACTATCAATCCTATGATATTAGGGAAAACCATAGCGAATATCATTGCATCTGAAAAATCAATCACCGCCCCAAGACTTGCTGAAGCACCGATTACTGTAAATACAAGGAATACAAGTTTGTATGTGATATCCATCTTTTTCGTTCTTCCAAACAGATATTTCCAGGCTGTTATTCCGTAATAGGACCAGGAAATCATAGTCGAAAAAGCAAACAGGAAAACAGCAAATGTCAAGACTATATCAAAATGGGGAATCACTGAATTGAATGCCAGCGAAGTTACAGCTACTCCTTCGGCTGTACTTCCCGGTTGCTGAACATAATATCCTGTTATTATAATAACAACAGCAGTCATAGTACAGATAACAACAGTATCAATAAACGGCTCTAGCAATGATACGAGGCCTTCGCTTGCAGGATATTTTGTTTTCACCGCAGAGTGCGCAATTGATGCAGAACCTACTCCTGCTTCATTTGAAAAAACGGCTCTTTTTATGCCCTGGACCATAACCCCTACCAGTCCTCCTGCAACTGCTGTGGTCGTAAAAGCACCATGATAAATCGTGCTGATAGCCCAGCCTATTTTATCATAATTCAATCCTACAATTATTAATCCTGCACCTACATAAACTATTGCCATAAGTGGAACTATTTTTTCACTGACACTTGCTATTCTTTTTATTCCTCCGATTATAACCAGGCCGACCATTAAGGCAATGACAATACCTATTGCAAAACCTGCATAACCTGCTTCGATACCGAAAATATTTATTAGTTGTTTTGTTGCCTGATTAGCCTGGAACATATTTCCACCTCCGAATGATCCACCTACTGTCATAATAGCAAAGAAAACTGCCAGGAACTTACCGAATTTTGTCCAGCCTCTTTTTGCAAAACCTTTTGTAAGGTAATACATTGGCCCCCCATGGACTGTTCCGTCAGGTTCAATATCCCTGTATTTCACACCAAGAGTACATTCAGTGAATTTAGATGACATACCCAATAGTCCTGCCAGGATCATCCAGAATGTTGCTCCAGGACCTCCCAGTCCTATAGCTACTGCAACACCGGCAATATTGCCAAGGCCAACTGTGGCAGACAGAGCTGAAGCTAAAGCCTGAAAATGATTGACTTCGCCTATATGATCTTCTTTTTTCGCTGTTTTCAGTATATCTCCTCCATTACTATCGATCAGGTGTTCTTCTGTATGAACAGTTACAGCTCCTCTTTCCATATCATCATATTTACCTCTTGTTATTCTTATGGAAAGGAAAAAGTCTTTAATATTCGTAAATTTGAAATAAAAGGTAAAATAAGTAGCCCCTGAAATGAGAATTATAAGAACTATTGGTATTGATACAGTTTCATTAATTCTGATTGAGTAAAAAACAATGCTACTGATGACATTGGCAATGGGTTCAAATGCACTGTTAATTTTTTCATCAAGTCCGGCAGTCTGAGAATGAAGAAAGCCAGGAAACATAACTGATATTAGAGCTCGCAGGTATTTAAATAGTTTCATGATACATATTTTTAGTAAGAAAATGGATTGTAAAAGTAGCAGAATTTTTCATAACTAAAAATTTTCCCCGAAAGAAAAAAAATATTTGCAACAGGGAGAAAATTGTGATTGATTGATTTTTCAAATAAATGATTTTAGGTTTTAATTAAGTTTTATTGAATATCAGTTGTTTTAAGCAAAAGACAATGTATTTATAGACAGAAAAGCCAATAATCATTTAAAATACTATGATTTAAATAATTTAATAATAATTTTGCCACAAAATTAAATTATATGTTCATAGATTTAATAGCAGTTATAATATTGATTTACGGTTTGTACGTTGGTTATACCCGGGGCATAATCAAAACTGTATTCTCGGCAGTATCGATTTTTATCGGTATTCTTGCAGCATTGAAGTTATCGCCCATCACTATAAATATTTTAGAAAAGTTATTTACGATTCATCCCGGGATAAATTTTCTATTAGGTTTTGGTTTGACATTTTTGCTGGTTATGATGGGAGTAAGATTTTTGGGTAAAAAACTTGAAGACATTCTCGAACTTGCGAAAGTCAATGTTATTAACAAAAGTGCAGGAGGGGCCATAATGGGTATGCTTTTTCTTGTGATATTCAGCTATATTTTATACGGAACAGATAAACTGAACCTATTATCAGCATCTGCTAAGGAAAAATCCATTTCATACAGTTTTTTAAGCACACTGCCTTCTAAAACAGAGGCTACTTTTACGAAAATCAAACCTCTTTTTGAAGGGTTTTACAACAAAGTTACTGAAACTTTCAAGGATATCAAAGAGTATGAGAAAACACAGAAACCTGGTTGATATTTTTCTGAGCCTGATTTATATTCCGGAATGAATTAATTGTGACTTATGATCCTGGTAATTATTGGGAGAATTACGTTTTTTAGCCATTCAAATATGTTCCATAAAAAAACGATATTGAAAAATATAAGACTAAATATTTACTGATGTCAGATAATAAGAGGGTTGCGATTTACACTCTGGGATGCAAATTGAATTATTCCGAGAGTTCCACAATTGGAATGGATCTGATGAAAAGTGGATATGATGTCGTTGACTTCGAAGAGAATCCTGATATTTTCATAATAAATACCTGTTCTGTGACTGACTTTGCTGACAAGAAGAACAGAAAGATCATTAGAAGGGCAAAAAAAATTAATCCTGCTTCAAGGGTTGTCGTTATAGGATGCTATGCTCAGCTCAAACCTGATGAAATAATCAGGATAGAAGGTGTGGACCTTGTACTGGGAGCAAATGAAAAATTCAGGGTGGCGGAGCATTTGCAGTCTGAGAGTGATGAAAAATTATTTTCTTGCCAGATAGAAGAAATCAGTGATTTCCATTATTCTTTTTCATACGGAGAAAGGACACGATCTTTTTTAAAGATACAGACAGGGTGCGATTATATTTGTACTTATTGTACCATTCCGAAAGCAAGAGGCAAAAGCAGAAGCGGAGACCCTGAGGAAATACTTAGGAATGCAAGGGAAATAGCTGCAAAAGGAATAAGGGAAATAGTACTCACAGGAGTAAATATCGGAGATTACGGCATGGGAATTGATAAGGATAATGTAGATTTTCTGTATCTTCTCAAGAAACTGGATTCAGTGGAGGGAATAGAAAGGATCAGGATATCCTCTATCGAACCTAATCTTCTTACTGATGAGATAATAGATTTTGTGGCAGATTCCAGGGCTGTGGTGCCGCATTTTCACATACCCCTGCAATCAGGTTCTGATAAGATACTGCAACTGATGAAGCGCAGGTATCTCACTGATCTTTATGCCGGAAGGATAGATGCAGTGAGGCAAAGAATACCTCATGCCGGTATCGGAGTGGATGTTATAGTGGGTTTTCCAGGAGAGTCAGATGCTGATTTTAACGATACTTATCAGTTCATAGAAGGACTGGATATTTCGTATCTTCATGTATTTACATTTTCTGAAAGAGCCGGAACACAGGCAACATCAATGTCAGAGTCTGTACCCGTAAATATCAGGAGGGAGAGAAATGAAATACTCACCGGATTGTCAAATCAGAAGAGAAGTAAGTTTTATGATTCATTTTTGCAAACCAATAGAAAGGTTTTAGCTGAAAAGGCTGATAATATGGGTACCTATTCGGGTTTTACCGACAATTATATCAAAGTAAATTTTGAATCATACAGAAATATTGAGAACACAATAGTCAATGTCCTTCTTGAATGGATAACTCCCGAAAATGAAGTGTGGGGAAAAATTATGTAATTGCTAAGATTTTTTAAATTAGGATTATTTATTTTTTTCAATAGAAAAATGACAAAAATTTGTGTATTTGAAACAAATGGTTTGACAAAATTATTGTCATTCTTTATAGAATTCCCACAATACATTACTTCAATTTTCAAACATTCCTAAACTTCAATTTTTTTTCTTCATTTATATTTCGATATCTTTACAGAAAATAATTAGTTTTAATCACGAATCCTTTATTATCATGGTCCGGTTTATATGCTTATTTTTTGTGGTAATGTTTTTTTCATGCGGCAGCTCCAGGATTTTACAATCAAAAGTCATGAGTGATGTTTTGATTAAATCAGAAGATAATGCCGAAACTATAAAAAATGTAATGAAAGAAGTTCCAGAGAGGCATCGGGAAGCAACAATTTTTCTTTTGTCAAACATGCCGGAGAAGGATCTTCGTTATCTGTCCTCAGATTTCATACTCGACCAAATAAAATGGGCATATATTGCCAGAGATGAGTTCAAGTGGTGCAGGTCATTACCAGACAGCATTTTTTTTAACGAAGTATTGCCATACTGCAATCTCGATGAAGACCGTGATAACTGGAGAGAGGAATTTTACAGATATTTTCAGCCACTGGTCAAGAACTGCAAAACTATTTACGAAGCCATAGATTCTGTCAATCTGAATATTCAAAAAATACTGGGCGTAAATTATGATGTTCGCAGAAGCAAGGTCAATATTAGCCCTATGCAGGCTATCAGGGAGAAAATGGCAACGTGTACAGGCCTTTCGATATTATTAATAGATGCTTTCAGGTCAGTTGGAATTCCTGCCCGCATCGCAGGTACTCCGATGTGGACAAATATGCGTGGAAACCATAGCTGGACAGAAGTCTGGATTGATGGGCATTGGTATTTTACCGAATACTATCCCGATGGTTTGAATAAAAGCTGGTTTGTAGCAGATGCAGGCAGGGCAGATATCCAAAAACCGGAACACTGGATTTATGCAGCTTCTTATAAACCAGCCGGCACATATTTTCCCCTTGTTTGGGATAGTCTTTCAACCGACATTCATGCTGAAAATGTAACGGACCGCTATATTAGATTATATGAAAATCAGCTTGCACAGGAAAAACTCAGTGAAGATGAAATGTGGGCAGAAATAGTCTTATATAAATCGCAGGGCAAACAAAATTCAGAAGACAGGATATCAAAAAGAATTTCAGTGAAAAAAGATAGTGTTGAAATCGATTTTGGCTATTCTCCAAATCCAACTGATGATCTGAACCGCTTTCTTAAGTTCAGGCTGAGAAAAAAAAGTAATTATGATTTTGAGTTTTTAAGCAACAAGGGAGAAATAAAATCTGCGAGCAAAATCCTGGATAATAACAATGAAGAAGTTATAATTCTTTATGAAAATGATTAAAGATTAAAATAAAGTAAGTTTTAACAGATATCAAAACCAAATACAGGGAGGAAGCTATTTATGAATATTATTGCCATTAAAAAATAATTACTATTTTTACGTAATATTATTTGGTAAATATATTATGAAGCCTGTTCAATTGTTTATTGCATTAATTTCTTTTTTCCCTTGTCTTATTTATAGCCAGGACATATTACCTTTTGTAGAAAATTTTGCTAAAACTGATTATAATGGTGATAATCAGATATGGAATATCACCGAGGGCAGTGATAATGCGATGTATTTTGCAAATAACAGGTTTCTTCTTCAATACAACGGTGCTTCGTGGAGGCAATATCTTTTACCTTATAAAACCATCATAAGGTCAGTATTTTCAGATAAAAACAGAATATATACAGGGTCATACAATGAATTTGGTTACTGGGAAAGAAATGCCGGAGATTTAGTATATCATTCACTGAGTACTGGAAAATCATTATTCACAGGAAGTTCTGCAAATGAAGAGATATGGAAAATTTTCAGACATAGGGATAAGATTTATTTTCAGTCCTTCAACGAAATGTATGAATATGATCAGGAAAAAGGAAAAACTGAAAAGATAAGATTTCCATCTCAGGTTTCTTATTGCTACGTTTTGGATGATGAGATCATAGTACCTACAGTTAATTCCGGTATTTATATTTTTTCAGAAGGGAAATTTGTACTTGTCAAAGCATGGAGTTATTTAAAAGTTATTCATGCCATCGGTAAAATCAACAAAGACTATTATTTCTTTACAAAAAAAGACGGGGTTTTCAAAGGCAGTAAAAATAGAATAATTCCATGGGATCACAGGTTAAATGAGAAGCTGAGATCCTCTCTGATACTATCCGCAGCTATTTTGGATAATACTTTAATAATAGGTACTTCTGCTTCAGGAATTTATATAGTGGATCTATCACAGGGAACAGTAAAAAATATAAATAAGGAAAACAGCCTCCAGAATAATACAATACTATCGGTTCATTCAGATTCAGAAAAGGATCTGTGGTTAGGCCTAGATAATGGAATTTCTCATATTGAGTTAAATTCTCCGTTTTCATTTTTTACTGATCCTACTGGCATTTTAGGCACAGTTTATTCAATAGTTTCATATAATAATGGGTATGTTATTGGCTCTAATCATGGAGTTTTCACTCTGAAGGATGGTAAGCTGGAATTTATTGAAGGCTCCGAAGGTCAGGTTTGGGATTTATACAGCAATGAGGAAGAGATTATAATTGGACATAATGATGGTACATTTTTATACAGGGACAGTAAACTGACGAAGGTAAATACAATAAACGGCGGATGGAATTTTTTCAGAAGCGAATATGATAATTGTTTTTACCAGTCAAATTATTCCGGTATAGTGGTTTATAAGAACATAGCCAGACTCAATGATTTCAAAATACTTAAGCAAATAACCAAACCTCTTAAATCGATAGTCCAGAACAAAAAGGGAATTCTGTATGTGGCTGATAATTACAGGGGAGTTTTCAGGCTTGATCTTGATGACAAACTCAATATCAGGGAAATCAAAAACCTTTCACTGTTGAATAATATTGAAAATGATTTTGATGCTCAAATCCTTAAACTTGCCGGTAAGATATTTGTGTTTGTTGACAGGAAATGGTATGAGGCCATCAACGATAAACTGGTGTTAAGTGACAAACTCACAGGGTTATTTGATCAGGTGAACGAAATTATTCCTGTTAATGACTCGTCAGTTCTAATATTGAACAATGGATTACTCAGTTTAGTTAAAATGAGAGGATCGACTATTGATCAGCAGTTAATTCCACTGAGATATTTTAACAACAGATTTGTCAACAAGTATTCCAGGGCATTTATTTATAGGTCTGAATTGTTTTTAAATCTTGATGATGGATTTTTAATATTTGATACAAATACATCAAAAAAGCAAAAGTCGAAAATATGGATAAATTCATATTGTGAGGGAAAATATCTTTCGCAAACCGGGATTTTGCCATACCGAAGTGATCTGGATATAGAGGTACTTACAGATCATTATGGATACAACAAACCGGAACTTTTTTACTCTTATCAGAATTCGGCAAAACGGCATCCTGTATTCAATGGGCATATTGTTTTAAATAAACTTTCCTCAGGGAATCATCAGGTCAATATTTATTACAACGAAAACGGAGAATATATAAAGGCGCTGTCATACAGGATTAAAGTTGCCAGACCATGGTTTTTGTCGTCATATATGATACTCGCCTATATCTCTATTCTCAGCTTTATTCTATATTTATACTACAGATGGAATCATATCAGGTTTAAAGAAAAGTTGAAGATTAAGAAAGAAGAACTGAGGCATCAGCAAAAAGTCTTTGAAATGGAAATGGAAACGAAAAATGCAATTCAGGCAAAGGAATTGGAAAAACACCTGCTTGAAGTTCAGGTTCAGAATAAAGCATCAGAAGTTGCAGTGAAATCCCTTTCTCTTGCAAAACAAACTGAAATGATACGTAATATTGAAGATATACTGAAAAATGAAAAGAACATTGAAATCCTAAAATCCAGGATTAAAAAAATTATAAAAATCGCTTCCATGGATGAAAATGTCTGGAAATCATTTGAGGAAGATCTGATCCGGAGCAATAAGGAGTTTGTGGAAAAACTGATAAAGAACTATCCCTTTCTCAGTTCAAAAGACCTGAAACTATGCATTTATCTCAGAATGAATCTGTCTTCAAAAGAAATTGCTCCCCTTATGAATATTTCTTTCAGGAGCGTTGAACTTCACAGATACAGACTGCGAAAAAAACTTGGAATAGGTACAGAAGTCAGTCTGAATAACCTGATGCTTAATATCCAGCCTTGATAATATCTGATTTTGTATATTAATTTCAGGTGAAAATACTATAAACACTGTGATGCAGGAAAATGATGTAGTAATGATGAGGTGTTTTTGTTTGGTTTTTTAGTTTATTAATTGTAAATTTACAGAATAAAACTAATTATTCAATTTGTTTGTATGAAAAAACTTATACTTTTCTTGTTTCCGATGTTTTTTTCAGGACTATTGAACTCCCAGACAATTGAGGGAGTAGTTAATGACCAATCAGGAATACCGATGATCGGAGTCAATGTCATGAGTAAAAACACAAATGCCAATACTATAACTGATATTGACGGGAAGTTCAAAATACAGACGTCAGGAGAAGATCAGCTGACTTTCTCGTATATCGGTTTTGAAACTTTGATCCTGAAACCTAAGGGAGCTTTTGTCAATGTTGTTTTAACTGAGAAATCAATGAGTTTGCAGGAAGTTGTAGTTGTGGGATATGGTACCAAAAAAGCGGGTTCTATTACAGGTTCAGTTTCTCAGGTTAAATCAGCAGATATTGTAAAAACTCCGTCCCAGTCTGCAATTCAGGCAATTCAGGGTAAAGTCGTCGGAGTCAATATTGTCAGTAATGATGAACCAGGATCACAGCCAACAATCCTTATCAGGGGATTAGGAACTGTCTTCAGTGGTTACGAACCGCTTTACGTAATCGATGGAGTTGAAACAAACGGTATGAATGGTCTCAGTCCGAATGATATTGAGACTATTGATATTTTGAAAGATGCTTCATCATTAGCTATTTACGGACAGAAAGGTTCAAACGGTGTAATTCTGATCACAACGAAAAAAGGTAAAAAGGGATCTTTAAATGTTACTTTCAGCAATTATTATGGGGTCAAGGCAATTCAGAAAAAAGTAAAAATGGCTGATGCATATCGCTTTGCATATTATAATAACACCGCAAGAGGATCAAGCTCTTTCTTTAAGCTTGAAGGGCAGCCTGTCAATACAAACTGGCTTGATGAGATAACAGGACTTGGTGATGTGCTTAGCAATTCACTTTCTTTTTCCGGTGGTAATGACAATGCTTCATACAGTTTTGGGGTTTCAAATTATATTGAGAATGGCATACTTAACGGCACTAAATACAATAGGACAAACCTGGTCTCTAAAAATGAATTCAAAATAATGGATGACCGTATTAAGGTAACACAATTTATTAACCTGTCTGTTTCAAAGAACACCCCCAAACCACTTACAGCTTTCACAAGCGCATACAAACAGGCACCTATTATGCCGGTAAAAAATCCAAATGGAAGATTTGCAGTTCCGATTGTCAACAGTGAAGGTATTAACGCGATGGAAGGAATTGAAAAGTATAATAATGTATCAAATCCTGCTGCCGATCTTTATTATTCAAATGCAGTAAATCAGGGACTGGATCTGTTTGGATCACTTGCAGCAGAGGTAAAAATATATAAGGATTTGAAATTTAATTCCAATTTCGGAGCCACATTTGAATGGGGGAAGGGATATTCCTATTCAGCAAACAGAGAAATCTGGCTTTTCCAGAATCCAACCAGGGAGATTGCTGATTACACTTCACCTGATAAAATAAACTCTCTTTCACAGTATAGAAATGATAATTTTTCCTACAACTGGGATAATTTCTTTACTTACAGAAAACAGGTCAGCAGGCATGAAATGACCTTTGTTGGAGGAACCACATTATCAAAAGTAAACAATTTTGAAGGTCTTTCGGGTGTAAGGTATAATGTGCCTGAACAATCAAATTACTGGTATCTGAATTTTTCCATAAATAATACGAAAACCGATCCGGGTTCTGTTATAAGCAATTATCATTCAACACCCGTAGTCAATCTTGCATATTTCGGAAGGCTTGAATATGAATTTGCAGAAAAATACCTTTTAAGTGCATCACTGCGAAGGGAAGGTATTAGTTCATTTTTGCAAGAAAAAAGATGGGATAATTTTCCGGCAGTATCTGTGGGATGGGTACTCAGCAGTGAAGATTTCCTGAAGGATATTAAAGCTTTGAATTACCTCAAGGTCAGAGGTGGTTTTGGGATTGTGGGAAATGGCAGGGGAACTCCTTCAGTTAATACAATTTTATTCTCTTCAGGAGCCAATTATCCCTTTGGGCTAAATCAGACTATAAATCCCGGTTCTGTAGTTCCATACCAGATCGACCCGAACCTGACATGGGAAGAGATGAAGGAATTCGATCTTGGTATAGATTTCAAACTTTTCAATTATGCTCTTAACGGTACTATAGATTTATATAACAGGAGGACTGATAAGATCATACTTCCGGTTGATTATCCTGCTGTTTTATCACCGGGGGATGTATATGTCAATGCCGGTGAGGTTACAAATAAAGGGATTGAGCTTTCACTTAACTGGAAAAAAGAGATAAATAAATTATTTCATTTCACCTTAGGCGGTAATTTTTCCGTTAATGACAATAAACTTTCAGATGTTTACAATGATTTTTTCAGGGATCTTGTTGGTGGAAACCTGAGTAATGGAGTAAATACCAAAAAAGTTATAGAAGGTGAATCATTAGGAAGTTTTTACGTATATGAAGTTACCGGATTTGATGAAGATGGCAGATTTACATATAGTGATTCAAAAGTTATAGTAGGAACTTACTTACCAAAATATACTATGGGTTTAAACTTTGATGCAGGCTACAGGAATTTTGATTTCAGTCTGCAGACTTACGGTGTAGCCGGCAATAAAGTATATAATGGTAAAAAAGCTCAGAGATTTGGCGGTGAGAATGTTGAATGGGATCTGTTAAAGGATTTCTGGTTGCCATCAGATCCAGATGCAACAAATCCAAAACCATTCAATGACATTCCATTGCCTTCAGATTATTATGTTGAAAATGGGGCATTTTTCAGGATTAATAACGTCACTCTCGGATATACACTACCCTCATTTACTAAGAAACTGAATAATATAAGAGTTTACTTTACTGCATTAAATCCGCTTTTGTTGACACCATTTTCAGGATATTCACCCGAAATTTCCGGTTCTCCGCTGGGAGGGGCAGGAATTGAACTCGATGCATATCCTACAAACAAGACTTTTTTATTTGGTTTAAATATTAATCTGTAGAAAAATGAAAAATTTTAAAATTTATATCATTGCATTATTTTTGTTTGGAGTTTTATATTCCTGCGAAAATGAACTGGATGTACTTCCAAATGATGCTCAGACTGAAGTAGATTTTCTCAATGACCCGAATAATGCTATACAGTTGGTCAATGGCATTTACAGTATCATGCTTCAGTGGGATATGTATTCGTTTTCATGGATAGGTCTTACAAGTATAACCTCAGATGATGCCGACAAGGGATCGACTCCGGGAGATACAGGTTCTGACAAAAACAAGCTTGATGCTCTAAACTTTGAATCAAATATGGCATCTTTAAATGATATATGGAACAGCAGATACGCAGCAATTTACAGGGCTAATAACGCTTTGTTTTATCTGGAACAGCTTTCAATAGAAGAAAGTCTGAAAAACAGACTTATAGGAGAAACAAGATTCCTCAGAGGACTGATGTATTTCGATCTTGTCAGATGTTTTGGAGGTGTTCCTGTAGTTACAAGCAAAATAGATATAAACGACCTCGAAACAGTTAATAAAGTAGTTTATGTAAGAAAATCTGTTGAGGAAGTATATGCTCAGATCGAAGAAGATCTTGCTGATGCTGCAACACGATTACCGAATAAAAGCGAATATAAATCAGAAGATTTAGGCAGAGCAACAAAAGGAGCAGCGATAGGTTTACTTGCAAAAGCTTATCTGTATCAGAAAAAATGGCAGAAAGCATTTGATAAAAGCGGAGAAGTTGTAAATTCCGGTCAATACAGTCTGATGGAGAATTATGCAGATGTGTGGAAGGAAATTGGAGAAAATGGAACAGAATCTATTTTTGAAGTTCAGGCAACATTGAATAAAGGACTTCAGGGATATACTGATGTACAGGGTGGAAGAGGAACTCCTGATTATGGCTGGGGATTTAATTCACCTTCCTTAACTCTTTCAAATTCATATGAACCCGGAGACAGCAGAAGAGGAGCAACTATAATATTTGTACCTTCCACTCTCTGGGATGGATTTGAAGCTCCGGTTTCCTGGAATAACCCGAGATACAATTATAAATCATATCAGAGCAATACAGCAGAATCATGGAATGGCAATAAAAGTGAAACAGCCAAAAATCTGAGAATTTTGAAATACAGTGATGTTTTACTTATTAGAGCAGAAGCTGCTCTTCAGTTGGGAAATGCCGGAGAGGCAATATCAAATGTTAATGCTCTGAGAACGAGAGCAGGATTAAATCCAAAAACTTCCATTACACTGCAACAATTGTATGATGAAAGACGTTGGGAAATGGCAATGGAACATGACCGCTGGTTTGATCTTGTTCGAACAGGTCAGGCAGCAGAAAAAATGGCTCTTGATGGAAAAACATTCAAAACGGGTACTCATGAGGTTTTTCCGATACCAGCCGATCAGATCACACAGAGTGGTGGAAGATTGATACAAAATCAGGGATATAATTAATTTAATAATATTTTTTTTAATTCATTAAACTTTTTTAAACATGAAAACGATCAAATTTTTTCTCTATTTCTTACTGATGTCTATGACATTGACTTTAGTTACAAGCTGCGATGATGAAGAAGAATTACCTCCAATAGGTGGTTATAACAATGCAGATGAAGTAGGCTCTGCAAGTCTTCTGGCTTATTTCCCTTTTAATGGAAATTTAACTGAAACAAAATCTGGAAAGGTACCTTCTAAAAATGTTGGAAATTCATTTGCAACAGGAATAAAGGGTCAAGCACTTAATTTATCAAGTGGTTATTTATCATATCCTATTACTATTGGAAATGATAAATTGCAAAGTTTTACTATTTCGGCATGGGTTAATATGAGTAACAATGGAAAGTTTACTCAATTATTAACTTTATCAGAAACAACTTCTCCTGATATTTGGGGAAACATTAATCTTTCCGCAGAAACAGGTTGGTTTCCAGCAACTTCTGATACTTTAGTTCCAAAAATTTTAATGAGACCTTACATTGGAACTGAATATGCAGGTCAGGATAATCGTCCAGATCCTAAAGGAAATCCACCAGTTGGTGTATTCAAAAAAGGGGGTAAATGGGGACATATTGTTGCTAAATACGACGGTTCAACCTCTAGATTAACTTTATTTGGAGATGGTATTAAAATATCAAATCCTGCATGGGAAGAAAGAAAATTTAAAGATGTTTTGCTAGGCAATGCAACTTTTAAAACAACAGCTACAATTCTTTTTGGATCTATGTGTTCTAGTGAAAGTGGAACTTTTACTTCACCATTGCCAGATTGGTCTAAATTGTTTACTGGTCAAATTGATGAAGTTAGAATTTTCAATAAAGCTTTGTCAGATGCAGATATCAATTCACTTTATGAATTGGAAAAAGTAGGCAGATAAAAATCATTTTTTTAAAGGGGAAAGCTATACCGGCTTTCTCCTTTTTTTTATTTTTTTTAAAAACAAATCCCGATGAGGCAATTCCTGATCCTTATTTTAAGCCTTTTATTTCTGAATTGCACAAAAGATGAACCTCTTACGGATTTATCTTTGATCAAATATGAGATCAATGGAATAGAAGATCATGATTTGAGGGGCTGCAGTCTTAGTCCGGAAATTAAAATTAAGTTTTCGACACCGGTCGAAATTAATTCAGTTGTTCAATCTGTAAAAATTTATGGTAATGGACAACTTATAGAAACACGAATTGATTTAACTGACAAAGACAGTACAATAGTAATACAGCCAAAAGAAAACCTGAGCTATTTGACTAAGCATTATTTATTTGTCGATGTTGATTTAAAGGCAAAAAACGGAAAAACACTGTTAAATTCCTTTCAATCATCTTTTACAACATTTATTGACTCCGCTGAAAAATTTCCCAAAATCACCGATGAAGAATTATTAACACTCGTACAAAAACAGACATTTAAATATTTCTGGGATTTTGGTCATCCGGTTTCGGGCTTATCAAGGGAACGGAATACTTCAGGAGATCTGGTTACATCGGGAGGATCCGGTTTTGGGATAATGTCGATTATAGTCGGTATTGAACGGGGTTTTATAACACGACAGCAGGGCGTCGACCGATTATTATTGATTACCGATTTTCTGCTTAATATAGCTGACAGGTTTCATGGTGTATTTCCTCACTGGCTAAATGGTGTTACAGGTAAAACTATCCCTTTCAGTACAAAAGATAACGGGGGTGATCTTGTGGAAACTTCTTATCTTCTGGCAGGATTACTGAGCGCAAAAGAGTATTTCGACAAAAATAATCCCAGTGAAGCTAAAATCAGACAGCAGATAAAGGATATCTGGGAAACTGTTGAATGGTCATGGCACACGAAAAATGATGAAAAAGTGCTTTACTGGCACTGGTCACCAAACTATCAGTGGGAAATGAATCATCAGATAGGAGGTTATAATGAAGCTCTTATAACTTATATAATGGCCGCTTCCTCACCCACTTACTCAATTAACAAAGACGTTTATACAAAGGGCTGGGCACGGAATGGTGGTATTAAGAACGGCAAATCCTTTTATGGTTATAGAATCCCTCTTGGTTATGATTTAGGTGGCCCTCTATTTTTTGCTCATTATTCATTTCTTGGAATCGATCCGAATGGTCTTACAGATGAATATGCCGATTATCTGGACACAGGTAGTCAACCATTCAAAGATAAATCATGCTTACTGTAAGGCAGATCCCAGGGCTTATTATGGATACAGTTCAAAATGCTGGGGACTTACAGCAAGTGATTCCAATTTCGGCGGTTACAAAGCACATAGTCCTACAAATGACTATGGAGTGATATCTCCTACGGCAGCAATTTCTTCAATTCCCTATACTCCAACTGAGTCTATGGAGGCATTAAAGTATTTCTATTATGTTTTGGGTGATAAAACCTTCAAAGAATATGGTTTTATTGATGCATTCAACCTTCATTACCTTTGGTTCGCAGATTCATTCCTCGCTATAGATCAGGGACCTATAGTAGTGATGATAGAAAACCATCGTTCACAGCTTCTCTGGAAACTCCTGATGAAAAACGAGGACGTTAAAAATGGGCTAAAAAAACTCGGATTCCACAGTTCAAAGTATAATTTTTGAGATAATGAGAACAATTGTTTATTTCCTTATATATTTTTTTCCTTTTCTTATTGGTGCTCAACAGACATCTTCTTTTTACAAGTATATTTTACATAAACCAACCGATACTATATCTCTGAAACCCTTAATTATATTCCTTCATGGTTCGGGAGAAAGTGGAGATAACCCTGATCTGCTCAAAGTTCATGGGCCACTAAAGTTTCTGAACAATAACAAAGAAAATAATATTGATGCTTATATCCTGGTGCCACAATGTCCGAAGGGAAAATCCTGGGAAACAGGAATACTTTACGGGTTGGTAAATAAAATAATTTCAGAAAATAAAATTGACAAGAAGAGAATTCATATGACAGGCCTGAGTATGGGAGCGTGGGGATCATGGAATTTTGCAATTGAACACCCTGAAATCCTGGCATCCTTAGTTCCAATTGCCGGTTTTGTTGACAGGAAACCTATGTTGGAAATATGTAAATTAAAGGATATTCCTGTCTGGATCTTTCATGGAAAATTAGATGATGTTATTGATGTTTTCTATTCCAAAGAGGTTTATAAAAGATTAAGAAAATGCTCGGAAAATGTGGATTTTACAATTTTTCAGGATGCAAATCATGACAGCTGGACACGTGTTTATGATAATCCGGAAATTTATCAGTGGATGCTTTCTCAAAAGAAGCAATAGCTAAATAATAAAAAAAAATAAACTTTATAAACTTTTCAAAAGTTCGAAACTTTTGAAAAGTTTAATAAAATAATAAAACTATGAGAAATAAAGAATTACTTATTTTAACCATCATTTTTATAATTGCAGTTTCATCATTTAGCTGTAAATCACAGGAAAAACAATATTACAAATCATTTGGTAAGATTGATTACAAGTTAAATACTGATGATGAAAAAATGCTGGATTCTATTCAGTATAAGACTTTTTTATTTTTTCTCAATGAACATCATCCTGATAAAGGTATTGTAAAAGACCGTTCAGCACAATGGGCACCTGCTAGTATTGCAGCTACCGGATTTGGATTACCTGGTTTTGCAATTGCAGTTGAAAGAAAATGGATCACGCGGGAAAAGGCTGCAGAAATAACTTTGAATACATTGCGATTTTTTGCCGATTCACCTCAGAACAAAGATATAAACGGTGTTGGATACAGAGGATTTTATTATCATTTCCTTAAAATGGATACCGGAACGCGTGAGTGGAACTGTGAACTTTCTTCGATTGACAGCGGAATCCTGTTTATGGGAATTATATTTGCCAGGAATTATTACAATAAAAACACTGATGAAGAAAAGGAGATCAGGACTTTATCAGATAAACTTTTAAGCAGACTGGAATGGGATCTGTTTTATATGCCGGATAATTCCAAGCATCCCAATACCATTTCCATGGCATGGAAACCTGAAGAAGGTCAACTCAACTGGGGATGGCATGGTTACAATGAAGCTTTGTTCTTATATATTTTAGCTGCCGGTACAAATATGGCCAATGTAGAAAAAAGTTATGAGGGTTGGTTACGTACTTATGAATGGAAGACACCCTACAAAGGTCTTTCGCATGTTATTTTTCCACCATTATTCGGACATCAGTTTTCACATGCATTTATAGATTTCAGAGGTTTGACAGATCCGTATATGAAAGAAAAAGGAATTGATTATTTTGAAAATTCACGTCGTGCCACCCTGACACAACAACAATATGCGATCGAAAATCCTAAAGGCTGGGTTGGCTATGACTCATATACCTGGGGATTTACAGCATCTGACGGACCGGGAAGTACATATAATTTTGAGGATAAAAAATTTGAAGGTTATACCGGCAGAGGTGCCAGTGGAAAAGACCATACTGTTGCTGAAGATGGTACTATTGCTCCTTATGCAGTGTTGTCGTCCCTTCCATTTACTCCTGAATTATCAATTGCAACCATAAAAAATATGAACTCCAGATATGGAAAGAAACTGTGGGGAAAATATGGGTTTTATGATTCTTTTAACCCAACTGCCGATTGGGTAAATAATGATTTTATCGGTATTGATCAGGGTCCTATGCTCCTGATGATAGAGAATTTCAGAACCGGCTTGATATGGGAATATGTAATGAAGGATCCAATTATTCAAAAAGGTCTTAAGAAATTGAATTTTGAATATCTGAAATAGTGATTTGTCTGCCCAATTTTTTGTCATTTGTTTTTGTCAAAACATATAACCATGAGAAATAATATCCGGATAATATTTAGTTTTTTTTCTTTTGTTTTTCTTTTTTTCATTTCCATTTCCGGTTTTTCCCAGGTAAAATCCCTTGATGATTTTGAAACCAAAAAAGGCTGGTCATTTATACAATCCGATGCTGTTAATTTATATTCCTCATTAGAAAGAGGGATCACAGGCAATGCAATCCGCTTTGATTATGATTTTACGAAAGGGACAGGATATGGGGGCATACAAAAGTTGTTTCCGATTGATTTACCCGATAATTATGAATTTACATTTTATATTAAAGCAGACTCACCTTCTAATAACTTTGAAATCAAATTTATTGACAGTACAGGTAACAATGTATGGTGGGTAAATAACCGAAACTATAGTTTTCCTGGTGAATGGAAAAAGATAAGGATTAAAAAAAGGCATATTTCTTTTGCCTGGGGACCAACAAATGATCACAATCTGAAAAGAATTGACAGGATTGAGTTTACAATAGCTTCTTTTGTAGGAGGGAAAGGAACGGTATGGATAGATGATCTTAGGTTTGAGCCCCTTCCTTCTGAAACAACTGTATATCCTAAACCGCATATTATTGCCAATACAACAGCAATAAACAGTACCATCACAAATATTTCTGATAATAAAAGAAATACGTTTTGGGTAAGCAAAAAATCCAAGAAACATGAAATTCTGCTCGATCTCAGATCAAAACGCGAATTCGGGGGACTGGATATCGACTGGGAAAAGGGAAAAGCTGCAAAATATTTTGAAATTTATCTGTCAGACGACGGGTTAAACTGGGATAAAGTGTATCAGGTGGAAAATAATCTTGACAGTCATAGTTTTATCTATCTCCCTGAATACCAGGCTAATTACATGAAGATTCTATGTTTATCGGATAGAAAACCTGCTGTAATTGCCATAAATGAATTAAAATTTATCGAAATAAAAAATTCGATGACAAAAAATGATTTCCTTATATATTGTGCCAAAAACTCTAAAAAAGGGTATTACCCGTCATATTTCCTTGAACAGGCTTCTTACTGGACAATAAGCGGAGTTAACAACGACACAAAGGAAGCTTTGCTAAGCGAAAACGGTATGGTAGAGCTTGAAAAAGCACTGTTCTCTGTAGAACCAATGATCAAAATCGATGATTCTTTGTATAACTGGAGCAATGTTGCAATAACTCAATCAATGGGCAAAAGCACCGATCCTGATAAATATGAGTTCATCCCTTCAGTGAACTGGAATTTCAGTGATATTTCATTTAAAACAGAACTGGCTTCCGGTGGCGAAGCTGAAAAGAACTCTCAATTGTACATAAAGTACTCTTTTCAGAATCTGAGTTCGATCCCTAAGGAAATGGAGTTTTTTATGTTGATAAGACCATTTCAAGTAAATCCCTATTATCAGTTCCTCAATATGACCGGAGGAGCAGGAAAAATTTTTAAAATTGAAAAAACTGATGACCATCAAATAAAAGTAGACGATAAGGTAATCTTTTCACAAATACCTATCGATCAATTTGGAGCTTCGGTCGGGGCGGATGGTAATATCGTAAAAGTGCTGGAAAATGACATGTCAATACTGGAAAATTCAATTTTTGATAAACATGGTGATGGAAATGCTTTTGTTAAATACAAGATCTCTCTTAATGCCGGAGAAACATATCATTTTATTATAAAAGTGCCCTATCACGAGGGATTAAATTCGACTGATCCTGGCGAATTTGACAGTGAATTTGACAAAGCAGTAAATTTCTGGTATGAAAAAGTCAATCATATTAAATTCAAACTACCTGAATCTGCCAATCAGATAATCAATACAATCAAATCAAATATCGTTTATATTTTAATAAACAGGGACAAAGCCGGCATTCAGCCAGGTTCCAGATCTTATGAAAGAAGCTGGATACGGGACGGATCACTTACCTCCTCGGCTTTACTAAAAAATGGAATAGTCAGTGAAGTAAGTGATTTTATCGAATGGTATGCATCAAATCTTTATGAAAATGGGAAAGTACCTTGTGTGGTTGATACACGGGGTCCTGATCCTGTTCCTGAAAATGACAGCCATGGTCAGTTGATATACCTGATACATGAATATTTCAATTTTACAAAGGATACTGCATTTCTGAAAGTTCATAACAAAGATGTAATAAAAGTAGTTGCTTATATTAAATCATTGATATCAGAACGTCTGAAAGACGAATATTTAACGGGTTCTGACAGTCTCAGGGCTTTCTATGGGCTCGTTCCTGAATCTATAAGTCATGAGGGATATTCTTCAAAGCCTATGCACTCATACTGGGATGACTTTTTCATTCTCAAAGGACTTAAAGATGCCCAGGAAATACAGATTATTTTGGGTGAAAAGGAAAATTTTGAATTTGTTAAAGCGATCAGGGATCAGTTTCAGACCAATTTATATAACAGCCTGGATCTTGCGATGAAATACAAGAATATTGACTATATTCCGGGATGTGTTGAACTCGGCGATTTTGATGCTACATCTACAACAGTATTGCTGACACCCTGTAATGAATTCAATAATCTGCCTAAACCAGAAATCTTCAATACATTTGATAAATATTATAAATACTTCTCGGATCGCAGGGATAACAGGATCAATTCCATAAATTATACTCCGTACGAAAACCGGGTAATTGGATCATTCATAATGCTAAATCAACCGGATAAGGCACATGAGCTAATAGATTTTTTCCTTAAAGATCAACGACCACAGGGCTGGTATCACTGGGCAGAAGTAGTATGGAAAGATTACAGGCATCCGGCTTACATCGGTGATATGCCGCATACATGGTGTGGAAGTGATTTTATAAATGCTGTCAGATCAATGTTCGTTTATGAAAATGAACTCGATAAATCACTGGTAATAGCTTCAGCTTTATACCAGGATTGGATCGATTCTCCTGAAGGCATGTCAGTACAGAATATGCCTACGTATTTTGGTGAAATTTCCTATTCAATCAAAAAAGGATGAGAATAAATATATTTTCGATATAAAAGGTGACCTGAAATTACCCGAAAATGGCTTAAAAATTCAAAATTTCAATGGTTCAAAAATGCCATCTAAAGTACTGATCAACGGAATTGAAAATAAGTCATTTATTGATAATATTATCCAGATCAAACAGGTACCGGTTAGATTAGAAATTATTTATTAGCGACCAGAAACTAAGAGTTGGTTTAATGATGATAAAACAAAGAATTGCACATATAGCAATAGTGGTTAAAGATTATGATGAGGCAATCGAATTTTATACTAAAAAATTGGATTTCAGGCTACTTGAAGACACTAAGCTTGAGGAAAATAAAAGATGGGTAATTCTAGTTCCGCCGGGAGCAAAAGAATGTAGTTTATTACTGGCAAAAGCGGTAAATGAAGAACAATCCAAAAGTATAGGGAATCAAACCGGGGGAAGGGTATTTTTATTTCTTTTTACCGATGATTTCTGGAGAGACTATAACAAAATGCTAGACAGAAAGATCATCTTTGTGAGACCACCAGCAGAACTAGAATACGGAACAGTAGCAGTATTTCAGGATTTGTATGGAAATTTATGGGACTTAATTGAACCCAGCGAAAATAATAAAGGGCTATTAACAGAATAAAACCAGACAACAATGTATATAAAATCAAATCTGCATTTCTGCCACCAGGCTTCATATATCAAACGATATTGATTATTTCCCGGTAAAAATCGCTTATTTATAAGTAGAACTCTTTTAAATCTTAAAAAAAATGAATGAAAATAAAACGTCAACCCAAACCAACGAAAAGATAACCATCAGACAGCTTACCGCTTATGGAGCCGGGGGTATAATTCCGATTGCATTATTCAATGTAGCTGGTATTCTTGTAGGTCTGATGGGAAATATCAGTCTGGGGCTAAGCGCTTTCTGGCTTGGTTTTATTCTCATTATTCCAAGGCTTTGGGACGCGATTTCTGACCCGATTATAGGTCACTTATCCGATAACGCAAGAACAAGGTGGGGTCGCAGACGTCCTTTTATATTATTAGGCGGCATTTTAGTTGCAATATTTTTTGTATTGATATGGTGGATACCCAAGGGCGAAGCTGTTCAACAATGGTTTGGTTCTGAAGATAGTTTCCATGTATTCCAGTTAAGTTATATTCTTATTGCTTTATTGCTGTTTTATACGGCAACAACCATTTTTGAGATTCCCCATGGCGCATTGGGCATGGAGATGACAACGGAATATCATGAAAGGACAAAACTCTTCAGCGCAAAGAGTTTTTTCGGTAATATTTTTGCCATGAGTACACCCTGGCTCTTTGTTTTAGCGAATATGGAGATCTTCAAGGGTCCTGGAGGCAATGAGGCAGACGGGATGAGATACGTTTCGATCATGATTGCCGCCATATTGATCCCGCTTTCTTTTTGGATGTTTTTTCAGCTTAAAGAACCGGGTTTTAAAAAAGCATCACAACAGCCAAAAACCCGTTTCTGGCAGGATATGAGAATGGTTGCAAAAAATAGAAATTTTGTATTTTTGACACTGAGTATTTTTAGCCTTGCCATGGGTTTCAATTTTGTGCAGTTGCTCGGTTCCTATATCCCTATATTTTACGTTTTTTCAGGGGACAAACTTGCAGGTGCTACCCTGCTGGGTATTAATGGCACTATCTGGGCTGTGACCGGAGTTCTGGCAGTTTTTCCACTAAACTGGATCAGCCCAAAACTCGGCAAACGGAAGACCCTCATGATTGCTATGGGACTGATGATCCTTGCTCAACTTTCAA